>NZ_JIAW01000008.1 GCF_000620625.1 Mycobacterium sp. URHB0044 | reverse complement strand
CCAATGTTGTTCTCGGTGGGCTTCCTGGTCACCTTCCTGCTCGGTGGCCTGTCGGGTGTGTTGCTGGCCAGCCCGCCGATCGACTTCCACGTCACCGACTCGTACTTCGTCGTGGCGCACTTCCACTACGTGCTGTTCGGCACCATCGTGTTCGCGACCTACGCGGGCATCTACTTCTGGTTCCCGAAGATGACGGGTCGTCTGCTCGACGAGCGGCTGGGCAAGCTGCACTTCTGGCTGACGTTCATCGGCTTCCACACCACGTTCCTGGTGCAGCACTGGGTGGGCGACGAGGGCATGCCCCGCCGCTACGCGGACTACCTGCCGACCGACGGGTTCACCACGCTCAACGTGATCTCGACCATCGGCGCGTTCATCCTGGGCATCTCGACGATTCCGTTCGCGTGGAACGTGTTCAAGAGCTGGCGCTACGGCGAGCCCGTCGTGGTCGACGACCCGTGGGGTTACGGCAACTCGCTGGAGTGGGCCACCAGCTGCCCACCGCCGCGGCACAACTTCACCGAACTGCCCCGGATTCGTTCGGAGCGTCCGGCATTCGAGCTGCACTACCCGCACATGGTCGAGCGGATGCGCGCCGAGGCACACGTCGGGCGGGCGCACGGCCCGGAGGACGGCGACGTGACCCGACTCGACGATGCCGAAGTCCGCACCTGACGATCGGCGGCTCTCAGGCGTGAACACGTCAAAGGTGTCGGTGTTGATCACCGTCACCGGTGTCGATCAGCCGGGCGTCACCTCGGCGCTGTTCGAGGTGCTCTCGCGCCACAAGGTCGAGTTGCTCAACGTCGAACAGGTCGTCATCAGGGGCCGGCTCACGCTGGGTGTCCTGGTGGCCGGGCCGCCCGACGTCGCCGGTGGCGACGAGCTGCGTGACGAAGTGACCACCGCGATCCGTCGCGTCGGACTCGACGTCACCATCGAACCCAGCGATCACCTGCCGGTCCTTCGTGAACCCTCGACGCACACCATCGTGGTGCTGGGACGTCCCATCACCGCCGAGGCGTTCGGCGTGGTCGCCAGGAAGGTGGCGGCGCTCGGCGTCAACATCGACTTCATCCGCGGCGTCTCGGACTACCCGGTGACCGGGCTGGAGCTGCGCGTCTCGGTCCCTCCCGGCGCGGCCTACGGCCAGTTGCAGACAGCACTGGCGCAGGCGGCGGTCGACGAGGGCGTCGACATCGCCCTCGAGGACTACAGCCTGTCGCGACGCGCCAAGCGGCTCATCGTGTTCGACGTCGACTCGACCCTGATCCAGGGTGAGGTCATCGAGATGCTCGCGAAGCGAGTGGGCATGGAAGGTGAAGTGGCGGCCATCACCGAGGCGGCCATGCGTGGCGAATTGGACTTCGCCGAGTCGCTGCACCGTCGCGTCGCGACGCTCGCGGGCCTGCCTGCCGAGGTGCTCGACGACGTCGCCGATCAGATCGAGCTGACGCCGGGTGCGCGCACGACGCTACGGACGTTGCGCCGCTTGGGTTTTCACTGCGGCATCGTGTCGGGCGGCTTCCGCCAGGTGATCGAGCCGCTGGCCCACGAGCTGATGATGGACTTCGTCGCCGCCAACGAACTGGAGATCGTCGACGGCAAGCTGACCGGCCGCGTGATCGGCCCGGTCATCGACCGGCCCGGAAAGGCCAAGGCGCTGAGGGACTTCGCGCAACAGGCGGGTGTTCCGATGGAGCAGACCGTGGCCGTTGGCGACGGCGCCAACGACATCGACATGCTGGCCGCGGCGGGCCTGGGGGTGGCGTTCAACGCGAAGCCGGCGCTGCGTGAGGTCGCCGACGCGTCGATCAGCCACCCGTACCTGGACACCGTGCTGTTCATCCTTGGCGTCACCCGCGGGGAGATCGAGGCGGCCGACGCCGTCGACGGCACCTTCCGCCGCGTGGACATCCCCGACGCCTAGCGCCTCAGACCACCACCGCGTGCGGCTCCGGGCCCGTCGAGCCCGTCACGCTGCGCCAGGCGCGGGCCAGCAGCGCGATCGCCTCGGCCAACTGGTCGTCGGGCAGCGTGTAGGGCACCCGGATGAACCGCTCCAAGGTGCCGTCCACCCCGAACCGCGGACCGGGCGGTATCTCGAGTCCCATGCGCGAGGCCGCCGCCGACAACGCCGAACTCATCGGCGCGGGCAGTCGCACCCACAGCGACATGCCGCCCTTGCCGGGATTGGGCTGCCAGTCGGGGAGGTGCTCGTCGAGCAGCGCCAGCAGCAGCGCGCGCCGGGCTCGCAGCACGTCTCGGCGGTCGTGAAGCAACTCGTCGTTGACACCGAGAAGCTTTGCGGCGGCGAGCTGTTCGACGATCGCGGTGCCCATGTCGATGGCGGGCCGCGTCGCCGCGATGGTGGTGAGCGTGCTGCGTTCGGCGCGGATCCAGCCGATGCGCAGCCCGCCCCAACACGACTTCGACATCGAACCAACCGTCAGGACGAGGTCGCGTCGGGTGGTCATGGCCGCAGCGACCGGCGCGGGCACCGGCTCGTCGAGCCAGATATCGGTGATGGTCTCGTCGATGATGGTGCGGGTCCGCGTCTCGGCGATGATCTGCGCCAACCGCGTTCGTCCCGCGGCAGGCAACGACAAGCCGGTCGGATTGTGATTGTCGGGAACGAGATAGGCCAGGCTCGGCGAAAGTTGGCGCACCGCAGCGTCTATGGCATCGAGATCCCACCCGTCGGGCGTCATGCCCACCGGAACGGGTCGGATCCCGCGCGTGGACATCGCCGACAGAGCGCCATGGTAGGTGGGTTGCTCGACCAGGACGCGGTCACCGGGTTGGGTGTAGGTGGCCAGGATCAGGCCGATCGCGTGCAGCGCACCGGTGGTGACCATGATCTCGTCGGGCTCGGTGGGAAGGCCTCGCGCGCAGTACCTTTCGGCGATGGCAGCGCGCAGCGGGGACACCCCCGCCAACTCGATCCCGATGTCGTGCAGATACGGGGTGACCTCGTCGGCCGCGTCGACGAAGGCCCGCGAGACGGCGGAGACGGGTGCCGCCAGCGTGGCGGCTGCGAGGTTGACCGATACCGCGCCCGTGGCGATGGGGACGGGGACCGCGGGCGGTGAGAGGGGCAGCGCCGTCGTGCTGCGGGCACCGCGCCTGCCGTTGAGGTAGCCGTCGTCGCGCATCTGCGTGTACGCGGCGGTGACGGTGGTCCTGGAGACGCGGAGGGCGTCGGCCAGTGCCCGCTCGCTGGGCAACTGCGCCCCGACGGGAATCCGGCCGTCGACGATCAGCATCCGCAGACCGTCCGCGAGGCCCTGATAGGCCGGTCCACTGGCACTGGACGTGCGCCAGTGACCCAGTTCGCGCGCAAGCAGGTCCACTTCGAGTCTGCGTCCGGCCAGTTCGTCTATCATCGAGGCCACTTTCCCCTAACTGGCTATTGAAAGCAAGGCCAGTCAGCGATCAATATCGAGGTATGGCACAGAACTGGACCTCCCGGGCGACGCGCAAGGCGAGTAAGTGGGGCCGCGTCTTCCGTCCCAACCCACGCTTGGGCGGCTACTCCGAGAACGACGCGGATGCCCGCCGGATACGCAGCGACCTCGACGCCATCCGCGCACGATTCCCCGACCACGCGTGAGGCGGCCCGTCCTCCGCCCCCGACTCCTTACTCGGAGCGCGGCCCTGCTCGTGGGCCTCACCGGTTATGGCTTCTCGATGGCGGTGATGGTGCGCGCAGGCCTGGGCCTGGACCCGTGGGACGTCTTCCACCAGGGCCTGGCCGGGCGCACCGGGACGACGATCGGGATCGCGTGTGCCGTCGTCGGCGTCGTCGTCCTCCTGGCGTGGATACCCCTGCGTAACCGGCCGGGGGTCGGCACGGTGGCCAACGTCATCGTCATCTCCGTCACGGTGGATGTCGGCCTGGCCGTGTTGCCCACGCCGTCATCGCTTCCCGTGCGGGTGGCGATGATGCTGGGCGCCGTCGTCCTCAACGCGGTGTCCACCGTGCTGTACATCGGCGCAGGCATGGGGCCGGGGCCACGCGATGGTCTGATGACCGGACTGGTCGCGCGCACCGGCCTGTCCGTGCGGCTGGTCCGCACGTCGATCGAGGCGACGGTGCTGGCCGTCGGCTGGCTGCTCGGTGGGACCGTCGGCGTCGGCACGGTGGTGTACGCGTTCGGCATCGGGCCGCTGGTCCAGCTGGTCCTTCGGCTGACGCCGCGGGGCTGGCTGTCGCTGAACGACTTCGGCGTGCGAACCGCCGCGAGCGCACGCGAGCCCGCCGAAATCGCCTGACTACGATGGGCGGGTGCCAGCAGACGACGTAGTCGACCCCGACCTGCTGATCGACTTCGCGAAGGTCTCGCTGCGACGCGGGGGGAAGACCCTCGTCGGCCCCATCACCTGGGCGGTGGAACTCGACGAACGCTGGGTCGTCATCGGGCCCAACGGCGCGGGCAAGACGTCACTGCTGCGGATCGCCGCCGCCATCGAACACCCCTCCTCGGGCACCGCGTACGTGCTCGGCGAGAAGCTCGGCCGTACCGACATGGCCGAGCTGCGTGCGCGGGTCGGGCTGAGCAGCTCGGCGCTGAGCCAGCGGGTGCCCGACGGCGAAGTGGTCCGCGACCTGGTGGTCTCGGCCGGATACGCCGTGCTGGGCCGCTGGCGTGAGAAGTACGAGGACGTCGACTACGCCCAGGCCGTCGACATGCTGGAGAGCGTCGGCGCCGAGCACCTGGCCGAGCGCACCTACGGCACGCTGTCGGAGGGCGAACGGAAACGGGTGCTCATCGCGCGCTCTTTGATGACCGATCCCGAACTGTTGTTGCTCGACGAACCCGCAGCCGGTCTAGATCTCGGCGGCCGCGAGGAATTGGTGGCGCGGCTCGCCGACCTGGCCGCCGATCCCGACGCGCCCGCCACGGTCCTCGTCACTCACCACGTGGAGGAGATTCCGCAGGGCTTCAGCCACTGCCTGCTCCTGTCCGAGGGCAACGTCGTCGCGTCGGGCCTGCTGACCGACGTGCTCACCTCCGAGAACCTGTCCAAGGCCTTCGGCCAATCCATCGCGCTGGATGTCATCGACGGGCGGTACTTCGCCCGTCGGACCAGGACCCGCGCGGCACACAGGAGGCGAGCATGACCGAACCCGAACCGCTGACCCCGCGACCGGCGGCCACCGTGATGTTGGTCAGGGACACCGCCGAGGGCATCAAGGTTTTCCTGATGCGACGGCATTCGGCGATGGACTTCGTGGCCGGCGTGATGGTGTTTCCCGGCGGCGGGGTCGACGACCGCGACAAGAACGCCGACATCGCCTGGTACGGGCCTGAGCCGTCGTGGTGGGCGGAGCGCCTCGGCGTCGACGTCGACCTCGCTGAAGCCCTGATTTGCGCGGCGGCACGCGAGACGTTCGAGGAGTCCGGCGTGCTGTTCGCCGGCCCGGCCGACGACCCCGACGGGATCGTCGCCGACGCGTCGGTCTACCGGGATGAACGCAAGGCGCTGGACGCCAAGACGTTGTCCTTCGGCGAGTTCCTGCGCGCCGAGAACCTCGTGCTGCGTGCCGACCTGTTGCGACCGTGGGCGAACTGGGTGACGCCGAAGGAGGAGCGCACCCGCCGCTACGACACCTACTTCTTCGTCGGGGCATTGCCCGAGGGCCAGCGCGCCGACGGCGACAACACCGAAACCGACCGCGCCGACTGGGCGACGCCACAGTCCGCCCTCGACGACTTCGCCGAGGGGCGGTCGTTCCTGCTGCCGCCGACGTGGACGCAGCTGGACTCGCTCAACGGCCGCACCGTCGGCGACGTGCTCGCGGTGGAACGCAAGATCGTGCCGGTCGAGCCACACCTGGCCGTGTCCAAGGGCAACTGGGAGATCGAGTTCTTCAACAGCGACCGCTACAACGAGGCGCGCAACCGCCGTGCGCCGCAGGGGTACGTGCCGGACAAGCCAGACAAGGGCGGCGGGTGAGCGAGTTCGTCGGCATCCACGTCAGACCGGAGCAGCCCGGCATCGCCACCCTGCTGCTGTCGCGGCCGCCGACCAACGCCCTGACTCGCCAGATGTACCGGGAGATCACCGCCGCGGCCGAAGAGGTGGGCACGCGCGACGACGTCACTGCCGTCATCGTCTTCGGCGGCCACGAGATCTTCTCCGCCGGTGACGACGTCCCCGAACTCCGCACGCTCGACGCCGACGAGATGACCACCGCGCACGACGCCCGGCACCGGGCCATCGACGCCATCGCCGCCATCCCCAAGCCGACCGTCGCGGCCATCACCGGCTATGCGCTGGGCAGTGGCCTGACGCTGGCATTGGCCGCGGACTGGCGGGTCAGCGGTGACAACGCCAAGTTCGGTGCCACCGAAATCCTCGACGGACTGGTGCCGGCGGGAGCCGCACGGCTGGCCAGGGCGGTCGGCGACAGCAAGGCCAAGGATCTGGTGTTCAGCGGACGATTCGCGGGCGCCAAGGAAGCCCTGGCGCTCGGTCTCATCGACGAAATGGTGGCACCCGACCACGTGTACGACGGCGCGGTGGCATGGGCGGCCCGGTTTGCGGACGCCTCGCCGGCCGCACTGGCTGCGGTGAAGGCCTCGTTCGACGGGCGTTAGGCTGCCCTTCATGACGAGTACCGACCCGGCTCCCAATCCCCACGCCTCGGCGGAGGAAGTCGAGGCCGCCCGGCACGACTCCAAGCTCGCGCAGGTGCTGTACCACGACTGGGAGGCCGAGACCTACGACGACAAGTGGTCGATCTCCTATGACCAGCGGTGCATCGACTACGCGCGGGGCCGGTTCGACGCGATCGTGCCCGACGAGGTGCAACGTGAGGTGCCCTACGACCGCGCACTGGAACTTGGCTGCGGCACCGGCTTCTTCTTGCTGAACCTGATCCAGTCCGGGGTCGCGCGGCGCGGCTCGGTGACCGACCTCTCGCCGGGCATGGTCAAGGTCGCCACGCGCAACGGCCAGTCGCTCGGGCTCGACGTCGACGGACGGGTCGCCGACGCCGAGGGCATCCCGTACGACGACGACACCTTCGACCTGGTCGTCGGCCATGCCGTGCTGCACCACATTCCCGACGTCGAACTTTCGCTGCGCGAAGTGGTCCGGGTGCTCAAGCCCGGCGGCCGGTTCGTCTTTGCCGGTGAACCCACCACGTCGGGCAACGTCTACGCGCGCAACCTGTCCACGCTGACGTGGCGGGTGGCCACCAACGTGACGAAGCTTCCCGGCCTGCAGGACTGGCGGCGGCCCCAGGAGGAGCTCGACGAGTCGTCGCGCGCCGCGGCGCTGGAGGCGGTGGTGGACCTGCACACCTTCGAGCCGAGCGATCTGGAACGGATGGCTACCAACGCGGGCGCCGTCGAGGTCGCGACGGCCAGCGAGGAGTTCACCGCGGCGATGCTGGGCTGGCCGATCCGGA
Organism: Mycobacterium sp. URHB0044; assembly: GCF_000620625.1. Taxonomy (GTDB): domain Bacteria; phylum Actinomycetota; class Actinomycetes; order Mycobacteriales; family Mycobacteriaceae; genus Mycobacterium. The sequence continues at coordinate 266,250 of NZ_JIAW01000008.1, read as the reverse complement.
CGTTCGAGGCGTCGGTGCCGCCGGGCCGATTGGGTTGGGGCTGGGCGAGATTCGCCTTCCACAGCTGGATCACGCTGAGCTGGGTGGATGCCAACCTGTGGCGGCACGTCGTGCCGAAGGGCTGGTTCTACAACGTCATGGTCACCGGGGTCAAGCCTTCCTGAACGGGGGCCTGGCGTTCACGCTCGACGACGTCGCGTACCTCGACGGCGACGACGGGACCCGCGCGCTCGCCGAGGTAGCCGGCTACCGGCTGGACGACGCCACGCGGATCTCCGACATCGCTTCAGCCCGAGCGCGTTTCGGTGAACGAACCGCGATCCTCGTCGAGACCGTACTGCTGCGGCGGCGGGCGACGGTCAAGTTCACCGACCCGTCGGCGTGGCTGTTCACCGACGAGGCCCTGCAGCAGTGCACGGCGGAACCCGTTGCCGCACACCGCGCCCGACGCCTTGCCGGTCTGAGGGTGCACGACGTCACCTGCTCGGTGGGCGCCGAACTGGCAGCGCTGCAAGGGCAGGCGTCGCAGGTCGTGGGCAGCGACGTCGACCCGGTCCGGTTGGCGATGGCCCGGCACAACCTCGACGGCGTCGACCTGTGCCGCGCCGATGCGCTGCGACCGGTGACGCGCGACACCGTGGTGGTGGCGGATCCCGCCAGGCGTAGCGGTGGGCGGCGCCGGTTCGATCCGCGCGACTACACGCCCGCGCTGGATGCACTGCTGGATGTGTATGCCGACCGCGACCTCGTCGTGAAGTGTGCTCCTGGAGTCGATTTCGACCAACTACGTCGTCTCGGGTTCACCGGCGAGATCGAGGTGACGTCGCTGGCGGGCGGCGTTCGCGAAGCCTGCCTGTGGTCGGCGGGACTGGCCGTACCCGGTGTCACCCGCCGCGCGACCGTACTGGATCGTGGCGAGCAGATCACCGACGCCGAGCCGGGGGAGTGCGTGACCGCGCCGGCCGGCCGCTGGATCGTCGACCCGGACGGGGCGGTGGTGCGGGCCGGATTGGTGCGCCACTACGGTGCGCGCCACGGTCTGTGGCAGCTCGACCCCGACATCGCCTACTTGTCCGGTGACGTCCTGCCCGACGGCGTGCGCGGATTCGAGGTGCTCGAACAACTGGACTACGGCGAACGCCGCCTGCGCCAGGCGCTTTCGATACTCGGCGTGGGCGCCGCCGAGATCCTGGTCCGCGGCGTCGACGTAGACCCCGACGCGTTGCGATCGCGGCTGAAGTTGCGCGGAACCCGCAGGCTCTCGGTGGTGATCACCAGAATCGGGACGGGCCGCGACAGCCGTGCGGTGGCCTACGTCTGCCAGCCGTCGCGCTGATGTCGCAGGTATTGTTGCGTGGGCGGCGCGATGCCGCTCTTCGCGGAGGGTCTTCTTCAGATGCGCATTCCCACACTGGCCTTGGCCCTTGCTGCGGTGGCGGCGCTCGGCCTCTCGAGCGTCCCCGTCGCCTCGGCCGCTCCGCCGCAGTGTGCCGACCTGTCCGGCGTCATGGGGGCCAACCAGACGTGCCAGATCCAGGCCAGCGATCCCGCGTACGCGCTGAACATCAGCTACCCGGTCGACTATCCGGACTTCCAGTCCGTGTTCGACTACGTCAAGCAGACCCGTGACGGCTTCCTCAACGTCGCGAACATGCCTGGCCCGCACTACATGCCGTACGAACTCGACACCACCACCACGCAGTTCACCTCGGCGGTACCGCCCCGCGGCACGCGGTCGCTGGTGTTCAAGACGTTCCAGGACGTTGGTGGCGCGCACCCGCAGACGTTCTACAAGTCGTTCAACTGGGACCAGGGCACGCGCAAGCCGATCCAGATCGACACGGGTGGCTCCGACAAGATCCAGCCGCTGTTTCGGCCGGGGGCCAACCCGTGGCCGCTGATCTTCCCCGTCGTGCAGAGCGAACTGGAGAAGCAGTCCGGTCAGCCGGTGGCGATCGCCCCCCAGGTCGGCCTCGACCCGGCGACGTACCAGAACTTCGCCATCACCAACGACGCCGTCATCTTCTTCTTCAGCCAGGGTGAGCTACTGCCCGAGGCGGCAGGCGCCCTGCAGGTTTCGGTTCCGCGGGGGCCGATCGACGCGATGATCGCCTGAGGACCTACTTGGGCGCGAACGCGTAGACCTGTCCGTCGCTGGTGGCGGTCACCACTCGCCGGTCGTGCCCGATCGACACACCGACCGGGAATCCCGTCGCATTGCGCAGCGGGTAGGCGTTGACCGTGTGACCGTCGGCGGGGTCGAACACCAAGAGCGTCATGCCGTTCTCGCCGTCGCGCGCGACGGTGTAGGCGACGTCGGCCCCAGCGCGGCTCGAGGTGGACAGCGGCACGACGTCGTCGCGCTTCCACACCACCTCGCCGCGGTCACCGCCGTCCTTGACGGCCACCAGTTTGGCGTCGGGGCCACCGCCGGCCACGATCAAGCCGTCGGGGGATACCGAGGGCGGCGTCTGCGGCTGGTAGTTCAGGGCAACGGACCACTTGGCCTTGCCGTTGGCGGTGTCCAGCGCCCAGAGTCGTCCGTCGCGGCCGTTGAGGTAGGCGGTCTTGCCGTCGGAAGACAGCACCGGACTGGCCAGCGGTCCGCCCCCGACGTCGGTGCTGGTCCACTCCCGCACCAGGGGCGGCGTCTGGCCCGGCCGGTAGCGCAAGCCCACCACGATGGGCGCTTCGGCATTCGGCTCCCACAATCCGAGGACCAGGATGTTCGACGCGGGCGAGAACGCCGGCGCCGCCGACACGGGGCACCGCGGCCTGCCGAGCTGGCAGTCGGCGAGGCCGCGCTGCGAGTCGGTGGGGTCGACGCCCGCGACGAGATCCATGGACGTGCCGACGACCGTGCCGCGGTGCGCGTCGAACACCTGAACCTGGCCCAGGTGCGTGAGCACCAGCAGCTGATCGGGCGCCAGGATGCGCGGCGTCAGCGGTAGGCCGATCACCGGCGCACGCCACCGGATCCACTGCGTGGTCGGAAACGACAGGATGGCGCCGGGTTGTCCGACGTAGAGGTTGTCGAAGCCGTCGAACAGGGGCCCGGACAGGCCTCCGCCCTGCCACAGCCTGCCGCACCAGCGCTGCCTGCCCTTGTTGCCCGACTCCCACACCATCAGCGAGCATCCGGCGGTGGTCTGGGCGTTGGCGGCCAGGTAGCCGCTCGACCCGATGGCGACCTGGGCGGCGAGGTCGCCCTTGACCGATCGTCGCCAGTCCGGCACGAGTCCGTCCGCGCCCGCGGTCGGCGTGTAGCTGCTGTTACCCGCGTCGCCGTACTGGGCGGGCCAGCCGTCAGCGGGGTGGGCCTCGACCCATGGGTCGGTGTTTCCGCAGGCGGTCACGATCAGCGCCGCCGACGCCATGGCAACCAACCGGCGCACGGTCATTCCTCGAGCAGGCATCGAGTCATGAGACTATCGGGAGCTTCGCGCGGCCTCGCGTAGGCTCTGCGGCCATGACGACCCGAAGACGATCGCGAGTGAGGATCGCTGGGCCCACGGCCGCAGGGCAGGGGACGAGGTACGAGCGAGGACCGGAGCGAGTGGGAGTCGAGGCATGACGACGATGTGGGGCTCGCCTGTGCACGTTCGCTGGCGAGGCTCCCGGCTGCGCGACCCCCGGCAGGCCAAATTCCTGACGGCCGCGTCGCTGCGCTGGGTGCTCGCGAACAAGGCGTATTCGCCCTGGTATCTGGTCCGGTACTGGCGGCTGCTGAAGTTCAAGCTGGCCAACCCGCACATCATCACGCGCGGCATGGTCTTCCTCGGCAAGGGCGTGGAGATCCAGTCGACGCCAGAGATGTCCACCATGGAGATCGGTCGTTGGGTCCACATCGGCGACAAGAACACCATCCGCTGCCACGAGGGCTCGCTGCGCATCGGGGACAAGGTGGTGCTCGGCCGCGACAACGTCATCAACACCTACCTCGACATCGAGCTGGGCGACTCGGTGCTGATGGCCGACTGGTGCTACGTCTGCGACTTCGACCACAAGATGGACAGCATCGAGCTGCCGATCAAGGACCAGGGCATCGTCAAGGCCCCGGTGCGGATCGGCCCCGACACGTGGATCGCCGCGAAGGTCACCGTGCTGCGGGGTACGTCGGTGGGACGGGGTTGCGTGCTCGGCGCGCACGCCGTCGTCAAGGGCGAGATCCCGGACTTCTCGATTGCGGTCGGCGCCCCGGCCAAGGTGGTCAAGAACCGCAAGCTGGCGTGGGAGACGTCTGCGGCCGAGCGTGCGGAACTCGCTGCCGCGCTGGCCGACATCGAACGCAAGAAGGCCGCCCGCTGACGATGCGCGAGGCGCACTAACCGTCAGTCCGCCCAGTCGATCCCGAAGCAGTCGGCCAACCCCGCGCGCCCGGCGTCGGTGACGGTCACGGCACGCCCCCGGGGCACCCGCTTGACCCAACCCGCCGACACGAACCGGTCCAACACCCCGCGGCCCAGTCCGCCGGACAGATGATGCCGTTGTTCGGTCCAGTCGATGCAGTAGCGCACCGCCGGCCTTCGGCTGCTCGGCAATTCGATGCCGACGTCGTCGAGGAAGCTGCGCCCGGCGGCGGTGAGTTCGTAGTCGACGTCGTGGCCGGGGCTGCTGAGCGCATCGCGGGTGTGCCGCAGCGGGTCGTAGGTGCCGTCGCCGCCGACGAGCAGTCCGCGATCGAGCAAGCTGCCCATGATCGCCACGCCGAGCCGGCCGGCGAGATGGTCGTAACACGTACGCGCCGAACGCAATCGGGCCGCCCTGGTTCCCTCCCGCAGCGACCGGACCGGCCGGGGCGGCGACAACCTGCTCAGCCGCTCGAGCAGCTCGGCGATCTCGGGACCGGCAAGCCGGTAGTAGCGGTGCCTCCCATGCGTCTGCACGGTGACCAGCCCGGCGGCGGTCAGCTTGCCGAGGTGGCTGCTGGCGGTCGACCGGCTGATTCCGGCCTCGTCGGCCAGCACGCTGGCGGGCAGCGCCCGGCCGTCGTCCAGCGCGAGCAACACCTTGCACCGGGCGGGGTCGGCCAGCAGCCCGGCCACCGCGGCGATGTCGGCGTCGCCGGTGACCGGCAGGTCGGCTACGTCACGCATGGCACACCTCCTCGTCGGTCGTCGCGGGTGCCTCCGGCCTCGCCCATCGGAAGGCCGCCGCGGCACCGATCACCTGAACCAGGCCGCCCGCCACCGTCGCGATGCGAACGCCGTCCGCGCCGCCGACGCTCGCCATGGCACTACCCAACACCGCGACACCGACAGTGATACCCACCAGACGGGCGAGGTTCACCACGCCGGACGCCAGGCCCGCCCGCTGCACCGGAACGGCCGACATCGCCAGGCCGACGGCTGGGCCGGTGGTGAGCGCAAGACCCACGCCGGCCAGCACGAAGGACAGCGCCAGCAGCCACACCTCGGCCTGCGGACCGGCCGCCGCATACAGCGCCATGCCGGCGGCCATCAGGCTCAGTCCGGCAGTCATCGGCAGCCGGGGACCGGTGCGGTGGGCGAGCGCGTTGACGACGGGGATGAGGACCAGGTAAGTCAACGGCATCGGCAGGAACCAGAGCGCCGTCTCCAGGGCGCTGGCACCCCGTTGTTGTTGGAACGCAAAGCTGTTCACCAGCAGCAGCCCGTAGATGCCGAACGTCATCGTGAACGTCGCGATCAGCGCGGCGACGAGTCTGCGGCTGCGGAACAGGTCCAGCGGCAGCATCGGGTGCGCGCCGCGTCGCTGGCTCCAGATGAACGCGGCGACGCCCGCGACCGCGACGACGCCCAGTGCGACCGTCCAGGTGGGCGCCATCGTGCGCGACTCGACGAGGACGATCGTCAGTGCGCCGAGTCCACACATGGCCAGGAGCTGGCCAGGCACGTCGATGCCCGCGGCGTCGGGGTCGCGGGATTCGGGCAGGTAGCGGTAGGTCATCAGCAGTGCGAGGACGCCGACGGGCGCGTTGAGCCAGAAGATGTAGCGCCAGCCGAGGGTGTCGGTCAGCACGCCGCCGAGGATCGGGCCGATCGCGGTGCTCATCGCCGCCGCCATCGCCCACGCCGCCGTCGCCCGGCCGCGTTCGACCGGGTTGGGGAACGCGGCAGCCGTGATGGCCAGGCCCTGCGGCAGCATCAGCGCCGCACCCACGCCCTGGATTGCCCTGGCGGTCAACAGCATTGGCAGTGAGGGAGCGGCAGCACACGCCAGCGAAGCGACCACGAATGTGACCAGGCCGCCGCGCAACACGGTACGTCGGCCGAAGCGGTCGCCGAGCGAGCCCGCGGTGAGCAGCATCGCGGCGAAGGTGACGTTGTAGGCGTCGATGGTCCATTGAGCGCCGGAGATGCCACCGCCGAGGTCGTCACGGACGGCCGGAAGCGCGAGGTTGATCGCGTTGGCGTCGATGAGGCCGACGAACAGGCCGAGGTAGGCCGCGATCAGGGTCAGCGTCGTGTCGAAGGTGAGCCGTTTCGTGTCCATACCCGCACGTTAGGCGCGGATTGATTCGACGCCCGTCGAACCGTCTAGCGGTCGGGCAGTGCGTGTTCGACGATCATGGCGCGCCGGTGCGGTTCGCGTTCGCGGCGCTTGGCGGCCACGTAGACCTGCGCGGTTTCGGTAGCGACGGTGTGCCAGTCGAACGCGGACGTGAGCCGCTCGCGGGCGGCGATGGCGCGGTGTTGAGCGGCCGCCGGATCGTCCAGCACGGCGCGGACCGACGCCGCAAGGGCGGCCACGTCCCTCGGCGGGAACGAGACACCGGTTTCGCCGTCGATGACGGCTTCACCCAGCCCGCCGACGTTGGACGTGACGAGTGGCGCGCCGGTGGCTGCGGCTTCCAGGGCGACGATGCCGAATGGCTCGTAGTGGCTGGGCAGCACGGCGGCGTCGGTGTGGTGTAGCAGCGCGACGAGTTCTTCATGGTCCATCCGGCCTACGAACTCGACGGCCTTGAGCACCTTGTGCTTTCGCGCCTGTTCGACCAGCCAGTCCTGCTGGGTGCCGTCGCCTGCGATGGTCAGCGTGGTGCCGGGGTGGCTGCGCCGGATGCGGGGCAGCGCGGCGATGGCCTCGTGCACGCCCTTCTCGTACTCCAACCGGCCCAGGTACAGCAGCCGCGCCGGGCCGCGGCGGGGCCGACGCTTCGCGAAGGGCCACGACGCCGCGTCGATGCCGTTGCGGATCACGCGCGTCTCGGCGAGGCCGGGCCCGAAGAGCTCGGCGATCTCGTCGCTCATCGACGCCGAACACGTGATGAGCGAATCGGATTCGCGGACCAGCCAGCCCTCGACGGCGTGGACCTGCCTGCTGATGCGGCCGGACACCCAGCCGGAGTGCCTGCCCGCTTCGGTGGCGTGGATGGTGGAAACCAGTGGTACGTCGAAGTATTCGGCCAGCGCGATGGCGGGGTGGGCGACCAGCCAGTCGTGTGCGTGCACGACGTCGGGACGCCAGACCCTGTTACCCCGTCGACTCTTCAGGCCAAGGCCGGCGCGGACCATCGAATGCCCCATGGCAAGGGTCCACGCCATCATGTCGGTGCCGAAGTCGAATTCGTGTGGATCCTGGGCGGCGGCGATCACGCGCACGCCCTCGGCGTCCTCGTCGGTGGACGGGTGGGTGCTCGGATCGGTGCCCGCCGGACGGCGGCTGAGCACCACCACCTCGTGTCCGTCGGCGGCGAGTGCGGTCGCGAGGTGGTGCACGTGTCTGCCCAGTCCGCCGATCACGACCGGCGGGTACTCCCACGACACCATGAGGACCCTCATCGGGGCCCTCTGCTCTTCGCGCAAGCGCTCATCGCGGCAGCCGCCGAGCGTCCAGCGCACCGAACAGCCCGTCGGCACGGTTCCAGCCTGCGGCAAGACGTTCGGCGTGATCGCGTCGGCCGGCGGCCAGCGTGCCTGCGATCTCGCGGGTGGCGTGGGCGTGCAGATGCGCCCGGTACCGCGCGTAGTCGGCCGCGGTGTCCTTGCTCACCATGAACGGCCAGTCGCTCGACACGGTCAGCAGGGCCTCGCGCAGAATCTGGTCGGCCACCGTGTCGCGCGGCGTCGGCGCACCGACCGAGGCGTGCTGCGTCAGGGCCTTGTCGACCGTCGTCAGAGCCGTGTCGACCACCTCGGCGTTGAGGGCCACCAGGTCGGCGACCGCCTCACCCGACCACACCTGCCAGTCCTTGCCCGAACCCCAAGAGCTGGGCGGCAATTCGACCGACGAGCCGACGAAGCCGCCGGCGACCGCGTCGGACAGCGTGCCCACCCGCACGCCCGCCTCGGGCAGGGCGCGCAGCACCCGCTCCAGCCACACCGGGCCCTCGTACCACCAGTGCCCGAAGAGTTCGGTGTCGAACGCCGCGATCACGTGCGCGGGTCTGCCGATGCGCGCCGACTCGGACACCAGCCGCCTGCGCACCATCTCGACGAAGTCGGCGACGTGCCCGTCGATGGTGTGGTCGGCGCGTTCCGGGTCGTACGGCGCCTTGTCCTGCGACGGCACCCCTCGGCCGGTGACCCGTGCCGGCTTGAGGCCGGTGAGGTGGTCGTAGGTGTGGAAGTCGCGGTAGGCGGCGTGCCCCGGATAGCCCGACTTGGGGGACCAGACCCGGTAGCTCACCTGCAGGTCGCGGCCGAAGGCGATCACGTCCGAGTCCGCGACCGGACGGCCCAGCGCGGTGTCGCCGTGCAGCGACGGCCCGTCGACCATGAAGTGCGTCACGCCGGCGGCCGCGTAGTCGGTCTCCATGCCAGGCGCGTACGCGCACTCGGGGGCCCAGATGCCGGTGGGGGCGTGGGCGAAGCGTTGATGCGCGTCGGCGAGGCCTTCGCGCAGCGCGAACTCCCGCAACCGTGGGTTGAGCAGTGGCTGGAAGGGGTGGGCCAGTGGGCCGCCGAGTAATTCGATGGTCTCGGCGTCGATCAGTTGACGCAGCAGTGGGCTGCCGCCGTGCCGCCACGCGCCGGCGAAGTCGTCGAGCGCCCGACCTGCCTCCTGGTGTTCGCGAATGCCAAAGGCGCGCAATGCCTCTGGCGCGTTGTAGGCCGAGCCGTCGCCGGCGACGTGCGTGGTGGCGGCCTCCCGTGCTCGCAGCTGCCAGTTCGCCAGCCAGTGATGCATGCCGGTCAGGCAGTACGGATCGTCGAGTTGCGCGGTGACCACCGGCGTCATGCCGAGGGTGACGAGGTGGCTGCGGTCCTCGGCGGCCAGTGTCCGCAGCACCCGCATCAGCGGCAGGTAGGCCGCCGCCCAGGACTGGTAGAGCCATTCCTCGCCCACCGGCCAGCGGCCGTGGTGGGCCAGCCAGGGCAGGTGGGTGTGCAGGACCAGGGTGAAGAGTCCCGGCGCCGCGTCCCCGGTGTCAGTCACATCGCACCGCGATCGCGACCAGGTCGAGGCTCAGGTCGATGTCACGGTCGTTGGCATCGAGGAGGTCGAAGTCGTCGATGCCGATCGATGCGACGTCGGCCAGCAGGTCGTCGGGCCACGGCGCGTCGGCCAGCGCACGGTCGATCTGCGCGTCGATGATCGACCCGCCGTGGCGGGCGTCCAGCTCGGCCAGCCGGGGGCCGTGAAAGACCCCAAGCATGGCCTGCACCGCGAACCCGTTCTCGGTGAGCAGGTCGGTGAGTTCGGCGGCGTTGAGTTCGCGGGTGTGGAACGGGTTGATCGGGGTGTCGCGGCCGGGTGAGAACGTGATGCGGTTGGGGGTGGACATCAGCAACGTTCCCGACGGACGCAGCACCCGATGGCACTCTGCGACGAACTGCCCTTGATCCCACAGGTGTTCGATGACCTGGAAGTTGACCACGACGTCGAACTCGCCATCGGACAATGGCAGGTCGGCGAGGTTGCCCTGCCGCATGTCCACCCTCGGGTAGCGCGCCCGGACGTGCGCGACGGCCGAGTCGTCGTAGTCGAGCCCCACCACCCGTCGTGCGACGCCTGCGATGAGGTCGGCGCCGTAGCCCTCACCGGACCCGGCTTCGAGCACGTCGCGGCCCGCGCACCGGTCGGCCAGACGCTGGTAGACGACCTCGTGGCGGCGGAACCAGTAGTTCTCTTCGGCCAGGCCGGGGACCGTGCGTTCCCCGGTCAGGGGCATGACGGCGTCGGCTGACGGCTCGGGTGGGGACGATGCGCTCATTGGAAGGCAGGCTAACCCGTGATGGATCGTTCGCGAATGGTTCGTCCAACTAAGGGGAGGCCGAGAGGCAAACTTCGGCAAGCTATGGTGTTCGTGCGCAGCGTCTAAAGTTACTGACGGGTAACATGAAGGTTGTTGCATCATTCGTGGTAATGCAGGCCGACTGCGGCCTCATCGAGGAGGACGAAGCAGACTCATGACGAACATCGTGGTCCTGATCAAACAGGTCCCTGACACCTGGTCAGAGCGCAAGCTGACCGACGGCGACTACACCCTCGACCGGGAGGCCGCAGACGCCGTCCTCGACGAGATCAACGAGCGCGCCGTAGAGGAAGCGCTGCTGATCAAGGAGAAGGAAGGCGGCGAGGGCACCGTCACCCTGCTGACCGCAGGCCCCGCGCGCGCCACCGAGGCGATCCGCAAGGCCCTGTCGATGGGTGCCGACAAGGCAGTGCACCTGCTCGACGACGGCATGCACGGCTCGGACATCGTGCAGACCGGCTGGGCGCTGGCCCGTGCGCTCGGCACCATCGAGGGCACCGAGCTGGTCATCGCGGGCAACGAGGCCACCGACGGCGTCGGCGGCGCAGTCCCGGCGATCATCGCCGAATACCTCGGCCTGCCCCAGCTGACGCACCTGCGCAAGGTGACCGTCGAGGGCGGCAAGGTCACCGGTGAGCGCGAGACCGATGACGGCGTGTTCACCCTCGAGGCGAACCTGCCCGCCGTGGTCTCGGTGAACGAGAAGATCAACGAACCCCGCTTCCCCTCCTTCAAGGGCATCATGGCCGCGAAGAAGAAGGAAGTGACGACTCTGACGCTCGCCGAGATCGGCGTCGAGTCCGACGAGGTCGGCGTCGAGAACGCCGGCTCCAAGGTGCTGGCGTCCACGCCGAAGCCGCCCAAGACCGCGGGCGAGAAGATCACCGACGAGGGTGAGGGCGGCGCCAAGATCGCCGAGTACCTCGTCGCTCAAAAGATCATCTAGTTTCCCGACACCCAAACACTTCTCAAGAGATCAAGAGGCTGAGTAACTCATGGCTGAAGTACTGGTGCTCGCTGAGCACGCAGATGGGGCGCTGAAAAAGGTCAGCGCCGAACTGATCACCGCCGCCCGAGTGCTGGGCGAGCCGTCCGCCGTCGTGGTCGGTGCCCCGGGCACTGCCGCGCCGCTGGTCGACGGGCTGAAGGAGGCCGGCGCCGCGAAGATCTACGTCGCCGAGTCGGACGACGCCCCGAACTACCTGATCACCCCGGTCGTCGACGTTCTGGCGTCGCTGGTCGAGACCGCCGCCCCGGCGGCCGTCGTGCTGGCCGCCAACGCGGACGGCAAGGAGATCGCGGGCCGGCTCGCTGCCCGCCTCGGCTCCGGCGTGCTGGTCGACGTGGTCGAGGTCAAGGAAGGCGCCGTCGGCGTGCACTCGATCTTCGGTGGCGCGTTCACCGTCGAGGCGCAGGCCGCCGGTGACACCCCCGTGATCACGGTCCGTCCGGGCGCCGTCGAGGCAGAGCCTGCGGCTGGCGCAGGCGAGGTCGTCAACGTGGAGGTGCCCGCCGCCGCCGAGAATGCGACCAAGATCACGTCCCGCGAACCGGCCGTCGCCGGCGACCGTCCCGAACTCACCGAGGCCACGGTCGTGGTGTCCGGTGGTCGCGGTGTCGGCAGCGCCGAGAACTTCAAGGTCGTCGAGGAGCTGGCGGATTCGCTGAACGCGGCCGTCGGCGCCTCGCGTGCCGCCGTCGACTCGGGTTACTACCCGGGTCAGTTCCAGGTCGGCCAGACCGGCAAGACCGTGTCGCCGCAGCTGTACATCGCGTTGGGCATCTCCGGCGCCATCCAGCACCGGGCCGGTATGCAGACCTCGAAGACGATCATCGCGGTGAACAAGGACGAGGAGGCGCCGATCTTCGAGATCGCCGACCTCGGCGTCGTCGGCGACCTGTTCAAGGTCACCCCGCAGCTCACCGAGAAGGTCCAGGCCCGCAAGGGTTAATTCCCTCTGCGCGACGCTAAGGCCCCCATTTCCGCCGTGAAATGGGGGCTTTTGCGTTCTCGCCCAAGGGGACCACGCAGACTACGGACTTTCAAGGGCTCGGTCAGGGGGCCGAAAGCGTCACAGTAGACGCATGAAGATCACAGTTATCGGAGCCACCGGGCTCATCGGTTCGGCAGTGGTAGACCAGCTCGTGCGCGACGGCCACGAGGTGGTCGGGGCATCGTTGTCGTCGGGGGCCAACGTCCTCACCGGCGAAGGACTCACCGAAGCGGTCGCGGGCGCGCAGGTGCTCGTCGACGTCGTCAACTCACCGTCGTTCGAGGACGGCCCGGTGATGGACTTCTTCACCGCGTCGTCGAAGAATCTGGTCGCGGCGGCGCAGGCTGCCGGTGTCGGCCACTACGTCGCCCTGTCCATCGTGAACGCCGACGGGCTGCCCGAGAGCGGCTACATGCGCGCGAAGGTGGTGCAGGAGCGCACGATCGTCGAATCCGGGCTGCCGTACACCATCGTGCGGGCGACGCAGTTCCACCAATTCGCCGAGGCGATCACGGGATCCCTCGTGGTGGACGGTGAAGTCCGCGTGCCGGATGGTCGCATCCAGCTCATCGCCGGCGCGGACGTCGCCGCGCAGGTGGTTCGCACGGCCGAGGCCGAGCCCGCCAACGGCATCGTCGAGATCGGCGGCCCGGAGAAGTTGTCGTTCGCCGAAATGGCGAAGGCCGTGCTCGACCATCAGGGCGACCGCAAGCCCGTCGTAATCGACCCGCAAGCCACCTACTTCGGTACGCACGTCGACGACTCCAGCCTCGTCACCGGTGACGGCGCGGTGCTCGGCACGGTCCGCTTCGCCGACTGGCTCGCTGGCCGGTAGCGCGGTCGAGCACCCCGACCCTGAGGAGGAGACCCATGTTCGACACCGCTGACCTGATGAAGGCCATCACCACGATTCAGACCGTCACACCGCCGTTCATCCCCGCGGATGCCGAGGTGATGACCTCGATCATCGAATGGCCGCCGGGAAGCGCGGGCGCTCCGCCGCACCGCCACCCCGGTGGGCCGTCGTTCGGCTACGTGCTGGAAGGCGAGATGCTCTTCGAGCTGGAAGGTGAAGCGCCGCGGGTGCTCAAGGCAGGCGAGGCGTTCTGGGAGCCGGGCGGTGACATCATCCACTACTCGGATGCCAACAACCGCTCCGACGTCGCATTGCGCTTCCTCGTCACGATGGTCTGTGCACCCGGTGTCCCGATGCTCGTCGTGGTCGACGAGGACGAACTCGAGCAGCGCCGGGATCGGCGCATACCACGACGATGACCGCCTTGGACGACGTCGTGAGGGAACGCCGGTCGACACGGATGTTCCTGCGCGACAAGCCAGTACCGCGCGAACTGCTCGACGAGGCACTCGCCCTTGCCATGCGAGCACCGTCGAATACGAACCTGCAGCCGTGGCGGCTGTTCCTCGCGACCGGACCGCGGCGGGACCGGCTCGTCGACGCGCTGCTGGACCGGGCGGCCCTCGGCTTCCCGGAGACGGTGGGCCTGCCGGAGGAATTCGCCCCGATGCGCCAAGAAATGGGTGCCCTGGTGTACGGGGCCATGGGAATTGCGCGTGACGACAAGGAGAGCCGGCGGATCGCCCGGCTGCGCAACTGGGAGTTCTTCCGCGCACCCGTGGCGGGAGTGGTGTGCATGCCGCGCGCGCTGGGTCCGGTCGACAGCGTGGGCGTCGGCATGTTCCTGCAGACTCTGTTGCTGGCGCTCACCGAACGTGGCATCGGCTCTTGCGTTCAGGCGTCGATCGCCCACTTCCCGGAGGTGCTGCGCGAACAGCTCGACATACCGGACGAACTGACGATCCTGTGCGGACTGTCGATCGGCTACGCGGACCCCGCCTTCCCGGCGAACGATCTGTCCGTGCCGCGGAACCCCGTCGAGAAGAACGTGGTGTTCCTCGATCACTGAGCGTTCCGTCTTGGACGTAGGGTTGCGGCGTGGACCTGCTTCTCGGCATCGACATGGGCACCGGGAGCACGAAGGGCGTCCTCGTGGACACCGCGGGCACGGTCATCGCCTCGGCGACACGGGCCCATGCGATGGACTTGCCGCGGCCGGGCTGGGCCGAGGTGGACGCCGAGGCGCTGTGGTGGCGCGAGGTGTGCGAGCTCGGCAACCAGTTGACGCGCGAGATGCCGCCGGGCGCACGCATTGCCGCCATGTGCGTGAGCGGCGTCGGGCCATGCCTGGTGCTCTGCGACGACGCGCTGACACCGTTGCGGCCGGCGATCCTGTACGGCGTCGACACCCGCGCGAGCGTCGAGATCGACTTGCTGACTGCCGAATTCGGCGCCGACGCCATCCTGGAACGTGCCGGCACGCTGCTGTCCAGCCAGGCCGTCGGGCCGAAGCTGGAATGGGTGCGGCGCCACGAACCCAGGGTGTTCGAGCAGGCGACCGGCTGGTACGGGTCGAACTCCTACATCACGGCGAAGCTGACCGGCGAGTACGTGCTCGATCACCACACCGCCAGCCAGTGCGATCCGTTGTACGTCACGCGCGAATTCGACTGGAACCACGAGTGGGCGAAGCGGATCTGCGGGCACCTGCCGCTGCCTCGGCTGGTCTGGCCGAGCGACGTCGTCGGCACCGTTCACGCCGAAGCTTCGGCCGCGACCGGCATCCCGAAGGGCACGCCGGTGGTGGCGGGCACGGTCGATGCGTACGCCGAGGCGTTCTCGGCTGGCGTCCGCAATCCCGGTGACCAGATGCTGATGTACGGCTCGACGATGTTCCTGGTTCAGGTCATCGACTCCTACCACAGTGACCCCGCGTTGTGGACGACGGCGGGCGTCGCCCACGGTTCACTGGCATTGGCCGCGGGCACGTCGACCGCGGGCAGCATGATCAATTGGCTGCAGAAGGTCACGGGCGGCGCGGCATTCGACGTGCTGATGGCCGAGGCGGCGGCGGTTCCTCCTGGAAGCGAAGGACTGATGGTCCTGCCGTATCTGGCGGGGGAGCGGACCCCCGTGTTCGATCCGCAGGCCAGGGGGTTGTTCGCCGGGCTCACCCTGCGGCACGGCCGCGGTCATCTGTTCCGCGCGGCGTACGAGGGCATCGGTTTCGGCATCAGGCAGATCTTGGAGATGTTCGACGACGCGCACACCGGCCTGCGTACCGTCGCGGTCGGCGGCGGACTGCAGAGCCCGGTCTGGGCGCAAGCGGTCAGCGACATCACGGGCCGTCCGCAGCTGGTTCCCGAGCAGGCCATCGGCGCTAGTTACGGCGGCGCTCTGATGGCGGCGATCGGTGCGGAATTGGTTGCACCGGAAACGGATTGGGCCAAGATCGACAGGGAGATCACGCCGGACCCGGCCAATCACGCGCTGTACGACGAGCTGTATGGCGTCTGGCGGGAGCTGTATCCGGCGACCAGGGGAGCAGTCCACGCGCTCGGCGCGATCGGTGGGCGGGACGCTCAGCCCATCGTGTAGCCGCCGTCGACGGCGATGTCGACACCAGAGACCATGCTGGCCGCATCCGACGCCAGCCACAGCACGGCTTCGGACACCTCGCGCGGTACGGCGAAGCGGCCCAACGGTATCCGCGCCAGCATCGGTGCGGCCTTGGCTTCCTCGCCCCACACCCGCTGACCCATCTCGGTGAGAACCACGGTGGGGCACACCGAGTTGGCCCGGATGCCGTGCGGGCCCAGTTCTCTGGCGAGGACCTTCGTCGCCATCACCAGTCCCGCCTTGGACGCGCAGTAGGCGTAGTGGTCGGGCAGTGGCGCCAGCGCGGCCGCCGATGCCACGGTCACGATCGACCCTCCGGTGCCCTGCGCCACCATCACCCTGCCCACTGCGGCGGCCAGCAGCGCGGGGGCCCGCAGGTTGACTGCCATGGTGGCGTCGAACATCTCGGGATCGGTTTCGGTGACCGGCTGGGGATGCGAGATGCCGGCATTGTTGACTAGGATGTCCAGCCCGCCGAACGCCGTGGTGGCCAGTTCTGCCAGTCGCGCTGGTCCGTCGCCGAGCGCCAGATCGACTGCGGCGGTACCGATCTTGACTCCGAACTCGTCGGTCAACGCGCGGGCGCCGCGTTCCAGCTCCGCCTCGTCGCGGCCGCTGAGTACCAGGGTGGCGCCGGCCGCGGCGAAGGCGCGGGCGATGTCGGCGCCGATTCCCTTGGTGGCGCCCGTGATGAGGGCCCGCTTACCGTCGAGGCGAATGGTGCCGGGGCGCTGCGGTTCTGCCATGGTGGTCACGTCGTCACACCTGTTCGTCGATGGCCGGACTGGCCAGGATGGCGGTGGCCGTCACCGGGTCGGTGACGAGGTGGTTGAAGTACCCGCCGCGGGCGCCGCCGATGATCGAGTCGACCTTCTCCTTGCCGACCGCAACGGCGATGGTCACCGGAATGTGCCGCAGGGCATCGAGTTCGACGGCGATCAGGCGCTCCCCGCCGTCGAACTCGATGGGTTGCCCGTCGCGGTCGTAGAACCGCGAGCACACGTCCCCGACCGCAGCGCGCAGCGACGTCGAGCCGGTCGGCACGAACTGCGGAATGTCGGACCGGATCAGCGGCGGGGCGCCGACGCCCATCAGCGCGCACCGCGCGTGCGGCCAAAGATGGAGTACCCGTTGGATGCTCGGGTCGTTGAGGAGAGACTGGTACAACTCTTCGCCGGGCAGCGCGGGTGCGAAGAGATAACTCGCCCGCCCACCAACGCGATTGGCGACCAGCCGTGTGATCTCGTTGGTCTGATACCACTCTTCGGGCTGGTCGTTGCCGCCGACGGTCGGTGCGATCACCACGCCGGGGAGTGCGGTCAGGTCGAACTGCGCGACTTCGTACACGGTGCGTCCCGACGACACCAGCAGCACGTCGCCGGGCAACAGGCCCGCTTCGCTCAGCGCGCGGCCGACCGCAGGCGCCAGCGCGCGGCCCATCACGTCGACGACGCTGCGGCCCGCGCTGGGAGTCGGAAGCGGGGGACTGAGGTACACCGACGTCAGACCGAGTGCGCGGGCGAGACGGTCGGCGAGGTCACCGGGTCGCGCTTCGGCGGGCGGCACCACCTCGATGCGCACGATGCCCTGCCGCTTGGCTTCGGACAGCAGCCGGCTCACGGTGGCGCGGCTGGTGCCGAGTCGCTCGGCGACCTCGGCCTGCGTGGCGTCGTCTTCGTAGTACAGCCGCGCCGCGCTGTACAGCAGTGATGCGGGAAAGTGACTGCCTTCGCCGTCTGGTGGGGCCGCGTCGCCCACCGGGGTCGTCGGCGTGCGCGGGGCCGGGCGGGGCATGGGGAAAGTATGTCATTGCACATGTGTTCTGGAAAGAATTTTCCTGAACATTCGTTCTGGACAAATGTGCACGGGCTCGATAGTGTGACCGCAGCCACATGCGAAGGAGCTGCCGATGACCGACCAAATCCCCGAGAAGATGCAGGCGGTCGTGTGCCACGGACCGCACGACTACCGGTTGGAAGAGGTCGCAGTCCCGCAGCGCGGACCCGGCGAGGCACTGATTCGCGTGGAGGCCGTCGGCATCTGCGCCAGCGACCTGAAGTGCTATCACGGCGCCGCCAAGTTCTGGGGTGACGAGAACCGTCCGGCCTGGGCCGAGACGATGGTGATCCCCGGCCACGAATTCACCGGCCGCGTAGTCGAACTCGACGACGAGGCCGCGAACAGGTGGGGCATCGCCGTCGGTGACCGCGTGGTGTCCGAACAGATCGTGCCGTGCTGGGAGTGCCGCTACTGCAAGCGTGGCCAGTACCACATGTGTCAGCCGCACGACCTATACGGCTTCAAGCGACGCACCCCCGGCGCCATGGCGAGCTACATGGTGTACCCCGCGGAGGCGTTGGTGCACAAGGTATCCGGCGACATCCCGCCGCAGCACGCCGCGTTCGCCGAGCCCCTGTCCTGCTCGCTGCATGCCGTCGAGCGCGCCCAGATCACGTTCGAGGACACCGTCGTGGTCGCCGGCTGCGGGCCGATCGGACTAGGCATGGTCGCCGGCGCGCGGGCCAAGAACCCGATGCACGTCATCGCGCTCGACATGGCGCCGGAGAAGCTGGAACTCGCCAAGGCCTGCGGTGCCGACATCACCATCAACATCGCCGAGCAGGACGTGGTCGAGGTGATCAAGGGCCTGACCGACGGATACGGCGCCGACGTCTACCTCGAGGGCACCGGCCACACCTCCGCCGTACCGCAGGGGCTCAACTTGCTGCGCAAGCTCGGCCGCTACGTGGAGTACGGCGTCTTCGGCAGCGACGTCTCCGTCGACTGGAGCATCATCAGCGACGACAAGGAACTCGACGTCCTCGGCGCACACCTCGGCCCGTACTGCTGGCCCGCCGCGATCCGGATGATCGAGTCCGGCGTGCTGCCGATGAACGAAATCTGCACTCACCAATTGCCACTGCACGACTTCCAGAAGGGACTGGACCTCGTCGCCAGCGGCAAGGAGTCGGTGAAGGTCTCCCTGATTCCGGCTTGATTCCTCCCGACCGAAGGACTATCTCAGATGAGTCGTAACCGAGTTGGATTCCAGGGCCCGCAGATGTCGCGGCGGAACATGTTGGCGGCGTTGGGAGTTGCCGGTGCGGCCGCCGCCAGCCTGCCCGTGCTGAGCGCCTGCGGCGTCGGCGGCAAGGCCAGCGCTCCGAACGGTGCCGCAGAGGTCAGCGGCGGATTCGACTGGAAGAAGGCATCCGGGTCCACCATCAACATCCTGCAGACGCCGCACCCGTACCAGCTGTCCTACCAGCCGCTGCTTGCCGAGTTCACCGAACTCACCGGCATCACCGTCAACGTCGACCTGGTACCAGAGGCCGACTACTTCACCAAGCTGAACACCGAGCTGGCAGGCGGATCCGGAAAGCACGACGCGTTCATGCTCGGCGCCTACTTCATCTGGCAGTACGGGCCGCCGGGCTGGATCGAGGACCTCAACCCGTGGCTGCAGAACTCCGCCGCCACCAACGCCGAGTACGACTTCGACGACATCTTCGAGGGTTTGCGCACGTCCACCCGGTGGGACTTCACGCCCGGCACGCCGTTGGGCACCGGTGGCCAGTGGGCCATCCCGTGGGGTTTCGAGAACAACGTGGTCGCGTACAACAAGGCGTACTTCGACCAGCGCGGCATCACCAAGCTGCCGGACAACTTCGACGACTTCATCCAGCTCGCGGTCGATCTCACCGACCGGTCGCAGAACCGCTACGGCATCGCCACCCGCGGGTCCAAGTCGTGGGCCACGATCCACCCCGGTTTCATGACGCAGTACTCCCGGGCCGGAGCCGTCGACTACACGTTCAACGGCTCCGAGATGATCGCCGAGATGGACAGCGACGAGGCCATCGACTTCACCAAGAAGTGGATCGAGATGCAGCACCAGGCCGGGCCGACGTCGTGGACCACCTACGACTACCCCAATGCCACAGGCGATCTGGGCGACGGCAAGGCGATGATGGTGTTCGATGCCGACAGCGCCACCTATCCGAAGAACAAGTCCGGCGCCAGCAAGGAAGCCGGAAACCTGGGTTGGTACGCCGGGCCTGCCGGGCCGGACGGGAACTACAAGACGAACCTGTGGACCTGGAGCTGGGCGATGAGTGCCAACTCCCGCAACAAGCTGCCGGCCTGGCTGTTCATCCAGTGGGCGACCGGCAAGGAGTCGATGAACAAGGCCGTCGAGGGCGGCACCTACGCCGATCCGGTGCGAAAGTCCGTCTTCGACACCACCTTCAAGCGGGTGGCCGCCGAGCAGTTCGGCTATCTGGAGGCCTTCGAGACGGTGATCGGATCGTCGAAGATCCAGTTCACCCCGCAGAAGAAGTTCTTCGACACCACGCAGAACTGGGCGGTGGCCCTGCAGGACATCTACGGCGGAGACGATGCTGCGTCGCGACTACGCAGCCTCGCCAAGACCAATACCTCCAAGGTCAACCTCTAGGGAGTTGCGGCAACGATGACGACACAAACCCCCAAAGCGCCTCCGACGCAACCCGAACGGTCCGCCACGACACAGGCGCGCCGGCCACTCCCCGAGATCCCGACGTGGCGGCGCCGGATGCGCCCCTACCTGCTGTCGATACCCGCGCTGGTCATCGTCATCGGGATCCTCTACCCGTTCGCCGTGGGTGCCTACTACGCGTTCCTGAACTACGCCGCGGTGAACCCCGACCCGCACTTCATCTGGTTCGACAACTTCAAGTCGGTGCTGGGTGACCAGATCTTCTGGCAGAGCGTCAAGGTCACGGCGATCTTCGCGGTGCTGGCCACGCTCGTCGAGACGGCGCTCGGCGTCGGCCTCGCGCTGCTGCTGAACCGGTCGTCGTTCATCGGGAAGATCTTCGAGAAGGTGCTAATCCTGCCGCTGATGATCGCCCCGGTGATCGCAGGCGTGATGTGGAAGCTGATGTTCAATCCGCAATTCGGCATCCTCAATCACGTTCTCGGACTGGGCAACACGTTCGACTGGTTGTCGAGCACCAACGCACTGTGGTCGGTGATCCTCGTCGATCTGTGGATCTTCACCCCGTTCGTGGCCATCCTGGTGTTGGCAGGCATCCGGTCGCTGCCCAAGGAGCCGTTCGAGGCGTCCGAGGTGGACGGTGCCGGTTGGTTCTACATGTTCCGCAAGCTCATGCTGCCGATGTTGTGGCCCTACATCCTGGTCGCAGTGATCTTCCGGTTCATGGACAACCTGAAGGTGTTCGATCACATCTACGTGCTCACCGCCGGCGGGCCTGGCGTCGCCACCCGCACACTGCAGATCGGGGCCTTCGAGGACTCGATCATCAACCTGGACTACTCGCGTGGCAGCACCTACATGCTGCTGCTCTGGATCATCGTGTTCATCACCGCGCGCTACCTGGTGAGCGTGCTCGGCAAGGCGCAGCGTCGCGCTGCGGGAGCGGAGTCCTGACCATGGCACTCAAATCGGCTACGCGCGAACTGCTTCCCGGGCAGCGGCGTCTCTCGATCGGATCGGTGTCGGCAGACGTCGGCCTGATCTTCTGGTTCGTGTTCTCGTTGTTCCCCATCGTGTGGATGCTGATCCTGGCGCTGAAGAACGCCGAGCAGCAGACCAGCACCTACTTCGAGTTCAGTCCGACCTGGTCGAACTTCGCAACCGTGTTGTCCGACAAGGGCACCCAGATGACCAGTGTCGACTTCAAGGCCTCGCTGCTGACCAGCCTGCTCAACTGCGGTGGCGCGGTGATCGTCTCGCTGGTGATCGGCATTCCCGCGGCGTACGCGGCGGGCCGCTGGAAGTACAAGGGCAGCAACGACCTGATGTTCCAGATGCTGTCGTTCCGGTTCGCGCCGGAGCTGATGGTCATCGTGCCGCTGTTCGTGATCTACAACCAGATCGGCCTCTTCGACACCAAGGTCGGCATGATCTGGGTGCTGCAACTCGTCACGATGCCGCTGGTGGTGTGGATCCTGCGGTCCTACTTCGAGGACCTGCCCGCGGACCTGGAGGACGCCGCGCTGCTGGACGGCTACACCAGGACACGGGCATTCGTGATGGTGGCGCTGCCGATCGTGCGTCCCGGCATCGCCGCTGCCGCCCTGCTGGCGTTCATATTCGCCTGGAACAACTACGTGTTCCCGCTGATCCTCGCCGACAGCAACGCGGGCACGGTGACCGTCGCGATCACCAAGTTCCTCGGTGGCGGTGGGCAGGCGTACTACAACCTGACCGCCGCGGCCGCGATCATCGCGGCATTGCCACCGCTGATACTTGCGCTCACCATCCAGAGATACCTGGTGCGCGGCCTGTCGTTCGGGGCGGTGAAAGCCTGATGGCCACCGTATCGCTGCAGGGCCTGTCCAAGTCGTTCGGGAAGACCAGGGCGGTGCACGATCTGTCGGTCGACATCGCCGACGGCGAGTTCTTCGTCATCCTCGGCCCCAGCGGGGCAGGCAAGACCACCACGCTGAAGTCGGTTGCCGGCCTCGTCGACATCGACGGTGGCACGGTGACGATCGGCGGCACCGACGTGACGCGCGTCGAGCCGTACCACCGCAACGTCGCGATGGCGTTCGAGAGCTACGCGCTGTACCCGCAGAAGACCGTCAACGAGAACCTGGCCTCACCGCTGAAGTCCGGCCGCACCGGCAAGTACACCGATGCCCAGCGCGCCGAGCGGATCAACCAGGTGACCACGACGCTGGGAATCAACCATCTGCTCAAGCGGTTTCCGCGAGAGTTGTCCAACGGGCAGCGGCAGCGGGTCGCACTGGGCCGCGTGTTGGTCCGGCCCGCCGACATCTATCTGCTCGACGAACCGCTGAGCCATCTGGACGCAAAATTGCGGGCGGCGATGCGCGCCGAGCTCAAGCAACTCGGCGCGATGTCGAAGACCACGACCGTCTACGTCACGCACGACTACCAGGAGGCCCTCGCGCTCGGGGACCGCATCGCGGTGATGCGATCCGGGTCGCTGGTGCAGATCGGTACACCCGAGGAGATCTGGCGGCGGCCGGCCGACACGTTCGTCGCACGTGCCCTCGGGCAGCCCGAGATCAACCTCCTCGACGGCATCGTCGACGACGGGCAGATTCGGTTGGGCGACGGCTCGATCGGAGTGCCGGTGCCCGCGGGCGTCGACGTGCGTACCGGTGAGCGCGTGCGGGTCGGGTTGCGCCCCTGTGACATTCACGTCGTCGGCGCAGACTCCGGATCGGCGCGGCTGAGCGGCACGGTCCTGTTGGCCGAGCGGCTTGGCCGCAACGTCGAGCTGACGGTGCAGGTCGGCGGCGAGCAGCTGATCGTCCTGGCGTCGGGACGCGAAGGCGCCGATGAAGGCTCCCCCGTGTCGATGACGGTGGCAGACAAGGACGTTCACGTCTTTGCCGCGGGCGATGGCGACACTCGACGGCTCGGTGCGGACGACAAGACCCTGGAGGCAGCGCAATGAGTGTGACGACGTCGCGGACCAACGGCGCGCCCAAGCACCGGTCGGATTCCTCGGGAACCGCGCAGAGCCTGGTGCTGCGCGGGCTGGTGAAGACCTACGCGTCCCGGGGACGAGAGAGCGTCACCGCGGTGAAGGGCATCGACCTGGCAATCGAACCGGGTGAGCTCGTCGCGCTGCTCGGTCCATCGGGCTGCGGCAAGACCACGACGTTGCGGATGATCGCGGGCCTGGAGACGGTGACCAGCGGTTCGATCAGCATCGGCGACCGGGAGATCTCGCAGTTGCCCGCCTCGAAGCGGGGCATCGGCGTCGGTTTCGAGAGCTACGCGCTGTATCCACCGTTGTCGGTCCGGGAGAACCTGCTGTACGGCCTCAAGGCCCGCAAGGTCAAGGGCGCCGAGCAGATGGTTGCCTCGATCAGCAACCGCCTGGAGATGAACGACATGCTGGAGCTGCGGCCCGCCGGCCTGTCCAGCGGTCAGAAGCAGCGCGTCGCACTGGCGCGGGCCTTGGTCAGGAACCCACCGGTGCTGCTCCTCGACGAGCCGTTGAGTCACCTCGATGCGGCCGCGCGCCAACGGGTCCGTCGCGAACTGAAGGTCTTGCAGCGCGAATTCGGCTACACGACCATCGTCGTCACCCACGACCAGGTCGAGGCGTTGTCGCTCGCCGATCGCCTCGCGGTGATGGACGCGGGCGTGGTGCAGCAGTTCGGCACACCCGACGAGGTGTTCGACGACCCGGCGAATCTGTTCGTCGCCCAGTTCGTCGGTGAGCCGCAGATCAACGTGCTGCGCGGGACGGTCCGGAAGGACAGCGGTGCGACCCGTGTCGAGATCGGCTCAGGCGCCGGCTCTTTGGAAGCGAAGGCGACCGCCGTCGCCGACGGCACGCGCGTCGCGGTAGGGATCCGGCCCCAGGACTGCACCTTGTCTTCAGGCGATGGAACCGGGATCCGAGCCACCGTTGCATATTTCGAGCATCTGCTCGAGTTCGGGCTGGCCACCAGCACCATCGCCGGGGTGGAAGAGGGCATCGTCGTGCAGACGCCGGCCCAGGAGGATTACGAGCCGGAACAGCGGGTCGTCGTCACCGCGCCGCCCGAACGGGTGTATCTCTTCGACGCCGATACGGGGGAGCGGCTGCGATGACAAAGCTCTTCAACGACCCCGCCCGGTTCACCGAGGACATGCTGACCGGATTCCTCGACGCCAACGCGTCGTACGTGGTCGGCGTGCCCGGTGGTGTGGTCCGGGCCCGCGAGACGGCGCCAGGCAAGGTGGCCGTGGTGATCGGCGGCGGGTCCGGGCACTATCCGGCGTTCTGCGGAACGGTGGGACCCGGTTTCGCCGACGGTGCGGTGGTGGGCAACGTCTTCACGTCACCGTCGGCCGAAGAGGCCGCATCGGTGGCCAGAGCCGCGCACGGTGACGCCGGTGTGCTGCTGACCACCGGCAACTATGCCGGCGACGTGATGAACTTTTGCCTGGCGGTCGACCAGCTGCGCAGCGAGGGCATCGACGCCCACTACTTCGCCGTCACCGACGACGTCGCCAGCGCACCCAAGGGCGACGAGTCCAAACGACGGGGTATCGCAGGCGATTTCACCGTGTTCAAGTGCGCCTCCGCCGCGGCGGAAGACGGCCTCGACCTGGCCGGCGTGATCCGCGTCGCCGAAGCGGCCAACGCCGCCACCCGGACCCTTGGCGTCGCCTTCGACGGCTGCACGCTGCCCGGCGCCGACGAGCCCTTGTTCACCGTTCCCGACCACATGATGGGTGTCGGCCTCGGCATCCACGGCGAACCCGGGGTGTCCGACGAGCCCATGGCGTCGGCCGCCGACCTCGCGGTCGCCCTCGTCGACGGCGTGCTCGGGGACTACACGGGCAGGGACGACAAGCGAATTGCCGTGATTCTCAACGGACTTGGCCGCACCAAGTACGAGGAGCTGTTCGTGGTGTGGGGCACCGTGGCGCGGCTGCTCCGCGAACGCGGTTACGAGATCGTCGAACCCGAGGTCGGTGAACTGGTCACCAGCCTCGACATGGCGGGCTGTTCGCTCACCGTGATGTGGCTCGACGAGGAGCTCGAAAAGTACTGGACCGCACCGGCCGACACGCCGGCCTACCGCAAGGGCATTGCGGCCAAGCGGGATTCGAGTGAGCGTCGGACCGTGGCCGCCGCCGACGCCGCCGCTGCCGCACCGCAGGCGGCCGAGCTGGCCGACGACGACGCCCGTTCCGGCGGCGCGCTGGTCGCCAGGGCGCTGGACGCCATGGCCGCGATGCTCGCCGACGCCGAGGACGAACTGGGCCGCATCGACGCCGTCGCCGGCGACGGGGACCACGGCCGCGGCATGGTCAAGGGGTCGTCCGCGGCCCGCGATGCCGCCGCGCGGGCGGTTGGAGACGGCGCGGGCCAGGGCTCGGTGCTGAACGCCGCGGGCAAGGAGTGGGCCGCCAAGGCCGGCGGCACGTCCGGTGTGCTCTGGGGCGCGATGCTCAGCGCGATCGGCGCACGGCTCGGCGATACCGGACGGCCCGACTCGGCCGCCGTCGCCGCCGCGATGCGCGACGGCTACGACGCGCTGGTCCGGCTGGGAGGTGCGGCGCCGGGGGACAAGACCATGCTCGATGCGCTGCTGCCGTTCGTCGACGAGATGCAGCATCGGGTCGCCGCAGGCGAACCATGGCAGGAGGCCTGGCGTGCCGCCGCCGACGTGGCAACCGACGCCGCGCGGGCCACCGCGGATCTCCGGCCCAAGATCGGCCGCGCCCGCCCACTCGGCGACCGCAGCGTGGGCACCCCGGACGCGGGCGCCACGTCGCTGGCCATGTGCGCGCACGTCGTCGCGGACTGCTTCGTCCTCACTGCGAAGGGAGATGCCTCGTGACCCCACTGCGCATCGTCGTCGGCGCCGATGACGCCGGCTACGAGTACAAGGAGGCCCTCAAGGGCGACCTGATGGCCGACGAACGCGTCGGCGAGGTCATCGACGTCGGTGTGGGCGCCGACGAGAACACCGCTTACCCGCACGTCGCCGTCGCGGCCGCGCGATTGGTCGCCGAGGGCAAGGCCGACCGGGCGCTGCTGGTCTGCGGTACCGGGCTGGGCGTGGCGATCAGCGCCAACAAGGTCCCGGGCATCCGTGCCGTCACGGCGCATGACAGCTTCTCCGTCGAGCGGTCGGTGTTGTCGAACAACGCCCAGGTGCTGTGCTTCGGGCAGCGGGTGATCGGCCTCGAGCTGGCCCGACGGCTGGCGCGCGAGTGGCTGAACTACGAATTCGACCCGCAGAGCCCGTCCGCGGGCAAGGTCGACGCGATCGACGGATACGAGCCCGTCGCCCGCTGACCAAGGCGATTTCGGCGTGTTTAGTCACGCTGAGCGTGACGGAGCACGCCGAAATCACACGGACGTAGCGCCGACGACAACTCGTCACCCAGCGTGCACGAACACGACACGCCCTGATTGCCGCCGAGCCGAATGACTCCGCGACCGTCAGGCCATGAGCACTGCATCCGTACTCATAGCCGCTGACGACACCGACAGCGTGGCCGCAGATTCGCCGCGCTACACCCTGCTGTTGTCCACCGACCCATCCCTCGTCGACGCCGCGCAGCGTCTGCGTCACGAGGTGTTCACCTCCGAACCCGGCTTCGAGCTCAGCGGTGCCGGTCTCGACGGCCGTGACGCCGACCGCTTCGACGAATACTGCGATCACCTGCTGGTCCGTGAAGACACCTCGGGTGACCTCGTCGGCTGCTACCGCATGCTCCCGCCCCCGGGCGCCATCGCCGCGGGCGGCCTATACACCGCGACGGAGTTCGACGTGCGTGCGCTCGACACGCTGCGGCCTTCGCTGGTCGAGATGGGCCGCGCGGTGGTCCGCGCCGACCACCGCAACGGTGGCGTCGTGCTGCTGATGTGGGCGGGAATCCTGGCCTACCTGGACCGATGCGGCTACGACTACGTCACCGGATGCGTGTCGGTCCCCGTCAAGGGCGGCCGGGACGAGGTGCCAGGCACGCAAATCCGCGGCGTCCGCGACTTCGTTCGGCGCAGACATGCCTCCGAGTTCGTCGTGCACCCCCATCGGCCGGTGATGGTGGACGGCAGGGGTCTCGACGACATCGACCCGCCCGCACGCCTCGCGGTCCCACCGCTGATGCGTGGTTACCTGCGGCTGGGCGCCCGGGTCTGCGGCGATCCGGCACACGACCCGGACTTCGGGGTCGGCGACTTCCCCGCCCTTCTGGACAAGCGCCAGGCCGACGTGCGCTACCTCAAGCGGCTGCGCTCGGTGTCCCAAGCCACCGACCTGAACGAGGGGACGTCGCGATGAGCAGCCACGCGCTTGGCGAGAACCCCTGGCTGCCGCGGGCGTCGTGTGACGCGTCGTGCATCCGCTGCGACGCCTCGCACGCGTCGCGTCCCGCGGTCGTCGCGCTACGCACCTCGGCACGCATCGCGTGTGCGCTGATGCTGTTCCCCGCACTGCCGCTCCTCGCGATGCCGCTGCCCGGAAAGTCGCGGATCCAGCGGGTCTACTGCCGCCTGATGCTGCGCTGCCTCGGCGTGCGAATCACCGTGTCCGGCGGCCCCATTCGCAACCTGAGCGGCGTCCTGGTGGTCAGCGGCCACGTGTCGTGGGTGGACATCTTCACCATCGGCTCGGTGCTACCCGGCTCCTTCGTCGCGCGCGCCGACCTGGTGGACTGGCCCGCCCTTGGCTTCCTAGCCCGGCTGTTGAAGGTCATCCCGATCGAGCGGACCAATCTGCGCCGGTTGCCCGACGTGGTGCGCGCCGTCGCCGACCGGCTGCGGGCGGGGCAGACGGTCGTCGCATTCCCCGAGGGCACCACCTGGTGCGGACTGGCCTACGGCCCCTTCCGGCCGGCCATGTTCCAGGGCGCCGTCGACGCGGGTCGGCCCGTGCAGCCGCTGCGCCTGACCTACCACCACCGCGACGGTGCGCCGTCCACCGTTCCGGCCTTCATCGGCGAGGACTCGCTGGTGGAGTCGGTGCGCCGGGTGATCACCGCCCGGTTGACGGTGTGTCACGTACAGGTCCAATCGCTGCAATTGCCCGGTGATGATCGGCGCGATCTGGCCGCGCGGTGCGAGGCCGCGGTGCGCGGGACGTCGTCGCGGACGGTGCACACCGCTGGCGGGCACGCTCTGGTCGCCTGAGGTCATCGGGTCTGCCGGTAAACTGGGCGGGCCATGAGCGCCGTCTACCTCGATCACGCCGCCACCACCCCGATGCACCCTGCTGCCATCGAGGCGATGACGGCCGTGCTGGCGACGGTCGGCAACGCATCCTCACTGCACACCACGGGCCGCACGGCCCGCCGCCGCATGGAGGAGGCCCGCGAGACGCTGGCCCAACTGCTGGGTGCCCGACCGTCCGAGGTGATCTTCACCGCCGGGGGCACCGAGAGCGACAACCTGGCCGTCAAGGGCATCTACTGGGCACGGCGTGACGCCGATCCGCGCCGGCGCCGCATCGTCACCACTCCCATCGAGCATCACGCGGTGCTCGACGCCGTCGAGTGGCTTGCCGAACACGAACACGCCGAGGTGACGTGGTTGCCCGTCGGTCCCGACGGCTCGGTCACCGCCGCCGCACTGCGCGAGGCGCTGGCCGACCGCGACGACGTCGCCCTGGTCTCGGTCATGTGGGCGAACAACGAAGTGGGCACGATTCAGCCGATCGCCGAATTGGCCGCCGTAGCAGCAGAATTCGACGTTCCCATGCACAGTGATGCGATCCAGGCCGTGGGCCAGCTGCCCGTCGACTTCACCGCCAGCGGCTTGTCGGCGATGAGCATCGCCGCGCACAAGTTCGGCGGGCCCACCGGCGTCGGCGCCCTGGTGCTGCGCCGTGACACCGCCTGCGTGCCGTTGCTGCACGGTGGTGGGCAGGAGCGCGACGTACGTTCCGGCACACCGGATGTCGCAGGAGCGGCGGCCATGGCCGCCGCCGCCCGCATCGCCATCGACGGGCTCGACGGGTATCGCACCCGCGTCTCCGCGCTGCGCGACCGGCTCGTCGACGGCGTGCTCGCCGCGATCGACGACGTGGACCTCAACGGCGCCGTCGGCCCGCAGCGCCTACCGGGCAACACGCACTTCACCTTCCGCGGATGCGAGGGCGACGCCCTGTTGATGTTGCTGGACGCCAAGGGAATCGAGTGCTCGACCGGTTCTGCATGCACGGCCGGAGTCGCGCAACCGTCCCACGTCCTCATCGCCATGGGCGCCGATTCGGCCAGCGCCCGCGGATCGCTACGACTGTCGTTGGGGCACACCAGCACCGAGGCCGACGTCGACGCGGCGTTGGCGGTGCTGCCAGCGGCGGTGGAGCGCGCACGGCAGGCCGCACTCGCCAGCGCCGGGCACGGGAAGTAATCGTGCGCGTCCTGGTAGCGATGAGCGGCGGCGTGGACTCGTCGGTGGCTGCGGCCCGCATGGTCGACGCAGGGCACGACGTCGTCGGTGTGCACCTGGCGTTGTCGTCGGCGCCCGGCACGCTGCGCACCGGTTCCCGCGGCTGCTGCTCCAAGGAGGACGCCGGAGACGCCCGCCGCGTCGCCGACATCCTCGAGATCCCGTTCTATGTCTGGGATTTCGCGGACCGCTTCAAGGAAGACGTGATCGACGACTTCGTGGAGTCCTACGCCCGCGGCGAGACCCCCAACCCGTGCGTTCGATGCAACGAGCGGATCAAGTTCTCGGCGCTCTCGGCCCGCGCGTTGGCGCTGGGCTTCGACGCCGTCGCCACCGGGCATTACGCCCGGCTGTCGGACGGCCGGCTGCGCCGCGCCGTCGACCACGACAAGGACCAGTCCTACGTGTTGGGCGTGCTCACCGCCGAGCAACTTCGGCATGCGCTGTTCCCGATCGGCGATACCGCCAAGCCACGAATTCGGGAAGAGGCCGCCGAGCGCGGATTGGCCGTCGCCGAGAAGCCCGACAGCCACGACATCTGCTTCATTCCCTCCGGTGACACCCAGGCGTTCCTGGGCGCCCGCATCGGTGTGCGCCGTGGCTCCGTGGTCGATGCCGGTGGCGCCGTGTTGGCCGAACACGATGGCGTGCACGGCTTCACGGTGGGGCAGCGCAAGGGCCTTGGCATCGCGGGTCCCGGGCCCGACGGCCGGCCCCGCTACGTCACCCGGATCGACGCCGAGAGCGGCACCGTACGCGTCGGCAGCGCCGACGACCTGGACGTTCGGACTCTGACCGGTGAGAGGCCCGTCTTCACTTCGGGATTCGCGCCCACCGGGCCCATCGAGTGCGTCGTACAGGTGCGCGCACACGGCGGCATCGCCGACGGTGTGGCCGAACTGCGCGACGGGATGCTGGTGATGGATCTGCGCACCCCGCTGCGTGGCGTCGCCCCCGGCCAGACCATGGTGCTGTACCGCCCCGACCCGGACGGCGACGAAGTCATCGGTAGCGCCACCATCGCGTAGTTTCGCGCTCAGCTACGCATCTTGCCGAAGGCATCGAGACACGCGGCGCTGGTGGCGTACGCGCCGAACAACCCACCCTGCATGGTCATCATGTCCAGGGCCGCTTGGTGATTCGCGTACTTCGTCGCTCCGGTGCAATCCGACAGGACCAGGCACTCGTAGCCACGGTCGTTGGCCTCCCGCAGCGTGGTATGGACGCAGACGTCCGTGGTGATTCCCGTAAAGATCAGGTGCGTAATGTCTTTCGCCTTCAGCAGCAGGTCAAGATCGGTGGCGTAGAAGCTACCCTTCCCGGGTTTGTCGATGACCGGCTCACCGGGCAGCGGCCGCATCTCGTCGACGATCTCCCACCCGGGCTCACCGCGAGTGAGGATGCGTCCGCACGGGCCGAGCGATCCGATCTCCGCGCCCACCTGCGCCGATCGCCACTTCTTGTTAGCGGGCAGATCGCTCAGGTCGGGTCGGTGCCCTTCGCGGGTGTGCAGGATGAACAGGCCGAGTTCCCTGGCGGCCTCGAGCACCGTGCGGGCTGGGCCCAGTGGCGTGCGCGTGAGCGAAAGGTCGTAGCCCATCGCATCGACGTAGCCGCCCTCGCCGCAGAAGTCGACCTGCCAATCGATGTTGACGAGCGCCGTGTGGTCCCGCGGTATGTCTCCGTCGTAGGGCCAGACGTACGGCGTCGCATCGACGGTGACCGGATTCCTTGCGCTCATCCGTGGATTCTGGCAGGGAACGGCGCAACCGTCGCTCCGAGCGGCGACCACCTGCGACCCTAGCGCTCTCCGTAGATCTCTCCGAGCAGCGCGAGCGCACCGTGCATCGCCGGCTCGGCGACTGCGCCGTAGCCGAGCACCAAAGCCGGTGGGGCAGAGGCCGCATCGCGGAAGTGCCAGCTCGCTCCCTCGATGAGCAGCCCCCGCTGATTGGCCGCCTCCACGAGGGTCCCTTCGTCGCAGTCACCTGGCAGCTGCACGTATACGTGCAATCCGGCGGCGACGCCGGTAGGCACCGCGTCGGGCAGGAACGTCGACAAGGCCTCGAGCGTCGCGTTGCGCCTGCGACGGTAGATCGGGCGGACGCGACGCAGATGCCGGGTCAGTCCACCGGTCTCGATGAACCGCGCCAGCGCCAATTGCTCCAGCATCGTGGTTCCCATGTCGTCGAACAGCTTCTCGCGGTCGACATCTTCGGCAAGCCAGCCCGGCAACGCCATCCAACCCAATCGCAGTGCGGGAGTGAGGATTTTGCTGGCACAACCCGTGTAGGCCACGCGTTCGGGCGCAAGTCCCTGAAGCGCGCCGATCGGTGCTCGGTCGTAGCGGAACTCCGCGTCGTAATCGTCCTCGATGATCAGCCCGTCGTGGTCGCGAGCCCACTCGATGAGCGCAGCGCGACCAGCCGCACCGAGAACGGCTCCCGTCGGATAGGAATGCGCGGGCGCCACCAGCACGGCCCCGACGTTCTGCGCGGCCAGCTTGGCCACGTCGATACCGTCGCCGTCGACCGGGACCGACACCACCCGCAGCCCGGCGTTGAGGATCGCCTCGCGATGAAACCCGAAACACGGGTCCTCGACGGCGATCGCTTCGACGCCGCGGCGCCGCAACGCCCGGGAGAGCAGCACGACGGCCTGGGTCAGGCCCGCCGTGATCATCACGCGGTCGGGGTCGGCGGCGACGCCGCGCACTCGGCCGAGGTAGTCGGCGAGCGCCTTGCGCAAGGGCAGTGCGCCACGCGGCCCGGGGTAGCCCAGCCGTTCATTTGGAACGGTGTTGAGCGCGACGCGGTAGTGGCGCAGCCACTCGGTCCGTGGAAAGAGGGCGGGGTCGGGCAGTCCGCCGACGAGACGGGCGGTATGAACGGGCTTGGAGCGGGCGCTTCGGTTGGTGAATGCCGGTGCAGCGGTTGGCAAGACGCGGGTGCCCGAGCCCTGTCGGCCGTCCAGGTAGCCGTCCGCGACGAGATGTTCGTATGCGTCGACGACCACACTTCGTGCGATACCGAGATCGAGAGCGAGCAGCCGTGACGGTGGCAGCAGCGTGCCCGCCGACAATCGACCGTCCTGGATCGCCGAGCGCAATTGGTGCTGCAGCTGCTCACGCAACCCCCGACGCTCGGACCGGTCGAGCGTCAGCAGGATGTCCGTCGGAAACCCTGAGTCGGACGAATTGGTCTGTTCAGAAAAGCCCTCATTGGACCGTGACACGAACCAATCGTATGAGCACGCTGATAGGCATGCAACCAACCACAACCTCCGCCGCGTCGGTGGCCCCACTGATCGCGCCGTGGATGCCAGGTCCTCATGACCCCGGTGACGCCTCCGTCGTGGTCAGTGTCACGGACTTCCAGGCGTTTCGCCGACGAGAGCTGCCCGGCATCGCCGCGAACGGTCTACGCATGCGGATGGGCTGGTATGCCATGCCCGGAGCTGTCGGCCTGTGGTTGTGGTCGCTGCCCGCAACGGCGCGCAGCGGTTCCATCTCGGTGTGGGCGAGCGAAGCCGATTTGGAGCGGTTCGTCGGCCTGCCCCATCACATCGACATCATGAAGCGCTACGGCAGTCGCGGAACCGTTCGATCCACGACGTGGACGGCGGACCAGTTCGAAAAGTCTGATGCCCTCCGCCGCGCACGGAGCTGGATTGTTCAATAGCATCGCTAGGTGCGCTAGCGGTGCTATGATCGAGTATGGCCATCGAGCAGCGCCGCGCCCGCGACAGAGAAGCCCAGCGCCGTCTCATCGTTACCACCGCGCGCAGGCTCGCCGAGGCGCAAGGGTGGGATGCCGTCACGACCCGGCGGCTGTCGGAGGAGATCGAGTACAGCCAGCCCGTGCTCTACAAGCACTTTTCGAGCATGGACGACATCGCTGCGGCGGTGGCCATCGACGGATTCGATGAACTGACGGCCGCGTTGGCGCAGGCCCGGTCTGGCGCCGACACGCCCGAGCTGGCACTGCGGCGGGTCGCGCACGCCTACTTCGACTTCGCTCAGCGGAATCCGACGCTGTACGACGCAATGTTCACCCGCACGACCACGTTGCACTTCGCCACCACCGAAACGCCGCAGCAGTTGTCGGCCGGCTTCGCCGAACTCCGTGCGGTGGTTGCGGCGACCGCCGATGACGGGGATGTCGACATCCGTACCGAAGTGCTCTGGGCGTCGCTGCACGGATTGATCACGCTCGCGCGGAGCGGACGGCTGCGTCCCGATCGCGATTCGGAGCGCCTCGACCTTCTCGTCGGCGAATTCTTCGCCACCGACTGAAAGTGACGTCAATTCGGCTGTACCGCAAAGGTTTAGCCCGGCACCTTGGCCAAGATGTTGGTCAGGACGATGTCGGGCACCGACTCGGGGAACGCGCAGAACGTCACCTCGACGAGCACGACGGACTTCAGCCGGTAGTCGCGCCCACATTGGCTGCCCGTACGGGTCTGCACCGAGTCGCCGGTCGCGGTCCAGTCGCCGACGAACGTCGCCCCCATCTCCGTCGAATCGCAGCCGTCCACCAGGGCGACGAGCCCGTCGAACGCGCGGCGTGCGGTTCCCGCGTCGCGGTACGCGGCCGCGCCCTGGGAGATCAGCGCGCCATCGGGTGGGTCCTGATAACTCGTCTTGTGGAACTCTTCGACGTCGGGACCGAACGTGTGGGTCTCGGCGAAGTACCACTGGCACGGCGGCGGAACGGCCTCGGCGAGCTGGTCGATATCGACCGGCAACTTGCCGTCCATGCTGGGGATCACCGTCAAGTCGTCGCCCGCGCCCGTGATCGCCCGCATCTGCGCCTGCTCGAGCAGCACGCCGTCTACGTCGACCGGCGACTGCGAGTCGTCGTCGATGCCCGGCGGCGACCGGACGGCGCTGCCCGTGACACTGTGCGTGCAAGCGACGGCGACGGCCATCGTCAACGCCGCCGCCCACCCCACCAGCAGCTTCCTGGCCGACGCGGGCATGGTTGAGAGTAACGCGAGGACACGGTCATCGAATACTGTTGGCCGGTGAGTATTTTCGCCGCGGCAACCGGCATCGGATCCTGGCCCGGCTCGTCTCCGCGTGAGGCCGCAGAAGTGGTGGTGGGGGAGTTGCACACTGTCACCCATCTGGTCGAGCTGCCTGCCCGCGGCGTGGGTGCCGACATGATCGGTCGCGGCGGTGCGCTGCTCGTCGACATCGGCATCGACACCGTGCCACGCGGTTACCGCATCGCCACCGGCCGCAGCGCGGTGGCCCGGCGTGCTGCCAGCCTGCTCGACGAAGACGTCGACGCCCTGGAGGAGGCCTGGGAGAAGGCCGGGCTGCGGGGCAGCGAGCGGACGGTGAAGGTGCAGGCACCCGGTCCCATCACGCTGGCTGCCCAACTCGAGCTTCCCGGCGGACACCGTGCCATCACCGATGCCGGCGCGGTGCGTGACCTGACCGGGTCGTTGGCAGAGGGCGCGGCCGCGCACCGGGCCGAGCTCGCCCGCCGGTTGGAGGCCGCCGTCGTCGTCCAATTCGACGAGCCTCTGCTCCCGGCCGCGCTGGCCGGTCGGCTGACGGGTGTGACGAGCTTCTCGCCGGTGCACCCGGTCGACGAAGCGGTGGCCATCGCGTTGCTCGACCAGTGCGTGGCGACGGTCGGCGGCGAAGTCGCGCTGCACAGCTGTGCGTCCGAACTGCCGTGGAAGTTATTGCAACGCAGCACCGTTCATGCCATCTCCGTCGACGTGTCGACCTTGGTGGCCGCCGACCTCGACGGCCTCGGGGAGTTCATCGACTCGGGCCGGACCGCAATGCTCGGCGTGGTTCCTGCGGTCGACCCGGAGCACCGGCCGTCGATCGAGGAGATCGCCAAGTCCGCCGCCGCGATCACCGACCGCCTCGGCTTCCCGCGATCGGTGTTGCGCGAGCGCGTCGGCATCACGCCCGCCTGCGGATTGGCAGGCGCCACCGCCACATGGGCCCGCCTGGCGCTGGCGTCGGCGCAGAAGGTCGCCGACGGGGTTGCCGACGATCCATCGGCAATCTGAGGACGGGTGATCGCCCGCGGCGCACGATCATGTCAGAATGACCCGATAAGCCGTTTCCCACTGGGTCGGGGAGGGACGATGGGCCGAACGAACGTTCGCGTCGCCGCGGGTGCCGGGGCGATCGCGGCCTTCGTGCTGTTCGCCGGCAGCACCGTCCCGGTGGTGTCCGCTGATCCGGGCCACTCGCGGCACGGAAACGGCTCCCACCGCGGCAACGACGACGGCTACGACCAGCAGCGAGGTCGGGGCGGCAGGTTCGACGTCGACCGTACCGACGGGCGGGGTGGCGACAGCGACGCAGGCCGCGTTGCCGCGTCCGATCCGACGCCCACCTTCGGTAACCAACGCAGCCCCGAAAACAACCGATCGTCCCCGACTGACCGGTCGACGCCGGTCTTCCGGCAACCGTCGACTTCCCGGGGGGCGTCCGCGGCGACACAGCCCGGGGACCAGGCTGCGCCTCCCGCCGCCGACGGAGGGGGCGGATCGGGCGGTGCCGCGGTCACCGGTTCCATCGGCTCGTCGTTCACCCAACCGCGGGTGACTGTCGGCAACGGCCGCTCGCCCGGCATCCTCTCGGGCCAGCCAAGGGAGGCGCCCTCGCCGGCCGCTCCCGTGGAGACACCCGCCCCGGCCCCGCCGCCGCCAGCGCCCGCACCGCCGCCGACCGTCCGGCTCGAGGAGCCGATGCTGCAACGCGCCGTGTCGTCGCTGTGGGCGGCCGCCGCGCCGTACCAGCCCGGTGGTGTGCTGTTCGGCCTTGCGGGGCTGGTCCTCGCCCCCCTCGCCGGAGCTTGGCTCGGATTCCGTCAGGCGCGGGCGAGCAAGGCTGCGGCGCAACTGGTTCGGCGTTAGGCCGGTCGCAGGTCCTTCCGGAGGATCTTGCCCGAGGCCGACTTCGGGATCGCCTCGATGAACTCCACCTGCCGGACCTTCTTGTACGGTGCGACCTGACCGGCGACGAACTCCATTACCTCGGCCTCCCCGAGTTCGGCGCCAGCCTGCTTGACCACGAACGCCTTTGGCACTTCTTCGCCTTCGGCGTCGTTCACGCCGATCACTGCGGCGTCGGCAATCCCGGGGTGGCTCAGCAGCACGGCCTCGAGTTCGGCGGGCGGCACCTGGTAGCCCTTGTACTTGATCAGTTCCTTGAGCCGGTCGACGATGTAGACGCAGCCGCTCGAGTCGACCCGGGCCAGATCGCCGGTGTGCAGCCAGCCTTCGCCGTCGATGGTTTCCTTGGTGGCCTGCTCATTGCCGAGATACCCGGC
Source organism: Mycobacterium sp. URHB0044 (assembly GCF_000620625.1). Lineage (GTDB taxonomy): Bacteria > Actinomycetota > Actinomycetes > Mycobacteriales > Mycobacteriaceae > Mycobacterium. The sequence continues at coordinate 229,408 of NZ_JIAW01000008.1, read as the reverse complement.
CATCACGTTGGGGCCCTTGAACCACAGCTCCCCGGTTTCGCTGAGACCCTCTGCGGGAATGGCGATTTCGTCACCCGTCTCGGGATCGATGAGCTTCGAGGCTGCATTGGAAACGGTCCAACCGACCGAACTCAGCGGGGCGATGGTGCCCATGTTGGACTGCCCGCCGTCGAACGGCGTGATGTGACTGACCGGACTCAACTCGCTCATTCCGTAGCCCTGCACGACGCGGCAGCCCAGTCGCTCGGCGACCGCGTGGCCGAGTTCGGCGTCCAATGGTGCGGCGCCCGACATGACGGTGTTGAGCGACGAGAGGTCGTACGAATCGATGAGCGGGTGTTTGGCCAGCGCCACCGCGACCGGAGGCGCGATGAAGGCGATGGTGCACCGGTGGTTCGCAATGTTGCCGAGGAACTCGCCGAGATCGAAGCTCGGCATGATCACCAGCCGAGCCCGCGCGTGCAGGGCGGCGTTGAGCAGTACCGTCATGCCGTAGATGTGAAAGAACGGCAGCACCGCCAGAATCGCGTCGTCGGCGACCATCCCGTGCAGCGGCCGGATCTGCGCCACGTTGGCCACCAGGTTGCGGTGCGTCAGCATGACGCCCTTGGGATTGGCGGTCGTGCCGGAGCTGTACGGCAGCGCCGCCAGATGCGAGGACGGGGCGAAGTTCACTTCGGGCGCAGGCGATCCCGGCGCCATGAGTTCGGCGGCGTTGGGATGACCCGTGGCGTCCCGCCCCTCACCGTCCAGGACGACGAGGTCTTCGTCGGCCAATCCCACCGCAGTGGCTGCCGCTTCAGCCTGGGCCAGTAGCGGTGTGACGGTCACCAGCATCTTGGCGTGCGAATCCGTCAGCTGCTTGGCGATGTCCTTCGCGGTGAACAGCGCGTTGATGGTGGTGGCCGTCGCACCCGACCGCAGGATGCCGTGAAAGGCAACGGCAAAGCCAGAACTGTTCGGCGACAACAGTCCGACGACATCACCGACGCCGATGCCGCGGCCGGCGAGCGCTCCCGCGAACGCGTCGATGCGGCCGATCAACTCGCGGTAGGTGGTCTCCCTGCCGGACTTCGCATCGATGAGCGCTACCCGGTCGAGGTCGGCGTCCTCGATGCCGCCGAACAGGAACTCGTAAACGCTCGTGGAGGGGATGTCGACTTCTGGGAAGGGGCTCGCGAAGCTCATGGGCCCGATCGAACCATGCGTCGCCGGTCGGGGGTCAACCTTGGTCGAGTTGTTTGATCAGCTTCTTGGGTGCGACGAGCCGGTACGACGCGTCGACCAGCTCGCGCACTTCGTTCCAGTCGACCTTCGCCGCGGTGAAGTCCAGCCCAAGCCAGCCCGACGGTCCCATGTAAGCCGGGTAGTAGAACCGGCTGTCTTGGTCGAACGCCTTGCGGTCGCTCTCGTCGACCTTGACCAGGACCGAATGCGGATATGGCGTGTACTCGCCGGGTTGTCCCGGCGTCTTCGCGCTTCCGCCGTACATCACGAACATCTTGGGTGCGCAGAAGACCGGTCTGCCCCACGACACCTTCTCGAAGGCCCCGGGAAAGCCGAGGGCGATGCGACGCACTTTGGCCAGGCCGAGATCGTCGTCGCGGAACATGATCGGGTGCGGCACGCAGGCAGTGTATGGCGGCGTGTCCACGCCTTAGCGGTGTCGGCCCGCTCGGTTAGCCTGCCAAGGTGAGCTCACCCGACATCGACCCCGTCGCGCCGGACGTCCGGCGTGAGTGGCAGAGGCTGGCCGACGAGGTCCGGGGCCACCAATTCCGCTACTACGTCAAGGATGCGCCGGTCATCTCCGACGCCGACTTCGACAAACTGCTCCGCGAGCTCGCGGCGCTGGAGGAACAGCACCCCGAACTGCGTACGCCCGATTCGCCGACGCAGCTCGTCGGTGGTGCGGGTTTCGCCACCGACTTCACCTCCGCCGACCATCTGGAACGGATGTTGTCGCTGGACAACGTGTTCACCGCGGACGAACTGCTGGCATGGGCGGCGCGGCTCACCGGCGAGGTCGGCGACGATCCGGAGTTCCTGTGCGAGCTGAAGATCGACGGCGTCGCGCTGGCGCTGGTGTACCGCGACGGCAAGCTGGTGCGCGCCGCCACGCGCGGTGACGGGCGCACGGGCGAGGACGTCACGCTCAACGCCCGCACCATCGACGACGTCCCGGAGCGCTTGACGCACAGCGACCAATACCCGGTGCCCGCGGTGCTCGAGGTGCGCGGCGAGGTGTTCTTCCGGGTCGCCGACTTCGAGGACCTCAACGCCGGCCTCGTCGCGGAGGGCAAGGCGCCGTTCGCCAATCCGCGCAACAGCGCGGCCGGGTCGCTGCGGCAGAAGAATCCGGCGGTGACGGCGCGCCGCAGGCTGCGGATGATCTGCCACGGGCTCGGCCACATGGAGGGTTTCCGGCCGGCCAGCCTGCACGACGCCTACCTCGCGCTCAAGGCGTGGGGACTGCCGGTGTCCGACCACACCACACGGGTCAAGGGCGTCGGGGCGGTGGCCGAGCGGGTGACGTACTGGGGCGAACACCGGCACGACGTCGAACACGAGATCGACGGTCTGGTGGTCAAGGTCGACGACGTCGCGCTGCAGCGCAGGCTCGGGGCCACGTCGCGCGCCCCGCGGTGGGCGATCGCCTACAAGTACCCGCCGGAGGAGGCCACCACCAAGCTCCTCGACATCCGGGTCAACGTCGGCCGAACCGGGCGGGTCACCCCGTTCGCCTACATGGAGCCGGTCAAGATCGCCGGTTCCACGGTGGGCCTCGCGACGTTGCACAACGCATCCGAGGTCCGGCGCAAGGGTGTGCTGATCGGTGACACCGTCGTCATCCGCAAGGCCGGCGACGTCATCCCCGAGGTGCTCGGCCCGGTCGTCGACCTGCGCGACGGGTCCGAACGCGAATTCGTCATGCCGACAGCGTGTCCCGAGTGCGGCACCACGCTGGCGCCGGCCAAGGAGGGCGACGCCGACATCCGCTGCCCGAACTCACGGAGCTGCCCGGCGCAGCTGCGGGAGCGGGTGTTCCACGTCGCCGGCCGGGGCGCCTTCGACATCGAGGGGCTGGGCTACGAGGCAGGCACCGCGCTACTGCAAGCCGGCGTCATCACCGACGAGGGCGACCTGTTCACGCTCACCGAGGAGGACCTGCTTCGCACGACGTTGTTCACGACGCAGAAGGGCGAGCTGTCCGCGAACGGCAAGCGTCTGCTGGCCAACCTGGGCAAGGCCAAGCAGCAGGCGTTGTGGCGAGTGCTGGTGGCGTTGTCCATCCGCCACGTCGGGCCCACCGCGGCGCGCGCGCTGGCAGGAGAGTTCGGCAGTCTCGAGGCGATCGAGGCCGCATCGGAGGAGCAGTTGGCCGCCGTGGAGGGCGTTGGGCCCACCATCGCCGCGGCGGTCGTCGAGTGGTTCACGGTCGACTGGCACCGCGCGATCGTCGACAAGTGGCGCGCGGCGGGGGTGCGCATGGCCGACGAGCGCGACGCGAGCATCGAACGCACGCTGGAGGGCATGTCGATCGTCGTCACCGGGTCACTGACCGGTTTCTCCCGCGATGAGGCCAAGGAGGCCATCCTCGCGCGGGGCGGCAAGGCTGCCGGCTCGGTGTCCAAGAAGACCGCCTACGTCGTCGCGGGCGATGCACCGGGGTCCAAGTACGACAAGGCGATCGAACTCGGCGTCCCGGTGCTCGACGAGGACGGGTTCCGCCGGCTGTTGGAGGACGGCCCGGACGTCAGCGAATGATCGTCGCGACGATCCCGGCGAGGTAACCCAGCCTGGCCACCTCCGACGGCCGGAACAACGGTCCGCCCGGCCGGCCGAGCATGACCGCGGTGTGGTGATCGCCCAGCGGTGCGGCGGCCAGCGTGCTGTCCATGTCGCGCCACACCTGCGGTACCCAGTCCGCCGAACCGTCCAGCGCCTCGGCGTGCTCGAGCGGTAGCCATGGCGCCGAATCGGTTTCGGTCTCCGGTGCGCCGCGGCTACCGACGACGCGTTCCAGCCCCGACTCGGTCAGCCTGACGACCATGCACCAACCGACCCGCAGCACCTTGGGCGCCTCGTCGGCGAGCACCTGCAGCTTCTGCAGCTTCGTCGGTGCGGCGGCGATGTGGTCGATCAACTCCAGCTCGCGGTGCGCCTCGAGCAGGCCGGTGTGCGGCCGGATGCTGTCGACGTAGACGCCGTTGAGCTTCTCGGCTGCGGTGATCAGCATGTCCGGCATCGCGCCGGGTGGCAGGTCGACGACCAGATCGTCGACGGCGTAACCCGCGGCCCGCTCGACGACGTCGAGCGACAGGATGTCGGCTCCGACCGACCCCAGCGCCACGGCGAGCGAGCCGAGGCTGCCTGGTCGGTCCTCGAGCTGGACCCGCAGCAGATACGAAGGCACGGGCAACACTGTTTCACGGAGGGTGGGAGCGCAGCGACTCGGGAAATGGTCCTTGGCCGCAGGAAAGCACTCCGGCGGAGTCGCCGCAGCGCGGCTGACTAGGCTTGTTCGTCGTGTCGCAGATCTCCAAGGACGATGTCGCCCACCTGGCGCGTCTGGCCCGGCTTGCCCTGACCGACGACGAGTTGGACGGCTTCGCCGGCCAGCTGGACGCCATCCTGGCTTACGTCGGTCAGATCCAGGCGGTCGACGTGACCAACGTCGAGCCCACGGGCAACCCACTCAAGGACCTCAACGTCACCAGGCCCGACGTCGTCCAGCCCTGCCTGACCCAGGAGCAGGCGCTCGCCGCCGCGCCCAAGGTGGTCGACGGCCGGTTCGGCGTCCCACGCATTTTGGGGGAGGCCGAATGAGCACGAACAGCGAGTTGATCCGTCTGGACGCGGCAACGCTCGGCACCAAGATCGCCGCCAAGGAGGTGTCCTCGAAGGAGGTCACTCAGGCCCACCTGGATCAGATCGCCGCCACCGACGAGCGCTATCACGCGTTCCTGCACGTGGCTGCCGACGAGGCGTTGGCTGCGGCGGCCACGGTCGACGCGGCGGTGGCTGCCGGTGACGCGCTGCCGTCACCGCTGGCCGGGGTTCCGTTGGCGCTCAAGGACGTATACACCGCCACCGACATGCCGACCACGTGCGGGTCGAAGATCCTCGAGGGCTGGCGCGCACCGTACGACGCCACGGTCACGGCACGGCTGCGGGCGGCGGGCATCCCGATCCTCGGCAAGACCAACATGGACGAGTTCGCGATGGGCTCCTCGACGGAGAACTCCGCGTACGGCCCGACGCGCAACCCGTGGAACGTCGACCGCGTCCCCGGTGGTTCCGGAGGTGGCAGTGCCGCGGCGCTGGCCGCGTTCCAGGCGCCGCTCGCGATGGGCTCGGATACCGGCGGGTCGATTCGTCAGCCTGCCGCGCTGACCGCGACCGTCGGCGTCAAACCCACCTACGGCACCGTGTCGCGGTACGGGCTGATCGCGTGCGCATCGTCGCTGGACCAGGGCGGACCGTGCGCGCGCACCGTGCTCGACACCGCGCTGCTGCACCAGGTCGTCGCCGGCCACGATCCGCGGGACTCCACGTCGGTGGAGGCCGCGGTGCCCGATGTCGTCGGCGCCGCACGGGCGGGCGCGACAGGCGATCTCAAGGGAGTCCGGATCGGCGTGGTCAAGCAGCTGCGCAGTGGCGAGGGCTACCAGCCGGGCGTGCTGTCGTCGTTCAACGCCGCCGTGGATCAGCTCACTGCGTTGGGCGCGGAGGTCACCGAGGTCGACTGTCCGCACTTCGACTACTCGATGGCGGCCTACTACCTGATCTTGCCGTCTGAGGTGTCGAGCAACCTGGCGCGCTTCGACGCGATGCGCTTCGGCCTGCGCGTCGGTGATGACGGTACGCACAGCGCCGAAGAGGTGATGGCGCTGACCCGCGCTGCCGGTTTCGGCCCGGAAGTCAAGCGCCGCATCATGATTGGCACCTACGCGTTGTCGGCAGGCTATTACGACGCGTACTACAACCAGGCCCAGAAGGTACGTACGCTGATCGCCCGCGACCTGGCCGCGGCGTACGAGAAGGTGGACGTCCTGGTGTCACCCGCGACGCCGACGACGGCGTTCGCGCTGGGGGAGAAGGTCGACGACCCGCTCGCGATGTACCTGTTCGACCTGTGCACGTTGCCGCTGAACCTCGCGGGGCACTGCGGGATGTCGGTGCCGTCGGGGCTCTCCCCGGACGACGACCTGCCGGTGGGCCTGCAGATCATGGCGCCCGCGCTGGCCGACGACAGGCTCTACCGCGTGGGCGCTGCCTACGAGGCTGCCCGCGGCCCGCTGCGGTCGGCGATCTGATGGGCTGCCCCGTGCGCCCGCAACGGGCAAGATAAAGACATGCGCATCGGAGTCCTGACCGGAGGCGGCGACTGTCCCGGCCTGAACGCGGTCATTCGTGCCGTGGTGCGTACCTGCGACGCGCGGTATGGGTCGTCGGTGGTCGGCTTCCTGGACGGCTGGCGCGGCCTGTTGGAGGACCGCCGCATCCAGCTGGCCAACGACGACCGCAACGACCGGTTGCTCGGCAAGGGCGGAACGATCCTCGGCACCGCGCGGGTGAACCCCGACAAGCTGCGCGCCGGGCTCGACCAGATCAAGCAGACGCTGGACGACAACGGGATCGACGTGCTGATCCCGATCGGCGGCGAAGGCACGCTCACCGCGGCGCACTGGCTGTCGGAGGAGAACGTGCCGGTGGTCGGGGTGCCCAAGACCATCGACAACGACATCGACTGCACGGACGTCACGTTCGGCCACGACACCGCCCTGCAGGTGGCGACCGACGCCATCGACCGGTTGCACAGCACCGCGGAATCGCATCAGCGGGTGATGCTCGTCGAGGTGATGGGCCGCCACGCGGGCTGGATCGCTCTCGGCGCAGGCATGGCATCCGGCGCGCACATGACGTTGATCCCCGAGCAGCCGTTCGACGTCGAAGAGGTCTGTCGGCTGGTCAAGCAGCGCTTCATCCGGGGTGATTCCCACTTCATCTGCGTCGTCGCGGAGGGCGCGAAGCCCGCGGAGGGCTCGATGCAGCTGCGCGACGGCGGCATCGACGAGTTCGGCCACCAGCGCTTCACCGGCGTGGCGCAGCAGCTGGCCGTCGAGATCGAGAAGCGGATCAAGAAGGAAGTGCGCACCACCGTGCTTGGGCACGTGCAGCGCGGCGGCACGCCGACGGCGTACGACCGCGTGCTGGCGACCCGGTTCGGGGTCAACGCCGCCGACGCCGCGCACTCCGGTGAGTACGGGATGATGGTGTCGCTGCGCGGTCAGGACATCGGGCGGGTTCCGCTGGCCGACGCGGTGCGCCAGCTCAAGCTGGTGCCGCAGACCCGTTACGACGACGCCGCCGAGTTCTTCGGCTGACCTTCCTGCGCCCGGCCACCGAGCCTGCTGGGAGATCGCGAAATCGGCGTCGGATGCGATCTGACAGCAGTGTCGGCGAGTGGGCGGATGCGACTAACTAGGATTGAGCCATGACTGTCACCGCCGCCGAACTTCTCGAGTACGACGAGGTCATCTCGCGATACGAGCCCGTGATGGGCATGGAAGTTCACGTCGAGTTGTCGACCGCGACCAAGATGTTCTGTGGTTGCGCCAACAAGTTCGGCGCCGAGCCCAACACCCAGGTGTGTCCGGTGTGCCTGGGGCTGCCCGGCTCGCTGCCGGTGGTCAATGCCGTCGCCGTCGAGTCGGCCATCCGCATCGGCCTCGCGCTGAACTGCGACATCGCGCCGTGGGGCCGGTTCGCCAGGAAGAACTACTTCTATCCCGATCAGCCGAAGAACTATCAGATCAGCCAGTACGACGAGCCGATCGCCGTCAACGGCTACCTGGACGTTCCGCTGGACGACGGCACCACCTGGCGCGTCGAGATCGAGCGCGCGCACATGGAGGAGGACACCGGAAAGCTGACCCACCTGGGTAGCGACACCGGCCGCATCGAGGGCGCGACGACGTCGCTGCTGGACTACAACCGGGCCGGTGTGCCCCTGGTGGAGATCGTCACCAAGCCCATCGAGGGTGCGGGGGAGCGGGCACCCCAGATCGCCCGCGCGTATGTGACCGCCTTGCGAGGTCTATTGCGCGCGTTGGGCGTTTCGGACGTGCGGATGGACCAGGGCTCGATGCGGTGTGACTCCAACGTCAGCCTCAAGCTGATCGGCGCCAGCGAATTTGGCACCCGTACCGAGACCAAGAACGTCAACTCGCTCAAGAGCGTCGAGGTGGCCGTGCGCTACGAGATGCGCCGTCAGGCAGCGGTTTTGGAAGCGGGCGGGCGAGTCATCCAGGAGACGCGGCACTTCCACGAGGACGGCTACACCACGGCAGGCCGCAGCAAGGAAACCGCGCAGGACTACCGGTACTTCCCAGAGCCGGACCTCGAGCCGGTGGCGCCCAGCGCGGAGCTCGTCGAGGAGCTGCGCAAGACGATTCCGGAGCTGCCGTGGTTGCAGCGCAAGCGAATTCAGGACGACTGGGGCATCTCCGACGAGGTGATGCGCGATCTGGTCAACAACGGTGCCATCGATCTGGTGGCCGCGACCGTCGAGCACGGCGCGTCCAGTGAATCGGCGCGCGCATGGTGGGGCAACTTCCTGGTGCAGAAGGCCAACGAGGCGGGTATCGAACTCGACGCGCTGGCCATCACGCCCGCACAGGTGGCCGCGGTGGTGAAGTTGGTCGACGGTGGCTCGTTGTCGAACAAGTTGGCCCGTCAGGTGATCGAGGGCGTGCTGGCCGGTGAGGGTGAGCCCGAACAGGTGATGACCGACCGCGGGCTGGCGGTCGTGCGCGACGACTCGGTGATCCAGGCTGCCGTCGCCGAGGCGCTGGCCGCCAATCCCGATGTGGCGGAGAAGATCCGCGGCGGAAAGGTCCAGGCGGCGGGCGCGATCGTCGGCGCCGTCATGAAGGCCACCAAGGGACAGGCCGACGCCGCACAGGTGCGCGAGCTCGTATTGGCTGCCTGCACTTAAGGCGTGTCGACCAGCGCGCTCCACGCGGCGATGGCGGCTTCGGCGACCGCAGACAGCTTTTCCCGGTCGGAGCCGTCGCGGGCCTGGATGGCCATGCCCTGGTTCACCGCGTTGTAGAACGCGGCGATCTTCGCGGCGTCGACGCCAGCGGGGACGTCTCCGTCGGCGATGCCGCGCTCGATGCGCGCCAGGAAGTCGTTTTCGGTGGCGGTCCGCCGTTCGGCGAGATGATCGCGCACTGCCTCGCTGCGATCCGTGGACGTGATCGCGGTGAGGACGATCATGCACCCGTGCGGTTTGTCGGACTCGGTGAACTCCGTCGCATGGTTGCGCAGCACCTCGGCGATCGATTCCCGCGCCGTGGGTAGCTCGCGCAGTGCCACGGCCGCGGAGGCGCCTTCGGTCTCGGTGTAGAGGGCGACGGCTTCGCGAAACAACTGCTCCTTGCAACCGAAGGCGGCGTACAAGCTGGGCGAGTTGATGCCCATCGCTGCGGTCAGATCACTGATCGACGTGCCCTCGTAGCCCGATTTCCAGAACACCTCCATGGCCCGACGCAGCGCGGCGTCCCGGTCGAAACCGCGAGGTCGGCCACGTGCCACGACACTCACCTCGCTTTCTGTATCGAACGCCCGGAAATTACTTGACAAGCCTAGCGCGCGTCCATAGTTTGAGGTTGCACCAATTTTGTATCGAACGACACAGAAAAGGAGTTGGCATGTCGGATTTGAACGGCCAAGTGGCACTGGTGACCGGCGGCAGCCGGGGGATCGGAGCGGCCATCGCGACGCGGCTGGCGGAGCTTGGTGCCGACGTCGCAATCACGTATGTGCAGTCCAAGGAGAGCGCCGACGAGGTGGTGGGCCGGATCACGGCACTGGGTCGGCGAGGCCTGGCCATCAAGGCGGACAGCGCGTCCGCGGACGAAGTGGTGAGTGCCGTCGGCGAAACGGTCGACCACCTCGGCAGCCTCGACATCCTGGTCAACAACGCGGGCATCTTCCCGTTCGGCCCGATCAGCGACGTTCCGCTCGAAGAGGTCGACCGCGCGCTCGGCATTCATGCCCGGGCGACGTACCTGGCCAGCCAGGCCGCCGTTGCGCACATGGTCGAAGGTGGACGGATCATCAGCATCGGCAGCAATCTCGCTGAGCGCGTTCCCTTCCCGGGCGTCACCCTCTACGCGATGAGCAAGTCCGCGTTGCTCGGCTTCACCAGGGGGCTGGCTCGTGAACTCGGAGAGCGGGGCATCACCGTGAACCTCGTTCAGCCCGGCGCCACCGCCACGGACATGAACCCGGCCGACGGGGACAGCGCCGACCACCAACGCGAGCTGAGCGCGCTGGGGCGCTACGCCGACCCCAGCGAGATCGCGGAGACCGTCGCGTTCCTCTCCGGATCGGGCGGACGGAACATCACCGGCTCAGTGCTCACCGTTGACGGCGGCACCAACGCCTAGCGGACTACGTGTTGTCGGCGCTGCTGCGCGGGAAGCCGCCCTGCGGGAAGAGTGGGAACACCACGTCGTCGAGTTTCTCGGCGTCACCGGAGGTCTTGTTGACCGTCGCTCCCCAGACGTTGCCGTCGGGAGAGAGCTGCAGTGCCCACACGTGTCCATGTTGATCCTGGCGGATCACCTCGGGGTCGCCGGTGACCGCACCGGTGTCGGGGGCCAACCGCACGGCGACGGTCTGCTTGGTGCTGACCAGGTTGACTAGGACGGTGCCTTCCGAGGCCGCGCAGCCGGCCACCCCGGGGCGATCCGGCCACGTCCACACGGTGGAGACCTTCGAATCCTTGGTGATCCGTTGCAGCCGGTCGGCCGTCGGCGTCCTGTCGGTGACGTAGAGCGACCCGTCGGACCCGTCGATGCACAGTCCGCCACCTGCGCCCAGGCCGCTCAGTGCGGTGGTCTGCGGCGCCTGGTTGACGGTCGTGGGCTGTTCGATGCGCAACAACTTGCCCGCCAACGACGCGGGATCACCAGCCAGGGCGGGGTTGCCCGCGTCACCGGTCTGCACCATCAGCGTGGTGGGGCTGGTGAAGATCAGCGCGCCGGCGTTGCCCGTCGCGCCCTTGGGGATGCCCGTCAGGATCGGCTTGGGGACGTCGCCGTCGGCGATCCGGATCACCCGGTTGTCGGTCGGCGTGCTGACGTAGGCGTACATCAGCCGATCCTGTGGGTACGTCGGCGACAGCACGATGTCCAACAGTCCGCCGTCGCCGGACGGATCGACGGGGATCACCACCTTGACCTTCGGCTCGGCGCTCACCGAGACGTTCTTGACGGCCCCCGTCTGCCGCTCGGCGACCAGGGCGGACTGGCTGTTGGGCAGCATGATCAGCCCGCTGGTGCTCTCCAGGCAGCCCTGCATCACGCCAGGTGCCGGGCAGGCCTTGGGAAAGGGCTTGGGCGGCAACGGCGGAGGGGGCGGCGGGGTCGAGGTCTGGCCCGGCTCCATCTGCGGTTCCGTGGTGAACGGTTCCGATTGGGCCTTGTCGAATCGGGCGCAACCCGACCCGACCAATAGCGCGGCACACAGCAGCGCCAGCACTCCACGCAACGGGCGGCGCTGTGTCATGCAGGCCAGGTTACGGATCGTCGGGCGGTACGCGCCACGCCGGTCTCCGCAGATCGCCGCGCAAATGGCCGTCCAAAGCGCCGCGCCAATCCCCCACTCGGGGGTGAGATGCCCTTACGCTGGAAAACGTGACCAGTACCTCTCACGAACCGCGCGGCTGGCAACGGCCCGAAGACATGGCTGCGCGGCCTGCCTCGGCGCGCCTGGTCGACCCCGAAGACGACATCCCGTCATCGACCTACGCCGGTGACTTCGAGACCACCGCGATCCCGCGGTACGACACCACGCCACCCAACCCCGAACACGGTGCGTACGGGCTGCTCGCCGACCCCGAACCGCTGCCGTACGTCCAGCCGGGCGGCCGGCACGCCGCAATGCCGGCGGAGCCTGCCCAGATCGAATCGGACGGCGCCTCCTTCGACGAGGCACGTCAAGCTGGCCGTCGCGGCACGCAGGACCTGGGGCTGATGCTGATCCGCGTCGGACTTGGCGCGCTGCTGATCGCGCACGGCCTGCAGAAGGCGTTCGGCTGGTGGGGCGGTTCGGGCCTCGGCGGCTTCGAGAAGTCGCTCGCCGATCTCGGCTACCAGCACGCGAACGTGCTCACCTACGTCGGTGCCGGTGCGCAGATCGGGGCAGGCGCGCTGCTGGTACTCGGACTGTTCACGCCATTGGCCGCCGCGGCCGCCCTGGCCTACCTGATCAACGGGCTGCTGGCTGCCGTCGCAGAGCAACCTGACTCCGGATACTTCCCGTTCTTCCTGCCCGACGGGCACGAGTTCCAGGTGACGCTGATCGTGGTGGCTGCGGCGCTCGTGCTGACCGGACCGGGACGCTACGGCTTCGACGCCGGACGCGGGTGGGCGCGCCGCCCGTTCGTCGGCTCGTTCATCGCGTTGTTGGTGGGCATCGGCGCCGGCATCGCCGTCTGGGTGTTCCTCAACGGCACGAACCCACTGGCCTAGTCGTACGGGTTGGGCACGCGGCCGTCGGTAACCGCGGTCAGCTCCGGCAGCGTCGCGAAGGTCACCGCGGGAAGCCGGAATTCGGACCCGTCCTTGCGCCGAGCCAACGCCCAGGACGACCTGTCGAACCGCAGGCCGTCGATCTCCGACCACGGCACCGTCTGACTGCTCAGCAGGGTGCGTGCGGTGACGGTGTCCCGGTCGGCGACGGTCCGGTAGCGGGCGATGGCCGTGGACGCGATCACGGGTAGCACCAGAATCGGTGCGAACCAGACCGGCTGCGCCAGCACCAGGGTGAGCATGGCGAGCGCGAGGAACCCGACCGCGAGATGGGCCATCGGCGAAATCTTGACGACGACCGGTGCGGCGGCACCCGAGGTGGACGGTGAACTCACGACGACCATCCTTGCACTGGCCGCCCACGGGCCGGTTTTCGTCCTGCTCGCGCGTCGTCGAGGCTAGGGAGATTTGACCATTGACCAGTGCGGAGGCTACCGTCGACTGCTATGCAGACCACGGCATTGCTCGTAGTAATTGGTTGGCGCGTTGGTGCGTAACCAGGCCTGAGCCTACGAGCATCGACGCGCAACCCTCGTGCAGCTGACGCTGACGGGGGTTTTTTGTTGCCCGAGAACCCCGACGAATCACCCCAGAGAGACCAAGAGGAAAACGTGAGCGCACCCACTACGCGACCACCGGAGCCCGCGAAACAAGCCAACGGCACCCCTGCAGTCGCGACCACGCCCACAACGCGGCCGAAAAAGGTTGCCCCACAACAGCTCACCGGAGCACAGGCCGTGATCCGCTCCTTGGAAGAGCTCGACGTCGACGTGATCTTCGGCATCCCCGGCGGTGCCGTGTTGCCGGTCTACGACCCGCTGTTCGACTCGGTGAAGCTGCGCCACGTGCTCGTCCGTCACGAGCAGGGTGCCGGGCACGCCGCCAGCGGCTACGCCCACGCGACCGGCAAGGTCGGCGTCTGCATGGCCACGTCGGGCCCCGGCGCCACCAACCTGGTGACCCCCCTCGCCGACGCGCAGATGGACTCCATCCCCGTGGTCGCGATCACCGGGCAGGTCGGGCGCGGGCTGATCGGCACCGACGCCTTCCAGGAAGCCGACATCTCCGGCATCACCATGCCGATCACCAAGCACAACTTCCTGGTCCGCGACGGCGACGACATCGCCCGCGTGATGGCGGAGGCCTTCCACATCGCCAAGTCGGGCCGCCCCGGCGCGGTGCTCGTCGACATTCCGAAGGACGTGCTGCAGGGACAGTGCACGTTCAGCTGGCCGCCGGTGATCGACCTTCCGGGATACAAGCCGAACACCAAACCGCACAGCAGGCAGGTGCGCGAGGCCGCCAAGCTCATCGCCGCCTCCCGCAAGCCGGTGCTCTACGTCGGTGGTGGCGTCATCCGCGGCGAGGCCACCGCCGAGCTGCTCGACCTGGCCGAACTGACGGGGATCCCCGTCGTCACCACGCTGATGGCGCGCGGCGCGTTCCCCGACAGTCACCCGCAGAACCTGGGAATGCCCGGTATGCACGGCACGGTGGCCGCCGTGGGTGCCCTGCAGAAGAGTGACCTGCTGATTGCGTTGGGCACGCGGTTCGACGACCGCGTGACCGGGCGGCTGGACTCCTTCGCGCCCGAGGCCAAGGTGATTCACGCCGACATCGACCCCGCCGAGATCGGCAAGAACCGCAACGCCGACGTGCCGATCGTCGGTGACGTGAAGAACGTCATCACCGATCTGCTCGAAGCGCTGCGGCGCGACGGACTGTCGTCGGCCAGCCTGAACATCGACAACTGGTGGGAGTACCTGCGCAGCGTGCAGGCGACCTACCCGCTGAGCTACGGCCCGCAGAGCGACGGCAGCCTCAGCCCCGAGTACGTCATCGAGACGTTGGGCCGCATCGCCGGTCCGGACGCGGTCTACGCCGCGGGGGTGGGCCAGCACCAGATGTGGGCGGCGCAGTTCATCAAGTACGAGAACCCGCGTACGTGGCTGAACTCCGGCGGCCTCGGCACCATGGGCTTCGCCATCCCGGCGGCGATGGGCGCCAAGTTCGCCCGGCCCGACGCCGAGGTGTGGGCGATCGACGGCGACGGCTGCTTCCAGATGACCAATCAGGAACTGGCGACGTGCGCCGTCGAAGGCGCGCCGATCAAGGTGGCCGTCATCAACAACGGCAACCTCGGCATGGTCCGGCAGTGGCAGACGCTGTTCTACGAGGAGCGCTACAGCCAGACGAACCTGTCCACGCACAGCCACCGCATCCCCGACTTCGTCAAGCTGGCCGAGGCGCTGGGTTGCGTCGGATTGCGTTGCGAGCGTGCCGAAGACGTCGAGGACGTGATCAACCAGGCGCGGGCCATCAACGACAGGCCGGTGGTGATCGACTTCATCGTCGGTGCCGACGCGCAGGTGTGGCCGATGGTCGCGGCAGGGATGAGCAACGACGAGATCCAGGCCGCCAAGGGCATTCGGCCGCTGTTCGACGACAGCTACAACGAGGGGCACGCATGACCGTCACCACCCACACCCTGTCGGTCCTCGTCGAGGACAAGCCCGGCGTGCTGGCCCGCGTGTCGGCGCTGTTCTCCCGGCGTGGCTTCAACATTCAGTCCCTCGCCGTCGGCGCCACCGAGCAGAAGCACCTCTCCCGCATGACCATCGTGGTTGCGGTCGAGGACTTTCCGCTCGAACAGATCACCAAGCAGCTCAACAAGCTGATCAACGTGATCAAGATCGTCGAACAGGACGAGGAGAACTCGGTGTCACGCGAGCTGGCACTGATCAAGGTGCGCGCCGACGCGGCCACCCGCGGGCAGATCATCGAGGCCGTGAACCTGTTTCGCGCCAAGGTGGTCGACGTGTCGGCCGAGTCGTTGGTCGTGGAGGCCACCGGTACGCCCGGCAAGCTCACGGCTCTGCTGAACCTCCTCGAGCCCTACGGCATCCGGGAGATTGCGCAGTCCGGCATGGTGACGTTGGCCCGCGGGCCCCGCGGCATCGTCAAGTAACCAGTTTTCGAACGAAATACGAAGGAAGAGAAGGAATCCAAGTGGCAGTTGAGATGTTCTACGACGACGACGCAGACCTGTCGATCATCCAGGGACGCAAGGTCGGCG
Organism: Mycobacterium sp. URHB0044; assembly: GCF_000620625.1. Taxonomy (GTDB): domain Bacteria; phylum Actinomycetota; class Actinomycetes; order Mycobacteriales; family Mycobacteriaceae; genus Mycobacterium. The sequence goes on along the minus strand of NZ_JIAW01000008.1, from coordinate 213,721 downwards.
TCATCGGTTACGGCAGCCAGGGCCACGCGCACTCGCTGAGCCTGCGTGATTCCGGCGTCGAGGTGAAGGTCGGCCTCAAGGAGGGCTCCAAGTCACGCGAGAAGGTGACCGAGCAGGGCCTCGCCGTCGATACGCCTGCGGAGGTCGCCAAGTGGGCCGACGTCATCATGCTGCTGGCGCCCGACACCGCGCAGGCAGAGATCTTCAAGAACGACATCGAGCCGAACCTGGTGGCGGGCAACGCACTGTTCTTCGGCCACGGGTTGAACATCCACTTCGACCTGATCGAGCCTGCCGACGACATCACGATCGGCATGGTGGCGCCCAAGGGGCCTGGTCACCTCGTCCGTCGTCAGTTCGTCGACGGCAAGGGCGTGCCGTGTCTGATTGCGGTCGACCAGGACCCGAAGGGTGAGGGCGAGGCGCTTGCGCTGTCGTACGCCAAGGGCATCGGCGGCACCCGGGCCGGCGTCATCAAGACCACCTTCAAGGAGGAGACCGAGACCGACCTCTTCGGTGAGCAGGCCGTGTTGTGCGGCGGCACCGAGGAATTGGTCAAGGTTGGCTTCGAGGTCATGGTCGAGGCGGGTTACGCGCCCGAGATGGCCTACTTTGAGGTGCTGCACGAGCTGAAGCTCATCGTCGACCTGATGTACGAGGGTGGCATCGCGCGGATGAACTACTCGGTGTCCGACACGGCGGAGTTCGGCGGCTACCTGTCGGGTCCGCGCGTCATCGACGCCGACACCAAGGAGCGGATGCGCGCCATCCTCAAGGACATTCAGGACGGCAGCTTCGTCAAGGAGCTCGTCGCCAACGTCGAGGGCGGTAACAAGCGGCTTGAGAAGCTGCGCAAGGAGAACGCCGAGCACCCCATCGAGGTGACCGGCAAGAAGCTGCGCGACCTGATGAGCTGGGTCGACCGGCCCATCACCGAAACGGCTTAATTCCCAGCGATTTGTGGAGTCTGGCCGGCGGTCACCGCCGCTCAGGCTCCACAAATCGCTATTAGGGGGAGAGGCGTGGTAGTTCCCGGATGCCGAATTCGCGGCGCAGCACCGTGCGCGCGGCGTAGTAGCCGGCCATGCCGTGCACGCCGCCGCCGGGCGGGGCCGCCGACGAGCACAGGTAGGCCTTCGGGATCGGCGTGGACCACGGGTTGAGTCGCAGCGTCGGCCCCGTGAGGGCACTGAACATGTTGTTGCCGCCGACGCCGATGTCGCCGCCAACCAGGTTGGCGTTGTGGTCGGCCAGACGCGCCGCGGGAACACTGCGCACGGCGACCACCACGTCGCGGAATCCCGGTGCGAAACGCTCGAACACGTCGGTCACCGACTCGGTCATGTCGACCGTCGACCCCGCGGGCACGTGCGCGTACGCCCACAGCGGACGACGGCCGTCGGCGTCGATGCGGCCAGGGTCGGCGACGTGCGGGGAGGCGGCGAGCACCATCGGCCATTCGGCGTGCCTGCCCTTGGCGATCGTCGCCTCGGCCAACGCCATCTGCGCTCGGGTACCGCCCAGATGCAGTGTGGGCGCATGCGCCAGCCGCGGGTCGCGCCACGGAATGTCGCCGGACAGCACGTAGTCCACCTTCGCCACGCCAGGCCCGAATCGATAGCGCCGCAACGCCTTCGCGTAACGCGACGGCAGTGCGTCGCCGTAGATCCCAAGGAGCGCGGTCGGCGCGGTGTCGTACAGCACGACGCCCTCGGGTGGGCTGGTGACCTCCTCGCCAAGGACCAGCTGGCCGCCGTGGGCCAGCAGATCGGCGATCAGGGCGTTGGGGATGGCCTGCGATCCGCCGACCGGTATCGGCCATCCCACCGCGTGGCCGAGCACCGCCAGCATCAACCCGGCGCCCGAGGACACCAGCGACGGCATCTGCGAGATCGTGTGCGCGGCAACGCCGGTGAACAACGCGCGGGCGTCCTCGCCGGCCAGCGTTCGCCACAACGGCGTGCCCTGCGCCAGCAGCCGGGGGCCGACGCGCAACGCCGCGGGGATGGACGGCGGCAGCGACCGCTTGTCGCCGAGTAGCAGGCCGACGACGCCGTCGCAGTCGGCGGCGAGCGGGCCAAGCAGCCGTCGCCACGACTTTCCGTCGTCCAGCTCGGCACAGGTGCGCTCGATGTCGTGGTAGCCGATGGCAGCCGCCCGGCCCGGCAGGGGATTGCCGTAGGCGATCTCGGGAACCGCCAGGCTCACGCCGCGCGCCCGCAGATCGAACTCCGCGAAGAACGGCGAGGCCAGCGCCAGCGGATGCACCGCCGAGCAGATGTCATGGGCGATGCCCGGGTACTCCGGGTCGGCCATGGTCCGCGCTCCACCACCCGCGGTCGGCTGCGCCTCGATCACCCGCACCGACAGCCCCGCACGCGCGCAGATCACGGCGGCGCTCAGGCCATTGGGTCCACTACCGACGACGGTGACGTCCACAAGTCCCCTTCCCGGGTTCGCTCCTGCCCGCCGTGCGAATATTAGAGCCCACTACGCTGTGTGGACGTGAGTCTTCCCGTTGTGCTGATCGCCGACAAACTGGCCCCGTCGACCGTCGCCGCCCTCGGCGACCAGGTAGAAGTCCGCTGGGTGGACGGCCCCGACCGGCCCAAGTTGCTGGCCGCGGTCCCCGAGGCCGACGCGCTGCTGGTGCGCTCGGCAACCACCGTGGACGCCGAGGTCCTGGCCGCCGCGCCCAAGCTGAAGATCGTCGCCCGCGCAGGCGTGGGGCTCGACAACGTCGACGTCGACGCGGCAACTGCCCGCGGCGTCCTCGTGGTCAACGCGCCGACCTCGAACATTCACAGCGCCGCCGAGCACGCGTTGGCGCTGCTACTGGCCGCTGCCCGCCAGATCCCGGCGGCCGACGCGACGCTGCGCGACCACACCTGGAAGCGCTCGTCGTTCTCCGGCACCGAGATCTTCGGCAAGACGGTGGGCGTGGTCGGGTTGGGTCGGATCGGGCAGCTGGTGGCTCAGCGCCTCGCCGCCTTCGGCGCCCACGTCACCGCCTACGACCCCTACGTCTCCCAGGCCCGCGCCGCGCAGCTGGGCATCGAACTTCTGTCGCTCGACGAACTGCTGGGCCGCGCCGACTTCATCTCCGTGCACCTGCCCAAGACGAAGGAGACCGCCGGGCTGATCAACAAGGAGGCGCTGGCCAAGACCAAGCCCGGCGTCATCATCGTCAACGCCGCCCGCGGCGGGCTGATCGACGAGGAAGCCCTCGCCGAGGCGGTCACCAGCGGCCACGTACGTGGCGCGGGCATCGACGTGTTCGCCACCGAGCCGTGCACCGACAGCCCGCTGTTCGAGCTGCCGCAGGTCGTCGTCACTCCGCACCTCGGCGCCTCGACGGAGGAGGCGCAGGACCGCGCAGGCACCGACGTCGCGGCCAGCGTGAAGCTGGCGCTGGCCGGCGAGTTCGTGCCCGACGCCGTGAACGTCGGCGGCGGAGTGGTCGGCGAGGAGGTGGCGCCGTGGCTCGACCTGGTTCGCAAGCTGGGTCTCCTGGTGGGGGCGCTGTCGGCCGAGCTGCCGACTTCGCTGTCGGTGGAGGTCCGCGGTGAACTGGCGTCCGAAGACGTTGAGGTGCTGAGACTCTCGGCGTTGCGCGGCTTGTTCTCGGCGGTCATCGAAGACCAAGTGACGTTCGTCAACGCGCCCGCGCTGGCTGCCGAACGCGGCGTCGAGGCCGGGATCAGCACCGCCCCCGAGAGCCCCAATCACCGCAGCGTCGTCGACGTCCGCGCGGTGAACAACGACGGCTCGGTGACCAACGTCGCAGGCACGCTGTCCGGTCCGCAGCTGGTCGAGAAGATCGTCCAGATCAACGGCCGCAACCTGGACCTGCGTGCCGAGGGCGTCAACCTGATCATCAACTATCAGGACCAACCGGGTGCGCTTGGCAAGATCGGCACGCTGCTGGGCGCGGCCGGCGTGAACATCCTTGCCGCCCAGCTCAGTCAGGACGCCGACGGCGAAGGGGCGACGATCATGCTGCGCCTCGATCGCGAGGTGCCCTCCGACGTGTTGGCGGCGATCGGCAGCGATGTCGGCGCCGTGACGATGGAAGTGGTTGATCTGTCGTGAAACTCGCAGTTATAGCCGGTGATGGCATCGGTCCCGAGGTGATCGCCGAAGCCGTCAAGGTTCTCGATCTCGTGCTCCCCGGCGTGGAGAAGACGAGTTACGACCTGGGTGCGCGGCGCTACCACGCGACGGGTGAAACACTGCCCGACGGTGTGGTCGACGAGTTGCGCCGACACGACGCGATCCTGTTGGGCGCCATCGGTGATCCGTCGGTGCCCAGCGGCGTGCTGGAACGCGGCCTGTTGCTGCGCCTGCGCTTCGAGCTCGACCATCACGTCAACCTGCGACCGGGTCGGCTCTATCCCGGCGTGAGCAGCCCGCTGGCTGGTGATCCGAAGATCGACTTCGTCGTCGTGCGCGAAGGCACCGAGGGTCCCTACACCGGCACCGGTGGCGCGATCCGTGTCGGCACCCCCAATGAGGTGGCCACCGAAGTCAGCCTCAACACCGCGTTCGGGGTGCAGCGCGTGGTGCGGGACGCCTTCGGCCGGGCGGCCAAGCGGCGCAACCACCTGACGCTGGTGCACAAGACCAACGTGCTGACGTTCGCGGGCAAGCTGTGGTCGCGCACCGTCGCCGAGGTGGGCGCCGACTTCCCCGACGTCGAGGTGGCCTACCAGCACGTCGACGCGGCCACGATCCACCTGGTCACCGATCCTGGCCGGTTCGACGTCATCGTGACCGACAATCTGTTCGGCGACATCGTCACCGACCTGGCGGCCGCGGTATGCGGGGGCATCGGCCTGGCCGCCAGCGGCAACATCGACGCCACGGGCACCAACCCCTCGATGTTCGAACCGGTGCACGGCAGCGCACCCGACATCGCGGGGCAGGGGATCGCTGACCCGACCGCGGCGATCATGTCCGTCGCAATGCTGCTCGCGCACGTCGGGGAGGACGCCGCGTCCGCCCGGGTCGACAAGGCCGTCGAGCAGCATCTGGCCACGCGGGGTGACGAAAAACTGTCGACGACACAGGTCGGCGACCGCATCGCGGGCCTGCTGTAGGTCCATCCGCGTGAGCGCGCGCCTGCGGGAAGCGGTCACGCTCACGCACCAGTGCTGGCTGTTCGCCATAGGCTCCTCACTGTTCGCGACGGCGACCGCCCCGCGCTTCTCCGAACTCGCCGGCGTTCTGGCGGCCAACGCCCTGTGCTTCGTCGGCTCCTGGTTCTTCACGACTGCGGCGTGGATTCAACTGGTGCGTTCGGGACCCGAGGGGAGCGCTGAATGGCTCTCTGCTGCCACACAGTTCGCGGGCACAGTGCTCTTCAATGTCAGCACTGGAGCGGCTGTGTGGGCGCACGCAGTGCTGGCGGAGCGCCGACTGGTGTGGGCTCCCGACGCCATCGGTTCGTTCGCGTTCCTGTTTAGTGGCGTGGTTGGTCTCGTTGCGGTCAGCACGCAAGTCGGGCCTTGGATGCCGAAATCCCTCGACTGGCAGGCGGAATGGGTCAACATGATCGGCTGTGCGGCATTCGGCGTCAGCGCAGTCGGGGCGTTCGTCAGAGTGTCGGGCATCACGTCCAACGAGGCGCTCGCCAGTCTCTGCACCTTCATCGGCGCCATCTGCTTCCTCGTCGCAGCATTGCTGATACTGCCGAGGTTCCAGGCGCGCGGGGACCGTGGGTCGCGGTCGCCCTAGTCGGCTGAGGCCGGTCGCGAGCGCAACGGGTCGGAGTCGACGGGCACCAGCGGCAGCGCGATCAACGGGAACACCGCGCACACCGCGAACGCCGCCGGGAAACCGGCCACGGCGATCAAGGCACCGAAGACCGGCGGCACGATGCCGGACGTGAGCAGCTGACTGGTGTTCTGCGTGCCCAGCGCCCGGCCACTCCAGAACGGACCCGCGATCTCTGCGATCGCGGTGAACGCAAGACCGTTGTCGGACACCGTGATCACCGACGCCACCACCATCACCCCGACGGCCAGCGGCGAGTGCAGGAGATCGGTCAGCGCGAGCAGGCCCATGGCGATCGCGGCGCCGATCGCGATGGTGCGGATCGGATGCAGTCGCGATCCGACCTTGTCCGACCACCGTCCCGCGGCGATCCGGCCGACCGCACCCAGCAGCTGGGCGAAGGTCACCATCGCGCCGGCCGACGCCGCCGACCACCCGCGATCGGTCATCAACCACACCAGCGTGAACGTCCAGACCAGGCACTGTGGCGTCACCAGCAGCACCGACACGGCGTGAATGCGCCACAATGTCGACGAGCCGCGGTACGGATTCGCCAGCTCGTCGGCACGAGCCTCGGCGCGCGGCGGACGCGGCGGGTCGATCACGCCCACCACGCTGATCAACGCTGCCACCGCGCACACGATGGCGGGGAACAGCAGGGCCACCGCCACACCGTGCGCCTCGGCCAGCTGTGGAATCACCAACGCGCCCAGACCCACGCCCAGCGGCTGGGCGGTCTGCCGGATGCCCATGACCAGTCCGCGCTGGTGCGGCGGGAACCATCCGACCACCAGCCGGCCGCTCGCGGAGTTACTGCTGGCGGCCGCCATGCCGCCGAGGAACAGGAAGGCTCCGACGGCGAGCAGGGAGTGCACCGAGGCAGCCGCGAACGCCGCCGCGGCGGTGAGGGCGGCGCCGAGCGCGAGCACCGTGCGTTCGCCGACGCGGTCGACGAGATAACCCCAGGCGATGAGGGTGACCACCATGCCGAAGCTCGGCAGCGACGACATCAGGCCGGCCTCGGCCAGGTCGAGGCCGCGTTCGACGTGCAGCGTCGGAATCAGGAAGGCAACACCGTTGATGAAGACGTTCGTGCACAGCGTCGTGGTGAGTGCGATCACCAACATCGACCACCTGCGCGCGGTCCCGATCGTCCATGTGGTCACACAACCATCGTGGCACGGCGATCTCAACATGCTAAATAGAAATTCCAGAATATGAGATGAGCAGCAGCCTGGCGGCTGGCCCGAATCGAGTTGGTCTTCCGGCTAGCTGCTAGTCGGCGGTGCGGAATGCCGGACGTCCCGATGGCTGCCTGCCTCGATGTGGCAAACCCTCCGAGCGGCGATTCTTTGATCACCCCCGAAAACGGGGCCGGACGTCACGACCTGGGAGATCGAACATCATGACAATGCACCCCACTTTGATCCTGTCGGGAATGGCCGCCGGAGCCGTCGCAGCTGCGATCGCGTTGGCCCCCAACGCTTCTGCGGAACCGGCCGCCCCGCCCTGTCACGTCAGCGAGGCGCAGAACGTGTGCCAGTCACCGGGCAACTACCAAGGCGACTTCTCGCACCCGGTCGAACAACCCTCGCAGGTCGAGTTCCCGTGGCTGCAGGGCATGTGACCCCGTCCGAACCCGGGGTAACGGCCCCTCATTAGGCTCTGACGAATGCGTCTCGGTCGAATCGCCAGTCCCGACGGCGTCGCCTTCGTCACCATCGACGGCGACCCGGCCAACGAAGTGTGCAAGGAGATCGCCGAGCAGTACCTGTCGCGCAATCCGACCTTCACCGGTCGGACGTGGCCGCTGGCCGACGTGCGGCTGTTGGCCCCGATCCTGGCGCCCAAGGTGATCTGCATGGGCAAGAACTACGCGGCCCATGCACTGGAGATGGGGGGCGAGGCGCCCGAGGATCCGGTGATCTTCCTCAAACCGAACACGGCGATCATCGGCCCGAACGTCGCCATCCAGTTGCCCGCCGATGCGCACCCCGTACATCACGAGGGCGAGCTGGCCGCGGTGATCGAACGGCCCTGCAAGGACGTTCCCGCGGCCAGGGCGGCCGAGTTCATCCTCGGCTACACCATCGCCAACGACGTCTCGGCGCGCGACCAGCAGAAGCACGACGGTCAGTGGACCCGCGCGAAGGGCCACGACACGTTCTGCCCGCTCGGCCCGTGGATCGAAACTCAGCTAGACCCCTCGGAACTGGATCTGCGCACCGAGGTCAACGGTGAGATCCGTCAGCACAGCAACACCGCACTGCTGCTGCACGACGTCGGCGCGATCATCGAATGGGTGTCGGCGGTGATGACGCTGCTGCCCGGCGACCTGATCCTGACCGGTACGCCGGAGGGTGTGGGGCCGATCGAGGACGGCGACGTCGTGAGCATCACCATCGATGGAATCGGCACATTGTCGAATCCCGTTGTGCGCAAGAAGAAGTCATGACCGCAACAGAAGAAGTCCGGGTACGGTTCTGTCCCTCGCCCACCGGCACGCCGCATGTCGGGCTGGTGCGCACGGCGCTGTTCAACTGGGCGTACGCCCGCCACACGGGCGGCACCTTCGTGTTCCGGATCGAGGACACCGACGCCGCCCGCGACAGCGCGGAAAGCTATGCCGCCCTGCTGGACGCGCTGCGCTGGCTGGGCATGGACTGGGACGAGGGCCCCGAGATCGGCGGCCCGTACGCGCCCTACCGGCAATCCGAGCGCAGTGAGATCTACCGCGACGTGGTGGCGCGACTGCTCGCCGCCGGCGAGGTCTACGAGGCCTACTCGACGGCCGAAGAGGTCGAGGCGCGCCACCTCGCGGCAGGCCGAAATCCCAAGCTCGGGTACGACAACCACGACCGCACTCTGACCGACGCCCAGCGCGCGCAGTTCGCCGCGGAGGGGCGCAAGCCCGTGCTTCGGCTCCGAATGCCCGACGAAGATCTGACGTGGCACGACCTGGTGCGCGGCCCGACGACGTTCGCCGCGGGCACGGTGCCCGATTTCGCGATCACGCGCGGCAGCGGAGATCCGTTGTACACCTTGGTCAACCCCGTCGACGACGCGATGATGAGGATCACCCACGTCCTGCGCGGCGAGGACATCCTGCCCTCGACGCCGAGACAGATCGCGTTGTACCAGGCGCTGATCCGCATCGGCGTAGCGGAGTTCGTGCCTCAGTTCGCCCATCTGCCAAGCGTTCTCGGCGAGGGCAACAAGAAGTTGTCGAAGCGCGACCCGCAATCGAACCTGTTCCTGCACCGCGACCGCGGCTTCATTCCCGAGGGTCTGCTGAACTATCTGGCCCTGCTGGGCTGGGGGATCGCCGACGACCACGACGTGTTCAGCCTCGCGGAGATGGTGGCTGCGTTCGACGTCAAGGACGTCAACTCCAACCCGGCTCGCTTCGATCAGAAGAAGGCCGACGCGATCAACGCCGAGCACATCCGGATGCTCGACGAAGGGGACTTCACCGCACGGCTGCGGGCGTACCTCGGCGAGCACGGCCACGACACCGGGCTCGACGACGCCCAGTTCGCCGAGGCCGCCAAACTCGTGCAGACCCGCATCGTGGTGCTCGGCGACGCGTGGGATCTGTTGAAGTTCCTTGACGACGACGCGTTCGTGCTCGACGAGAAGTCGGCGGGCAAGGAGCTGCGCGCCGAGGCCGTTCCGGTGCTCGACGCGGCGCTGGCGGCACTCGACGGGGTCGGGGAGTGGTCCACCGCCGAGATCGAGGCAGCGCTGAAGACCGCGCTCCTGGAGAGCCTCGAGCTGAAGCCACGCAAGGCGTTCGGACCGATCCGGGTGGCCGCCACCGGCTCCTCGATCAGTCCGCCGCTGTTCGAGTCGCTGGAGCTGCTCGGCCGTGACCGCAGCATGGCCCGGCTGCGCGCCGGACGGGATCACGCCGCCGCCGCTGCGGTGGAGGCGTGAAAAACCGCTCCGAAATCTTTGATAGTCTGCTCGTCGGTCCGTGAACGGCAGGCGGTGGTGGATTCCATCGCACGCTTGCTCTGGACAACGCCTATGACCTGCGGTTATAGGCACCCAGTGGGGTATGGTGTAATTGGCAACACAGCGGTTTCTGGTACCGCCATTCTAGGTTCGAGTCCTGGTACCCCAGCCATCAGCGGCAGCGCGACGGCGCTGTTTCACCGGATCAGAGCATCGAGCGCCGTGTCGGCGCCTCGGCGCAACTCCGCAGTGAAATTCGCCTCACCCATCGCCGCACTGAGGGTCCCTGAGATGCGATCGACGTCGCCGCGCTGACCCGTTGGCAGCGGGCGACCCACTGAGTCCCGAAGCCGGGCCGCTGCGCCGAGCAGGCGCGCCGCACGGTCGTATCGTCCGGCGAGGGCATGGGCACCGGCGAGCCCCTCCAGCGCGAGCGCGACGGCGCGTGGGTCACCGCTGTCGGCCGCCAGCTCGTAGCCCTCGAGCTGCAGCCGCAGCGCCGCCTCGGCGTCGCCGCGTTGTTCGGCGGTGAACCCCAATTCGGCGAGCGCCAGCGCGGTGCCTGCCTGGAACCGCTGCGCCCGATGCCAGTCCAGCACGGCGCGCAGATGCTTCTCCGCGACGTCGAACTGCCCAGACCGACGGGCGCCGAGGCCGAGGCCGGTCTCGGCGTACATCTCCGCCGGCTTGAATCCTTGTTCCGCGCCCAGCTGCCTGGCCTTCTCGTGCAGGTCCCACGCCCGCTCGTGTTCACCGCGCAGCATCGCAATCCGGCCCAGCCACGACAGTTGAAAGGACATCTCCGGCGCGAGCCCGAGTTCCTCGGCCATGGTGAGGCCGTTGCGATGCATCCGTTCCGCGCGGTCGTAGTCGCCGGCGACCTCGGCGAGGCTGCCGGTGATGTAGCTCGCCTGCAGCTGCCCCCAACGCTCGCCCACCTCGTCGAGCAGTGCGGTACCGCGCGCGGCGTCGGCCTCGGCGGCCACGAAGTCGGCGGCGGAGAGATGGTGGCTGGCGCGGTCGATCAGCGCGACCCCGACGCCCCAGCGGTCGCCCAATTCCTCGAACTCGTGCAGCGCCTGCGCGGTGAGGTCGCGCGCCCTCGGTACGCCGACCGACGTAGTGACGTAGCCGAGGAACCAGTACACCGTGGCCCGGTCGGCCGGTTCGGTGATCTGCGTGGCCACGTCGAACGCCTCGTCGTCCACTGCTTCACCGGCGGCGATGGCCAGGCCCGTCTCCCAGCACCTGGCGACGTACCGCCGCTGTTCCGTGCCACCCGACAGCGCCAAGGCCTGCCCAATCGACCGGCGAGCCTCACCGATGCGGCCGCGCAGGAACCAATACCACGCCATGGCGTTGACGAGTCGCAGCGCCAAGTCGGCATCGTCGGCGTCGACGGCGGTCTCCATGGCGCGGCGCAGGTTCGGTGTCTCCATGCTGATTCGTTCCAACCAGGCGCACTGCTCTCGGGTCCGCAGACCCGAGGCCGCCCGCTCGGCAAGGCGCACGTAGTAGCCGGCGTGTCGGCGCCGCATGGCGGGCAGCTCGTTCGCATCTCGCAGTCGGTCCAACCCATACGCCAGCACCGTCTCCAGCAAGCGGTAACGCGGACCGGTCGCACTGACCACCAACGAACGGTCGACGAGATCGGTCAGCAGGTTCACGACGTCGCCCTCGGCCACCCCGTCGCCGCCGCACAACGCCTCGACCGCCGCAAGGTCACAGCCTTCGGCGAATACCGCCATGCGCCGCAGGACGCCTTGCGCGGGTCCGGCCAGCAGTTGCCAGCTCCAATCCAGCAAGGCGCGCAGCGTTCGATGCCGCTGCGGTCCACCGCGACTTCCGTTGGCCAGCAGCCGGAAGCGATCATCGAGACGGTCGAGCAGTTCGTGCGGCCCCAGCGCGCGGATCCTGGTGGCCGCAAGCTCGAGCGCCAGGGGCACCCCGTCCAGGCGCCGGCAGATCGCGGCCACCGCGGCGGCGTTGTCCGCGTCGAGCGAAAAGCCGGCAACCGACGCGGCCGCGCGGGCCACGAACAGCTGAACCGAACCGAACGCCCGAACATCTTCTACCGCAACCGATCCCGGCCCGGGAACGGTCAACGGCGGTACATTCCAGACCAATTCGCCTGCCACACCGAGCGGCAGCTGGCTGGTGGCGAGGATTCGAAGATCGGGCACCGCTTCCAGCAGCGTCGTGGTCAACGCCGCGACGGGTTCGATCACCCCTTCGCAGTTGTCCAAAACGAGCGCGATGCCCTTGCCCCGCAGGTACTCGGCCAATCTTCGGGCGTCGCAACCTCGTTCGTCACGGATGCCGAGCGTGCCTGCGACGACGTCGACGACGAGCTCGTCCGGAGCGCAGGCTGAGGGGTAGCCGTGCCGGTCGAGCCCGCTGAGCTCCACCAGCCACGCATTCGGAAGACGTTGCGCGGTCTGCAGCGCGAGCCTGGTCTTGCCCACCCCGCCGGGACCGGTCAACGTGACGAGGCGCGTGTCGGTCAACAGCGAGACTACGGACTGCACCGCATCATCGCGGCCGATCAGTTCGGTCAAGGGTTTCGGCAGGTTGGTCGTCGACGGCGGCGGTAGCGCGAGCGCCGGATCCTGTTCCAGGATCGCCTGATGCAGGGCGACGATGTCGGGTCCCGGCGTCAGGCCGAGGTCGTCCGCCAACAGCCTTCGCAGCTGCCGATAGCTCTCCAGGGCCTCGCTCTGCCTGCCGGCGCGGTACAGCGCCCGCATGTGGAGTGCGCGTAGCCGCTCGCGCATGGGGTTCGCCGCAACACGCTCGCCGAGTTCGCCGGCGACGGCCTGGTGATCGCCGAGTTCGAGCCGCGCGGCCGCCCAATCCTCTTGCGCGGTCAGCCGGTCGTCGTCCAGGCGCGCGACGAACGGTGCGGCGAACGGTTCGTCTGCGAGGTCGCCGAGCACCGGGCCACGCCACAACGCGAGGGCCTCCTCGAGCAGGCCTGCTCGAGTGCGTGCGTCCGTGGTGTCGCGCGCCCGGCCCGCCAGTTCCGAGAACCGCATGACGTCGAGATCGACCCGCATGACATAGCCGTCGCCCTCGTGCGCCACCAAAGCGCCACTTCCCGGCTCGGCCCGCTCCAGCGCCCTGCGAAGTTGCGACACCTTGGTCTGCAAGGTGTTGCGCGGGTCTCGCGGCGGGCGATCGCCCCACAGATCGTCGATCAAGCGGTCCACCGACACCGGGCGACCCTGCTGCACCAGCAGGTCGGCAAGCAGCAGTCGCACCTTGGCCTCGGGCACGCGGACGTCTCGGCCATCGTCGGTCCACACCGCAAGTGGACCCAGCACCCCGAAGCGCACGTGTCGACGGTATCGGGGCACGGTGACAGCGTCGTGCGCCGGCCGTGCGTGAACCGTGCGCGGCCAGTTGCACAGTGGCGGCATGACGGATTTCAGCAAGCCCTCGGTCACGGTGATCGGTCTCGGGGCGATGGGGTCGGCGCTCGCCGGGGCGGTGCTCGACGCGGGTTACCCGACGACGGTGTGGAACCGCACGCCGGAACGGACACAACCCCTCGTCGCGCGCGGGGCCGTCGCGGCGGCCGGTGTTTCACAGGCGATCGAGGCCAGTCGCCTCGTCATCGTCTGCCTCTTGGACGTCGCGTCGGTCACCGACGTTCTCGACCCCGTCAAGGACGCACTGGCAGGCCGCGTCCTGGTGAACCTCACCAACGGCACCCCGGCGCATGCCCGTGAACTCGCCGGCCGTTACGACGCCGACTATCTCGACGGCGGCATCATGGCCGTGCCGCCGATGATCGGTGGTCCGGACGCGTTCATCTTCTACAGCGGGTCGCGCAGCGCGTTCGACACCAACCGCGCCGTCCTCGACGTGTTCGGCGAAAGCCGCTACGTCGGTGACGATGCCGGTTTGGCGGCACTGCAGGACATCGCGCTGCTCAGTGGGATGTACGGGATGTTCATCGGCAGCATGCACGCGCTTGCACTGGTCGAATCCGCGGGCATCCCGGCCACGACGTTCGCGCCGCTGCTGCGGCGCTACATCGAGTCCATGCTCGGCTTTGTCGACGGTGCGGCTCAGCAGATCGACCAGCGGGACTACACGATCGGCGTGGTCTCCACCATCGGGATGCAGTCGGCCGCCTTCGTCAATCTGCTCGAGACCGCCCGCGATCAGGGCATCAGTCCAGAACTCATCGCGCCGTTGGGGCCACTGATGGCGCGTCGTGTCGAAGCAGGACACGGCCAGGAAGACCTGGCCGGTGTCATCGAACTACTCAAGGAGAGCAAGTGATTACGCTCATTGGTTTGGGTCCGATGGGCCAGGCGATGGTCCGCGCATTCGCGAAGGCCGGTCACGAGGTGACGGTGTGGAACCGGACGCCGTCGAAGGCCGAAGGGCTGGATGCGACGGTCGCGCCCACGGTCGCCGACGCGCTGGCCGCCAGCGACGTGGTGTTCCTGAGCCTGACCGACTACCAGGTGATGTTCGATCTGCTCGACGGCCAGGACGTGGGCGGTAAGACGATCATCAACCTCAGCTCGGACACGCCGGCGACCACGCGGCGGGCCGCAGAGTGGGCGTCGACGCGGGGGGCGACACTCATCGTCGGGGGAGTGATGGTGCCCGAGGAGCTCATTGCGACCGACGCCGCCTACACCTTCTACAGCGGTCCGGAACCCGTTGTACGGCAGCATGAATCGTTGCTTTCGGTGATCGGTCGGGTGGAATACGTCGGCGAGGACCCGGCGTTGGCGCAACTGTTCTATCAGGCGCAGTTGACGATCTTCCTGACGTCGTTGTCGGCGTACATGCATGCGACCGCACTGGTGGGCTCGGCGGGAGTCGCGCCCGAAACCTTCCTGCGGCATGCCACCGAGACCTTCGACAACCTCTCGTACTACCTGCCGGACGCCGCGAAGAACATCGCCACCCACGAACATCCGGGCGAGGGCGCCAACATCGTCATGATGGGCGCCACCGCGGACCACATCGTCGGTGCTAGTACGGAAGCCAAGTTGGATCTGGCTCTGCCGCAGGCGGTCAAGTCGCTCTACGACCGCGCGATCGCAGCGGGGCATGGCGCCGACACGTGGACCAGCCTGTACGAGGTGATCGAGCCATGAAGGTGACTCCGCGCTGCTGGGTTACCTGCATGCGGCCGCGCTGCTGGACACCGTCGGGACGTCGCCGTCGCAATTCCAGCCGATGGTCGGCCAATGGCTCGCCACGATGTCCGGGCTGATGGCGGAGCTCGGCGGGGAGATCGAGGCGGGTCAGTATCTCGATGGGACGTCGCCGGTCGGGTTGAACCGGTGGGCCGTGCAGAAGCTGGTCAACACCAGCCTGGTCCGTGGCGTGTCGGCGAAGCCCCTGCTGCCGCTGCGGGCGCTGCTGGACCGCAGGGTCGCCGACGGTCACGCCGACGAAAGCGTGGGAAGTCTCTTCGAGGCGCTGCGCACGCCGGTGGGGTAGCGCTGCGGATTTGTAGTCGGCCCACGGCGGTGGGCTATGCTGTCAACCCGGTACGCCAATGCGTGCCACACGGAAAGTCTGGCCCCGTCGTCTAGCGGCCTAGGACGCCGCCCTCTCACGGCGGTAGCGTGGGTTCGAATCCCATCGGGGCTACCAGACTTCCCTTCCGCGGATTCTCGCGCCGATAGTTGGTTCGGCTTTCAAGTGGGCAGACCACTGATCTGCCGTGAATCGACAGTTCCCCGATCTGAACTCTCCGGCGGGAAACATGCGAGCTACGCATCCGCACAACGCGCGCCAGAGCCCAGGGTCCACTTGCTGGTTCTCGAGGTGCAGCGCCACTACCCGCCGATCGTCGCCGACATGGCTGAAGAAGACGCCGCCGTCGTGATCGCCGAGGCGAGACGGCCGCTCCAGAAACCAGCCGGTGTAGTCGCGGGGCACTCGCTCGACGGGCACCGCGGGACCACCATAGATTCGCCACGCCACCTCGATTGCCTCCTTCGCGAGCCCCAGGACCCAGTCGGCGGGGGACGGCAGGCGGGCGCCCGGTGCGGTGATGGCCATGTCACGGTCACTGGTCCATGGCTTCACGCGCTCGGTGACGTCGGGGAGGCGCGTGGCTTCGAAGGCGCGGGCAACCACGCGCACGGGAGTGGGGACGTCGAAGTCGAAGCCGAACCCCGAGGCTGCCGCGACCGGCTCTGCACCGTCCATCGCGTGGTCGGGGGAATGCGCGACGGTCTCGCCGAGCGCCGACCATTCGCGGACGTCGGTGGCCGTCAGGCTCAACGTTCGGTAGGTGCGCAGATCTCCCGCGTCCAGACCGCCCGTCCCGAAATCGCGCAAGACCATCTCGACGCGCGCGGGCGTCAGCGCGGCATTCGGGAGGGGAGACAGACTCACGCATTGGCCGCAGTGAAACCAGTCGAACTCATCGAACAACCGGGCGAGTGCCTCGGCCGATCTGATCTCCACCATCCGACCGTAACCATTGCAACGTCACTCGGGAAGTCATTTGATGCAACCCGCGAATTACCGTGCCAGTGCCCGCGGTTCGGGCGGCCTCGCGAATTCCCCTGCGCCGCAGCCGAATCGCCCGGGCTGCTGCGCCCGCGTCACAACCGGCGCGTCAGCGCCTCGGCCGCCGCGAGCAGATCGGCCGCCCAGCGCGCGCCGGGTCGCCGACCCATGCGGTCGATGGGTCCCGACACCGAAACCGCCGCAACCACGGTTCCTCGGCCGTCTCGAACCGGCGCCGAAATACTCGCCACACCGGGTTCGCGTTCGGCTGCGCTCTGCGCCCAGCCCCGCTTGCGCACCTCGGCCAGAGTGCGGTCGGTGAACTTGGCGCCGGGCAGTACCGCCTGCTGAGTGGCGGGGTCGCTATATGCCAGAAGCACCTTGGCGCCCGAGCCCGCGGTCATCGGTAGGCGGGTGCCCACCGGCACCGTGTCGCGAAGGCCGGCCGGCGGTTCGAGCGCCGCCACGCACACCCGAGAGGTGCCCTCACGACGGTAGAGCTGGACGCTCTCCCCAGTGATTTCGCGCAACCGGGGCAGCACCACCGCCCCCGCGGCGAGCAGCGGGTCGTTCACGTGCCCGGCCAATTCGGTCAGTCCGGGGCCGAGCCGCCACCGGCCTTCGGCGTCGCGGTCCAGCAGCCGGTGCGTTTCCAGTCCGGAAGCCAGTCGATGCGCGGTCGCGCGTGGCAGGCCCGTGCGCTCGCACAGTTCGGCCAGCCCGCAGGGTGACTCGGCCACCGAGTGCAGCACGCCCACCGCTTTGTCGAGCACGCCGATACCGCTATCCTGTCTCACAGAGGGATACTAACTTCCCGCATAGTGAGATTGCCAGCCCGGCACCTGCGGATCGCTCCCGAAGGATTGATGACGTCATGACTGAAAAGCCACGCACGATGGCAGAGAAAGTGTGGGCCGACCACGTGGTGGTCACCGGCCCCGGCGAGGGCGCCGCTCGCGAACCGGACCTGATCTACATCGATTTGCACTTGGTCCACGAGGTCACCAGTCCGCAGGCGTTCGACGGTCTCCGGCTCGCGGGGCGCGGCGTGCGTCGGCCGGATCTCACCATCGCCACCGAGGACCACAACGTGCCGACGATCGACATCGACAAGCCGATCGCGGATCCGGTGTCGCGTACTCAGGTCGAGACGTTGCGCCGCAACTGCGAGGAATTCGGCATCCGGCTGCACCCGATGGGTGACGTCGAGCAGGGCATCGTGCACATCATCGGTCCGCAGCTGGGACTGACCCAGCCGGGAACGACCGTGGTGTGTGGTGATTCTCACACCTCTACGCACGGCGCCTTCGGTGCACTGGCGATGGGCATCGGTACGTCGGAGGTCGAGCACGTGCTCGCGACACAGACATTGCCGCTGCGGCCCTTCAAGACCATGGCCGTGAACGTCGACGGCGTGCTGCCCGCCGGCGTCAGTGCCAAGGACGTGATCCTTGCGGTGATCGCGAAGATCGGCACCGGCGGTGGCCAGGGGTACGTCATCGAATATCGCGGCAGCGCCATCGAATCGCTGTCGATGGAAGGGCGGATGACGATCTGCAACATGAGCATCGAGGCCGGCGCCCGGGCCGGAATGATCGCCCCGGACGAGACGACGTTCGAGTTCCTGCGCGGTCGTCCGCACGCCCCCAAGGGTTCCGAGTGGGATGCCGCGGTGGACGCGTGGCGGCGGTTGCGCACCGATGAGGGCGCCGAATTCGACACCGAGGTCTACCTCGACGCCTCGACGCTGAGCCCGTTCGTCACCTGGGGCACCAACCCCGGCCAAGGTGTGCCACTCGCCGGCGCGGTGCCCGACCCCGAGATGATCTTCGACGAGGGCGATCGCCAGGCAGCCGAGAAGGCGTTGACCTACATGGACTTGTCTCCGGGAACGGCGATGCGGGACATCGCAGTCGACGCCGTCTTCGTCGGCTCCTGCACGAACGGCCGGATCGAGGACCTGCGCGTAGTCGCAGACGTGTTGCGCGGCCGCAAGGTTGCCGACGGGGTGCGGATGCTGGTGGTGCCGGGTTCGATGCGGGTCCGCGCACAGGCCGAATCCGAAGGGCTGGGTGAGGTCTTCACCGCGGCAGGCGCGGAGTGGCGCCAGGCCGGCTGCTCGATGTGCCTGGGCATGAACCCCGATCAACTCGCGCCGGGGGAGCGCTGTGCGTCGACCTCCAACCGCAACTTCGAGGGCCGACAGGGCAAGGGCGGGCGCACGCATCTGGTGTCGCCCGCCGTGGCGGCGGCCACCGCGGTGCGCGGCACGCTGTCCTCGCCGTCCGACTTGTCCGACCCTTCCGCCGCCTCGAATCGTTAGGGGAAACAGCCATGGAAGCGTTCCAAACCCACACCGGTATCGGCGTCCCGCTGCGCCGGTCGAATGTCGATACCGACCAGATCATTCCGGCCGTGTATCTGAAGCGCGTCACCCGAACGGGTTTCGAGGATGGGCTCTTCGCGGCCTGGCGCAACGATCCGTCCTTCGTTTTGAACCTGCCACCCTTCGACAGGGGCTCGGTATTGGTGGCGGGGCCAGATTTCGGCACCGGCTCGTCGCGTGAGCACGCGGTGTGGGCACTCATGGACTTCGGCTTCCGGGTCGTCATCTCGTCACGGTTCGCCGACATCTTCCGCGGCAATTCCGGAAAAGCGGGGCTTCTCGCCGCCGAAGTCGCACAAGACGATGTGGAACTGCTGTGGAAACTCATCGAGCAGCATCCGGGTCTGGAAATCACTGTGAATCTTCAAGATCGGACCATCGCCGCTGGAACGGTCATGCTGCCGTTCAACATTGACGATTACACCGCTTGGCGACTGCTCTCCGGACTCGACGATATCGGCCTTACGCTGCAGAAACAGGCCGAGATCGAGGCCTTCGAGCAGCGCAGGCCGAGCTGGAAGCCGCGCACTCTGCCGGCCTGAAGGCGGGCCCCGAAAGGGCCGAAATCACGGGCCAGCAACCCCGTTTGGGACACGCGTACCACCGCCGGTGTGGGGCAACCAGATTGCCGAATTCCTCGCTAGCTACGCTTGAAATTGGGCGTGGCTCTTGGAAATCAGCGGTGTAAAGGTTTACCGTGTCCACTAGTCGGTCCAAAGTGGACCACTGGCTTCGGAGGTTTTGCAATGAACAAGGCAGAGCTCATCGATGTCCTCACGGACAAGTTGGGCACCGATCGTCGGCAAGCTACCGCCGCCGTGGAGAACGTCGTAGACACCATCGTGCGTGCCGTCCATAAGGGCGACAGCGTCACCATTACCGGGTTCGGCGTGTTCGAACAGCGCCGCCGCGCAGCTCGGGTTGCACGCAATCCGCGCACGGGCGAGACGGTGAAGGTCAAGCCCACGTCTGTACCGGCGTTCCGGCCGGGCGCTCAGTTCAAGGCGGTTGTGTCTGGCGCACAGCGTCTCCCGGCGGAAGGACCAGCAGTGAAGCGTGGCGCGACGGCGGCACCGGCCCGGAAGGCAGCCGTGAAGAAGGCGGTCAAGAAGGCCGCGACCAAGGCTCCGGCCAAGAAGGCCGCGACCAAGGCGCCCGCCAAGAAGGTGGCCACCAAGGCTCCGGCCAAGAAGGCCGCGACCAAGGCTCCCGCCAAGAAGACCGCAGCCAAGAAGGCTCCGGCTGCCAAGAAGGCTCCGGTCAAGAAGGCCGCAGTCAAGAAGGCTCCGGCTGCCAAGAAGGCTCCGGCCGCCAAGAAGGCTCCCGCCAAGAAGGCAGCCACGAAGGCTCCGGCCAAGAAGGCCGCCACCAAGGCTCCGGCCAAGAAGGCGCCCGCCAAGAAGGGCCGCAAGTAGCAGCACGTACCGGAATCAGTTCCGGTACAAGACACGCCGTAGACCCCTCGGGTCTACGGCGTGTCTGCGTGAGCGTTACGAGCGCGTGGACAGGGCGCTGCCGATGTGGTCGGCGGCCACCAACGTGTCGCCGACCAGCGACAGCACCCATGTGCTGCCCTTGCGGTTGCGCGACTTGTCGGGCCGAACACCGTCCCGTTCACACCACCATGCGACGAGATCAGGGATCACCTTTCCCTGCGTGCAGATGACCGGCGTGCCATCGGCCTTCGCGATCTCGAGGACGCGGAGTCGGCCGGCATCGTGATCGTCGGCGTACGCCTCCTCGGTCAATAACGGCTCGTCGTTGATGACGACGCCCAACTCCTCGGCCAGTGGCTCGAGTGTCTGACGGCACCGCACCCGGGGCGCGGCGTAGGTCTCGGTGGCGCCGAACGCCAGCAGCTGGCCAACCAACGACTCGGCCTGCGCGCGTCCGCGTTTGTCGAGCGGTCGCTTCCGGTCGTCGCCCTTGTACCGCGACTTGGTGCCGGCCACACCGTGCCGGACGATCAATACCGTCTTCGTGTCGGCAGGCTGTTTTACGAAGCGCCGCAATACCTTTCGGTCATGTGGATACTGCACCCGCTTCATCGCGTCCGCGACGGGAAGCCAGATCAGCTGGTCGACTTCGTCCCCGGGAACGAAGTCGCCGCCGAGCGCGCGGGCCGCCCAGTACCGCACCTTCTTGGTGCCTTGCTCGACCGGATAGCTGACCGACGCAAGTCGCCGGCCGAGCTTGGCTGCGTAGCCGGTCTCCTCCTCGACCTCGCGTACCGCGGTGACCGGTTCGGTTTCGCCGGGGTCGACCTTGCCCTTGGGCAGGGACCAGTCGTCGTAGCGCGGTCGGTGCACCACCGCGACTTCCGTAGCGTCGGATGCGTTGGCGTATCGCCAGAGCACAGCACCCGCAGCCAGGATCGTCGTGGTTGCGGGGCGAGCGGACTTCTTGGGCACCTCAACTCCTGCACGTCATTCGGGGGCCGGTGTGCCCCGTCGAGTCGGTCGGCGTCGTCCTCAGTGGTGCCTGTGCCGTTCCATCAGCGACACCTGATGGTCGCGTACGGTCTGGCCCTCGTGCGGCGACGCCGTCCAGTGACCGTCTGCTTCGAGTTCCCAGCACCTGGTGGCGGGATCCATGGCCGACGTGAACACGTCGTCCAGCTGTGCGGTCAGCCTCGGATCCTTGACCTGTGCCATCACCTCGACGCGACGGTCGAGATTACGGTGCATCATGTCGGCGCTTCCGATCCAGAACTCGTCGATGGCGCGGAAGTGAATAATGCGCGAGTGTTCCAGGAATCGGCCGAGAATCGACCGCACCACCACGTTCTCGGAGAACCCTGGCACCCCCGGGCGTAGCGCGCAGATGCCCCGCACCACGACCTCGACCCGGACCCCGGCCTGCGACGCCCGGTACAGCGAATCGATCACCTGCTCGTCGACCAGGGCGTTGGCCTTCAACCGAATCCCGGCTTCGGCACCCTCCTGCTTGGCGGCGATTTCACGCTCGATGCGCTCGACGATGCCCCGGCGCACGCCGTAGGGCGCCACCAGAAGGTTGCGGTAGGACACCTTTCGGGAGTAACCCGTCAGCGAGTTGAACAAGTCGGTGAGGTCGGCACCGATGTCGGGTGAGGCGGTCAGCAGGCCGACGTCCTCGTACAGCCTTGCCGTCTTCGGGTTGTAGTTACCGGTCCCGATGTGGCAGTAGCGCCGAATCGCCGAGCCCTCACGGCGCACCACCAAACACGTCTTGCAGTGTGTCTTGAGCCCGATCAGCCCGTACACCACGTGCACGCCCGCCTGCTCCAGTGCACGGGCCCACTTGATGTTGGCCTGTTCGTCGAAGCGGGCCTTGATCTCAACCAACGCGACGACCTGCTTGCCCGCCTCCGCGGCGTCGATCAATGCGTTGACGATCGGTGAGTCGCCGGATGTGCGGTACAGCGTCTGCTTGATGGCCAACACGTTCGGATCCGCCGCGGCCTGTTCGATGAAGCGCTGCACCGACGTCGAGAACGAATCGTAGGGGTGATGGACGAGCACGTCGCCGTCGCGCAACGTGGAGAAGATGCTCTTGGGGGTCTCGCGCTCACCGAACGCCGGTGGCGTGGCAGGCACGAACGGCGGGTCCTTGAGGTCGGGCCGGTCGACGCCGTAGATCTGCCACAGCGACGACAGGTCCAGAAGGCCGGGCACCTCGATGACGTCGCCGGGGTGAACGTCGAGTTCGCGCAACAACAATTCGAGCATGTTCTCGGTCATGTCGTCGGCGATCTCCAGCCGCACCGGCGAGCCGAACCGCCGCCGTGCCAGCTCGCGTTCGAGCGCCTGCAGCAGATCCTCGTCGCGGTCCTCTTCGACTTCGAAGTCGGCGTTGCGGGTGATGCGGAACGCGTGATGTTCGACGATCTCGAGGCCTGGAAAGAGGACCGGCAGGAACGCCGCGATCAGCTCCTCCATCGGCAGGAACTGCACTTCACCCTCGAAGCCGTCCCGCACGCGGAGTTCGACGAACCGGTCGACGTTGTCGGGCACCTTGATTCGGGCGAAGTGCTGGGTGCCGTCCTCGGGCTGCTTGACGGTGATCGCCAGGTTCAGGCTCAAGCCGCTCACGAACGGAAACGGGTGCGCCGGGTCGACGGCGAGCGGCGTCAGCACCGGGAACACCTGTTCGTGGAAGTAAGTGGACAGGCGCCCCTTTTCGACGTCGTCGAGCTCGTTCCAGGTGAGGATCACGATGCCCTGCTCCGCCAGCGCGGGGCGCACGAGTTCGCCGAACACCGTGGCATGCCGGGTGGCGATCTGCTGGGTGCGCTCACCGATGCGGCGCAGTTGTTCGCGTGGCGAAAGGCCGTCGGCCGAGCGGACGGAGAGCCCCATCTCGTCGCGGCGTTTCAGGCCCGCGACCCGCACCATGTAGAACTCGTCGAGGTTGGAGGCGAAGATGGCAAGGAACTTCGCCCTCTCGAGTAGGGGCAGCGACGTGTCGGCGGCCAGGGCCAGCACGCGCGCATTGAAGTCCAGCCAGCTCAGTTCCCGGTTGAGGTAGCGCTCCTCCGGCAGGGCATTGTCGATCTGGTCGGGCGTCGCCGCAGGTGGAGCCTCGGGTGTAGCAGTACCCGACACCCACTCCGCGTCGGCAGGTCGCGTTTCGGCTTCGGTCACAAGCTCGATCATTCCCTATCGGCGACGCCCGGGGCTAGGCGTGACCGCGTGGGGGTCATCCTTCGACGCGAGACAACCCGATCGCGCTGACCGCGGCCGCGGTGGCCGGGCCGATGCCCAGCCGCATCGCGGTCGACAGATCGTCGGCCGTGTCGATGTCGCACCGTAGCCCCGGCCACGGGACTGTCAACGCCGTTGCACCCGAATCCGCGTGGCGCCGTGCCGAATCCGGCCCGAAGAGGGGATTGGGTGCTGCCCCGAAGGCAAACAGCGCCGCGGTGCCGGTGCCGTGCCGGTCGCCGACGAAACTGCGCGGCCGGTGCCTGGCCGCGGCGATGGCCTCGGCAAGTTCGTGCGGCTGCAGCGCCGGCAGATCACCTTGGAGGACAACGATGTTCGATGCGCCTGCCGCGACGGCTGCCGCGGCAGCAAGGATGGCGTTGTTCAACGGGTCGTGGTGACCGTCGGGGGTGGGGTCGGCCAGTGCCCGCGCACCGAGCCCGCGCGCGGTCGAGGCGGCCACCTCGTCGGGTGTGACGACGGTAATCCCGCGCACCGCCGGCACCGCTGACGCCGCATTGATGGTGTCGACCAGCATGGCGAGAACGACGTTCTCCCTGCCTGTGGCGGACATCACGGGCGCCAGCCGCGTCTTGGCAGCGCCGAGTCGCTTGACCGCGATGATCACCTCGACGTCCGCCGGGGCGCCGGCGGGATGGCCGTTCATGGTTGCCATCCTGCCAGCCCAGTGCCCAGGCTAGATTTGAAGCCGTGGTGGACGCGGCTGTGATGGGTGCCGGTGCGTGGGGCACGGCCTTGGCGAAGGTGCTCGCGGATGCGGGCAACGACGTCACGCTGTGGGCGCGGCGCCAGGAGCTGGCCGACGAGATCAATGACACTCACCGCAATACCAACTACCTCGGGGACGTCGAACTTCCCAAGACGGTCAGAGCCACCGGCGATCCGGCTGCGGCGCTGGCAGGCGCGTGCACCGTACTGCTCGCCGTGCCGGCGCAGACCCTGCGGACCAACCTCGAGCAATGGCGCGACCACGTCGGCGGCGACGCCACGCTGGTGAGCGTGGCCAAGGGCATCGAGCTGAACACGCTGATGCGGATGAGCCAGGTGATCACCCAGGTGACGGGGGCGGGCGCCGATCGGGTAGCCGTCGTCACCGGCCCGAACCTCGCCAGTGAGATCGTCGACCAGCAGCCTGCCGCCACCGTGGTCGCCTGCGCCGACTCGGGCCGGGCCGTCGCGCTTCAGCGCGCGCTGTCCACCGGATACTTCCGCCCGTACACCAACACCGACGTGGTTGGCGCAGAAATCGGTGGCGCGTGCAAGAACGTCATCGCCCTGGCCTGCGGCATGGCCGCCGGAGTGGGGCTTGGCGAGAACACCGCCGCAGCGATCATCACCAGGGGTCTCGCCGAGATCATGCGGCTGGGAATTGCCTTGGGCGCCAAGGGCACGACGTTGGCGGGTCTGGCCGGCGTCGGCGATCTGGTCGCCACCTGCACGTCACCGCGTTCGCGCAATCGAGGGTTCGGCGAACGCCTTGGCCGGGGCGGCACCATGGAATCGGCGCTCGCCGCGGCCGGCGGCCACGTCGCCGAGGGGGTGACGTCGTGCCAGTCGGTGCTTGCCCTCGCGTCGAGCTATGACGTCGAGATGCCGCTGACCGACGCGGTGAACCGCGTCTGCCACAAGGGTCTTTCGGTCGACGAAGCCGTGGCGTTGCTGCTGGGTCGCAGCACCAAACCGGAATAGGGCCAATAGGGCTATGGACGGCCACTACGGTGATTCCACCCGCAGCGTCAAGGCCACGGCGTCCCAGCGCATTCCGGGCCAGCCGGTGGCTCCGCCGCCGGTTCCCGCGTCGGCGTACCACCTCTCGGCAGACGAATCGCTGCCCCTGGACACCTACGGTCGTGGCGCCAATCCCAGCTGGCGCCAACTCGAATCGGCCCTGGCCCAACTCGAGGGTGCCGCATCGGCGTTGACGTTCGGTTCCGGGATGGCAGCCATCACGTCGGCGTTGCGGGCGCTGGTCCGGCCCGGCATGACTCTCGTCGTGCCCGCCGACGGCTACTATCAGGTCCGGCGGTATGCGGCGGAAAGCCTTGTGCCGCAAGGAGTGACGGTCATCGAGGCCTCCGCGAACCAGATGTGCGACGCCGCCGCCGACGCGCAGGTGGTGCTGGCCGAGACGCCGGTGAACCCGACGCTCGACGTCGTTGACCTGTATCGGTTGGCGATGATCTGCCGGGCCCGCGATGCCACCCTCGTCGTCGACAACACCACGCCGACGCCGTTCGGCCAGCACCCCCTGTCGCTGGGTGCAAACCTGGTCGTGGCGAGCGCCACCAAGGGATTGGCCGGGCACAGCGACGTCGTTGCCGGTTACGTCGCAGGCAGCCATCCCGATCTCATGGCCGCCGTCGAACGCGAACGCCTGCTGGCCGGCGCCATCCTCGGCCCGTTCGAGGCGTGGTTGACGCTGCGCAGTCTGGGCAGCGCGGGGTTGCGCTTCGAACGGCAATGCCAGAACGCCCAGGCCGTCGCGTTGATGTTGCACGCACATCCGGCGGTGCGGTCGGTGCGCTACCCGGGGTTGCCCGACGATCCCTCCCACGGCGTCGCGTGCCGCCAGATGGCGCGCTTCGGCGGATTGGTCAGCGTCGAACTCGCCGACGCGGCCGCCGTGCACGCGTTGGTGGATCGCAGTTCCTTGCTGGTCGCGGCCACCAGTTTCGGTGGTCTGCACACCTCCGTCGACCGTCGGGCCCGCTGGGGTGACCCGGTCGCTGAGGGGTTCGCCCGGATTTCCCTTGGCATAGAGGACACCGACGACCTGCTGGCCGACATCGATCAGGCTCTCCGCTGAGTCGATTCCCGCGGCCGCTGCGCTCCCGCACGCTTGCGCGGACCACCCTCCGG
Source organism: Mycobacterium sp. URHB0044 (assembly GCF_000620625.1). GTDB lineage: Bacteria > Actinomycetota > Actinomycetes > Mycobacteriales > Mycobacteriaceae > Mycobacterium. The sequence goes on along the minus strand of NZ_JIAW01000008.1, from coordinate 187,543 downwards.
ATCGCCGACGGGTAGCCTCTCTAGATTGTGACTGCCCGCACGCGCGTCGCCGTCGTCTACGGCGGACGTAGCTCCGAACACGCCATTTCGTGCGTTTCCGCTGGCAGCATCCTGCGCAATCTCGATCCGGAGCGGTTCGAGGTGGTCGCCGTCGGCATTTCGCCCGAGGGATCCTGGGTGCTCACGGACGCGCGGCCCGAGACGCTCGCCATCACCGACGGCCAACTGCCGCAGGTGAGCGGCACGTCGGGCACCGCGCTGGCGCTGTCCGCCGACCCCGTCCGGCGCGGTGAACTGCTCTCGCTCGGCAAGGGGCCCGGTGACCTGTTGACGACCGTCGACGTCGTGTTCCCCGTCCTGCACGGTCCCTACGGAGAGGACGGCACCATCCAGGGGTTGCTCGAGCTCGCAGGCGTGCCCTATGTCGGCGCCGGGGTGCTTGCCAGCGCCGCGGGCATGGACAAGGAATTCACGAAGAAGTTGCTCGCCGCGGAGGGTCTGCCGATCGGTGACCAGGTGGTGTTGCGGCCGCACGACGCCACCGTGGAACTCGAGGACCGTGAGCGACTAGGCCTTCCGGTGTTCGTCAAGCCCGCCCGCGGCGGCTCCTCGATCGGCGTCAGCCGCGTCGTGGCGTGGGACGAGCTGCCTTCGGCCATCGAGCTGGCCCGCAGGCACGATCCCAAGGTGATCGTCGAAGCCGCCATTCCGGGGCGTGAACTCGAGTGTGGAGTGCTCGAATTCCCCGACGGCACAGTCGAAGCCAGCACCGTCGGCGAGATCCGGGTCGCCGGAGTGCGTGGCCGCGAGGACGCGTTCTACGACTTCGCCACCAAATACCTCGAAGACGCCGCGGAACTCGACGTTCCCGCCAAGGTCGACGACGAGATCGCCGACACCGTACGACAATTGGCCATCCGAGCGTTCCGCGCCATCGACTGTCAAGGCCTGGCCCGTGTCGACTTCTTCCTCACCGAGCACGGGCCGGTGATCAACGAGATCAACACCATGCCCGGCTTCACCACCATCTCGATGTACCCGCGGATGTGGGCAGCCAGCGGGATCGACTACCCGACGCTGCTGTCGACCATGGTCGACACCGCGCTGGCGCGCGGCACCGGCCTGCGCTAGCGCACCGGGCGTGGATTGACCGGCACCGCCGGCATCGCGGCGGCGACCGCCGTCGAAATCAGCTGTATCGGCGTCGGACCCGACCCGTCGGGCAGCGTCAGCGCGACGTACACCGGCCGGTCCACCGTGATCCAGGTGCTGCGGCCCTCGTCACCGATGCGGAACCAGTCCACGTCGTCGACGACCTGGACGGGCGTGCCAGCGACGAAGTCGACGGGCTGTTCCAGGCCGCAGCGCAAAATCACGGGTTCGCCGTCGGGATTCGCCCGCCACGCCGCGGCCCCGACGGGGGCGGGTTCGGCGGCCGGGACCCGCTGGTAGTCGCCCAGCCGGTCGGGCAGCCCGGCGACCAGAGCGTGGCAGGCGTCGCTGCCGGCCTGCGGCGCGGGAACGGACACGATCGCGACGGGGCGTTGCTGCGGGGGTGTTTGCCGGATCATCGCGAACACCAGCACGCCGATCACGGCAGCCACGGCCACGATCACGGCGGCCACCAGGACGCCGCGGGGCGGGCCGTCGGGTCCGTCGTCGGAGGTCACACGCGCAACTCTAGGGCTGCGCTCCGTCGGCGATGGGACAGGTCAGGGTGCGGGTGATCCCGGTGACGTGCTGAACGCTGGGAACGACGGTGTCTTGTAGGTCGCGAAGGGAGTCGGCGGCGATGCGGACCACGACGTCGTAGGGGCCGGTGACGTACTCGGACGAGACGACACCCGGCAGCGCGGCAAGTTGTTTGGCGATGACTTCGGCGCGGCCGACCTCGGTCTGAATCAGCATGAAGGCTTCGACCACGCGCTATCTCCTCCTTCCTGCTGCATAGACTTCGGGGGACCAAACGTACCGCAGGTCGCGCGGGTGTTCAGGGGACGAAATGGCGAGCGAGAACGACGAGACGAAGACGACCTTGGCGGGGCTTGGCGAATTCGCCGTGATCGATCGGCTGGTGCGCGGTCGGCAGCAGCCGGCGGCGGTGGCGCTCGGCCCCGGCGACGACGCGGCGGTGGTCCTCTCACCCGACGGTCGCACCGTGGTGACCACCGACATGCTGGTCGAGGGCCGCCACTTCCGGCTGGACTGGTCGACCCCGCATGACCTGGGCCGCAAGGCAATCGCGCAGAACGCGGCCGACGTCGAGGCCATGGGTGCGACCGCCACCGCCTTCGTCGTCGCGTTCGGCGCGCCCGGCGACACGTCGGGCGATGACGTGCTCGCACTGTCCGACGGCATGTGGGCGGAGGCCGGGCTATTCGGGGCGGGGATCGTCGGAGGCGATCTGGTCGCGGCCCCGCAGTGGGTGATCTCGGTCACGGCGCTGGGTGACCTGGCTGGCCGCGACCCGGTGCGGCTGGACGGGGCCCGTCCCGGGGACTCGGTGGCGGTGGTGGGCGGTCTCGGGCGGTCGGCGGCGGGATATGCGTTGTGGCACAACGATGTTCGCGACGACATTAGCGAGTACGACGCGCTTCGCAGGCTACATCTCACGCCTGAGGTGCCCTACGGGCAGGGGCGCGCCGCCGCGGACGCGGGTGCGACGGCGATGACCGACGTGTCCGACGGTCTGGTGGCCGATCTGAGCCACGTCGCGGACGCGTCGGCTGTTGGCATCGACGTGTCCCGCGCGGCGCTGGCCGCCGATCACGACGGGCTCGTCGCAGCCGCCGCGGCGACGGGACAGGACGCGTGGGAGTGGGTGATGGGTGGGGGAGAGGACCACGCCCTCGTCGCGACGTTCCCCGGGGCGCTGCCCGACGGCTGGCGCCGCATCGGCGTCGTGGTCGCCGGACCGTCGCGCGTACTGGTGGACGGAAACCCGTGGCGTGGAAACGCGGGCTGGCAGTCGTTCTGAGAAGCGGCGCACGCTAGGTTGACCCATCATGACGGCACGCCCATTGCACGAACTCGTCGAGGAGGGTTGGGCCCGCGCGCTGCAACCCGTCGAGGAACAGGTCACGCTGATGGGGAAGTTTCTCCGCAGCGAGATCGACGCCGGCGAGCGGTACCTACCGGCGGGTGAGAACGTCTTGCGCGCCTTCACGTTTCCGTTCGACGACGTGCGGGTGCTCATCGTCGGCCAGGATCCCTATCCCACGCCGGGACACGCCGTGGGGTTGAGCTTCTCGGTGGCGCCCGACGTGCGGCCGCTGCCGCGCAGCCTGGACAACATCTTCCGCGAGTACATCGCCGACCTCGGGCATCCCGCGCCCACGTCGGGTGATCTGACGCCGTGGGCGCAGCGTGGCGTGATGCTGCTCAACAGGGTGCTCACCGTGCGGCCCGGGACTCCGGCGTCGCACCGGGGCAAGGGTTGGGAAGCGGTGACCGAGTGCGCCATCCGCGCCCTCGTGTCGCGGCCACGTCCGTTGGTGGCGGTGCTGTGGGGGCGCGACGCGGCGACGCTGAAGCCGATGTTGGTCGGCGATCGGTGCATGACGATCGAGTCGGTGCACCCGTCGCCGTTGTCGGCGTCACGCGGCTTCTTCGGCTCACGGCCGTTCAGCCGGGCCAACCAGCTGCTCGCCGAGATGGGTGCGGATCCGATCGACTGGCGGCTGGATTAGCGCGCCTGGCGGACCGCGGTTGCGCCGAGCCTGCTGTCAGATCGCAAGAATGGCGCAGATCGCGATCTCACCGCAGTCTCGGCGAGGGAAGAACGTGTGTCGAGCGGGACTTAGCCCCGTGCGACCTTGCCGGCCTTGATGCAGGACGTGCAGACGTTCAAGCGCTTCTTGTTGCCGCCTGGGCGGTCGACGGCGCGCACCGGCTGGATGTTCGGATCCCAGCGACGGCTGGTCCGGCGATGGGAGTGCGACACCGACTTGCCGAAGCCGGGGCCCTTCCCGCAGATATCGCACACGGCAGCCATGTAGAAACTCCTCGATCAGTACTGGGGGGCCAACGACCACGAGCGGGTGACCCGACAACCCGACCAGAATACCGGGCTCGGTGGGTATCACCAAAACGCATCCACCGGTGCGAATGCTTCTGCCGTGGTGTCGGGTGGAATGGCTAGGCTTGCGCGCACGCGGCGGCTCGTGGTTGGAGGTGGGGATGTCGGCTCGTCGGCTCGACGCCGCCACTCTGCGGCATTGGGCGCATCTGGCGGTCGGCGGCCTCCTCGCCCACACCGACGAGATCAACCGGCTGAACGTCTTCCCAGTTGCCGACGCCGATACCGGGACGAACATGCTGTTCACCATGCGTGCGGCCTGCGCATGTGCCGACTCGCGCGCCGACGACGACGTGGCGGCGGTGGCCGCGGCGCTCGCCGACGGTGCATTGCAAGGCGCCCGCGGCAACTCCGGCGTCCTCCTGTCACAGATTCTGCGGGGCGTCGCCGACGTCACCGCCCAGGCCACGACCGAGCGCGACGGTCTTCTCGCCGGTCTCGACGGCGAACTGTTCGGCGCGGCTCTGCGACGCGGGCTCGGCCTTGCGGTCACGTCGGTGGGTGAAACCGTGCCGGGCACCATCGTCACCGTGCTGCAAGCCGCGGCCGACGCCGCGCAGGACGCTTCCGCCGACGGCGCGGACCTCGTCACGGTCGTCGCAACGGCCTGCGAGGCGGCGGCGATTGCGCTGGAGAAGACCACGCAACAACTCGACGTGCTCACCAAGGCCGGCGTGGTCGACGCGGGAGGGCGCGGGCTGCTGGTGCTGCTCGACGCGATGACGTCCGCGCTGACCGGACAGGCGCCGCACCGGGGCGAATATGACGCGGCTCCGCCAGCGGACGATGCGGCGACGATCACGACGGGCGTCCCACCACAGTTCGAGGTGATGTACCTGCTGGCCGACTGCGACCACGCCGGTGTCGAACTGCTGCGCGAGCGGCTCGGACGGCTCGGCGAATCGGTGGCCATCGCGGCATCCGGACGTGGCGGCCAGTACTCGGTGCACGTCCACGCCGACGATGCGGGCGGCGCCGTGGAGGCGGCGCTGGACGTCGGCACGCCCAGCCGCATCCAGGTCACCGCGCTGACCGGCAACGCCGGGGCCAGGCCGTCCGGTGGATGGAGCCACGACCGGGCGGTGCTTGCGATCGTCGACGGCGACGGCGCGCAGGCGCTGTTCGCCGGCGAGGGTGCGCACGTGCTGCGGCCCGACGGCGGCGAGCCGATCAGCGCGCAACGGCTGCTGCGCGCTCTCGTCGACGTCGGCGCCGCGCAGATCATGGTGCTTCCCAACGGATATCTCGCCGCCGAGGAATTGGTCGCCGGCTGCACCGCGGCGATCGGCTGGGGCATCGACGTGGTTCCCGTGCCTGCGGCGTCGATGGTCCAGGGCCTTGCCGCGCTCGCGGTGCACGACGCGACGCGCCAGGCCGTCGACGACGGCTACACGATGGCGCGCGCCGCGGCGGGAGCTCGGCACGGCTCGGTCCGGGTCGCCACCGAAGAGGCGCTCACCTGGGCGGGCACCTGCCGACCCGGTGAAGGGCTGGGCATTTCGGGCGACGAGGTGCTGATCGTCGGGCATGACCTGATTGCCGCCGGGGCAGGCTTGATCGATTTGATGCTCACCTCGGGCGGTGAACTCGTCACCGTGCTGACCGGAGCCGACGTCGAACCGAGCGTCGGCGAGGCCCTGCAGGCGCACGTACGCGGCAAGCATCTGGCGGCCGAGCTGGTGACCTATCACACCGGCCACGGCGGCGACGCCCTGCTGATCGGGGTGGAGTAACCGTGGTCGCGCTCACCGACGGACTGCTGCACGTGCTCGGCGCGAAGGCCGCCAAGTCGCTGGACGAGCACTTCGGCATCCGCACCGTGGACGACCTGTTGCGGCACTATCCGCGCAAGTACAGCGACGGCATGACGGTCCGAGGAGAGGGCGAGGCCCTCGATCTCGAAGCGGGGGAGCACGTCACCTTCGTCGACGTCATCTCCGACGTGGTCACCAAGCCGATGAAGCAGCAGCCGGGCAAGCGGCCACGCAAGTACGCAATCGTCACCCTGGGAAATCGAAAGCCCAAGGTGACGGCCACGTTCTTCAACGCCGACTACCTGGTGAAGCAATTGCCCAAGGGCGCCCGGGTGATGTTGTCGGGCGAGGTGTCGTACTTCCGCGACGTCATGCAGCTGACTCATCCGGAATTCTTGGTGCTCGATGGGTCGGGGCAGGGCACGGGCAGCAAGTCGCTGGCCAAGATCGCGGAGGGGGCCGGCGACGAGGCCGAGCTGCTGGCGGCGTTCGAACGCGACTACTTCCCCATCTACGGGGCCAGCGCGAAGCTGCAGAGTTGGGACATCTTCGCGTGCGTGCGCCAGGTACTGGCCGTACTCGATCCGATCGAGGATCCACTACCGGAAAGCGTTCGGCGGCAGTGGGATCTGTGCTCCGAAGACGAGGCGCTGCGTGGGATCCACATGGCCGAGCGCGTCGAGGACCGCGACCGGGCACGACAGCGGCTGACCTTCGACGAGGCCATCGGACTGCAGTGGGCCCTGGTCGAACGCAGGTACGGCGCGCTGAGTGACACCGGCCCGCCAGCGCCGAAACGCGACGACGGGTTGGCCGCTGCGCTACACGACCGGCTGCCGTTCGAGCTGACCAAGGGTCAACGCGAAGTACTCGACGTGCTCACCGAGGAACTCGCGTCCACCAAGCCCATGCACCGGATGCTGCAGGGTGAGGTCGGCTCTGGCAAGACAATCATCTCGGTGCTGGCCATGCTGCAGATGGTCGATGCCGGCTTCCAGTGCGCTCTGCTCGCGCCAACGGAAGTTCTTGCTGCCCAACACGATCGGTCCATTCGCGATGTACTGGGACCACTCGGCATGGCGGGACAGCTCGGCGGTGCGGAAGGCGCCACCCGGGTGGCGCTGCTCACCGGATCCATGACGCCGCAGCAGAAGCGCCAAGTGCGCGACGAGGTGGCGACGGGGCAGGCCGGCATCGTCATCGGGACGCACGCGCTGCTGCAGGACGCCGTCGACTTCCATCAACTGGGCATGGTGGTGGTCGACGAACAACACCGCTTCGGTGTCGAGCAGCGGGATCGATTGCGCGCCAAGGCAACCGGTGGCATAACGCCGCATCTGCTGGTGATGACCGCAACGCCGATTCCCCGCACTGTGGCGCTGACGGTCTACGGCGATCTGGAGACCTCGACCCTGCGGGAACTGCCGCGCGGTCGCCAGCCGATCACCACCAACACCATCTTCGTGAAGGACAAGCCGCAGTGGCTGAGCCGGGCGTGGCAGCGCGTCGCCGAGGAGGTCGGCGCTGGACGACAGGCCTACGTGGTGGCGTCGCGCATCGACGACACCGAGAAGGGCGCCAAGAAGGACGGTGGCCCGAAGCCCCTGACCGTCGTCGAGGTGCTCGACCACCTCAAGCACGGGCCGCTGGCCGGCCTGCGGCTGGGCCTCATGCACGGACGGTTGAGCGGCGACGAGAAGGACGCCGTCATGTCGGCCTTCCGCAACGGTGAGATCGACGTTCTGGTGTGTACCACCGTCATCGAGGTCGGTGTCGACGTCCCCAACGCGACCGTGATGGTCGTGATGGACGCCGACCGGTTCGGCATCAGCCAGCTGCACCAGCTGCGCGGCCGGATCGGCCGGGGCAGCCACGCCAGCCTGTGCCTGCTGGCCACCAACCTTCCCGAAGCCTCGAAGGCGGGCGCGCGCTTGAAGGCCGTGGCGTCCACCCTCGACGGCTTCGAACTCGCCGACCTCGACCTCGCCGAGCGGCGCGAGGGAGACGTCTTGGGCCTCAACCAGTCTGGGCGGGCGATCACGCTCAAACTGCTATCGCTGGCCGAACACCGCGAAATCATCGAAGCCGCGCGGGAATTCTGCGAATCGCTCTACGGTGACGACCCGACACTGGTCCGGCACCGCGGCATCGCGCTGCTGGCGGCGCCGTTCTCCGATACCGACGCGGTCGAGTACCTGGACAAGTCGTGAGGCGGTTGGCCTGGCTGGTGGCCGGGGTGCTGCTCGCCGTGGTGGTGGCGGTCCAGGTGATGTCGACGACGGGGCGCGCCGACCGGTTCGTGGCCGACGCCGACGTTCCCACCGTCGCGCCCGGCGTCGACGTGCTCGCAGGCATCCCGGAGATCCCGCAGCGCATCCACGGAAACGATTACCGCCGAGCTGCTTTCGGCGACACCTGGACCGACGACAACACCGCACCCGGCGGCCACAACGGCTGTGACACCCGCAACGACGTCCTCGATCGCGACCTGCTCGACAAGACCTACGTGTCGATCACGCGGTGCCCCACCGCGGTTGCCACCGGCACGCTGCACGACCCGTACACCAACGCCGTCATCCCGTTCACCCGTGGAGCTCAGGTGGGCGCCGCCGTCCAAATCGACCACATCGTTCCGTTGGCCCTCGCGTGGGATCTGGGCGCGCGGAACTGGCCCGACGAATTGCGCGTCCGGTTCGCCAACGATCCGGCGAACCTGCTCGCGGTCGACGGACCGGCCAACCAGGAAAAGGGCGATGGACAACCCGCGGTGTGGATGCCGCCCAACCACGCGTTCTGGTGCCAGTACGCGGTGCAGTTCGCCGAGGTGTTGCGCGGCTATGGACTTCCGATCGACCAGCCGTCCGCGGTGGTGCTGCGCGATGCCGCGACTACCTGTCCGACGGGCTGAGTCTCGCCCGGAGAGGTGGGGCTTACGTGCCCGTGTAGGTCTCGGGGTCGGGCCGGAAGCGGGTGCCCTCGTCGAGCGCGCTCAGCTGATCGATGTGCTCGGCGGCCAACTCGAAGTCGAACACGTCGAAGTTCTCGGCGATGCGCTCGGGGGAGGACGACCGCGGGATCACGACGTTGCCGAGCTGGATGCTCCACCGGATCAGCACCTGCGCAGGAGTCTTGCCGTACTCGCCCGCGATCGACTGAACCGTCGCGTTCTGCAGCACCTTGCCCACGCCGAGCGGTGAGTATGCCTCGGTCACGATGTCGTGCTCGGCGTTGACCGCGCGCAGCTCGGCCTGATTCAGCAGCGGATGCAGTTCGATCTGGTTGATCGCCGGAACGAAGAACGACAGCTCGATGACGTTGGAGAGGTCCTCGGCCGTGAAGTTGCAGACGCCGATCGACTTGGCGTGGCCGACTTCCTTGGCCTTCATCAGGCCGCCCCAGCTGTCGACGTACTTGCCGGGATTGCCCGCCGGCCAGTGGATGAGGTACGCGTCGACGTAGTCCAGCCCCAGCCGTTCCAGGCTGGCCTTGCACGCATCCTGCGATGCCTGAAAGCCCTGGTCCTCGGTGGCGAGCTTGGTGGTCACGAAGATCTCGGCACGCGGAATGCCCGACGCGGCGACCGCCCGGCCCACCGCGGCCTCGTTGCCGTAAGCCGCGGCGGTGTCGATGAGGCGGACGCCGATCTCAAGCGCCGACGACACCGCCTGCTCGGTTTGCGCGTCCGTCAGCTCACCCACGCCGATCCCGAGAACCGGAATGGTGTTCCCGTCGTTGAGAGACAAATTGGGAGTCGCTGCGGCCGAGGTCATGTCACCTATCCTGTGAAGTTGAACGTTCGTGGATCGGGACCCAGTCGGGTGCCATCCTCGAGCGAGGCGACGGACGTCATGTCCTGCTCACTCAGCTCGAAGTCGAACACGTCGAAGTTGCTCACAATCCGATCGGGGTTCACCGATTTGGGGATGACGATATTACCGAGCTGGATGTGCCACCTAATCAGGACCTGTGCTGGCGTTTTGCCGTGTGCCTCGGCGAGCTTGGTGACGGTCGGGTGCTCCAGCAGCGAGCCCTGGCCCAACGGGCTCCACGCCTCGGTAGCTATGCCCAGGCTGGCGTGCACTTCCCGCAGTTCGCGTTGCGGCAGAAGGGGGTGCAGCTCAATCTGATTGACGGCGGGGACGATTCCCGTCGCATCGATCAGGATGTTCAGATGCTCGGGTTCGAAGTTGCTGACGCCGATGGAGCGGATGCCGCCCTGGTCGCGCAGGTTGGCGAAGGCCTTGAACGTGTCGACGTAGGCGTTCGCCTCGGGCACGGGCCAGTGAATGAGGTAGAGGTCGAGGTAGTCGACCCCCAACTTCGAAATGCTGGCGTCGAAGGCCTTCAACGTCTTGTCGTAACCCTGCTCGGAGTTCCACAACTTCGTCACCAGGAAGACGTCCTCCCGAGGGACGCCCGAGGCGGCGACCGCACGCCCGACCTCGGCCTCGTTGCCGTACGCTGCCGCGGTGTCGACGTGCCGGTAACCGGCGGTCAGTGCGGCGCCAACGGCCCGCTCGGTATCGTCGGCCGGCGTCTGCCATACCCCCAACCCGATGGCGGGTATCGAATTACCGTCGTTCAGCGTGACTGATGGAGTTGCCATGACGAAGAGTCTGCCAGCCGAGGCTGTGCACACCCGATCACCACTGGCCAAGGGTCATTCGGACGTGGACCGTCCGAGTCGGGTCCGTCTGGCCGTGCTCAACGGGGCCAGCGGAGTCCTGCTGCGCGCACTGCCGAAGATCCCCGATCCCGTCAAGCGGCTGCTCCTCGGTGGACGGACGGTGACGATCGACGGCAACACTCTGGACGTCACGTTGCAGCTGATGCTGGCCGCGCAACGGGTCTCGGGTGTCAATGGACTGGTCGCCAGTCGCGACGTGGCAGTGGCCCGCTCCCAGCTGCGCAAGCTCGCCGCGAAGATCGCCCCTGCCATCGCCGTCGGCGTGACCGACATCACCATCCCAGGCGCCGCTGGCGCCATCAGGGCCCGGCACTACGTTCCCGTGAACAACGTCAACAACCCAGAGCCCGCGCTGCTCGTCTTCTTCCATGGTGGCGGCTTCGTCATCGGCGACATCGACACTCACGACGGCCTGTGCCGCCTGCTCTGCCGGGACGCGGGTGTGCACGTGCTGTCCGTCGACTATCGGCTCGCCCCCGAGCATCAGGCGCCCGCAGCCGCAGAGGACTGCTACACCGCTTATCGGTGGGCACAGCAGCACGCGGCGGAACTCGGCGCCGACCCGACCCGGATCGCGGTCGGCGGTGACAGCGCGGGCGGCAACCTCGCCGCCGTCGTGTCGCAGCAGGCCCGCGACGAGGGTGTGCAACTGCCGGCGCTGCAACTGCTGCTGTACCCCGTTGCCCAGTTCGGTGACGAGACGCGTTCGGGGACGCTGTTCTCCGACGGATACTTCCTGACCAAGCGGGACATGGACTGGTTCCGCGACAACTACCTCGCCGATCCCGCTGTGGCGATGACCGACCCGCGGGTGTCGCCGCTGCGGGCCGCCGACCTGTCCGGCCTGCCAGCGGCATTGGTGGTGACCGGGGGCTTCGACCCGCTGCGCGACGAAGGCAACCAGTACGCCGATGCGCTGGCGGCGGCCGGTGTCGCCGTCGATCACCGGCAGTTCGGCTCGCTGGTGCACGGCTTCGCCAACTTCTTCACCCTCGGCGGCGATAGCGCCACCGCGATGGCGGAGGTCGTTTCCGCGGTGCGCGCGCATCTGAGCCGGACCTGACGGACGCCGGAAACGCCGCCGGTACCCTAGTCGCGTGGCCACGAAACCCAAGAAGACCGCAAGCTACGACCTGAAGGCCGCCGATCGCCGGCGCAACCTCATGATCCAGATCGGGCTGACCGCCGTCGTCGTGGTGTTCGCCGTGGCCCTGGTGCTCTACATCGTGATGTCTGGCAGCAAGAAGCCCTCGGGTGGCGAGACGAAGTCGATCCGGGTGGCGTCGAGCAACTTGATCACCAAGGAGGGCACCTCCGAACCGAAGGCCGTGCTGTCCCTCTACGAGGACTTCCTCTGCCCGGTCTGTGGCCGCTTCGAGCAGACGTTCGGCCCGACGATCAATCAGCTGATCGAGAGCGGCGCCATCGCGGCCGACTACAACATGGTCGCGATCCTGGACCGGCCGGCCAACCAGAACTACTCGTCGCGCTCCGGCGCCGCCGCGTACTGCGTGGCCGACGAGGACACCACTCCGGACAAGCAGGTCTTCCGACGGTTCCACGCCGCGCTGTACGCCCAGCAGCCCAGCGAGACGGGAACGATCTTCCCCACCAACGAGCAGTTGATCGAAACCGCCCGGCAGGCCGGTGTGGTGGGCAAGGTGCCCGAATGCATCAACAGCGGCCGCTACGTCGACATGGTCGACGGCCTCGCCGCGGCGTCGAAGGTGAACGCCACTCCGACGGTCCGGATCAACGGTGAGGACTACGAGTACTCCACGCCCGACGCCCTGGTCGCCAAGATCAAGGAGATCGTCGGCGACCTGCCGAACGTGACCGCCGCGCCGCCTGCGCCCGCCCCGACGCAACCGGGCGCACCGGCAGCGCCAGCTGCCCCCGGGCAACCCGGCGCACCCGCAGCGCCGGCCGCCCCGACGCCGCCCGCAGCACCCGCGGCGCCGACGACGACGCGATGACCGTCACCGCGGCGACTGGAGAGCCGTCGACCGAGCCATCGGCCGACGGCCCCGCATTCGCCGTACCGAGGGCGAGCGCCCTCTGGGTGTTGATTGCCGGCGTCCTCGGCCTCGCCGCCGCCGTCACGCTCACGATCGAGAAGATCGAGCTGCTCCAGAACCCCGCCTACGTCCCGTCCTGCAACCTCAATCCGGTCCTTTCCTGCGGATCGGTGATGGTCACCCCGCAGGCTGCGGCTTTCGGCTTTCCCAACCCGCTGATCGGCGTCGTCGCGTTCTCGGTGGTCGTGGTCACTGGTGTGCTCGCGGTCGCGAAAGTTCCACTGCCGCGGTGGTATTGGGCCGGCCTGGCCGTCGGCACCACGCTGGGCGTGGTCTTCATCCACTGGCTCATCTATCAGAGCCTCTACACCATCGGCGCGCTGTGCCCGTACTGCATGGTGGTGTGGGCCGTGACCATTCCGCTGCTGGTGGTGGTGGCGTCGATCGCGCTGGCGCCCCAGGAGGGCAACGCGGTGGCGCGAGCGATTCACCAGTGGCGCTGGTCGCTGGTCGCGCTGTGGTTCACGGCGCTGGTTCTGCTGATTCTGGTGCGCTTCTGGGATTACTGGTCGACGCTGATCTAGGAACGGGCGGCCAAATCGGAGAGGTTAAGGTAGCGCGTGCTCTCCAAACTCCTGGTAGCGAACCGTGGTGAGATCGCCATCCGCGCATTTCGCGCCGCATTCGAGATGGGCATCGCCACGGTTGCGGTGTATCCCTATGAAGACCGCAATTCGTCGCACCGCCTGAAGGCCGACGAGTCCTACCAGATCGGTGACACCGGCCACCCGGTCCGCGCCTATCTGTCGGTGGACGAGATCATCCGCGTCGCCAAGCACGCCGGAGCGGACGCCGTCTATCCCGGTTACGGCTTCCTGTCGGAGAACCCGGAGCTGGCCGCGGCGTGCGCCGAGGCCGGCATCACGTTCGTCGGTCCGAGCGCGAAGGTCCTTGAGCTGACCGGCAACAAGGCGCGCGCGGTTGCCGCAGCCCGCGAGGCGGGCCTGCCCGTGCTGAACTCGTCGGCGCCGTCGGCGTCGGTGGACGAACTCGTCGCGGCCGCAGCCGACATGCAGTTCCCCCTGTTCGTCAAGGCTGTGTCCGGCGGCGGCGGGCGCGGCATGCGCCGGGTGTCCGACCCCGATTCGCTTGCCGAGTCGATCGAGGCCGCCAGCCGGGAGGCGGAGTCGGCGTTCGGAGACCCGACCGTCTATCTCGAACAGGCGGTGGTGAACCCGCGCCACATCGAGGTGCAGATCCTGGCCGACGCCCAAGGCCACGTCATCCATCTGTTCGAGCGGGACTGCAGTGTGCAGCGCCGCCACCAGAAGGTGATCGAACTCGCGCCGGCACCCAACCTGCCCGCCGAATTGCGTGACCGGATCTGCGCGGACGCAGTCGCCTTCGCCAGGCAGATCAACTACACGTGTGCCGGTACCGTCGAATTCCTGCTCGACGAGCGCGGTCACCACGTGTTCATCGAGATGAACCCGCGCATCCAGGTCGAGCACACCGTGACCGAGGAGATCACCGACGTCGACCTGGTGGCCAGCCAGCTGCGCATCGCGGCGGGGGAGACACTGGCGGACCTCGGGCTCAGCCAGGACGCACTGCAGGTGCGCGGCGCGGCCATGCAGTGCCGCATCACCACCGAGGACCCGGCCAACGGCTTCCGGCCCGACAGCGGTCGGATCACCGGCTACCGCTCCCCGGGTGGCGCAGGAGTCCGCCTCGACGGTGGCACCCACCTGGGCGCCGAGGTCGGCGCGCACTTCGACTCCATGCTGGTGAAGCTGACGTGCCGCGGGCGCGACTTCTCCACGGCCGTCACACGCGCGCGCCGCGGTTTGGCGGAGTTCCGCGTCCGTGGCGTGTCGACGAACATCCCTTTCCTGCAGGCCGTGGTCGACGATCCCGACTTCCGCGCGGGCCACGTGACGACGTCGTTCATCGACGAGCGTCCGCATCTGCTCACCGCGCACACTTCCGCCGACCGTGGGACGAAGATCCTCAACTACCTCGCCGAGGTCACCGTCAACACGCCCTACGGGGGCAGCCAGCGGGTGTACCCGCAGGACAAACTTCCCGACGTCGACGTCGAGACCACTCCACCGCCGGGAAGCAAGCAGCGCCTGGTGGAGCTCGGACCCGAGGGCTTCGCGGCGTGGCTGCGGGACTCGCCCGCGGTGGGCGTCACTGATACCACGTTCCGCGACGCGCACCAGTCGCTGCTCGCCACGCGGGTGCGCACCACCGGCCTCGCGCTGATCGCACCGTACATCGCACGGATGACACCCGAGCTGCTGTCGATCGAGTGCTGGGGTGGGGCGACTTACGATGTGGCCCTTAGGTTCCTGAAGGAAGACCCGTGGGAGCGGCTGGCCGCGCTGCGCGAGGCCGTACCCAACATCTGCCTGCAGATGCTGCTGCGTGGCCGCAACACCGTCGGCTACACGCCCTACCCAGAGGTGGTGACGTCGGCGTTCGTCGAGGAGGCCACCGCGACGGGCATCGACATCTACCGCATCTTCGACGCACTGAACAACGTCGAATCGATGCGGCCCGCGATCGATGCGGTGCGCGAAACCGGTTCTGCCGTCGCCGAAGTCGCGATGAGCTACACGGGCGACCTGTCCGACCCCGCGGAGACGCTCTACACGCTGGACTACTACCTCAAGCTCGCCGAGCAGATCGTCGAGGCAGGCGCCCACGTGCTCGCGATCAAGGACATGGCCGGGCTGCTGCGACCGCCCGCGGCGGCCACGTTGGTCAGTGCGTTGCGCAGCCGGTTCGACCTTCCCGTGCACGTGCACACCCATGACACCCCCGGCGGTCAGCTGGCCACCTACACCGCCGCCTGGCACGCCGGTGCCAGCGCCGTCGACGGTGCTGCCGCCCCGCTGGCCGGTACGACCAGCCAGCCGGCGTTGAGCTCCATCGTCGCCGCGGCCGCACACACCAGGTACGACACCGGTTTGTCGCTGAGTGCGGTCTGTGACCTCGAGCCGTACTGGGAGGCGCTGCGAAAGGTGTACCGGCCCTTCGAATCCGGGCTTCCCTCGCCGACGGGCAGGGTCTACTCCCACGAGATCCCCGGCGGTCAGTTGTCGAACCTGCGGCAGCAGGCCATCGCGCTGGGCTTGGGGGACCGGTTCGAGCAGATCGAGGAGGCCTACACCGCGGCCGACCGCGTACTCGGTCACCTGGTGAAGGTCACGCCGTCGTCGAAGGTCGTCGGTGACCTCGCGCTCGCCCTCGTCGGCGCGGGTGCCACTGCCGACGAATTCGCCGCCGACCCGGCACGTTTCGACATCCCCGACTCCGTAATCGGTTTCCTGCGGGGCGAACTCGGTGACCCGCCGGGTGGGTGGCCCGAACCGCTGCGCACGAAGGCGCTGGCGGGACGCGCACCGGCGAAGCCGACCCAGGAGCTCACCGCGGAAGACGAAGCGGCGCTGGCAGAGCCGGGCCGCGGCCGGCAGAGCGCACTCAACCGGCTCCTGTTCCCCGGCCCCACCAAGGAGTTCGAGGCGCACCGACAGACGTACGGCGACACGTCGCGGCTGAGCGCCAACCAGTTCTTCTACGGGCTGCGCCACGGCGACGAACATCGCGTCCAACTCGAGCGCGGCGTCGAACTCATCATCGGGTTGGAAGCGATATCCGACCCCGACGAACGTGGCATGCGCACCGTGCTGTGCATCATCAACGGTCAGCTGCGGCCGGTCGTGGTGCGCGACAACAACGTCGCCGCCGACGTCCCCGCCGCGGAGAAGGCCGACCGGACCAACCCCGACCACGTGGCCGCACCGTTCGCCGGCGTCGTCACCGTCAACGTGTCGGCCGGCGACGAGGTGGCCGCGGGCCAGACCATCGCCACCATCGAGGCGATGAAGATGGAGGCGGCGATCACCGCGCCGAAGGCGGGCACCGTCGAGCGGGTGGCGGTGTCGGCCACCGCGCAGGTCGAGGGTGGGGACCTGCTGGTGGTCGTCGGTCCGGCGGGCAGGAGCGAAGCGACCGGGGAATCAATCTGACCCGGATCATCGGCGGCGAGTTCGGCGGACGCCGAATCACGGTGCCGCAGAGCCGATCTGGCACGGGCACCCGTCCGACCACCGACCGGGTCCGCGAGTCGCTGTTCAACGTGTTGGCCGCGCGCATGGAGCTGGCCGGGGCGACCGTCCTCGATCTCTATGCGGGATCGGGTGCGCTCGGCATCGAGGCGCTGTCGCGCGGTGCCGCATCCGTGTTGTTCGTCGAGTCTGACCGCCGCGCTGCCGCGGTCATCACGAAGAACCTCGCCGCGTTGGGCATCACGGCTGCCACGGTGCGGTCGGCGAACGTCGCCGCGGTGCTGGCCGGCGGCACCAACAGGCCCGCCGATCTGGTGTTCGCCGACCCGCCGTACGAGCTGCCCGCCCCTGACGTCGAGGCCGTGTTCGCGGCGCTCGCCGAGCGTGGCTGGGTGACGTCCGGCGCCGTCGCGGTCGTGGAGCGCGCTACGTCCGGTCCCGAGTTGACCTGGCCGGCGGGTTGGACGCCGCTGCAGCAGCGCCGCTACGGCGACACCCGGCTCGAGTTCGGCTCCTTCGGCGCGCTGAGTGCCGGCGAGCGCGCGTAAGCGCACCGACGTCGCGTAGCCTGCTCCACCATGAGCGGCGCCGTATGCCCCGGATCGTTCGACCCGGTGACCCTTGGTCACATCGACGTCTTCGAGCGTGCGGCAGCGCAGTTCGACGAGGTCGTGGTGGCCGTTCTGGTCAATCCGAGCAAGAAGGGGATGTTCGCCGCCGACGAGCGCATCGCGATGATCGAGGAATCGTGCGAGCACCTGCCGAATCTCCGCGTCGAATCCGGCTCGGGCCTGGTGGTGGACTTCGTCAAGTCCCGCGGTTTGACGGCGATCGTCAAGGGCCTGCGCACCGGCACCGACTTCGAGTACGAGCTGCAGATGGCGCAGATGAACAAGCACGTCGCCGGTGTCGACACGTTCTTCGTCGCGACGACGCCGCGATACTCCTTCGTGTCGTCCTCGCTGGCCAAGGAGGTGGCCGCGCTCGGTGGCGACGTCTCCGAACTGCTGCCCGAGCCGGTCAATCGGCGGCTCGCGGCCAAGCTCGACACCTGAGTCAGGCGGGGCGCGCCACGCCGAACGGCAGATCGGAGCCGTTTGTCCCCGGGCGTGACGGGTACGTAAAAGTCAGGCGCCAGCCCAGAGCGCCATTTTTCGTAGACAACCCGTTCGACGGAGGCCATTGCCGTGAATCAGACATTCGTACAGTCGACCGACGACGTCGTGCGCTTCCTCAAGGATCAGCACAACCTGATCAAGGACATGTTCGACGACGTTCTGAGTGCATCCGAGTCGAAAGCCCGCGAGAAGGCGTTCGTCGACCTTCGGACATTGCTGGCCGTGCACGAGACGGCCGAGGAAATGGTGGTGCATCCCACCGCACGCCGTGAAGTGGCCGAAGGCGACGAGATCGTCGAGGCCCGCTTGAAGGAGGAGCACGAGGCCAAGGAGATGCTGTCCAAGCTCGAGAGCATGGACATCGACTCCAAGGAGTTCATCACCGAGCTCACCAAGTTCCGCGATGCCGTGATCGATCACGCGGAACACGAGGAGCACGAGGAGTTCGACAAGCTGCAGCGCAAGCTCGACAAGGACGACTTGGGAAGACTGGCCAAGGCCGTGCAGGCCGCCGAGGCCATCGCCCCGACCCGTCCGCACGCCGGTGTGGAGTCCGCCAAGGCCAACTTCGCCGTCGGGCCCTTCGCATCGATGCTCGACCGGGCCCGCGACCTGATCGGCGCGGCACTCCGGTAGGCCTCGCGGGGACCGCACGGCCGGGGGCCCTGTTAGCTGACTTTGCGACACGCGCGACACACCGGCCCAGGAAACCGAGTCACAGGCGTAACACCAGGCACACTAGTAACCATCAACTAGTCCTGGAGGATTCTGCCGTGTACCGAGTATTCGAAGCGCTCGACGAGCTCGGCGCGATCGTGGAAGAGGCCCGTGGCGTCCCGATGACGGCAGGCTGCATGGTGCCGCGCGGTGACGTCCTCGAGCTGCTGGACGACATCAAGGACGCCATTCCCGGTGAACTCGACGACGCCCAGGACGTGCTCGACGCCCGCGACGCGATGCTGCGCGAGGCCAAGGAGCACGCCGACTCGATGGTCGGGACGGCCACGGCCGAGGCCGATTCGCTGATCAACCACTCCCGCGGCGAGGCCGACCGCCTGCTCTCCGATGCGAAGGGCCAGGCCGACCGGATGGTCGCCGAGGCACGTCAGCACAGCGAGCGGATGGTCGCCGAGGCGCGCGAGGAGGCCGGCCGCATCCTCAGTACCGCGAAGCGCGAGTACGAGGCCAGCACCGGGCGGGCGAAGGCCGAGGCCGATCGCCTCATCGAGAACGGCAACCTGTCCTACGAGAAGGCCGTTCAGGAGGGCATCAAGGAGCAACAGCGCCTGGTGTCCCAGACCGAGATCGTCCAGACCGCGACGTCGGAGGCCACCCGTCTCGTCGATGCCGCCCACGCCGAGGCCGATCGCCTGCGCGGCGAATGCGACATCTACGTGGACAGCAAGCTCGCGGAGTTCGAGGACTACCTGAACGGAACCCTGCGTTCGGTCGGCCGCGGCCGCCATCAGCTGCGTACGGCAGCGGGCACCCACGACTACGCCCAACGTTGACGCGCAACGTTGAGGCCCAACGTTGACATCGCAACGTTGACACCCCAACGCTGACCTCGGCAGAGCGGTCCTGCGCTTGCCGAGCGCGGCCGTAGGATTGCCGCCATGGCAGCGAAGTCGGAGCATCGGAAGCACCGCGGCGTACGCTCGCCGTTCGAGATCGACGTCTCCGGGGTCGGCCGCAGGCCGGGCTCGATGGTCGAACTCCACGAGACGGTGACCGCGCCGACGCGCATCGGCATCGAGTTGGTCGGCATCGCCGAGGGTGCACCGGTCGAGCTCGACCTGCGCCTCGAGTCGGTGTCGGAGGGCATCCTCGTCACGGGGACCGTCACGGCGCCCACCACCGGCGAATGCGCACGCTGCCTCACTCCCATCACCGGTGACGTGGAACTCGACATCACCGAGCTGTTCGCCTATCCGGACAGCGCCACGGAAGCCACCACCGAGGCCGACGAGGTGGGTCACGTCATCGACGACACCATCGACCTCGAGCAGCAGATCGTCGACGCGATCGGTCTCATGCTGCCGTTCTCCCCGGTGTGCTCCGAGGACTGTGCGGGCCTCTGCCAGCATTGCGGCGTGCGGCTGGCCGACGCCGAACCCGGTCACCAGCACGAGGTGATCGACCCGCGCTGGGCCAAGCTGGCCACCATGATTTCCCCCGAGCCGGACAGCGAGGAGTCGCCCGGGAAGTCCGGAGGGACTGCGTGACGGACGACCGGACGCCACTGCTCGAGGCACTGGGCGTGCAGTTGCACGACGAGCTGCTCACCGTGGCACTGACGCACCGCAGCTACGCCTACGAGAACGGCGGCGTGCCCACCAACGAGCGGCTCGAGTTCCTCGGCGACGCCGTGCTCGGACTGGTGATCACGGCCGAGATCTTCACCAAGTATCCGGACCGCACCGAAGGTGAACTGGCCAAGCTCAAGTCCGCCGTCGTCAACACCCAGGCCCTGGCGCAGATCGCCCGCGAGCTCACCGACGACGGCCTCGGCTCGTATCTGCTGCTGGGCCGCGGTGAGCTGGCGAGCGGGGGAGCGCAGAAGGCCAACCTGCTCGCCGACGGGCTGGAGTCGTTGCTCGGCGCGATCTACACCGAGCATGGCCACGAGGTCGCGCGCGACGTCATCATCCGGCTGTTCGCCGAATTGTTGGACACCGCAGCCAATCTGGGCGCTGGGCTGGACTGGAAGACCAGCTTGCAGGAGCTCTCGGCGGCGCGTCGTCTCGGCGTGCCGTCGTACGTCGTCACCTCCACCGGACCCGAGCACGACAAGTTCTTCACCGCTCGCGCCGTGGTGAACGGCGTCGACTACGGATCGGGCGGCGGCCGCACCAAGAAGGAGGCCGAACAGCACGCGGCCGCCACGGCGTACGCCGAGTTGGAAGCGATGCTCGACCCGGATGCCTGAGCTGCCCGAGGTCGAGGTCGTCCGCCGGGGGCTGGACGCGCACGTCACCGGACGCTCGATCACCGGGGTGCGCGTGCACCACCCGCGCGCTGTCCGCAGACACGAAGCCGGCCCCGCCGACCTGACCGGCCGGCTGCTGGAATCCACCATCACCGGCACCGGTCGCCGCGGAAAGTTCCTCTGGTTGACCCTCGACGGCGGTGACGCCCTGGTGGTCCATCTGGGCATGAGTGGGCAGATGCTGCTCGGCAAGATCGAGAAGACCGAGCACCTGCGCATCGCAGCGCTGCTCGACGACGGCACCGAGCTGAGCTTCGTCGACCAGCGCACGTTCGGCGGATGGATGTTGGCCGACCTGGTGACCGTCGACGGCAGCGAGGTGCCCGAGCCGGTCGCCCACATCGCCCGCGATCCGCTCGACCCGCTCTTCGACCGCGATGCGGTGGTGAAGGTGTTGCGCCGCAAGCACTCCGAGATCAAGCGTCAGCTGCTGGACCAGACGGTGGTGTCGGGGATCGGCAACATCTACGCCGACGAGTCCTTGTGGCGGGCCAAGGTCAACGGGGCCCGGCTGGCCGAGACGCTGTCGAAACCCACGCTGGCCTCGATCCTGGACCACGCCGGCGACGTCATGCGTGATGCGCTTGGCCAGGGCGGCACGTCGTTCGACTCGCTGTACGTCAACGTCAACGGCGAATCCGGCTACTTCGACCGCTCGCTGGACGCCTACGGCCGCGAGGGGGAGCCGTGCAAGCGTTGCGGCGCGGTGATGCGGCGGGAGAAGTTCATGAACCGCTCGTCGTTCTACTGCCCGAAATGCCAGCCGCGACCGCGGCGTTGAATCTCTGACAACAGCGATTTGTGCACGCGCAGTTGCGCCCACCGCAACTCAGAGTGCACAAATCGCGAGGAAAGGTGAGGAATGACGGATCTCTGGGTCGAGCGCACCGGCGTGCGCCGCTACACCGGTCGCAGCTCGCGAGGTGCCGAGGTGCTCGTCGGGTCCGAGGACGTCGATGGCGTCTTCACTCCCGGTGAGCTGCTCAAGATCGCACTCGCGGCGTGCAGCGGAATGAGCAGCGATCACCCGCTGCGCAGCCGGCTCGGTGACGACTACCAGGCGACCATCGAGGTCGCCGGGCCCGCCGACCGCGAGCAGGAGCGTTATCCGCTGCTCGAGGAGAAGCTGGTGATCGACCTGGCGGGATTGTCCGAGGCCGAGCGCACGAAGCTGACGACCATCGTCGAGCGGTCCATCGACAAGGTCTGCACGGTGGGACGCACCCTGAAGTCCGGCACCGAGGTCACCTTCGGAATTGTCGATGAGCCGCTTGCGCGAAGAGCATCGGGTACGGATAGTGTCCGATCCTGACCCCGATCCTGACGTTCGGCTGACCGCCTGGGTGCACGGTTACGTCCAGGGCGTCGGCTTCAGGTGGTGGACCCGGTCGCGGGCGCTCGAACTGGGGCTGACGGGGTTCGCCGCCAACAAACCGGACGGCCGCGTGCACGTCGTCGCACAAGGCCCGCGATCGGCGTGCGAGCGACTGCTTGACCTGCTGCGCAGCGATGAAACGCCAGGGTCGCCCGATACCGTCGTGGCCGACTGGTCCGACGCCGGTGAACCGTTCGTGGGCTTTCGCGAGAGATAGCCCGACGCGGCGGTAGTGTGGCACGTCGTGCACCTCAAGAGCCTGACGCTGAAGGGCTTCAAGTCCTTCGCATCGCCGACGACTCTGCGCTTCGAACCGGGCATCACCTGCGTCGTCGGGCCCAACGGATCGGGCAAGTCCAACGTGGTCGACGCGCTGACCTGGGTGATGGGCGAGCAGGGTGCGAAGACGCTGCGCGGCGGCAAGATGGAGGACGTCATCTTCGCCGGCACGTCGTCGCGCGCGCCGCTGGGCCGCGCCGAGGTGACGCTGACCATCGACAACTCCGACAACGCGCTGCCGATCGAGTACTCCGAGGTGTCCATCACCCGCCGGATGTTCCGCGACGGCGCAGGTGAGTACGAGATCAACGGCAGCAGTTGCCGTTTGATGGACGTGCAGGAGCTGCTGAGCGACTCGGGCATCGGCCGCGAGATGCACGTCATCGTCGGGCAGGGCAAGTTGTCGGAGATCCTCGAATCCCGGCCCGAGGACCGACGCGCGTTCATCGAGGAAGCCGCGGGCGTGCTCAAGCACCGCAAACGCAAGGAAAAGGCCGTCCGCAAGCTCGACGCGATGTCGGCCAACCTCGCACGCTTGTCCGACCTCACCACCGAACTGCGCCGCCAACTCAAGCCGCTGGGCCGTCAGGCCGAGATGGCCAGGCGCGCCCAGACCATCCAGGCCGATCTGCGCGACGCACGACTCCGCCTCGCCGCCGACGACCTGGTCAGGCGGCAGACCGAGTTCGAGAACACCAACCAGGCCGAGACCACGCTGCGCCGCGAGCACGACGAACTCGCCACCCGCCTCGAAGAGGCGAACATCGAACTGACCGCCCACGAGTCCGCCGTGTCGGGGCTCACCGGGCGTGCGGAGTCGGCGCAGCAGACCTGGTTCCGGCTGTCGGCGCTCGCCGAACGCGTCAGCGCGACGGTCCGCATCGCCACCGAGCGGGCGCAGCATCTCGAGGTCGACGCCGACGCGTCGTCGGGACCCGACCCCGAGGCCCTGGAGGCGGAGGCCGACGAGGTCGCGGCGCTCGAGCAGGAGCTGTTCGCCGAACTCGATCACTCACGCGAGCATCTCGAAGCGGCAAGAGCCGAACTCGCTGAACGCGAAAGCATTGCGGCAGAAGCGGAACGGGAACAGCGAGCCGCGGCCCGCGCGGAGGCGGACCGTCGCGAGGGTCTGGCCCGGCTCGCCGGTCAGGTCGACACCATGCGTACCCGTGTCGAATCGATCGACGAAGGCGTCGCGCGGTTGTCGGTGAGCATCGAGGAAGCCGCTGCCCGGGTGGAGGCCACCCGCGCCGAGTTCGAAACCGTCCAGGCGCGCGTAGGCCAACTCGACGCGGGCGAGGTAGGCCTCGACGACCATCACGACCGCAGCGTCACCGCACTGCGGCTTGCCGACGAGCGGGTGGCCGAACTGCAGGCCGGCGAGCGCGGCGCGGAACGCCAGGTGGCCTCGTTGCGGGCACGCATCGACGCGTTGTCGGTGGGTCTGGACCGCAAGGACGGCGCCGCCTGGTTGCAGAAGAACCACGACGGCACTGGCTTTTTCGGCTCCGTCGCCCAACTCGTCCGGGTCAGCCCCGGCTATGAGGTGGCGGTGGCGGCGGTGCTGGGTTCGGCCGCGGACGCACTGGCCGCCGACGGCTTCGGTGCCGCCCGATCGGCGGTCGCCGCCCTCAAGGAGGGCGACGGCGGACGCGCGGCGATCGTGCTCGGTGACTGGCCCGACGACGCGGTTCCGCATCGCGACTCCGGCGCACCGCTGCCCAACGGCGCACGATGGGCCATCGACCTCGTCGACACCCCGGGCCGGCTGCGCGGCGCATTCACGGCGCTGCTAGCCAGTGTGGCGGTCGTCGATCACCTGAACGAAGCGCTCGATCTCGTGGCGGCGCGCCCGCAGCTGCGCGCCGTGACCACCGACGGCGACATCGTTGGCGCGGGATGGGTCAACGGTGGATCCGACCGCAGGCCAAGCACTTTGGAGATCACGTCGGAGATCGAGAAGGCACGTGCCGAGCTCGAATCCTCCGAGCGGCAGGTCCGCGAGCTGTCGGCCGCCCTGTCGGGTGCTCTTGCCGAGCAGTCGGCCCGCCAAGATGCCGCCGAACAGGCGCTGGCCGCCCTGAACGAATCCGACGCCGCGATCTCCTCGATCTACGAGCAGCTGGGTCGGCTCGGGCAGGACGTCCGTGCCGCGGAGGACGACTTGCAGCGACTGATCCAGCAGCGCGAGGAACTCGAGACCGGCCGGGTGCGCACCGTCGAGGAACTGACCGAGCTCGAGACCCGTCTGCACAATGCGCAGCAGGCGCCGACGATGGACGCCGAGCCCGTCGATCGCCAGGAGTGGACGGCCGCCGCGGAGGCCGCGCGTGCCGCGGAGGTGGAGGCGCGGCTCGCGGTTCGAACCGCCGAAGAGCGGGCCAATGCCGTTCGCGGACGGGCGGATTCGCTGCGGCGTGCTGCCGCGGCCGAGCGAGAATCCAGAATGCGTGCGCAGCGTGCCCGTGAGGCCCGCGAGCATGCCGCCGGCGTGGCGGCGGCGGTGGCCGAATCGGGTCGTCTGGTGGCGGCGCGGCTAGCCTCGGCCGTCGCATTGGCCGGGCGCAACCGCGACCAGTTGGCGGCCGAACGTTCGCAGCGCGGGGAGGCGCTCACCACGGCGCGCGCCGAGGTCAACGAACTCACCGCAAGGATCACCGCGCTGACAGATTCGCTGCATCGTGACGAAGTGGCCAAAGCGCAAGCGGCGCTTCGCATCGAGCAGCTCGAGGCTCAGGCGCTCGAGCAGTTCGGCATGGCCACGGCGGACCTCATCGCCGAGTACGGCCCGGACGTGCCGCTGCCGCCGACCGAGTTGGAGATGGCCGAGTACGAACAGGCCAGGGAGCGCGGAGAGCAGGTGACCGCGCCTGCCCCGATGCCGTTCGACCGGCCCACTCAGGAGCGGCGCGCGAAGAAGGCCGAACGTGAACTCGCCGAACTGGGCCGCGTCAACCCGCTGGCACTGGAGGAGTTCGCCGCGTTGGAGGAGCGCTACAACTTCCTCTCGACCCAACTCGAGGACGTCAAGGGTGCGCGCAAGGACCTGCTCGACGTCATCGCCGACGTCGACGACCGCATCCTGCAGGTGTTCGCCGAGGCCTACGCGGATGTGGAACGTGAGTTCACGCAAGTCTTTTCGACGTTGTTCCCCGGCGGGGAGGGTCGGCTGCTGCTCACCAATCCCGACGACATGCTGACCACCGGCATCGAGGTGGAGGCGCGTCCGCCCGGCAAGAAGATCAAGCGGCTGTCGCTGTTGTCCGGCGGCGAGAAGTCGCTGACGGCGGTGGCGATGCTGGTGGCGATCTTCCGGGCCCGTCCTTCGCCGTTCTACGTCATGGACGAGGTCGAAGCGGCGCTCGACGACGTCAACCTGCGGCGGCTGATCAGCCTGTTCGAACAGCTGCGCGAGGTTTCGCAGCTGATCGTCATCACGCACCAGAAGCCGACCATGGAGATCGCCGACGCGCTGTACGGCGTGACCATGCGCGACGACGGCATCACCACGGTGATCTCGCAGCGCATGCGGGGGCAGGAACTCGTTACCGCGGCGGGCAGGAGCGAAGCGACCGGGGCATAGGTCGAGCCACCTGAGTCGCGACGGCGCGATTTCACGCCTGTCTCCCTCCCTGAGACAATGTCGCGGTGTCGCAAGGATTGTGGATCGCGCTTGCGGTCGTAGCCGTATTGGTCGTCGTCGCGCTGGTCGTTGGCCTGGTGCGCTACCGGCGTCGCCGGGTCAGCCTGTCGAAGCCCGACGGCGCCACGCCGGTGGATCGGTCGGGCGGCTATGCGGCGTCCTCCGGCATCACGTTCACCCAATCGACGGCAACGGCTGAGCCCGTCGCACCGCCCGCGCCGCCGCCGCCCGCGGAGCGGCTGGACACCAGCGGTCTGCCTGCGGTCGGGGATGACGCGACCATCCCGCGCGACGCACCCAAGCGGACGATCTCCGACGTCCGGCTACCCGAGCCGCCGGTAACGGCCCCGCCCGAGCCCGCCGAACCGGCGCTCGACACCATCGCACCGGCCGACGGCAGGCTGGAGCGCCTGCGCGGCAGGCTCGCCAAGTCGCAGAACACCCTCGGGCGCAGCATGCTGGGCCTGCTCGGCGGCGGAGACCTCGACGAGGAGTCGTGGGAGTCGATCGAGGACACCCTGCTGATCGCGGACCTCGGTCCCGTCGTCACCTCGTCGGTCGTCGCCGCGCTGCGGTCCGAGATGGCCAGCAGCAACGTGCGCACCGACGCCGAGGCCCGCGCCGTGTTGCGTCGCGTGCTGATCTCCGAGCTCCAGCCCGACCTGGACCGCACGATCAAGGCGCTGCCACATCGGGACAAGCCGTCGGTGCTGCTGGTGGTCGGCGTGAACGGAACCGGCAAGACCACCACCGTCGGCAAGCTCGCCCGCGTGCTCGTCGCCGACGGCCGTCGCGTCGTGCTCGGAGCTGCGGACACCTTCCGCGCCGCCGCTGCCGACCAGTTGCAGAGCTGGGCGTCGCGGGTAGGGGCAGAGGTGGTGCGTGGCGCCGAGGGCGCTGACCCGGCGTCGGTCGCGTTCGACGCGGTCGACCGCGGCATCGACACCGGGGCCGACGTCGTGGTCATCGACACCGCGGGCCGGCTGCACACCAAGACCGGCTTGATGGACGAACTCGGCAAGGTCAAGCGCGTCGTGACCAAACGCGCGGTGGTCGACGAGGTTCTGCTCGTGTTGGACGCGACGATCGGTCAGAACGGCCTGCCCCAGGCCAGGGTGTTCGCCGAAGTCGTCGACATCACCGGCGTGGTGCTGACCAAGCTCGACGGCACCGCGAAGGGTGGAATCGTGTTTCGGGTTCAGCAGGAGCTCGGCGTGCCGGTCAAGTTGGTGGGGCTCGGCGAGGGCCCCGACGACCTGGCGCCGTTCGAGCCCGCCGCGTTCGTCGACGCGTTGCTTGGCTGACGCCCGCAGAGCAAAGAAACGCTGGAAGGCACCCCGACAAGGGGGTTAACACCAGCGAAACGCGATCGGCCGATCCGTTCACATGAGCGAAACACGGACGCGTCATACGCGAAACAACCACTGCGCATTGTCTCTGCCTAGGTCAACGGTGCCTAACCGTGGCATGGGCGAAGGAGGAAGTGGCGAGTGGATGGATTCCCGATCCTGGGTGCGCCGGATACCGGTGACACCGCATGGATGCTGGCTAGCGCCGCACTAGTGCTGTTGATGACGCCGGGTTTGGCGTTCTTCTACGGCGGCATGGTTCGCGCCAAGGGCGTGCTCAACATGATCATGATGAGCTTCAGCGCGATTGGCGTGGTCACGGTGTTGTGGGTGCTGTACGGCTACTCGCTCGCCTTCGGCAATGACGTGAGCAATCTGTTCGGCAACCCGACGCAGTACTGGGGGCTGAAGGGCCTGATCGGTGGCAACGCGGCTGCGGAGGTCGTCGCAGACCCATCCGCGGGCGTCGATGCGGCCGCGGCCGTCAACATCCCGCTCGTCTTCACGTTCCCCGCCACCGTCTTCGTGGCCTTCCAGCTGATGTTCGCGATCATCACCGTGGCACTGATCTCCGGTGCCGTCGCCGACCGCATGAAGTTCGGCGGCTGGCTGCTGTTCGCGGGCCTGTGGTCGACGTTCGTCTACTTCCCGATTGCGCACTGGGTCTTCGCGTTCGACGGGGCCACCGGTGAGACCGGTGGCTGGATCGCGAACAAGCTCAAGGCGATCGACTTCGCCGGTGGAACCGCGGTGCACATCAATGCCGGTACCGCCGGCTTGGTTCTGGCCATCATCCTCGGCAAGCGCATCGGTTGGCCGGGTTCGCCCATGCGGCCGCACAACCTTCCGTTCGTGATGTTGGGCGCCGGGCTGCTGTGGTTCGGCTGGTACGGCTTCAACGCCGGTTCGGCCACCTCCTCCAACGGCACCGCCGGCTCGACGTTCGTCACGACGACGGTGGCCACGGCCGCCGCCATGTTGGCCTGGCTGCTCACGGAACGCATTCGGGACGGCAAGGCCACCTCGCTGGGTGCTGCCTCGGGCATCGTCGCCGGACTGGTCGCCATCACGCCGTCCTGCGGTGCTGTCAACGTGATCGGCGCGCTGGTGATCGGCGTCGTTGCGGGTGTGGCATGCGCGCTCGCCGTCGGCTTGAAATACAAGCTGGGATATGACGATTCGCTCGACGTCGTGGGTGTGCACCTCGTCGGTGGTCTCATCGGCACGCTGATGATCGGCCTCGTCGCGGCACCCGAGACCTACAACGGCGTTGCCGGTCTCTTCTACGGCGGCGGCTTCGATCAGCTGTGGCGTCAGGCAGTCGGAGCCGGAGCGGTTCTGCTCTATTCGGCGATCGGTACGACTATCTTGGCCTTGATCGTGAAATACACCGTCGGTCTTCGCATCTCTGACGAGGATGAGTCGTCCGGTATCGACGAAGGCGAACATGCGGAAACCGCATACGACTTCGCGACGTCGGGTTCGAGTCTTGGTCGTCACACCGGTGCGGAGGGATAGGGAACCATGAAGCTGATTACTGCGATCGTCAAGCCGTTCACGCTCGAAGACGTCAAGACGGGTCTCGAGCAGACGGGCATCCTGGGGATGACCGTCAGTGAGGTGCAGGGCTACGGACGCCAGAAGGGCCACACCGAGGTGTACCGCGGTGCGGAGTACTCCGTCGACTTCGTGCCCAAGGTGCGGGTCGAGGTCCTTGTGGACGATTCGGCCGTCGACAAGGTGGTCGACGTCATCGTCCAAGCGGCACGGACCGGCAAGATCGGTGACGGCAAGGTGTGGGTCAGTCCCGTTGACACCGTCGTGCGGGTGCGCACCGGTGAGCGGGGGACCGACGCCATCTGATGCATCGGTGAAGTGAGCATCTGAGGCCCGTCTCCCGGCCGTGCAATGAGTGAGAATCAACCCAAAGCCGGGAGGAACCAGACCAGATGGCAAAGCAGACACCAGATCCCGCCGCCGGGGCCTCTCGTTGGGAGGCGCCGGCGGCGGGTTCGTCGCGCCCAGCCAATGATCTGACCAAGGCGGCCGCCCAACTGCTCAACGGTGGCTCCAAGCAGCTCGACTCGGCGGCGCTGCGTGATGCCCTGCTCGACCTGCACGACTTCTGGCTCACCACCAAGGCCACCGAGATCGGCATCACGCCGACAAGTGGGTTCGCCATCGTCGCGACCGGTGGGCTCGGGCGCGGCGAGCTGCTGCCGTACTCCGATCTCGATCTGACCCTGGTGCACGACAACATGCCGCACGACGTCGTCACGCAGGTCGCCGAACTGCTCTGGTACCCGTTGTGGGACGCCAACATTCACCTCGATCACAGCGTGCGGACGGTGCCCGAGGCTCTGCAGGTCGCCGGTGAGGACATCTCGGCGGGACTGGCCATGCTCGACGCCCGCCACATCGCCGGTGACGGCGACCTGTCCGCACTCCTGATCGGCGGAGCGCGCAGGCAGTGGCGCACCGGCATCGCCTCGCGCTTCGAGGAACTCATCGAGCACACCCAGGCGCGGTGGCAGCGCAGCGGGCAGATCGCGCACCGCGCCGAACCCGACCTGAAGAACGGACGGGGTGGACTCCGCGACGTCCAGCTGCTCAATGCGCTGGCCATCGCGCAACTCGCCGACGTGTACCCGAGCCGCTCGCTGGCATCACCAACAGGCACGCTCGGCGACGCACACCTCGCCCTTCTCAACGTGCGTACCGAACTGCACCGGACCTCGGGCAGGGGGCGTGAGATGCTCCAGGCGCAGTACGCCGACGAGATCGGCGCGGCGCTGCGCATCGGTGATCGATTCGACCTGGCGCGCATGCTCAGCGACGCCGCCCGCACCATCAGTTACTACGTCGACGCCGGCGTGCGCACGGCGGCGAACGCGTTGCCCAAGCGCGGTTTCGCCGCGTTGCGCCGTCCGGTCCGCAGGCCGCTGGACGAGGGAGTGATCGAGTTCGGCGGAGAGGTCATCCTGGCCCGCGACGCGCGGCCCGAGCGCGACCCTGGCCTCATCCTGCGCGTCGCGGCGGCGTCGGCCACGACCGGACTGCCGATGGCCGCGTCCACGCTCAGCCGGTTGTCCGAGGCGGCCCCTGAGCTGAGGACGCCGTGGCCCCGGCAGGCCCTCAAGGACCTGCTCGTGATGCTGGCGGCAGGGCCCGCGACGGTGGCGACCATCGAGGCGCTGGACCGGACCGGCTTGTGGGGCAGGCTGTTTCCCGAATGGGGCGCGGTACGCGACCTGCCGCCCCGCGACGTCGTGCACATCTGGACGGTGGACCGCCACCTGGTCGAGACCGTGTCGCGGGCAAGTGCATTCACCACCCGGGTGTCGCGCCCCGATCTGCTGGTACTCGGGGCGCTGGTGCACGACATCGGCAAGGGACGTGGGGGAGACCACAGCGTCATCGGCGCCGACCTGGCCACCCAGATCGGCACCCGGCTCGGTTTGTGGCCGTCGGACATCGAGGTGCTGTCCAAGATCGTGCGCTATCACCTGCTGTTGCCCGACACCGCGACGAGGCGCGATCTGCAGGACCCGAAGACCATCGCAGCCGTTGTCGACGCACTCGGCGGCGACTCGGTGCTGCTGGAGTTGCTGAATGCCCTGGCCGAGGCCGATTCGCTGGCAACCGGACCCGGCGTGTGGGGCGACTGGAAGGCCTCGCTGATCGGCGACCTGGTGCGGCGTTGCCGGCTGGTGATGGCGGGCGAGCCGCTTCCGCATCCCGATCCGATCGAGCCGCACTACGTGGCGCTCGCAGAACAGGGAGGTGTGCACGTCGACCTCACCCCGGCCGATGCGCACATCTACAACGTCACGATGATCGCCCCGGACCGCCGCGGGCTGCTGTCCAAGGCTGCCGGCGTGCTGGCGTTGAACTCACTGCGCGTGCACTCCGCGTCGGTCAACAGCCACGACGGCGTGGCGATCAACACGTTCGTGGTGTCACCGCACTTCGGTGCTCCGCCCGCCGCCGAACTGCTGCGCCAGCAGTTCATCCTCGCGCTCGACGGCGAACTCGACGTGATCGGATCCCTCGAGCGCCGGGACCGGGAAGCGGCCGCGACGAACAGTGCCCGAGCCGGTGAGATCCTCGCCGCGGTACCCGTCAATCAGGCTGCTCCACCGCCGCGCATCCTCTGGTTCGACGGCACCTCGCCAGGGGAGTACGTCCTGCAGATCCGCAGTGCCGACCGCACCGGGCTGTTGGCGCGACTGTCGGCGGTCATCGAGCGCGACGGCCTCGACATCGTCTGGGCGAAGGTCACCACCCTGGGCTCGTCGGTCATCGACGTGTTCGGCATCGTGGTGCCCGCGCTGACCGCGGGCGACGCGGCGGACAGCGCGGCCGCCCGTCAGGAACTCGAGCGCGACATGTACGCGGTGCTGCCCGCGCCGCCGCCGGCCAAGCCGGTGTCTGAAGCCAGCTAAAGGCCAGCTGATCCTCTCCTTCGGGGGATGCGATCCCGTCACGTTAGGCTTGTCAGGTGTTTGAATCCCTGTCCGACCGGTTGACCGGAGCCCTCTCGGGCCTCCGGGGCAAGGGGCGACTGACCGACGCCGACATCGACGCGACCACCCGTGAGATCCGGCTGGCTCTGTTGGAGGCCGACGTCTCGCTGCCGGTGGTGCGCGAGTTCGTCGCCCGCATCAAGGAGCGTTCGCGGGGCGCGGAGGTGTCCGGTGCGCTGAACCCGGCGCAGCAGGTCGTCAAGATCGTCAACGACGAGCTCGTCGGCATCCTGGGTGGCGAGACCCGTCAGCTGGCGTTCGCCAAGACCCCGCCGACGGTCATCATGCTGGCGGGCCTGCAGGGTTCCGGTAAGACGACGCTCGCCGGAAAGCTCGCGAATTGGCTTCGCGGGCAAGGTCATACGCCACTGCTGGTCGCCTGCGACCTGCAACGTCCCGGTGCGGTCAACCAGCTGCAGATCGTCGGTGAACGGGCGGGCGTCGCGGTGTTCGCGCCGCACCCCGGCGTGGCGAGTGAAGGTTCGCACCTCGCTGCCCCCGGCGATCCCGTCGCGGTCGCCGCCGCGGGCCTTGCCGAAGCCAGGGCCAAGCACTACGACGTCGTCATCGTCGACACCGCGGGCCGTTTGGGCATCGACGATGAGCTGATGAGCCAGGCCGCCGCGATCCGTTCGGCGGTCGATCCCGACGAAGTGATCTTCGTCCTCGACGCCATGATCGGCCAGGACGCCGTCAACACGGCCGAGGCGTTCCGCGAGGGCGTCGGCTTCACCGGCGTCGTGCTGACCAAGCTCGACGGTGACGCCCGCGGTGGCGCTGCGCTGTCGGTGCGTGAGGTCACGGGCGTCCCCATTCTCTTCGCGTCGACGGGCGAGAAGCTCGAAGACTTCGACGTCTTCCACCCCGACCGCATGGCCAGCCGGATCCTCGGCATGGGCGACGTGCTCAGCCTCATCGAGCAGGCCGAGCAGCACTTCGACGCCGAACAGGCCGAAGCCGCGGCCGCCAAGATCGGCAGCGGTGAGCTGACCCTCGAGGACTTCCTCGAGCAGATGCTGGCCATCCGCAAGATGGGCCCGATCGGCAACCTGCTGGGCATGCTGCCCGGCGCGGGCCAGATGAAGGATGCGCTCGCCGCAGTCGATGACAGCCAGCTCGACCGGGTGCAGGCCATCATCCGCGGCATGACGCCTGCGGAGCGAGCCGATCCGAAGATCATCAACGCCTCCCGGCGGATGCGCATCGCCAACGGGTCCGGCGTCACGGTCTCGGAGGTCAACCAGCTCGTCGACCGATTCTTCGAGGCTCGCAAGATGATGTCGCAGATGGCCGGACAGATGGGAATGCCGTTCGGCCGCAAGGGCGGAAGCCGCAAGGCTGCGAAGGGCAAGAACAAGCAAGCGGGGAAGAAGAAGGGCAACCGGGGGCCGACGCCGCCGAAGGCGCAGAATCCGTTGGGCGTCGGTGGGCTTCCCGCAGGCTTCCCCGACCTGTCGAACATGCCGAAGGGTCTCGACGAACTGCCGCCGGGCCTGGCCGACTTCGACCTGTCCAAGCTGAAGTTCCCTGGCAAGAACTAACCCGGACGTGCGTCTGCATGTCAGAGGGCGCGGCTTGCCCGACGGGGAGCCGGTCGAGTGGTGGGTTGTCGATGGTGCGTTGAGCGCCGAACCCGTCGCCGACGCCGAGACGGTGTTCGGTGCCGGTGGGTATGGCGGCTGGATCCTGCCGGGCCTCGTCGACGCGCACTGCCACGTCGGCCTCGGGGAGCACGGCGCGATCGAACTCGACGAGGCGATCGCGCAGGCCGAAACCGAGCGCGGCGTCGGCGCGTTGCTGCTGCGCGACGCAGGCTCGCCGACCGACACCCGCAGCCTCGACGACCGCGACGACCTGCCGCGCATCATCCGCCACGGTCGGCATCTGGCCCGGCCGAAGCGCTACCAGCGTGGGTTCGCCCTTGAGCTGGAGGACGAGTCACAGTTGCCCGACGCCGTCGCCGAGCAGGCCCGCTGGGGCGACGGCTGGGTCAAGCTGGTCGGCGACTGGATCGACCGCGACACCGGTGACCTGGCCCCGTTGTGGTCCGACGCGACCCTCAAACAGGCGATCGACGCCGCGCACGCCAACGGCGCCCGCGTCACCGCGCACGTGTTCGGTGAGGACGCGCTGCCGGGGCTGATCGGCGCCGGCATCGACTGCATCGAGCACGGCACCGGCATCACCGACGACATCGTCGCGATGATGCTCGACCATGGCACCGCACTGGTGCCCACCTTGATCAACATCGAGAACTTCCCAGGGATCGCCGACGCTGCGGCCAAGTTTCCGACCTACGCCAAGCACATGCGCGACCTCTACACATCGTGCTCGAGTCGGGTGGATGCCGCACGCGAGGCGGGCGTGCCGATCTACGCGGGCACCGATGCGGGCAGCACGATCGCCCACGGGAGGATCGCCGATGAAGTCGAGGCGCTCAAGACGGTCGGCATGAGCCCGACCGACGCGCTGGGGGCGGCGTGCTGGGATGCCCGCGCGTGGTTGGGCAGGCCCGCCCTCGAGCACGGCGCTCCGGCCGATCTCGTCTGTTATGCCGAGGACCCTCGGGGTGGCGCCGACGTGCTCAACCATCCGGAGCTCGTCATCCTGCGTGGAAGGGTGTTTCGCTGACATGCCGGACCACCGCGCTCACTTCGACTTCGACATTCGTTTCGCCAACGGCGGCGACCTGACCGGCACGGGCTTTCGGCTCGACCTGCCGTCGGCCGACATCGACGAGGCGTCGATCGGCCGGCTGCTGGTCGAGCACCTCGGGTTGGCCCTCGTCGACACGATCGAACTTCGGGCGTTGCGGATCGTCGAGGAACCGCACCGCGGAAGCCGTGGGATTCAGGTTGCGCCGACGCCCTCGGCCACGCGCGTCGTCGACCTCAGTCATCCCATCCGCGCGGGTCTGGTCACCTATCCCGGGCTGCCGGCCCCTGTCATCACACCGCATCTGACGCGTGCGGACTCCCGCGAAAAGTACGCCCCGGGAACCGAATTCGCGATGGACGTCATCACGATGATCGGCAACACCGGGACCTACCTGGATTCACCGTTTCACCGCTACGCCGACGGACCCGACCTGGCCGGACTCGACCTGTCGACGTTGGTGGGTCTTCGCGCCGAGGTGTTCCACCTCGAAGACGCCTGGGATGCGCAGCGGCGTGGCATCCGTGCGGAGACCATCGCCGACCGGGATGTGCGCGGAGCGGCCGTACTGCTGCACACGGGATGGGACCGTCACTTCGGCACGGCCGCCTACGGGAGGGGTGCGCCATTCCTGACCGCTGAAGGCGCCGCGCACCTCATCGAGGCGGGCGCCGCCTTGGTCGGCATCGACTCGGTCAACATCGACGACACGGAGTCCGGCGGTGAGCGACCCGCGCACACCCTGCTCCTCGGTGCGGGCGTGCACGTCGTCGAGCACCTGACGAACCTCGGCGAATTGCCCCCGCGGGGAACGCGTTTCACGGCCGCCCCGCCGGCCGTCGAGGGATTCGGGACGTTCCCGGTTCGCGCCTTCGCGGAGTGGCCGACGAGCGCTACTGGCTGAAGCCCCAGTCGAACAGTTCGATCGCCTGGCCGTAGAGATCACCGGTGCCGAACATCTGCACGACGACGAGTCGTCTGCCATTGCGTTGCGCCGCACCGACATACGTGTTCTTCGCCAGGTTGGTGAACCCGGTCTTGCCCGCGAAGTCGCCGGGATAGCGGGTCAGCAATTCGTTTTGGGCGGTGAGCGTCTTGCCGGGAAACGACGCCGACTGCGACGAGAAGATCTGGGCGATCAACGGATACTTCAGGGCCTGGCGGTAGATCACGGCGAGATCGTGGGGCGTGGTGACGGTCTCCCAGCCGGGCCCGTCCAGCCCCGACGGCGACGACGCCTTGGTGCTGCGCGCGCCGAGTTGGGCGGCCTTCGCGTTCATCCTCGCGACGGCAACGGCTTGGCCGCCGAGCATGTCGGCGAGCATGTTGGCGGCATCGTTGCCCGACACCATCAGCAGCGCCGCGAGCAGCTGGGTGGTGGTGTACGGCTGACCCGGCGTCAGCCCCACGCACGAGCACTCGACCTCGGTGTGCGACTTGTTGGCCCGCGCGAAGTTGTCGGGCCGCAGATTGTCCAGAACCACCATCGCCAGCAGCGGTTTGATGGTGCTCGCCGGCGCATATGAGCCGTTCGGATCCTTGGCGGCCAGCACCGCACCGGTATCGAGATCGGCGACCAGCCAGGCCTGCGCAGGACCGTCCGAAAGTGACTGCGCCCCAGCTGGTTCCACGCCGGGCTGGGCCCGTGCCACTGGTGGGACGCCGCCCGCGGTCAACGCGGCCACTGCGGCCACGACGACGAACGCCATGACCGCCAAGAGTCTTCGCACGAAGGTCGAGCGTACGGTCGGCCTGCCTCGATCAGCGCGCGATCAGGTCTCGGATGCGTTCCGAATCGGCAACTCTCGCTACGGCTACAACGTGCCGATGCTTGCCGACCGGTTCTGCGCGAACCCCCAGTCCAGCAGGCTCGATGCCTGATCCCAGTAGGTGGGGCCGCCGTCGGCGACCAGCCCGTACATCATGGCGACCACCAACCGGCGACCGTCGCGTTGCGCGGCGCCCACGAACGTCTTGCGGGCGACGTCGGTGAACCCCGTCTTGCCGCCGAGCATGCCCGGGTAACGGCCCAGCATCTCGTCCTGGTTGATCAGCGTGACCGGCCCGGCGTCGCCGGGGAACGGCGCCGTCGGTGACGACGTGACCCGTGCGAACACCGGGTTGGCAAGCGCCGCGCGGAAGATGACCGCCAGATCGTGCGCGGTGGTGTACCCGTCGATTCCGGGTCCGTTCAGCCCCGACGGCGACCCGGCGAGCGTGTCCGTGGCCCCGATTGCGGCGGCCTTGGCGTTCATCTTCGCGACGGCAACGTCCTTGCCGCCCAGCATGTGCGCGAGGGTATTGGCCGCGTCGTTGCCCGAGACGAGGAGCAGCCCGTCCAGCAGCTCCGCGGCGGTGTACGAACGACCGGCCTTGACCCCGGCGCAGTTGCATTCCACCTTCGCGTCGCTCTCGTCGGCGACGACGGTGGCGTCCAGCGGAAGTTCGTCGAGGACGACGAGCGCGAGCAGCGTCTTGATGGTGCTGGCCGGTGCATGCCGGGCGTACTCGTCACGACCGGCAAGGATCTGACCGGTGTCCATGTCGGCGACGATCCATGCCGGCGCGGGACCCTCCGGAATCTGGCTCGAGCTGGCCGGTTGCACGTCCGTGTCGGCCGTCGCGACGGGGGATGGCGAGCCGGAGAGAAGTGCCATGAGGCATACCGCGAGAGCGGCGACGAGCCTGACCATGGTCGCCGAGGGTACTTGCCCCGCCTGGAGTGGACGCCGTTACCTCCCTCGCACGAAGTGGTCTGCGCCACGTCGGGGTTTGAGAAGCGTGAATTTTGGGTTACACACGCGGCGTGAGCGACGCCATCGTGCGCCGTTGGGCGCTTCGCATCTCGTCGGTAACGTAGGGCGCGTAGACCGTCGAAGGGGTCGAACACCATGTGTGGCATCGCCGGGGAAATCGCAACAGGGCGTCCGGCTGACCTGGCAGCCGTCGAGGCGATGACGAACAGCCTGATGTCGCGCGGCCCGGATGGCAGCGGTGTCTGGGCTCGCGGGGGAGTTGCCCTGGGCCACCGCCGGCTGGCGATCATCGACCTGTCCAGCCACGGGCACCAGCCCATGCACGACCCGGAACTGGGCCTCACCGTCGCGTTCAACGGCTGCATCTACAACTATCCCGAGCTGCGCCGCCAGTTGCTGGCGAAGGGGTATCGCTTCTTCTCGCACAGTGACACCGAGGTAATCCTGAAGGGCTACCACGAATGGGGCGAGCGGGTGGTCGACCACCTGTACGGGATGTTCGCCTTCGCCGTGACGGAGGTGGAGACCGGCCGGGTGGTGCTCGCCAGGGACAGGCTCGGCGTCAAGCCGCTGTACTGGTGCGACGTCTACGAGGGGCGCGGCGTCAGCACCCTGCGATTCGCGTCTTCGCTGCCGGCCCTGGTGGCCAGTGGCGGCGTGGACACCGACATCGACCCCGTCGCCCTGCACCACTACCTGAGCTTCCACTCCGTCGTGCCCGCTCCGCACACCATCCTGCGTGGCGTCCGCAAGCTCGCACCGGGGACGATCATGCGCATCGAGCCGGACGGCACGCGCACCGAGGAAACGTACTGGGAGCCGGTGTTCGAGCGGTCCGCGGAGCGGGCCAACTGGTCCGAACCCGAGTGGGAAGAGGCCATCCTCGCCTCGCTTCGCACCGCGGTGGAGCGCCGCCTCGTTTCGGACGTCCCAGTGGGCTGCCTGCTGTCCGGCGGCCTGGACTCCAGCCTGATCGTCGGGCTCCTCGCCGAAGCGGGTCAGCACGGCCTGGCGACCTTCTCGATCGGCTTCGAGGCCGCAGGCGGGGAGGAGGGCGACGAGTTCAAGTACTCCGACGTCATCGCCCGCCACTACGACACCGATCATCACCAGATCCGCATCGACACCGCCCGCATGCTGCCCTCGCTGTCGGGTGCCATCGGTGCGATGAGCG
Source organism: Mycobacterium sp. URHB0044 (assembly GCF_000620625.1). Classification (GTDB taxonomy): domain Bacteria; phylum Actinomycetota; class Actinomycetes; order Mycobacteriales; family Mycobacteriaceae; genus Mycobacterium. Next base: position 149,066 of record NZ_JIAW01000008.1, on the reverse strand, counting down.
AGCCGATGATGAGCCACGACTGCGTGGCGTTCTACCTGCTGTCCGAAGAGGTCAGCAAGCACGTCAAGGTCGTGCAGTCGGGGCAGGGTGCCGACGAGGTCTTCGCCGGCTACCACTGGTATCCGCCGATGGCACACGCGCCGGACGACGATCCGCATGGGGCGCTGGCCCGCTATCGGCAGGCGTTCTTCGATCGCGAGCACGACGCGCGCAATCGCCTGTTGCAACCGCGATGGCAACTGAACGACGATGTCGCCGAGGAGTTCGTGCTGCGGCACTTCTCGCATCCCGGCGCGGCCACCGGCACCGACCGGGCGCTGCGGCTGGACACCACCGTCATGCTGGTCGACGATCCGGTGAAGCGGGTCGACAACATGACGATGGCCTGGGGTCTGGAGGGTCGCGTCCCCTTCCTCGACCACGAGTTGGTCGAGCTGGCAGCCACCTGCCCGCCGGAGTTGAAGACCGCCCAAGATGGCAAGGGCGTCTTGAAGGAAGCGGCCCGCCGGGTGATCCCGCACGAGGTCATCGACCGGCCGAAGGGCTACTTCCCGGTGCCCGCGCTGAAGCACCTGGCCGGGCCGTATCTGGAACTCGTCGCCGACGCACTGCACAGCGATGCGGCGCGCGACCGCGGCCTGTTCGCCCCCGAGGCGGTCGACGCGCTGCTCGCCGAGCCGAACGGGAACCTCACGCCGCTGCGGGGAAATCCGCTCTGGCAGCTCGGCCTGCTCGAGCTGTGGCTCGCTCACAACGTCGACGGAGTCAAGAAGTCATGACGCACGGCGAAGTCATTACGCACGACGCCGGCAACGGCGATTCGACGACGGGCGTCGTTCAGGATCTCGGTTGGGGACGGCTGGTATTCGGCCAAACCTTCGACGACGCAGACGAATTCGGCACGGCCCTGCGTGCAGAGGCCAGCGGCCGCCGCGACATCGGGATGTATCTCGACGCGCCGCACGTCTTCGTCGCTCTGCATCCGCAGGAGTTCTTCATCGACCCGAGCTTCACCTACCGCCTGAAGTTCGACGAGCCCGAGAAGTACCGGCCGCAGCCGGTTCCCGGACTGTCGGTGCGCCCCGTGTCCTCGATCGAGGATTGCGCCGGGATCAACCAGATCTACCTGCAGTGCCGCATGGTTCCCGCGGACGTCGATCTGATGTGGAAGAACAGCCAGTCCGAGCCGCACATGGTGTACCTGGTTGCCACCGACGACGAGACCGGCGACGTGGTCGGCACCGTTACGGGAATCGACCACACGCAGCTCTTCGGCGACCCGGAGAACGGCTCCAGTCTGTGGTGTCTGGCCGTCGACCCGACGCTGTCCCGGCCGGGAGTCGGTGGGCTGCTGGTGCGTTCACTCATCGAGGAGTTCATCCGAAGGGGCCGCTCCCAGATGGACCTCTCGGTGCTGCACGACAACGAGGGCGCCATCGCGCTCTACGAGCGGATGGGCTTCGAGCGCGTCCCCGTGCTCGGGATCAAGCGCAAGAACGCCATCAACGAGCGGCTGTTCGCACCGGTGATGGACGAGGAAGAGCTGGCCCAGCTCAACCCGTACGCCAGGATCATCGCCGACGAGGCCATCCTGCGCGGCATCGCCGTGCACGTGCTCGACGCCAAGGGCGGCTATCTGCAACTCACCCACGGCGGCACCACCGTGGTCACCCGCGAGTCGCTGTCCGAGCTGACCAACGCGATCGCGATGAGCCGCTGCGACGACAAGCGCGTCGCACGAAAGGTCGTCGCGGAAGCAGGCATTCGCGTACCGGAAGGCATGACGGCAACGTTCACCGAGGAGGACCATGCCTTCCTGGAGAAGGTCGGCTCAGTGGTGGTGAAGCCCGCGCGCGGTGAGCAGGGTGCCGGCATCACCGTGGGGGTGACCACGGTCGAAGACCTCGACCGCGCCATCGACTTCGCCGCACACCACTGCCCCGACGTGCTGCTCGAGGAGCGATTCGAAGGTGAGGACCTGCGCATCGTGGTCATCGGCGGCAAGGTGATCGCCGCCGCGCTCCGCCGCCCCGCGGAGGTGGTCGGCAGCGGCAGCCACACCGTCCGCCAGCTCGTCGAGGCGCAGAGCCGCCGCCGCGCCGCCGCGACGCAGGGGGAATCCAAGATCCCGCTCGACGACGTCACAAACGACACCGTGCGTGAGGCGGGCTTCGACATGGACGACGTGCTACCCGCGAATGAGCGGCTCGTCGTCCGCCGCACGGCCAATCTGCACACCGGTGGCACCATCCGCGACGTCACCGACGACCTGAACCCCAAGCTGGCGAAGGTGGCGATCGACGCGGCGGACGCCATCAACATCCCCGTCACCGGCATCGACCTGATCGTGCCGTCGGTGTCGGGGGAGGAGTACGTCTTCATCGAGGCCAACGAGCGGCCGGGTCTGGCGAATCACGAGCCACGGCCCACGGCGCAGGCGTTCGTCGACCTCTTGTTCCCCCGCACCGCCGCGACGCCGTGGGCCTGGCAGCCCGACCCCGTGGAGCAGGCCTGACATCCGTCGGGCAGTGCGGGTAGCGTCGACGACTTCGCAAACCTGCGGCCATAGGCCGCACACATAGGGAGGCATTGTGTCTGAATCAACGGCGTCGTCTGAGCCGACGGTGTCGCTGCTGCCCGTCCCGACGGCACATCCGCGGATGCCCGAGGCCGACCGCAGCTGGATGGTCGACACGCTGCTGGCGCTGCTGCAGACCCCGAGTCCCTCGGGACGGACCGATGCGGTGATGCAATTGATCGGCGGCATCCTCGACGACCTCGGCGTGCCGTTCATGCTGACCCGGCGCGGCGCGCTGACGGCGGAACTACCCGGCGACTCGGCCACCACCGACCGCGCGGTGGTGGTGCACGCGGACACCATCGGGTGCATGGTGCGCGAGCTCAAGGACAACGGCAGGCTCGCCCTCGTACCGGTGGGTACCTTCTCGGCGCGGTTCGCCGCGGGCGCCCGCGTGCGGATCTTCCCCGACGACACCGACGAGTTCTTCACCGGAACGGTCATGCCGCTCATGGCCAGTGGCCACGCCTTCGGCGATGAGATCGACACCCAGCCCACCGACTGGGACCACGTCGAGGTCCGGGTCGACCGGAACGTCTCGTCGCGGGCCGATCTGGAACAGCTCGGGCTGAACGTCGGTGACTTCGTCGCGCTCATCACCAGTCCGGAGTTGACCGCGGACGGTTTCGTGGTGTCCCGCCACCTCGACGGCAAGGCGGGGGTGGCGGTCGCGCTGGCCCTGGCGAAGAACGTCGTCGAGCAGAAAGTCGTTCTGCCCCACCGCACGACGATCATGGTCACCATCACCGAGGAGGTGGGCCACGGCGCCAGCCACGGACTGCCGCCGGACGTCGCCGAGCTGGTCTCGGTGGACAACGCCGTATGCGCGCCCGGGCAGCTCTCCATCGAGGATGGCGTCACGATCCCGATGGCCGACATGCACGGCCCGTTCGACTATCACCTGACCCGCAACCTCTGCAGGCTGGCCAAGGAGCTCGGCATCAAGCACGCCCGAGACATCTTCCGGTACTACCGATCCGATGCCGCCGCCGCGATCGAGGCAGGCGCGAACACCCGTGCCGCGCTCGTGGCGTTCGGGCTCGACGGGAGTCACGGGTGGGAGCGGACCCACATCGACTCGCTGGAGGCCACGTATCTGCTGCTGCAGAGCTGGCTGCGGACGCCGTTGACGTTCGAGTCGTGGGACTCCAAGCCGTCGGGCCGGCTCGCCGACTTCCCGTCCGAGCAGCCGGCGCAGACCGAGCAGTGGGTGCCGCTCACACGCGGCGACTTCACCGAGCCGGGCCACGTGTCGCCCGGCGAGGAGTGGCCACCATCGGAGGGCCCCCAGGCCTGACGTCCGGCCGGTGGGTGACCGTCGTCACCCTGGGTGTTCAATCGACTCGTGCTGAGCCTGGAAGAGATCTCCGACCGCCTCGAGATCCAGCAGTTGCTGGTGGCCTATTCGACGGCAATCGACACGCGCCGCTTCGACGACCTCGACGCCGTGTTCACCCCCGACGCCTACATCGACTACCGCGCGATGGGTGGCGTCGACGGGCCGTTCCCCGAGGTGAAGGCGTGGCTGGCCGACGTGCTGCCGAACTTTCCGGCGTACTCGCATCTGCTCGGAAACTTCGACGTGCGCGTCACCGGCGACACCGCGAAATCCCGCACGCTGTGCTTCAACCCGATGGTCCTCGGCGGCGAGAAGCAACAGGTGATGTTCTGCGGGCTCTGGTATCTGGATGAATTCGTCCGTACGCCCGATGGCTGGCGCATGACGCGCCGCGTCGAGGAGAAGTGCTTCGACAAGATCGTCTGAGGACTCCGGTTCAGGCGTCGGTCCTGGCGAGCACGTCGGTACCGTACTTCTGCGTGATCAGCGTCCACGGATCGGCGTAGCGACCCCGCTTCTCGACCCGGCGCTGCACCGCGAGGATCGTTCGAAGCAGCGGGCGCAGCACCGGTCCCAACACCCGCAGCACGGCGACGCGGCCGCCCTGCGACTCGGCCATCCACGCCGTGGTCTGCGACCAATCGTGCTGCTGAAAGTCCAGCAGCGCTTGGGATTCGGTCGTGTCGAAGAAGCCGGTGAATGCCCAGCCCCTGTCGTCGTCGGGGTCACCGGGCAGGCTGGCAGACGGGCCGAGCCTGCCGAGACCGATGGCCGCCATCATGTCGTCCTCGAGCTCGCGCTGGGTGTGCAGATGCGTGTCGTCGCCGCCGATCAGCAGGATCTTGCCGTCGATGGCGTCGCCGCGGTCGACGGCGTTGGCGAACGCGAGCGCGACGTCGCGGGCGTCCACGGTGTGCATCCGGTTGTCGCCGGGTGTGGCGCGGGTGAGCAGTAGATGGTCGGCGTTCATGGTCGACGCGGCGTCCGGCGAGATCACGCCGCCCAGCCGCAGCACGGCGTAGGGCAGACCGCTGTCGCGGATCACCGCCTCGGCAAGCATCTTGTCCTCGCCGTATTGGTCGATCGGGTTGACCGGCGTCTCGGCGGTGATGCGTTCGGGGTAGCGGTACGGGTTGCGCGAGCCGTACACCGACGCACTGGACGCCTGGACGAACAGCGGCGGCTCGGGCAGCGCCGCGGCGGCCTCGACCAGATTGTGGGTGCCGTCGACGTTGACCTTCCTGGCCAGGGACGGGTTGCGGTAGGACACCGGCGCCAGGATTCCCGCGAGGTGCACGATCGCGGCGGGCCGGTGCTCGGCGACGAGCTCGCCGAGGGCCGCCGCGTCGAGCAGGTTGACATAGGCGGGGACGAGTTTGCCGGGGTGACCGGACTCGGCCAGGCCCCGCGCCATGGCGACGGAGTTCTCGCCGGGCAGGTCCAAGGCGACCACGGTGCGCCCCCTGCTCAGCAGGATTTCCGCACACCGCCGGCCCACCTGACCGAACGCTCCGGTCACGAGGACGGTGTCCGCCGTCCCGCCGCTCACTTCGTCACCCGCGTTGCAGCAGTCATCAGCACCTTGCTTGATCCCTTCGAAAGACTTAGACCGCGAACGGGCCGTCGAACCATTGGTCCGAGCGTGACATTCTACCGAGAACTTGTAAAGTTGGAGTTCGACGGCCAGCTGGTCGGAAATGGGCGGATTTTCACCGGTAGCCCCTGCTCTGGCACAATGGGCGGCTGTCTACCGCACGACCCGCTCGAAAGCGATCCGCCTTCGGTTACTCGCTGGGTGCTCGTGCGGCGGTCACACACGTAAGGCAAAACCGGACCTGGGCATCCTGCCCGGTGTCGCTGAATTGCAGCGTGGCACTTAGTAGGAGAAGTCGTTCGACATGGCTGTCAAGATCAAGCTCACCCGGCTCGGCAAGATTCGCAATCCCCAGTACCGCATCGCCGTCGCCGACGCGCGCACTCGCCGCGACGGCCGATCCATCGAGGTCATCGGCCGGTACCACCCGAAGGAAGATCCGAGCCTCATCGAGATCGATTCGGAGCGCGCGCAGTACTGGCTCAGCGTCGGTGCTCAGCCCACCGAGCCCGTCCTCGCCCTGCTGAAGATCACCGGTGACTGGCAGAAGTTCAAGGGCCTCCCGGGTGCCGAGGGCACGCTGAAGTTCAAGGAGCCCAAGCCGAGCAAGCTGGACCTGTTCAACGCGGCGCTGGCCGCCGCCGACAACGCGCCCACCACCGAGGCGACGCAGCCCAAGAAGAAGAAGGCTCCCGCCAAGAAGGCCGACGACGCCGCCGCGGATGCGCCGGCCGAGGTCGCTCCGGTCAAGGATGAGTCCGAGCCGGCCGCCGAGGGTGCCGACGCCACCGCATCCGGTGCCGGCGAGAGCTGAGCGCCGACATGAGCACAGTCGTGGTCGACGCCGTCGAGCACCTGGTGCGCGGGATCGTCGACAACCCGGATGACGTCCGCGTCGACATGGTGACCAACCGGCGTGGACGCACCGTCGAGGTGCATGTTCACCCCGATGATCTCGGCAAGGTCATCGGCCGTGGCGGTCGCACCGCCACCGCGCTGCGGACCCTGGTCGCAGGCATCGGTGGCCGGGGCATTCGCGTCGACGTGGTGGACACCGACCAGTAGCGGCCAAAGCCATGGACCTCGTCGTCGGGCGGATCGCCAAGGCGCACGGCATCACCGGCGAGGTCGTCGTCGACATTCGCTCCGACGATCCCGCGGCGCGGTTCGCGCCAGGTAAGACGTTGCGCGGCAAGCCAGGTCGAGGTGGTGGCCCCGAGCGCAGTTACGTCGTCGAGTCGGTGCGCGAGCACGCGGGCCGGCTGCTGGTCCGCCTGGAGGGCGTGGCCGACCGAAACGGTGCCGAGGCGCTGCGCGGCACGCTGTTCGTCGTCGACACCGCCGAGCTCCCGCCGATCGACGATCCCGACGAGTTCTACGACCATCAGTTGGAGGGCTTGCGGGTTCGCACGGTCGCGGGCGTCGACGTCGGTGTCGTCGCCGAGGTGTTGCACACCGCGGCAGGGGAGTTGCTCTCGGTGAAGAACGACGACGACGCCGAGATCCTGGTGCCGTTCGTCGGTGCGATCGTGACCTCGGTGTCGCTCACCGACGGGATCGAGATCGAGCCGCCCGACGGCCTCCTCGATCTGGATTCGATCTAGGCGTTCGACCATGCGCATCGACGTCGTCTCGATCTTCCCGGATTATCTCGAACCTCTACGACAGTCCTTGCCAGGCAAGGCGATCGAGTCCGGCATCGTGCAGCTCGCCGTGCACGACCTGCGCCGTTGGACGCATGACGTGCACCGCTCGGTCGACGATTCGCCGTACGGCGGCGGGCCGGGCATGGTGATGAAAGCGCCGGTGTGGGGCGAGGCGTTGGACGAGATCTGTTCGGAAGAAACACTTCTGGTCGTGCCGACGCCTGCGGGCAGGCCCTTCACCCAAGCCGACGCCCAGCGGTGGAGCGCCGAGGCGCATCTGGTGTTCGCGTGCGGCCGTTACGAGGGCATCGACCAGCGCGTCGCCGACGACGCCGCCCGCCGGATGCGGGTCGAGGAAGTGTCGATCGGGGACTACGTGCTGCCCGGCGGTGAATCCGCCGCGCTCGTCATGATCGAGGCGGTGGTCCGGCTGCTACCCGACGTGCTCGGCAATCCCGTTTCGCACCAGGACGATTCGCACTCCGACGGGTTGTTGGAGGGGCCGAGTTACACCAGGCCGGTCAGCTGGCGGGGCCTGGACGTGCCCGCGGTTCTGCTGTCGGGTGATCATGCGAAGGTGGCGGCCTGGCGACGCGAACAGGCGTTGGAGCGCACCCGCGAGCGGCGGCCCGAGCTGCTGGACCGGCCGGACCGCTAGATCTGGCCCGTCGGGAACATCGTCTTGACGGCCTGGGTGATGGTCTTTCGTGCGGTCTCGGAGTTGGTGGCCTGCAGGGATCCGATCACCATGATGTAGCGGCGATCGGGCCCGATGACGCCGGTCGAGAGATGCATCCAGTCCGAACCGATGCAGCACATCCAGCCCTGCTTGACGGCGACGGGTTCGGCGAACAACCCGTCGGGGATGCCGAACCGCTGCGGGTAGACGCCCCCGGGCTGGGTGCCGTCGATCGCCGTCGGTGCCGACTGCGCCAGGTTCGACATGATCACGCTGGCCTGTTCGGGCGGCAGGCCGCCTGCGCCGGTCATCATCATGTCGTAGTACCGGACCAGGTCCGCCGCGGTGCTGATGGTGTTCCACCACCGCCCGTTGTTCGGCGGTTTCGTCGACGCCAGCCCGTAGCGCGCCGCCACCCGGTTGATGATCGCGCTGCCGCCGCTGCGATTCCAGAACACCTCCGCGGCGCTGTCGTCGGACTGCCGCAGCATCCGGTCGAACGCGGCGCGGTCGGCGGGGGACAGCTGGGTCTGGCCCTTGGACTCCTGCAGCAGCAGGTCGTCGGCGATGAACAGCTTGGCCACCGACGCGATCGCGATGGTGGTGGTGTTGCCGTTCCCCACCAGCTGGCCGGTGTTGCGGTCAAGGACCAGCGTGGTGATGTCGGCGCCCGCCTTCGCGGCTTCGGCGGTGGCCAGCTGCTCGCGGTCACCCAGTCCGGTGAATGCGGCCGCCGGTTCGTCCGGCGGGGCCTCGGGTAGCGGCGCCATGCTGCCCAGCGGGGCGACGACGGTGAGCTGTGGCGCGCCCGGCCGTGGCGGTGGGGTGCCGTACACCTTGGCTTCGCAACCGGACACGGCCGTCACCACGGCCATTGCGGCAGCGCTGACCATCAGCAGCGTCGACGACCGCCGATGCATGGCCCTCCTCGTGGAAGCGTGCGACGGGAACGGGGTCTACCACGATGTGACGTTGTGCCTGTGATGTTGTGCCCCAGAACCTGTAAAGGGCAGCCTAACTGCTGCGGTGGCGGTCCGCGCCCTCAGGTGGCACCGCTGGTTTGGGCGATGTCGACGGCCCCGAGGCGGGCCGCGACGACGCGATTTCGCCGCTCGGACGCCATCTGGCACAATTGAGCAGTTGTCTGCGCACGTCGAAGACCGCCCGAGGACAGGGGCCTTCGTCAGCTGCGTGATGAACCCGCTAGTAAGAGACCCCCGGCTCGGCGCCGCGTCGCATTCATGACGGACTGCCCGCAGCCGCGAACAGCAAGGAAGAGTCACCGATGAACACGCTGGACTTCGTCGACAAGACGTCGCTGCGCGACGACATCCCGGCCTTCGGCCCGGGCGACACCATCAACGTGCACGTGAAGGTCATCGAGGGCTCCAAGGAGCGCATCCAGGTCTTCAAGGGCGTCGTGCTGCGTCGGCAGGGTGGTGGCGTTCGCGAGACCTTCACGGTCCGCAAGGAGAGCTACGGCGTCGGCGTCGAGCGCACGTTCCCCGTGCATTCGCCCAACATCGACCACATCGACGTCGTGACCCGCGGTGACGTGCGTCGCGCGAAGCTGTACTACCTGCGCGAGCTCCGCGGCAAGAAGGCCAAGATCAAGGAGAAGCGCTGACGTTGCACCGGAATCGGTGTGACCGTTGGGGCTATTGCGACGCGGCGATGGACCGCGCCATGGCTACTCTGATGGCGTGACTGGATCCACCGACGCGACCGACGCCGCCGACACCGAAGGGGCCGACGGCGTGGATGACGCGAAGTCGGATCAGCCCAAGAAGCGTGGCGCGGTGCGCGAAGCCGCCATCCTGCTGACCATTGCGGTCGTTCTCTACTACGTGATGCTGACGTTCGTCGCGCGTCCCTACCTGATTCCGTCCGAGTCGATGGAGCCGACGCTGCACGGCTGCGCCGGCTGCGTCGGGGACCGGATCATGGTGGACAAGCTGACCTACCGGTTCACTGCCCCGGAGCCCGGCGACGTCGTGGTGTTCAAGGGACCGCCGTCGTGGAACGTCGGCTACAAGTCGATCCGCTCCGACAACCCGGCCATCCGTTGGGTGCAGAACGTGTTGTCGTTCGTCGGGTTCGTTCCTCCCGACGAGAACGATCTGGTCAAGCGGGTGATCGCAACGGGCGGCCAGACTGTGGAGTGCCGCGCCGCCACCGGACTCACCGTCGACGGCAAGAAATTGAACGAGCCCTACCTCGACCCGTCGACGATGATGGCCGACCCCGCCATCTATCCGTGTCTTGGCAACGAGTTCGGCCCGGTGCACGTGCCCGATGGTCGCGTGTGGGTGATGGGCGACAACCGCACCCATTCGGCCGACTCGCGGGCCCACTGCACCAGCCTGCCCGCCGACGCGCAGCGCGGGCTGCTGTGCACCGGTGACCCGATGGCGGGCACGGTGCCGGTGGACAACGTGATCGGAAAGGCGCGGTTCATCGCGTGGCCGCCGTCGCGCTGGGGCGGCGTCGGCAGCGTGAATCCGCAGACGTCCCAGTAGGGAGTGGTGATGAGCCGCTTGCGCGAAGAGCAGACCGTCGTGAGCCGCTTGCGCGAAGAGCAGAGGGCTTGAGCTTGCCGGCGACATGGCCGCCCCGAACGGTGATCCGGAAGTCAAGCGGACTGCGCACGCTCGAGTCTGCGCTCTACCGCGGCGGCCTCGGCCCGGTGGCCGGGGTCGACGAGGTCGGCCGTGGTGCGTGTGCCGGTCCGTTGGTGGTGGCCGCGTGCGTCCTTGGACCCAATCGCCTGGAGAGCCTGGCCGCCCTTGACGACTCGAAGAAGCTGCAGGAGCGGGAGAGGGAACGGTTGTTCCCCTTGATCCGTCGCTATGCGCTGGCGTACCACGTGGTGTTCATCCCTTCGACCGAGGTGGACCGCCGGGGCGTGCACGCGGCCAACATCGAAGGCATGCGGCGGGCCGTCGCGGGCCTGCCGATCCGGCCGGGTTATGTGCTGAGTGATGGATTCCGAGTTCCCGGCTTGCCGATGCCGTCGCTGCCCGTCCACGGGGGCGACGCAGCGGCGGCCTGCATCGCCGCGGCCAGCGTGCTGGCGAAGGTGAGCCGCGACCGGCTCATGGTCGCGATGGACGCCGAACACCCTGGCTACGGCTTCGCCGAGCACAAGGGCTACGGCACCCCCAAGCACGGAGCCGCCCTGGCCAAGCTGGGACCGTGTAGTCAGCACCGTTACTCGTTCATCAACGTGCGAAGGTTGGTCGTGGGCGCCGAGGGCGCCCCGGACGAGCTGTTCGACGAGGAGGCCGCGCAACATGGCGAACTGGCTTGAGGAATGATGAACACCACGTCTACAGAAGGACCGCTGAACCGATGAGTGCCGAAGATCTCGAGAAGTATGAAACCGAGATGGAGCTCTCGCTGTACCGCGAATACAAGGACATCGTGGGGCAGTTCAGCTACGTGGTGGAGACCGAGCGGCGCTTCTACCTCGCCAACAGCGTGGAACTGGTGCCCCGCAACTCCGAGGGCGAGGTCTACTTCGAGCTGCGCCTGGCCGACGCGTGGGTGTGGGACATGTACCGGCCTGCTCGCTTCGTCAAGCAGGTGCGGGTGATCACCTTCAAGGACGTCAACATCGAAGAGGTCGAGAAGCCCGAGCTGCGGCTGCCCGACTGAGCTTCTGCCTCAGTGGGGAAAGCGTCCGCCGATGGTTCGGGTCACCTGCTCGGCGTAGCCGACCAGCAGGTCGACCCACTCCTCGCACTGCCGCTGCGGCATCCGGATGGTGGGGCCACTGATGGTCAAGGCACCCAGAATGTCTGCGGCGGAATCGAATACCGGCGCCGACAGTCCAGACGCCGAACCTTCCCGTTCACCTGCGGTGATCGCATACCCGTCGGCCCTTGCCTGCGCGATGAGCTTGCGCAGCTCGTCCGGACTCGTCACGGTGCCGTCGGTCATGGGTTCCAGCGGTGCCGAGAGAACGCTGTCCGCCAGCTCAGGGTTCCAGGCCAGCAGCACCCGGGAGGCCGACCCCACGTGCAGCGGGATGACCTTGCCCACGTACATGTCGCGACGCAGCGCGTGTCGTGTCTCCGCGATCGCCACGCACACCCTGAAGTTCTGTTCGACCTTGAAGAAGCACGCCGTCTCGGTGGTCTTGTCGCGGATCTCCTTGAGCACGGGGTTGACCACCGAGAGCACGTCGAGGTCCTTGATCGCGGTCGCCGCCCAATAGGACATTCGGACCCCGATCCGGATCTTGTCACCCTCGCGGTCGAGCAGGCCCTGGGCGACCATGTTGCTCACTAGCCGCTGCACCGTCGACGTCGGCAGTCCGGTGGCCTGCTGGATTTCGCCGAGGCTCATCGACGGGCTCGTCAGCGAGAACGCGTCGAGGATCTCGGTGATCTTGCCGAGCACGAGAAGAGGTTGTTGCTTGGAGGCAGCGCCCCCCTCGATGGTCATGTCGCGAATGTACTCAACGGTCACTGCCGTCACACACCGATCACCCAGTCGAACGCCTTCGCCTTGGAGCGCGCGCCCTGCGCGGTCTTCGAGCGGTTGGGCTCATCGATCTCGGCGAGCATCTTCTCCGTCATGTCGACCATCGATGCGAGCGTTTCGGGGGTGAACCAGTCCGGCCGCGTGGCGAACAGCAGGTCTTCGGAGGAGGTGTTGCCGCTGGCGCCCGGTGCGAACGGGCATCCGCCGAGGCCGCCGAGTGATCCGTCGACCATGCCCGCTCCCGCGTCGATCGCGGCAAGGGTGTTGGCCACACCGAGGCCCCAGGTGTCGTGACCGTGGAAGACGATGCGGCGCTGGGGCGTTCGATGCCGAACCGCCTCGACGAGATCGGTGACTTGGGTGGGGACGGCCTGGCCCAGCGTGTCGCAGAGCACGATGTCGTCGGCGCCGGCCGTCCTGGCATCGTTGGCGATGCCGATGACCCGTTCGGGATCGATCTGGCCTTCGAAGGGGCACGTGAACGCGGTGGCGATGCACAGCTGGATGGCGCCGCCAACGTCACGGGCGTTCCGTACGGCGTCGGGCATCGCGGCCACGCTCGCTTCGGTGCTGCGGCCGATGTTGGCCTGATTGTGCGAATCCGACGCCGACAGACAGTATTGGAAGTTCCTGCCGCCGGCGGCTGCCGCCTTCTCGACGTGCCGTGGCGTCGCGACCCAGATCCAGCAGCGCTGCAGTTCCTCCGGCACGAGGGCCTCGATCACGTCAAGGGTGTCGGTCAGCGGCGGCACCAGATCTGGCCGGGCCATCGAGCCGATCTCGAGGTGAGGTACGCCCAGCGCCAACAACTCTCGGATGATCTCGACCTTGCGCTCGGTGGGCAGCATCTTCGCGGTGAGCTGGAGCCCGTCGCGCAGGGTGACGTCACGCAGCACGGCGCGAGGGGTGTAGGGGCGTGGGGTGGTCATGCCGAAACTCCCGTCGGGGTGGTGCTATCGCGCGAGACCAGGTCGATCTCGTCGTCGCTCAGGCCGAGCAGCGACGACAGCACCTCGTGGGTGTGCTCTCCCAGGTCGGGACCGACGCTGCGGATGGGCAACGACCTGTCGCCGAGCACCGGGACGATGCCGGGAAATCCGACGACCGCGGGTTCGTCGCCGCCGGTGTCGACCGCGAAGTCCTGAATCATGTTGCGCGACTGGTACTGCTCGTCGGCGCAGATGTCGGCGGCGGTGTTGATCGGGCCGCTCGGGACACCGGCTTCGTCGAGGATCTTGAGGGCCTCGTCGCGGCGGTGCCGGGCCGTCCACTCGCCGATCGCTGCGTCGAGTTCGTCGCGTCGTTCCCAGCGTCCGGCATTGGTTTGCAGGCCGGGATCGGCGGCGAGGTCGGGCCTGCCGATGGTGTGCATGTAGCGCTGGAAGATCGAGTCTCCGTTGCCTGCGATGATGATGTTGGAGCCGTCACTGCAGGCGTAGGCGTTGCTCGGTGCGATGCCTTCCATCCGGCCACCGACGCGTTCCCGTACGACGCCGTAGGCCAGGTAGTCGGGGACCAGTGACTCCATCACGGACAGGACGGATTCGTTGAGCGCGACGTCGACGGTGCGTCGTTGTGCCCGAACGCCTTTGCGCTCGCGTTCGAAGAGGGCCATCACCGCGCCGAAGGCTGCGTAGATGCCGGCGATCGTGTCGCCGATGGACACCCCGACGCGTGATGGCGGTCGGTCGGGCTCACCGATGAGCTCACGCATTCCTCCTGCCCCTTCGGCGACGGCGGCGAATCCCGGGCGCTGGGACAGCGGTCCCGTCTGACCGAACGCCGAGATGCGAACGATCACCAGATCTGGATTGACCGCCTCGAGCTGTTCTGGGCCGAGGCCCCACTTCTCGAGGGTGCCAGGACGGAAGTTCTCCAATAGCACGTCGCAGTGCCGGACCAGGTCCAGCACGGTCGACCGGCCCGCGTCGGTCTTCAGGTTGAGCACGATCGACTTCTTGTTCCGGTTCAGCGTCCGGTAGAGCATCGACGTGTTGCCGGAGTACAACCGCCAGTTGCGCACCTCGTCTCCGGTTCCCGGCCGCTCGACCTTGATGACCTCTGCTCCGAAGTCGGCGAGCATCCGTGCCGCCGTCGGCGCCGCGATGTAGTTGCCCAGTTCCAGCACCCGCACGCCGGCCAGTGGAAGCGACTCGTTCTCGTTCAATGGAATTCCTTCGATCAGTCGTTCAGAGCAGGGCGCTCATGGGGAGGATGAGCAGGATTGCGACCACCGACGCAACGGAGACGCCGACCGTGCAGGTCTTCAGCGTGCCTCGCGTGGACTGTCCCATCAGCGACTGCAACAGCCAGAAGGTGTTGCTCGTGACGTGTACGGCGAACAGCGAGCCCGCTCCGGCGGCGAGCGCGACCCAGACGGGGTCGAGGCCGATGAGCGGCGCCACGGGCGCGAGGATGCCCGCCGAGGTGATCGCGGAGATGGTGACCGATCCGACCGCGATGTGCAGCACCGCGGCGATCACCCACACCATCAGCAGCGGCGCGGCGGTGTTGGCGGTGAAGTAGTGCCCGAGGATGTCGCCGAGACCGGTGGCCTTGATGGTGGCGGCCAGCGATCCGCCGACGCCGGTCAGGATCAGGATCTGACCGCTTTCCTTGAACCCGGTGGCGATGGCCCGCTGAATCGGTTCGGCGCCAAGGGTATAGCGGCCGACGAAACTGGTGCCGATGAGCCCCAGTAGCAGAGCGATGACGGGGGAGGAGACGAACTTCACGATCGGATTCTCGATCTCGGCGGCGTCGAGGCATGCGCCGAGCGCGATCAGGCCGAGCGCCGTCAGCATCGGTGCGAATAGCACGATCAGCGGCGTCTCGGAACGGGTCGCAGGCGCGGGCGTCTCGGTGTCGACCCGGCTGTCCGGTTTGGTCTCGACGCGGGCGGCCGGTGTGGTGTCGACTCGGGCGCCGGCGGATGGTGCGCTCCCGCCGTTGCCCGACGTGGTCGCGGCCGCTGTGTCACCGCCGCCGATTTCCGGCTCGTCGCCGAGGAATTCCTGCTCGTCGCGTTCCTCGTCCCACCAGCCGTGATTGAACAGGAACAACATGATCGTGACCGCGATCGCGACGGTGGGAATCACCAGCAGCACACCGAACAGCAGCATCTTGCCCAACGGCACACCGAGGAGCCCGGCCAGCGCGAGCGCGCCGACACCCGGAACCGTCAGCACGATGCCGCACTCGAGCCCGATGGCCATCGCCGTCGCCATGCGTGCGGTTCCGTTCTTCCCGATCTTCTTGGCCAAGGAACGGCCAAGGGGTGCCGAGATCACCAGCAGGACGTCGAGAAAGATCGATTGGAGCAGGGTCGCGATCGTCAGCGATAGCGCGTACGGCATCCGTTTGGGGCCAAAGACTTTGAGAAGCATGTCGACCAGACGCTGGATCGCGCCGGTCTGTTGAAGTATCGCGCCCATCAAGACTCCGAAGGCGATCAGCAATCCGACCTCGGCCATGATGTCGCCGAATCCGGTGGTGATCGCCTCGATCGTCTTTTCCGTGCCAAGGCGGACGGCCAGTCCGAGGTAGGACGACCCGATCACGAGCGCGACGACCGGATTGAACTTGAACCGCACGATCATCACCACCACGGCGACGATCGCGGCCGCCGTATTGGCGATCACTGCAACATCTGACATGCCTGCTCCTTCGAACGGCGTTTCGTGTTGACGACCTCACGTGATCCTGCGGTGTGACGCGCGTCCCATTCACATTATGAGCACAAACTCACAATCCAAGCAAGGCCGTGGCGATCGGAGACGCCGTCGCCCTTCGCATGGGGGCGCGGTCTTTGAGAGACTGAGCCGTGCGCACCACACCGCAGTGCTGGCTCACCGACATGGACGGCGTCCTGGTCCGCGAGGAACACGCCCTGCCGGGCGCGGCCGAATTCCTGCAGCGACTGGTCGACAAGCAACGTCCGTTCCTGGTGTTGACGAACAATTCGATCTTCACGCCGCGCGACCTTGCCGCCCGCCTCACCCGGTCGGGGCTGATCGTGCCCGAGGCGGCGATCTGGACGTCGGCGCTGGCCACCGCCACGTTCCTGCACGACCAGCTGCCAGGCGGGTCGGCCTACGTGATCGGCGAAGCCGGTCTGACCACTGCGTTGCACGAGGTGGGCTACACCCTGACCGACACCGGACCCGACTACGTGGTGCTCGGCGAGACCCGCACGTATTCCTTCGAGGCCATCACCAAGGCGATCCGGCTGATCCTCGGTGGCGCCCGGTTCATCGCGACCAATCCCGACGTCAGCGGGCCATCGGCCGAGGGGCCGCTGCCCGCCACCGGGTCGGTCGCCGCGCTGATCACCAAGGCCACCGGCCGGGAGCCCTATTTCGTCGGCAAGCCCAATCCGATGATGTTCCGCAGCGCCATGAACCGCATCGAAGCGCATTCGGAGGACACCGTGATGGTCGGTGACCGGATGGACACCGACGTCGTCGCAGGCATCGAGGCCGGCCTCGAAACCATCCTGGTGCTCACGGGTTCGACGACG
This sequence comes from Mycobacterium sp. URHB0044, assembly GCF_000620625.1. Taxonomy (GTDB): domain Bacteria; phylum Actinomycetota; class Actinomycetes; order Mycobacteriales; family Mycobacteriaceae; genus Mycobacterium. Next base: position 132,223 of record NZ_JIAW01000008.1, on the reverse strand, counting down.
TTGCCGGACATCGAGCGCTATCCCTTCCGGCCCAGCCACGTACTGGACTCCATCGCGGACGCCATCGAACTCATCTGACAGCGCGCTGCCGGTCGAGGGGTGAGCCGCGAAGGCCGAGCCGGCGACCCATATCGTGAGCTGCATGACTGACGGACCAGATGCCGCCCGCCCGCTGGCCGGGGTGCGGATCATCGAGATCTCCAGCTTCGTTGCGGTACCGCTCGCCGGGATGACGCTGGCGCAGCTGGGCGCCGAGGTCATCCGCGTCGATCCGGTTGGCGGTGCGGCGGATTACCACCGCTGGCCCGTGACCCCCGACGGCGAAAGCATCTACTGGGCCGGGCTCAACAAGGGCAAGCAGTCCGTCGCCGTCGACGTGCGCTCGTCGGAGGGCCAGCAGCTCATCCAGCGTCTGATCGCCGACAGCGGGGTCCTGATCACCAATGTGGCTGGACGTCAATGGCATTCGTACGACACGCTGGTTGGCCTTCGTCCCGATCTGATCCACGTCGAGGTGTCCGGCCGGGCCGACGGCGGCACCGGCGTCGACTACACGGTCAACGCGGGCATCGGCTTCCCGCTGGTGACCGGTCCGGCCGGTCTGGCCGATCCGGTGAACCACGTGCTGCCCGCTTGGGACGTGGCGTGTGGTGTGTATGCCGCGCTCGCCGTCACCGCCGCCCTGCGGCATCGCGATGCGACCGGCAACGGTGAGCGGATCGGCATCCCGCTGGAGAACGTGGCGCTCGCGACCGCAGGCAACCTCAGCTTCCTGACGGAGGTGATGATCAACGGCACGCCGCGGGAGCGGATCGGCAACTCGATCTTCGGCCAGTACGGCCAGCAGTTCGCCAGCGGCGACGGCGGGTCGTTCATGGTCGTCGCGCTCACCGGCAGGCACTTCCGGGATCTGACCGAAGTCACCGGGACGACGAAAGCCGTTGCCGCACTGGGCGATGCACTCGGAGCGGACTTCAACGACGAAGGCGACCGGTACCGGCACCGCGACGCACTCACCGGCCTGTTCACCGTATGGTTCACCGACCACACCGCCGACGAGGTGGCGGCAGCCTTGTCGACGACGTCGATCCTGTGGGAGCGCTACCGCACCTTCGCCGAGGTCGTCACCGATGACAAGGTCACATCCAACCCGCTGTTCACGCACCTGGACCAGCCGCGCATCGGCTGCTACCTGGCGCCCGGGCTCCCGTTGTCGATCGGCGGCGCCTATCCACCCGCCGTCGCAGCACCCGAACTGGGCGACCACACCGCCGCCGTGCTTCGGGACCGGTTGGGGTTGTCCGCCGAGGAAGTCGACCGCCTCGTCGCGGCGGGAACGGTGGCATGAGCGTCCTGCTCGATCTGCTCGACGTACGCGCGAGTGACGACGACACCTGGGTGGGCGCCGCCAGCGGCCCGGAGGGCAAACGGTCCTTCGGCGGCCAGTTCATGGCCCAGAGCCTGGCCGCCGCCTGCCGGACCGTCGAGGCGACGAAGCCACCCACCAACATGCATCTGCAGTTCCTGCGCGGAGGTGAGGCAGGCGATCCCGTCGAATACACCGTGACGCGGGTGTTCGACGGGCTTACCGCCGCCGCCCGCCGGATCGACGCCCGCCAGGACGGCCGCCTGCTGACCACCGCCACGGTCGCATTCTCGGCGCCTCTGGCAGGACCGGAGCACGGCTGGCGCAACGTCATGCCCGGCGATCCCGAATTGCTGCCGCGAACCGGGCCTGCCGGCCCCGCACCGTCGATGCCGTTGGACGAGATCGACATTCGCATCGACGACGAAGGGGAGGGCGACGAGTTCGTCCGGCGGCTGTGGTGGCGGGCTACCGTGCCACTACCCGACGACACCCTGCTGCACACCCTCGTCGCGGCGTACGTCACCGACGTGTACATGATCGACCCTGCGCTACGGGTGCACGGCCACTCGATGAAGGGCCGCACGCACCGCAGCGGCACGACGGATTCGTCGATCTGGTTTCACCGGCCGGTACGCGCCGATCAGTGGAACCTGCTCGAGTCCCGCTCGCCCGCCGCGGCCAGGGGACGCGGAGTGATCACCGCCAGTCTGATCGGGGCCGACGGTGCCGTCGCGGCCACGCTGACGCAGGAAGGGCTCATCGCGGAACGGGAGTGACCCTTATCGCGGAACGGGAATGACCGTCGAACCGACGGTTTTTGGGCCACGGTCGAGGAACCGTCTGCGCGCGGATGTGACCGCCTGAGTCAGCAGCACACCCACCGCGACGGACGCGATGACGCCGAGAATCCGGTGTTCGCCGAACAGCGGATATACCTGGTAATGAGTCAGATAGACGTACAGCGACGCCTCGGCGACCAATCCGGCGACGACGGCCACCGCGGCCGGGAACCGGATGGACGGCAGCCAGATCAGTAGTGCCAGCCCGGTGAACACCAGGGCTTCACGCTCGGAGTTGGCGAAGTAGCCCGCCACGCCGACGGCAAGCACCACCGTGACAGCGAAGCGCTGCCACACCGTCGTCGCCTTCGCCGCCGCCCAGCCGACGGCGAAGTACCAGAAGGCGAGCACCGTGAACCACGCCTCGCGCCCAAGACCGAAGCCGAACACGTCGTAACGCAGCGCGAGACCGAAGGCCAGAAACGCGACGGCGAAGCCGAACGGCCACTTCCGTTCCAGCCTGTCGCCGAGCGGCGACCAGCACACCACGGCAAGCGCGACCAGAATCCACACGACCATTTCGACGAACCACAGCCGGCCCGCGGTCATGCTGTCATTGGGGCCGAGGAACTTGTTGGCCAGCAACAGATTCGACGCCGCGTAGTCGTCGGTGATGACGAGTGCCAAGGCCACCCACGCGATCGTCGGCGCGGCGATCCAGAGCAGTGTGTTCCGCAGGTGGCGCACCCGATCGGTGCGCGGCAACGGGGTCAGGCAGAAGCGGCCGAAGTTGTATCCCGCGACGCCCAACAAGACGTGCGCGCCGCCCCATAGTTTGAACAGCTCCGCATGCGAGCCGACGATGAGCACGATCGCGATGGCGCGCAACGCCACGCCGGTCTCGAGCGTCGCACCCCACCACTGGCGGGTTGCGCGGGGCATGGACTCCAGCTCGCGGAGCGTGAGCCGCTGCCAGTCGGTGGGCAGATGACCGAGCGCCCGCTCCAGCCGTACCGACATCGTGACGTAGGACAGCGAGTTGCCGCCGAGGTCGACGAAGCTGTGGTCGGGCGAGATGGTCGCGGGATCGATCTGCAGCACGTCGGCGAGCATCGCCCGCAGATCGAGTTCGTCGCGGTCGAGCGGTTCGGCGCGGCGGGCGATGTCACGGACACCTTGGTAGTCCGGTTTTCCCGATGGCAGTCGGGGGATCTCGGGCACGTCCAGTACGCGGACCGCCGAGGTCGGCAGGCCGGCGGCTTCGGCCGCGTCGCGGCGTGCGTCGCGCCCGTCGAGCCTGCCTGCCGCGGCCACTAGCAGGACGCCGTCGTCCTCCGTGCAGATGGCGGGCAGCCCGCGCTCCCGTAGCGAGTCCTCGACCCGCTGCAGGTCGATCCGGAGACCGTACATCTTTGCGAAACGGCTTCTGCGCGCGAGCACTTCGTACATCCCGTTCGGGTGCCTGCGCGCGATGTCACCGGTCCGCAACGCATCCACGGTGCTGCCCAGCGCCAGGTCGGTCGGGCGGCATGCGTAACCCATCATCACGTTGGCGCCGCGGTAGACGAGTTCACCGACGTCGTCGGGCCCCTCGTCGAGCGGTTCGAGGTCGAACGACCCTCCGGGAACGGGCCTGCCGATGCAGGTCGGATTGTCCAGCGCGAGTTGCGGTGGCAGATAACCCATTCGGGCGGTCGCCTCCGTCGCGCCGTACATGACGAACAGGTCCCAGCCTTGGCGCCGTCCCAGTTCGGCGAAGCGGCGCACCCGATCCGGTGCGAGCCGGCCGCCTGCTTGCGTGACGTAGCGCAGGTGTGGAAGCGACATGGCGTCGAAGCCGATGCGGTCGAGCAGGTCGAAGATGTGCGGGACGCCGGCGAACGTGGTGCCGCGGTGTCGTCGGAACGATTCCCAGAACTCGGCGTCGACCACCGAGTGCTCGGTCAGGATCAGCGCAGCGCCACGCAGCAGGTGGCTGTGCACCACCGACAGCCCGTAGCAGTAGGACAGCGGCAATGTCGTTGCGGCGCGGTCGTCGTGCCCGATGTCGAGATACGTGGCGATCGACTCGGCGTTCGCGATCAGGTTCGTCCGCGACAGGCGCACCAACTTCGGCGAGCCGGTGCTGCCCGAGGTGGACAGCAGCAGTGCGAGATCCGGGTGCAGGTCGTGCGAGGCGCCGTGCCGGTGCTCGATGCTTCCGTCGCGGATGATGACGTCGGGGTCGTAGGTGTCGATCACCGTGGCGTGATCGATGCCGGCGGGCAGGGGCAGGGCGACGTGCCCGCCGGCCAGCGCGCCAAGATAGGCAACGAGCGTGGCGGGGTCGTTGCGGGTCTCGATGAGTACCAGCCGTCGCACGTGGCCGAGATCGGTTGCAGCCGCGGCGACCTCGTCGGCGAGTTCGCGGTACGTGTAGTGACCGCTGTCGGTGAGGACGGCCACCTGGTCTCCGTATGAGGCCAGGTGGTCGATGAGCCCCTTCATCCCGGCGGGTTCTCGCCGAGGACCACCGCGGCGCCCATCACGTCGAGCCGCACCTTGCTGTCCACCGCGGGCGGGTCGACGCTGTGTTGCCGGACGACGATCGGGGTGGCGTCTCCACCCGGGTCGACGGTGAGCAGCACGTCGTGGCCGCGGAACTCCGAGGCCAGCACGGTCGCGATACCGGCGCTGCGTTCGTCGTCGGTGACCGCGGTGGCGACCAGTTGTTCGGGACGCAGCATCAGCGTGGCCGGCCCGTCGGACGCGGGCGCACGGACGGGGAGGCGGCCCAGTGCGCATTCGGCGACTCCCGAAGTGACGTGGCAGGCGAGCAGCACGCAGTCGCCGAGGAACTCGGCGGTGAAGCGGTCTTCTGGGTGCAGGTAAACCTGTTGCGGGGTACCGACTTTGGTGAACCGTCCGTCGCGCATCACGGCGACCTGATCGGCGATCGAGAGCGCCTCCTCCTGGTCGTGGGTGACCAACAGCGTCGTCACGTGAGCTTCGGTCAGGAGCTCGGCAACGGCCTTGCGGGTGGACGCCCGCAATCCGGTGTCCAGCGCGCTGAACGGTTCGTCGAGCAGCATGAGCGCCGGGCGACGGGCCAGTGCCCGGGCCAGCGCGACGCGTTGCTGCTGACCGCCGGAGAGCTCGTGCGGGCGGCGCTCTGCGTAGGACGCGTCGAGCGAAACCGTCTCCAGTAGTTCGGTCACTCGGCCTCGCGTCCTGGCGCCGCCGCCCGAAAGTCCATAGGCGATGTTCTGGCCGACGGTGAGGTGGGGGAACAACGCGCCGTCCTGCGCGACGTAGCCGATGTCGCGACGGTGTGCGGGCAGGGATTCTCCCGTGCCTGCCACGCGTCGTCCCGCGATGGAAACCGTTCCGGCATCGGGGGTCTCGAATCCGGCGACTATCCGCAGCAGGGTGGTCTTGCCGCAGCCCGAGGCGCCCACGATCGCGGTGATGGTGCCGGCCGCCAGCTGCAGGTCGACGTCGTGCAGCACCCGGTGCGCGCCGAACGACTTCGCGATGCCGGCGATCTCGAGGATGGGGGCGTTCATAGTGCCGCCGCCCTGGTGGCCTGCCGGTACAGCACCACCGTCACCGGCACCGCAAGCAGCACCAGCAGCAGCGCGTACGGGGCCGCCGCGGCATAGTCCAGTTCGCTGCTCAGTGACCAGAACCGCATTGCGAGGGTTCGGGTGCCGGTGGGTGCGAGCAGTAGGGTCGCCGTCAATTCCGTTGCCACCCCGACGAATACCAGCGACGCGCCGGCGGCGGCTGCCGGCGCGGTCAGGCGCAGCGTCACACGCAGGAACGTCCGGGTGGGCGAGACGCCCAGCGACCGCGATGCCTCCTCGAGAGCAACCGGCACCTGCGCCAGCCCCGACCGCAGGTTCACCATCGCGCGCGGCATGAACATCAGGACGTAGGCCAGCAGCACCAGTGTCACCGTTTGATACACCGGCGGGACGAAGCGAATGGCCACGGTGACCAATGCGAGCGCGGTCACGATGCCGGGCATCGACGACGTGACGAAGTTGGCGCCTTCGACGAACCGGGCGAGGAAGCCGTGAAACCGCACCGCCAGCCACGCGAGCGGAAACGCCAGCACCGTCGTGACCAGTGCGGCCACCGCGGCCAGTCCGATGGTCTGGACGAGTGAGGGCACGATGTCGTCGAGTGCCCACACCTGCGATCCGCCGATCCACAGCCACCGTGCCACGGTCCAGCCGGGCACACCGAGGGCAAGGATCACCAGGGTGACGAGGCTGGCGACGGCGGGAATCATGGTGGTGCGCAGGCGATGCGGTGCCGACATTCGGGCAGCGCCGGAACCGATCCGCGCGAAGCGGGCGTCGCCCCTCGCGGCGGCCTCGGTCACCAGCAGCAAGAGGCACAGCAGCACCAGCGCCGCGGCAAGCGTGCTGCCCGCCGCGCCGTTGAACGTGGCCTGGAACTGCTCGAAGATGGCGGTCGTGAAGGTGGAGAAGCGCAGCATCGCGAACGCGCCGTACTCCGCCAAGAGGTGCACGCCGATCAGCAGGCTCCCGCCGAGGAGTGCCAGCCGGAGTTGGGGGAGTACCACGCGGAGGAACACGCCGGTCGAGCTGGAGCCGAGCGCACGCGCGGATTCCTCGACCGCGGGGTCCAGCCGGCGCAGGGTCGCGGCCGCGGGAACGTAGACGAACGGAAAGTACGACAGAGCCGAGACGAGCACCCCCGCGCCGAAGCCGTTCAACGTGGGCACGACGCTGACCCAGGCATAACTGTTGATGAAGGCGGGCACCGCAAGCGGGGCGACGAGCAGCGGGCGCCAGACGTTGCGGCCCGGGACGTCGGTGCGCTCGACGAGCCAGGCCGCACCGACTCCGAGCACGAGGCAGATCGGCACCGTGACCACGACCAGTCCGACCGTGTTGACGAGCAATTCGCCGACGCGCGGCCGCGCGACGAGTTCGTAGACCTGTCGGGGGCCGATGGATGCCACCGACCAGGCGACGTAGCCGAGCGGCACGAACGTGGCCGCGACCAGAATGGTGATGACGCAGGCCAGCCCCGGCCCGGGACGGGACCTCGCACCGGCCGGTGGGTCGGTGCGATGCTCGGGCTGGGCTACGACGTCGGCGATGACCACCTACAACAGGCCCGCCTTCGTCATCAGGTCGCTGACCTTCTGCGCGTCGAGATTGGTGGGGTTGACCGCGGGCGCCTGCAACTCGGTCAGCGGGACGAGCGCGGGGTTCGCGGGAACGCCGCTGGCCACGGGGTACTCGAACGACGTGCCCTTCTCCAGAACTTCCTGGCCCGCCTTGCCCGTGATGAACGTCAGGAACCGCTGCGCCTGATCCTTCTTGCGGCTCGACTCCAGGATTCCGCCGCCGGAGATCGACACGAATGCGCCGGGATCCTCGTTGCGGAAGTAGTGCAGTGCGGTGTTGCCGCTGATCTCCTTGGTCTTGGCTTGGTCGCGGAACCAGTAGTAGTGGTAGATGACGCCACCGTCGACCTGACCGTCGTTCACCGCGCGCAAGGTGGCGATGTTGTCCTGGAACGCAACGGCATTCGTCTTCATCGCCGCCAGCCAGTCGGACGTCGCCTTCTCGCCGGTGAGCTGGAGCATCGCGGCGACGATGGCCTGGAAGTCGGCCTTGGTCGGCGGCGCTCCCCAGCGGCCCTTCCACGCAGGCTGCTGCAGATCCATGATCGAACGCGGCAACTGCGCCTCGGTCAGCTTGGTCTTGTTGTAGGCGAACACAGTGGTTCGGGCTGCCACGCCGGTCCACTTGCCGGTGGCGGGTCGGTATTGCGGAGGCACCTGCGAGATGGTGGCCTGGTCCACGCCGGCGAACAGCCCCGCCTTCTCCACGGCGGCCATCGCCGGTGAGTTCTCGGTGAGGAAGAGGTCGGCGGGCGAGGAGGCGCCCTCGGCGATCAGCTGGTTGCCCAGTTCGGTGTCGCCGCCCTGGCGGTAGGTCACCTTGATGCCGGTTTCCTTGGTGAACGCGTCGATCCACTCCTTGGTGAGGGACTCGTGTTGCGCGTTGTAGATCAGCAGTTCGTCGGAGCTCTCGGACGACGAGCACGCGGTGAGCCCCGCAGCGAGCGCGACCACGGACAGCCACGCGCCGATCTTGCTCCAGCGTGCACGCATCAACGGGTTCCTTCCCGCGCCGTCATGCGGCGCCGGCTAGTGAGGGTTGCCTAAACGAACATACCGGTGCCGGCACTCTGGATTGGCGGCGTGGTCGAAGTACGGGCGGGCATCGGCCGACGTCGTGCGGCGCCAGTTGGAGAAGGGCACGTTGGGTGGCTGAATTCACGGCCGCGGGCTTTGCCTGATCTTCGGCGCTGCGCGAACCGCCTTGCAATGATCCTGTGGGTCGGCTGCGTGCCGAGAATTTCGAAGAGGGTTCAAGGAAAGCGACGCCATGAAATTGATCAAGACGCCACTGCGACGCTGCGTGGCCGGCGCGTTGGCCGCCGGCGCGTTCGGCACAGTCATTGCAGGCACCGTTGCCATGCCTGCGGCGGCCGCGGCGCCATGCACGGCCAGTGGCCTGTCCACCACCGCGAGCGGCGTGCTCAGTCAGGCCGGCGCGTACCTCGACGGCCATCCAGGTGCCAATGACGTGTTGACCGCCGCGGGGACGCAACCGCCGGAGGAGGCGCGGGCGTCGGTGCGGGGATACTTCATCTCCCATCCTGGCGAGTTCCTCGATCTGCAGGCCATCGCCCGTCCGCTGTCCGATTTGCGGGGCCAGTGTGGCATTTCGGTGTCGCCGGGTCAGCTTGCGCTGCTCTTCGACGAGATCGCCTAGCCTTCGACGAAGACGCCGGCTTCGACTGCTGCCATCGTGACGGCCACTGACCGTGTGGCGTCCGCGACCGTCAAAGCCCTGGTGTCCGTGAGCAACTGGTAGTAGAGCGGCGCCGACAGCTGGCGGATCACCGCGGCGGGGTCGGTTCCTGGTGGCGCCTCACCGCGGGCGACGGCGTCGACGACCACCGGCGCCACTTCGTCGATGCGCTTGCGGTAGAAGTCGGCGAGCGCCGTCGCGGTGTCGGCGTCGCAAGTGGCCGCGGCGATGATGGCCTTGAACAGGCGGCCCTGGCGCTCGTCGGCCAGGGTGCGTCGAATTCGCTTGGCAGTGGTCGACAGATCCGTCCGTAGGGATCCGGTGGACAGACTCTTTAAGGAGTGGTAGTGGAGTATCGGCGCGTGGGTGATTCGGGGCTAGTCGTCTCCGAATTGAGCTTTGGTGCAGCGACATTCGGCGGATCCGGGGACTTCTTCGGTGCGTGGGGCGACACGGGTGTCGACGAAGCGCGGCGGATCATCGACATGTGCCTGGACGCCGGGATCACGCTGTTCGACACCGCGGACGTCTACTCGGACGGTGCCTCGGAGGAGGTGCTCGGCGCCGCCCTCGTCGGCAGACATCACCGGGTGCTGATCTCGACGAAGGCGGCCCTGCCGGTCGGCGAGGGGCCGGGCGACGCGGGTGCGTCGCGGTCGCGGCTGATCGATGCCGTCGAGAAGGCGCTGCGCCGGCTGCAGACCGACCGCATCGATCTCTTCCAATTGCACGCCTACGATGCGGGCACGCCGATCGACGAGGTCCTCGACACGCTCGACGTGCTCGTCGCCCAGGGCAAGATCCGCTACACCGGGGTGTCCAACTTCGCCGGGTGGCAGCTGATGAAGTCGCTGTCGGCGGCCGATGCGGCGCACCGGACCCGGTACGTCGCACACCAGGTGTACTACTCGTTGATCGGGCGGGACTACGAGTGGGAGCTCATGATTGGTTTTCGTGCTCGCCTTGCGACGGCGCTCCGCGCGGTGAGCTACGCCCATCGCAGGATGAGGGCATCCTTTCGCTTGGCCAGCTCGATGAGCTGGCGACGAGCATCAGGATGGACGTCGGGCAGTGGCGCGCGCGCAGCGTCGCTGGCGATCACTTTGCCTTCCTTGAGCAGAATCTTCGCGGCTCGCATCCCGCATTGCCGATTCTCGAACTGAATGAGCGGAAGCACGTGCTCCCACAACTCCTCGGCGGCCGAGCATTCCCCGTCGTGAAAACGCCGGACGATCTGGGAAAGCACATCGGGCAGCATGGAACTGCTCATCGCGCCCTGTGCTCCGGCATGGAGGTCGGGGATCAGCGTGACCGCCTCTTCGCCGTCGTAGAGCCCTGGCAGGTCCGCGCCGGCGGATGCGGCGACGGCACGCAGTTTGTCCGCGGCGTTGGCGACTTCGATCTTCGCGTACTTGACCTGGGGAATGTCTCGGGACAGCCGCGTCAGCAACTCGACGGACAGTCCCGTCGGACTCATCGGAGCGTCCTGGATCATGATCGGGATGTCGACCGCTTCCGCCACGCGCTCGAAGTACTCGAGGACACCGTCGGCATCCACTTTCATCGAGGCGCCAACGAACGGCGGCATCAGCATCACCAGTGACGCACCTTGGTCTTGTGCACGGCGACTGCGAGACGCGGCCACCCGGGCACTGTAGTGGCTGGTGGCCACGCATACCGGTAGCCGTCCGGCGGCTTGATTGATCGTCGCGGTGACGACCTCGTCGCGTTCGATGTCGGTCAGCGAGAACTGCTCGGAATAGTTTGCCAGCGTACATATTCCGGAAGCGCCCGCGTCGACGAGGAAGTCGACGACACGCCGCTGACCGGCTAGATCGAGATCCTCGTTGTAGGAGAACACGGTCGGTGCGACCGGGATCAGGCCGCGAATAATGTCTTGCATAGTTCCTTCGGGAGTCGGCTGAGCGGAAGAGGCAGATTCAGCTGATAGTCAGGTGGCCGTTGATCCTCCGCGAAATCGGATGCTCGGGTTCATTCTTGAGTTCGTCGGGCAGCGCATCCTGTGGCGCGTCTTGGAAGCTGACCGGCCGTATCCAACGACTGATCGCCGCCGCTCCGACGGATGTGACCGCGGACGCCGTTGACGCTGGGTATGGGCCACCGTGGTGCATTCCCCAGGCGACTGCTACGCCGGTCGGGTAACCATTGAAAACTACTCGGCCAGAGCGTTTTTCGAGTTTCTGGCTGATGGCAATCGTAACCGGATCGCCGGCACCGGTGTGCAACGTTCCCGTCAGGGCCGCAGGCATCGCGTCGAGCACTGCAAAGAGTTCGTCGAGATTGCGATAACGAGTGACGAGACCGAAGGGCCCGAAGCGCTCCTCGAGCAGCACGTGCCGCCCGGTGCCGGTCACCTCGTCAACGCCTGCCTCGACGAGGACGGGCGTCGTCGTGCGACCACTGGGCGTCCTGTTGAACAGCACCTCTGTTCCGGCCAGAGTCGTTGCCTGGATTCCACTGTTGAATGCGTCGCGGATGCCGTCGTTCAGTAGGTAGCCGGGGTCGATCTCGCTGAGTCCTTTGGCCAGCGTTTCAATCAGGCGTTGCCCCTCGGCCGTGTCCGGAATCAAGAACAGCCCGGGTTTGGTGCAGAATTGCCCGACTCCCAGCGTCATCGACGCGGCGATGCCCGCACCGATTTCAGTGGCGCGGTCCGCCGCGGCTGCTTCGGTGACGATGAGCGGATTGACGCTACCCAGTTCGCCGTAGAAGGGAATCGGCACTTCACGACGAGACGCCAGGTCGAATAGCGCTCGACCGCCGGATAGTGATCCGGTGAAACCTACTGCGGTGATCGCCGCGTCGGTCACCAACGCGACACCGGCGTCGCGTCCGTAGACGATGCCGAAAACCCCGGCCGGAACACCGCGTGCTTCGAGAACTTCCGCGAAGATCTGTGCGATCAGTGCCGATGTCCCGACGTGCGAATTGTGTGCCTTGACGACGACCGGGCATCCTGCGGCCAGCGCTGAGGCGGTGTCGCCGCCGGGAACGCTGAAGGCCAGCGGAAAGTTGCTCGCGCCGAAGACGGCTATCGGCCCGATCGGCACGGCGGTCTTGCGCAGATCGGGACGAAGCCCCGCTGGGGTTTCGCCCTTGTGCTCGATGGACGCGTTCAGATATCCGCCATCGACAGCCACCTCGCCCATGAATCGCAGCTGGTAGCAGGTGCGCGTGAGCTCTCCGTCGAGTCGGCCGATACCAAGTGCGGTTTCCGAGTCGGCCAACGTGACGATCTCATTCCGCCGAGCTTCGAGGCCGTCAGCGAGCGCATTGAGCAGCCGAGCTCGGCCTTGCCTTCCCTGGCCGGCGAGCCAACCGGCGGCATGTGCGGCCGCTCGAGTGAGAAGGGCAACCTCGGCTGGTGTCGTCGGGGCGGCAACCGGCCCCAGCACATTTCCCGATCTCGCATCGATCGAAGCGATCTTTTCCACCGACATCTCCCTGTGGAGTGGGGGAGGACGGTCAACGATGTCCACGTCGCTCTAGAGGTTGGCGGCGATCCGGTCGCCGACCTGTGAAGTGGACAGCTTTGCATCGCGGCGTGTGGCCAGGTGTTGCTCGACGGCCTTATCGACGCGGGCGGCGGCGTCGTGCTCACCGATATGGGAGAGCAGCAGCGCTACTGACATGATTGCGGCGGTCGGGTCGGCGATGCCCTGCCCCGCGATGTCGGGGGCAGTGCCGTGAACGGGTTCGAACATCGATGGATTGGTTCGTGTGCCATCGATGCAGCCGCTCGCGGCTAGGCCGATGCCGCCGCAGATCGCTGCGACGAGGTCGGTGATGATGTCGCCGAACATGTTGTCGGTGACGATCACGTCGAAGCGGCTGGGGTTGGTGAGGAGGTGAATGGTGGCGGAGTCGACGTGTTGGTAGGCGATTTCGACGTCGGGGAAGTCGCCGGCCATCTGTTGTACGGTGCGCCACCACAACCCGCCGGCGTTGGCCAGAACATTGCTCTTATGGATCAGGGTCAGGTGCCCGCGGCGTTGCTGGGCGCGCCGGAACGCTTCATGCACCACTCGTCGCACACCGAAGGCAGTGTTGATGCTGACTTCAGTGGCGATCTCGTTGGGCGTGCCCACGCGAATCGCGCCGCCGTTTCCGGTGTAGGGGCCTTCGGTGCCTTCGCGAACGACGACGACGTCGATGTAGGGGTCGCCAGCCAAGGGGCTGCGTACACCGGGATAGAGCCGGGCCGGCCGTAGGTTGATGTAGTGGTCGAGCTCGAACCGGATGCGGAGCAGCAGGCCGCGGTCGAGCACACCGGGGGGCACCGAGGGGTCGCCGATCCCGCCGAGCAGGATCGCGTCGTGTTCGCGCAATTCGTCGAGTACCGAATCGGGCAGTAGCTCGCCGGTGGCGTGGAATCGCCTGGCCCCCAGGTCGTAGCTGGTCTGCTCGACGCCGGGCAGCACCGCGTCGAGGACCTTGACCGCCTCGCCGATCACCTCCGGACCGATGCCGTCACCGGCGATCACGGCCACCTTCACCATTGGTCAACACTCCGCCGGCTAGCCGCGGCCCACACGTCACTGTGTGGAAACGGGGTGTCTGAAAAGGTCATGACGAAGTCTCCTGCTCGTTCGCGGGCGCGCTACTGATTATCTGTTCAGTATCCAGGATACAGTACTATATGCGGCAGACTGGATGATCACCAAACCGAACCGCACTCGTGGCGGGTCTACCCGCCGCCGTGAGCCGCCGGCCCAGCGCCGCAACAGGGTAGGGCTTCTCTACGAGCCGATGACCCTGAGCTGGAGGGCATTTCGAGCGGATGGCAGGACTTGAATGGAGCGAAATACGTTGACCTCGACCGGTATGTATAGGGCTTTGGCCGCGTTCTTTGCCGCGGACGCGGCACTCCATGCGCTGTCACCTCGGTTCGTCACCGAAGGGCTGGACAAGGTGCACTTTCCATCGCGGTACCGCTGGATATTCGCGCCCATCAAAGCCGCCGCATCCATCGGGCTGCTATCGGTGACCCGGTGCCCGGCGTTGGCCCGCCTGACCACCGTGATGCTGACGGTGTACTTCGTGCTGGCGTTCGCATCTCACGTCAGGGTGCGTGACGTGAGCGTCAATGCAGTTGCGGCGGCTGCGTTCTTGGTTGCGTTTGCGAAGATGGCGGCCAGAGGCCCGCATCGCTGAGGCGAAATTCCTTGTGTGCCAGGCTAGCTGGCGGTGGCGCGTCCGGTGTTGCGGTGCATCATGGTTAGTAGGGGTAGTACGCGGTAGGGGATGCGTTCGCTGAGGGCTACCTCGGTCCGGGTCCTGACGACCCCGGGTAGGTTGGGCATGCGTTGGACGAGCTGTTCGAGGTCGGCGTTGGATTTGGCGACGACGCGGCAGAGCAGGTCGTATTCTCCGGTTGTCGAGTGGGCTTCGAGTACTTCGGGGATGCTGGTGAGCCGGGTGGTCACTTCGTCGAGTTTGCCTTGGGCCAGTTGCATGTGGACGAACGCTTGGACGGTGAAGCCCAGGGCATGAGGGTGGATCGATGCGGTGTGGGGCTGGACGACGTGTGCGCGTTCGAGGCGGCCGATTCTGGATTGCACGGTGCCGCGGGCGATGCCGAGCAGTCGGGCGTATTCGCGGCCACCGGCGCGGGGCTCTTCGACGAGCAGGCGCAGCAATTCGATGTCGAGGTTGTCGAGGTCGGTTGTCATCTGGCCTTCTACTCGTCGTTTCGGTTGAGGGAAATCGGTCCGGTTGCTCAAGATAAGGCGTTTGGGGTGGATCGTTGGGTCGCTGATCGTTTAACTTGATCGGACAGATGCTCATCGGGAGATTCAATGACTCTATCCCAACGAACTAGGTTGGATCCAGGATTCCGCCTGGATGATCGGTACACCCACCGGAACGGGCGCATCTACCTCAACGGCGTCCAGGCGCTGGTGAGACTGATTCACGACCGAGCCCACATCGACCGCGCGTCGGGACGGCGCACAGCCGCATACATCTCCGGCGGTGCCCTCATAACCATGGTCCGAGGAGATGCAGATGCGTGATGCCGTGATCACGGCAGTCGTTCGGACCCCGATCGGCAAGCGCAACGGCGGCTTGAAAGACGTGCACGCCGTTGACTTGTCCGCGCTGGTGTTGAGGGAACTCGTGGAGCGCGCTGGTATCGACCCGGTCGTCGTCGATGATGTCCACTGGGGCAACGTCATCAGTGTCGGTCAGCAGTCGGGCAACATCGCGCGGATGGCCGTGCTGGCCGCTGGGTGGCCCGAGACGGTGCCGGGTTTCACGATCGACCGGCAGTGCGGATCGTCGCAGCAGGCGATCTCGACGGCTGCGGCGGCGGTGATCTCCGGGCAGGCCGACGTGGTCGTCGCCGGCGGTGTGGAGATGATGTCGAGCGTTCCGATGGGATCCGCCCACGTCGAGGGAACGGGCGTGATGGGCGGCACGGCCGTAGACAGGTACGCATCGGCATTGGCCGTTCCCGGGTTCAACGGCCGCTTCAATCAAGGTGCGGGCGCCGAACTCATCGCAGCTAGTTATGGTTTCAGCCGGCTTCAGCTTGACGAGTACGCGCTGTTGTCGCACGAGCGCGCTGCCAAGGCACAAGACGACGGCGCCTTCGATGACGAGATCGTCGCAGTGCCGACCAAGGACTCTCACGTGATTTCTGACGAAGGGGTGCGACGTGGGTCGACGATCGAGGCATTGGCACAGTTGAAGGCTCCGTTTGTTGCCGATGGACGGATAACCGCCGGCAACGCGTCTCAGATCTCCGATGGGGCTTCCGGTGTCGTTGTGACGACGTCGGAATACGCTGCGCGCCTCGGTATGACGCCGTTGGCACGTGTGCACACTGCCGTCGTCATCGGCGACGATCCGGTCAAGATGCTGACAGGTCCGATCCCGGCGACGGCGCTGGCATTGAAGCGCTCGGGGTTGTCGCTCGACGACATCGACGCCTTCGAGATCAACGAAGCGTTCGCGACGGTGCCGCTTGCATGGCAGGCAGCAACGGGCGTCCACCGGGAGCGACTCAACCCGTTGGGTGGCGCGATCGCGTTAGGGCATCCGCTGGGCTGCTCGGGGACCCGGTTGGCCACCACACTGATTCACCACCTGTTGCACACCAGCGGCCGGTTCGGGTTGCAAACGATGTGCGAGGGGGGTGGCATGGCCAACGCAACAATCTACGAGCGAATGTCCGGGCGACGGTAGCAAAGGTGACGCGCCGGATTTCACAAGCGGCGCACGGCAACACGGTAGTGGAGGACTCTATGTACATTTTCGGATATTCCGACGAGCACCCGCGTGCACGGCCCATGCATGGCGATGGGGAAATACGCTTGCGAACGTTGCGCGCAAATACGTTGACGATCAGCGACCGTCATCTCGGTGCGAGCTTCTCACCGTGGTCGCGCAGATGAGTCAGGTGACAGTAGAAGCGGAACCGTTGGCCTTGCCCTCTTCTTGGGAGGGCTACGGCAGCTTTACGGGCGCATCCACAGAGCCAGCGGCGGTTCAGTGATCGCGTTCGCGGTCGATGGCTGGTTCGCCACCGACGGAGGTGAGCCGTATCTCATCGGCGGCAAATGCCGCCAGTGCGGGACGTATGTGTTTCCCCCGCGGGCCAACAACTGTCCCAACCCCGCGTGTGGCGGTGACGAGCTGGCGCAGGTGCCGTTGTCGCGGCGTGGCACGCTGTGGAGCTACAGCGAGAACCGCTATGCCCCGCCACCGCCGTATCCGTCGCCAAATCCCTTCGAGCCCTTCGCGGTAGCCGCTGTGCAGTTGGCCGACGAAGGCCTGATCGTGTTGGGCAAGGTGACCGATGGCACGTTGGCCGCGGATTTGAAGGTCGGCATGGAGATGGAGCTGACCACGATGCCGCTGTTCGTCGACGACCAGGGCGTCGAGCGGTTCGTCTACGCATGGAGGATTGCCTCGTGAGTCCAGAACCGTTGTTCATCCTGGGTGCAGGCATGCACCCATGGGGCAAGTGGGGCAACGACTTCACCGAGTACGGCCTGGCCGCGGCACGGGCCGCCCTGGCCGAGGCCGGGCTGGAGTGGCGCCAGATCCAACTCGTCGCCGGTGCCGACACGATTCGTAACGGCTATCCGGGGTTCGTCGCAGGGGCGACGTTCGCGCAGAAGCTGGGTTGGAACGGTGTGCCGGTGTCCTCGTCCTATGCGGCCTGCGCCAGCGGGTCCCAGGCGCTACAGAGTGCGCGCGCCCAGATCTTGGCCGGATTCTGCGACGTCGCGCTGGTGATCGGTGCCGACACCACGCCGAAGGGGTTCTTCGCCCCCGTCGGCGGCGAGCGCCGCAATGATCCGGACTGGCAGCGCTTTCATCTGATCGGCGCCACGAATACGGTGTATTTCGCGCTGCTGGCTCGTCGCCGCATGGATCGTTACGGTGCCACGCTCGAGGACTTCGCGGCGGTAAAGGTGAAGAACTCGCGGCACGGCCTGAACAACCCGAATGCCCGCTATCGCAAGGAAGCGTCCGTCGAGGACGTATTGGCCAGCCCGATGGTATCGGATCCGCTTCGGCTGCTGGATATTTGCGCGACGTCTGATGGCGCGGCGGCGCTGATCGTGGCCAGCGCGCAGTTTGCGAAGAAGCATCTGGGCTCGCTCGACGGCGTGCCGTCGGTGCGGGCGGTGTCGACGGTGACGCCGAAGTATCCGCAGCACCTGCCCGAATTGCCGGATATCGCTACGGATTCCACTGCGATCGTGCCTGCGTCAGAGCGGGTGTTCAAGGATCAAATCCTCGACGCGGCCTATGCTGAGGCAGGCATCGGACCCGAAGATCTGAGCCTGGCCGAGGTGTACGACCTGTCCACCGCGCTGGAACTCGATTGGTATGAGCACCTCGGTCTGTGCCCGAAGGGCGAAGCCGAGCAACTGCTGCGCAGCGGCGCGACGACGATCGGTGGTCGCGTTCCGGTCAACGCGTCCGGGGGGCTGGCCTGTTTCGGCGAGGCCATCCCGGCCCAGGCGATCGCACAGGTCTGCGAACTGAACTGGCAGCTGAAGGGGCAGGCCACCGGCCGCCAGGTGGAGGGCGCCAAGGTAGGCGTAACGGCCAACCAAGGCCTCTTCGGCCACGGTTCCTCGGTGATCGTTGCTCGCTAGACAACCCGCACCTAGCCGCTCTGGCGAATGCGATGCCTTCGCGTCATCGCCACGCTGCCAGTTGTGCGGAGTTCAGTCGCAATGTGATAGCGGAACCAGCTGCATGGCAAGCGAACTCGTAGTGATACGCGGCGGAAGTATCGACTTTGGTACGCAACGATCTGGTAGGGCGCGCGATTCTCCGACCCCCTTCGCTCCGATATGTCAGATTGCGTTCAGCGATATGCAAAACCTCTGTCTACCAATACAAGCGATCTCAAGGAGAGAAATGAACGACAAATGGACCGAACAGAATGTCCCAAATCAACGTGATCGGATCGCCGTAGTAACGGGCGCCAACACTGGCCTCGGATACCGTGCCGCGCAAGTGTTGGCGGAGAAAGGAGCTTCAGTGGTGCTCGCAGTGCGCGACATTGCGAAGGGCAAGGACGCGGCCGCTCGCATCGCGCAAACAGCACCGCGTGCCGACCTCACTGTCCTGCACCTGGACCTCACGTCGTTGGCGTCAGTTCACGACGCTACGGCCGAATTGCACCAACAGTGCTCAAAGATAGATCTATTGATCAACAACGCGGGTGTGATGATCCCGCCCCGACAGAGCACGAGCGACGGATTCGAGTCGCAGTTCGGCATTAACCACCTGGGGCATTTTGCCTTGACGGGGTTGCTTTTGGACCTGTTGCTGCCGGTTGCGGACTCACGCATCGTTACCGTCTCCAGTCTGGCTCACAGCATGAAGCCGGGAATCAACTTCGATGACTTGCAGTGGGAGCGCTCCTACTCGCGCTCTGGGGCCTACGCGCAGTCAAAGCTTGCGAACCTGATGTTCACCTACGAGCTGCAGCGACGCCTTGCGAGCCACGGCACCACTGTTGCCGTCGCGGCACACCCAGGCATTGCCGACACCGAACTGTCCCGCCACATGCCGGCGTACGCTCGTCCCCTTCTGCCGATCATGTCGGCGTTCGTCACGCAGAACTCCGCCATGGGGACGCTGTCGATACTGCGAGCTGCCACCGATCCCGCTGTGCTTGGAGGTCAGTACTACGGCCCCGACGGCAGGGGCGAGAGGAAGGGGTATCCGCAAGCGGCCACGTCCAGCTCACGGTCCTACGACCTTGGCACTCAGCGGCGTTTGTGGACCGTTTCCGAGCAACTAACCGGCGTGACCTTTCCCGTCTAGAGTTACTGCCCTGCCCCGGATTCGCGGCTACCAGCCTCGAGGCACGCGCGGCATGTTTGGCAGATGGAACACCACGTGGGTAGGAAGCCCTTTATCCTGGATACATGTCCGCCCCCAAGAGCCGCAAGAAGCCGCCGAAGAGCGCACCGCGCAAGCAAGGCGGCCGTCTAGTCGACCACATCACCCAGGAGCTGCGCCAGCTGATCCTCGACCGTAAGATCGCCCCAGGCACCGTGCTGATACAGACCGAATGGGCCGAAAAACTTCAAGTGAGTAGAACTCCCCTGCGAGAGGCCTTCAGGATCTTGGAGCAGGATGGCCTCGTACAGGTGTCCAACGGCAATCGCACGGTTCAGGTCGTCAGTTTTTCTGAGCAGGAGCTGCGTGACCTATACGAAATACGGCAAGTCATAGATGGCTTGGCCGCCCGTTTGCTTGCGACGAAGGGGATTTCGCCGAAACAGGATGCTGAGTTGGTGGAGTTGCTGGACGTCATGGAATCGGCGAGAAAGCCGTTTGACCCAGCCACGATGCTCGCTGCGGACATCGCATTCTTTCTAAAGATCGCAGAGTTCTGCGGCAACTCGCGGGTGGCTCAGCAGGCGAGCTTGATCAAGATGACCAATTACTCGTTGCATTCATACCTCACCGAGCTGGATCCCTCCAATGAGAGCCTTGAGCGGATCCTTGAAGCCACCAGCAAGCAGCATCGTTCGATTTACGCCGCGATCAAGAGCGGCGACGGGGACCTCGCCGAGCTGGCGGCAAGCCACCACATCAATGCCACGTTGAACTCAGGCCTGATCACCCGCGCTGCCAAGCCATCAGACGTTGCGGGTTGAGATGTCCGCCCGGCGATAACGGCGGCCGATCGAAGCGACCCGCCGAGCACCCTTCATGTCCGGACGAGCAGCCAGACGCGCAGCTCAGACGCGCCTTTGTCACCTCGACTGATAAGGGACTTGTATCTCGGGATCCTGGATGCAAGACTGCTATCGATCGTGAGACGGTAATCCGGCCGACGCCCGCGATGGTTGTCGGTTCGAGCCCCACGTAGTCGAAACCGCATTGTCCAATTGCTCGTGGTGCTACGGGAGATGGAGTCATTCGAATGGTTGATCGCGAAGAAATGGCCCGGAAATATGCCGAAGAACGCGCCAAACGGATCCGCAAAGACGGCACGGCTCAGTATGTTCCGATCGAGATTGGCTCTGACTTCGAAGCCGATCCGTTCGTCGACAGTGTCGCAGAGCGCGAGCCGGTGACCGTCGATACCGAGGTGGCCATCATCGGCGCTGGCTGGTCGGGCCAGCTCACCGCGGTTCAGCTCCGCAAAGAGGGAATCGACGACTTCCTGGTAGTCGACAAAGCCGCCGATTTCGGTGGCACCTGGTACTGGAATCGCTATCCGGGACTCGCCTGCGACTGCGAGTCGTATGTGTACATGCCCATGCTGGAGGAGATGGGCTACATGCCGTCCGCGCGGTATGCCCCCGGCGAAGAGATTTGGGAATACTCGAAGTCGATCGCCCGCCGATTCAACCTCTACGAGAACTCCCTCCTTCAAACCTTGGTCACGAGTCTGAACTGGGATGAAGAGACGCTCCGCTGGATCGTCAGTACCAATCGAGGCGACAACATCCGGGCCCGGTTCATGGTGTTGGGAACCGGCGGTGTCTTGCACCGCCCGAAACTGCCCGGCATTCCCGGTTTGGAGACCTTCTCCGGGCACTCGTTCCATTCGAGTCGCTGGGACTACCGGTACACCGGGGGCGATTCGCGGGGCAATCTGACCAAACTCGCCGACAAGCGGGTAGCGGTCATCGGCACTGGCCCCACTGCGCTGCAGTGCTTCCCGCTAGTCGCTGAGTCTGCGAAGGAGACGTACCTGGTCCAGCGCACCCCAGTGATCGTCGGCGTGCGGGCCAACGATTCAACGGATCCCGAGTGGTACGAGAATCAGGAGTCGGGTTGGCAGCGGCGACGCGCCGACAACTTCGAGGCGCAGATGTTCGGCATGCCCGTCGAGGAAAAGATTGTCACTGACGGCTGGACGGAGATCTGGGGGTTGCCGGTCCTTGAGATGCCCACGGACGGGTCACCACCGGACCTGGAGGCCTACCAAGCCAAGCTCGCTGATTATGACATCGAACAGATGGAACGCATTCGCACCCGGGTAGACGAGTTGATCGACGATCCAGAGGTGGCTGAGAAGCTCAAGCCGTGGTACGCGACGCACTGCAAGCGGCCGAGCTTTCACGACAACTACCTGCAGGCGTTCAACAAACCAAACGTGCACCTGCTCGATACCGATGGTTGTGGACCCGAAAGGATCACGCCAAACGGCCTGGTTGTCGACGGCAAGGAGTATCCGGTCGACCTGATCGTGTATGCCACCGGGTTCGAATCAGTCGTCTCGCCGGCCCGGTCCGGCGGGTTCGACGTAATCGGTGCCGGCGGAGTCACATTGGATCAAGCATGGAAAGAGCGGGTGCGCACGGTACACGGCATCTACACCCACGGGTTCCCGAACATGTACGTCGTCGGCGGGGTGCGCCAGTCCGCGGTATCGGTCAACGTGCTGCACGTCGCAGGTGAGCAGGCTGCCCACGTCGCCAAGCACATCAAACAACTGACCGCCGACCAGGTGGTCAGGTTCGAGGTGACCGCAGAAGCGGTACAGCAGTGGTGCGCCACCATGGACGAGAACATGCATCTGGTGTTCAACGCCGAACAGGTGAAGCTCTGCACACCGGGCTACTTCAACAACGAAGGTGACTTCGACACCGAAGGTAAGTTCGAGCACGGCCGTCCCGTCTGGGCTGATGCCTATTACGGCGGCCCGTTCACGTACCGGGACCTGCTGGATCGGTGGCGAGACGATAGGGAGTATGAGGGCGCCGCCACCATCGTGCACTCACGCGACAGCGTCACAACCTAGTCCGCGTCGACACTTGCACTGCAACGATTTTCGCGGATAGAGGCAAAACGCCATGACCAACCTGAAGCGTGCTCACCGCAACGCCTGCGCGATCACCGGGATCGGCGCTACCGAGTTTTCGAAGAAGTCGGGACGCAGCGTAGCGGCACTGGCCACCGAGGCCGGCCTCGCGGCCATCGGCGATGCCGGCTTGCGGCCCTCCGACATTGACGGGGTCGTCTACTGCGACTACGACACCGTCAAGCATTCCGACATCGCGCACTGGCTCGGGCTGGAGAGGCTCACCTACTGGGGGGTCGGCGCCACCGGCGGCGCCGCCCCGTGCGCGATGGTGGGTCAAGCCGTCGCAGCGATAGTGTCCGGCCAGGCGACCAATGTCTTGGTGTATCGCGCCCTCAACGGCCGGTCTGGGATGCGATACGGCAAGGGCAGCGGCATCCAGCAGACGGGCGACGCCGATTACGTCGGGGGAGGGGGCACCCTTGACGAGTACTTCTTCCCATACGGGCTAATGGCGCCTGGACAGTTGTTCGCAATCTTGGCTCGCCGCCACATGATTGAATACGGGTCGGAGTCGGACGACTTGGCCGCAATCGCGATGACCGTCCGCAAACGGGCGAATGCGAACCCCGCGGCAATGATGAACGATCGCACGATGTCGCTCGAGGATTACTACGCCGCACGAATGATCGCCGATCCGCTTCGGTTGTACGACTACTGCCTTGAGACCGACGGCGCTTGTGCGGTAGTTGTGTCTGCGGCCGAACGTGCAAAGGATGCACGTCAACCTGGCGTGCTCATCACCGCGGTCGCCCAGGGCGTAGTCGCAGAAATGCAGGGGGGCAAGGTGTTTCCGTCTTTGATGCGGCCGTCCGTATTAGAGAACCCGTCCAAGCAAGTGGCCGACGAACTCTATCGGCGTGCCGGGCTTGGGCCACGAGATTTAGACGTTGCCCAGATCTACGACTGCTTCACGATCACCGTGCTGCTGCAGCTAGAGGACTACGGTCTGTGTGGGAGGGGTGAGGGCGGAGCGTTTGCGTCGAGCGGCGCCATCGACATGAATGGCCGTATCCCCATCAACACCGCCGGCGGCAACTTGTCAGAGGCATACATTCACGGGATGAACCACATCCTCGAGGGGGTTCGGCAACTGCGCGGAACCTCCACGTCGCAGGTTAGGGGTGCGCAGACCTGTCTCGTCACTTCCGGTCTACCGGCGCTGACAAGCGCTTTGATCTTGGGTGCGGCATGATGGCGATCTCGGCTCGGCGGCCGCTGCCCGTCACCGATGACGAGGAAACCGGCGGCTTCTGGCAGGCCGCCGCCGAACACCGGCTGGTCGTTCGCACCTGTAACGATTGTTCCGCGGTTCTGCATCTGCCCAAATCATTTTGTCATCAGTGTAGTTCGTGGAACGTCGGTTGGAAGGATGTGCGCCCGACCGGTTCTGTCTACTCCTGGACGGTGCTCCAGCATTCCATCCACGACGCGTTTCCAGCCCCATACACCGTCGTGCTCGTGCAACTCGATGAGTACCCGAGCGTGCGGTTCGTAGGGTATCTCGATGGAACGCCCGAGCTTCACCACGGAATGAAAATGCGGGTCCAGTACGACGATGTCGAGCCTGGTGTCACGATCCCGCAGTGGGAACCCGTAGCAATCGGTCGAGAAGGAGAGTCCAATGGGAACGCTTGACGGCAAGGTTGCCTTCATCACCGGTGCGGCAAGAGGGCAAGGACGGTCGCACGCGGTCAGGCTGGCGGAGGAGGGCGCTGACATCATCGGCGTCGACATCTGTGATCAGATTCCTACGGTCTCGTACCCGATGGCTACCCGCGACGATCTCGATGAGACAGTCAGGTTGGTGGAGAACGTCGGCTGCCGCATGGAAGCGTTCGTCGTGGACGTGCGCGACGCAGAAGCGTTGGCCGATGCGGTCGCCAGCGGCGTGCGCACCCTGGGTCGCCTCGACATCGTGATTGCCAACGCAGGCATCATGTTTCAAGGACTAGCCCCAGGACGGGACAACGAGGCATTCCGGGATGCGATCGACGTCATGCTCGTGGGGGTATGGAACAGCATCCAGGCGGCGCTGCCGGCACTGCTCGACCAGGACCAAGGTGGTTCGATCGTCATCACCAGCTCCGTGAATGGTCTCAAGGGCATGGTCGCGGGAACCAACGGCGGCAACTTCGGTTACGCCGCAGCCAAGCACGGCGTGGTGGGATTGATGCGGATGTACGCCAATTACCTTGCCCCGAAGAGCATCAGAGTGAACACCGTGCATCCGACAGGCGTGGACACACCGATGTTGGTGGGATTCGATCAATCGGCGGCGGCCATCAACCCCGCGTTGGCGCAAGGGCTGGGAAACCCAATGCCCGTCGAGCGGATAGAGTCGATCGACGTCAGCAACGCAATCGCCTGGCTCGTGTCTGATGCGGCGCGCTATGTAACTGGTGTAGCGCTTCCGGTAGACGCCGGCATGTGCAACAAGGCGTGACGCGGCGGTTTACTATCCGTAGCTCGTGACACTGTCAATCGTGCGCTGGATGTGGCGGCGTGCCACTGCTTCTGCCACCTGTGGATCTCCGGTCATGATCGCCGCGATGATTTCGTGGTGCTGGGCGTCGCTGTCGTTCAGGATGTCCTTGTAAGTCTTGTCTGGGTTGGCGGCAAGCAGATTCTTCTGCGCGTGTTCACGGCCAATTGGTAGGTACAGCGCGGCGGAGCTGGTTCTGATCAAAGGTACGAAGGATTCCAATCTGGCATTGCCGGAAGCGAGTGCGATCAGCTCGTGAAACTGACCGTGAGCTCGGCTGCGCAGCACCGGGTTATACGGTTCGGTCGACGCTTCCATCTCGTGCAGCAGGGCGTTGGCGCGCTGCTCGTCGGCCGGCGTCAGCCCTCGCTGCGCAGCCAGTCGCGCAGCGAGACCGTCGACGACCTCACGTAGTTGGTACATGTCGCGCAGATCATCCACGCCGACTTCGACGACCTCGACGCTAAGGTTATTCGCCGATGTCCTGATCAACCCTTCGGTCTCAAGGAGACGGAGTGCTTCGCGCAAGGGTGTCCTGCTGACGCCGAGCTGTGCTGCGAGAGTCACCTGAGGCAATGGAGTCCCTGCGGGCAGGGCACCTTCAATGATGGCGTCGCGCAAATGATCGACTACCTCATCGACCAATCGGGGTGTGCGGGAAAGCGTCTGAACCCGCGACTGTGGATCTACCATCATGGTCCCCCTCTGCTGCCATTCCGACCGCTCCACATCCTGGAGTAGACCCCAAAGAAGCGGGACGGGTCGACGAGCTGGATTGCCAACTAAGTCTGGCCGTATCCAGAATACTGGTAATGACGATACGGCGGTCCGGCACCGGGCCGGCGTTGACACCCGGAGTATGACCCCATATTGTCATCTGCATCCTGGATACAGCACCACCACGCCACCGGAAGTGACGCCCACCATGTCTGATCGGTTCGATCCAAAGATGCTGATCGACGGGCGGCTGGTTGATGCGTCCACGGGGAGCACGTACCCGAACATCGACCCCTACCGCGAAATCGAAATCGGGTTGACCCCAGACGCGAGCGTCGAAGACGCAGATGCTGCCGTGCTCTCCGCCCATCATGCCTTCGAGGGCACCTCGTGGTCGAAAGATCACGCGTTTCGCGCTCGCTGCCTTGAGCAGTTGCGCGACTCGATGCTGCGACACCGCGGCGAGTTGCGCGACATGCTGGTAGCCGAGGTCGGTTGCCCCATCTTCATGACGGACGCGGTGCAGCTAAACATGCCCGTAGACGAGCTGGTGGACTGGGTCGAGCTTGCACAGACCTATCCGTTCGAGCGAAATATGGCCCCTCACCCCGCGATGCTGCCACCGAACGAACGGTTGCTAATCCGCGAACCCTGGGGGGTCGTGGCGCTGATCACGCCATACAACTATCCGATCCAGCAGCTGTGCTACAAGCTTGGACCGGCGCTGGCGGCCGGCAATACGGTAGTTCTCAAGCCCTCCCCGTTGACGCCCTGGACCGCGCTGTTCGTTGCAAAACTTGCCGTCGAAGAAACCGACATCCCGCCCGGGGTATTCAATGTGATCACGGGTGCCGGGCCGCAATCGGGGGAGGCTCTCATCAAACATCCGCTGGTGCGGATGATCCACTTCACTGGGTCGACGGCTGTCGGGAAACGCATCATGGCCACGGCGGCGCAAGGCATGAAGAAGGTCGCGCTGGAGTTGGGTGGCAAGTCGGCAAACATCGTTCTCGACGATGCCGATGTCGAAGACGTCGTCCGATTCAATGTGGCTCGCATGGCACGCCATTCGGGGCAGGGTTGTACCAATCTGACTCGGCTTCTGTTGCCGCGTGGGAAATATGAGTTTGGGTTGGGAGTCGCGGCGCAAGTGGGCCCGCAGATCACATGGGGTGATCCGCGGGATCCCGCAACCTACATGGGACCCCAGATAAGCGCGGCGAATCAGCAGCGCGTGCTGCGATACATCGAGAAGGGCCTCGGCGAAGGCGGCCGGCTCGTCACCGGTGGCGGCGTGCCTCAAGCTGCGGCGACCGGCTACTTCGTTGAGGCCACCGTGATCGCCGATGTCCACCCGGATTCCACGATCGCGCAAGAAGAGATATTCGGCCCCGTCCTCGCCGTGATTCCGTATGACACCGATGACGAGGCAGTGACGATCGCCAACAACTCCCGGTACGGGCTATCCGGTGCAGTGTGGTCGGCTTCGGACGAGCGGGCATTGTCGATAGCCAAACGGGTGCGGACGGGCACCATGGACGTCAACGGCGCGACCTGGTTCGCCCGTGACACGCCATTTGGCGGCATGAAGGAAAGCGGACTGGGCCGGGAGTGGGGCGTGGCCGGATTCGAGGAGTACCTCGACGTCCGCGTGATCGGATATCCGTCAAAGTGAAGGTCCTTGAAGGTATTCGCGTCATAGAACTTGCTTCGTACCTCTTCGTGCCAGCCGCTGGCGCGATCCTCGCCGAATGGGGCGCCGACGTCATCAAGGTCGAGCATCCCGAACGACCCGACCCCCAACGCAATCTCGTCATCGCAGACTTGAGCGACGGAGACGAGCCGTTCACGCCCCTGATGCAACAGATCAACAAGGGCAAGCGGGGTCTTGGCCTAGACGTCAGCACTGAATTGGGACGTGATCTACTCTGCCAACTATTGGCGGGAGCGGACGTCTTCCTTACGAATCTGCTGCCGGAAAGCCTGCAGCGACTGCGCCTTGACGTGGCCGATGTCCAAGCCGTCAATCCGTCGATCGTCATCGCCCGCGGAAGCGGCTACGGTCCGAAGGGCGCTGAACGCAACATGCCCGGGTTCGATGGGACGACGTTCTGGGCTCGTGGTGGTGCTGCGGACAATCTGACCCCGCCGGGCGCGACCCAGCCCACTCCGATGCGGCCCGCCCTCGGTGATCTGCCCGGGGCGACCACGCTGGCCGGCGCCGTCGCCGCGGGGCTACTCCACCGGGAACGCACCGGCACCGCACCGGTCGTCGACGTGTCATTGCTAAGCGTTGCGGTATGGGGCAATTCACCGGAAATCATCGCCGCGGCACGGCATGGCCGCCCGGTCCACAAGACTCTGCGAGAGGACAACTCCAATCCCATCTCGCTGGCGTACCGCACCGCTGACGGTCGGTTCATCAAACTTTCGTTGTTCCAGTCGGATCGGTACTTCGCGCCACTCTGCGAGTGCCTTGGTGTACCCGAATTGGCCATGGACGACCGCTTTGTTGACTCCGCCGCTAGGGCGGCGAACCGCCAGGCATGCACTGCCGCACTCGATGGCGTATTCAGTCGGTTGCGCCTCAACGAGGTCAATGACCGGCTCGCTGATTTCGGCGGGGCGTGGTCGATTGTCCAGACCACATATGAGGTGAGCCAGGATCGGCAAGTGTGGGATAACGACTACCTCATCGAGGTCGGCGACGACGCTAACAAGACGACGGTCGCGGCGTCACCATGGCAGTTCGGTGAGACTCGCTATCAATGCGGTGCCGCACCCGAACACGGCGCAGACACCGATGACATTCTGCTCGAGCTCGGCCTCGACTACGACACCATCATCGAGCACAAGATTGCCGGCACTGTCCTGTAAAACGGGTCGATAGTCCGAGGAGGTTTCTGTGGATCTGACACCATCGGCCGAACACGACGATTTCCGCATGGAGGTGCGTCAGTGGTTGGCGGAGAACAAGCCGCCGCTGCCGATGCCGTCGGCAGAGTCCGAAGACGGCCTCCCGGTGCATCGGGATTGGGAGAGGAAGCTTTTCGACGCAGGTTTCGCGGTCGTCAGTTGGCCAAAACAGTTCGGCGGGCGGGGCCTCGACCTGTGGTACTGGTTGATTTTCGAGGAGGAATACTACCGGGCCGGCCTGCCGCAGCGATCGGCACAGAACGGCATCTTCCTACTCGCGCCCTCCCTTTTCGAGTTCGGCACCGAGGAACAGCAAAAGCGGTACCTTCCCAGAATCGCATCCGCTCAAGACAGCTGGTGTCAGGGTTGGTCGGAACCGGAGGCCGGCAGCGACCTTGCGTCGCTGCGATCCCGCGCCGTTCGCGACGAATCTGAAGGCGGCTGGCGGCTTTACGGTCAAAAGTGCTGGACGTCCCGAGCGCCCTTCAGCAGCCATATGTTCGGGATCTTTCGCACTGGCGAGACCGGCGAGCGGCACCGCAATCTGACCTACTTCCTGATCGACTTGGACCAGCCGGGCATCACGATCCGGCCGGTCGCCAGGCTCAACGGTGAAGACGGCTTCGCCGACGTCCACTTCGACGGCGCATTTGTCTCCGACGCTGATGTGCTCGGCGGCGTCGGCAACGGCTGGAAGGTGGCGATGGCCACCAGCGGATCGGAGCGCAGCCTGTCGTTACGCAGTCCCGGCAGGTTCATGGCGACCGCAGATCGGTTGATCGAGACATTCCACGCCGCA
Organism: Mycobacterium sp. URHB0044; assembly: GCF_000620625.1. Lineage (GTDB taxonomy): Bacteria > Actinomycetota > Actinomycetes > Mycobacteriales > Mycobacteriaceae > Mycobacterium. The sequence continues at coordinate 102,992 of NZ_JIAW01000008.1, read as the reverse complement.
TCGGAATCGGTGCGGGTCAGCGCCCGCCATCGAGCGGCGGTTGCCGACGGTTGGATGGCAGCGCAAGCTTATGCGCTCGCTACCGACTGGACGGTTACCGCTTTGCTGAATGGTGCGAAGATCGGCGCCGAGGCGAGCCTGGGCAAGGTGTTCTGGTCCACGTTGGATCTAGAGATACACGAGGCGGCGCTGGCACTGCAGGGGCCCGGTGCCGACGTGGACGACGATTGGATGCAGGGCTTCGAGTTTGCGCTTTCTGGACCGATTTACGCTGGTACCAACCAGATTCAACTAAATATCATTGCCGAGCGGGTGCTCGGACTGCCGAGGAGATAACGGTGCATTTCGCCTTCACAACCGATCAGATCGATCTCCGTGACGGTCTACGCGAGTTGCTCGCCGACGTGTGTCCCCCCGACGTCGTACGCGCGGCGTGGATCGGCGATCCGAGCCCGGTCCCGCACCTATGGAAGCAGCTCGGCTCGGTGGGATTGCTGGGCTTGCTCGTGCCAGAGGACCTAGGTGGTATGGGAGGTTCGGAGGTCGAGCTGGCGCTGCTACTGGAGGAATGCGGACGGTTCGCGCTGCCCGGACCGCTCGGTGAGCACGTCGCAATGGGGGTACCGGCTTTGGCCGCCGCGGGTGCCGCGGAAGCGGCCGAGGCGATGGCTGGCGACGTGGTTGTCACTGCGCTGGAACCCGGATCACAAAGGTTGCGCTGGATCGGCCAGGTGGATCTGGTGGTATGTCCAGTCGCGGATGAACTTCGGCTGGCTTCGTCCGCCGACCTCGAGGTCGGCGACGAACTACCATCCGTCGACCGGTCGGTGCCTTCTGCCATCGTCAAGGCAGGGCGAACGCGCGCATTGTCGGGAGCGGACGCAACGCTTGCCCGGCGCCGAGCTACCTTGGCGTCGGCGGCTCTGCTGATCGGGCTGGCTGACCGCATCATCGTCATGACGACCGAATACGTGAAGGCTAGAACACAATTCGGTGTGCCAGTCGGGTCGCAACAGGCGGTCAAGCACCTCCTTGCCACCGCACTCGTCGCCCTCGAGCATGCACGGCCGGTCGTCTACCGAGCCGGGTGGGTGCTTGCCGCCGGCGCCGATGAGCCAGACCTCGCTACTAGCTTCGCGAAGGTGTATGCCGCCCGGGCGGCGAATCTGGCCGCACGCACTGCCCTCCAATGTCACGGCGCCATTGGCTACAGCTGGGAGCATGATCTGCACATGTGGATGAAGCGTGTGTGGACGCTGAGCGCCGCGTGGGGAACAACGGAAGCGCACGAGGAAGTCGTCGCCGCAACGGTACTCAATCGCGCGAGCGCATAGCGCCAAGCCCAATGTGGGTGACGGTGCTCGAGATATACCCAATGAAGGGATGGATGCAGTGGATAGCTTGACCGAGTTTCAGCGTGTCGCGAGCGCAGTACGCAACTGGGGTCGGTGGGGTGAGTCCGACGAGCTGGGTACTCTGAATTTGATTGGTGAGCAACAAGTGAAGCGTGCGGCTGGCTTGGTGCGCAAGGGTCAGGTGTTCGCATTGGGGATGGATTTTGGTTCGTCCAGTCCGCAGGGAGCGTTCGACTTTCGGCCAAAGCCTGTTCACTTGATGACCGTCGACGGGGGCGATGAACGCACCTACGCCGAGTACGGCAGCAAGTGGACCGAGAACGGGGTCGCGCAGCAGGTGTCAGAGTTCTTTTCTGCCAGCCCGTTTCGGTTCAACGACGACATGATCATCATGCCGTTGCAGGCATCGACCCAGTGGGATGCGCTTGCACATGCGTATTACGACGGGCAGCTGTTCAACGGATTTCCTGCCGCATCAGTGACCAGCGCCGGCGCCTTCCATTGCGGTATCGACAAGGTTGACGTCAAGGGCGTGACGTCCCGCGGCGTCTTGATCGACATTGCGAAACATCGCAATGTCGAATATCTCGAGCCAGGAAATGACGTCACTCCGGACGAGCTAGACGACGCGTTGCGCGCTCAGAGGATCGGGATCGAACGTGGTGACGTCGTGCTGGTTCGCACCGGCTGGGTCAACAAGTTTCGCGAGACGGGCAACCCGATGGAGCCGTCGTCAGGTTTGAGTTGGCGGTGTGCCTCATGGCTGCACGAGCGCGAGGTAGCAGCGGTGGCGTCCGACAATGTCATGGTCGAGAGCCTGCAATCTGGTGTGGAGGGCATGTTCTTGCCGTTGCACTTGCTGGCGCTACGTGAGATGGGAATGCTGCTAGGTGAATTCTGGGATATGGATGCTTTGGCGGCGGACTGCCGCGCCGACGGGGTCTATGAATTCCAAGTCATTGCACCTCCGTTACGGGTCACGGGTGCGGTTGGCTCCCCGGTGAATCCGATTGTTCTGAAGTAGGCGTACCCGTGAGCGCTGGATCGCGCGGAGAGCCGTCATAACCAGTTCGGTTGCGGCTCGTATTCACCACGAAGAAGTCAGCCTCGGCCGTTGCCTTGCTGGGCGTGGCGCAGTCCGTCGAAGAATGTGGCCACGTCTTCGACGAAGAGTTCTGGTTGCTCGAACGCCGCGAAGTGGCCACCGCGTGGCATATCGGTCCAGTGCGTGATGTTGTATCCGGCCTCGCACCAACTACGCGGTGCCTTGAACATCTCCTTGGGAAAGGCAGCGATCCCAGTCGGCAACTCGACGCGGGCGGTGGTGTCGAATGTGTTGAAGCTCTCCCAGTACAGGCGGGCCGACGACGCTCCCGACGCGGTCAGCCAGTAGAGCATCACGTTGTCGAGCATCTCGTCCTTGGTCAACACGTTCTCCGGGTCACCGTCGCAATCCGTCCAAGACCAGAACTTCTCGACAATCCAGGCGAGCTGGCCCACGGGGGAGTCCACGAGCCCGTAGCCGACGGTCTGCGGGCGCGTCGACTGCAGTTTGGAGTAGCCCGAATCCCAGTTTTGGGAGTACTCCGCCCGCTCCAGCGTTTGCTTCTCATCATCGGTCGGATTCTCGAGTTCGCCCGGGGGAAAGCCGAGCGGCATGTTCAGGTGGATCGCCACGCAACGGCCGACATTGCGACCGATCTGGGTGGTGATGGCAGCACCCCAATCGCCGCCCTGCGCACCGAAGCGCTCGTAGCCGAGGCGGCCCATCAGGGTGTCCCAGGCCGCGGCGATAGTCTCGACGCCCCATCCGGTGCTCATGGGTTTGGCGGAGAAGCCGTATCCCGGCAGTGATGGGCACACGACGTCGAACCCGTGCTCAGTGAGCGGCTCGATGACCTTGTGGAACTCGACGATCGATCCTGGCCAGCCGTGGGTGAGCAGTAAGGGAAAGGCGCCGTCGCGCCCAGATCGCTGATGGATGAAATGGATGTCCAGGCCGTCGATTTCGGTGCTGTAGTGATCGAAGCGGTTGAGGGCTTCTTCCCGGGGGCGCCAGTGATAGTCGTTGGCCCAGTAGTCGGCCAGTCTGCGGGTGTAGGCCAGCGGAATGCCCTGATTCCCATCGTCGACGCATTCTGGGTCCGGCCAACGGGTGCGCGCTAATCGGGCCTTTAGATCGTCGAGATCGGCGTCGGGAATCGCGATTCGAAACCGGTTGATCGGGTTCATACCATCCTTGCCTATATCGAAACGGGTGTATTGCGGGCGGGCCGACAGCGGCTCGAATGCTTCCCTCCAATCGGCGGTGCACGCAACGGCCGTTGTGAACGGCCTTCGAGAAACGGCTTCAACTCCAATGATCCGTTGGTGATCAAGTGAAGGCAGATGCTGTTCGGGAGCTCCGCGACCTTCGAGAGATCTTCCCCCTCATGCCATATGGCGAACCGCCGGACGTGTTTGGCCTAGGTTTCCGGTCACAATCGGGGGGTGTCCACGTGCATCGCCTCGGCCCATTCTGGGCGAAGTACGCAGCTACTCTTCTTGTGGCGCAATGGTGATACGGAATCCCTCCGGGAGGTCCCCGACGCGCAGCTGGCAGGACAGCCGCGATCTTTCGCCTGGCTGATAGGCGGCGTCTTGGAGCATGTCTGCTTCGTCTTGGCGCGGAGCAGGCAGCGCCTCTGCGAATTCCGGATCGACGTAGACATGACAGGTTGCGCAGGAGCAACACCCCCCGCAGATGGCGAGGATCTCTTCCTCAAACCCGTTGAACCGCAGCGCCTCCATCAACGAGGAGTGCGCATCGGCATCAATTTTTCTTTCGGCTCCCGAAGGAGATACCACGGTAATCTTCAAAGCGCGTCGCCTAACTTGAGCACGTCCAAAGCGGTCTAGTTTCCGGTCACCATCGGCGCGTTCACGTGCATTACCTCGCCAAACATTCCACGGTAGACAGGATCGTAGTCGGGGTCTTGCAGATCGATGTTGGGAAACCTGTCACATACCCTGCCTAAGACGATTTGTAGAATGTAGCGAGCGAGCACGTTACCCACACACATATGCGACCCAGCTCCGAATGTGAGGATATTCTTCGGATTTCGATGAATGTCGAAGCGAAGCGGGTCAGGGAAGACGTCCGGATCGTAGTTGGCCGACTGCAGCGCCGTGAGCACCGGCATACCCGCCAGCACAGGTAGGCCGCCGACTTCGCAATCCGCCGTGGCGAATCGACCGAAACCGAGGAATCCCGGGCCCTGATAGCGAAGTGACTCGTCAACAGTTCCCGCGACCAGGCCGCGATCGGCGATGACCTCATTGAACTGATCGCGATGCCTGATGAGGTTGACCACCATGGCAGTTGTCGAAGTGGACGTCGTGCCGAGGCCGCCGGCCAGGGTTGCGAACAAGATCGAGAAGATCTCGGGCTCCGTCATGGCGCCGTCCCGATCGTGGGCTTCGACCATCGTGGTGATCCAGTCATGCTCACGCGGATCCCGACGGCGTTCATCCAGAAGTTCCTGGGAGACACTGACGACGTGGGCTTGTGCGTCGAGAAACTCCTGCGGGGGCGCTTCTCCCGGGCCTATGTTGGCGAGCAGTGGCAAGAGATCGTGCATGTGGGCGAATGACTCCTGCTGTGCCTGATTCAGGCCGAGCATGCCGTCGAGAAGGACGCGGACCACGAGGTGGTTTGCGAAGTCATTGATGAAGTCGAATTCACGGCCCTTTTGCTCCTCGACTTCATCGAACATCGTGTCCACGATCTCTCCGATGCGATCGAGGAATTTGCGCAGAACTTTCGGGAGGAAGAGAGGCATCATCAAGCGCTTAATTCGATCGTGGTCCTCGCCTTCTTCGCCGGCCAAGCCGGCCATACCGAAGAACCGGTCAAATCGCTCGTAGCCCGGCAGCTTGGGTGGTATCGCGACGAAACCCTCCCGATCGCGCAGCACGTCTTGGACATCGTTGAACCTTCCGACGATTACGTGGGGAACGTCCATTTCCAGGATGTAGAACGGCGGTTCTGTTGCCCACTTCGCGCATAGGCCCTTGAAGACGAGCTGGCGCACCTCTTCGCTCCCGATGTCGAGATCCACAAACCTCGCCGGGTCCAGGAGTTCACTTCGGGGAATGAGCGTGTTGGTCATATGCAGCTGCCTCGCCTACTTGGAATTTACCGTCAGGTGGTTCACCGTGCACCGTATCCTGGATCCAGCGGCCTTGTCCATCTGTGCGGTCCCGGGTTGTGCGAAGACACTGGGGCCTGGCATCGGCAGCTAGACATCGTGCTGAATCCAGGATACGTTCTGCACGAACTTGCTGTTGGGTTTCCAAGTTGATGTCATGGCCTCTGCCAGGCTTGGAACTGAGCCCCGCACATCCATTTGATGGTTAACCGAGGGGACCGGGAGATGGGCTCGGCACGGATCGCCGGAGACAGTGACTGGGACGACCAGGACCTGCTCTCCCATGGGGAGGCGGCTGAGCGACTTCGCGCAGAGATTGTAGAAATCCGTGCACGACTCATCGTTTGGCGAGATGCCCAGAACGTGGCCGACGGCGAGATGCACGCGCGCATTCGCGATGAGGAGTCGCGCCTGCTCTTGATCGATGAGAGGTTGGTGGAAATTGAACGCACGCTGCGCGCGCGTGGACGCAGCGATCCGCACTGAAACCCGTTCCACAGGCAGAACCGCCAACGAGGGCGCAACCAGCCCCCTCAATGGAGATCGGGGGAGATAACGTGCGGAATTCGCTCTATACGCCGGATCATGAACAGTTCCGCGCGGCGGTGCGCTCGTTCCTGCAACGGGAGGCCGTGCCAAACGTTGCGAAATGGGAAGCGCAGCGTCGAGTGGACCTCGACTTCTACCGCAAGGCGGGGGAACTGGGCATGCTGGGGCTTCAAGTGCCCGAATCGTTTGGAGGCGGCGGTCAGTCGAGCTTCACGTACAACCTGGTCGTTGCGGAGGAGTTGCTCGCTGCGCACCTCCAGATGTCTCCTATTCGAGTTCACATCGACGTCGTCATCCCGTATTTCCTCAGCTACGCAACCGAACTACAAAAGAATCGTTGGCTACCGAGGCTGGCGTCCGGGGAAAGTATGGCGGCGATCGCGATGTCCGAGCCCGGAACCGGTTCGGATCTGAGCGCAATCCGGACCACGGCACAACGCGATGGGGACAAGTTCGTCATCAATGGCGCAAAGACGTTCATCACTGGTGGGATCAACGCCGACTTGGTCATTGTGGTCGCCCGGACATCGCAGACCGGCAACGGTCGAGAGGGCCTGTCGTTGTTCGTGGTTCAAGCCGATACAGCGGGATTCGCCAAGGGGCGCAACCTCGACAAACTGGGGATGAAGTATGCCGATACCGCGGAGCTGCACTTCGAGGATGTCGTCGTCGGCATCGATGACTTGTTGGGACAGGAAGGCCGCGCCTTCGAGTACCTGACGAGCAACTTGGCGCAGGAGCGCATCAGCGCAGCCGCGGGGTCGCTTGCCATGGCAAAGGCAGCGCTGAGCGACACCGTCGCTTATGTCAAGCAACGCGAGATCTTCGGGCAGCCGCTTTCGCAGTTCCAGAACACGAAGTTCGTGCTCGCGGCGGTATCCACCGAAATCGAGGCCGCTGACTCGATGCTGCAGCGGGCGGTCGCCGAGCTTGATGCCGGCGAACTGACCGGCGCGGACGCCGCGAGGGTGAAACTGTTCTGCTCCGAAATGCAGGCACGCGCCGTCGACAATTGTCTACAGCTATTCGGAGGATACGGGTACATGATGGAGTACCCCATCGCGAAGATGTATGCCGATGCTCGAGTGAGCCGGATCTTCGCCGGCTCAAGCGAGATTATGAAGACTATCGTCGCAAAATCGTTGGGACTCTAAGTTCTAACGCCTGTCGAACGCGCGGTCATCTCAAGGGTCGGCCGGGCCAATATCTGTGGCTCGATTTGCATGCCTGGCATGGTACTTCCGCGATCGATGGCCTGGGCGGGCACTTTCCCACCGTGCTCGGCCACGAGATGGTAGGGGCAGTGGAGGCGCTTGGTGAAGGTGTCAGCGCCGACTCCAACGGCGTGCCGCTAGAGGCGGGCGCGCGAGTGGTGTTCCGCACTTCTTCGTCTGTCACAAGTGCCGAAACTGTCTGGTGGGCAAGCGTATCGCTTGCCAGAACAAGCGCATGGCGATGCTAGGCCGCGCTGACGCGCCACCATACTTCGTTGGCGGATATGGTGACTATTTCTTGTTGCCCGCGGGTGCGGTGGTCTATACCGTTCCCGATGCTGTCGACGGCGATGTGGCGGCGGGTACAACCCCATCGCGCCGTTCGGCGACTACAAGCGATCAGGCATAGGCCGAGAGCTCGGCCGCGGGGTTTCGAAGAGTACGTGCAGACGAAGTCCTTGCGATTGCCGGCTTGACCAGCCCAACCGAAAGCCATCAGAGATATCAGAACCAGGACCGGAAAACTGCGTTTGATGCGTTGCAGCGATGATGTATCCTGGATTCACACCAACCATTGGAGTCGACCATGCCGTTGACGGCGGATATGCAGCTGGTTTCTGTCGATGATCACTTGATCGAGAAGCCCGAGGTCTGGTTGTCAAGGGTGCCAAGGAGGTTCCGGGACAGCTGTCCTCGCGTCGTCGAGGCCAGTGGGACTGAAACGGACCAATACGGATTCGGCCAGAAGGTGCCGAAGGGCAGCCAGGTATGGCAACTCGAGGGAAAGGTTTATGGCCAACTCGGACTGAACGCTGTGGCCGGCAAACCATCGACGGAATTGGGGACTGAGCCGCTGCGGTTCTCCGACATGATCGAAGGGTGCTATGACCCGGTCGCGCGGGTGAAAGATATGGACATCGACGGGGTCCAAGCTCAAATGCTGTTCCCGTCGTTCCCTCGATTCGCTGGCACCATGTTCCAAAATCTCGACGACAAAGACCTCGCGCGGGCCTGCACGTCGGCCTGGAACGACTACGTGCTCGACGAGTGGTGTTTGGCATTTCCCGGACGCTTCATCCCGATGATCATCTTGCCGTACTGGAGTATCGACGAGTCGGTTGCCGAACTGGATCGGGCAGCGCACCACAACGTTCGCGCCGTTTCGTTCCCCGAGAACCCAGTCCCGCTTGGCTTACCGTCATTTCACACGAGCCACTGGGACCGGCTGTTTGCGGAGCTGGAAGCGCGGGAGATCGTGGTCAGCATGCACTTCGGCACCTCGGGTCAGGTCATACCGACTGCCCCGGAAGCGCCCATGGCGGTGTTCATTTCGCTGATGGGTCTGAACTCGATGAGGTCGGTCTGCGACCTCATCTTTTCGCCGACCTTCCACAAGTTTCCTGATCTGAAGGTATCAGTGGCTGAAGGCGGCATCGGCTGGATCCCTTGGTTGGTGGAGCGAATGGATATCACCTGGGAGCGACACCGTTTCTACCAGAACGTCAACCAGATGATGCGGCCGTCAGACATATTTGCGCGCAACATCTTTGGATGCTTCATTTCGGATCAGTATGGTGTCGACAACCGTCACCGCATCGGTCTGGACAACATCACATGGGAATGCGACTATCCCCATTCGGATTCCTTCTGGCCGAACAGCCGCAAGGTCGTCGCGGAGATGTTCCACGAAGTACCCGACCACGAAGTGCGAGCGATCGTTGAGGACAACGCTCGCCGCCTCTACCGATTTCCGCGCTCGTAGATCAAGAGCACAAGTCAACGAGGGAATTTCGGATGCCAAGCATTGCCAATGCAGCGGCGGGACTCGTCTTTTGCACGGCCGGATTGGTGGTGCGCCGCTACCTGATGGGAAGGCGCGCCTTGACTGCCGTCGCCGCGGAGCTGCGCAGTCCGATGTTGCCCTTCTTCCCCTCAACCCGGACACGGACCTTGCGATCGCAGCGGTTCATTAGTTCCCGGTTGCGTACGTCACCGGGGCCTGGCGTAGTAGTGACCAAACATCATGTGGGCGAGGCAGCGGTGCAGGTCCTGGTCGCGACGCCCGCACAGCAGAAGGCGCAGCGGCCGGCGGTGCTATGGATCCATAGCGGCGGGATGGTCGTGGGCTCCGCCCAACTAGAGTTGTCGGTGATCGGGCGCCTCGCACGCGACCTCGGCGCTGTGATCGTGTCACCGAATTACCGGCTGGCCCCCGAGCATCCCTTTCCGGCCGCGCTTGAGGACTGCATGGCCACCCTGCGCTGGATGCGTTCGCACGCTGACGAATTGGGCATCGACCCTGACCGGATCGCCGTGGGTGGTGCGAGCGCGGGTGGCGGGCTGTCGGCCGCCGTGGCGCAGCGCAGCCAGGATGAAGGCATCTCGCTGCGCGCCCAGGCACTTGTCTACCCGATGCTCGATGACCGCACCGTGCTGCGGGACGGTCACGCGGGACGCGGTCACTTCATGTGGACACCCGTGTCCAACAGGTTCGGGTGGACTGCCCTTTTAGGGCGGGCGCCGCGCATGTCGGATGCCCCCGAATACGCCGCCCCGGCGCGGCGCACCGATCTGAGAAACCTTCCGCCGACATGGATCGGCGTCGGCGACCTCGACGTGCTGTTCGACGAAGGTGTCGTCTACGCCGAGACCTTGAGAACGTGCGGGGTTCCATGCCAGTTGGTCACGGTCCCCGGGATGTATCACGGGGCGGACGCGATCGCACCGAAAGCGGCGTCGATGCAGGACTTCCGACGGTCCATGGTCGCTCACCTGCTCAACCACCTATGACCCCGGCTGCCGGTACCTGCTCCAGAAGTTGGCTGTAGGCCTCACATTGCAGCTAACGGGTGTCGAACAGCGAGCCTCCGGACCTCTTGGACGGACGCTGTTTGCCGAGCCGACGGGCGGTGAGCGTTGTTGACAGCTGAAGCCAAACTGTTGGCCGATCTGGTGCGCACCGATCACCACTACCACCGCTGAGTTGCACGTGACTTTGCTGATGGGAGGCGGTCAAGGTGCTGGCCTGGGTACGTCAGAATCTGACCTGGAGGCGGCAACCGACACACGAACGCGCTGCGTTCGGCGCTGCGCAAGTACTACCCGGGCGCGCTGGAGGCGTTCGTCACGACCGTGATTGCGCTGGCGGTCTCGGGTCGCGCACCCACTCAGCGGCAGGCGGCGAAACTCAGCCTATCCATGCTCCAGTCAGCGATCAAAGTAGCTGCACTACAACGAAATCGCGATGCATCCGCCAAGTAGGTTGCGCGCCGATGCCTTGGCTTTGTGAGTGCAGGCGGTGACCTGCGAGTAGGCGCGCAGCTCTGTCAAGGGGTGGGAAGGGTTTGCGACCTCGAGATCCACGCGTCCACGTCGGCATTCTTCCCGCTGATAATGTCGGACATCTCCGGCGGCACGATCGTTTCGAAGCTGCCTCCCCCGGCTAGAACATCTGCGATCGATTCGGCGGCAACCGAAGGCGGGAACCTGGGACCGTCATAACCCGTCGGTTCGTCGTCGACCGCATCCCATATCTTTGTGTCGAAGGGACCAGGGGTAATCAGCCTGACGACAATTGGGGAGTCAGCTAGATCGATCGCCAGCGTCTCAGTGAATCCGGCCAGCGCATGCTTGCTCGCGACATAGGCGGCCTCACCAGCGGCGCTGACCCGACCAGCCATTGAACCGACCATCACCACCATGCCGGAGCCTTGTTCGTGCATTCGCGGCAGAAGCGCAAGCGTCATATGGGCCGGCGCCAGGAAGTTCACTCGCATGATGTGATCGAGCTCGGCGGCTGGCAGTCTGGACGCATTGCGGCGCTTTATCATTGCCGCATTACTGACGAACGCGTCGAGTCCACCGAAGTGGTCCCATGCATCGTCAATTGTTTGCTCGGCGGCTATAGTATCGGCCAGGTCGACTGTCCAGCATCGGCTATCCGGGTGGGCACCCCGGGACTTGGCCACCGATAGCACTTCATCGAGAAGCTCAGCCCTGCGAGCGACCAGGCCGAGCGTGGCGCCCCGTTCGCCCAGAGCGACAGCAAGTTCCGCACCTATCCCAGTGGAAGCGCCAGTCAGCAGTACTCGGGCCCCGCGCAATTCCATCACTATCTCCTCCCGTAGCCAGCTGGCTCCGTAGGCCGGCGCTCTCCGGTATGGATACGCTCAGCCCCCGTAATGTATCCTGGATGCACTGCGTTGTCTAGGGTCGCCGTGACTGCTAGAAGGTCGAAAGGTGGAGTTCAGTGGTGTGTATTGTGCTCGGGCATCGATACCGGATATCGGGGGAATGACGGTGGCGACCATCAAGCGGATTGCAGCTCGCGTCGAGGTGCCCGACATCGACGCTGCCTTGCCGCTGTATACGCAACTCGCCGGAGTTCCACCGGACGCCGTAATACGTGTGACCCGCAATGGCATAGACATCGCATTCCTCGGTGATTTCGTGTTACTGGCCGGTCCTGATCGAGAGCTTGTGGATTCTCGACGAGTCGCCACTGTCATCGTCGATGACATCGCCTGGGCTGCAGAGGTAATCGGTAATGCCGGCGGTGACCTGCTCGAGGGGCCAGCCGACGCGCAGGTGGGTCAACGGCTCTTGGCCCGCCACCCAGACGGAGGGGTCTTCGAATACCTCCAGTTCCCGAACTGACGCAGCAACGCTTGCTTGAGCGCACAGCGAAATCGGACCGCTGCTCGCTCTGTTCGCCGTAAAGCGGCCCGGCGCACGCTAGTCGGCGGTGGCGCCCCGATTCTGGATTGCACGGTGCCGCGGGCGATGCCGAGTCGCCGGGCGTATTCGCGGCCACCGGCGCGTGGCTGTTTGACGAGCAGGCGCAGCAGTTCGATGTCGAGGTGGTCTCGGTCGGTTGTCATCTGGCCCTGTGCCCGTCGTTTTGGTTCGGAGAAATAGATCCGGTTGCTCAAGATATGTCGTTTGCACTGGATGGCTGGGTCACCAGTCGCCTACCGTGATCGCGCACGTGTCCAATCGGCGGTCAGAGGGTCGGGCCGTAGCCCAGTCGCAGGGTACGTACCCAGGATTCAGCCAACTCATATACAAGCCGCGGCGAGCGCATCAACCCGTCAGACGATGTGCTCAACCAGAACATCGATGGTTCGTCAGAAGGGAAAATAGGTGAGTAGCAAGACAACTCGAGAGATTGCGGTGGACGCGGTCGTAGACGGCTTCTTCAGTGCAATCTACTCGCTGGACTTGAGCGCAGCCGGTGCCCTGTTGGCTGAGGATGCCACGGTATGGCACAACTACGATGCCATAGATCAACCAAAAGCCGACATGCTGGCCGCTGTTCAGGCCGGACTGGCGGAGGCCACCGCCATCGAGTACGAAGTGCTGCGTCGTTATCCGATTCCCGAAGGCTGTATGCAGCAACTCCATCTTCAGTTCACCTCGAAGGGGGGCACCGCCTTCTCGGTGCACACGGCGCACCGGATCGTCGTCGAGAACGGACTCATCGCCCACATCGACGAGTACATCGCCCCGCCGATGTAACGGCTGACGCCGTCCAGCGACTCGTAATCGCCGTAGCTTCCCGGCCAGGAGGCCCCCAAACGGTAGGTGATCGCGGTCACTGGCTCGGTAGACGAGCGTCTCTTCTCAGTCATCGAGGGCCAGCTGAACAACTCAAGAAACCAAGCATTGTGTATCCCGGATCCAGATGACACTATGTCTATGTACGGCGGTGAGGGCCGTCGGCCGCACTAGAAGAACAAGGAGCGCAAATGTCGGACACGAATGTTCCACTTGGGCAGCGGTTGAAGGGCTTGAGCCATCTCGCCCTAAACAGCAGTGATATGGCCAAGACCGTAGAGTTCTACGAGAAGCTGGGCATACCGCTGGTCAAGACCATGGAAATGCCGGGCGGCGGGGGTCAGCACTTCTTCTTCGACATCGGTAACGGCGACCTCATCGCGTACTTCTGGTGGAACGACAACGCCGGCCAAGTGTACGACCCGGTCGCCGAGATGCGCGACGGCGCAATGAATCACGTCGCAATAGAGATCGATAGCAGCCTGGTCCAGGAGTGGTGGGATTTCCTGAAGGCGTCGGACTTCGAGTTCGCGTTCGTCGACCACAAGATTGACGACATCAGCGTGTGCCAGGACATCAGCTACATCGACGAGAACACCTTTTCCGCCTCCTTCTATCTGCAGGATCCCGACGGCTGCCAGATCGAGTTTGCCGCAACGTATCCCGCCTGGGACACGTACTACGGCAAGGACGATGTACCTGCAAGCACGAAGCGTGCCGATCGGATGGGCGAGAAGCGGAGCCGGATGCACGTGTTGTTGATGAGCGCGCCCGCGCCGGCTCCTGCACCCGCCTGAACCGATACGACGTGGACATTGCCAGCTCCACGAGCTCGCGCCATCCACCCGTCGTTTCGCTGCGAAAGTCAAATTGAGATCTGAGATGCAAAGGAGCACAAGTGATTATCGGTGAGGTTTCACGCAAGGACGTGACTGATCCCAGGGTGCTGAGGTGCTACGAGTTCTTCTTCGGTCCTGATCGCGACCCCACAGTTGAGCGCGGCACCGAGACTGGTTCATTGGGAAACTACTGGACCGTATTGGCCAATTCTCCGAAGTCCCTGGAATTCGTCGATGCAATCACCGCCCTGATGGTGCACGGTGAGGGGCGATTCCGAGTGCTCAAAGAGCTGGGACTGGTACGGGCGTGCTGGCTGCGCGGCTCCCAGTTCACCTATTCGCAACACTGCAAATTTCTTCGCACCTTTGGAATCCCCGACGAGAAGATCAAGGCGATCAGCTACTGGGGGCATTCCGAGCACTACACCGATCCCGTGGAGCGGTTAGTTCTCTCATACACCGACGACCTGATCGCGGGCAACGGCAGGGTTCCCGATGAGACGATGCATGCTCTGCGGAAGCACTTTTCCGACGGAGAGATCGTCGAAATGACGTACGTGATCGGCACTTACGGCATGTGCTCGACAGTCCTCAAGGCGTTCCGTGCCGAATTTGATGACCGCGACGATCCAGTCGTGGAAGTACCCGGAGCATTCCCGGAGAGTCGCCCAGCAGAATGGCTTCGCGGATACTACGGAGACGGCGAATCCACCGATTAGCCCTCAGCACAAGGCATCCCGGATCCCAAAGCGCATTCCGGTTTTGCAGTAACCAGCGCTGGAACGCTCACGGAGGTGTCAATGATGATGTCATCTAAAGGTCGGCCAAGGTCATGACGACGATGAAGTCGGCAAGCGCGGCAGCGGTTCCCGTGCGTGCACTCGGCGGATTCTTCGCCATGACCTTGGACGCGCTGGTGCTGACGTTCAAGCCGCCGTTTGCATGGCGGGAGTTGTTGAGTCAAACCTGGTTCGTCGCGCGAGTGTCGCTTCTGCCGACAATCCTACTCTCTATTCCGTTCACCGTGCTGGCCACGTTCACCATCAATATTTTGTTGGTTGAGGTTGGTGCAGCGGATTTTTCGGGTAGTGGTGCAGCGCTGGGTACGGTCACGCAGACGGGACCCATAGTGACCGTGCTCGTCGTCGCTGGCGCCGGTGCGACGGCAATGTGCGCCGATCTGGGGGCCAGGACGATTCGGGAAGAACTGGATGCGCTCCGCGTTCTTGGCATCAATCCCATTCAAGCACTGGTGGTTCCACGCATATTGGCCGCCACGCTGGTGGCGTTGATGCTGGCCTCATTGGTGTCGCTCGTCGGCATTGTCGGTGGATTCTTCTTCGCCGTGTTCTTCCAAAACGTCACGCCCGGAGCCTTCGCCGCGGGTCTGACACTGTTGGTCGGGGTACCTGACGTCGTCGTGATGCTGATAAAGGCAGCACTATTCGGGTTGGTGGCCAGCCTCATCGCTTGCTACAAGGGCCTATCTGTGGGTGGTGGCCCGCAGGGTGTCGGCAACGCCGTCAACGAAACGGTTGTATTCACGTTCCTAGCGCTGTTTGTGATCAACGTCTTCGCCACCGCCATCGCAGTGAGGGCAACCGCGTGAGCGTACCGAGCTCTGTGTACCCCAGGTTGCGTCGTACGGTGGGTAGATTAGCCGGCGGTTGGAATCAGATCGGCACCCAAACCCAGTTCTACGGTCTGACCATCAGAGGGCTGGCTGATGCGCTCGTTCACTACAAGCTCGAATGTCTGCGGCTGCTCGCACAGATGAGCTTGGGCATCGGTGCGTTGTCGATCATCGGCGGCACGATCGTTATCGTTGGCTTTCTGACATTGTCAGCCGGCTCGCTGATTGCGATACAGGCCTACAGTCAACTCCAGCAGATCGGAATCGAGGCACTCGCCGGATTCACCTCTGCCTTCCTCAACGTTCGCGTGGTGGCCCCGTTGGTCGCCGGCATCGGATTGGCCGCGACTATCGGCGCAGGCGCCACAGCGCAACTCGGTGCGATGCGGATCAGTGAGGAGATCGACGCGCTCGAGGTGATGGGCATCCGCTCGATCGCCTACCTTGCGTCTACCCGAGTGCTCGCGGGAGTCATCGTCGTCATGCCGCTCTATTGCATCGCGGTGATCATGGCGTTCACCGCAACGCGGGTCGGAACGACTGCTGTCTATGGGCAGTCGACCGGCGTATATGACCACTACTTCAACACCTTCCTCAACCCATGGGATCTGATCTGGTCCTTCGTACAAGCAGTTGCGATGGCGATCGTGGTGATGCTGGTACACACCTATTACGGGTTCACCGCACACGGCGGGCCTGCCGGCGTCGGCGAGGCCGTTGGTCGCGCCGTTCGGACCTCGCTGATTGCGGCCGTTACTGTGACCGTCCTCGTTTCACTGGCGATCTACGGTCAGTCCGGCAACTTCAACCTGTCGGGTTAGGGCATGGAATCAATGCGTTTGAATACGCGGTTGCACCCTGCCTGGTGGACGCTGGTCCTATTTGCGGTGATCGGACTTCTCGTCTTTTCCACCACTTCGATGTTCTTCGGGGCATTCACGCCGTCCGTACCGGTCACCCTGACGTCCCAACGTGCCGGGCTGGTCATGGAGGAGGGCGCAAAGGTGAAGATGCGTGGCGTCCTGGTGGGCCGGGTCAGCAGCGTCGAGGGCGGCAACGATCCGGTCCGCCTGAGACTCGAGTTGTTTCCCGACCAACTCAATTACATACCTGCCAATGTGGTGGCACAGATACGGGCGACGACCGCGTTCGGCGCCAAGTACGTCGACTTAATCTATCCCGACGATCCCAGCCAACAGCGGCTCAGAGCGGGCGCGGTCATCCCGTCGCGAAACGTTTCCACTGAGGTCAACACTGTTTTCCAGAACCTGGTCAGTGTGCTCGACAAAGTCGAGCCGACCAAGCTCAACGCCGTGCTGACGGCGCTGGCCGAAGGTCTGCGCGGACAAGGTGAACGCATCGGGCAGGCGACCACTGACGCCAACCAGGTGTTGATGGCGCTCAATCCGCGCGCCGAGACGATGAGGCGGGATTGGCAGGCGCTCAAGGGATTCAGCGATACCTATAGTGCCGCCGCGCAAGACATCATCACCATCTTGAATGCTGCGGCGACTACCAGTACTACCTTTGTCACCAACGCAAAGAGCCTGGATGCCTTGTTGCTCAACGTTATCGGATTCTCTCACAGCGGCATTGACCTCATTGGACCCAGCAAGGACAACTTGGTCAACGCGGTCAACACACTTCAGCCGACAACCAGCCTGCTGATGAAGTACAACCCCGAACTGACGTGCATGCTCCTTGGCGGCAAGCTCTACTTGGACAAGTCTTCGTACCCCACCGCCAACGGTTCGGCAGTCACCGTTGACAGTGCAGTCCTGCTCGGCGACGACCAGTATCGCTATCCAGAGAATCTGCCGATCGTCGCTGCGAAGGGAGGTCCTGGCGGTAAGCCCGGCTGCGGATCACTGCCCGACGTCGGGAACAACTGGCCGGTCCGTCAACTGGTCACGAACACCGGATGGGGCACCGGAGTGGATGTGCGACCCAATCCGGGCATCGGGATTCCCGGCTATGCCGACTTCTTGCCGGTAACCCGAGCGGTGCCGCAACCGCCCAGCATCCGGTACTTGGGACCGCCTGCGCCAGGACCCATTCCGTTTCCCGGTGCGCCAGCATACGGCGCCGACCTTTATGCCGACGACGGCACACCCCTGTGGCCGGGCCTGCCTGCAGCGCCACCTCCCTCAGGGCAACCCCCGCCGGATCACGTACCGCCGGGAGCCGAACCCTTCACCCTTCCGCCAGGGCAATCACCCACCCAACTGTGGCCGGCAACGCCGGCACCGCCAGCACCGCCGGTGCCGACGCCCTGATCGATCGACAAGCCAAGCGATGCACTACGAGAGGCAACGACCATGAGAGGTAATCTGCGAGGAACCCTCTGGCGTCTTGCCGCGTTCCTGGCCGTGTGCCTGTTCGGCATGTTTGCGATGTTCGCCGTCTTCGGTCAGCTGCGCTTCGATTCCGTGCAGAACTACAAAGCATTGTTCTCCAACATATCTGGATTGAAGGAGGGCAGCTTTGTCCGCATCGCCGGTGTCGAGGTCGGCAAGGTAAGGAAGCTCGCGATCCAGCCGGACACCACCGTGCTGGTGGAGTTCGCTGCAAGCCCCTCGGTGTTCCTTACCCAGGGCACTCGAGCTGTCATCCGGTACGACGATGTCATCGGTGGACGCTACTTGGCACTCGAGAAAGGTGACGATGGCTCCGCAAACAAGCTCCACCCCGGTGACACGATTCCGCTTGCGAGAACCTCACCGGCGTTGGATCTGGACGCGTTGATCGGTGGTTTCCGGCCTCTGTTTCGCGCGTTGGATCCAGACCAAGTCAACGCGCTGTCGAGCCAATTGATCCGGGCCTTCCAGGGGCAAGGTGCCATCGCCGGCTCGTTCCTATCCAGCACTGCCATGTTGACCAACACACTGGCTGATCGCGACGACCTAATCGGTCAGGTGATCGACAACCTCAACACGGTCCTTGGCTCGCTGGCCGAGCAGAGCCAGCAGTTCGACAAGGCCGTCACGTCAGTCTCCGACTTGGTGGCGGGCCTCGAAAGTCGTAAACGCGACATCAGCAACGCCGTGGCGTACGGCAACGAGGCGGCCAGCTCCTTCGCAGACTTGTTGAGTCAAGCTCGGCCGCCGCTGCAGAAGGTCGTGCACGAAACCGACCGGAGCTCAGGCATTGTCGTCGCAGACCACGACTACATGGACAATCTGCTCAACACCTTGCCCGATGCCTATCGCCTGTTGGGGCGCCAGGGTCTGTACGGCGACTTCTTCAGCTTCTACATGTGCCAAATGGTGCTGAAGCTCAACGGGAAGGGCGGCCAGCCGGTGTATGTAAAGCTGGTAGGCCAGACGGCCGGCAGGTGCGCTCCCAAATGAAGTCTTTCTCCGAACGCAATCCCTTCGTCCTTGGCGCCGTAGGCAGCGTGGTGACCATCGGGTTACTGGTCGCGGCCACGAACTATGACAAGCTGCCATTTTTCGGTAGCAAGCATTACTCGGCCTACTTCGCTGAAGCGGGTGGCTTGGTACCTGGTGCTGCTGTACAGATTTCAGGCATGGAGACCGGAAACGTCGAAAGTGTCGAGCTCGACAAGGGGCACGTCTTGGTCACGTTCGACATGAGCACGAAGCTCCGACTGGGTGACCGCAGTGAGGCGGCCATCAAGACGAAAAGCCTGTTGGGTTCCAAGGTCCTGGAGGTCACACCGCGTGGTGATGGCCAACAAGACGGACCGATACCGCTCGACCGGACTACGTCGGCATACCAATTGCCCGAAGCCGTCGGAGATTTGACCTCGGCGATCAGCGGCTTGGATGTCGGCCAGCTCTCCGATTCTCTGGCTGTACTGGCCGATACCTTCAAGGACACTCCACCCGACCTAAAGGTGGCGGTGCAGGGGGTCGCGCGCATCTCGGACACTCTGAACAAACGTGACGCCGAACTGCGGAATCTACTCGCGAACGCCAACAAGGCAACCACCGTCCTGCGGGATAGGGGCGATCAAGTCGTCAGCTTGGTGGCCAACGCCAACGCATTGCTCATCCAGCTACAGAGCCAAAGCGCTGCGCTGGACGACATCTCGGGCAACATCGCGGCCGTCAGTCGACAGATCAAGGGATTCACCGCGGAACAACGCGGCACCTTCAAGGGCGCGTTAGACAAGCTCAATGGGGCTTTGGCGATCATCGACAACCGGAAGGTACAAGTGCAGCAGTCGATCACGCTGCTCAACAAGTACGCGATGTCGTTGGGCGAGTCGGTGTCGTCTGGGCCCTTCTTCAAGGCGTACGTCGCCAACCTGTTGCCGGGGCAGTTCCTGCAGCCATTCATCGACGCAGCCTTCTCGGACCTGGGTCTCGATCCGAACGTGCTGCTGCCGTCGCAGAGCTCAGACCCGCAGGTCGGACAGCCGGGTACACCCCCGTTGCCGTTGCCGTACCCGCGCACGGGCCAAGGAGGTGAACCCCGGCTCACGTTGCCTGACGCGATTACGGGCAAACCTGGCGACCAGCCGTGTGGTCCCGCGGGCGTGCCTTTGCCCGGCCCCGGCTGCTATCCGTACCGCGAACCGGTACCCGCTCCGCCAGCCGGCGGACCGCCGCCCGGACCGCCCGCCGTAGGCCCGCCATCGCTGAACTCCATTGCAAATCCCGCCCCGAGTCCGCTGCCGGCACCCGCACCCAACATGGCACCAACACTCGGAGACGGACAGTGATCAAGCGACGATCAGCCCGAATCGGGCTCGCGACGGCCTTCGTAGCGGTCCTCGTGACCGGGATCGTAATGGCGAGTACCACAGCGGATTCGGTGAGCCGCAGGCATGTCGTCGGATACTTCGCCAACAGCAACGGTCTGTTCGTCGGAGACCAAGTGCGTATCCTCGGTGTCCCCGTCGGCGAGATCGAAAGGATCGAGCCACAGCTAGAGCGGGTAAGAATCGAGTTCTGGTTCGACAACAAATACCAGGTGCCAGCCAATGCCAACGCAGTCGTCCTGGCTCCTTCACTCGTTACCGCACGTGCCATCCAGCTGACGCCTGCTTACTCCAGCGGCCCGGAAATGCACGACGGCACGGTAATCCCAGAGGAACGCACCGCAGTACCAATCGAATGGGACGACTTCCGTGTCCAACTGCAACGGCTTACACAGACGCTGCAACCCGACCAACCCGGAGGCGTCAGCTCACTCGGGTCGCTCATCAACACGGCCGCCGACAATCTTCGTGGTGAAGGCGCAAACATGCGCGACACCCTGATCAAGCTATCGCAGGCCTTCTCCGTGCTGGGCGATCACAGCGCAGACCTCTTTGGAAGCCTCAAGAACTTGTCGACTTTGGTGTCGGCATTGCAAGACAGCACCGACCTGATGCGGCAACTCAACCAGAGCCTTGCGGCGGTGACTGGCCTTCTGGCCAACAACCCAAACGAGGTCGGTAGCGCAGTGAGCAACCTCAACTCCGTGATCGTTGACGTGAAGGATTTCGTGGCGCAGAACCGGGAGACCGTGGGCACTACGTCGGACAAGCTCGCTTCGATCACGACGGCGTTGAACCAGAGCCTCGACGACATCAAGCAAACCCTCCACGTAGCTCCGACGACATTTCAGAACTTCCTCAACATCTACCAGCCTGCACAGGGTGCGATGACAGGTGTATTGGCGTTGAACAACTTCGCCAACCCCGTTAGCTTCATCTGCGGAGCGGTGCAGGCAGCGTCTCAACTTGGCGCCGAACAGTCAGCAAAACTCTGCGCGCAGTACTTGGCACCAATCATCAAGAACCGTCAATACAATTTCCTGCCCATCGGTCAAAACCCGATCGTCGGCGCTACCGCCCGGCCGAACGAAGTGACCTACAGTGAGGACTGGCTGCGACCGGACTACACCTCAGCGAGGGGGGAGGCGCCGCCCACTTCGAACCCGCTGCCAGAGGCAGCCCCTCCGAATCCGCTTGCAGCCGAAGCGCCAATGCCATCGCAAGTCGGCGAGGGGCCGCAAATGCCCGAAGGTGCCAACGCGACGAACCCGGCCGACGGCCTGCCAGGAATGATGGCTGCCGCGGGGAGCGGATCATGAGGCCGCGCAGGAATATTCGTTTCACCATAGCCGTCGGTGTGGTTGTGATGAGCGCCAGTGTTGCGGGCTGTAGTGACTGGCGTGGCGCAAATTCGCTGCCGTTACCTGGTACTCAACGCGGCGGTACGGACGGTTTCGACATCCAGGTGCAACTTCCCGAGGTCGACCACATCGAACGGAATTCGCGTGTCCGCGTCGGCGATGTCACGATCGGTAACGTCGAAAAGATTGAGCTGCAAGGGTGGCATGCTCTGCTCACGTTGCGCCTCAACGGAGACGTCGATCTCCCCGAGAACTCCACGGTGTCGGTAGGCCAGACCAGCCTATTGGGCTCGCTTCATGTGGAGTTGGCGCCAGCGAACGGCGTTCCGGCGGTGGGCCGTCTCCACGAAGGATCGCTGATTCCGCTGGCAGTTGGGAAGTTCTATCCATCGACCGAGCAGACATTGTCGGCGGTGTCGTTGGTACTCAACAACGGGGGCATTGGGCACATACAAGAAATCACCGAATCACTGAGTACGGCCTTCGCCGGTCGCGCGGACGACTTGCGAAGCCTCATCCAGCAGCTTGATCAGTTCATTGCCCATCTCAACGACCAAACCGGCGACATCATCAGTGCGACCGATAGCCTCAACGCACTGGTCGCGCAGTTCGCTCAGCAGAAACCGGTGGTCGACAAGGCGCTGAAGACGCTGCCCGACGCGCTCGCGGTGCTCAGCGACCAGCGGCAGAACCTTACCGACGCCATGGCTGAGCTGGGCAAGTTCAGTGCCCTCGCCGCGGATTCCACAAACCAAACCAAGGACAACCTAGTCCAGGAACTCAAAGACATTGGGCCAGTTCTGCAGTCACTGGCAGACGCGGGTCCGGCGCTGACCCGCTCGTTGAGCTTCTTCGCCACATTTCCGTGGCCAAAGGACCAGCTTTACAAATGGGTCCGCGGTGACTATGCCAACTTGAACGCGGTAATCGACCTGACGATGAGCCGGATCGACCAGAGTCTTTTCACCGGTACGCGATTCGAAGGTGACCTGACAAAGCTGGAACTCCAATGGGGCCGCACCATCGGCCAGATGCCAAGTCCCGCCACGGCCGCCAACCCATTGTTGGCTCCCTATCGCTGGGATCAGGGGCCCTAAAATGCATTTGAGCAGACGGATCTGGATTCAGATCGCGATCTTCGTGGTGGTGTCCATCACCGCTTTCACGTTCATGGCCCTCGACTACATGAGGTTGCCGTCGCTCCTCTTCGGCGTCGGCCAGTACAAGGTGACTCTCGAGCTACCAACGGCGGGGGGTCTGTACGAGAGGTCGAACGTTACTTTCAACGGCACCGAAGTCGGTCGAGTGGAGTCGGTTTCGCTCACCAATTCCGGAGTCGCCGCGCTGCTATCTCTGCGGTCCGACATCCAAATCCCGTCGGACCTGAAGGCAGAGGTGCATAGCCAGTCCGCTGTCGGCGAACAGTATGTCGCGCTGCTGCCGATCGCCAAATCGCGACCGTTGAAGGCCGGCGACGTGATTCCGGTAGATCGCACCTCGATACCACCACCAATCGACACGCTGGTGGACGCGGCCAACCGCGGACTGGAGGCAATTCCTGGGGACAACTTGCGCACCACCATCGACGAGGCCTATACGGCGGTCGGCGGCCTTGGTCCGGAAATTTCCCGGTTCGTCAAGGCATCGACGTCTCTGGCGATAGATGCTCGCAAGAACCTCGACGCAATTACGGCCTTGACCGACGAGTCGGCCCCCGTGCTCGAAACACAGTCCGATACCGCAGGTTCCATTCAAGCTTGGGCGTCGCACCTTGCTACGGTCACGCAGCAATTGCGCGACAACGACACTGCCGTTGCCGGCATCTTGCACGACGGGCCGCAAGCGGCCGCAGAAGTGCGCCAGCTGTTTGATCGCGTGAAGCCGACGCTGCCTGTTCTGCTGGCAAATCTGGCCAGCATTGCGCCAGTGTTGGTTACCTACCGCGACGGCTTGGAACAGCTCCTGGTGATGGTGCCACAAGGTGTGGCGACGTCGCAGGGCAGTACTTTGGCCAATCGTGATTCCAAGCAGGACTATGCGGGCCAGTACTTGAGCTTCAACCTGAACTTGAACCTACCCCCACCGTGCACCACCGGCTTCCTGCCTGCCCAGCAGCGGCGGTCTCCCACGTTGGTGGATGCTCCGGAACGCCCCGACGGCGATCTCTACTGTCGGGTTCCTCAGGATTCGCCCTTCAACGTCCGCGGTGCGCGCAATTTGCCATGCGAAACGCGGCCGGGAAAGCGAGCGCCGACGGTGACGATGTGCGAAAGCGACGAAAACTACGTACCGCTCAACGACGGGTTCAACTGGAAGGGTGATCCCAATGCGACTCTGTCGGGACAGGCCATCCCGCAGTTGCCGCCTATCGAGGCGGGCCAAACGGCGCTTGCTCCGCAGGTCATGACGCCGCCCCCGATCGCCACGGCTACCTACGACCCGGCCACCGGACAATACGTGGGTCCAGACGGCAAGGTGTACACCCAATCCAACCTCGCTGGAACCACGGCTGGCCCGACGTGGCAGTCGATGCTGCTGCCACCGGCGGGCGGGTGAACTCCGTGGGCATGGTGAATCGAGTTGTGCCGCACCAGCCTCGAGTCGAAGGTCCTCGGTATGGCGAAGCGGGCGGAACTCCAGCCCGGAGTGGCCCAGCCTGGGCAACTTCTGGCGAAAGGTTTGGTCGAGGGCGGGCGAGCTTGTATCCTGGATTCATGCAATGGACGGTAGGGGCGCGGCTGCGGAGCGCGGTCGGCGACACGCAGGTGATGGTCATACGTGCTCCCGCGAAGCCGGTGGCTATCACCTGCGGCGGCCATCCGTTGCTGCCCATGGACGTTCAGCCCGCACCCGGGCTGCAGATCGCAGCTGGTCGCGCCGGCGCGACCGTTCTGGGCAAGCGATACGCCGATGCGGACTCCGGACTCGAGTTGCTCTGCACCAAAGCTGGTGTGGCAGCCCTGTTCCTCGATGACAGCCCGCTGCCGGTCAAAGCCACCAAGCCGCTACCTGCATCGGACTAGCAGCATGAACATCGCCATGATCGCCGAAATGGCGGCCGAGGCCGGGAGTGGCCGGTATGCGCTAGGCGACGCCGACGGCGGCATCACCTATGAACAGCTTTGGGACAGCTCCCGTCGTGCCGCCGGCTGGCTCAACCGCGACCCACGGCAGAACGTCGTGATGATTGGCGTGAACTCACCGCTGTTCCCGGTCGCGCTCTTCGGTGCCGCACTCGCAGACCAGTCCTTCACCCCACTCAACTACAGGTGGACGGACACCGAGCTGCTCGCCGCGGTGCACCGGCTCGGCTCGGCCGTGGTGGTGGCCGACGACATCATGCTTCCGCGGTTGACAGATCTCGCCACCGAACGCGCAGTAAAGATCGTTGGCCGGACCCAGTTTCTGACAGAAGTCGACACGATTGAGCCGGCGGCCATTACCGGAGTGCCGCCGCAGCGTCCGGCCGTCCAGCTGTTCACCAGCGGGACATCAGGCACTCCCAAGGTGGCTGTCCTGGAGCACGCGAATCTGGCTGCCTACATCTTCGGCACTGTCGAGCTGATGGCGGCCGAGGAAGGAGACACCCAGCTCATCAGCCTGCCGCCCTACCACGTGGGTGGGATCGCCAACCTGCTGAGCACGCTCTACAGCGGGCGACGGATCGTGCAGCTGGATGCGTTCGATCCGGCGGGGTGGATCAAAGCGGCTCGTCAACACGGCGTCACCCACGCTTCTGTGGTGCCCACGATGGTCGCGAGGATCGTCGCGCTGCTCGCCCAAGACACGGCAGGTGGTTTGCCTAGTCTGAGACATCTGTCGTACGGCGGCGGCCGCATGCCACTGCCTGTTCTCGAGGAGGCGATGCGGCAGCTGCCACACGTCGGCTTCGTCAACGGCTACGGGCTCACCGAGACGAGCTCCACCATCACCGTGCTGGGTCCTGATGAGCACCGAGCAGCCGCCTCGTCTAACGATCCCGGCGTGCGGGCCCGGCTCGGGTCGGTCGGCCGCGCCCTGCCCACCGTCGAACTGTCCGTGCGTGACACCGCGGGCCAGCCTGTCCCCAAGGGCGAACTCGGCGAACTGTGGGTGCGCGGTGACCAGGTTTCGGGCAAGTACGTCGGCGTGGAGTCGGGACGGAACGACGACGGATGGTTCCCCACCAAGGACGGCGCCCGAATCGACAGCGACGGTTATGTGTTCATCGAGGGCCGCCTTGACGACGTGATCGTGCGTGGCGGCGAGAACATCTCGCCGGGTGAGGTCGAGGACGCCATTGTCAGCCACCCGGACGTCATCGACGCAGGCGTGATCGGTCTGCCGGATGACGACTGGGGCGAGCGGATCGCGGCGGCCGTGGTGGCCGCTCCGGGGCGCACACCGGATCCGGCGGAGTTGCAGGAGTGGGTGCGCGTGAGGTTGCGCTCGAGCAAGGCGCCGTCCACGGTGCAAGTCGTCGAGGCGTTGCCGTACAACGACAATGGCAAGTTGGTGCGCCGGATGTTGCGCGAGCAGCTTGCCGCTCGCGCGGAATCATGAGTGCTGCGCAAGCCCTGCGCTCTGCGGCATCGGGCACGACGGGCATTTGGGCGGCACAGCTGCGTAGCCGTGATCAGGGCAAGATCCGCGATGTCGCTGCCGGCATCGAGAACCTCGGTTTCAGCGCCGCGTGGGCTCCCGGCGCGGCAGGCGGGGCTTTGTTCGACGACGTCGGTATTGCGCTGGCCGCCACGTCCCGCCTCGTCGTCGCGACCGGGGTGCTGAACATCTCCATGCACCAGGCGAGGGAGACCGCGGCCTGGGTGAACACAGTCCGCTCGACGGCGCCCAATCGATTTTTGCTCGGCCTTGGAGCCAGTCACCCGCACCGGGTGACCGCAATGGGTCAGAAGTACCAACCGATGGCGGCCATGCAGGGCTATCTGGACGAACTCGAGAGCGCCAATCCGCCAGTGCTCGAAGCGGATCGGGTTCTCGGCGCGCTCGGGCCGCGGATGCTCGATCTGTCGAGAGATCGGGCTGTAGGAGCGCACACCTATATGGTCAGTGCCTCGCACACGGCGGTGGCCCGTCGCGCACTTGGGCCGGACCGGCTGCTCGCTCCGGAGGTGAAGGTGATCATCGACTCCGACCGCGACCGGGCACTCGAGACGGCACGACGTCATATTGCCCACTATCTCGAGATCCCCAATTACACCCGCAACCTCCTCCGAAGCGGCTACCGCGAACAGGATCTTCTCGAAGGCGGTAGCACTCGGCTTATCAACGGCCTCTTCGCGATCGGCGACGTCGACGCGGCGACGCGACGTGTCGAGGAGCACTGGGCCGCCGGCGCCGACCACGTCTGCATCCAGGTGGTCATGCCCGAACGTGGCGTCGTGCCGTGGGACGAGTGGCGGCTGCTAGCCGAGGCTTTGGCCGAAACCACAAAGGCCGGTTGACACTCCAGCCGAGCAGTGGAGTATCCTGGATACAGACTCGCATCGAATCGCCGGAGGGCAGATGTCAGAAGCGTTCGAAGCCGAGCCCCTACCCGCAAGCGATTAGCTCACGACATCGCCCAACGGGCTGCCTAGGGTTTGGGGCCGACCGGGCAACTACGCATTTCGTGCATTACGAGCATGAAATCTCAATCTCTGAGAGGACGCGCGTTGGCATCGACGCTCATCGAAAAGATCTGGAACACGAAGGTGGTGCGCCGTACAGCGGCGGCACCGGATCTGCTTTACGTCGACATGCATCTCGTGCACGAGGTGAGCAGTCCACAAGCCTTCGAGGGCCTCAGGAATGCTGGCCGGGCCGTCCGGCGCCCCGAACTGACGCTTGCAACGGAGGACCACAACACACCGACGGAGAACATCGAACGGCCTATCGCTGACCCCGTTTCGGCAAACCAGGTTGCCGCTCTGCGAGACAACTGCCGCGAGTTCGGTATCCGGCAGTTCCCGCTGGGGCACGACGATCAGGGCATCGTTCACGTAATCGGCCCTCAACTCGGCCTGACGCAACCAGGAATGTTCGTTGTGTGCGGAGACTCCCACACCAGTACTCACGGGGCCTTCGGTGCGTTGGCATTCGGCATAGGTACGAGCGAGGTCGAGCACGTACTCGCAACGCAAACACTGCCCGTGCCGGCCTTCAAGACGATGGCAGTGACGCTGGAGGGCTTGCCCCCCGCGGACGTGACAGCCAAGGATGTGGTGCTCAACATCATCGCCACTATCGGCACAGCCGGCGGACAGGGTCACATCATTGAGTACCGGGGGCCTGCCGTTGACCAGATGACGATGGAGTCCCGGATGACGGTGTGCAATATGTCCATCGAAGCCGGCGCCCGCGCAGGCTTGATGCAGCCGGACGAGACGACTTTCAACTACCTGCGTGGGCGGCGTTTTGCACCAACTGGTTCAGAATGGGATGAAGCCGTCGAATCGTGGAGCGCGCTCCGATCTGATCCCGGTGCGCGGTTTGACAAAGATGTGGCCATCCGTGCTGAACGCATGAGACCTTTCGTCACTTGGGGTACCAATCCCGCACAGGGTGTGCCGATCGACGCCGCCGTTCCCGATCCATCCGATTTCGCCGATCCGGAGGCGCGGATCGCCGCCGAGCGAGCGCTGCGGTACATGGACCTGGAACCGGGAACTCCGATGCGGGATGTGCCGATCGACACCGTATTCGTCGGATCCTGCACGAATGGACGACTGGAAGACCTCCGCGCTGCAGCAGCTGTGCTGCGAGGCCGTCACGTCGCCCCGACAGTGAGGATGGTCGTGGTGCCCGGATCTGCGGGGGTGCGGCTGATGGCTGAACAAGAGGGTATCGCCGATGTATTTCGGGCAGCAGGTGCTGAGTGGCGCCATGCAGGCTGTTCGATGTGCCTGTCAATGAATCCCGATCGTCTTGCGCCAGGCCAGCGCTCGGCGTCTACATCCAATCGAAACTTCGAAGGCCGCCAAGGCGCCGGTGTGCGCACCCACCTGGTGTCGCCCGCCGTAGCCGCGGCCTCTGCGGTCGTCGGGCGTATCACCGCACCATCCGACCTTTAGGAGGTTTCTCATGGAGGCATTCGAGATCCACACCGGCACGGCGGTGCCCCTGCGGCAGTCCAACGTCGATACCGACCAGATCATCCCGGGCGAGTACCTCAAGCGCACCAGCCGTTATGGATTCAGTGATGGGCTCTTTGCGACCTGGAGAGAAGACGCGCAGTTCCCGTTGAACCTTCCGCAGTACCAAGGTGCATCAATACTGGTCGCTGGCAACGACTTCGGCACCGGGTCATCTCGAGAACATGCGGTGTGGGCGCTTTGGGAGGCCGGCTTCCGCGTTGTCATCTCTCCTCGATTCGGCGACATCTTCAGGGCCAACTCGCTCAAGAACGGCCTACTTGCCATCGTCTTGGATCACGACACCACCGGTCGTTTGCAAGACCGAGTCGAGCAAACGCCACACCTTCAACTCGAAGTTGACCTTCCGGCCCGAGAAGTCCGCTACGACGGTATGCGCATCGCTTTCGACATCAGCGATTTCGACCAGATGCGACTCCTGCGCGGACTGGACGACATCGACTTGACGCTGTCGGACGCGAGTCTGATCGCACGTTATGAATCGACTCGCCCTTCGTATCTGCCCAGAATCACGTGACCGCATGCTGAACCGTGCTGGCGTGTAATGCGCAATTCCGCAGCCGTTACGTGCCGTCCGCACCCAGGACCAGGCCATGCTTGACCTCGGGCAGACGGAGCTTCGCCACGGAGACTTCCGACCCGCGCGCCAGCGCCTGGCCTCGAGGTGGTCGAGATACGTCAAAGTTCAACATATTTCAGACTGCTCGTCATCGCCCATGTGATCCGCTCCGCCACGCGTTCTCGGCATCCCCTCTGCCACTGCCTCCTCGGTGCGTTCACGCCGATCCTGCGCAGCTTGGACGAAGGAATCGCGGGAAGCAGTTTCCAGCTGGAGGTAAGGCCGCTGCCGCCATCTAGCGAACGCACTGCCTCCACGGCCGTCTACCGTCTGATCCGAAGACGTAGCCTGCCTGCATGCCGTCAGCAGATTCAAACAGCGCTCATGCGCGTGACATGTCCTGTTTAAGTGGCCCGCCGTGGGGCGGCTATGTCCATTTCCAAGTGAATATGTGCGACCTGCCCGTCCCGCATCTGAAACGTCGTCACCGCGGGAAGCGACGTCTGCTCACCTGATACGAACCAATAGGTGACGGTTGCGTCGACGACTATCGTGTTGGGTGATGGCGTTGTGACGGTACGGATTTCGTGGTGTAGTGCACTCAGCGTGGAGAAGACTGTCCGCGCGCTGTCGCCTACGGCGGGAAGTCCGCGTAGTTCGCCTGCGGGGCTGACCATTTGCACGTCATCGGCCAAGTCGCGCACGAAACCTTCCACGCTAAGTGCATCAGTGCCGGTCGCATAGTGCTCATGCACCCACGTCGCCGCGTCCATGGTGTTCTGACCGACCGTCACGTGCACTAGCCGTCGAGAAAGTGCTGAAGCAGGGGCCAGATTGTGTTGGCACGCAGAAGAACGAGCAACTCTTACAACTTGCTACCGATCAATCCCTGTCATCTGTTCTCTGGTAAACAGCCTGCGCGCAGTCGGAATCGGTGAAGTGAAGCCCCACTCCGAGCATCCTGGCGGATCTGACACCATCCATGTCGTAGTCGGATCGGGTGTTCGCGCAGGAGAAGCTGCGTACAAGATCATCCGCCAAGCAGGAGTCTCAGTCATGAGAACTCGCGTCATCGCTCACCGAAGGTCGGACGCCCGCGCACTTCTGCGCACAGGTAAAGAACCGCCCCATGGCAGTTCCCAAATGGAGACACTGTTGGTCGCGTTGGCTGACTTACGTTCCGGCACAGACCCTACGGGCAGGATGCGTGCGATTCGCCGCGTTGAGGCGCACGTGCTCAACCAATTCTCATGGCCCGACGATCTGCAGGTGGAAGGAAGGGCCGACCAACTCGAGCATCTCGAAGTGACGCCAGAGGAGCTTCGAGGTGTGGTTAGCCAGCTTCTGCGGTCTTCGAATGATTGGGGTGACCCTGATTCATGCAAGTTGGAAGTGCGCACAATCCTCGAGGACTTCGCTAGCCGCACGCGGGTTGAGCTTGCTTAGCGTTTGGGCACCCGACTGAAAGTTCCCGAAAAGGTATCGAGTTTCTGGGAAAGTCGAACTGCAGGAGCACCTGCTGAGACTCCGGACTCACTTCGTTGGGGCCACGTGCACGGGGTCAAGGGTGATGAGTTCGAAGCGGTGATCATGGCGCTTCCGTCAAGGGCCTCCGGACCTACGCACGTTCTGGACGATTGGAGAGACGGCATCAACTCCGAGCAGCGCAGAGTGCTCTATGTGGGAGTCAGTCGCGCGATGAAAGAGCTCGTGACTGTTGTTCCTGCATCTCGACGGGACGCGTTGGAGTCGATCCTTGCCAGTGCTGGCGTCCGGCATACGGTAACCGTGTGCTGATGATTGAAGGCACGGACGAACAGCAAACTGGCTGCAGCGCGCAAGAGAAGAAGGCCCAATTGCTTGACTCGTCGGAAGGGTTTGCACCTACTCGCCTGCCGCTTGTCGTCGGCCTAGCGTTCGCAAGCTGCCGTGAACTGGGATTATGCAGTGATTATTGACAAGCGTGCACTGATTGTTAAACAACAGCGTCAGCAGACCTGACACTTCACATGCCGTAAGGGCAGGTCAAGCCGCTGTTAGCGGCGTTGGCTCGAAAATCTTGTCAAAGTAGCTGCCGAAAATGAGAGTCGAACGCCGGCGGTTGCCGCTGCAGGTGAAGCCACTCGAAGGCGAGTCAATCGACTCTTGGTTGGAGGCGACCGCGCTCGCCATGGACCTGACCATGGGGGCGCTCGCCGCAGCTGGGGGATTGCCGACCACCGTGAGGCCATCTTGGAGGAGTTGGCTGTCATCAAATCAGGCCCTCGCACTAGCTGCGGCAACAGGGCTGCCAACGAGTTCCCTGAAGTCGATGACGCTCAGTCGTTACGATGGCCTCGCGCTAAGTCTGGATCCGGAAGCGCACGTCCTTGATCCCGACTTTCCCTTCGGACCGTTGTCGTGGTCGCGGTTCTGTCCCGCGTGCATACGCGTGTTGACGACGGTTGAAAACCAGGCCAGTCGCGACGGGGCGAGTTCTAGTCAACATCGCAACACTGACGGACCGCTTGACGCTAACAGGGCGACGAATAGGTCGGCGGGACAACGGTCTTTGAGGACCATGCGTGGACGGTGGTTGAGTTCGTGTTCGACGGCCAACAGATGCGCCGGTGGGTGGTTGATGAGGGTGACGCCCTTGGGGAAGTAGTCACGAAGCAGTCCGTTGGTGTTCTCGTTGCTGCCGCGCTGCCACGGCGATCGGGAGTCGCAGAAAGTAGACGGGCGCGCCGAGCTTGTCGGTGGTGGCGAGATGGCGCGCCATCTCGGTGCCCTGATCCCAGGTGATCGACCGGATCAGCGCCGGCGGCAGATCCTGCATCCGCGCCACCAGTGCGGCGTGCAGCGAGTCGGAATCAGCGCGGGGCAGATGCACCAGCCGCAGCATCCTGGTCTGGCGCTCGACCAGGGTGCCGATCGCCGAGAGGTGGTTGTCGCCGATGATGAGATCTCCCTCCCAATGCCCGGCTTGCGACCGGTCGATTGGTAGGAAGGGCCGATCGTGGATGGTGAGCATCGGCTGCTGAAAGCGCGGCCGCCGTGACTGCCGGCGCTGGTGGGCTCGGCGGTGATCACGACCGGTGCGCAGCGGCGAACGTCGGTGCGGCGCCAGTCGCGAGGGCCGCAGGAAACGCGAATTCGGTTGATACACAGCCTGATAGATACTCTCATGACACAACCGCATTGATGAATCATCGGGAAAGCGCAGACGCAAATGGCGGCTGATCTGCTGCGGACTCCACCGCTGACCAAGCAGCTCGGAGACCAAGCCGCCGAGCTGACCATTGGTGTCGACTCGGCGGCGGTGTTGACGTGCCCGCCGGACGGTGGCTCGACGATGAGCGTCGAACGGGCGATATCCGCGACCGGCGACAGCGTTGCGCCGCAGCTCCCGTGAGATCGTCGACGGCGCCCGTTTGAGCCGAATGGCGATCGCCCGAAGGCTCAGCCCGGACTGACGCAGATCGGCGATCTCGATGCGCTCGTCCTGCGATAGGTAGCGC
Source organism: Mycobacterium sp. URHB0044 (assembly GCF_000620625.1). Lineage (GTDB taxonomy): Bacteria > Actinomycetota > Actinomycetes > Mycobacteriales > Mycobacteriaceae > Mycobacterium. The sequence continues at coordinate 70,374 of NZ_JIAW01000008.1, read as the reverse complement.
GAGCTGATCTGACGCACTACCAGCCGATCCAAGGGCGCGACGAACCCAACCACCACACCGTTGCGGTAGACCTTGTGCCCACGCGCCCAGTTCGCCCCTGAAGAGCGCGACACACCGACCTCGCGGGCCGCGGCTCGGATACTCCACCCCCGGGCCCGCAGCTCCATGAACCGCTGGCGTTTGGCCGACTGCGGCCGGCGACCCGGCCCCTTCTTCACACGACGCGATGATGTCAACACAACCTCCAGAACCTAGAGAAGTGTTGCGACCGCGCCTAGAAACCACCCCGTCGCCCCTGGCCTAGATTTGGACCGTCGTCAACAACGCGAAACAGTTGGCCGGTGGCGGTTGTCTTGGCGGCTCGGTTGGTCCTTTGCGTGCCTGGATCACAACTGTCTACTCGTCGATGTGTGCCCTCAGTGTGGCAATCATCAGCGATCTACCCAGCTCTATCGCAGTGTTCCGTCTCCCACCGCCTGCAGGTGCCGCCACCCGTTGGACGCAGCCCCGGCCTTGCAGCTGCTCGGTGACGACCATTCTTTCTTGTGGGCGCACCGCGGGCTGTATGACCTTATTGATAACGGCGGGAGCGGTTTTGGCGTATTCGAGGCGCACGCGAAGTCGCAGACGGAAGTTCTAGCTGCGGTAAGGAGTCTCGCGAACCGGGCGCTCAACTTCGCTTCAGAGCACGGCCTCTCCATAAGCGGCGTCTTTGAGGAAGCGACAGGGCAGGAGTCTGTCGAGTTCGTTCCTACCCAAGCGCGGGAGACGTTGAATAACAAAGCGCCGCAGCGAGCTTTGGATGCCGCGGTCGGGATAGCGATGGCGATGCGAATATTGGCACAGCCGAGCATCAGTGATGCCGGGGACCGCGCCCGCTCGATCATCGAGGGGCAGAACGCGACGACCGGTCCGGCCGAGATTCGGTCCTGCAGGCGGGACGGTGAGATTCCTGCTGCGATCGTACTGAAGGCGCGCAGCGCCGACTTCGGACCTGAACAACAACTTCAGTACCGTACCGCAACGATCATGCCGCGGGTTCCGGACCCGGACCCGAGTCGTGATCGCACAATGGCGGCCAAGTTGCCGGCGGCTTTTTGGCCAGAGTGGGCCCGTCAGATGCTGGCTGATCTTCGTCCAACCGTGATGCGCGAAACGCTTTCCTGTGCTGCGCTCCTTGTCGGCAGCACGCTCAAAGCTGTTTCCCGACCAGGCCAACCGCGTCGCCGACAAGATCGAGGCGGGCATGGTGTTCGTCAACGCTGTCGGAGCCGACGGCGTCGAGCTGCCCTTTAGTGGAGTGAAGCGGTCCGGCTTCGGGCGTGAACTCGGCCGCTTCGGCATCGACGAGTTCATCAACAAGAAGCTGATCCGCATCGCGTGAGGGTACAAGCGCGCCGGGGTGAACGGACGCACTGAAGCCGGCGGGTTTTCCACTCAGCAGGAAGGTGTGTTGTCGCTCGTAATCGCCCGCGGCACGATGGCCCAATGGCTGGACGTCTCGAGGGGAAGGTCGCACTGATCACCGGTGCGGCACGGGGGATCGGGCGCGCGCAGGCGGTTCGCTTCGCCGAGGAGGGTTGCGACGTCATCGCACTCGACGTGTGCGGCGCCGTTGACACGGTGGTCATTCCGCCGTCGACACCGGCGGACCTCGATGAGACGGCACGGCTGGTCGGCGCAGCGGGCGGCCGGATCGTCAGTGAAGTCGTCGATGTCCGGGACTTCGATGCTCTGCGGGCAGCCGCAGACCGGGGTGTCGAGCGGTTCGGTGGCCTGCACGCGGTGTGTGCGACGGCCGGGATCACCTCCCGCGGTGCAACAGTCGAGATGGACGAGGCGGTTTGGCAGACCATGCTGGACGTCAACCTGACCGGCGTGTGGCATACCGTCAAGGCAACCGCGCCACACTTGATCGCCAGTGGCGGCGGATCGGTGATCCTGATCAGTTCGATCGCCGGTCTGCGCGGCCTGGTCGGTGTCGGGCACTACACGGCCGCCAAACACGGTGTCGTAGGGCTGATGCGCACCTTGGCCAACGAGCTTGCCCCGCACAATATTCGGGTCAACTCCGTCCACCCCACCAACGTCGACACCCCGATGATCCAGAACGACGTCGTCAGCCGCGCCTTTCGTCCCGATCTCGACCGCCCACCCACACGCGACGAGTTCGCCGAATCCGCGTGTGCGATGAACATGCTGTCGATCCCGTGGGTCGAGGCGATCGACGTGGCCAACGCCTGTTTGTTCCTGGGGTCCGACGAAGCCCGTTACATCACCGCTGTCACCCTTCCCGTCGACGCGGGCAGCACGCAACGGTAGGAGCTGTTCAGTCCCGCGTTTCGAACCCTCCGAAGCCACCGCGATAGAACAACAGCGGCCGGCGCTCGGGATGTGCGTGTAGCGCGGTGACGCGGGCGACGACGATCGTGTGGTCGCCTGCCACGTGTTCGAACTCCAGGTCGGCTTCGATGGTAGCCAACGCTCCATCGAGTGCCGGAGTGCCATTCGTCGCTTCGTACCAACCGATTTCGGCGAACTTGTCGCCGCCGCTAGTGGCGAATCGCATGCACAGTTCGCGTTGATCATCGGCCAGCACGTTGATGCACATCCGCCCCGTCGAGCGGATCCCCGGCCAACTCGTTGACGTGGAAGCCGGGCAGAACGACACGTATGGCGGCGCCAGCGACGCCGACGTCACCGACTGGCAGGTGAACCCGATCGGTCGGGCTCCGTCGTGACCGGTGATCGCGGTGACGCCGGTGCAGAAGTGGCCGAGGACCGAACGCATCGAGGCGGAATCGGGGTCGGTGGTGCTGATTGCAGTCATTGGATCTCCGTGGTGGTTGTCCGTTTGAGCCTGCGGATCGCTCGCGCTAGCCGCAACCCGCCGTCCCGGCCAGTGGCCGGCGCAACCACATCGGCTGACCAGGTTGTTAGGCTGGCGAAATGGACGGAGGCGACCAGGCGGCGAAGCCCACGCTCGCCGGTACCAGCTGGACGCTGCTCGGCATGATGTCGTACGAAGAGGAAGTCAGCGGCTACGACCTCAAGAAGTGGATGGACTGGAGTGTCGGCTTCTACTATTGGAGTCCTTCCTACAGTCAGATCTACACGGAGCTGAAGAAGCTCGAGGGGCTCGGCCTGGTGACGTCGCGGGTGGAACGCGACGAGGGCACCCGCACACGCCGGCTGTACCGGATCACACCTGCTGGAATCGACGCAGCGGTCGAGTGGACCAACAACGCCCCGGTCGATCCACCAATGCTCAAGCACAGCGTCCTGTTGCGGATCACCTTCGGCCACCTCAGCAATCCAACCCGGCTCAAGGAACTACTCCGGGAGCACCTCGCCTATGTCGATGCTCAGCATCGGCGCGCGGTCGAGGACGCCGAAGGGGCCGAGGCGCAGCCGGCGTGGGCGTACTCCGTGATCACGCTGCGCTGGGCGGCGAAATACTATGCGGCCGAGCGGGAGTTCGCGCTGGAACTGATGAAGGACATCGACGAGGCGGACGCGGTTCTCAAGAAGGCGGTGAAGGGGACCGCGGGAATGCCACGGTCCACGCCCGGTTACTGGCGCGAGGTGGAGAAGCAAGTCGACGCCCGTCGCGAGGAGTGACCCGGTCGCCGTGATTCGTCACCGACGGCCGGCCGCGTCCTGCGCGGCGATGTATCCGTACACCAAACCCTGCGCGATCGTCGCGCCCGCACCGGGGTAGGTGGCGCCGAAGGCGTTCGCCGCGGTGTTGCCGATCGCGTAGAGACCCTCGACGCAACTGCCGTCCTCGCGCAGAACGCGGGCGCGGTCGTCGGCCAATAGCCCACCGCAGGTGCCGAGGTCGCTCAGAACCATCTTCACCGCGTAGAACGGCCCCTTGGCCAGCGGTCTGAGATTCGGGTTCGGGGTGATGGTCGGGTCGCCGTAGTACCGGTCGTAGGCGCTTTCGCCGCGGTGGTAATCGGCGTCGATTCCGGCGTGGGACGCCTCGTTGAACCGCTTCAGAGTCATCAAGAAACGTTTCGACGGCACTCCCATCGCGGTGGCCAGGTCAGTGAATGTGTCCGCGCGACAGGCGATTCCGGCGTCGTACCACGCCTGGGGGATCGACATGCGCGGGAACAGTTCGGCGGCGAAGACATAGCTGTTGCGGTATTGCTGGTCGAACACGATCCACATCGATTCGATGGGATGGCCGGACCTCTCGCGTTCGAGCACGCGCTGGCCGAACGACATGTAATCAGACGATTCATTGGTGAAGCGGTCACCTTCCTGGTCGATGATCAACGAGCCGGGAAGCGATCGTTCGGCCAGCATCACCGCGGGCGCGCGGTCGGGCAGTGGTGCCACCGCGGGGAACCACCACGCCTGATCCATCAGGCCGGTACCGGCACCATGTTCTTGCGCGATGCGTATCGCGTCGCCGGTGTTGGTCTCGGCGCCGAGGCTGAGGTTGCCGCCCAGCGACTCGGACTGAAACTTCCACCGCATGTCCATGTCGTGGTCGAAGCCACCGGCCGCGAGGACCACTCCACGGCGCGCGGTGATCATTACCTGCACACCGTCGTGGTCGACGACGGCGCCGCCGACACGCTGACCATCGGTGGTCAGCCTGATCAGTGACGTCTCGGTCCAGACCGGGATGCCCGCCGACAGCACGCCCGCGAACATGCCCGCCGCGAGTGCCTGTCCGCCTGCGGCATAGCGTCGGCCCAGCAGCAGGCCGCCGACGCCTTGGGCGAGTCGCTTGGCGATCGTCGGAACGCCCTTGCGTGGAACCCTGGCCACCAGGTTCATCCAGCGGTAGTCGGCACCCGTGGTCGGCATGGGAATGGCGGCCTCCATGAGGCCGGGCCGTAGCTTCGCCCGGTACGCACCGAGGATGGAGGTGTTCAAGGGCCGACATTCGCAGGTGCGCCCGAACGCCGTCCCGCCGGGTGCCTCGGGGTGGTAGTCGGAGTACTCCCTGGCCCAGAACAGCCTCATCGGCGTGGTGCGCCGCAGCATCTCGACCGTTTTGGTCAGGTGCTCGAGGAATGCCGCGGATCGCTGCGGCGGTGCCGTTCCGTCGACCACCGAGCTCAGGTACGTCCCGGCGCGCTCGACGGTGTCCTCGCCGCCGCCGTCGCGGATCACCGGCGATGCTGGTAACCACAACGCACCACCCGACCGCGCAGTGGAACCGCCGACGTAGGAGGACTTTTCGACGATCAGGACCGATAGTCCGAGTTCGTGGGCGGCGAGCGCGGCCGCCATTCCCGTGCCGGATCCGACCACGAGCAGATCGACTGTGGTGTCACCGACTGGAATGCCTACGGGGATGGTGGTGTGGGCGGTCACAGTCACGACGGTAAGGCGGGCGGCCCATGTTGTGAGTGGTTTCTCCTAGTCAGCGGAACAAGCACCACCGGAGGAGCATCATCGGGGATTGAATCGAAGCATCGACCAGACCACCACGATTCAAGGACGGTTCCCGATGACCCTGCAGTCGAATGTCGATGAAGTCCGGCTGATCGAGGCTGAGGCGGCACCGGCCAGATTCGCCCGCGGATGGCACTGCCTCGGTCTGACGAGGGACTTCGGTGACGGCACTCCGCATGCAGTCGACGCATTCGGCGAGAGGTTGGTGGTCTTCCGCAGCGAGGACGGCCGGATCAACGTGCTGGACGCCTATTGCCGCCACATGGGTGGGGACCTGTCGCAGGGAGAAGTGAAGGGCAACGAGATCGCCTGCCCGTTTCACGACTGGCGGTGGGGTGGCGACGGCCGGTGCAAGAACGTTCCCTACAGCCGACGAGTGCCGCGGATCGCTCGGACCGCGACGTGGGTCACCCTCGAACAGGACGGCATGTTGTTCGTATGGAACGACCCCGAGCGGCAACCACCACCGGCGGACGTGACGATTCCCCGAATCGAGGGGGCGATGAGTTCCGAATGGACGGACTGGCATTGGTACACGACGATCGTCAACACCAATTGCCGCGAGATCATCGACAACGTCGTGGACATGGCGCACTTCTTCTACATCCACGGTTCGCTGCCTACGCACTTCAAGAACATCTTCGAGGGCCATGTTGCGACCCAGTACATGAACGGCGGCGCCCGCCCGGACCTGCCCTCTCCAGAGGGAGCACCGCAAATGCTGGGTACTACCTCGGTCGCGTCCTATTGGGGACCGTCGTTCATGATCGACGACCTGACGTATCACTTCGAGCAGGGCGATCAAAAGACGGTTCTGCTGAACTGTCACTATCCGATCGACGCGAATTCCTTCGTATTGCAATACGGGATCATCGTCAAGAAGTCCCCGGACTTGTCCGAGGATGCCGCGATGCAGACGGCCGTCGCTCTGGGCGACTGGGTCAAGATGGGGTTCGAGCAGGACGTGGTCATCTGGAAGAACAAGGCGCGCATCGACAATCCGCTGCTCGTCGAGGAGGACGGCCCCGTCTATCAGCTGCGCCGCTGGTATGAGCAGTTCTACGTCGACGTCGAAGACGTGGCGCCCGACATGGTGGACCGCTTCGAGTTCGAGATCGACACCACCCGACCTCGCGAGCAGTGGATGGGCGAAGTGAACGCGAACCTCGCGGCGCGCGCGTCCGGACCCCTGGAATGACCGTGCGCCCCGACAACCGTCTCGACGACGGGCCGATGGTGCCGGTTGCGTGCCGGCGGTGCGGGGCAGGGGTTCTTGCCCGCAAGAGCAGCTGGGACCAGACCAGCGTGCAATGGAATGCGGCGGCGTCGGGGCGGTGCGAGGAACGGCGCGACGCGCTGAAGCTGGCGGGCCACGGTGAACGCAACCTGTTTCTGGCCTGTTCGGCGCTGGGGGATTCCATCGCCGACGCGGTCCGGCGGGGCGAGCTGGTCGTGGTCGACGACACCACCAGCGCCCGGATATGAGAGGCACATTGAAGGCGGCGCTCGCGAGCGTCGCATTAACCGTGGCTGCGCTGGCCCAATCGCCAATGTCTGCTGCCGCCATGGACGTTGGAGGGTGTACGGATGCCCCGAAACTAGTGCCGTGCCGCGTCAAATCGTGGTTTGGTGCGCAGCTGAGGTGGCTGCTGTGAGGTCAGAACCGCGGCGCGCTCCGACATCGCCGAACCGACGTACTCGGGTTGGGTCAGCAGATAGAACCTGCCATCTGCCGACTCTTGGAAGATCACCTCGGCCGCGGCGAGGGGATCCATGGCGGCGGCCTTGATGTCGACCATGGCCTCGCGCTGTGCCTCGGCGGCCTTCGCATCACTGGCGGTGTCGTCGACGCCACCTGCAGTCTCGAAGATGTTGGATACGACAGGGCCTGGCAGCACCGCCTGAACGTGGACGTGATCGTCGTGGCCGGCGAGTTCGACCTCCACGCGCAGGCATTCGGTGAGCGCGAGTACCGCGTGCTTGCTGACGATGTAGGGCGCCTGCAGGGGGACGGTGGCGACGCCGCCGATCGACGACAGGTTCCACACCCACGCCGGTTCGGCCGCGGCGATCATCTTCGGCAAAAACGCCCGAACGCCGTGGAAGACACCGCTGACGTTGACGTCCATCACGCGGTTCCAGTTGGCGACAGGCGTGTCCCACAGATAGCCGAACTGTTCGACACCGGCGTTGTTCACCAGGAGCCGCACGGGACCGACGTCGCGATAGGTGCGGTCGGCCAGTTCCTGGACGGCGTCGGGATCGCGGACGTCGCACACCACGGCGATGGCTCGGCTACCACCGGCCAGCAGTTCGTCGCGCAGTACGGCGATCGCGGACGCGTCGACATCGGCCAGGACCACCGTCATGCCGAGCCGACTGGCATGACGGGCCAGTCCGGCACCGATTCCGGCGCCGGCGCCGGTGATGACGGCGACCCCGCCGCCGAACGTGTCGCGTGAGTCGCTCATTACGTGCTCGATGCCGCCGCCGTGCTGTACTGCGCAAAGAGAACCGAGGCGTCGGCATCCTCCTGAACCTCGGACAGGCTGGTCTCGGTACTCATGACGTCGAGTCAACAATGGTGTTGCGGTTTGCGGCACACGCGGGCCCGGTCAGCGGGATACAGTCTGCGGCTTGGCGAGTCGGGTGCGCAGGTCTCGCTTAGGTAGCTTGCCGCTGGGATTCTTGGGGAGCGCGTCGACCAAGAACACGTATTTGGGTGTCTCTAATCTGGCGAGGCGAACGCGCTGTGTGCCGGACCCCGAACACCGCTACGGCACAGCACCTTCGGTGCTTCCGATCAGCGCAGTGTCCGACCCAGCATGCGCGCCAACGCGCCGCACGCCTCGGCGCGGGCGCGGTGAGCGATGTCGAACATCGGCATCGTCATGAAGCCATGGATGCCGCCCTCGTAGTGGCAACGCGTCACTGGCACCCCCGCCGATTCCAGCGCGTCGGCGTAGAGGCTGCCGTCGTCGCGTAGCGGGTCATGCCCTGCGATCACGATCACGGCCGGCGGAAGACCGTCTAGCGTCGCGTTCAACGGGTTCGCGTACGGGTGATCCCGATCGGCGACCGTCGGCACGTACTGATCCCAGTACCACCGCATCGCTTCGATCGGGTTGTAGAACCCCTTGCCGAATAGTCGGTAGGAGTCGGTAGTGAAGTCGGCGGAGATTACCGGGTAGAGCAAGAGCTGCGCTGCGATCGACGGGCCGTTGCGATCGCGGGCCATGAGCGAGGTCACTGCGGCCAGGTTTCCTCCGGCACTGTCCCCGCCGGCCGCGATCCGCGTCGGATCGCCACCGAGGGCGTCGGCATTCGCCGCGGCCCACTGCACGGCGGCATAGAGGTCGTTCGCCGCCGCCGGCCAGGTGCTTTCCGGCGCCAGCCGGTAAGCCACCGAGAGGACCACGGCCCCAAGGCGATTCGCGAGGTTGCGGCATAGCCCGTCATGGCTGTCGAGATCGCAGAAGACGAATCCGCCGCCGTGGGCGTAGACCAGAATCGGCAACGCGCCGCCGGACGAGCCCGCCGGGCGGTAGATCCGGACGTTGAGGTCGCCGCCGACGCCGGGGATGGCGATGTCACGGACTTCATCGACCACCTCGGGTTGAGCGGGGGAGACGTACCGAGACCGGATCGTCGCTCTGGCTAGAGCACCTGACATGGTGTGCACGCGTGGAAACCCCGCGTCCAGCGCGTCGATCAGGTCGGCGATCTGGGGATCGAGGCTCACGCGTACTGCAGGGCCGCCGTCTGCGGCGACGACGTGGGCCGGGCATTGGGTCCCAGACGCAGCGGACGCATCTGCTGCAGGGTGGGAGCGACCCGCTGAGGGCCGTCGTCGACGTTGCGCCAGATGCCCATCGCTGCCATCCGCACCGGGGCTGCGAGTCGCTGGTCGAACTGCATGCGGCTCATCGGCCCGCACACGGAAATCGCTGCGGCCGCATCGCCGGGGCCGCCGATCGGCGCTGCGACACAACCGAATCCGGCGACGGACTCTTCACGGTCGAAGGCCACGCCGTGGGAGCGGACCCTGTCGAGTTCGGTGCCGAGTTGTGCGGCGGTGCTGAGGGAGTACTTGGTCTTTCGGGTCAGCAGTCCGGTGCCGACCACCTCCGCTGCATGACCCCGGTAGGCCAGGATGGCCTTGCCGACGGCCGTGCAGTGGGCCGGTTGTCTGCCGCCGACGCGGGTCGGCAGCGCCGCCATCATCCGGTCGCCGACCTTGTCGAGGTACACCACGTCGGAGCCGTCGAGGATCGCCAGGTGCACGACGAGGCCGGTGGCACGGTGCAATTCGTGCAGCAGGGGGATTGCTGCCTTGTGCATCCGATCCTGGTGCACGGCGAGTGAACCAAGTTCGACTAGTCGCATGCCGAGTTCATAGTCACGTCCGGTGCGGCGCAGCCAACGCAGTGCCACCAGGCGTTCGAGCATCCGGTGCGCCGAGGAGCGCGGCAAGCCCGTGCGGCGGACGATCTGCGCCAAGGTCAGCCGCCCGGGCCCCTCGAAGGCGTCGAGTACCAGCGACACCCTGTCGATGACCGCGCTGGGGGTGGTCGATTCGACGGTGTTCGTCTCGAGCTCCGTCATGAGGCGCCTCCAAGGTCATCGTTTCGAATAGGACATATTCCTAATAGGAATATGCCTGTTTGTACCATATTGATGTGGCTGTTGTCACTTGGCTGAGCGAATGTGTTCCAGGGCGCTCGACGCATGCGAAGACCGGCCGCACGCCACGCGTGCGGCCGGTGTGGACGGAGGCAGTCAGCCCTTGGCGGCCGAACGTCCCGCGCGGCGGCCGTAGAAGCTGCCGTCACCCAACGAGATACCGCTGGCGTAACCCCATGCGGCCAGCCCCGCAGTGGAACGCCCCGCGGCGTAAAGCCCGGGAACCGGTTCACCGCTGACGTGCAGAACCTCGGCGTCGAGGCTGGTTAGCAGGCCGCCGAGGGTGAAGCCGCCGGTGGATTCGCGCAGGTCGATGGCACCAAACGGTGAGACGAGGGGCCTGAGCCACTGCGGCTTCTTGTGCAGCAACGGGTCCTCGCCGTGGGCGGCGCCGTCGTTGTATGCAGACACCGTCGCCTGAAGCGACCCGGTTGGAAGACCGATCTCCGTCTCCAGGTCGGCGACCGTGTCGCACACCCAGGTCGGCGGGCGCATCATCATCTGCGGTGACAGCGACGCCATGGCCTCCTGCTGGGCGTCGTCGTCGACGATGAGGTATGCGGTGTTGTCCTGGTGATAGAGGGTGAGCTGCCCGACCCGGCCCGGATAGGTGTCCTCCGCGACGTAACGCTGGCCGCGCCCGTTGACCAGGATGCCGCGTACCAACTGCTGCGGGTCGATGAAGATCGCCACCTCGGTGGCATCCATGTGTGCGAGGTCCGCGCCGAGGGCCTGGGCCATCCGGATCGCGCGACCGTCGTGCTGTTCGATCGACGCGGCCGGCCGTCCCGCGATCCGTGGGGCGTACTGGGCCACCATCGCGTCGTTGTAGGCGAAGCTGCCGGTCGCCAGCACCACGCCGCGGCGGGCATGGATGGCGACCTCGGTCCCGTATCGACGCCCCACGAGTCCGACGACCCTGCCGTCGGACTCGACGACGAGTCGTTGCACCCGCACGTCGTACAGAGCACGCGCCCCGGCGGCGGTGGCGGTGTCGACGAGAGGCTTCATCAGCATGAAGCCGGCACTGGCCTCGCCCTGCTTCTTGTTCGACATCTGGGGCACGTGGCCCCGCGGTGCGGGGTCGGCGATGGTGTTGAACGGGAACGAGTTCTCGCCGCCGCTGTACATCAAGCCTTCGTCGCCCATCGGTTCCCAGCCCGGCTCGCCGAAGAACGCCGCGCGGAAGGGGACACCGCAGCCGACCAGCCAGTCGAAGTGCTCGATGCTGCCCGCGCAGTAGTCGGCGATCCGGTTCTCGTCGGCGCCCGGGCCCATGGCGGCGTTGAGGAACGCGGCCATGTTGTCCGTGGAATCCTCGAACCCGCAGGCCTTTTGAATCGGAGTGCCGCCGCCGAGGTAGATGAACCCACCAGCCATGGCTGCCGCGCCGCCCCAGGAGCCGGTGCGTTCGAGCACCAGGACGTCGGCACCGGCGCGGGTCGCTTCGACGGCCGCTGCCGCGCCCGCCACGCCGTAGCCGGCGATGACGACGTCGGCTTCGTCATCCCACGACGTGATAGCCGAGGCTGGCAGAGGGGTGACGTCGTCGGTCATGGCCGCATCGCCGCCGGCAGGTCGCTCACCCATGCATGACCCCAATAACTGTCTGCGGTGATTTCCTCTGCGGTGTAGCGCGTTTCGTCAACTCGCATTCCGTCGGTGCCGAATTCGATGTCCCAGTCGCCGGGGGCACGCACGTAGAACGACACCATCTTGTCGTTGGTGTGACGGCCGAGGGTCGACGACAACTGGAAGCCGTCCTTGTTTACCCGGTCCAGCGCCTGCCCGACGGCGTCGAGGGAGTCGACCTCGACCATCAGATGCACCAGTCCAGGGTCGCGTTGGTGCGCGGCGGGGCAGATCGCCAGGCTGTGGTGACGCTCGTTGATCCCGAGGAACCGGACGCGAACCGGGCCGAACTCGGCGGGCACCGGAACCCGGAAGGCGCCGCGGGAGCGAAAGCCGAGCACCTCGGTGTAGAACTCGTACAACCCGCCGGGATCAGTGGCGGGCACGACGACGTGACCGAGTCCTTGATCGCCCGTGACGAAACGCGCTCCGAACGGCGTCACAACGGGGCTGTGGTCCAGCACCGCGCCGTGGAACACCTCGACCGTGGTGCCCGCCGGATCGTCGAACGTGATGACTTCTTCCACCCGACGTACGTCCGCGTCAGCCAGAGCCAATTCCTTGAACGGAACTCCGGCCCCGTCCAGCGCGGTCTTGACGCGCTCCAGCGCAGGGTTATCGCGGACCTCCCATCCCACGGTCACCACACGATCCCGCTCGCCGGGCGTGACGATGATGCGGGCGGCACGCTCGTCCATCCGTAGATAGAGGGCCGCAGGGTCGGGGCCGGTGCCCTCGGCGAAACCCAGTACGCCGAAGGCGAAGTGGCGCCAGCGATCGATGCTCGCGGACTCGACGGTGACGTAGCCGAGGCTGGTGATGTCGGCCATGGTCAGATCATCGCTCGCAGCGGACCCTGCGGATCGACGCCGAGGGAACTCAGCGCGGAGGCGTGGTACACGGTGCCGGGCACGTGGATGGCATGCGCCAGACCGGTGTGCGCGTCGCGCCAGTACCGCTGCAAGGGCTTGTCCATCCGCATCGCGTTGCCGCCCGAGCGACCGAAGATCGCATCCACCGCGGCGACGGCACGCCACACGGCACGCACCTGGGTACGGCGGCCGGCCGCCCGGTCTTCGAACGAGACCTCCTTGCCCGCATCGACGATGTCGTAGATGCGGTCGACGTTGGCCAGCAGTTCCTGACGGGCCGCATTGATGTCGGCGGCCGCCTCCGCGACGGCGTACATGACGTAGGGGTCGTCCTTGATCGCAGTGCCGTTGGCGCCCACCCGCTCTCGCTGATAGTCCAGGTGCGCCGCCAGCGCCCCCTCGGCGATGCCGATCACTGCCGACGAGATGCCGAGGGGGAACATCGTCGACCACGGCATCAGGTAGAGCGTCTTGGTCATGCCGGCCTCAAGCTGCGCCGTGCCATCCATGACCTTGATCGCGTCCATCGTCCGGTAGGCGGGCACGAAGGCGTCGCGGACGATGACGTCCTTGGAGCCGGTGCCGCGCAGACCAACTACGTCCCACGAATCCTCGACGATCTCGTAGTCCTTACGCGGCAAAATCATGTGCAACATCTGCGGCGGCATCACCGGCTTGCCGTCGGCGTCGCCGAGCATGGCGCCCAAGATGATCCAGTCGCAGTGGTCCGTGCCGGAACTGAACTGCCAGTGTCCGTTGAACAGGTAGCCGCCATCGACCGGCTTGGCCACGCCCTGCGGCGCGTACGGCGAGGCCACCCAGGTGTCGACGTCGTCGGCCCACACCTCCTCGCCGACGCGGGGATCGGCGTAGGCCAACTGGTACGGATGCACGCCGACCACGCCGTTGATCCATCCCGACGCTGGGTCCAATGCGGCCGTCGCCATCACGGTCTCGGCGAACTCGCGAGGATGCACCTCGAACCCGGCGTGCTTCTCGGGCTGCAACAGCCGAATCGAGCCGGCGTTCTTGAGGCTCTTGACGGTCTCGTCGGGCAAACGCCCCAGACGCTCTGCCTCCCAAGCCTGCTCGCGCAGTTCGTCGGCAATGCCGTTGATCCTGTCGAGTACCCGCTCGCTCATGCTCTGCCCTTTCGTAGCAAGTCTTTCTCGATGGTGGACCCTGCGACCGCGTTACCGTGGGGTTTCTTCCCGGTCAGCGGACGACAATTCGGAAGCGTCAGAACTCGATGGTGATCTCGTCGGTCACAGGCCGTGCCTGACAGCCGAGCACGAGGCCGGCCTGTAGATCGTCAGGCCCCAAGATGTCACTGGGCGGCATGTCCACCCGGCCCGCCACGACGGTGCACGCACACGACCCGCACCGACCTTCCTGGCAGGAGTACGGCACGTCGATGCCCACCGCTAGCATCGCGTCGACCAGGCTGCGGTTGCGCGGCCATCGGACGGTGTGGCGCCGACCGTCCAGGGAGACTTCGACGGTCGCGGCGTCGCCAACGTCGTCCGGGGTCGGGGCTGGAGCGTCGAACGGGTCACCGGCCAGGGAACTGAACACCTCGGCATGGACGTGGCCACGGGGCACACCTGCCGCGGACAACGCGTCGTGCACGGTGGCCATGAACGGTCCCGGACCGCACACGTACGACTCGAATCCGTCGTAGTGCGCGGCGAACGCCGCCAGCTGTTCGCCTGACGGCAGACCCTGCACCGACTCCAGCCAGTGCATGACCGACAGCCGCCGCGGGTAAACGGCGGTCAGGGCGCGCAGCTCATCGCCGAAGATGACCGAACGCTCGTCACGGTTGGCGTAGAGCAACACCACCTCGCCCGAGCCCGCGGTCAACGCCGACTTCAGGATGGACATCACCGGCGTGATACCGCTGCCGCCTGCCCAGAGCAGGAAGTCGCGATCGAGCTCGCCGGGGCTGAAGGCACCCGACGGCGGCAGCACCTCGACGTGGTCTCCTACGGTGACGTTGTCGCACAACCAGTTCGACCCGTATCCGCCTGCCGTGCGCTTCACCGTTACCTTGGGCGCGGGGTCGACGTGCGGCGAACTCGCCAGCGAATAGCACCTGGCGACCGAGCCTGTCGCGTCGCTGGGAATACGCAGCGTCAGGAACTGGCCCGGCCGATAGGCGAGGCGTTCCGGCCGGTCCTCGGGTAGCCCGAACACTAGGGAGCGAGCGTCGGCGGTTTCCTCGATCACGTCGTTCACGACGAGCAGCATCGAGCGCGATCGGATCGGCGTGTCGAACATGTGTGGCATGGTGCCGGGCGCCGGTCCGAGACGCACTGTCCGCGCCCGGTAAGAGGGATTTCCTTGGTAGGTCGTCCGTTGACCGGGAATCCCACGATGGTGCGAGGGGTGGCAGCCCTAACCTGCTCAGCGTGAGTAGCGCCGCGCAGAAGCAAGTCGATGTCGTCGTGGTTGGTGCCGGTTTCGGTGGCCTGTACGCGCTGCACAAGCTGCGTTCCCAGGGACTGTCGGTACGGGTGTTCGAAGCTGCTCCGGACGTCGGTGGCACCTGGTACTTCAACCGCTACCCAGGCGCGCGCTGCGACGTCGAAAGCGTCGACTACTGCTACTCCTTCTCCGCCGACCTGCAGCAGGAGTGGACCTGGACCGAGAAGTACGCCACCCAGGCCGAAATCCTCCGCTACGTCAACTGGGTCGCCGACAAGCTGGACCTACGCACCGGCATCACGTTCAACGCGCGGGTCACCTCCGCCGTCCTGGACGAGGACACCTTGCGCTGGACCGTGACCACCGATGCGGGCGAGGTGATCGATACCCGGTTCTGCGTGATGGCTACGGGCCCACTGTCCGCCGCGATGACCCCGAACTTCGACGGCCTCGACACCTTCGCCGGGGAAGTGCACCACACCGCGCACTGGCCGCACGACGGCGTGGACTTCACTGGCAAGCGGATCGCGGTGATCGGCACCGGATCGTCAGGCATCCAATCCATCCCGGTCATCGCGGAGCAGGCCGCCCACCTCTACGTCTTTCAACGCACGCCCAACTACAGCGTCCCCGCAGGCAACCGAACGCTGACGCCGGAGGACGTTGCCGACATCAAGGCCAACTACGACGAGCGCCGTCGGTTGTCCTGGCGCAGCGGCGGCGGGTCGCCGCACATCACCGCCGCCAAACCGACCATGGAGCACACGCCCGAAGAACGTCGAGCCGCGTTCGAAAGACGATGGCAGCTGGGCGGTGTGCTGTTCTCCAAGACATTCCCCGATCAGATGATCGACCCGACGGCCAACGAAGAGGCCAAGAAGTTCTACGTGGAGAAGATCCGCGCCATTGTCGACGACCCGGAGGTCGTCGAACTGCTGATACCCGACGACCATCCCATCGGGACCAAGCGAATCTGCACCGACAGCCACTACTTCGAGACCTTCAACAAACCCACCGTCACCCTGGTCAGCGTGCGCAAGACCCCGATCGTCTCCATCGACGCGGGAGGAATCAACACCACGGAGGCCCACTACGACCTCGACATGATCGTGCTCGCAACGGGTTTCGACGCGATGACCGGCACCTTGGCCAAGATCGACATCGTCGGACGCGGGGGAGAGGTGCTCCGTGACGACTGGCGGGACGGTCCGCGGACCTATCTCGGCCTGGGCATCGACGGGTTCCCCAACCTGTTCGTGGTATCCGGGCCAGGCGCGCCCGCCGTCCTGACCAATATGGTGTTGCACGCCGAGGCGCACGTGAACTGGATCGCCGCCGCCATCGCCCATATGGACGAGCACGGCCACTCGGCCATCGAGGCCACCCCGGAGGCTGTGGAGTCTTGGATCGCCGAATGCTCCCAACGTGCCGAGGCGACGCTGTTCACCAAGGCCAACTCCTGGTACATGGGTGCCAACGTGCCCGGTAAGCCACGGGGATTCATGTTGTTCATCGGCGGTTTTGCCGTCTACAACGACATCTGCGACGAGGTTGCCGCCGCCGGTTACAAGGGTTTCAGCCTGATCAAGGCCTCGTGATGTCGGGTCTGATCGACAAGGTCGCGGTGGTCACCGGTGCGAGCCGTGGGACTGGCCGCACGCACTGCGAGCGGTTCGCCGAAGAGGGTGCCGACGTCATCGCGCTCGACGTACCCGATGCCGCGGAAGCCTTGCGCGACACCGCTGCCGCCGTCGAGAAGTGCGGCCGGCGGTGCGTCATCGGTCTTGCCGACGTGCGCGATGTCGACGCACTGAGCATCGCGATCGGTACCGGCGTGGCGGAGCTCGGCAGGCTCGACGTCGTGGTGGCCAATGCCGGCGTCCATGCCGCCGGGGCACCCACCTGGGAGCTGACCGAGGAGGACTGGCAGTCCACCATCGGCATCAACCTGACCGGCGTGTGGCACACAGTGAAGGCGTCCGCCGGCCTCATGGGCGCGGATGGCGGTTCGATCGTCATCATCAGTTCCACCAACGGTTTACGCGGCACTGCCAACAGTGCGCACTACACCGCAAGCAAGCACGCGGTAGTGGGCCTGGCTCGTACGCTGGCCAACGAACTCGGGCCCCGCGGCATCCGGGTCAACACCGTACATCCCGGTGCGGTCGGCACCGCCATGGTGCTCAACGAGGCGACATTCAGGCGGCTGCGACCCGATCTGGACGCTCCGACGGCTGACGATGCCGCGCAGGTGCTGCGGGCACGGAACCTTCTCCCAGTGCCGTGGGTCGAGCCCGTCGATGTCGCGAACGCGGTGATCTTCCTGGCCTCGGACGAAGCCCGCTACATCACCGGAACTCAACTCGTCGTCGACGCCGGCCTGACCCAGAAGACCTGATCGCAATCCTGACGCGTCAGCGCGTCAGGAACGCCAGCACCGTGCTCTCGAATGCCTGCTTCGCCTCGATCATCGCCCAATGCCCGCAGTTGGGGAACACGTGCAGTTCGGCATTGGGGATGGTGCGCATCGGGATCAACGCCATGTCCAGCGGGCTGACGCGATCGTCGCGACCCCACGTGAGCAGGGTCGGGGCAGCCACCTTGTGCATCTGTGCCCACGGCATGGGCACGTCGGCGGCCTTCATCGCGGACATCATCTGCGCGAAGGCTGCCTTGCCGTACATCCGTCGGGCGGCCGCCAATGTCTCCGGATCGGTCGCGAGCGTCCAACGCTCGTCGATCAACTCATCGGTGACCAACGACTCGTCGTAGACCATCGAGCGCAACCAGTCGACCAACCGTTG
This sequence comes from Mycobacterium sp. URHB0044, assembly GCF_000620625.1. Taxonomy (GTDB): domain Bacteria; phylum Actinomycetota; class Actinomycetes; order Mycobacteriales; family Mycobacteriaceae; genus Mycobacterium. Next base: position 52,535 of record NZ_JIAW01000008.1, on the reverse strand, counting down.
CCGGGTGGGGTCCTCGGTGAACTCCTGCAGGAGCCGGATGCCCTCGCTGGGTCCGGGGCTGAACACGTTCGTGCCGATGCCGCCGATCGTGACCAACCTGCCGATGCGGTCGCGATGGTTGATCGCGAAACTGATGCCGACGCTTCCGCCCATCGAGTTGCCCACGATGTCCACGCGATCAACGCCGAGAGCGTCGAGAAACGGCGCCACGGTGCCCTGTGCGGTGATCATCGGGTGGCCACCGAAGTCGTCACTGACGCCGAATCCGGGGAATTCGAGGACGAGACAACGGAACTGCTTCGCAAACGTCGGCACGATGCCCCGGAAGTTCCGCCAGCCGGTGACACCGGGACCGGACCCGTGCAGGAACAGTAGCGGCTGCCCGGTGCCAGTGTCGTAGTAGCGCAGCGCGCCCGCCGGTGTCCGGATCTCACGTAGCTGATCGTCGATCACAGAACCTCCATCGTGTGCGCTAATTGCATGGGCAAGCCTGCCATGGGCGACTTCCGGGCGGGTCGCGTTGTTCCGCTCACCGGGCGAGCTGCCGATCGCGGTGGTCTCCCGTTAAGCGGGACGCTCACTTTGCCGCGGGTCACGTGGCTGCCAGTGTTGCCGATCGAGCGCCACCGACCGTGACGTCCACCCGTCAGTAGGAGGAGCGTTGATGCCCCGAACAGACCTCGCAGGTCCGCTTCGAGCGATCGGTGGACTGTTTGCGATGTCAGCGGACGCAGCGAAGTTCGTGTTCGTCCGGCCGTTTCAGTGGCGGGAGTTCGTCGAGCAGTCGTGGTTCGTGGCGAGGGTGTCGTTAGCGCCGACGTTGTTGGTGGCGATTCCGTTCACGGTGCTGGTGAGCTTCGTCCTGAACATCCTCCTTCGTGAACTCGGCGCGGCCGACTTGAGCGGTGCCGGAGCGGCATTCGGGGCGGTGACGCAGGTCGGCCCGCTCGTCACGGTGTTGATCGTCGCAGGCGCAGGAGCCACGGCGATGTGCGCAGACCTCGGGTCCCGCACCATCCGCGAGGAGATCGATGCCATGGAGGTGCTGGGCATCAACCCGGTCCAACGGCTGGTGACGCCCCGGATGCTCGCCTCGGGTTTAGTCGCGTTGCTGCTGAACGGCCTTGTCTGCATCATCGGCATCCTGGGTGGCTATTTCTTCTCAGTGTTCGTCCAGGACGTCAACCCAGGCGCGTTCGCCGGCGGCATCACCTTGCTGACAGGCGTTCCGGAGGTGATCATCTCATGCGTGAAGGCGGCGCTGTTCGGCCTCATCGCCGGACTGGTCGCGTGCTACCGCGGGCTGACGGTCAGCGGCGGTGGCGCAAAAGCAGTGGGCAACGCGGTGAACGAGACCGTGGTGTACGCCTTCATGGCGCTGTTCGTCGTCAACGTGGTCGTGACCGCCATCGGCATCCGAATGACCGCCCAGTGATCGGCAGCGCGTCGTGACGCTAAAGGTCACCTACCCGCGTCTTGCCAGGGAGCTGAGCCGGCCGGTCGGCACGTTGAGCCGCATGGGCGATCACACCCTGTTCTACGCCAAGGCCCTCGCGGGCACTCCGCACGCCGCCGTTCACTACCGGCGAGAGATCATCCGACTGATCGCCGAAATCAGCATGGGTGCAGGGACATTGGCGATGATCGGTGGCACCGTGGTGATCGTCGGGTTCCTCACCCTGGCCGCCGGCGGCACGCTGGCGGTGCAGGGCTACAGCTCGTTGGGCAACATCGGTATCGAGGCACTGACTGGATTCCTGGCCGCGTTCATCAACGTGCGCATCTCGGCACCCGTCGTCGCCGGCATCGGTCTGGCGGCCACGTTCGGTGCCGGTGTCACCGCGCAACTCGGAGCGATGCGAATCAACGAGGAGATCGACGCCCTGGAGTCGATGGGCATCCGACCCGTCGAATACCTCGTCTCCACGCGGATCGTGGCCGGAATGATCGCGATCGCCCCGTTGTACTCGGTTGCGGTGCTCTTGTCGTTCGTGGCCAGCCGGTTCACAACGGTGGTGCTGTTCGGCCAATCCGGCGGACTGTACGACCACTATTTCGCCACGTTCCTCAACCCGATCGACCTGTTGTGGTCGTTCCTACAGGCGATTCTGATGGCCGTCGCTATCCTCCTGGTGCACACATACTTTGGCTACTTCGCCACCGGTGGGCCTTCGGGCGTGGGTGTCGCGGTCGGCAACGCGGTGCGCACCTCTCTCATCGTCGTCGTGTCAGTGACACTGCTGGTGTCGCTGTCGATCTACGGCGCCAACGGCAACTTCAATCTGTCGGGCTAGGGGAGACAACCGGTGAGTTCGAAGTTCGTGCGCCCCCTGGCGGGATTGTCGATGGTGGTGGTCATCGTGTCGATCGTCGCTCTCGCCGTGGGTATGTTCCGCGGCAGTTTCACCCCAACCGTTCCGGTGACCGTGCTCTCGCCGCGTGCCGGGCTGGTGATGGACCCGGACGCCAAAGTCAAACTGCATGGTGCGGAGGTCGGCAGGGTCGCGTCGATCGAGGCGCTGCCGAACGGACAAGCGGCCCTTCGCCTGGCGATGGATCCCGAACAGCTGCATCTGATTCCGGACAACGTGCTCGTCGACGTCGCATCCACCACGGTGTTCGGCTCGAAGTACGTCCAGCTGGTACCGCCGCCCGATCCGTCGACGCAGCCCCTGCGTGCAGGGCAGGTGCTCGAAGGCGAGCACGTGACCGTCGAGATGAACACGGTGTTTCAGCAACTGGTTTCGGTACTTTCCCAGATCGAACCCGAGAAGCTGAACGAGACACTCGGCGCGTTCGCGCAGGCGCTCAGCGGCCGGGGCGAGAAGATGGGCCAGACACTGGTGGATCTCGACGCGCTTCTCGCAAAGCTCGATCCGAGCCTGCCCAATATGAGCCACGACATCGCCGTCGCGCCACGAGTGCTCAATGCCTACGCCGATGCAGGACAGGATCTCGTCACGACGGTCGACAATTCGACGCGGTTCAGCGACACCCTCGTCGACGAGCAACAGGATCTCGACACCTTGCTGGTCAGCGCAATCGGTTTGGCCGACATCGGAAACGACGTGTTGAGCACCAACAGTCAACCGCTCACCGACGTCCTGCACCTGCTGGTGCCCACCACCGATCTGACCAATCAGTACAGCCAGGCGCTCAACTGTGCCTTGGCGGGTATGGAGCCGCTGGCCATGGGGCCGCCGTCACCGGTCCCAGGCCTGCTGCTGCTCAACTCCGTCCTCCTGGGGACCGAGCGGTACCGCTATCCCGGCAACCTGCCCAAGGTCGCGGCGACCGGTGGGCCCCAGTGTATGGGCCTGCCGGAGGTGGGCTTCGGGAATCGACCGCCCTACGTGGTCACGGACATCGATGCCAATCAGGCGCAGTACGGAAACCAGGGGATCCTGTTGAACTCCGACGCTCTCAAGCAGGCGCTGTTTGGACCGATCGACGGGCCGCCCCGCAACACGTCACAGGTTGGGCAACCGGGATGAGGAGCTGGGCGCCTACGGCGGTCAAGTTCGGTGTCTTCGCGGTGGTGATGGCGCTGTTGACCGCTGCCCTGTTCGCCATCCTCGGCCAGTACCGCACCGGCTCGACGGCAGGCTATTCGGCGGTGTTCACCGACGCCTCGAGCCTCAAGTCCGGTGACTCCGTGCGGGTCGCGGGAATTCGGGTAGGAACGGTGAATCAGGTATCGCTGCAGTCGGACAACACGGTCCTGGTGGACTTCGACGCCGACCGCGACGTCGCCCTGACCACGGGGACCAGAGTTGCGGTGCGTTACCTCGACCTCATCGGCAACCGCTACCTCGACCTACTCGACGAACCGGGCTCGACCAGGATCCAGGCGGCCGGATCACATATCCCGATCGACCGCACCGAACCTGCCTTGGATCTCGATTTGTTGTTGGGCGGACTGAAGCCGGTGATCCAGGGATTGAACCCACAAAACGTCAACGCACTGACCAACTCACTGATTCAGATCCTGCAGGGTCAGAGCGGCAACGTGGAGTCACTGCTTGCCAAGACATCCGGATTCACGAATGAGCTGGCTGACAACGGACAAACGGTGCAGGAGTTGATCGACAACCTGAAAGTCGTGATGGCCACCGTCGCCAAGGACGGCGACCAGTTCTCGGGCGCCGTGGACCGCCTCGAGAAGCTCATCACCGGTCTGTCGCAGGACCGCGACCCCATCGGAGAGGCCATCACCGCGCTCGACAATGGCACCGCTTCGCTGACCGACCTGCTCGTGCAGGCGCGGCCACCACTGGCGGGCACCGTCGACCAACTGAATCGCCTCGCCCCCCTGCTCGACAAGGACAAACCACGCCTTGACCTTTCGCTGCAGAAGGCGCCGGACAACTATCGCAAGCTCGTCCGGCTGGGCGCATACGGCAGCTGGATCAACCAATACCTCTGCGGAGTATCCGTGCGAGTCACCGACCTTCAAGGCCGCACCGCATCCTTTCCGTGGATCAGGCAAGACACCGGAAGGTGCGGAGAGCCCTGATGCTGAAATATCGTGGAACCCAACTCATCCGCGCAGGACTCATCGGGATCGTGCTGATCGTCCTGGTCATCACGATCGGGCTGCAACCGCAAGTGTTGTGGTCGATGGCCTCTTCCATCAGATACCAGGCGCTGTTCACCGAGGCCGGCGGGCTCAGCCCCGGCAACGACGTCAAGGTGTCCGGTGTGAAGATGGGACTGGTCTCCGACGTTGCACTGAGCCACGGCAAGGCCCTGGTGACCTTCGCCCTCGACGGCAAGGTGCGCCTCGGATCGGACACCACCGCGCACATCCGGACGGGAACGGTGCTCGGCGAGCGGATGCTGACCTTGGAGCCCGCGGGAAACGGCACGATGCATCCCAACGACGTCATCCCGGCATCCCGGACGTCGTCTCCCTACTCGCTGACCAACGCGGTCAGCGACTTAACATCGAACACCGCAGGCACCGACACCGCCTCGCTGAACCAATCCCTCGACACACTGTCCGAGATGATCGAGCGGATGGCACCGCAATTGGGGCCGGCCTTCGATGGCCTGACTCGCCTGTCTCAGTCCTTGAACGGCAGGAATGGCTCACTGAGCGAACTGCTCAAGAGCGCAGCCGACGTCACGGGAATCCTGTCACAACGCAGCCAACAGGTGAACACCCTCATCCTCAACGCCAACGACCTGTTGGGTGTCTTGAACGAACGCCGCTACGCAATCGTCAATCTGCTGGCCAACACCTCCGCGCTGTCCCAACAGCTCTCCGGTCTGGTAGCAGACAACGAAAATGAGCTGGCGCCAACCTTGGAGAAACTCAATTCGGTATCGGAGATGCTGGAGCGCAATCGCGACAACATCGCCAAGGCCATCGCAGGACTGGCGAAATATCAGGTGACGCAGGGTGAGTCGGTGAACAACGGGTTCTACTACAACGCCTTCGTCGGCAACCTCATCCCGTCACAGAGCCTCCAGCCGTTCCTCGACTACGCACTCGGGTTCCGGCGAGGAGTCAACGCCGGGCAACCGCCCGACAATGCCGGCCCGCGGGCTGAGTTCCCCTGGCCCCACAACGGCATTCCCGGAGGCTCACGATGATCGGTCAGAAGCACGTCACCAAGCCACTCCTCATCGTGCTGGTAACGCTTCTCGTTGCCGGAACGGCGTTGATGGTGCGACAGTCGTTCTTCGGGCACAGGACCATCACCGCTTACTTCACGTCGGCCACCGCCATCTACCCCGGTGACGAGGTACGCGTGTCCGGAGTCAGAGTGGGCACCATCGAGTCCATCGAACCGCAAGGCTCCCAAGCGAAGATGACGCTCGCCGTCGATCACGGCGTGTCCGTTCCGGCGGACGCGAAAGCGGTCATCGTGGCCCAGAACCTCGTCGCGGCACGGTACGTGCAACTCGCACCGGCCTACGAAGACAAGGGACCAACCATGCCGGACGGGGCGGTGATCGGTGTGGAGCGCACCGCAGTGCCCGTGGAATGGGATCAGGTCAAGGCGCAACTCATGCGGCTGGCGACCGATCTCGGGCCCACCAGCGGCGTTTCGGCCACCTCGCTGGGCCGCTTCATCGAAAGCGCGGCCAACGCCATGGACGGCAACGGGGACAAGCTGCGGGCGACGATCGCACAGCTGTCCGGGATGGGCCGCATCCTCGCCGATGGCAGCGGCAACATCGTCGACATCGTCAAGAACCTCCAGATCTTCGTGGCGGCCCTGCGTGACAGCAACACCCAGATCGTGCAGTTTCAGGACCGCCTCGCGACCGTGACGAGTGTCGTCGGCGACAGCAGGTCCGATCTGGACGCCGCGCTCACGGACTTGTCGAGCGCGGTCGGCGAGGTGAAGCGATTCATCGCCGGAAGCAGGAACCAGACCGCCGAGCAGCTGCAGCGACTGACCGCCGTGACACAGAACTTGGCCGACAACCGCATCGTGCTCGAGAACGCGCTGCACGTTGCACCCAACGCGATCGGGAACGGCTACAACATCTACGACCCCGACACCGGCACGGCTCGCGGCGCACTTGCGCTCGGGAACTTCGCCGATCCGGTGTCGATGGTCTGCTCGGCGATCGGAGCCGTGAAGAACGCCACCGCGCCCGAAACCGCCAAGCTGTGTGCGCAATACCTCGGTCCCGCACTGCGTCTGATCAACTTCAACTACCTGCCCATGCCGTTCAACGCCTACCTGCGCAAGTCGCCGAGCCCGGAGAATCTCGTCTACTCGGATCCCAACCTGGCGCCGGGCGGCACCGGTGGCCGTCCGCAACCGCTGGAAATCCCTCCCGCCGTGTCCGCGTACACCGGGGCGGCGGACAACCCCTATCCAGTGCCGGTCGACGTCCCGCCGCCGTTCCCGCCGGGGCCATCGGCTCCGGATCACCTGCCCGCCGCTCCGTCACCCGCGTTTTACCCCGGCGCGCCCATCCCACCCGGCGTGCCCGACGCGACACCGCCCGTCCAGACGCAGGCCACATTGCAAGACATGCTGCTGCCTGCCGAAGCGCAGCCATCGCCGGTGCAGCCACCGCCCACGGGAGGGACACCATGACCGGACGTAGTCCGATGCGCCGCCTGGCGGTCATCACGTCGTGTGTCGTCCTGACCGCAACCGGATGCACGTTCGACGGTCTGAACTCGCTACCGCTGCCCGGCACGGCGGGACGCGGATCGGACGCAACGACGTACCACGTCGAGATCACCAATGTCGGTACACTGGAGTCGAATTCGCCGGTGATGATCAGTGACGTCGTGGTCGGCAGCGTAGGCAAGATGACGGTGCGGAACTGGCACGCCGACGTCGAAATCTCCGTGCGGCCCGGTGTCGTCGTGCCGGCGAACGCGGTGGCCACGATTGGGCAGACCAGCCTGCTTGGCTCGATGCACGTGGCTCTCGATCCGCCGCTGGGCGAGCCGCCCAGTGGCAGGCTCGCGCCGGGCGCCACCATCGGACTGGACCGCTCATCCACCTATCCCTCGACCGAGCAGACGTTGTCCTCGCTGTCGGTAGTCATCAACGGGGGAGGGCTGGGGAAGGTCGGCGACATCGTTAGTGAGTTCAACGCCGCGCTGAACGGTCGCGAGGACAAGATCCGCGACCTTCTGGTTCGTCTCAACGACTTCGTCGGCATGCTCGACGCGCAGCGGGACGACATCAACGCATCCATCACGGCGTTGAACCGGTTGGCCACCACCCTTGCCGGGCAGAACGACGTCATCACCCAAGCGCTGAAACGGATTCCGCCAGCACTCGACGTACTGAACAGGGAGCGCCCACGCATCACCACCGCGTTGGAGAAGTTCCGCGTCTTCAGCAACACGGCCACGGGGCTGGTCAACGCGACTCAGGCCGATCTGGTGCGCAACCTCGAGAACCTGGAGCCGACAGTGCGGGCCCTTGCGGACGTCGGACCGAATCTCGGCACGGTGCTCGCCTACCTGCCCACGTTCCCGTACCCGCAGAACTTCATCGACCGCGCTATCAGAGGCGACTACTTGAACCAGTTCATGGTCTTCGACTTGACGGTCCCCCGACTCAAGAGGGGCCTGTTCCTGGGCACCCGGTGGGGTCAAGAGGGCGCCCCGCTGGTGCCGGCACCGGGGGATCCCTTGTACAGCACATACACCAAAGACCCGTTGAATGCCCCCACCACGGCGCCACCGCCCGCAGTAGCGACGATGCCGCCCCTGGTGGACCAATCGTCGGCACAGATGCCGGCCGACCCGGCGGTAGAACCGCCTGCGGCCGACTCCGCACCTGCTGAGGGAGGCGGCAACTGATGCTGACACGATTCGTACGAATCCAGCTCGCCGTCTTCGCGATCGTGTCGGTGCTCGGGATGGCTCTGATGATCGTCGTCTACCTGCAGGCGCCCACAATGCTGGGTATCGGCCGCATGACGGTGAAGTTGGACCTGCCTGGCACAGGCGGGCTGTACCAATTCTCCAACGTGACCTACCGCGGCGTTCAGGTCGGCAGGGTGACCGAGGTGTACCCGACGCGCGACGGTGCCGAGGCGACGCTGTCGTTGGACACGTCCCCGAAGATCCCCGCGGACCTTCGGGCCGCCGTGCTCAGCGTCTCCGCGGTCGGCGAGCAATACGTGGACCTGCAGCCGCAGGGCGAATTGGGCCCCTACCTCGAGGACGGCTCGGTGATCCCCGCCGACCGCACCTCGATCCCACAGGCGGTCGGCCCCATGCTCGATCAGGTCAGCGCGCTCGTCGGCAGCTTGCCCAAGGAGAAGATCAGTGGCCTTCTCGACGAATCGTTCAAGGCCTTCAACGGATCCGGCTACGACTTTGGCTCATTGCTCGACTCGTCGTCGCGACTCATCGGCGACATGAACTCCGTGGCTGACCAGTCGCGGACCCTTGTCGACGACAGCGGCCCACTGCTCGACGGTCAGGCGGAGTCCGCCGACGCGATTCGGACGTGGGCCCGCAGCCTTGCCGGAATCAGCGAGCAGCTCGTCACCAACGACCCGCAGATACGGACCTTGCTGCACAACGCGCCGGGCTCCGCCGACGAGGCGTCACGCCTGCTCAATCAGGTAAAACCAACGCTGCCCGTGCTGCTGGCGAACCTCACGACCCTCGGTCAGGTCGGCATCACCTATCACGCTTCGCTGGAGCAACTTCTGGTGTTACTGCCACCCGTCGTCGCCTCCACCCAGTCCTACGGGGCTCCGAAGAACAACCCGACGGGCATGGCGCTGGGCGACTTCACCCTCGCGATGAATGACCCGCCGGCATGTACGGTCGGCTTCCTACCGCCGAACATGTGGCGATCGCCCGAGGACACCACGACCATCGATACCCCGGACGGCCTGTACTGCAAGCTGCCACAGGATTCGCCCATCGGGGTCCGTGGTGCCCGCAACTACCCGTGCATGGGCAAGCCCGGCAAGCGCGCACCGACGGTCGAAATCTGTGACAGCGACCAGCCGTTCGAGCCGTTGGCGATGCGCCAGCACGTGCTCGGGCCCTACCCGATCGACCCGAACCTCATCGCGCAGGGAATCCCGCCAGACGGTCGCGCCGGACCGGACTCCAACATCTATGGACCGGTCGAAGGAACACCGATGCCAGCGGCGGAACTCCCGCCGCCAGCCCCTGCGCCGCCCGAGGGCACGGACGCTGGTGCCCCCGCCGCAGCGCCGAGCGCGTTCGCGCCCACTGAATCCGGCGGCCCGTCGGTCGCGATCGCCACCTACAATCCGAAGACTGGTCAGTACGCCACACCCGACGGCAACGTGTACCGGCAGACCGACCTGGTGAATCCTGGTGGAGCGCAGTCGTGGAAGGACATGTTCCCGACCTGAACTCAGCGGGGTCGAGTTAGAACGGGTTGGGTCAGCCGGTCTTGACGAGCTTGAACGGCATGCTGATGAACAGCGTCTTGCTGGAGCCGCACGAGCCGCTGGTTCCCGCGGTCCGATCCTCGCCGACCAGGGTCGTCGACGTCGGATCGCTCTTCGTGCCGTCGGGCGTGGTGGCAGAGAACCTGAAGACCTGGAGGCCGGGCGCCGCGGTCCCGTCCGGGCACGGCTGCCAGTTGTCGACGACGTGTTTGACGTACCACACGCCGCTCTTCTGGTAGATGGGCGCCGTCCAATCCCAGGTGCTGCTCACCGTGCCCGTGCATTCGCCTGGATAGCTGCACGTCGTCGTGATGCTCCACGTGCTCCGCAGGCTCGCCTCGTCGTGGTAGATCTCGTTGGTCTTCGCCCACTCGCCGTTCGACGTCGCGGTGTAGGTGCCATTGAGACCCCAGTCTTCAGAGGCCGACGCCGGCGACGCAGCCACCATAGCGGGCGCGAAGACCAAAGCAGCGGCACCCGTCATTGCACCCAGTACACGCATCGTCTTCTCCTCAACCCGCCGCGACGGTGCGGCTGGGGATCATCGTCTCAGCGTCGAGGCTGCGCCCCCTCCGAGTTCCCACTGAGCGGTCTGCCCCCGCGCGCAGGGACGCAGCAAGAGGTAGATCTGCTGTGACACACCATCATCCAATAGGCCTCGCCAAGGAGCATCGTGCAGCACCTGTATGAGATAGATGTCCGAATCCCGGTCCGTGATGGCGTGGTGTTGGCCGCCAATGTATGGCGACCAGTCGAAGGCACGGCGCCAACGCTGTTGGTCCGCCTTCCCTACAGCAAGGACAGCGAGGCTCCGCTCGGGGATTACTTCCTCAACGTCGCAACACTGCTCGAAGCGGGCTACGCGGTCGTGATTCAAGACTGCCGCGGAACCTTCCGTTCGGAAGGCGAGTTCGTTCCGCACGCGGCCGACCGGCCCGATGGTGCAGATACCATCGCCTGGATTGCCGACCAGCCCTGGTCTGATGGCAGGGTCGGCATGTACGGGCCGTCCTATCTCGGCATGGTCCAGTGGGAAGCCGCGGTAACGAAACCTTCCGCCTTGAAGGCGATCGCGCCATGCTTCGCGTCCCTCGACAAGTACGGGCTCTGGTACTCCACCGGCGGAGCGCTCTCGCTGAGCCTGATGACGGTGTGGTGCGCCATGATGTACACCTTCGACGCACAGCGATCCCTGGGCCAAGGCGTCGGCACGGTGGATCGGCTGTTGGAGCTCGGTCAAGCCATGCTGTATCCCGAGTCCCTCAACGACGTGCTGCCGACCGCCGAGGTACCGGTCCTTGCGGCCTACAACAAATGGTGGGGCGACTGGATGGCCCACCACACCCACGACGAGTACTGGAACGCCGTCGACCTCCGACCAGACCTCCCAAATGTCCACGTTCCGGCGTTACACATCGGCGGCTGGTACGACCTCTACATCGGACAGACCGTCCGCGACTTCGCCGCCACTCGCCAGCACGCGGGAACCGCGGAGGCCCGCGCCGAGCAGCGTCTCATCATTGGCCCCTGGGACCACCTCACCACCACCGGTGTCTACCCGGACCGCTCCTTCGGGCCGATGGCCGCATCCGCAGTGCTGCGTCTGACCAATCTGCACGTGAAATTCTTCGACCGCTGGCTGCGCGGCGACACCACCGCCTTGGACGACATCGCGCCGGTGAAGATCTTCGTCATGGGCATCGACCAGTGGCGCGACGAGCAGGACTGGCCGCTGCCCGACACCCAGTGGACCGACTACCACCTCGGCAGTAGCGGCCACGCCAACACCTCGAATGGCGACGGCGTATTGACGATCGCGGCGGCGCCCAACGCCGAGCACGACACGTACCTCTACGACCCACGCCGCCCGGTTCCCACCGCAGGCGGGGCGTGCTTGCCGATGACACACGGATTCGGCGGCCCCGTCGACCAGCAGGCCGTCGCCACCCGAGACGATGTATTGTGTTACGCCACATCTGTTTTCGAGGCGCCTGTTGAGGTCACTGGCCCGATAAGCGTGACGTTGTTCGTCTCATCCTCGGCGGTGGACACCGACTTCACCGCCAAGCTTGTCGACGTCTTTCCTGACGGACGGGCGATCAATCTGTGCGACGGGATCCTGCGAGTCCGCTACCGCGACGGCCTCGACCGGGAAGTAATGATGGAGCCTGGCACCGTCTACGAGGTCATCATCGACATGACCGCAACGGCCAACGTATTCCTGCCCGGGCACCGCATCCGGCTCGACATCTCCAGCAGCAACTTCCCCCGCTACGACCGAAACACCAACACTGGCGGCGTCATAGCCCAAGAGTCCGAGAACCAGATGGTCCCCGCCATCAACCACATCCACCACGGTCCGCACTACCCGAGTCGTCTCATCCTGCCCATCATCGACCGAAAGAGCGAGGGATGAGCGCCGCGGAGCGGATCACCGAACTCGCCGCCACATTCGGTGCCCGGCACGCCAACGTCGCGTGGCTGCTGTGCGACCGGCATCCCGCAGACGGCCTCGCATTCACTGTCATCGACCCCGACGGCGCCGCGTCCACCGTCACCTTCGGGCAACTCGGCGCAGACTCCCACCGCTACGCGCGAGCGCTGCAAGGGCTCGGTGTCGGCCCCCGCGATCGGGTCGCGACCCTGATGGGCAAGAGCGCCGAATTGGTCACCGTGATCCTTGCGATCTGGCGGCTCGGCGCGGTCGGCATCATCGGCTTGACCCGCACCCTGGCCCTCGAAGGCGCCCGGCACGGCATCACCGCCAACGCCATCGCCCCCGGTCTGATCGAAACACCGATGCTCGCTTCGATGAACGGTCCCGCACGCGACAAACTCACCAACAAGATCCCGTTGCGACACACCGGCCGGCCCGAGGACATCGGCGAAGCCGTCGCCTTCTTGGCCAGCGAGGACGCCGGCTACATCACTGGTGTCGTTCTCGACGTGGACGGTGGAATCTCCATCGGATCCTCCATCCGGTAAACGATCACAGCGACGACACTGCTGGCACCGGATTCGCTTCAGTACCCAGTCAAGCGCCAGAGTGAAGAGCCATGTCTGGTCGGCCGGAATTCATGAAGGATGGTCGAGGCGGTTTGGGCCGGCGGGCGCCAAGTATCAGCTCAGCCTAAAGACTTGGCGATCGAAAGTCCCTTCCGTTCCCATCGGCCGATAGAGCCGACCAGCGCCGCCCGCGAGAAACGGAATGCCGTTCACTGCCGTTTGTCGGTCATAAAGTCATGTCGGCACGTGGCCCAACCACCCAGCCGACGCCGCTCACTTGTTGGTGAGCGCCGCGAGCACGAGTTCACCGAGCTCGGTGAAGGCGTCGCCCGACGACAGGCCGGTGCGCTCGAGTAGTTCGCCATGCTGAATGCCCTCGATGAGCAGACTCACGCACTCGCCGACGAATTCGGCGTGTAGAGCACGGAACTCGCCGGCCCCGATGCCGTGCTGAATGTACTCACGGACTCGACGCGCCGCTGCGGCGGAGTTGATCGCGTAGATTTCGCGGGTGGAGTCGTGCGCCATCATGTCCGCGTAACAGGTCGTCGACATCCCCCGCATCTCTGTGCCGACGGCCGTCAGGTAGGCGGCGATCTGCTCCGACGGCCGAGCAATGGACACAACCCGTGCTTCGACCCGCTCCGCCGCCAAACGAAAGAAACGCTTGAGCACTGTCGTAACGAGAAACTCTTTACTCGAGGAAATCGCGTACAACGTCGACTTCGAGCACTGCAAACGAGCCGCCAGGTCGTCAACCGTCAGGTGAGCGAACCCCTCGGCGACCAGCAATTCTTGCAGACGCGCGAGCAGTTCTTCTCGTCGCTCGTTCTCAACCCGGCGCTTTCGGACGGGTGGGGACCGCAGCGGCCCCGCCTGCCGTGGTGCGCCGGCATGGGAAGCCGCCACAAGCCATACCCTCCATCCACGGTGGAGCCTGGATACTATCGGAACCGTTTCCGTACCGCGGGTCAACACCGCTCGTAGTAGTTGCTCCGGCATAGGCGTCGCTGTTTCGGTGGCTCCGGCCGCGCTTATCGGATGGAGCCACCGACCGTCCCCAAAGGGCCGCCGAACGAACTATTGCAGTTCAACGACACGCCACTTCCTCGAAGAACTCACCAAATTTCGAAAATCTCACTGTGGTGTCCAGTTGCGTTGCTGCGAGCTGCTCAGATTGCGCATTCTCACTCGATGTCCACCCCGCGGATTCGGCAATTGTCGACGTGCAGCGAAGATTGGCAGGATACGTGGCGGCGGACGCCGAGAACACGTGGCGGAGCGAATCACATGGGCGATGACGACCTGGAACGTGTTGCGCCTTAACGCATCTCGACCACCTCAAGGCCACACGCCGGCGCGCGGGTCGGGAGCCTCCGCGGCGAAGCTCGGTCTGCCCGAGGCCAAGCACGGCCTTGTCCCGGGCATGGACGGCACGCACCGGCTGCGGGATTGCCGCATTACATGGCAGCATGGCTGGTTAGCACGCCGGTCACGTGACTCTGGGCAGATGTGAGGGGCGGGTCGTCTCATAACGTGCGATCAGACTCGCCTGCGACAGCGTTAAGTCGATGTCGTCGTGTCCGCGTAGTGCGGGGCGACGTCGCTGTGGGTCGCGACGCGGGTAAGCGCCAGTCCTTCACTCGTCACGGTCAGATCATCTCCGCGAACGCATATCTGGGTGCCGAGAGCCTCCTTCCCGGTCTTGCCGCAGGAGCCGACGTCGTCCTGACGGGCAGGGTGGCCGACCCATCACTGTTCGTCGCCGCACTGATCGACCGATTCGGGTGGGATCCCGCCGACGAAGCACGGATGGCTGCAGCCACGCTCGCGGGTCATCTGCTCGAATGCGGTACCCAGGTCAGCGGAGGCTACTTCGCCGATCCCGGTTACAAGGACGTACCAGGGCTCACCGAACTCGGATTGCCCTACGCCGACGTCTCGTCCGACGGGTCGATGGTCATCGGAAAGCTGTCTGGCACAGGAGGATTGATTGATCACCGCACGGTGCGTGAACAGCTGCTGTACGAGCTCGGCGACCCCGGTGCTTACGTCACACCGGATGTGACGCTCGACGTCTACTCCGTGTCGGTGCGCAACGTCGGAACCGACCGCGTGCACGTCAGTGGAGCAGTGGGACGCCGCCGTCCCGATCAACTGAAGGTCAGCGTCGGGTATCGCGCCGGGTTCCGCAGCGAAGCCGAGATCTCGTACGCCGGGCTCGGCTGCGTTGACCGCGTGCGACTGGCCGGTGACGTTGCTGCACAACGAATTCGGCGAATCAGCATCGACCCGAGGGTGGAAGTCATCGGCACGCTCGACGACCCGAACGGCATGGCCGACGGCGAATGCCGGCTGCGGGTGGCCGCCATGACGGCCGACGCGGACCACGCGCGCCACGTCAACCACGAAGTGGAAGCGCTCTATCTCAACGGACAGGCGGGCGGCGGCGGTGTCCGCACCACGGTCACCGACGTCATCGGAATCCTGTCGACGTTCATCGACCGGGCCGCCGTCACGTCGAGTACCGAGATCCTGGAGACGACGTGAACACGGTGTTCCTACGCGAACTCGCGCACGCGCGCGCCGGCGACAAGGGTGACACGGCCATCCTGTCGCTGTTTCCTCTCGACGACCACGACTACGACTGGCTGCGAACACATGTGACGGCCGAGCACGTCAAGAGCCACCTCGCCGACTACGTCACCGGGGACGTCGTGCGCTACGAGGTTCCGTCGATCTGCGGACTGCAATTCGTTTGTGCCAACGCGCTCGACGGCGGTGTCACCACGTCGCTGGCCCTCGACAGCCACGGCAAGTCGCTGAGCTCGCGGCTACTGGGGATGCGGATTCCGAGCCCGACCTGACGGGTCAGCCTGCCGGCTTCGACGCCATCGCTTCAACGTCCATTCCACCCAGCGGTCCGGCGCCCACCTCGGCGTTGTGGGCGTGAGCGAAGTGATGCAGCGCGAAGACGCCGTCCATCCCGTTGCGCATTCCCATCTGGTCTTCGCACTGGTTCACGGCGCGCTTAGTCAGCGCCAGTCCGAACGGCGGCATGGCGGCGATGCGGGCAGCTATCGCGCGGGTCTCCGACGGCAGCCGGTCGCGGGGCACGACGCGATTGACCATCCCTACTTCCTGCGCACGGGTTGCGGTGAATCGGTCCGCGGTGAAGAGAATCTCCTTGGCGAAGCGCGGCCCCAGAACCCAGGGGTGTGCGAAGTACTCGACACCGGGAATGCCCATGCGCACTACGGGATCCGAGAAGAACGCGTCCTCGGAGGCAACGATGAGGTCGCATACCCAAGCTAGCATCAACCCACCGGCGATGCAGGCACCCTGAACCATCGCGATGGTCGGCTTCGGGATCTCCCGCCACCGACGGCACATTCCCAGATACACCTCCATCTCCCTGGCGTAGCGCTGGTCACCGGCCGGGCGGTCGACGTGGTCCCACCACAACACCGCCTTGTTGTCATACGAGACGTGGTGATCGCGATCCGGGGTGCCGATATCGTGACCGGCACTGAAGTGCCGACCCTCCCCCGCCAGCACGATGACCCGGACGTCCTCATCCGCCACCGCGCGCTCGAAGGCGGCATCGAGCGCGTACGTCATCACCGAATTTTGCGCGTTGCGATACTGGGGACGGTTCATGGTCACCGTGGCGACACCGTCGGCCGCCGCGTACGTCACGACGTCGTCATTGCCGGAAACCGCCATCGTTCGCCTTCCCGCCAGGAGAGCCGTCGCCTCAAGGCTGACTCCATCGTCGGCTGACGACGTCGCTGGATAGACGCGCTCACCCGCTCATCGGGAATCGACTGCGTCACAGTCGGTATCGGGGTCAGACGGGATCGAAGGCGGAAATCAACCATGCCTCGTCGGACTTGACGAGGCTCACGACGACACTGCTTGCGGCCTGGACCGGCTCAGCCGAATCCTTGCTGGAGGTGGTCTGATTGAGGAAGATCAGCACCTTTGCCGACTCCGGATGCAGCTCGGAAATCGCTGCTCGCACCACCGTTGCCTGGGTCTTGACGGACTTCTGCGTGGCCGCCGGTCCGACGATCTCGTCGGCGAACTTGGCATAGTAGGTGAGGAAGTCGCCGGTGAGATGCGACTTCGCGGCAGCGAGATCGCGGGCGAAGCTGTCGGGAGCGTAGGTCAGCAACGCCACGGCGCCTTGCGACGCTGCGGTGATCGCCGCCGTCGCCGCGGTGTCGTTGGTCTGCTGCGCCGGCCGATATCCGGTGACGTACACCCTGCCGGCGACCCCGGCCGACGACAACAGCAAAAGCACCACGGCGATCAAACGCCACCGCAGCAGCACACGTCGCCACCTGCCTGCTGGGGGCGCGACGGCTTCCACGGCTTCGGCATCGACGTCAGTACTGTCCTGCTCCATCGCCGTGGTCACGGCACGAACTCCAGCTTCGACATCTTGATCAGATCGCCTTCCCGGGTCACGCTGACGTAGATTCGCCATGATCGGGGCTCGTCCTTCGCGCCGCCGGCGTTGGTGACGCTGGAGGTGGCAGCAACGAGAACCTCCGCGGAGTCGTCCGTCATCGATTGGACGGCCGCGGCTTCGACATCGCCCTTGGACACCACCTTCTGCTCGCGGGTCGCGTTGATGAACTCCTCTGCGGCCTTCTGGAACTCGTCCCTGAACTGACCGGTCGAACTGTCGACGATCCGTTGCACGTCTTGATCCGCTTTGTTGAAGTCCAATGACAACACCGCCAGCACGCTCTGCCGAGCGGCGGCCGTGAACTCCGCGGCGCGGTGGCGTTCACTGGCGGCCTGCCGATCCTGCCAAACCATGAGTCCGCTGACGGCGAGAAGTAGGCAGGAGGCGATGACGGCGACGGACACCAACACCGTCGTCCACGTCGGGCGGCGCAGCCAAGGCCGCCTCGACCTCGCGGGACCCGGCTCGTCGGCTATCCGATCGACGTCGGCCTCGGCCTCGCTGCGCAACCGGGCGGCCCGCGCTCGGGCTGCGTCGGCCGCGGCCTCCGTCTCCGCCTCCTCAAGCAGCGCAAGCGCTTCCGCATCCAGCTGATCGACTGTCATCGGCGCCACGCTAGGCGCAACACTGCGGATCCGTGCGGGACGCTCCCGCAGAGTGGACGTCGAACCTCCCACCTCGCGTTCCATCAGATGGGAAGCGTCAGGCCTGGACGTCCTCCGACGGCATAGCGTCGGCCCGATGTCCATGCGTGTCTTGTTGGCCTTCGCGGCGATGGCTGCATCCTCGGTGGCCGCAGCGTCGTCGGCACGTGCCGACGACACTGCGCCGCACCACGTCACGTATACCGTCACCTCGGAGCGGCCGACGCGTGCCGACATCTACTACCGAGACGTCGAGCCGCCGAATTGGCCCGACTACAGCCATAACCCGTACAGCTTCAGTCCGAAGGTGGAGGCGGATCTCGGTCCGGGTAGTCCATGGGTCCTCGAGGTCGACTTGGCGAATCCCGAGCGTTGGGCCATGGTATCGGCCTCCAGCGGACTAAGGCCGGAAACTCCTACCCTGCAGTGCCAGTTGACGATTGACGGAGTCGTCGTCAAATCGGGATCCGGTCCGAAGGGCGCCCTGTGCTCAGTGCGCAATTGGTGAACGCAGTCTCTCGTTAGGCGTCGCCACGAACCCAGCGGGTCGCACCGTCGACCGCCGCGCAACTGAGGAACAAGCCGTCGGGCGCTTGTGCGACTGAGTTCAGGTACCCCACGCAGTCGGAGCCCTCGTCCTTGATCCCCACCATCGGTGGAGACCGGAAGTACCTCGGCTCATACCTCCGCGGGGAATCACAGAACACCAGCCGCCCCCATGACGTCGTCCCGAACACGTAGTACCCAGTGTCCGGGCAACCCGCGCCGAGAACCACACCAGGGGTGATTCCGGGAACGCAGAACGCGTCGTCGCACCTGCTCGGTTCGGCCGCGGCCGACGCAGGCATCAGCATCCCCGCGACCATCATCGATGCCGCGGCGACGAGGGTCGATCGCATTGGTGCCCCCTCAATAGAAATTGCTTGGGTACAGTACCGGGTACATGAGTACCCCAACAAGTACTAAACGGTGGCACACGCGAACCCCGCGCCCAACGCGCGAGTGCTCGGTACGGTTTGCGAGCTCGCCTCCTCCGGTTCTCTGTCTTCGCGGGGGTTCAGTCGGCGAGATGGAGGGCGACACGAACGATGCTGTCGGTGTCAGCCGGTCTGGTCGAAGCGTGCACACGCTGAGCAGGCGTTTTGCAACGAAGATTAACAAGCTCTCGCGACCCGCCGACATTTTGTCAAAGTAGCCCGGCGATTCCAGTCGATCTTCGCTGCATCTCGACAGTGTTGTCGAGATGCAGTGATTATTGACAAGCGTGGATTGATTGTTAAACAACATCGTCAGTCGACCTGACAATTCGCATGTCGTACGGGCAGGTCAAGCCGCTGTTGGCGCAGCCGGCTCAAAGATTTGTCAAAGTAGCTGCCGGAAATGGGAGTCGAGCGCCAACGGTTGCCCCTGCAGATTGACCCAATCAAGGGCGAATCAATCGACTCGTGGATAGAGGCGAGCGCGCTCGCCTCGGGTCTGACCGTAGGGGCACTTGCTGCAACCGCGGGTTTGCCGACCACCGCAATGCCGTCGTGGAGGACGTGGCTGTCACCTCCCCAAGCACAGTCGCTCGCTGCGGCAACAGGGCTGCCGATGAGTTCCCTCGAGGCCATGACGCTCAGTCGTTACGACGGCCTCGCGCTACGTCTTGATCCCGGCATCGCACCGCCTTGATCGCGACTTTCCCTTCGGACCGTTGTCGTGGTCGCGGTTCTGTCCTGCGTGCATACGCGAAACAGCTGGCCGGTGGCAACCGATCTTCAGGACGCGATCGGTATGAGTACAACTTTGAAACTGGCGGTTGACGAGAGTCCCCAAGCAACTGTGATGCCGCGGTACGGGCCATCGAGCATGTGAACGCGTGGACCACCGGTGGTGTTAAGGACTGGGCTGATTTTTCGACGGACCACTTCAAGAAATCTCTGTCGCGGATACGGTGTGTCCAGTTCATGAACTCCCTGAACATATTCTGCATGGAGAATCGGCCGAGCTATGAGCCCGGCGCGCCGGTTAGAGACGAGCGCGAGCTGTTTGAAATTCGTTCCAAGATAAAGGTGTCCGTGTGGCCAGGGCATCTAAGCAATGTGCGTGGTCTCGTCGACCACCTAAGCGACTTCAAACGAATTTATGCCGATCACTGGATATCGCGCGGTCTCGGTGAAGTCGAGTCTATGTGTGCAACCCCGGAGGCCATGCACGGCGGCCTTGAGGAGCAATCCCGGCGTTTCGACTGCCAACTAAGCCGTTTGAGACGACTTCGCAACTCAGGCTATTCACGGCGGCCCGGTATCCGAAACTGCCTGCCAATCAGTGGCTGCATTCGCCAGCACTCTTGGACATCTATGTCTAAACGAAACTATTAGGGCGGTATTGACCGGGACCGAGATACCAACGCACATCAAGGAATACCGAGAAGATCACATCTGGCGATTTAAACGTGTGCGCGAGGCCGGCGATGCGGACGCACTCTTCGTTCCCTCCGAACTAGATCTCGATTCCGATGTGGTCCAAGACGAATCCACAACTCCTTTAATGTTCAGAAGGTCGATGGCTGGACACCTCTGACGGGGTTGAGTGCTGGCGCAGGATTGCCGTTCTCCGCCGGCTGTCTGAACCGATTCAACCGAAGAGGATGCATGACTCTGAGGTAATCATGTGGGCGCACATGATCGGTGACGGCTCTTGCGACAAGCGTCAACCAGTTCGTTATGCATCAAATGGGGCGCAGTTCGATTGTGGTTCTGCCGGTCAGATCCACCGCAACCTGAGCGGTCCCGGCCATGTCTGCTGTGACGCGCGGGCTGATCGCTCCGTGCGCAACGTACTCGCGCCCTGGTCTGAGTTGATCGAAGCGTAGGCCGGTACGGTGTCCGGTCTCGCCGGGAAAGAGCACGACGTCTAGGCCATGGCCGTCGGATACCGCCTTGGCTACCAGTACTTCTGGATGCGGTGCTTCGGCAAGTCGTGGGCCGTCTTGCCATTGCTTCGGGCGCGGTTTGGTCAGCATGTCGCTGAATGCGAATGGTCGGCCTAGTCCTGCGAAACCCAGCATTCCATTTGCGTGAACAGACGCGTCACTGAAGCTCCAGACCCCCGGGTTCGCCGCTTCTGCGCTGAATTCGAGCTGCTCGACGGCGGCATCCCACAGTTCTGCGTGCCACTCGTGTGCTCCGCAGGAATCGGCCAGCAGCATCGCGGCCGCAAGGGGTTCGGCGTTGGTCTTTGCCCCGGTGCCCCAGTCGGGGATTGCGCCGCCGGCCGAACCTGGAACGAGGTATTTCCCAGACACCAACCAGTCTCTCTTGAGTATCTCCCATGCCTGCCACGCCAGTTCAGGACACAGCGGCGCAAGATGTGCGACGACCAAGGCGGTGAGAGTGGGGTGGCGCGAAATCCTTCGCACCGATAAACCCAGCCCCGACAACATAAACGCAGCAAGATGGTTCACCGCAACTGTGAACTCGCGATCGAGTACCCGCTCAACGTTTTTAGCGATGTCCACCGCGAGAGTTGTTCCATTGACGGCGTCCATCATCGCGACGCCGCCGAGTGTTACCGCGTTGCAATACGGGAACACAAAACCTCGCGTTCGGCCCGGACTCACAATAGGCTCGCACGGCCACAGACAGAGGTCCTGATTGAAGTTGCGGACGGCGATGGCATTGATCGTCTGATGGTCGTAGGCGAACCGCTGACGCGGTGACCAATCGAAGACCAGAGCTTCCGGCGCATCGAAACGGGCATCGCCGGTCGCTTGCCGAAACATCGCGAGTTGCAGGTTCAGATAGCCGGTGAACATGATGTTCTGCGGCACGTCAATGGGATCGGCGCGCCGTTTGAGGAAGTCCCAATTGCCGAGCAAGTTCTGCCAGTACCAGTAACCCCACACCGCCTTCTGTTGCGTTCGCTCGAACAGCGCCAACTGCGCCGCCCTCAGTACACCGGCGAAAGACGGCGTATGTGAGTAGTTGTAGGTGGCCAGCGCCCAGCCCAACGCGTTCACTTGATATCGGTACACGCGATTTGGGCCCGCAGCTTCGTCGTCGAAACAGTCCCACTGGTCTGCGGGTTGAGCGGCTATGCCTAAGAGAAAGCGCAAGTGCCGCAATTGATCTGGACGCGCTTCGGTTACCTCCGGCATACTCGCCGGCCGACGAAGCGCAACGACCGACACACGAGTCGGTGGATTCTGCACCGCGCGTTGCTGGTTGAGGTACTCGAGACGTCCGGCGCTGATGCGCTGGGCGATGCGGCGCTGGCGTTGCGAGCGCACCGTCATTGCGGTTGTCGCGGCTAAAGCCAGCACGAAAGCGACCCATGGCACCGAGGTGAGCGGTCCGGGCATGTCACCGTGCGCTGCGGTGAGCGCCGCACCGGCCGCAGCGGAGGCGACGATAATCGCCACCAGCGTCACACTGTCGGCGCGTCCGAGCAGGCGGATTCCGATGGCCCAGCCGCACGCGATCAACACGCCGACGAAACCGGCCACATGGCCAGCAATCACAATCGCCGCAGGCGCGGCGATACCGCCGAAGATCAGCAACGAAACACCGACGACCACACTCGCTGCGGCATACCAACCGAATCGCCGCAGCAGCCACGAGCCCGCGGCGATCTCGGCCGCGATCACAACCGCATGTCCGAGCACCATGCTCGGGCCGAACGGATGATGCGTTGCCGGTATCGCGTAGAGGAGCCCTGCGCCTGGCACGATGAGGCCGGCACCGAAAGCGCGCCAGGGCCCACCGAACCCCAGCACTTGGGGCACCAGGACCGCCGCGGCCCAAAACACTACGAGCACCGCAATCGTTCGTCTCAGCCAGCCGGTGGCCAACCGGGCGCCACCAGTGTCCGCGGTGGCACCGAAGCAGTTACCTAGGGGCGTTTGCAAGGTCAACGGGCTCTTCCTTTGCAATCGGGGCAAGTACGAGATGGCGAGAAGTCACAGGCTCAACAAGTCGACGAGCCGGGCGGTCATCGGTTCTGCGTTGCCGCAGAAAGCGGTACAGCCTCACACCGTGCGGACCGAACAAGGTCAAGCCGCCGAGGACCAGACAACAGAGCATCTTTTTCTCTTGTCTGTCGACGATGGATGGCACGAGCTCTCGGTGTTAAGCCGCATCAGCGCAGTCTCTGTCTTACAGTCTGTCAAGACGCTATGTCAAGACAATCTGCAAGTAGAATGCGGGTTTCGACCTCTGAAAGGGGAGTGGCGCTCGTGCCCGCGACACGCAAGGTCCACATCAGCCGTCAGGATCGCCGCGCCGCATGGGAGCAACGTTTCCTCGCCGCCACCGAGAGCCTGCTTCGAGACGGACACAAGTTCAGCGATCTCAGCGTCGACCGACTGGCGAGCGCAGCGGGAACATCGCGCGCCACGTTCTATGTCTATTTCGAAGACAAGGGGCATATGCTGCGGCAGCTGGCCCAACACATTCTCGCCGAACTCAACCACGCTGCCAGCCCATGGTGGGACAGCCCCGAGAAACGGGATCGCCCTGCTGCCCTCGCGGCGATGGCCGATCTTGTGGCCACCTCGCGCAGACATCGACTATTGCTGTCGGCCGTTATCGAAACAGCCGGCTACGACGAAAGAGTCGCTGAGGACTACAACGCGATAATCGCCGGCCTACGGGCGAAGCAGCGACAGCTCATCGAACAAGGCCAAGTAGAGGGCACTATTCGTCCGATGGACGCCGACACGGTCGGCGGCGCGTTGATCTTGATGATCGAGCGCGGGTGTACTCAGCTGCTGAGCGACAACTCCGATGACGACAAGGTCCTCGCGCGCTCGCTCGCCGAAATCATCTGGAGCACTTTATATCTCGAACCCTTCGAGAGGTAAATGTTAAATGTTCACAACCGGCTGCGAACCGTATCGCTGACCACGAGCCCACATACAGATCAGGCCCGACCTGGCTCCCTGCTCCGGCATGGCTCCGTCCTACCGCGATCCGCGCCAATCAGGACGTCACGATAGCTGCGGTCCGTTAGAGATCTGCGGCATCTGTGTTACCACCGTGGTGGCTTGATCCGCCGATGAATACGGGCCAACACCATGCCGATTGACACCAATCGTGAGCTGGACTTTTGCAGCACAGGTTGACAAGGTCGTGCGACACGCCGATGTCTTGTCAAAGTAGCCAGGCGATTCCTGTCAATCTTCGCTGCA
Source organism: Mycobacterium sp. URHB0044 (assembly GCF_000620625.1). GTDB lineage: Bacteria > Actinomycetota > Actinomycetes > Mycobacteriales > Mycobacteriaceae > Mycobacterium. Next base: position 28,360 of record NZ_JIAW01000008.1, on the reverse strand, counting down.
TCTCGACACATGCCGCTCGGGCTCGATCAGGGCGTCGGCGCCCTGGTCTGGAGTCCGCTGGGGTGGGGCCGGCTGACGGGCCGGATCCGTCGGGGGGTGCCGCTGCCGGAGCGCAGCAGGCTGCACGTGACGGCGGATGCTGGTCCGCCGGTTGATGATTCGTTGCTCTTCGACGTCGTCGACGAACTCAGTGCGATCGCCGACGAGACCGGCAAGACGGTGCCGCAGGTCGCGCTGAACTGGCTGCTACGGCGTCCGACTGTGTCGTCGGTGATCGTCGGGGCACGCGATGCCGCGCAGCTGTCCGAGAACCTGGGCGCCGTGGGTTGGGCGCTGAGCGCCGATCAGGTCGCGCGCCTCGACGCAGTGAGCCACCGCGAAGCGCCCTATCCGTACTTTCCCTACTTCCGGCAGGAAGGCTTCGCGCTCCTCAATCCGCCGGTCTTTCCGTGTCAGGCCGAGACGAAGGTGTGCGCGTCGTACACCTCTGGTTGAGCGTCGACACCGACCTCCTTCAAGATCGGGGCGAGTACTTCACCGAACTGATCGCACGCCTCTCGTGACTCCCAGACGTCGACGACGCGGAACCCGTGCGTGCTCTCCCCGGCGACGTGCATCAGCAGGCCCTCCACGGGCCAGTCGGACGGCGACTTGAGGCCGGCGTCGCCTCCCGTCATCTTGCGCACGATTTCTTCATACGACTTCTGCGTCAGGCTCGGCCCCTGGTGAATCAATACGACGGACATGGTTTCCTCCCCGGATGAAGGTTTGATTCTAGTCCGCATATGCGTTGCTGAAGTAGCGATTGGTCCCTGAAGTTGCAGCTAATGACCACCTTGCGAGGTCTACACGAAATTACTGGGAGCGACGGCGAGATTGTGGCTATGTCATACCGGCGCTCTCTCGCGGTCTGGTGCACGCCGTTTGCGACCGCTATTGCACGCTGTTCGTGCGGTGCGCGAGCCAGGCGGCTCCACGTTGAGGGTCTCCCGATGGGCCGGCGGCGTTCTCGTTCTGGACTTTGACCAATCGGTCGCGCCATCCGTCGGGCAGTGCTGAGGTTTGCAGGTCGACGCCGTCGATACTGAAGCCGTGCTGCTGTTCAAACGGCGAGAATTCGCCTGCTGCTCCTTCGATTTCGTCGGCCAGACGCGCGATTTCACCGATGTCGTCGGCAATGGGTAGAACGTCGACTTCCACTGACCTCGTGGCGTGGAAGGGCAGCTGATCTTCGGTGTATGTGCCGAGGATCGCTTGGGAGCCAACGATGATCACTTCCGTCAGGCCGGCGATTTGGCCGGCGGCCCGGATGGCGTGCTCGAGTTGGTCGCGCCTCATCAATGCACCGTGTCCAGAACGCGGATGCGCTCCTCGTCCGGGAGCAGTCCACCCATCGGTGAGACTTCGCGCATCTCGATGCTGTCGCGGCCGAGGCCAGTGAGGACCCGACGAAGGCCCGGTACGTCCCCGTGCTCTACCAGCGAATTCCAGCGGTCGAGGTTTCTCAGGTGAGGCTGGCCGGACACGCCGGACCGTAATCGTCGCAGGTTGCCCTCGATTGTGGGTTGCCATTGCGCGAGGGTTGACCGTGTCAGGTACTTGGCCAGCTCGCGGTGCAGCTTCCACGACCGGCGTTCTGAACGTGTCAAGTCCGGTGTGACGGCGCGGCGGGTGATTTCAAGTCGATAGCCCATGCAGCACAGCAGCCGGTCGAGCTGCTCGTCGCTGAGTTCGACTTTCCCGGAGAGGAACTGGCTGATGCTGGGTTGGTGCACTCCACTGAGTCGCGACAGTTCCGACTGGGAGGTATCGGTTTCGTGCATCACAACCCGCAGTACGTCACTCCGATCGCTCATAACCGACCATAGCATCGAATGCTATAGCTAGTTTTAGAATGTGCTCAGCGCTGAAGTCACGATCATGGCTTTCAACCGCAGCCAATCACCAATTGGTGGCGTAGATGGAAGGCCCGGTCTGGTCAATGTCGCTCAGCGCTCGTGGATGAACTCACGACTGTGGATAACCGGCCTCGGCGATCGAAGTGTGCGGCATTTGCCTTCGGTAGTTGTCCGTCCCTCCGGTGACGGTATGGCCATGACGGAGAACATCACGAGCCGCGCTCAGATCGGCGCGTTGGGCGAGCAGCTGGCGGTCGATCACCTGACGTCGCTGGGTTGGCGTGTGCTGGCACGCAATTGGCGATGCCGCTACGGCGAGCTCGACGTGATCGCCGCCGAGCCCGGGGGAGCTGTGGTGTTCGTGGAGGTCAAGACGCGTACCAGCGACCAATTCGGGGGGATCGCGCAGGCGGTGACACCGCTCAAGGTGCGTCGGCTGCGGCGCCTTGCCGGGCTGTGGTTGGCCGGCCAGGACGGCCGCTGGTCGGAGGTGCGCCTCGACGTCGTCGGTGTGCGGATCGGTCGGCGCCGCACTCCAGAGATCACCCACCTTCGGGGAGTGGGCTGATGGCATTGGGCCGAGCGTTCTCCGTCGCGGTGCGCGGATTGAACGGCGAGATCGTGGAAATCGAAGCCGACATCACGTCGGGCTTGCCTGGCGTCCATCTGGTCGGCCTCCCCGACGCCGCGTTGCAGGAGTCGCGCGACCGGGTGCGCGCCGCGATCACCAACTGCGGCAACGACTGGCCGCAGGCGCGGCTGACGCTCGCCTTGTCGCCGGCGACGCTGCCGAAGATGGGCTCCGTCTACGACCTCGCCTTGGCGGTCTCCGTGTTGTCGGCGGCTCTCAAGAAGACGTGGCCTCGGCTCGAGAAGACCGTGCTGCTGGGCGAACTCGCTCTCGACGGCCGCGTGCGCCCGGTGAAGGGAGTGCTGCCCGCCGTGCTTGCCGCCAAGAAGGAGGGGTGGCCGGCCGTGGTCGTGCCGATCGACAACCTGGCCGAGGCCAGTCTCGTCGACGGCATCGAAGTGCTCGGGGTTCGGACGCTGGGTGGGCTGAAGGCCTGGTTGGCGGGCAAGGGTGCACTCGCCGAGAGGGTCATCGCGCCGCGGTCCGTGTCCGAGCAGACGGCCGATCTGGCCGACGTGGTCGGGCAGGCCCATGCCCGGTTCGCCGTCGAGGTCGCCGCCGCGGGTGCACACCACCTGATGCTGACCGGTCCACCTGGCGTGGGCAAGACCATGTTGGCGCAACGCCTTCCGGGTCTCCTGCCGCCCTTGACGCACGACGAGGCGCTGGAGGTCACCGCGATTCACTCCGTCGCGGGCTTGCTCTCGGATAGCTCACCGCTGATCACCCAACCGCCATTCGTGGCACCGCATCACACGTCGAGCGTCGCGGCGATGGTTGGTGGCGGCTCGGGGATGGCCCGGCCGGGCGCGGTCAGTCGCGCTCATCGCGGGGTGTTGTTCCTCGACGAATGCGCCGAGATCGGCGTCAGTGTCATGGAGGCGTTGCGAACACCGTTGGAAGACGGTGAGATACGGCTGGCGCGTCGGGACGGCGTGGCACGGTATCCGGCCAGGTTCCAACTCGTGCTGGCCGCCAACCCCTGTCCGTGCGCGCCCACCGATCCCAAGGACTGCATATGCGCGGCGATGGCCAAGCGTCGCTACCTCGGCAAGCTGTCGGGTCCGCTTCTCGATCGCGTCGATCTGCGCGTTGAGATGCACTCGATCCGGTCGGCGGCGTTCACCACCGAGGAGGCCGAACCCACCTCCGCGGTTCGCGAGCGGGTGGCCAACGCGCGGGAGGCGGCCGCGACGCGCTGGAAGGCGTACGGCATCCGTACCAACGCGGAGGTCAGCGGCGCGCTGCTGCGGCGGCGGTTTCGCCCGTCGACGGCGGTGATGGAACCGTTGCGCACCGCTCTGGACCGCGGCTCGCTGAGCGTCCGTGGTGTCGACAGGAGTTTGCGCGTCGCGTGGACGCTGTGTGACCTGGCCGGCCGTGAGGCACCCAACCGTGACGACGTGACCACGGCGCTCAGCTTTCGCCAGGCAGGAGGTATCTGATGATCGACGACGTCGCCCGCGCGTGGGCCTACCTCTCCAGGGTCGCCGAACCGCCATGCGCCGAACTCGCCGCGCTGGTGGCAGAGAAGGGGGCAGTCGAGGCCGCCGACCGCGTGAGACGCGGTGACGTCAAACCCGATCTTGCCCGGCTCACCGAGGCGAGGCGCGAGATCGACTGCGCAGCAAGAGACCTCGACGTCCTGGCCCGCTTGGGTGGGCGGCTGATCACCGCCGGCGATGCTGACTGGCCGTGGGCGTCGTTTCACGGGTTTCGCAACGTGCGCACTCGGCCGGAAGGTCATCCGCCGCTGGTGTTGTGGGCGCTGGGACCGGTGCAGCTGACCGACGTCGCGGAACGCGGATGTGCGATCGTCGGAACGCGTGCGGCCACCGCATACGGAGAGCACGTCGCCGCCGACCTCGCGGCCGGGCTGGCCGAGCGCGACGTGGCGGTGGTCTCCGGCGGCGCCTACGGCATCGACGGTGCGGCACACCGAGCCGCCCTGGCCTCCGACGGACTCACCGTGGCCGTGCTCGCCTGCGGCGTCGACGTGCCATACCCGGCAGGGCACGCGGCACTGCTGCGTCGCATCGCCGCCGACGGATTGGTCGTCAGCGAATACCCGCCCGGTGTCCGGCCGGCCCGCTATCGATTCCTTACGCGCAATCGACTGGTAGCGGCGCTGACCGGTGCGACCGTGGTCGTCGAGGCAGGCTTGCGCAGTGGCGCGGCCAACACCGCAGCGTGGGCGGAGTCGCTCGGCAGGCCCGTGTGCGCCGTTCCGGGGCCGGTGACGTCGTCCGCGTCGGCCGGGTGTCACGTGTTGTTGCGCGGGAATGCCCACCTCGTCACCCGCGCGGCAGAAGTCGTCGAGGTGGTGGGTCGGATGGGTGAACTCGCTCCGGAGCCGGCGCGGCCCAGTTCGCCCCTGGACGGACTGGAGGACATCGAGCGACGGGTGTACGACGCGCTGCCCGCCCGCGGGGCCCGGACCGCCGATCAGGTGGCGGTATCGTCCGGTCTGCCCGCAGTCCAGGTACTCGGGCCGTTGGCCACCCTCGAGTTGGTCGGGCTGATCACGCGCAAGGACGGGCGGTGGAAGCTCGCGCGGCCGAAGCCCGCCGGAAGCGCGCTCCCGCCGTAGCCGACTGCCAATCCCCGGCCGCTCGTATAGTCGGTGCCATCCGCTAACGGCTTTGGGAGGTACGCGTGGCAGGACGTCCGGTCCACACGTTTCAGGTGGTCAGCACCGAGGAGCTGACGCCGCACATGATCCGGTTGGTGCTTGGCGGCAGCGGCTTCGACACCTTCACGCCGAGTGAGTTCACCGACTCGTACGTCAAGCTCGTCATCGTCCGCGACGACGTGGACGTCAGCACGCTGCCCCAGCCGCTCACGCTGGACAGCTTCAACGAACTACCCGAGCCGCACCGGCCGGTCGTGCGGACCTATACCGTCCGGCACGTCGACGCCGACCGCCGCGAGATCACCATCGACTTCGTGGTGCACGGCGAGCATGGTGTCGCCGGACCGTGGGCGGCATCGGTTCAGCCCGGCCAGCCTGCCTACCTGATGGGCCCGAGTGGCGCGTACTCGCCGGATCCCGACGCCGATTGGCACCTGCTGGCCGGCGACGAAGCCGGCCTACCCGCGATTGGTGCAGCACTGGAGGCGTTGCCGCCCAACGCCGTCGGCTATGCCTTCATCGAAGTCAGCGGTCCCGACGACGAGATCTCGTTGAAGAAACCCGACGGCGTCGAGGTCCGCTGGATCTATCGCGGCGGGCGGGCCGACCTGGTCCCCGAGGAACAGGCGGGCGACCACGCGCCGCTCATCGCGGCGGTGAAGGAGACGCCGTGGTTGGCCGGCCAGGTGCAGGTGTTCATCCACGGCGAGGCGCAGGCCGTCATGCACAACCTGCGGTCGTACGTCCGCAAGGAGCGCGGCGTCGAGGCGAAGTGGGCGTCGATCTCCGGCTACTGGCGTCGCGGCCGCACCGAGGAGACGTTCCGGCAGTGGAAGGCGGAACTGGCCAAGGCGGAGGCGCAAGCCGCGGGGTGAGACGGGGCTGATCGCGGCGTAGGCGTCGACCACGCTCACCGAACCGCACCTTTGGGTGAGACCGGGCTGGCAGGCTTACCCCATGGCTTTCGGTGACTACCAACTCGAGATCTACCTGCAGGGCCTTTCCGGCACCGTGCCGTCGCTGCCGATGTCGTTCGCGGACCTAGAGGCGAAGGCGCAGGCGGCGATGTCGTCGTCGCTGTGGTCCTACGTTGCGGGAGGCGCCGGTGACGAGCGCACCCAGCGTGCGAACGTGAGCGCGTTCGAACGCTGGGGCCTGATGCCGAGGATGTTCGTCGGTGCGACGGAACGCGACCTGTCGGTCGATCTGTTCGGGATGACGCTTCCCTCACCGGTGTTCATGGCGCCGGTCGGCGTCATCGGTCTGTGTGCGCAGGACGGCCATGGGGACCTGGCCACCGCGCGGGCCGCCGCTCGCACCGGTGTGCCGATGATCGCGTCCACGATGACCGCCGACCCAATGGAGCAGGTCGCCGCCGAATTCGGTGACACGCCAGGGTTTTTCCAGATGTACACCCCGACCGATCGAGACGTGGCCGCCAGCCTGGTGCAGCGCGCCGAGGCGGCGGGATTCAAGGGCATCGTCGTCACCCTCGACACCTGGGTTCCCGGCTGGCGGCCGCGGGACCTGACCACATCCAACTTCCCGTTCCTGCGGGGCCACTGCCTGGCCAACTACACCAGCGACCCGGTCTTCCGCGCCAGCCTGCCGCAGTCGCCGGAGGAGAACCCACAGGCTGCGGTGCTCCGCTGGATTCAGATCTTCGGCAACTCACTGTCCTGGGACGACCTGCCGTGGCTGCGGTCGCTGACCAAGCTGCCGCTGCTGGTCAAGGGCATCTGCCACCCCGACGATGCCCGCCGCGCGATCGACGGTGGCGTCGACGGGATCTACTGCTCCAACCACGGTGGCCGCCAGGCCAACGGCGGACTGGCCGCGATCGAGTGCCTCCCCGATGTCGTCGAGGCGGCAGGCGGGGTGCCGGTGCTCTTCGATTCCGGCATCCGCAGCGGCGCGGACATCGTCAAGGCCCTCGCGCTCGGCGCGACGGCGGTCGGCGTCGGGAGGCCCTACGCGTACGGCATGGCGCTCGCCGGCGTCGAGGGCGTCGTCCACGTGCTGCGCTCGCTGCTCGCCGAAACCGACCTCACCATGGCCATCGACGGCTACCCGACGCTCAAGGACCTGACGGCGGACGCGTTGCGACCCGTCAGCTAGCTCAGTTTCGGGTGAGGGACTCGCTGCCCGACACACGGCCCCACCTCACCCGCCCCATCGCAGAACTCTGCGACGGTAGGGGAATGGCGGCCAGCGAAGGGGATCCAGGCGAACGGGGGAGGAACCCGGGCGTCGAGCTGATCCTCGAGGAGTTCGACGAGTACCTCGCGCTGCAACGCGGCCGCTCCGACCACACCCGCCGCGCCTATCTCGGAGACCTCCGGTCGTTGTTCGCGTTCCTGAGCGAGCGGGCGCCTGATGCCACGGCGGCGGATCTGACGCTGCCCCTGCTGCGGTCGTGGCTGGCCGCGCAGGCCGCCGCGGGCGCGGCGCGCACCACGCTGGCCCGGCGGACCTCGGCGGTCAAGACCTTCACCGCGTGGGCGCTGCGGTCGGGGCTGATCGCCGCCGATCCCGCCATCCGTCTCGGGGTTCCCAAGGCGCAGCGCACCCTGCCTTCGGTCCTGCGCGAGGACCAGGCCCTCGACGCCATGCACGCCGCCGATCTCGGTGCGCAGCAAGGTGATCCGCTGGCCCTGCGGGATCGGCTGATCGTTGAGATGCTCTACGCCACCGGTATTCGGGTGAGCGAGTTGTGCGGCCTGGACGTGGACGACGTCGAGACCTCCCGGCGGCTGCTCAGGGTGCTGGGCAAGGGCAACAAGCAGCGCACGGTGCCGTTCGGCGAGCCGGCACTCGCCGCGTTGACTGCGTGGCTGAACGACGGCAGGCCCGCCTTGGCCACCGAGACGTCGGGCCCGGCACTGTTGTTGGGTGCGCGCGGAAAGCGGATCGATCCACGGCAGGTCCGCACCGTCGTGCATCAGACGATGGCCGCGGTCGACGGTGCACCCGACATCGGTCCGCACGGCTTGCGGCACAGTGCTGCAACGCATCTGCTCGAGGGCGGCGCCGATCTGAGGGTGGTTCAGGAGCTGCTGGGCCACTCGACCCTGGCTACCACCCAGCTCTACACCCACGTCACCGTCGCGCGGCTACGAGCGGTGCACGACCAGGCGCACCCGCGGGCCTGATGCGGCCCCACGCAATGACTAGCGAAGCAGCGCAATGACCTTCGCGATATCGGGCATCGCGGACGGTCGCCCCGCCCATTCGTCGAACACGCTCCAGTAGGTCACCCCGAACCGCCGGCGGCGCTCCAGTAGTTCCTCTGCCATCTGTTCGTACGTGCCGATCAAGACGAACGCTGAATCGAGCACGAACTCGGCAGAGATTCCGCCGAACGTGGCCGCCAGCTCGGCCGCAGCCGCGTCACGGTCGTCGGTGTGTACGACGAACTGGATCAGGGCGTTGAGTTCGATGGCGTCGAATCGGTCTCCCGCGGCGTCGCGCACCACGGCGATCCGGTCCTCGAGGCCGGCCGTGTCGAAGTGCGTCAGCCGGACCTCGGTGGCGTCCCGGTTGTGGGTGATGCCGGCCAGGCCCGCGATGTCGGCCATCCTCCCGGCCAGCTGCAGCACACGGGTTCCGTTGCCGCCCAAGAGCAATGGCACCCGCTGCGGCGGCGGCGCCACCAGCGCGCCGGCACCGGCGCGGACCCGATAGTGCGCACCGTCGGCGTCGACCGCCTCCCCGTCGAGCAGTGCCCGGATGACTCCGACCGCCTCGGTCAGCCGATCCACTCGCGTCCCGCCGGGATCGAAGGGAACGCCCACGGCGTCGTACTCGGACTTCATGTGCCCGGCGCCGAGACCCAACTCGAACCGCCCGCCCGTCACTGCGGCGATGGTCGCGGTCTCGCGGGCCACCTCGACCGGATGTCGCAGGTCGTTGTTGAGGACCAGCGTTCCGGTGTGCAGGCGCGTCGTGGCCATGGCGGCGGCCGCCGCACCCGCGAATGGCGACAGTGTCGGAACGAGGTGATCGGGAATCGTCAGCACGTCGAAGCCCGCGGCCTCGACGGTGACCGCGAAGGCGCCGAAGTCGGCGGCGCGGGGGAGCGCCGTGGTGAGCCCGAATCGCAGCGGCCGTGACCGGTGGGCGGAACTGGCAGTCATGCCTACGAAGGTAGGCAACTCACCCCCGTAGCGGCTTGAGCCGGACCGGCGTCGTCACGACCAACCCAAGCGGGTCGACGTAGTCGGCGCGCGAGGCCGCACCCCACATCGCTCCCCAGTGCAGACACGCACCGCAACCGGGATGGCCTGCCACCAGCTCGCCGAGCACCGATCCTGCGGTGACGAGCTGCCCCGCCCGCACGGCGGGCGCAACGGGTTCGTAACTGGTGCGCAGACCGCCAGGATGCGCGATCGACACCACGGGCCGGTCCACGAGCGTGCCGGCGAACACCACGGTCCCCGCAGCGGCGGCGTACACGGTCTGACCGGGCGCGGCGGCCAGATCGACGCCGCGGTGGCCACGGTTCCAGTTCGGCGATGGCGCGTCGAAAGGCCGCATAACGGCTGGTCGGGGGCGCAGCGGCCACTCCAGCCGGACGTCCTCGGCGGCCGCCGGGACTGCGCACGCCAGGCCGACGGTCAGCACGAGGGCGACGATTCGCATCGGCCCAGTTCAGCGCTTTGCCGAGCGCGCGGGAAGGGGGCGAGGCGAGAATGTGGATGATTTGCCGACTGTGGATACGCGCGTGGTCAAAGCACGCATGTCAACGGTGTAAACTCAGTTCCGCAATTCGCGTCAGCGGATTGACTTCGCGCGCCTGTGCCGCAGCCCCGAACTTTCAGGGTTGCATCCGCATGCCGGGCGGTCCCGTCTCACGACGGGTCCGGCACGCAGCAGACGCCAGGGCCAGGCATCACCCGATGCCGGGCGACAACCGACACAAAGGAAACACGGGCCACATGGCTGTCGTAACCATGAAGCAGCTGCTTGACAGCGGCACCCACTTCGGGCATCAGACCCGTCGCTGGAACCCCAAGATGAAGCGGTTCATCTTCACCGACCGCAACGGCATCTACATCATCGACCTGCAGCAGACGCTGACCTACATCGACAAGGCGTACGAGTTCGTCAAGGAGACCGTCGCTCACGGCGGCAGCGTGATGTTCGTCGGCACCAAGCGTCAGGCGCAGGAATCGATCGCCGACGAGTCGACTCGCGTCGGCATGCCGTACGTCAACCAGCGCTGGCTGGGTGGCATGCTCACCAACTTCTCCACCGTGCACAAGCGCCTGCAGCGCCTCAAGGAGCTCGAGGCCATGGAGCAGACCGGTGGCTTCGAGGGTCGCACCAAGAAGGAAATCTTGATGCTGACCCGCGAGAAGAACAAGCTCGAGCGCAGCCTCGGCGGTATTCGCGACATGCAGAAGGTGCCGTCGGCGATCTGGGTCGTCGACACCAACAAGGAGCACCTCGCGGTCTCGGAAGCGCGCAAGCTGGGCATCCCGGTCATCGCGATCCTCGACACGAACTGCGATCCCGACCTCGTCGATTACCCGATCCCGGGTAATGACGACGCCATCCGCTCCGCCGCGCTGCTCACCAAGGTGATCGCTTCCGCGGTCGCCGAGGGCCTGCAGGCCCGCGCGGGTGCCGGCCGTGACGGCGACAAGCCGGACGCGGAGGCCGCCGAGCCGCTGCCCGAGTGGGAGCAGGAACTGCTGGCCGGTGCGACTGCGCCTGCCGCCGCTGCTGCGCCAGGGACGGCCGAGGCCGAAACCCAAACCGAACCCACGCCCCCGACGAACCCATAGGGAAAGGCTGAGATGCCGAACTACACCGCTGCCGACGTCAAGCGCCTTCGGGACCTGACCGGTGCCGGAATGCTTGACTCGAAGAATGCGCTCGTCGAAGCCGAGGGCGACTTCGACAAGGCCGTCGAACTGCTCCGGATCAAGGGAGCCAAGGACGTCGGCAAGCGCGCCGAGCGTGCGACTGCCGAAGGTCTGGTCGTCGCCAAGGACGGTGCGCTGGTCGAGCTCAACTCCGAGACCGACTTCGTCGCCAAGAACGCCGAATTCCAGACGCTCGCCGACCTGGTCGTCTCCGCCGCCGTTGCGGCGAAGGCGACCGACGTCGACGCGCTGAAGGCCGCCAAGGCGGGTGACACGACCGTCGAGCAGGCGATCGCCGACATGTCGGCCAAGATCGGCGAGAAGCTCGAACTGCGTCGTGTCGCGTACTTCGACGGCAACGTCGAGACGTACCTGCACAAGCGTGCTGCCGACCTGCCGCCCGCGGTCGGCGTGCTCGTCGAGTACACCGGCACCGACAAGGCCGCTGCGCACGCCGTGGCCCTGCAGATCGCCGCGCTGAAGGCCAAGTACCTGACGCGCGACGAGGTGCCCGAGGACGTCGTCGCCCACGAGCGCCGCATCGCCGAGGAGACTGCCCGCAACGAGGGCAAGCCCGAGCAGGCACTGCAGAAGATCATCGAAGGTCGTCTCACCGGCTACTACAAGGACGTCGTGCTGCTCGACCAGCCGTCGGTGTCCGACAACAAGAAGTCCGTCAAGGCCCTGCTCGACGCGGCCGGGGTGACCGTCACGCGGTTCGTCCGGTTCGAGGTCGGTCAGGCCTAGCCGCCCAACCAACTTGAGTGGCCACCACGCCGCTCTCGAAGAAACCCCGCGTCTCTACCGGTGATCCCGGTCGACGCGGGGTTTCTGTCTGTCGGGGCCGGCCCACCCCTCGTTATTAGACACGTGTGTTGCTAAGTTCGGACCATGACGTTGGTTTCCGCGTTCGACGATGACGCACTGGGTGAGCTGGACGCCGTCGGAGTAGTCGAAAAGTTGAGGTCCGGCAACGTCTCCCGGACGGACGTCATCGAGGCGGCGATCGCCCGCACCGAGAAGGCGAACCCCCAGCTGAACGGTCTGGCCTACGAGGCATTCGACCGGGCCCGCGCGCGTGCCGGCGCGCCCCATGCGTACGGCGGCTACTTCGACGGCGTGCCGACCTTCGTCAAGGACAACGTGGCCGTGGCCGGCATGCCGACGATGGAGGGCGCCGACGCATGGCACCCCCGTCCGGAGGCCGACCACGGCGACTTCGCCCGCGCCTACTTGTCCACCGGCCTGATCCCGCTGGGTAAGACGCAGATGTCCGAGTTCGGATTCAGCGCCGCCGCGGAACATCCGCGGCTGGGTCCGGTTCGCAACCCATGGAACCCCGAACACACCGCCGGCGCATCGTCATCGGGATCGGGCGCGTTCGTGGCGGCAGGCGTGGTCCCCATTGCGCACGCCAACGACGGCGGCGGATCGATCCGGATCCCGGCCTCCTGCAACGGGTTGGTGGGGCTAAAGCCGTCGAGGGGCCGTCTGCCACTCGACAAGAACATGCGCGAGATGCCGATCCGCATCGTCGCCAACGGAGTGCTCACCCGGTCGGTGCGGGACACGGCAGCCTTCTACCGTGAGGCCGAAAACGTTTGGCGCAACACGAAACTCCCGCCCATCGGCGACGTCCGGGGGCCGGGTCGCGCCCGCCTGCGCGTCGGCGTGTACACCAAGTCGGTCAAGCGCGAATGCAGTCCTGAACTCCGCGACGCGACGTTGAGCACCGCCGCACTGCTCGAACGGATGGGCCACCGCGTGGAGTACCGCGATGCGCCGCCGGTACCGCACTCCTTCATCAACGACTTCCTGCTCTACTGGGCGCTGCTATCCATGGCGTTGGTACGCGGGGGCGGGAAGCGGTTCGGCGAGTCCTTCGACCGTGGCCGACTCGACAACCTGACGCTGGGTCTCGAGAAGTTCGCGGCGCGAAACCTGCACCGGTTGCCGGTGGCGATCGCCCGGCTGGCGACGTTGCGCAGGCGGATGCAGCGCCAAATCCGCCACTATGACGTGCTTTTGACGCCGACGCTGGCCGAGGAGCCGCCTCGCATCGGTCATCTCGACCCGACTGCCGACTACGACCAGATCATCGAGCGCCTCATGGACTGGGTGGCGTTCACGCCGCTGCAGAACGTCACCGGGGACCCGGCGATCTCGCTGCCGCTGGCACGGTCTGCGAGCGGGCTGCCGATGGGCATGATGTTCAGTGCCCCGCTCGGCCGCGATGCCACACTGCTGGAGCTGGCCTACGAACTCGAAGAGGCCCAACCGTGGCAGCTCATCCACGGCAGTGCGAAGTCGTGACACACGATTACGTGTACGACCAAGGCTTCGCCGAGGAGCGGGCGCGGTTGTCCGCGATGGAGAGTCTGTGGGACCCGGGCAGCCGGGCGCTGCTCGACGAACTCGGCATTGGGGACGGCTGGCGATGCCTCGAGGTCGGCGCCGGTGGCGGGTCGATGATGAAGTGGATGGCCGGGCGGGGCGGGAGCGTGTTGGCGATCGACATCGACACGCGGTTCGTGGAGGAGTTCGCCACCGGACCCGGAGGCATCGAAGTCCGTCGCGTCGACATCCGCACGGACGAGCTGCCTCGGGCCGAGTTCGATCTGGTCCACGCCCGTCTGGTGCTCGAGCACCTGACCGACCGCCGCCAGATCCTCGAGCGTCTGGCCGCGACGCTGCGCCCCGGGGGTTGGATGGTCATCGAGGACTACGACTGGACGAGCTTCGGTTTCGAGGGCGCCGATCCCCAGGTGGATCGGGTGGCCGAGGCGATTCTCGGCTTCATGCAAAACGCGGGGTTTGAGCCGCGCTACGGCCGTCTGGTGGTGGGCGACATCGAATACGCAGGCCTGACGGACGTCCGCGGTGAGGGGCGCGCGCGGATGATCAGCTCCAGCGACCCAGGTTTCGACTTCTTCAGGCTGTCGTTCGAGAGCATTCGGGGCGCCATCGTCGACGCCGGCATGATCTCTTCGGACGACGCCGCCGCAGCCGCTGCCCGATTCGGCGACAACATGCGCGTGCTCACGCCGGTGATGATGGCGGGAATCGGCCGCCGCCCTTGAGCCGGGCGGTGGGAGCCAGCACGGCGGGTGCCGTCGGCGGTGCGGATTCCGGCAGTCAATCGCACTGACCCTCAACATCATTCGATGTAGACGTCCGTGGCAACGACGAAATCCGTTGCCACCGTGACACAGCGCCGTAATCGGAGACCGCGCTAGTTAACCTACGCGACACTCCGCGTAGCTCTCGGCGAAACACTACGATCCCACCATCCTTCGTGTGGAGACCTCTGCGGCCACAGCCGTCAGATCACCTGCGATCGCAACCGCAGCATCGGGCAGCACGTTCCTGTGCCTCGTCCGGTTCGCGCTGGCGAACATCCGACGCCGGCCCGAACGCTTCGTGCTGTCCGTGCTCGGCATCGCCCTGGCGATCGCTTGCGTCACGATCGTCCGCACGATCTCGTCCAGTTTCGCGATCACGGGCGCCGATTCGGTTACCGACGTCCTCGGCGGTGCCCAACTCTGGGCGGTGCCCGCTGCAGGCGTGCACTTCGACACCGGCGCGCAGGCCCTCATCGCAGGCGGTCCCGCACCCGCCGTCGTGGTTCCCGACGGATGGCGGGCCACCCGCACGCTCTCCGGGACCACTCAGATCAACGGAACGACCGTCTCGCTGCGCGGCCGGGACGAGATCCCGCGCGGCCAAGCGGATCTGGGCTCCGGACTGGCGGACCGGCTGGGCCTGGCCGACGGTGACCGAGTGGTGGTCGGTGGCCAGAGCCTGACGGTGGTGGTGACGGGCAGCGGCGAGAGCATCACCGCGCCCACCGCACTGGCGACAGCCGTCGTCGGCGAGAACGGGTGGTGGACGGTCTTCGCGCCCGCCGGCGAGGAGAAGCGCCGCGACCTCGGCTCGACGTTCGGTGCCGCGGTCGGCCTGGCTGACACGTCGGATCCGTCGGTGGTGCCCGATCCGGGCGGTCGCGGTCTGATCTACGACACCGTCGGCGGCAACGGACCGCTGTCGTTCGAGCAGAAGTTCTCCGCGCTGTTCTCGGGCAAGGTGACCAGCTCCACGCTCGGGTTGATCTCGACCATCGGCCTGGCGCTCGGCTTCATCATCGCGCTGTCGTCGTTCCTGGCTGCCGTCGCCGAGCGCAAGCGCGAATTCGGCATCATGTCGAGCATCGGACTGTCTGACGAGGTGCTGTACTTCTTCCTCGTCGAGTCCGCGATCATCTTCGTGGTTGCCTACCTCGTCGGCGTCCTCGGCGCCGGAGCCGCTGTGGCGCTGGTGATTCCGAGCATCGCCACACCGGTCGCATGGCTTCAGGCCGCGGGAATGGTCGCCGCCTTCCTGCCGGCGATGGCGATCGTCGGAGCGTTGGTTCCCGTGCACCGGCTGCTGCAGCAACGACCCGTCGACCTACTGGGGGACCGCTAGATGCGCTGGGCGAGCGAAGCGGCGGGGGAATCATGTTGAAGGGTCTTGCGTACGGCTGGCTGTCCGCGCGCCGACGGATCAAGGAGATGGTGCTGCCGGTCGTCACGACGGCCACGGGTGCCTTCCTCGTCGTCATCGTGTTCGGCATGTCCGACGGAATCCGTGCCCAGTCCGCATCACTCGGCCATGCCGACGAGATCGGTCGCGCGGTCATCCTCATCGCCGTCACGGTCCTGCTGGTCGGCGTCGTCGAAGTGGCGGTGGCGACCACCCGCACCGTGGCGCACCGCACCCGCGAACTCGGCGTGCTCGGCGCCAACGGCATCCCGCGCGGGCCGGTGATCGCCGCCCTACTCGTCGAGCCCGTGATCGCGGCGGTGCTCGGCGCCGTTGCGGGCGCCGCACTCGCGGGAGTGGCCGGGATCGCCTTGGACGTAGCCGGTTTGGCCCCGACCGGTGTGTCACTGCCAGGCCTGCTGTCCGGCGCGGCCATCGCCATCGGGGTGAGCATCGCGGCGGCGCTGGCCACCAGCATCCTGCCCACGTGGAACGCAGCGTCGCGGCCACCCATCCGTTCGCTCTCGAGTGGAGGTTAGGCCATGACGGCCGTACAAGACACCAAGGACGCCGCCGATACCACTGTCGCGACCACCGCCGAGCCGGGTGACGCCAAGGCCCCGGTCATCGAGATCTCCGACGTGTGGAAGCTGCACAAGCTCGGCGACGAGGTCGTCAAGGCGTTGGTGGCCGCTGAGCTTCAGGTGATGCCCGGCGAGTTCGTGTGCCTGATGGGTCCCAGCGGCAGCGGAAAGTCGACCCTGCTGAACATCATCGGCGGGCTCGACCGGCCCACCAAGGGAATCGTGAAGGTGGCGGGCAAGGACACCGGCAAGCTGACCGAGAGCCAGTTCGCCGCACTTCGCCACGACACCATCGGGTTCATCTTCCAGAGCTACAACCTGATCCCGTTCCTGTCCGCGGTGGAGAACGTCGAGTTGCCGTTGATGTTCGAGCCCTATGACCGGAAGGCGCTGCGCAAGAGGGCGATCGAACTGCTCGAGTTGGTGGGCCTCGGTCATCGCGTCCATCACCAGCCCACCAAGATGTCCGGCGGCGAGCAGCAGCGTACCGCGATCGCGCGGTCGTTGATCAGCAACCCGACGCTGGTGCTCGCCGACGAGCCGACCGCAAACCTCGACCACCGGACCGGTGAGACGGTGGTGCGCATGCTCCGCGACCTGTGTTCGACGCTGGGCGTCACCGTGGTCGCCAGCACCCATGACCCCACGGTGGCCGACGAAGCGAGCCGTGTCGTCCGGATGAAAGACGGACAAATCGTTAACTAGCTAGGACCTGAGGGATTCGATCCGATTGGGAGAGAAGGCATGACACAAGAACTCGAGGCGGCGCCACCGACTGGCCGCGACGCACTGATGACCACTGAGCTGGTCCCCGAGCAGATTCTGCCAAAGGTGCTCGGCACCTTCGGACTGACCGCGACCTACGTCTTCATCATCTGCTGGATCACCGGCTCGTCGGTGATGGCGGGCGGTGGCTGGACCGCGATCCCGATGTGGATCCTCGGCATCGTCACGTTCCTGGTGCCCGCGGGTCTCGCGGTCGCCGAGCTGGGCAACCTGTGGCCCGGCCAGGGTGGTGTGTACATCTGGGCGTTCCGCACCATGGGCGACAAGATGGCGTTCCTCGGCGGCTACCTGTCGTGGGTACCGGTTGTGCTCAACACCGCATCGTCGCCCGCAATCGTGCTCCAGCTCCTGCTGTTGGCGTTCCACGCCGAGCTCGGCCTGACGCTGAGCATCATCCTGCAGCTGGTGATCCTGTGGGCGGTCGTGGGGCTGGCGCTGGCGAAACTCGCTGCCAACCAGAAGATCATGAACTTCACGTTCCTCGTGTACATCGCGCTGACCTTGACCATCTTCGTCAGTGCGATCATCTACGTCGGCGGCCACGGTTCGGCAACGCCGTTCAACGCGCACGACGCCCTGGTACCCAACTTCGTCGGCGCCGGCTTCCTCTACGGCACCGTGCTGCTGTACCTGGTCGGCGTCGAGACCCCGTTCAACATGGGTGCGGAGTTCCTGTCGGTCAAGCGCAGCGCCACCAAGATGATCACCTACGGCTCGGCGGCACTGATCGTGATCTATCTGCTGACCACGCTCGGGACGATGATGGTGCTGCCGGGCGACGAAATCGACCCCGTCACAGGTGTAATCGGCAACCTCGGGGTGTCGGGCTTCCCCGGTCTCATGGAGGTGGCGGCCGTCATCCTCGCCGTGATCGTGTTCGTTGCCATGACGACCTATCAGGTGGCGTACTCACGCCTGATCTTCGTCTCGGGCCTGGAGCGTCACTTGCCCCGGATATTCACCCACCTCAACCCCCGCACCCGCAATCCCGTGACCGCGATCCTGGTTCAGGGAGTGCTGTCGTCGCTGATCCTGGTCGGGCTGTACTCCCAGAGCAGCATGGCCAACGTCACCATCTACCTGCAGGGCGGCCTGTCGGTGGTGTGGCTGATCTCCGGGTTCTTCTTCTTCATCCCTCTCGTCATCGCGCGCAAGAAGTACGCGGATCGCTATGCCGGCGAAGACTTCTGGCGCATCCCCGGCGGCATGCCGGTGGTGTGGGTGGTGACGGTGATCGGTGTCGTGGCGACGTGCGTGGGCATCTACTACTCGTTCGCGTCGCCGTGGATCGACGTACCGCCCGCCACCTGGATGACGTGGGTGGGCTCGATCGCGGCAGGCATGTTCGTCCTCGGCGCGATCGTGTACTACTTCGGCCGGCGGTCGGCGGCCAAGCTCACCCAGGAGGATTCGTTGGCGCATCTGGCCGTCCTCGATCTCAAGAAACCCGAAACCACGAGCCCAGAGGGAGCCTGACCAATGACCCTGGACAGCACCACGCTTCGCGCGGACGCTACCGAGGACAAGACCAACTATCCGCTCGACCCGTTGTCGGGTGCCGAGATCCAGGCCGCCGCAGCCGTCATCACCGAATCCGAATATGCCTCGCCGACACTGAAGTTCGTCATGATTCAGCTGGCGGAGCCAGCGAAGACTGCCGATTTGACGTTCGTGGGCGCGGTCGACGTGCCGCGCTGCGCGTTCGCCACGATGTACGACGGCGCGGCCAAGATGATCTACGAGGCGGTCGTCGACCTCGGCGCGAGGGTCATCGAGTCGTGGAAGGCGATACCGGGCCGGTTCCCGTCTTATCTGGTGGAACACATGACCGGGGTGGAGGAGACGGTCCGCGAGGACCCGCGCTGGCAGGCGGCGATGCTGAAACGGGGCATCACCGACTTCAGCCTGGCCATGATCGACCCATGGCCGGCAGGCTATTACGGCCAGGGTGATCACTACGACAACTCGCCCCTGATCTGCCGGCCGCTGACGTTCATGCGTGCTGCCCCTTCCGAACACGGCTACGCCCGTCCCGTCGAGGGGCTCATCGTTACGTTCGATCTGGACAACATGAAGGTCATCGACATCGAGGACCACGGTGTGGTGCCGATGCCGCCGACGGCGGGCAACTACGCCGAGAAGTTCATGTTCGATGCGAACAACCGGCCGGCCTTCACCGAGTTCCGTTCCGACGTCAAGCCGATCGAGATCACACAGCCGGATGGCCCCAGCTTCACGGTCGACGGGTGGCACGTGACGTGGCAGAAGTGGTCGATGCGCATCGGCTTCAACCCGCGTGAGGGCATCACGCTGCACGAGGTGACCTACACCGACCGCGGCGAGACCCGGCCCATCCTGTACCGGGGGTCGCTGTCGGAGATGGTGGTGCCCTACGGCGACACCTCGCCGACCCATTGGAACAAGAACGTGTTCGACATGGGTGAGGTGGGGATGGGCTTCTCGGCCAACCCGCTGACGCTCGGCTGCGACTGTCTCGGCGAAATCCACTACTTCGACGGCACGGTCAACGACTCCAACGGTGGCGCCGTCACTATCCCGAATGCCATTTGCATGCACGAGGAAGACTACGGAATCTCCTGGAAGCACACTGACTTCCGTACCGAGGAGGTCGAGGTCCGACGCTCGCGGCGGCTGGTCGTGTCGATGATCTGCACCGTCGGCAACTACGAGTACGGGTTCTTCTGGTACTTCTACAACGACGCCTCCATCGAGGTGGAGGTGAAGCTGTCGGGCGTACTCACCACGGGAGCCGTCGAGGACGGCGAGGTACCGCGGTGGGGCAAGCTCGTGGCGCCCGGCATCTACGGCCCGAATCATCAGCACTTCTTCAACTTCCGACTCGACATGAGCGTCGACGGGCCGGGAAACAGTGTGTACGAGGTGGATTCGGTTCCGGAGCCGGACCCGGCGCTCAACCCGCACAACAACGCGTGGATCACGCAGGACACGCTGGTGGCCTCGGAAGCCGAGGGCGCGCGGGACTGGGACTGGAAGACGGGCCGGTACTGGAAGATCGCCAACCCGTCCAAGAAGAACGAACTCGGCAGTCCCGTGGCGTACAAGCTGGTGCCGAAGGACATCGTGCCCGTGATGGTGCAGGAAGGTTCCGTCATCTATGACCGGGCTCGCTTCGTGCAGCACAACCTCTGGGTGACCAAGTACGACGAGGCCGAGAAGTTCGCCGCGGGCGACTACATGTACCAGTCGCCGGACGCGCAGGGTCTGCCCGAGTTCGTCGCCGACGATGCGCCGCTGGAGGACACGGACGTGGTGCTCTGGTACACGCTTGGCGCCCACCACGTGGTGCGTCCGGAGGACTGGCCGGTGATGCCGTGTGCCTACACGGGATTCCACCTCAAGCCGATCGGCTTCTTCGATGGGAACCCGGCACTCGACCTCCCGCCGTCACCGCCGAAGGCGTGCCACCACCACTGAGGCAACAGCGGCCGTAACGACGCCCGATCCGATGCCCGCCGCGCTGGTCACCCCAGCGCGGCGAGTATCCGTTTGAACTGGCGCCGGTCGGCCTCGCCGAGCGGCGCCAGGACCTTGAGTTCTGCTTCGTGGACACCGGCGTCGAGCCGGCTCAGCAGTGCCGTGCCCTCGCGGGTCAACTCGGCAGGCAATGACCGACCCGATGCCACCGTGGCCGGTCGGTCCACCAGGCCGCGCTCCTGAAGGCCGCGCACGACCATGTTCATCGCCTGCGGCGACACGCCGACGTCGCGGGCCAGTTCGGCGTTCGACCTGCCGGGCCAGTGGGACAGCATTCGCATGCAGATGTATTGCGAAAACGACAGTCCGAGTGGTTCGAGCACCGTCGCCGTCACCTCCGCGCGCAGCGCGGACGCGACCCGGCTCAAGAGGTAGCCCAGCGGCTGATCCCCGTGGGGGCGATCGGTCATGTCAACCATCTTGACACATATCAATCACGTTGATAAACAGGAGGCATGACGAATCCTTCCGACGTGTCCAACGTGATGTTCGATTCCGCCTACCGCGGCGAGGTCGCCGAGATGGGGCTCGGCGCCAAACCCCCGTGGAGCATCGGTGCACCCCAACCCGAAATCGCCGCGTTGATCGAGGCGGGCAAGGTCCACGGCGACGTGCTGGACGCCGGCTGCGGCGAGGCGGCGACCGCGCTGGCGCTGGCCGAGTTGGGCTTCACGACGGTCGGCCTGGATCAGTCGCCGACCGCGATCGAGCTCGCGCGGGCCGAAGCCGCCAAGCGTGGACTCACCAACGCCACCTTCGAGGTCGCCGACATCAGTGCGTTCACCGGCTACGACGGCCGCTTCGGCACCATCGTCGACAGCACGCTGTTCCACTCCATGCCGGTCGAGCTGCGCGACGGCTACCAGCAGTCCATCGTGCGGGCCGCGGCGCCGGGCGCGTCATACTTCGTCCTCGTGTTCGACCGGACCGGCATGCCCGCCGGTCCGGCCCACCCCGTCACCGAGCAGGAACTGCGTGACGTGGTGTCGAAGTACTGGGTGATCGACGAGATCCGGTCCGCTCGCATCCACGCCAACGTCGCCGAGAACGCCACGGGCCTGGAGGGGTTTGCCGGCGCGGGGATTCGGGACGAGGGCAACGGCCGCATGTCGATGCCGGCCTGGCTGTTGACCGCGCACCTCGGCTAGGCGCCTGGCCAGCCGACTCCCGCGCCACCCCTGCGTTGCCGCGCGGCCCCGATGAGGCAGGATTGGAGGCGCCCTCCTCGCTGAACGCCGGGACGGCATTCGCATGCGAGGAGGAGTCTGATGGCGCAGCCAATCGTCGCCGGGCCCATCCGGCCGATGTACACGCGCGTGCTGCTCAAGCTGGGCGGCGAGATGTTCGGCGGTGGTCAAGTGGGCCTCGACCCCGACGTCGTCGCGCAGGTCGCGCGGCAGATCGCCGAGGTGGTACGCAGCGGCGCGCAGGTGGCCGTCGTGATCGGCGGCGGCAACTTCTTCCGCGGCGCACAGCTGCAGCAGCGCGGCATGGAGCGCACCCGGTCGGACTACATGGGCATGCTCGGCACGGTGATGAACAGCCTGGCGCTTCAGGACTTCCTGGAGAAGGAAGGCATCGTGACGCGGGTGCAGACCGCGATCACGATGGGCCAGGTCGCCGAGCCCTACATTCCGCTGCGGGCCGTTCGGCACCTCGAGAAGGGTCGCGTGGTGATCTTCGGTGCCGGCATGGGCCTGCCGTACTTCTCCACCGACACCACCGCCGCGCAACGGGCGCTGGAGATCGGCGCGGAGGTCGTCCTGATGGCCAAGGCCGTCGACGGGGTGTTCACCGACGACCCCCGCAAGAATCCCGATGCCGAGCTGTTGACCGCGATCACCCACCGCGAGGTGATCGACCGGGGACTGCAGGTCGCCGATTCCACCGCATTCAGCCTGTGCATGGACAACGGCATGCCGATCCTCGTGTTCAATCTCCTCACCGACGGAAATATCGCGCGAGCGGTCGCAGGTGAGAAGATCGGAACACTGGTCACGACCTGACAGGGAGAAAAGACTGTGATCGACGAAACCCTCTTCGATGCCGAGGAGAAGATGGAGAAGGCCGTCTCGGTGGCGCGCGACGACCTGTCGTCCATCAGGACCGGTCGGGCCAACCCTGGGATGTTCTCGCGCCTCACCATCGATTACTACGGTTCGCCTACCCCGATCACGCAGCTCTCGAGCATCAACGTTCCCGAAGCGCGCCTCGTCGTCATCAAGCCGTATGAGGCCAATCAGTTGCGCAGTATCGAGGACGCCATCCGGCATTCCGACCTCGGCGTCAACCCGAGCAACGACGGCAACGTCATCAGAATCTCCATCCCGCAGCTCACCGAGGAACGCCGGCGCGAACTCGTCAAGCAGGCCAAGTCCAAGGGCGAGGACGCGAAGGTGACGGTGCGCAACATTCGTCGCAAGGCGATGGAGGAGCTCAACCGCATCAAGAAGGACGGTGAGGCGGGCGAGGACGAGGTGGGCCGCGCCGAGAAGGAACTCGACAAGTACACGTCGACCTACACCGCCCAGATCGACGACCTGGTGAAGCACAAAGAAGGCGAGCTGCTCGAGGTCTAGAACCTCGACAATCGATTTCCGTGGCTGACACCGATACCGCCCCGTCCGAGGGGCCAGACGCTTCTCGCGAGGAGCCCAAGAAGTCGCGCGCTGGTCGCGACTTGCCCGCGGCCATCGCCGTCGGTGCCTTCCTTGGCTTCGGCGTCATCGCGATTCTGGTCTTCGCGCCGCTCTGGTGGATTCCGGTCGTCGCCGCCGCGATGGCCGTCGCCACGCACGAGGTGGTACGCCGGCTACGCACCGCCGGATATTCGATTCCCGTGGTGCCGTTGCTCATTGGCGGTCAAGCCATGATCTGGCTGACGTGGCCGTTCGGGCCCGCCGGAGCGCTGGGCAGCTTTGGCGGCACCGTCGTCGTGTGCATGATCTGGCGGCTGCTGTCGGGCGGGTTGAAGGACGCACCGCAGAACTACCTGCGTGACGTAACGGCGACTGTCTTTCTGGCGGCGTGGATTCCGCTGTTCGGCGCATTCGGCACCCTGTTGGTCTATCCCGACGACGGTGGCTGGCGGGTGCTCTGCCTGATGCTGGGCGTGGTGTTCTCCGACATCGGCGGCTACGCGGCGGGCGTGTTGTTCGGCAAGCACCCCATGGTCCCGGCGATCAGCCCGAAGAAGTCGTGGGAGGGCTTCGCCGGCTCGCTCATCTTCGGCACCGCCGCCGCCGTGCTGGCCGTGACCTTCCTGCTGGACAAGCCGGCCTGGGTGGGCGTGCCACTGGGTCTGATGCTGGTGATCACCGGCACGCTCGGGGATCTCATCGAGTCACAGGTCAAGCGCGACCTCGGGATCAAGGACATGGGCACGCTGCTGCCCGGTCACGGCGGCCTGATGGACCGCCTCGACTCCGTGCTGCCGTCTGCCGTCGCGACCTGGATCGTGTTGACGCTCTTGGCGTGAGCCGGTCAGCGGCTCATCTGCACGCTCGCATCGGTGAGGTAGCGCTGCACGGTCGGCCCGACCCACGTGACGAGGTCGTCGACGGGCGTTGACGCCATCGGCTCGATCTTGAGCTGGTAGCGGGCAAAGGCCAGACCCGTGAGGTGGGAGGCCACCAACTCCACGCGCAGCACCGCATCGGCGACGCCGAACTGGGCGGCCACCCGCTTCGCCATCGGACCGGCGAGGGCGTCGTGCAACACCTTTCGCGCCGCTGGCTGGATCGCCGCCGAACGCCACACCGTCAGCAGCGGCTCGAAGACCCCTCCTCCGTCCCAGTGCTCGAGGAAACGGCGGACGAGCCGCGGGCCGATGTCATCGCTGCCCTCGTCGAGGAGCGTTGCCAGTTGATGCAGCGGATGCTCCGGGCCCGTCAGAACCGAGGCGCTGAACAGCCCTTCCTTGTTGCCGAAGAAGTAGTAGACCATCGCGACGTCCACACCGGCGTCGGCGGCGATGCCCCGGACGGTGGCCCGCTCGTACCCGTCGCGGGTGAACCTGTCGCGTGCCGCGTCGATGATGCGTTGCTTGCTCTGCTGACCGGTGCGCCACCGGCCGCTGCGTCGCTCTTCGGGCATGCCGCCGACAATACTTCAACGCATGTTGGACATACCGGAAGGGCCGTCTTATCGTGGTTCTTGAACGACTGCTGAAGAAAGGAAATCCACGATGACGGAGACAATCCAACGGCGGCTGTGGTGGCGGCACCTGCTGTCGTTTCTGGTCGCCCCGGTGACGATGACGATCGTCATTCCGACGCTGATCGTGGGCGCCGCCGACGTGCGGCGGCCCGACTTCGACTCGGCTCTGGGAATCTCGCTCGGCATCGTCGGCGGCCTACTGATCGCCGGCGGTGTCGCCATGCTGTTCTGGACGGTCTACCTCTTCGACCGGGTGGGCAAGGGCACCCTCGGCGTGGGAGAAGTGATGGGGCAACCGGTCAACCTCGTCGTGCACGGGCCGTACCGGCACGTCCGCAATCCGATGATCAGCGGTGTGCTGGCCATCCTGCTCGGTGAGGCGGCACTGTTCGCATCGGGCTGGCTGCTGCTGTGGTTCGCGGTCTTCTTCGCAGGCCTGGCCACCTTCATCCAGTTGTGGGAGGAGCCGCATCTCACCGAGCGGTTCGGCGACGAATACGTCGACTACCGCCGCAACGTTCCACGCTGGGTCCCGCGGATGTCGGCGTGGGAGCCCGGTCGATGATGCTGCTCGACGGACCGGCTACCTGATGACTGCGGCCTGATGGACGTCGGCGTCGTCGCGCCCTGAATCCTGTTGGACCAAGGTGGCTTTCGTCTTGGCACCGCCGGACCCGTTGAGCCAGCAGGCTAGCGCGCCGAGCAGCAGCCCGACGCCGATGCCGATGTCGACGCGCTGGCCCAGCATCAGCCAGGACAGCGCTCCCGCGACGGCGGGAATCACGGCGAAGAGCATCGACACCGCGGCGGCGCCGTGCAGGTTGACCGCGCGCACGTAGAGCGAAACGCCGACCGTCGCGTTCAGCAGCACGACACCGGCCACGGCGATTGCGGCCTTCACCCCGTCGTGGACGGCGAACGGCGTCGTCAACGTGAAGATCAGAGCGGGCGCGAACGCGACGACGTTCTGGATGGCCGTCGAGGCGCGGAAGTCGACGTCGGCGCAGAACCGCTGCTGATAGACCCCGCCCGCCGCCAGACCGAGCAGGGCGACGAGCAGTAGCAGCACGGCAGGATCGACGCCCTTCTCGGCGATCAGCCTGCTCGCGCAGGCGGCCAACACCGCGGCGACCCCGAGGACCAGTGCGAGGATCCGACGCCAAGTCAGTCGGTCGCGCAGGAACGTCGCCGTCAGCAGGGCGGTGGCCACCGGGTTCATCGCCACGACCACGGCGCACAGCACCGCCGGGGCGCCGTGCTGGATGGCGAGGTACAGCGTGCAGAACTGAACCGCCTGCATCAGTAGCCCGGTGACGGCGACATGGCCGAGCTTGCGACCCCTCGGCCAGCTCACCCGTGCGAAGTACGCCCAAGGGCCCAGAACGATCGCCGCCAGACTGAACCGGAATGCCAGGACCGCCATCGGCGTCATCGCGATCACGGCCATGTTGCCGATCGGATAGCCGAGGGCGTAGAAGAAGGTCACGGTAGACGCGGTCCTCAGCGGCATCCGGGTGGGCGTCATGAACCCCATGCTGTCGGACGCCCGCGGGACGAGTCCAACGATTATCGGCGATCACGAGTGATCGTGAATCGTGATCAATCACTTCCCGTAGTGGTGGAAGAGCACGCAAAACGCGACTCTTTGATCTGCATTGCTGATCGGAGTACCTTTGCCGGGTGGCTCAGGTCCTGGACATCGCACCGTTGCGCAGCGTCGTCGCGGTCGCCGACTGTGGCGGATTTCACCGCGCCGCGACGGTTCTGCACCTCACCCAGTCGGCGGTCAGTCAGCACGTCCGCCGGGTGGAAACCGTGGTGGGCGGTCCCGTCGTGCAGAAGTCCGGCCGCGGGGTGGCCTTCACCGACCTGGGGCAGCGCGTCCTGGCCCATGCCAGAACCATCCTGGCCGCGCATGACAGCGCTCTGCGCGACCTCGGGGCCGCCGAGGAGAGGGTGCTGGTCGTCGGTGCCACCGAACATGGTGCGGACGTGATGTTGCCCGGCCTGACCGGCGCCCTGGGGGAGCGACTGCCGGATTGGCGACTGCGCTTCCGGCTGGATCGCAACGTGATGCTCGCCGACGCCATCGAGCACGGCACCGTCGACCTCGCCGTACTGGTCGACGGGTCCGGGCTCGATCCCGTCAACGCCTCCGGTGTCGTTGCGCTGAAGTGGATCTCCGCACGCAACTTCGTGTTGCCCGCGGCAGGACCGCTGTCGGTGGTGATGTTCTCCGAACCGTGCACCCTGCGCGAACCCGCGTACGCCGCGCTCGACCGGATCGGCATGCCGTATCGCATCGCGGCCGAGACGGCCGACCTGTCGGGTCTGTACGCCGCCGTTCGCTCCGGTCTCGGAGTCGCTCTGTTGCCGATGATCGGTCGGCTGCCCGACGGCCTGTGTCTGGTCGAGGGGCTGCCGCCGACCAGCCGCGCGTCGGTCTTCGTGCGCGGCCGAGCGGGCGTCGACGTCGACCTGCTGAAAACCCTCGACCATGCCGTTCGCGACGTGCTGGCCGAACAGACCTGAGGACGAGAAATGAAGCAGGAACTCGTATTCGACGCACCACGCCGCGGAATGCCGCCACGGCACCTCGCCGACCTCGACGATGCGGGACGCGCCGCCGCGGTCGCGGAACTGGGGTTGCCCGCCTTTCGGGGCAAGCAATTGGCCAACCAGTACTACGGCAGGCTGATCGCCGATCCGCACCAGATGACCGATCTGCCTGCGGCGGTCCGCGATCAGGTCGCCGAGGCGCTGTTCCCGCCGCTGCTGAGCCCGCTTCGCCAGGTCGAGTGCGACGCGGGTGATACGCGAAAGACGTTGTGGCGCGCCGGCGATGGGACGACGTTCGAATCGGTGCTGATGCGCTACCCGCAGCGCACCACGGTGTGCATCTCGTCGCAGGCCGGCTGTGGCATGGCATGCCCCTTCTGCGCGACGGGCCAAGGCGGACTGACCCGAAACCTCTCCACGGCCGAGATTCTCGAGCAGGTGCGGGCCGCGTCGGCGACGGCGCGCGATGAGCACGACGGAAGATTGTCGAACATCGTCTTCATGGGCATGGGTGAGCCGCTGGCCAACTACAACCGCGTGCTCGCTGCGGTGCACCGCATCATCGCCCCGCCGCCACAGGGCTTCGGCATCTCGGCGCGGTCGGTCACCGTGTCGACGGTGGGGCTGGCCCCGGCGATCCGGAAGCTGGCCGACGAGCGTCTCGGCGTCACGCTGGCACTCTCCCTGCACGCACCCGACGACGAGCTGCGCGACACCCTGGTGCCGGTGAACAACCGGTGGAACGTGGGCGAAGCTCTCGACGCCGCACGGTATTACGCCGACGTCACCGGCAGGCGCGTGTCGATCGAGTACGCGCTGATTCGCGACGTGAACGACCAGCCGTGGCGTGGCGACCTGCTCGGCAAGCGGTTGCACGGCGCACTCGGGCCGTTGGTCCACGTCAACGTCATCCCGCTGAACCCCACGCCGGGCAGCAAGTGGGACGCCAGCCCCAAGGCTGCCGAGCGCGAGTTCGTCAAGAAGGTCCGCGAGCGCGGCGTGTCATGCACTGTGCGCGACACCCGCGGCCGCGAAATCGCCGCCGCCTGCGGTCAATTGGCCGCCGAGGGCTGACTTTTTCTCGCCGAAACTGCTGTCAGATCGCAATTTTCGCCTCAAAGTCAAGTGGCTATCGCAACGCGGCTAGGCGGCTTGGTTGAGGAGGGTGGCTAGGCGTTGGGCTGGGGTGTCGAGATCGAGGGTGG
>NZ_JIAW01000007.1 GCF_000620625.1 Mycobacterium sp. URHB0044 | reverse complement strand
TGCGACTTGGATTCAAGTGGTGGCTGCAACGAATGTGGACGGATCTGAGAGTAGTCGGTCGAGTTCTTCGGCGGGGGTGCGCCAGTTGTGGCGTTTGCGGGGTCGGGCGTTGAGTTCGGCGGCGACCTGGTCGAGCCAGCCGGGGCCGTAGAAGGATAGGTCGGTGCCTTTGGGGAAGTACTGGCGCAGCAGTCCGTTGGTGTTCTCGTTGCTGCCGCGCTGCCAGGGGCTGTGGGGGTCGCAGAAGTAGATCGGCAGGCCGGTGGCCTTGGTGATCTTGGCGTGTGCTGCCATCTCGCCGCCTTGATCCCAGGTCAGTGAGCGGCGCAGGATTTCGGGGATTTCGGGGATTTTGGCCGACATGGCGTCGGCCGTGGTGGCTGCGGTGCGGTCCTCGGGTAGGTGCAGCAGCATCAGGAATCCGGTGGCCCGCTCGACTAGGGTTCCGATCTGAGATGCCTGGTTCTTGCCGATGATCAGGTCGCCTTCCCAGTGTCCGGGGATCGCGCGGTCATCGGCCTCCTTGGGCCGTTCACTGATGTTGATCATGTCTTTGAGGTGACCTTGGCCAGTTTCCTTGCGTCCCTGCGCCTTTCGTTGAGTGCGGCCGGTGCGTAGCGCGGTCTTGACCAGCCGAGCCAACTCCCCGCGCGGCTGGACGTACATGGTCTGATAGATCGTCTCGTGTGACACCCACATCTCCGGATCCTCGGGGAACTCCTCGCGCAGCCGGCCGGCGATCTGCTGGGGACTATGCCGCTGCTTCAAGCGTGCCACCACCTCGGCCAACAGCGCCGCAGTCGTGTCGAGTTTGCGCGGTTTGGGTCGCGTGAGGTTGGCCTCGGCGGCGTCTTGACTCACCCGTGCCCGGTATCCCGACACGGTCCGCCCACGGCCCATCTCGCGGCGAATCGTGTCCCTGTGGCGCCCCAACAACCCGGCGGCGTGCGCCGGCCGGTGCCCCGTCTCCAGCAGCTGCTCCAACCGGCAGCGCTCGATGAACGACATCGGCCCCCTTGGCGGTGACGGATCGGGCTCGATATCGGCAGGTGCAGGGGTTCTGGGCACATACCCAGCCTTGTTCACCCAATACTGGCCCGTGACCTCCGACACGCCGGCCAGCGCCGCCGCCTGCAACGGCGACGCGCCAGAATGCATTGCCTCCCAGAACGCGTCACGAACCGCTGCCGGATACCGAACACCCCGATGCTTGAAGTTCGCCGCCACCCCGGCCGCGTTCGCCCACTTGTTACCCGTGGAGTGACAGACCCCGGCCACTGTGGCAGCCGCCGACCGCGACAACCCCGACTTCAACGCGTCCAGGAAAACACCATGGGCAGACTCCGGTACCTGTTTGCAGCCCTGCTTGCGAAACGCCATCGAACAACACCTTCGAACTCGTTAGGTGTTGCAGCGACCACTTGAGTCTGAGCGAGAGAGGACTTGCGTGAGCGCAGTCTCGCGGCCAGCTACCCGTAGCGCGCCGCGAGGCGACGCCGATGCCACGCGGGGGAGCCGAATAGCGACCGGTTCAGCGCGGCGCGCTTGAGGTACACGTGCACGCCGCTCTCCCAGGTGTAGCCGATGCCGCCATGCAACTGCATGGCCTTGCCGACGACGTCCACCGCGGCGCTGCACGCATACGACTTGGCCATCGACGCCGCCACCGATGCGTCGGCGCCGTCGGCCAACTCCGCCACCGCGGCACCGACCAGTTGCCGCGCCACCGAAATCCGAACCAGCATGTCGGCGCACGCATGCTTCACCGCCTGGAACGAACCGATCGGTCGCCCGAACTGGTGTCGCACCGCGGCATAGTCGACGGTCGCGGCGAGCATCGCCTCGCTCACTCCGAGGCTGTCGCAGGCAATCGCGACGGCGGCGCGGTCATGCAGTTGGGCAGCGGCGGCGTCGTCGACAGGCCACAGCGCGGTTTCATCGACGGCGTCGCCATCGGCGTGGACGACGGCCAACCGGCGGGTCTGGTCGAGTACGGGCTGCGCGGTGACGGTGAGCCCGGCGGCGTCGACGAGCACCGCGACGCCACCGTCGTCGGCCACCACGAGCAGGCGGTCGGCGTCGACGGCGTCAGGCAC
This sequence comes from Mycobacterium sp. URHB0044, assembly GCF_000620625.1. Classification (GTDB taxonomy): domain Bacteria; phylum Actinomycetota; class Actinomycetes; order Mycobacteriales; family Mycobacteriaceae; genus Mycobacterium. The sequence goes on along the minus strand of NZ_JIAW01000007.1, from coordinate 348,373 downwards.
GAACTCCGCGCGGCCCGTCAGTCGGATACCGCCCGCGGTGTGGTCGAGCTGGAACGGGCCGGTCACCAGGGCGGCCGTCGTGGTACCCGCGCCGACATCCGACAGCAAGGCATCGCGAGACTCATTGGGCGCCACCGCCCTCAAGGCACCTACCGCGAGGACCGTGCCCAGGTAGCGGCTGGTCGCCGCGGCGCGGCCGAGCTCCTCCAGGATGAGCGCCGTCTCGACGAACGAGGCGCCCGCGCCGCCCAGCGACTCGGGAATTTCCAACCCGAGCCACCCGGCGTCGGCGATCTGACGCCCGTCGACGTCGGCGCCCGCCTTGCCAAGTAGCTCACGTGCCACCGCGCGCAGCTCGTCATGGATCTCGGCGAAGTCGGACGTCACGAGGTCACCGGCTCTCGCGGCAAGCCGAGGCCGCGCTCACCGATGATCGTGCGCTGAATCTCGCTCGCCCCACCGGGAATCGTCCACTCCCACGACCCGATGAAGTCGAGCATCCACGCCCCTGACTCCCAGCCACTCGACATCGGCTTGGCCAACACGGTGTGTGCCTCCAGGCCGCTGATCTCGGTACCGAAGTCAGTCATCCGCTGCAGCAGTTCGCTGTAGAACAACTTCACGATCGACGCGTCGGCAGGCCCGCTGGAGCCGGTGTCGTGGCCATCGACGACGTCACGGCACAACCCGCGCAGCCCGCTGATCTCGGTCTCGAACCGCGCCAACGAGTCCCGCACCGACGAATCGTCGAGCGGACGCGAGCCGTCCGGCCGCATCCGCGCGCACTCCTCCACGAGCCACCGGAACCCCGCGTTGCCGAGCCGCTCGGCCAGTTCCAGCATCGTCATGCCGCGCTCGGCGCCCAGGGTTGCCTGTGCCACTTGCCAACCCGCGTTCTCGGCGCCGACGAGGTTCCCCGCCGGTATCACGACGTCGTTGAGGAAGACCTCGCAGAAGTGGGAGTCGCCGACGGCGTTGCGGATCGGGCGGACGTCGATGCGGGGCGACGCCATGTCCATCAGGAAGTACGAAATGCCGTGGCGTTTCGGGGCATCCGGGTCGGTGCGCGCCAGCAGTAGGCACCAGTCGGCGTGCTTGCCGCCGCTGGCCCACAGCTTCTGGCCGTTGACGATGAAATTCTCGCCGTCGCGGCGGGCCGACGTGCGCAGGCTCGCCAGATCGGAGCCGGCCTCGGGCTCGGAGAAGCCCTGCACCCAGATCTCCCCGTCGAGGATGGCGGGCAGATGCCGTTGTCGCTGCGCTTCCGTGCCCGCGACCAGAAGCGTCGACGCGGCGTGGTGAATTCCTACGAACGCCAACACCAGTCGCGGCGCGTCGTGCGCGGCTAACTCTTGATACAGCACGATCTGTTCGCCGACCGCCATGCCGCCGCCCCACTGCTCGGGCCAGTGCGGAACGGCGAAACCCGCCGAATGCAACTCCGCGAACCATGCCTTCTGGAAGGCGACGAACTCGTCGTCGCCGACGTTGGTTTGCGTCGCCCGCCAGTCGGCGGGCACGTGCTCGGCGCACCACTGGCGCACGTGCGCTCGGAACGCATCGAGATCGGACGTCATTGCGCGACTTCCGGGTCGGGGCTGTACAGCCCGACCAGGCCGCGTCGGTCGATCCGGGAGGTGAGCAGGTCGCGGGTGGCCGACAAGCCGAGCGGCAGCCGTCGCAAGGGTTGGCTGTAGCGCGACAGCCAGGACAGCGTGGTCTCGTCGCAGAACCCGACGGCGCCGTGCAGCTGGTGGGTGACGCGGAAGACGACGTCGGCGGCCTCGAGCGCGGCCATCCGCAGCGCCAGCGCGTCGTCCACTGCTTCGGGACGGCCCGCTCCGACGCTCCACAGCGTGTACTTGGCGAGCATCTCCAGCCCGGCCCGTTCCACCTCGCCGTCGGTCAGTTGGAACTGCACGCCCTGAAACGCCGACAGCGGCTGCCCGAACTGCTGCCGCAGCCGCACGTGTGCGATGGTGAGTTCCAGTGCGCGATCGAGCATTCCGAGCAGCGTCCAACACGGCAGCACCAGGGCCAGCGCGATGTCCTTCGCGCCATCGACGTCCAGCGGCGCCAGTTCCACACCCGCGACGAAGGCGGGGCCAGCCGCCGACGTGCCGGTGATCCGATGGCGATGACCATCCAATGTCACGGCAGCCCAACGACCCCCTAGGCCCGAGATGGGCGCGGTGGGCCGGCGCTCGGCGACCACGACCAAGCCGTCGACGTCGAGATCGCGTGGCCGGGCCAGCCGCTCCGCCACCGGGTAGGGCAGTGCCCAGTAGCCCGCGCTTCGGCACAGCGCTGCCGCGGCTTCCAGCGAGTCGGCGTCGTCGCGGGGCTCGAGGTCCCAGGCGCCGAGTTCGGCGAGGACCGGGCCGACCAACGCATCGCGGGTCGACGGGTCGGCTTCGGCACGCTGCACCAGAAGGTCGCCGCCTGCCGCGTCGAAGGCCCGAAGTGCTTGGCGGCCGAACTCGGCCGCTTCGTCGCTGAGGTCGATGATCATCGCGCCGCCAACAGCGACCGCGACAGCAGGATGCGTTGCATCTCGATGCTTCCCGACGAGACGGTCGACGCCTGCGAGTAGCGCCAGTGGTCCTCGACCTCGGCGCGGAACACTTGCGCCGCGTCATCATCCGCCGCGGCAACTATCTCCATCAACACCTCTGCGCTGTCCTGGTCGAGCTTCGTGACTGCGATCCGGTAGGCCGCCGAGTCGGTCGGCGTGACCTTGCCGCTGCCCTGCAATGCCACCAACCGGTAGGCGAGCAGCCGGGCGCGCCGGCAGTGCGTCAACATTCGGGCCCAGCGGCCGCGCAGTTCGGCGGGCAGCTCGTCCCACCGGTCGCCGAGTGCCGCGGGCGCCAACTGAAGCAGCCGCTCGCAGCGTGCATAGCGGGCGATGCCGACCCGCTCGAACGCCAGCACGTCGCCGACGATCGACCAGCCGTCGTCGACCGTGCCGAGCACGTCGGCCTCCGTCACGCGCAGGTCGTCGAAGAACACCTCGTTGAGGTGATGCGGCCCCAGCATGGTGCCGATCGGACGGACGGTGATCGCGGGATCCGACATCGGTACCAGGAAGATCGTCAGGCCCCGTTGCTTCTTGTCACCGCGCGTCGTGCGGGTCAGCAGGAAGCACCACTGCGCCATGGTGGCGTACGACGTCCAGATCTTCTGGCCGTTGATGCGCCAGCCCTCGCCTTCGCGCGTGGCCGTCGTCCGCAGTGACGCGAGGTCGGAACCGGCTTCGGGCTCGCTGAACCCCTGACACCAGATCACCTCGCCCCGCGCGATCGGCGGCAGGTGCTTGCGCTGTTGCTCGGCGGTGCCGTACCGCATCAGCGTCGGTCCGACCCAGTTGACGCTCATGTACTGCGCGCCGCGGGGCTCGTGATGGGCCCACATCTCCTCGCGCACCACGGTCTGTTCCCACATCGACGATCCCTGTCCGCCGAACTCTGGCGGCCAGGACATGCACAGCAGGCCGCGGTCGGCGAGCAGCCGGCAAAACGCCTGTGCGGTCTCGAGGTCGGCGGGGTCATGGGTGAACGCGCCCAGGAAGTCGTCGGGCACGTGCGTTTTCACCAGGTCGCGAAGTTCGTGGCGTAGCGCCGTGGCTTCGCGACTCATCTCGAAGTCCACTCCGTGATCGTATGACAATACTTATAAGGATTGCTAGTATTGCCCGGTGACTTCGGTGCCTCGCGGGCGGACTCCGCAGCAGCGCATCGCCGAAACCGTCGCGGCCGAACTGCGTCAGCGCATCCTGGTCGGCCCCGCGATGGATCGGTTGCCGACACAGGATCAGTTAGTCCACGAGTTCGGCGTCAGCTATCCGTCGGTGCGCGAAGCACTGCGCATCCTGGAGACGGAAGGCCTGGTCACCGTGCGGCGCGGCAGCGTCGGCGGCGCGGAGGTGCACCGGCCGGATCAGTCCTCGGCCGCCTACCACCTGGGCCTGGTGCTGCAGGGCGCGGGCGTCACGCTCGGCGACCTCGCGCAAGGCCTGCTGCAACTCGAACCGCACTGCGCCGCCGAGGTCGCGCGCCGTCCCGACCGGATGACGGCCGTGGTGCCCGCCCTGACCGCCAACGTCGATGCCTCCGCCGACGCCGTGTCCGACGGTGTCGCCTTCACCCGCATCGCGCGCGAATTCCACGACCTCGTCGTCGCCTTCACGCCCAACGACACGGTCAGGTACGTGGTGCGCAGCCTCGTTGCGCTGTGGTCGGCGCAGGAGCAGCAGTGGGCGGCGGCACTCGCCAAGCGAGGGGAGTACCCGTCGGCTGCCGAAGCGCGTGGTGCAGTCCGGACACACCGCAGGCTGGTCGACGAAATCGCGGCGGGCCGCGCAGACGAAGCGCAACGCATCGCGCGTCGACATCTCGCTGCCACTCAGGCCGTGGTCCTCGAACGGTTCACCGGCGACGTCGTCAACGCGACGCCTGCCCGATCGTGGCGGGCCGGCGCGGCGTTTTAAACCCGCCTAGGTCACAGAAGGCCTCCGTACGATTGTTCCTTCTGGACGGGAGGACAACGAGATGTCGGTGCTGACGCCGCAAGGTGACGACTTTCCGCGGTGGTACCAAGACGTGCTGACCAAGGCGAAGCTGGCCGAGAACGGTCCGGCGCGCGGAACCATGGTGATCCGCCCCAATGGCTATGCGGTCTGGGAGCGGATGCAGGCGGAGGTCGACGCGCGGATCAAGCACGCCGGCGCCCAGAACGCCTACTTCCCGCTGCTGATCCCGATGAGCTTCTTCGAGCGGGAGGCCGAGCACGTCGAGGGCTTCAGCCCCGAACTCGCCGTCGTCACGCATGGCGGCGGCAAGGAACTAGCCGAGTCGCTGGCCATCCGGCCCACCAGCGAGGCGGTCATCGGCGAGTACATGGCGAAGTGGGTCGACAGCTACCGCGACCTTCCGCTGCTCCTCAATCAATGGTCCAACGTGGTCCGCTGGGAAATGCGGCCGCGAATCTTCCTGCGCACCACCGAGTTTCTCTGGCAGGAGGGCCACACCGCGCACGCAACGGAAGCCGACGCGCGGGAGTATGCCCGCGGCATCCTGCACGACGTCTACCAGGACTTCATGCGAAACGTGCTCGCCATGCCGGTGATCGTCGGCCGCAAGACCACGCGGGAGCGATTCGCCGGCGCCGAGAACACCATGACGTGCGAAGGCATCATGCGCGACGGCAAGGCGCTGCAGATGGGCACGTCGCACGAACTCGGCCAGAGGTTCAGCCGCGCCTTCGACATCAGCTACTCCAGCGCGGAGGGTTCCGCCGAGTTGTGTTGGACCACGTCCTGGGGCGCGTCGACGCGCATGCTCGGCGGACTGATCATGTGCCACGGCGACGACTTCGGGCTCGTACTCCCGCCCGCGCTCGCACCGATCCAGGTCGCCGTCGTGGTGGTGAAGGACACCGACGGATCGGTCACCCGCGCCGCATCGACGTTGGTCGACGAACTGAAGGTGCGTGGTGCGCGGGTTCGGTTGGAAGACAACCTCGCTCAGGGCTTCGGCCGGCGGGCCACCGACTGGGATCTGCAGGGCGTGCCTATCCGGGTGGAGCTCGGCCCACGCGACCTCGCCGAGAACGCGGCCCTGCTGTACCGCAGGGACACTCGCGAGAAGTCCACGACCCGTCTGGACGACGTCGTCGACGAGGTGCAACGGCTGGTCGGTCGAATCCAGTCCGACTTGCTCGACGCGGCGACGGCACGCCGTGACGCGATGATCACCGACTGCACGACGCTGGATCAGGCGCGCGAGGTGGCGCAGACGGGCGTCGCCCGCGTGCCGTGGGAGCTGGTCGGCGCTTCTGGAGAGCAAGACCTCGCGACGAGCGGCCTCACCGTGCGATGCCTGCAGATGCCCGACGGATCGCTGCCCGAGACCGAGGACGACGGTGGTGCGCTCGCCTACGTCGCGCGGGCGTACTGACGCGCATGGAGCAGATCGGCTCGCGCATGCGCAATCAGCCCGCGCCGCCGTGGGCCGTCTTCGACGACCTCTGCGATCCGCATCGTCAACCCGTGCGCCCTTGGCTTCGTCTTCTCGACGACGAAATCGAGCCAACCATCATCGAATCCGTCCGACCCGACCGCGTGGTCTGGTCGTCGCTGTGGGTGAAGCGGCCCGATGCGCGCCTGCAGTTCGATCTCGTCGCGGGGGACGGTGGCACCGATCTGCGGTGGACGCTCTACGTCGACGAGCCGCTTCCCGACGCGAGTCTCATCGGGCACATGCGCAAGCGCATCGGCGAGCTCATCAACGCCAACCTGCGGTACTCGTACGGCCAGTGATCGTGGGCTGTAACCAAACGAGAGCTACATGCGTTTCACGCCGTCGGCGACGGCGTGCAGCTTGTCCGGATTCGCCACGTTGTGCACGGTGCTGATCCGCCCGTCGGCATCGAGGTCGACGGTCAGGGTGGCGATGATGCGGCCGGCGCCGCGCAACACGATGCCCGGGCCGCCGTTGATGTCGACCACTTCCGCTGTCATGTCGCCGATTTCGACGCCCTCGTAGGGGCGTTTGATCGTGCCGGCGATCCACTTGGCCACGTTCGCCACGCCGATGATCGGACGCATCGCCTGGCGAACCTTGCCGCCGCCGTCGGTCCATAGCGTGACCTCCGGTGCGAGCATGTCCATGAGCTCGTTGATGTCACCGCCGGCGACGGCGGCGAAGAATCGCTCGGTGGCCTCCTGCTTCTTGGCGCGGTCGGCTTCGAATCGCGGTCGCCTCGCCCGAACGTGTTCACGGGCGCGATGCCCGGCCTGGCGGACCGCGGACTCGGAACGCTCGACGGCTTCACCGATTTCGGCGTAGCTGAAGTCGAACACCTCCTTGAGCACGAACACGGCCCGCTCGAGTGGACTGAGGGTCTCCAGAACGACGAGCATGGCGATCGATACCGACTCGGCGGTTTCCACGTGGTCGGCGGAATCGGGCTCGGTGAGAATCGGCTCCGGAAGCCACGGGCCCACATAGGTTTCCCGCTGACGCCGAGTCGATCGCAGCCGATCCATCGACAGGTTCGACACGACCCTGGCGAGGTACGCCTTCGGGTCGGCGACCTGTGAGCGGTCGTCCGCCGACCACTTGAACCACGCGTCCTGGACCACGTCTTCGGCGTCTGCGGCCGAGCCGAGGATCCGATAGGCGATCGAGAACAACAGCTTCCGGTAGTCGGCGAACGTCTGCTGATCGGCGCTCATCGCGTCGACCGGCCGCCGCGCCGCCACATCGCCGCTCCCAGCGCGGGTATGGCCTTGAGCAGACGGTAGGTCGTCCACGGGCTGGCGCTCACCGTCTCTTTGTACGCGACGGCCAACCGTCCGGCCAAGTACAGCCGTCCGGCACTGTCGTCGGCGTGGGTGAACTGGATGACGGCGTCGTTGCGTCCCAGGCTCACCGGCTGGTGGATGTAGCCGAAGCGGAACGCCTTGGGCTGCTTGCCGTTCAGCACCCGCACGATGGACGCCGCCGCGTGCAGCGCGGTCGGGATGCCGCTCTGGCAGGTGCCGTGTATCACGCCGTAGCCCTGCCGGATCGCCGCCGCGTCACCCACCGCGTAGACGTTCAAGTGAGACACCGACCGCAGTGACTCGTCGGTGACGATGCGGCCGCGATCGTCGACCTGCAAGCCGGCCGTGGCCGCCAGTGGCGACACCCGCACCCCCGTCGTCCAGAGCACCGCCTGTGCCGCAACCACCTGGCCGTCGGCGAGGGCCACCCCGTCGCCCATGACCTTGACGATGTCGACGCCGGCGCGCACCTGCACGCCAAGGCGATCCAATCCCGCGTGCAGCCGGGCCCGCGCCCGTTCGCCCATCATCGAGCCGGGGACCTGGCGGCTGAGCAGGACCACGTCCAGGTCGGGATGCTGCTCGGCGATCTCGGCCGCCGACTCGATGCCGGTCAGTCCGCCGCCCGCCACGACGACGGTGCCGTCGGACATCCGATTCAGGTGATCGGCCAGCAGCGTCGCGTCCTGCGCGGTGTTCAGGGTGTAGGCGAACTCATCGACGCCCGGCACGACGTCGGCATCGGCGACGCTGCCGAGCGCATAGATCAGGGTGTCGTAGCGCAGCGTGTGGGCGTCATCGATGCGCACGGTCTGGGCCGAAGCGTCGATTCCCGTCACCCAGCCCTGGACGAAGTCCACGCCGGTGCCGGCGAGCCGATCGGGAATTTGCAGGTCCGGCAGCGTCTGACCGGACGCGGTCTGATGCAGTCGCAGCCGCTCGGCGAACCGAGTAGACGGATTGACCAGCGTGACGTGAACGTCGTCGCGGCCCTTGAGGCGGCCCACCAGGCTCGTGGTCGCCGCCATACCGGAGTATCCGCCGCCGAGAATCAAGATCTCCTTCATCGTGCTGCCTTTCGCGTTCGTTCGAAGTGGACACACACCAGACGCATGCAGCGGGCCGATTTGTGACATCCCGACACTTCACGGCGTTTACCTGCGACGATTGTCTTGGTAGCGGGGTAGGAGGTGGCCATGAAGTTCGGAGCGATCACCTGCACCGCAGTGCTCGTCGCGGCCCTGGCGGGGTGTGGCAGTGGCAGCGACACCGCCTCGACCAGTCCCACTGCGGACGTTCCCCGCGTCGCCGTCGCATTCGTGACGCATCAGGCGCCCGGCGACAACTTCTGGGATCTGGTCCGCAGGGGCGCAGAAGCCGCAGCCGCCAAGGACGACGTCGACCTGCGGTACTCGCACGACCCCGACCCAGCGGGGCAGGCCAACCTCGTTCGCACGGCGGTCGACGACAAGGTCGACGCAATCGCCGTCACCCTCGCCGATCCGGTTGCCATGGCACCGGCGATTCAAGCGGCCAAGACCGCCAAGATTCCCGTCGTTGCGTTGAACGCCGGGATCACGGACTGGAAGGCCATGGGAGTGCTGGCGTTCTTCGGGCAAGACGAGCTGATCGCCGGCGAAGCGGTCGGTGAACGTTTTACCGACGAAGGAGCGCACAACGTGCTGTGCATCATTCACGAACCCGGCCACGTCGGGCTCGAAGCACGATGCGAAGGCGTGGCAAGGAAGTTCAGCGGCAACACGCAAAAGCTCTACGTGAATGGGGTGGACAAGCCGACCGTCATGGCCGCGGTGATCCAGAAATTGCACCAGGACTTCGCCATCGACCGGGTCCTCACGCTGGGCGCGCAGCCGGCAACGGCCGCGCTCGAGGCGGTAGCCGAGGCGAACAGCTATGCCAGGGTCGACACGTTCGACACCAGCTCCGCGGTCGTCGACGCCATCAAGAACGGGATGATCGACTGGGCCATCGACCAACAACCGTTCCTGCAGGGCTACCTGGCAGTCGACTCGCTGTGGCTGTACTTGACCAACGGCAACGTGATTGGCGGTGGTGTGCCCACGTTGACTGGTCCCTCGTTCGTCGACGAGACCAACATCGACACCGTCGCCGACCTCGCCGAGCGCGGCACCCGCTGACCCGATCGCGCTCGCGGGTAACCTGAACGCCCGTACGTCAGTTCGGTGTTGGGGGAGTGTCGTGGACCTGCGGGACATGATTGCCGCCGAACGTACGGAGCTACTCGAGTTCCTGCGCACGCTCTCCGCGGACGAGTGGCTGGTGCCGTCGCTCTGCGAAGGCTGGCGGGTTCGAGATGTGGTGGCGCACTTGCTCTGGGACAACGTTTCGATCCCACGGTATCTGTGGGTGGCCGCGAAATACCGGCACCCTGATCGCATCAACCAGTACTACGTCGACGAGGCGAGGTACCTTCCGACGTCGGATCTGCTCGCCGGTCTCGAGTCCACGCTCGGCGGTGGCTGGATCAGCCGGACGATGTCGGCTGGCATCCTTGCCGACCTCGTCGTCCATCATCAGGACATCCGTCGCCCGCTGGGGAGGCCACGGACCATCGAACCGGCACGCCTGCTTCACGCGCTGCGGCAGCCGAACCGTTTCGCCCATCCGCGGCGGATCACCAAGGGGCTCAAGCTCACTGCGACGGACCTGGACTGGACGACCGGTGCGGGCCCCGAGGTCCGCGGCTGCGGTGAGGCGGTGGCGATGGCCATCGTGGGACGAGCGGCCGTGCTCGACGAACTGACCGGAGACGGCGTCGCGATCCTCGCCGACCGGATTACTGCCTAGCGCTAGGCAGGCAGGTCGAGGATGCGCCGCGTCACGGCCAGCACCCGGGCCTTCAGCGTCTCGTCGTCGACGTCCTCGACGAGGGGATGCACGACGGCCGCGCTCAACGCGCCCGACAGGATCGCCGCGTTCACCCGGGCCTCGACGCCGGCGCCCTCGCCAAGCAGCACGCGGTACAACCGCTCGATGAACCGTCGAAACGGTTCGTGATCGGCCAGCACGCGCACGACCACCGGATCGAACTGCAGCAGGCTGGCCAGGTGGCGTCGTTCGACGGCGATGTCCACCACCCGCTCCAACAACGCCTCGCGCGCCGACGGACCACTCTGCGCTTCCGCGACGTCCAGCGCATCCTGCAGTTCGACGAGCTCGGTGGCGGTGACGGCGAGGACGACCTCGTCCTTGCTCTTGAATTGGTGGTAGACAGCGGCTTTCGTGACGCCGATGGCATCGGCGATCATCTGCAGCGACGTGCCACTCACACCATGCTGGCCGAACAACTCGTGGGCGGCCTTGACGATGCGCAGCTGCGCGGCACTGTGCGCGACGGGCGTCAACCGGCCGTCGGCGTCGGGGAGGGCGGGACGCACGCACCGAGCGTAGCCGCTCGGCTAGATGGTCAGGAACGGCCGCGCAGCGCCTCGTCCAGACTGCGCATCAGCTCCCCGACGCGTCCGCCGCCGGACGGGGCGGCGGGGTAGCGGCTCAGCACGTCGACGACGGCTGGTGTCGCTCGCCCGCGAGCCCGCTCGATGGAATCCGCGCCGACATTCGGATCGTCGCCCGCAGCGAGTTCCGCTGCTCGCGCCGCGTGCGCGGGCGCACCCAGAATGTGCTTGACCTGATGAGTGTCGGCGAGCGGATGTAGGTAGGCGGTGCCCGCCGCGGCCATCGCCGCACGTGCTGCGTCGCCCACGGCCGGGATGTCGGTTTCCTTGGCCGCCCGCAGCGCCGCCCACGCGGTGTCGCGCAACGCCTTCCCGCGCTTGCCGCCCCGGGCGAAGGCCCATGCCGCGTCGATCGCGTCGCGAGCTCGGGAGTCCGCAGGACGCGCATCCTCGAAGATCTCCAGCGCTTCCTGCGCGCACTCCGCGGCGTAGCCGGCGACGCTACGCAGATCCTCTGTGCTGAGAACGATGTCGTCCGCCACGGTGACGATTGTCAGGCAAGTCCCTGCGTCAGTCGCTGGCGGGCAGCGGCTTCGCTTCCTTGGTGGTCAGCGGCGTGGAACCGATGCTCAGCGTGCCCTTGCCGGCCTTGGTCACCAGGACCTCGGCACCGGCGTCGTCGACGTACCGCTTGCCCATCAGGTTGCCGTCGGACAGCGCCGGATCGAGTTCCAGACCCGCGGTGACGTCGCCACCGATCGGCACCATCGGTGCTCCACCGGCGCGCAGATCGTCGAGGCTGTCAGCGCTGCGCACGACGATGACCTGGGTGTCGCACACCTGGCTCTGCAGGCGGGTGCCGTTCTTGATCATGCTGACTCCTTGGTGGCGGCGGTCTGTTGGGCGTTCAGTTCTGCGACGAGTTCGCGGCGCAGCACCTTGCCGGTTGCGTTGGTGGGCAGTTCGTCGCGGAACACCACCCGGTCGGGCGTTCGGGAACCGCGCAGCTGCCCGCGCACATGTTCGCGCAGTTCGTCGGGATCCGGATCGATGCCGGCAGTTGGCACCACGACCGCGACGATGATCTGGCCCCATTCGGGATCGTCGGCGCCGACGACCGCGCAGTCACGCACGTGCGCGTGCTCGACGAGGACGTCCTCGATCTCGGCCGGTGCGATGTTCTCGCCGCCGCGGATGATGGTGTCGTCGGAGCGGCCGCCGATGAACAGGTAGCCGTCCGCATCGAGCGACGCGACGTCCTTGGTGGGAAACCAGCCTTCGGCGTCGAGCACCGAGCCGATGTCGGTGTAGCGGCCCGACACCTGCTCGCCACGGACGAACAGCTCGCCGGTCTCGCCCGCGTCGAGCACGGTGCCATCGTCGGCGCGGATCTGCACCTCGATGCCGGGCACCGGCTGACCGACAGAGCCGAGCCGGCGCGCGACCGCGTCGTCGGCCGCCACGAGCGCGGCGCGGTGGTCGTCGGGAGTGAGCACGGCGATGGTGGAGCTGGTCTCCGTGAGCCCGTAGGCGTTGACGAACCCGACCTCGGGCAGCAGCGAGAGCGCCTTGCGCACGAGCGGCGCCGCCACCTTGGAACCGCCGTAGGCGAGCGTGCGAAGGCTGGGCAACGTGGTGTTCTCCGCCTCGAGAAAGGTGACGATGCGGTCGAGCATGGTCGGCACCACGGTGGCCGACGTGACGCCCTCGGCGCCGACCAGCCGGACCCACTCGCTGGCGTCGAAGTGGCGCAGGTACACCATCTTTCGGCCCGAGTAGAGGTTCGAGAGCGCCGCGCTGACACCGGCGATGTGGTAGGGCGGCACGCAGATCAGTGCGGCGTCACCGGGGCTGGCGGAGTCGAATTCGACGGTGCCGGTGACGTAGCTGGTGAGGTTGTTGTGGGTGAGTTCGACGGCCTTGGGGCGCGACGTGGTGCCCGACGTGAACAGCACCACGGCGACCGCGTCGGGGTCGGCGAACTCCGCGGCGGGCTCGGCAGTGCGGGCCGCCTCGACGAACTCGCCTGAGCCGGTCACCCGGTAGCCCTGGCCCACTGCGTCGCGGTACTCGTCGTCGACGACGACCAGCGGGTCGGGCAGGCGGTCGATCAGCGCGCGCAGGCCGTCGACGGACAGCCGGTAGTTCAGCGGCGTCACCGGCACCGCGGCGCGTGCCGCGGCGAACAGCAGCAGCGGCAACATCGCGCCGCCCGTGCCGACGTAGACGACGTGCCGAGCTCCCGAGGAGGTGATCACGCCGGCTCCCCCGTCGGCCAGCGTGCTCAATTCCTCGGCGGTGAGCCGGAGGTCATCGGAGACGACGGCCGTGCGGTCCCCGTTGGCCGAGGACGCCATCTCCAGCAGTAGCGAGATACTCATGTCTTGTCCAGGAAGATATCCCACATCGGGTCGTCGCCACCGCCGTAGCGGGACAGGTCGGTGACTCCGGATGCGGTGAGGACGTCGGCGTCGATGAAGCATTGGCCGTTGGCCTCGGCGGCCGGTTTGGTCAGGATCGCGACCGCGGCGTCGGCCATGATGTCCGGGCTGCGCGACGCCTGCACCAGCGCGTCGCCGCCTGCCAGGTTGCTCACCGCGGAGGTGGCGATGTAGGTCTGCGGCCACAGGCAGCTGAAACCAATTCCGGCGTCGGCATATTCGGCGGCCCAGCCCAGCGACAGCAGCGTCATGCCGTACTTCGACAGCGTGTACGACGGGTGCGCGCCGAGCCAGTACGGGTTCATGTTCAGCGGCGGCGCCAAGGTCATCACGTGCGCGTTCGCCGACGTGCGCAGGTGCGGCAGGGCGGCCTTGGTGAGCAGGAACGTGCCACGCACGTTGATGTCCATCATCAGGTCGAACTTCTTCGCCGACAGCTGCTCGGTCGGTTCGGTCGCGATCGCACTGGCGTTGTTGACGACGATGTCGACGCCGCCGAAGTGCTCCACGGCCGCGTCGACTGCGCGTTGCACGTCCTCTTCCTTGCGCACGTCACCGACGACGGCGAGGCCCTTGCCGCCGGCGGCCTCGACGTCGGCCACCGCGGTGTGCACGGTGCCGGGCAGCTTCGGGTGCGGCTCGCTGGTCTTCGCGAGCAGGACGACGTTGGCGCCGAGCTTGGCGGCGCCGAGCGCGATCGCCAGGCCGATGCCGCGGCTACCGCCGGACACCACCAGCGTGCGGTCGGCGAGGGATTGCGGATCGCTGGACATGAACCTCCTCAGGTCACGTATGTCCCGATCGTAGTCGAAGGGGAGGGACATTCTCATTTTATGCAAGTCTCATGCTCGCACATTCTTCGAGCGCCCTGTTCAGGGGGAACGACGCGCGCGCCCATCCATGCCCTGACGTGCCATGGGACAACTTGCCCCCGTCATGTTTCCGCCCTGCGGTATTGGCATTCTCATTTTTTGCAAGTACGTTATCCCTCGATGAGTGAGCAGTTTGAAACCCCGTCGGGCATCCCGCTCGAGCCCGTCTACGGGCCCACCGAGCGCGCGGCCGACCCTCCCGCGCCCGGCGAGTACCCCTTCACGCGGGGCAACTTCGCGTCCGGATACCGCGGCAAGACGTGGACGTTCCGTCAGTATTCGGGCTTCGGCACTGCCGAGGAGTCGAACCGCCGGTATCGCTACCTGCTGGATCAGGGCGGCACTGGATTGTCGGTGGCGTTGGATCTGCCCACGCAGTGTGGCTATGACTCCGACGATGCCGAGTTCGGCGAGGAGGTCGGCCGGGTCGGGGTGGCGGTGGACACGTTGGCCGATGCCGAGGTGTTGTTCGACGGCATCCCGCTGGATCAGATCAGCACCAGCTTCACGATCAACGGCACCGCGGCCATCCTGCTGGCGCTCTACGTCGCCGCCGCCGAGAAGAAGGGCGTGCCGCGCGAGAAGCTCACCGGCACCATCCAGAACGACATCCTCAAGGAGTACGCGTCGCGCGGTACTTGGATCTGGCCGCCCGAACCGTCGCTGCGCCTGATCGCCGACACCATCGAGTTCTGCGCGGCCGAGGTGCCGCGGTTCAACGCGATCTCGGTGGCGGGTGCGCACTTCCGCGATGCGGGCGCCAATGCCGTGCAGGAGATGGCGTTCACGCTGGCCGACGGTGTCACCTACTGCGACACCGTCGTCGAGCGCGGTCGGATGACCATCGACAAGTTCGCGCCGCAGATCTCGTTCTTCTTCTACACGCACGGCGACTTCTTCGAGGAGATCGCCAAGTACCGGGCCGGGCGACGGCGGTGGGCGACCATCGTGCGCGAGCGCTACGGCGCCACCACCGACAAGGCGTCGATGTTCCGGTTCGGTTGTGTCGCGGGCGGTGCGTCGCTGTATGCGCCGCAGGCGCAGAACAACCTGGTGCGGGTGGCGTATGAGGCGATGGCCGCGGTACTCGGTGGCGTGCAGTCGATGTTCACCGCCGCGTGGGACGAGCCGTTCGCCCTCCCCAGTGAGGAGTCGGCCACGCTGGCGCTGCGCACGCAACAGATCCTGGCCTACGAGACGGGCGTGACGAAGGTGGCCGACCCGCTGGGTGGGTCCTACTTCGTCGAGGCGCTCACCGACGCCACCGAGGCCAAGATCATCGAGATCATGGACGACCTCGAAAAGCACGGCGGCATGGTGCGTTCCATCGAAGACGGTTACCTGCAGGGTCTGATCGCCGACGAGGCGTTCAAGATTCACAAGGAGGTCGAGTCGGGTGAGCGTCCCGTGGTCGGGGTCAACCGGTTCGTCGCCGAGGAGCCGCCGCCGGACATCGACACCTACGAGCTCGACGCCGAGGGTCGCGACCTGCAACTCAAGCGGCTGGCGAAGGTCAAGGCCGAGCGCGATGACGTCGCGGTCAAGGACACTTTGGCCGCGCTGTCGCGGTCGGCGGAGGGCACCGACAACCTCATGCATCGCCTGATCGACTGCGCGAACGCGTACTGCACCGTCGGCGAGATGGTGTCCGCGCTCAAGGCCGTGTGGGGCGAATTCCAGCAACCGGTGGTTTTCTGATGAGTAATTCCTCTGTATCCCAACCGAACCCGGCCCGGGTATTGGTCGCCAAACCGGGACTGGACGGGCATGACCGCGGGGCGAAGATCGTCGCCCGCACCCTGCGCGACGCCGGCTTCGAGGTGATCTACACCGGCATTCGGCAACGGATCGAGGACATCGTGTCGATCGCGCTGCAGGAAGACGTCAGCCTGGTAGGCCTCTCGATCCTGTCGGGTGCGCACGTCGCGCTCACCGGCCGCGTCGTCGAGGCGTTGCGTGCTGCCGACGCGGGCGATATCGCCGTGGTCGTCGGTGGCACCATCCCGCAAGCCGACGTCCAGAAGCTGTTGGACGCGGGTGCGGCAGCGGTGTTTCCGACCGGAACCTCCCTCGAGGACCTGGTCACCGGCGTTCGCGCGCTTACGTCGGAGCGGGTGACGGAGTGACGAGACGCTTCGCCGACACTGCGGGCAGATCGTCAATCGTCCCGAAATTTCGCTCTCACAGCAGTTTCGGCGGGAACAAGGGTAGGGGAGTGACATGCGACTTGGTGTGATGATCGGTGCCGAGCGCGGCGATGGCGCCCGCAAGGTCGCCAAGTTGATCGCCGACATCGAGTGGGCCGAGTCCGCAGGGATGGACACCGCCTGGATGCCGCAGGTGCCCAACGACTTCGACGCGCTGACGATGGTCACGCTGATGGCTGGCCGCACCACGACGATCGAACTCGGCACGGCCGTCGTACCGCTTCAGGCGCAGCATCCGATCGCCTTGGCGCGCCAGGCGCTGTCGGTGCACGCCGTGGCAGGCGGCCGGCTGGCGCTGGGCGTCGGGCCGTCGCACCACTGGATCGTCAAGGACATGCTCGGCCTGCCGTACGACAAGCCCGCGGCCTACACCCGTGACTATCTGCAGGTGCTGCATGCCGCACTCGCCAACCCGGGACCGGTCGACGTCGAGAACGACACGTTCACGGTGCACAACCCGCTGGACCTGCCCGCGGTCGCACCGCTGCCCGTGTTGGTCGCGGCGCTGGGTCCGGTGATGCTGAAGATCGCGGGCGAGCACGCCGACGGCACCGTGTTGTGGATGGCCGACGAGCGCGCCATCGGTGACCACATCGCGCCGCGAATCACCAAGGCGGCGGCCGACGCCGGTCGACCTGCACCGCGGATCGTCGCGGGCATCCCGGTGTGTCTGTGTGCGAACTCCGAGATCGACGCCGCGAAGGAGCGGGCCAACCGCATTCTGTCCGAAGCGGAGACGTCGCCCAACTACCAGCGGCTGCTGGATCGTGGCGATGCCCGCAACGTCGGCGACCTGTGTGCGGCCGGGGACGAAGAGTCAATCTTGGCGCGGTTCAAGCAGTTCGCCGATGCCGGTGTGACGGATCTGTCGGTGCGCCTGTTGCCGATCGGCGACACCCGTGACGAACTCGTCGCGTCCAAGTACCGGACGCGGGAGATGATCGGCGAACTGGCCAAGGCCTTGCGGTGAGTGGCCCCCTCGCCGGTATTCGCATCCTCGAGGTCGGCCACATGTTGGCGGGCCCGTACGCCACGATGATGCTCGCCGATCTGGGCGCCGAGGTGACGAAGATCGAGCCGCCCGGCGGGGACATCTCGCGTCAGGTCAGTGACAGCTACTTCGCGAGTCTCAACCGCGGCAAGCGCAGCGTCTGCATGGAGTTGGCGACCGAGGAAGGGCAGCGCCGGCTCGGTGAGCTGGTCGCGGAATCGCATGCGCTGCTGGTGAATTTGAAGCCGTCGGGCATCCACAAGCTCGGGCTGACCTACGAGAAGTTGCGCAAGTACAACGAAAAGATCGTCTGTGTCGCGCTCACGGGTTACGGCCTCGAGGCTGGTGATGACCCGGCGTTCGACTACGTCATCCAGGCCGCGACCGGAATCGCCGCCCTCACCGGCGATCCCGACGGCCCGCCGACGCTGCCGGGCTACTCGTCGGCCGACAACTCGACCGGGTTGACGGCCGCGCTGGGCCTGCTCGCGCAGATCGTGTCGGGCCGCGGCGGGCAGGTCGACGTCTCGCTGCACGACGTGATGCTGTCGCAACTCAACTACCGGGCGTCGGCCTACCTGAACGACGGCATCGAACCGCGACGCCATCCGAACGGCGCGCACTCGTATTACGTTCCGGCGCAGCTGTTCACCACTGCCGACGGTTACCTCGCGCTGTTCATCACGCACGACGGATTCTGGCGGTCGTTCTCCGCCGAGGCAGGCATCACCGGATACCCGACGATGGCCGAACGTGCCGCCAACCGTGACGAGGTGCTGGCGCTGGTGGCGGGCGCGTTGGCGGGAGACACCGCGTTGGGGTGGGAGGCGAGGCTGAAGCCGCTCGGAATCCCTGCGGCCGCGGTCCGTTCACTGCCCGAGGCGCTGCAGTCCACTCCGGAGGTAGTCGTGTCGGCGGGGGACTACCGATTGGTCCGCAGTTCCATCCGCGTCATCGGCTACGAGCCGGAATACGGCCCACCGCCGCTGCTCGGCGAGCACGACCCGGTGACGGACGCTCAGTCCTCGTAGTCCACGGTGACGTAGGCAGTGTCCGGAACGGCCTGGCACGTCAGGACGTAACCGTCGGCGACCTCGTCTTCCATCAACGCGTCGTTGACGCGCATCGTCGCGCTGCCGTCGGTCAGCTTCGCCATGCACGTGCCACAGTTGCCCGCCTCGCAGGAGAACGGTGGCGTCAGGCCGGCCCGTCGCGCGCTTTCGAGCAGCGTCTCGCCGGGCATCGCGGTTACGGAGACCTTCTTGCGGTCGAGGAGGATCGTCACCTCGCCACCGGCCTCTTCGGTCGGTACCGGGTCTGCGGTCATCAGTTCACTCCTGGCATCAAGATTCTGTCTGCATGAGAATGCTATTCTCTAATAAAGATAGGGTATTCTCAAGTTCATCCTACGGACCAGGCAGGAAGGGTCGACACGTGACTGAGCCGGTCCTGCTCGCGTTCGGGGACAGGCAGTACACGCGCTCGGACATCGACGCGCTGACCAGCGGAATGGCGACCACGCTCGAGCAACGCGGGGTGCGGGCAGGCGAGCGCGTCGCCCTGATGTCGTCCAATCGGCCCGAGTTCGTCGTCGCGATGCGGGCCATCTGGGGCCTGGGGGCCGCCGTGGTGCTGCTGAGCTCGTCGTGGAAGCGGGCCGAGGTCGAACACGCGCTGGCGCTCACCGGGCCTGCTCACGCGGTGGGGGACAGCCCGGTACTGGCCGATCTGATGCCGATGCTGCACCTCGACGAACCCGTGACGCCGGGCCTGCGGGAATTCGATGCGCCCGATCCCACGTCCGACGCCCTGTTCGTGTTCAGTTCTGGTACCACCGGAATGCCCAAGGCGGTGCGGCACACGCACGGCGCCTTCGCTGCGGCCGTCGCGCACTGGCGGGCAGCGCTCGGCATGACGTCGGCCGACCGGATGCAGATCCTGACGCCGCCGTCGCACATCCTTGGTCTGCTGAACATCGCCACCGTGCTCGACGCCGGGGCATGGGTACGGCTGCATCCGAGGTTCGACGTCGAGACAATGTTGCGCCACATCGAAGCCGACCGGATCACCATCGAGATGGCCGTCGCGCCCATCGCGCTGGCGCTGGCCGCCCATCCAAAGCTGGAGTCCTACGATCTCTCCTCGCTGCGCTACGTCATGTGGTGCGCGACGCCCGTCACCAAGAGCGTCGCCGACGAGGTCACCGCGCGGGTCGGGGTGTCCTGGGTGACGGCCTACGGCGCCAGCGAATTACCGGTCATCTCCTGCAACTCCCTCGACGGCGCCCGGCTGGACACCGTCGGGCGTGCCGTGCCGGGCGTACGGATCCGGATCGTGTCACTGGACACCGGCCAGCCGGTGGCGCCGGGGGAGGTCGGCGAGATCCAGGTGTCATCGCCGTCGGTCATGGCCGGCTACCTGCCCGACGACGCCACTGCCTCGGCGTTCGACGACGGCTGGTACCGCACCGGCGACATCGGCCACCTCGACGACGAAGGCTGGCTCCGAATCACCGACCGCGCAAAGGAAATGATCAAGGTGCGCGCGTTTCAGGTGGCGCCCGCCGAGATCGAGGCGGTGTTGCACGGTCACCCCGCGGTCGCCGACTGCGCGGTGTTCGGAGTGCCCGACGCGGCCAACGGCGAAGCGATCGTCGCTGCGGTATTGCGTTCCGGGGTTGTGGAAGCCGACGAGTTGATCACCCTCGTCGCCGATCGGCTGGCGTCCTACAAGCGACCGAGCCGCGTCGTGTTCGTTCCCGAGATTCCCCGTCTCCCTTCAGGAAAGGTGTTACGCCGAGTGCTAAAGGAGCGGCTATGGACGTCCGTCTGACGGCCGAACAACAACAACTACGGGACGCCGCGGCCAAACTGGCCGACGATCTCGGACCAGGGTCGGTCGCCGATCTGGACGACGACGGTCGCGTCGCTCGGCTGGAGAAGACGGTCGCCTCGACCGGCTGGCGCTCACTGCGCTCGGACGAGGCGTCCGGCGTCGAGGTCGCGATCGTCGCCGAGGAGTTCGCCCGCGGCCTCGTCGACGTGCCGTTCCTCGGCCCGGTACTGGCCGACGATCTCACCCACCGTCTGGGTGGGGAGGTGCCGGCTACTCCGCCGGAGTACGCGTCCATTGATTTGACGGGAAGCCTTGCGGGAGCGGTGGAGTCGCCACCCGAACTGGCAGAACTCACCGAGGAGGACGCCGGCCGCTGGTATGCGCTCGCGCTCACCGCGACGACGGCCGACCTGGTTGGTGCGGCCCGCGGCACGCTCGCCCTGGCCACCGAGTACGCCAAGGTGCGCGAACAGTACGGGTCGACGATCGGCTCCTATCAGGCCGTCGGGCACCTGTTGGCGGAGAGCTTGGCGTTGATCGAGGGGGCGACCAGCGTGCTGCGCCACGCCGCCTGGGCCGTCGACGAACTGCCGGTCGCCGAGGCCATCGAAGCCGGCCGGGTCGCAAAGATCTACTCCGCACGCGCCGCATTGACGGTGTGCGAGATGTCGATCCAGGTGCACGGCGGCATCGGCAACACTTGGGAATGCCTCGCGCACGTGTACTTGCGCCGGGTGCTGGCCGCAACCGAGTTGTGGCCGGTCAAGCTGGAGGAGTTGACCATTGGACTTTCGTGACTCGCCGGAGGAAGCCGCGTTCCGGGATCGGCTGCGCGGCTGGCTGACCGAGCAGAAGGGGAAGTTCCCCACCTCGGGTGACGAGTACTGGGCCAAGCAGGGCGAATGGCATCAGGCGCTCTATGCGGC
This sequence comes from Mycobacterium sp. URHB0044, assembly GCF_000620625.1. Classification (GTDB taxonomy): domain Bacteria; phylum Actinomycetota; class Actinomycetes; order Mycobacteriales; family Mycobacteriaceae; genus Mycobacterium. The sequence continues at coordinate 327,337 of NZ_JIAW01000007.1, read as the reverse complement.
CGGGTTCTTCGGCACGTCGTGGCCGAAGGCGTACGGCGGGCAGGAACTGCCCCCGGTCTACGACGTCATCGTCGACGAAGAGATCGCCAAGGCCGGTGCGCCGGCGCGGCCAAGCCTGGGGTATCTCGTCGTCGGGCTCAGCCATCACGGCGACGAGGAACTGCGCCAACGCTTCCTGCCCGGGATGATCAACGGCACCGAGCGGTGGTGTCAGGGCTTCAGCGAGCCCGGCGCGGGGTCAGACCTCGCATCGCTGACCACCACGGCGACCCGTGAGGGCGATGAGTACGTCATTCATGGCCACAAGATCTGGACCAGCTACTCCGACGTCGCCGACTGGTGCCTCGTGCTGGCCAGGACCGACAAGGACGTGCCGAAACACAAGGGCATCTCGGCGTTCATCGTCCCCATGCACCAGCCCGGCATCGAGCAGCGCCCGCTGAAGATGATCAGCGGCGTCACCAAGGAATTCGGCCAGGTCGAGTTCGACGGCGCCAGGGTGTCGGCGGAGAACATGGTCGGCGCGCCAGGTGACGGCTGGAAGCTGGCCATGACGGTGGTGAGCCATGAGCGTGAACCGTCGACGCTGGGCTTCTCCGCCCGCTACGGAAAGCTGGTGCGCCAGTTGAACGCTCGAGTCGACGGTGATGCGCCGGCCGAACTGTCCTGGGCGTGGGTGCAGACGGAGATGCTGCGGCTGCACGTGCGCCGGCGGCTGTCCGAGCAACTCGACGGCATCCAACACGGTCCGCAAGGATCCTTGGACAAACTGCTCATGACGTGGGTGGAGCAGTCAGTCGGCCACGCCGCCCTCGCGACGGTAGGCACCAGCGACCCCGAATTGTTCGGCGCCTACATGTACAGCCGCGCGCAGAGCGTGATGGGCGGTACGTCGCAAATTCAGAAGAACATCATCGCGCAGCGGATTCTTGGATTGGGGAACTGATGTACGACATGCCAGACGAAATCGACGTTCGCGCCGAGGGTGGTCTGCGGATCATCACGCTCAACCGCCCAGATGAGCTCAACGCGGTCAACGATGCGTTGCACGTGGGGCTGGCCAAGATCTGGGAAGCGCTCAACGAGGACGCCGGCGCGCGTGCCGCCGTGATCACCGGTGCGGGACGGGCGTTTTCGGCTGGCGGTGACTTCAACTACCTCGACGAGCTCCGCAACGACGAAGCCCTGCGGCAGAAGACGATCAAGCACGGTCGCGACCTCGTCATCGGCATGGTGCGGTGCCGCATCCCGGTGGTCGCCGCGGTGAACGGCCCGGCCGTCGGGCTTGGCTGCAGCCTGGCCGCGCTATCGGACATCGTCTACATGGCAGAGACCGCGTTCTTCGCCGACCCGCACGTGTCGATCGGTCTGGTGGCCGCGGACGGCGGCCCATTGGTGTGGCCGTCGCAGATCAGCTTGTTGCAGGCCAAGGAATTCGCGTTCACCGGCGTGCGGATCAAGGCCGCGCGGGCGCTCGAACTGGGGATGGCCAATCACGTGGTCGCCGATCCGCTGACCGATGCGATCGCGTGCGCGAAGAAGATCATGGAGCTGCCGCAGCAGGCGCTCGAAGCCACCAAGCGGCTGATGAACATCCAGCTCGAGAAGTCGGTGATGGCGTCGCTGGACTACGCCAACCTGTCGGAGTACGTGTCGTTCGGGACCGCCGACTTCAACAAGATCGTCGATGGCCTGATCGCCAAGAACTAGGCGCCCCACCACGGCGAGTGTGCGTGTCTGCGGCCGACACGCCGCCGCGGAACAGGATTTTGCGCACGCACGCTACGTGCGACGCAAGATCTTCTGCGCCTCAGGGGAATCCGCTTCCGTCAGCTCTACGGTATTCGGATCTGGATGGACGAAGAACTCGAGTTGCATGTTGTCGGGATCACGGAAGACGACTGTCGGTCCATACCCGATGTCGATGATTCCCGAGTTTGGCACAGTCATCGCGTCCAAATGCGCTAACCAATGCTGCAACTCGTCTCGATCCGACACTTGGAATGCCAGGTGATCGAGGCCCACGCGCCGTTCATCGAATGCGCCACGCTCGGCCGTCCCCGTATGGGTCATCACGTTCACGTTCATCCCCGAGGGATGTAACAACGATCTGATCTCGAATGTCTCCGTTGAGGTCCGGTTCACCAGCGTGAAGCCGAGCACCTCGTGCCACCAGACGGCGGACCGGTCGCAATCGAAAACCGTCAACTCAACATGTGAAACTCCCATGAGCCGTGGCATAGCCCATCCTCCCCGCTGGTCGGCACTCACATCAGGTTGCGCCGAAATAGCGCTCTGGGTCGTGAAATGGGCGAAATTTAGAGCCCGTGCCAGGCGACACACTCATCCTGGAGGATCTCGATCGCGGCCTCGGCTGACTTGGTCAGGGCTGGGCACGAGCGTCCGGTCAATCGTGACTGCTTTTGGCCCGCCTTTGCGCTAGCCTGTCGGGGTGACCACGCCCGTTTCGCGAGCGCGACGATCGCAGGCCAGTCGACGGGCCAGCAGTCACGCGCTGATCTTGGATGCAGCCGTCGAGCTTCTCGTCGAACGCGGCTACAGCGGCACGACGACGATCGCAATTCAGGACCGTGCCGGCGTGACCCGCGGCAGGCTGCTGCATCACTTCCCTTCACGTGAGGCCTTGCTCGTCGCTGCGGCACACCATCTGGCGGACGAACGGATCGTCGACATGGAGCAGTGGTTCGAGCGGCTGCAAGACTCCGCACCAGGCGGAGGTGCCAGGGTGGATCGCGCTATTGCCCTGCTGTGGAGCACCTTTTGGCAACCCTACTTCTGGGCCGCCATGGAACTCTGGTCAGTGGCGCGTACCGACGAGAAACTGCGTAACGAACTCGCCGGAGCCGAACACCGTTTGGGCCGAGCCATCCAGCATGTCGTCGCGACGATGTTCGGACCCGTCCACAGCAGCCACCCGGAGTTCGACGACGTCCGCGAGTTGCTCTTCAGCAGCATGCGCGGAGTGGCGCTCACGTACTCGATCATTTCACGCGATCAGGAGACGGACCCACATCTGACCCTGTGGCAATCGGTCGCTCGTCGAATGCTGGGCGTTGCCGCTGACGCCGAATAAACCAGTCAGACGTGACTGGTATTATGCGAAAATGGCCCCAGAACCGACGACGACCATTGCTGACACCAGTCGCGCGGCGCCAGTCATACCTCGAACTCAGGAGCGGATGACACACGACGTCTGGCTACCCGAAGAGATCGTCGAACTGCGTGCCCAGGCCCGTGCGGCCGTCGAGCGCCGGCTCGTCCCGCACGCGCGCGACATCGGCCAGCGCGAGGAGTCGGTCGATAGCTTTCCCTGGGAAGCATTTCGAGGCCTGGCCGACGAGGGCCTGTTCGCCATTCCCTTCGGCGCGGAATACGGTCGCGGGCTTGAACATCCGATGCTCGGCACCTGCACCGTCACCGAGGAGATCGCCTACCACTCATCGTCGATGGCGGGCGTTTACGACGGACAGTGCATCCTCGTCCCTCAGACGCTGACGTTCGCCACCGAGGAGATGCGGGCCCGGCTCATTCCGGATTTGATCAGCGGGCGGACTGCATTCTCATTCGCCACCACCGAACCGGATACCAGCTCTGATCTGACGGCAGAGCGCATGCAGACCATCGCCGAGGAGGCACCAGACGGCTTCGTGCTCAACGGGCGCAAGCGCTGGATCACCAACAGCGTTGTGGCTGGCTGGGTCTCGGTGCTCATGCGCGCGGGGGTCGGCAGCAATCGGGCGACGATGTTGTTGGTCGACCTGTCGTCGCCGGGTGTCCGGATCGGCGCACCGGATCTGAAGATGGGGCACCGTGGGCAGATCACCGCCGACATCGTGTTCACCGACGTCTTGGTTCCCCACGAAAACCTGTTGGGCGCAGCGGGGAACGGTCTGAGTGTCGCCTTGTCGGCGCTGGTTCGCGGACGCGTCGGAATCGGTGCTGCCGGTGTGGGTGTCGCCCAGGCGGCGTTGGACCTCGCGGTCGAACGGTTGCGCACCCGCCACGTCTTCGGCGGCCCCCTTGGCGCCATGCAACACTGGCAGTTCGCGATGGCGCAGCGGGCAACCGAGATCGAGTGTGCGAGAACCCTGTATCAGAAGGCGGCAACGCTGCTCGATCGTGGCGATCGCAGCGCCGAGCCCGAGGCGGCGATGGCCAAGGCCTATGGCACCCGCTTGGCCAATGACCTCGTCCGTGAAGCCATCCAGATCCATGGCGCGTTGGGTTTCGCCCGTCAGGTGTCCGAAAGCGGCGAGTCGGTGAGATTGGAAGAGATGTACCGCGACGCGAAGATCCTCGAGATCTTCGAAGGCGCCAACGAATTGCAACAGTGGATCGTTGCTCGTCAGCTCATCGGCCGCGACGTCACCGGCTAAGAAACGAGCTCTTCGGACCGTTGGACGGTTCCCGTGATGCCGGAGGCGTCCTGCTGCGCCAGCAGCACCGCGGCGTTGGCCATGGCCTCGGGCGGCTCGACCATCTCGGGTGGGATCTCCATGCCCGCGCCGCCGGCCTGCCAGCCCTCGGTGAGCACGACCCGCGACGGGCTGAGGCAGTTGACGGCGATGTTGTCCGGGCGCAGGTTTGCGGCCAGCCCGAGGTAGAGCCGCTCGGCGGCCGCCTTCGAGACCCAGTAGGCGTTGGCGCCGTGATCGACCATCGCGACGCCCGTGGTGGTGACGGCCATCAGCGAGCCGCGGCCGCGCGCCCGCACGTGCGGGATGACGGCCTTGGTCACCAGGAACACGCCCGTCAGGTTCACGTCGAGGCACAGCTGCCACCGCTTTAGCGGCGTGGATTCGATTGGGCCGAGCCACAATACGCCCGCGTTGGCGACGAGGATGTCGATGCCGCCGAACTCCGCGACCGCAGTCTCGACTGCGGCGTTGACCGACTCCTCGCTGGTGACGTCGCATGCCACCGGCAGCGCTCGTCCGCCCGCGGCGTTGATGCCGTCGGCGACCGATCCGATGGTGCCCGGCAGCTTGCCCTGCTGTTCGGAGCGCGCGGCGACGGCAACCGACGCACCCGCTGCCGCCAGCGCGGTGGCGACCGTCGCGCCGATTCCGCGGCTGGCGCCCGCGACGAACGCGACCTTGCCGTCGAGCGCGCCCTCGCTCACTTCGGCGGGAACCGCAGTGCGCCGTCGAGGCGGATGATCTCGCCGTTGAGATAGTCGTTCTCGACGATGCTCTGGGCCAGCTGCGCGTACTCGGTCGAGCGGCCCATCCGCTTGGGGAACGGCACCTGCGGGCCCCAGTACTGCTCGAGTTGGTCGCCCGCCTTGCCGTACGCCGGGGTGTTGATGGTGCCCGGCGCGATGGTGACGACGCGGATACCCAGCGGGGACAGGTCGCGCGCCGCGACGAGCGTCATGCCCAGCACGCCGCCCTTGGCCGCCGAGTAGGGGAGTTGTCCGATCTGGCCTTCGTAGCCGGCGATCGACGCGGTGTTGATGATCACGCCGCGGGCGCCCTCCTCGAGCGGTTCGGACTTGGCGATCGCGGCCGCCGACAGCCGCATGACGTTGAACACTGCCGTCAGGTAGAACTTGATCGTCGTTTCGAACGCCTCCATGCCCATGGGGGAGCCGTCCTTGCCGACCAGTCGTCCGCCGCCGGCCGGTCCGCCGTGCGTGTCGACCGAGATGCGCAGTGGTCCAAGGGATTCCGCCTCGGCGATTGCGGCGAGGACGGATTCCTCGGAGGTGGCGTCGGTCTGGACGTACCGGACACCGAGCTCACCCTCGAGGGCCTTGCCCTTGTCGTCGGCCATGTCGGCGACGACGACCTTGGCGCCTGCGGCGTGCAGACGACGAACGGTCGCCTCGCCAAGTCCACCCGCTCCGCCGACGACGATGGCGGAGTTGCCCTCGATCAACATGAAGTTCCCCTTCTTGCAACTGACACTCTCAGGCTGAGAGAATAACATTCTCATACCGGATCGAAAGAGGACCGTCATGCCCGAAGCCGTCATCGTCTCCGCGATCCGCACCCCGATCGGCACCGCCATGAAGGGCACGCTGCGCGATACCGATGCCTACACGCTCGCCGACCACGTGGTGGGCGCCGCCGCGGCCGAACTGAGGTCCCACCCTGTCGACGACGTCATCCTCGGCGAAGGGTTGTACGGCGGGGGCGTCATCGCGCGCCACGCTGCCGTCACGGCCGGCCTGCAGACCGTGCCGGGCCTCGCCATGAACCGGCACTGTGCCGCCGGCCAGGCCGCGGTCCAGAGCGCGGCGGCCAGCATCCGCGCCGGCATGGACCAGCTGATCATCGCGGGCGGCGTGAACTCGGCGTCCACTTCGCCGCGCTTCACCCGAGTGGCCGGTGAGGAGACGGTGGCCTGGTTCCCGCCGACGCATCCCAACCGTCCCGACGCGCCCAACATGGACATGTCGATCACCGTCGGCTGGAACGCCGCCGTGCGTGCGGGCGTATCGCGCCAGGAGATGGACGAGTGGGCGCTCGGCTCGCACCGCAAGGCCATCGCGGCGATCGACGAAGGACGCTTCAAGGAGGAGATCCTCCCGATCGACACGCCCCACGGCGTCTTCGACACCGACGAACATCCCCGTCGCGACACCACCATCGAAAAGCTGTCCTCGCTCAAGGTGCTGCACCCCGAGATCGAGGGCTTCTCCATCACGGCGGGCAACGCCTGTGGCGCGAACGACGGAGCGGCGGCGCTCGTCATCGCCAGCGATCGCCTCGGGCTGCCGGCGCTGGCGACGGTCAAGTCGTGGGCATCGGTCGGCGTCGACCCCGCCTTCACCGGTCTCGCTCCCGTCGAGGCGATCCCGAAGGCGCTGAAGCGGGCCGGACTCTCGGTCTCGGACGTGGACCTGTTCGAGATCAACGAGGCGTTCGCGGCGATGTGCGTGGCCACCATCAAGATGCTCGACATCGATCCGCAGATCGTGAACGTCAGCGGCAGCGGCTGCTCACTCGGCCATCCGGTGGCGGCGACCGGCGCGCGGATGCTCGTCACGCTCGTGCACGAACTGCGCAGGCGCGGCGGTGGCATCGGCGTAGCCGCGATGTGCGCTGGCGGCGGCATGGGATCTGCCACGGTCATCGAGGTCCCGGCACCGTAGCCGGGCGATAGAGTCAGCCGCACCGATGACCATCGAGGAACTCGTCGCCGCGGCGCGCAACGGATCGACCCGTGCGGCCGGTCGGCTGCTGAGTCTGGTCGAGAGCACGCGCCGCGACGAAGTACTTGCCGTGATCGGCGATCGCACCGCACGCGTCATCGGCGTCACCGGCCCCCCGGGAGCGGGCAAGTCGACGACCATCGCCGTGCTGGTCTCCGCGTACCGGCAGCAGGGCAAGCGCGTCGCGGTGCTCGCCGTGGATCCGTCGTCCCCGTACAGCGGTGGGGCGTTGCTCGGTGACCGGATCCGGATGGCCGCCCACATCAACGATCACGACGTGCTGATCCGATCGGTCGCGACGCGCGGCCATCTCGGCGGTTTGGCCGCCGCGGTGCCTGCGGCGATCCGCTTGCTCGCCGCGCTCGACTATGACGTGATCCTGCTCGAAACCGTCGGCGTCGGCCAGTCCGAGATCGAGATCTCCGCGGTGGCCGATCCAGCCATCGTCGTGCTCAATCCCGGTGCGGGAGACGCGGTTCAGGCCGCGAAGGCAGGTCTCCTCGAGGTCGCCGACATCGTCGCGATCAACAAGGCCGACCGCGAGGGCGCCGACCAGACCGCGCGGGATCTGGCCGCCGAGACCAGTGCGCCGATCCTCAAGATCATCGCCGCGCAGAACGAGGGCATCGCCGAACTCGTCGAGGCCATCGACGCGCACGCCCGCACCGACAACCCGGCCCGCCGCGCCGCCCGCGCCAGGGCGCAGATCCTGTCACTGGCGCAGAGCGCGCTTCGCGGCCAAGCCAGCCTCGACGGGCTCGCGGTAGCCGTCGCGGAGGGCACCTGCGACGTCTACTCGGCGGCGGACGCCCTGCTCAGCGGTACCAACGTGACGGCCACCGCATCAGATGAGAATGACCTTTCCACTTTCGTGGAATGATGTTGTACGATTTCGTGAACGTATTCTTCGTCGCACCTCAGGAGCCTCATGCAGAAGGCGATCGACCCCGGAATCTCGACGTGGCCGGATGACAATCCGCAGCTGATCGGCAGCGAATGTGGCGCATGCGGCGCATGCGTCTTCCCCCGCCAGTCGCACTGCCCGAAGTGCAGCAAGGCCGAGATGTCGGACACCCTGCTGCCGCGGCGCGGCACCGTCGTGGCGTGGACGACGCAGGGCTTTCCGCCCGGGGCTCCGTACATCGGACCGACCGGCAAGGACTTCGTTCCGTTCGGCGTCGGCCTCGTCCAGCTCGGTGACGTGGTGCGGGTCGAAGGGCGACTGACCGAAAACGACCCGGAGAAACTGAAGTTCGGCATGGAGGTCGAGCTGACCATGGTGCCGTTCACCACCGATGCGGACGGCAACGAGATCGTCACCTTCGCGTTCCAGCCGGTTTAGACAGGAGCCAGACATGACGCACGACGTGGCCATCATCGGCGTTGGCATCCACCCGTTCGGCCGGTTCGACAAGTCGGCCGTGGAGATGGGCGCCGAGGCGATCCAATCTGCACTCGTCGACGCCGGAATCGAATGGGGCGACGTCCAATTCGGCTTCGGCGGAAGCTACGAGGTCTCCAACCCCGACTCCGTGACCAGGCTCGTCGGACTCACCGGCATCACGTTCACCAACGTATTCAATGCCTGCGCCACATCCGCCAGCGCCATCCAGCAGACCGCCGACACCATCCGGCTGGGCAAGTACGACATCGGCATCGCGATCGGTCTGGACAAGCACCCGCGCGGCGCATTCACCGACGATCCCGCCAAGCTGGCGCTGCCCCAGTGGTACGCCGAGAACGGCCAATTCGTCACCACCAAGTTCTTCGGCATGAAGGCCAACAAGTACCTCCACGACCACAACATCAGCGAGGAAACCCTCGCCAAGGTGGCCGCCAAGAACTTCCGCAACGGCGCACTGAACCCGAATGCGTTCCGCCGCAAGCCGATCTCCGAAGAGGACATCATGGCGTCGCCGGTGCTGAACTATCCGTTGCGGCAGTTCATGTTCTGCGCGCCCGACGAAGGCGCCGCCGCCGTGATCATGTGCCGCGGCGACATCGCACACCGCTTCACCGACAAGCCGGTGTTCGTGCGAGCCACCGAAATTCGCACCCGTCGCTTCGGCGCCTACGAGGTGCATGCGACATCGGCGCCGCTCGATCAGGACTTCTCGCCGACGGTCTATGCGGCGCGGGCGGCCTACGAGGTCGCAGGCATCGGACCCGAGGACGTCGACGTCGCCCAGCTGCAGGACACCGACGCGGGCGCCGAGGTCATCCACATGGCGGAGACGGGCCTGTGCGCCGACGGCGAGCAGGAGAAGCTGCTGGCCGACGGCGCCACCGAGATCAACGGCTCCATTCCGGTCAACACGGATGGCGGCCTGATCGCCAACGGCGAGCCCATCGGCGCGTCGGGCCTACGCCAGATGCACGAGCTGGTCCGCCAGCTGCGCGGGGAAGCCGGCGAGCGTCAGGTTCCCGGTGAGCCGCGGGTTGGCTTGGCGCAGGTTTACGGTGCGCCCGGCACGGCGTCGGCGACCATCCTGTCGCTCTAGAGTCGTTCTCGACCCCCTGCGGTAACGGCGTTCTCCAAGGAATAGAGTCCGAATATGGCTGACTACCGCTACGTGACGTACGAGACCCTCGACGAGGGCACCATCGCCCGGATCATGCTCAACCGGCCTGAGGCGCGCAACGCGCAGAACCGGGGCATGCTGGTAGATCTGCACGCCGCCTTCATGGAGGCCGAGGCCGACGACAAGGTCCGCGTCGTCATCCTCGGCGGGGTCGGACCGATGTTCTCGTCGGGCCATGACATGGGGTCCGCGGTCCAGCGGTCCGAGTACACGCCAGGTCCCGACCAGAACCCGAGCTTCGCGGTCAACGGCGGCACGCGCGAGGGTGCCGAGAAACTGATGCTGCAGGAGTGGCACCACTACTTCGAGAACACACGGCGCTGGCGCAATCTCCGCAAGATCACCGTCGCGCAGGTGCACGGCGACGTGTACGCCGCCGCGCTCATGTTGATGTGGGCCTGCGACCTGATCGTCGCCGCGGAGAACACCCGATTCGCCGACGTCGTGGGCACGCGCCTGGGCATGTGCGGTGTCGAATACTTCGCCCATCCATGGGAATTCGGGCCGCGCAAGACCAAGGAGCTGATGCTGACCGGCGACGCGCTGACCGTCGACGAGGCCTATGCGCTCGGCATGGTGTCCAAGGTGTTCCCCGAGGACGAGCTGGCCGACAAGACGCTGGAGTTCGCCCGCCGCATCGCCAAGGTGCCGACGATGGCCGCGTTGCTGGTGAAGGAATCGGTCAACCAGACCATGGACAACCAGGGTTTCTACAACTCGCTCAACGCCTGCTTCACGCTGCACGAGCTGAACCACAGTCACTGGGCGCAGGTGCACGACAACGGATTCCCGGTCGGCCTCGAGTCGGACGGCATTCCGTCGTACAAGGACGCGCCGCCCATCGTGTCCGCGGCGAAGGACAAGGTCAGGGACTGAGTTTCGCGCGCCGAACGTGCGCGGGTGTGCGACGAATCGCAAATTCTTCGCACACGAGCGCACGCTCGGCGTGGACTAACCGGTGAGCGCCCGTCCGACCCGGTAGCCGAAGACCATGGCGGGGCCCAAGGTTCCGCCCGCGCCGCCGTAGGCCTTGCCCGTCACGCCTGCCATCGCGTTGCCCGCGGCGTACAGCCCGTCGATCGGCTCGCCGCTGACGTGCAGGACGCGTCCGTCGCCGTCGGTGCGCGGCCCGCCCTTGGTGCCCATCGCGCCCACGGTGACCGGCACGGCGAAGTACGGCGCGGTGTCGATGGGTCCGAGCGTCTGCAGTGCCGGGCTGGCGGCGGCGGGATCGCCCCAGTAGCCGTCGTAAGCGCTTGAGCCACGGCCGAAGTCGGGATCGACCTCGTCGGCGACGTTGCGATTCCACGCCTCGATCGTGCGGGCCAGCCCGTCGGCGTCGATACCGGTCTTGGCGCCGAGCTCGACCAGATCCGCAGACCTGCAGAACCAGTCGGGCACCGCGGCGTCGGGTTCGATGCCGAGGAAGCCGTACTTCTTCAGGTGCAGCGCGTCGAACACGATCCACGCCGGGTCGTTGAGGTACCCGAAGCGCGGGTCGAGATGGTGGAACGGCCCCGCCATCGAGTTGTACTCGCCGGCCTCGTTGAGGAACCGCTTGCCCGCCCGGTTGACGATGATGCTGCGCGGACGAGTGCGTTCCAGGCGCACGCTGCGGCTGCGCTGGTGCCCGTCGATGGTGTCGCCGGGAATCTGGACGATGGGTACCCACCACGCCTCACCCATGTTGGCCAGATCGGCGCCGTGCGCCATCGCCATGCGCAAACCGTCACCGGTGTTGTTCGGTGGCGACACCGGTCCGTGCATGGGTCCGCGCAGGTAGGCCTCGACGAGCCTGGGGTCCCATTCGAAGCCGCCGGTGCCCAGCACGACGCCGCGACGGGCGCGCACGCGAATGTCGTTGCCGCCATGCGAGATCCGTGCACCGACGATGTGGCCATCATCGGCGATCAGTTCGACCGCCCGCGCGTCGGTGACGGGCACGACACCGAGATCGAGCAGGCCCTTGAGCAGTCCTGCGATCAACGCAGTGCCTGCCACACAGGGATCGGCCAACGACTCGTCGACCGACGCGTGGATCCGGGCCCGTGTCTCGGCGTCGATGCCGACGTTGCTCCAGTCGGCCGGGAACGACGTGATGCGCTTGCCCCAGTCGTCCAGGCGAGCGAGGTCGAACGGCTTGGCGTTGAGTGAGCGTCCACCCGACGGGCGTCCGCCGGGAAGTTCGGGCTTGTAATCGGGGAAACCCTCAGCGATCTCGAACTGCAGCTCGCTGTGCGCTTCGACGAAGTCCAGCATCTCGGGGCCCGTACGGACGAAGGTCTCGACGAGTTCGGTGTCCATCGCACCGAGCGATTGCGCCTCCAGGTAACGCATCGCATCATCCACCGTGAGTTCGCCGGCGGCGGAGCGATGGTGCGCGGGTATCCACACGATGCCGCCCGACACCGCCGTGGTGCCGCCGACCGTGTCGGACTTCTCGTACACCGCCACCGATGCGCCGCCCACCGCGGCGGTCAGCGCGGCAGTCAATCCCGCGCCTCCGGTACCGAGCACGACGACGTCGACCTCGTGGTCCCAATCGCTAGTCACTGCGTCACCCTTCCGAATTATGTTGTCAGCCAAGGATTCGAGCCAGCTGCCCGGCCGCCTCGATCACCGCGTCGCGCCCTTTTAACAGCGCATCCTCGCGGTGTGAGATGAGGTTGATGCACGTCGGCGGCGACGGCGGCCTGCGGCGCACCGGCACGGCCAGGCCGTACGTGTCGGGCTCGATCTCGCCGTGCGTCATCACCCAGCCCTGTTCGCGGGTGCGCGGCACCAGATCGCGTTCGCCCGGCCGGGGCGGCATGCAGGCCAACAGCGCGATGCCTGCGGACCCCCGCTCGAGTGGATACCGGCTGCCCTCGTGAAACGACAGTTGGTAGAACACCAGCGTCGGCACGATCACCGCGACCGCCACCTGCTGGTCGCCCTCGGCGACAAGCAGCGACACCGTCGTTCCGAGGTCGTCGGCCAGTGTCCGCAGTGTCGGCACGCTGAGCTGGCGCAAGTTGTTGTCGAACGACGCGCCGAGCACCGCGAGCGCCGCGGCCGGGCGGTACCGGCCGTCCTCACCCTTCACCACGTAACGGTACTGCGCCAGCGTGGACAGCAGCCGGTAGGCGATGGTGCGGTGCACGCCGACGTGGTCGGCGACCTGCTGCGCGGTCATTCCCGACGGCGAACCGGAGACGGCCTGCAGCGCCGACAGGCCCCGGGCCAGCGTCTGCGAGCCGGCCGCGATCCGGTCGGGCGCGTCGCCATCGTCCTTGACAGACGTCATCGTGAGAGTGATGCTCTATACATAGTGCACATTGATGTGCGATATTAGCACACATCGCTCGCGCCACAAGAGAATGAGATTTCCATCACCGATGGCGGAAGGGGCCTGAATGGCGGAGTTCGAGAGCGTCTGGAGTGACCTCCAGGGCGTCCCGTTCTCGCAGGGGTTCCTCGACGCAGCAGGAGTGCGGACGCGGTACCTGCACGCGGGCGACCCGAGCAAGCCGACGCTCGTGCTGTTGCACGGATCGGGCGGCCACGCGGAGGCCTACGTCCGCAATCTCGAAGCACATGCCGAGCACTTTTCGACGTGGTCGATCGACATGCTCGGCCACGGCTACACCGACAAGCCGGGGCATCCGCTCGAAGTGCAGCACTACGTCGACCACCTGTTGGCGGTGTTCGACGCCATCGGCGCCGACCGCGTGCACCTGTCCGGTGAATCCCTCGGCGGCTGGGTGGCCGCCCGCGCCGCGTCCGACCATCCCGACCGCATCGACCGGCTGGTGCTCAACACCGCGGGTGGTTCCCAGGCCGACCCCGTCGTGATGAAGCGCATCATCACGCTCTCCATGGCGGCCGCCGAGAACCCGTCCTGGGAGACCGTGCAGGCGCGGATCAAGTGGCTGATGGCCGACAAGACCAAGGACTACGACGACATCGTCGCCAGCCGACAGCGGGTGTACCGCCAACCCGGCTTCGTCTCCGCGATGAGCGACATCATGGCGTTGCAGGATCCCGAGATCCGCGCGCGAAACCTGCTCGGACCCAAGGAGTACGGCGCGATCACGGCGCCCACGTTGGTGCTGTGGACCAGCGATGATCCCACCGCCGACGTGAGCGAGGGCAGCCGCCTCGCCTCGATGATCCCCGGGTCGCGGTTCGAGGTCATGGCCGACTGCGGTCACTGGCCGCAGTACGAGGACGCCAAGACGTTCAACCGTCTGCACATCGACTTCTTGCTGGGGCGGCGATGAGCGCTCGCGCGAAGAGCAGAGGTCGGTGACGTGGCTGCCAACGAAGCAACAGACGTCGACGTGCTGATCGTCGGAGCCGGACCGGTCGGGCTGACGCTGGCCAACTTCCTCGGTCTGCAAGGGATTCGGACGCTCGTCGTCGACGAGCGCGAGAACCTGATCGACTATCCGCGCGGGGTCGGCCTGGACGACGAGGCGCTGCGGACGTTCCAGGCCATCGGGCTCGTCGAGCACGTCCTGCCGCACACCGTGCCCAACCAGATACTGCGGTTCTTCGACGGCAACCGTCGGTTGCTTGCCGAGATGGCGCCTCCCGACGCACGTTTCGGCTGGCCGAAGCGCAACGGCTTCGTTCAGCCGATGGTCGACGCCGAACTGCTGCGCGGTCTGGAACGCTTCGACTCGGTCGACGTGGCCTGGAAAGCCCGGATGGAGTCGTGCGAGGAGACCGCCGACGGCGTGACGGTGGCGATCGCGGGGGAGCCGTCGACGGTGACCGCACGCTACGTCGTGGGCTGCGATGGCGGCCGCAGCGCGACGCGGGGCCTGATGGGCGTGTCGTTCGACGGCACCACCTCGGCGACGCGCTGGCTGGTCATCGATCTCGCCAGCGATCCGCTCGGCCATCCCAACAGCGAGGTCGGTGCGGATCCCGCGCGTCCCTACGCCTCCATCTCGATCGCGCACGGAATTCGGCGCTTCGAGTTCATGATTCACGCCAACGAGACCGACGAGCAGGTCGAGCGACCGGAGTTCATCGCTCGCATGTTGGCGCCGTTCGTACCGCATCCCGAGCGCGTCGACGTGATCCGGCACCGGGTGTATACCCACCATTCGCGCATCGCGGGGGCATTCCGCAAGGGCCGCGTCCTGCTGGCCGGTGACGCCGCCCACCTGATGCCGGTGTGGCAGGGGCAGGGGTACAACAGCGGCATCCGCGACGCGGCGAATTTGGGTTGGAAGTTGGCCGCGGTGGTTTCTGGCCAGGCCGGCGAGGGGCTGCTCGACACCTACGACGCGGAACGCCGCAAACATGCCCGCGCCATGATCGACCTGTCCACGATGGTCGGCCGGGTCATCTCGCCAACCGACCGCAGGGTTGCGGCCCTGCGGGACCGCGTGATTCGGGCCGCATCGGTCGTGCCGACGCTCAAGCGCTACATCCTCGAGATGCGGTTCAAGCCGATGCCGCGCTACGAGCAGGGCGCCATCGCGCATGTCGAGCCACGGTCGGCCACCTCGCCGACGGGCACGCTGTTCATCCAGCCCCGCGTCGACACCCGCGACGCCGAGAACGTGCTCCTCGACGACGTGATCGGCCCCGGCTTCGCGGTGTTGACCTGGAACAACAATCCGCGTGCCCTCCTCGGCGCCGACGCCTTCGCCCGGTGGAAGGCATTGGGAGCCACGTTCATCGCCGCGCGGCCAGTGACCCAACTGCACTGGACCGGCCACGACGATTCTGAAGTCGTGATCGTCGGCGACCGCACCGGTGCGCTCAAGGCGTTCTTCGACGCGCATGCCGAGTCCATGCTCTTCCTACGGCCCGACCGGTGCATCGCGGGCGCCTGCATCGCCCAGCTCGCACCGGAGTTGAGCACCGCACTCTTCGACGTCCTCTGCCTAACCGAGGAAGGAGGTAGCCGCCATGAGCCCTCAAACGCAAATCGCGCTGTGCTGCATGTCGCACAGCCCGCTGCTGAATCTGCCGGGACCGTCTCCGGAACTCCTTGACGACATCGACGCCGCGCTGGCGGACGCACGCGAGTTCGTGCGCGCCTTCGATCCCGAACTGGTGATGATCTTCTCGCCCGACCACTACAACGGATTCTTCTACCGCCTGATGCCTCCGTTCTGCATCGGGACAGCGGCGACCGGCGTTGGCGACTACGACACGTACGCAGGACCTTTGACGGTGCCCGAGGACATCGCCACCCGATGTGCGGAGGCACTGTGGGAAGCGGGTGTCGACGTGGCGGTTTCGTCCAGCATGGACGTCGACCACGGCACGGTCCAGCCGCTGCAG
Organism: Mycobacterium sp. URHB0044; assembly: GCF_000620625.1. GTDB lineage: Bacteria > Actinomycetota > Actinomycetes > Mycobacteriales > Mycobacteriaceae > Mycobacterium. The sequence continues at coordinate 311,287 of NZ_JIAW01000007.1, read as the reverse complement.
ACGCTGTTCGGTGACGTCGCGTCGGTTCCGGTGATCCCGATCTTCATCAACTCGGTGGCGACGCCCCTGGGCCCGATCAAACGTGCCCGAGCCCTCGGTGCTGCCGTCGGCGACTTCCTCGCCACGCTGGGCAAGCGCGCGCTGATCGTGGGTTCCGGTGGGTTGTCGCACGATCCACCGGTACCGACCCTGGCGACGGCGCCTCCTGCCGCGCGGGGACGCATCGTGCACGGCGAGCCGATGTCGAGTGAGCAGCGAGAAGCCCGGCAGACCGCCGTGATCGCCGCGGCGCACGACTTCGCACATGGCCAGAGCCGGTTGCGGCCGCTCAACCCGGACTGGGACCACGCTCTGCTCGAATTGCTGGACACCAACCGAGTCACCGACGTCGACGGCTGGACGAACGCGTGGATCGCCGCCGAGGCGGGCAACTCCGCCCACGAAATCCGCACCTGGATCGCGGCCTTCGCGGCAATGGCGGCGCAAGGGCCGTACGAGACTCAGCAGCGGTACTACCGCGCGGCGCCCGAGTTGATCGCTGGCTTCGCGGTACGAACGGCGGTGGTGCGTCGATGAGCGCTCGCGCGAAGAGCAGAGAAATGAGTGATCAAGCGTTCGACCACGAAGTCGACGTCCTCGTCGTCGGCTCCGGCGGCGGCGGGATGACGGCCGCGCTCAAGGCCGACGCCGAAGGGCTCGACACGCTGGTGATCGAGAAGTCGCCCCAGTTCGGGGGTTCCACCGCCCTGTCGGGTGGAGGCATCTGGGTGCCCGGCGCGCCCTCTCAACGACGCGCGGGGTACTCGCCACCGCCGGACGGCACGTTCGAGTATTTGAAGCGGATCACCGACGGACTGGTCAGCGACGCCCGCCTCCGGCAGTACGTCGACGCCGCGCCGGAGATGATGGAGTTCCTCGAGAAGACGAGCCCGTGGTTCGAGTTCGTCTGGAAGCCCGGCTACGCCGACTACTATCCCGAGTTGCCCGGCGGTTCCGAGCGCGGCAGCACGATCAACGTGCCCGAGATCGACCTGCGCAAGCTGGGTGACGAAGAGCCCAACCTGCTGACCCCGTTGGCCATGGCGCCCAAGGGAATATGGTTCGCGCCGAAGGATCTGCGGTTGTTCTATCAGGTCCGGCAATCATGGCGGGGCAAGGCCGTGCTGGTGAAGCTCATCTGGCGGATGATCCGCGCGCGAGTGTTCGGCGACCGGATGGCGGCCATCGGCCAGTCGCTGATGGCCAGAATGCGCCTCGCGCTGAGGGACCAGGGCATTCCGCTGTGGCTGAACGCGCCGATGACCGAGTTGATCACCGATGTCGACGGCAACGTCGTCGGCGCCGTGGTCGAACGCGACGGTGCGCAGCAACGCATCCGGGCCCGGCGCGGCGTCATCCTGGCCACCGGTGGCTTCGACCACGACATGGCCTGGCGCCGCGAACATCTGCCCGAACTCGAGAAGGACTGGAGCTTCGGCAATCCCGCTGCCATGGGCGACGGCATCCGGGCAGGGGAGAAGGTCGGGGCAGCCACCGAACTGCTCGACGAGGCGTGGTGGTTCCCCGCCATCCAGTGGCCCGACGGCCGGCTGCAGTTCATGCTGAACGAGCGGATGATGCCATCGCAGTTCGTCGTCAATGGCGCCGGGAAGCGGTTCATCAACGAGGCCGCGCCCTACATGGACTTCGCCCACGCGATGATCGACGGGCAACGCTCGGGGGTTTCCCACATCCCGTGCTGGCTCGTCACCGACATCCGGTCGTTCCACCGCTACGTCGTGGCAGGCCACCTCCCGATCCCGAAGGTCCCGTTCGCGCCGGTGCCCACCGGACGGAAGGTACCGGAGGCCTGGCTGGAGTCCAGTGTCGTGAAGCAGGGCAACAGCTTCGAAGAACTCGCCGCCGCGATCGGCGTACCCGCCGACCAGTTTCGCCAGACCGCGGAGCGGTTCAACGCGCTGGCACGCAACGGCCACGACGACGACTTCAACCGCGGCGACAGCGCCTACGACAACTACTACGGTGACCCGACGCTGCCCAACCCGAACCTCTACCCACTGCGGGAGCCGCCGTACTACGCATTCCAGATCATCCTCGGCGACCTCGGCACCTCGGGTGGACTGCGCACCGACGAGTACGCCCGTGTGCTGCGCGGCGACGACTCGGTGATCGACGGCCTGTACGCGACGGGCAACACCGCCGCGGCCGTGATGGGTCGCAGCTACGCCGGGGCCGGGGCAACCATCGGACCCGCCATGGCGTTCGGCTACGTCGCCGCCAAGCACATTTCAGAACAACCGAAGACCGACCAAACCGACCCAACTGATCGAACCGACAGCGATTCGGCGCTCAACACCTCACGGAGGCAACGATGAAGATCTCACTGTTCTACGAATTCGCCCTTCCCCGGCCGTGGGCGCCGGACGACGAACGACAGATGTTCGCCGACGGCCTCGACGAGGTCGAGCTCGCCGACAAGGCCGGCTTCTCGACCGTGTGGCTGACCGAGCACCACTTCCTCGAGGAGTACTGTCACTCCACCGCACCGGAGATGTTCCTGGCCGCGGCGAGCCAGCGCACCAAGGACATTCGGCTCGGGTTCGGCATCATGCACCTGCCGCCCGCGGTCAACCACCCGGCCCGCGTCGCCGAGCGCGTGTCCACTCTGGACCTGATCTCCGGCGGCCGTGTCGAATTCGGCACGGGCGAGTCGTCGTCGGTGGGCGAGCTCGGTGGCTTCAACATCGACCCTGCCGACAAGCGGGGGCAGTGGGAGGAGGCGCTCGAGGTCGCCATCCGGTGCATGATCGAGGAGCCGTTCACCGGTTTCAAGGGTCAGCACATCGAGATGCCCGCGCGCAACGTCATCCCCAAGCCGATGCAGCGTCCGCACCCTCCGGTCTGGGTGGCGTGCACCCGTCCGTCGTCGGTGCAGATGGCGGCCCAAAAGGCCATCGGCGCACTGAGTTTCGCCTACACCGGACCGGGTCCGCTGAAGGAGCGCGTCGACGGCTACTACCAGGAGCTCGAGCAGAACGGCTCGCCCGTCACGCCGGTGATGAACCCCAACATCCTGGCGATCGGGGGTGACCTGTCGATGATGGTCGCCAAGACCGACGAGCAGGCCGTCGAACGGCTCGGCGTCGGAGGCGGATTCTTCTCGTTCGGCATCATGCACTACTACATGACCGGCATGCACACGCCCGGCCGCACCGGCGTGTGGGAGCGCTACCTCGACGAGGTCAAGGCCGACCCGACACTCGCCTACGGCCCCGGCCGCGGCGCGATCGGCTCACCGGACACCGTCCGCGAATTCCTGCGCGGCTACGAGGAGAGTGGCGTCGACGAGATCATCCTGCTGCTCAACCCGCGCAGCCACGAGGGCACGATGGAGTCCCTCGAACTGATGGGCCGCGAGGTGCTTCCCGAGTTCATCGAGCGCGACGAGAAGGCCGTGGCGGCCAAGGCCAAACGGCTCGAGCCGGTGCTGGAGAAGCTCGAAGCGCGGCGCGAGGCGTCGACTGCGCCGGACTTCGACGAGAACTACTCGTTCGGCGGCCTCCCCACAGGGCAGGGCGGTAAGTTCACCGCCAGCGAGATTCCGGAGGCCATGGCCGAAATCAACGAGGGCCGGGTGCAGGCAGCGCAGTTGGCCAAACAACAAGCCGAACCAGACGCGGCCGGCTGAGCGGGAGATCATGGGAGAGTTCGCCGATCTACTGAGCTACGCCGGTCGTCGCGTCGTCGTGACCGGCTGCGCATCGGGCATCGGTGCGGCACTCGTGGTCCAGCTGACGGAACTGGGCGCGGACGTCGTCGGCATCGACGTCCGGCCACCCGACTCCCGCCTCGACGAGTTCCACCGTGTCGACCTCTCGGAGCCCGACTCGATCGACGGCGCCGTCGCAGCCATCGACGGCCCAATCGATTCGCTCTTCAACGTCGCGGGTGTGTCGTCGGGCATCGGTAACCCACTGCTGGTGGTGAAGATCGACTTCCTCGGCACGCGGCACCTCACCGAGGCACTCGTGCCCCGGATGCCGTCGGGCTCGTCGATCGTCAGCGTGTCGTCGCTGGCGGCATCCGAGTACGCCGAGAACCTGCAGGAGACAGCAGGTTTGGTCAACACCCGCACCTTCGCCGACGGCGTGGAATGGTGCCACGAACACCCCGACGCGCTCGCCGACGGCGGATATCGACTGGCCAAGGAGGCGATCATCGTCTACGGCACCAAGCACGCCGTCCCGTTCGGCGCGCGCGGCATTCGGATCAACTGCACCGGACCGGGCGTCACCGAGACACCCATCCTCGAGCAGCTCAGGACCAGGTACGGGCAGGACTTCCTCGACGACATCCCGAAACCCCTCGGCCGGGTGTCCAACGCGGGTGAACAGGCCGCCGCACTGGTCTTCCTCAACAGCCGCGCCGCCGGATACGTCACCGGACAGGTGCTCTGGGTCGACGGCGGCAACCTCGCCAGCCGGGCGGCAGCCAACTTGGAGGGATCATCGTGGCCAGCATGAACGACTTTCGGCGCGTCGCCGACGACGTCCGCAACTGGGGTCGATGGGGTGATGACGACGAAATCGGCACGCTGAACTTCATCACGCCGGAGAAGGTCGCCGAAGCGGCCGGCATCGTCCGGCACGGCAAGGTCTTTCCCCTCGGCGTCGACTTCGGATCGTCGGGTCCGCAGGGGGCATTCCGCTACCGCCAGAACCCCACGCACGTGATGACGATCGACGGTGGCGACGCCAACACGCTGCTGGAGTACGGCCCGAAGTGGTTGCAGAACCCGGCGGCGGTGCAGCTGAGCGGCTACTCCGAGGCCGGGCCCATGCGCTTCAACGACGACCTGATCATCATGCCGCTGCAGGCCGCGACGCAATGGGATGCGTTGTCGCACGTCTATTACGAGGACACGCTCTACAACGGCTTCCCCGCGACGTCGGTGACCAGCCTCGGCGCATTCCACTGCGGCATCGACAAGGTGGACGTCAAGGGCATCACGTCGCGCGGCGTGCTGCTCGACATCGTTCGACTGCGGGGCGCCGAGACGTACTGCGACGACGTCGGCGCGCCCATCACTCCCGCCGAACTCGACGAAGCGGCCAGATCCCAGGGCGTCACCGTCACCCCCGGCGACATCGTGCTGGTCCGAACCGGTTGGTGGGCACGATTTCTGCAGACCGGTGACGGCGCGGAACCCGGTGCCGGTCTGGACTGGACGTGCGCGTCCTGGCTGCACGACCATCAGGTCGCCGCCGTCGCCGCCGACAACCTGATGGTCGAGAATCCGCTGTCCGGAGTGGACGGCACGATTCTGCCGATGCACATGCTGTGCCTACGCGACATGGGCCTCATGCTCGGTGAGTACTGGGATCTCACCGCGCTGGCGCAGGACTGCGCCGCCGACGGCAGCTACGAATTTCAGCTCGTCGCCCCGCCGCTGCGCGTCACCGGCGGTGTCGGCTCCCCAATCAACCCCATAGCGATCAAGTGAGTAACGCCGTGACCTCGTCGAAGACCCAACCACTCATCGTCGGCATCGGCGGGACGTTGCGGAAGGACTCGTCCACCGAACGCGCGCTGCGACAGTGTCTTTCGGCCGTCGAACGCCACGGCGGGCGGACGCTGTCGTTCTACGGTGACGACATCGACCTGCCCATGTACAACCCGCACGAAACCGAGCGCACGGACAAGGCGGTCGCCTTGGTGGCGGCACTGCGCGACGCCGACGCGGTCGTGGTCGGTTCACCCGGCTACCACGGCGCAATATCGGGGTTGGTCAAGAACGCGCTGGACTACATCGAGGATCTCCGCGGCGACCAACGCGTGTACCTGGACAACACCCCGTGGGGCTGCATCAGCTGCGCCTACGGCTGGCAAGCCGCGGTGGGCACACTTGGTCAGCTGCGGGTGATCGGTCACGCCCTGCGCGCATGGCCCACCCCGCTTGGGGTGGCGATCAATTCGGCCGACAAGGTCTGGGACGAGGCGGGGGAGTTGGTGGACACCACCGTCCAGGGACAGCTCGACATGCTTGCCGCCCAGCTGATCACGGGTGCCGCGCGGGCGAGTTAGCGGCTCGAAGGGGTGAGCGGTTGTCGCGGGTCATTGAATCGGTTCGTCACCCAACACGGTGGTGCGCAGCATCTCGCGAGGGGAGTCCGGCGGATATGGGGCCGCACGGTGCAGTACGCCGCGGTTGTCCCAGATGACCGTGTCGCCAATCGACCAGTGATGGCTATAGACCTGGTCGGCCCCGGTGGAGCGGTCGAGCAGGCTCGCCAGCAGCGCCCGTCCCTCGTCGACATCCATGTCCACGACGTAGTCGGCCGATGCGCCGAGCACGAGTGACTTGCGTCCGTCGTGGTGCGTCCACACCAGGGGGTGTTCATGGGTGGGCCGCGCTCGCCATCGCGCCAGCTGTTCGGGCGTCGGGTCGGGGGTGACCCGCCGCTGCGACGCCTCCAGAGAGTGCACGACCCGCAACGACCCGAAGCGATCCTTCTCGGCCTCACTGAGCGCGTCGTAGCCTCCGTAGGCGCTGGCGAATTCCGTTTCGCCGCCAGCCTCGGCGACCTGGACGGCACTGAGCACCGTCGCCTTCTGAGGGTATTCATCGTTCAGCGGCGTACACCCGTCGATGTGCCAGTCGAAAGTGGCCCGCAAATACGCGGCCGAGGCGTTCTTCGACTTGTCCAGCGTGATCGGGTAGATGCCCGACACGGGGTGCTGTCCGTCGGCCGAGAAGTCCACTTCGCCGAGTCGGCGGCAGAAGGCGACCTGTGCCTGCGGATCCAGGTTGAGTCCGCGAAAGACCAAGACTCCGTTGCGTTCCAGTGCATCCAGCACGGCCTCGCCCAGCAACTCGTCGGAGGCCAGCCGGTCCGGATCGATGCCGGTCACCTCCGCGCCGACCGAATCCGTCAGCTTGTTGATCGTGAGCGCACTCATTTCGTGTCCTTCTCTTGGTTGGGCGCAAAGTTCACGGCAGTGGCTCCCCGACTCGCGTCATGACGGCATCAGCAGCATCTGTGGGAATCTGTTGGCCGAACACCTCGACTGCCATCGCGACCATCACCAGCGAATAGATCAGGTGCAACAGATTGATGGCGTCCTCGGACATGTCGTCGAGCGGGAATTTGTCGCAGTACTCGATCGCCTCCTCGAGTCGTGGGAAGAACGCATCGTGAAACTCGTGCAGCTCCGGCATGGTACTGGCCAAGCGCTTGTTCCACCGCTCGTCTTCGGTTGGAAGACACCAGCTCTGGGCGTAGTCCTCCAGCTCGGCGAACGCACTGGGCAATATGGCGTCGGGCATGTTCACACCCCAACCGACGCGGACTCGCGCTGATATTCGCCCACCCAGTCGCCGACCACCTTGTGCAGATGCCGGACGAGGATCTCCTGATCGTTGAGCGGAAAGTGGTCGACGATGCCGGTTTCGAGGGCCGCCTGGGTGCCCCCGAGCATGCCTGCGTCCTGCAGTGCGAACTCCTTGAGTACCACCGACGCCACCTCGTGTTCGATGCGCTCCCGGACGGTTCGGGCCGGGTGGAAGCCGGTGTAGGCCTCGAACCGATGAGTGTTGTGCGACGTCGGCCAGTATCGGTAAAGGAGGTACCAGCCGCCGTAGATGAGGATCTCCAGGTTGGGGAAGATCTGGAAGTTGCTGATTCCCCATGGCGAAATGTTTCCGGGATTCAGGCCCTTCGGCAGTTCGCCGATGTCGGGGGTCCGCCACGGGCCGACGAGCCCGCTCCTGGTCGCCCGCTCGATCGGGTACATGAACTCGGGCGCGAGCTCCCAGCGACGGGTCCCGGCAGTGGATACCAGTCGGTGCGGCCCGTCGAGCTGAAAGTGCGCACATTCGAAGGCTGCACCGGGATCGCGCACCGCGGACGGCACCTGTTGCGGATGAAGCGCCGGCACGTGGTAGTACTCCTGAAACGCGTCGGCAAAGACCTTCCAGTTGCTGTTGTTGTCGGCGACGAAGTCGTAGCGCTCGGTGAGCATTTCGAACGGATAGTCGTCGAGGCCGGTGACCATTGGCCCGAGGAACTCGCGCAGCGTTTGCCGTGGCTCCTCGTCGAAGTTGACGAAGATGAATCCGTTCCATACCTCGCAGTGCACGGGCCGCAGTCCGTACTCGGCCTTGTCGACGTCGAAGAACTCCGACTCCTGCTGAACGTAGGTGAGCGCACCCTCGAGGTCGTAGCGCCAGGCGTGGTACTTGCAGGTGAACTGCCGGCACATGCCCTTGGTTTCCTGGCGGGGAAAGTCGTTCCACACCAACTTGTTACCGCGGTGCCTACATACGTTGTAGAACGCGCGGATCTTCTGGTCCTTGCCGCGCACCACGATGATGGAGGCGTTGACGACCGCAATCTCCTTGGTGAGGTAGCTGCCGACGCGAGGCACCTCTTCTACGCGAGCGACGTTGAGCCAGGCGCGTTTGAAGATGGCCTCGCGCTCGAGTTCGTAGAACTCTTCGGACGTCGAGTCGCGGAACGAGATGGGTCCCGTGCCAAGGTCGGGGTAGTGCTCAGTCCAACTTCCCTCGGCGGGTTTCGGCCAGCGGGCCATGTCATCCTCCTAGTTCGAACGCTGCGGATTTGCCTGACGTGGAACGCTTGTCACATCACGGATCCACCATTGACGCCGAGCACCTGGCCGGTGATGAAGCCGGCCTCCTCGGAGCACAGGAACGCCACCGCCGCGGCGATGTCGTCGCCGGTGCCGAGGTGGCCGAGCGGAATGTTGCTTGCCATCGTCTCGTTGGGCGGCAGGTTGCCGTCGCGCTGCGCTTCGTGCTGCATGGGTGTCTCGATGCCCGATGGCGGGACGTTGTTGACGGTGATGCCCAGCGACGCGTACTCGCGCGCCAGCGATTTCGTCAGCGAGATCAATGCACCCTTGGATGCGGCGTAGTGGGCCATCTTCGGGGAGCCGCGCTGGGCGCTCGACGAGGAGATCATGACGATACGGCCCCATTTCGCCGCCTCCATGTCGGGCAGTGCGACCTGACAACAGTGGAACGTGCCGGTCAGGTTGACATCGATGAGGCGTGCCCACGACTCGATCGTGATGTCGGTGAACGGAGAAAAGTCCACCAGCCCAGCGCTGGTCACCAGGATGCCGACCGGGCCGAGCTCGGAACGGATCTTCGCGAACGCCTCCTCCACGGCGGGTCGGTCGGTGACGTCGGCCGCGACGCCGAGTGCGTTGACGCCGCCGCTACGCAAGTCCTCTGCCACCCGTTGCGCCGCGTCGCCGTTGACGTCGAGCACTGCCACCTCGTGGCCGTTGCGGCCGAGCGCATGACACGTCGCCTCGCCCATTCCGGATGCACCACCGGTGACCACTGCGACCCGGCTCACCGGTGACACCTCGCGTCAGCCATGTTCGGCTCCTTACTCATAGACGACTCGGACCCTCGGGCTCGTGGGGACGGCCTGACAGGTAAGCACCCAACCCTCGGCCACTTCATCGGCCTCCAGCGCATCGTTGTTGAACATCCGCGCGGTGCCCTCCTCCAAATGGGCCATACACGTACCGCAGGAGCCGGTTTCGCAGGAAGCGGGTGCAGTCAAGCCGGCCATGCGGGCGGTTTGTAGCAACGTGTTTCCGGCTCGGTACTGCGCAACCGTGGCGCGGCGGTCCAGCACGATGGTGACCTCGTCGGTCACGCGCGGGCCAACGTCGGCGGGTGTGATTTCGGTGTGCTGAAAGCGTTCCAGGTGCATCCGGTCTGCTCGCACGCCCACGGCCAGCGCGGTGGACTCCACGGCGTCCATGAAGGGCGCAGGTCCACAGATGTAGAGTTCGGCATCTCCTGCAGCGCCGACGAACGACGCGAGCTGGTCCGGGTCCACCACGCCGGCGTCGTCGTCGAAGTGATGCTGGACCACGAGTCGATCGGGATGTGCCGCGACGAGCCGTTCCAGCGCGTCGGCGAAGATCACCGATTCGCGACGGCGATTGGCGTAGAACAACCGAACCCGACGTGACGTGCCGGCAAGCGCCGAGGCGACCAGTGAGAACACCGGCGTGATGCCGCTGCCCCCTGCAAAGGCGACGAGCTCCCGATCGGAGTCCGTGAGAACGAACCGGCCCTCCGGTGGAGCGGCATGGATTTCGTCGCCCGCCGCCACGTTGTCGTTGAGCCAATTGGACACCACGCCATCGCGATCCCGTTTGACCGTGATGCGGAGGTCGTCACCGACGATGGGGGAGGACGACATCGAGTAGCACCGCCGGTACTCCTCACCGGCGACCGTGACGCGGAGGGTGAGGAACTGGCCGGCTTGGTACTCGAAGTGCGGCGCCCACGAGCTCGGCACGTCGAACACCAACGACACGGCCTCGTCGGTTTCCTGCTGAATCCGCTTGACCGTCAAGGGCGCAAAGCCGGCAAAACCGGTGCCGTTCAGCGGCTCGACTCCGCTTCGAGTCGCCCCGTCGACCACTTCACTTGCCGCTGATCCGCTCATCTACTCAACTATATCAAGTACTTGTCATTGCCGACAGTGGTGAGCTGTCAGAAGTGCGCAACCGTCGTGACGATCAGGGTGGTGAGTGGTGGTCCCGAAACGGATGGCCGGTGCCCTGTTCGACGATCCGGGCCAGGAGGTCGTGCAGCGTCTTCTGCTCGTCGTCGTCGAGGACGCCGAACACCTCGTTGTGTGCTGCGACTGCGTCGGCGTACACGGCGGCGGTGACGTCGCGTCCCTTATCGGTGAGATATGCCCGCAGAATTCGGCCGTGCGCGGGGTCTGGCTTGCGTTCCACCAGCCCGCTGCGCTCAAGGGACGTCAACGCGAGCTGGGCCCCCTGCGGGGTGATCAGGAGCCGCCGGGCCAGCTGCGCGCCCGACAGCCCAGGTTCGTCAGCCAGCTGACGCAACAGGCCGAGTTGACCCATGGTGACGCCGTGGCCGCTGATCGATTCGTTGACGGAGCCGTACGAGAAGTAGAAGCTCTGTTTCAGCAGCCACAGGATGTTGTGCGTGAGTTCCATGCTGGACCCGTCTCCCGTCGCTTCGCTCGCCCGGACCAGCCTACGGCCGCTTGTAGACATGGCCGTCCTTCATCACGAACCGCACGTCGAGTGTGGTCGTGATGTCACGGGACGGGTCGCCGGGTACCGCGATGATGTCGGCGAGATACCCAGGGGCGATGCGGCCGAGTTCACCGTCGGCCTCGATGAGTTCGGCACTCGTGACGGTGGCCGCCCGCAGCGCCCCCATCGGGGTCATGCCCCGATCGACCAGTGCGCAGATCTCCTTGGCGTTCTCGCCATGCGGGATGGCGGGCGCATCCGACCCGCACGCGATCTTGACTCCCGCCTTGATGGCCTTGGGCAGCATCGCCTGGGCTTGCGGAAAGACCTCGGCCGCCTTCTTGCGCAACTCGGGGGCGATGCGATCGACGGCCATCGACTCGGTGAGGTACGTCGTCGAGACGAGGAACGTGTCGTGGTCGACCATCATCTGGATGGTGTCGTCGGTGGCGAGGAACCCGTGCTCGATGCAATCGATGCCGGCCCTGATGCAGGCCCGGATGGCACTGTCGCCAACGGCGTGCGCGGCCACGCGCACACCCGCGCGGTGTGCCTCGTCGGCGATCGCCTCGAACTCGGCGTCCGAATACTGCTGGGAACCCGGCGCGGTGCTGTGTGACATCACGCCGCCGGACGCCGACACCTTGATCAGCTTGGCGCCGTGGCGAATCTGGTAGCGCACACAGGCAATGACATCGGGCACGCCGTTGGCGATCCCCTCGGCCACCGATAGCGGCATGATGCCAGGCGCCAGCCGCTGAAACACGGTGGGATCGAGATGTCCGCCGTAGGGCGTCACCGCGTGGCCGGCCGGGAAGATGCGCGGGCCTTCGTGCCAGCCGTTCTCGATCGCGCGTTGCAAGGCGACGTCCAACAGGTACCCGCCGGTCTTGACCATCAGGCCGAGGTTGCGCACGGTGGTGAAGCCCGCCAACAGCGTCGTGCGAGCGTTCACGGCACCGCGAAGCGTGCGATAGGCGGGGTCATCCTGAACCCCGTGCATCGGCGAGGGCAGCCCATCCGGCCCGCCAGGCCCGCCGATGAGCAGATTGAGTTCCATGTCCATCAGACCTGGAAGCAGCGTGACGTCGCCGAGGTTGACTTCAACAGCCGAATCCGGCAGTGGCTCAGTCGGATTGACGGCAGTGATGCGATTGCCGTCCACCACGATCACCGCCGGTGAACGGATTTCGCCCGCGTCGATGTCGACCCAGCGATCGGCCCTAAGGACCAGTGGTTCGGTCACGGAACGGGTTCGGACAGGCAGTCCAGGGTCGATGCGCCCGAATCGGGGACGCGCGGCTGTTTCCAGCACTCGACGGGAAAGGACACCATGATCATGGAGTACAGCAGGTGCATCAGATTCAGCACGTCGTCGGGCAGGTCGTCTAGGGGGAACTTGTCGCAGTACGCAATTGCGTCCTCCGCCCGAACGGTGATGGCGTCGTAGAACGCCTGCATGTCGGCCATCGAGCTGGCCAGGCGCTTTGCGTAGCGCTCCCGCTCGCTCGGCAAGCACCAGTCGGAGAACTGCTCGAATTCGGCGAATTCGGTTGGCAGCATGGCAGTCATCGCATCACACCCCGGCCGTCTTGCTCTGGTAGTCGCTGATCCACGCCTTCGTTTCGGCATGAAGGTGGCGCAAGAGCACCTCCTGATCGTTCAACAGGAACTTCTCGACGACACGCGACTCGACCATCGTCTGCGTGGCCTCGAGGGTGTTGGCGTCCTGCAATCCGTACTCCTTGAAGGACACCGCCGCGAGTTCCTGCGCGATGCGTTCCCACGGGGTGCGGGGCTCCGGAAAGTACAAGGTGCCCTCGAACACGTGGGTGTTGTACGACGTCGGCCAGTAGTGATAGGTCAGGTACCAGCCCTGGCCCCAGAACAGGATGACGAAGTTCGGGAACAGCTGGAACGAATCCAGGCCCCACGGGCTACATCTGGCGGGGTTGATGCCGGTCGGCATGTCGCCGATGTCACGGCTGTCCCACGGCCCGAACAGCCCGCTCTGGCAGATGTCCTCCATGGGCTTGCGCATCTCGGCGTCCAATTCCCACGCACGGATTCCGGACGTGCTCACCAAGCGGTGGGGGCCGGCGATGCGATAGTGCGGCGCCTCGAAGCCAGCCTCCGCGGCGGCCTTCGAGAACTTCGTCGGCGACTGGTTCGCGTGCAGGATGGGGGCGTGATAGAACTCCTGGAACGCGTCCATGTAGAGCTTCCAGTTCGCGTTCACCTCTGAGCGGTAGTACCAGCGCGACGTCAGCTCGCCGAACGGGTAGCCCGCGAGATCAGTGATCATCGGGCCGAGGAACTCGGTGAGCGTCTGCTCCGGCACCTTCGCGAAGTTGACGAAGATGAAGCCTTCCCAGACCTCGCAGTGAACGGGAACCAGGCCGTACTCGCTCTTGTCGAGGTCGAAGAACTCGCCTTCCTGCTGGACGAAGGTCAGCTCGCCGTCCAGGTCGTAGCGCCAGGCGTGGTACTTGCACGTGAACTGCCGACACATGCCGCTGGTTTCCTCCAGCGGCATGTCGTTCCACACCAGCTTGTTGCCGCGGTGCCTGCAGATGTTGTGAAAGGCGTTGACCTGCCCCTGTTTGTTGCGCACCAGGATGATCGAGGTCTTCGCGACCTTGAGCTCCTTGGTGAAGTAGCTGCCCGTGCGCGGAAGTTGCTCGACGCGGCCGACATTGAGCCACGCGCGCTTGAAGATCGCTTCCCGCTCGAGCTCGTAGACCTCCGGCGAGATGGAGTCCTCGTAGGACACCGGGGCGGTGCCGAGTTCGGGATAGTGCTGTGTCCAACTACCTTCAGCTGGCTTCGGGAAACGAGCCACCGCTGCTCCTGTCGAATTGGGCCGCCACTTGCGTTTGGCGCAGTTCGGGACCTTCCTCGACCGACGGTATATGCTCGACGGCGCAATGACAAGTAGTTGATATTCATGGTTCGCGCGCTATGCCGAGGAGGCTTTCGATGCACCGCGAAGACGCGTTGTTCATCGGTGGGACGTGGGTGGCACCCAGTTCCGGCGAGGTCATCGAGGTGATCTCGCCACACTCCGAAACGCCCGTGGCTCGAGTTGCCGCGGCCGGTCCGCTCGACGTGGACGCAGCCGTGACCGCGGCGCGCGCCGCGTTCGACGAAGGTCCGTGGCCGCGCTTGGCGGTGACGGAGCGGATCGATGTCGTGCGTCGACTGGCGAAGGTCTTCGCCGAGCGGAAATCGGAGCTGGCTCAGGCCATCAGCACCGAAATCGGCGCTCCCATCACCTTCGCCGAGCGCGCCCAGGTGGGCCTGCCGTTGATGATGATGAACGCATTCTGCGACGTGGCGGCTGACTACCCGTGGGAGGAGAAGCGCGCCGGGTTCTTCGGGTCGGATCTGCACATCCGCCGCGAACCCGTCGGCGTGGTAGCCGCGATCGTGCCGTGGAACATGCCGCAGTTCCTGATCTCCACCAAACTGGTGCCCGCGCTGCTGGCCGGATGCTGTGTCGTGCTGAAGCCGGCGCCCGAGTCCCCGCTCGACGCGTTGCTGCTGGCCGACATGCTCGAGCAACTCGGCCTCCCGCCCGGGGTCGTCAGCGTGTTGCCCGGCGACGGCAAGGTCGGTGAACACCTCGTCACCCACCCGGGCGTGGACAAGGTGTCCTTCACGGGGTCTACCGAGGCCGGTCGGCACGTCGCCGCGGCGTGCGGCGCGCAACTCAAGCGCGTCAGCCTCGAGCTTGGAGGCAAGTCCGCGGCGATTCTGCTCGACGACGCCGACCCCGCTACCGCTGCGGCCGGAATCCGCTCCGCGAGCCTGTCCAACAGCGGCCAGATCTGCAACGCCCTCACCCGAATCCTGGTCCCCGCCAAGCGTTCCTCCGAGTTCGTCGACGCGCTGGCCAATGAGCTAGCAGCCATCGTCATCGGGGACCCGGCCGACCCGGCCACTCAGATGGGGCCGCTGGTCGCACGGCGCCAACAGACTAGGGTGCGCGACTACATTCGCGCGGGTGAGCGAGAAGGCGCGCGGCTCGTGGCCGGCGGCGCCGAGTCGCCCGAGGGCCTTGAGCGCGGTTGGTACGTCCGGCCGACGCTGTTCAGCGACGCGGACAACTCCATGACCATTGCGCGCGAAGAGATCTTCGGACCCGTGCTCACCGTCATTCCCTACGACGATGAAGCGCAGGCCGTGCGCATCGCGAACGACTCCGACTACGGACTGGCCGGCTCGGTGTGGACCGCCGACAGCATCCGCGGGCTATCGGTCGCGTCCCAAATCCGCACGGGCACATTCGGTGTCAACCAGGGCTACACGATGGACCCGTTCGCGCCATTCGGTGGGGTGAAGAACAGCGGGCACGGCCGCGAGCTTGGTCGCGAGGGCTTCGACGGATACACCGACCTCAAGTCAATCGCCGTCGCAGGCTGAAGTAGCAAGGGGTATCACGTGGCAACCCAACTGGATAACGACGTCCCCGTCTTCCACGCAACCGGCGGTGAAAATGTCTGAGGGCGAGCGACTTTCCCCGTTGCCGTTCGAGCAGTGGGGCGACGGGGCCAAGGCGGTACTGCCGGGGTATCTGGGCAGGCCAGAGCTGTACACCGGATCGGACGCCCGGCCCATGCCAAAGGTGATGGGGCTGTTCGCCCACAACGTCGCACTCGGTCAAGGCTGGTTGGAGTTCAACCGCGTGCTGGCGAAGTCGGCCACCGTCGACGTGCGCTTGCGCGAGCTGATCATCCTTCGCGTCGCGTGGGTGGCCCGATCGGCGTACGAGTGGAGTCAGCACACGCGGATCGGGCACCGGGCCGGGCTCACGGTGGAGCAGTTGCACGCGGTCCCGCAGGGACCTGCCGCAAAACTGTGGTCACCCGTCGAGCGGGCCGTGCTCGCAACAGTCGATCAACTGATCGACCATCAGGTCGTCGACGATGCGACCTGGGCTGAGCTCGCAGGGCACTTCGACCGATCGCAATTGCTCGAGGTGTTGTTCACCGCTGGCACCTATATCTGCTTCGCCGCGGTATGCAACTCTGCGCGCCTGCTGCCCGATGCGCCGACCGAACCGGTCGATGCACCCGAGTTACCTGACCTCGCAACCTAGCCCGGCTCAGAGTTCGGCGCCGATCGACCCGAGGAACGCCTGCTTCCGCAGTCGCGAAGTTCCACGGCTTGCCGCGGCGGTGGTTCTGCCTATGAATTAAGCACTTTGGACATTCCGGCGCTTCCGAGAATCGGGTTCTCCCGATTTGGTAGTGCCAGTATCGTGTGCTTTCGTGGAGTTCGAGCGAAAGTCCGTCGTCGTCGATGGACTCGTCACCGGGTATCTCGAGGCGGGTAACGGCGATCCTGTCGTGCTGCTGCACGGCGGCGAGTTCGGCGCGAGCGCAGACCTCGGCTGGGAGCGCACCATCGGCGCGCTGGCCGGGCGTTATCGCGTACTGGCACCAGACATGTTGGGGTACGGCCACTCTGCGAAGGTCGTCGACTTCGTCGACGGGCGCGGCCTGCGGATCCGGCACGTCGCCCACTTCTGCGACGCGATGGGGATCGGAAGGGACGGCACCCCGGCACACTTCGTCGGCAACTCGATGGGGGCCATCAACCTGCTCACCGACCTCACTTCCGACGCGCCAGTGCTACCCGTCCGAAGTCTCGGACTGATCTGTGGCGGCGGCGCGATTCAACGCAACGAGCACGCAGACGCGCTCTACGACTACGACGGCAGCGTCGACGGCATGCGCCGCATCGTCACCGCGCTGTTCTACAGCCCTGCGTATCCGGCCGACGACGAGTACGTGAACCGGCGCCACGCATCGAGCACCGCGCCCGGTGCGTGGGAGGCGATCGCCGCGGCACGGTTCCGTCGCCCCGGGCTGACCCCGCCCGCGACGCCGTCGACAGAGCGCGCATACGAACGGATTTCGGTGCCTACCCTCGTCGTCGAGGGAGCGGGCGACAAACTGCTGCCTGCCGGCTGGGCCGCTGACATCGCGGGCCGGATCGCGGGCGCGCGGTCGGCGGTGGTCGACGCCGCGGGTCACTGCCCACAGCTCGAACAGTCCGAGGCGGTCAACGAATTGCTGTTGCAATTCTTGGAAGGGACGTCTGCGTCATGACTAACGAATTGGCAGGCAAGGTCGCGATCGTCACCGGCGGCGCGGCAGGCATTGGCCGCGGCATCGTCGAGCGATTCCTGGCCGAGGGCGCGAAGGTGGTGGTCGCCGACGTTCAGCGTGAACTCGGCGAGGAGCTAGCCGCGGACGCGGGCCCCGACGCTCACTTCCACTACACCGACGTCGGAGACCAGGCACAGGTCGGCGAACTCGTCGAGACTGCGATCGAGAAGTTCGGCGGACTCCACGTGATGGTGAACAACGCCGGGGTGTCCAGCCCACTGCGTAGGGGCTTGTTCGACGAGGACTTCGCCGAGTTCGACAAGGTCATGCGGGTCAACGTGCTTGGCGTGATGGCGGGCACCCGCGACGCCGCGCGCCACATGGCCACGGCTGGCGGCGGATCGATCATCAACATCTCCTCGATCGGTGGGGTCCTGGCCGGTGGCGGCGTTTCCACCTACCGAGCCTCGAAGGCGGCGGTCATTCACTTCACCAAGTCTGCGGCAATCGAGTTGGCGCACTATGAGATTCGGGTCAACTGCATCGCGCCGGGCAATATCCCCACCTCGTTGGTCAAGAAGGCGGCCAGCGGCGAGGACCGCGAGCGACTCGAGGCGTTCGAGGCGAAGATCCGCCAGACGATGCGCGACGACCGTCCGCTGAAGCGGGAAGGCACGGCCGAAGACGTCGCCGAAGCGGTGCTGTACTACGCCGGCGACCGATCGCGCTACGTCACCGGCACCGTGCTACCCGTCGACGGCGGCACGGTGGCGGGCAAGGTGCTGCCGCCGCGCAAGCCCAAGCCCGAGTAGTAATCGGAGCCGCGACGAACGAGGACCATCATCGCCAATTTAAATCAGTCGCTTGACTTAAACGGAAGTTCGGCGTTGACTGAACCAGTGACCGCAGCCAGGACCCTGCGCACCGAGCGGGCGACCGGCACGCGCGATGCGATCCTCACCGCCGCCGAGCGCCTCTACGCCGAACACGGCGTCTTCGCCGTGTCGAACCGACAGGTGAGTGAGGCTGCGGGACAAGGCAACAACGCGGCGGTCGGCTACCACTTCGGAACCAAGACCGACCTGGTCCGGGCCATCGAACAGCGACACCGCGAACCGATCGAAACGCTGCGGGAACGCATGGTGGCCGCCACCGACGGGTCCACCGACATGCGCGGCTGGGTGGCATGTTTGGTGTGCCCGCTCACCGACCATCTCGCCGAACTGGGCAACCCCACCTGGTACGCGCGATTCGCCGCGCAGGCCATGACCGACCCCGCCTATCACGGCATCGTGGTCAAGGATGCGTTGAGTTCACCGTCGTTGGTCCAGGTCGTCGAGGGCATCAACCGGTGCCTGCCCGACCTTCCGCCGGACATCCGCTTCGAACGCAACATCATGGCCCGAAACCTGTTGATGCACAGCTGCGCTGATCGGGAACGCGCGCTCGCCAACGGGGCGACCGTGGCCCGCACGTCGTGGCAGGCCGCGGGCTCCGGCCTGATCGACGCGATCGTCGGCCTGTGGCTGGCACCGGTGACGCCTGAGGGCGATCTCGCGTGAAGGTGACGGTGGACCAGGACAAGTGTGTGTCGTCGGGGCAGTGCGTGCTCAACGCGGCCGACGTGTTCGACCAACGCGACGACGACGGCGTGGTGGTTCTGCTCGTCGAAGACCCCGGCCCCGAACTCGCCACGGCCACCCGCAACGCCGCCGAGGCCTGCCCCGCCTTGGCCATCCACATCGAGGAATGAGAGACATGTCCGAAAC
This sequence comes from Mycobacterium sp. URHB0044, assembly GCF_000620625.1. Taxonomy (GTDB): domain Bacteria; phylum Actinomycetota; class Actinomycetes; order Mycobacteriales; family Mycobacteriaceae; genus Mycobacterium. Next base: position 292,335 of record NZ_JIAW01000007.1, on the reverse strand, counting down.
GCTCGCGCAGAACGAGATCGACGCCGACATCCCCGAATACCCGATGGAGCGGTCGGCCCGCTGCCCGTTCGCGCCGCCGCCGGAGGTCCTCGAGCTGAGCGCGGCGGCACCGCTGTCGCGGGTCCGCATCTGGGACGGCAGCACGCCGTGGCTGATCACGGGGCACGAGGTGGCGCGGGAACTGTTCGCCGACGCCCGGGTCAGCGTCGACGACCGGCGCCCAGGCTTCCCGCACTGGAACGAGATGATGGTGTCCACGGTCAACAAGCGACCGCGCTCGGTCTTCACCTCCGACGCCGAGGAACACACCCGGTTTCGGCGCATGCTGTCCAAGCCGTTCACGTTCAAGCGCGTCGAGGGCCTGCGGCCCGCTATTCAGCAGATCACCGACGACCACATCGACGCGATCCTGGCAGGCCCGCAGCCCGCCGACATCGTGACCGCGCTCGCGCTTCCCGTCCCGACCCTGGTGATCAGCGAAATGCTCGGCGTCCCTTACGAAGACCACGAATTCTTCCAGCACCACGCGAACGTGGGCCTCGACCGGTACGCCAAGGCCGAGGACACCATGACCAAGGGCATGAGCCTGTCGAAGTACCTGTGCGACCTGGTCGAGGCCAAGATGGCCAATCCTGCCGAGGACGCGGTATCCGACCTGGCCGAGCGGGTGACGGCCGGTGAGATCGACGTCAAGGAAGCCGCCCAGCTGGGCACCGGCCTGCTCATCGCCGGCCACGAGACGACGGCCAACATGATCGGCATCGGCGTGCTGGCACTGCTCGAGAACCCGGAACAGGCACAGCTGCTGAGCAATACGGAGGATCCGAAGGTCATCGCCAACGCGGTGGAAGAGCTGATGCGCTACCTGTCCATCATCCAGAACGGGCAACGCAGGGTCGCGACGGACGACATCGACATTGCCGGCGTGACCATCCGCGGCGGCGACGGCATCATCATCGATCTGGCACCCGCCAACTGGGATCCCGCCGCCTACCCCGAACCCGACAAGCTGGACCTGACCCGCGACGCCGGCCAACAGCTCGGCTTCGGCTACGGCCGCCACCAGTGCGTCGGCCAGCAGTTGGCCCGCGCCGAGCTGCAGATCGTGTTCCACACCCTCTTCCGCCGCATCCCCACGATGCGCCTAGCGGTCCCGTTCGACGAGATTCCGTTCAAGCACGACCGCCTCGCCTACGGCGTCTACGAACTTCCGGTGACGTGGTAGTCACCGAACACCCCTGCCTCACAGTCCGATTGGAGTGCCAACGATGACTACCCCAAGCACCGTCCTCTATCCGCCAGAAGGCTGGGGCGCGCCCAAACACCGGCACGGCCACTCCAGCGGCGGTGTCGTCGGCCTGCCCGCCGACACCGAGATCTTCTCCGCCGACAACCACATCTCGGTGGCGGACGACATCTTCTACGAGCGGTTCCCCGAGGAACTCAAGGGCGCGGCGCCGCGCATCTGGTACGAGGACGGCGCCTACATGGTCGGCATGAAGGGCAAGGCCTGGACCGGCGGCGACTTCGGCCGCGTTCTGATGCAGTACGACGACCTCGCCGGCGCCGCCTCCAATGACATCGAGGCACGCATCCGGGAGCTCAAGGAAGACGGCATCGACAGGGAACTGGCCTTCCCGAACGCCGTGCTTGCCCTCTTTCATTACCCGGACAAATCCCTGCGCGAGCGCGTGTTCCGGATCTACAACGAGCACATCGCGGATCTGCAGGAGCGCTCAGGCGGCCACTTCTACGGCGTCGGGCTGATCAACTGGTGGGAGCCCAAGGGCACCCGCAGCACGCTGGAGGAGCTGAAGGCCTTGGGGCTCAAGACGTTCCTGCTGCCGTTGAACCCCGGCAAGGACGACGACGGCAACATCTACGACTACGGCAGCACCGACATGGACGCGGTGTGGGACGAGATCGAGATGGCCGGGGTGCCGGTCAGCCACCACATCGGTGAGACACCGCCGAAGACGCCGTGCCAGAACAACAGCGTTGTGGTCGGCATGATGGTGAACGTCGACTCGTTCCGCGAACAGTTCGCCAAGTACGTCTTCTCCGGCATCCTCGACCGCCACCCGTCGTTGAAGATCGGCTGGTTCGAGGGTGGAATCGCCTGGGTGCCAACGGCTCTGCAGGATGCCGAGCACATGCTGGCCTCGTACCGGCACATGTTCAATCACGAACTCTCCCACGACGTAGGCTACTACTGGCGCAACCACATGAGCGCGTCGTTCATGGTGGATCCGCTGGGCCTGGAACTGATCGACAAGATCGGCGTCGACAACGTGATGTGGTCCAGCGACTACCCGCACAACGAGAGCACGTTCGGGTACTCGGAGAAGTCCCTTGCCGCGGTCGTCGAGGCGGTCGGTCCGGAGAACGCCGTGAAGATCGTCAGCGGCAACATCAAGCGATTCCTCGGGATCTAGGAAAGCTGCGACCATGACGACATTCCTGGAGCCGGGCGCTGCCCTGCTCGACATTCCCGACCTGCCCGACCGCGCACGGATGTACCGCGAGATCGGTGAGCGCCTGCGCGAGGCGATGCGAGACAAGGGCGTCGACGCCCTCGTTCTGCTCGGCAACGGCAACGTGGTCTACGCGACCGGTGCCAGCTGGCCGTTGCTCGACGCGGGGCTCTCACACGTGGAGCGCCCGGTCGCGATCGTGCTGGCCGACGACGAGCATCCGCATCTGTACATGCCGTTCCGCGAGGGATCCGCATGGGAGTCCGAGCTCCCCGCCGATCACGTCCACGGTCCGCTGTATCTCGAATTCGACGAGGGCGTCGAGCGTTTCGCGAAGGTGCTCGCAGAACTGGTCCCGCCGGGCGCGAGCATCGCGGTCGACGAGATGACCGGCGCCATGCGCCACGCCGCGAGCCGGCTGTTCCCGGCCGGACCGCCGTCGGACGCCGCGCTCGTCGTCGGCCCCGCCAAACTGGTGAAGACGCCCGACCAGATCTCCTGTATCCGCAAGGCCTGCCGGATCACCGAGCAGGCCGTCATCGATGTTCAGAAGGCCCTCGTGCCGGGCGTGCGTCAGATCGACCTCTCGGCGCAGTTCGTCCGGCGGGCCTTCGAACTCGGCGCTACCGCGAACATGCTCGAAGCCATCTGGCAGGTGATGCCCAGCACCAGGAACAGCGGGGGAGTCTGGACCACCACCGGCGATCTGGCACTGCCGCTGTTGACCACCGAGAAGGAACTCGCCAAGGGCGACGTGCTGTGGACCGACGTCAGCATCACCTACGACGGTTACTGCTCGGACTTCGGTCGCACGTGGATCGTCGGGCAGGAACCCACCCAACGCCAGCAGGCCCAGTACCTGAAGTGGCGTGAAATCCTCGGTGCCGTCCTGGCCGTGACGAAGGCCGGTGCGACGTCTGGCGACCTGGCGCGCGCGGCGATCGCGGCGAACGGCGGGGCCAAACCATGGCTGCCGCACTTCTACCTCGGGCACAGCATCGGCACCAACGCCGCCGAAATGCCCATGATCGGCACGGATCTCGGGCAGGAGTTCGACGACAACTTCGTGTTCCCACCCGGAATGGTGCTGGTGCTGGAACCGGTGATCTGGGAAGACGGCACCGGCGGATATCGAAGCGAGGAGATCGTGGTCATCACCGAGGACGGCTTCGCGCCGATCACCGACTATTCCTACGCCCCATACGGCGGCTTCTGATGGCACTCGAGATCCTCGCCGACGACCGGGCCCTGCGCACCGGACGCCGGGCACGGGCACTGGCCCAGATGGAAGCCTTCGACCTCGACGTCCTGGTGCTGGGGCGGCAGGCCAACGTCCGCTACGTCACCGGGGCTCCCCAACTCTGGGTGGCCGGCACGCGGCCCTTCGCGCCCATTTGCGTGATGATGCGCGGCACCGGCGAGATACACCTCAACAGCAGCTGGGACGAAGGCATGCCCGAGGAGATCGACCACGATCACCTCTACGGGCTGGCCTGGAATCCGATGACGCTCATGGACGTCCTGAAGAACATCAACGGTGCGGCCACCGCGCGCCGCGTCGGAACCGACGCGCTGTCACCGACGTTCGAACAGCTCCTTCCGATCGCGTTCCCGAACGCGGAACTCGTCGACGGTGAACTGGCCATGCGCACCGCGCGGCGCATCAAGACGCCCGACGAGATCACGGCGCTGCGTGCCGCGGTCGCCGTGGCCGAAAAGGGTTTGTCCGCCGCGCTTTCCGAGCTAACGCCCGGGATCACCGAGCAAACGTTGACCGGCGCCATGCTGGAAGCGATGGCCGCGGGGGGAGTGAGCACGTCGGCCACCCAGGACGGCGCGTGGATCACCTCGCGGCAGCACCCGTGGCGGCAGGGACCCAGGGATCGCCGCGTCGAAGCCGGCGACCTCGTGGCACTGGCGTCCGGCGCGCTGGCCGATGGCTACGTCGGCGAGGTCGGCCGCACCGTTCCCGTCGGCGACGTACCCGGTGCCGACGCGCTATACGAACGCTCGACTGCGCTGTGGGACAGCCTGATTCAGTTCTGCCGGCCCGGTGCCGCGGCCGCTGACTTGCTCGCCGCGTACGACACCGTGGGCGAACCGCTGCCCCCGATGGCGGTGGCGCATGGACTCGGTCTCGGGTTCGATCCGCCAGTGGTGTCTCCGGACCTGCCGCAGACTTCGGCCGAGGAACGCCTCGAGCCGGGCATGGTGCTGGCGGTGACCGGATACGTCTGGGAGCAGGGCGTCGGTGCGGTCTACCAACGCGATGCGGTGCTCGTCACCGACGCTGGTCCCGAGGTGCTGACGGCGAGTGATCGCCAGGCCTCCGTCGGGACGAGGTAGGAGATCGTGGCGGGCAAGGGCAAGAAGAGACCGTCGGCCGAGGAGATCATCCTCTACGACAAGGATCCCAAGACCAAGATCGCGACCATCACGTTCAACCGGCCCGAGTTCCTCAACGCGCCGACGTCCGATGCCCGCCTGCGCTACGCGGACGTGATCAGGGCAGCGTCGGTCGACAACGACGTCAAGGTCGTGGTGATCCGCGGCGTGGGCGACGATCTCGGCAGCGGCGCCGACCTGCCCGAGTTCATGGAGGGCGTCGACGAACCGGAGAAGCGGCTGCGGGAACTGCGGGTCGAGGAGATGGACGTCGACTACCCGCCCAAGGGTTCGTTCCGCAACGGCGCCACCATCAGTGCGTGGTACGCCAACGTGCAAGCGGGTAATCGGCCCCTGCAGGAACTGAAGAAGATCAGCATCGTCGAAGCCAAGGGCTACTGCTACGGCTGGCACTTCTACCAGTGCGCCGACGCCGATCTGGTGATCTCGTCCGACGACGCGTTGTTCGGCCATCCGTCGTTCCGGTACTACGGCTGGGGTCCGCGGATGTGGACCTGGGTGCAGATGATGGGTCTGCGCAAGTTTCAGGAGATGGTGTTCACCGGGCGGCCGTTCACCGCCGCGGACATGGAGAAGTGCAACTTCCTCAACAAGGTGGTGACCCGCGACCAGCTCGAGGCCGAGGTCGCCAAGTACGCGCTGGCGTGCGCCCGCAACCGGCCGGTCGACACCGTGTTCATGCAGAAGATGTTCTTCGAGGTGTACAAGCAGCATCAGGGCGAGTACATGGGCAGCCTGCTGAGCGCGTTCTTCGAGTCGATGGGCAGCGGCGTGACCAATGACAGTGGCAGTGACCTCGACATGCACGAGGCCATCGGCAGTGGTCTGGCCGCGGCGGTGAACGACAACGACGACAAGTTCCCGCCCGAGTTCCGGCTCAGCAAGAAGAACCGCAAGAAGTCGAAGTAGGTCGATGCACCCATTGGACGGCTACACCGTCGTCGACCTGTCGAGCGGGATCGCGGGCGCCTACGCCAGCAAGATCCTCGCCGACGGCGGCGCCGACGTCGTGAAGGTCGAAGCACCGGAGGGTGATTCGCTTCGCGGCTGGTCGGCATCGGAGGCCGTCATCGCACCAGGCGACGACGGTGCGCTGTTCAGCTTCCTGGGCTGTTCGAAGCAAGGCATCGTGGTCGATCCCGACGATGCGGCCGACGTCGAGATGGTCGAGCGGCTGCTCGCAGCTGCCGACGCCGTGGTGTGGTCGCGCGGATCCCGCGTCGCCGAACTCGATTCGTTCTCACCCGCGGCGATCTACCGTCGACACCCGCACCTGATCGTCACCGCCATCACGCCGTTCGGGCTGGACGGGCCATGGCACGACCGGCCTGCCACCGAGTTCACCCTGCAGGCGTGGTCGGGCGGGGCGATCGGCATCGGACGCGGATCGCAGGACCGGGCACCGGTGTACGTCGGCGGACAGGTGGGGGACTGGCTGGCCGGTGCGTACGCCGCCGCCATGACACTCGCGTTCCGAGCCCGCGCGCTGCGCGACGGACACGGCGAACTCGTCGACCTGTCGATGCTGGAAACCCAGATCCTCTGCCTCACGTACTATCCCGTCACGTTCTTCGAGATGCTCGGCCGGCCGTGGCGCACCGAACGCCGACCCACGGTGCCCGGAGTGGCGCAGGCCGAGGACGGTCTGGTGGCGCTCGGCTGCGGCACCGCCCAACAGTGGCACGACCTGTGCGCGATGTCGGGTCACGACGAATGGATCGACGAGGGCACGCAACTGTCGATCACCGAGCAGGCGAACCTGCACGCCGACGAGCTCTTCGAGTGGCTGCGCCACCAGAAGGTCGACGACGTCCGCGACCTCGCGTCGGCGTTCCGCATCCCCAACTCGCCAGTGGGCAACGGCGAAAACGTCACCGCCATGGATCACTTCGTCGAACGCAAGGCGTTCACGGTGAATCCGCGCGACGGCTTCGTCCAGCCGAATCATCCCTACCGGCTCGTGGGCGCGACGCTGCGGCCCCCTGCCGCGGCGCCGCGGCTCGGCGAGCACACGGCAGTCCTGCGCGGTCTGACGTTGACGCCCCGCCCCGCACCGGCGGGCAAGCCGCACCGTGATCGGTTGCCGTTCAGCGGTCTTCGGGTGCTCGACATGACGACGTTCTGGGCCGGACCGTCCTGCACCCATGCGCTCGGCATGCTCGGTGCGGAACTGATTCACCTCGAGTCCACCCGGCGCCCGGACGGTACGCGGCTGATCGCGGGCATCCCGGCGACCGAGGATCAGTGGTGGGAGCGCTCGCCGATCTTCTCGGCGCTCAACACGAACAAGAAGAGCCTGACACTGGACTTCCAGACCAAACGGGGACGCGACCTGCTGCGTCGGTTGATTCCGAGCTGCGACGTCATCGTCGAGAACTTCACCCCACGGGTGATAGATCAACTCGGCCTAGACTTCGACTCGGTGCGGAAACTGCGCGACGACGTGATCATGGTACGGATGCCCGGTTTTGGGCTCGACGGGCCGTGGCGCGACAACCCCGCGTTCGCCTACATCATCGAGGACGCGTCCGGACTGAGCTGGCTCACCGGATACCCGGACCGCAACCCGTACGAGCCGTACTCGGTCGGTGACCCGAACGCCGGCGTGCACGCACTCAACGCCGTGCTGCTGGCGCTCGAGCACCGCAGGCGGACGGGGGAGGCGGTGCTCGTCGAGGCCGCCATGGTGGACGCGGCGCTCAACGTCGCCGCCGAGCAGGTGATCGAACACTCCGCCTACGGCTCGCTGTTGCAGCGGGAGGGCAATCGCGGCCCGGTGGCGGCACCGCAGAACCTGTACCGCACCGCCGACGTCGACGAGTTCGGCAGGGCCGACTGCTGGGTCGCCATCGCGGTGGCCACCGATCGGCAGTGGGAGGCGCTGCGCGACGCGCTGGGACGCCCGGAGTGGGCGATGGACCCCGAACTGGAGCGCGACGCCGGGCGGCGGGCCCGTCACGACCTCGTCGACGAGCGGCTCGCTGCGTGGTGCCTACCGCGAACCGGCGATGCGATCGTCGAAACACTGTGGCCCGCAGGCGTTCCAGTGGCAAAGGTGATGCAGCCGCACCGCCAGAACGAGTTGGCTCAGGTGCGGCACCGGCGCTTCTTCGAACACGTCGGCCACCCGGTGAACGTCGCGGCGGCGCACAGCACCCTGCCGATCGGATTGTCCAACGGACCGGACCACTTCCACCGCCAGGCCGCCCCGCTGCTTGGCGAGCACAACCACGAGCTACTCGGCGAGCTCGGCCTGTCGTACGCCGAGATCGCGGCGCTGGAGCACGACGGCGTCATCGGCACCGCACCGGCCCACTGAGCGATTCGGGCGTGCTCCGTCACGCTCACCGTGACGAAACACGCCCAAATCGCTATTTCAGGTTGCTACCCGCGTCGATGGGCAGCGTCACGCCGGTGAGGTAGCGGCCCTCGTCGGAGGCGAAGAACAGCACCGCGTTGCTCACGTCGATTGGATCCACCCACGGGATGGGCAGGGTGTGGAACATCTGGCAGATCGGCGCCATGTCGTCGGGGCCCGGATTCTCCAGGTCGGGGCGGAACATCTTCCAGGTTCCGTCGTTCATGATCATCGGGGTGCTGACGTGCGTGGGGTGCACCGAGTTGACCCGAATCATGTGCTGGCCCAACTCGACTGCGAAGGTACGCATCAACCCGACGACGCCGTGCTTGGCCGCCACGTAGTGCCCGCAGTGCGGGTAGGCCTTCAAGCCGCCGACCGAGCTGGTCAAGATGATCGACCCGCCGTTGCCGCCCGCGATCAGATGCGGGACAGCGGCTTTCACCGTCTTCCACACCCCGCTGAGGTTGATGTCGATCATGTCGTTCCAGTCGTCCTCGCTGGTCTTGTCCAGCGTGTCGCCGCCGTTGCCGATGCCGGCATTGGCGACGATGATGTCGAGGCGGCCGAGCTGCTCGACACCGCTGTCGACCGCGGCCTTGAGTGCGGCGTAGTCGCGCACGTCGACCTCGGCGGTGACGATGCGGCGATTGTGGCCCTTCACCAGGTCGGCGGTCTCGGCCAAGTCCTCCGGAGTGGACGGCGGGATGCCGCCCTCGGCGACCACCGGCTTGCAGACGTCGATGGCGATGATGTCGGCGCCCTCCTCCGCCAGGCGCACCGCGTGACTGCGGCCCTGACCCCGCGCCGCGCCGGTGATGAATGCGACCTTGCCTTCAACGCGCCCTGCCATGTGAAACCTCTGCTCCTCGTCGGCACCATTGCTGTGCACTTGCTCAGCACTCTGTCACCGCAGGTCCCATTGTGTCAACGGCACATTCGATCTGGGCCGTTTGTACTTTTCGCTTAGTTCTGCTCGACGATGCGTCGGAAGCCGTTGAGCCGTCGCTCAGGTCGGTATGCGCAGCAAGGCTTCTTGGGCGTACGAGGCGACCAGCACGCCGTCGTGGGTGAGGATGTCGCCCCGCCCGAAGCTGCGGCCCTGCGCAAGCACCGGACTGTGCTGGCGCAGCAGCAGCCACTGCTCGGTGGTGAACGGCCGGTGGAACCAGATGGTGTGGCTGGTGACAGCCGAGGTGAACTGAGTGCCGTTGCCGCGCTGGCTGAGTCCGTCGAGCGGGCGCAGCGCGGTCCCGATGAGCGTGAGGTCGGTGGCGTAGGCGGCCAGCGCGGGCGCCAGATCGGGATCGGCGGGCGGGGTACGCATCCACAGTTCGAACTCGGGTGGCCCGGTCGTCGTCGCGTTGAGATCGTCGAGCGCCCGCGTCTCCCACGGGATGAGGTCGAGTGCCACCTCGTGGTCGGGGCCTGGCACCGGACCGACGGGCGCGATGGTTTGCAGGGCAGGCCCGTCCTCCGTGACGTGCATGGAGACGGATGCGGTGCCGATGGGCCCCTTGCCCTGCGCCGCGACGATCGACACTGTCGCGAACGAGCGGCCGTCGTGCAGTCGGGTCAGTACGTAGTCGACCGGTTCGTCGGCCCGGCCCTCCCGAGGAAACACCGCGTGCAGCGACTTGACCGTCTTCTCAGGAGACGTCAGTGAGGCGAGCCGGATGAACTGCGCCAGCAGCTGCCCACCGAACACGCGGTGGTACTCGAGGTGCTGATTGGCGGCGGTGAAATGCGTCTCCGACGGTGCCGCTTCGAACTTCAGGCATGCCAGCAGGTCGGACCAGAGATCGGGCACCCGCCGAGTGTAAGCGAAATTCTACCGCTGCGAGAATGTAGTTCTCAGCTAGCTGGCGGCGAATCCGTGGGAACAGAAGTCCCACACTTCGCCAGCCGAAATCGGTTTGACGGTGGCGTCGTCCGAGCCGCTGGATTGGGCGACGAACATCACCGTCTGCATCGTCATGGCCGCCATGCGCTTCGGGTTGATCTCGGGACGCAACTTGCCTGCCGCGGACGCGTCCTCCATCAGCTCGGTGAGCAGCACCAACAGGGGTGCGTGCGCGATCTTCACCTCGGATGGATGCGACACCAGCAGGCGGGGCGCGAAGTCGGTGAACAGCGGCCGCTTAGCCGCGGGATCGGGGCGCGACGACTCGAACAGCAGCTCGACGGCGACCTTCAGACGATCGATCGGATCGGACTGACCGGCGACCGCCGCGCGGATCTGATCGGCCGACCGGCTGAGCGCATCCTCGAACAGGGCGAGAAGCAGCTCATGCTTCCCGTCGAATTGCAGGTAGAAGCTTCGCAACGACTGACGCGAGCGGTCGACGACCTCTTGCACGGTGAAGTCCGTGCTGCCCTTTTCGATGATGATGGCCTGAGCGGCGTCGAGGAAGCGCTGAACTCGCTGGGCGGCGCGCAATTTCGCCGTCTTGATCGAGCGCTCGACCGCGCGCTGCTTCCAGGCCGGCTCTTCGCTGGGGCTGCTCACCAGCTGCTCAGATGCAGGCCGATTGGGAAGAACATGAATGAACTGTACCGGAGAACGCTTGGGCATTGCGGTCCTAGACCCCCTCGCGACCGACGTGTCTGAGATTGTAACTTTCTCATGGCGAGAATAGTATTCTCATTTTGGCCTTTACAGAAGTCTTACCAGAAAAGCCGCCTTCCGCCCATCCTCGGACCGGCAGGTGAGCGCATCGAACGGAGACGTGCCGTGCAACTGACGTTCGACGCCGACGTCGAGGCCTTCCGCACCGAATTCGTGGCCTTCCTCGACGAGCACGCGCCGTCGGACGCCGAGGCGCTGCAACGGTCGCGGTCGTCGTCCGACGTGCCGGACTGGGCGCGTCGATGGCAGCGGCTGTTGTTCGACAACGGCTGGCTGGTTCCGGGCAACGCGCCCGAGTTCGGCGGCCGCAACGCGACCATCCTCCAGCAGTACGTCCATCAGACCGAGTTGGCCCGCCGCCGGATGGTGCCGAGCTTCAACTCGCAGGGCGTCGGGATCATCGCCGCGTCGCTCATCACCTTCGGCACGCCCGAGCAGCAGCAGAAGTGGGCGGTGCCGATCCTGCGCGCCGAGATCACCGCCGCGCTCGGCATGAGCGAACCGGGCGCAGGGTCCGATCTCGCGTCCTTGCGGACGCGCGCGGAACGCACCTCCGATGCGGACGGCGACTGCTTCGTCGTCAACGGACAGAAGGTGTGGACGTCGGGCGCTCACGACGCGGACGTGGTGCTGACGTTCGTGCGAACCGACCCCGATGCCGCCAAGCATGCCGGCATCAGCGTGCTGCTGATCCCCACCGACTCGCCGGGGATGACCCGGCGGCCCTTCGCATCCGCGGCCGACAGCGACGATCTCGACTTCAACGAGGTCTTCTTCACCGACGTGCGGGTGCCCGCGGCGAACCTCGTCGGCCCGCTCAACGGCGGATGGACGGTCGCCAGCGGATCGCTCGGACACGAGCGGAACATGTTGTGGCTCAGTTACGCCGACCCGCTACAAGATCTGATCGACGATTGGCGGCCGCGCACCACCGTCGAGAAGGACCACTTCGCCACCCTCGTCATGGACAACAACGCGCTGCGCCTACTCGGCTCCGCGGCGTTGGCCCGTGCGGCGCGAGGTGAGGAGGACGTCGCCGCTCTGTCGGTGCTGAAACTGCTCGGCGCCGAGACCGTGCAGACCGCGACCGAACAGGCGCTGGCGGCGTCGGGGCCGGACGGCCTGAGCCTGCGCGGCATGACCGCGCCCTACGTCCCGTTGAACCTCGACGCGTACGCGGGCAGCTGGGCCGACCGGTATCTGCGCTCGTTCGCGGGCACCATCGCCGGCGGTACGTCGGAGATTCAACGCAACATCATCGCCCAGCGGGTGCTTGGGCTGCCGAGGCGCTAGTGGGTCCGCCTCAGAGGTGGGCGACGCGCGGCGCCGTCCCCGTCGTGCGGGCGATGCGCCCTGCCTCCCTGGTCAGCTCGCGTGAGCTGCCGAGCAGGCCGTCGAGCAGCAAGGCACGCTTGACGTGGCGGTGCAGATCGTGTTCGGCGGTGAAGCCGATCCCGCCGAGGACCTGCTGACAGTGTCTGGCCGCCGTGAGGGCCGCCTGCCCCGCCGCGGCCTTGGCGAGCACGGCGCCGAGGTCGTCGGTCGCGAAACTCAGTGTGGCCTCGGCACCTTCGATCGCGACGAGCGTCTCGGCGAGACGGTGCCGCACGGCCTGGAACGACGAGATCGGTCGGCCGAACTGCACGCGGTCAAGGGCGTGTGTCCTGGCCAGCTGCAGCATCGCCCGCGCCGTACCGACCAGCCACCAACCCACGGCGGCGCGGCCCGCGACCAATGGCACCGGATCGCCCGCGTCGGTGCGGTGCACCGGCACCTCGGCGTCCACGGCGCCGTCCGCATCGGTCACGTCTCGCCGCTCCCAGCACACCCAGTGGCCGCCGGCGTATGGCAGCGCGACGGTGCCGCCGATCTCGCGGCCCGACGCGTGCAGCACGACGTCGTTGAGGATCGGGGCGTGCGAACCCGTCTCACCGAGTGCGCGAAACACCAGGGGCACGGCAATTTCCGGCATCTCGGCCAGCATCTCGGGCCAGCCCAGCTCGATGAGCGCCCCGTCCAGTTCGGGACCGGACGCCGACTGCATCGTCTTGCGCAGGGCGTCGTCGAGAAGGTTGAGGGATTCCGCGTCGAAGGCGGCGTCGGTCGCGCTCACGCTCACTCCTTGCCCAGGTCCAGCAGGCGCCGGGCGATGATGTTGCGCTGCACTTCCGCCGTCCCGCCGTAGATGGTCGACGATCGGGAGTACAAGAACTCCGTGCGCCAACGGGTTTCGTCGAGTTCGAGAGAACCGCCGAGGAGATCGCGGGCGGTGTCGTACAGGCGTTGTTCGGCAGTCGCGAGGAGCACCTTGTCGATCGAGGTATCCGCGCCCAGCCGGGCCCCGCCGGCCAGCCGGTCCTGCGTCTCGCGCGATTTGCACCGCAAGGTGTGCAACCCCAGGTATGCCGCGCCGAGTGCCGCGTCCTCCGTGTCGTCGGCCGCGTCGAGTTCGTCGAGCAGGGCGTCGAACCTGGAGTACAGGTAGGCGATGCGCTGCCAGAAACACGTCGAGCGTTCGAACGGCAGCAGATCCATTGCCAGCCGCCAGCCGTCGCCGGTGTTGCCGAGCATGCGGTCGGCGGGCACGACGACGTCGTCGAAGTAGACCTCGCAGAACTCGTCGACGCCGTGCATCGTGCGCAGCGGTCTGACGCTGATGCCGGGGGTGTCCATGTCGACGAAGAACGCCGTGATCGCCTCGTGGTTCGGGACTTCCGGTCCGCCGGTGCGGGTCAGGAGGACGCAGCGCGTGGCGAACTGGGCGAAACTGGTCCACACCTTCTGGCCATTGACCACCCAGACGTCGCCGCGTTGCTCGGCGCGGGTGGTCAGGGACGCCAGGTCGCTGCCCGAGCCGGGTTCCGAGAAGCCCTGGCACCACGATTCGCGGCCCGACAGCAGCCGGGGCACCATCTCGGCGGCGAGCTCGGGCCGCGCATAGTCGATCATCGTCGGCGTGAGCACCTCGAGCATCGAGTAGGGCCCGGGCTCGTCGAGGCCGCGACCGACGATCTCCTCGCCGACGACCGCACGCAACACAGCCGGCCCGCCCAGTCCGCCTGCCTCCACGGGCCAGCCGTACCGCATCCAGCCCGCGTCGTAGAGGGCGCCGAGCACCCGGCCGTGCTGACGGTGGTGTCCCTCCAGCGAGTGGCCCGGTGGGGGAGTGAGATCGTTGTCGTCCAGCCACGCAATGAGTTTCGACCGGAATTCGGCTGTGGTCGGAATCTCGTCGAATGTCTGCGGCGGTGCGGTCATCCCGCTGCGGGCCTGCCGATCGCATGCGGGCGCCCGTGGTCGTGGTCGCCGTTGCGACGAATGAACGTCATGGCCCTGGTCTTCAGACGCCACCCGTCGTCGGTCCGGACGTAGGTGTCGCGGTAGTAGCCGATGCGCATGTCGTGCTTGGAATGCTCGATGAAGCACAGCGGTTGGGTGCCCGTCGCATTGTCCGGGTCGGCCGGGTCGAGCTCGACCAGCGCGGTGCCCGTCATGAAGAGACCCTTCGGGGCCGCGTCGACCAGGACCGGAAACCGGTCCAGGGTGTAGGTTTCGCCGAACGCGCTGTAGGTGCCGTCGGGAGTGAAGACCTCGACGAGGCCCTCGATGTCGCCCTGCGTGATGGTGACGGCGTACTTGGCGAGGACCTGCTGGATCTCGACGATGTCGTCAGTTCGTGTTGGCTTACTAGTTGGCACTGTCATTTCGGAAGACCTTGCCCCCTTTCATTACAAAACTTACGTTCTGTGTAACGGTGATGTCCAGTAGCGGATCGCCGGGTACCGCGATGACGTCGGCCACCTGGCCCTCGGCCAGCCGGCTCCGATCGGTCACGTTGATCAGATCGGCGGCGATGACGGTGGCCGAGCGGAGGACGGCCGCGGGGGGCATGCCCCACTCGACCAACGTGACGAGTTCGTCGGCGTTGCGTCCGTGCGGAATGGCCGGAGCGTCGGTGCCGACGGCGATCTTGACCCCGGCGTCGTACGCGGCCTTGATCGACGTGCGGGCCTTGGGAAACATCTCGGCGGCCTTGGCCTGCAACACCGCCGGAGCCTTTGACACGTCCATCGCCTCGGCCAGCCGCCTCGTGGTGACCAGGAACCGGTCGTTGTCGACCAGCATCTGGATCGCCTCGTCGTCCATCAGGAAACCGTGCTCGATGCAGTCGATGCCGACCGCGACGGCATGCTTGACGGCCTCGGCGCCGTGCGTGTGCGCGGCGACGCGCAGCCCCCGGCGATGCGCCTCGTCGACGATCGCGCTCAATTCCTCATCCGAATAGTGCTGTGCCCCAGCCTCTCCGGTCAGCGACATCACCCCACCCGAACAGCAGACCTTGATCAATTGGGCGCCGTGCTTGATCTGGTAGCGCACTGCCTTGCGGATCTCGTCGACCCCGTTGGCGATGCCCTCCTCCACGGTCAGCTCGAGCACGCCCGGCATGAACGCGGCGAACATCGTCGGGTCGAGGTGACCTCCCGTCGGCGTGATGGCGTGGCCCGCAGGCACCACCCGAGGGCCCTCGATCCAGCCGGCATCGATCGCCTTGCCCAGTGCGACGTCGAGCAGGTAGCCGCCGGTCTTCACGAACAGCCCGAGGTTGCGCACGGTGGTGAAGCCCGCCCGCAGTGTGCGCCGGGCGTTGCCGACCGCACGCAGCACCCGGGTCGGAGGGTCGTCCTGCACCTGGGACAGGCCGGGGTTCTCCCCGCGCCCACCCATCAGCAGGTTGACCTCCATGTCCATCAGGCCGGGCAGCAGGATCGCCTCGCCGAGGTCGATCACCTCGCCCTCCTGCTCGCCGCCGATGCCGACGATGCGATCGCCCTCGATCTTGAGGATCGCCGGACGGACGATCTCACCGGCATCGACGTCGACGTAACCCGCCGCTTTGAGGGTGAGCAAGCTAGACCACCGGCTCCTTGATGAGTTCGATGTAGGCGGCACCGCTGTCCAGCACGCGGGGCTGCTTCCAGACCTCGATGGGGAAGCTCACCATGACGATCGACTGCCCCAGATGCACCAGGGCCTTGGCGTCGTCCGGCATTCCCTGCAGCGGGAAGCGCTCGTCGACGTAGACCATGATGTCCTCGAGACGCGCCATGCCGGCGTCGTACAACTCCTGCATCTCAGCCATCGTCGAGGCCAGGCGCTTGGCGTAGCGCTCCTCCTCGGTGGGCAAGCACCAGTCCGTGAAGCGTTCGAGATCGGCGAATTCCGCGGGCAACTTAGACATTCACTGCATCCTTCTCGTCCGTCGAGGCAGCGTGCTTCCCATTGGGGGATCCGTTGCGATCGGCCTTGTATCGGTTGACGTACTGGTGCGCGGTCAGGTGCAGGTGCCGAAGCAGGACCTCCTGGTCGCACAGCGGGAACTCCGTGACGACGCGCGTGCCGATCTGCGTCTGGGTGGCTTCCAAGGTGTTGGCGTCCTGGAACGCGTACTCCTTGAACGTCACCGCGGCCAGTTCCTGCGACAGCCGCTGGCGCGTATTCGTCGGCGGCACGAAGTAGAGGTTGGCCTCGAAGATGTGCTTGTCCACCGCGGTGGGCCAGTAGTGGTAGGTCAGGTACCAACCCGGCGCCCAGAACAGCAGCGTGAAGTTGGGGAAGAACTCGAATGAGTCGGTGCCCCACGTCTTCTGACGCGACGGGTTGATGGCCGGCGGCAACTCCTCGGGCGCGATGCCCTTGATGTCGGGCCGGTCCCACGGCCCGAACAGGCCGCTGTGCAGGATGCGTTCGATGGGCTTGACCATGTTCAGGTCCTTGGGCGGCGACATCCCGCCCCACGAGGACACCATGGAGTGGTCGCCCTTGATGTCGTAGGCCAGCGCCTCGAAGCCGAACTTGGCCAGCTTCTCGGCCTCCTCCTTCTCCGCCTGCTTCATGTGCAGGATCGGCGCGTGGTAGAACTCGGTGAACGCGTCGATGAACAGCTTCCAGTTGGCGTTGATCTCCGAACGGTAGCTGTAGACCTCGGTCATTTCGTGGAATGGATAACCTTCGAGGCCCTTGGCGAAGTCGCCGAGGTACTCGGTGAGCGGCGCGGCGGCGTCGTCGAAGTTGATGAAGATGAACCCTTCCCAGACCTCGCACCGCACGGGAACCAGTCCGTAGTCGGCCTTGTCGAGGTCGAAGAACTCACCCTCCTGCTGGACGAAGGTGAGATCGCCGTCCAGCGCGTAGCGCCAGGCGTGGTACTTGCAGGTGAACTGCCTGCAGACACCGGAGACCTCTTCACCGGGATAGTCGTTCCACACCAGCTTGTTTCCGCGGTGGCGGCACAGGTTGTAGAAGCACCGGACGACGCCTTCCTTGTCCTTGACGATGATCACCGACGTGCCGGGTCCGACCGAGGGCATCTCGCGGGTGAAGTAACTACCGGTCTTCGGCAGCCGCTCGACGCGCCCGACGTTGAGCCACGTCTTCTTGAAGATCGCCTCCTGCTCGAGCTTGAAGTGCTCGGGGTCGATGGAGTCGTTGTAGTTGACCGGTGCCGTGCCCAGTTCGGGCCAATTCTCGGTCCAGCTACCCGCATCGGGCTTCGGGAAGTGGGGCATGTTCAGTTCTCCTGTTCCGGGACTACGCCAAAGGTGTTGAACGCCATGGCCAGTAGGCCATAGCAACCGATCGTGAAGACGAGGTCCATCCGTTGACGCTCGTCCAGTTGTTGTGACAGCACCGCCCAGGTGGCGTCGGTGAGGTTCGACTTCTCTTCGAGCTCGTCGACCGCGGTGAGGATCGCCTGGTCGAACTCGTCGCTCGCCTCCCCGCGCTTGACGGCCTCGATGACGTCGGCGGACAGACCGACCTCGCCGCCCATCGCGACGTGGTGCACCCACTCGTAATCGCAGTTGCGCCGATGGGCGACGCGCAGGATCGCGAGTTCCCGCAGCCGAGGGGGCAGCGTGGAGCTGAATAGCAGGTAGCCGTTGAAGCGCAGGAACGCGCGCGTCAGCTTCGGGTGACGAACCAGGGTCGCCAGGGCAGTGCCGGGATCTCGCCGCTCGAGGCGTTCCGGCGACACCATGACCGACAGCGCCTTGTACACGTCGTCGTCCCACTCGTCGGGCTGCAAGGGGGCCAGGCGCACGGGGTTCCTCTCCAACTCGGTTGGACTTCTCAGAAGTGAGAATCATATTCTCATATCTGCCTAATAGATTTCCACCTTTGACCGGAATCGTCAATGGCAGGGTGCATGGAGAGGGTTCGCAACAGGCCGCCTTCGTGGCCCAAACTGCAGGTGGTGCCAGCTTTGACGGCATGGGTGATGTTGATTCTCGTTCTGTGAGAGGCTAGTTTCCTCTAGTAGAGAACATGGCTGGTTGTAGCGCCGCAGTCTTGATCCGAAAGGAACCACCGTGAACAAAGACGACATGATCTTGATCAGCGTGGACGATCACATCGTCGAGCCACCCGACATGTTCAAGAACCACCTGTCGGCCAAGTATCAAGACGAGGCGCCGCGGTTGGTGCACAACGCGGACGGCTCCGATACGTGGCAGTTCCGCGACACCGTGATCCCGAACGTCGCACTCAACGCGGTGGCCGGTCGGCCCAAGGAGGAATACGGCCTCGAGCCGCAGGGGCTCGACGAGATCCGGCCCGGCTGTTACAAGGTCGACGAGCGGGTCAAGGACATGAACGCGGGCGGCATCCTCGGATCGATGTGCTTCCCGTCCTTTCCGGGGTTCGCGGGCCGGCTGTTCGCGACCGAGGACTCGGACTTCTCGCTGGCGCTGGTGCAGGCCTACAACGACTGGCACATCGACGAATGGTGCGGGGCGTACCCGGCGCGGTTCATCCCGATGGCGATACCGGTGATCTGGGATCCCGAGCTGTGCGCCGCCGAGGTGCGGCGGGTGTCCAAGAAGGGCGTGCACGCACTGACTTTCACCGAGAACCCCGCAGCGATGGGGTACCCGTCCTTCCACGACGACTACTGGACGCCGCTGTGGAAGGCGTTGGTGGACACCGACACCGTGCTCAACGTGCACATCGGATCCTCGGGCCGGTTGGCGATCACCGCGCCCGACGCGCCGATGGACGTGATGATCACACTGCAGCCCATGAACATCGTGCAGGCGGCGGCGGATCTGTTGTGGTCCAAGCCCATCAAGGACTACCCGGATTTGAAGATCGGACTGTCCGAGGGCGGCACGGGCTGGATTCCGTACTTCCTGGAGCGGGTGGACCGCACCTACGAAATGCACTCCACGTGGACGCATCAGAACTTCGGCGGCAAGCTGCCGTCGGAGGTATTCCGCGAGCACTTCCTGACCTGCTTCATCTCCGATCCGATCGGCGTCAAGCTGCGCCACGAGATCGGCATCGACAACATCGCCTGGGAAGCGGACTACCCGCACTCCGACTCGATGTGGCCCGAAGCGCCCGAGCAGTTGCACGAGGTGCTGACCGCCAACAACGTCACCGATGCCGAAACCAACAAGATGACGTACGAGAACGCGATGCGCTGGTACCACTTCGATCCGTTCACCCACATCAGCCGCGAGCAGGCCACCGTCGGTGCGCTGCGCAAGGCTGCCGAGGGTCACGACGTCACCATCCAGGCACTGAGCAAGCACGAGAAGTCCGGCGACGGTGTCGCGAACTTCGCGGCGAACGCGAAGGCCGCGGCAGGCAACACGGACTGACCTGGTCGAACAGGTGGACCGGCCCATCGCCGGTCGACGTCGAAGCCGCCGGTGCGGATGCGGTGAAACGCCTCCGTACTGGCGAATTCGACTGTGTAAGAGTGTCTTAGAGGTGTAGGAGAGTGCTGTGACCGGCGGGATGAACTTCGAACTGACCGAGGATCAACAGCTGATCCGCAAGTCCGTGGCAGAGCTGGCGTCGAGGTTCGACGACCAGTACTGGATGGAGAAGGACCTGGCGCACGAATTCCCACGGGAGTTCTACGACGCCATCGCCTCGGGTGGGTGGCTCGGCATGACCATCCCGGAGGAATACGGCGGCCACGGCCTGGGCATCACCGAGGCGACGATCCTCGCCGAGGAGGTGGCACGCTCCGGCGGAGGGATGAACGCCGCCAGCGCCATCCACCTCTCGATCTTCGGCATGCAGCCCGTCGTCGTGTACGGGTCCGACGAGATGAAGGCAGAGACGTTGCCCCGCATCGTCAACGGGGACCTGCACGTCTGCTTCGGTGTCACCGAGCCCGGTGCCGGGCTGGACACTTCGCGCATCACCACCTTCGCCAAGCGTGATGGCGGCGACTACGTCGTGAACGGCCGAAAGGTGTGGATTTCCAAGGCCCTCGAATCCGAGAAGATCTTGCTACTGACCCGCACCACGCCCTACGACGAGGTCACCAAGAAGACCGACGGCATGTCGCTGTTCCTCACCGATCTCGACCGGGACCACGTCGACATCCGGCCGATCAAGAAGATGGGCCGCAACGCCGTCAGCTCGAACGAGCTGTTCATCGACGACCTGAGGATTCCCGTCGAGCACCGGATCGGCGACGAGGGCAAGGGTTTCAGCTACATCCTGCATGGACTCAATCCCGAGCGGATGCTGATCGCCGCCGAGGCGCTTGGCATCGGCCGGGTCGCGCTGGACCGGGCGGTGAAGTACGCCAACGAGCGCGTCGTGTTCGACCGGCCCATCGGCATGAACCAGGGCATCCAGTTCCCGCTGGCCGACTCGCTGGCTCGACTCGATGCCGCCGAGTTGATCCTGCGCAAGGCCACCTGGCTCTACGACAACGGCAAGCAGTGCGGCCGGGAGGCCAACATGGCCAAATACCTTTGTGCTGACGCCGGTTTCGATGCCGCCGACCGCGCCTTGCAGACCCACGGCGGCATGGGTTACTCGGAGGAGTACAACATCTCCCGCTTCTTCCGGGAGTCTCGCTTGATGAAGATCGCCCCGGTGAGCCAGGAGATGATCCTGAACTTCCTGGGCTCCCACGTCCTGGGCCTGCCGAGGAGCTACTGATGACCACGAAGACCGCCAATCCCATGTTCGACCTGACCGGGCGCTCGGCGTTGGTGACCGGCGCCGCCGGTGGCATCGGCTCGGCCGTCGCCCAGGCGCTGGCTACCGCCGGTGCCTCGGTACTGGTCACCGATCTCGACAAGGACGCCGCAGCCGCTGTGGCCGAACGCATCTCGGCCGACGGGGGCCACGCCGAGAGCGCGGGACTGGACGTCGCCGACCGATCGGCCGCCGACGCCGCCGCAGCACAGGCCGCCGCCATGACCGACGGCGTGCTCAACGTCGTGATCAACAACGCCGGCGTCACGGCGCCTGCGATGTTCGCCGACATCAGCGAGGACAACGTCAACCGCCTGATCGACATCCACGTGATGGGCGCGTTCCGCGTCACTCAGGCGGCGCTGCCGTTCCTGGCGACCGACGGCACCGGTCGCGTCATCAACGTCACCTCTGCCGCAGGCATCACCGGCACGCTGGGCCAGGTGAACTACTCGATGGCGAAGGCGGGCATCATCGGGTTCACCAAGTCGCTGGCCCGCGAGTTGGCCCGCAAGAACATCCTGGTGAACGCGCTGGCCCCGCTGGCGGCGACCCCGATGACCGAGACCATTCGGACCAACGAGAAGTTCTCCGCCAACATGATGCGGCGAATTCCATTGCAGCGGTGGGCAAGTCCCGAGGAGATCGCCGGCGCGTTCGTCTTCCTGGCCTCCGATGCCGCGTCGTACGTCACGGGTCAGGTGCTGCCCGTCGACGGCGGTATGGTCATGTGATGAATTCTGCGGGCAGGACCGGGGAATTGGCGCAGGCGCCGCTGGCCGGCATCACTGTCGTCGCGATGGAGCAGGCGGTGGCCGCACCCATGTGCACCCGCGTGCTCGCCGACTTCGGCGCCCGCGTGATCAAGGTGGAGAACCCCAAGGGTGGCGACTTCGCCCGCGACTACGACGACGTGGTCAACGGCCCCGGCGGTCTGGCCGCCCACTTCGTCTGGTGCAACCGGGGCAAGGAATCGGTCACACTGAACTTGAAGTCGCCGACGGGCATGGACGTACTGCACCGCCTGCTCGACAGGGCCGACGCGTTCGTGTCGAATCTCGCGCCGGGATCGACGGCGCGCCTTGGCCTCTCGCCCGCGGACCTCGCCGTGCGTCATCCCGGAGTCATTCCCGTCGAGATCGACGGCTACGGGCCGGGCGGACCCATCTCGGACAAGCGCGCCTACGACTTGCTGATCCAAGCGGAGGCCGGGTCCTGCGCGGTCACCGGCTATCCAGACATGCCGGCCAAGCCGGGGCCCGCGGTCGCCGACGTCTCCACCGGGCTGTACGCCGCGCTGTCGATTCTGGCGCTGCTGGTGTCGCGCGACCGGCGCACCGGTCCTGCCCCGGCCGTGGAGTTGAGCCTGTTCGACACCATGGTCGACATCATGGGCTACCAGCTGACCTACACCCAGCACTCCGGCATCGACCAACAGCCACTGGGCGTCAGCTCACCCGCCGTCGCACCCTACGGGGCGTTTCCCACGCGTGACGGGCAGACCGTGGTGCTCGGCACCACCAACGACCGCGAGTGGCAGCGGTTGGCCCGCGAGATCATCGTCCGCCCCGATCTGGCCGACGACCCGCGGTTCGGCACCAACGCCGACCGCTGCGCGCACCGCGACGAGCTCAACGCCGCCATCGAAAGCTGGTGTGCCCAACACGATCTCGAGCACATCCAGAAGACGGCCGACGCCGCGGGCATCGGGAACTCCCGCTACAACCTGCCAAGCGAGGTGATCGTGCACCCGCAGCTCGCCGCGCGCGACCGTTGGCGGCAGGTGAGTACTCCGAAGGGCGACATTCCTGCCCTGCTTCCGCCGCCGGTGATCAGCGGCTTCGAGGCGCCGATGGGCGCCGTGCCCGGACTCGGCGAGCACACCGATGCGGTGCTGGGTGAACTCGGCCTCAGTGCCGAGGAGATCGCCCGGCTACGGGCCGACGGCGCGATCGGGCCGGCCTACGCGTGACCACCACCGAAGCGATACTGCTGTCTCATGACCGCGACGGCATCCGCACGCTGACCCTGAATCGGCCGCACCGCAAGAACGCGATCGACGCCCGGTTGTGGCGCGAGTTGGCGGAGGCGCTGCGCGCGGCGGGCCGCGACGACGAGGTGCGCGCCCTGGTCATCACCGGTGCCGGCGGCGCGTTCTGCTCGGGGGCCGACATCGGGGTGCCCGACGACGCCCATCCCGGCCGCAAGTTGCAGCGGCTCACCGACGTGGCGCTGGCGCTGCACGAGCTGTCCGTCCCGACCATCGCGAAGGTGACGGGCGTGGCGGTGGGCGCCGGCTGGAATCTCGCGCTGGGTTGCGACTTCGTCGTGGCCACACCGGAATCCCGGTTCTGTCAGATCTTCGCCAAGCGCGGCCTGTCGGTGGACCTCGGTGGATCGTGGTTGCTGCCCAAGCTCGTCGGTCTTCAGCAGGCGAAGCGGCTGGTAATGCTGGCGGACATGATCGACGCCGCCGAGGCCCACGCGCTCGGCCTCGTCACCTGGGTGACGCCCGCCGAGGAGATCGACGGGTTCGTCGACGAGCTGGCAGGCCGCCTCGCCTCGGGGCCGCCGTTCGCCTTGGCGCAGAGCAAGGCACTGCTCAACGACGGTGCCAACGTCACGCTGCGGGAGGCGCTGGCGAACGAGGCCCGTGCACAACCGGGGAACTTCGCCACGGCAGACTCGGCTGAGGCGTATGCGGCGTTCGCGGCGAAGCGCGAGCCCGAGTTCACTGGCCGATGGGCCGTACGCAAGGACGAGGAGCAAAAGTAATGCGTGAAACCGTCATCGTCGGGGCCGTGCGCACACCGGTCGGGAAGCGCAACGGTGGCCTGTCCGGCCAGCACGCCGCCGACCTGTCCGCGGTGGTGCTCACCGAGCTCGTCGAGCGCACCGGCGTCGATCCCAACGTGATCGACGACGTGGTGTGGGGCTGCGTCTCGCAGGTGGGCGATCAGTCCAGCAACATCGGCCGCTACGCCGTACTCGCCGCGGGCTGGCCCGAACACATCCCGGGCACCACGGTGAACCGCGCCTGCGGGTCCAGCCAGCAGGCACTCGACTTCGCCGTGCAGGCCGTGATGTCGGGGCAGCAGGACGTCGTCGTCGCGGGCGGTGTCGAGGTGATGAGCCGGGTGCCGCTGGGTTCCGCGCGCGCCACCGGCATGCCGTACGGGCCGAAAGTCCTTGCCCGGTATGACGACTTCTCGTTCAACCAGGGTCTCTCCGCGGAGATGATCGCGCAGAAGTGGAATCTTTCCCGCACGCGCATCGACGAGTACTCCGCGCAGTCGCACGAGCGGGCGGCCGCTGCGCAGGACGCCGGCGCCTTCATCGACCAGATCGTCCCCGTCTTCACCGAGGGTGACGTCGTGACGGCGGACGAGGGTATCCGTCGCGGCACCACCGTCGAGAAGCTCGCCGGGCTGAAGCCGGCCTTCACCGAGGACGGAGTCATCCACGCGGGCAACTCATCCCAGATCTCCGACGGCGCGGCCGCACTGTTGGTGATGACCGCGGAGAACGCGGTGGCGCTGGGAATGACGCCGCTGGTGCGGTATCGCGCAGGCGCGGTCACCGGAGCGGACCCCGTGCTGATGCTCACCGGACCGATTCCCGCGACCGAGAAGGTGTTGCACAAGGCGGGCGTCCACCTCGACGAGGTCGGGGTCTTCGAAGTCAACGAGGCGTTCGCGCCGGTGCCGCTGGCTTGGCTGGCCGAGACCGGCGCGGACGAGGCCCGGCTCAATCCGTTGGGCGGGGCGATCGCGCTCGGCCACCCGCTCGGCGCGTCCGGTGCGGTGCTGATGACCAGGATGATTCATCACATGCGCGACAACGGGATTCGCTACGGGCTGCAGACCATGTGCGAGGGCGGCGGTACTGCCAATGCCACGCTCGTCGAACTCATCGCATAACGCCGTTTCGAAAGGGGGCGCCATGCGCCGGGATCTGTTCACCGAGGACCACGAGGCGTTCCGCGAGCTCGCCCGCAACTTCGTCGAGAAGGAAGTGGTACCGCACTATCCCGAATGGGAGAAGGGCGGCCGCATGCCTCGCGACGTGTTCAAGCAGATGGGGGATCTCGGCATCCTCGGCATCGCCATCCCCGAGGAGTACGGCGGCGGCGGCATGCCCGACTACCGCTACAACGTCGTGCTCCAGGAGGAGGCGGCGCGGGCCCTGGTCACGCTGTCCACGGTGCGCACCCAACTCGAGGTGATCCTGCCGTACTTCCTGCACTATGCGAACGCCGAACAGCGCGACCGCTGGTTCCCCGGGCTGGCTGCGGGCACCTTGCTGACCGCAGTCGCCATGACCGAACCCGGGACCGGGTCCGACCTGGCAGGCATGCGCACCACCGCGGTGCGCGACGGCGACGACTGGATCATCAACGGCGCCAAGACCTTCATCACCGGCGGCATGCAGGCCGACCTCGTCATCGTGGTCGCCCGCACGTCCACCGATCCCGACAACCGGCGTAAGGGACTGAGCCTCTTCGTCGTCGAGGACGGCATGCCCGGCTTCACCCGCGGTCGCGAGCTGGAGAAGATGGGCTGCAAGGTGCAGGACACCGCCGAGCTGTCGTTCGTCGACGTGCGCGTCCCAGCGGCCAACCTGCTGGGGGAGGAGGGCGAGGCGTTCGGCTACCTGGGCCACAACCTGCCGCAAGAGCGCCTGACCGTGGCCGTCGGGTCGGTCTCGCAGGCCCGCTCGGCGATCGCCGCGGCGATCGACTACACCAAGGACCGCAAGGCATTCGGCACGCCCGTGGCGTCATTCCAGAACACGAAGTTCGAACTCGCCGCGTGCTCCACGGAGGTGGAGGCCGGCCAGGCGATGCTGGACCGCGCAGTCACCCTGCACGTGGACGGCGAGCTGTCCGCGTCCGATGCTGCCCGCGTGAAGCTGTTCTGCACCGAGATGCAGCAACGGGTGATCGACCGCTGCCTGCAGCTGTTCGGCGGCTACGGCTACATGATGGAGTACCCGATCGCGCGGCTGTACACGGACGCGCGGGTGGCCCGGATCTACGCCGGGACCAGCGAGGTCATGAAGGTGATCATCGCGAAGTCGCTCGGCCTCTAGCTCCTTTTGCGGCTTCGGCGTGTTTGGTCACCTTGAGCGTGACGGAACACGCCGAAATCGCTCTGAGCTGGCTGTGTGACACCCGTCGACAATCAAATTCCCTGAGACCCTTGTCACAGCCGTCAAACCTACCTACTGTGTGTTCACTAGGTTGGTTCGAACGAAGGAGTTCCGTGTCCGCTCTCGACGCGCCGGGTCTTTCTGATCCGCGCGCTCAGGACACGTCGGATCCTCGCGCGAGCGCTCGTCAGCGGCCCTACGAGACACTCCTCGCCAAGGGTGAGGACCGCAAGCAGCGGATCCTCGCGGTCGCCGAGCGCCTCCTCGCACGCAACGGCTGGCGCAACACGTCGCTCGCGCAGATCGCCAAGGAGGCAGGCGTCAGCCCGGCCGGCCTGCTGCACCATTTCGAATCCAAGGAACAGCTGCTCAACGCGGTGCTCGACGCCCGCGACGACGACGACGACATGCACGCCGACCGGTCAGGTGACCTGGTCACCGAGATCTGCCGCGTCGCCGAGCGGTTCCGTCGCGCACCCGAACTGGTCGGCACCTTCACGGTCCTCCTGGTCGAGAACATCGCGCCCGACGCTCCGCTGCACGACCGCCTGCTGAAGCGGCAGCGCGACGCCGTCGACATCGTGGCGGGTCTCATCGCAAGCGGTCAGCGCGCCGGGCGCTACCGCCGTGACTTCGACCCCGCCATCAAAGCCGTCGAGATCTTGGCATTCGTCAATGGAATGGAGACCGCATGGTTACTCGATCCTTCGATTCCCCTCGCCGAGGTGTTCAAGGAGTACGGCGAGACGCTCGCGCGGGACTTCACGCCAGCGCCGGAAAGGAAGATGACATGAGGTATCGACTCAACGTCGTCGCCCGCAGCGTCCCCGAGGTCGTGAAGTTCGCAGGCGGCTGGCTGGTCGACCGCGTGATGGCCGGCTGGGACGTCACCGTGCTGATCTCCGTCGGCGACGACACCAGACCGCTCGAGATCCTCGGGGTCGAGACCCGTGACCTCGATGCGGCACTTGAGGCGTGGGCCGACAACCCGATCCCGCAGACGATCGCCGTCGCGGCAGACGTGTTCGTCAGCAACCAGCGCGTGCGTGAGGGCGTGCTCGCAGCGCTCGACCATGGGATGACCGAGGTAACGCTGTGGGGCGCGGAGTACCCCGAGGAGCTCTACGACACCGTCGGCTCCGTGTGTCACGAATTGAGCGGTGCCGCACGCGCATTCAAGGCTCAGGCGCTCGCCGCCATCGATGACCCCGACGCCGGGTTCGTCGGCACCACCGAGACGTTCCGGTGCGGGGTGATGGCCCGCCCCTCGGTGGCCGCTGACCTCATCCCCGCCAGCTAGCGGTTACGTCAAATCGATCAGCACCTTGCCGATCGCGCGCCCGTCGGCGACGTGCCGCAACGCATCCGCCGTCCGCTCGAGTGGATACACCGCGCAGACGTGAGGCGACACCGCTCCCGTCACGAGCAGCCCGCGTAGCTCGTCCTCGTTGCGGCCGAACTCGTCGCCGGGCACGTCCTGGAACTGGAAGCCGAGGACGTGAATCCCCTTGACCAGCACCAGGTTCAGTGGAATGCGGGGGATGACGCCGGAGGCGTAGCCGACCGTGACGAACCGGCCGCCGCGACGCAGCGCACGCAGTGCGGGTTCGGACAACTCGCCGCCGACCGGGTCGACGACCACGTCGGCGCCCTCGGGCAGAGCGTCGCGCAGCGCCGCCCGCAGGTTTCCATCGCCCGATTCATTCCCGGGTCGCTCCGCTCCTGCCCGCCGAAAGCCGACGAGGTTGGTCGCACCGTAACCCGCTGCGACATCGAGCTTTTCGCGCGACGACGCCACCGCGGTCACCCGTGCACCGAGTGCGGCGCCCAGTTGCACGGCCGCCAGCCCGACGCCGCCGCCCGCCCCGAGCACCACCAGTTCGTCACCCGCGGAGATCCGCGCCATCGAGCGCAGCGTGTGGTACGCGGTGCGGTGCGCGACACCGAAGGCCGCCGCGGTGCGGGCGTCCACGCCGTCGGGAATCCTGGCCAGCCCGGCCACCGGCGCGGCGACGCGTTCGGCGAAGGCGCCGAACAGCCCCGTTCCGGTGACGCGATCTCCGACGGTGAAACTCGTTGTCTCACCGGCTAGTTCGGTGATGACGCCGGCGAGCTCACTGCCTGGCACGAACGGTGGCGGCACGCTGATCTGATATTCGTTCGCGACGAGCAGCACGTCGGGAAAGTTGACCGCCGCAGCTTCCACGCGAACCACTGCCTGGCCGGATTCGGGAGTCGGTGCGGGCCGATCCTCTACCCGCACCACCTCCGGCGGCCCGTAGGCCGGGCACACCGCGGCGCGCACCCCGCTCAGCCCGTGTAGTCGGTGGACTCGGCGAGTTCGGCGGCCGAGGCCATCAGGTCGGTGACGACGGGTCCGAACGCCAGCAGCTTCTCGTCGTCACCGGCGCGCTGGAAACCCTGCTCCAGCACGATCGCCAGCTTCCACTTCGCCAGCACGAGGTAGTAGTCCAGGTCGTCGACCTGGCGGCCGGAGACCGCGGCGTAGTGCGCCACCACCTGGTCGCGCGACGGCATCCCGCGCATGTCGACGTAGCCCGAATCGGCGGCCGCGTCGGACGAGGTGTCCTCCGGCCAGCTCTGCACCATCCAGCCCAGGTCGAGCTTCGGGTCGCCGACGGTGCCCATCTCCCAGTCGACGATGGCCGCCAATTGCGCGGGGGCACCCTCGCGGTACATCACGTTGGCGAACTGATAGTCGCCGTGCATCAGGCCGGGGACGAAGTCGAGCGGTCGGTGGGCGCGCAACCATTCCGTCGCGACGTCAAGGCCGTCGATCTCGCGCGCCTTGATGCGTTCGAAGAACCCGGTCCACCGGTCGACTTGGCGTTCGTGGAAGCCGTCGGGGCGGCCCAGGTCCTGCAGACCCTTCGCCTGCCAGTCGACCTTCGACAGCAGCGCGATGCCCTCGGCGAGTTGGTAGGACAGGCCCGCGCGGGCGTCGACGTCGGAGTTGAACGGTTCCGGCCACCGGCCGTGCGTGTCCATCGGCGACCAGCCGTCGACGAAACCCATCAGGTAGAACGGCCTGCCGAGCACGGACGCATCCGCACACACGCCGACGGCCGCGGTGTGAGGCACCTCGGTCCCGTCGAGCGCCTCGATGATGCGCCACTCGCGCAGGATGCCCTTGTCCCGATCCGCAGGTGCGCCCGGCGGTGGCATCCGGATGACGCAGCGCTCGTCGCCGCGGGTCAGCTCGTAGATCACGTTTTGCGTTCCGCCGGAAAGGAATCGAGCCGCCAGTGGTTCGCCCTTGCCGGGCAGCGCGGCTTCGTCCATCCAGGCCGCGAGGCGTTCGACGTCGATGCCTGGGCCGCCGTCTGATTCGGTCATTGGTTCCCCACTTCCAGATCGAGATACTCGGCGAACTTCGCTACCGCAGCGTCGCGTTTGCGCGGGATCCACTCGGTGGGCCATACGTCGTCGGCGGCCTTGTAGCCACGCAGCACCTGCTTGGCCACCGTGGTCTTGTGCACTTCCGTCGGACCGTCGGCAAGCCCCATCACCGCAGCGCCGGTAACCATGCCAAGGAACGGCATTTCGTTCGTCACGCCGAGCGCACCATGTACTTGCATTGCGCGCCAGGCGATGTCGTGCAGGACGGTGGGCATGACGACCTTGACGGCGGCGATGTCCTTGCGCACCTTCTTGTAGTCGTTGTACTTGTCGATCTCCCACGCGGTGTAGAGCACCATCAACCGGAACTGCTTGAGCTGTGCGTAGGAGTCGGCGATGTACCCCTGCACGGTCTGCTTGTCCGACAGCAGGCTTCCCGCAGTCTGGCGGCTGAGCGCGCGCTCGCACATCATGTCGAGTGCCTTCTGTGCCAGTCCGATGGTGCGCATCGCGTGGTGAATCCGGCCGCCGCCCAACCGGGTCTGCGCGATGACGAACGCCTGGCCCTCCCCACCCAGCAGCGCCGAATCGGGCACGCGCACGTTTTCGTAGTGGATCAGCGCATGCGAACCCTCGTTGTCCCGCTCACCGTAGAGGCCGACGTTGCGGACGATGGTCACGCCGGGGGTGTCGGTCGGCAGCAGGAACATCGACATCCCTTGGTATGGGCTGACGTCGGGGTTGGTCACCACCATCACGATCAGGAAGGACGCGGTGTTGGCGTTCGACGAGAAGTACTTCCAGCCGTTGATCACCCAGTCGTCACCGTCGCGCACCGCACTGGTGGTGAACTGCGTCGGGTCGGCGCCGCCCTGCGGTTCGGTCATCGAGTAGCTGGAGAACACCTCGCCTTCCAGCAGCGGATGCAGGTAGCGCTCCTTCTGCTCGGGTGTGCCGTAGTGGGCGATGATCTCGGCGTTGCCGGTATCCGGTGCCTGACAGCCGAATACGATCGGCGCCCACTGCGAGCGGCCGAGGATCTCGTTGAGCAGCGCCAGCTTGAGCTGGCCGTAGCCCTGCCCGCCGAGCTCCGGCCCGAGGTGCGTCGCCCACAGGCCCTTGGCCCGCACCTGTTCCTTGAGCGGGGCGATCGCCTTGCGTCTGGTTTCGTCGAGCGGGGTGAACTGCAGGTGTGGCCACACCAAGTCGAGCGGTTCCACCTCGTCGGTGACGAATTGATCCGCCCAGTCGAGTAGTTCCTGGTACTCCGGGTCGGTCTCGAAATCCCACGCCATTGGGGTCTCCTTCGATTCAGCGGTCTTCGGGTTGCCGGTTGTGGCCGGCAATGACGGCGGTGATGTCGCTCGAGACGACGTCGGCGAACGAGCGGTCCCCGAAAGCCCCTGCCGCCCAATGCCTTGCTCCCTCGCTGACGAGCGTCATCGCCAGGTAGGACAGGTGCTCGATGTCGACGTGGGAGGCCAGTTTGCCGTCGGCCTTGGCCTTGGTGAACAGCTCGGTGAACATTCCCTCGTCGACGTCCGACGGGAGTCCCTCGGCGAGGATCCGATGCTCGTGTCGGTAACCCTCGAGGATGGTTTCGATGACGAGCTCGCGAGGATTGCGTGCCATTGAACGTTCGAGGGTCGCGAGGGCCGCGGTGATCACGTCGCCGATCTCGTACGGCTTCGAGAGTTGTGCGTGGATGGTGCGCCGCGCGGCCTGCGTCGACATGACGCCGACCTCGAACAGTACGTCCTCCTTGCGGGGGAAGTAGAAGTAGAACAGCGCCTTGGAGACTCCGGCTGCAGTGCAGATCTCGGCCACCGTGGTGGTGGCGTAGCCCTTGGTGCGCCACAGCGCCATCGCGGCCTGCACCAGCATGCGCTTGGTCTCGTGGGATCTAGCCCGTTGGAAGGACGCTCTACGCTGACCACCGTCAGCAATTGCCGTCGCCGTGTTCTTGGGCATATCTGGACGATAGCAGCTGGTTCCAATCCTGCCTAGAGCTGACCGGTGTCTAACTAACTTGGATCGATACAACCGATCGCAGGGGCTGGGTGGCACGCCTTCTGCCGAGTTGCGCCGTGCCGCCAACCAGCTTTCCGAAGTCGGCTCGTCACGCCGGTGAGCAGTGGTTGTATAGCCCCACGTTCTTCGTCGTGTGTGGAGAGGCAAGGGTGAAACGACTCAACGGTTGGGATGCCATGCTGCTGTACAGCGAGACCCCGAACGTCCACAAGCACACCTTGAAGATCGGCATCATCGACGCAGCCGACTTCGACGGCGAGTTCACTTTCGAGTTCTTTCGAACCGAGTTGCAGCGTCGGTTGCATCGGCTGGAGCCATTGCGTCTCAAGCTCGTCCACACCCCAATGAGATTGCATCACCCGATGTGGTCGGAGACGTCGGACATCGACCTGGACTATCACCTGCATCGAGTGCGGGTGCGTGCGCCAGGTGGCCGCAGAGAGCTCGACGAGTTGATCGGCGACATCGCCGGTACGCCGCTGGATCGCCGTCATCCCTTGTGGGAGATGTATTTCGTGGAGGGCATGGGAGGCAATCGGTTCGCGGTGGTCGGCAAGATTCACCACGCTCTCGCCGACGGAGTGGCGTCAGCGAATCTGATGGCGAAGATGATGGATCAGAGCCCCATCAACGACGTACCCGATACCGATGACGAAGAGCCGTCGCCGTCGAGAGGGGAGCTGCTTCAGGCTGCCTGGCGCGATCACGTCCGGCAGTTCGGCAAGCTGCCGACGTTGGCGCGAGAAACTGCGGCCGGTATCAGAAGGGTGCGCTCGCGCGTGAAGGAGCGCGGAGCGCAAGCTGGCCTCAGCAAGCAGCTCCCGCCGCCGACGTTCATCAACCACGTCGTGACGCCGGGGCGCCGGTTCGCGACTGCCACGCTGGCGTTGAGCGATGTCAAGGAAACCAGCAAGGCGTTGGGCGTCACGCTGAACGATGTGGTGCTGGCCTCCGCGGCCGGCGCACTTCGGGAGTTGTTGTTGCGTCGTGACGGACATGCCGATGCGCCTCTGATCGTTTCCGTACCAGTGGGTTTGGATACCTCGCCGGATCGGTTGACCGGCAACGACGTCTTCGGACTCAACGCGTCGTTGCCGGTGCACATCGCCGATCCGCTGGAGCGCGTGCGGCTGACCTCGTCCGCGATGCGAATCGCCAAGGAAGATCTCCACCTCATGGGTGGTGAAACCATGGCCCAGTGGGCGTCGTACCTCCCGCCGAACCTGTCGCCGCCCATCTTCCGATGGGTGGCCCGGCGTGAGGCGCAGAGCCGAATGATGAACCTGCTCATCTCCAACGTGCCCGGTCCGCGGGAACGGGGCAGCACGGGCGGCGCGACGGTCAGCGAGATCTATTCCGTCGGACCGCTACTTGCCGGCAGCGGCATGAACATCACGGTGTGGAGCTATGTCGATCAGCTCAATATTTCGGTGCTCACCGATGATGTGACCCTCGACGACGCGCACGAGGCCACCGATGCGATGGTGCGGGGGTTCGTCGAATTGCGTGCTGCCGCAGGGTTGTCGACGGAACTGACCGAGGTGCTGACGGCAATGGCCCCGGCTTCGGCCAATTGATCAGCGGTCGGACAACAAGCGGTACAAGTCGCTGCGGACGATCTTGCCGGTGGCATTGCGCGGCAGTTCGTGCAGCGCGACGACGTCTCGCGGCACCTTGTAGTTCGCCAGGCTGGCCCGCACGTGCTGCTTCAGTACGTCAGGCGTCGCCGAGGTACCGGCGTTGAGTACCACGAAGGCAGCCAGCCGCTGACCGTATTGTTCGTCGTCCACCCCGATCACCGCCGCGTCGGCGACGTCGGGATGCCCGAGCAGGGTCTTCTCGACCTCGATGGGATACACGTTCTCACCGCCGGAGACGATCATCTCGTCGTCGCGGCCGACTACGAACAGCCGTCCGTTCGCGTCGAGATACCCCAGATCTCCGGAGGCCATGAAGCCTTCGTGGAATCGCTTCGTCGTGCCGGAACTGTACCCCTCGAACAGCGTGGCACTGCGAACGAAGATCTGACCGACGCCTGTGGTTGGCAGCTCCTCGAGATCCTCGTCCAGAATCCGAAGCTCCGTTCCTGCAACGGGTTTGCCCGCCGTTTCCGGTGCGGCGCGAAGGTCTTCTGGTGTTGCGCTGGCGATCATGCCCGCCTCGGTGGCGTTGTAGTTGTTGACCACTACGTCGCCGAACCGATCCATGAAGGCGATCACCACGTCGGGATTCATGCGGGAACCCGACGCGGTGGCGAACCGCAGTGAGCGACAGGAATAGCGGTTGAGCACGTCCGTTGGTAGCTCCATGATGCGGTCGAACATCACGGGCACGACGACCAAGCCGGTCGCGCGATGGCGGTCGATCAACTGCAGCGTCGCTTCTGGATCGAACTTGCGACGCGTCACGATCGTGCACGCCATCAGCGCGGCGAAGAGCAGCTGCCCGTAACCCCACGCATGAAACATTGGCGCCGCGATCACGACGGTCTCTTCGGCGCGCCACGGCGTGCGGTCCAGGATGGCCTTCAGCGCGTTGGCGTCACCACTCGTGAGTTTGGCGCCCTTCGGCGCTCCCGTCGTACCGGAGGTGAGCAGAACCGTCCTGCTCTTCTTAGCCGCACGTCTGGGCCGCTGTCCGAGATGGTCCTCGATCAGGATTTCGAGCGTCAAGGAACCGGGGTCGAGCGGATCGTCCGCGAGGATGCGTGTCGCGTCCGGGTTTCCGGCGAGTGCGTGCTCGACGGTGTCGCTGAACTCGGCGTCGTAGATCACGGCGTCGACACCTTCACGGTCGACGACCCCTGCCAACGCCGGACCGGCGAACGACGTGTTCAACAGCAACAGGTCCGAACCCGCACGGTTCGCCGCAACCAGTGCCTCGACGAAACCACGATGATTGCGGCACATGATGCCGATCGTCTGAGACTGGTTGGGGGCCAGCGCTTGAAGTCCGGCGGCAAGCGCGTCGCAGCGTTCGTCGAGTTCACGCCACGTCAGCGTGCCGCGTTCATCGATCACGGCGGGCCGATCGGGACAACGCCGCGCCGCAGCCGCGAACGCGTACGTGGGTGCCATGTGCTCGCGTCGAGCTGCCGCGGCGATCCGCAGATACTTGTCGGGACGCATGAAGGCGATGAAGCCCGAACGATGAAGCGTGGACGCAAGTTCGCGTGAATCGTTGAGGCGCTTGAAGAACCGACTTGGTCGTCCCATGCATCAGCCCAGGATCGGCAGTCGGCGCTGGCGGCTGAGCTTGGTGAGGGCATCCTGCATGACCCTGCGCACGTAGGCATCGACGGCGGCGATGTCGGGGTGCTCGCCGAATTGCGCTGTGACGTCGATCGGTTCGAGCACCTGGGTGACGATCTTGGTCGGCAGTGGCAAGTTCGGCGGCAACAGGCCGCCGAGGCTGAGACCGAAGGGAAGGCCAAGCGATACCGGAATCGTCGTGAGGCGAGCTGCCTTCGCGATCCCGCCGAGGCGCCGTACGAGCTCGGTGCCGCGCGTCAGGTAGAGCTGATTCTCCTGCCCGCCGA
The DNA here is from genome assembly GCF_000620625.1 of Mycobacterium sp. URHB0044. Lineage (GTDB taxonomy): Bacteria > Actinomycetota > Actinomycetes > Mycobacteriales > Mycobacteriaceae > Mycobacterium. The sequence goes on along the minus strand of NZ_JIAW01000007.1, from coordinate 257,383 downwards.
TGGAGACTGCGGGCACGATCGGAACGCCGGCCTCGATGGCAGCTCTGACGTATCCCGTCCGGCCGTTGAAGTCGACGACGTCCTGCTGGCTCGTCGGCCGGCACGCGTCGTAATCGCCGCCCGGGAAGACCATCACGACATCGCCCGAGCGAAGCGCCTCATCGGCGTTGGTACGAGTGGCCCGAATGATGCCGAGCCGTTGCAAGACGTCGGCGGCAGGCCCGGTGAACAGGAAGTCGTGGGCGAGGGTCCGGATGGGCCGGTCATAACCGAACTTCTCGTAGAACTCGATCGCAAGGATCGGAACGTCGAGGGAGAATTGGCCGCCGGAGTGATTCGACACCAGCAGCACGCCGCCTACCGGCGGGATGCGGTCCGCCCCGCGCACCTCGGCGCGGAAGTACCGCTTCATCACCGGACGAAGGAACCCGAACACACGTCGGGTGAAGTCCGGATCCCACTTCGAAATTTCATCCAGGTGGACGCGCTCCTCGTCGGCGTCGCTCATCGTCGTCCCCCTCATCGACTCCGCGTGGTCCACACGAGCCGGCGCCACGTGCAGCAACGCGGCTGCCGACGGACAGTAACACGGTTACTCATTGTCCGGATAGGGGTGAAAGTGGTGGCGCCACCGGTACCCGCGTTGACGGCGGAAGGGCACTGTGGAAATCTGATACTCAACAATGAGAGGCCCATTCTCGCTAGGCAGTGGCCGAACGGAGCAGTACATGGCGAACGATCCCACCGGCATCGACTTCTTTCGCGACGAACGGCTGGTCGACGACCCGTACCCGTGGTTCGAGGGGTTGCGGAACAAGTGCCCGGTCGCGCGCGAAGACCACTATGGCGTGACGATGGTGACCGGCTGGGACGAGGCGGTGCAGGTCTACAACGATGCCGAGACCTTTTCGTCGTGCACGTCGGTAACCGGTCCGTTCCCCGGCTTTCCGGTGCCGCTCGAGGGTGACGACGTGACGGAACTGATCAACGAGCACCGCAACGAGCTGCCGTTCAGCGATCAGCTGCCGACGCTGGACCCGCCGGTGCACACCGACCATCGCTCGCTGATGATGCGGCTGATCACCCCGAAGCGCCTCAAGGAGAACGAGGACGCGATGTGGCGGCTCGCCGACGAGGTCCTCGACGACTTCCTGGTCGGCGGTGAGGGGGAGTTCATCAAGGGCTTCGCCGGGCCGTTCACCCTGCTTGTCATCGCCGACCTGCTCGGCATTCCCGACGAGGACCGCGAGGACTTCGTCAACGGCATCCGACAGAACTCCGGTGGCGGCATCGGCAGCACCGGCAAGGAGTCGCTGTCGCACAGCCCGCTGGAGTTCCTCTACGGGCAGTTCTCCGACTACGTCGAGGACCGTCGCGCCAACCCGCGCGACGACGTCCTGACCGGTCTGGCGACGGCGACTTTCCCCGACGGCTCGATACCCGACGTCGGCGACGTCGCCAGGGTGGCCACCAACGTGTTCTCGGCAGGCCAGGAGACCACGGTGCGCCTCCTCAGCACGGCGCTCAAGGTGCTCGGCGATCAACCGGACATTCAGCGTCAGGTGCGTGAGGACCGCAGCCTGCTGCCCAACTTCATCGAAGAGGCGCTGCGCATCGAAAGCCCGGTGAAGGGCGACTTCCGGTTGTCGAGGGTGCCGGTCACGATCGGTGAGACCGAACTCGGTGCCGGCACAACGGTGATGGTGCTCAACGGCGCGGCGAACCGCGACCCGCGCCGATTCGATGACCCCGACACGTTCGACCCCAAGCGGAAGAACGCCCGTCAGCACCTGGCGTTCGGGCGGGGCATCCACAGCTGCCCCGGCGCACCGCTGGCGCGGGCCGAGACACGGGTGGGCTTGGAGCGACTACTGGACCGCACGACGGACATCCGGATCTCGGAGAGCCATCACGGCCCGGCGGGAAGCCGCCGCTACAACTACATTCCGACCTACATTCTGCGTGGACTCACGTCGCTGCACCTCGAGTTCGACGTCATCGAGCCCAGCGGCGCCTGATGCGGGTCACCGTCGACGAAGACCGTTGCGCCGGCCACGGCATGTGCCTGACGCTGTGCCCCGAAGTCTTCGAGATGTCCGACGACGGCTGGGCCGTCGCCGATCCCGGCGAGGTGCCCTCCGAACTCGAGGGTTCGGCGCGTGAGGCGATCGAGAACTGCCCCGAACGCGCAATCAGCGAAATCTAGCCCAATATGCACTACCGACAAGGAGATTCGCCATGGCCAAAGGTTATGTGATCATCACCGAGGACATCAAGGACCCGGCAGGCATGGCCGAATACGGCAAGCTCGCCATGAAGGCGATGGGCGGGGCCACCATCCTGTCCGTCGACCAGAAGCCCGAGGTGATCGAGGGCACGTGGCACGGCCACCAAACCGTCGTGCTCGAGTTCGAATCCGTTGAGGCAGCGCGTGAGTGGTACTACTCCGACGCCTACCAGGCGGCGGCGAAGGTCAGGCAGGGCGCGGCGCAGTGCAACGGGGTCATCGTCTCCGGCTTCTGAGCGGGCCGCGCCTGACGCGCGAGCAGACACATATGTCCCCGCACGCGCGGCGTGTCGGGGACATATGCGTCTGCTCGCGCATTCGTCAGTGCACGAAGACGAATCGCACGCCCTACTCGCGAATCGCGATGGCCTGACGCGGGCACTGGCGCACGGCTTCGCGCACCTGATCCTCGTTCTCCGGTGTCACCTCGTCGGTGAGCACGTGCAGGTAGTCCTGATCGTCGAGGTCGAACACCTCGGGGATGATGCCCATGCAGACGCCGTTGCTCTCGCACAGGCCGAAGTCGACGTCGATCTTCTTGGTCACCGCAGCACCTTGACTGGAACGTTCGAGAATCCCGCGACGTTCTGCATGTGGACCTTCCGCAGGCCGTCGAAGTCGACTTCGTAGCGCGGCATGAAGTCGAGCAACTTCTCCAGTGCGACTGCGCTTTCCATGCGGGCCAACGCCGCCCCGAGGCAACTGTGGATGCCGTATCCGAGGCCAAGGTTCTGCGCCTCGGAACGGTCCCGGTCGATGTCGAACTTGTCCGCGTCGGTGAAGGCCCGCGGATCGAGGTTGGCCGCCGCGTTCATCAAGAACACCGGCTTGTGTGCCGGGATCGTGCCGCTGGGAACCTCCACGTCCTTCAACGTGTAGCGCACGTTGTACTGCACCGGACCGACGTAGCGCAGCAGCTCCTCCACCGCGTCGGGGACCTTGCTCCGGTCGTCGAGCAGCTTCTGCCACTGATCGGGGTTTTCGGCGAAGACCACGACGGCACTGCCGACCAGCTTGGTCACCGTCTCCGCGCCTGCGCCGCCCAGCAGCGTCGTGAAACCGGTGATCTCGATGTCGTCGAGCTTGCGCATCTGCCCGTCTTCGCCGGGGATCTCCGCGGCGATCAAGCGGCTGATCATGTCGTCCTGCGGATTCGCGCGCCGTTCCTGCACCAGGCCGTAGTAGTACACGCCGGAGTCCATGTTGGCCTGCATGTTGGTCTCGTTGAGATCGATCTGTCCCGGCTCGCGGTGCAAGCTGATGTCGATCCAATGCCGGACCTGTTGGCGGAAGTCCTCGGGCACGCCCGCCATTCGGGTGATCACCTCGACCGGGAACGGCCCGGAGAAATCTTGGACGACGTCGAACTCGTCGGGGTTCACCGCGGACAGGAACCGATCGATCTGTTCGACGACGGTGTCCTTCTGCGCCTGCATTGCGCGCGGGGTGAACGCCTTGTTGAGCAGGCTGCGCATGTGGCGGTGGTCGGGCGGGTCCATGAAGATGATGGACCTCTGCGGCACTTCGCCGTTGCGCACCATCGACAGGTCGCAACCGCGGGACGACGAGAAGGACTCGTAGTCCTTCAACGCCGCCGCCACGTCCTCGTGGCGGGTCAGTGCGTAGAAGTCCTCGTCCTCGTCGTAGTAGATCGGTGCCTCGTCACGCATCCGCTTGTACACGTCGTACGGATTGTCGAAGTACTCCTGCGAGACGGGATTGAACACCAGCTTGGGCTTGGTCACTGCATCCTCCTCGGCGCCGAGCTTCGGGCCGGTAACGTTACGGAAGGCTGATTAACTGTAACGCAAACAGTATGCACCCTCAAGAACCGAAAGACTGACGAATCGCCAACCGTCGTAACCTTTTGCTTACTAAGCGAACCGCTCAATCGGCGATCCGTGTTTACCCCATCAGACCTGCGTTGACGACGTCGTCGAGCATGCCGAGATCGCCGCCCAATTCGGCCACCGTCTTGCGCACGACGGCCACGTCCTTGCCGATGAAGTCGCCTACCGCCGAGATGAAGGCCGCTGCCGAACCCGCTCGCGCGATGTTGCCCAGTGCCCGGCTGCTGGCGCTGCCGTGGGTCAGTGCCTGAAGCAGGGTCGACTCGTCGATGCCGAGCGTGGTTCCGAGGCGCACCCCCTCGGCGACCAGCCCGATTTGCGCGGCGAACAGGGTGTTGTTCACCAACTTCACCAGCTGTCCGCACCCCGTGGGCCCGCAGTGCAGGATCGGGTCGCCGTACGCGCTGAGCACCGGGTTGATGCGGCTCACCACGTCCACGGCACCGCCCACGAACAGGGTCACCCGGCCGGCCGCGATGTCGTGTGGGCCGCCGCTGACCGGGGCGTCGACGACGTCGACGTGCGGGGCTGCCTCGGCGATGGAGGTCGCGGTGCGCGGGCTACCGGTGGTGTGCAGGATCAGCGCCGTGCCGGGCCGCATCGCGGTGAGCAAGTCACCGTCGAGGCAGACCTGCCGCACCTGCTCGTCGGTGAAGACGCACACCGCCACCGCGTCCGCGTTCTCGGCAACGGCAGTCGCGTCGGCGACGGGCCGCGCACCCAATCCGATTGCCGCCGCGCGCTTTTCGTCGGTGCGGCCGAGTACGGTCACGTCGTGCCCGGCCTCGACCAGGCGGCGCACCATCGGAGCGCCCATCCGCCCTGCGCCGACGAAGCCGACCTCCATCAGCGCGGATGGTCCATGGACTCGAGCGCCGTGTCGGCCACCGTGAACACCGTGCCCTGCGGCGCGGAGGCATCGTCGGCGAGGCTCGCGGCGTGACGAACGTCCTTCTGCAACAACGCACCTGCGATCGGGGCCAAGCCCTCCAGCGTGCCCCCGAACATGGAGATGCTGCTGACGGCCTTGCTGGTGGCCGACCCGCGCGCCAGCACCTCACACAGCTCCTTGCGAGGCACGCCGAGCGCCTCACCCAGCTCGAGTGTGCTGACCGCCGCTCCGAGATTCGCGCTGAACAGCAGGTTGTTGAGAATCTTCGTCACCTGGCCACTGCCGACCCCGCCGAGGTGCACGATCGGGTCCGCGAACGTCGCAAACACCGGCCGCGCCTTCGCGACGACGTCCTCGTCCCCGCCCACCATCACCAGCAGCGTGCCCTCCGCAGCGGCCGGTGCGCCACCGCTCACGGGCGCATCGATCACCGAAACACCCTTGTCCGCAGCCATCTTCGCGATCTCGCGGCACGTGTCGGGATGCACGGTGCTGTGGATGGCGATGATGCCGCCCGGCGCCAGCCCGGCGAGCACGCCGGTGCCACCCTCCAGGACCTGCTTGACGTCGTCGTCACCGACGACGCACAGGCAGACCAGGTCACTCGCCGCGCCCAGCTCTGCCGGGGTGGCGGCCACCTTCGCCGCGGTGTCGGCGTACGGCTCGACCGACGCGGGCCTGCGTGCCCACAGCGTCAGCTCGTAGCCGCCCTCGACGATCCGCCGCGCCATTGGCGCGCCCTGACTTCCCAGTCCGATGAACCCGACGCGCATCAACCCGCCTCCACTTCGACATCCGTGCCCTCGCGGGCCTCCAGAACGCACTCTTCGACGAACGACAAGACGTGTTCGTGATACGACTCGGCAGTCAGGCCGACGCTGAGATTGTGGCCGCTGCCGGCCATTTCGTTGACGACCACGCGGGGCGCTGCAGTGAACAGCGCCGTGATCTCCGCGAGCGCGGCCGGCGAGGACGCCCACACGCTCTCGTGTTCGGCGGCGCTGAACTCGACCGGCACCGCAACCTTGGCCGCGACGGCGGGGAAGTCCCGACGCGGCCAATTCGCGGTGACCTCACTCTCGTAGCGCACACCCGGCGCCGACAGGGCGCCGGTCAGCACCTCCTGCGGATACAGCTCGGTGGGCTGCCACAGCAGGTCCCGCAGACCCGCGGGACGGTGGGTCGTGGTCGCCTCGCTCAAGATGACCTTCGCGTCCGGGTGGTAGGTCAACCCGGTGCCCGCCAACTCGACGCCGAGCACGTCGGAGACGCGTTCGTCGACCGCCATCCGCAGGGCCAGTTCACATCCCAGCGAGTGTGCGAACAGGAACACGCCCGCACCGCGCCCGCCCACCTGGGCGATCTTGTCGACCGCGCCGTAGGCCAGTTCGACGCGCCGCTCGGGCAGAGTCATCTCGTCCTGATACAGCGCCGAGGCGCCGTAACCCGGCCGGTCCAGGGCGATCGCGGTATAGCCGAGCGATGCGGCCTTGCGCAGCAAGGACAGTCGCGGGTGGCCCGGACAGTCGAAGTACGCCGACGAGGTCGCGCCGCCGTGGATCGCGACGATCACCGCGCGTGGATCGGGAACCTCGGCGACCAAACCCGACATGGGCACCGCGCCGACCATCACGACGCGCGGCCGCGGATGTGTCATGACTCGGTCCGCAGCAGGATCGCCCCGCTGGGCGTCAGTCCGCCACTGCTGACGACCGCTACCTGGGCTCCCGCGACCTGTCGCTCGCCCGCCTCGCCACGCAACTGGCTGACCGCTTCGTGGATCAGGCCCATGCCGTGGGTCCGTCCGTGCGAGAGCTGGCCCCCGTGGGTGTTGAGCGGGATCAACCCGTCGCGGGCGATGTTCTTGCCGCCATCGAGGAAGTCCTTGGCCTCGCCGATGCCGCAGAAGCCGAGCGCCTCCAGCCACGACAGGCAGTTGAAGCTGAACCCGTCGTACAGCTCGGCGACGTCGACGTCGCTGGGCCGCAACGATGTTCGGGTCCACAGGTGCGCGGCCTGGCCGAGCACCTGCGGCTCGTGCGTCATCGTGGTCTGGTCCCAGTCGGTGCGCTCGATGATCTGCGTGCCGACCGCCTCGAACAACACCGGAGGCTTGGGCAGATCGCGGGCGACGTCCACCGCCGAGACCACGACGGCGACCGCGCCGTCGCATGGCACGTCGCAGTCGTACAGCCCGAACGGCGTCGTGATCATGCGCGCGTCGAGGTAGTCGTCCATCGTCATCGGATCGCGGTAGATCGCCGTCGGGTTGAGCGCGGCGTTGGCGCGCTGGTTCAGCGCGATCCAGCCGAGCGTCTCGCGGGTGGTGCCGTACCGGTCGAAGTGCCGTTGTGCGTTGAGCGCCAACGTATGTGCGGCCGACGTCGCGCCGAACGGCATCTGCCAGCTGGTGGTGCGGGCACCGCCGGGCGGCGCCATCTTGCCCTCCTTCATCAGCTGGCCGAAGGTCGCCTCCCACAGGGTGCGGAAGCACAGCACGTGCCGGGCCATGCCGGTGGAGATGGCCAGCATCGCCGCGATTACCGAGCCGCCGGGACCGAACGTGTCCATTCCGCCGTTGATCCAGGTCGGCTTCAGCCCGAGCGCGCCCTCGAGTGCGCTCACACCGCCTTCGCCCATGCCGCCGATGTCGAGGCCGGGGTACGTGGACAGGCCGTCGATGTCGTCGAGCGTCAGGCCGGCGTCGGCGACCGCCGCCTCGCACGCCTCGATCGTCAGGGACAGCGGCGGAACCATCAGCCGCCTGCCGAGCCGGGATGCGCCGATGCCGGTGATCGCCGAGTGGTCCTCGAACTTCGTCCGCGTGAGCATGGGCCGGACGTGCTTGCCGAAGTCCTGCGGCGCGATCTCGTCGACGGGCTGGGCCAGCGGAGTCCGGTCGGCCGCAGGGGTGAACACCGGCAGCCACACATCGGCAAGGTGCTGGAACCGCACCTCGACCGGCTGGCCCAGTTCGAGATCCTCGGGGTCGCAGTCGACGATGTTCGTGGTCAGCCGGACTCGCGGGTCCTCCGCAATGGCGACCTGCGCAATGACGTACGGCGGTGGCAGATCGGGAAATCCGAAGCGGTGGTTGACGGTGAAGGCCGACAGCGTGCCCTTGCCGGAGACCGAACGCACGCCGATGTCGTGACTTCGGCAGTACCGGCAGATCGGCGCCGGCGGGTGGATCAGCGCCTGACAGCTCTGGCATTCCTGCAGCCGGAGCTGGCCGTCGGCACCCGAGGTCCAGAAGAACTCGTTCTCGAGCGTGAGCTGAGGCAGTGGACGCCCTGGCGCTTCAGACACGTTCCACTCCCCGCTTCGTCACGACGGCGCCGTTCGACTCGGCGCTCATCTCGATGATCGCGTGCACCGGGCAGTCCAACAGGGCTCGCTGCACGGCGTCGTGATCCTCGTCGGGAATGGTGCCGTTGCCGATCAGCGACGCGTAACCCCAGTCATCGAGCGAGAAGTACCCGGGCGCGTGTTTGGCACAGATCCCGAAACCGTCGCACATCGTGCGGTCCAGCCGAATCCTCATGACACCGCCTCCACTTCGTAGGGTCGCAGCACGCTGTAGGAGCCTGCGCGGCAGGAGTCGCAGGCTCCGTCGAGGTGACGGGCGACCAGTTGGGGGAACTGCAACACCAGCGTGGTGGCCACGTTGGTGGCCGCGTCCAACGTCGCGCAGGCGCCGCGGCCGCGCAGCACCACCGACCATCGCTCCAAACGGGCCATGTCCTCCGAGCTGGCGACGCCGTCGCGCAAGGCCTCGGTGACGGCCGACATCGCCGCGGTGCCGTTGAAGCACGACCCGCACTGGCCGGCGTTCTCCCGGTCGAAGTAGGCCATCACCGCCGCCGCAACGGCGACCGGACAGTCGTCGGTGATCAGGGCGACGGCCCCGCAGCCGAGGCCGCTACCCAGCCGGCGCATCGTCTCGTGATCGAGCGTGGCGTCCAGCACCTCGCGGTTCAGCAGCCCGGCGAAGTAGCCGCCCATCAGCACGCCGGTGAGTTGATCAGCCGAAACGCCATGCAAGGCAAGGAGATCGACGACCGCAGCGCCGTGCGGAATTTCGTAGAGGGCGGCGGGCCGCGCCGCGCCCGTGACGGTGGCCAGGAAGGTGCCTGGGGAGGCGGACGTACCCTCGGCGCGGAAGGCGTCGGCGCCATGCCGTAGCAGGTAGGGGAGATTGGCGAGCGTCTCGACATTGCTCACCAGCGTGGGGTGGCCGCCGACGCCGTGTTCGAACGGGCGCGGCGGCTTGTCGGTGGGCTTCGCCGGTCCGCCGTTGATGGCTCGGACGGCGGCGGTCTCCTCGCCGGCGACGTAGCCGGCGTCGACGGTGATGACGCTGACGGTGAGTGCGTCATCGGGTCGCGCGGCGGCGGCCTGGTCGATCGCCTCGTTCACGGCGCGGGCGGCCTGCGCGTCCGACACGTACACGTAGGCGCGTTCGGCGCCGACGATGCCTGCGGCCAGACGCACGCCGTCGAGGACCAGGTGCGGTCGGTTGCGCAGCAGCCACTTGTCCTTGATCGACGCCGGTTCGCCCTCTTCACCATTGGCGAGGACGACGGTGTCTCTGCCCGTCCGCCCCGCATCGCGGACCGTGCGTAGCTTGACCGCGAGGGGGAACGCCGCGCCACCACGTCCGAGCAGGCCGCTGCGGTCGATTTCGTCGAGCAATGCGTCCGGGTCGTCGAGAGGCTGATATCCACCGGTGCGCGCGTACTCGGGGTAGTCCTCGCGGTCGTCGGACAGGCGCAGCAGACGGGGAACCGTACCTGGCCAGGCGGCGACGGTGAGTTCGGTGGCCGTGGGCGGCGCAGCGGTGTTCATGACTGTTTCCTTCTAGCCGTTGTGCCGCGGGATAGGCTGGCGGGCATGAGAACTGCGGTGGTGCGCGTCGACGTCGACCCGTCGGCCGAGCTCACCGCCACCCGGTTGACGGAGGGCATGACGACGCTGTGCGAACTGGCCGCGTCCGCCGGTGCCGAGGTGGTCGACGCAGACCTGACGGCGATGCCCGCCAAGCGGCGACAGGTCGAGATCCTCATCGCCGGCGACGACGCCGACGAGCTGAAGCTGGCGGCGATCGCGTTGTGCAGCAAGGCGTTCGGCACGACGCCGACCGCCGGGGTGGTGACCTACGTCAGCAGGGGCACCGACGACGACGCCCATGGCGTACTGGCCGGCATGGGCCTGCGTGGAGACGTCGACAGAGTGGCGGGCAGCGAGGGCTGGGACATCGTGCACGTGACGCTGCGCAAGGCGGACCTGGAGCGGGTGCCGGAGAGTCGGGTGCACACCGCGCTGGAGGCGTCGCTCAACTGCGAGGTGCACATCCGCACGGTGTGACGCGATCCGGTTGGGCATCACTTCGCCAGGAAGTCCAGGATGGCCGGCGCAGCCTGCACCCACGTATCGAACAGGTTGAACCGCTTGGCCTTACCCGATGCATACTTTTCGCCGGCACGCTCCCAGGCATCCTCCGGCCACGGCGGGTCGATGAGCTTGGAACCCTTGATCAGGCAGCTGACTTCCAGCGACGTCCGCTTCGGGTGGTCCCAATCGTTCTCGCCACCGCGGATGATCAGCGTCGGAACCTTGATGTTGTCGAACATCTCGTCGGGCACGCCCGGGATGGTCTGACCCGGTTTGGACACGAACGCATTGAGCCAGCGCAGCATGACCTTGAGGAACTCGTCCTCGTCGAGCGCCAGGAAGCGCGCTTCATTGTCGGGGTTCTCCGCGATGCGCTCCTTCCATTCGGGAACGCGCAACAGGCCCTTGATGCCGAGCCCGCGGACGGCCAGGATGCTCGGCGTGATGTAGTGCCCGCCGAGCACGAAGGAGCCGTACACGCCGCCCACGATGTTCCACACCACGAGCTTCGTGACCAGTTCGGGGTAGAGCATCGTGGTGATCATCGAGTCCCGCGCACCGCCGGACCCGCCGGCGATGATGCACGGACCGATGTCGAGCTTGGTGATGAGTTGCTGCAACGTCTCTGCGCGCATGTGCGATTCGCTGAGGCCGTAGAACTGGACGTCGGACTTGCCGCAGTTGGGCCGGTCCCACAGCAGCACGCGGTAGCCGCCCTTGACCAGTTCGCGCGCCAGCGGTTTCAGACCGGGGATGTCCTTGCTGAACCGGCCACCGGGAGTGAGGGCGATGAAGTCACCCTCCTTGCCGAGGATCTCGTACACGACGTTACCGCCGTTGATCTCGATCTTCTTGTTGGGCAACGGATCTCCTGTGCTGGTCAGGCGGTGACGAGGACGTCGTCGCCGACGACCCGTACCGGGTAGGTGCGGATGCTCCACTCCGGCTTGACCGCAGTGGTCCCCGTGGCGAGCTCGAAACCCCATTGATGCCAGGGGCAGAAGATGAATTCCTGGTCGCGCACCATCACCGCGTCGCCCGGCACGCTCTCATCGACGATGTTGCGGCCACGGGCGCGGCCCGAACACAGCGGTCCGCCCTCGTGCGGGCAGTAATTCGCGATGGCGTAGAACGTGCCGTTGACGTTGTAGACGCCGACACCGTGGCGTCCGATCGGCACCAGTAGGTGTGTGCCCGGCGGGATTTCGTCGACCGTGGCCACGACGTGCTCCCGCCCCTGCGCCAGCCGGGGCGTCTTCTGGTTGTCCAACTCAGAACACCCGGACCTGGCCCTCGAGCACCGGCACCGTGTCCGGCAGCTTGTAGGTCTCGATGCCGTTGCGGAACATGATGGCTTCGCGCGCGTGCTCGGGCAGGTGCTTGACCAGCCAGCGGGGGTCGTCGAACGTCCAGTGCGGGTAATCGCTGCTGTAGAGCAGAATCTTCTCGCAGTCCATCCACTCGAATGCCCGCGAGAGCTCGGTCTTGTCCTCGGGGTAGTCCAGCGGCTGGGTGGTGAACTTGATGTTGTCCTTGACGTACTCACTTGGCTTGCGCTTGATGTCCATCCACGACTTGCGCTTCTCGTAGATGGCGTCCATCCGCCACATCAACGGCAGGATCCAGGTAAAAGCGTGCTCGATGAACACGATCTTCAGGGTGGGGTGTCGATCGAAGGTGCCGTCGAAGATCAGGCTCATCACCTGGTTGGCCGCCAGCAGCGAGTAGGTGACCATGAAGTCGTGGTTGTAGCTCGGCAGGCCCACCGGTGGAATCGGCAGCGTCTCGTAGACGCCGCGGGACAGGTGACAGCTGATCGGCATGTCGTACTTCGTTGCGGCGGCCCAGATCGGGTCGTAGATCGGGTCTCCCCATGACGGCCGCGGTTCGGCCTTGATCAGGATCTGCGACATGTAGGGGTGCTCGGCCCACTTCTCGATCTCGCGGACGCTGCCGACCGGATCCTCGATGGCGATGCAGATGGAACCTCGCCACCGTTCGTGCCAGTTGTTGTGGCTGTCCAGCCAGTGGTCGGCCAGCCAGGAGTTCGTGGCTATGCAGTAGGCCTGCGTGGCCTCGGCCAGACGGGACTCGACGTGCGTGGGCTCCAGGATCGCGATGTCGGAGCCGGCCTCCATGATCAACTGCCGCAACGCCATGTCGGGGTCGCTGCAGGCGAACTCGCCGTCGGGCGGGAAGCTGTCGACGCGCATGGCGTAGGAGTGTGCGTAGTCAGGGGCGTCGTAGTAGATCGTGTCGCCGACGTGGTGACTGAGGAAGTACTTGCTGCGCCACGGCTCGGGGATGTACTCCACCAACTGGCCGCGTTTGGGCATGGGGTGGACGTCGGAGTCCACGCACCGGACGGCGATGCGTTCGGCGGCAGGCACTCGTGGATTGGCTGACGTGCTCGACAAGGTCATATTGCCTCCCTCGCTATCCCTCTACTGTGCCGCAACGGCGGACGGAATGACTGAACTTTCAATGCCGTACAACTCGGCGGCGTTGCGCCAGCAGAGCTTGTCTCGCTGTTCGGCGCTGTAGCTGGCGGGCACCGCGAGAACGCCACTGTCCCAGTGCGGATAGCTGGAGCCGAACATCGTCATGTCGTCCTTGCCGGTGAAGCTGAACCACTCGCCCGCGAAGTCGACGTCGCCGGGGCCGTCGAGGCTGCCCTGCACGAAGTAGACGTGGCCAGGCAGGTAATCACTCGGCATCTTCGGTGCCCACGGCGTCTGCTCCAGGTGGGGACGGCCGAAGCAGTCCATCCGCCACATGAAGGGCGTCAGCATGTCGGCCGCACCGTCGGCCCAGACGAACTTCAGCGTCGGCGTCCGCTCGAACACGCCCTCGGCGATCATGTTCATCAGGTGGTACAGGTAGTTCAGCGACATGAAGGACAGATACTGCTCGTAGGTGCGGGCCTTCCCGCTCGGCGTCGGCGGGAACGCGATGCCCGCTCCGACCTCGATGTGGACTGCCACTGGCAGATTCGCCTCCGCCGCGGCGTCCCACAACGGCCAGAACTGCGGCTTGCCGTAGAGCTCGCGCGACTGCAGCGGGATGCCGATCTGCACGACTCGGGGGTGATCCTTGTACTTCTCGATCTCGCGCAGTGCTCCCGCGACGTCGTCCGGGTTGACCCTGATGGTGCCGCGGAACCCGTCCCCGAACTCGCCGTCCAGCCAGCGGGTCACCATCATCTCGTTGTGGGCGGCGGCGATCGCCGAGCCCAGGTGCCGGTCCGGCATGATGCCGCGCGTCATCGGATGCAGGATCGCGACGTCGACGCCGCGCTTGCCGAAGAGCTCCTCGGCGACCAACTCCGGCACCGAGCCCGGGTACTGGCGGTCGGGACCCTTGCTGCCCTTGACGTACTCGCCGCCGGGCGCGCCGTACCAGTCCATCTCGTAGTCGGGGAAGCCGCGGCTTCGGAACGGCTCGCGCAGGAAGTTCTGGCGCAGGTCCTTGTTGGACTGGCAGAAGATGTGCACGCTGGCGTCGACGACGGGCGTCTTCACGACATTGCCCGCCCCGTCACTGAGTTCTTTCACGTCGCTCCACGCCATCCGTCCTTTTGGGTGTTCGTCCAGCCGAGGACGCCGCCGGACCTAGCCTCAGTCTAGAGGCTTGTTCTTCATAAGCAAGAATAATGTTCTCCAGCAGTGTGCTTACGTCCGCGCTGGTCGGAGTGTGTGCTGGTCAGTCGCGTAGCGCCGATCAGGGGTAACGCGGTAGCGGTGACAAGAGAACGAATGCACCAATACCGAGAATGTTATTCTCATGCGGGACCAGGCGAGCGAAAGCAGGAGGCGGCCGGATGCTGTTGGAGATGGATGCTGATCAGCGGCTATGGCAGGAGACCGTGCGCGATGCCGTCGGCAAGCAGTGTCCGCCGTCGCTCGTTCGCGGCGTGGCCGAGGACGACGCCGACCCGCAGCCGCTGTGGAAGACCTACGTCGACGCCGGCTGGACGGAGCTGACCGATCCGGAGAACGCCGTCGAGTTGGCGATCGTGCTTGAGGAGTTGGGTCGCGCCACGGATCCGACGCCGTTCCTCGCCACCTTGACGCAGTTCGCGCCCCTGGTCGGCGACAGGTTCGACCCCTTGGGGGCCGGTACGGCCGTCTACGGCGGCGTCACCGCGCACCGAAACGCCGAAGGTTGGATCCTCGAGGGCACCGCCCGCCACGTGCTCGACGGTGACCGGGCCGAGCGCCTGGCGGTGGTGACGGCCGCCGGTGTCTTTCTGGTTGGCGCCGACGCGGTGACCACCCGGCGCAGCGAGATCTTCGACCCGGTGCTGCACGTCGCCGAAGTGTCGTTCGCGGGCGTTGAGGTCGCGGACTCGGAGCGCCTCGAAGCCGACACCGAGCGGGCCCGGCACGTCGCGCTGCTGGGCATGTCGATCACCATGGTCGGGGCGTGCCAGCGCATTCTGGACCTCGCCCTCGAGCACGCCAAGAGCCGCTACCAGTTCGGCGTGCCGATCGGTTCCTTCCAGGCCATTCAACACAAGGCCGTCGACATGCACGTCGCCATCGAGCGGGCCCGTGCGCTGTCCTACTTCTCGGCACTCACCATCGCCGCCGACGACCCCCGGCGACGTCTGGCGGCCGCGATGGCGAAGGCGTCGGCGGGGGAGTGTCAGGCGCTGGTCTTCCGGCACGGCCTGCAGACGTTCGGCGCGATGGGATTCACCTGGGAGAACGACCTTCAGTTCGCTTTGAAGCGGGCGAAGGCCGGAGAACTGTTGCTGGGCGGCGCCGCCGAGCACCGCGCGATGATCGCCGAGGAATTCGATGCAACTCAAATTTGATGCCGACGTCGAAGAGTTCCGCGCGGAGTTCTCCGCGTTCCTCGACGAGCACCTGCCGTCGCCCGCGGAAACCCTCGAGCGCCCTCGGTCGGTGTCGCACATGCCGCAGTGGGCCAGGGACTGGCAGCGGCTGCTCTACGACAACGGCTGGCTGCTTCCCGCGCAGCCGCCGGAGTTCGGCGGCCGCAACGCCTCGGTGCTGCAGCAGTACGTCCATCTCGAGGAGCTGTGCAAGCGCCGGATCTATCACAGCTTCAATCCGCAGGGCGTCAACATCATTGCGGCGTCGCTGATTTCGTTCGGCAGTGCCGAACAGAAGCAACGCTGGGCGGTGCCCGTGTTGCGCGGCGAGCGTACGGCGTCGCTCGGCATGAGCGAGCCGAGCGCCGGTTCCGACCTGGCGTCGCTGCGAACGCGCGCTGTTCGTGACGGTGACGACTTCATCGTCAACGGACAGAAGGTGTGGACGTCCGGCGCACACGACGCCGACTGGCTGCTGACCTTCGTGCGCACCGATCCAGATGCTCCGAAGCACAAGGGCATCAGCGTGCTGATCATCCCGACCGATTTGCCGGGCGTGGTGTGCCGGCCGTTCGCGGACATCTGCGGCGAGGAGAACAAGGACTTCAACGAGGTCTTCTTCACCGACGTTCGCGTGCCCGCCGAGAACCTCGTCGGCCCGCTCAACGGCGGCTGGAAGGTGGCGAACGGGTCGCTGGGCCATGAGCGGACCATGATGTGGCTGGGGTTCGCGGATCGAATCGCCAACTCCATAGCGGACTTTCGGCCGAGCAATGCACTGGAGCGCGACGAGCTGGCCAGCACGATCATGGACTACCAGGCGCTGCGGTTGCTCGGCTCCGTGGGCTTGGCGCAGGCGTCGCGCGGTGAGGTGGACGTCGCCGCGGTGTCGATACCCAAGCTGCTCGGCGCGGAGGCCGAGATGCGCGCCGCGAGCAACGCTCTGACCGGCGCCGGCCCGGACGGCCTGCTCCATCCGTCGATGTCGGGCCCCTACGCGCACATGAACCTCGACCACTACTTCGCCAGCTGGTTCGAGCGGTATGCCCGCAGCTTCTCCGGCACCATCGCCGGTGGAACATCGGAGATCCAGCGCAACATCATCGCCCAGCAGGTGCTCGGACTGCCCCGCCCGTAAGGGATTTGAGAGCGGTTTCGTTCTCACCGACCGAAAGCGCTCGTGAACCGGGAGGGCCGATGGGGGTCGGAGTATGCACTGAAAATGCCCACCTAACAGCGACTTTTCGATTCGCAGACGGGTGACCGCCTAGCGGAACTTCGCGGCGGTGCTGAAATGTCGCTCGTAGGCGGGCAATCGGTGTGTAGCGCCTGAGTTCTCGACCATCCCCGGGGGCGTGCGAGCGCGCGCGAAGTACCGGCATTTCGCTTCGTATTGCCCGCAAACACGCGCGCTTGCGGTAGGAAGGCACTCGCCCCTAGACGTCGCACTGGCCGCTTGACTTTGAGCACGAAAACTCGCACATACCTTCACACTCGGCGAAAGAAGGGAAGGGCGTCAGTCGATGACCGCTGCTTCCTTGCGCTCGGTGATGGGCCGTGCGAGTCCCTGCTCGTCGCAGATTCGTTGCAGCTTCTCGAGTGTCTCGTCCAGGCCGGCGCCGAGCCGCTTGCCGGGAGTGAAGTCGGCCGGCAGGTGCTTCATGCCCTGGATGACGCCGATGGTCTCGTAGTGCTCGGTGCCCTCGGGATCGCACCGGTAGTCGGGCATCCGGTCGAGCACCGCGGTCAACATCGACTTGAACACCGTGCGCGCGACGTTGGAGCCGACGCAGCGGTGGACACCGATGCCGAAACTGAAGTGCCTGTTGCCCTTCCGGTCCAGAACGATCTCGTTGGGTTCCTCGAACACCGCCGGGTCGCGGTTGGCCATCGCCCACGAGATCCAGAGCCGCTCGCCCTCCTTGAACCGGTGCCCTTCGACCTCGACGTCGTCGGCGAAGGTGCGGCCGTCACCAGGCGCGGGGGTGTAGTAGCGCAGGAACTCCTCGGTGGCCGGGTTGAGCAGGGTGTCGCGTTCCCGGCTGAGCAGCTCGCGCTCGTCCGGATGTTCCGACAGCCATTCCAGCGAGTGCGCGGTCAATGCGGTCGTGGTGTCGAACCCACCGCCGATGATCAGGCCCAGGTTGCCCATGATCTCCAAGTCGGGGGCGGGCTCGCCGTCGATGCGCAGTTGCAGAAGGGCATTCACCATCCCGGGCCGCGGATTCTCACGAATCTCGATCATGTTGGTGAGCAGATCGAGCCCCATCTGCCGGTTCATCTGCGCGACGCGCTCGGCGTCGGGCGAATGTTCAGGGGTGGACACCGAAAGGTGCGCGGGCTCACTGTAAATCGGCCACTTGTTCAGCTCGATGCCCATCATCGCCAACGTGAGCACAGCGGGCACGATGTTCGCGAGATCGTCGACGAAGTCGATTCGACCCGTTTCGATCTTCTCGTCGAGCGCCGCTCGGGTGATCTCGTCGATGAACGGCACCCACCGCTTCACCGCGGCGGGGGACAGGTAGGGGTTCAGCGCGCCGCGGTAGGTGCTGTGTTCGGGCTCGTCCATCTCCAGAATGCCGCCGCGCACCACCGTGGCGCGGCTGGCCTTGGGAATGGTGATGCCCTGATAGCCCTTGCGTTCACCGTGGATGTCGTGATCGTTGGAGACCACGGGGCAGCGGGCCAGTTCGAAGACGTGCTTGCTGTCCGCGGCGACCCAGTGCCCCTCGTAGGTATCGCTCCACGCCACCGGGCACCGGGACTGCATCTCCTCGGTGATCTTCTCGAATTGCAGCCGGTACTCGGGCGTGTGCCGGTCGAAGTGGTAGACGTTCTTCTTGCGCTCGTCGTCGGTCGCGACATCATCGATGCTCACGGCGTTGTCCCCCTGGTGGTTTCGGGTGGCGTCATTCGATGACGATGGCCTGCTCGGGACACGAGTGGGCTGCCTCGCGCACGGCGTCCTCCTGGTCGGCGGGCACCACGTCGGAGACCGGCGACGCGTGGCCGTCGACGTCGTCGAGTTCGAACGACTCGGGTGCGATCATCGAGCACAGCGTGTGCCCCTGACAGCGTTGTCCGTCAACCGAAACCTTCACGACTCCATACCTTTCCGATCCATGACTCCGGAGAGCTTCAACCTCAGATGTGGTAGTCGTACCACTTGAGGTAACCGCCGGCGTCGACGCGCATCTGCATGCCGGTGACGTAGCGCGCCTCTTCGGATGCCAGGAACAGGACCATGTTGCTGATGTCCTCGGGTTCGATGAACGGCACCTTCATCGCCTGCTGCACGTAGAAGACGGGTTCGGCATCCGCACGCGTCGGCTTCTCCAGATCGGGCCGGAAGGATTGGTACATCGGATCGCTCTGCAGCATCGGGGTGTTGCAGTTCGTCGGGTGCACGACGTTGGCGCGAATCCCGCGAGGCGCGAGCTCCGCGGCCAGGTCGTGGACGAAGTTCGACAACGCCCGCTTGGAGTGCACGTAGGCCATGCCACCGGGATCGTTGCCCGGGTTGTCGTTCTTGCTGGTGTCCATCAGGGCCGCCGTCGATCCGGTGGCGATGATGGATGCGCCTTCCTTCAGGTGCGGCAGCGCGACCTGGATGGCGTTGATGGTGCCGATCAGGTTCGTGTTGATGACGTCGATCCACGCCTTCAGGGGCGGTGTGCCCTTCATCCCCGCGATGCCGGCCTGGGCGACGACGATGTCGACCTTGCCGAACTCCTTCAGTCCGTTCTCCAGCGCCTCGCGCAGCTGGCTCGCCTCGCGGACGTCGGCCTGCGCGGTGAAACAGCGTTGGCCGGTCTTCTCGACGAACTGAGCCGTCTCTTCCAGATCCTCCGGCCGCGCCAAGGGGTAGCCGAGCGTGTCGATGTCCTGACACAAGTCGATGGCGATGATGTCGGCGCCCTCTTCGGCGAGGCGGACCGCATGACTGCGGCCCTGCCCGCGCCCGGCGCCGGTGACGAATGCGACCTTGCCTTCAACGCGTCCCACTGGATGTCCTTTCGTATGCCTGCTCGGCGATTAGGTGTTGCGTCCGCCGTTGACGCCCAAGAGCTGCCCGGTGATGTAGCCGGCTTCCTCTGAGACGAGGAAGGAGCAGGCGGCGGCGATGTCCTCGGGCCTGCCGATGCGTCGCACCGGCGTGGCGGCGATGGTCTTGTCGATGTCGCCGAGGAACCCCTTGTCGGCGGCGGCGCGCAGCATGGGCGTGTCGATGAACCCCGGTGGCACCGCATTGACCGTGATGCCGCTCGGCCCGTACTCCAGGGCCAGGGTCTTGGTCAGTCCGTTCACGGCCGACTTCGCCGCCACGTAGGGCGCCATGTACGGCGCGCCGGAATGCGTGCTGGACGAGGAGATGTTGACGATGCGGCCCCAGCCCGCCTCGATCATGTCCGGCAGCACGGCCTGAATGCAGTGGAAGACGCCGTTGAGGTTGACGTCGATGACGCGCTGCCACCGCTCGAACGAGACGTCCTGGAACTTCTTGAAGCTGTCGAGGCCGGCGGCGTTGACCAGGATGGTGATCGGGCCCAGTTGACCACGGACTCCGTTCAGCGCCTCGTCCACCGCGGCTCGGTCGGTGACGTCGGCCGTAAAGGCGAAGTCAGCGTCGGAGGGATTCAGGTCGAGGGTGGCCACGTGATAGCCATCGGCGCGGAGCCGATTGGCGATGGCCTGGCCGATGCCCGAGCCGCCTCCCGTGACGACGGCGTTCTTCACCTACAGGCCTCCTTGCGAGGTCGTGTCAGATACTCAAGAATACTGCTTCCGATTATGAGAACCGTACTCTCGTAGTCGACGATCGTGCAAGATCGCAAGCGTATCCGGTCACCTCGAACGACACCCATCAAGTCTGCTGCAACCCCATGACTAGGTCGTCTACGCTTTCTTGTGTTCTCATGTCGCGAATGTATGATTCGCCGGTGATGAGAATGAAATTTCCATCACAGCTAAGGAGTGTGCATGTCGGAGACCTCGACGATCGCCAGTGACGGCCACCCGGACACGGGTTCCGACACGTCCTCAACGCCCGCCGACCGGCGCATGCTGATCGACGGAAAACTCGTCGAGACGCAAGCGACCTTTGCCTCCGTCAACCCCGCCACCGGTGAGGTCCTCGGACACGCCCCTGAGGGCACCGTCGCCGATGCCGAGGCCGCAATCGCCGCCGCGCGCAAGGCGTTCGACACGTCGCGCTGGGCCACCGACGTCGAGCTGCGCATCCACTGTCTCGAACAGTTCCACCGGGCGCTGGTCGACAACCGCGACGAACTCGCCGCGCTCACCACCGCCGAAGTCGGGGCCACCCCCGCGCTCATCGCCGGCCCCCAGCTCGATCAGCCCGTCGAGATCGTCCGCTACTACACCGACCTCCTCAAGACCTATCCATTGACGGAGGATCTCGGCAACATCGAGAGCCGCGGCATGCAGCACCACCGCTGGGTGGAGAAGGAAGCCGCAGGCGTCGTTGCGGCGATCATCGCCTACAACTACCCCAACCAGCTCGCGCTGGCGAAGCTCGCTCCCGCGCTCGCCGCCGGCTGCACGGTCGTACTGAAGGGTGCGCCCGACACGCCGCTCATCACGCTGGCGCTGGGTGAACTGATCGCCAAGCACACCGACATCCCAGCCGGCGTGGTCAACGTGCTCAGCTCCTCGGATCCCGAGGTCGGCGCCGTGCTCACCACGAGTCCCGATGTCGACATGGTCACCTTCACCGGTTCGACACCCACCGGGCGACGGATCATGGCCGCGGCCAGCGAAACGCTCAAGCGGGTGTTCCTCGAGCTCGGCGGGAAGTCGGCCGCGATCGTGCTCGACGACGCCGACTTCGCCACCGCCGCGATGTTCTCGGCCTTCAGCATGGCCAGCCACGCCGGCCAGGGCTGTGCACTGACGTCGCGCCTGTTGGTGCCGCGCAAGCACCACGACGAGATCGTCGAGCTGGTCAAGACCAACTTCGCGCACGTCCGCTACGGCGACCCGAGCGATCCCAAGACCTACATGGGTCCGCTGATCAGCGACCGCCAGCGCGACAAGGTCGACGGCATGGTCAAGCGCGCCGTCGAGGCGGGCGCCACCCTCGTCACGGGCGGAGAGAAGAAGGACCCGGGCTACTTCTATGCGCCCACCCTGCTGTCGAACGTCGACCCCGACGCCGAGATCGCCCAGGAAGAGGTGTTCGGGCCGGTACTCGTCGTCATCGCCTACGACGACGACGATGACGCCGTCCGGGTGGCCAACAACTCGATCTACGGACTCTCCGGCGCGGTATTCGGCAGCCCCGAACGTGCGCTGGCGGTAGCCCGCCGGATTCGCACCGGCACCTTCTCCATCAACGGGGGCAACTACTTCAGCCCCGACAGCCCGTTCGGCGGCTACAAGCAGTCGGGCATCGGCCGGGAGATGGGTGCAGCCGGACTCGAGGAGTTCCTCGAGAGCAAGACCTTCGCCGAGGTCGTTACGGGGGCAGAGGCGTGAGCAAACCGCTGGAGGGCATTCGGGTCCTCGAAGTCGCGATGTACGGGTTCGTTCCGTCCGCCGGTGCCGTGTTGGCCGAGTGGGGTGCCGAGGTCATCAAGATCGAGCACGCCGTGACCGGCGATCCGCAGCGCGGGCTACGTCAGACCGGCCCGCTGCGCGTAGAGGGCGACCCCAACCCGAACATCGAGCACGCCAACCGTGGCAAACGCAGTGTCGGACTGGACATTTCGAATCCCGACGGCCTAGAAGTACTGCTGGAGCTGGCCCGTCGCGCCGACGTGTTCCTCACCAGCTTCCTGCCGGGGCACCGCAGGAAGTTCGGCATCGACGTCGACGACATCCGCGCAGTCAACCCAAAGATCATCTACGCCAGGGGAAGTGCGCTCGGTCCCCGTGGTGTCGAGGCGGAGAAGGGCGGCTACGACATGACCGCCTTCTGGTGTCGGGCAGGCACTGCCGCCACCATCACCCCGCCGGGGATCGAGGGCATGATCGGCCCGCCCGGCCCCGCCTACGGAGACACGATCTCCGGCACCAACCTGGCAGGCGGCATCGCGGCGGCTCTGCTCAAGCGGGAACGCTCCGGTGAGCCGTCGGTCGTCGACGTGTCACTGCTCGGCAGTGGGCTGTGGGCCATGGGCCACACGATCGCGTTGACCACGCATCTGCAGGAGCTGATGGTGCAGCCCGCGCCCGGCGTGCACGGCTCGCCGATCAACCCGCTGGTAGGCGTCTACGAGACGAAGGACAACCGCTACATCTCCCTGGTGATGATGCAGCCGACGAAGTTCTGGGCCGACGTATGCAGGCACGTCGACCGCGAAGACCTCGTCGACGACCCGCGGTTCGCCACCGCCGAATCGATCGCCGAGCACACCGCAGAAGCCGTCGAGATCCTGCGCGAGGTCATCTCCACTCGCACGCTGCCCGAGTGGAGCCAACGCTTCGCCACGCTCGCCGGTCCGTGGGCTCCCGTCCAGGACACGCTGCAGGCGGCCGACGATGCCCAGGTCCGCGCCAACGAATACATCGTCACAGCAGGTGAGCTCGAGCTGGTGGCCAACCCCGTGCAGTTCGACGTCTCCGCGCCCCACACGGGTCCGGCCCCGGCATTCGCCGAACAAACCGACGAGGTGCTCGAAGAACTCGGCTTGGACTGGGACCGCATCATCGAGCTCAAGACCTCCGGCGCCGTTACCTAGGTATCTGGAGAATCCATGCCACACGTCGCGTCGATCGGCACCTACCTGCCGTGCTGGGGTACTCCCGCACGGCGGGTCGTCGGCGACGACGAGGACGCGATCACGATGGCCGTCGAGGCAGGCCGGGCCGCGCTGCAATCCGGCGGGGGCGTCGAACGCGTCGTCCTGGTCAGCCGGAACCTTCCGCTGCTGGAGAGCAGCAATGCCGCGGTACTGCTCGCGGGGCTGGGGCTCGACCCGGAACTCGAGGTCGACGAACGGCTCGGCGGCGCCCCCGCCACACTCGACGCCGTCAGCTCGGCGCGACCGCGCACCCTCGTCATCGGCGCCGACCTCGAACCCGCCGGTGCGGCAGCGCTGCTGACCGCCGAGGACGGCCTGCGCGTGCGGACCGCCGCCCGCGTGGCACGCAGCCTGCCGGTGCGGACCCGCAACGCCACCGGTGCCGTGCACGAGTACGGGGACCCGCGGTTGCTGCACGAGCGCGGGCTCATCGCCTCGCTCGAGGCTGCGTGGCTGGACACCCCCGCCGCGCTGGCCGGCGTCGACCACGACCGTGCCGCCGACCTCTGCGTGGGCGACCCGCCCCGGTTGCCGACGACCGGCGCCAGCTCCAGTCTGTTCGCGCTGGCCGGAATGGCCGAGACGGGAACCACCGGACCGCTCGTCGCGGTCGAGCAGGCCAGCCTGTCGGGGATCACGGTCAGCGAAGGGGCCGCGAGCGTTCACCGGCACGAGCCCGCGCCGCGGGCGATGCCCGACGGCGTCTATGCCGACGGTGCCCAGATACCGATCTCGCTGGCCGCCTACGAGCGGGCCTTCGAAGCCAAGACCCGTTGGGAGGCAGGAAAGTTCGTCGACAGCGACGAGTTGGACTTCCCGCCGCGGTACCGGGTCGCCGACGACGGTGACCTCGCCACCCTCTACGAGTTGGTGCCACTACCGCGCGTTGGCACGGTCTACACCGAGGCGACGGTGCACATGCCCGTCCCGGGATTGCGGACGCCCTACTCGCTGGTGATCGTGGAACTCGACGACGTCGACGTCCGCGCCCTGGTGAAGGTGACCGGCGCCGAGCCAGGCTCCGTTGCGATAGGGGAGCGTGGGCGGCTGACCCTCCGCCGCGTGGCGATGCGATCGGGCGTCCCCGACTACAGCTACATGTTCGAACCGGAGTCCGTGTCGGGTCAGGGGGCCGCGTGAGGAACGTGGCCGTCGTCGGTGCCGGGATGACGCCGTTCGGCGAGCACTTCGCGCTCGGTCTCAAGGACCTGTTGCCGATGGCGTTCGCCGACTGCGCGGCGAGCGTCGACAAGGGCATCGACAAGCACGACCTGCAGGCCGCCTGGTTGGGCGCGATGGGGACCACGGACGGCTTTCCGTCAGGGAACCTGGCCGACACCCTCGGCTTGCCGAATCTTCCGGTCACCCGCGTGGAGAATTCGTGTGCGACCGGGAACGACGCGGTGCGCAACGCGCTATTCGGCGTCGCCTCAGGCGCTTTCGACGTCGCACTGGTCATGGGCGCGGACAAGCTTCGCGACACCACGTCGGCGGACATGCTGTGGGAATGGGAGGCGATGACGCGCGACATGGCCTGGGACTATCCCCTCGGTCTGGTGTCGCCTGCCGGATTCGCGCTGCACGTCGGCAGGTATCTGCACGAGTCGCCGGCCACCCGCGAACACCTGGCGATGATCGCGGTGAAGAACCACCACCACGGCGTCAACAACCCCAAGGCGCGCTTGCGCTTCGAGATCACGGTGGAGCAGGCGCTGGCCGCGCCGATGGTCGTGACGCCGTTCGGGCTCTACGACTGTGCGCCGCAAAGCGATGGTGCGGCAGCGCTCGTCATCGCCGCCGAGGACGTCGTGGACCGCTTCACCGACCGGCCGGTGTGGATCCGCGGTGTCGGATTGGGGCTGGATTCGGTGATGCACCAACACAAGCCCGACATGACCACGTTCCCTGCGACGACGCGGGCGGCCAAGCAGGCGTTCGCGATGGCAGGCATGACGCCGTCCGACGTGGACGTCGCCGAAGTACACGATTTCTTCACGGGCATCGAACTGATCAGCTATGAAGATCTTGGCTTCGCCGAGCGGTTCGGAGGTTACAAGCTGATCGAAGCGGAGGTGACCTCCGTCGGTGGTTCGCTGCCCGTGAATCCCAGTGGAGGGTTAAAGGCCAAAGGCCACCCGCCGGGGGCCACCGGTGTGGCACAGTGCGTCGAGTTGTTCCAACAACTCCGCGGAGAAGCTGTGAACCAAGTCGACGGAGCGCGAATCGCACTGGCGCACAACATCGGCGGTCCGACCGCCGTCTCTGCAGTAACTATCCTGGAAGGACCCGGGGCCAATGGCAGTTAAAGGGCCGGAGCGGTGGTCCGCAGGCATCGCGCTCCCCAAGGGATTGTCCGGGGCGTCGCAGGCCGTCGGTGGGTTGTTCTCGATGGGCGTGGATGCGGTCAAGTTCATGTTCGTGCGGCCGTTCCAGTGGCGGGAGTTCGTGGAGCAGTCGTGGTTCGTGGCCAAGGTGTCGTTGGCGCCGACGCTTCTGGTGGCCATCCCGTTCACCGTGTTGGTGAGCTTCACGCTGAACATCCTGCTTCGGGAGTTGGGCGCCGCTGACCTCTCGGGCGCGGGTGCGGCGTTCGGTGCGGTCACGCAGGTCGGTCCGGTCGTGACGGTGTTGATCGTCGCGGGCGCGGGCGCGACGGCGATGTGCGCCGATCTCGGATCCCGCACCATCCGCGAGGAGATCGACGCGATGGAGGTGCTGGGCATCAACCCGGTGCAGCGGCTGGTGACGCCAAGGATGCTGGCCTCGGGCCTGGTGGCGCTGCTGTTGAACAGCCTGGTGGTGATCATCGGCATCCTGGGCGGCTACTTCTTCTCGATCTTCGTGCAGGACGTCAACCCCGGCGCGTTCGCGGCGGGCATCACGCTGCTGACCGGGGTGCCCGAAGTCATCATCTCCTGCGTGAAGGCGGCGCTGTTCGGTTTGTTCGCCGGCTTGATCGCCTGCTACCGCGGGCTGACCATCACCGGTGGTGGCGCCAAGGCCGTCGGCAACGCGGTCAACGAGACCGTGGTGTACGCGTTCATGGCGCTGTTCGTGATCAACGTGGTCGTCACGGCCATCGGCATCCAGATGACGGCGAAGTAGGGGTGAGCTGACCGTGGCGCTACGAGCTACCTATCCCCGCCTCACGCGGACGGTGCAGAAACCGGTCGGCGTGTTGGGCCGGATCGGTGACCAAACCCTGTTCTTCGGCAAGGCCATCGGTGGAATACCGCATGCGGTCACCCACTTCCGCACCGAACTCATTCGCCTCATCGCCGAGATCAGCATGGGGGCGGGTGTTCTGGCCATGATCGGCGGAACCCTGGTAATCGTCGGGTTCCTGACCCTGGCGACCGGCGGCACCCTGGCGGTGCAGGGCTACAGCTCGCTAGGCAACATCGGCATCGAGGCACTGACCGGATTCCTCGCCGCGTTCATCAACGTGCGCATCGCGGCGCCCGTGATCGCGGGCATCGGACTGGCGGCGACGTTCGGTGCCGGTGTGACGGCGCAGCTCGGCGCGATGCGGATCAACGAGGAGATCGATGCCCTGGAGTCGATGGGCATCCGGCCGATCGAATATCTGGTCAGTACGCGGATCGTGGCGGGCATGATCGCGATCACTCCGCTGTACGCGGTCGCGGTGATCTTGTCCTTCATGGCCAGCCGGTTCACCACCGTGGTGCTGTTCGGCCAATCCGGTGGCCTCTACGACCACTACTTCAACACGTTCCTGAACCCGATCGACCTGTTGTGGTCGTTCCTGCAGGCGGCGTTGATGGCGCTGACGATTCTGCTGATCCACACGTACCACGGCTATTTCGCGTCGGGCGGCCCTTCGGGTGTCGGTGTGGCGGTAGGTAATTCGGTGCGCACGTCGCTCGTCGTGGTGGTGTCGGTGACGCTGCTCGTCTCCCTTGCCGTCTACGGCTCCAACGGCAACTTCAACCTGTCGGGCTAGGAAGGACTTCGATGTCTAGTAGCGCAGTCCGCCCGCTGGCAGGATTGGCGACCGTCCTGGTGATCGGCGGGATCGTCTTCTTCTCCATCGCCATGTTCCGCGGTGGCTTCGGACGGATGGAGCCGGTGACCGTCGTCTCCGAACGCGCCGGTCTGGTGATGAATCCCGAAGCCAAGGTGAAGATGCGCGGCGTTCAAGTCGGCCACGTCGACTCGATCGAAACCACCCCGGATGGCCGCGCAGTCCTGCATCTGGCGATGGACCCGGATCAACTGAAGGACATCCCGGCCAACGTCCGCGTTGACATCGCGTCGTCGACCGTATTCGGCGCCAAATCCGTTGAGCTAGTGGCGCCTTCAGATCCGTCTACCGATTCGCTGAGGCCAGGCAGCCAGCTCGACGTCGAGCACGTCACCGTCGAGACCAACACCCTCTTCCAGCAGCTCACCTCGGTCTTGAAGGCGATCGACCCGGTGAAGTTGAACGAGACCCTCGCCGCGATCTCGGGAGCGTTGAACGGGCGCGGCGAGAAGCTTGGTGAGACGGTGACCGACTTCTCCCAGCTCCTCGGACGGATCAATCCGAGTCTGGGCAGCATCAACCGCGATATCGAAGTGGCTCCCGCGGCCATCAACGCCTACGCCGACAGGGCACCCGAACTCATGGACATCGTGGAAAGCACCACGCGAGTGAGCCAGACCCTGGTCGAGGAGGAAGACAACCTCGACCGGTTCCTCGTCAGCGCCGTTGGGCTGGCCGATACCGGCAACGACGTGATCGGCACGAATCGGCAGGCTCTCACCGACGTCCTGCACATGCTCGTCCCCACCACGGCACTGACCAGTCAGTACCAAGACAACCTCCGGTGCGGAATTCAGGGCTTGATCCCGTTCATCCACATCCCGTCGCCGGACCGACCGGGTGTCGACGTGACGGCCAACTTCACCCTGGGCGTCGAGCGCTACCGTTACCCGCAGGACCTGCCAAAGGTGGCGGCCAAGAGCGGGCCATCCTGCAAGGACCAGCATCTGCCTGTCGTCGGGGCCAACGTTCGGCCGCCCTTCCTGGTCGCCGACGTCGGGGCCAACCCGTGGAGTTACGGCAACCAAGGGTGGCTGCTCAACTCGGACGGGCTCAAGCAGGCGTTGTTCGGGCCGATCGACGGCCCACCGCGAAACAGCGGACAGATCGGAATGCCCGGATGACCGGCTCACGGGGCACCATCGTCAAGTTCGGCATCTTCGCGGCGATCATGTCGCTGTTGACCGTGTTCCTGTTCTTCACCTTCGGCCAGTACCGGACCGGTTCGACGAACGGGTACTCGGCGATCTTCACCGACGCCTCGCGGCTAGCCGTGGGTGACACCGTGCGCGTTGCGGGCATCCGGGTCGGCACCGTGACGGACGTGTCGCTGCAATCGGATCGCCAGGTGCTGGTGGAATTCGACGCCGATCGCAAGATTGCACTCACCACCGGCACCAAGGCTGCCATCCGCTACCTCAACCTCACCGGTGACCGCTACCTGGACCTGATCGACGGACCTGGCTCTACGAAGTTGATGCCTCCGGGTTCGCAGATTCCACTGGACCGCACCGAACCGGCGCTCGACCTGGACTTGCTCCTCAGTGGCCTCAAGCCGGTCGTCCAGGGGCTCAATCCGCAGGACGTCAATTCGCTCACGTCCGCGCTGGTGCAGGTGTTCCAGGGCCAGGAGGGCACGTTCGACTCGCTGCTGGCGAAGACGTCGTCGTTCTCCAACACGTTGGCGGACAACAACGAGACGGTCCAGCAGCTCATCGACAACCTCAACACCGTGCTGGCCACCATCTCCAAGGATGGCGACCAGTTCTCCGGTGCCATCGACAGACTCGAGAAGCTCATCGCGGGGCTGTCCACGGATCGCGATCCGATCGGCACCGCCATCTCGTCGCTCGACAACGGAACGGCGTCCATCGCGGATCTGTTGACGCAGGCGCGGCCCCCGCTGGCAGGCACCGTCGACCAGCTGAACCGCCTGGCTCCAAATCTGGAGAGCGGCAAGGGTTATCTCGACGGAGCCTTGATGCGCGCTCCTGGCAACTATCGCAAGCTCGCGCGCATCGGCGCGTACGGCGCCTTCGTCCAGTACTACATCTGCGCGCTCGACATCAAGGTCACCGACCTTCAGGGCAGGGCCTCGTTCTTCCCCTTCATCAAGCAAGAAAACGGAAGGTGCGCTGAGCCGTAATGCTCAAATATCGCGGAGCGCAACTGGCGCGGGCCGGCTTCATGGGCGTCGTGCTGGCCATCCTCGTCATCGCCGTCGGCCTGCAGCCGGAACGGCTGGTCGCCTATGCGACGTCGCTGCAGTACAAGGCGTTGTTCGCGGAGGCCGGCGGCATCATGGTGGGCAACGACGTGACCCTTGCCGGCATGAAAGTCGGCTCTGTCACCGACGTTTCGCTGGACGATGGTGATGCACTGATCGCGTTCACCATCGACGGCAAGTACCGGTTGGGGTCGGAGACCTCCGCGCACATCAAGACGGGAACCCTTCTCGGCGAGCGGGTGTTGACGTTGGATTCGGCGGGTGAGGGCACGTTGAACCGCACCGAGGTGATCCCGGTGTCGAGGACGTCGTCGCCGTATTCGCTCAGCGATGCGGTGGGAGATCTGACCACGAACACCGGTGGCACCGACACCCATCAGCTCAATCAGTCGCTGGACACGTTGTCGTCGACGCTCGACCAGATCGCACCGCGGCTTGGGCCGACGTTCGACGGGCTTTCCCGGTTGTCGCAGGCACTGAACAGCCGCGACGGCAAGCTCGGCGAGTTGCTCAAGACCGCTTCGGACGTCACCGGAATCCTCTCGGAGCGAAGCCAACAGGTGAACAGCCTGATCCTCAACGCCAATGACCTGTTGGCCGTACTCGTCGAGCGTCGTCAGGCGATCGTCGACCTGCTCGCCAACACGTCAGCGGTCTCCAAGCAGTTGGTCGGTCTGGTGGCCGACAACGAGAAGGAGCTGGCCCCGACGCTGGAGAAGCTCAACAAGGTGAACGAGGTATTGGTCCGAAACCGCGACAATCTCGCCAAGGCGATCCCGGGTGCGGCCAAGTACCAGACGACGCTCGGTGAGGCCGTGTCGAGCGGCTTCTACTACACCGCCTACGTGCCGAACTTCCAACCGTGGCAGTTGTTCCAGCCCTTCCTCGACTACGCGTTCGGCTTCCGCAGGGGTCCGTTCGGTTCCGGACAACCACCGACAAACGAGCAGACCGGGCCTCGGGCGGAACTTCCCTTGCCGTACAACGGGGTTCCCGGGGGTTCGCGCTGATGGCGACGTCTCGGAGGTGGCTGGTGCCGGCTTTGGTGGCCGTGCTCGTCGTCGCGCTCATCGGTGGCGGCTTCGTGGCTGCCAGGGCATTGTTCTTCGCACCGACGACCATCACTGCGTACTTCCCTACGGCCACGGCCGTCTACCCCGGCGACGAAGTACGCGTCTCCGGTGTCAGCGTCGGCAAGATCGATTCAATCGAGCCGGAGGGCACGCAGACCAAGATGACCTTCACGGTCGACCACGGGATTCCCGTGCCCGCCGACGCGAAGGCCGTGATCGTCGCTCAAAACCTCGTAGCCGCACGGTATCTGCAATTGACCCCGGCCTACCGATCGTCCGACGGTGGCCCGAAGATGGCCGACGGTGCCGTCATTCCCTCGGATCGCACGGCCGTCCCGGTCGAATGGGACGAAGTCAAGAAGCAACTCGAGCGGTTGGCGACGGACCTGGGTCCCACCAGCGACGTCTCGACCACTTCGGTGGGTCGGTTCATCGACAGCGCCGCCAACGCCCTCGCGGGCAACGGTGAAAAGCTCAGGCAGACACTGGCCGAACTCTCCGGTGTGAGCCGGGTACTCGCCGACGGCAGCGGAGACTTCGTCGGCATCATCAAGAATCTGCAAATCTTCGTCACAGCGTTGAAGGGCAGCAACGATCAGATAGTCGCGTTCAACGATCGGCTGGCCACGCTGTCGAGCGTGCTCGACGGAAGCAAGTCCGACCTCGATGCCGCGCTGACGGATCTGTCCGTCGCGATCACCGAGGTGAAGCGGTTCGTCGCGGGCACCAGGAACCAGACGGCCGAACAACTCGAAGGTCTCCGCCAGGTTTCCCAGACGTTGGTCGACGTGAAGACGGACTTCGAACAGGTGCTGCACGTCGCGCCCAACTCGTTTGCAAACGGCTACAACATCTACGATCCGGACACCGGTTCGCCCCGCGGCGGGTTCTCTCTCCCGAACTTGGCCAGCCCCATGCAGTTCGTCTGCGGCATGATCGGCGCCACCCAGAACACCACTGCGCCAGAGACTGCGAAGCTGTGCCACGACTACCTCGGACCCGCGTTGCGGTTGCTCAACCTGAACTACATTCCGGTGCCGATCTCTCCGTACCTGTCCAAGTCGGCCAGCCCGCACAACATCGTCTACGCCGACCCCGCGCTCGCGCCTGGCGGAGCGGGCGGCGCGCCAAGGCCTCCCGAGAACCCGCCCGCGGTTTCGGCCTACACCGGGCTGGACGGCGACGTGCCGCCGCCTCCCGGCATGGGGCCACGGCCCGACGCTCCGTTCTCGGCGCCCGACCGCCCGAGTAACTTCCCGATCCCCGCGTTGTACCCCGGTGCGCCGGTGCCGATGCCCGAGGACATTCGGATCGGACCGGCAAAGCCGCCGCCGGCGTCGGGAGAGCAGGTCGGAGTGCCGTCTGGCCTGCCGGGAATGATGCTTCCCGCGGAAGCCCCGCCACCTGATCCGGGCGTACCGCCCGGGCCGCTGCTACCCGCCGAGGGGACACCACCGTCATGATGAGTGGAGCTTCGTTCAAACTGCTCGCGGCGGGCACCTGCGTGGCGTTGACCGCCAGCGGGTGCGCGTTCCAGGGCATCAATTCGCTGCCACTGCCGGGTGCGGTGGGGCGTGGATCCGACGCGGTGATCTATCACGTGCAGATCGCGAATGTGTCGACACTGGAGTCGAATTCGCCCGTGCTGATGAACGACGTCGTGATCGGCAGCGTCGGCAAGATGGACGTCCAGGACTGGCACGCCAACGTCGAGATCTCGGTCAAGCCCGACGTCGTCGTCCCGGCCAACGTGGTGGCCAGTGTCGGGCAGACCAGCCTGCTCGGCTCGATGCACCTGGCGCTGAATCCGCCCCTTGGCGAGAAGCCCCAGGGCAAGCTGGCGCCCGGCACCACCATCGGGCTCAACGAATCCTCGACGTATCCGACCACCGAACAGACTCTTTCGTCGCTGTCCGTGGTCGTGAACGCCGGTGGGCTCGGCCAGATCGGCGATATCGTCCACACCTTCAACCAAGCCCTTTCCGGTCGGGAAGAGGACTGGCGCAACCTGTTCACCCGGCTCGACGAATTCATCGGCACGCTGGATCAACAGCGGCAGAACCTCGTTGCCACCATCGAAGGCCTCAACCGGGTCGCCTCGACATTCGCCGGCCGCCGCGACGCGATCAACGATGCGCTGCAGCGGATCCCACGCGCACTCGAGGTACTCGATCGGGAGCGACCACAACTCACCACCGCGCTGACCAAGCTCGGACAGTTCAGCGACACCGCCAACCGCCTCGTCAACGACACGCAAGCCGACCTGGTGAACAACCTGAAGAACCTCCAGCCGACCATTCAGGCGTTGGCCGACGTCGGACCGGAATTCGATGCGGCCATCGCGTACGGGACGGTATTCCCCTACGGACAGAACCTCATCGACCGTGCGGTCAGGGGTGACTTCATCAATCTCTTTGCCACGGTCGACATCTCCGGGCCACGCATGCGGAAGTCGATCTTCCTCGGCACCCGCCTCGATCAGGAGGGCCGTGACCTGGTGCCACTGCCAGGCGAACCGTTCTTCCAGCGCTATACCTACGATCCGTTGGGTCGCCCGCTCGCGCCGGCGCCGCCTGGTGGTCCGCAGGGGCCGGTGCCCCCAGACAATCCCGGCCTGAACCCCGACCCGCCGGGTGCTGCTCAGAGCCTGCCCGGGCCGGGATCCTATCCGGCACAGGCGCCGTTGGTCGCACAGACGCCGCCGCCAATGCAGGCGCCGCCGCCGCCACCTGCCAGCGGCCCGGTGCTCCCCATGGTTCCGCAGGAGAACCCGGACATGGCACCGGTCGACAGTCCGCCGCCACCGGCGGGCGGAGGCCCGATCTTCGCGGGCCCCTATGCGGGGGAAGGTAACTGATGCTTACGCGGTTCATCAGGATCCAGCTGGCGATCTTCCTGATCGTGTCGATCGTCGGCGTGGTGGTGATGTTCTTCACCTACATCCAGATCCCCACACTGCTGGGGGTCGGCCGTGTCAACGTGACGCTGCAACTGCCGACTTCCGGTGGCCTCTACCGATTCAGCAACGTGACGTACCGCGGTGTCGAAGTCGGCAAGGTCACCGAGGTGGGACTCACCAAAGATGGTGCGCAGGCGACGCTTTCGATCGCCACCTCGCCGAAGATTCCCGCGGACCTGGAGGCCGAGGTCCGCAGCGTCTCGGCCATCGGCGAACAGTACGTCGATCTGCGGCCGCGCACCGATTCGGGACCGTATCTGCAGGACGGCTCCGTCATCACGGCGAAGAACATCTCACTGCCGCCTGCGGTCGGCCCGGTTCTGGACCGGGTCAGCAAGTTGGTGGACACGTTCCCCAAGGACAGGTTGAGCGCATTGCTCGACGAGACGTACAAGGGATTCAACGGCGCCGGTTTCGATTTCGGTTCACTACTGGACTCCGGCGCGAAGCTGAGCGCCGACCTCAACGGCGTCGCCGACCAGACCAAGGCGCTCGCCGAGGACAGTCGGCCGCTGCTGGAGGGTCAGGCCGCCACCGCGGACTCGATCCGCACCTGGGCCCGCAGTCTCGCGGGGTTCACCGGTCAACTCGCCGCGGACGACGCCAAGTTCCGCACCGTGTTGCAGACCTTTCCTGGCTTTTCGGACGAAACCTCCGGTCTCCTCAACCAACTGAAGCCGACGCTGCCGGTTCTTCTGGCGAACCTCGGCACCGTCAGCGAGATCCTCATGACGTACAACGCGTCGCTCGAACAACTCCTGGTGTTGCTACCGCCGTATTTCGCTCAGCAACAGTCGTACGCGAACTTCTCCGACGCCACCGGCAGCGCGCGCGGCGACTTCCAGGCCGGGGTCGACGATCCACCTGCCTGTCGGGTCGGCTTCCTGCCGCCATCGTCTTGGCGGTCACCGGCTGACGAGTCGGACATCGACACGCCGGACGGCCTCTATTGCAAGCTGCCGCAGGATTCGCCGATCTCCGTCCGCGGTGTCCGCAACTTCCCGTGCATCAGGAAGCCGGGCAAACGCGCACCGACGGTCCAGATCTGCAACAGCGATCAGGAGTACATGCCACTGGCGATGCGTCAGCACGCCACGGGACCCTCTCCGATCGACCCGAGCCTGATTGCCCAGGGCATCCCCATCGACGACCGAACGACCTTGAGCGACGACATCTTTGCGCCGGTCGAGGGGACGCCGCTGCCGCCAGGTGCGATGCCGGGAGGCGCCTCACCCGCGGGGCCGCCGAACGGTGCGCCTGTCTCGCCGTTGGAGGCCCCACTCGCCACCGCGGTGCCGCCGCCACCGCCGGAGGGCAATTCGCTGAACGGACAACCGATTCCACCGCTCGCACCACCGCCGGGACCCGGTCCCGACGCTGCGGCACCGGTCGACGTGCCGCCGGCACCCGGCGCCAACGTCGTTCCACTGCCACCCGCCGACGGTGCTGTGCCTGCAGCGCCGAGTTCGTTCGGCGGCGCCAAGCCGGGCGCAGGCCCGACGGTCGCCTTCGCCCAATACAATCCGCGCACCGGTGAGTACGTCGGCTCGGACGGCAAGCTGTACAAGGTGACGAATCTTGTTGCGGAGAAGCCACTTCAGAAGACGTGGAAGGACCTGCTGCTGCACTAGTGCGCCGACGAAGAACGCCCTGCCGGTGACGGCAGGGCGCTTCTTCGTGGCTGCGGTACGGGCGGTCAGCTGACCTTGGTGATCTTGACCGGTAGGTTGACCACGATCGACCTGTTCCTGCCGCATGCGCCACTCTCGCCAGTGGTCACGTCCTCGCCCATCCACAGGTCGGACGGCACCAAAACGGTGCCGTCTTCTGTAGCGGGGTAGAACTTGTACACCTGAAGCCCGGGGCCACGCGTGCCGTCGGGGCATGGAATCCAGTCGGGCACATAGTGTTTGACGTACCACAACGTCCCGATTCCAGTGTAGATGTCCTCGGTCCAGCCAAGGCTGCTGGTGACCTTGCCCGAGCAGGTGAGCGCGCTGGTGCACGTGGTGTTGACCGTCCACGTGCTGCGCACCGACGGTTCGTCCTGATACCGGTCGTTCGTCCTCGCCCATTCGCCGTTGGAGACCACGGAATACGTTCCGTTCATGGCATATTGGGGATAGTCGTCCGCGGCGGACTGTGGCGCAGTCAGCAGCGATGCGGCGGTAAGCATCGCGGCCGTTGCGATCACGTTCGCTGGGCGCATGACCTGCTCCTTGAGTCTGTACATGATGGCAATGTCATTCTTAGGCAGGAGAATAACACTCTTTTCGCAGCTAAACGACTGGTTCCGGCGCCATCCAGTCCTGGTTGGGAACCCCTCGGGCGGTGCGGGAGCGGCCGATCTTCTCTGAATGGGAGAATTTCACTCTCCGTTGTGCGAGAGTAGTTTCCGTGCGAATCGTCGTAGCTGCCGCTGCCTGCCTGTTGGCCGCAGGGCTCGGGACGGCGCCCGCGGCGACGGCCGATCCCGTCGCCCCTGCGCCGGTTGAATGCAATGAGCCGTCGTGCGTGCCCGGCATCCAGCCTGGCGCCGTGCTTGGTGCGCCGTGCTCGAACACCACGTATTACGTGTTCGGCGTGACGGACTGGGGCAGGATCGTGTTCTGCGGCTCGCCGCGGAGATACGAGCCGCGCTGGTTCCGGTCGACAGAGTTGCGTGGGATCAAGGTCGAGGGCAGCAATTGCTCTGGCCGTGACGGCGAGATGGCGCAGGCGCCGGACGGCTTGTTCCTGTCGTGCGACGCGCGCAACGGCACGAGTGCCTGGACGCGCGGCGACCTCTGACTCCGCGGGGCCGCCGCTCCGCAGCGAAGAATCTAGAACTTCACCAACGAAAAGGTGTACGTGCTCGTGCCGCCAGGCGCCCCGTAACACCCCGCGTCGTACGTGGACGTGATGGTTCCCGCCAGCGACACCGCGTCCCAGTTGTAGACGTCGTGTGAAGGCAGGTTGTAGCCGATGCAGCGCACCCCGTCGATCACGTCGACCGTCAACGTGTACCGACCGTCGGCGTAGAACGCGGTGTTCTGGAACCGTTGGCTCTTGAGTGGCCGGGGAATGGCGATCACGTTCAGATTGCCCGTCGCGGGGTTGACGACGGGATCGGTGAAATCTGTGCCGCAGGCGGAATCGCCGTTGCCGCAGGAGTACATGACCGCCCAGATCCAGGAGTGGTCGTTCCAGCGGTCGTTGGCGACCTCGTAGTTTCCGATCCTCATGCCGGCGGCACTGGCGGGCGGGGCCAGCGTCATCGCCGCCGTCACGAGTGCGGTGGCATAAGTTCCAGCGATCGCCTTGTTCATCCGCGCTCCCATTCAGGCCCGTATCCCGACCGACTGTATGTCGTGGCCCAACCCGCACCTGGCGAGATTGGCATTCTCAATTGTGGAGAATAGCGCTTACGGCTACTTGACGGGCGTGAACTTGATGTTGAGTTCGGTGAGGCCGCGCAGGATGAACGTCGGCTCGTAGGTGTAGCGGCGATCACCGGCCGGTCCGTGCTTGTCCTCGTCGATCGTGATGTCGGCCATTCGGTCCAGGATGCGTTCGACCGACACCCGTCCTTCGACCCGTGCCAGGGGACCGCCCGGGCAGGAGTGCACGCCGCGACCGAAGGCGATGTGCTCGCGCACGTTCTTGCGGTCCAGGCTGAACTCGTGCGGATCGGCGAAGCGGACCGGATCCCGGTTCACCGCGCCCGGGCAAACCATCAGGATGGTGCCTGCCGAAACCTCCGTGTCGCCGACCGTGGTGTTCTTCTTCGCCAAGCGGAACTGACTCTTGACGGGGGCGTCCATCCGCAGGGCCTCCTCGACGAAGATCGGGATCCGGGTGCGGTCGTCGCGGAGCTGCTGCTGGATCTCGGGCTGGTCGCCCAACACCTTGAGCGAGGCGGACAACAACTTGGTGGTGGTCTCCTGGCCGGCCGCAAACAAGAACGTCGCCGAACGGACGACGTCGATGACCTCTGGCGTGGATCCGTCGGGGTACTTGGCCGTGGCCAGCGCGGTCAGCACGTCGTCCTTGGGCGCCTTGCGCCGCTCCTCGAGGTAGGCGATGAACTTCTCGTCCAGCCACTCCAAGGGGTTCAATGCGACGATGTCGCCGTCGAGCGAGCCGACCTGAGAGCCCGGCCTCGGCGCACCCAGCACCGCGCGGAACTCCTCGTGGTCCTTCTGGGGCACGCCGAGCAGGTCGGCGATCACCAACAGTGAGAACGGCTTTGCGTACGCGGACAGGAACTCGCACTTGCCCTGCGCGATGAAGTCGTCGAGGCACTCGTCGGCGAGCCGCCACATGAAGTCCTCGTTCTCCTTCAGCCGGCTCGGGGTGAGCAGCCGGTTGAGCAGGGACCGCGCGTTGGTGTGGTCGGGCGGATCCATCGTCACCATGTGCTCGAACAGGGGCAACTGGTTGCGGTGCTCGGCGATCAACTCGCTGATGTCGTCGCCTTCCGGCGTGAACGGCAGCGGTGGGAACGGGCCTCCGACCGCGATGCACGACGAGAACGTGTCGGTGTCCTTGAGCACGGTGTTCGCCTCGTCGTAGCCGGTGATCGCCAACACGCCGTAGTTCGGCTCCCGGACCACGGGGCACTTGCTGCGGAGGTGATCGAAGTACGGGTGCGGATCCGGGACCAGAGACTGATCGGTGAAGTAGTCGACGGTGTCGAAGTCAGCGGTCATCTTGGGTTTCCTTCCAGGCTGCGGTGAGCCGGGGAATGGGGTGCGGTGGCGGACGAACGTGCCGACGCAATCGGAGCTGAAAGTGCTGAGCACCTGCTTAGCATGGCGTAGTGTCCTGGTCAAGGAAACGGGGCCCACCGGCGTCTACGATTTGGCTTGCGAATCTGACGTAACCAGCGAAGGAAGTGTTGGCATGGCATCGGACCGGAGGATCGGGGCGCCGGACGCCAAGAACCGCGGTGTCCTGCTCGAAGCCGCCGAGGAGCTGATGCTCGAAGACGGCTATGCGGCCGTGACGTCCCGACGGGTTGCCGAGCGGGCCGGCTTGAAGCCCCAGCTGGTGCACTACTACTTCCGCACGATGGACGAGATGTTCATCGAAGTGTTCCGCCGCCGGGCGAAGCAGGGTCTGCAGGCCCAGGCGCGTGCGCTCGACTCGCCCCAACCGCTCTGGGCGCTGTGGGAGTTCGGTACCGATCCCGCGGCCACCCGGTTGACGATGGAATTCATGGGCCTGGCCAACCATCGCAAGGCGCTACGCACCGAGATCGCCGTCTACGCCGAGCAGTTCCGCGAGCAACAGGTCCAGGCGATCACGACGGCCCTGCGGCGATACGGCTACGAGGTCTCGGACGTTCCTGCCGTGGTGTGGGCGATCTTCGCGACGAGCGTCTCGCAGATTCTCGTCATGGAGCGGGCGCTCGGCATGTCCGCGGGCCACGCCGAGATGCTGGCGTTCTGCGAGGACTGGCTGCGCCGCCTGGAAGGTGAGCGCGTGCAGGCGGCCACCGCCGCCTCCGTCTGACCCGTTCGCGGTCACCAGTTGCGCAGGGAGCAGAGCGCTCCCTTCGGGCCCTGGTTGGTCACCACCACGTTGCCGTCGACGGCGATCACGCAGTGAAAGTTCGGCCGCTGCGGCGAATCGAGGCTGCTCGCCGTCACCATGGCCCATTGGTCCGGGTTGGCGAGCATGACGTCGATGGTCCACAGCTGATTCGGCCCGACGTTGGCCTCGACGTTGGGGCTGAACGCGTAGGGGTTGTGGCTGTACTCGGCGAAGTTCGGCGGATCGACGTCGCGGTAGTAGATCTCCGCGTTCGCGTACGGCGTCTCGGAGAAGACCGTGTACTGGACGCGATGCAGCGGTGGCCCGGGGATCGGATCCTCGTCGGCGGCGGCCACACCGGTACCGACGATCAGGCTGGCCGCCGCAAGCAGCGGGCCAAGTCCAAGGAGGAAGCGTCGGGGTAGTGTCCGGCGTGGCGGAAAGCTCATTTCCGGATTTTAGAACGCTGTTACCCCAGGTTGTCCAGAATGGCCCAAACCCGCAGCCCATCGACGACGAAAGCGAACCCCTGCATGGCCGATCAAGCCACCCTCGACGCGTTCTACGAGCTGACCCGGCTCAAGGCCCGCTACTGCTACACGCTCGACACCCGAGACTGGGCAGGGTTCGCCGATCTCATGACCGACGACATCGTGCTCGACGTCAGCGACGGCACCGGCGTCCCGGTGGTCACCGGCCGCGACGCCGCCGTGGAGCTGATCCGGTCGTCCCTCACGAACGCGAAGTCGGCCCACCAGGTGCACACGCTGCTCATCGAACTGAATGGCGACGGGGCCGACGTCGTCTGGGCCATGCAGGACCGGGTGATGTGGGAGAACGGCCCGGCGCTGACCGGCTACGGGCACTACCACGAACGGTGGGTGCGCCACGGCGGCGAATGGAAGCTGGCGTCGTTGCGGCTGACTCGTCTCATCGTCGAGTTAGAGAACGCCTGACCGGTGGCGCGTCGCACGAAGCTGGTCATCGGAGCAAGCGGCTTCCTCGGCTCGCACGTCACCAGG
The DNA here is from genome assembly GCF_000620625.1 of Mycobacterium sp. URHB0044. Taxonomy (GTDB): domain Bacteria; phylum Actinomycetota; class Actinomycetes; order Mycobacteriales; family Mycobacteriaceae; genus Mycobacterium. Next base: position 217,508 of record NZ_JIAW01000007.1, on the reverse strand, counting down.
CGGTTGGTGGCCGACGGGGAGGATGTCCGCGTCATGTTGCGTGAGACGAGTTCGACCAAGGCCATCGACGGCCTGGACGTCCAGCGGTGCTACGGCGACGTGTTCGACGATGCCGCGTTGCGCGCGGCCATGGCCGACTGCGACGTCGTCTACTACTGCGTTGTCGACGCGCGGATGTGGTTGCGCGATCCCGCGCCGCTGTTCCGCACCAACGTCGAAGGGCTTCGGCACGTGCTCGACGCCGCGGTCGACGCGAACCTGAAGAAGTTCGTCTTCACCAGCACCACGGGCACGTTGGCGATCAACGACGCCCGCCCGGTCACCGAGGAAGAGCCGCACAACTGGACCGCGGGCGGCGCATACATCGAGGCGCGGGTCGCCGCGGAGAAGCTGGTGATGACCTACGCGGGCGAAAGGGGACTGCCTGCCGTCGCGCTCTGCATCTCCACCACCTATGGCCCGGACGATTGGCAGCCGACACCCCACGGCGGCGTCATCGCACGGGTGGCCAAGGGCAGGTTCCCCTTCTACCTCGGGTTCTCCTCCGAGGTGGTGGGCATCGAAGATGCTGCGCGCGCAATGGTTCTCGCCGCCGAGCGGGGGCGGGTGGGGGAGCGCTACATCATCTCCGACAAGTACCTGAGCACCAGGGAGATCCACGACATCGCGGCGGACGCGGTCGGGGTGCGGCGACCGCGGATCGGATTGCCGTTGCCATTGCTCTACGTCGGGGCGTACGCCAACGATCTCGCGGCCCGTGTCCTGAAGCGCGACCTTCCCTTCGCCGTCGCCGGCATCAAGATGGCCGAGCTGATGTCACCACTCGACCACTCCAAGGCGCAGCGGGAACTCGGCTGGGAACCGGAACCGGTGGAGGACTCGATCCGCAAGGCGGCGCGGTTCTTCGCAGGCCAGCCGAGATAACTGACCCAGGTTGGCGTATTTTTGCTGCGCAGTTAGTTGACCCGAGTCTAACTATGCCGTTAGCCTTCGAGCCGTGGACGCCCCCGCCGTGAAAGTGCCGTTACCCGGTCCCATCCGTCAGATCGGTTACGTGGTCCGAGATCTCGACGCCGCACTGGCCGACTGGCTCGCGCTCGGCGTTGGCCCGTGGTTCGTGGTTCGAGAGCACTCGCAACGGGTGTTCTACCGCGGCGAGCCGTGCGAGGTGACCATCTCCATCGCGCTGGCGAACTCCGGCGAGCTGCAGGTCGAGTTGATCCACCAGCATGGTGACACCCCGTCCATCTTCACCGAGTTCCTTGACTCCGGGCGCGAAGGATTCCACCAGTTCGCCTGGTGGGTAAAGGATTTCGATGCGGCTGTGGCGGCAGCGGAAGCGGCGGGCTGGCCGGTGGTGTGGTGTGACGCCAGTGCGAGCCCCGTGACGCGCTTCGCTTACGTCGAACCGCCTGCGGGTGGTCCGGCGACCATCTTCGAGATCATGGAACTCACCGACGTCACCAGCGGCATGGGCACCTTCGTGCGGGACGCCGCCACCCAGTGGGACGGCAGCGATCCGATCAGGACCGTCGGCGGTTAATCAGATCGCTTGGCGCGGTTCATCACTCGATCGGCGGCCGCCCAGTGTTCGTCGGACACCCAGAGCCGGGCGAAGGCCGCGACGGCCTCCGGTGCCGACGCTCCGGCCACCACGCGCTTGATCTCGCCCGCAGAGAGCGTTGCCAGTTTCCGCGCTGTCGCGCGCCATTCCTCCTCGAACGACGCACGCGGGAGCACGGCGTCGACGAGCCCGACCCGGTGAGCCTCGGCGGCGTCCAGCACCGACCCGGTGCCCGCCAGTAACAGCGCCTTGCTCTTGCCGACCAGTGCGGCGAGACGTTCGGCACCACCCCAGGCCGGCATGATGCCCAGCGTCACTTGATTGAAGCCGATCTTGATGTCGTCGGCCGCCAGCCGGATGTCGGCGGCAACGGCCACTTCGGCGCCGCCGCCGAGCGCATGGCCGTTGAGTGCGGCCACGACCGGGCCGGGGAACGCGGCGATGCGGTCGCAGATCGATCGCATCCGCCAGGCCATCGCCGACGCCTCCGCCTCGGTCCGCAACGCGGCGAGCTCCTTCAAGTCGCCGCCGGACACGAACGCCTTGTCGCCTGCTCCCTTGATGACGAGGGCGCGCGCCCCGTACGCGCCGTCCAATGCCGCACCCAACTGATCCATCGTCTCCAGCGAGATGGCGTTGCGCGCGTGTGGGCGGTCGATCGTGATGACTGCCAATCCGTCGTCGGTTTCAAGCTCGACCATCGGGTGTTCTACCACCGTTCTCCAAGTGCGGTATTGGCATTCTCGTTTCGGGAGAATAACATCACCACGACATCCCTCAGTGCCGCGGAGGTGCGTACCCCGTCCATGCAACAGCCCACGCAACACCCCGTTCGTGCCCCAAGTCGCTACGCCCGCGCCCGTCGCATTCCGATCGAGCTGACCAAACGGTACGAGGCCGAGGGGTGGTGGACGCCCGAAACCCTCGGTGGACTGTTGGCCCGGGGTCTCGAGGCCAGCCCCGATACGGGGTTCTGGGTGCACTCCGCGCAGCGACCCTGGTCGGGCACGTTTGGCGACGTCGAGTTGGTGGCCCGCCGGCTCGCCGAGGGGCTGCGCAAGCGAGGCGTCGGCCCCGGCGACGTGATCGCCTTCCAACTGCCGAACTGGATGGAGGCCGCCGCGACCTTCTGGGCGTCGGCCTTGCTCGGCGCCGTGGTGGTGCCGATCGTGCACTTCTACGGACGCAAGGAGGTTGGCCACATCCTGGCGACCGCGAAGCCGCGCGTGTTCGTCACCACCGAGCAGTTCGGCCGCATGACGTTCCAGCCCGACCTGTGCGGGGACGTGCCGATCGTCGCGTTGGTGGAATCGGACGAGCGCACGCACGAGGAGCGCATCCACCGCTTCGACGATCTGCTCGACGACGAACCGATGACCGGAACCCTTGCGACCGATCCCGCCGACCCGGCGTTGATCGCGTTCACCTCCGGCACCACACGCGATCCCAAGGGCGTCATCCACAGCCACCAGACGCTCGGTTTCGAGACCCGTCAGCTGCTGGCGAACTACCCGCCCGGTCGTGGCAGGCAGCTCACCGCGACGCCGGTCGGCCACTTCATCGGCATGGTCGGAGCGTGCCTGATTCCCGTTCTCGAGGGCGCGCCGATCGACCTCGTCGACGTGTGGGATCCCGCCAAGGTGCTGGCATTGATGAAGTCCGACGGCCTGTCCATCGGCGGCGGGCCGCCCTACTTCGTCACCAGCCTGCTCGATCATCCCGACTGCACCGACGATCACCGCAGACTCATCACCACCGTGGGGCTTGGCGGTTCCACCGTGCCGGCCGCGGTGACGCGCCGACTGGCCGACATGGGCGTGTTCGTGTTCCGTTCGTACGGCAGCACCGAGCACCCGTCGATCACCGGGTCGGGCCCCGGCGCGCCGGAGGACAAGCGGCTCTACACCGACGGCAACTGCCGGCCCGGTGTCGAGATCAAGCTCGACGATGACGGCGAGATCCTCAGCCGCGGGCCCGATCTCTGCCTCGGCTACACCGACCCGGAGCTCACGGCCGCGCACTTCGACGACGAGGGCTGGTATCACACCGGTGACATCGGCGTGCTCGACGAGGACGGCTACCTCACCATCACCGACCGCAAGGCCGACGTCATCATCCGCGGGGGCGAGAACATCAGCGCACTCGAAGTCGAGGAGGTGCTGCTGGCCATGCCGCAGGTCGCCGAGGCCGTCGTGGTGGCCGCGCCCGACGCGCGGCTCGGCGAGCGCGCGGCGGCGGTGCTGCGGACGAAGGCCGGGCACGCCATGCCGACCCTCGACGACGTGCGCGCGCACTTCGAACGGACCGGCGTCGCCCGGCAGAAGTGGCCCGAGGAGCTGCACCAGGCAGATGACTTTCCGCGGACGGCGAGCGGGAAGGTCCAGAAGTTCGTCGTCCGCCAGGACATTTCAACGTGAGTCCGCCAGGACATTTCAACGTGAGTCCGCCAGGACATCTCAACGTGAGCCCAGGCAACGGATTGCCACTTAACGTTCGTGAGAATATGATTCTCTCAATAGGAAAAGGAGTGTTTCATGGGCCAGATTTCGACGAGGGTCGACATCCCGTTTCCGCTGTTCGACGCGGACAACCACCTGTACGAGCCTGAAGAGGCGCTGACTAAGTACCTGCCCACGGAGTACAAGGACATCGTCCAGTACGTCCAGGTCAACGGCCGCACCAAGATTGCGCTGCGCGGCCAGATCAGCAACTACATCCCCAACCCCACGTTCTCGGTGGTCGCGAAGCCCGGCGCGTGGGAGGAGTACTTCAAGTACGGCAACCCGGACGGCAAGAGCAAGCGGGAACTGTTCGGCGAGCCCATGCGCGCGATCCCGGCGTTCTTCGAGCCCGCGCCGCGTCTGGAGCTGATGAACGAGCTGGGTCTTGACCGCACGCTGATGTTCCCGACCCTGGCCAGCCTGGTCGAGGAGCGGCTGCGCGACGATCCGGTCGCCATCCACGTCATCGTGCACGCCCTCAACGAGTGGCTCGACGACGTCTGGGGCTTCAACTACCAGAACCGCATCTTCACCACCCCGGTGATCACGCTGCCCATCGTCGAGAAGGCGATCGAGGAGCTCGAGTGGGCCGTCAAGCGCGGCGCCAGGGCCATCCTCATCCGGCCCGCTCCGGTCCCCGGGTTCCGCGGACCGCGGTCGTTCGCGCTGCCCGAGTTCGATCCGTTCTGGCAGAAGTGCGTCGAATACGACGTGCTGGTCGCCATGCACTCCAGCGACAGCGGCTACTCCCGCTACACGTCCGAGTGGGACGGCGCCGCTCAGGAGATGCTGCCCTTCCAGACCAACGCGATGAACATCCTCAACGAGTGGCGTCCCGTGCAAGATGCGGTGGCCTCCTGGGTGATTCACGGCGCGCTGTTCCGGTTCCCGACGCTGAAGGTGGCCGTCATCGAGGCCGGGTCGAAGTGGATGTTCCCGCTGCTGGACAACATGGAAGAGGTCTGGAAGAAGGCGCCAGAAGCCTTCCCGGCCAACCCGATGGACGAGATCAAGAACCGCATCCACGTCAGCCCGTTCTATGAAGAGGGCATCGACGACCTGATCAATCTGATCGGCGTGGACCGCGTGCTCTACGGCTCCGACTACCCGCATCCCGAAGGGCTGGGGGAGCCGACGCACTACGTGACCGCACTCGAGCATCTCTCGCTCGAGGATCAGGCAAAGATCATGGGCGGCAACCTGAGTCGCCTCGTCACGGTGTGACCTACCAACCGCGTTGGCGGTCCATCCCCGAGATGGTCCTGAGCGCAGCGGACCGGTTCGGCGACGCCGAGGCGATCGTCGACGGTCCGCTGCGCCTCACCTTCACCGAGCTCACCGACCGGGTGCGGCGGGCGGCGGGCGCCTTCCGCGCATTGGGCATCGACAGGGGTGACCGCGTTGCGGTCTGGGCGCCCAACTCCGCCGAGTGGATCATCGCCGCGTTCGGACTCGTCACCGCCGGCGGAGTGCTGGTGCCCGTCAACACCCGGTTCAAGCCCGAGGAGGCGGCCGACGTCATCGGCCGCAGCGGCGCCAAGGCGGTCCTCGTCCAAAGTGGTTTCCTCGGTGGCGATTACACCGCACCGCCCGGCGTGCCCGTCATCGACGTGAAGTCGGACTTCCTGGGCAGCGGCGAGCCGTTCGAATCCCCGCTCGACGGCGAGGACATCGCCGACATCATCTACACGTCGGGCACCACCGGGCGGCCCAAGGGCGTGATGATGAATCACCTGCAGACGCTGCGGCTGTACGAGGAGTGGGGCGACCTCAACGATCTGCGTGAAGGCGACCGCTACCTCATCGTCAACCCGTTCTTCCACACCTTCGGCTACAAGGCGGGCTGCATCGCGTCGTTGATCCGCGGAGCCACGATCCTCCCCGTGCCGGTGTTCGACGTGGAGTCCGTCGTCGACCTCATCGAGGCAGAACGCGTCACGATGCTGCCGGGACCGCCCACGCTGTATCACTCTCTGCTGGCGGTGCGGGACAAGCACAAGCTGGCCACGCTGCGTGCCGGCGTCACCGGCGCCTCCGACATCCCGGTCGAACTGATTCGCCGGGTGCACGACGAGCTGCCGTTCAAGACGGTCAACACCGGCTACGGCCTGACGGAGTGCGGTACCGCCACGTTGTCCCGACCGGGCGACTCGTTCGACGACATCGCCACCACGGTCGGAGTGCCGTGCGACGGCGTGGAGGTTCGCGTCGCCGAGGACGGTGAGGTGCTCGTCCGCGGCTACAGCGTCATGCAGGGCTATCTCGACGATCCGGTGGCCACGGCGGAGGCCATCGACGCCGACGGCTGGCTGCATACCGGTGACCTCGGCGAGCTGACCGATGCGGGCAGGCTGCGCATCGTGGGGCGCAAGAAGGACATGTTCATCGTCGGCGGCTTCAACGCCTATCCGGCCGAGATCGAGGACTTCCTGTTGGAGCATCCGGCGATCGCTCAGGCGGCGGTGATCGGGGTGCCCGACGAACGCCTGGGAGAGGTCGGCAAGGCGTTCGTGGTTCTCCGCTCGGCGGCCGATGCGCCAGACGCCGCTGCGCTGATCGACTGGAGTCGGCAGCGAATGGCGGGTTTCAAGGTGCCTCGGTATGTACAGTTCCTCGACGAGCTGCCTACGAACGCCACCGGCAAGGTCGTGAAGGATCGACTGCGCTGAGCGTGCGCACAGCGTGATAACAGCATTTCCGCAGGAAATCGACCAGACTTGGCCCGTTTGCGGATGGGGTATCGTCGGGGCGATAGCGAAAATTGAAAACGTCATTCTCATTGTTTGCAAGTTCCACGGATAAGGACAGGAGGTCGCATGCCGCCACGCAAGCGAACCTCGTCGGTGCTCAACGGCGACGCCAAGGATCATCCGAAGGACCCCGACGAGGCGACCAGCCCAGACGACGCTCTCGCGCTCGCGGACGAGGCCGAGGCGGAGGCCGCCGAAGCGGAGGCCATGGCCGCCGCTGCACGCGCCCGCGCGCGAGCCATCCGGCTGCGCAGGCAGGCGGCCGCTGCGGCGGTCTCGACGGGCAGTGCCTCCAACGGCGCCATGACGGCGCACGCGCCGGCCGATGACGCGATCGACGATGAGGCGATCGCCGACGCCGCGCCCGCCGACACCGCGGAGACCGCGAGCGTCGAGCTCGACGAGCCTCCGGCCTCCGATTCCGAGGTGGAAGCCGAGTCCGACACCGACGTCGACGAAGCCGCCGAAGACATCGATGCCGAAGCCGACGAAGACGCGGAAGACATCGACGAAGCCATCGCGGCGAAGCCCAAACGCCGCCGACTCAAGATGCCCCGGATCGGCGTCAAGGCCGTTGCCGCTGCACTCGTAGTGATCCTCTCGCTCGGTCTGCTCGGCCTTGGCGGATGGATGGTCTGGCATCACCAACAGGTCGCCGCCGAACAACAGCGCTCGGCGGAGTTCGCGGCCGCAGCCCGCCAGGGCGTCGTGACGTTGATGTCGCTGGACTTCAACCACGCCGAGGACAACGTCAAGCGCATCCTGGAGAACACGACCGGTGACTTCAAGAAGGACTTCGAAGGTCAGGCCGACGAATTCATCGGCGTGGCCAAGCAGTCGAAGGTGACCACCCAGGCCACCGTCAACAGCACCGCCGTGCAGACCATGACCAAGGACACCGCCACCGTGCTGGTCGCGGTCACCACCAACGTGTCGAATGCTGCAAGCAAGGAGCAGGAGCCGAGATCGTGGCGGCTGCGCGTCGATCTGGCCCGCGACGGTGGGCAACTCAAGCTGGGGAAAGTCGAGTTCGTGCCGTGACCGCAGACGACAAGGACGACGTGGTCGACACGGCCGTCATCGCCGACGAGGCAAAAGAGGCCGACGAGGCAGACTCCGCGACCGAGGCGGACTCAGCGACCGAGGCGGACGAGACCGACTCCGCGACCGAGGCCGACGAGGTCGCCGACGAGACGTCCGAGGACGACACCGCCTCCGACGAGCAGTCCGGTGCGGATCGCCGGGGGCTCAAGCGCTGGCTGGTGCCGATCGTGCTCGCCGCGGTGCTGCTCGGCTCGGCCGGGTTTGCGACGTGGGCGTATCTGGCTCAGTTCCGCCCCGACCAGCAGACCAACGACGCCGTCGCCGCCTCCACGATCAAGGCGGCGACCGACGGGACGATCGCTCTGCTGTCGTACTCACCGGACTCCCTGGACAAAGACTTCGCGTCCGCGAAGACGCATCTGACCGGTGACTTCCTGAACTACTACACCCAGTTCACCCACGACATCGTGACGCCCGCGGCCAAGGACAAGGCCGTGAAGACGTCCGCCACCGTCGCTCAGGCCGGCGTCGCCGAGTTGAAGCCGGACTCTGCGGTCGTGTTGCTGTTCATCAACCAGAACACCACCAGCAAGGAAAACCCCAACGGCTCGTTCACCGCGAGCAGCGTGAAGGTCGGTCTCACCAAGACGAACGGCGCTTGGCTCATCTCCGCGTTCGACCCGGTGTAGCACCGGCGTCGGCCCCGTCGGGGCACTGGTCCAGAATCGCACCATGCCACCTTCGTTGAAGCGCGCCGACCTCGTCCTATCCGGCGGCGGTGTGAAGGGCGTCGGTCTGGTGGGCGCAGTGGTTGCGCTGATGGACGCCGGATATACGCCGCAGCGGGTGTCGGGCACGTCGGCCGGATCGATCGTCGGGGCGGTCGTCGCGGCCGCCGCTCAGACCGGCGAGATGACGGGCTCCCAGGTGAAAGAGCTTGCGCTGCAGCTGGATTACCGGAAGTTCCTCGATCCTGGCCCGGTGGAGCGGGTGCCGCTGTTGGGACCGTCGCTGGCGGTGGCCCGCGGTTCCGGCATCTACAAGGGGGACTACGCCCACGACTGGGTGCGCGGCCAGCTGCGCGACCTCGGCGTGACGACGTTCGGGGATCTCGCTCTGCACGACGACACGTTGCCCGAAGAGCAGCGCTACCGCCTGGTGGTCACCGTCGCCGACGTCACCACGGGCCAGCAGGTGCGGTTGCCGTGGGACTATCGGCGGGTCTACGGGCTGGATCCGGACGAGCAGCTCGTCGCCGACGCCGTCCGCGCCTCGATGTCCATCCCGTTCTTCTTCCGCCCCGTCACGCTGACCAGCGCCACCGGCCGTGCCTCGACGTTGGTCGACGGCGGCCTGTTGTCGAACTTCCCGCTCGACTCGCTCGACCGCACCGACGGGGAGGCGCCGCGGTGGCCGAGTTTCGGTGTCACGGTGCTGCCGAATCTGCCGGACGGCAACGACAAGGTGATCCCCGCGCTCGGGGCGTTGCGTCTGCTCGGACCGCCGCATCTGTTGGAGGACGTGATCACGACGGTTTTGGTCGGGCGTGATCAGGCGTACTTGAACCAGCCGTGGGTGAGTGCGCGCGCGATCCGGGTTGATTCGACCGACGTCGGCTTCCTCGACTTCGACATCACCGACGACGAAGTCGAGGCGCTCTACGCCAACGGTTACTCGGCCGCCGAACGGTTCCTCGCCAGCTGGAACTGGTCGGCATATCTGCGCAGGTTCCGCTGATGGACGTCGTCGCGATCGTGCCGCTGCCGGCGGACGTGCCTGCCGCGGCGGTGCTGGCGCAGGTGGCGGGGGAGGCGGCGCTGGTGCGCGTCGTCGGTGCCCTGATCGGACCGAACCGCGTCCCGCAGGCGTCGGTCATCGTCGTCGCCGCCGACCCGCTGATGGCCGACGTCCGCGCCTGCCTGGACGCCGCGGGCTTGTCCGGGGTCCCAGTGCTCGCATCCGGCGCACCGGGTACGCGCCGTCAGTGCCTGGCAAGTGGCATCGAATACGTTGGGCGCGAACGCCCTTCGGCGTCGCACGTGCTGGTGCACGATCACCGGCATCCACTCGCGCCTGCGGACGTGACGGACAGGGTGATCGCCGCGCTGCGCTCCGGTCACCCGGTCGTCGTACCGGTCCTGCCCATGACTGACACCGTCAAGGCGGTAGACGACCGCGGCGCCGTGATCGGCACCGTCGATCGGACCACGCTGCGGACGGTCCAGTACCCCCGCGGTTACGAGCGTTCGGTCCTCGCCGAGTCGATCATCGGCGACATGGAGTGGCCCGACGTGCCGATCGCCACGGTGGACGGTGACGCCGACGGCTTCGCGGCCGAGTTGCCCGCCGACGTCGACCTCCTCGAGGCGATCAGGGCTGCGCACCGTCCGGGCTGACCCGTTCGCGCAGAAGGTGCGCCGCCACCGTCACGTCATCGGCGAACGTGACCTTCAAATTCGTTGCGGTGCCAGGGAACACGTGCACCTCGATGTCGCTGAACCGCTGAATGCACGACGACGTGTCGGTGCCTTGGAAGCATTCCTCGCCCGCCGCCCGGTACGCGGCTAGCAGCGGCAGCGCCCGGAACGCCTGGGGCGTCTGCACCCGCATCAACGTGACGTCACCCAGTGAGGCGACGCGGCCATCGGCGTCGGCCCGGACCATGTCACCGGCGGGCAGTGCCGGCACTGCGCCGCCGAACTCGCGCGCCGTCGCCAGCGCAGTGCGCATCAACTCGGGCCCTGCCAACGGTCGCGCGGCGTCATGGATCAGCACCACGTCGACGGCACCCGATTCGATGGCCGCCGACAGGTACTCCAGCACGTTGAGTTCCGAATCGTGCCTGGTTTCGCCACCTTCGACGAGTTCCACCGTGGCCCATGGCAATTCGGTGCCGAGCATGCGTTCGGCGATGGCGTGCTCGCTGCGGCGGTACACCAGCACCGTGCGGTCGATCTCGGGTGTGCGTGCGACCGCCTCCACCGACCAGGACACCATGCTGCGGCCGGCCAGCGGCAGATACGCCTTGTTGCCGTCGGCGCCGACGCGCGTACCCATCCCCGCGGCCAGCACCACTCCAACCGCTCCCGGTACTGCGCGCATCCGCTCACGCTAGCGCCCCGCGGCGACGTGCCTCGGGAGCGGGGCGGCCGATCGTCACTCGAGACTGCTGTGAGATCGCAAAAACTCGCGCAGAAGCGATCTCACAGCAGTTTCGAGCGGGGGGTTGACCGCTAGCCGAACTTCGATGCCCGCCGATGCTCGCGATACCACTGCGCCGCCCGGCGGATCGCGTCGTGGATCGGCTCGGGCTGCCAACCCAATTCGCGTTCGGCCTTGCCGTGATCCATCGGCGACATGATGTGCATCAGGCGCACGCTGAGGCTGGACAGCTCCATGTCACGGCGCAGCACGCGGGCCGCGACGTCGCCGGCGTAGCCCAGCGCATAGGTCAGTCCCAGCGGTATGCCGAAGCGAGGCGGTTTCGAACCACCCGCCGCGGCCGCGGTCTCGTAGAGTTCGCGCGCCGACAGGAACCGTTCGGAGATGATGTATCGCTCACCGTTGCGGCCCTTCTCGGCCGCCAGCAGCAGCGCGGCCGCGGCGTCCTCGATGCCGACCACCTCGCTGGCCGTCCCCTTGATGTAGACGGGCATCCGACCCGCAGCGGCCGCCGCGAGCAGTGCGCCGTGGGGTGTCGGCTGGTAGTCGCCGGGCCCGTAGGTGTTGCCGACGCACATCGCGACGGCGGGCAGTCCCTGCTCGGCCGCGTAGCGCAGCACGAGGTTTTCGGCCTCCACGCGGGACTGGATGTAGCCGCCACCCTTGGCGGCCCAGTTCATGGTGTCGGCCTCGGTGGCGGGGGTGCCGTCGTGACGGATGCCGATCGTCCCGATGGTGCTGGTGAAGACGAAACGCCGCAGATCCGCCTCGACCGCCGCGTCCAGGACATGCTGCAGGCCTTCGACGTTCGTGCGGAACAGCGGCGCCGGGTCGCGCAGCCACGCCCGCGTGTCCACGACGCAGTAGAAGACGTCGTCGACCCCGACCATCGCCGCGCGCAAAGCGGCGTCGTCGAAGACGTCCCCGTAGTGGTAGTCCAAGTCGAGGCCCTCGAGCGCCAGCGTGGAACTCGTCGGGCGCACCAACACGCGGACGTCGTCGCCGCGCTGCGCGAGTTGCCGCGTGACGTGGGAGCCGAGGAAGCCGCTCGCACCGATGACCAACTTCCTGGGACCTGCCATGGCGTGAATGTAGCGGGCCGACCACCGAACAGGTACGGTCACCGCCGTCGAGAAAGGACCGAGCGTCCGTGAACCAGCCCGAGCATCACTCAGCACCACCGCCCACTGCGTCGCGCGCACACCGCCTTCGCCGCATGGCAGGCCGTGACCCGCACGAGGAGCACCGGGTCGCGACGCCGCTGGAACTGCTCTTCGACCTGACCTTCGTGATCGCCTTCGGCATCGCGGCGTCCGAGTTCGCCCACCTGCTGGCCGAGGGGCACATCGGTACCGGCCTGACGGCGTTCCTGTTCTCGACGTTCGCGGTCTGCTGGGCATGGATCAACTTCAGCTGGTTCGCGTCGGCCTACGACACCGACGACTGGATCTACCGCCTGATGACCATGATGCAGATGGTTGGCGTACTGATCCTCGCGTTGGGGCTGCCCGTGTTCTTCGCCTCGGTCGATCACGGCGGGCACGTCGACAACCGGATCCTGGTCGCCGGCTACGTGGTGATGCGAATCGCCTTGGTGGGGCAGTGGTTACGCGCCGCCCGCCAGGATCCCGCGCGGCGTTCGGCGTGCCTCATGTATGCGACGGTCGTCGCGATCGTGCAAGTCGGCTGGATCGCCACCATCTTCGTGGACGTGTCGGTCCCCGTCGGTCTGTTCTTCTGGGTGGTGCTGGTGTCGGCGGAGATGAGCGGGCCGTGGTTGGCCGAGCGGCGCGGAGCGGGTACGCCGTGGCACGCACACCACATCGCCGAACGCTACGGACTATTGGCGATCATTGCGCTCGGTGAGGGCGTCGTCGGCACCGTCGCCTCGTTGTCGGCGGTGGTTTCCGAACACGGCTGGACCTCTGACGCCATCCTGCTCGCCGTAGCCGGGACCGGACTCACCTTCGGCATGTGGTGGATGTACTTCATGGTGCCGTCCGCCGACGTGCTGCACGTGCACCGCGAGCGGTCGTTCTGGTTCGGCTACCTGCACATCCCGGTGTACGCCGCGATCGTGGCCACCGGTGCCGGGCTACACACCGCCGCCTACTACGTCGAGCAGCACTCGGAACTCGGCTCGATCGGCACGGTGGTATCAGTCGTGATCCCCGTCGCGGTGTACGTCGGGCTGATCTATCTGCTCTACGCACTCATGGTGCGCACCCGCGACCTGTTCCACGTGCTGCTGATCGTGCTGACGGCCGCGGTTCTCGGGGCGGCCGTCCTGCTGGCCCTGGCCGGTGTGCCCATGGCGGTTTGTCTGCTGGTCGCCACGCTGGCGCCGGTGGTCAGCGTGGTGGGCTTCGAAGTTCTCGGACACCGGCACATCGCCGAAGCGCTCGCGGCCGATCGCGCCGGTGGTGGCTGATTCGTCGGCGCCCCTTCGGGGTAGGCAACGAGCGTCGCTCAAGAGACAAGGAGCACGACGATGCCGAAGACAGGTAAGGGCGGGCAGGCCAAGCAGAGCGAACTGCCCAGCACACTGAAGAAATCACCCGAGAAGGCGCAGCGGACGTTCGCGAAGGCACACGACGCGGCGGCTGAGGAGTACGGCGAAGGCGAACGCGCGCACCGAGTGGCGTACAGCGCCGTCAAACACAGCTTCGAGAAGGTGGGCGACCACTGGGAGGCGAAGGACGAGAAGGGTCCGTCGGATCAGCGCGCGCGCAGCGGTGGGCCCAATGCCAAGGGCGACACCGCGGAGGGCGTGAACGCCAATTCGACGAAGAAGCACCTCATGGACGTGGCGCGCCGACTGGACATCTCCGGTCGGTCGACGATGAACAAGGACGATCTCGTCGAGGCGATCGAGAAGGCCAACCGCCGGGTTTCCGCGAAGAACCGCTGATCCTCAGCGCGCGTCGAAGGTCTCCAGCAGCGAGCGTTCCTGCTCGGCCTTCATCAGCCTGCGGGCCTTCTTCCGGGTGATCAGAATGCCGATGACCGCCAGGATCCAGACGGCATACTGCACGGTCCAGGCCAGCCTGAACGACTCGAACGAGTATCCGCCCGTGGCGCCGAGGATCACGCCCATCGCCTGCATGACCATCAGCGAGGCGAGAAATCCGCCCATGTTGACCATGCCTTGAGCGGTGCCGAGGGTGGCGCTCGGATTGAAGGTCCGCGCGAAGTCGAACCCGACCATCGAGCCCGGGCCGCCGACCGAGATGACCACGATCAGGACGATCAGCAACCACAGCGGCGCGCGTCCAGGCAAGGCGAGCACCACCGTCCACACCAGGGCGTTGCTCGCGATGATCCACAGCACCACGCGCGACCGCCGATGTGGATGGCGGCCGGTGAAGATGCCGATGGCGATGCCTGCCGAGATCGCCGCCACGACGGAGATGGTGAGCAGCGCGCCAGCGGTGCCCGCCGATTGGCCTTGCGCCACCGTCAGATACGGGACGCCCCACATCAGCGCAAAGACGGTCACGGAGAACTGCGTGCCCATGTGCGTGAAGAAGCCCAGCCGGGTTCCCGGACGCAGCCACACCGTCTTCACGCTGGCCAGGGTGGCGCGCACCGACAGGGTCTCCGTCGCGATGACCCTGCCGTGCGGCGCGTCTCTGACCAACGTGAGCACCAGGACCAACGCCAGGACGCCGAGCGCCGACACCGAGATGTACGCGGTGGCCCACGTGGTGCCGGTGAGGATGGCTAGGAACGGTACGGCAGACAGCACTTGGCCCAGCTGGCCGCAGATGCCCGTGAGTTGGGTCAGCAGCGGAACCCGGCGAGGTGGAAACCAGTGCGGCACGAGGCGTAGGACCGAGATGAAGGTGACCGCATCGCCGAGTCCGACGATGGCGCGTGCGCCGATCGCCAGAGGCAGTGACGACGTCAGCGCCAGCAAGAGCTGGCCGGTGGCCATCAATGCGGCACCGACGACGATCAGTGACCGCGACCCGAAGCGGTCGAGCAATACCCCGGCAGGCACCTGTGCGCCTGCGTACACCACCACCTGCAGCACGACGAAGGTGGACAGCACGCTCGGGCTGGCGGCGAACCGCTCGGCGGCGTTCAGTCCGGAGACACCGAGCGTGGTGCGGTCGAGCACGGCGACGATGTAGGCGAGCAGCCCCGTCGCCCAAATGATCCAGGCACGCACTCGGTCAATCGTTGCGCACGGGCGCCTCTCATGGCCAATCGATATCGGACGACGGCGATGAACTCGTGCTGCCTAGATCGCCATATCGGCAGTACAGTTAACATATGTCTCGTTGCGGAGCGCGCACGACAGTGGGTGTGAGCGGCGTATTGAGCGGATACTGTGTTGGCTGAATACCGTTTGGACGAACTCGCGAGCCTGTCTAACGTCAGTTCCCGCAACATCCGCGCGTATCGCGAACGGGGCTTGCTCGACCCTCCGCGCCGGAAGGGGCGGTCGGCGTACTACGACGATCATCACCTCGGTCAGCTGAAGATCATCACCGATCTGTTGCGCAAGGGCTTCAGCTCCGTGCACATCGCCGAGTTCTTCACCAGCATCCGCAACGGCCACGACCTTGCCGACCTGCTCGGTCTGCAGGAGGCGATCTTCGGCCGTCGGCACGAGGAACCGGCCGGGGTGGTGGCCATCGACCCGGAGTGCGACGAGGCGCGTCGGCTGCGTGCATGCGGGCTCGCCGAAGTGGTCGACGGCGAATTGAGGTTCCTCAACTCGAAGATGGCCGAGATCGTGGGCCGAGCCGCCGAGCCGCTGGACTACCTGCGGGCGATCCTGCGGGTGTACGACGCCGCCGGTGAGCCGATAGCGAAATTGGCCGCCGCGAAGGCGCGGGCCTTGCAGCAGTCGATCCTCGCCCGGTACGGATTGAACTTCATGCCGAAGCCCGAGGACATGGCGCAGTTGCGCCGCGTGGTGGCCGACTACCGCGACCTCGGCGACCAGGTCGTCGCCGACCTCCTCGGGGCTGCCGTGGAGCGCTCGCTGGAGACCGCGGTGTCGGACTACGCCGCGTCCGTACTGAACAGTGACTGGGAGCGCAAGGCGCAGTAGCGGTTACACCCGCGTGGTGGCCGGGTCGCCACCGAACCGCTGTGCCAGCCACACCGGGATGATCGCTACCAGCGTCAGTGCGGCCGCAACCACGTTGATGACGGGTGCTTGGTTGGGGCGGAACAGGTTTCCGAAGATCCAGATCGGAAGGGTTTGCACGCTGGGCCCCGCGGTGAACGTGGTCACCACGATCTCGTCGAACGACAGTGCGAAGGCGAGGATGGCACCAGCGACCAAGGCGCCGCGCATCATCGGGAACGTGATGTAGCGGAACGTCTGCCACTGCGATGCGCCGAGATCGGCGGAAGCGTCCTCGAGCTGGGTGCCGAGCCTGCGCAGCCGGGCCTGAGTGTTGTTGAAGACGATCACGATGCAGAACGTCGCGTGCCCGATGATCACGGTCGCCAGCCCGAGCGTGATGCCGAGTGCCGAGGTGAACGTTGCATTCAGCGCGATGCCGGTGACGATGCCGGGCAACGTGATCGGAAGCACCACCAGGAAACTGACGGTGTTGCGGCCGAAGAACTCGTACCGCTGAACGGCGAAGGCCGCCATCGTCCCGAGCACCAGGGCGATCGCGGTGGCGCCAAGGCCGACCAGCGCCGAGTTCGCCAGCGACTTCCACATCCCCGCGCTGTGCGCGGCGGTCTTCCACCAATCCAGCGTGAACCCGCTCGGCGGGAAGGCGAAGGACCGCGACGAGTTGAAGGCGTTGATGATCACCAGAAGCAGTGGCGCGTAGAGAAATACCAGCACCAGTACCGTCCACGCCCGAACCAGGTGTCGGGCTCCCGCCGAGAGCATCAGACGTTCTCCAGTGCACCGGTGCGGCGCATCGCCAGCAGGTACAGCACGATCGCGGCCAACGGGATGATCGACAGCGCCGCGGCCAACGGTTGGTTGTTGGCGGTGACGAGCTGGCCGTAGATGATGTTGCCGAGCAGCTGAGTCTTGCCGCCGACGATGGTGACGGCGATGTAGTCACCGAGCGACAGCGAGAAGGTGAAGATCGACCCGGCGGCGATACCGGGAAACACCAACGGCGCGACCACCATTCGCAACGTCGAGACGTCTGATGCCCCGAGGTCCGAGCTCGCGTCGATCAGTGAGCCGGGGACGCGCTCGAACGCCGCGAACACCGGAATGATCATGTACGGCAACCACAGATAGGTCAGCGTGATGATGGTGGCGATCAGCCCATAGCCGGGGCTGTACCCGATTGCCCACGACAGCGGGCCCTCGGGAGAGAGCAGCATGCGCCATGCGTACGCCTTGACCAGATAGCTGGCCCAGAGCGGGGTGGTCACCGCCACCACGAGCATCAGGCGCACGCGCGGCGAGGCGATCTTCGCCATGTAGAGGGCCAACGGCACCGCGAGGATGGTGCACAGCACCGTGACCACCAGTGCCACGCCGATGGTGCGCAGCGTGACGGTGCGGAACACCTCGTCGGTCAGCACCCGGGTGATGTTGTGGCCGGTGACGGTGCGCACCACCGCCCCGGTGAACGAGTTCGTGGTCCAGAACGCCGAAATCAGCAGCACCACCAGCGAACCCAGGTATGCGATGGTGAGCCAGGCCAGGGGCGGCACCAACAGGAAGGCCAGGCCGAGTCGCCGCGGCAGCCGGGGTGAGGCCGGCGGCGGCGCCGTGGTCAGCGCGTCGTCGGCGCCAACCGTCACCCCTTGATCTGCTGCCACTTGTCGACCCACTGGTCGTAGGCCGTGCAGTTGTCACCGCTGCCATCGACGCACTGGGTCTGGGGCGTGGTCCAGTAATGGATCTGGTCGGCGTACTTCTCGTCCGTCGCGTGATAGATGTCGCAGAAGTCCTTCTCGGTCGTGAAGTCGCACGCCTTCGTCTGGGCCGGCGCCTCACCGAAGTACTCGGCCACCTGTGCGTTGATCTTCGGCGAGGTGATCCAGTCCATCCACTTGTACATGCAGTTGGGGTGCGCGGCCTTCGCTGCGACCATCCAGGTGTCCGACCATCCGGTGGCGCCTTCCTTCGGCAGCACGGTGTTCACCTGGACCTTGTTGTCGGTCCCGATCGTGTTGGCGATCACCTGCCACGTGGTGCCGATCACCGACGTGCCGGACTCGAACGCCTGGACCTCCTTGGTGTAGTCCGACCAGTACTCACTGATGTTCTCCCGCTGCGCCTTCAGCAGATCGACCGCCGCGTCGAGCTGCTCGGACGTCAGTGAGTACGGATCCTTGATGCCCAACTCCGGCTTGGTCTTCGACAGATACAACGCGGCGTCGGCGATGTAGATCGGCGAGTCGTAGGCCGTCACCTTGCCCTTGTACTTGCTCGCCCCGTCGAAGACGGCACCCCACGAGTTCGGCGCGTCGCGCACGACGTCGATGTTGTACATCAAGAGGTTGGCGCCCCAACCGTGCGGGATGCCGTACATCTGCCCGTCCACCGAGTTCCACTTCTTGTCCTTCAGGAACGAAGAAATCGACTCGTAGTTCGGCACCAGCGAGGTGTTGACGGGCGCGACGTCGCCGGCGTAGATGAGTCGTAGCGTCGCATCGCCAGATGCCGACACCCCGTCGTACTGGCCGCTGCGCATCAGCTGCACCATCTCGTCGGACGTGTTGCCGACCTTGACGTTGACCTTGCAAGCGGATTCCTTCTCGAACGGCGTAACCCAGTCGACCGCAGGGTCATTCGAGCCGTTCTCCGCGTAGCCCGCCCACGCGATGAGGTTGAGCTCGCCCTCACCGTTGCCGATGCTGCCGAGCGGTTCGAGCTTCGGCGGCGTTGTACCGGAGCCGGAGCCGGAGCCGGAATCCGAACTGGAACAGGACGTCACCATTCCGGAGACCAGGACGGCACACGCGGTGAACGCCATGCCGAGCCGAACCGCAGACGAATTCATGGGAGCTCCTTAGTCATCACTCGAGGGATTGAGATCGTGTACGGCCTTTTCGGGCCACGCCAACGTGATTGGTGCACCGTGATGCAGAGTCGACGGCAACCAGGTGCTCGCGGTCAGGACGGTCGCGGTCAGCGTGACACCAGGAGAGGCCACGGCGGCGATCTTGGTCGTCGGCCCGGCATAGATGATCTCGGCCACCGTGGCGTCGACCGTCCGCACCCCTGAGACCGAGTCGGTACCGGGAGCGAACACCGCGATGCGCTCGGGCCGGATGGCGAACGTGCCGGTGCGGCCAAGGATGGCCTCGGCGGCGGCGCCGTCGAGCACGTTGGACGTCCCGACGAAATCGGCGACGAACCGATTCGCGGGGTGCTCGTACACCTCGCGCGCCTTGCCGATCTGCTCGATGCGCCCGTCGTTGAAGACGGCGAGCCGGTCGCACAGCGTCAGCGCCTCGTCCTGGTCGTGCGTGACGATGACGAAGGTGATGCCGACCTCGCGCTGGATCGCCTTCAGTTCGATCTGCATCTGCTCGCGCAGCTTGAGGTCCAGTGCGCCGAGGGGCTCGTCGAGCAGCAGCACCCGCGGCCGCCCGACGAGGGCCCGGGCCAACGCGACGCGCTGACGCTGACCGCCGGACAGCTGGGCGGGACGCCGTGGCGCGAAGTCGGTCAGCCGGACCATGTCCAGCGCGTCGGAGGTGCGACGGCGCCGCTCGATCTTCGGCACCCCACGTACCTTGAGCCCGTACTCGACGTTCTGCGCCACCGTCATGTGGGGGAACAGCGCGTACTCCTGGAAGACGGTGTTGACGTCGCGCCGCCGGGCAGGCAGGTCGGTCACGTCGACGCCGCCGAGCCGGATGCTGCCCGCGGTGGGTTGTTCGAAGCCGGCGATCATCCGCAGCACCGTGGTCTTGCCGGATCCGGACGGGCCGAGAAGCGCGAACAGTTCGCCGTCGTCGACGGTCAGGTCGGCCCCGTCGACTGCGACGACGCCGTGGTTGCCGTGCCCTTGGTTTCCGTGCCCGCTGAACACCTTGCGCAGGCCGATCAGCTCGATCTGCGGTTCGCCTCCAACGGTGGCGGTCGTCGACGCCGCGGCGGCGGTCACGGAGGGCGGCCCAGACGGCATGCGCAGAATCGTATGGATCCGTCGGTCAAACCGCACCCCAAAGTGCGGATTTCGTATGAAGCCGGTACTTCGCCGACGGGTTTCGTCTATTCAGCAACGTGAACGGATCTGTGAATCTTGATGCTGCCGTGACCAGTGGCGTTGACGGGGAAATTGATGCCGGTGTCATATTCTGTGGTTCATGTCGATTTCTCGACGCGACGTGCTGAAGTACGCGGCGGTCGCGCCGGCCGTGCTCGGTTTCGGCGGGACGCTGGCTGCGGTCTCCGCGTCCACGGGTGCGCCCTCGGCGTCGGCGGCTCCGCTCGGCGTGCTTCTCGACTATGCGGCGGGCGTGATCAGGGCAACCGACATCCGCGCGGCAGGAGCGGCAGGCGCCATCCGCTACGTCTCCGATCGGCGCCCTGGCGGCGCGTGGATGCTGGGAAAGCCGATCCAGTTGCCCGAGGCGCGCGACCTGTACCAGAGCGGTCTGAAGATCGTTTCCTGCTATCAGTACGGCAAGCAGGACAGTGCGGACTGGCTCGGCGGGCAGAACGCGGGCGTGCAGCACGCCAAGCGGGGCTGGCAGTTGCACGTCGCGGCGGGCGGGTCGTACGGCGCACCGATCTACGCATCGATCGACGACGATCCGACGTATGAGCAGTACAAGCAGCAGGTCGCGCCCTATCTGAAGGCCTGGGAGTCGGTCCTTGGTCGCCAACGCGTCGGCGTGTATGCCAACTCCAAGACCATCGACTGGGCGCTACAGGACGGCATCGGTTCGTACTTCTGGCAACACAACTGGGGATCGCCCAAGGGCTTCACCCATCCGGCTGCGCACCTGCATCAAGTCGAGATCGACAAGCGCAGCGTCGGTGGTGTCGGCGTCGACCTCAACCACATTCTCAAGCCTCAGTTCGGGCAGTGGGACTAAACTTACCGACCAGTAAGTCTTGCCAGCAAACTATTTGGCGCTAGTCGGTCGCTTGGGTAGACAGATTGGCCGCCGGTGTCGCTTTTTTCGCGACCGCCCCGAGGCATTTGGTCGCCGAAAATTTCTACATAACGATTCGGTAACAATACTGCCTTGATCAGCACAGTTGTAGCTACTCGACCGTAACCACGCTCCAGCAGGACGTTTGTACCGCAAGACTCTCGGGCCGCTGCAACGCTGCGTAACCCAATGTGTGGTTACTCGAGCGTAGAACTCGCCAGTAACCATTTGAGGGCAGAAAATTGCCCTGGCTCTTATGACACCCTTATTGCAGCTGGCCCATACCCGGGCTGCCCGATCGGGGAGTCCGGCCACGTCCCTCGATGCCAGAGATGGCGGGAGGTCGACCGGAGCCAGTCGAGATTCGACGCCGAATCGCACGACCCCGCACAGAAGCGGGGCCGCGCCCCAGACGACAGCCCAAAGACGAGCGATACGCGCCACAGCGCAACGAGGAGATGGCAAGACGTGACGATCAACGAACACGACAGAGTGACCACCGGCCGCAATGGCGATTCGAGCGACACGTCCTCGGCACTGACCAGCGCGAACGCGCTGGTCGACCTCCTCAACGCTGGTGAACCCTATGCCGTCGCGTTCGGCGGGCAGGGCGGCAACTGGCTCGAGAACCTCGAGGAACTGATCAGCGCCGCCGGGATCGAGTCGGAGCTGAGCGAGGTCGTCGGCGAGGCCGAGCTGCTGCTGGAGCCCGTCGCCCGCGAGCTGGTGGTCGTCCGCCCGATCGGCTTCCAACCGATGCAGTGGGTGCGCGCGCTGGCCGCCGACGAGCCGCTGCCGACGTCCAAGCAGCTGACCACGGCCGCGATCTCCGGCCCCGGCATCCTGCTGGCCCAGATGGCCGCGATCCGCGCGGTGAAGCGCCAGGGTCTCGATCTGCAGGGCACTCCGCCGGTGGCCATGGCGGGTCACTCGCAGGGCATCATGGCCTGCGAGTCGCTTCGGGCAAACGGTGCTCGCGACGCCGAGCTGCTGGCCCTGCTCCAGCTGATCGGTGCGGCCGGGTCGCTGGTATCGCGCCGGCGCGGCATGGTCGGACGCGGTGACAAGACGCCGATGGTGTCGGTCACCAACGCGGATCCCGACCGCATCGTCGAACTGCTCGAGGACTTCTCCACCGACGTGCGCACGGTGCTCCCGCCCGTGTTGTCCATCCGCAACGGACGACGGTCGGTCGTCATCACCGGCACCCCGGAACAGCTGTCCCGGTTCGAGCTGTACTGCAGCAAGATCACCGAGAAGGAAGAAGCCGAGCGCAAGAACAAGCTGCGCGGCGGTGCGGTGTTCGCACCCGTCTTCCACAGCGTCCAGGTCGAGGTCGGCTTCCACACCCCGCGACTGGCCGACGGCGTCGACCTCGTCGACCGCTGGGCCGCCAAGACCGGTATCGATGCGGCCATGGCGCACGAGATGACGGACTCGATCTTCGTGCGGCCCATCGACTGGGTCGCAGAGGTCGACCGGTTGCACGAGGCCGGTGCCCGCTGGATCGTCGATCTCGGTCCCAGTGACACCGTCACGCGGTTGACCGCACCCATCATCCGCGGCCTCGGCGTCGGCATCGTCGCCGCGGCCACCCGCGCCGGGCAGCGCAACCTGTTCACGGTCGGTGCCGCACCCGAGGTCGCGCCCGCCTGGTCGAGCTATGCCCCGTCGGTGGTCACGCTGCCCGACGGCTCGGTCAAGCTCTCGACCAAGTTCACCCGCCTCACCGGACGCTCGCCGATCCTGCTCGCGGGCATGACGCCCACCACCGTCGACGCCAAGATCGTCGCCGCGGCGGCCAACGCCGGCCACTGGGCCGAACTGGCCGGTGGTGGCCAGGTCACCGAGCCCATCTTCGACGCGCGCATCGAGGAGCTCACGCAGCTCCTGGAGCCGGGCCGCGCGGTGCAGTTCAACACGCTGTTCCTCGATCCGTACCTGTGGAAGCTGCAGGTCGGCGGAAAGCGCCTGGTGCAGAAGGCCCGTCAGTCGGGCGCACCGATCGACGGCGTCGTGGTCAGCGCCGGCATCCCCGAGCTCGACGAGGCCGTCGACATCATCGAGGAACTGAACTCGATCGGGATCAAGCACGTCGTGTTCAAGCCGGGCACCGTCGAGCAGATCAAGTCCGTCATCAAGATCGCCGCCGAGGTGCCCGACCGCGACGTCATCGTCCACATCGAGGGTGGCCGGGCCGGTGGACACCACTCCTGGGAAGACCTCGACGACCTGCTGGTGTCGACGTACGGCGAACTGCGCAAGCTGTCCAACATCACCGTGTGCGTCGGCGGCGGCATCGGCACGCCAGAGCGTGCCGCCGAATACCTCTCCGGCGCATGGGCGGAGCGCTACGGCTTCCCGAAGATGCCGGTCGACGGCATCCTCGTCGGCACCGCGGCCATGGCCACGCTGGAGTCGACCACCTCGCCCCAGGTGAAGCAGCTGCTGGTGGAGACCACCGGCACCGACTCCTGGGTCGCCGCCGGAAAGGCGCAGGGCGGCATGGCATCCGGGCGCAGCCAGCTCGGTGCCGACATCCACGAGATCGACAACGCCGCATCCAGGTGCGGTCGACTGCTCGACGACGTCGCCGGTGACGCCGACGCGGTCGCCGAGCGGCGCGACGAGATCATCGCCGCGATGGCCGCCACCGCCAAGCCGTACTTCGGCGACGTCGACGACATGACCTACCTGCAGTGGCTGCAGCGCTACGTGGAGCTGGCGATCGGCGACGGCGACAGCACTGCCGACACCAAGCGACGCGATTCGCCGTGGCTGGACGTCAGCTGGCGCGACCGGTTCGAGGAGATGCTCAAGCGCGCCGAGGCGCGGCTGCATCCCGCCGACTCGGGCCCCATCGACACCCTGTACGGCGTGGACGCCGAAGGTGAAGCGCTGCTTGAGGATCCGCCGCGCGCCATCGCCGCACTGCTGGCCCGTTACCCCGACGCCGAAGCGGTCAAGCTGCACCCCGCCGACGTGCCGTTCTTCATCACCCTGTGCAAGACGCTTGGCAAGCCGGTCAACTTCGTGCCGGTCATCGACAAGGACGTGCGGCGCTGGTGGCGCAGCGACTCGCTGTGGCAGGCGCACGACGCGCGCTACTCCGCCGACGAAGTGTGCATCATTCCCGGCACCGAGGCGGTCGTGGGCATCACCCGCGTCGACGAGCCGGTCGGTGAGCTGCTCGACCGCTTCGAGCAGGCATCCATCGACGAGGTCATCGCATCCGGCGCCGAGCCGGTCGCCGTGGTGTCGCGCCGTCAGGCCCGCGCCGACGTCACCGGACCACTCGCCGTCGTGCTCGACTCGCCCGACGTGCTGTGGGCCGGCCGCACAGCGATCAACCCAGTGCACCGGATTGGTGCGCCAGGGGAGTGGCAGGTCAACGAAAATCGTT
The DNA here is from genome assembly GCF_000620625.1 of Mycobacterium sp. URHB0044. Lineage (GTDB taxonomy): Bacteria > Actinomycetota > Actinomycetes > Mycobacteriales > Mycobacteriaceae > Mycobacterium. The sequence goes on along the minus strand of NZ_JIAW01000007.1, from coordinate 193,022 downwards.
CGGCGACACACCCGTCCACGGGTGCGCGCCTCGAGCTCAGCGGTGAGCAGGTCACGCTGAGCGTTCCGCTGTCCGACATCTGGATCACGATCCGCTTCACGCTGCCCGCGGCCACGGTCGATGGTGGCATGCCCGTCGTCACGACCGAGGACGCGTCGGCCGCCATGCGCGCCGTGCTGGCCATCGCCGCCGGCGTGGACGGCCCCGAGGCCCTTCCGCCCGTCGCCGACGACACCACCACGGTCACCGTGTCCTGGGATCCGGAGGAGGTCGCCGACCACACCGGTGTCACCGCGACGTTCGGTGCGCCGCTGGCCCCCGGCCTGACCCTGGTGCCCGACGCCTTGGTCGGGCGCTGCTGGCCCGCCGTGTTCTCGGTCATCGGTTCGGCCGTCACCGCCTCGGGCTTCCCGGTCGTGGAGGGTCTGCTGAGCCTGGTCCACCTCGACCACGCCGCGCACCTGCTCGCGCCGATGCCGAAGGCGACGGCCGAATTGACCGTCACCGCAACGGCTTCGCCCGCCGTCGACACCGAGGTCGGCCGCGTCGTCCCGGTGTCGGTGACCATCCGCGACGCCGCGGGCACCGAGCTGGCCCGGCTCGAGGAGCGGTTCGCGATCCGCGGCCGCACCGGCGCCGTCGAGCTGACCGACCCGCCGCGCGCGGGTGGGGCCATCACCGATAACGCCACCGACACGCCGCGCCGGCGCCGTCGCGACGTCACCGTCGCCGCGCCCACCGACATGAGCGCGTTCGCCGTGGTGTCCGGTGACCACAATCCGATCCACACCGACCGCGCCGCCGCTCTGCTCGCCGGGCTGAAATCGCCCATCGTGCATGGCATGTGGCTGTCGGCTGCCGCGCAACACGTCGTCACAGCCACCGACGGCAGGGCCACCCCGCCCGCGCGACTGGTCGGCTGGACCTCACGGTTCCTCGGCATGGTGTTGCCCGGTGACGAGATCGACTTCCGCGTCGACCGCGTCGGCATCGACCGTGGCGCCGAGATCATCGAGGTCACCGCGAAGGTCGGCAGCGACCTGGTGATGTCGGCGACCGCGCAGCTCGCCGCGCCCAAGACCGTCTACGCGTTCCCCGGCCAGGGCATCCAGTCCAAGGGCATGGGCATGGACGTCCGCGCCCGGTCGAAGGCCGCCCGCAAGGTGTGGGACACCGCAGACAAGTTCACCCGCGAAACGCTCGGTTTCTCCGTGCTGCACGTGGTTCGGGACAACCCGACCACGTTGATCGCCAGCGGCGTGCACTACCACCATCCCGAAGGCGTGCTCTACCTGACGCAGTTCACCCAGGTCGCCATGGCGACGGTGGCCGCGGCCCAGGTTGCCGAGATGCGCGAGCAGGGTGCCTTCGTCGAGGGTGCGATCGCGTGCGGTCACTCCGTCGGTGAGTACACCGCATTGGCCTGTGTCTCCGGCGTTTACGAGCTGGAGGCGCTGCTGGAGGTGGTGTTCCACCGCGGCAGCAAGATGCACGACATCGTCCCGCGCGACGAGCACGGGCGCTCGAACTACCGACTGGCCGCCATCCGGCCGTCGCAGATCGACCTCCCGGACGACGACGTGCCCGCGTTCATCGACGAAATCGCCGAGCGCACAGGTGAATTCCTGCAGATCGTGAACTACAACCTGCGCGGCTCGCAGTATGCGATCGCCGGCACGGTGCGCGGTCTCGAGGCGTTGGAGGAAGAGGTCGACAGGCGCCGCGAGATCAGTGGTGGCAAGCGCTCGTTCATCCTGGTGCCCGGCATCGACGTGCCGTTCCACTCCAGCGTGCTGCGGGTCGGCGTCGCCGACTTCCGTCGCTCGCTGGAGCGGGTCATGCCGCGTGGGGCGGATCCCGACCTCCTCGTCGGCCGCTACATCCCGAACCTGGTGCCGCGGCCGTTCACCCTGGACCGCGACTTCATCCAGGAGATTCGCGACCTGGTGCCCGCCGAGCCGCTCGACGAGATCCTCGCCGACTACGACACGTGGCGGAACGAGAAGCCAACGGAGCTGTGCCGCAAGGTCGTCATCGAGTTGCTCGCCTGGCAGTTCGCCAGCCCGGTGCGCTGGATCGAGACCCAGGACCTGCTCTTCATCGAGGAGGCCGCAGGCGGTCTCGGCATCGAGCGGTTCGTGGAGATCGGCGTGAAGTCGGCACCCACCGTCGCCGGCCTGGCCACGAATACCTTGAAGCTGCCGGAGTACTCGCACAACACGACTGAGGTGCTCAACTCCGAGCGCGACGCTGCCGTGTTGTTCGCCACCGACACCGATCCGGAACCCGAGGACGACGACTCCACCTCGGACGCCGCGCCCGCTTCGGCGGACGCACCGGTCGCGTCGGAGGCAGCGCCGGCACCGGCGCCTGCGGCCGCACCGAGTGGCGGCCCGCGCCCGGCGGACATCGGATTCGATGCCGCCGACGCCACGCTCGGGCTCATCGCCCTTTCGGCGAAGATGCGCATCGACCAGATCGAGTCGCTGGACTCCATCGAGTCGATCACCGACGGTGCGTCGTCGCGGCGCAACCAGCTGCTGGTCGACCTGGGTTCGGAACTGAACCTTGGTGCGATCGACGGGGCGGCCGAGGCCGACCTGGCCGGGCTGAAGACTCAGGTGACCAAGCTGGCCCGCACGTACAAGCCTTTCGGCCCAGTGCTTTCCGATGCGATCAACGATCAGCTGCGGACTGTGCTCGGGCCCTCGGGCAAGCGTCCCGCTGCCATCGCCGAACGCGTCACCAAGACGTGGGAGCTGGGCGAGGGCTGGGCCAAGCACGTCACGCTCGAGGTCGCGTTGGGTACCCGCGAGGGTTCCAGCGTCCGCGGCGGCGCGCTCGGCGGGCTGCACGACGGTGCGCTGGCCGACGCTGCCACGGTGGACAAGGTCGTCGACGCCGCGGTTTCCACGGTCGCGGCCCGCAAGGGCATCTCGGTGGCATTGCCGTCGTCGGGTGCCGCGGCTGGTGGCGTGGTGGACTCCGCCGCGCTGACCGAGTTCGCCGAGCAGGTCACCGGCCGCGACGGCGTGTTGGCGTCGACCGCCAGGATGATCCTGGGCCAGCTGGGGCTGGACAACCCGGTCAGTGCGCCCGAGTCGGTCAACGACGCCGAGCTCATCGACCTCATCTCCGCCGAACTGGGTTCGGATTGGCCGCGTCTGGTGGCGCCGACGTTCGACTCCCGCAAGGCGGTGCTGTTCGACGACCGGTGGGCCAGCGCCCGTGAAGACCTCGCCAGGCTGTGGCTGATGGACGAGGACGAGATCGACGGCGACTGGATGCGGCTCTCGGAGCGCTTCGAGGGTGCCGGGCACATCGTTGCCACGCAAGCGAATTGGTGGCAGGGCAAGGCGCTGGCATCGGGTCGCAACGTGCACGCCGTGCTGTACGGCCGCGCCGCCGCCGGGGCGGAGAACCCCGCACGGGGCCGCTACGCCGACGAGATCGCGGTGGTGACCGGTGCCTCCAAGGGCTCGATCGCCGCGTCGGTCGCCGCGCAGCTGCTCGATGGCGGAGCGACGGTCATCGCGACCACGTCCAAGCTGGACGACGACCGGTTGGCGTTCTACCGGACGCTCTACCGCGACAACGCCCGGTTCGGCGCACAGCTGTGGGTAGTGCCCGCCAACATGGCGTCCTACAGCGACATCGACGCGCTGGTCGCGTGGGTGGGCAATGAGCAGACCGAAAGCCTTGGGCCGCAGTCGGTCCACATCAAGGACGCTCTGACGCCGACGCTGCTGTTCCCGTTCGCGGCGCCACGCGTCGCGGGTGATCTGTCCGATGCCGGTTCACGCTCCGAGATGGAGATGAAGGTGTTGCTCTGGGCCGTGCAGCGGCTCATCGGCGGCCTGTCGCACATCGGCTCCGAGCGCGACATCGCGTCGCGGTTGCACGTCGTGCTGCCCGGCTCCCCGAACCGCGGGATGTTCGGCGGCGACGGCGCCTACGGTGAGGCCAAGGCCGCGCTCGACGCAGTCGTCTCGCGCTGGAAGGCCGAAACGTCGTGGGCGCAACGGGTTTCGTTGGCCCATGCGCTGATCGGCTGGACCAAGGGCACCGGCCTGATGGGTCACAACGACGCCATCGTCGGCGCCGTCGAAGAGGCGGGCGTGACCACCTACTCGACCGAGCAGATGGCGTCGATGTTGCTCGACCTGTGCGACATCGAGTCCAAGGTCGCCGCCGCACGTGCCCCGTTGCAGGTGGACCTGACCGGTGGTCTCGGCGAGATCGACATCGACATGTCCGAGCTGGCCGCCAAGGCACGCGAGGAGATGGCCGGCGAAGCCGCCGAGGACGACGACGTGGACCTCGCGACCATCCCGGCGCTGCCGTCGCCTCCGCGCGGCTACGCCGCGGCTCCGCCGCCCGCGTGGAACGACCTCGACGTCGACCCCGCCGACATGGTCGTGATCGTCGGCGGTGCCGAGCTCGGGCCCTACGGTTCGTCGCGGACCCGCTTCGAGATGGAGGTCTCGGGCGAGCTGTCGGCCGCAGGCGTGCTCGAGTTGGCGTGGACGACCGGGCTGGTCAAGTGGGAAGACGATCCGAAGCCGGGTTGGTACGACACGCAGTCCGGCGACCTGGTCGACGAGGGTGAGCTGGTGGAGCGCTACCACGACATCGTCGTCGAACGCGTCGGCATCCGTGAGTTCGTGGACGACGGTGCCATCGATCCGGATCACGCTGCGCCGCTGCTGGTTTCGGTGTTCCTCGACAAGGACTTCAGCTTCGTCGTGTCGTCCGAGGCCGACGCCCGCGCCTTCGTCGAGTTCGACCCGGAGCACACCGTCATCTCACCGGTGCCGGACGGGTCCGACTGGCAGGTCACTCGCAAGGCGGGCACCGAGATTCGAGTACCGCGCAAGGTGAAGCTCTCCCGCACCGTGGGCGCGCAGATCCCCACCGGATTCGACCCGACGGTCTACGGCGTCACGCCGGACATGACGAACTCGATCGACCGGTTGGCGCTGTGGAACCTCGTCACCACCGTCGACGCGTTCCTCACCTCGGGCTTCACCCCGACGGAGCTGATGCGCTGGGTGCACCCCAGCCTGGTCGCCAGCACGCAGGGCACCGGCATGGGTGGCATGACGTCGATGCAGACGATGTACCACGGGAATCTGTTGGGCAAGAACAAGCCGAACGACATCCTGCAAGAGGTGCTTCCCAACGTCTTCGCGGGCCACGTCGTGCAGTCCTACATCGGCAGCTACGGCTCGATGATCCACCCGGTGGCGGCATGCGCCACCGCGGCGGTTTCGGTCGAGGAGGGCGTCGACAAGATCAAGCTCGGCAAGGCGGAGTTCGTGGTCGCCGGTGGTTACGACGACCTGACGTTGGAGGCCATCACGGGCTTCGGCGACATGGCGGCGACCGCCGACACCGAGTCGATGCGGGCCAAGGGCATCAGCGACTCGAAGTTCTCCCGCGCCAACGACCGGCGCAGGCTCGGCTTCGTCGAGTCGCAGGGCGGCGGCACGATCCTGCTGGCCCGCGGTGACCTGGCGCTGGAGATGGGTCTGCCCGTGCTGGCGGTCGTCGGGTACGCGTCGTCGTTCGGCGACGGCGTACACACGTCGATTCCGGCTCCCGGCCTCGGTGCCCTGGGTGCAGGGCGTGGCGGTCGGCAGTCGCAGCTGGCCAAGTCGCTGGCCAAGCTCGGCGTCGGTGCGGACGACATCGCGGTGATCTCCAAGCACGACACGTCGACGCTGGCCAACGATCCCAACGAGACGGAGCTACACGAGCGGCTCGCGGCCTCGATGGGCCGGTCGACGGGCAACCCGCTGTTCATCGTCAGCCAGAAGAGCCTGACGGGCCACAGCAAGGGCGGCGCGGCGGCATTCCAGATGATGGGGCTGTGCCAGATACTGCGCGACGGCGTCATCCCGCCGAACCGCAGCCTGGACTGCGTGGACGACGAGCTGTCCAACGCGGCGCACTTCGTCTGGGTGCGGGAAACCCTGCACCTGGGCGAGAAGTTCCCGCTCAAGGCAGGACTCGTCACAAGCCTCGGCTTCGGTCACGTGTCGGGTCTGGTGGCTCTGGTGCACCCGCAGGCGTTCCTGGCAGCACTCGATCCGCAGCAGCGCGAGGACTACCAGCGTCGCGCCGGTGAGCGCGTGCTCGCCGGTCAGCGCAGGCTGGCGTCGGCCATCGCGGGTGGGCCCGCGTTGTACGAGCGTCCGGCTGACCGGCGCTTCGGCCACGACTCGCCCGAGAAGCGGCAGGAGGCCGAGATGCTGCTCGACCCGTCGTCGCGGCTGGGCGAGGACGGCTGGTACTCACGATGAGCGCCTGCGCCAAGGGCGAAGTGGGTCTGGGCTAACGTTCGTCGCATGAGCATCGTCGGGGTCGGCATCGACCTGGTCTCCATTCCGGACTTCGCCGAGCAGGTGGACCAACCGGGAACGGTGTTCGCCGAGACGTTCACGCCGGGTGAGCGCCGCGACGCCGCCGACAAGAGTTCGTCGGCGGCGCGGCACCTCGCGGCGCGGTGGGCGGCCAAGGAGGCCGTGATCAAGGCGTGGTCGGGTTCGAGGTTCTCGAAGCGCCCGATGCTGCCCGAGGGCATCCACCGTGACATCGAGATCGTCACGGACATGTGGGGACGCCCCCGGGTGCGTCTTTCCGGTGCCATCGGCGAGCACCTGAAGGACATCACGATCCACCTGTCGCTGACCCACGACGGCGACACCGCCGCCGCGGTGGCCGTGCTGGAGTCCTGACGCTGGGCCAACCCCCTCGGACCACGGGAGCCACTACCCTCGGCCGGGTGAGTGATCTCGTCGCCCGTGTCCAAGCGGTGCTGCCCTCGGTACGCGCCGATCTCGAAGATCTCGTCCGCATCGAATCGGTGTGGGCCGACCCGGCCCGCCACGACGAGGTCCGGCGCAGCGCCGCCGCGGTGTCGAAGCTGTTGTCCGAGGCAGGCTTCGGTGACGTGCGCATCGTCAGCGAGGGCGGGGCGCCTGCCGTGATCGCCCGGCACCCGGCGCCCCCAGGCGCGCCGACGGTGCTGCTGTACGCGCACCACGACGTGCAGCCCGAGGGGGAACCCTCGCAGTGGGCGTCGCCGCCGTTCGAGCCAACGGAGCGCGACGGCAGGCTCTACGGCCGCGGCACGGCCGACGACAAGGCGGGCATCGCAACGCATCTGGCGGCCTTCCGGGCGCACGGCGGCAATCCACCCGTCGGGGTGACGGTGTTCGTCGAGGGCGAGGAGGAGTCCGGATCGCCATCGTTGGGAGCACTGTTGGGTGCTCATTCCGACCTGCTCGCCGCCGACGTCATCGTGATCGCCGATTCGGACAACTGGAGCACCGAGATCCCGGCGTTGACGGTGTCGCTGCGCGGGCTCGCCGACTGCGTCGTGGAGGTCGCCACGCTCGACCACGGGCTGCACTCCGGGATGTGGGGTGGCGTGGTGCCCGACGCGTTGAGCGCGCTGGTGCGCCTGCTGGCCAGCCTGCACGACGACGACGGCAACGTCGCGGTCGCCGGCCTGCACCAGGGCGCCGCAGCCGACGTCGACTACCCGGCCGACCGGGTGCGGCACGAGACGGGGCTGCTGGACGGGGTCCGCGAGATCGGCTCCGGACCCGTGGTGCAACGGCTGTGGGCCAAGCCCGCGATCACCGTCATCGGCATCGACACCACGCCCATCGCGAAGTCGTCGAACACCCTGATCCCTCGGGCAAGCGCCAAGGTCAGCATGCGCGTCGCTCCCGGTGGGGACGCCAAGGCTCATCTCGACGCGCTGACCCGACACCTCCAAGAGCACGCGCCGTGGGGCGCGCGGGTGACGGTGACGCCGGGAGACGTTGGCCAGCCGTACGCGATCGACGCCTCGGGGGAGGTGTACGACGCGGCCAGGGCGGCGTTCCGGGAAGCGTGGGGCCGCGAACCCGTCGACACCGGAGTGGGCGGCTCGATCCCGTTCATCGCCGAGTTCGCCGCCGCGTACCCGTCCGCCGCGATCCTGGTGACTGGTGTCGAGGACCCGGCCACTCAGGCGCACAGCATCGACGAGAGCCTGCACCTCGGCGTGCTGGAACGCGCGGCGATCAGTGAGGCGCTGTTGTTGGAGAAGCTCGGGGGTTAGGTCCTGCGTGCTATGGCCATTTTCTACGTCAGGGTCGTGATTTCGGCTCAGTGTGCCGAATCCACAGCCGCGATGTAGAAAACGCGCATAGGACCACGAACGGTAGGGTGCCGCAGCCGCGGACAGGCAGTTAGATCCGGCGGGCAGGAGCGCAGCGACTCGCGGATTTAGACCGAGATGTCGCGCCGCAACTTGGCGACGTGGCCAGTGGCCTTGACGTTGTACTGGGCGACTTCGATCTTGCCCTTCTCGTCGACCACGAACGTCGAGCGGATGACGCCCTGAACTGTCTTGCCGTACATGGTCTTTTCGCCGAAGGCGCCCCACGCCGTCAGCACGTCGCGGTCGGGGTCGGACAGCAGCGGGAACGTCAGACCCTCGGCGTCGCGGAACTTCGCGAGCTTCGCGGGCTTGTCGGGCGAGATGCCGATGACGTCGAGGCCGGCCTCGTTGAGTTCGGCGAGGCTGTCGCGGAAGTCGCACGCCTGCTTGGTGCAACCGGGGGTCGATGCTGCGGGGTAGAAGTAGACGATGACCTTGCGGCCCTTGTAGTCGCTCAGCTTCACCGTGTTGCCGTCGGCGTCGGTAAGAGTGAACGCGGGCGCTTCGTCGCCCACCTGGAGACGAGGAGTCGGTGGCATGGGTGGGTGTCCCTTCGGTCGGCCGGCGCGTCGGATCGCCGCCGCGCTGAACTAGGGTAGTTCGGCAAGGCAGTGACGCGAGTTGGAGGGGTTGACGTGGCGGACCGGGATCCGGACAACATCAAGCAGGACATCGACCAGGCTCGCGATCAGTTGGCGTCGACCGTGGACGCGCTGGCCGAGCGGGCGAATCCGCGCAGGCTCGCGGACGATGCCAAGGCGGGCGTGGTGAACTTCGTGAAGACGCCAGTGGTGGCGGTATCGCTCGCCGGCATCGGCACGCTGGTGGTGGTCTTGTTGATCCGCCGGGTCAGGCGGCGCTGAACCGCCGTCAGCGACGACGGCCGAACCGGAACCAGTCGCCGAACCCGCGGCTGGGCGGATTTGCCGTGCGCCCGAGCCTGCTGCAGGTGTAAACCGTGATGATCCCTGTCGGATCGGACGTGTCCTCGATCTCCAGGATGGGCAGGGTCTCCGTCATCGATGCGCTTGTAATAGTCATCAGCGAAGACCTCCCTTCCCATCTCGATCGGCTGATCGGGCGACGCCCGGCGTTGCTCAGCTAATCCTATGGTATCAGCTGTACCCAATTGCTCGCGGATTCAAACTTTGAGGGTTTTGGCTGCCGAACCTTCCGCTACCGGGGGTTTCGTTAGTCGTTCGCCGCTGGATACTGACACCCATGCCGATTACAGCACATAGCTACGGCGTGTGCTGGCGAATCACAGAGAAAATTGACCAGGACGTCAGTACCAGCAGGTTCCTTGACGGTTCCGCAAAATCTCGGCTCGTACTCCACGGCGAAGGTCGGTCGGCCACGGCGACCGCCACGCTCAGAGCAACCAACGACCCGTTGCTTGGATCATCCGGTCGGTGCCGACACGAGTGCGCGTGGCAAAATCAGCGCGCCGGCGCCCACCCCATGAGCCGAGATCTGATCCGCGACGTCGCCGACTTCAACACGTATCCGCCGCTGCGGCTCAAGACCGGCGCAGACCCGCCGGCGAAGTCCTGGAACTGCGGCCTGAACGTCAGAGGGGCGGGCTTGTACCAGAGGTTCCCGTAGAACTGGGTGCGCTGCGCGGGCAGGTGGTCGTAGTGGGCCCGAACGGCGTGCAGCGTGTCGTGGCGGGGGGAGAAGATGACGATGCTGTTGTTCGCCGTCTGGCGCTTCTGGGTGTCGCACCACGCCCACGGAATCCAGCACGTCTCCGCGTCCGGATTGTCCCTCCAGAAGTCGGCGACGAAGCTCCACTCGGGCTTCAGCGTCATGTAGTGGGTGTGATAGTCGGCGTCGTCGGACTGGCCGGGGTTGACGTTCAGCATCCACGTCAACGCCTTCTGCCTGATGTCGGGGTGCGGGCTGATCTCGTAACCGTTCAAGTACTTCTGCAGGCCGCAATCCAGCACGGTCGGCGCCGACACGCCGAACTTCGCAATCAGCAGCTCGCTCCACTCGGGGGACTGGAAGAACGCGTCGAGCGATCGGACCGCATCGGATTGCGGTGTGGCGCAGCGCAACGCCATCCCCTTGCCCTCACAGGCGGCGTGCGTGTTCTTCGGCTTCACGGCGGTTTCCAGCCACTGCACGTATTCCTGGCGGGACTTCGTGCAGCCGGGAAACTCGATCGGCTGGTAGCTCGCGGCGTCCAGCGACGAGAACATGGCGTCGACGTTCGCGGCCTGCGGGAGCGTCACGTCGGGGGACTGCACGACGGCGGCGAAGTCCGCCTCGGAGAGGAGGTTGTCGATGTAGACGTGCGGAAACGGGTCGTTTGGGATCTCCGCTGCCTCGAACTTGTCGAGCAGATAGGTGAAATCGGGCATGCTGCAGGACCCCCCGTGCCGTTGGGTTTTCAGCTGCCGAGCTTAGCCGAACACGTCATGTCACTGCGTCGGACTCGTTGGAGGGCTGCGCCTTCGCAATGTTGAAGCCGACGGCGCCATGGATGACGCTCAACACCGGGCTGGCGATGTCGAACACCGCGAACGGCAGATAGCGCGGTGCGCCGGATTCACGCCGCCGACATTTGCGGCGCCAATTCGCGGCCGCGCGTTTTGCTCAGCTCCCGCTCAGCAGAAATCTAACCGGCTCAATGACTGCGTCGATACGCTCGCCGGGTGCTACCGAGTTCAGCCGTGGTGAGCGGTGGCACGCTCGAACGGGACCGGGTCGCATCGCTTACGGGTCTGCGGGGCATGACCGCCTTGCTGGTGCTGGGCACGCATGCCGCCTTCGCCACCGGCAAGCTGTCCCACGGCTACCTCGGGGTGATGTCCGCACGCCTGGAGGTCGGCGTGCCGATCTTCTTCGTCTTGTCTGGATTTTTGTTGTTCCGGCCATGGGTTCGCGCGTCGGCCTTGGGAACCGTCGCACCGCCCGTCGGTGCGTACTTTTGGCGTCGGGCGCGACGCATCATGCCCGCCTACGTCATGACGGTGCTCATCGCGTTCGTCGTGTTCGCGTTCTATTCTGCGGGCCCGAATCCGGGCCAAAGTTGGGCAGGACTGGTTCGGCACCTCACGCTCACGCAGATCTACCCGGACGATTATCTGATTACCTACCTCCACCAAGGCCTTTCGCAAACGTGGAGTCTGGCGGTGGAGGTTTCGTTCTACGCGGTCCTGCCATTGCTGGCAATGGTGTTGCTAGCTCTGCATTGTCGCGCTGAATGGCGACCGTTACGACTCCTAATGGGTCTGGCCATGATCGCCGCCATCAGTCCGGTGTGGTTGATCGTCGTGAACGCGACCGACTGGTTGCCGAATTCCGCCGGAATGTGGCTGCCCGCCCATTTGGTCTGGTTCGTCGGCGGAATGCTGTTGGCCACCCTTCAATGCATGAACGTGCGTCTAAGTGCGGCGGCAGCGATGCCGTTGGCGATCGTCCTCTTCCTCGTCGTCTGCACCTCCGTCGCCGGCGGCGTCACGATGGGACCGGTCCGGCTGTGGGAACCTCTGACGAAGAACGTCCTCTACGCGTGCATTGCCACATTGGTCGTGGCGCCCTTGGTCCTCGGTGGCGGCGGCTGGTGGGAGCGCTTCTTGCGCAGCAAACCGATGACGTGGTTGGGCGAGATCTCGTACGAAGTCTTCCTGTTGCACGTGCTCGTCATGGCGTTGGTGTTGGGCGCCCTGGACTGGCGACTGTTCAGCGGGTCCCTGCCGATGCTGTTCGGGCTGACATTGGCCGTCACGATTCCGCCTGCCTGGGCGCTGCGTCGGCTCTCGCGTCGGCTCGACGGGCTGTGGCATGCGAGACGAGAGGGCGCGACCAGGCCTTTGTTGCTGGTGTGAAATCTGAGATGATTGGGAACACTGTGGCTCGTTGAGTCAGCAGATGTCTCCACGTCGAAGAGAGAGACCGTGTCCGTCGGCACCATGACCCGGTTTGCGGCCCTGGTCTCGGTGCTCGCCGCCCTCGGCACGGCCGCCACGCTCGCCGGTTCCCCGGCCTCGGCCGCTCCGAAGTGCACCGACATCGAGGTCGTGTTCGCGCGCGGCACCGACGAGCCCGCCGGGATTGGCGTGGTCGGCCAGGCCCTCGTCGACACGCTGCGCCCCATGGTGAAGGACAAGTCGGTCGGTACCTATGCGGTGAAGTATCCGGCGACGTGGGACTTCCTTCAGGTCGCTACGGGTGCCAACGACGCAAGCAAGCGCATCCAGTCCACGGTCGCCAAGTGCCCCGACACCAAGATCGTCCTCGGTGGCTACTCGCAGGGAGCCGCCGTCATGGACGTCGTCACCACGTCGCCCATCGCCGGGCTCGGATACACCGCACCGCTGCCGGCCGCCGTCATTCCACACGTCGCCGCCGTTGCGGTGTTCGGCAATCCCTCGGCGCGGCTGGGCAAGCCGCTGACGACGCTGAGCCCCGACTTCGGTCCGCGCACCGCGGATCTGTGCAACACCAATGACCCGGTCTGTTCGGCCGGGCGGGATTTCGACGCGCACGTCCGGTATCCGCAGTCCGGTCTGGTGAAGCTGGCCGCCCAGTGGATCACCAAGCATGTGCAGGAACGGGATTAGCGGCGGATGAACGGTCTGGACGGCAAGGGCGTGCTCGTCACCGGTGCGGCATCGGGTATCGGCCTGGCCACCGTCCGGCGGCTGCTGACCGAGGGCGCCACGGTGGTCGGCATCGACCTCGCCGCCGAAGCGCCGGACGCCGTCGGCACCGAACGGTTCACCTACCGGTGCGCCGACGTACTCGACGCCGACGGTGTCGGCGCGGCAGTGGCCACCGTGGTCGAGTCAGCCGGCCGGCTCGACGGCGTCGTGCACTCCGCGGGGGTGGCTGGCGGCGGTCCGATGCACCTGCTGCCCGACGAAGAATGGGACCGGGTGATCGACATCAACCTCAAGGGCACCTTCGTCGTCAACCGCGCCGCGCTGAGTCAGATGATCAAACAGGACCGGGCCAACGGCGAACGCGGTGCCATCGTCAACCTGGCCAGCATCGAGGGCCTGGAGGGCACCGCGGGTGGCAGCACGTACAACGCCTCCAAGGGCGGCGTCGTCCTGCTCACCAAGAACGCCGCGATCGACTACGGCCCGAGCGGGATTCGTGCCAACGCGGTGTGCCCCGGCTTCATCGAGACGCCCATGTTCGACTCGGTGGTCGGCCTGGCCGGTATGGAGCAGGCGCGCGAGGGGTTGCGGCACGAGCACAAGCTTCGGCGGTTCGGCCTGGCCGACGAAGTCGCCGCCGTGGCGGTGTTCCTGCTCTCATCGGACGCCAGTTTCGTCAGCGGCCAGGCCATCGCGGTCGACGGCGGTTACACCGCGGGGCGCGACCATCACGTCACGGACATGATGGGGCTTGGCGGGGAGTAGCCCCCGGCTGGAGCCGGACGCGGCAAATCCCAAGGGCCGCTTCGGTACCCACGGTCATCGCTTGGAGGATTACGGTCTGCAGGCCGACGAGATCCGGGACGGTTCGCCGAATACGTTTAGCGCCAAGACATTTAGCCGAGACGAACACGAGCTAGCGCTAGGGCCCGGTAGTCGCCCGGATGATCGGCTCATCACAATCCCGCCGGTGTGAGCGCTGAGGCGGCTCATCCGACAGCTCGACGGATGGTGGCGGGCGCGGCTAGCGGTAGTCCTCTTCGCGTCCAGCACGAGATCGTGCGTTGACCAGTGAATTTGCGAAATCAATTAGCTATATTCATAGTCGTCAATTAGCTGACTGGAGCCAGGCGGCGAGTTGAGGTGAGCGGTCCTCGAATTGCCACAAGCGTCGATGAGTGCTGGCGGTCGAGCTCCAATCAATGTCGAAAATCGGTAAATACCAGGTGAACAGGCATATGACGCAGCGTAGAGCGAGTGCGCAATGCTTGTTAGATTACCACCGCAGATGATGACGGCGACGCCGGACGGTATGCATTCCTGTCGGCGCGACACGTTTGCCATCTTGGGTCGAATCTCTATGCAGATGGTTGCTGTATGCCTATCATCTGTTCCGCCGTCTCGGCGTGAGGCGGCGATACCCGCAATGAAAGGAATCAATGGCGATGGCATCTGGAAGGCACGCGCAGCGGAAGCGGAAGAAGGCTGCGACGACCAAGTTCGTCACCGCCGCGCTCAGCGCCGGCGTCATGGCGACGGGTGGCGCTGCTGGGATCACCGCAGCGCTGACGGCGGAACCGGCCGCCGAGTCCGCGAACCAGGACGTCCAGCTGACTGGCCTTTTCGACTTCCTTGGGTCCGCAATCGGCTCGGTCGTCAAGATCGTCGTGAGCGACGGCGCCTCGTCCAGCACCGGCAACGGCGGTAGCGCGGGCCTGCTCATCGGAAACGGTGGATCCTCCACGGCCACCGGTGGTTCTGGCGGGCAGGGCGGTCTGCTGCTGGGCGGCGGTGGTAACGGCGGTGCTGGTGGTGCCGGCGGTGCCGGCGGCCTCGTGCTGGGCGACGGCGGCGCCGGTGGCGCGGGCAATGCGCCTGGTGTGGCGGGTGGTACGGGCGGCAACGGCGCCTTGCTGATCGGCAACGGTGGCGCTGGTGGCGTGGGTAACGCCGCTCACGGAGGCGACGGCGGTAGCACCGGGATCCTCGGCGTGGGCACCACGGGCGGCGCGGGCGGTGCTGGCGGCACCGGGGCGCACGGCGGCGACGGTGGCCAAGCCGGCCTCGTGCTGAGCAATGGCGGTGCTGGCGGTAGTGGAGGTGCCGGTGCGACGGGCACGGCCGGGACGAACGGTGCAGCTGGCGCGGCCGGCAACACCGGCGCCACCGGCGCGAACGGCGCAACAGGCGCCACCGGAACCACCGGCGCCCCCGGTGCGAACGGCGCGAATGGCACCAACGGTGCGAACGGCGCCAACGGCGCGAACGGTGCCAACTCGGGCACGGCCGGAGCCAACGGGGCACCCGGCACCAACGAATCGGTGCTCATCGGCACGGCCCAGGGCGGGCCAGGAGGTAACGGTGCGCCAGGCAGCGGAACGGGCGCAAACGGTGGCAATGGTGGCCCCGGCGGCTCCGCCAGCACGGCGAACGACGCCAACGGAACCGCACCTGCGATCGGCGGCAACGGCGGCGCAGGCGGGGCGGGCTCACAGGGCGCCTCCGGGCAGAACGGCGCTCCCGGCCAACCGGGAACGGCCGGTGGTGATGGCGGCACGGGCGGCACGGGTGGCACCGGGGCCACCGGCGGTAATGGCGTCGCGGGTCAGCAGGGCCAACAGGGCCAGGCCGGCCAGGCAGGCTCGGCCGGCGGTCCTGCCGGACCTGGTGGCGCAGGTGGCAACGGCGGTGGCGGCGGCTTGCTGCTCGGCAGCGGTGGTGCCGCTGGCAGCGGCGGCGTCGGCGGCACGGGTGGCGCTGGTGGCGCTGGCGGCGCTGGTGGAACCGGCGGAACCGGTGGCACGGGCGGCAATGCCGGTGACGGCGGCACGGGCGGCACGGGCGGCACCGGTGGCACGGGCGGAAACGGCGGAACCGGCGGAAACGGCGGCAACGGTGGCAACGGTGCCACCGGCGGCAACGGCGGTGACGGGGGCAACGGTGGCAACGCCCATGCCGACACCAACAACGAAACGCCGGGTCAAGGTGGTCCCGGAGGAGCAGCTGGGGCGGGCGGCGCCGGGGGCGCCGGTGGTGCCCCGGGCGCTGGCGGACCAGCTGGCGCAGCCGGCGCCGGCGGACAGGGTGGTGCGGGTGGCAATCCGGGCCAGGCCGGTGCCGGCGGTGCAGGTGGCGCCGGCGGTACGGGCGGTGAAGGCGGTGCCGGCGGCTCAGGTGGAGCGGGTGGTAACGCCGGCTCGGCCGGCTCGGGTGGCCTGCTGGGCAGTAACGGCGCCAGCGGCACACACGGGTCCACCGGTGCTACCGGCGCAACGGGCGCGACCGGAGCCACCGGTGCGACCGGCAGTGCCGGCGCGAGCGGCGCTACCGGTTCGCAAGGTGCAACCGGCTCCAGCGGAACCGGCGGTACCGGGGGAACCGGCGGTAGCGGTGGCAGCGCCGGTAGTTCCGGCAGCGCAGGGGCTTCCGGCAACGCCGGGAGCAACGGCTCTCCCGGTGCCCACAATTAGCCGGTAGCCAAAGAGGGTCGGGGACGACCCCAAGCATCGGCCCCCCTTCAGCAGAAGGGGGGCCGATCGCTCGTTTCGGGGAGTCTCGTTTCGGGAGCCATTGTCCTGAAAACGTCAAAGACCCCGCGTTGGCGGGGTCTTTGGGTCGTGCGCAGATGTGTGGTGCGCCGTCAGGGTTTCGAACCCCGGACCCGCTGATTAAGAGTCAGCTGCTCTACCAACTGAGCTAACGGCGCGCGGAAGCGACAATAACAGGCTGCGCCGCGCAGATGAAAATTCGCATCGGCAGGTGAGCGCGGAACGCCATGGTCGGCCTGCACTCCCAGGTTGCCCTTAGACTTAGCCGCGAGCAGTCGATCATCCTGTTTTTCCCAAGCGCGAGGTGGAGCGAAGCATGTGGCAGGTCAATTCCGTGGCCCGTCCGCGTCCGAAGGCCAGATTGCTGGCGGCGGTGTTGCTGGTTCCTGCCGTCGTGTTCGGCATCAGCGCCTGCAGCGGCACACCGGCCGCCCCGCCACAGCCCGACACCATCACCGACAAGGGCACCCCGTTCGGTGACCTGTTGGTGCCGAAGCTCACCGCCTCGGTGACCGACGGCGCGGTCGGCGTGACGGTCGACGCTCCCGTCACGGTCAGCGCCGAGGACGGCGTGCTCGGCGCGGTCACCATGACCGACGAGGACGGTGCGACGGTCGCAGGGCGGCTCAGCCCCGACGGCCTGCAGTGGGTCACCACCGACCCGCTCGGCTACAACGAGCAGTACACGCTCAACGCGCAGTCCCTCGGCCTCGGCGGCGTCACCAGCCAGTCGATGACGTTCCAGACCCACTCGCCCGAAAACCTGACCATGCCGTACGTGCTGCCCAACGACGGCGAGGTCGTCGGCGTCGGCCAGCCCGTAGCGGTCCGGTTCGACGAGAACATCCCGAACCGCCTGGCGGCCGAGAAGGCGATCACCGTCACCACCAACCCGCCCGTCGCGGGTGCGTTCTACTGGCTGAGCAACCGCGAAGTGCGTTGGCGCCCACAGAATTACTGGAAGCCGGGGACCACGGTCGACGTGGCCGTGAACACCTACGGCGTCGACCTCGGCGACGGCCTCTTCGGTCAGGAGAACGTCACCACCCACTTCACCATCGGCGACGAGATCATCGCGACGGCGGACGACGACACCAAGACGCTGACGATCCGGCGCAACGGCGAGGTGATCAAGACCATGCCGATCTCGATGGGCAAGAGCAGCACACCCACCAACAACGGCACGTACATCATCGGGGACCGGTTCTCGCATCTGGTGATGGACTCGTCCACCTACGGCGTGCCGTCCAACTCGCCCAACGGGTATCGCACCGAGGTGGACTACGCCACGCAGATGTCCTATAGCGGGATCTACGTGCACGCGGCGCCATGGTCAGTGGGCAGCCAGGGCTACTCCAACGTGAGTCACGGCTGCCTCAACGTGAGCACCAGCAACGCGGAGTGGTTCTACGAGAACACCAAGCGCGGCGACATCGTCGAGGTTGCGAACACGGTGGGGTCGACGCTGCCGGGCGTCGACGGGCTCGGCGATTGGAACATCCCGTGGGATCAGTGGAAGGCCGGCAACGCCAACGTCTGACGCCGATACGTCAGCCCCTCTGAAGTCGTGCCAGCTGTCGCAGATGCTCGACCTGCTCGCCGTTCCGTGCTCCGGTGATCAATGCCTTGGCGATTCTCAGGACGATGGAGGGCCGGAAGAGCCGTGCGGGTGCGTCGAGCATCCACGCGACCCGAAAGAACTGCTGGGCTACCGCCGGGTCGGTTTCGGTGGCGGTCAAGACGGCATCCATGTAGGTGTTGATGATCCGCGTTGACGGCGACCGCCGGCCCTTTACCTGCGGCAGCGCCAAGTCCGAACCGACCGCCGTCCGCCAGGCCACCTGAATGGTCTTGGCTGATTCGCCGAAGAACCGCCGGGGCAGATCCAAGTCGCCAACGCTCAGACACTTGCCAAGGACCTCGGCCTCGGCCGCCGCGACGGTCATGCCCTGCCCGTATATCGGGTTGAAGCTGCAGACGGCGTCGCCGAGCACCAGCAGTCCGTCTGGGGTGCGGGCTAGCTGGTCGTAGCGCCTCCACCGGTTGGATGGAATCCGGTGCTGGACCACGTCCCCCAGCGGTTCACCCGCGCGTATCGCGGCAACCGCGTGACGTGGCGCGAACTCCGCGATGAACTCGAGCAATTCGCCACGATCCGCCGGGGGTTGCTGGCCACCGAGAGTGCCTCCCAGTACCAGGTAGGTGTCGTTCTCGACCGCGAACATCGCAAAGGTCGTGGGCCGGCTCGCGACGGGATTGACCGTCAGCACCAATTCGCGCAGCATTCCGCGCGGAACACGTACGGGCATGGTGGCATATGCGATGCGCATCTCGAGTTCCTCGACCGGCGGCCGGACGTATCCGAACTCCTCGAGGAACACCGGTGTCCGCGAGCCGCGGCCGGTGGCGTCGATGATGAGGTCGGCGGTCAGCAGAGTCTCGCCCTCATCACCGTGGCGCGCGAGCCGAGCCCCCGTGATGCGGTTCGCATCGGTATCGGCCGTCAAGCCCACGACGTCGTGGCCCTCGAGAAACTCAACATTCGGAATGGCGCGCACGGCCTTTCGCACGCTGAACTCCAATAGCGGACGGCTCACGTGGTAGTCCACCAGCGACGCGGGATCCGGCACGATCGCCGAACGCACCATGAGATGGCCGCCGAATGTGGACCAGAATCTCGAAAGGTCGCCGTCGTCCCACTTCACCGCTCCGTCGGTGACGAGTTGGTCGAAGAACCCAGGAAAGAGCTCGCCGACGATCTGCACGCCCTTGCCGAGCAACACATGCGGATGTCGGTCCTGGGGCACTCCACGGCGATTCGTCGGAGCATGGGGCAGGACGTCGCGTTCGACGACGGTGACCGCACGAAAGTAGTCGGCAAGCACACGGGCAGCGAGGAGGCCGCCCATGCTCGCGCCGAGGACGACTGCTCTGTCACGACATGCGGGCATTCAATTCCTTTGCTGGTGAGACCAATCGGCGAAAGAGACCGCGGTGCTGCATTGATTGCGTTCGGATGGGTCAGACGAAATTGCCTTCAAGGCAACGCATTATCTACTCCCTTGTCGCATCGATCAGCGCGGCAGCCAAGAGGTCCGGATGGGTCAGCATGGCTTCGTGCGGGCCGTCGCATTCCAGAAGGCGAGGTTGATCCAGGCGGTCGGCCATTTCGCGGTAAAGCTCTTGGGGAACTGCCTGGTCTTGGCGCAGGAAGACATAGCTAGACGGCAGGGCCGCATCCCAGAATCGGGGCAGCGAGACGGGTTCGCTGAGCCATCCGAAGGGCACGGGGACGAGCTTGCTGGTGACGGTGGCGATGTCGCGCTCTGAGGCGCCGTTCATGAAGTGCTCGGACCACGTCTGCGGATCCATCGCAACTGTCTGATCTGCGCTATCTCGGGCAGCCAGAACGGAACTCTCGACGAATGGTGGTGGCATCACGTCATTGATGGCCTGCCCGTCGTGCAGCACCCACGCGTCGACGAAGACGATGCGGCGCGTCTGCTGGGCCAGCCGGTCAGCGGCGTACTGGGCGACCGGGCCTCCGCCGCTGTGGCCGACCAGCGCCAAATCTCGTAAGTCGTGCTCTCTGACCGCGTCGACCAGTCCGTCGCCCATCGCCGTGAGGTTGACCCCGACCCGATCAACCGCGACACCTTGCTCGCAACCACGAAGGGTGGGCGCGAAGACTTCATGCCCCATCGAACGTAAGGTCGCCGACACGGCGTCCCAGCACCAACCGCCCTGCCACCCACCATGCACGAGTACGAACTGCATCTGGCCTCCACACTTCTTCGCGATGAATCGGGTCTTGGTTCGTGTCTCAGTCCCGACCGGCGAGCTCCAACTTCATCGCCAATAGTTCTGGGTTGGTGTAGAAAACTTCGTGCGACCCTTCCATGGTCACCAATCTGAAAAGCCCGAGTCGGCGGGCATTGGCGAGCCAGCCTCCCTGCGGATCTCCCGGTGGAAAGGAACCATCGTCGTGGCACAGAACATAGCTGCGCGGGACCGTCGTCAGCTCGTAAAACGCTTTCATGTCAAGCTTTTCGACAATCGGGCCAAGCGGCTCGGGATTCAGCATGCAGTAGGTCTCCTGAGCCCGTTCCAAGTCGGCGTCACCGATGAAGGCGTCTCGAAAGATCTCGAAGGGCAGCATGACGGTGTTGTCTCCCGATTGCTCGGCGAGTATGGGAAATAGCTCTTGAAACGCGACGGGTGCGTTATCCAACACGCTTGTCCCGTCCTCGGGGACGAATGCGTTCAAAAACACCAGTCGCCGCACCTTTTCGGGCGTCTTTGCCGCCAGGCGGGCAATGACGCTGCCAGCAAAACTGTGCCCGACCAGAATGAAGTTGGCCAGGCCGTGTTGGCCGACGTAATCGGCGACGGACGCGACGCAGTCATCGTGACTGACGTTGCGGTCGACGCCTTCTCCGTGTCCCGCCATGGTCGGGCAATGGACCTGGTGTCCCCGTTGCCGTAGGTGCTCGGCGACATCTGCCCATGCGTCCCCGTCGTGACACGAGCCGTGCACGAGAACGTAAGTAGACATTTTGATTCCAATCGTCTCTTGGTGGTTCGGGCCTGAATGCTGTTGGACCTGCTCATGATTCGGTGAGAGCGGCAGGGACGGGGGCGTCGAGGTGTTCGAGCAACGCCGCGAGCTTGTGGTCCAATTCCCTTCCTACCTTGGTGATTTGGGGCATGTTGAAACTGCCGAACTGGGTGCTCGGCCTGTCGACGGTGAACCACGTGGCATGGTCGGCGTCTTCCACGATGGCGGTACGTAGCGGGGCGTGGAGCATGACGCCCGGGTTGTAGCGATACATTCTTTGGGCAATGGTGTGATTGCCCATGAGGTACGCGACGCAGCGGCCGCGGTCGCCGGCCAGGCGCATGAGCGAGGTGAATTCGCGCGACCAATAGAGGATGAAGTCGTGTGGCGCATTCTCTGCGGTCGCATCCAGAATGGTGTGCCAGTCGACACCCTTCTCGACGAGGGTGTCGAACCGAGCCGCCTGGTACTCCGGCACTGCTCGTTCATACCGATCCCTGAATCCATCGAACGAGTCATCGATCTGGATAGTCAACCGGTCCACCCGGTATGAGATCGTTTCGATTGAGCCATTCACTGGCCGAGTCATGGTGCCTCCTAATTCTGGTCTCCAAATTGCCCGGTACGCCGCGGCAAGTAGCTGGGCCGACAACGCTGTCGCATCCAACTACGAGCCGCGGCAACACCACTCGCCAACCAATCCGGATCAGTGCACGGACGCGGCGGCAGCTTCGATGACCTGCGTGACGGCGTCGGGGTGTGAGACCAGCGTCAGGTGCGAGCCACCGTCGAAGTGTGTGACTTGTGAGTGTGCTCGTGCAGCCATGGAGTCCTCCGAGGCCGGCGTGATGACCTGATCTCCACTGCTGATGAAGTACCAGGAGGGAATGTCCTTCCATGCGGCGTTCTTGGACGGTGCGTACAACGCGGCCGCCGCGGCTGACCGCTGGCTGGCCCACGCCCGGGTGGCGAGGTCCGGCGGTAGGTCGTTGCCGAAGTGCTGGAGGAAGATGTCCTTCTTCAGATAGAGCTGCGCCTGCTCCTGGGGGGCGCCAGGGGGGAGTACGGGATCGAACAGTTCGCCTTGGGGTCGGGTCAGTACCGAGTCGGCTCCACTGAGCTGGGCAGTGTTCTCGCCCACGTCGGGGGCTGCGGCGTCGACAAAGACCAGCGCCTTGACGTTCGGATTGCCGGCGGCGGCGTTCGTGATGACCGATCCGCCGTAGGAATGTCCGACCAACACGACCGGTCCGCTCAGCGTGGCGAGAAAGTTCTTCACCGAGTCAGAGTCGGAGTCCAGGTTCTCCAAGGGATTGGCGATCGCGCGTGCGTCGTATCCCTGCTTCTCCAACGCGCCAACTTCGCCACCCCAACTCGACGCATCGGCGAAGGCACCGTGGACCATAACGATGGTGGGCTTCGCGGCGCCCGGTGGAGGCGCGGCGGGTGGGGACGCGGCGGACGGTGACGCGGCGGGTGGAGAAGCGGCGGGCGCGCAGGCGGCGACGGCCGATGGGACTATCACGGCGACCGCCACCGCGGCGGCACCCGTGAGTGCTCCAATGCGCACCGTGTGCCAAGAACGTTGAAACATCAGTATTTCCGATCTGTTTGGGCCGCGTATCAATGCCGCGGCGGAGAGATGCTCGTCGCCGACTTCTTCGGCGTCATTTGGGGTTGCGGGCGGCGGCCGGGGGTCCTGCCACCGCGCCGCATGCGATCAAAAGCCCATGGCCGCCAACCACTCGAGCACGACTACGGCGACTTCCTTCCAGCCACTGTCGATGGTGAGCGAGTGGCCACGTCCTTCGAAAACATGAAAGTCGGTCACTGCCGGGCTTTTTGAATACATGGCGACGACTTCCTGCGTGACCTTCAAGGGAACCACGTGATCTTCGGTGCCCGACGTCAACAGCAGTGGTCCGCGGTCGGCCACGTGGGTGTCCACTTTGGCTGCCGAGTGTCGTGAGAAGTTGGCGCCCGCATCCTCGAACAGTGGCTTACCGGACGCGGGGATGGACCACGCCTCGTGCAGGGCGTTGGATTCTTCTTCGCTGAGAGCGTTGCCAAAGGCGTAGTGGAATTGCTTGGCCGTCAGCGACACGGTGCGGTGTCGGTTGGCTGGGTTGCCGAGAACGGGGAACGCCGACCTCAACTGCGCCACCGGGAGTGCCTTGACTCCTTTGATGGGTGCGGGGTCGATGGCAACGGCAGCCGCGACGAGGCCTTCCGCCAGCAGCTCCTGGGCGATCAACCCGCCAAAGGAGTGTCCAACCACCAAAGGCTTGATGCCGTCGCGTGGATTGATCAGTCCCGCGTAGAGATCGATCATCTGCTGGATGCCGACATCGTTCATTCCATCCGGGTCATCGCGTGTCTGTGCGACAGTCGCGCGCTCCCCAGGCCAACCCGGTGCGGACACCGCGTAGCCATAGTTCTCGAACAGGTCCAGCCACGGTTGCCAAGCAGTCGAGTGGATCCACAGTCCGTGAATGAAGATGACGGGGTTGGGTTTCGTGGGCGATGTCATGGAGTGTTCCTCGTGTCTGATGGGGGGAGTTGGTTTATTCGGGCGCCGAGCATCGACGTGGCGCTTGATTGCGACCCTAGGTCGAATGTGGCACTCCAAAACCCTTGGGAGGCAGGTCGTGCACGCGGTGCACAGGTGTTGGCACACGATGAGGCACGCAGCCGGGATGGTGAAATCCAATGTGTACGAGTACAACCCGCATTCTGACAGCCGACCGACAGCACCTTCTCAGCGGGGACGCCCAGTTGGCCGTGCTAGCTTGACCTCGACTCACCGACGCAGTCGACGTGCGTAGCCCGCCTGCTCGCCCGGTTACCCGGCAAGGCTGCCGGATGGGCAAACGACTTGAGGCGTTGTGCTGCAAGGCAACCCAACCTCGACGCGCATACTCCACCCCACAACCGTCACGTATGGGAAGGTCTCATGACTGTCACCGATCCAGATCAGAAAATCCCCCTCGTCGAACTGCCAAGGAACTGCACCTTCGACGCAGCTGACTTCGCAATCATTGCCCGGTATTGGTACCCGATCGCGCGTTCGACCGACGCCACCACGGCGCCACTGAGTGCGACCCTGCTGGACGAACCTTTGGTGGTCTACAGGGCGGGGGAGCGGATCGTCGTCGCCAACGACATCTGCCCGCATCGGGGCGTGCCACTCTCGGCAGGCACTGGCGACGGGCAGACCCTGGCATGCGCATATCACGGCATCCGCTTTGGGGCGGGCGGCGCGTGCGTCGGCGTCCCTGCCCACCCGACGGCGAAGATCCCGGCCAGACTCGCACTCCGCACGTACCCGGCCGTCGAGCGGTACGGACTGATTTGGACCTGCCTACTGCCGGACCCGCATCACGTCGCCGATCCGTCGACAGCGCCGATACCGCTGATGCCCGGTTGGGACGAGCCCGGCTACCAACAGGTCACCTGCCCGGCCTTCGACGTCGCGGCCTTCGCCGGCCGCCAGGTCGAGGGATTCCTCGACGTCGCGCACTTCGGCTTCGTGCACGTCGACACCTTCGGTGACCCTGACAACGCCGAAGTCCCCAACTACAGCCCGATAACCACCGACTTTGGCTTCGAGGTCGACTACTGGAGCACCGTGGCGAACTATCCCCACGGCACGAAGACCGGCGAATCCGGATTCAAGTGGCTGCGGCACTTCGAGGCGCATCTGCCCTTCACCGCCACCCTGGTAGTGCACTTCCCCAACGGAGGACGGCTCTGCATAATGAACGCCGCCTCACCGGTGTCGACCCGACGCACCAGGATGTTCGCCCCGATCGCCAAGAACTTCGACATCGATCAGCCCGAGCAGGACATCTTCGACTTCAACTTGAGAATCTTTGAAGAGGATCGGGCGATCGTCGAGATCCAGAAACCCGAGAATCTCCCCCTCGATCCCCGCATCGAAGTCAACATCGCCGCTGACCGCAGCTCGGTGGCCTACCGCAGGGGTCTGCGCTCACTCGGACTGACGCAGTTCTTCACCGCCTAGGAGACCAGCGGAGCAGAACCGAGCGGTTGCACTCAGGGCTGTTGTTGGCGGCTCAGTTCGCGCCATTCACTCGGGGACACCCCGTAAGTGGTTCGGAACATTCGCGCGAAACTGGAGGCATCGGTGAACCCCCACCGCCGGGCAACTGCGGAGATTGGATCTTGCTGAAATGCCAAGGCAAGGTCCCGATGCGCTCCTTCGAGTCGCCGCAGTCGGATCCAGTCGCCCAACGAAACGCCTTCGGCGGCCAGGATCCGGTAGAGCTGCCGCACCGATATGTGATGTTCGGCGGCAATGCGGCCGGCGTCGAGGTCCGGTTCCCGAATGTGCAGTTTTACGTACTCCATGATTCGTACGAAGAGAGTGGACTGGAGCGCATCCTTGCCGAAGTCGACGGCGTCGAGATGGGTGGTGATCGCCGCTCGAAGCAGCTCAATTCCCGGTTGGCTGACCACGTCTCCGCCCGGGCGATCAAATGCTCCCGGCTGGGAGGCCAGCCGTTGGAAATAGGCGACGGCCATGTCCGCGATCGGGTGATCTGGACACAGTCGAAGCGCGCTGACTTCTCGGATGACGTCAACCGGCAACGCCAATCGATCCAGGGGTATTCGGAACTTGTGCTGGGAGATGCCGTCGACGTCAGTGATGACGAATGGCGTCGTTGAATCCCATACCGCAAGATCGCCTGGGCGCAAGACCATTTCGCGATCACGCTGGCTCACGACACAGGACCCCATCCGCTGCAGTCCAAGGAAGAGGCTCGGTCTGAAGTCGTCGTGCGGCAGCGCCTTGTAGTGGACCTTGTTGGCCGTCGAGGTCACCGACCACACCGTGAGTTCGGTCAGGTCAGTGATCGCCAAACTCGTCGCCGCCGGGCCACGATCGGCCATGAAGTCGATCTCGAGAGGCGCAAGAGTCCGCGAGACCGTGGCACGTACCACGTCTGCCCGATCGGCAATCGGGATCGCCTGCGCGTCGAATCTAACCGTCATCACGGCGTCCGAGTGCTATCGCACGACTTTCGGTTGCTACTTCGGCCGCATCGAGACCGTCTGTCGCGGGAGCGCACCGGTCTGCAGCCGAGGTCATGACAACCTCCTCGTCGTCGAACGTTTGCTGTCCCTCCTAGGTGGGTCCAACCAACCTAGCGCTGGCATCTATTCCACGAGCTTGCCGCGGATGGACGGTTCCATCCGCTCGGGGTCGTAGCGTTCCAAGAATCGTTCGCCGACGTCGTTGCGCTGGATCCGCCGTCGCCGCGGGCAGCCTCGAAGGCGAGAGGGCGGCGGGCTTTCTGGCCCGAATCGGCACGGCGCTCGTCAGCGAAGCGCCATGGCCGTCATCGAAAGTTGCGATGAGGGTGCAAGGGGTCCGGAGATGTAAAAAGGTCGGAGGGTAAAAATACCCTCCGACCTGCGGGGTGGCTGACGGGGCTCGAACCCGCGACATCCAGGATCACAACCTGGTGCTCTACCAGCTGAACTACAGCCACCATTGCCGTCACGCCTTTCGGGCGTTGGGGCGTCGTCGATCTTAGCCGCTCGGACGGTCCGCGGCCGAATCGATATCCTCGATGTCATTCCCTGGCGGCCCGAGCTCGGCGGCCACGGCCGCAATCTCGCTGGTCGAGGGGCCGGGCGGGGCCACGAACGCGGTGCGCCGGTAGTACTTCAGTTCATTGATCGACTCGTGGATGTCGGCGAGCGCCCGGTGCGCGAGGCCCTTCGCGGGCTGGCCGTAGTAGATCCGCGGATACCAGCGCCTGCACAGTTCCTTGATCGAGCTCACGTCGATCATCCGGTAGTGCAGGTAGGAGTCCAGGGTCGGCATGTCGCGGGCGATGAACCCGCGGTCGGTCGCGATCGAATTGCCCGCCAGCGGCGCCGTGTTGGGCTGTTTGACGTGCGTGCGGATGTAGTCGAGCACCAACTTCTCGGCTTCGGCGAGGTCGACGGCCGACGCACGCACCTCCTCGGTGAGGCCCGACTTGGAGTGCATCTGCGCCACCACCTGCAGCATGCCGTCCAAAGCCGCGTCGTCGGCGTGGATCACCACGTCGATGCCCTCGCCAAGGACGTTCAACTC
Source organism: Mycobacterium sp. URHB0044 (assembly GCF_000620625.1). Classification (GTDB taxonomy): domain Bacteria; phylum Actinomycetota; class Actinomycetes; order Mycobacteriales; family Mycobacteriaceae; genus Mycobacterium. The sequence goes on along the minus strand of NZ_JIAW01000007.1, from coordinate 165,976 downwards.
AGCATCGGTGACCAGGGCCGCGATCTCGATGAGCCGATCGGACCCCAGGTCTAGTCCGGTCATCTCGCAGTCGATCCATACCAGTTCGTCACGCACAGCGTTAGACAGTATTCGTAGTGCCGACGGGCGCGTCCGCATACCCACCGACGGCGGGGGTGTGGCAAGTAGTCTCTGGCGCATGACCACCGAATCGACAGCCAGCCCCGCGCAGCAGATCGCCGCTGGTTACGCCGTTGAAGGGCAGGCCTTGGTGCTCGGCACCGTCGTCGTCGACGGCGTCGCCGATCCCACCGCACAGGTCCGGATTCCGCTCGCGACGGTCAATCGGCACGGTCTGGTGGCCGGTGCCACCGGCACGGGCAAGACGAAGTCGCTTCAGGTGCTCGCCGAGCAGCTCTCGGCCGCCGGGGTGCCGGTGTTGATGGCCGACGTCAAGGGTGACCTGTCCGGGCTGTCGCGGCCGGGCGTGGCGGGAGACAAGACCACGCAGCGGGCCACCGACACCGGCGACGACTGGACGCCAACCGCGTTCCCCGTCGAGTTCCTGTCGCTTGGCACGTCGGGCATCGGCGTTCCAGTCCGCGCCACCATCACCAGCTTCGGGCCCATCTTGCTGTCGAAGGTGTTGGGGCTCAACGCTACTCAGGAATCGACGTTGGGGCTGATCTTCCACTGGGCGGATCAGAAGGGCCTGTCGCTACTCGATTTGAAGGATCTGCGCGCCGTCATCCAGTTCCTCACCAGCGAGGAGGGCAAGCCGGAACTCAAGGCGCTCGGTGCGGTGTCGCCGGCCACCGCGGGCGTCATCCTGCGGGCACTGGTCAACCTCGAGGCGGAGGGCGCCGACACGTTCTTCGGCGAACCAGAACTCGAGCCGAAGGACCTAATGCGGCTCGACGCGCAGGGCCGCGGCGTCATCACGCTGCTGGAATTGGGCGCGCAGGCCGCCCGACCGGTGATGTTCTCGACGTTCCTGATGTGGGTGCTCGCCGACCTGTTCACCACGCTGCCGGAGGTCGGCGACGTCGACAAGCCCAAGCTGGTGTTCTTCTTCGACGAGGCGCATCTGCTCTTCAACGATGCGTCGAAGGCGTTCCTCGAGCAGGTGGAGCAGACCGTCAAGCTGATCCGCTCCAAGGGAGTCGGGGTGTTCTTCTGCACCCAGTTGCCGACCGACATCCCCAACGACGTGCTGTCGCAGTTGGGTGCACGGATTCAGCACGCGTTGCGCGCGTTCACGCCCGACGACCAGAAGGCGTTGAACAAGACGGTGCGCACCTACCCCAAGACCGACGTGTACGACCTGGAGAAGGCGTTGACGAGCCTCGGCATCGGCGAGGCGATCGTCACGGTGCTCTCCGAGAAGGGCGCCCCGACACCGGTGGCGTGGACGCGGATGCGCGCACCGCGCTCGCTGATGGACACCATCGGCCCGGAGGCGATCGCCGCGGCGGCCAAGGCATCTCCACTGCAGGCCGAATACGGCCAGACCATCGACCGCGACTCCGCCTACGAGCGGCTCAACGCCAAGGTGGCGCCCGCACCCGCGGCGGACGACACGCTGCCGCCGCCGGTCGCCACCGGGGGAGCCACCGTCGACGGCCGGGTGAAGATGCCCGACGCGGTCGAGGGTCCCGGCGTCGTCACCGAGGTGCTGCAGAGCTCGGCGTTCAAGAGTTTCCTGCGGTCGGCAGCGACGGTCGCGGGCCGCGAAATCACCCGCAGCATCTTCGGCACGGGTCGGCGCCGCACCCGCCGCTGATCCACTCCCACCGCTGACCCACTCCCACCACCGACCCACTCCCACCGCGTCGAAACTGCTGTCAGATCGCAATTTTCGCCGAATCGACGATCTCCCAGCAGTGTCGGCGCGGAGGGAGGGGTGTGGCGCGGAGGGGGACCGGGTGAGCTACTCGCCGCCGAGTTTCTTGTAGACGGCGCCCACGATCGGGGAGACGATCGCGCGCGGCGCATAGCCGCTGGCCACCGACATCGCCTTGGACGTCACGCCGGGCACGACGCGCATCTTGTTGCGCTCCAACCCGTCGAGGGAGATCTTCGCGGTGTACTCCGTTGAGATCCACAGGAAGTCCGGGATCAGCTTCTCGACGAGCGACTGCTCGTGCGCGTCGGGCAGCGTCTCGCGCACCGGGCCGGGCGCCAGCACGGTGACGTGGACGCCCTGACTCTTCAGCTCACCACGCAGCGACTCGCTGAACGTGTTCACGAACGCCTTCGTCGCGGCGTAGGTGGCGTTGTTGGGGATCGGGGAGTTACCCGCGGCGGATCCGGAGATCAGGATGCCACCCGCCCGGCGCGCCACCATTCCCGGCAGCACGGCGAGGACGAGGTCGTGCACGCCCAGCACGTTCAACTGCACCTGCGCCTTCTCGTCGGCAACGGCGAGGTTTGCCACGGGGCCGAACGTCGCGGTGCCGGCGTTCGCGCAGAGGATGGAGACGTTGCGCTCCGCCAGTTCGTCGGCCAGCGCGGTGCGGGCAGTCGGATCGGCGAGATCCACCGGCCGCACCTCGACGATGACGCCGAAGCGCTCGGTCAGCTTGGCGGCCAGCTTGGTCAGTACCTCCTCGCGGCGGGCCGTGAGGATCAGATGGTGGCCGCGGGCCGCGAGCTCGACGGCCAACGCTTCGCCGATGTTCTGCGAGGCGCCGGTGACCACTGCGCGCGCGTCGGGGTGGGGAGCGGGTACTGGCATGGGGCCAATCGTAAGGACCAATAGAGTGCAGCCATGAGCAGCCCCGTGGTGGATTCCCCGACCGCGGGCCGATCGCGGGTCGTGGCGTGGGCGTTGTGGGACTGCGGGGCCACCGGCGTCAACGCCATCGTCATCACGTTCGTCTTCTCGGTCTACCTCACCCAGCAGGTCGGTGCCGGTCTGCCGGGCGACACCACGCCCGCGAGCTGGCTCGGCCGGGTGCTCACGATCGCGGGCCTGTGCGTCGCACTGCTGGCGCCTGCCACAGGAATCTGGGTCGACGCGCCACACCGCCGCCGCACGGTGCTGACCGTCCTCACCGGTGTGGTCGTCGCGCTGACGTCGGCGATGAGCCTGATCCGGGCCGACTACCACTACCTGTGGCCCGGCCTGATCCTGCTGGCCTGCACGGCCGCCTGCAGCGACTTGGCGACGGTGCCCTACAACGCGATGCTGCGGCAGCTGACGACGCCGGCGACGTCGGGCCGCATCTCCGGATTCGGTTCCGCAGCAGGATATTTCGGCAGCGTCGGCTTACTGTTGATCGTCTATCTCGGCTTCATTCAGGGTGACGGGGACACGCGCGGGCTGCTGGGCCTCACCGCGGCCGACGGCCAGCACGTGCGCGCGGCGGTGTTGCTCACCGCGGCGTGGTTCGCCCTGTTCGCGGTGCCGCTGCTCGTCACCGCACGCCCACCCGCCCCCGAGAACCAAGGGCCCACCATCGGATTCCTCGGCGCCTATCGCTCGCTGTGGGGCGAGGTGAAATCCGAATGGCACCGCGACCGCAACGTCGTCTACTACCTGATGGCCAGTGCGGTGTTCAGGGACGGGCTGTCGGGGGTGTTCGCGTTCGGTGCGGTACTGGGCGTCACCGTGTACGGGGTGTCGCAGGCCGACGTGCTGCTCTTCGGGGTGTGCGCATGCGTCGTCGCCGCCGTTGGGGCGGTGGTTGGCGGCCTGCTCGACGACCGGGTCGGCTCCAAGAACGTCATTGTGTTCTCGCTGAGCGCCATGATCGTCGTCGGCTTGGTGCTGCTGAGTTTGTCTGGCGCGCTGGCGTTCTGGATCTGCGGGCTACTGCTGTGCCTGTTCGTCGGGCCGACGCAGTCGTCGGCGCGGACGATGATGCTGCGGATCTCGGCGGAGGGCAAGGAAGGTGTGGCCTTCGGGCTGTACACCACCACGGGACGCGCGGTCTCGTTTCTGGCGCCGTGGATGTTCTTCACCTTCATCGACCTGTTCGGCACCAACCGCGCCGGCTTGGGCGGACTGTGCGTCGTGTTGGGGGCCGGGCTTGCCGCGATCGTCGCGGTGCGCTCACGCCGGGCCGCGCGCTAACCCAAACCGCTGCAGACCGTCAGGCCAGATCCGGTGCGCTGCTGAATCTGCGCCCCATTCAACGTAATCGAGCACGAAATCTCCCGGCCGACGTTGATGACACTGACACTCGCGGATCGATCGGCAGGTGCGGTCAATTGGACTTCCTTGCTCCACGGCAGCATGACGTTGAACTCGGTCTGCAGCACTCCGCCGGCATCGACGTACGTGATGTTGATCGCCCGGCCGGATCCGTCCACGTCGTAGACGACCGTATCCGTCCCGGCCGGTGTCGTCGGAGCAGTGGTGGTGGCCGACGGGGGAGTCGGGACCGTGCTGCTGCGCGTGGTGGTCGGTACTCGGGTCGTGGTGGTGGACGGCGTGGTGAAGTTCGGCTCGAGGGGTGCAGGGGGCGGCGCGAAGACCGTGTCCTGCTGCGCGCTGTTGACGATCACCAGCGCGATCACCAACCCGATGACCACCACCACCGCAACCGCGGCCAGCGCCCACAGCCAGACACGCGGCCCGCGACCGTTTGGCGCGGGAGGACCCGGTGGCATGCCGCCGGGGGGATGCGGCGGGCCGGTGTAGGGGTCGTAGCCGTACCCCTGGTACGGCGGAAGCTGCTGGGTGGGATTCGTCGGAGGCGCCTGGTAGGGCGACCCGTACGGAGCCTGGTTCGCATACGCCGGGTCGGCGTGCCCGGGATAGCCATAGGGCATCGGCTGCGTCGGATCCGGTACGTCGCGGCGTGGCGAATCGGTCATTCCCACCTCATGGCTGCAGGCTACCCGCGCCGCAGGTGGCTCGGCCCCGTTGACGAGTTCAGTCGGATGGCGCCCCGGGCATGAAACACCGCACTCAAGGGCACCACCTCGGTGAACACTGAGGTATTGCACGCCACTTTCGGTTGCGAATTGCGAGGAACCATGGTCGTCGAAGAGGAATTCCACCTCGTCGATTTCAAGACCGGGCGCCTCCCTGCCGGGGCGCCCGCGATGCTGAGCGAGCTGACGCGATGAACCGGTGGCGCCATGAACGCTGACGGCGTGGCGCGGCAGGTGCGCGCCACCTACGGTGCATCGCTGTCGCCGGATGCGACGGCGTTCGCCCATCTCGTCGACGACGGTGGCTATCCGCGCGCGGTCCAGCGCTTCCTGCGCGGTTGGCGGGCGAGTTCGTCACGCGACGTCGAACTTCCCGTCGAGGGACCGGTCACCCGGGTCATCCACTCGGCGGACGGGCACTGGCTGGCGTGCGAGGTCGCCCCCGAGGGAGGCACGCGCACACAGATCTGGGTGGTCACCACCGATCCAGACGACCGCGCCGCGCGCCGCATCGACCACTGGCCGGCCGATGTTCCGGAGGGCACCGCACAGCTGATCGCGTGGGACGGCACCGAGGTGGCGGCCATCCTCACCGGCGAAGACGGCGTAGGCAGTTCCTGCCTGATCAACCCTGCCGACGGTGCCACCAACGTGTTGGACCGCCGATCCGGTGGCAGGCTCATCGACGCCTGGGCGGGGGCGGCCCTCGTCCGCGTCGGTCCGCGCGGCTACCGGGAACTCATCATGTTGCGCGGGTCTACCGAAATCGCGCTGCTGCCAGCCGATCCCGGTTCGGTGACCGACGCAGGCGTCATCCTCGACGACCATCATCCGCGCCGATTCCGGTCCGGGACGGACGGCGACGTGATGAAGCTGTACCACCCGGCGAAGGACTATCCGACGAACACCGTCCGCGGCTACGTGCGGGCGCTGATCCGCAGCGACAACGGCGCCCAGCATGCCCGGCTCGTCGAGGTCACCACCACCGAGGATGGAGTGTCGTATCACGTCGTCGCCGAACGCCCCGGATACGAGTTGGACGAATTCGCGGTCAGTGACGATCTCTCGACGGTCGCATTGCTGTGGAATGTCCACGGCCGCAGTGAGTTCCAGGTCCTCGCCTACGCCGACAACACGTTGAGCGAACTCATTCCGTTGCCCGGACCGGTGGCCGCCGAGCTCAGCATCAGCGCGGGCGGTTCGATGGTGGCGATGACGGTACAGGGGCCGTCGATGCCGCGCACCGTCGAACTCGTCGACGTCCGGTCCCGCGAGTGGGAGCGCATCGACCGGAAACCCAGTGGCGGCAACGCAACTGGGCATCCGGAACTCGTGACGATCCAGGCGCGCGATGGGCTGCGCTTCACCGGCTGGTTGTATCGCTCGTCGGGCGGCGAATCGATTGGCGCCCTGATCTACCTGCACGGGGGTCCGGAGGGGCAGGCCCGGCCGGAGTACAGCGAGATCTTTCCCGTGCTGCTCGACGCCGGTATCACCGTGCTCACCCCAAATGTCCGCGGTTCCGGTGGATTCGGCAGGATGTTCTCCCACGCCGACGACAAGGAGCTGAGATTCGGCGCCATCGACGACGTCGCGGACTGCGCGCAGTTCCTGGTCGATCGCGGGCTGGTGCGCCGTGACCGCATCGCATGCTCGGGATGGTCCTACGGTGGCTATCTGACGCAGGCGGCGCTGACCTTTCACCCGCAACTGTTCGCCGCGGGCATCAGCATCTGCGGGATGAGCGACCTGGGCACCTTCTACCGCAACACCGAACCGTGGGAAGCCGCCGCGGCTTACCCGAAGTATGGCCATCCCGTCAGCGACCGGGAGCTACTCGACCGGTTGTCTCCACTGCTGCGGGTCGAGGCACTCACCGCGCCACTGCTACTGGTGCACGGGGCGCAGGACACGAACGTTCCGCCCACCGAGTCTCGGCAGATGTTGAACGCTTTGCGAGAACGGAACCGCACTGTCGAATACCTCGAGTTCGACGACGAGGGCCACGACATCGTGAAGCGGGAGAACCGCGCCGCGCTGGTGAAAGCCATCGGTGAATGGCTCATTCGTGCGTTCACACCAGCGGCGGTCACGTAGCCATCACGGTTGCTGGCCGAATGTTTGTGGAAATTGTCCACGGGGTAAGTCATCTGGGCGCCAGTTAGGTGCCAGACGAGATGGAGGCTGACCATGCGAGGTGGCGGGATCATCGGAGTCGTCGTACTGATCTGGTTGCTGATCGGTGTGGTGGCTGCCTACCAGCGCGAATACTTCAAGACGTCTGAAAACAATTGCGCTACGGCGGGAACGATCGCTCTAACCGTCGTCGCCGGTCCGTTGAATTACGCGGGTGTCAACCCAAAGGTCACGAACTGCAACATTCCCGAGCCGAGTCAGTAGCCAACGGGTACTCACTCGATCACCAACACAAGGAGGTCAAGATGATCGCCATCGGAGTCATACTCCTCATCCTGGGACTGATTTTCAGCGTCCCGATTCTCACCTACATCGGCGTGGTCGCCATCGTCGTAGGCGCGGTGTTCTGGCTGCTGGGCGCGGCCGGACACGCGGTCGGCGGAAGACGCGTCTGGTACTAACGTCGCTCGGCTGAGCCGAGAGCCGCCACGGTCATCGCACGCAGAACTGCGCGCGATGACCGTGTCGTTTCTGGAGCAGTGACCTGTTTGAGGCTGTGGGGTGTGGAGTTCAACAACCCGAAGGTGGCATGCGCCATCAACCGGGCGTCCGCTTCCCCGAGTGCCGGGTCGAGGTCACGCAGCACCTGCACCCATATCTCCACGTATTGCCGCTGCGACTTGCGGACCTGACGCTTCGCCGGCGCGGGGAGATGCCCGAGGTCGCGATCCTGGATCCGAATCAGATCCGATTCACCCAGCGCGAAGTCCAAGTGGAAGTCGATCAGCCCGTCGAGGGCATCCGCAGCGCTGGGAGCGGCGTCGACCACGCCTTTTGCACCGGCGAGCAGCCGGGCGCTGATGCCCACCAGCAGTTCCACCAGAAGGGCTTCCTTGTTGGGGAAGTGGCGGTAGATCGCCGGCCCGCTCACCCCTGCCGCGGCGCCGATGTCCTCCAGCCGTACGGCGAGGAATCCGCGTTCGGCCACCAGTCGTTCCGCGGCGGCGATCAGTTGGGAGCGCCGGTCCGACTTCGCCTTGCTGCGCCGCGTCGTGGGCGTGGTCGACGTCGCCATGGGCGCCTCCCGCCAGCTGGTAGACATTTCGGTTAATCGTCACTAACATACCATCAGTTAGTCGTCATTAACTCAACTGAACGGGTACGGCATTTGTCTACGCGGGTATCGCATCGCGAGCAGCACCTCACCTTGGTGGCCGAGTTGCGCTCCAAGCTGTCCACCGCCGCGCTCGGAGGGTCGGCCCGCGCCAGGGAGCGCCACGTCAGCCGGGGCAAGTTGCTCCCGCGCGACCGGGTCGACGGCCTTCTCGATCCGGGAAGCGCATTTCTGGAGTTGGCGCCGCTTGCCGCCGACGGCATGTACGACGACGAATGCCCCGGCGCCGGCCTCATCGCCGGCATCGGAAGGGTGTCGGGTCGCGAGTGCATGATCGTGGCCAATGACGCGACGGTCAAGGGCGGCACCTACTACCCGATCACCGTCAAGAAACATCTACGCGCACAAGAGATTGCAGGCCAGAACCGGCTGCCGTGCGTCTACCTCGTGGACTCCGGTGGCGCATTCCTGCCGCGTCAGGACGAGGTTTTTCCCGACCGTGAGCACTTCGGCCGGATCTTCTTCAATCAGGCCAACCTCAGCGCCGACGGCATCCCACAGATCGCCGCCGTGCTCGGATCCTGCACCGCCGGTGGCGCATACGTGCCCGCGATGAGTGACGAGGCCGTCATCGTGCGCAACCAGGGCACCATCTTCCTCGGCGGACCGCCGCTGGTGAAGGCCGCGACCGGCGAGGTGGTCACCGCCGAGGACCTCGGCGGTGGCGACCTACATTCCAAGGTCTCCGGCGTCACCGATCACCTTGCGCACGACGACCGCGACGCCCTGCGCATCGTGCGGCGGATCGTGAGCACGCTCGGCCCGCGCACCGCCACGCCGTGGGACGTCACGCCGACGGTCGAGCCGATCGCCGACCAGAGCGAGTTGTACGACGTGGTTCCCATCGACTCCCGGGTGTCCTACGACGTGCACGAGGTGATCAACCGCATCGTCGATGGTGGCGAGTTCGCCGAGTTCAAGGCGGAGTACGGCTCGACGCTGGTCACCGGGTTCGCCCGCATCCACGGTCACCCCGTCGGCATCATCGCCAACAACGGCGTGCTGTTCGGCGAATCCGCCGTCAAGGGAGCGCATTTCATCGAATTGTGCGACAAGCGTCAGACACCGCTGCTGTTCCTGCAGAACATCGCGGGATTCATGGTGGGCCGCGATTACGAGGCAGGCGGCATCGCCAAGCATGGCGCCAAGATGGTCACCGCCGTCGCATGCGCGCGCGTACCGAAGCTGACGGTGGTGATCGGTGGCTCGTACGGCGCAGGCAATTACTCGATGTGCGGGCGGGCGTATTCGCCGCGCTTCCTGTGGATGTGGCCCAACGCCAGGATCTCGGTGATGGGCGGCGAGCAGGCCGCCTCCGTGCTGGCAACCGTCCGTGGCGACATGACCGCCGAGGAGGAAGAGGCGTTCAAGGCGCCCATCCGCGAGCAATACGAGCACCAGGGCAACCCGTACTACTCCACGGCACGGCTGTGGGACGACGGCGTCATCGATCCCGCCGACACCAGAACGGTGGTCGGCCTGGCACTTTCGGTCGTTGCACAGGCTCCGCTGGAGCCCGTGTCCTACGGCGTCTTCAGGATGTGACGAGATGACCTCCCAGACCTTTGACACCGTCCTCGTCGCCAACCGCGGCGAAATCGCCGTACGCGTCATCCGGACGTTGCGCGCCATGGGAATTCGCTCGGTTGCGGTGTTCAGCGACGCCGACGCCGGTGCCCGCCACGTCGCCGAGGCCGACGTCGCGGTTCGCATCGGCCCGGCCCCGGCACGGCAAAGCTATCTCGACGTCGACGCCGTCATCGCCGCCGCGCGCCGGACGGGCGCGCAAGCCGTGCACCCTGGCTACGGATTCCTCTCGGAGAACGCCGAATTCGCCGCGGCACTGCAGTCCGCGGGCATCGCCTTCATCGGCCCACCCGTGGGCGCCATCCGCACCATGGGTGACAAGATCGCCGCCAAGGCCGCCGTCTCGGCGTTCGGCGTGCCGGTGGTGCCGGGCATCTCACGGCCCGGCCTCACCGACGACGATCTGATCGGCGGTGCCGGCGACGTCGGCTATCCCGTGCTGGTGAAGCCGTCGGCCGGCGGTGGCGGCAAGGGCATGCGGGTGGTGCACCGCGCCGCCGACCTGCCGGCCGCGCTCGTCAGCGCGCGTCGTGAGGCTGCCGCGGCGTTCGGCGACGACACGTTGTTCTTGGAGCGGTTCGTGTTGAACCCCAGGCACATCGAGGTCCAGGTACTCGCCGACGGTTACGGCAACGTCGTGCATCTCGGTGAGCGCGAATGCAGCCTGCAACGCCGCCACCAGAAGGTGATCGAGGAGGCGCCGTCGCCGCTGCTGGATCCTGAAACCCGCGCGCGCATCGGGACCGCGGCGTGCGACACCGCCCGCAGCGTGGACTACACGGGCGCAGGGACCGTCGAGTTCATCGTCTCCGCCGACCGGCCCGACGAGTTCTTCTTCATGGAGATGAACACGCGGCTGCAGGTGGAGCACCCGGTCACGGAGATGGTCACCGGCGTCGACCTCGTCGAACAACAGATCCGCATCGCGGCAGGCGACAAGTTGCCCCTCGCCCAGGATGACGTCGTGATGACCGGGCACGCCATCGAGGCGCGCGTCTACGCCGAGGACCCCGCCCACGGCTTCCTGCCGACCGGCGGCGACGTCCTCGCCGTCGTTGAGCCGTCCGGACCGGGCGTCCGGGTGGATTCCGGAATCCTCGCAGGCACGGTCGTCGGCAGCGACTACGACCCAATGCTCGCCAAGGTCATCGCCCACGCCGGCGACCGGCCCGCCGCGCTACGGGCGCTGGATCGGGCGCTCGCCGACACCGCGGTACTGGGCGTCACCACCAACGTCGACTTCCTGCGGTTCCTGCTGACGGACCCGGACGTCGCCGCAGGCCGGCTCGACACCGGGCTGCTGGACCGCCGAACCCCCGACTATCTCGGCACCGACGCCGGCGACGACGAGCTCATCGCGGCCGCCGCTCACCACTGGCTGTCACGCTGGCCGCTCGCCGCGCGCGACCTCTGGGACGTCCCCTCCGGCTGGCGGATGGGGGAGCGCGCACCCGTCACGGCGCGGCTGCGCGCCGGGGAGCGCACCGACCACGTCCACCTGACGGGCACGCCGGCCAACGCCACCGCGCGCATCGAGGACGGCGAAAACCGCACGCTGCGAGCCACTCTCGATGGCGACCGGCTCACCGTCACCCTCGACGGACTACGCACCGACTATGTGGTCGCGGCGTCCGACGGCCGGATCTGGATGTCCGGGGCGGGACGCACCACGGTGGTCGAGGAGGTCCGGGAGCCACCGGTCCGCGCCGACGACGCGCACAGCGGCGATGCCGAACTCGTCAGCCCAATGCCGGGTTCGGTAGTAGCGATCGGCACGGAGAACGGGTCGGCGGTGACGGTCGGCACCGTCGTCGTCACCATCGAGGCGATGAAGATGGAACATCAGCTCAAGGCGCCCGTCGACGGCGCCGTCGAACTACTCGTCGCCGTCGGCGACCAGGTCAAGGTGGGGCAGGCGCTGGCCCGCATCACCGCAGCAACGGAGGAGACCCAGTCATGAGCGACTTTCTTTCCACGGGCACCTTGCCCGACCACTACGAGCAGTTGGCCAAGACGGTGCGCGACTTCGCCCAGAGCGTCGTCGCGCCGGTCGCCGCCAAGCACGACGAGGAGCACTCGTTCCCGTACGAGGTCGTCTCGGGCATGGCCGACATGGGACTGTTCGGTCTGCCGTTCCCCGAGGAGTACGGCGGCATGGGCGGCGACTACTTCGCGCTGTGCCTGGCACTGGAGGAGCTGGGCAAGGTCGACCAGAGCGTGGCCATCACGCTGGAGGCCGGTGTGTCGCTGGGCGCGATGCCGGTGTACCGGTTCGGCAACGAGGAGCAGAAGGCGGAGTGGCTGCCGCTCCTGGCCAGTGGCAAGGCGCTGGGCGCCTTCGGCCTCACCGAGGCGGGCGGCGGCACCGATGCGGGCGCCACCAAGACCACCGCCAAGCTGGACGACGGACACTGGGTGATCAACGGCTCCAAGCAGTTCATCACCAACTCCGGCACCGACATCACGAAGCTCGTCACGGTCACTGCGGTCACCGGGGAATCCGGTGGCAAGAAGGAGATCTCGTCGATCCTGGTGCCGGTGCCCACCGAGGGCTTCACCGCGGAGCCGGCGTACAACAAGGTCGGCTGGAACGCCTCGGACACGCATCCGCTGAGCTTCGACGACGTGCGGGTGCCGCAGGAGAACCTGCTGGGCGAGCGTGGCCGCGGGTACGCGGGCTTCCTGCGGATCCTCGACGAGGGCCGCATCGCCATCGCCGCCCTGTCGGTCGGTGCGGCGCAGGGCTGCGTCGACGAATGCGTCAAGTACGCCAAGGAGCGCGAGGCGTTCGGCTCGGCGATCGGTACGTACCAGGCTATCTCGTTCAAGATCGCCAGGATGGAGGCCCGCGCGCACACCGCCCGCACCGCCTACTACGACGCCGCGGCGCTCATGCTCGCAGGCAAGCCGTTCAAGAAGGCCGCCGCGATCGCCAAGCTGGTTGCCAGCGAGGCCGCGATGGACAACGCGCGCGACGCCACCCAGGTCTTCGGCGGCTACGGGTTCATGAACGAGTACCCGGTGGCCCGTCACTACCGCGACAGTAAGATCCTCGAAATCGGCGAGGGCACAACGGAAGTGCAGCTCATGCTGATCGCGCGGGAAGCCGGCTTGTGACCGAGAAGCGTGTGATCGTCCAGCGCGGTTTGTGGTTCGAGGAGTTCGAGCCTGGGGTCATCTACCAGCACCGGCCCGGGCGCACCATCACCGAGGCGGACAACGTGCTGTTCACCACGCTGACGATGAACACCCAGGCCCTGCACCTGGACGCGGCGTTCGCCGAGACGCAGGAGCCGTTCCGCCAGCGCCTGGTCAACTCGATGTTCACGCTGTCGACGCTGGTCGGTCTGTCGGTGGCACAACTGACACAGGGCACCATCGTCGGCAATCTCGGCTTCGGCGAGGTGGCGTTCCCCAAGCCGCTGTTCCACGGCGACACCCTGTACGCCGAGAGCGAGGTACTCGAGAAGCGCGAGTCCAAGAGTCGGCCGGGGGAGGGTATCGTCACGTTCTCGCACGTGGGTCGCAACCAGCACGGCGATGTGGTCGCGACCGCGTCGCGAAAGACCATGCTGCGCAAGCGTCCCACCGACACCGAGGAGTCTTGATGGCGCTCGACCAGACCGGGCCCGGCTGGCTGTTCTGCCCGGCCGACCGACCGGAGCGCTTCGAGAAGGCAGCGGCCGCAGCCGACGTGGTGATCCTCGATCTGGAGGACGGGGTCGCGGCGAAGGACCGGGAGGCCGCGCGCGCTGCGCTGATCGAGACGCCGCTGGACCCGCGTCGCACCGTGGTGCGCATCAACCCGGTCACCACACCCGACCACGAACTCGACCTGAAGGCGCTGGCGGCCACCGAGTACACCACCGTGATGCTGGCCAAGACCGAGTCGGCCGAGCAGGTAGCCTCCCTGGCCCCGCTCGACGTCGTCGCGCTGATCGAGACGCCGTTGGCTGCGCTCCTGCTGACCGAGTTGGTCCGGGTCGACAACGCCTTCGCCGTCATGTGGGGCGCCGAGGACCTGTTCGCCGTGCTTGGCGGAACCGCCAACCGCTGGCCGGACGGGAGCTACCGCGACGTGGCCAAGCACGTGCGGTCGCAGACGCTGCTCGCCGCCAAGGCGTACGGCCGGATGGCCCTGGACTCGGTGTACCTCGACATCAAGGACCTCGACGGCCTGCGCGCCGAATCCGACGACGCCGTGGCCGTCGGGTTCGACGCCAAGGTCGCCATCCATCCCACCCAGGTCGCGGTCATCCGGGCCGCCTACGCACCCACCGACGACCAGCTGCAATGGGCGCGACACGTGCTCGACGCAGCCCGCGATGCACGCGGCGTCTTCCAATACGACGGCCTGATGGTCGATGCCCCGGTACTGCGCCGCGCCGAGCGCATCGTCGCGTTGGGGCCGGACGCTCACCCCTGACGCATCGCTATGAGTGGGCGATCTCGAGTTCGCCCATCGGGGACCAGTCCGCACCCTCGATCTCCGTGTGGATGATCTTCGGGGTACGCATCAGAGCGGTCCGCATGGCCGCCAGACCCTCGCGGAAGTGCTCGGAGCCGACGTGGGCCGAGCCGGCTTCGGCGTCCCGGAACGCCTCGACGAGTACGTACTCGTTGGGATCATCGAGGCCTTGCGACCATTCGAACCAGAGATTGCCCGGCTCGGCGCGGGTCGCGTCGGTGAACGCGCGCGTCAGCGCCGGCCAGCGATTACGGCTCGATTCGTCGACCTGGAACTTGACCACGATGAATTTCACGATTGCTCCAATCCGATTGCGCCGGTGGATCAGTAGATGTTCGACGGGCGGATCATGCCTTCGGCGAGATCGCCGAAACCGGGTGCCATGATGGCGCCGGGCTGTCCGAAGATCTCCTCAACGACGGCGGTCTCGGTGGTGATGAGCAGGGCCGCGATGGATGCGGCGCTCTCCAGCGCGGCCCGGGTCACCTTGAACGGATCGATGATGCCCTCGTCGAACATGTCGCCGTATTCCCCTGTGAGGGCGTTGAATCCGTGACCGAGGGGTAGATCTGCCACGACGTCCACCACGTCGGAGCCTTCGAATCCGGCGTTGATCGCGATCCAGCGCAGCGGCTCGGCGAGAGCTCGCCGAACCACATCACGGCCGATCGCCTCGTCACCGACGAGTTCCAACGCGTCGAGCGCCCGGTGCGCCTGCGCCAGCGCGGTTCCACCTCCGGACACGATGCCCGCTTCGAGTGCGGCCCTGGTTGCGGCGAGGGCGTCTTCGACGCGCAGCATGCGCTCCTTGAGTTCCACACTCGTCGCGCCGCCGACGCGGATCACCGCGACGCGACCGGTGAGCCGGGCAATGCGCAGGTCGAGGCTGTCCTGGTCGGCGTCGAGCTTGGCTCTTTCGCGTTGCGCTTCCAGTTGCGAAACCCGCGCCTCGATGAGATTCAGCTGACCGTGCGGTCCGACGATGGTGGTGTCGTTCTCCGTGGCGGTGAGACGGTCGCAAGAGCCGAGATGATCCCGGGTGATCTCTGTCAGTTCCACGCCGGTGTCCTTCGCGATGACGTGCCCGCCCAGCGCCACCGCCAGATCCTCCAGTTCGGCGACCCGGCGATGGCCGAAGCCGGGTGCACGCACCACCACCGACTGCATGGTCTTGTGCATGTTGCCACCGACCAGCAACTGCAGCGCCGGACCGTCGACGTCCTCGGCCACGACCACGAGGGGACGGTCGGCCCGCTTGGCCACCTCGATGGTGGGCATGATCTCTTGAACCTGGCTGATCTTCTTGTTGGTCAACAGGATCAGCGGATTGTTCAGTACGGCCTCCATGCGTTCGGGATCGGTGACCATGTACCCCGAGATGTAGCCGTGGTCGAACTCGATGCCGTCGACCACGTCGACCGCCATTCCGAGGGTGTCGCTCTCCTCGGTGGTCACGACACCCGACTTGCCGACGTGCTCGACCGCGCGTGCGATGACGTCGCCGATTGACTCGTCATCGCTGGCGGCCAGGGCCGCGATTCGGCGCAGGTCACTGCTGTCGCTGATTTCGACACTGTGGTCGCGCAGCGATTCGACGACGACCGGAATGGTGCGTTCGATGCCGCGTCGCACCCGCATCGGGTTCGCGCCGGCATCCACGGCACGAAGACCCTCGCGGACCATCGCCTGGGCGAGGACCGTCGCGGTGGTGGTGCCGTCGCCGACTACCCCGTTGGTCTTCATCGCCACTTCCTTGACCAATTGGGCGCCCATGTTCGCGAACGGATCCCGCAGCTGAATCTCCCTGGCAATCGTGACGCCGTCGTTGGTGATCGTCGGGGGACCGGTCAACTTCTCGAGAATGGCGTTGCGTCCCTTCGGCCCCAACGTCACCTTGACGGCGTCGGCGAGCGCATTGACACCGTGTTCGAGGCGGGCACGTGCATCGGAATTGAACCGCAGCTCTTTGGCCATGGTCGTGGTCCTTTCGTGTGGATTCGGTGGTGGCGTGGCTCAGGGAACGAGAATGGCGCGTCCGCGTACCCGGCCGGCGTCGAGGTCGTCGAGTGCCTGCTGGAACTCGTCGAGCGGGTATTTGGTGGTGTGCAAGGTGACCTTGCCCTGCGCGGCGAGAACCATCAGTTCCTGCAGGTCGTTGTAGGAGCCGACGAGGTTGCCGATGAAGTTGATCTCCGTCGAGATCACGTCGATCGTTGGCACGTCGATGTTTTCGCCGTACCCGACCACGTAGTAGCTGCCTGCTCGTCGAAGCATGGCGATGCCTTCTCGCGTCGCGCCGCCCTCACCGACGAAGTCGAGGACCGCCTCGGCGCCGTGACCTCCGGTGAGGTCGAGGATCTGCTGGACGTGGCTGCCGTCGGCCACGATGCCGCGATCGGCGCCGACGTTCACCGCCAGGGCGACGGCATCGGGATTGCGGTCGACGACCACCACCGTCACCCCCGATATCGCCTTGAGTACCTGAATTCCGATGTGTCCCAAGCCGCCAGCGCCGATGACGACGCATACGTCCCCTGGGTGCGTCGCGGCGGCGACCTTGGCGGCCGCGTGATACGCGGTCAGCCCCGCGTCGGCGAGTGCGGCGACGTCGGCGGGCTCGAGTGAATCGTCGATCCGAACGACGCTTCGTGCCGTGGTCCGCAGATACTCCGCGTAGCCGCCGTTGGTGTCGATGCCGGGGAAGGCATTGTTCTCGCAGTGCACGTCGTCACCGAAACGGCATGCCCGGCACAATCCGCAGGTGATCAGCGGATGCAGGATCACCTTGTCGCCGACCGCGACGTTGGTCACGGCGTCGCCGACGGCGTGCACCCAGCCGGCGTTCTCGTGACCGATGGTGTAGGGCAACTGCACGCCACTCTTGGCTTCCCACTGACCTTCGAGAATGTGAATGTCGGTGCGGCACACACCGGCACCGCCGATTCGGACGATGACGTCGAACGGGCCCTCGACGGTTGGCTCCGGAACGTCGGTCAATTGCAGTTTGGTGTGGTATCCGACGACCTGTACGGCTTTCACGGGATGCTCCTCTTGGTTCTGGTGTTCGTCACGATGGGGGCGCCGACGGTGTCGCCGTCGGCGTAGCGGGTGGCCAGCAGCCCACGGCAGAAGTGCGCATTGCCTTCCATCGAGATCCGTACGGACTTGGCGAACCGCAGCCGCAGCGGGACACGTTCGACGGGAATGGGTTTGCCGTCGTCGTCGACCAGGACGCGGCTGTTCGGACAATTGCTCAACCCGATGGCGAACCTGCGCCGCAGCAGGGCCGCCTTCGATCGTCCTTCGGGCAGCTCCCGCAGGGTCAGACGCTGAACGTGGTCGACGTCCATCGGCGTCTGGCGCATCAGCGATCCGATGGCCCGCTCCATCGCCGCGGAGTGAGCCTTGCGCCAGAACACGTTCCGCAACTCGGCGAGACTTTCCTGCGCTTCGTCGCCGAACGTGCCGAGATAGCCGGCATCCGCCGCGAGCCCGGTGTTGATCTTGTCGCTGTCGTGATGATCGTCGAGCAGGACCCGCACGTCGCCCGCGTGATCCACGTCGCGCACCGCGTCCAGCGCATCCGACGCCATCAGGTAGGCGAAGTTCGGTGAGCAGAACGCCGTCGGCAACCGCAAATGTATGGTCACACCACGATCGTCGATGTGTACGGATCGAACGAATCCCAGCTCGGTGATGGGTTCGTCGAGTTCAGGATCGGTGACCGTGGCCAGTGCCTGCAGAATCTCGGCCTCGACCGAGAGCAGCGCGGCGGTCATAGCGACACGCTCTCCTTGGCGCCGGCCGCCACCTCGACGCCGCCTTGCCCGGCCGGCTCCGCGAGGCGCAATTCGGCTGGGACGTCGATGTCGTACAGTGCGGCGGCGTTGAGTCCCAGGATCTTCCGCTTCTGTTCGACGGTGATCTGCGCGTACTCGCCGAGCATGTCCTCCGGGATCTGGAAGTCGACGAACTTCTCGATGAGCCACTTCGGTGTCCACAGCGCGTAGTCACTGGAGAAGAGGATCTTGTCCTCGCCGATCCAGTACAGCAGTTCGCCGATGATCTGCGCGAAGTAGCGAGGGCGCGTGTGGATGAAGGGGATGGCCACCGCGAGCCCGCCGTAGACGTTCGACTCCTGGGTGGCGATCCAGCAGAAGTCTTCGAGCCGGGGGAGACCGACGTGCTCGACGACGAAGTTCAACTCCAGGTAGTCGGTGGCCACCTTATCCACGTCGGCGACGTCGAAGGCGTCTCGGTCCAGCGGGCGGATCGTCGGCCCCTTGTGCACGTGAATGTTCTTGATGCCCAGCGTGATGCACTCTTCGAGGTATCGCCGCGACCACGCCTCGTCGAGCTTGTACCCCCGCGAATCGCCGTGCCATTCCGCGGTGTAGAGCTTGACGCCCTGCAGGTTCATCCGCTCGGCGTCGCGGCGCAACTGCTCCAAACCCGCTTCGCCGTACCGCGGGTCATAGGCGTGGTTGTAGGTCAGCTTGTCGGGGTGGCGTTGGGTGAGGCCGAACGCCTCCTCGGTTTGTCCGAAACCGGTGACGTAGAAGTCGCTCAACAGCGTGGCCTGGAAGATGGCGTGATCGACGTAGCCGTCGACGAACAGGTCCTTCATCAACCGGTCACCGCCGTAGTAGGTATATGTGTCGTAGTCCCACAACGCCTCTTCGGGACTGAGATTCTTGTGATAGTCGTAGAAGCAGTCGATGAACTGCCTGCCGTGCTCGTTCTTGTGGTTGGTGGCGCGGCCGTCCCACAGGTGGACGTGACCGTCGACGATGAAGTACTTTTGTCCGTCTTTCTGATACATCGTGAATCCCTTGGCTAGGTGTGTATTTGGTTAGGCGATCACTGGACGGTGAGGTCGAAACCGATGTATTCGGCGGCGTCCTCGGGGCTGGCGAACAGGATGGTCTTGTCGTCGAGATGCACCATGCGTCCGTAGTGCGTCGAGCTGATCTCCTCGAAGATGGAACCGTCGAAGTCCTGTCCGAGCGCTTCGGAGAGTTCGTCGTAGTCGAAGTCGAGCAGGCGCACACCGTCGACGCGAATCATCGACGGATACTCGGTGAGCTCGACACCGTCCTTGGCGCCCATCACCTCTGCCACGACCCGTCCGATGGGCGTGTTCATCAATGTCACGCCGCACATGTTGGAGAACTCGGTGGCTGATCCGAACTGCATGCTCATTTGGTCAACTCCTCGGGGATGTCGAGCTCGATTTCTTCGAGTAGGGCGGCGAACTTCGCGACGGCGGCGTCCAGGCTGGACGCGAACGTGACCGCCTTGTCGGCGGGCGTCGACCAGATCGGCTGCAGAGCGCGGGCGGCATCGAGGCAGCGCGGCACCCAGGTTCCCAGCCACTCGCCGAAGAGTGTTTTGTTCGTGGCGCCGTACTCGGGATCGCGGGCCAACAGCCGGAACAGGTTCCGGGTGTAGTTGAGGTCCCGGTCGTAGTCGTGTTCTCCGGTTCCGACGATCGTCGGCGTGATGTAGTCGCCGTTGCGGGCAGCGATCTGCATGACGAGTTCACTGCGGAACAGTGAGCCCACGAGTTGCTCGAACACGATGTTGGTGGCGAACAACAGCTGGCACCAATCCCCGACGGCCGTCAGCTGTTCGACGACCTGGCGGGTGGGCTGCCACTCCTGGGCGTCCTGCCACGCGTTGCGGTGCGCGCCACCGTCGAAGGCATCCGTGGCCTCGGCGAGGTCGAGGTTGAACAGCGCGAGATCTTGGGCGAAGCGCATCTTGTGCGCGGCGTTCACCGCCACCGCGGTGTTGATCATGTTGGTGGGCCCGGAACGCTGGATGGACGTGAACACGTGCAGCGCCAAACCGTTCTCGGCATGCATCCAGGCGCCGACGTTGCGTTCGATGAAGGTCAGCCAGGCCGAGTTCCAACCGTCGTAGACGCGGGCTCGCTTGGCGTTCTTCAGGCACAACTCCACTTGGCGAACCACCGCGGAGTTGTTCCGGTAGATGGTCTGGTTCCACTCCTCGTTCGGGTCCAGGAAGGCATGCCAGTTGGACGATTTCGCCGCCGTCCAGTCCTGCGGATATCCACCAGGCCCGTCACCGAAGCCGTAGATCCACCCCTGGGTCAGGTGCCGCTCCGGATCGGGTTGGACGTCGACCGTGACGTCCTCGTACATCGTCGCGCGCAGCTTGGCCGGCTTGAAGTACGAGTAGCTGCGACTCTTGGAGCTCGGGAAGTCGCGGGCACCGGCTTCGGAGTCGGTGAACTCGATCTTCGGAAAACTGCGTTCCTTGGGCTTTTCCGGGGCAGACATCGTGATTCCTTTCGGGCGGGCGGGCTGTTACTAGTCGAACAGTGGGCTGGTGAAGCTGTCGTAGAAGATCTGGTCCTTGGGCACTGAACTCCCGTCGAGGAAGACCAGTGCGGCGTCGACCATCGGCGGCGGTCCGCACAGGTACACCTCGGTCTTGGCGATGGTGGCCTCGTGGCGTGACACGACGTCGGTGACCATGCCTTCTTCGACGGTGACCGAGTCGGGTACCTCACCGTCGGCCGATTCGGACAGGCAGGCCACGAACTGGAAGTCGACCAAACCCTTGCCAAGTTGCCGGATTTCGTCGAGATAGAACAGGTCGGCCGCCGTGCGGGCACCGTAGTAGAACCGCACCGGGCGGGTGTTCTCGATCTGGTTCATGTGGCGTAGCAGCGACAGGATGGGAGCCATTCCCGCGCCGCCGCCGATGCAGACCACCGGTAGGACGTGTCCCTCCTTGAGGGTGAAGGACCCGTAGGGCCCGGTGAGCGAGAGTTCGTCACCGGCGCGGAGCTGGCCATCCAGCAGCGCCGAGAACTTGCCGCCGGGATACTTCTTGATCAGGAACTCGACCTCGTCGGTGGACGACGGGGTCGTCGCCATCGAGAATGAGCGGTGTTCCTCGGTGCCCGGGATGTGCAGGTCGGCATATTGGCCTGGCTTGAAGTCGAATTCGTCCGGCTCGAGCGGTGTCAGCCGCAGCGACACGATGTCGCGCGTCATGGGTCGTATTGCGGCGATTCGGGTTCGGACGTTCTGGATCGGGATTCCGCCGAGGAGTTCGTCTTCGTCGAAGTTCAGGAGTTCGATCGTGCAGTCGCTGAACGCATGTGACCGACACAGCAGCACGTAGCCCTCGTCGACCTCGGAGTCGTTGCACGCGAAGGTGGAGTAGTTCTCCATCTGAATGTCGCCCTCGAGCACATAGGACTTGCAGGCGGAGCAACGGCCTTCCCGGCAGCCGTGCATCAGGTGGATGCCTTGCCGGAAGGCGGCGTCGAGGATGTTCTCGTCCTCGCCGACCTCCATTTCGAGGTTGACCGGGTCGAAGTTGATCTTGTGTGAATCCGCCATGGATGCTCCTGTTCGGGGGATTTGTGGAGTGTGAGCCGCGGTGAGCGCGGCTCACACTCCACAAATCGCGTTCGTTAGACCGTTGCGCCGGCGCGGTACGCCGCGACGTGCGCGTTGCGCTCGTCGTCGGTCATCTGATTCAGCAGCACGTTCGGGCTGTTGAACGTGTTGCCGCGCACGTCGTCGAGCGTCCACATCTTCTGCGGATCCAGATTCAGATGCGGTTGACCCACGAGGGTCTTCCCGTCGTCCCTGACGTAGCCGAGGTCGCTCACGATGTCGGCGAGGTCCTTGCCGTGATGCAGCGTCTCCCACTCCCGGAAGCCGGTGAGCCGCCCCATGTTCGGGGTCGGCCGGCCCTCGTACTCGTCCCGGAACGCCGTCGCGTCGGTCCAGTGGCAGGTCTCCGAGCAGTAGGTCCGCCACTGGCCGTCGACCTTGTCGACGACCATGTCCTCGCGGATCAGGGCGGGCACCATGCACGTCCAGCAGCGGTGCGGGTACTCGTAGCCGACCTCTTCGAAGGCGATGGGCTTGTTGCGGCCGGGGTACGCCAACCGGTTGTAGGCCTCCCACCACTTGCCATACTTGGAGTACCAGCCCGGGTACTTGTGTTCGAACCACTCGAAGTCGGTGTCGGTCATGGTGTCGATGCGCCAGTAGTTGACTGGCCAACCGGTGGCGAAGAACCTGGCGACCTCGTGGACGTAGCCCTTCTCGGTGATGCGCTTCCACGCTTCCTCGACCAGGTCGTGGGGGATGGTAAGCCCGTACTTCTCAAGCGGCAGAAGGTAACTGCGGTAGTAGTCGTCGTAGATCCAGCGACGCCACATCTCGGCGTAGCTCTCCCGGTCCTTGCGGCGGTCCTTGGTGCCGTACTCGATGAACGTTCCGATCGCCGCGTCGACCACGCAGTGGTTGTTCCACCACGCATAGCGCAGGTCGCGCTCCAACAGTGGCCGGTTGCGTTCATCCGCCAGCGCCATCAGCAGGATGGAGTAGCCGTTGGAGATGTGCCGCGACTCGTCGGACTGGACCGAGTGGAACACCGTCGGCAGCAGGTAGTCGCCGTTGGCCGCTGCCTCGTCGGGCATCGCCACGAAAAGCGTATTGGTGAAGGCGGTTTCAGCGACCACCGTGAGGTAGATGTTCGCCGCGGTGATGGCGTCACCGGTGATGAAGCCCTCGCCGAACTGCCGGCCGATGGTGCCCGCGTAGTTGTTCGCGAACGCCTTCTCCGTCATGTCGAAACCCGCGGGGTCGATGTAGTTGTTCATGTAGAGCTTCTTGAGGTTCATCTGGATCGTCGAGTGGCGAACCTCGTCGATCATCTGAACCGCGAGCCCGTTGTGGATTTCCGGGTTCGGCACCGCATCGATGGCCATCGGCATCGCCCTGGCCGCGGAAATCTCGGGAAAGGGGATGATCGACAGGAACAACTTCTGCCACTCGAGCCACCGCTGCTGGACCTGCCGAAACATGTTGCCGCGGATGGCGCCGTCCATGGCCCCGTAGACGCGGTTGTCCTTCTCTTCCTCCATCGGGAAGTAGGAGCGCATGATCTGCTTGAGCGGATCCTTCTTGGGCGCCTTCTCGAACGTGTAGTCGGTGCCGAACCGAGTTGCCGGGGTCGCGAACGTCGGTTCCCAGGTCAGTTCGCTGATCTTCGCGTGCGCCTTGGTCAGGCTTTGTCTGCTCAACACGAGCCTCCTGATAGATGGGCCATCGTTCACCGGGGTTGGAGGACGATGCGCGATCGATGTAACCGTGTGGCGTGGCACACAGGCGTCTCACTCTGAGACGGGCATCACATCGGGAGATTGGCACTCGGATTCTCAAATTGAGACGCCGCGGTCGGTCGGCGTGCCTACGCTGCCGGTGGTAGCCCTTCAGGACCGAGGTACAGCCACCATGGTCAAAGACGCCGACACAGCGGTCGGTGCCCGGCGTGCGAGGGAACAGTTCCTCACGGCAGGCGCGCTGAGTGCCGATACCGTCGCGCCCGCCGTGCTCAGTTCATGGCGCCGCTCGCGCGACCTGCACGTACATCCCGACCGGGTGGAGTTGCCCTTCGTGCGCGAGCCCGACACCGACACCCCGCTCACCCACGCAGCTGCACCGGTGCTGCGCCGGATTGCCGAGGATCTCTCGGCCCAAGCCGTGAGCGTCGTCCTGACCTCCGCCGACGGACTAATCCTCGACAGGATCGCGGCCGACGCCAAGATCGAGCGGATGCTCGACGACGTCCGTCTAGCCAGGGGCTACAGCTACGCCGAGCAGTTCGCAGGCACGAACGGCATCGGTACCACGCTGGAGACCGGAAAGCCGGCGTTCATCCAGGGCAGTGAGCATTACGTCGGAACACTGGGGCGCCTTGCCTGTGCGGGGGCGCCCATCCGGGAGCCCGTTACCCGGCGGATCCTTGGCGTGATCGATCTGACCTGCTGGGCGAAGCAGGCGGATCCGTTGCTCTTCGTGCTCGCCAAGAGCGCAGGGAGCCAGATCGAGGATCGCATCTGCGCGATGAACAACGAGACCGAGACCGCATTGCTCGACGCCTACCTCAAGCAGAGCCGCCGGTATCCGGCCGGCGTTCTGGCGATCGGCGGCGACGTCGTGCTCATGAATCCCTACCTCCGACAGGCCCTGAACGCCGCCGATCAGACTGCCCTTCTGGACCACGCCTCGGAGATGACACGGTCGTCGTTGGCGACGACGGTGGTGGCCACCCTGCCCAGCGGCACGTCGGTGAAGTTGTCGACTGCCGAACGCATCGCGGTTCGCGTCCGCAGTGACAGCGTCGTGTTGCACGTGTCACTGCACGTCACCGAGCGGACTCCGGCGCGTGCGGGTCGGCCGATCCCACGATTGGCCGGCCGAAGCAGCTCCTTCCGGCGGAGCTGTCAGCAGGTAGAACGCTGCGTCCGTGATCGGGAGTGGGTGGTGATCGAGGGCGAGCGTGGTTCAGGAAGGACACGGCTTGGCCAATCGGTCGCGCAGTACGTCAGCCCCGAGCGCACGATCCGTGTCTTGCGGGCCGAGTCCTTCGACACCGCAGAGGATTTCGTCGCCGAATTCGAGGCGGAGACGGATGATGACGACTTCGCCGTCATCGTCGCCGATGTCGACGGCCTCGCCGACGAAGTGCTGGAGCCGCTGGCCGCCGTGATGCAGACGCGGGCTGGTCGCGGCTGGATCGCAGCGACCACGAGTACCGAGCGAAACTCACCGCTGGTGGACATGCTCGTGCTGCCCTTCTTCACCCACACCGTGACGGTTCCCGCGCTGCGCCACCGGATCGAGGACCTCGAAGACCTCGTTCCCATGCTGCTCACTGAGTTGACGCGCGGCGAGGTGCGCATGGACGGCGAGGCGATGCGGCAACTCGGCAAGCTGCCGTGGCCGGGCAACGTTGCGCAGTTGCGCGGTGTGTTGGCAGAGACGGTCGGGCGACAGCGATCGGGCGTGATCGGAGTCGACAAGCTGCCCGCCGAGTGCAGTTCGCTGGCTCGCCGCAAGCTCACCCGAATGGAGGCGCTGGAGCGCGACGCCATCGTCCGCAGCCTCTCGGAGAACGACGGCAGCAAGGCCGATGCCGCCGAGGCGCTGGGCATGTCCCGAGCCACGATCTACCGCAAGATCAAGGACTTCGGTATTGCGTGATGCCACGGACGCTCGTGGCGGGGGCCTGGCACTTCGCAAGCAGGTGCCTGAAACGCCGAGCGGTTCATGCGCTCGTGGTCCAGGTCACGGCATAATGGTGGGAGCCCCAGTACTGCGGCGAGCAGAGCGCATCGTCCAGCTAGCGCCACACCCCGGCAGCTAGCGGAGAGCCCTCACACCAGAGGGCCCTCGCCCTGACCACCTCGGTGCTGAGCACCTCAGTCGCCTGACGGCGCAACATGCCGTCAGTGACCCTAGGAGGCGGTATGGCCGGGTCCATTCAGGCACCCTCGACGCCCATCGGCGTCGAGTTGGAGCCGATTCAACTCATCGCGCCGGACGGCACGCCCACGGCCGAAACCCGATACCGAAGAGACCTCCCGCCCGAGACTCTGGGCTGGCTCTACGAGAGCATGGTCGTCACCCGCGAGCTCGACACCGAGTTCGTGAACCTGCAGCGGCAGGGCGAACTGGCCCTGTTCGCCTCCTGCCGCGGTCAGGAGGCCGCCCAGATCGGGGCTGCGGCATGCCTGCGCAAGACCGACTGGCTGTTTCCGCAGTACCGCGAGATCGGTGCGTTCCTGCTCCGCGGGATCACGCCTGCGCAGATGGCCGCGGTCTGGCGTGGCCGCTGGCACGGCGGGCTGGGCTTCACCAAGAAGTGCTGTGCACCCATAGCCGTTCAGATCGGCACCCAGGGTCTGCACGCGGTCGGCGCGGCGATGGCCGCTCAGCGGCTCGGCGAGGACTCGGTGACCGTGGCGTTCCTCGGCGACGGGGCGACGTCGGAGGGTGACGTCCACGAGGCGCTCAACTTGGCGACGGTTTTCGCCGCGCCGTGCGTCTTCTTCGTGCAGAACAATCAGTGGGCCATCTCGACACCGGTGGCTCACCAGTTGGCGGGCCCGTCGATCGCGCACCGGGCCATCGGCTACGGGATGCCGGGAATTCGGGTGGACGGCAACGACGTCCTGGCCTGCTACGCGGTGATGGCGGAGGCCGCGCAACGGGCGCGCAGCGGCGGCGGGCCGACGTTGATCGAGGCGGTCACGTATCGGATGGGACCGCACACCACGTCCGACGACCCGACGCGCTACCGCAGCGACGACGACGTACGACATTGGCGGGCACGGGATCCGATCGACCGATATCGGACGTACCTGCACACCACGGGTGGCTGGACCGAGCGGCTCGAGGAGCGCACCGCGGCCAGGTCGCAACGGCTGCGGTCCGAGCTGCGCGACGCGGTGATCAACACGCCCGACGTCGACGTCGCCGAGGTATTCGACACGGTGTATCACGACATCACCCCCGAGCTGATGCGTCAACGCGACGAGCTGGCAACCGAATTGGCGAAGGAGGGGTGAGATGACACAGATCATCGAGCGACTACCGATGCACGGAGACGACAACCCGGAGCCGTTCCTGACGACGGTGCCCGCCGTCGCCGATTCGACCATGGCGCGTGCGATCAACCAGGCGTTGCACGACGCCATGGCCGCCGACGACCGGGTGCTGGTGTTCGGCGAAGACGTCGCCAGGCTCGGCGGCGTGTTCCGGGTCACCGAGGGGCTGGCCGAAACCTTCGGCGACGGGCGATGTTTCGATACGCCGCTGGCGGAGTCCGCGATCATCGGCATCGCCATCGGGATGGCGATCCGCGGGTTCGTACCGGTGCCCGAGATCCAGTTCGACGGTTTCGCTGCGCCCGCGTTCGACCAGATCGTCAGTCACCTGGCGAAGTACCGGATGCGGACCCGCGGCGACGTCGACATGCCGGTGACGATCCGGATCCCGTCGTTCGGCGGAATCGGTGCGGTCGAACATCATTCGGAGTCGACCGAGACCTATTGGCTGCACACCGCCGGCTTGAAGGTGGTGGTGCCGTCGACGCCGTCGGACGCGTACTGGCTGCTGCGGTACGCCATTGCCGACCGGGATCCGGTGATCTTCCTGGAACCCAAGCGGCGGTACTGGGGTCGTGAGACCGTCGACACGTCGGTGCCCGGTGAGCCCATCGGACGGGCCGCGATCCGGCGGGCTGGTGACGACGTCACGGTGCTCACCTACGGTTCTCTGGTCTCGACCGCGCTGAGCGCTGCCGAGTCGGCCCACTACGGGCTCGAGGTCGTCGACCTGCGGTCGCTCAATCCGCTCGACTTCGACACCATCGCGGCGTCGGTGCGCAAGACGGGCCGGGCCGTGGTGATGCACGAGGGTCCGCGCACGCTCGGCTTCGGTGCGGAGTTGGCCGCGCGCATCTCCGAGGAGCTCTTCTACGATCTCGAGGCTCCGGTGTTGCGTGCCACGGGTTTTGACACGCCCTACCCGCCGGCTCGGCTGGAGAAACTCTGGTTGCCTGGCGTGGATCGACTGCTGGATTGCGTCGAGAAGGCGATGAGCCAGCCATGAGCGCCGACGGCATACGGGACTTCCTGGTACCGGACCTCGGCGAGGGGCTGGAGGAAGCAACCGTCACCGCCTGGCTGGTATCCGTCGGCGATCAGGTGGAGCTCAACCAGACGCTGTGCACCGTGGAGACCAACAAGGCAGAGGTCGAGATCCCCAGCCCGTATGCCGGCCGTGTCGTGGAACTCGGTGGCGCCGAAGGGGAAACATTGGCGGTTGGCTCCACTCTGGTACGCATCGCGACGGCAGTGGGTGCAGTCCAGGCAAGCGCGGCGCCAGCCGGGGATGACACCGCCGTGCCGGCCCGCAAGCCCGTGCTCGTCGGCTACGGCACCGACGACGCGATGGACGATTCACGGCGCCGCCCGCGGGCGAAGCCGCCGGTGCGCAAGCTGGCCGCCGACCTCAACGTCGACATCACCGCCATCGCACCGGGTTCGGGCCCCGGCGGTGTGATCACCCGCGACGACGTACTGGGCGCGGTGTCCGGCTCGTCGACCGATTCGATGCCCGTCGGTGGCGTGCAGACCGAGATGGCTCGGCGGATGGCGTTGTCGCGCAGAGAGATTCCCGACGCACATGCCTCCGTTCAGGTGGACTGTTCGGCTTTGTTGGCACTGCGCGACCGGCTGTCCAAGGTAAGTGCGGAGCCGATCACGCCGTTCGTTCTGACGTTGCGGTTGTTGACGATTGCGCTTCAGCATCACCCGATCCTGAACTCCACGTGGATGGACACCATCGACGGCCCACGCGTCCACGTCCATCCGAGCGTGCACCTCGGCATCGGCGTGGCTGCGCCGCGTGGCCTGCTGGTACCCGTCGTGTCCAACGCCCAGGCCAAGACCACCCGCGAGCTCGCGGATGCGGTCACGCGCCTGGTGGCCGACGCGCGGGCCGGCACGATCAAACCCGTTGAGCTGCAAGGCTCGACGTTCACGGTGTCGAACTTCGGCGCGCTGGGCCTCGACGAGGGCGTTCCGGTGATCAACCATCCCGAAGCCGCCATCCTCGGGATGGGATCGCTCAAGGAGCGTGCCGTCGTGGTGGACGGCGCCGTGGTCGCCCGCCCGACCATGACGCTGACGTGCGCATTCGATCACCGCGTCGCCGACGGCTCCCAAGTCGCCGCGTTCCTCGGCGAATTGCGGAATCTCATCGAGACGCCCGACCTGGCCCTGCTCGACCTCTGACCCTCTCTTCCCTCGCGATTTGTGCACCGGCAGTGGCGCGCGCAGCAACCGCGAGTGCACAAATCGCCCCTGGGCGAGAGGGGGTTAACGCTGTTTGGCGGCGGCCAATCGCGCGGCGAACTCGGGGGACTCGATGGACGCCGCCTGCGGACCGATCTCCACGTCGACGGCGATCCGGTGCTGCTCGGTGTCGACGGTGCCCGGATTGGCGGTCGCCCGCATGGAGGCCTTCGTTGCGAGCACGACGTCGCGCGGCGCCGAGGCGGGGCCCGCGGCGAGTTCGCGCGCGGCCGCCACCGGGTCGTCGGCGACCTGCAGGGCCAACCCATGTCGCACCGCCGCGTCCGCGTCGAACCGCATGCCGAACAGCAGCGACGCCCGTGCCACCTGCGGGCCGACCGCGCGCTGCAGCATCCACGTCGCGCCGCCGCCGGGATGGATTCCGAGCTTCTGGAACCGGGGATCGAACAAGGCGCCCGGCCCTGCGATGCGCACGTCGGCCGCGAGCGCCAAGTTGAGTCCGGCGCCGACGGCGGGGCCGTTGACCGCCGCGATGGTCGGTAGTGAGCACTGCGCGAGGGCGAGAAAGCCGTCGTAGATCACGCGTAGGCCATCCTCGGCCGCGGCGCCCAGCGCGGTGAGATTGGCGCCCGCGCAAAACGCCTTGCCGGCGCCGGTGACTATCACGGCATGTACATCCGGGTCATCCTCGACGGCGTCGACAGCCGCGCGAAGCGCTGCCGAGATCTCGGCCGTCACCGCGTTGCGGCGGTCGGGATCGTTGATGGTGATGAGCGCGACGCGATCATCGATGCTCGTGAGAACCAGGTCGGACACGCACTCAGCGTAGTGAAGGTTCGTTTCACCAAAACTGAGGGAATCGGTGCGACCACTCACTCCTAACAGGTGAACGCAGCCCGACCGGGCCGCGAAGACCTGAAGGAGACCATCATGAGCACCACCACCCGCCGTCGGATCACCGCCGCCACCCTGCTGATCGCTGCCGGCGCCGTCGCCGCCGGCGGCCTGGGCGCCGCGACCGCCAATGCGCGTCCAATCGTCCCCACCCTCCCGGGAAAGCCGAGTGCCCCGGCTCAAGTAGCGAGCCCGACGCAATACTCGGCCATCGCCTTGTCGGCGGAGACCGGAGTCTGGGCCACCTGGGTGAATGCGCCGACACGAGACGGCGCCCGCCTCAACGCGCTCAGTGCCTGCCAGAGCGCGGGCGGGAGCCAGTGCCTGGTGACCGACATTGCCGAGAGCAAGTGCACCGCTCTCGCCGTCAACCCGCTCGCCTGGGAGCTGTGGCACGCCGGCCAGGGTCCGACCGTGATCAGCTCGCAGACCGCGGCCCTTCAGTCCACTGCCGGCTATCGCATCGCGACGGTGGCGTGCTCGAACGGCGGTTCGGCCTTGTCGTTCACCGGGCACATCGGTCAGCTGTCGGGGACCTGAGTCCGCAGCGCCGAGTCGGCCCGCCACCTCGTTGGGTGGCGGGCCGATCGCGCGATTCGGCACGCCAAATCGAGGGCACCATCGCGCGATCCATCCATCGAATGTTCTTCACCATGTGAAATAAATTGCGCGCCAATGCCTCTCGCATGAGGTCACGGGCACGGATCGCCTTCGTATCGGATCGGTAACCCCGTTATTGTCGCATCGGCAAATTACATCGCTGGGACTTACCTTCGGCCTTGAACCGAGAAGGGCTGGGGAGAATATGTCAAGGACGACCAATCGCGTCGCCGTCACCACCATGGCGCTCGCGGCGATGTGCTCGCCGCTTTTCGCGCTCAGCTCCGCAGCACTGGCGGAACCGGCGAGCCAATCGCCTCCTGGCGTGCCGTGTCTGGGAATGATGCAGCAGTTGGCGGCGGCGCCGGCGAACGTCCCGGCGTCGATGCAGAGTGCCACCTCGATTCTCACCGGCGCCGTGTCGCCGCCCGCACCGGTCGTGATTCCTCCGGCCAGTAGTGCGGTGCAAGGTGGCGCCGCGGCGGCCAATGGCGTTGCCGCGAGTGGTGCGGCTGCCAACGGTGCTGCGGGCGGTGGTGCCACGGTGGCGAACGGCATCACGGCGGCGAACGGCATTGCCGCGGCCAATGGTGTTGCCTCGAATGCGGCCGCCGTCAACAGTGGTGCCGCAGGCGGTGGTGTCGCCGGTGGCGGGGCAGCCGCAGGTGGCGCGGCCGGTGGGGCTGCAGCTGGTGGTGGCGCTGCCGGTGGCGGTGCCGGGGGTGTGAACGCGGCTGGTGTGTTGCAGGACGCCGCCGGGGTCGGTGGTGGTCAACAGGCCGATGCAGGTTCGGCGACGGCAGTGGGCGACGTTCATGACAACGCCGGCTTGGCCGACGCCGGCCATGAATCGGGCGATGTGATTCGGGATGCGGGCGTCTCGGGCGGTGCCGGCCAAGGCGGTGGGGGTGCAGACGGTCTGGAAGGAGCACAGTCCGACGGGTCGGTCGACGCCGACATGCTGCGGGACGCGGCGGGACAGGGCGGCGGCGCGCAGAACGTGGCGGCTCCCGTCGCGGCGAACGCGGGCGTCGGAGTTCCCGCCGCGGGTGCAGCCGACGTGGCATCGACCGCGGGTGGAAACGGCGTTGGGGCCGTCCCGGCTGAAGCGCTTGCTGCCGTTCCCGGCGGTGCCGCCGGTGGTGACGCGGCCGCGGCCGCGGTGCCCGTCGGTGAGTCCGCCGCGGCTGGTGTGCCGACGGCGGCCGTCGTCGATGCCGGCGCTCCCGCGGCGGACGAGGTGCCGGTTCAGGTGGCTGCCGGTAATTCGGGCGCGGTGGAGGTGCCGGTTCAGGTGGCTGCGGGCAATTCGGGTGGTGTCGAGGTGCCGGTTCAGGTGGCCGCGGGCAATTCCGGTGGCGTCGAGGTGCCGGTGCAGGTGGCCGCGGGAAACTCCGGCGCGGTCGAGGTGCCGGTACAGGTGGCTGCGGGTAATTCGGGCGCCATCACCGGCGGTGCACCCGCCGCCAGTGCGGTGACGGCCGGTGCGCCAGGCACGGCTGCGGTCGGCGGACTTCCCGGGATGAGCCTGCCCGGGTTCAGCGTGCCGTCGATCGCACCACCGGCCGCGGGCACGGTTCCGCTGGGACTCCCGTCCGCGGCGTTGAGCGCCCTACCGAGCGCCGCGCAGGCCGGGGCTGTCGGCGGTGGCGCCGCACAAGCCGCAGCAGCGGGTGGTGGCGCCGCGCAGGCCGGAACTGCGGCTGTCGGCGCCGCCGACGCTGCGTCCGCGGGACTCGCTACCGCTTCCGGCGTGGCCGAGGGCGCCGCCGTGGCGGACAGCGCTGCCGCGGCAGCCGGAGTGCCGGCGGCCGGTGCGCTCGAGGGTGGCTCTGCGGCGGGGCTGCCGGGTGCGGGCGGCGGTTCGGCGGTCGATGCCGTCACCGCCGCAGCCGGTGGATCGGGCGCTGGCGCCGGTGGTGCCGGTGGCGGCGGTGGATCGGGTGCCGGGGCCGCTGGCGCCGCTGGTGCCGAGCAGGGCCTGGCGGCGGCAGGGGTGGAGCAGGCGTCGTCGGCCGCCGACGCGGGTGATGGCTTGGCAGCGGCCCGACTCGAGGAAGACGCTGCCCGTGCGGCGGCGGAACTCGAGAGAGGTGACGCCTCGGGCCAAGCGGGCGGCTCGGGCCAGGCAGGTGTCGATGTATCAAACGCCCAAGAGCTCGCCGCGTCGTCGTCGGATGACGCGCTACGGCAAGCGGCCGGCACGGGCGGGCAGGAGGCCGCCGCCGTGCCAATGGCAGACGCCGCGCAGCTTGGCTCGACCGGTGGCGGCGCGGCCGGTGCGCCGGCGGCCGAAGCCGCGGTTGGCGGTGGCCCGGCAGGCGGTGGCGGCGCGGGAGTCGGAGGTGGCGGTGCCGGTGGTGGCGGTGGTGGCGGTGGTGGCGGAGCCGGAGGTGGTGGTGGCGGTGCCGGTGGTGGCGGAGCCGGTGGCGGTGGCGGTGCGGCTGTCCCGGTCGCCGCGGCGGCAGCGGCGCCGGCCGCGGCCACCGTTGGTGCCCCTGCTGCAGCCGCGGTTGGTGCGCCTGCCGCGGCCGCGATGGGTGTCCCGGCCGTCGCGTCGGGATTGATCGGCGCCCCCTTGGCCGGCGCGGCGCAGGCCGTTCCCGGCGAGGTCATCGCTCCGCTCACGGGAGCTGCGGCCCTGGCCGCCGAATTCCTGCCGCAACCGACGCTCGCGGCGCCCGGTGCGGGCGGAGGTGGCGGGTTGTTCGCCATGCCGGCTTTGAATCTGCCCGCGGTGAGCGGCTTCGGGGTGCCGTTGCCCACCCAGATCTCGCTGCCACAGGACATGGTCTGCGCCGGCCCTACGTGGTCGGCGCCGGCTCACCCCAACGATCCGTTGGCGGTCATGGCGCCGACGAGCCCGACGGGTCGTGACGACT
Organism: Mycobacterium sp. URHB0044; assembly: GCF_000620625.1. Taxonomy (GTDB): domain Bacteria; phylum Actinomycetota; class Actinomycetes; order Mycobacteriales; family Mycobacteriaceae; genus Mycobacterium. Next base: position 132,710 of record NZ_JIAW01000007.1, on the reverse strand, counting down.
GGTGACGGGCTAGGGCGCCGGGCAGTCGCTCGTGATCGGCACGGCCTGAAAGCGGTCCCGGAGCCAATAGAGCTGGCCGATCCAGTCCAGGTCGGCGTGACCCTTCCCGGGTTGCAAGCGGAAGTTCATCGAATCGCCAAGTGCGCACGAGCGGGCGATGGCGTCGGTGGTCCACTGTTGGTCGACGTACTGATCGGCAGTGCCGTAGACGATGGACAGCGGCGCGGACAGCTGGCGTTGTGGCAATGCCCAGCGCTGCAGAATCGAATGCAGTTGGTCGGCGGCTTGCGTTGGCGCCGAAGCGATCTCGCCCGTCTGAACGCTGTCCGGTACCGAGGCAACGCATGGGCCGACGAGTCCCCAGTTCTCGACCGCGGTCCCACGGCGGAAGTCGTCGGCGTCGAACTCCGGGTGCACCCGTTCCATGGAGGTGAGCAGTGTCTGGAGCGTGGCGAGCTGTTCGGGTGTCAGCGTGCCCTCGACGGCCTTGTCGACGATGCCCGTCACGTCCGCCGCCGGCGCCAGTGCGACCGCCCCGACGAGATCGAGTTCGGGCGCGTACGTGCCGACTTGTTCATCGGCCGCCCATACCGCTGCCCCGCCTTGCGAGTGCCCGATGGCGGCCCATCGTCCAGAGACCTCGGGGAACGTCGCGCGGAGGGCTCGCACGGAATCGATGACGTTGAGTCCTGCCGTGCGCGAGTCCAAATAGGGGTGCACGCCTGGCGCACCGAGTCCCTCGTAGTCGGCGAACGCGACGGCGTAACCGGCTTGGAGTAGCCCGCCTACCGCGGACGCCTGCTCCAGCAGGGTGCTGGACAGTGACGGCGCGCACTGTTCGTAGATGCCGGTGGTGCCGTGGCCGTATGCGATGACGGGCCAACCGCCCGGTGGAGCTGTGCCTGCCGGTGCGAAGACCGTTCCAGAGACCACCGTCGCGGCACCGGTGTCGGCGCGGGTCGATCCGTACAGCACCCGGGCGGCGTGAGAACCCGGTGGAAGAGAGGCGGCGACGTCCGGGATCTCCTCGGTGCGTAGCACCGTGCCCGCCGCCGGACCGCTCACCGACCCGGAGTTGCAGAGGTTGGCCGCGGGCGTCCCCGCGAATCGTTCTGCCAGCCAATCGATCTGGTCGGGCGGAGTGCTTGCACCGTCGTCACCGCGCTGCACGCGCCACGCGATCGTGCCGCCGGCGCCGCACGCGCGGTTGATCGAATTCATGGTCCACCGATACTCCGCGGCGGTGGCGTCGGCGTCGTAGACCACCGAGAGAGGTGCCGTCAGCGGCTGATCGGTGATCGCGAACTGGCGCATCAGGGCTCGCAGCGTGTCGGCCGACTCAACCGTCGACGGCGCGAGATCTCGTGGGCCGAGGTTTCTCGCCGCAACGCTGCCCTTGTGAACCAGCGCGCCCGAACAAGCCGTCAGTGCGTCCCATTGCCGAGCGGCTACGCCGTGGCGGTAGTCGTCGAGATCGAGGTCCGGATGCAGGCGGCTCAATGAGGCGAGCGACCATAGCAGCGTGGTGCGTTGCCCCACGGTGAGCGTGCCGTTCTGAGCGCTGTCCACAAGCCCGCTGGCATCGGTGATGGGGGACAAGGCAATTGCCCCTACCAACTGGAGATCCGCGGCGTAGCCCGCGGCCTGTTGGTCCGCCGCCCATGCGGCACCGCCACCCTGGGCGGTGCCGACCGTGGCCCACCGCGTCGAGACGTTCGGAAAGATGCCGCGCAGGGCGCGGACCGAGTCGATGACGTTGCGTCCCGCGGTGGCGGCGTCGAGATACCCGTGCACGGTGCCGGGTACGCCGAGCCCCTGATAGTCGGTGAGCGACACGGCATAACCGCGTTGGAGCAGGGTGGCGACGAGCGGCGCCTCGCCGAGCAGTGTCGTCGACAACGACGGGGCGCAGTCCTCGTCGATGCCGGATCCGCGGTGCCCTATCGCGACGACGGGCCAACCACCTTGCGGCGCGGTGCCCTTCGGCTCGAACACCGAACCCGACACGGGAGTCGGGCTTCCGGTGCGGCCGTCCGTCGAGCGGTAGACTACGCGGACCGATCGCGCGCTGACCGCCTCGATCTCCGGTGCCACGGAGCGCAGCGGCGACACGCTGACGATGCTGCCGGGTCTGGAGGCGTCGAGGGTGGCCGCGGTGGTGGAGTTCGGCACGCCTGCCAAGGCGTCGGGTCCCGTGCGATATTCGCCGACGCCGAGCAGCACCAGCACGCTGCTGACCACGGCGAGCCACCGCGCCTTGGGCGAGTGCATCCAGCGGCGCAGGGGGACCAACGGGCGCGTCGAGGCAGATCGATGACGTGACAATTCGTCTCCCGCTGGCTCCGCGCCCGGCCCGCGCTGGCCAGCACCATGAGGCGCTACTCCACGTCGTGCACAGCGGCACACCGATGGAGAGGCAATTGACGCCATCGTAAGGGAAATTGCGTCGACGTCAAATTGTTTGCTGAAATCGGAGGTTCGCGTGTCGTTTCCCGCGTGTGATTGGTGGCCTCAGCGGGTTAGCTGGACCACCGCAAGAGGTAGTGGTAGTACAGCCCGCGTCGGATCACCGCGCCAGGAAGCACTTCGGCGGCGTCGCGGCGGATTTCACCAAGAGACTCCTGCGGCGCGGCACGGGTCACGCCAATGTCGGGCGTGTCCCGGTGTCACCGATCGGCCACCATGACGGCGGGAACGCAGCACGCCGACAACATCCCGTCCCATATCGATTTGTTTGCTGCCGGGCCAACGACCGCAATCTCGCCGCCCGGCGCCAGCGAGTCACGTCGAGCACGTCGCCGTGGTGTTTGGCTGCGATGCCCACGATCGGGGGTGGTAGGCGGTGTCGTGGTTCCAGTAGTCACCGGCAGCTGCGGTCACCATGCCCGTGGCTCCGGTCTAGCCTGCTGCGTTCGGGCGCAGCGGCGGGCATCTGCCTTCACCGTCGGCAGCCAGTTCGAAGTGCCAGTTCTCGTTGGCGTAGATCTGGCACAGGCCGAATCGCGGGCCGTTGCGGATGAGCCAGGCCGATGCACCCTCGCCCGCGATGTCGATCGCTTCGCCGACGACGTGCCTGGACACGTCGGGCGACGCGACGAATTGCCCCGCGACCTCAACGCTGCCATAACGGCGGACCGCGTCGTCGAACAGGCGCTGCTGGAAGCCCTTCGACCGCCAGCCGGACGTGATCGTGATGTCAATGCCCTGCGACTGGGCACTACGGGCGGCGTCCTGAATCGCCTTGAGCAGCAATGGATCCAGTAGTGCGAGCACCTGACTCGAGGTGTCGAAGGGGCTGAGCGTCATGCCATCCGGGAGGTAGCCACTCCACGAGTCGGTCGCGCCCGTGCCGATGGACAGCGGCTCTGCGCCCGAGGGCGTCTCGTCCCCAGTGGCGGGTGCGACGGTCGTCGGCTCGGCCGCCGCCAGTCCCGAAGTCACCGTCGTCGAGCAGCCGCACGCGGTCACGGCAAGCACTGTGCCTGCCGCGGCCAGCGCGGCGTCGACGAACAACCGATGTGTCACGGTGTTCAGGGTAGGTCAATGGCCGACGGGCTCGCCGGAACGGACGATGGGCCGAGCGTCGAATCAGGCGTATTGCCGTCCGTCGTGCGGCCACTGCTGGATGACGGTCTTCACGGGTAGGCGCTGTGCGGCTTGCCTTGCGCGGATGCCCATTTGGCGTCGGAGTTCGGTCTCGGTGAGCAGCCGCGACACGGCGGCGGTCATCGCCGAGGCGTCTCCGGGCCGGTAGAGCAGGCCACCGCTGCACGGCATTACCAGCAGGGCGGTTGCCGGGCCCGCGGGCGCGACCAGTGCTCGTCCCGCGGCCATCACCTCGACGAGCGCGCTGGGAGACGACGCCGGCGCCGGAATGACGAGGTCCGCCCCCGCGAGCAGGCGCGACCGCCGCCGTCCACCGCATTCGTCGATCACGAGCAGCCGGGTTTCCAGCTCGTGCTCGACCGCGTGGTGCGCGACGACGTGACGACCGGCACCCGTGCCCACCATCACCAGCTGCGTCCGACAGGTCTGCTGCACCGCGACGAACGTGGCAGCCAGGTTCTCGGCGTGCGCAACGTCATCGAACGGTCCGATGGCGACGACGATCGCGAGGTCGGGCAAGCCGATCCACGACTGAGTGGATGCGGAGCCGTCGGTCCGCACGCGGTGCTGCCGGTTGATCAGCGAACTGGGACCTCCCACCCGGCGGCTCATCGACCGCTCGACTTCTGCGAAACTTCCATGGCTCCAGCCGGGGGACGTGACGTGACTTTGTGCATGGCATCTACCCTCGCCACGACGGCGGCCCGTGTCGTCGAGGCTGGTACCCATCTGGACGCCCCCGCCAGCGCTACCTGCCGTATACCGGCCAGCTGCAATGAAGTACGGCCCGCGCACGGCGTCGGCGAGATCGTGGCAGGTTCCCAGGGATCTCACATGGTTGCGGATTACCGTCGCGCACGGGGCCATGTACATGGCCGCAACGATCGAACAGAACCGAAGTCATGACGCGGAGCAGTGTGCAGGCGCTGGGCCTGCTGTCCTCGGCGGTCGTCGTAGCCGACCGCCGGCCCATCGATGCGGAACTAGGTCGGCCACCGATGCGTGCGCGCCTCATCACCCTGTTGCTTCGTCCGGTAACTCCACCCCTGTGGCTGGGACTGCTGGTGGCTGCGGCGTTCATCCTGGCGGAGACGGGCGCCGTCATTCTGCTCCATTACTTCGCTCCGATGAGCGCGTTCGGGGTGTTGTACGTGCTCGGCGTCCTGTTGGTGTCGACGGTGTGGGGTTTCGGGCTGGCGGCGACGACGTCGGTGGCCAGCGCCCTTGCCTTCGACAACTTCCGCGAGTGGCCGCTCCGCGTGATCTGGGGTGCCGACGACTGGGCGGTCATCGGCGTGTTCGTCTTGGTCGCCTTGGTGGCGAACACGCTGGCGTATTTGGCGCGGACGCGAGCGGCGGAGGCGGATCAGCGTCGCCGCGAGGCGGAGTCGAGCCGGGAGGAACTCCGCGTGCTTGCCGAACAGCTCACCGCTTCGCGCGCGCGGATCGTTTCCGCCGGCGATGACGCGAGACGGCGGTTCGAACGCGACCTGCACGACGGTGCGCAGCAACGGTTGGTTTCGCTCGGGCTCAATCTTCGCTCTGCGCAAGAGCTCGTGCCGGCCGAGCTGGACGATCTGCGTCGGCAGATGTCGGACATCGTCGAGGGTCTGGTGGGGGTATCCAAGGATCTTCAGGACATTTCCCGTGGCATTCATCCGGCGGTTCTCTCGCGTGGTGGATTGGCGCCCGCGCTCAAGACGCTTGCGCGCCGCTCAGCGGTCCCCGTCGAACTTCTTCTCGGTGTGGACCGGCGGTTGCCCGACTGTGCCGAGGTGGCCGCGTATTACGTTGTGGCGGAATCGTTGACGAACGCCGCCAAGCACGCCCAGGCATCCGGCGTGACGGTGGAGGTGAATGCCGACGCCGACGACTTACGGCTGTCCATTCACGACGACGGGTCCGGTGGCGCCGACTCCCGCAGGGGATCGGGACTCCTCGGACTCCGGGACCGTGTCGAGGCGCTCGGGGGACGCCTGCTGGTCTCCAGCCCGATCGGCATCGGGACGTCGCTGACGGCGACGATCCCACTGCGCGTCCAGTGACGGATCGCCCCCCGACTGCGCGGAATAGGTTCGGCGAGTACGGCGGCGCCCCGCACATCCGCTGCGGAATGACGCCGGTGCGTGTGGTCGTGGCCGAGGACGACGTCTTGCTGCGTGAGGGCATCGTTAGCCTGCTGGGGCGCAGTGGGTTTGAGGTCGTCGGACAAGCCGGCGACGGACCTGGGTTGCTCGCGGTGGTGCGGGACACGACGCCGGAGCTGGTGGTGACCGACATCCGGATGCCGCCCACCCACGGCAGTGAGGGACTCGACGCGGCGCGCGTGATTCGCGCGGAGCTGCCCGACATCGCGATCGTGTTGCTCTCCGCGCACGTCGAGGTCGATCAGGCGATGGAACTGCTCGGCAGCGGCCGCAGCGTGGGCTATCTGATGAAGAGTCGGGTCACCGACGTGGCCGACTTCGTCGACACCCTTCAGCGCATCGCAAAGGGGGCATCGGTCGTGGATCCGGCGCTGGTGTCCGAGCTGGTGTCGGCAAGCCGGCGCAGTGACCCACTGTCCGCCCTCAGCGCGCGGGAACTCGAGGTGTTGGCACTGATGGCGGAGGGTCGTTCGAATGCGGGTATCGCGCACCGACTTTGGGTTGCCGAGGGCACCGTCGCAAAGCACGTGAGCAGCATTCTGAACAAGCTGGATCTCCCGGCGACCGACGACGCCCACCGCCGCGTCCTGGCTGTGATCACGTTCCTCGAGGCGCGCTGACGCGGTCGGTGGGCGGCGGTCGGCGAAGCGGATGCCGGCTAGCGATGGCCGCCGGCCCGACCGAGGCCGAATAGCGAGAAGTCGGGGTACTGCTGCGCGTACTGGACGGGCGCGGAATCGTTGATCTGGACGTTGCCGGGTGTCTGGCATTCGGAATTCGGGCCGATGGAACTGCACGACGGGGTATCCGCCGCCGCAATCGGTGCAGCGGAGATGGCAATCGCGCCGGCACCTGCTGCCAGCAGTAGCGTGAGTGCACTGATCTTGGTTCCCATGAGTGATGCTCCTATGCAATCGATGCCCCGGTCTGGGGGCTCACTCCAGGATTGCCGTCAAGGCAGTGCAAGTCGCCACGGGAGACCCCCATTCACGACTGACGTCAGTGGGGGTTTACGTCTACCGGCCAGCACGTAGCGCGTACGCGCGACCGGAGTCAATCGTGTCCCGAGGGGTAGGCGTGGATAAGCGCCGTCGACAGTTTGGGTACCGCGTGGGTCAGTGTGTGTTCGGCCTCGTGCGCGATGCGGTGCGCCTCGCTCAGGCTGGTCGCGGGGTCGATGTCCAACTCCGCATCGGCATGCAGGCGATGGCCGATCCAGCGCATCTTCACGCTGCGGACGGCGGTGACACCGGGCTCGGCTGCCAGGGCTCGTTCGGCGGTGTCCACGAGTTCGGGATCGACACCATCGAGCAGGCGACGGAGTACGTCGCGCACGGCGGTGCGCAGCACCGCGAGTATCGCGATCGTGATCAGGATTCCGACGATGGGGTCGGCGAGCGGGAAGCCCAGCGCCACGCCGCCGGCACCGAGAAGCACTGCCAGCGAGGTGAATCCGTCGGTGCGGGCGTGCAGGCCGTCGGCGACCAACGCGGCGGAACCGATGCGGCGCCCAATGCGGATGCGGTAGACGGCGACTAGTTCGTTGCCGATGAACCCGACGAGGCCGGCGGCCGCGACCCAGCCGACGTGTTCGATCGTCACCGGATCAATGAGGCGCCGCACCGATTCGTAGGCCGCCACGGCGGCGGAGAGCGCGATCATCGCGATCACGAACAGCCCCGCGAGGTCTTCGGCACGGCCGAAGCCGTAGGTGTAGCGGCGGGTCGCGGCGCGCCGGCCCAACGCGAACGCGATCCAGAGCGGGACGGCCGTCAACGCGTCGGAGAAGTTGTGGATGGTGTCGGCCAGCAGTGCTACCGAGCCCGAGAGCAGCACGATGACCAGTTGGACGATGGCGGTGGCGCCCAGCGCGAGCAGGCTGATCTTCACGGCGCGGATGCCCGCGGCGCTGGACTCCAGTGCACCGTCGATGCTGTCGGAGGCGTCGTGGCTGTGTGGCGCGAACACCTCCCGCAACGCGGCGCCGACGCTGCCGTCCCGGCCCTCGTGGTCGTGGTGGTGCCCGCCGTGGTCGTGGTCGTGGTCGTGATCCGCTTGATGGGTCATGCGCCCCGCTCCTTGCGCGGCGAGCGGCCTGCCTCCGAGGTGCTGGAAGCGTTGGCGTGCAGCGTCCGTAGTTGATCGGCGGTGCGGTGATGACCGGGGATGCCTGGTCCAGCGTGTTCGGCGTTGAAGACTGCGTCGGTGACGAGCTGACCGATGTGGTCGTTCTCCAAGGAGTAGAAGATCGTCGTGCCATGCCGACGGGTACGGACGAGGCGAGCCATCCGCAGTTTCGCCAAGTGTTGCGACACCGACGGAGCTGGCTTTCCGACGTGTTCGGCGAGCTCGTTGACCGACATCTCGCGGGCGACCAGTGCCCACAGGACCTGAACGCGGGTGGTGTCGGCGAGCATCCGGAAGACCTCGACGATCAATCCGAGCTGATCCTCGGGCAACGGACGCCGACATGCCTCCCTATCTGCATTCATACGCAGATAGTACATGGCGTCGACCCGCGCTGAACTCCTCTTCCCGCTGGGTGGGGGGTACCGCTGGGTGGCAGCCGCAATGACGACGGCGCCCCCGGAAGCGATTCTCAAACTGCGTACGCGGACGAAGCCCCATTAGCCAGGAGATGACCATGCCCTCAGAGCCCAAGCCGGAACCGCCATCGGCAGGGCTCAACAGGCGGCGAGTCTTGTTGGGGATGGCCGCAGTGGGCGGCTTTCTCGCGATCGACCTGGGCGCCGTCCTGTACAGCGCGGGGTGGATCGGCGGCGGCGACCGGCTGCGACAGCAGACCTTCATCGACGCGTTCAAGTGGGTCAACGGGCCGCAATTGGGGTTCAGGAAGAACCACGCAAAGGGGGTTGCCGTCGCCGGCTACTTCGACGCCAACGGTGCCGCTCAACAGGTCTGCAAGGCAGCCGTATTCCGGCCCGGTCGCTACCCCGTCGTTGGGAGGTTCTCGTTGTCGGGAGGAGACCACGCGGTGGCGGACAACACCACCGCTGCACGGGGACTCGGATTGCAGTTCACTCTGCCCGGCGGGGAGCAATGGCGTACGGCGATGCTGAATCTGCCGGTGTTCCCGGACAACTCGCCGCAGGGCTTCTGCGACCGCCTGGTTGCCTCGAAAAACTCGCCGGGCACCGGCAAGCCGGACCCGCGGGCGACGGCACGCTTCCTCGCCGCTCATCCGGAAACCGTGCGGGCCATGTCGGTCATCAAGGCCAACCCACCCGCGACGGGCTTCGCCGACAGCAGCTTTCACGGCCTGAACACCTTCTACCTGGTCGACCATGCCGCCGTCCGGCATCCGGTCCGCTGGTCGCTCATTCCCATCTCGCCGCCGATCCTCCGTAAGGACGGGAGCAGCCAAAATTGGATGTTCGACGACGTCATTCGCCAGGTTCGCAAGGCGCCGCTGCGGTGGCGGCTGTCGCTGACCATGGCCGAACCATCGGATCCCATTGCGGATGCCACCATTCCGCTGCCTCCGGATCGGCGAGTCATCGACGCGGGCATCCTCACCCTGAACTCGATCGCCACCGAGGGCCCCGGCAATGCGCGAGACGTGAACTTCGACCCGCTGGTCCTTCCGGATGGCATCGAACCCTCCGAGGACCCGCTGCTGAGTGCGCGCTCCGCCGTGTACGCCGCGTCCTACCGGCTGCGCACGCGCGAACCCAAGGGTGACCCGGCAGTCACGATCGAGGATGCCGCGCTGTGAGCACGACGCGCGAGGAGCAGTCGGCCGCGCCGCCCGGCGAGCGAAAGTACACCCCTCTCGGCCGAATCCTGCACTGGCTGACGGCGATCCTGTTCGTTGTGGTGCTGTTCATCGGGTTCGTCATGGTGAACTCGCCGGGGCACTACGCGACGCTGGTGATGGTGCACAGGGCGCTCGGTGTGTCGGTGCTCGGCGTCGTCATCGTGCGGGTGATCAACCGGTTGACACATCGGCCACCGGCGTTGCCGAACACCGTGGGCAGGGTCGAACGATGGATGGTGATCGGTTCGGAGATGGCCTTGTATGCCTTGTTGATTGCGCAGCCGGTGGTCGGCTGGGCGATGGTCTCGGCGTCGGGCGTCCCCGTCGTCGTGTTCGGACACGTGCGGCTGCCCGCTATCGCTCCGGTCGACGCGGCGGTGTTCTCCGCGCTGCGCGAGACCCATTCGGCGTTGGCGTATGCGCTCGTAGCCGTTGTCGCCGCGCACGTTTCCGCGGTGCTCTTGCACAGCATCACGCTCGGCGACGGAATGCTGCGCCGCATGACGTTTTCATCGTCCCGCGGGTCGAGGTGACGGGCGACGCCGGCGCAGGTCAGCCCAATCGCAGGAGTTGCTCGACGTTGCCATGCGCTAGTTTCGCCTTGTCGCGCGGGCTCATCGGCGCCGTGTCGAGCAGTGCACGCGCTGCGCGATTGTCGGTGTAGGGATAGTCGACCGAGAAGATCAATCGGTCGATCCCGATGACCGAGAGTGCGCACTGCAGTGGGGGAAAGGTGGTGTACCCGCTGGTCGTCATGAAGACGTTGGTCTGAAAGTACTCGGCCACCGGCTGGCGTAGTGAGGTAACGGGCGTCAGCACCGTGTCGATCCGCGCCAACGCGAACGGAATCATCTCGCCCATGTGACCGATGATCACCTGCAATTCGGGGAAGCGATCGAAGACACCCGTGACGATGAGGCGGAGTAAGTGCAGCGCGGTTTCGGCGTGCCAACCCCAGCCTGCCGCGCCCAGGAGACTGGCGACGACGGGATCCAGTCCGCCGTAATAGGTCTCGGCGACGCTGGGCGGCGGAAGCGACGGATGCAGGTACAGCGGGACGTCCAGCCCCGCGGCGGATTCCAGCACCGGCAGGAACACCGGGTCGTCGAGGAATTTGCCGTCGGTCAGGCCGTTGAGCATGGCGCCCTTGAAGCCGAGCTCCGACACCGTGCGCTGCAACTCGGCCGCGGCAGCACCGGGATCGCGCATCGGCAGCGCCGCGAAGCCGGCGAATCGATCGGGATGTTCGGCGACCGTCTTGGCCAAGTCGTCGTTCACCGTGCGAGTGTTCGCCACGGCGTGTTCTGGCTCGAACGCTTCGGCGCCCGGCACGTTGTGCGACAACACCTGCAGATCGATGCCGGCCGCATCCATGTCCGCGATCCGGCCCGCGCCAACGTCTTCCAGCTTTTCCTGGAGGTGTGAAAGTTGCGGATGCCGACGGAGATTGGCGAGCGCCTCAGGTGTCTGAAATGCTGGGTGAGCGTAATGCTCTTCAATGGCGATTACCCGCATGGTGTTTCCTTCCGTGGTTCGGTGACCACCAACCGAATATACCCTCCAGGGGTATCCTGTGAATCGCCTGAAGGGGCGCTGGGCTAATGCCCGGCAATGGGCTTGTGTGCCACTCGTCCACCCGGACTGAGGATTCGGAAGGCCTCGGATCAGGCGGGCCGCTCTGCGGTCTCAGTCAACTCTTTGCGGCGACGGGGTGACAAGGTGGAAAACCGGACTCGATGGTCGGGAAAACCAGGGCTTCAGGTGTAACTCGTGTTCGATCGGGGAAGAGGGTAGGACACGAACCGGCAGCTCAGGGCCGCGCGCCGGACGACCTACGTAGTAAGGCCGTAGAATGAAGGCGGTCATCAGACGTCAACTCGCGGTGGCGGTTCAACTGCGCCGAACGGTGGAAGAAGGGGGACGAGGCGTGCGGGAGAACCGCTCACTGATCGGTCGGCGTGGGTTGTGGCGGGCCGCCGTCGTCGTGCTGGCAGCGGTCGCATTGCTGCTCAGCGCGTGCAACAGCAACAGCAGCAGCACCGCGCCGCAACAGCCATCGCCAGCGCAGGAGATCAGCGCGAAGGGTGATCCGTACTCGAATATGTTGATGCCGAAACTGCAGGCGTCCGCGGTCGACGGCGCCGTCGGCGTCGAGGTGGACTCGCCGGTCACCGTCACGGCCGTCGGCGGCGTGTTGGGCACAGTCAGCCTGGTCGGCGAGGACGGTACGCCGGTTGCGGGTCGGCTCAGCCCTGACGGCCTGACTTGGGCCACGACGGACCCGCTGGGCTACAACGAGCAGTACACGCTCACCGCCGAGGCGCTTGGGCTGGGCGGAATCGCGCGCAGCGACATGACCTTTCAGACCCGGTCGCCCGAGAATCTGACCATGGCCTATGTCCTGCCGAACGAAGGGGAAGTCGTCGGCATCGGCCAGCCGGTGGCGATCCGGTTCGACGAGAACATCCCCGACCGTGCGGCGGCCGAGAAGGCCATCAAGGTCACCACCAATCCGCCCGTGGAAGGTGCGTTCTACTGGCTGAGCAACCGCGAAGTGCGTTGGCGTCCAGAGAATTACTGGAAGCCGGGCACGACGGTGGAGGTCGCGGTGAACATCTATGGCGTCGACATGGGCGACGGTCTGTTCGGTCAGGATGACGTCAGCACCCGCTTCACCATCGGCGACGAGGTCATTGCGACGGCGGACGACACCACCAAGACCCTGACCGTCCGCGTGAATGGCCAGGTGGTCAAGACGATGCCGGTTTCGATGGGCAAGAACAGTTCACCGACCGACAACGGCACCTACCTCATCGGTGATCGCTACCGCGATCTCGTCATGGATTCATCGACCTACGGTGTGCCCGTGAACTCGCCCAACGGATACCGTCTCGAGGTCGAGTGGGCAACGCAGATGTCCTATAGCGGCATCTACGTGCACGCCGCACCGTGGTCGGTGAATAGCCAGGGCCGCAGCAATGTCAGCCACGGTTGCCTGAACGTCAACACCAACAATGCGCAGTGGTTCTACGAGAACACCAAACGTGGCGACATCGTCGAAGTCGTCAACACGGTCGGCCCGACATTGCCCGGTATCGACGGCTTGGGCGACTGGAACATTCCGTGGGAGCAATGGCGGGCGGGCAACGCAAACACGTGAGGGCGTCAGTACCGGCGCGGCATCACTTCACGTACTCGAGGCTGGTCATCATGCCGGCTTCCTGGTGATAGGTGTTGTGGCAGTGCATCATCCAGACGCCTGGATTGTCGGCGATGAAGGTCGTGCTCACCGTTTGCTTGGGCAGCACGATCGCGGTGTCCTTGCGCGCGCCGAGGCTGCCGTCGGGCCGCATCATCTGAAAGGTGTGGCCGTGCAGGTGCATTGGATGCCACATCGTCGTGGTGTTGCGGAAGGTGAGGGTCACCCGTTGGCCCTGCTGCAGGGTCATCGGCTTGGCGTCGGCGAAGGGCACGCCGTTGATCGCCCAGTCGTAGCCCATCATCGACCCGGTCAGTTCGGCGGTGAGGGTGGCGTCGGCAGCAGCGGGCGGGAACGACACCTCCGCGGTGGCGGCGAACGTGTCGACGGTTCCGATGCGGCCGCTCAACTCGGCGGGCCGATACCCGACGTCCGGGGCGTCGCCGGCACCGGTCGACAGCAGTGCGCGCGCCAGCGCGTCCTTCCCCTCGGCCACCGCCACCAGAGGAAAGACCCCGTCCTTCGCGGTGACGATCACGTCGTAGCGTTCACCCATGCCCACCAGTAGGGCGTCGACTTCGGTCGGCACGACGGGGAAGCCGTCGGTGTGCGTGACGGTCATCGGGTGTCCCGCGAGGGCGACCCGGAACGCGGTGTCAGATCCGGCGTTGATGATCCGCACTCGGATCCGTTGCCCGGACTTGACGGGGAATGTCGTTGGCGCTGCTGGGATTCGACCGTTGATCAGGTAATAGGGGTACTTGACGTCACCGGCGTCTCCGCCGAGCAGGATGCTGGTACCGACACCCGCCATGCTCGACATGTCCATGCCCGGCATGTCGTCGTGTGCAGGTGCTCCGCCGCCGCCGAGGTCCTGCCAGATCTGCTCGGGTGTCTTGCCGACCCCGTCGGTCCAATCGTCGAGGACGACGATCCACTCGGCGTCGTAGTCGCCTGGCTCCTTGGGATCGTCGACGATCACCGGCAAATACAGCCCGTAGTCGGCGTCCAGGCCGGTGTGTGGGTGAGCCCAGTAGGTTCCGGAATGCGGCACCGAGAATCGGTAGGTGAAGTCCCGGCCGGGGTCGATGTCGGGGGTGGCGGGGGAGGCGCCGTCCATGTCGTTGCGCAGCGCGATGCCATGCCAGTGCACCGACGTGGCATGTGGAAGCTCGTTGGCCAGGGTTACGGCGAGTTCGTCGCCGACATTGGCGCGGATGAGTGGGCCGGGCAGCTCAGCTCCGTAGGCGAGGGTACGGGCTTGGACGCCACCGAGATCCAGCGTTGCGGGCCGTGCGGTGAGTCTCGCCGTAACCACGCGTCCGGTGTGCGGGCGCGCCGCTTCGGCGGCGTCGATCTCGGACTTGCCGGTCGTCGTCGGAGTGTTCGAACGCGTGCAGCCCGCGAGCGTCAAGCCACCGGCGACGGCTGCCGCGACGAACTGTCGCCGGCTCAGTGAGAGATGTTCCATCAGTATTCGATCAACCTCGTGACGTAGGGGGTCATGCCACTGGTCCGCACGGGAGCCACCCTGACCTGCGACCCGGTGTAGGGCGCTTCGAGCATCTGGCCGTTGCCCAAATACATGGCCTCGTGCTGGCTGGCGTTGGGGCCGTAGAAGATCAGGTCGCCGCGGCGCATCTGCGCCGAGGGAATCTTGCGGCCGGCGTTGTACTGCGAGCCAGAGTAGTGGTCCAGTTTGATGCCAACCCCGGCGAATGCGTACAGATACAGGCCGGAGCAGTCGAAGCCGACTGTGCCTGCGCCCTGGTCGATTCCGTTGGAAGGCCCGTTGGCGTTGCCGCCGCCCCAGGAGTACGGCACGCCGAGCTGCGACATCGCGCGGCGAATGACGTACTCGGACGCCTCCCGGCCGTAGACCCGCGGGATTCGTCCATTGGTGATTCCCGGATCGACGGCGGCGGTGGCGGCGGGAAGGATGCCGAGTTTGGTGAGGAACTGGCGACCCATGTTGGCGGTGAGTTGGGCTGAGGTCGTCGATATCTGAAGCACGGTGTTGATGATCGCGATGGGATCACCGGCGACGTTGGCGCTCGGCACCATCGGAAGCTTGGTGTCCCACTGGGTTTCGGACGGCTGCGCGGCTGCAGTGTCCCAGTCGTCGCCGTCCGCCGCGGGCGCCTGCGCTGGGCCCGCCGACGTCGATTGAGTTCGCACCGCGTCGAGCCGGGCCTGGGCGTCCCGCCGCTGCTCGACGAGCCGGTCCACCTCGGCCTGTTGGGCTCCGAACTGCCGTTGCGTGTCGGTGAAGGTGGCCACGGCAGTGTCCATGCTGGCTTGCGCCTGGGCTGCGGTGTCGTCGGCTCGTTGTTGGGCTGCGCGTGCGGAGGACTCCTTGTTGACCAGTTCGGTACGCGTTCTGGCCAGATCGGCCACGGTCTTCTCGAAGCTGATCTGCAGCGTCTGCCCGGCGCCGGCCGTGGCGATCATCTCGTCCGGATTCGTCGCCGTGAGATACGACCCCGACGGGCCCTGGACATAGGTGGAGGCTGCGAACGTGTCGAACCGGCGCTGAGCCGCCTCGATCGCCGAAGTGGCGTCGCGCACCGCCAGCTGTGCGGCCTGCACGTCCCTGCTGGCCTGAGCTGCAAGCTCGCGCGCCGTCTGCACCTCGGCGATCGCCTTGTTGACGCCTTCCTGGCGGCCTTGTATCTGCGCGCCGACTTCCTGCAGTCGTTGATCGGCCTCGGCCACCCGCACTACGAGCGCGGCCACCTCCTCGCCACCCGGGCTTGGGTCCGCGAGCGCAGGTGACGGCGCGCTGATCATGGTCAATGCCACCACGGCTGCCACCATCCTCGACGTGAATGTCCACATTGCCCGACTGGATGCCATCCGACTGATGTCTCCCTATGACTCGGACTACGGCCACTGGCTGCGGCGCGATGTCCCCGGTTCCATCGGACGGCTCGAAACTACGTAGAAACATAGTACGTAGTTAAGCCGTACGTTGGGGTACCGTACATCACATAGGCATCATTGGTAACTTCCGTAACGAATCCGTTTCCCGGGGCAGCCGCGCCACGGTTGGCGCGGAACCCTTCGGGCCCTAGGTTGGCTTCGAAGGCATCAACAGCCCGCCGCTGCGAGGTGTCGCAGCTGAAGACAGCAGAGGTGAGCCGTGCGAGTCCGTGGGTTCGGTGAACTCGAGGCCGTCGTGATGGATCGATTGTGGATCCGCGGCGAGGTCAGTACGGTCCGCGACATCTTCGACGAGCTCGCCAGTGACCGCGCGATCGCGTACACCACCGTGCTCTCGACGATGGACAACCTGCACCGCAAGGGCTGGCTGGTCCGCGAGCGGGTCGGCAAGGCCTATCACTACCGGCCGAAGATGACCCGCGAAGAGCACTCCGCCAAGCTGATGCGCGATGCCTTCGAATCTGGAGGGGACACCGACTTGGTCCTCACCTTCTTCCTCGATCAGATGAACGACGACGAGTCGGCCGAGGTGCAGGCCGCGCTGCGCCGCATCATCGACGGGCGGTCCGGTTCATGAGCGTCGCGGCGGGCCTGGTGCTGTACGCGGCGCTGCTGAGTTGGCTCGGACCGCGGGTGTTGGCGAAGATCACCGCCAGCGGCATCAACCCGCTCCTGGGCGTGGCTGCCTGGTTGACGGCGATCGGGGGCGTCATGGGCGCCTGGCTGGCGGCCGTCGTCGTCTTGATCGTCGATGCCGCACGGACGGTGTTCGGCGGTCCGGTGTGGACGGTGTGCCTGGAACTCATGGGCCACGTCGGACAGATCGACATGGCCCGCCCCGTCGCCGCGACGCTCGGGATCGGTTTGATCGGCCTGGCTCTGGTGGTATCGGCGTTGACCGGCCGGCGGATCGGCCGCACCCTGCGCAAGCTGCGGTCGCACAGTCATCGGCATGCCATGGCGGCCCGTGTCGTCGGGTCGCCAACCCGGTGGCGCGACGTCGTCGTGGTGGAAGCCGAACGGCCCGCGGCGTATTGCGTTGCCGGGCGGCCCTGCGCCATCGTGGTCACCACCGCCGCCGTCGCCACCCTCGAGGACGATCAGCTGGCCGCGGTGCTGGCCCACGAGCAGGCACACCTCCGCGGTCGTCACCATCAGCTATTGATGCTGCTGCGCGCCGTCGCCGCCGGGCTGCCCCGGCTGCCGCTGCTCGTCGCCGGACCGGACGCGGTGGCGCGACTTCTGGAGATGTGCGCCGATGACACTGCGGCGCGCCGCCATGGCCCCCACCCCCTGTTGTGTGGGTTGATGAATCTCGTTGGTAGGCCAACAATTCCGGCTTCGGCGCTCGGGGCGGCGAGTACGGCGGTGTTGGACCGGGCGACACGGCTGGCGTCGCCTGCACCGACCGGTGCGCGCTGGCGTGACCGGGTGAGGCTGTGGGCCGTGATTGGTTTGACGGTCGCCGTTCCACTGTTCACCGGCGTGCTCTGTCACCACTGATGATGGCCGCATACCCCAGAGGGGTATGCTTCAATCGTGATTTCGTGCTGGCTATCATGGCGACGTGGCTGAATTGCGTGGCGTGACACGGCTGCCGGCCGCAGTGCAAGTGCTTCTGCTGCTGGCGCTGTTGGGTGGCATCGTCACGATGCACGCCGTCGCGATCACGCCAGGGCCCGACGCTACCGGCATGCACGCCATGGCCGGGCACCAGCAGATGGGCGGGCACGAGAAGCCTGCCGACACGCCATGCGACACCGATGACTGCGCTCCGCAGCACGCCGGAATGCACGGCTGCGTGTTCGTCATGACCGCCGTGTCGGTCCTCGGGGGCCTGGCTTTGTTGTACTGGATCGGCGTCGCGCGTACGACGCTGATCGTCTCGCAACTCCGCCACCGGTGCCGGCGTCGCGAACGTGCGCCGCCCTGGGCCGTCCTCTCACTTTCCGAACTGTCGATCCTGCGGGTCTGACAGGCCTCCTCCCGTGGGCGGCGCAATGCGCTCGCTCCTGGGTAGACGCCGTCCGACTCCATTTCATTCGACACTTCGCAAAGGAAGACAACCATGTTCAGTTCCACCACGATCAAGACCATCGCCATCGCCGCCGCCACGGCGGCGGCCCTGACCGTCGCCGGCTGTAGCAACGGCAGCGACACGTCCACCCCCTCGAGTTCGCCAGGGATGAGCGGCTCGATGCCGGGGATGGACCACGGTGGTTCATCGATGTCGACGTCCGCGTCGGCCACGGCCGCCCCGAGCGGCACGCGCAGTGACTTCAACGACGCGGACGTGATGTTCCTGCAGATGATGTATCCCCATCACGCCCAAGCGGTCGACATGTCCAAGCTGGTCGAGGGCCGCACGCAGAATCAGCAGGTCGTCACGCTGGCGCAGAACATCGAGAAGGCGCAGGGTCCGGAAATGACCCAAATGACCGAGCTGCTGGCGAGTTTCGGCAAGCCGGCCCCGACTGCGGGCTCCGGCCACTCGGGTATGGACATGCCGGGAATGATGTCGGCCGAGCAGATGACGTCGCTGGAAGGGTTGTCGGGCCCGGCGTTCGACCGCATGTGGCTGCAGATGATGATCGATCACCACACCGGCGCCATCGACATGTCGAACACCGAGCTGCGTGACGGGTCGAACCCCGACGTCAAGAAGATGGCACAGGCCATCATCGCCAATCAGGAGGCGGAGATCACGCAGATGCGCGGCATGCTCGGCCAGGGCTGACCGCATCGTCTGAGACGGGTGCTCGGCGGGCGTCGGCCCGTCGGGCACCCGTTCGGCTTTGATGGGTGCGCCGGCCAGTGCCCTGCAGCGGCAGCTTTCCCAACTCGGAGTTTTCGAACCCCTTGACGTAATACCCCCGTGGGGTATGGTGGAGTTTACGGATACCCCCTATGGGTATCAGCTCGGTAGGAGGAACGATGGAAACGACTGCACCGGGGTACCTGGATTCCAAGGACGCGCACTTGAGACGCCTGGGCCGCATCGAGGGACAAGTCCGGGGTGTGGCACGGATGGTGGAGAACGACTCCTACTGCATCGACGTGCTCACCCAGATATCGGCCGCGACCAAGGCGCTGGAGTCGGTCGCGTTGAGCCTCCTCGACGAACACCTGACCCACTGCGTCAGCGATGCCGTCCAGCAGGGCGGCGACGTCGCCGATCAGAAGATCAGCGAAGCCTCCGCGGCCATCGCACGCCTCGTCCGCTCCTGAACCCCCGCTCCTGAACCCCCGCTCCTGAACCCCCACGAAAGGACGTCCACGATGAGTCTCGACCTGACGGCCTCGCTGCCACTGGTGCAATCCTCCGGCTCGGGGTGCGGATGTCGAGCACCCCGAACGGCCACCACTTCCAGCCACGACCACGAAACGGAGCAGGACTTGAGCACTGCCCTCACGACCACGTTCGCCGTCACCGGAATGACCTGCGGTCACTGCGCTGCCGCGGTCACCGAGGAACTGAACGCCGTCCCTGGCGTCACCGAGGTCTCCGTAGATCTGGTTCCCGGCGGTATCTCGACGGTGTCCGTCACCAGCGACCGCCCGGTCAGTCGTCACGACGTGGCCGCCGCCCTCGACGAGGCAGGCGACTACCACCTCGCCGACTGACGACCTCCGTCGCACCAACCGGCCACCACGCACGAAAGGACACGACATGAGCGCCACCGAACACGTTGCCGACGTTGAGAATTCACGCGACATCGAGTTGTCGATCGGCGGGATGACGTGCGCCTCGTGTGCGGCCCGGATCGAGAAGAAGCTGAACAAGCTCGACGGGGTCCACGCCACCGTCAACTACGCCACCGAGAAGGCGAAGGTGACGTATCCGGACTCAGTCGAGCCTGCCACCCTGATCGCCACCGTCGAGGCGACGGGCTACACCGCCACCGCGCCAGAGCCGCCGAAAGCCGACGACGACGCCGACGATGCACCGCACTCCACCGAAGCCGACGCGTTGCGAACCCGTCTGTTGGTCTCGCTGGTACTAACCGTGCCGGTGATCGCGCTGTCGATGATCCCGGCACTGCAATTCACCAACTGGCAGTGGCTCGCCTTGACGTTGGCTTCACCGGTCGTGGTGTGGGGCGCGTTGCC
The DNA here is from genome assembly GCF_000620625.1 of Mycobacterium sp. URHB0044. GTDB lineage: Bacteria > Actinomycetota > Actinomycetes > Mycobacteriales > Mycobacteriaceae > Mycobacterium. The sequence continues at coordinate 112,927 of NZ_JIAW01000007.1, read as the reverse complement.
GTTCCACCGGGCCGCCTGGTCCAACGCCCGCCACGGCGCTGCGACGATGGACACCCTGATCTCGCTGGGTGTCGGGGCGGCGTATCTGTGGTCGCTGTGGGCGCTGTTCTTCGGGCACGCGGGGATGCCGGGCATGCGGATGGCGTTCAGCTTGCTGCCCGACGGATCGTCCGGCGCCGAGCACATCTACCTCGAGGTCGCCGCCGCCGTGACGGTGTTCATCCTCGCCGGGCGGTACTTCGAGGCACGGGCGAAGACGCGCTCCGGTGCCGCATTGCGCGCCCTGCTCGACATGGGCGCCAAGGACGTCGCCGTGCTCCGTGACGGTACCGAAACCCGGATTCCCACGGCGCAATTGGCGGTGGGGGACCTGTTCGTCGTGCGCCCTGGCGAAAAGATCGCGACGGACGGGATCGTGACCGATGGCACCTCGGCGGTCGATGCGTCGATGCTGACCGGGGAATCGGTGCCCGTCGAGGTGCGCCCGGGCGATCAGGTCACCGGCGCGACGGTCAACGCCGGCGGCCGACTGGTCGTGCGCGCCAACCGGATCGGCGCCGACACCCAGCTGGCGCAGATGGCCCGGCTCGTCGAGGACGCCCAGAACGGCAAGGCGGACGTGCAACGCCTCGCCGACCGGGTGTCGGGTGTCTTCGTGCCGATCGTCATCGCCCTGTCGCTCATGACGCTGGCTGCTTGGCTGCTGACCGGACACTCGGTGACCGTCGCCTTCACTGCCGCGGTCGCCGTGCTGATCATCGCGTGCCCTTGTGCGCTCGGGCTGGCCACACCGACGGCGCTGTTGGTGGGCACCGGGCGCGGCGCCCAGCTCGGCATCCTCATCAAGGGTCCGCAGGTGCTCGAGTCCACCCGCCGGGTCGACACCATCGTCCTCGACAAGACCGGAACCGTCACCACCGGACGGATGAGCCTCGTCGGCGTCCACCCGGCGGCCGACGAAGCCGCCGCCGAAGTCCTCGAACTGGCAGGGGCTTTGGAGGCGGCGTCGCAACACCCGATCGCCGACGCGATTGCCGCCGCCGCCGCGAACGGCACCACGCTGAGCCCCGTGGAGGACTTCGCCAACCACAACGGTCAGGGCGTGAGCGGCGTCGTCGACGGCCGCGCAGTCTTGGTCGGTCGGCGCACATGGCTGACCGAGGACTGGTCGCTGAGGGCTCCCGACGATCTCGTGTCCACCGCGGAGGCCGCCGAAGCCAAGGGCCAAACCCCGGTCTGGGTGGCCTGGGACGGCGCGGTGCGCGGTGTGATCGTCGTCGCCGACACCATCAAGGACTCTTCGGCCGCTGCCATCGCGCAGTTCCGCGAGCTCGGTCTGCGGCCCTACCTGTTGACCGGCGACAACCGGCGCGCCGCCCACGCGGTCGCTGCGCAGGTCGGCATCGGGCCCGACGACGTCATTGCCGAAGTGCTACCCGCCGACAAGGTGAACGCCGTCAAAGAGCTTCAGGCGCAGGGGCGGACGGTCGCCATGGTCGGGGATGGGGTCAACGACGCCGCCGCGCTCGTGCAGGCCGATCTGGGCCTGGCCATGGGAACGGGTACCGACGTCGCGATCGAGGCGTCGGACCTGACGCTGGTGCGCGGCGATCTGCGCGCGGCCGCCGACGCCATCCGGCTGTCCCGCTCGACGCTGAAGACCATCAAGGGAAACCTGTTCTGGGCGTTCGCCTACAACGTCGCCGCACTGCCGCTGGCAGCGCTCGGGCTGCTCAACCCGCTCATCGCCGGCGCGGCGATGGCGTTCAGCTCCGTGTTCGTCGTCAGCAACAGCCTGCGGCTGCGCCGATTCACCAGCACGGCTTCCGACCCGGTTCCGTCGGCGGTGCACCGCAATCCGGTGCCGAAGCCATTGGTGAAGAACGGCAATTGACCGTCGCGGGCGGACGATGACCGAGCACCGGTGGCAGGGATCGGCACTGCTGCGCTCGGGTGTGCTGGCGTTCACCGGATCCATCGGCGCGACCGATCGACACGCGCATCACGCGATTCAGATCATCACTGCCGCAACGCCGGTGACCGTGGTCGACGAGGACGGGCATCGGAACCGCGGCACCGAGGTGACCGTGCCCGCGGACGCGTCACATTGGATCGAGACGGGCGCGGCGCGGGGGAGCACCGCGTTCTTGGATCCCGAATCCGCTGCCGGCCGCGTTGCCCAACACCGGGCTCTCGCCGTCGGGTGGACCGCGGGCGCCGTGCTCGCCCCGGCCGGCGATCGACCGTTGGCCGCCGTGGTCGACGGTCTGATCAACCAGTTGACGCCTACCCCGGCAGGCGAGCCGCCCGACCGGCACGCCGCAGTCCGCGCAGCGATGGAGTTGCTGCCGGGCCTCGTCGGCACCGGCCCGGTGCGCGGCACCGACGTGGCCGCCCACGTTCACGTCTCGACCAGTCGCTTGACCCACCTATTCACCGATCAGGTGGGAATCCCGTTGCGTCGCTATGTGTTGTGGCTGCGGCTGCGGATCGCGATCACTCGGGTGCAGGCCGGCGACGATCTGACCGACGCCGCTCACGCCGCGGGATTCGCCGACAGCGCCCATCTGACCCGCACCTGTCGGGACATGTTCGGGCTGCCGCCATCGCTGTTGAGCCGGCACGTGTCCTGGGACATCGCCACCACCGGTTAGCCGAAACGTTCAAGCCCCCACCGAGGCGCACCGCCGATCATTGGGGCATGAGCAACCTGGCATACACCGCTGTCCGCGCCACTGCCCGCTACGGCTACGTACCCTTCATGCTGGTCGGCCTCTGCGGCGCGGGAATTGCGGTGGCGGCCATGGGCGCACCGAAGTACTGGTTCCTCGCGATTCTGGCCATCGCGATCGCCATGTCCTCCATGGTGGAGCACATCATTCCGTACGATCGCAGCTGGAACGACGACCGCAGCGACAGCACCCGTGACTGTGTCCACGTCGTGGTCAACGAAACGCTGATCCTGGCCAGCGTCGCGGCCATCCCGCTACTCGCCGCGACCGTCCCCGAGCCCGACATCTGGCCCACCAGTCGGCCATTCATCCTGCAGGTCCTCGGTGCGATCCTGATCGCCGATCTCGGCATCACCCTGGTGCACCGCGCCAGCCACGAGGTCGCGGTGTTGTGGCGGTTCCACGCGGTGCACCACAGCATCACGCGGTTCTACGGTCTCAACGGGCTGATGAAGCATCCGCTGCACCAAACGGTCGAGATGGCCGCCGGCGTCGCCCCGCTCATCTTCATCGGACTGCCGGTCGACGTCGCCTCCGCACTCGCTCTCGCGGTCGCCATTCAGCTTCTGCTGCAGCATTCCAACGCCGACTACCGCGTGGGTCCCGCCAAATACGTTCTCGCACTGAACGAAGGTCACCGGTTTCATCACCTCAAATGGGCCGGCGTCGGTGACGTGAACTTCGGGCTCTTCACGTTGACGTGGGATCACCTGATGCGGACGTTCTCCTACGACCCCAACCGCCGGTTCGATTCCACGCAACTCGGCATGGCGGCCAAACCGGACTACCCGACGAGCTATCTACGGCAGGTGGTCTACCCGTTCACCCGTGCGGGGGGATGCGCGTTCTCGGTGGCCGCGGTTGACGTGGATTCGAAGGGCGTCGTGAAGACGGTCACTGAATTCTCCTAGCCATTCGGTCTCACCACCACTTTGCCCGCGGCGGAACCGCTTTCGACGATCGCGTACGCGTCGTTGACCTCGTCCAGCTCGAAAGTCTTGGAGTGCAAGCGGGGAACCAACCGGCCACCGTCGGCCAGGGCCGCCGCCTGCGCGACGATGTGCCCGTGGTGTTCGCGACCGCGGCCGGTCAACAGCGGCATCAAGGTGAACACGCCCGAATAGGTGGCCCCACGGAACGACAACGGCGCCAAACTGTGCGTGCCCCACCCCAATGCGCTGACGACGTGGCCGCTGTAGCGCTTGACGGCGGTGAACGAGGCATCGAGGGTGGCGCCACCGACGTTGTCGACCACGATGTCGAAGCCCTCCCCACCGGTGTGCGCGTTCACGTAATCGTCGACGGTGCTTGCCGTGTAGTCGATGGGCGTCGCCCCGACCTGGCGGATCACCTCCTGGCTCGACGGACCACCGGTGGCGAACACCTGCGCGCCGCGGGCGATCGCGAGTTGTACCGCGAGCAAGCCGACCCCGCCCGCCCCACCGTGGACCAGCACCTGTTGGCCCGCCGAGACGCCGGCGCGGTCCACGAGCCCCTCCCAGGACGTGATGAAGCCCAACGGAAGGGCCGCGACCTGCTCCATCGACAGCGCCTTCGGCTTGACGGCGATCAACCGCGCATCGACCGCGGCGAGCTCGGCCAGCGAGCCTTGCAGGCCGCCGACTCCGCCGGTCATGCCGAATACTTCGTCGCCGACGCGGAATCCGTCGACGCGTGCCCCCACTGCTTCCACCACTCCGGCCATGTCGATGCCCAGAACGGCTGGCGGCGCCATCTTCGCGTGCGCGGCCTCGCCCCGGCGGATCTTCGTGTCGAGCGGATTCACGCCGCTCGCCATGACGCGCACCAAGACATCGTCGGGGCCGGGGGTTGGGTCGGGGATTTCGCTGATCTGCAGCGGGACGTTGAAGGCGGTCAGGACTGCAGCGCGCATGAGTTCTCCTCCGTGTTGGGCTTCATCTTCGCCTCCGCGATGGTGACACCGCTGGACTTCCTCTCCATCTCAGTCGAAGACGAGAACGAGACGGCCACGGACGCCGCCTGTTTCGAGTGCCCGGTGCGCCGCGGCGGCATCTGCGGCGGGGTAGGTCCGTGCGACGCGCAGGGTGAGCTTGCCCTGCTCGGCCAACACGCGTAGACCGTCGAGCTTGTCGGTCGCGTGGGTGTAGTCAGGCACCCAGACGTCGCGGATCGTGATCCCGCGTTCGGGATGCAGTGTCGAGGTGCCGCGCTCGCCGGGACGGCGCACGACGGCGATCTGACCGCCGTCGCGCAGCGCGGGCAAAACCTCGTCGCCCTGCAGTGCGGCGTCGACGACCGCCGCGACACCCTCGGGGTGCGCTTGCCGAATCCGTTCGCCCACACCGGTTCCGCGCGCGACGATCACGTCGGCGCCGAGCGCCGTGACGAGCTGCTCGTCGGTGGGGGCGGCGTCGGCGATCACCCGCAACCCGTCGGCCTTGGCGAGCTGGACGACGTAGCCGCCCACCGCACCTGCTGCGCCGGTGACCGCGAGCGTCTCACCCGCCGCCAAGTTGAGCACGTCGAGCGCCCGTCGGGCCGTCAGCCCGTTCATCGGCAAGGTGGCCGCCTCGGCATGACTGGTGCCCGCGGGCGCGGCGGTGACCTGATCGGCGTCGACCACCACGTATTCGGCGTAGGCACCGCCGGAGTCGTCGATCGGCATCACGATCGCCATGACGCGGTCACCGACGCGCAGGCCGGTGGGGGTGTCCGGGCCGACTTCGTCGAGGATTCCGGCGACCTCCATGCCCGGGCGGTACGGCGCCGACAACGTGCTGGCGCGCAGCGCGTCGTCGATGTCGCCCACCCGGAGCAGCACGTCGGCGGGGTTGACCGTCGCGGCATGCACCCTGATGCGGACCTGACCGGCGCCCGCACGAGGTTCGTCGGCTTCGACTTGCCGCAGCACGTCGGGGCCGCCATATTCGCTGACCACTACCGCTCTCATGACAGAACCTCCTATTTGGGGATGCGTCCCCACTTATCTCGACGTACGATCAAACGGGGAACCTTCCCCGGATATTCCACCGATCGAGGAGGCCGAGGTGCGAGCCGATGCTCAGCGCAACCGGGACGCCCTGCTGGTGGCGGCCGAGGCGGTGTACGCCGAGCAGGGCGTCGAGGTGTCGCTGAACGAGATCGCCCGGCGAGCCGGTATCGGCAACGCGACGTTGTACCGGCATTTCCCGACGCGCGAGGCGTTGCTGTCCGAGGTCTACGCGGGGCATCTGGAGCGCTACTGCGCCATCGCCGAAGACGCCGCACGCGACGACGATCCGGTGGCCGGGTTGCGGGAGTGCGTCACGGCGACGTGTGAATTGCAGGCGACGAACCGAGGTCTCGCAGATCTGCTGGCGTCGCTGCGACCGTTGTCGTCACACGTCGAAGAGCTGCGGCTACGTCATCACCGCGCCATCGCCACGGTCTTCCGGCGTGCGGTACGTAGCGGCAAGGTGCGCGCCGACGCGTCACCCGTGGACCTGGCCCTGCTGCTGATCGCCAACGCCGGCCTGATCCATCGGACCGTCGATACGGCTCCGCGGTCGAGTGCCCGGTTGGTCGGGCTGTGGCTGGCCGGTGTGATCTTTCAGGATCAGGTCGAGGTGCCACGGCCGCCCACCGAGGCGCAGGCACGTCGAGCGCTGCACAGCTGACGAGTCATCAGAAGCCGTAGCCCATTTCCGCGGGAACGTCCCAGGCGAAAATCAAGTCGAGTTGCCGCAGGAGCTCGGAGTCCTTGCAGTGCAAGCGATTCGCAAACGCATAGGCGGACGCGCGATGGGCGCCCATGTACAGACTGCCGAGCACCTCGAGGTCCATGTGAACGTCGGCGTCCGCGTCGCTGGGTGAGCACCGAGCCTTGCCGTCCTGCACGTCGAGGCTGAATCGCCCGCCATTCCCGAGGAAGCCGTCGCCGATCTCGAGCACCGCGGAGAAGTCTCCGTGGTAGCTGCGCGCCTCGAGAACGGCCGGGATGTCCATCATCCGCAACCAGAGCGCGTCCTCACTTTCGGTGATGGACACCAGCCGTGGGTCGGTGAGCAGGTACGGCAACGGGTCGGCGGGATGCGTGGTGACTTCGACCTTCTCCATCAGGTCGAGGCCCAGCAGTGTCCGCCACAACGCCACATACGCATCGTCGGTGACTGCTGTGAACTTGGTGACCCGGACGGTCTTAGGGTCGTAGCCGTGTATCCGATACAACGCAAAACCGTCGTCATGCAGCAACCCGAACAGTGGGGTGCCGCCGTGGCGGGCGGTCTCGCGGTCGGCGAGCACTTCATCCCACATCTCTGCGGGACTATGAAGCCCGCCGGGGGTGCGAAGTCGCCACCGTTCGTAAATGGCGGCCAACTGGTCGCGGTAGCGCGCCGGCTCGACCAGCCTGACCCCGCCCGGGTCGGCAACGCCGGCATGGAATTTCGCCCGCCGCCGCTCGATGCTGAGGGTCTGCTCGACGGTGGCTGGGCCGTAGCCGAACCGGCCGTAGATGGTGGCTTCGCTGGCAGTCAACGCGGCGATCGGATAACCGGCGTCGGCGATGCGGCGGTGTAGCTCGGTGTACATGCGACGCAACACCCCGCGGCGGCGGTGCGTCGGTGCCACCGCCACCCACGTCAGGCCGGCAGTGGGCAGAACCGCCCCACCTGGCACGGTCAGCTGCATGTCGAGGTAGATGGCCATGCCGACGACGTCGGGTCCGTCACACGCGATCAAGGCACCGCCATCGGGCGTCATGCTGCGCCACATGGCGAGCACCTCCGGCTGGCGGAACGACCCGAAACAGGTAGCGGCCAACCGTGACATGGCAGGCCAGTCGCCGTCCGACGCGCTGCGCACCGTCAGATCCGTTGCCATGGAGGACGACATACGATCACGGTGTCACATCAGGCCGTCGGGCCGCATCCGAATTCTTCGTGGCGGAGTAGACACACCACACTGCGCTCCACGGCGCGGTTAGTGTTTCCAAATGTCTAGCGAGACCGGTCCCACTCTCACCGAGCACGAGGCCCGCAATCGGGCAATGTGGGACGACTACAGCGACGAGTATCAGGCCAAGCACGGTGACCATCTGGCGGCTAGCGGCGGGTACGCCTGGGGCACGACGCAGATTCCTGAATCCGAGCTGCGCGTGCTCGGCGACGTGGCCGGTCGCGACATTCTCGAATTGGGTTGTGGTGCAGCGCAGTGGTCGATCGCGCTGGCGAGGTTCGGCGCCCGTCCGGTCGGTTTGGATCTGTCGGAGCGCCAGCTCGAGCACGCTCGCCGGCTGATGGCGGAAGCTGGCGCCGACTTCCCGCTCGTCCATGCCAGCGCCGAGGCCGTGCCGCTTCCGCACGCCAGCTTCGACGTGGTGTTCTGCGATCACGGGGCGATGACGTTCGCCGACCCGTTCCGGACCGTGCCCGAGGTGGCCCGCCTACTCCGAAACGGCGGGCTGTTCGCGTTCAGCCACCACTCGCCGATCGAGACCATCTGCTGGCCGCTCGACGCAGAAGAGGTCGGCGAGCAACTGGCGTTGGACTACTTCGGGATGCACCGCATCGACGTCGACGACGAGGTGTACTTCCAGCTGCCGTACGGCGAGTGGATCCGGCTGTTTCGCTCGAACGGCTTCGTGGTCGAGGACTTGATCGAGCTGCAGCCCAGGCCGGATGCCTCCAGCTCGTATCGATCGGCCGCATCGCTGGCCTGGGCACGACGGTGGCCCGCCGAGGAGATCTGGGTCCTGCGCCGAGTATTCGCACACCAGCCGTGATCCGGGCCAGTGCGGGTGTCGTGGATTCGGCCGCAACGACACCGCATGTCGTCTGAGCGCTCCAAGGTTGGATCGCTACGGTGACGCGGTGCAGGACGACCAAGCTCGCCGATGTGGATCCGCCGGCAGCCCGACGCGCCGGGACGTGCTCCGGTATGGCGCGCCGGTGCTGCTCGGTCTCTCGATGGTGCCGGTACTGAACCTGCCTCGGGCGCAAGGTGCGTCGGGCATCGCGGGCAAGATCGTGTTCCTCGACCCCGGCCACAATGGCGCCAACGATGCATCGATCAACCGGCAGGTACCCAACGGACGTGGCGGCACCAAGGACTGCCAAACCAGCGGCACGGCCACCGACGGCGGCTATCCGGAGCATTCGTTCAATTGGGACACGGTGCTCCGGATCCGTGCGGAGTTGAGTCAGCTCGGGGTGCGCACCGCCCTGTCTCGAGGCGACGACGACGCGTTGGGTCCCTGCGTGGACCAGCGTGCCGCCATGGCCAACGCCCTGCACCCCGATGCGATCGTCAGCATTCACGCCGACGGCGGGCCGGCAGACGGGCACGGGTTTCACGTCAACTATTCGAATCCTCCGATCAACGAGGCGCAGGCGGGTCCCGCCGTGCGCTTCACGGAAGTCATGCGGGACCAACTGGTCGCTGCGGGCCTGCAACCGTCCACGTACCGCGGCACGAACGGTCTCTACGGCCGTGCCGACTTGGCGGGGCTCAACCTTGCGCAGTACCCGTCGATCCTGATCGAGATGGGCAACATGAAGAACGCCGGCGACGCCGCCGCGCTGACCAGCGTGGATGGCCGGACGCGCTATGCGGCGGCGGTGACGCGCGGCATCGCGGCGTACCTGGGCTCTGGCTGACGGTTCCGCCCCGTCGGCAGTGGCTAATGAAAACGATTACCATTAAGTCATGCCGTCGAAGTCCGACCAGAGCTGCCTGCGACGCGGGTTCCGCTTCTTCTGCGACGACCTCGACGAAATGTACTGCGGAACCGTCTATCTCACCGTTCCCATCGTCGACGACATCATCCAGGTCGGCATCGGAGGGGACTTCGCGACGGCCGTCCTGCGCGTGTCGATCGACCCGTCCGTCGTGACGGTTCGGCGGCTCGACGGCAAGGCCATGCAGGTACACATCCTCCGCGAATCGACGGATCGCGCCGCGCAGCGTCGGCTCACAGGCGCCTATGTCTTCACCGACCCCGTCACTCGCGTGCGGCTGACGCGAGCCGCGGTCAGCGAGGGTGGACAACTGTGGGAGGCCTCCGGAACCGCGTGCGTCGACCGGCATCAGGATTTCCGGCAGTTCGTCTACACCATCGCGAGGTTCGGACTTGCAAAGCAACGCAGGTTGGCCTGCCAGCCGGCGTCGGCTTGACGTCCGTCTCCCGTGACATCGGCGCCTACTGTGGTGGCATGCGACCTCGCGCTGGGCTGCGGGCTGCCGGGTTCGTTGCCCTTGCCGTGACGATCATGGCGAGCGGTTGCACGTCGAGTTCCGACGCACCGAGCGGCACGGTGCCGACATCCGTGGCAAGCGTGTCCCCGGGTCCGCACAACGCCGACGATGTCGCCTTCGCGCAGAACATGATTCCGCACCATAGACAGGCGGTCGAGATGGCCGCGATGGTGCCGACTCACACCACCAATCACGAGCTCGTCGTCGTCGCGGAGCACATCGGCATCGATCAAAGGGCAGAGATCGAGATCTTGACCGCAATGCTGACGGAGTGGCACGAGCCCGTCGAAATGCCCATGCATAGCGGGATGGACATGGCTGGCGGAATGCACGTCGACGGGATGGTCGACGCGGCCACCATGAAGCGGCTCCCGTCGTTGTCGGGCGAGAAGTTCGACCAGCTCTGGATGACATCGATGATCGCCCATCACGACGGAGCCATTGCGATGGCGCAAACCGAGATCAACCACGGCCAGAACCCGCACGCGATCAGCGTGGCGACCAACATCATCCCGGCCCAGCAGTACGAGATCGCCCGGATGAACCGGATGCTGAACACGACGAGCTGATCGACGCGGCCGCCGCCTCGCGCTCTGTCGCCTGATGACATTCCAACTAGGACTGACCGACTGCAAAGTCCGACTTGAGCTACCTAACTCGGATTAGTGACCTCGTTAGTCCGAGTTAGGAGGCAGCTGCCTACCAGCCGCATGCCACGCCGGGTCAGTTCAGTCGATGGAGATGACGTACGTGCCGTCTTCGTCACGCGCTATCTCATGCGTCTCGCTGTTGACCCAAACGTCAGGGTTGCCCTGGCTGCCGAGGTAGGCGTTCTGCACCCCGCCGCCCGGCTGCATGTACACCGCCCATTGTTGTCCCGACCCCAGCGTGGAGACGGTGACGATCTCGGTGCCATCCGCGCGGCGGATCGACAACGTGTGACCGTTGGCGTCCTGCTCGGACATCTCGGCGTCCTCGTCAAGCTCTTGGTCTGCAAGTAGCTCGTCCAGTTCGTCGTCGGGGTCCATCACGTCGTCGTTCACGCGCAGCACCTTACCGGCGGCGGATACACCGACTTCGGCCCGGCGGCGGTGTGCACGATGACCCGCGTAGCAGTCGAAGAGATTGTTTGCAGTCGCGCCACAACTCGCTGGGCGAGTTGCCAGTCGTTCCGTGATTGCTAATCCCGGGCCGGCCACAAAGGGGGTCGATGGCGCGCCGAAGAATGAGAGCCGAAGTGGTGCGCTTCGACGACGTTAGTGTCAGCAGCGTGGAACCGGGAATCCTCTTCGCTGCCGCCAGAGCCTTCGCTGGAGGCGCACAATTCGTTCACCGGGCTGCAGTGGCCGATCATGCGGTGGCGCTGACCGTGCGCGAGTCGGCGCCCACATTCTCAGTTTTCGTTCCGAACGTGGATGAGCTAAAACAATGCTCGCCGCCACGCCCGAGTGAGATCGTTGAGAACACGCGGACGGCCGAACGTTGGATCAAGCGTAGGCGTGCCCTACCGATCGGCGTCGGTGAGTTCGGATTGATAGTTCAAGCCAAGGGCAACGCGTCGGTGGTCATCGACGGTATCGACGTGTGTGCGACCGAACTCGAGACGATTCCAGGCATCGCGCTCAGGCAGGCGCTGGGCGGACCGATCGTGGCGTTATCGCTCGAAGTCAACCTCGACACCGAGGAGGTGTGGTGCATCGACTCTCGAGAGTTTCCGAAAGAGTCAAGGATCGAGCCACTCTTTAGTGTGTCCTTCGACCAACCGCTCGTTTTCCGAGTGGCCGGCCGAGCCTCCACCAAGGCAAGGGGCTGGCAGCTTGAACTGTCGATGATCGTCGACGGTCGCGCGGTCAAGCCCCGCGTCCCTGAGTTCGAATGGATCACCATTCCCGACGACTACGAAGGCCTTCGCGCGGAATATATTTCATCGTCTGATTGGTGGGCACCGACGACCTACCTATCGGATCCAAGCGGCTGACGTTAAGTAGTCGACCGGCGACTTACGCGGCACATCGCGGCTGTGCAGTGGACAACAGAGTGACGATTTGTTCGTCGCGATCTGCTATGCGGTCACACGTTTGCCCGGTTTGGCATCGAGAAGCGAGGCGCTTGAGCATGCGGCACACAGAGGTTGACTCACCCGACGTGCGGCCAGCCATGAATCGCCGCAGTCGACGCAAACTAATGCGAGACCGGATGACGACAAGAGTGCGACTGTCAACGATTCACCTGTGCGAAGCGCGTCGACAAACGCCGAGAATGTAGCAACTGGGATCCCGTTCTCGCGCGCCTTGCGCGCCTTCTCAGACCTCGAGTCGCCGTCAGCGGCCACGACCAAATCAGGACTCTTCTTGGTGACCGATTTGGTCACGACTAGGCCGTGCTGTTCGGCGAGGCTTGTCTGTTGCGCCCGATCGACTTGGCGGCCGTGCGGATCCTGTGCCGCGCCGGTGAAGCAGACGCTGAGACCGGCCATCAGTTCGATGACTTTCGTGGTCGCACGGAAAGAATCGGTGCGGCGGGCGACGTGTTCGAGATCGATGTCAAGCAGCGCTGCAGCGCGGCACAGCTGATCGTGTTCATCGTCGGTGACGATGGAGTCCTCGACCGCCGCGTCGATCAGCCCATTGAGGAACTCGCGATGGGCACGGGCGATTGCACGGTCGTCCAACCCGAGATCGCCAGCGAGGCAGTGTAGTTCACCGCGCTCGGCCGCGGTGAGTCGCAGATCGGCGACCGCGAGATCGAGGAGTCCGACGTAGGGCGCAACGTCGATGCTGCTATGGATGCCTCGCGCGAGCGCTGTGAGGTAAGGCGTTGGAGGGTCGGCGTGTACGTAACCGTCCCGCCGGCATACACGCATCGAGGTCACCGACAGTGGTCGCGCCACTACGGGCAGTCGGTCGGCGGGAAGTGAATTCGCCAAAGTCAACATCAGCTGGGCAGTCGCGCGGGCGTCGACCAGCGCGCGGTGCTGCCCGTTCAGCGATATTCCGTAATCGGCGCACGCCTGGCCCAGCTTGCAGCTCGTGACCGACAAGGTATCGAGGCCGGCGCCCCAGTCGACGTCGATACCTGCGCGCTCGAACTCACGGGTGAGGATGCGGGTATCGAACCGCACGTTGTGGCCTGCGACGACCGCTCCGTCCACACGACATGCGACGTGTTGTGCCACGTCTGCGAACGTTGGCGCGTGACGAACCATGGTTGCGTCGATGCCGTGGATCCAGGTGGGCCCGACGTCGCGTAGCGGATTGACCAGCGTCTCGAACTCGTCCACGATCGTGCCGTCGCGATCGACGGTGACTACGGCGACTTCGACCACGCGGTCAACGTTGTAGAGGCCTGTCGTCTCGACATCGACAACCGCAATGCACTCGCCGTCACTGAGCAGATGCGCAAGTCGCTGAACTGGATTAGATTGCGCAGCAGGGACTTCTGTCGCAGCATGGTGAACTGACTTGGTCCATGCAAACCCGTCCCACCATCGCAACAGGGCTTCGCCCGATGGGTCCGGATACCACCCAGCCGTTACCGTCATGCTTCCCCCTGAATCGAACTCCCCGCGGTCCGGTTCATATCGGCTAGTCCTATCAGTCCGAGCCGATATGTTTCGACGATTCGCGTTGTCTACATCGATCCACTGCCAGATGTCGGTTCGTCCTTACCGACGATTGCCGCGACATTGAGGAGTTGTCCGTGACGCCGGACGCGGAATTGGTCGGGTGATCACTTCGCAAAGACGATCGCGGCAGTCGGGCATGGCGACTTCGCGCCTTCAAACCCCGTTGGTGCCGCCCCTGTGCGGCGTTTGGGTCGCCAACGACGTGGAAGTGTTGCAGAAGGTCTTTCGGCCATCTGTGGTCACGATGAACTACCGGTCCGCCCCATCTCTGAGTTGACGATCAGTGTGTTAGCTGGCGCCAGATTCGCAATCTGCCGTGATTTTGCTGCCTTGGTGCAACCATTGCTGCCATGAGATGCGATCGCCGTTGCTGGCGTTCATTCGGGGGCCGGTAGCCCGGAGCGTTGAAACGGACGCGGCTGAAGCCCGCCACGACGTCCAAAAAATGTCCGGATGGTCGAGCGGGCTCACGGACGGGGAAGGAAGTTTGACGACACAGCAATCACCCATGCCTGGCTGGTACCCAGACCCGGCGGGAACTGGCGGGCAGGCGTACTGGAACGGCCGTGAATGGCAACCCTCCTCCAAGCCGCCGACTAACAAGCGGAGATTGGTCGTCGTCGGCAGCGTTGTCGGCGGAGTACTCCTATTGGCCTTGCTCAGCAATATCGACTCCGGCGGTGATAGCGGAAAGACAACGGCGTCAACGGTGACAAAGACGGTGACCGTGACAGCCCAGCCATCAACGGTGGCAGCACCGCCGACAATTTCGACAGTGACAGTCACACCACCGGCCCCCTTTTTCGAACCGCCGGCTCCTGCGCCCGAACCGCCAGTCGATCTACCGCCATCCGAACCCGAGCTGGTGCCACCAATCGCACCGCTAGTACCTCAGCTTCCGTCGACCGCCTACTACGGGAGTTGCGCGGAGGCGCGCGCCGCCGGCGCTGCCCCCTTACGCGTCGGCGAGCCCGGTTATCGCTCGGGTCTTGATAGAGACGGTGATGGCGTCGCTTGCGAGTAATGAGACCGATCGAAGTGCCGAACGTGATCCGACGCCTAGTCGTGACCATTGCTGCGCCCAATCGCACCAAGACGTCGTGCGATGACATCGTTGCTCACCGACCCACGGAGTGGTCGCCACGTGGATGACGGAGAAGTGCTTGAACCCGGCGGCGCCGCCGACGAGAAGCCGAGGTTAGAACGATGGCAATCTCATACTGAGTGGCCGCTGGCGACCGTTGCGCTCATATTTCTTGGTGCGTACTCAGTCCGCGTCTTGGCCGAACCCCAAGGTCGGTCGGAGACCGCACTACAACTGCTCATCTGGATCACCTGGGCTGTGTTCCTGGTCGACTACATAGCCCGCTTGTGTCTCGCCGAAAACCGCGGGCGATGGTTCGTCCGCCACTTACTGGACTTGGCCGTCGTTGCTCTTCCACTGCTGCGGCCCTTGAGGTTGCTACGACTAGTGGTATTGGTCGCCGCCTTGCAGAAGGCAATCGGCGGAGCCATTCGGGGACGGGTGGTTGTTTACACCGTGTGCGGCGTCGTGCTACTCGTTTACGTTGCGTCACTGGGGATCTTAGATGTCGAACGGTATGCGCCCGATTCCAAAATTACGACCTTTGGTGACGCGGTGTGGTGGTCGATCACCACCATCACCACTGTTGGATACGGCGACCTGTCTCCGGTCACGGGTGTCGGGCGGATAATCGCGGTCGCGCTGATGATCGGAGGGATCAGCCTCGTCGGTGTCGTCACCGCGACGCTTGCGTCCTGGATCGTTCAACGTGTCGCTGAGGAAGACACGGCGAAGCAAGCAGCGACGGCCGCTCAGATGGATGCGCTGCGCACCGACCTCGAGTATCAGGTGCGATCGCTCAGCACGGAGATCCAGCGACTTACAGACGCCGTCGCAGAGCGACGCGCACCGGAAGTCACCTAGACGCATGCACAACGACCTCCGGGGAATGTCAAGCATCGGCCGAAAGACTGTCGCCCATCAACCGGAGACGAAATGTCAGCCATCACCCGACGCAATACACCCACGAAGCGCCCCCGGCAGGGATCGAACCTGCGACCGACCGCTTAGAAGGCGGTTGCTCTATCCGCTGAGCTACGGGGGCAGCGCACTCACCCTAGCGAATTGCCGCGAACCGATGGATAGGTCGCCTCTTACTCTGGAATCGATGGTGGCGCATCACACGAAGGACAAGGGCGATCTGGCCGTCGCCAAAGCCCATGCCGACTTGGTTGGCAAAGGGTTCACGGTCCTATTTCCGGCGACAGAGCACGCGCCTTTTGATCTAGTCGCCTATGCGGCCGGAGAGTTCCACCGCCTTCAGGTGAAGTATCGATCGGTGCGCGCCGGTGCTGTCAAAGTTCAGTTCCGATCCATGTGGGCCGATCGCAACGGGACGCACATGGCACCGATGGATAAGGACGCGATCGACGCCGTGTGCGTCTACTGCCCGGAGACCGACGAGTGCTATTACGTACGGCCAGACGAACACGGCACATCGGTCACGCTCCGGATTGCACCCAGCAGGAACGGCCAGCACGCAGGAGTGCTGGTAGCAGCCGCATTTCGCGAGCTCCCGTGCGCAGTTCGCCGCTGATCTCAGCTGAAGTGCACTCATGCCGAACTACGGCGTGAGAGGCGGCGTCCCGAGGACGCGCCACGAAGCAACGGTCAGCCGGAGTCACGTGTATATAAAGCCGCGTGCCGCATCGAGCGGCGGACTAGCGTGGAGCCAGCATTCAGAGAGCGGGAAGGGGAGCGAAACGCCATGAGCGACGTGCCGGAGTTGGATGCGGCCGGACTACCCGAGGAACTGAGTGCCTTCGACCAGCTGCTGCATCGCGGCGAGGCCAATCCACGCACCCGCTCGGGGATCATGGGCGTCGAGCTACTCGACTGCACACCCGACTGGGACCGCTTCCGTGCCCGATTCGACAACGCCTCCCGCAAGGCGCTTCGGCTACGGCAGAAGGTCGTCATGCCGACGCTGCCCACGGCGGCACCGCGCTGGATCGTCGACCCGGACTTCAACCTCGACTACCACGTGCGCCGCGTGCGGGTACCCGCGCCGGGCACGCTACGCGAGGTGCTGGACCTCGCCGAGATCGCGCTGCAATCCCCGATGGACATCTCCCGCCCGCTGTGGACGGCCACGCTCGTCGAGGGCCTCGCCGACGGCCGCGCCGCCACGATGCTGCACCTGAGCCACGCGGTCACCGACGGTGTCGGCAGCGTCGAGATGTTCGCCAACATCTACGACCTCGAGCGTGATCCCGCGCCGCCGGCGCAGGCGCCACTGCCGATTCCGCAGGACCTTTCGCCCAACGACCTCATGCGCCAGGGCCTCAACCGGCTGCCGGGCTCCATCGCCGGCGGCATCCTCGGGGTGCTCGGGGGTGCGGCGCAGGTGGTTGGCCGGGCGGTCCGGGACCCCGTCTCCGCCGTCAGCGGCGTCGTCGACTACGCGCGGTCCAGCCAACGGGTGATGGCGCCGGTGGCCGAATCGTCGCCGTTGCTGCGCCGACGCAGTCTGACGACCCGCACTGAGGCGATCGACATCAAGTTGAGCGACCTGCACAAGGCGTCGAAGGCGGCCGGTGGCTCGATCAACGATGCTTACCTCGCCGGCCTGTGCGGGGCGCTTCGGCGCTACCACGAAGCCAAGGGCATCCCCATCGAAACCTTGCCGATGGCCGTGCCGGTCAACATGCGGTCGGACTCCGATCCGGCGGGCGGGAACCGATTCGTCGGCGTGAACATCGCGGCGCCGGTCGGCGTCGTCGACCCCACCACGCGCATCCAGAAGGTCCGCGCGCAGATGACGAGCAGGCGCGAGGAGCGCGCGATGGACGTGGTCGGTGTCATGGCGCCGGTGATCAGCCTGCTGCCCGACGCCATTCTCGAGAGCGTCGCCGGATCGATCGTCAACACCGACGTGCAAGCCAGCAACGTCGCCCTCTACCCCGGTGAGACCTTCGTGGCCGGTGCGAAGATCTTGCGGCACTACGGGGTTGGGCCGCTGCCGGGTGTCGCGATGATGGCAGTGCTGATTTCGCGCACGGGCTATTGCACCATCACCACCCGGTATGACAGGGCAGCCATCACCGATCCCGCACTGTTCGCCGACTGCCTGCTGCAGGGCTTCGACGAGGTGCTCGCGCTCGGCGGCGACGGCAAGGCCGCCCCGGCGTCGTGGTCGCCTCCCGTCAGCGAATCGTCGTCCGCCTCATCCAATGGGAGTGCCGCGCAATGAGTTCCCCGAACAGACAATCTTCACGTCGGGGCGGCAATCCCATCGTCCGCTTGCCCGGCTCCGTCGCCGAGATCGAAGCGAGCCCGGAGGGGCCGCAGGTGGGTGCGTTCTTCGACCTGGACGGGACCCTCGTCGCGGGGTTCACCGGCGTGCTCATGACGCGGGATCGGTTACGCCGCGGGCAGATGAGCGTCGGAGAGTTCATCGGCATGGTGCAGGCCGGGCTCAACCATCAGCTGGGCCGCTCCGAGTTCGAGGACCTGATCGGCAAGGGCGCCCGGATGCTGCACGGCAACTCGCTGAGCGATCTGGACGAACTCGGTGAGCGACTCTTCGTCCAGCACGTCCAGAGTCGCATCTACCCCGAAATGCGAGCCCTGGTGCGCGCCCACATGGCGCGCGGTCACACGGTCGTCCTCAGTTCGTCGGCCCTGACGGTTCAGGTCGAACCCGTGGCCCGGTTCCTCGGCATCGACAACGTGCTGTCCAACAAGTTCGCCACCGATGACGACGGCCTGATCACCGGAGAGGTGGTCAGGCCGATCCTCTGGGGGCCCGGAAAGGCAAGGGCCGTCCAGGAATTCGCCGCCAAGAACGGCGTCGATCTCGGGGAGAGCTACTTCTACGCCGACGGCGACGAGGACGTCGCGTTGATGTACCTGGTCGGCAATCCACGACCCACCAACCCCGCAGGCAAGCTCGCCGCGGTGGCTGCCAAGCGTGGCTGGCCGGTGCTGCGGTTCACCAGCCGCAGCGGCAGCAGCCCGGTGTCACAAATTCGCACCATCGCGGGCATCGCGTCGATGGTGCCGGTCGCAGCAGGCGCCATCGGCCTCGGCCTGCTTACCCGAAACCGTCGCACCGGCGTCAACTTCTTCACGTCCAACTGGAGTCGGCTGTTGATGACGTCGATCGGCATCGACCTCAACGTCCTCGGGGAGGAGAACCTCACCGCGCAACGTCCGGCGGTCTTCATCTTCAACCACCGCAATCAGGCCGACCCGCTGATCGCGGGCAGGCTGGTCAGCGACAACTTCACCTCGGTCGGCAAGAAGGAGCTCGAGAAGGACCCCATCATGGGGACGATCGGAAAGATGATGGACGCCGCGTTCATCGATCGCGACGATCCGAAGGCGGCCGTGGAGAGTCTGCGCAAGATGGAAGAGCTTGCGCGGAAGGGGCTTTCGGTGCTCATCGCGCCGGAGGGTACGCGGCTGGACACCACCGAGGTGGGCCCGTTCAAGAAGGGGCCGTTCCGCATCGCGATGGCGAGCGGCATTCCCATCGTGCCGATCGTGATCCGCAACGCCGAGGTGATCGCCGAGCGCAACTCCAGCACCTTCAACCCGGGCGCGGTCGACGTCGCCGTGTTTCCGCCGATCCCGGTCGACGACTGGACGACGGACAACCTGGAGGAGCGCATCGCCGAGGTGCGCCAGCTCTACCTCGACACGTTGAAGGCGTGGCCGCACGACGGCCTACCCGACGCACCGCTCTACGCGCGAGCCAGGACGACGGCCGACAAGCCGGCCAAGAAGGCGCCGGCCAAGAAGGCTCCCGCCAAGAAGGCTGCGGCGAAGAAGGCGCCCGCCAAGAAGATGGCCACCAAGGCGACGCCCAAGACCGCCGCGAAGGAGTCCGCCGCAGCCAAGAAGGCTGCCGCCCAGAAGGATACGGCCCAGAAGGATCCGGCCACGGGTCAGCAACCCGGCGGCGCGAAGGGCCGGCGGTGAAAGGACCCGGCGACGACCTGGCGAGCTTCAGCCCGACCGAGGACACGCTGGTCCTGGCGTCGGTCTCCTCGCCCGCAGAACTCGCACTGCTCAACGACTGGCTCGAGCGGCAGCGCCGACAACATCCCGACGCCCGCGTCGAGGTGCTGCAACTGCCGGGCGACGACGACCCACCGCCCACCGCGCTGGCGCAACTCGTCGAACTCCTCGAGGCCGACGACGACCGGTCGGTGGTGCCAGTGCGGGTGTTCTGGGTACCCGGCGGTCTGCCCACGCGATCCAAGGTGGTGGCGCTGCTCTCGGGCCGCGACATCTACCGGCCGCCGGACCTGATCCAGGGGCGCATACTCCGCAAGGATCCGACGCGGGCACGCGTGGTGGCCGGCGATCCCGCGAAGGTGTCCGAACTGCGTCAGCAGTGGAGCGACATCACCGTCGCGGAGAATCCTCGCGACTTCGCGCGCTTCGTCATCCGCCGCGCCATCCTGGCCATCGAACGCGTCGAGCTGCGCCTCCTGGGGCCGGAGTACAAGTCCCCGCGCCTGGTCAAGCCAGAGATGTTGGCGTCCACCCGGTTTCGCGCCGGACTCGAGGACATTCCGGGTGCCACCGTCGAGGAAGCCGGGAAGATGCTCGACGAGCTCGCGACTGGCTGGAGTCGGTTCTCGGTCGACCTCATCCCCTCGTTGGGGCGCGCCATCTTCAGCCGCGGATTCGACCCCAACATCGACTACGACCGCCTCGAGGTCGAGTCGATGCGGCGCGCACTCGAAGACCATCCCGCGGTGCTGCTGTTCTCGCACAGGTCCTACCTCGACGGCGTGATCGTCCCCGTCGCGATGCAGGAGAACCGGCTGCCCCCGGTCCACACGTTCGCCGGCATCAACCTGTCGTTCGGCTTCATGGGGCCGCTGATGCGTCGCTCGGGCGCCATCTTCATCCGCCGCAAGCTCGACGACCCGCTGTACAAGTACGTGCTCAGGCAGTTCGTCGGCTACATCGTCGAGAAGCGGTTCAACCTCAGCTGGTCCATCGAGGGCACCAGGTCGCGTACCGGAAAGATGTTGCCGCCCAAGCTGGGTCTGCTCGCCTACGTCGCCGACGCCTACCTCGACGGTCGCAGCGACGACATTCTGCTGCAACCCGTGTCGATCAGCTTCGATCAGCTACACGAGACCGCCGAGTACGCCGCGTACGCCCGCGGCGGCGAGAAGACGCCCGAGGGGCTGTCCTGGCTGTACAACTTCATCAAGGCTCAGGGCGAGCGCAACTACGGCAAGATCTACGTCCGGTTCCCCGAGGCCGTGTCGATGCGCGAGTACCTCGGCGAGCCGCACGGCCAGATGACGGAAGACCAAGCCGCCAAACGCCTGGCGATGCAGAAGATGGCCTTCGAGGTCGCATGGCGGATCCTGCGGGCCACCCCGGTCAACGCGACCGGCTTGGTGTCGGCCCTGTTGCTGGCCGCCCGCGGCGTCGCGCTCACCCTCGACCAGCTGCACCACACGTTGCAGGACTCCCTGGATTACTTGGAGCGCAAGCAGACGCCGATGACCAACAGCGCCTTGCGGTTACGTACGCCCGACGGCGTGCGCGCGGCCGTCGACGCGCTGTCCAACGGTCACCCGATCACCAGGGTGGACGGCGGTCGGGAGACGGTGTGGCGCATCGCTCCGGAGGACGAGCACGAAGCCGCCTTCTACCGGAACACCTCCATCCACGCGTTCCTCGAAACGTCCATCGTCGACCTCGCACTCGCGCATGCCTGGCGGGCCGACGGCGACCGGCTCGAGGCGTTCTGGACGCAGGCGATGCGGCTGCGCGACCTGTTGAAGTTCGACTTCTACTTCGCCGATTCGGCGGCGTTTCGCGAGCATCTCGCCGAGGAGATGTCGTGGCTCGACGATTGGGAGGCCAACATCGCGGCCGGAGAAGACCGCATCGCCGCGATGCTGCGCGCCAAGCGGCCCCTCACCTCCGGCGCCATGCTGCGACCGTTCTTCGAGGCGTACGCGCTGATCGCCGACGTGCTGCTCGACGCCCCCGCCGAGATCGACGAGAAGGCCCTTACGACGAAGGCGCTCGGAGTCGGCCGCCAGTACGTCGCGCAGGACCGGGTACGCAGCAACGAAGCGGTGTCGGCGCTGCTGTTCGCGACCGCCCGCCAGGTGGCCGCCGATCAGCATCTGCTGGAACCCGCGGCGGACCTCGCCGAGCGCCGCCAGGCCTTCGCCACCGAACTGCAAAACGTCCTTCGCGACATGGACCGAGTCGAGCACATTTCGCGCGAGCAGTTCATAGCCCGCGAACTTGAGCGCCGTCGCACGGTCGCCGACGCCTGACCGCGTGCTGACGCGGGGTCACCGGGAGCACGCAGTCGGAGGAAATACGCTGGTGCCATGACGACGGTCGCGCTGAAGGTGCGCAGCAGTCCGGTGTGGCCGGTGCTCGTCGGCGTCGGCCTGCTGGCAGGCGTGACCGCCGCTGGCCTCGCTGCGCTGTCGTTGGCCGACGCGCTGACCGCCACCGGCTTGCCCAACCCCGGACCGGTCACCAGCTACGGGCTGCCGTTCGTGCGGGCCGCCGGCGAGATCGCGGCCGTCGTGGCGGTCGGGTCGTTCCTCCTGGCCGCCTTCCTGGTGCCGCCGCAGGCCAACGGCGTCCTCGACGCGTCGGGCTACCGCGCGCTGCGAGTGGGCACGTTCGCGTCGGGCGCATGGGCCGTCTGCGCGGCGTTGCTGGTGCCGCTGACGGTCTCCGACGTCACCGGGCAGCCGCTGGCCAGCCGGCTGAGCCCGTCGGCCATCTGGTCGGTGGCCGGCCTGATCGACACCGCCGGGACGTGGCGGTGGACGGCACTGCTCGCCGCCATCGTGATGGTGATCAGCCTCCCGGTGCTGCGCTGGTCGTGGACGCCGCTGCTGTTCGCCGGCGCACTGGTCACCCTGCTGCCCCTCGCGATGACCGGCCACTCGTCGGCGGGCGGATCACACGACGTGGGGACGAACAGTCTGCTGATCCACCTGATCGCCGGGGCGGTCTGGGCGGGCGGCCTGCTGGCGCTGTTGGTGCATGCCCTGCGAGGAGGCTCCGGCGGGCAGGAGCGCAGCGACCGGGGAATGGCTCTGCACGCTGGTCTCGCAGCGCGCCGGTTCTCGGCCGTCGCGCTGTGGTGCTTCGTGGCGATGGCGCTGTCCGGCGTCGTCAACGCCCTGGTGCGGATCCGGCTCGGCGACCTGGTGCACAGCCAGTACGGCTGGCTGGTCGTCGGCAAGGTCGTGGCCCTGTGCACGCTCGGCGTCATCGGCTGGCAGCAGCGGCGCCGCGGGGTCGCCGCGTTGGCGGCCGACCCCGAGGCTCGCGGACCGCTGATCCGGCTGGCGCTGGTCGAGGCGGCGGTCTTCGGCCTGACGTTCGGCATCGCGGTCGCGCTCGGGCGCACGCCGCCGCCACCGCCGCTGGTGTACAACCCGTCGATCCCGGTGATCGAGATCGGCTATGACTTCGACGGGCCACCGACGCTGGCGCGCGTGCTCTTCGACTGGCGCTTCGACTTGATCTTCGGCACCGCCGCGATCGTCTTCGCGGTGCTGTACCTGTTCGGGGTGCGCCGCCTGCGTCGCCGCGGGGACGCGTGGCCGACCGGACGCATCGTGGCCTGGCTGTGCGGGTGCGCGGTGCTGCTGTTCGCGACGTCCTCGGGCGTGGGCCGCTACATGCCGGCGATGTTCAGCATGCACATGGCCGCGCACATGCTGCTGTCGATGCTGGTGCCCGTGCTGTTGGTACTGGGAGCCCCCGTGACGCTGGCCCTGCGGGCACTGCCCGCCGCCGGACGCGCGGATCCGCCCGGTCCGCGCGAGTGGCTGCTGGCCGCACTGCACAGCCGGGTTTCGCAGTTCCTGACCAACCCGATCATCGCCACGGTGGTATTCGTCGCGGGCTTCTACGGGCTGTACTTCGGCGGCATCTTCGACGCGGCCGCGGGTAGCCATCCCGCCCACGTCGCGATGAACCTGCACTTCCTGCTGAGCGGCTACCTGTTCTATTGGGTCGTCATCGGGGTCGACCCGACGCCGCGGCCCATCCCGCCGCTGGGCAAGCTGGCGATGGTGTTCGCGTCGCTGCCGCTGCACGCGTTCTTCGGCGTGGTGTTGATGAGCACACAGACCGTGCTGGCGGGCAGCTTCTATGAATCGCTGAAGCTGTACTGGCACACCGACCTCATCGGCGACCAGCGCCTCGGCGGCGGAATTGCCTGGGCGGCAGGCGAAGTCCCGTTGGTGGTGGTCCTGATCGCGCTGCTGATCCAGTGGCGGCGCAGTGATCAACGCGATGCCACGCGCCTCGATCGTGCCGCCGACCGCGACGACGACGCCGACCTGGCGGCCTACAACCGGATGCTCGCCGAGATGGCCCGGCGCGACGCGGAATCGCGCTAGCTCACCGCGCCGGCAGCCACCGCTGCCGCCCAGCCGCCGTACCGGCTGATGTCGACGCCCGCGTCGGCCGCGGCGCCGTCACACCCGAACGACGTTCGCCAGGTGCCGTCGTCGAACTCCACCTTGCCAAGTTGCATCGGCGCGGGCAGGCCGACCAGGAAGCGACCCAGCGCGGCGGGGGAGAGCAGCCACCGATGCGCCTTCAGCGCGGCGCCGCCGGAGGGCATCCGGGTGATCGCGGGTTTGGGCGGCGTCGACGCCAGCAGCGTCATCCGGTAGCGCGCCGACGTGGTGAGCTCGCCCGCCCAGCGCGCACCGAGGTCCGTGAGCTGATGCACCAACGGCCCCCCGCGCAGGTGCGCGCCGAACACGACGACGTCGGTGACCTCCGCCGCGGCGACCGGCCACGCCTCCTGCGGCGCCTCTACTCCGGACACCAGCGCCGCGATGTCGAGCGCGACGGCGTCGTCGAATGCCCGGGCCAGCACGGTGACCCCGAACTGGGCGTCACCCGCCATACCCGCGGGCACCGACACCGCGCACATGTCGAACAGATTGCAGAAGTTCGTGTACGTCCCCATCCGGGAGTTCACTCCGATGGGGTCAGCGGCGACGTCGGCGAGGCTCGGGTGCATCGGCGCGGTCGGCACCAGGAGTGCGTCGACGCCGTCGAGGGACGCCATCGCCACGTCGCGAAGCCGCTGCACCTCGCGGCGGTCGCGGACCAGTCGGTGGGCGGGCACGTCCCGCGCCCCGGTGATGATCTTCCCGACCGTGGGGTCGAGTGTGGCGTCGGGGTGTGCGTCGATGAATTCGCCCACCGCCGCGTACCTTTCGCTGACCAGGGCGCCGTCGTACAGCAGCTTGGCTGCGGCCAGGAACGGTGCGACGTCGACGGTGACGACGCGGGCGCCGGCGTCGGTCAGTGTGCGGACCGCGGTGTCGAAGGCCGCACGCCAGACCTCGTCGAGTTCGGGTAGCTCGGCTGGCACGGCGACGACGGGGTTGGGCGGCGCCGCCAGCTTCGCGTCGGCCGGCCACGGCCGCTGCGGCGCGCCCGCGGCCAGCACGCCCATCGCGCGGTTGGCGAGCTGCAGGTCGCGGGCGAAGATCGTGACGCAGTCGTAGGACTCGCATGCGGGCACGACGCCGTCGGTGCTGACGACGCCGAACGTGGGCTTGATGCCCACGATGCCCTGCAGGCCGGCGGGCACCCGGCCCGAACCGGCGGTGTCGGTGCCGATGGCGATGTCGGCCTCACCGCTGGCCACCGCCACCGCCGAACCCGAGCTGGAGCCGCCGCTGATGTAGTCGGGCCTGCGGCTGTCGGGCACTGCGCCGTGCGGCGACCGGGTGCCGACGAGTCCGGTGGCGAACTGGTCGAGATTCGTCTTGCCGACCACGACCGCTCCCGCAGCGCGCAGGGCCGCGACCGATGCCGCGTCGCGGTCCGGGGCATAGGCGAACTCGGGGCAGGCCGCGGTCGTCGGCAGTCCCGCGACGTCGACGTTGTCCTTGACTGCCAGCCGGATCCCGGCAAGGGCGCCATCGCTGCGCGTGCTCGTGTCCAGGTCGGCCTGGGTTTCGGCGCCGTCGCGGCGGCTGATCCACACCGTCATGCCGACAAACCTAGCGGGCGACAGGTATCACCGCTCGTCCACAGAGCCGATTTCATCCACAGCCCTCGTGCCGTCGACGTCGGTGCCGCCGCCCGGCGTCGGCGCCGCGCGGTCCAGTGGTCGCACCGGCCGATGCGCACCGCGTCGCCGCATACGAAAGGAATCGCAATGTTCGAGACACCGTTCACCGTGGTTGGCAACATCGTCAACGACCCGATCCACCGCCGCGTCGGCGATCAGGATGTCGTCAAGTTCCGCGTCGCGAGCAACTCGCGCCGCCGCACGGCCGACGGAACATGGGAGGCCGGGAACACGTTGTTCGTCTCGGTGAGCTGCTGGGGCCGCCTGGTCACCGGCGCGAGCGCGTCACTCACCAAGGGGGACCCGGTGATCGTGGTGGGTCACGTCTACACCAGCGAGTACGACGACCGCGAGGGCATCCGGCGCTCGTCGGTCGAGGTGCGGGCCACCGCGGTGGGGCCGGATCTGGCGCGAAGCATCGCGCGGATCGAGCATCCGAAGCGGACCGTCGACGAAGAGCCCATAGAGCCCACCACCGTCATCGACGCAGATGCGGACGACGACGGCGAAGACGAAGAAGACGACGAACACGAGGACGCTGCCCTGGGGCTGCCACTGTCGGCTTGACCCCGATCGGTCACGCCTAGGATGGGGCCGAGCAGTTCTCGCGAAGCGAAAGGCAACATCACGGCATGGCCGAATTCATCTACACGATGCGGAAGGTCCGCAAGGCGCACGGCGACAAGGTCATCCTTGACGACGTCACGCTGAACTTCCTTCCGGGCGCGAAGATCGGCGTCGTCGGTCCCAACGGGGCGGGCAAGTCGAGCGTCTTGCGGATCATGGCCGGTCTGGACCACGCCAACAATGGCGACGCGTTTCTGCAGCCCGGCGCCACGGTGGGCATCCTGCAGCAGGAGCCGCCGCTGAACGAAGAGAAGACCGTCCGCGGCAACGTCGAGGAGGGCCTTGGCGAGATCAAGGTCAAGCTCGATCGGTTCAACGAGGTCGCCGAGTTGATGGCGACCGACTACTCCGACGAGCTGATGGAGGAGATGGGCCGGCTGCAGGAGGACCTCGACCACGCCGACGCGTGGGACATGGACTCGCAGCTCGAGCAGGCGATGGACGCCTTGCGGTGTCCACCGCCCGACGAGCCGGTCACCCACCTCTCCGGTGGTGAGCGGCGCCGCGTCGCGCTCTGCAAGCTGCTGCTGTCCAAGCCGGATCTGCTGCTGCTCGACGAGCCGACCAACCACCTCGACGCCGAGAGCGTGCAGTGGCTCGAGCAGCACCTGGCCGACTACAAGGGCGCCATCCTTGCCGTCACCCACGACCGGTACTTCCTGGACAACGTCGCCGAGTGGATTCTCGAACTCGACCGTGGCCGCGCCTACCCGTACGAGGGCAACTACTCCACGTACCTGGAGAAGAAGGCCGACCGCATCGCGGTGCAGGGCCGCAAGGACGTCAAGCTGCAGAAGCGGCTGAGGGACGAGCTGGAGTGGGTGCGCTCCGGCGCCAAGGCTCGCCAGGCCAAGAACAAGGCACGGCTGGGCCGCTACGAGGAGATGGCCGCCGAAGCGGAGAAGACCCGCAAGCTCGACTTCGAGGAAATCCAGATCCCCACGGGGCCGCGGCTCGGCAACATCGTGGTCGAGGTCGAGCACCTCGACAAGGGCTTCGAGGGCCGCCAGCTCATCAAGGACCTGTCGTTCACGTTGCCCCGAAACGGCATCGTCGGCGTCATCGGGCCCAACGGTGTCGGCAAGACCACGCTGTTCAAGACCATCATCGGCCTCGAACAGCCCGACAGCGGCACGGTCAAGATCGGCGAGACGGTCAAGCTCAGTTACGTCGACCAGAGCCGTGGCGGCATCGATCCGAAGAAGAACGTCTGGCAGGTCGTGTCCGACGGGCTGGACTACATCGAGGTCGGCCAGAACGAGATCCCGTCGCGCGCGTACGTCTCCGCGTTCGGGTTCAAGGGTGCCGACCAGCAGAAACCGGCCGGCGTGCTGTCGGGCGGTGAACGCAACCGGCTCAACCTGGCGCTGACTCTCAAGGAGGGCGGCAACCTGATCCTGCTCGACGAGCCGACCAACGACCTCGACGTCGAAACCCTGTCCTCGCTGGAGAACGCGCTCGAGAGCTTCCCCGGCTGCGCCGTGGTGATCTCCCACGATCGCTGGTTCCTGGACCGGACGTGCACGCACATCCTGGCGTGGGAGGGCGACGAGGACAACGAGGCCAAGTGGTTCTGGTTCGAGGGCAACTTCGGCGGCTACGAGGAGAACAAGGTCGAGCGTCTCGGTGTCGATGCCGCGCGTCCGCACCGGGTGACCCACCGCAGGCTGACGCGCGACTGATCCGGCGGGGCTGATCCGGCGGGGTAGGGGTAGAGCGACTCCCGACACGGCTAGTCTCGCATCTGCGTGCCAATGTCGGTGCGGGGGTTGTGAGTCAGGAGCGATCGGTATGACGGTGAATCCGCGGAGCGGCCAGAACTTCGACGGATCCGCCAATACGACGGTCCTGAGTCAGGACGGCACGGCTCGCCTCGCCAGGGCGTACCTCGAGACCTATCAAGGCCCGCACGGTGATTCGCCCGCCGCCGACTCGGCGGTGACCGCACCGATGGGACAGTCGATCATCGGCAGGCTGGTGACGCCGGCGATGCTGGCCGCCCATGGTCGCGTGGGTGGGCAGCGGTCGATCGGACAGACCAACGTCGCGGTGTACGGCACGGATGACGCCGCCGGGTTCGGGCCCGCGCTTCAGCTGGTCACCGATCAGAGTGCGATGCTGATGGACTCCGTCACGGTGCTGCTGCACCGGCTCGGCGTGGCCTACGTGGCGATCATGAACCCCGTGTTCCGGGTGCGTCGCGACCCGGCGGGTGAGGTCGTCGAGATGCGGCCCGTGGCCGACCCCGACGCTCCCCGCGACGGTATCGACGAGACGTGGATCCACGTCGCGCTGTCACCGTCGGCCAATGCCGCTTCGGTCAGTGAGGCCGCGGACCTGCTGCCCAAAGTGCTCGCCGACGCGCGGCAGGTGGCGCTCGACGGAGCCTCGCTGAACGCCACCCTCGTCGGTCTGGCCAACGCGTTGGACGCCGACCACGGCAGCCACTTTCCCAGTTATGACCGCCGCGACGTCGCCGCGCTGCTGCGCTGGCTGGCCGACGGCCACTTCGTGCTGCTGGGCTATCAGCGCTGCGTCGTGCGCGATGGGTCCGCGTCCGTGGAACCGTCCAGCCGCCTCGGGGTGCTCCGGTTGCGCACCGACGTGCTGCCGCAGCTGACGGGACCCGACGACCTGCTGGTGCTCGCGCAGGCGACGATGCCGAGCTTCCTGCGCTACGGCGCGTACCCGTACATCGTGGTGGTCCGGGAATCTGCCGGCGGGCAGCAGAGAGGTGACTCGGGCGGGCAGGTCGTCGAGCACCGATTCGTCGGGCTGTTCACCGTGGCCGCGTCGAACGCCAACGTGCTCGAGATCCCGCTGATCTCCCGGCGGGTGACGGAAGCCCTGGCGTTGGCGCAGGGCGAGCCAGGCCATCCCGGCCAACTGCTGCTCGACATCATCCAGACCATTCCGCGTTCGGAGCTGTTCGCGCTCGGCGCGCAGGATCTGCTGGAGATGGCCAAGGCGGTCGTCGACCTGGGCTCGCGGAGGCGCGCACTGCTGTTCCTGCGGGCCGATCAGCTCGCCCACTTCGTGTCCTGTCTGGTGTATCTGCCGCGCGACCGCTACACCACCGCCGTGAGGCTGCAGATGCAGGACATCCTGGTCCGCGAGCTCGGCGGCGTGAGCATCGAGTACACCGCCCGGGTTAGCGAATCGCCCTGGGCGGTCGTGCATTTCACCGTCCGGCTACCGGAGGGGTCGCGTCCCGCCGATGTCGACACGTCGATGGAGAACGAGACCAGGATCCAGGGTCTGCTGACCGAAGCGTCACGCACATGGGGCGACCGGTTGATCGGTGCGGTGAAGTCGGGATCGATCGGTCAGGTCGAGGCCGAGCACTACGCCGCGGCGTTCCCCGAGGTCTACAAGCAGGCCTTCAGTCCACTGGACGCCATCGCTGACATCGCGATCATCGAAGAGCTGCAAGACAATTCGGTCAAGCTGATGTTCTCCGAGGGCGAGGAGGGCCAGACCGCCCAGCTCACCTGGTATCTGGGTGGACGATCCGCATCCCTGAGCGAGCTGCTGCCGATGTTGCAGTCGATGGGCGTCGTGGTGCTCGAGGAGCGGCCCTTCACCGTGGCCCGGCGCGATGGCCTGCCGGTGTGGATCTATCAGTTCAAGATCTCCGCGCAGCAGGTCATTCGGGAGGAACACGACGCCGCGGCGCGCCAAGCCACCGCGGCCCTCTTCGCCGACGCCGTCACCGCGATTTGGCAGGGTCGCGTCGAGATCGACCGGTTCAACGAGCTGGTGCTGCGGGCGGGGTTGACCTGGCAGCAGGTGACCGTGCTGCGCAGCTACGCAAAGTACTTGCGGCAGGCTGGTTTTCCGTACAGTCAGTCGTACATCGAGACGGTGGTCAACGCCAACCCCGCCACGGCGCGCTCGCTGGTCGAGTTGTTCGAGGCGCTGTTCGACCCGTCGGAGGATGCGGAGCACGACGCCTCCGCCGCCGCAGCCGCCGTCGCCGCAGGCATCGACGCGTTGGTCGGCCTTGACACCGACCGCGTGCTCCGCGCCTTCGCCTCGATGATCCAGGCGACATTGCGCACCAACTACTTCGTCACCCGTTCCGGTTCGGCGCGCGAGCAGAACGTACTGTCGGTCAAGCTCAATCCGGGCCTCATCGACGAATTGCCGCTGCCCCGACCGAAATACGAGATCTTCGTCTACTCGCCGCGGGTCGAGGGCGTGCACCTGCGGTTCGGCAACGTCGCGCGGGGTGGACTGCGCTGGTCGGACCGTCGCGAGGACTTCCGCACCGAAATCCTCGGCCTCGTCAAGGCGCAGGCCGTGAAGAACGCCGTCATCGTGCCCGTCGGCGCCAAGGGCGGCTTCGTCCTGAAGTCGCCGCCCGCGCCGACCGGCGATGCCGCGGTCGACCGCGACGCGCAACGCAACGAGGGCGTGGCGTGCTACCGCTTGTTCATCAGCGGGCTGCTCGACATCACCGACAACGTCGACACCGCCAGCGGTGCCGTCGTGGCGCCGGGCGGGGTCGTCCGTCGAGACGGCGACGACGCCTACCTCGTCGTCGCCGCGGACAAGGGCACCGCCACGTTCTCCGACATCGCCAACGACGTCGCGAAGTCCTACGGGTTCTGGCTGGGCGACGCGTTCGCCTCCGGCGGTTCAGTGGGCTACGACCACAAGGCGATGGGCATCACCGCCAAGGGTGCCTGGGAATCGGTCAAGCGGCACTTCCGCGAGATGGGCATCGACACCCAGTCGCAGGACTTCACCGTCGTTGGGGTCGGCGACATGAGCGGTGACGTGTTCGGCAACGGCATGTTGCTGTCCAAGCACATTCGGCTCGTCGCGGCCTTCGACCACCGGCACATCTTCCTCGACCCGAATCCCGATGCCGCCCGCTCCTGGGACGAGCGCAAGCGGATGTTCGAGCTGCCGCGGTCCAGTTGGGACGACTACGACCGGGCCCTCATCAGCGAGGGCGGCGGCGTGTTCGGCAGGCAGCAGAAGTCGATTGCGATCAGCAAGCAGGTACGCGAGGCCCTCGGCCTGCCAGCCGACACCACCGAGATGACGCCGCCCGCGTTGATGAAGGCCATCATGCTGGCGCCGGTGGACCTGTTCTTCAACGGTGGCATCGGCACGTACATCAAGGCCGAGACGGAGTCGGACGCCGACGTCGGGGATCGCGCCAACGACACCGTGCGCGTGAACGGAAACCAGCTGCGCGCCAAGGTGATCGGCGAAGGCGGCAACCTGGGTGTGACGCAGCGTGGGCGCATCGAGTTCGACCTCGCCGGTGGACACGTCAACACCGACGCGCTGGACAACTCGGCGGGCGTCGACTGCTCCGACCACGAGGTCAACATCAAGATCCTCGTTGACTCGTTGGTCACTGCGGGCAAGGTGAGCGCCGACGAACGCACCGAGTTGCTGATGTCGATGACCGACGAGGTTGGACGTCTGGTGCTCGACGACAACGCCGCCCAGAACGATCTGCTCGGCACCAGCCGGGCCAACGCGGCCGGGCTGCTCCCCGTGCACGCCCGCCAGATGAAGGATCTGATCGCGGACCGTGGCCTCAACCGCGAGTTGGAGGCGCTGCCGCCGGATAAGGAGATCCGCAGGCGCGGCGAAGCGGGTCTCGGCCTGACGTCGCCCGAACTCGCGACGTTGATGGCGCACGTCAAGCTGGCGTTGAAGGACGAACTGCTCGCCAGCGAGCTGCCCGACCAGGAAGTCTTCGCCGCCCGGTTGCCCGAGTACTTCCCGCGCCAGCTGCGCGACCGGTTCGGGCCGGAGATACGCACCCATCAGCTGCGCCGGGAAATCGTCACCACCATGCTCGTCAACGATCTGGTCGACACTAGCGGCATCAGCTACGCCTACCGGATCACCGAGGACGTCGGGGTCGGGCCGTTGGACGCGGTACGCAGCTACGTCGCCACCGACGCGATCTTCCGCGTCGGCGAGGTGTGGCATCAGATCAGGGCGGCGAGCGCTGCGGGGGTTGCGGTCTCGGTGACCGACCGCATGACGCTGGATCTGCGCCGCCTCATCGACCGTGCCGGCCGCTGGCTGCTCAACTACCGTCCTCAGCCGCTGGCCGTCGGCGCCGAGGTGAACCGCTTCGCCGCGACGGTGGCGGCCCTGACGCCGCGGATGTCGGAGTGGTTGCGCGGCGACGACCGCGACATCGTCGCCAAGCAGACGGAGGAGCTCACCGACAAGGGAGTGTCCGAGGATCTGGCCTACATGGTGGCCAGTGGGCTCTACCAGTACAGCCTGCTCGACATCATCGACGTCGCGGACATCGTGGAGCGCGACCCGGCCGAGGTCGCCGACACGTACTTCGCGTTGATGGACCACCTCGGTACCGACGGATTGCTCACTGCCGTGTCCGCGCTGGCCCGCGATGACCGGTGGCATTCGTTGGCGCGCTTGGCGATTCGCGACGACATCTACGGATCGTTGCGGGCGCTGTGCTTCGACGTGCTCGGTGTTGGCGAGCCCGACGAGACTGGTGAACAGAAGATCGAGGAATGGGAGCTGACGAACAGCTCGCGGGTGGCGCGGGCGCGCCGCACCCTCACCGAGATCTACACGGAAGGTCAACACGACCTCGCGACCCTGTCGGTGGCGGCACGCCAGATCCGCAGCATGACGCGGTCGAGCGGAACGGGGACGTCTTCTTGACCGAGAGATTCACCACGCCGGTGCCGGTGCGCTGGTCGGACATCGACATGTACCAGCACGTCAACCACGCGACGATGGTGACCATCCTGGAGGAGGCCAGAGTCCCGTTCCTGGTCGAGCCGTTCGCCGACGACTTCGCCACGACGGGGCTCCTGATCGCAGAGGTGAAGGTGACCTACAAGGGCCAGCTGCGACTGGCGGATTCGCCGCTGCAGGTGACCATTTGGGTGAACCGGCTGCGTGCGGTCGACTTCACCCTCGGTTACGAGGTGCGCTCGGCGCTCGCCGATCCGGATTCGAAGCCGGCCGTGATCGGTGAGAGCCAGTTGGCGGCGTTCGACATCGAGGCGCAGAAGTTGGTGCGGCTGGCGCCGCATCACCGGGAGTATCTGCAGCGTTACCAACGGTGAACACGCATGAGCGCGGGCTGTGGCTCGACGACGTCGCGCACCGGGAAGACCTCACCACGTTCGTCGAAAGTGCCTTGCGCCTGGACGATTCGAGTGTGATCCGGTTGCGGGAGCGCCCAGGCGGGCAGGTGGTGGCCTGGGTGGCCACCGGGTTCGACGTCCTCGCCAGCCGGGTCGTGGGCGGTTCGGTGCGTCCCGCCGACCTGTCGGTGGCAGCCGACGCGCTGGCCCGTGCGCTGCCCGAGATGGATCGCTCGGGTTATGTGGACCCCGGCTTCGCCATGGACTCGGCGTGGCGCAGCGCGCTACCACCGGATAGCGGGTTCGTCCATCTCGACGACGTGCCCGCCCGTGCGGTTCTCGACCTCGCGCAAAGCGGCGTCGCGCTGGCCAAGGAGCACGGTAGCGCGCATGGCCCGCCGGCATCGTTGCTGGATCAGGAGGTCGTCGCCGTCAGTTCCGGCGACACGCAGGTCGGCATCCCGATGCGCTGCGTATTCGCTTTGACCGCAATGAGATTCCTGCCGCAGGGCAGAACGGGCGGCGACGAGTTCGCTCCCGAGTCGGTGGCCGCCGACGAGGTGGTGCGGGTCCGCGTGCTGCCGGCGTGGCTGCGCATCGACGCACGGTTCGGCACGGTGTACCGCCGCCGCGGCAATCCGGCCGTGGTGTTGCGCTAGCGGGTCAGCGGCTTGCGACAGCTGAGGTCAACGCTGTGGCGTGGTCGCGGGCGAAGTCGGCGATGCCGCGAGGCGGGCGGCCGAGAAGTTGGGCGACCGTGTCGGTGGTGAAGTCGCCCCAGCCGCCGATGTAGGCCTGCGCGTACTCCTCGAGCATGTCGATGATCCAGGTCGGGACGCCGTAGCCCTGCAACGTGATTCGTTTGGCGTCGTCGCTGACCGGCACGTAGCTGATGGACCTGCCGAGGGCGAGGCTCGTGTGGTCGGCGACCTCGTCGAAGGTCAGCGACTGGGGGCCGGTGAGCGTGTACGTCTGGCCGTGGTGGCGGTCCGGGTCGTCGAGAAGCACGAGCGCCGCGCACTCGGCGATGTCCCGTACGTCGATCATGCCGATCCGTGCCGAGGCCATGTTCAACGAGAACGTGCCGGTGGCGGCGATGTCGGCCGCCTCGTTCAGCAGGTTCTGCATGAACCAGTGTGGACGCAGGATCGTCCACCGCATCCCACACTCTTGAATCTCCCTGTCGGACAATGCGTGCAACCTGCCACTGCGGTTCGGTGCGGTGTGGGCCGCGCCGACGACGGACAATCGCACGATGCGCTCCACGCCGGCTTGTCGTGCGGCCCAGACGGCGTTCATGTTGTTCTCCGGAGCGCGCGGCCCGTTCGGGGTGAGCAGCCACACGTCCTGCACGCCGTCGAAGGCGGGCGGCAGCGACCGTGGGTCGTCGAGATCACCGACGACGAGCTCGGCGTTCCGCTCGCGCACCCCGTCCGCCGTCGACTCGTCTCGGACGAGAGCGCGGAGGTCTAACTTGGCTCCCTCCAACGCATTCAGCAGTGCGGTGGACACCGTCCCGGTTGCTCCCGTGATCAACACTGTGCGCGGCACTGTTCATCCTCCTGTGGTGTCAGCGGGGGTGCGAACTAGGTTGCGGATGACGTCGGGGGTCAGCTGCGCGGCGGCGATGGCGGTGAGCGTGAGCACGAATCCGACGCCTTGCCACGGTGTTAGCGCTTGATGCAGGAACAACCAGCCCAGGATCGTGGCAACCGTCGGCGAGAGTAGCGGGAGAAACGAAACGGCGACCACGGACAGTCTGCCGATCCCGTGGAACCAGATCGGGTATGTGAGCAGGGCCCCGACGACACACAGCCACGCGTAGCCGCCGATCGCGCGAAGATCCATTGCCGGCGGCAACCCCTCGAACGCGAGCGCGAGGGGGACGAGCACGAGACCGCCTGCGGTGAGTTGCCAGCCGGCGATGGTCACTGCGCCTGCGCCTTCCGGACGTCCCCAACGCTTGGTGAGGACGACACCGCCGGCCATCGAACCGGCACCTGCGATGGCGGCCAGAATGCCGAGCAGGTCGAAGGAAACCTGGCCGCGCAGGACGATCAACCCGACACCGGCGACGCCCACCAGTGCCCAGCCGAGCCGCCAGCGGGTGGGCTTCTCGCCGAGCAACACAAATGCGAGGCCGGTGACGAGTATCGGCTGCACCGAGGTCAGGGTCGCCGCGACCCCGCCGGGCAGGCGATAGGCCGCGACGAACAGCAGCGCATTGAACGCGCCGATGTTGAGGGTTCCCAGGAGCAACGCGCGCCAGAGCCACGGCCCGTGCGGCAGCTTGCGCGTGACGGCGAGCAGGATCAGCCCCGCTGGCAGCGCACGAATCACGGTGGACGTCAACGGATACCCCGGGGGGAGGAACTCGGTGGTGACCAGGTACGTGGTGCCCCAACTCGCCGGAGCGAGTGCGGTCAGCGCGGTCACTCCCGCTACGCCGCTGCCACGGTTTCGGGTCGTCGATCCGGCGCGTGACGACATCGGACAACCTTTCAACGTTGAAATATTCAATGTTGAAGAGCGTATGCCCGTGATACCTTCACGTCAAACAATTCAGCGTTGAGAGGTTGTCGTGACCCGTGATGCCGTCGACCGCATCGTGGAGCAATGGGCCCACGCCCGGCCCGACCTCGACCCGTCGCCCATGGGTGTCCTTGGCCGTCTGTCCCGGGTGACACGGATCGCCGAGCGCGAACTCAAAGCGCTCTTCAGCGAGTTCGGGCTGGAACGGGGCGAGTTCGACGTCCTCGCAACCCTTCGGCGCGCCGGCTCACCCGACGGCATGACCGCAGGCGCGTTGGCTCGCGCCTCGATGGTGACCTCGGGGGCCGTCACCAACCGGCTCGACCGTCTCGTCGCCAAGGGCTACGTCACGCGCGACATCGATCCCACCAACCGGCGCACCGTCGTCGTGGCGCTCACCCCCGCAGGGCGGGAGCTCATCGACCGCGCGGTCGTCGCCCACGTGGACAACGAACGGCGCATCCTCGCCGCGCTCGACAAGGATCAGCAGAACGATCTCGCCGCGATGCTCCGCACCCTCTTGCTCGGCCTCGGTGACAGCACCGGTGAGGCCGAGCCGTCGGCCGAACTCGAAGAGTTGCAATGAGAATCAAGCCAACTGACAGCCAAGGCTACGGCGTGGCGGGGCGCACGGTGAACAGCTCGTAGGTGTGACCGTTGTCGGGATCGCGGACGTAGACTCCGCGACCGCCGCCGATCGCGCTTGTCTGCCTGTCCCATCCGTGCTCTGGTCCAGAGCCGAATTCGATGGCTGGCAATGTGGCCAGCCGATCCAACATGGCCTGAAACGTATCATCGTCGACCAGGAACCCGAAGTGGGCAGGGGCGATCTGGCCTCGCTCATCGAAATCGAACGTAAGCGATTCGTTGATCGAAACAGGCAGGAAGGGGCCGCTCGGAGGCGACACCTCCAGCCCCATCAACTCCGCGAAAAACGTTGCCGCTGAACGACTGTTCGTAGCAGGCGCGATCGTGTGATCGAGAACGATCGGCATTTGCGTTCCCTTCCTCAAGATTTTGCATGCGATTCGCATACGACAATAGCATGCGGTACGCATACAATCCTGGAGTGGCCTCGAGAAGCGAGAAGACGGCAGCAGATCGTCGACCCAACGGTGGACCCGCACTGTTCAAGCTGGTGCGGTTCTGGTCGCGGCGGTGGACGAACCGAGCGCTGCTTGGCGTGCCGGCAAGCCCCGACGCCGAAACCCGCAACATTCAACACATCCAGGTCGTCGAAGCCGTGGCCGCCGTCCTCGAAGGCGACGACGAAGTGACCGTCAACGGGGTGGCGGCGCAATTGGCCCTAGACCAATCCGGCGCGAGCCGGATGATCCGCGATGCCGTCGCGGCAGGCTACTTGGCGCGCAAGAACTCCCGGCACGACCGCCGGCGGGCCGTCGTCGAACTCACCGCCCAGGGGCGGCGGCTACGCGGTCAGGCACTTCGATGGCAGCAACAGTGCTTCGACGACCTGACCGCCGCCTGGAGTGAGCACGATCGACGCCTCTTCGCGGGATATCTCCAACGACTTGCCGACGAGACCACGACGTAACTACCTAGCCGATCCAGGCAGCGGCGTCCGGCCCCAACTCGCCGTCGACCAATGGCTGGCTGGAGAGCAGCACCTCGCCGACGGGCAACGCCACGGGATGTGCGCCCGCGTTCAGTACGCACACCACGCCGTCGGCGCAGCGGAACGCCAGCGCTCCATCCGGCGCGTCGATCCATTCCACGCCGTCACCGAGATGTCCACGGCCATGGCGTATCTCGATGGCGCGGCGGAACATCGTCAGCGTCGAACCTTCGACGCCGTCCTGCCTTTCGACAGTCAAGCCCGACCAGTCCGGCGGCATCGGCAGCCAGGTGTCCGGATTGTCCGAGAAGCCGTACGGGGGAGTGTCACCCGACCACGGCATCGGCACCCGGCAGCCGTCGCGGCCCCGTTCGTGGTGTCCGGACCGTTCCCAGGTGGGGTCCTGCAGCACCTCATCGGGCAGGTCGACGTTCGGCAGGCCCAACTCCTCGCCGTTGTAGACGAATACGGTGCCCGGTAGCGCCAGCATCACCAGCGCCATCGCCTCGGCTCGCGCCAAGCCCACCGCGCCACCCCCGTAGCGGCTGACTTCACGTTCGACATCGTGATTGGACAGACACCACGTGGGTGGCGAACCGGCGAGTTCGGCTGCTGCCAAGGAGTTCTCGATCGCCTCCCGAACTCCGGCCGCATCGAACTTCGCCCGTACCAGCCGAAAGTTGAAGCCGAGGTGAAGCTCGTCGGGGCGCAGATACTTGGCGAAGTCGCCGTTGTTGAATACCCAAATCTCGCCGACGGTGACGGCGTCGGGGTGATCGTTGAGAACAGTGCGGATGCTGCGGTGGATCTCGTGTACCCCGTCGTGGTTGAACCGAGGATCGTCGTCATCCAGGGTGAGCATCGGCAGGTCGGGGTTCTTCATGTCCGGCAGGCCCGGCGGCTTGGCCATGCCGTGGGCGACGTCGATGCGGAACCCGTCCACCCCGCGCTCGAGCCAGAACCGCAGCGTCTTCTCGAGGTCGTCGAACACCTCGGGGTTCTCCCAGTTGAGGTCGGGCTGCTCGGCGTCGAACAGGTGTAGATACCACTGGCCCGGGTTGCCGTCGGGCTCCTCGACCCGCGTCCACGCCGGGCCGCCGAACACCGACACCCAGTTGTTCGGCGGGTGCAGGCCGCCCGGGCCGGCGCCGTCGCGAAAGATGTAGCGCTCGCGCTGCGCACTGCCGCGGCCGGCCGCAAGCGCAGCCTGGAACCACGGGTGCGCCGAGCTGGTGTGGTTGGGCACCAGGTCCATCGTGACCTTGATGCTGCGGGCGTGCGCCGCGTCGATCAGGCGGTCCAGCGCGCCCATGCCGCCGAACAGGGGATCGACGTCGCGTGGGTCGGCGACGTCGTAGCCGTGATCGGCCATGGGCGACACCATCACCGGGTTCAACCACAACGCGTCGATGCCGAGTCGGCTCAGATAGTCGAGGCCGGCGGTCACGCCGTCGAGGTCGCCGACGCCATCACCATTGCTGTCGCGGAAGGATCGCGGATAGACCTGATAGAACACGGCGCGGGACCACCACGCCTCGCGGGAATTGGTCACGTCCACCAATCATGCCGGAACTCAGAACGGCGAGTTGACCATCGATTGCGCGGCCATCTCCAGGTAGTCCAACAACGCCTTGCGGTGCGCGTCGTCCAGTGTTTCGGCGTCGATGTCGGCCACCGCGATGTGCATGCACCGCAGCCACGCGTCGCGTTCGATGAAGCCGATCTTGAACGGTGCGTGGCGCATCCGCAGTC
This sequence comes from Mycobacterium sp. URHB0044, assembly GCF_000620625.1. GTDB lineage: Bacteria > Actinomycetota > Actinomycetes > Mycobacteriales > Mycobacteriaceae > Mycobacterium. Next base: position 73,610 of record NZ_JIAW01000007.1, on the reverse strand, counting down.
GAGGGTGACCGCGCTGTTCCGAGTACGTCCGCGGCCCACCCCAGTACTGCTCGAGGAACATCCGCAGCCGCTCCTCGGCCGCGTCGAGCTCGTCCTCGGGATACAAGGGCCGCAGAATCTCGTCCTCGCGCACCAGCTGGTAGAACTTCGAGACGAGCGACCGAAAGGTCTCGGCGCCGCCGACCTCGTCGTAGAACGAGCGCTGAACGTTGGTCACCGTCCCCATTGTCCTCGTGGCGGGCGGCGTCGCACCGATCGGGGGACCGGCTCGTGCCGTGCGATCACGGCAAAGACGGCCGTGTCATCGAAAGTTCACCAGACTGACCTGCGAACACGTCAAGAATTGTCGTGCGGTCTGCCCCGATCCGTGATGAACTGTCTCCTCGGAGGGCGTATGTCGCAGCGAAAGAGCCGCGGCCCCCGGCATCACGGGACCGCGTTGGGCCTAGTCGGCCACTCGACCGCTCCTGCCCAGACATTGCCGCTGCTCGACGCCCGTCCACCCACCCAGAGCTCCATCTGGGGCCGGCGCCGGGTCCTGCTGCTGAACTCCACCTACGAACCCCTGACGGCGCTGCCCATGCGCCGCGCCGTGATCATGCTGATGTGCGGCAAGGCCGACGTCGTGCACGACGACCCGTCCGGTCCGGTTATTCACTCGGCCACCCGCACCATCGTGGTGCCGTCGGTGATCCGGCTGCGGACCTACGTGCGGGTGCCCTACCGTGCCCGCATTCCCATGACGCGCGCGGCGCTGATGCACCGCGATCGTTTCCGCTGCGCGTACTGCGGAGCGAAGGCCGACACCGTCGATCACGTGGTGCCGCGCAGCCGCGGCGGCGCCCACTCCTGGGAGAACTGCGTGGCGGCGTGCGCATCGTGCAACCACCGCAAGGCAGACCACATGCTCGCCGAACTGGGTTGGTCGCTGCGGTCGGTGCCCCTGCCGCCGAAGGGGCAGCACTGGCGGCTGCTGTCGTCGGTCAAGGACCTCGATCCCGCCTGGGTGCGATACCTGGGTGAGGGCGCGGCCTGAGTGGCCCTTGAGATAACGTTTGCGTCGTGAGCACAGCCTTGGCACATTCGCTGATGGGCGGCGTCCCGCTGCTTCTCCTGTTGGTGTTGATCGCCCTGATCTGGTCCCGCAAGGGCCCACATCCGGCGACCTACGACATGTCCGAACCGTGGACGCACGCCCCGATCCTCTGGGCGTCTGACGAACCTGCGGACCATGGCCACGGCGGCCACGGTTCGCACCTGACGGTGGGAGGCGGCGCAAGTGGCAAGTGGTGAGGTCGCGAAGCTCGTCGATCCGGCGAACCTGCCGGCGGGCTACGCCGTCACGAACAGCGGGCGGATCTCCGGCGTCACCGAGCCCGGTGAGCTGTCGGTGCACTACCCGTTCCCGACCAAGGACCTCGTCGTCCTCGACGATGCGCTGAAGTACGGGTCGCGGGGTTCGAAGGCCCGCTTCGCGGTGTATCTGGGCGACCTCGGTGACGACCCGGCGGCCACTGCCCGCGACATCCTCGCGAAGGTCCCGACTCCGGACAACGCGGTGCTGCTCGCGGTCTCGCCGAACCAGAAGGCCATCGAGGTGGTCTACGGCGCGGACGTCAAGGGGCGCGGCATCGAAGAGGCCGCTCCACTGGGCGTCTCGGCGGCCGCGGCGTCGTTCAAGGAAGGCAACCTGATCGACGGCCTGATCAGCGCCGTGCGCGTGCTGTCCGCCGGCGTCTCACCCCGCTAGTTCCGGCCCAGAAACGACGAAGCCGGTGATCCCCGTGGGATCACCGGCTCTGGGAAATTCCCCGCGTCACTGGTTCGAGTCGTGCCGCTGGGCAATCGCCAGCAGCTCTTCACGAACGGTCGAATGGGGAAGGGCGTTGATCCGCGCATAGAGGCGGCGCCGGTTGATGGTGCGCGTCAGGTCTGCGCGAAACTGCGCGAGGGACATCTTCTCACTCCTACGTTGTGCTCCGGATCACAGAGCGTTGGTTGCTGTGTTCCCGCTTACATGGGGATCGCCCATCTGGAACACCTCTTGATTGTTCGTGTTAACGGCGTGTAAATCAAGCTCTGACATGTGATTTTGCGCTCACCTGTGCTCGACGGCGCCCCTCGTTGAGGCACTGCGCCGCCGATGCGGAAAGCCGCATCTGCACCTCGATTGTTTGCTGGCTCCGACGCTTGCGCGCGTATGCGTTACTTGATTGGGGGAGCAATGAACGACGACGACATCTGGGCCGCAATCGACGATCAGCGCCGGCGCACGACCGACCTGCTCGAGGAGTTGTCGGACGACGAGTGGCGACGCCCGTCTCTGTGTGATGGGTGGACGGTGCGCGACGTCGCCGGGCATCTCACGCTGCAGCAGCTCACCGCGCTCGCGGCGATGCGCTTGGTGATCACCAACCCGCGGGTTCTGGGTGGCACCAACCGGTTCGTCCGCGAATCCGCCCGCAGCCGCGCCGGTCTCCCGACTGAGCAACTGATCGCCGAGATTCGCGCGATGATCGGGTCGCGGCGCCACAACGTCGGCGTCACCAACCTCGAGACACTGATCGACATCTTGGTGCACGGGCAGGACATCGCGCTCCCGCTCGGGCGCGATCTGTCGATGTCGGCCGACGCGGCTGCCGTGGCCGCGAGTCGGGTGTGGTCGACCCGCGGAACCCGATTGGCTCGCGTGTTCGGCCACGTCCCCTTCGACGGGATGCGCCTCACCGCCGACGACGTCACCTGGTCGGTGGGCGATGGCCGCGAGGTGCGCGGATCGATCTCCGCGATTCTGCTGCTGCTCACCGGGCGGCTGGCCGCCCTACCCCGACTGTCTGGAGACGGGCTCGTCGAACTACGCAGCCGCCTACGCGTGAACTAGGCGATGTCGAACGCGCGCGCCCGCAGCGCCCGCTCCACACCGGCACGCCCCTCGATCACCAGCCGGCGCAGAGCCGGCGGCACGTCGCCCGCCAGGAACTCGTCAGCCGCCTCGAGACCGGCCTGGCTGACGTCCCACGAGGGGTACAGCCCGATCACGACGGTCTGCGCGACCTCGCTGGACCGTCGCTCCCACACGCCGGAGATGGCGTCGAAGTACTTGGCGGTGAACGGCGCCAACAGTGCCGACTGGCCGGGCTGCACGAACCCGTTGACGACCGCCCTGGTGGTGATGTTGGCCATCGCGTCGTCCTCGATGACCTGCTGCCAGGCGGCATCCTTGACGACGGCCTGCGGACGGGCCACCGCCGCCGCGGCGGCATTGCGCTTGCCTGCCGCAGTCGGGTCGTTTGCGGCTTCCGCGTCGATGAACGGCGTCTCCGGTCCGTCGGCGTCCAGGTCGCCACTGGCGGCCAGGGCGGTCACGATGCGCCAGCGCAGGTCGGTGTCGACCACCAGGCCGGACAGGTTCACCGCGGCGGGCTCGTTGTCCAGCAGGGTTGCCAGGACGGCGACGTGATTGCGCGAAAGTACCGACGTGCACAGCGCGTTCACGAATGCCAGCTGATGGTCCGACCCCGGCGCCGATTCGCGCGCCAGGTCCAGCAGTGCATCCCCGAACGCCGGCCAGCCGTTCTCGCGTGCCCAGTCCTGGTCGGCGTACGCGTTCAGCGCCGTCTGGGCCTGCAGCAGCAACCGTTGCGCCACACCGACTTCCGTCTCGGCATGCACGCCGCTGATGACCAGTGCGACGAAGTCGCGGGCCTTCATCTCGGCTTCGCGGGTCATCTCCCATGCCGCCGACCACGCCAGCGTGCGCGGCAGGGGGTCGGCGATGTCGGCGATGCGGGTCAGGACAGTCTGCAGCGACTGGGGATCCAGGCGCAGCGAGCAGTAGGTCAGGTCGTCGTCGTTGACCATGATCAGCTTGCCGCGCGAAACACCAAGTAGTGCAGGAACTTCGGTGACCGGTCCGTCGATGTCGAGTTCCTCGCGGTGTACGCGGACCAGCTTGCCGGAGGCATCGTCGTCGTACACGCCGACCGCCAGGCGGTGCACGCGCGTCTCGCCTGCGCCGGGTACCGCGCCGCTCTGGGTGATCGCGAAGCGGGTGAACTTCCCGTCCGCGTCGACGTCGAAGTCGGCGCGCAACGTGTTCAGACCGGTCGTCTTGAGCCACTGCCTGCCCCAGTGCGACAGGTCGCGACCCGACGACTTCTCAAGTGCGCCAAGCAAATCGCCAAATGTGGCGTTGGCGTAGGCGTGGTCGCGGAAGTAGTCGCGCAGGCCGGCGAGGAACGGCTCCTTCCCGACGTAGGCCACCAGCTGCTTGAGCACGCTGGCGCCCTTGGCGTAGGTGATGCCGTCGAAGTTGACCTCGACGGCGTGCAGGTCGGGGATGTCGGCGGCGACGGGGTGGGTCGACGGCAGCTGATCCTGGCGGTACGCCCACGACTTCTCGACGTTGGCGAAGGTCGTCCAGGCCTGCTTGTACTCGGTGGCCTCGGCCTGGCACAGCACCGAGGCGAACGTCGCGAACGACTCGTTGAGCCACAGGTCGTCCCACCACTGCATCGTGACGAGGTCGCCGAACCACATGTGCGCCATCTCGTGCAGCACGGTCTCGGCGCGCCGCTCGTAGCTGTAGCGCGTCACCTTGCTGCGGAAGACGTAGTCCTCCAGGAACGTCACCGCACCGGCGTTCTCCATCGCGCCCGCGTTGAACTCCGGCACGAACAACTGGTCGTACTTGCCGAACGCGTACGGCACCCCGAAGTTGGCGTGGTAGAACGCAAATCCCTGTTTGGTTTCGGTGAACAGCCGCTCGGCATCCATGTACTCGGCCAGCGAGGAGCGGCAGTAGATGCCGAGCGGGATCGTGCCGTGCTCGTCGGCGTACTCGTCGAGCCAGCGGGTGTACGGCCCGGCGATGAGCGCCACCAGATAGGTGCTCATCCGCGGTGTGGTGGCGAACGTGTGCACGCCGTCCTCGGTGGAGGCCGTGGCGCCGTTGGAGATCACCTGCCAATGCGCGGGCGCGGTGACGGTGACGTCGAACGTGGCCTTCAGGTCGGGCTGGTCGAAGCACGCGAACATCCGCTTGGCGTCGGCGGTTTCGAACTGCGAGTAGAGGTACACCTCGCCGTCGACGGGGTCGACGAAGCGATGCAGACCCTCGCCGGTGTTGGAGTAGCGGCAGTCGGCGTCGACGACCACCACGTTGTGCTCGGCCAGTCCGGCGAGCGGAATCCCGGTGGATTCGTCATAGCCGGACACGTCGATCGCGACGCCGTTGAGCGTGGCGCTGTGGATCGTCTCGGCGGCGATGTCGATGACGGTGTCGGCGCCCGCGAGCGCATCGAACTCGACGGTCGTCGTCGATCGGAAGGTGCGTTCGCCAGGCGAACCGGATCCATCGGTGAGGTCGAGAACGATGCGGTAACCGTCGACGGTTACCAGCGCCGCTCGTTCGACGGCCTGATCGCGAGTCAGATTGGGAAGTGCCACGTCGACAAACATAGCGGCCGGTGCTCCCAGGCGGCCCGTTAGAGCCCAGGTATGCCGAACCCGTTGAGCCCACTCAGTTGGTTCAGGAACGTGCCGTTGCCGATCGAGGACATCGCTGACGAGCAGTACATCGAGATGGCGACGCCGGTGAAGAACGCCGCCATCTGAGGGTTGATGCCATTGTTGGTGACGGTGGAGTACACCGACGCCATGGACTTACCGGGTTCGACCAGCATCGGACAGATCGACCGCCCGAGCTGCTCCGTGGAGGCCGCATCGTTGTAGCCAATGCCGGCGTTCGTCAGCGCACCGAGGAAGTTATTGTCGGTAACCGGGTTGGCGTATGCCGGCGCCGCGAGCCCCATTGCCGTCGCGGTCCCGAAGAGAATTGCGGTCAGTGTGCGTTTCGCTTTAATCACAGAAGAAACACTGATTGACAATAGCGACATCGGCAACACGGTTCCGCCGACGCCCCCGGCGCCGCCGTGACCGGCTGTGTCCCCGCTGCCCTCGGAGCCGCCTGCGGGCATCGCGCTCCGGGAATGCAGCACATCACCCGAGTGGTGGGATGCGCTGTGCGCACAGAGCTGTCCGGCCAACGCGCAGCGTTCCTCTGCCCGCAATTTGGGTGCATCTATGGGGTGAATGCCTCATGTGTCGGGGGTGTCCGATCCGGCACACTTTGTGCTGTCCGCACTGCGGTCTGCAGATCTGTCGGTCCGCCGGTGATTCTGAATCCGCGGCCGAGCGTAGTGAAAGGGTTCGTCGATGGCGGTGTGGATTGGCCCTGTCGTCTTGGTCCTGTTCTTCGGATTGGCGTTCTATATGAATGTGCGGATGATCCGGTGGCGTAGGGGCAGCCAGCCGGTGCTGCGACCGCGAGCGCGGTCGTTGGAGTGGCCCGACCCCACGAGCGGAGGTGTGGATTACGCAGCGCACCGTACGCGGAAAGCCGCATCGCAAAGTGCGCTCGGTCGGCCGCCGACCGCAAGGTTGTCCTTCGGTGTGTATTGCGGCACAACGCTTGCCGCGGCCTTCGCACTCGCGCTGCTTGGGTTCTGGATTGGCGCGACGGACCTTCAGAGATATTCCGTGGGCACACCGACGAGGGCGACAGTCACCTACTGCGGGGTCGGCTCGCGTAGTAACTGTGAGGCCACATGGACCATCGGCGGAGTGTCGCAGACCGGCGTGATCAACGGAGGGTTTTGGGACGGTGCAGATCGCGTCGGATCATCGCTCGATGTTCGGGTGTCGAACGGCGAGGCTTTTACGCCGAGATCGGTGCCCGTCGGTTTCGCTTTGGGCGGTGGCTCCCTCCTCGTCGCGCTTTGTGCACTCATAGTGTTGATCAGGAGGCGTTCTCGGACTCGCCGTGAGAGCCGCTCTGCAGCGGGGGAGGGCTTTCCTGGTACAGGCTGAATCCGCGACCCCGGAAACGGTTCGGATTGATTCTCTCTGCGGAGGCACGAGTACTGCTCTGTCGGCGATCGCGTCGGCGTGCCACGAGGAGTCTCAGATCGTTCGAGAGGCCGCCGAAGATGCGGTGCGCCTTGTATCCTCGCTGAGGCTGCCGACCTCGTGGTGGCCGGCCCGGAGCTCACCACCACGTTGATTACGCGCCGGTTCCCGATCGAGGACGCCGTGAAGGCCTTCTGGACGGTCCATGACAATAGGGCGTATTCAGCCTCATGGTCGAGCCCTAGCGGAAAGAGCAACTGCGCACCTAGGGCAACTCCTACCTGTTCAACACGCACCACCACTAACTCAGGCCGATTACGTTGTGCCGCAATGCAGACGGCCAGCAACGGTGTCCGTCGGTGCGGGCGCGAACACTGGAGGTCTGTGCTCAATCCCTAAGAGGTGCTTGAGCCGTGGTCACATCTGCTCAAACGCCTGCAAGCCAGTCCCGCCCCTTGACGCGCGGCCCGACAACGACGCTGCCGCTGGCTCGGAGGAAGCGCGCACCATGAGCGCGAGCGAGTGCGGCCTCATCGCCTAGCTCTGTCTTCGAGTTTCGGGGTCAAGCCGAAAGTCTCAACGAGAGTTAGCCAATCTGTGGCCGAGACCCAATATGCGGGTGGTTCCTGCCAATCCAGCGTGTTGACGCGCCACGCAAACCGATCCGAACTCTCGCGCGGGACCCGCCCCCAGCCGAGACCGCGGGCAACGGGACATCCGATGCTAAGCGTCTCCATATCAGGAATGCGCAGCACCAGCGCAACCCTCGGAAAGCGGCTACCCTTTTCACCTTCTCGAAAGATCCAGTGTGCCGGTTGCGCCCTCACGCGGTTGAGCGGAGCCGACACGGCGGGAGCACTGTTGTTCAGGTGAATCACCGAAATCGCATCTTCGCCGACATCGACGGCGATGCTCGGGTTCGGTAGCGAGGAATCGAACCCCCACGCTGATTTTGGAATCAGCAGACAGCGCGTGGGTACCTCCGGTTCAGGCCCGCGCGCATCCGGCCAGTACCGCGGGCCGATCATCGCGAGAAGCGCGTCGAAGTCTGCAGCCCACATCCACGCCTGGACCGTACTCGTAGGCGGCGCTTCCCGCCGTGTGCGCGCGGCTATCCGATGATCTCGTCCCCCGAGAACAAAGCTCTGAGCGTCCCGCCGAAGGTGAAGCGCGGTTCCCGCCGTCATGCCGCCCGGGAAATCCCATGCGCCCAGCCGTGCATCGTCGAATGAAAGAACTTTTCCGCGCGTGGGATTGACGGTCATTTCGTTGCCGGTCACTAAAATGACAACGTTCCGGCGACGCGCTCGCCCGACGAGGTCGGGGAAGCCGAAAAAGAGCACACACCCGCCGATCACCCAGATGCTGATGGCGATTGGGGCGCTGGCGTCCGAGTAGGCGTCGGGGACCACGGCGTGCACAGCCACGAACAAGAACATCGACGCCGCCCACATCCCGAGAACGAAAGACACCAGACGCGCGGAGCTGCCCGTCGCAGCGAATGCCAGAAACCGGCCCGACGTAGGCGCGACGTCCGGGATTGCGGGTGGCAGATCTGCACGGCGCTGCCGCTCAGCAAGCTGATACTCGAGGTCGGCGATGCGCTTCTCGGAGTCGCCTGCGTCCATCAACAAATAGTCCTAACAACGGTGAAGTTAGGCGGAAGCGCGACCGGGACCAGCTCAACGTGGATCGGTTGCCCCGACGCAGTATCCGATTGATCGCTGACGTATGCCCGGTCCACTGGCGAAGCCCTCAGCTCGCCGCCGCGCTTGGCGGCATCCCGGTGGTTCATCGCTGGAAAGTGTTCCATCCTTAGTTCCATTCGCTTGACGGCCTCAAAGGCTCGCCATTGAGGCCGAGCGCTCCGCCCGCCGTGAAACCGATCGGGCTGACTCGTTGTGGGAGAGGCTGGTTCAGGTCGATACGAATCCTTGTGGGTTTGGGGCGTCGATCTCTACGGCAACCGTCCTGCCGGGTTCGACGGCGCCGAGGCCCACGGGTCGATATCGCGCCAAACTATCGCGTTGTAGGGTGCACGGCCACGGACCTGCACGCTCAGTCGGATCCCGGCAAAGCTTCCGCGGGACTGCGGTGTTCGCTGACACGGGACCCCGGAAGACCGGGAATGCTTGCCCCGGGCGGGTTTACGGGCACATGAATGCAATAGGTGGACACACCCGGTGCACCCGCGGTGGGGGGTTTTCCCCTTCCCAGATGTTGCTAGGTGACCCGAAACGGTCAATAGTGTTGCCCATGCCGTAGTCGACCGCGTACCAGGTGTGGCACACATTCATGTCCCAAATGGCTCGGTTCCACGGGCCGGTCGGCCACTCCATGGATTGCCCCGGGCACCAAACATGGCGGCCTTCGTCGGCCTGCGCAGTTCCCGTGGCGAAGCCCATCACCGTAGCCCCAAGCGTGGCCGCCACTGCCCCTGCCATGAGTGTTCTCTTCACGTCTTCATCCTTTCCATTGAACTGGCACTTGTGCGGTGATCACAATCCATCGGGACTGTGATCGTTGAAAGTGTGGCGAGCTGGAGGCCCTCAGCGCATGAGGCGTTCACCCCATAAAAGCCTCGAACTACAGCGACAGACAGATCGCTGCGACTTCGATGACCCTCTTCGCCGCTCTTCGACTGCTCTAGTGAGGGCTTGCGCTTGGGTAGACGGTGCGGAACTGTCTTGCCTCGCAGGGATTCAGCACCGAGGCGGGTCCACGCCTGTGGTCGCTGCTATGCCGGTAAGGGTTGCAGCGACCAGCGTGCGGAGCCGTTGGACGGGGGTGTTGTTGGGTGACATAGGCAGCTGCGACTTGGATGCGCTGTTGCGGACACTAGCGCGGCGACTATGGCTGGCCGTGTTTGTTCGCCGTCCTGGCCCAAGACAAGTTTGCAATCGGGCGTGCGCTGAGACAGGTCGGATCCGTGAAGTCGAGTTCAGCATGTAATGGCTCTGCCGCCAACTGCGGCTCACGCCCGTACAAACTCATGGCGAACTGCACGTAGGTCGACGTTGCATCAACGGATTTCGCGTCGTAGTCACGTTCCTCGTAGAAGATGGCGGTGGCCCGCTCTCGATCACCTGGATACTTGCTCAGCACAGCGCACGCCCCATAGCCGTATTTGATGACTGGGCACCGAGTGTCGAAGCAGAAGCGTTACCAATGCACGAACCGTGGCTGCCGGGGGATCGTGCGGTAGGAACGATGATTCGGCCCATTGAGCGGTGGCCGTGGAGGGGGTCGTTCCCAAGCGGGTGTGTCGAGGAAACTATGTCAACCAGACTGGGAGCGCCAAGCAGCAAAGGCCCAAAGGAATAGCAAAGCGGCGAGGGCGAAGCAAGTAGGGTGGGTGGCGAAGCCGAGCAGGACGGACGCCGATCCCAGCACCAGAGGTGATCGCCAGGTGACCACAGAGTGACTCGAGCCCAACTCCACCCAACAGCGGTAAATTTCACGCAGGATTCTGCGTGCGGTGGATTCGTCTGAATGGGTGAGGTGGCGGAGTCCCACACCAGTTGTGGCGCTGAAGTTGGGCGGGTCTTTCTGCGTGCGATCGACTGCTGACGGTTGCCCGCTCCGGCGTTCCATTTGGCGTGCGACGAGGTCCAGAAATGCGTCAACCTCATCCTCGTGGTAGCCCGGCCGTCCGAGCGGCGGCTTGGAGAACGCTACGTTGCGCATATCGGCCGCAGTGATGCCACCACTTGCCGCGGGATACCGCAAGGTTGCTTCAACACGGTCGAGGAAAGCGTCAACCTCCTCTTGGTGGTAGCCGCGACGTCCCGTTGTCGCAGTCGAGAAGGCTAGGTCGTGGACATCGTCTGGCTTGACTTCGGGGCGTTCCTCTCGTTCCGGCCGCGCAGGGTGGTGTCCCTGGGCCAACTGGCGTTCCAGATCGGCGATGTGCTTCTCCGGATCATGGTCTGCGTTCACCGTTGGCCTCCTTCGCTCGTGGGCACGCGCATGGATAGTGTGCTGGACCGGATCGCTGAGGTGCATGGGGCGTTCGCCCCATATTTGCCCGCAATGGCTCGACAGGCAGGTGCCTAGTGTGGGACCGGATGTGTTTGCAGGCGAAGCGTGTCGAGTGCGCGGTGCCATTGCGCGCCACCGACTCTGGATCGATCGGTCTGAGCCCGCACACGATTCCGCTCGCCGTCGCGCACGGATATGCCCAGCCGCGTCAACACTCGCCGTCGCACCCCTCCACGGTCGTGCGAGTGATCACCTTCAGTTATGACGACCGACACGAACACTTGTCGGAATTGAAGATCGAAGTCGAGACATAAGCGGTCAGAGCGAAGTCCAGATCGCGGCCGCCCTGTTCGTCGGCCGCAAGACGGCGAACAAACATGTCGGAGCCATCTTGGTCAAGCTGGGCGTTCGCAACCGCGCCCAAGCCGCCGCTGCCTACGCCGCCCAACGAGACTCGTCCAGGGACAACGCTCCTTAGTCCCCTCAACGCCTGCCGGCATCGCAGGATCACACGTGTACCTACGGCGGTGGTGCGAACGCATACGGCGCAAGGGCAGTCAGATAGCGCGCGATGTAATGAGCCTGACATTCGTATGCCTGCGATCGCACGCATATATGGGGTGAATGCCCCATGTGTTGGGGCTGTCGGGCGCGGCACACTTCTGTTGACCCCAACGTGCTCTGCAGATTCGTTGGATCGACAGTGATTCCGATGCGTCTGCATATCGCACCGACAAGCGCACAACGCGCGCAACGAAGGGAGTACTCGGAAATGAATATCGTACCGGCCGGCGCTCAGCGACTCATCAATCGTGTTGACCGCCAACCCAGTCTGGTGATCGCGATCGGCTGCGGCCTGCTCGCGTTCTGGTCGGTTTACCGGATGATCTGGTCGCTGTACCTCTCGATCACCTACAACTTCTTGTTCGGCTCATTCGTGTTCTCAATTGTCTTTTGGGGTGTGATAGGCGCCGTCGCGGCGATGACGGCCACCGGATTTCTCACCCGCTACAAGGCTCCAGAGGCGGCTGACACCAACAAAAGCCACCAACCATGAACTCGATCGCTAGCGCGGTGATCTGTACCGAGCACACACAGGCGACGCATAGCGGATCAACATAATCGATCGAAAGGAAACGACCATGAATCGAATTTCACGGCTTGCGACAACAGTCCTTATGGCCGGCGCCGTCGCGGTGGCAAGTCAGGCGCTGGGAGCAGATATCGCTCAGGCCGATCCGTTCCCTGCCCAGCCACACGACTGGTGCCCTGGTGAAGCGTTGCCATTCAACAACATTCAATGGGACATGGGTGTGTGCCACACCTGGTACACCGTCCCGTTTGGCCAAGGCAACGTGCGCATGGTGGATCTCAAGGGAGATCCCCTTGATAGCTTCATTTCGGCGGACATCCCGGCCCCCCTGCTAACGCCGCCACCGCCGCCACCGCCGCTGCCACCGGGCACGCCGTTCTGCAGCCCGCGCGGAGCCCTGATCATTATCCCGCCGATATGCGATGAGATCGGCGTCGACCTACCGCGCGGATCTGTGAATCACTAGATCACCCGTCAGCGCGACTCACGAATCATGACGCGACCGGTCGGTGGTTTAAGCAGGTCAGCGATTCTTCGTGTAACGACGAACGTGGAGGGTGAATTCGGGCCTGCAACAGTGTGCCTTCCGCGCCGTAAGGCCCGAAATTTGGGGTAAATGCCGCATATGCCGGGACGCGGTAAGACGCGCACACTACCTATTGAGCCGAGACGGCCCGTGTGACCGTCATATGTAAAGGATGCACATTGAGGGAAGTAATTGTCGCCGGCGTCGGGGCCGTGCTCCGATGAACGATATGATATTTGTCGCGTCGAGCGGCGCGATTCAGGAGCGGATCTTTGAGATCGCTGGCCCGGTGTTGTCGTTCGGTCCTGTTGTGCTCTTGGCGTATTTGTTCCTCCGCTACAGGCAGACCAAGGTCCGCGGTCCTTCGGTCAGCGGGACTGCGGAAATATTGTCGCTCAAGGTCGCTCGTTGGGTCATCGGCAATCCGGGTCGTGGAGAGCGTCCCTGTGTGCTGGGGCTACGGGTGCAAGTTCCTGGTCGCGAAGCCTACGAGGTGAGCATCCGGCAGCACATCGAACAATTCGCTTTGGCCCTAAGGGTTCAGCCTGGCCGCATCGTGCCAGTGGAGGTGGGAGAGGCCAATCCCCAGCATGTTCGGATCGATTTGAGCCAGCCAGTGGGATCCGGCGGCCCGCACCGCGTCGTTGTCAACGCGCCGCCCACTGTGCGCTTCACTCAGTCGAGCAGCCCTGAGGTCGTAACGTCTTCCGCGCCAGTAAGTCCGGAAGACTTCGGGGATATCCTTAAGACGTTCGGCGCGTCGCCGAATCCCGGCGTGAGCGCCGATGCAGACCCGGCTGCCCCCGCTCGCCGGTTCGTCGTGGACTGGGCACACGCCGAACTGGGGTCGCTCCGATGAACGTCGACGACCCCGAGACCCGCATCGCCGAACTCGAGCGTCAGCTCACCAAGGCACGGACCGCTGGCCATGAACAACCGGTGCTGCAGCCGGTCCAATTCTGGGCCGAGCACGCATTGGATAAACCGTACAATCGTGACGAGCAGGCGCCCGCCCGGCCCGTCGGGCTAACGAATGTCGAGATTCACAGGCTGCGAGAAGCCTTCGCAGTCGCCGTTGCCCGGGCGGGCATGTCACCTGAACAACTCAACGACGCCCTACCGTCGATCCGGTGACCGAGCAGCCCGCGCGACCACAATCGTTGCGTCCGTTCCTTCGCATGATGCTGGTCGACATCGCGCCGCCGCTGATCGTCTACTACGGGCTGCGGGAACTGGGCATATCCGAGTACCTCGCGCTGCTCAACGCGACGGTGTTAGCCGGCCTCAAGGTCGCCTATGACGCCGTCAAGGCGCGTCGGCTTGATCCGTTCGCCGCCTACCTCATGCTCAATTTCGGTCTCAGCCTGGCAGTGGGGTTGGCGACCTCCGATGCGCGGATGCTGATGGTGGGCGAGACCTTCGTGGGGGGTATCGGTGCGCTGATCTTCCTGGGCAGCTGCGTCATCGGCACACCGCTGACCCAGGTCGTCGCCGCACGTGTCCACCCCGACGACGAGCAGACTCAGGAGGTCGGAGAGGACGCGTTCAAACACCGGGTGCACGTTCTGTTATCGGCGATATGGGGCGTGGGACTGCTGGTGGGCATGTTGGCCAGTCTGGCGATCATCTTGTCGCTGTCCGTCGATGTCGGGAAGGGTGTGAACACCGTCGTGTCGCTTGCCGTCACCGGTGTGCTGCTGCTGGCGACGGTGGTGGTTGCCAAGGCCGCTAAATCGCGGTGGGAACAACGAAAGGATGGCCACGCAGCGTTGAGCCCCACTCATCGTCGACTATCAAGCGGTATGGGGTAGTGCCCAGCATGAATACAGTTGCCGCGCCCATCGGTGACTTATGCCTAGCCCAGACCACATCCGATTCGAGACAAGATCCGATCTACCTCCTTTATTGGACGCAAAACGGGAGGTCATATTTCGACGGTGGGCGCGGGGTAGACGGGCTAAGCTTTTGACTGCGTCCTGACCGACGAAGGTTGCTGACGCCCGTGGCATGTCGACGGCGCACCTCATTGGGAACTCTGCCTGGTCGACTGGCCTCGGCACTTGAGAACTTCACCTCTTGAGAGATCCGAGGCGGGAGGACTGTGGCCCCAAGAGACCGGCTACTCGAGCGTGAGACGGTGCTGAGGGAGCTGGGAGGAGCCCAGCGTGCAGCGGCCAATGGCGACGGCCGTGTGGTGTTGCTGCGAGGTGAGGCCGGCGCCGGCAAGACGGCAGTGATCGCCCGCTTTCTCGCCCGGGTCGGGGACCACGTCCGGGTGCTGCAGGGCTGGTGTGACCCGCTGGCAGCGCCGCGCCCGCTGGGTCCGCTGTTGGACATGCTCTCTGGCTGGTCCGGCGAAGCGGCCGCGGCGATGCGACTGGCCATCGACGCCGGAGAGACCGAGACGATCTATGCGCGGCTGCTAGCGATGTTCGGTCGCGGTGGACCATGGGTCTGCATCATTGAAGACGCACACTGGGCCGACGGCGCCACCTTGGATCTGCTGCGGTTCCTGTCGCGGCGCATCGCATCGCTGCCATTACTGCTGATCGTGTCCTACCGCGAAGACGAAATCGGCGACGATCACCCGCTGGCCGCGCTGCTGGGCGATCTGGCGACTTCGCCCGTGGTCAGCCGGATAGCGCTTGACCCGCTGAGCCCGGACGCGGTGGCTGAGCTGGCCGCCGGCAGCAGCGTGAACGTGGCCGCGCTGCATGAACTCACCGGCGGTAACGCGTTTTATGTCACCGAGGTGTTGGCGACTGGGGCGGATGTGTTCACACTCGACAGCCTGCCGCGCAGCGTTTCGGAAGCGGTGTGGGGCAGGCTGTCGCGGTTGTCGAGCGCGGCGCGGGAGACTGCACATGCCGCTGCGGTGTGCGGGCCGCGAACGGGTATGGATTTGGTGTACAAGGTGTGCCCGGAGGCTGCGGCGGGTCTGGGCGAATGTCTCGACGCTGGAGTTTTGGCAGCCGACGCCGAGACTGTCGGCTTTCGCCACGAACTTGCCCGCCGCGCGGTGCTGGAAATCATCCCTGACTACCAGCGCCGGGAATTGCACGAACGCGTGCTGACAGTTCTGGCGGAACCGCCGGCGAAGCCGGAAGCGTTGAGCCTGCTGGCTTTTCATGCCGATCAGGCCGGTTACGACACGGCTGTCATTGCGTATGGACCTGCTGCCGCGGAGCGGGCGTCGGCACTGGGCGCGCATCGAGAGGCGGCTGAGTTGTATGCGTTGACCTTGCGTCACGCCGGGGTCGCCCCCGACGAGCAGAGGGTGCATTGGCTTGAGAAGCATGCAATCTCGAGCTATATGACAGGGCTCACCGATGCGGCCGCGGAGTCTTTCCGAGATGCGATCGAGGTGCGCCGCACGCTGGGTGATGGCCTGGGCGAGGGAGACGATCTTCAGTGGTTGTCCTTCATGTTGTGGCCGCTGGGACGTCGGACAGAAGCCATCGAGGCCGGACGCGAGTCGTTGCGGCTGCTCGAGAAGGTCGGGCCTTGCCCGCAGTTGGTTTGGTCGCTGGTCAACATGGCTCAGCTGTCCGCTGTCTGCTATGACCCCGAATGCGCCGAATTCGCCTCCCGTGCAATCGCTTTGGGCGAACAGTTGGCTGATCCGGCCGCGGTGGTGCGGGCCCGGGTGTTTGCGACGTTGGCCACGGTGATGGGCAGCGACACCGGCTGGGAGCAGCTCGAAGCCGTGTGGCGCGAGGCCATGGCCATAGAGGGATTCGCGGAACATGCGGGCCTGGCCGGGGCGCTGCTGTGCTGGACCGCCGCGGTACACCACGACCTCGAACGCGCCGAGTCTTACATCGGCGAAGCGTCCGCGTTCTGCGCAGCTCACGACGTGCACGTGTACCACCCGTTCCCAGTCGGCGCCGCTGCCGTCGTCAAGATGCACCGGGGGGAGTGGGACGGTGCATTGAGCTGTGCCGAGGATGTGTTGAGTTGGCCCGGGCTCAACCCGACGGCCCGGATCCTTCCGTTGGTCACGGTCGCGTTGGTCCGCGCGCGTCGAGGCGAGCAGTCACTAGCCCGTCCACTGGACGACGCCCTCGGCGTCGCCGATCCCGACGACCTGTTTCGGCTCGGCGCGGTATGGGCCGCACGCGCCGAAGTCGCCTGGCTTGCCGGTGACGACGACGCTGCGCGCGCCGAAGCGCTTACAGGTCTTGCCGCGGCGCGCAGTGGCCGGCCAGACCCCTGGTTGGTGGGTCGCCTGCGGAGATGGGCGCATTTGGCTGGTGGACTGGATGGGGACGCGCCAGTGGTCGACACGGTTACGCCGTATGGGCTTGAAGTCAGTGGTGATTGGCAAGCCGCAGCTGTCGAATGGACCCGACGGGGGTGCCCTTATGACGCCGCGGTGGCCCAACTCGGCGGCGACATTCCTGCCGTGGAAACCGCATCCGAAACCTTCCGACGCCTGGGTGCGCGCGCCGCCGCCCGCCGCGCCCAGCGACTGCTCACCGAACTGCGCGGCCGCAATCCCGAGACGCGGCGCAAAGCCACCATCGCGGATCCGCACGGGCTCACGCCACGTGAACTCGACGTACTCGAACTCATCGCCGAAGGCCAGAGCGACGCCCAGATTGCGGCCGCTCTGTTCATCAGCCCCAAGACCGCGAATAGACATGTGGGGGCGATCTTGGCCAAGCTAGGTGTTCGCAACCGTGCGCACGCCGCCGCTGCGTACGCGTCCAAGCAACACCCGGAGCAAGACACGGCTCGCTGACGGCGCAACACTGCTGCAACGTCTATGCGATGCCGCATTTGGTCCCATTTATGGGGTGAACGCCTCATGTGCCGAAGCTGCCCGGCGCAGCACACTATCTACTGATCGCGCCGCGGTCTGCGCATCGCATCGACGCCAGCGCACAACGCACATCGAAGGAGTAGTTGAATGAATATCGTACCGGCAAGCATCCAGCAGCACATCAATCGTGTTGATCGTCAACCGAGTCTAGCGATCGGGATCGTCTGCGGCCTGGTCGCATTGGGGTCGGCTTACCGCGTGTTCTGGTCGCTCTACCTCGCGCTGACCTACGACTTCTTGTTCGGGACTTTGGTCTTCCAGATTGTCTTGTGGGGTGTGATCGGCGCCGCCGCTGCGATCGCGGCCGTCGGCTTCCTCACGCGCTACAGCAAGAGTCCAGAAGCCGCTGATTCCAACGAAAGCCAGCAACTGTGAATTGAGCGACCGGACACGACACTGCCCGCGATCAACACCTCTTCCCTGCTGAACGTTGCGAACAAACGAGAGCCGCCCCGCGGTCGAGTGGGGCGGCTATCGCAACGGGTAGAAGGCTGGCAGCCAGTGCTTTTCAGCCTAATCGACCGGTCAAGCTCATGGAAGATGATGAAAGTGACTGAGCGGCAGCTTGGTTGGGATGAGGTCAAGTGGCAGGTATCGGAAGCAACGCTCCGGAGTTGAAACAGTCCAGGAAAGAATTGACTCTCTATGAGTAACCGGCTAATAGACCAGGATGACCCCGAAAAGCGCGCCGCCGATCTGGAACATCAGTTTTCCGAGTCCAAGCGCGGGGTAGATCTGTCGCAGGCGGCTCCGCCCGGCGAGGCAACGGCGCGCCGCTTCGTGGCATTCGCCGCCCCGCCCACCGCCAAGCAGATGATGAAGTATGTCTATCTGCTGACGGCATTGGCCACCGCTTCGCTCGCGGCTATCAACATGGCGCTCTTGTTGGGCGGCTCCATCCTGGGGTCTGAAAGGGTTTGGCAGGACGGTGGCGCGGTGGTGTTGGTCGCGGTCATGCTGCTTGCCCGTCCGGCCTACTCCGCGTTCCAACGGCGGATGTATCGCGGAAAGAAGATCCTGGTCGACGTCGGCAGCGATGACCTGACCATGCATACAAGGCCGGGTGAGGTCTTTTCGTTCGTTGATGCGCAGGTGGGCCGATGGGTTCTCCCGGGGTATGGCGGTGCGACGAGAGGCACGGCGCTGCACCTGCGTTGCGGCGAGCATCGCTTTGTTCTCGGCGGACGAGATCATCGCGCTGCCAACGGAACGCCATTGGAAGCCGCACCCGTGGACACCGTCGACGCGTGGATGTGGGCTCCAGATTTCGATGAGCTTCTTGCAATCGTGTGCGCTCCGGGTCGGTCCGATGCCCACGGCTCCACACCCGGTCAACCGACTCGCTGCCTGCTGCTCCCGAACCCCATGACAATGTTCTCGTTCTCGTTTGTGGGGATGTTCAAAAACACGGCAACGGCATTGAGGATGAGTGCCAATCCACCGCTACCGAGCATGGCCATCGAGGTTGGCAATCAGGCGATCTCGGTAATCGACCTGAAGAGCAATGCAATTATCACCTCGGCATCGCCGTCGCAGGTGACCGCGACGCCGGCCGAAAGCTCGCGCTGGATGCCCAAGATGGGTAAGCAGACGACACCCGTGCTGGTTGTAGAGATTCCCGACATGGAACCACTGACCATCGGATGTGCTGAGTTCACCGAGCCGCCTCAGGCTACGTGGAGCCGCAAAACCAAGCTTTGGAACCGGTTTACGTGGCGCGGCAAGGTGCACGCGGTGCCGGAACCGGCGTTTGTGGTCTCGGACGTGGATTGGCTGACGCTAGTCGAGAAATTCGGGTTGATGCCGTATTTGGAAGACAGCGCTAAGTCGACTGCCGTAGCGGAGGGCACCGCCGTCACCAAGCCCACACGGCTGTCATTGGCTCGGCCGAAACGCAAGCTCTGGATCTACGTCGTCATTCTTGCCGTGATCATGTTCGTCGGGAGCCAGGCGATGCTATCGGTAGCCGAAAGGATCACGTACAACCGTCAGCTGAAAGTCAATCAACTGACGGCGGATCGTCTGCGGCAGTTCGCATTGCCGTTCACCGACCTGCGCCTTCCTCACGGTGTGGCGGTGGACGGCGACGGCAACGTCTACGTCACCGAAACCCGCACCAATCGGGTGTTGAAGCTGGCGACTGGGTCGAGCACCCAAACTGTATTGCCGTTTACCGGCCTCGATCTTTCCGACGGCAGCGTCGTCGACTCTGACACCGCCGGCATCGCGGTGGACCCCGCCGGCGACGTCTATGTCACCGACACCGGCCACGATCGGGTGGTGAAGCTGGCCAACGGGTCGAGCACCCAAACAGTGCTGCCTTTCAGGAACCTGAATGTTCCCAAGGGCGTGGCGGTTGACGCCGCGGGCGCAGTATATGTCGTCGACTACTTTTACGGTCGGATAGTCAAGTTGCCGGCGGGGTCGAGTACGCAAACCTCGCTGCCGAAGACCGGCGGGGGCAGCCTTGGTGATGTGGCGGTGGATACCACCGGCACCGTCTACGCCAACGCCTTTCGATGCTCCGGAAAGTCTTCCTGTAGTAGTCGTCTGCTGAAACTTGCGGCAGGGTCGAATACGTGGACCACGTTGCCGTCCGCCGCCCCCTCGCAGACTTCCGTGACGGTGGACATCACCGGCAACTTGTACGTCCTCGCATTGGGCGACACGGGCGGCGTGATGAAGTTGACGCCTGGGTCGGACAACTGGACCGAGTTACCGGGCGCGCACCGCTTCGTAGACCCGATGGGCTTGGCAGTCGACACCCGCGGCAACGTGTACGTCACCGATCACGCGGGGAGCCGGGCACCAGGAGGCGGATCGTTCTTCGGCTTATGGCAGCCGAAAGATGACGCGGAGGGTTACGTGGTCAAACTGCCGGCGGGCTGAGACGTCCCATTCGGCACGTGTGACGGCTTGACGTTCTCCGCCACTACTTTTGAGACATCGCAGCGCAGACTTCCTGCTAGTTGGACAGCACCGAAGCACGCCGGCTCATTAGAGCGCTGAGTTGTCGACGACACGTAGACCAGCCCATCGGCGATTGACTAACCGGTCGCCATTCTCAGCCCGTCGGGTGTACCTCCAGTTCACATGTGTCGATTTCGACCGGGACGGTGAAGGTTTCGGTGGCGTCGGGCGGAGTTACCAACAGTTCCGTGTGGGTCGTACAGAGGTGTTAGACCGCGTCCTGTCCCGTCCTACACAGCGCGGACTTCCGTGGCAGCTGCGTCGAGGACATAAGTGAAAGTCGTTGCGGTCAACGCAAGTAGGACCAATTTGTGATCATCATCGGCGGACTACTTCTCGTCCGGATATAGACGACTGCCGGTGATACCGCCGCCGGTGATCGGCGGGCCGAGCATTGTGACGGAGGAATTCGCGACGGGATCATAGGCCACCATGGACTTCCCGCCGCCGCAGCCGACATTGGCCACGACCACCAGCTTGTCTCCGCTGACACCGGCGAGTTCGACGCTGTCGCTGATGCCCGGAATGTCGACGCGCGTGGTGTGCCCATCCGAGGTCAATCGAGATACGAACGACGTGCCGCAAGCCGCCGCTGTCGGAAGAAACACCCCACCCGGCGTCTGATAAGCGTTCCAATTGCCGAGGTTGCCCTCAAACCCCGGGTCGTGCCCTTGTGCTGAGTTGAACGCCGTCAATGCAGTTGGCGTGCCGCCATCGAGTGGCACCTCCCAGAGCTGCTCACCCGAGCCTCTCTGGGCGGAGCAATGGGCCAGGAACACCCCCGGCTTCCACCACTTCATCGGTGCGCAGTAGGCATTTTGCATCGGCACGGGCAGGGTGCGGATAATTGACCCGTTGTTGTCCATCACCACAAGGCTGTTGTCTGATCGGGGCACGATCTCGTTTCCGAGGTTTGCCGTGCCGAGAACCACTTGAGTCCCGTCGGGTGACTCGAGGTAGTCGCCGCTGAACTGTCCTGCACCGCCCAAATCATCGGTGGGATACGCGAATTCCTCATGGCCCGACATGTCGATGCGTTTCAGCGTTCCTGGCTCGTTGCCGTTGAAGTCCGTTGACACCAGCAGGGCCTTGCCGTCCGGACGTGTGTACTCAGTGGTTCCGTCGACCGGGGTGGTGGTGCGCTCAGCGGTGTGCAGATCGACCGCGAGCGCGTATTTCTTGCGCTCCTTGATGATTGAGAACAGCGCGTGGCTGCCGTCACCCGACCAGTCGATCAGGTAGGGCTCGCCGTCTTCGGGTGTGAACGTCGTGATGCTGTAGCGGTTACCCGTTGCCGGCTCGAGCAGGTACAGCACTGTCGTGGCTTCCTCGGGAGCCACCTCGCCGGGTGCGGGCTGCTTGCCCGGCATGTGCGGTGTGACCGGAGTCCACATGGCAAGTGCCCATCTCGGGCCAACTTGGGCCCACGGCACGTCGCCGATGCCACGCTCGACGCCCTGAGCGGCGGCGGGCGTGGCATCCGGCGTCGCAACGGCGGTTAAGCCGGGCGCGGCTGTGGGTGCCGAACTATGCTGTGCTGCAGTCGAACCGGTCGGTGATGTGCAGCCGGTGGTCAGCGTTATGGCCGCAACGGCGATGAGCGCTGGTCGGTGTGCCATCCTGGTCATTGCGGGTCCTTTCGTTGGAGACGAATGCTGCGGCCTGGTACTTGGCGGATTCTTGGGAGTCGGTGTGGCGCTCAGCCGACGAGCGGAACGATCATGTTCGCGCGTCTGTTTTCAGATCGATCACCCGAATATCCTCTGCGCAAACGTCAATGGCCAGGCTAGGTTTGAAGTCGCCACTCTTGGCCTCAGAATATGTGGCGCACGCAAGGGTCGACCATTCCACGAGCCAGCGGCGTGTCCACTTGGTCTGGTCGGCCGGTTCGTCGTTGGCGCTCATGCGTCGGAGTATGTTGCGCCCGGACCGCCTACCGGTCCCAATTTTGGGCACCCTCGGATGGCCCTGCTGCACACGCGTCACCGCGGGATCGAGACGGCAAGGTCCTCACACTTTCCTTTCAGTTTCGTGTCGGCACTCGTGAACGCACTCAACAGAAGTCAGACTCCTTTGAGTTCGACTACGCGGTGGTTGCCGCTGTCGACTACGTATACGTCCCCCGCATCTTTGACCGCCACGCTGACCGGATGGTTCAGTCCTTCGAACGGCAGCACGGTTGCTTTGTCCGCGCCTGCCGGCAGCATCAGGGCTTGATTGCGTTGTGTATTCACCACATACACGGCTGCAGCGCCGTCGACTGCGATATCGGAGATGCTCTGCAGGTCTGTGAACGGCAGTTCGGTCGGACTGGTCGCGCCTGGCGCCAACGCCAGCACGCGATTGCGGCGGTAGTCGCCGACGTACAGAACGCCGGCGGCGTCGGTCGCCATGCCTCCGAGACCGTCCACGTACTCGAAAGGCAGCACCTCAGGGGTTTTCCATCCCGGCGCCTGCTTCTCCACGTGAATAGGAAGACAGCAGCCGCCGCCGGCGACCTGGCCACCGCCGGTGACCCCATAGACATTCCCCGCGTTGTCCAGCGTCAGGATCTGGCCGCGAACACCGATATCGGGCAACGGCAGCGTGGTCTGCTGGTCTGACACGGGTGCCACCTTCACCAAATGGCTGTTGTGCTGTCCACGTTCGATGACCCACAAGTCGCCGGAGGGCGTAGCGAGCAGAGTGCTACGCGTAAATGGCAGTGTCTTCTGCGTTTTGAACCCTGCAGCCAACTCGATGACCCGGTTGCTTGTGGACCCTTCACCCGGGGTGATGTCGGTGATGTACACATTGCCCGCCGAGTCGACCTCGACGTCATCGGGCCGTTCAAGGCCGGAGAAAGGGACCATGGTTTGTTTGGGCGCGGGGGCGGGTTGGTTCGCTATCGGAGACGGCTGGGGCGCGGACGTCGGTTGGGTGCACGCAGTCGCGCCGAGTGCCCCGACGGCGAATACCGCGAACATGGCGATCACGCGGCGCATCAGCCTGCCGCCAACTTCACGACGCGGCCGAATCCGCTGTTGTCGATGACGTATACGTTGCCTGCTTCATCCACCGACACGGCGTGGGGTCCGTTGAGACCGGTAAACGGCAGTATTGTCGAATCATCGTTTCTAGCAGTTCTTCTCAAGACCTGCCGATCGCGGATGTCGGCCACGAACACATCACCTGCAGGATCCACCGCGAATGCGCCGCTGTCTAATCCGCAGATCGACAAGGCGGTCTGGTCATTGGTTCCCGCCGCCAATTTCAGCAATTGACTCTTGTTTGAGTCTGAGACGTAGACGTTGCCTGCGCCGTCCACCGCCAGCCCGTCGGGATATCTGATGTCCCCACTTAATGGCAGCACCGTCTGTTCGTTCGAGCTGGCGTCCAGCTTCACCACCCGCGGCTCACGGTCCGTCACATAGACGTTTCCGTCGCTGTCGACCGCCAGGTGGGATGGGTTGGTCAGCCCTGTGAACGGAAGGGTCGTCGGCTGACTCGAACCGACCGCCAGTTTCAGTACGCGGTCGCCTTGCTGATCTGTGGCGTAAACGTTGCCTGTGCCGTCCACGGTGATGTCGCGAATTGTGTGCGCGCCGGCGAACGGCAGCACGGTCTGGTCATTCGATCCGGCGCTCAGTTTCATCACACGGTCCTGATCGGTCACGTACACGTTGCCGGCGTTGTCTGCAGCTACGGCGCCGGGATGAGTCAACCCCGTGAAGGGCAGGACCGATTGCCGGAGCGACGACGCGGGTGGATTCGGCGGCGTCGGTTCCGACGAGTCCTTCAGTACCGTGAAGGGCAGATCGGCCTTCCCGACCTGGACGAGCGGACGGGGGACTACCACCGTCGTCTCGATGCTGCCTTTGCCTGCGGTCATCGAGCGATCGAGGGAGATCCGGTATCGCACTGTCACCGCCTTGCCCTTGGGCAGTGGTTGGACGTCGGTAAATCCGCCGAGGTAGTCCATGCCGGTGGTGATAACCGGATGCTCTATGCGAACCCACCTGTTGCTGCTCGGCTCGAAGCGTTCGACACTGCCTTCGGGCAGCCCCAAGAATGACGTCGCACAACTACACCGCGTCAGCACCGTGGTGACGCCGACGCTCGGGTAGTCGACCGGTGAGTTGTTGCACAAAGTGACGTCGACCTCGGCCGGTGGATCGCCGGGTTTGACGGTGCCCGAGGGAACGCCGCTCATGGTGACCGAGATTCGGGCATCGGCGGGCACGGGCTCGTATTCCTCGGCTGCGGGCATGGGCTGAGTGTTCGGATTGACCTGGCAGTCACCGCCCTGCGCAGCTGGAGATGTCGTCGGGTTTGTTGGCGCCGGCTGCTGTTGATTCGTCGAGCATCCGGTGAGCGCGATGGTCGCCGCCATCGTCGCGCTCAGAGCTAGACCCAAAATGGCGCTATTCATGATCGTGACCTGGCAGCGTCTGCCGTGCAGTCGAACGCTTGCCGTCCGCGTCAAGCATGTCAGTCCAGATGTGCACGACGCCTCCTAACGTATTCGTGTTTTGTCAGTGCGTGCGGTGGTAGGCCGCTGGTCTTGCAGGCCGTCCGCGCACGCTCACTGGATACTGTGTCTGAGCAACCACGCTGCGGCATATGGGGCGTTTGCCTCATATTTGTGGTGGATTGCGCCGCCTGGGACTGCCTGGCCGAGAAGATGATCCAATCGGCAGCCACCCGCACGGTAGGCGAGCCGACCATGAAAAGTTGCGGGTGCTAATTACTCTGCGGTCCGAAATGAATGTGTCGGCCGAACTATGGCTTTCTGACACTTCGGCGCGCTACCTGTCGTCAAATCGATCTCTTCGCAGAGTCCAGCGATCGCTTCGGGGCATTTATGCGGTGAACGCCTCATGTGCTGAGGTGTCCGGCCGGGCACAGTACACAGTGAACGCATGCTGGCGGGTTCCACGGGCATCGCACACCGCCACAGGAGGCAATGCGCTCAGTGAGCAGTGCCTGCGCCACCAGATAGGGGTGAACCATGAACAACAACACTTCTCGCCAGACTGACGACTCTGCGCGGGCTGATATGAACGTCGACGCGGCGCCGGCCGATTCTCGCCAGTTCGTGGCACAACATTCTCCGTTCTGGGGCGCCAAAGTGGCTTCGATAACGGGACCCGCGTGGCAGAAGCATCCTGGTAAGTCTTATCTCGTTTATGTGGCGCTGATTTTCGCGTTTTGTGCTGTGCTGTGTGGCCTGTGGTTCGGTCTGCAGTCATATATGCAGGGTCGTGCCGAATGGTTACAGAGCCTCGCAGGTCACGGGTTCCAGCTCGCCGGCCTTCTAGTTCTTTTCGGGAGTGTGTCCGCCTGGACGGCGTGGTCTCAAAGGCGAAAGATCCTCATCTCGGTCACCAGCGACGGCCTGACTGTCAATCGGCGGCCGGGCGATGTCTATTCGTTCAGCGACGCGAAGCTGGGCACATGGCGAGTGACTGGCGGAATGACGATGGGTACAGCGCTGCACCTGTATTGCGGCCCAAGGCGATTCGTGCTCGGTGGACGAGACCACCGCCTTGCTTCCGGAGTCCGACTCGATGCGCAGGACGTGGGCTACGGCCTTCCGGCGGATATCGACGCCTGGCTGTCGGCCCCAGAGTTCGAGGAGATACTCGCCATGGTCGGCCGCCGCAGCGCTCTCGACCTCCGACCGCCTACATACGGGGGACCGACCATTTGTCTACTGTTTCCCAATCCCCTACTGATCCAAGACATGGGGTCGTTTGCATTCCGTAAACGGAAGGAATTCCTCCAGTCCCTCGACCGGCCTCGGTTGGCGATTGAGGTGAGCCCAGATGCGATCCGGGTGGTTGACCCGAATCGCGGTGCTCTCATGGCTTCTGTATCGCCTGCGCAGGTGACTGCTACACCGGTGATATACCGGCCCTCGTCTGGGCATTGGATTCCGACGTTGGAGCAACTCGTGAGCGATTTGACGACCAGGTACTGGTCAACCACGCCCGGTATGCATATAGCTATCCCTGGCATGCCACCGCTGACCATCGGATGTCGCGACACCGTGACGGGACTAGACCGCTGGTTTTCGTGGCCCGACGAAGTACCTACCGAGAACGCCATCGCTGAGTACGTGGTCTCCGGCGCGGATTGGCTGACACTCACTGAGAAATTCGTCCTGCGAGCGAGCGCGAACGCGCCATAAACGCTGTGCAGCAGCATGGTTCGTACGGCACCGCGATATCAGGAAAGGACCGTGACGATATGAGTCTCAACGACCGATCGGCTACGTCGCGACAATTCGTGGCAACCTCAGCGGCCTACTCACCCGTATGGGAGCGAAGCACCAAATACTGGCAGGCCGGCTTCGGCGTGATCGCCATGCTCGCCTTCTTGGTGACGATGGGCCCCTCGTGGGGTCTCAAATCGCCGCCCTTGCCGCATATTGACCTGACGGTGGGTCTCTCCGTGCTGGCAGGGCTGGTACTGGCTGTCAGCGTGGGTGTAGGTGCGTACCTCCTTTGGCGGTCGCGCCGCAAGTACCTCATTACCGCCACCAACGAAGGGCTCATCATCGATAGGCGACCCGGTGATGTCTATTCACTCAATGACGCGGAGGTGGGCCCCTGGTCCGACACGGGGGTGGCGCTTCATCTCCAATGTGGCTGTCACCGCTTCCTTCTCGGCGCACGAGAACGTCGCGTTGATCCGGCGGCACCGAGCAACGCACCACACGTGCAGCTCGTCGACGCGTGGATGTCCGCGTCCGAGTTCGATGATCTTCTCTCCCTGCGAAGCGGTGGCAGCCGAGCTGCGCCACTCGGAGCCGCACCCGCAAAACCCGGCGAGCCGACCCGTTATGAACTTGTTGGACTTCCGCAACGCTATTCAGGGCACTTCTGGAATAAGCAGCCGGTGACACCACCAGACCTGATCCTCGAAATTGGGCTCGACGATGCGGTTCGCATTATCGACGCGCACACGAAGGCGCTCATCGCCTCGTCTTCGCTTGCCCGGGTGACGGCTACACCGGCAAGATACGTCAGCTGGGAAGAGGGCAAGGAGATAGAACAGCTTTTGATCCTCGATCTGCCCGGCCTGGAACCCGTGCGAATTCGAGCTCGCCCCATGCCGTCGAGCACCGATTACCGGTATGCGTGGAGCGATAGCGTCGGTCATGCGGATCAACCCACGTATGTTGTCACAGAAGGGGAGTGGCTTGCGCTGGTTGAGAAATTCGGCTTGGGCAGCCTCATCGCTGACGAGTATGCGTCCGGGGAGATAGCGCGACGAAACCGACGCGCCATGATCTCCGCTGTTGTGGGGTTTGCGTTGGTTCTCGTTGGCTATGCGCTGTCGGCATACCAAAGGTATTCGGGGCAAGGCTAAACCCGCAAAGCCTCCTCGCATGGCGGCGGCCAGGTAGAAAGTTGCCGGACGGCTTACGCTGGCCGCTAGCCCTGTTGGGTGTCCTCCAGATATTGGGTCAGGCCGAACTTCTCGACGAGAATCAGCCAGTCCTCGTCCGTCACACCGTAGGCGGGCCCGCCCTTCATCCTCACCGCAGTTGGAGCCGCGGCAGGAGGCAGCTTGCCCTGCCATGAAAACCGCGTATGCCGGAGTCCCGAAAGCCGGTCCGCCTTCCGAATCGTTACCGGTCTAATCGTCAGTGGTTGCAAGCCGGGCACATGCAGGATGAGGACCGGCGACGTCCAACCGCGCTCGTCCTCAGAACCATTGTCGCGGTGCTTCTTAGGTATCGCAGCGACCTGTTCATACCAAGCTGAGGCAATCATCGCGTTCGTGTACGGGTCGATAACCCCCATCTGGGTCTTGCCCAAGTCGAGGGCCCAGTGCGGGGCGCGTTTCCGGACGGTATCAAGCGGAATCAGATGACAGCGGGCCGGCCCCCCGGGTGCAGGCGGGTGGACGTCCAACCCGCTGCGGGGACCGATGATCGTGAGAAGCTCATCGAAGTCTTGGGCACACAACCAAGCGTCGACGTTGCGTTTGAGCTCTGCTCGGAGCGGTGTTCTACTGCCAACGCGATGATCCTGCCCACCGAGAACAAAACTGTGGCGGTCGCCCTCGAACAAGGCACTCACGCGTGCCGTGAAGGACCGATTCGAATCTTGTATCGGGCTTTCACATCTCAGGTGCAGCGCCGTGCCAATCCTTGTGCCGCCAGAGAACTCAGGCGACCACAGTCCCAGCATCGCGCCAGTGAATGAAAAAACGTCGCCAGGCCTCTTATCGATAGTGAGACCGTCACTCGTCACGCAAACGCGGATCTGTTTGTCCGTGCTCCGATCGACGGCGACAAACTCGCGCGGCGCGAGGGGTTCGTCAGCGACGCTCACCGCAAGGCTATTCGGCCTGGAACTCCGGGCGATGCCGGTATTGCACGCAACTTTCGTGCTCGGTTCGTCCTCGACCAGTCGCCGATTGAAATCGATCCATACGTTTCTAGGGTTGGTGGAATCAATCTGCACTGGGACAACGATGTTCGGGCGAAAAGCGGCGCGGCTGTACAGGACCGTGAGTGGGAGGCGCTGCCTAACGGTCGCCTCGTAGGGTTGTCGGCCGACCGCTTCCACCCTGAGCGCCAGTTCGTAGCTGAGGTAGCGGGCGTCCCTCCACGCCAGAATCCGTGCCGTCCCCGCTAGCGCAGGCCCTCGAAACTTAGGCGTTTTCTTCGTCTTGGGCGATGCCAGCTTTCGCTGCCAGGTCTCCATGATCTGATAGATGAACCAACTGGCACAAACGATTATGATGCCGACGGCAGCCGGTACCTGAGCCCACGCGGGAAGGTGAGTCAATACGTAGTGCAGCCCTGGGACGTCATAATCAGAGTCGGCGACCACTATCCGCACTGGTGCCGACAGCGGTGCAGAGATCGCCTCCGCGCCGCTGCTCATGCGTGAAAATTGGGGTCCGGGTGCGGCGGAACGGGGCACCAGAACGGGCTGCAATTGATACCCGACGGGTTGGGACCTGGGGGATTGGCGCCGTCCCAGGCGCTAGATCCCCGCACATCTGTCGTCCCGTCGTCATGGCGTGCCGGCACATTTCCGTAGCCATACGCGACCTGATACCAGGTGTGGCAGACATTCATGTCCCATGAATAATTGTCGGCCCATCTGTTGGGTCCCGACGGCCAATCCATGGATTGCCCTGGACACCAAGTGAATGGCCCCTCGGTGGCGTTGGCGATCGCTGGGGCCACGCTCATGCCGGCGATGGCCACGCCGCCCGACAGCACCGCTCCGGCAACAATTTTGGTGATCTTGTAGGTGTTCATGTGCCTTCCTTTCATTTTGGGCGATGCCCCTACCTTCGGATGGGCGGGCGTAGTAGCAAAAACGGTGCTGTCGAACCCGACTCGCTACATAGTGTGCTGGAGCGACCAGGTTTGGCACATGAGGTATTCGCCTCATAATTGGCTCCAAATGGTGGGTGCCTTCGGACTGCCGCGGTCGAAGTCGTCACGCAGCACCGACGAGAAACGTTGGTGACGACACGGATTGACGCGCAGACGGAGCTGGCTATTGTCCGAGCAGCTTCTGCTTGCGTGCGTCATATTCGGCGTCGGTCAGCACGCCGCTTGCACGCAGTTCCATGAGCTCGGTGAGTCGGTCCAGCGGATTCCTGGCTTGCTCTTGCAACCACTGGTCACGCATCCTGTAGGTCGCCTGCCTCGCCGCGTTTAGAGCCCCAAAGGAACGATCAAGGGCGATCTTTCGGTGATCGCGCGGGTCGTAGAGGACGGGTATCACGGTATTCATCCAGGGCCGCTCTGTGTCCCAGAGCCACGCATCAATTTTGGCCTCAAATGCGTGCGCCTCATCGGGCTCAATCCGCACTCGCATCGTCCACAGGGACCGAGTCGCTTGGACGGGCGCGCTCTGATAGAACTGATCATCATTTTGGTATAGGCCACCAATGATCCGTGTCGTGGACAATACGACAGCCATCGCCGCACTGCCATGCTGGCGTAGCCTCTGCTCGAGGCGCCGCTTCCCTAGACCTAACACTCGCCACCCCGCCCGCTAATACAGTGTCTAACAATGGCTTCGCCGTTGGCCGAGGTCGCCAAACCCAAACTCGTCGCCCTTCAAATGGAATCTTGTGGCCGTTGATTACACCCCGAGTGCTGGTGCGATGGTGGTGTTCCAGGATTCCTGCATCTCCGATTCGAACAATCCCCAGGTGTGGGAACCCTCGGGTCGAACGACGTAATTGATCGGTACACCAGCGGCTGCCGCGGCGTCGGCGAACGCCTTAGTGCTGTCGGCGACGATGCGCTCAATCAATCCGCCGGTGATATTTGGTCCGAAGCCCTCAGGAAGCCGGTCGACTGCGCCGACCCCACCGCTTACCGACGCGGCGGCGTAGACGGCCACGCCTTTCAGCTTGGCGACGTTCTTTGAGGGATCATGGGCCACCCACAGCGGGCCACCGGCTGGGCCCCACATCGCATCGGCGCTCTGGCCGCCACCCATCAGCGTCATCGCCACCTGTTGGGGATTATCGGCGGGGTTGAGAAGACCGCTGTAGGAGCCGACAGCGCGAAATAGTCCCGGAGCTTGGACAGCGTAATCGATCGCGGTGCCACCGGTGCTCGACAGACCGCCGACAGCGTTCTTGCCGTTTGTGTTGTACTGCTTATTGATCAGCGGCGGCAGCTCCTGCGTCATGTATGTCTGGTACTGCTTGCTGGCGTCGCTCACCCAGTTGGTCCACCAGCTGAATGGCCCGCCGAGTGGGGAGACGACGTTGACGTTCTTGGTGGCGAAGAACCCCTGAATATCGGTCATTCCGAACCAGCTCTTGCCGCCGGGCGGAATGGCGCCTCCCGGGTCGAGGTCGTCGCCGCCGTCGATGCCGGGCAGCAAATAGAAGGTGGGCGCACCCGCTTTGGGTGCCTTGAAGACGTCGTTGACGATGACGATGTTCATCGACGGGGAGTACACCGAGACCTTGTCCCACCGATCGTTGACGTGCTGGATATCGGTGATGTGCGCGGCCTCGGCGGCAGCCACTGGAACGGACAGAAAGGACGCAACTGTGATGACTGCAATGGCCACCACGCGAAGACGGTTCATGATCACCGTCAGATCATGTACTGCAACCGGCGGTCAGAGCATGAGGCGTTCACCCCATATTTCGATCCGCGGCGTGGGCTCGATGAGGCCGTGGGCCTATCGGGGCCACATGCTGGCCTTCACGACGGCGGAGGGTCGCGGGGCAGGCGTCGCATGGGAAATTCAATGGGTGATGTCGCGCCAATCCACGACGAAATCATGCGAAGGATCGGCTTGATTTACAACGCAGTCCAATTCGAGACCGATCGCGAGGCTGGGCGCCTGGGTGCGGGGTACCAGCAGGCTGGTTCGACCCTCTAGAGGGGGCATATTCGGGAACCGAAGCTCGACGATGAAGTCGTACAGAGGATCATCTAGGAATTCTGGTCTACTAGTAGGAATGCCGAGGGTGCGCGACGTCTCCCCAGTGTCTGCGAACGACTTGAGGACACCGGCTACCCGCTGACCCGTTTCGAGCAAATCTCCAACCGAGGCGTCGTATCGTGCGGCTTGGCTGCGCGCGCAAGTCCCTGCTAGTTCGAGGTCGGTCTGCGGCTTATTAGTCCGTCCCAAAGTCCTATGCACGATTGGACGGTCGAAATCGAACTGGACATTTTGCGGGTTCTCGGAATCAACGAGTACTGCAACTGTGGCACCGGGTTGCACGTGAGCCAAATGCCACGGCGGTACTGGCCGCCGCAGTATCACATCATACGGTTCGCGTCCAGGGACCTCGGCTGTCAGCCCGACGTTGACCACACGGCAGTCCACTCCGTTGGCATTGATCAGCGAGGTGGTCTGCTGCACCCACAGAACCTCCGACGTACCTGTCAGTGCAGTACCAGTAAACCTGGGCCCCTTGATGGTTCGGTCCCAGCGCACCGCGCCAGCAACAACGCCGACGGCAAGCATCACTCCAACGACTATCAGAAGAATTGCGCGCCAGTCCACCGGGATTCCTCTAGATGAGTGCTTGTCTTCGGAGTATGAGTGGTGCCCATGACGCCTTCGGGCCTGAAGCCACAGCGTGGCGACCCGGTTGCGCCTTTGGTCTCAGCCAGTCTGACGGTCGAGGTCGGCGATGCGATCCTCGGAGGCATCGTGTCATCGGGCAACTCCCTGGCGTTCGTGTTTTGTGGGCGCGCGCAGGGCTAGCTGGGCTAAGCTTTTGACCGCATCCTGACCCGATGACGGTTTTGCTGATGCCCGTGGCAGGCCGCCGCGCACGCTTACTGCGTACTGTGCCCGACCGACCCGCCCCGGCACATGAGGCGTTTACCGCATAAATGCCTCGCACAAGGCCGGACACCCTGGCCGACGTGATGTTCGAGGCGGGAGGACTGTTGGCCCCGAAGGACCGGTTACTCGAGCGTGACACGGCGCTGGCCCAACTGGATCGTTACCGAAGGGCAAGCGCAGACGGTCGCGGACGGTTGATATTGCTGCGCGGCGAAGCCGGCGTCGGCAAGTCGACGGTGATAGCCCGGTTTGCGTCCGGCCTCGGTCGGCAGGTGCATGTGTTGCGGGGGTGGTGCGATCCATTGACGACGCCGCGACCGTTGGGGCCGCTGCTCGACATGCTCGCCGAGTTCCCGGGTGAGCAGGCCGGCCGGCTGCGAACGGCCATCGAAGCCGGCGACACGGCGGCGATCTATACGCATCTAGTGGATACGTTCGGCCGCGGTGGAACGTGGGTTTGCGTGATCGAGGACGTGCACTGGGCCGATGGCGCCACGCTGGATCTGCTGCGCTACTTGGCACGCCGGATCGATTCACTGCCGCTGCTGTTAGTGGTGTCGTACCGCGATGACGAGATCGGCGACCAACACCCGCTGGCGGTATTGCTGGGCGATCTGGCGACGTCGGCGGCGGTGAGTCGCGTCGCGTTGGATCCACTGAGCCCCGCGGGGGTGGCCAAGCTGGCCGCTGGCAGCGGAGTCAACGCCGATGCCTTGCATCGGCTCACCGGGGGCAACCCGTTTTATGTCACTGAGGTCTTGGCCGCCGGCCGCGGCTTGCTGACGCGGGAAGCCCTGCCGCGCAGTGTCTCTGAGGCGGTGTCGGGCCGGTTGGCGCGGTTGTCGAACGGTGGACGCGAGATTGCGTACGCCACGGCGGTGTGTGGCCCACGGGCCAGCCTCGCACTGGTGCAGAAGGTGTGCCCCGGCGAAGTGGTTGGGCTGGGAGAGTGCCTAGAAGCTGGCGTACTTGTCGCCGACGCGGATACCGTGGGATTTCGCCATGAGCTGGCCCGGCGTGCAACGGCAGACAGGATCCCCGAGTATCAGCGCCGAGAGTTGCACAAGCGGGCGTTGATGGCGCTAGCGGAACCACCGGTTGATCCAGATATCTTTGGCGCCCTGGCGTTTCACGCCGATCAAGCCGGCGATACCGAGGCCGTTATCGGCTACGGGCCAGCCGCCGCCGAGCGAGCGTTCCGACTGGCCGCGCACCGCGAGGCTGCCGAACTGTACGACTTGACGCTGCGCCACGCCGACACCGTCCCCACCGAACAGAAGGTGACGTGGCTGGAACAACATGCGTTCAGCAGCTATTTGAGCGGGCTCCCAGAGGCTTCCGTGCGCTCCTTCGGCGAGGCAGCGGGGCTGCGCCGCGAATTGGGTGATCGGCTCGGCGAGGGAGACAATCTGCGGTGGCTGTCTCACGTGTTGTTGCCGCACGGCCGTCGGACCGAGGCGGTCGAGGCCGCCGAGGCCTCGGTGCGCGTGCTCGAAGAGGTCGGACCCTGCCCACAGCTGGCCTGGTCGCTGGTCAACATGGCGGAGGTAGCTGATCTCAGTTTCGACCCACGTGCCAGTGAGTACGCGGATCGTGCCATCACACTGGGCACCGAACTCGGTGATGCCGCTGTCGTGATCAGGGCTCGTTGCTTCGCTGCGTTGGCCACTGTGCTGCGTAGCGACACCGGTTGGGAAGACGTCGAATTGGCTTGGCGGGACGCCATGGCGACCGAGGGATTGACGGCGCAGGCAGGTGTGACTGGGGCGCTACTGTGCTGGACCGCCGCTTTGCACCACGACCTTGAGCGCGCCGAGGCGTACATCGGCGAAACCCATGCCTTCTGCGCCACCCATGACCTCGCAATGTTCCTGCCATTGGCGACTGGCTCGGCCGCCTTGGTCGCGTTGCATCGCGGCGATTGGGCCAGCGCCGGCGATCTCGCCGACGAGGTGCTGACTCGGCCGGCATTGCCCACACTGCTCCGCATCTTGCCGCTCACCAGTGTGGCGCTGATCCGCGCGCGCCGAGGCGAGCGACCCGTCACCGAGCTGCTGGATGAAGCGCTGTCCGGCGCCGAACCGGATGATCTGTATCGTCTCGGGATCGTCTGGGCCGCACGGGCGGAAGCCGCATGGCTCGCGGGCGACGACGATACTGCCCGCGCCGAAGCGCACACCGGTTTGTCGACGGCAACCAGCACCCACGCCGACCCCTGGTTGGTAGGTCACTTGCGCCGCTGGGCGCACCTGTCTGGTGGACTCGTTGAGGATGCGCCTGCCGCTGACACTGTCACGCCCTATCGGCTCGAAATCAGTGGCGATTGGCAAGCCGCCGCCGCCGAATGGACACGCCGCGGGTGCCTCTACGACGCCGCCGTGGCGCAGCTCGGCGGCGACATCGCGGCCGTGGAAGCCGCATCCGAAACCTTCCGCCGATTGGGTGCGCGTGCGGCCGCCCGTCGCGCCCGCCAACGCATCGCCGAACTGCGGGGGCGCAGCCCTGACACACGCCATAAGGCAACCGTCGCGGATCCGCACGGGCTCACAGCACGCGAACGTGATGTGCTCGAACTCATCGCCGGCGGCCACAGCGATGCCCAAATCGCCGCGGCGCTGTTTATCAGCCCCAAAACGGCGAATCGCCACGTGGGAGCGATCCTGGCCAAGCTAGGCGTTCGCAACCGCGCCCAAGCCGCCGCGGCCTACGCCTCCCGAAAACCTCGCTCGGACGACTCCACGGGCTGAACCTCGCACCGTCATTGTCGTGCATTTATGCGGTGAACACCTCATGTGGCAGCGCCGGTCGCTCGCGCACACTACGTATTGAGCTCGCGCGCGAACCCTTTTCAGTCGGGGAGTTGGGCGACGCGACGAAGGGAGCATGCGCAAATGACCTTGTTTACGACCGTCAATGTCGTGGCAGCGTGTCTGGTGCTCGCATCATTTCTCAGCCCGCTGATCGTGCGACGGTTGACGAGACCGGACGGTGCTGTCGAGCAAGGAACGGCGGAGGTCTTGTCGCTTCGCCAGTGGCGCCCCGTGTCGGTGAACACCGCCGTGCCTCGGATCGTCTGCCGGATCCGCCTGCGAGTAGACCTCCCGGGTCGCACATCTTACGACGCCACCGTGTGGCGCAACCTCGACCCGTGGGACATCGGCGCGGTCGAGCCAGGCCGCACGGTCGCAGTCGAAGTCGGCGCCTCGAAACCAAAACGAGTGCGGATCGACCTGAGCCAGCCGCACCCACGCCCGGCTAGGCCAGCCAGTTCGTCGAGCACCGTGTCCAGGGCGCCGCAGGCTGTGTCTTCTCAGAACCCACGTAAGCCTGAGCCCTGCGGATCGCTCTCTGTCCCAGCAAGTTTCGTGACCCTCGGTACCGGTCCAGTCTTGTCGGCAGCCGCCCTACTCGCCTCAGGTCAGCGTGTAGCCGGAGTTCTCAAATCGTTCTCGGCAATGGGCACGACACCACGCGGCCTCGGCAGAACTCCCAGCCGACCGGAATTGCTCGATGCTCCGCACTACCAGGTCGAGGTCGAACTGCGGTTCCCCAACGGCGACCAGGTGACGGCCCGAGCGATTCAGGCCGTGCCGCTCTCGCATGTGCCCAACCTCGCTGTGGGCCTGAACCTGCCGTGCGCGGTGGACGCCGCCGACCCGGCTCGCCGTTTCGTCGTGGACTGGGACAACGCCGTCACGGATTTCAGCCAATGAAGCAGAACGCCCGTGAGATCGGACACCCGCTCGTTTTCGCAAAAGGAGTAGCCATTAGGCTCAGGCACTTATCTGACCGCGATCTGCCGCAGACGAATGAGCAAGCTGCTGCGGTCGCCGAGGCGGTGCTCGGCCAATACCCACCAGGCCACACACGTTCGTGGTCTCGAAACATCCTGCCGCTCAGCGTGTCATAGACGCGCTGCAAGCGGAGCCGGTGGACAGGCACTGACATGAGTACGGTGCGTAATCGATTGCAGGCCAGTTGGTTTGGCTGAAAGCATGACCGTCAGTGGAATCAAGATTTACGCGAAAACATAAGGGACACTGATGAACTACGACGACCCCGAGAAGCGCATCGCCGAACTGGAACGTCAGCTCCGCGAGGCCCGGGCGCACGCCGGTGATGGCCATGCGCGCCGATTCGCCGAAGCGTTACAAAACGGTTTTCGCACCGATGTGCCTAACGGGAGTGAAGGACCGTCAGGACCCGACATGGCGCAGATTCGAGAGGGATTGGCGCGTGCCGCGGCCCAGGCAGGCATGTCGCAGGCACAGCTCGACAACGCATTGCAACACGCGACCGTGACGTTCAGGACGGGCCATTCGGTCGTCTACACGGGCCAAGACCGTCCGCAGGACGGCGGCGGCTACGTGGGAATGGCGTCGGCGCACGTTTACACATCCGTCGCCCCAGTCGAGCAAACCTGGTTCGGCCTTCGAAAGCGGAATGGCAAGTTCGTCAAGGCCGATCTCTTCGGTGGGATCGTCGGGTTGGTCGGCAGCGTCCTTGGTGCCGGCGCGTCGCTGCCCGCAATGCTGCCGTCAAGCGCGCTGTGGACCAGTGCACTTGTGTGCGGCGGTCCCAACCAGCTGATCGTGAACACGTCGCAGTACAGCTCCCGACCGAGCCATTCCGGGACGAGCATCAACTTCCAGTGCATGAGCCCTTCGGGTGCCCATGACGCCAGCTGGGAGACGATCAGCGCATGGCAGAGTTTGGCAATTGCGCTGGTGGTGGCCGGCGCGTTCGCTGTCGGTCTGCTCGTCCGCCGCCGATCCCGGCACGACGTGGTGTCAAAGTCGAATGCCGTCATCGCCGGCTCGCTTGGTGCTTTGGCGCTTGTCATCGTGCTTGCCGTTTCGTGGTTCGCGTTCGCGGGCTCGTTTGGAGCCACGCAAATGCCTCATGGCGGCAACCTGACGATCAAAGGCAACGGCGAGACGAAGACGATCGCCTGCAACGACGGGCACTTGACGGTCGAGGGCCGCGAGATGACGGTTGAGGTCGTTGGGCATTGCAGCAGGATCTCGGTTGACGGGGTGATCCACCACGTCACCGTCGATTCTGCGGATGCAATCGACGTCAACGGACTTCGCAACACCGTTATCTACCATTCCGGCTCGCCTCAGATCTCCGGCAGTGCCCAGAACAGCGTCCAGCAAGGCTGAACGTCAGGTCAGCAGGTTCTCGCACCGGCTAAACGGACACGCGAAACTGAGATTCCATACCGTGGCAGCGGGAACACCTTCGACAGGTGCACAGTTGTGTTCGAACGAGTTGTGACTTCTACGAGAGGACCAAGCAGTAATGGCTGAAAACTCGGTTGCGGATTTCTGGTTCGACCCGCTGTGCCCGTGGTGTTGGATCACGTCGCGCTGGATTCTCGAGGTGGAGAAGGTCCGCGACATCGAGGTGAACTTTCACGTCATGAGCCTCGCCGTGCTCAACGAGGGCCGCGACCTGCCCGAGGAGTACGCCGAGATGATGAAGAAGGCGTGGGGTCCGGTGCGCGTCGCCATTGCCGCGGAGCAGGCCAAGGGCCCCGAGATCCTGGGGCCGCTGTACACCGCGATGGGCACCAAGATCCACAACGAGCAGAACAAGGACTTCGACGACGTCATCAAGAAGTCGCTCGAGGAGGTCGGGTTGCCGAACGAGCTGGCCGAGGCAGCCACCAGCGACAAGTTCGACGACGCCCTGCGCAAGAGCCACCACGAAGGCATGGACGCGGTCGGTGACGACGTCGGTACCCCCACGATTCACGTCAACGGTGTCGCGTTCTTCGGGCCGGTGTTGTCGCGGATCCCGCGCGGCGAAGAAGCAGGCAAGCTGTGGGACGCGTCGGTGATCTTCGCGGCGTATCCGCACTTCTGGGAGCTCAAGCGCAGCCGCACCGAAGCGCCCGAGTTCGACTAGGGGCGGCCGCCCGTCTGTTCACTCCAGCCGCACAGGCCACGACTGTCGGCTGACTGGATGCGGATATTTTTGCCCAGCTCTCAGCGACTTCGTCAAAGTCGCTGATAGCTGGGCAAATCCAGTTATGGGCACGCGTCGCGCGTCGTCCGAAGCCAACCGCGCTCAGGCCGGGACGTCCCACACCTTGCCCGACCGGACGGTGTCGAGCCGGTAGTCGGTGACGCGGGTGTCGTAGAGGCGCGCGGCGAGGTCGTGCGCGTGCCGGAGCGGATCGCGGGGGTCCCGGACGATTTCGCCGCGGCTGTTGGCATTGCCGACGACGACGCCCACGAGCTCCTGGCCCAGGTACCGGGTGAGCTCCTGAAACTGCGAGATCACGCCGCTGGTGGCGCCCAGGTAACTCTCCTCGCACGAGATCAACACGCCCACCCGCTTGCCCATGATGCCGTCGACGACCTGTTCCTGTTGAGGTGCGCTGTTGGCCGTGTAGCAGAACAGCCGGTCGAACACCGTCTTCAGCCGGCCCGGCATGCCGTAGAAGTACAGCGGCATCGCGAAGATGATGCCGTCGGCGGGCAACATGTGGTCGATCAGCAGCGATTCGTAGCGGTCGTCGAGCGAGCAGGTGCCGTCCTCGACGCGGCGACACGTGCGGCAGTTGCCCAGCAGCCGTTCGACGTACTCATGCAGGAACACGTGCTCGACGTCGTGGCCCGCCGACTTGGCGCCGTCGATCGCCGCCCGGGCCAGCACGTGTGAGTTGCCGTCTTCGCGCGGGCTGGCGCTGACGATCAGGGTCTTCATTGAGGCTCCGTTCCAGCGGCGCGACTTCGCCGACGAGGTTTGATCAAGACGAACCATGCGAAGACGGCGATTGTTTCCAGCACACTCTTTCCCATTCCGGTTGCGAGCGCGCGCGGCGCAGACCACGGTGTACCAATGACAGCGACCGAGCCCACCACCGACGGCACCTACCGCGACCGAATCGTTGCCGTCGAGCCCGGCGGCAACGAGTTCATCGCCGAGGCCGACCGGCACGGCAAGCCGCACCAGTTGTTCTGGACGTGGACGTCGCCCAACCTCGAATTCGCCACCATCTTCGTCGGCATGCTGGCCGTGCTGGCCTTCGGCATGACGTTCTGGCAGGCGGTCGCGGGCATCGTCATCGGCACCGGACTCGGCGCGTTGGCCCACTACTTCCTGTCCGCACGCGGACCGCTGCACGGCGTGCCGCAGATGGTGCTCGGCCGGATGGCGTTCGGGTTCAAGGGCAACGCCGTGCCCGCGGTGCTGATGTCGATCACCGCCGGCGTCGGCTGGTTCGCCACGAACAGCGTCAGCGGCGCGTTCGCACTCTCGACGCTGTTCGGGATCGGCCCGCTCGTCGCCCTGATCATCATCGTGGTCCTGCAGACCGGGTTCGCGTTCTTCGGCCACAACCTGGTGCAGGCCTTCGAACGGTGGTCGTTCCCGGTGCTGGCCTTGATTTTCGTGATCGCGTCGGTGGCGATCTTCATGCACGCCAACTTCGCCTCCCCGGTCGCCGCGGAGGGCGTCGGCGGCCTCGGCGGATTCCTGCTCACCGTCGGCACCGCCTTCGGGTACGCCGCGGGGTGGACGCCGTACGCCGCCGACTACACCCGCTATCTGCCGTCGACCGTGTCGACGTCGCGCACCGGGCTGTTCGCATCCGCGGGCCTGTTCCTGTCGTGCGCGGTGCTCGAGATCGTCGGCGCCGCATCCGTCACGACCGGTGAGGCGTCGCTCGCCGATCCGACCGGGTCGTTTACCTCCGAACTCGCCTCTCCGTTGGCGAAGGCGACGCTGCTGGCCATCGCGATCGGCGCCATTGCGGCGAACTCGATCAACATCTATTCCGGCGCAATGGCTTTCGTGACGATCGGGATCAAGCTGCCGGTGCACGTCGCCCGGGCACTCGTCACCGTGTTCTTCGGTGTCCTCGGATTCCTGATCGCGTGGTGGGCGCTACCCGACGCGGCACACAACTACGAGGCGTTCCTGTTGATCATCGCCTACTGGATCGGACCGTGGCTGGGCGTGGTGTTCGCCGATCAGTACCTGCGCCGCGGTCAGACGATCAGCGGCTTCCTCTACGACCGGGCCTACGCGAACTGGAACGGGCTGCTGTCCTTCGCCATCGGGCTGGTGGTGTCGGTGTTGTTGCTTTGCAACCAGGAGATCTTCCAGGGCTACCTGGTCAGGGCCGTCCCGCAACTCGGGGACATCACCTTCTTCGTCGGCTTCCTGCTTGCCGGCGGCAGTTACCTGCTGCTGTGCCGGTCGAAGATCGCCGCCGAGCGCGTCGCGGCGTGACCAGCCCGGAGCAGATGCTTGACGTCGCCGTCGACGAGGCGCGAAAGGGGCTGGCGGAGGGCGGCATTCCGATTGGGGCCGCGTTGTTCTCCGCCGATGGAACCCTGCTCGGTAGCGGGCACAACCGCCGCGTGCAACAGGACGACCCTTCGGTGCACGCCGAAACCGACGCATTCCGCGCGGCGGGCAGGCAGCGGAACTACCGCTCGACGGTGATGGTCACCACGCTGTCCCCGTGCTGGTACTGCAGTGGGCTGGTGCGGCAGTTCAACATCGGCGCCGTGGTGATCGGGGAGGCCACGACGTTCCACGGCGGTCACGACTGGCTGGCCGAACATGGAGTGACCGTGACGGTTCTCGACGACCAACGATGTGTGACGATGATGACGGAGTTCATCGCGGCCAATCCGGAGCTCTGGGCGGAGGACATTGGTGAATAGGACTGCGGAATGAGCATCATTGCGACGGTTGACCTTTCGCGTTGGGCGGCCGGCGGTGCCGCCGCCGACGCGGTGGCCGCCGAGGTCGACGAGGGTCTGCAGCGTGCGGGGTTCATCTTGGTCACCGGCCACGGCGTCGACCCCGGCTTGGCCGCGGCGGTGCGCGCGGCGAGCCGGGAATTCTTCGCTCAGCCCGACGACGTCAAGCAGGGCTACAGCGTGCCCGTCGGTGGGCACGGCTGGATCGGGCCCGGCGCAGAGGCCAACGCCTACGCCGAGGGCACCGAGACGCCGCCCGACCTCAAGGAGAGCTACAGCCTGGGCGCCGAGACGGCGACGGGTGACCCGGACGTCGACCGGATCTGGTTCGCACCGAACGTCTGGCCTGCGGAGGTGCCGGAACTAGAGCAGCTGGTTGCCGAGTACACCGCCGCGATGCGGCGGGTGTCGGACGACCTGCTGGCCCTCTTCTCGCACGCGCTCGGGTTGCCGGTCAACCCGTGGGCGGCCTTGGCGGACCGGCCGACGTGGACCATGAACATCAACCACTATCCGCCGGTGAGCGTCGTCGGGGAGCCGGAGCCGGGCCAGTTCCGGATCGGCCCGCATACCGACTTCGGCACCGTGACCGTGCTCGACCGCGAGCCGGGAGCCGGTGGGCTGCAGGTGTATTCGGAGGCCGAGGGCTGGGCCGACGCCCCGTACGATCCGGACGCGCTCACGGTGAACATCGGCGACCTGCTCGAGTACTGGAGTGGCAGGCGCTGGCCGTCGGGCAGGCATCGCGTGCTGCCGCCGCAGCCGCACGCGCCGGAGGAAGATCTGGTGTCGTTGATCTACTTCTACGAGGCCAACCACGATGCATTGGTCACGCCGCTGGAGCCTCCGGTCGGCCGGGTGTCCGGCCTGGAGCCGGTGACGACGTCGGCGTTCATCAAGGAACGCCTCGACGCCATCACCGTGGGTTGACCTGCATCTGCCAGAATGACCGCCATGCGCGTCTACCTCGGCTCCGACCACGCCGGATTCGAACTCAAGCAGGCGGTCATCGAGCACCTCCGCTCCGAAGGCCACGAGCCGATCGATTGCGGTGCCTACACCTACGACGCGGAGGACGACTACCCGGCGTTCTGCATTGCGGCGGCCGAGCGGACCGTCGCGGACGCTGGCAGCCTCGGCGTCGTGATCGGCGGCTCCGGCAATGGTGAGCAGATGGCGGCCAACAAGGTGCCCGGCGTCCGGTGCGCGTTGGCGTGGAGCACCGAGACCGCGTCGCTGGCCCGCCAGCACAACAACGCGCAAGTCGTGGGCATCGGCGGCCGCATGCACACCGTCGAGGAAGCGCTCGCGATCATCGACGCGTTCCTGAGCGCCGCATGGTCCGAGGCGCCGCGCCACCAGCGCCGCATCGACATCATGGCCGTGTACGAGAAGACGCACGTCGCGCCGACGGTCCCGGGCGCGCCGGAGGTCGGCACGCCCACCTGATGCCCGAGGGACACACGCTGCACCGGTTGGCGCGGCTGCATCAGAAGCGATTCGGTGGCGCCCCCGTGATCGTCACCAGCCCGCAGGGGCGCTTCGAGGAAGCCGCCTCCGCGGTCAGTGGGCGGGTGATGCGCCGGGCCAGCGCGTGGGGCAAGCACCTGTTCCACACCTACGAGGGCGGTGCCATCGTGCACGTCCACCTCGGTCTGTACGGCACGTTCACCGAGTTCCCCATGCCGCTGCCGTTGCCCGTCGGCCAGGTGCGGATGCGCATGACCGGCGCGGAGTATGGCACCGACCTTCGCGGGCCGACGGTGTGCGAGGTGATCAACCAGGCGGAGGTCGACGAGATCGTCGCGAAGCTGGGGCCCGATCCCCTCCGTCGGGCCCCAGATCCATCCCGTGCCTGGACGCGAATCAGCAA
This sequence comes from Mycobacterium sp. URHB0044, assembly GCF_000620625.1. GTDB lineage: Bacteria > Actinomycetota > Actinomycetes > Mycobacteriales > Mycobacteriaceae > Mycobacterium. The sequence continues at coordinate 30,417 of NZ_JIAW01000007.1, read as the reverse complement.
GTCCCGCAGACCGATCGGCGCGCTTCTGATGGACCAGACGGTGATCGCCGGCGTGGGCAACGTCTATCGCAACGAACTGCTGTATCGCCACCTCATCGACCCGCACCGACCCGGTACCCATGTCAGCGACGCCGAGTTCGACGCCGCCTGGACCGATCTCGTCGCGCTGATGAAGGTCGGTGTGCGGACCGGCAAGATCGTCACCGTCCGACGCGCCGACGACAAGGGCGCACCCTCGTACCGCGAGGGCCGTCCGCGGACCTACGTGTACCGACGCGCAGGCGAGCCGTGCCGGGTGTGCGGCACGCCGATCCGCACCGAGGTGATGGAGGCGCGCAACCTGTTCTGGTGTCCCACGTGCCAATCGTGATCGTTGACAATGCGCTGACGGCGGAATTTCTCGAGTGGCCGACGCCGCCAGCGCAGAGTCAAACGTCAGGCGTCCTTCGAGTCGCTCTTGGCGTAATGGGTCAGCAGGCCGAACGCCGCGACACCGGAGACGACGCCGATCACGCCCCACAGCACCAGCGGGAAGACGAGTGACACCGGCGACCAGCCGACGGTGGAGAACGCCACGGCCGTGTAGAACAGCCAGACCAGGCGGTAGGCGCACCACAGCGCGGTGAGACCGCTGCCGATCCCGATCGCCAGGGCCTGCGTGCGGTCGAGGCGGTTGATCTGTTCCTCCATGCGGGTGGGCACGATCTTCATTTCTGTCTTCCCTTCGTTTGTGCGCCGCCACCGTGGCGTCGTCATCGAGGTAAGTACAAGCGCCGCGAGCCGCTACCGATCCCAACAACCGCGGTGGGCGCCGGGCGTCGACCACAGCGCGGCGACGCGTTTGACGGGACAATCGGCGGGTGGAACTGATCCTGGTCGTCGTTGGGGCCATCGTCGTCACGGCCATCGCGCACCACCGCGGCCTCGAACCGGCGCTGATCATCGTCGTCATCGGCATTGCGGCGTCGTTTCTGCCGGGGTTCGAAGCGCCCGAATTGGATTCGCACATCCTGCTGACGGTGGTGTTGCCGCCGCTGCTCTACTCGGCGGCGCTGGACTTCTCCTTCCCGACGTTCCTACGCAACATCAGACCCATCCTTGGTTTGGGTGTCGGGCTCGTCGTCGTCACGGCGGTCACGGTCGCCGCGGTCTCGTCGTGGATCGTGGTGGTGCCGTTGACGTTCGGCACGGCGCTCGTCCTCGGCGCGATCGTCGCTCCACCCGATGCCGTCACGGCCGTCGCGGTGGGGCGCAAGCTGGGCTTGCCCAAGAAGGTGATGGCGATCCTCACCGGCGAGAGCCTCATCAACGACGCCGCCGCTCTGACGCTCTTCTCGATCGCCGTGGCTCAGGTGGCAGGCACGCACACGTTCATCGAGAATCCGTTCCTGCTGTTCGGCTACAGCGCGGTGCTCGGCCCAGTCCTCGGCGCCGCACTCGGATTCGTCACGCTGTGGATCCGAAAGCGGCTGAACAATCCGGGACTCGAGACTGTGCAGGGGTTGCTGGTGCCGTTCGCGGCGTTCATCGCCGCCGAGGAACTGCACGCGTCCGGTGTGCTGGCGGTCGTGGTCGCGGGTTTCGTGGTCGGCAGCGGCACGCTGGGCGCGGGATATCAGACCCGGCTGCAGGAGCGCTACGTCTGGAATTCGGTCGACGTGCTGCTCGAGGCGTTCGTGTTCGCCTACATCGGACTGCACCTGAGGTTCGTGCTGGAGGATCTGCGTGACGCCCACGAGTCCCTGGCGGAAGTCGCCGTCGCCGCGTTGATCGTGTTGGCGATCGTCATGCTCATCCGGCCGCTCTCGGTGCTGGCGATGTTCGGCCGCAGCGAGCTGTCGCGGCATGTCGAGAACCGGTTCAGCGTGCCTGCGCCCGACCGTGGTGGCCGCGGCGCGCTGGGCACCCGCCGCCGCGGCAAGCCGCCGGCGAAGTGGCGTTCACTCATCGATCGACGGTCGTTGTCGTGGCAGGAGAACGTCGTGGTGTCGTGGACCGGCATGCGGGGGGTGGTCACGCTGGCGGCCGCGGCCGCGATCCCCGTGACGACGGTCGACGGCGATCCGTTCCCCGAGCGGGCGACGATTCAGGCCATTGCGTTCGTCGTCAGTGTGGGGACCCTGTTGATCCAGGGGTGGACGCTGCCGCTGCTCATCCGCCGGCTGCGCCTGTCGACCGAGGAGAGCGCCGCCGAACGCGAGGAGACGCTGAAGGCCGAGCGCGTCGTGCACGAAGCCGCCGACGAGGTGTTGACCGAATTCCGGGCGAATCCACCCGAGGGGCTCGACCCGCGCGTGCTTGCCGAGATCCGCAACACCATCGCCCGGCACTCCCAGGACGCCGACGAGATGCCCGACCCCGAGGCGCACACCCTGCGCTCGGAGGTGTTCTCGGCGCTCTACCGGGAGGTGCTGGCCACCCAGCGCGCCGCGCTCATCGCCGAACGCGACGACGGCCGCATCGAGGACGAGGCCGCGCGCGCCATGCTCGAGCGACTCGACCTCCAGGAGGCCGGAGTGTCGGCGCGCCTGGAAAGCCGGTTGTAGGCACCAGGGATCAGGGGTGGCTGCCCGGGCCCGTGCACGCCACCAGGTCGCCGCACTTCGGGATGCTCGGCGCCGGGGGAGTCGGGGGCGTCGGGTCGCAGGCGACGAGGTCGCCGCACTTCGGGATGCCCGGAGCGGGTGTCGTCGTGTCGCAGTTCACCAGATCGCAGGTGCCGATGCCCAGCGGCGGCTTCGGCTGGGAGACCGGTGCCGGCGGCGTCACGACGGGCGCGGGTGGGGTGACGACGGGGTCCTGCTTGGGCGCGGGCGCGGCGGCCGGGGCGGGGATCACGATGACCCGCGGCGCACCGACGATGGAGGGGGCCGACTCGGGGAGTCGCGGAGTGACGGCGATCGCGGGCGCGGGTTGGAGCGGAAGGGGTGCGGTGACGGCGCTGTCGCCGTGCGATGCGGCGGGCAGCACCACCGACGTGGGCTCCGGTGAGGGGGACAGAGCCAGCGCGTCGATCGCGACCCAGCCCACTACGCCGAGGGCAGCGACCGATACGGCCGCCGCGAGACCGCTGACGAGCCAGCCGGACTTCCACGTCGGCGCCTGTGCGAAGACCGGCTCCGGCACGACCTGCGGAACGAACGTCATCGACGGGCGACGGGCGGCGGTCGGGGCGCCGTGGTCGATGCTGGGGTGGCTGTGTGGGGCGTAGCTGGTGGTCATCGGGGTTCTCCCTAGGTGTGGTCGCGGCCCCCGTGGACCGCGTTCACAAGCTAGGAGCGTCGAGCCACCAGAATCCCGACACTTTTTTCGCAGCGAGTTTCGTCGCCGCGCCAGGGATGGTCGCTACACGCCCTCGACGAACAGCAGGCGCCGGGTCAGCGCCTGGTCGCGATGGGCCAGTGCCCGGGCATACGACTCCGAGGCGTACCACCGCCGGGCAACGTCCATATCGGGGAACTCGACCACGACCAGGCGTCGTCCCGGTGACGCCTCACCTTCGACCGCATCGGGCGTGGCACCACGGACCAGGTACTGGCCGCCGTACTCCTCGATCGACGCGGCGGCCAACGTGCGATACCGGTCGGCTGCACTCTCGTCGAGGATCTCCACCTCGGAGATGACGTAGGCGGACATGTCAGCGAGTTCTAGAACCCGCCGAAGTCACCGTCGCCGAAGTCGCCGCCACCGCCGAAGTCCCAGCCGCCGCCTCCGCTGTCGCCGCCGCCACCCCAGCTGTCGCCGCCCCAGCCGCTGCCATCACCGCCGCCGCTGTCGCCCCAGCCGCCGCCGTCCTGGCCGGCACCTTCCAGCTGCCCCTGGTCGAAGCCGTCCTGGAAGCCGTCGCCGTAACCGTTCTCGAAGCCCTGCGCGTCATAGCCGACGCCACCCATGCCGGAGAACAACGAGCTGAACAGCAGCGCCGAGCCCACGCCCCACGCACCGGCCACCAGGGCGGGCTTCCACCAGGGTTCGGAGTACCAGCCGGCGGGCACCGGACGGCCGGCGACGCGGCCACCGGGGTAGTAGTTCGGCGTGCGCTCCGACGGGGCGGGCGACGCCTCGATCTCACGGCCGTCGAACTGCACGCGCCGGTCTTCGGTCACGGTGCCCGCGGACCGTTGCCCCGCAAGGGATTCCAGCTCCGGGCCCGGATCCATGCCCATCGCAACGCGGGCGGCGCGCACGTAGTACAGGCCCTCGATCGCGCTCTCCTTGGCCAGCAGTGCCTGCTTGGCCGTGGTCGCCTGATCGATCTGCGACGACGCCGCGGTGTAGCGCTCCGACGCGTCGGCAAGAGCCTGCTTGGAGGCATCGTCATTGCCGGAAAGGTTGAGCACCTGACCGCCGAGCCGCTCGATTAGTCGGCGCGCGTCGGCCTTCGCGTCGGCCAGCGACGCGGCGTTGCGGTTGCCCGACGCCTTGGACGAGCCGTAGACCGCCAAGCCGATCGCGGCGACGACGAGAATGATGAGCACGAGCAGGAAGCCGTTCATGCACTCAGCGTACCGACAGGAAACCGGGGCTGATCGGAGTCAAGCTGGACGCTGAACGGGTCGCTCGGCGGTGCTCGGGTCGGGTGTCGGCGCCGTCAGGAGACGCGCGAGGACTTCGTGGGTCTGCAGCGCCATTGCCTTGCGGATGTGCCCGGCCGCGTCGTCGGCGCCGCCCTTGTCGGGGTGTGCGAAGTATTGGGTGTGCGCCATTCCGCGTTTGAACCGCTCGGGCTGGTTGCCCTGCACCTCGATGTCGCGGATTCCGCGGCCGAACAACGGCCGCAGCGGGCCACCGAACCAGTCGCCCTTTAGACCACCACGATTCACCGGGAACCACAGGTTCGTCCACCGCGTGACGGCGAACGGCGACTGCGATCCCAGTACCTGCCGGATGCCGTCACCCTTGTATGCGTAGTTCGCCTTCGGTTGTTCGTTGCCCTCGACCGGCAAGGTCTCGGTCCGCGGCGGGCACTTGACCAGCGCGCCGCGACGGACCAACCCGTCGAACAGGTCGTGTCGGCGCGTGCGGTCCGACTTCGTCAATCCGCTGAACAACTTGGGCCGGGTGACCAGTATGTCGGCCAGCGCCATCGGTGTGCCGGCTGAGATGAAATCCGTGATGCGCCAGGGGTTTCCTTGGGCCCGGAGGTCCTGCCAGAGGGCGAACTGCAGCTCCTGGAAGTCGTCGATTTGTTCGGTCGTCGCGTCGACGGTGAGTTCATCGGCGGCCTTCTGGAGTTCGGCCAGGTGTGGGAGCTTGATCGGAAGCGGGGTCTGATCGTCGGGCGGCGGCGCGTGTAGTTGATGAACCTGGGCCCAGAACGACGTGAGCGCGTCGTAGGCGATGTAGGCGCCGAGGCTGTGCGCCACGACGATGACGCGTGAGTACCGGCCCTCGTCGTGCAGCGCATGCAAGAGGTCGACGAGACCTCCTCGAATGGCGCGCCGTGCCGCGTAGGAGTGTGGCGCCGTGTCGAGGTAGCGGGCGACGTCGACGAACGAGGCCGTCACGCTCTTGATTACGGCCCTCACCAGGAATCGGAGCACGCCGAGCCAGAAGAGCAGTACGACGACGCTGGTGATCGCGCCGAGGATCCACCAGGGAACGTCCTTGTTGAGCAGGTGCCCGCCGACCAACAGCGCGGCCATCGCCACCGGGATCGCCAGCAGCGCAAGCCACACCACGCGCCAGATCCCGAATAGCGGATCGGGGACGTTGCTCGGCCGTCGAAGGAACAGTCGCAGCGTCGTCGGGCCAAGGTCGGCAAACCGGTTGCCGGTCATCAGATATGACCAGTGGTACTCGTAGATTTCGGCCTGACCCTGTTTGACGTCGCTCTTGGTCCGCAAGGGTCGGGCGATGTAACGGCGGGCTTCGTAGGAGCCGGTGATCTCGGCCGGTCGCGAGTAGTAGTACTCCCACTTCTTGTCGGTCGGTGGAAACAGGTCGCTCAACGGATGCAGCGCCGTCTTCACGAAGCCGTCGAGCGTGTCCATCGGTCGTTGTTCACCCATGCCGTGAACGACGACGACGGCGGTCCGGACCGTGCCCACCGGCCGGTCGTCGGCCCATGGAGCAGCGTCGGATTCGACGTTGCGTGGTTCCGCTGCCATGCGCCCCCCGAGACTTGCGTAGCGTGTCGCCTCTGAGTTTGAGGGTTCACGTCCCGGAGCGTAGGGGTTCGCGGTGATTGGCGAACGCGGGCGGCCTTCTGCCGTGCGGTATTACGGCGTGGCGCCGGCCGTCGAGTCCGCCGTGGAGCTGGCGGCCGGACCCGGGGAGCCGAGGCTGCCGACAGCGCCGACGACCGATTTGACCACGTTCGTGACCGCGCCGGTAATCTGAGTCTGCGCGTTGCCGACCGCCGTCTCGACCTGGCTCTGCGCGTTCGTGACCGCTGAGCTGAGTTGATTGCGCCCGTTCTCGAGAGCGCTCCCAACGGGATTCGGCGTGCCGGTTACGACATTGAGCCGCGGCCTGGTCGTCGGTTCGGGTTCCTCCTCGGTGTCCGGTATCACGGCCGCCGCGGTCACCGTCGGGGTCGACGACGGCGTTGGTTGCGGGTTCGTCGTCGGCACGCTCGCCACGTTGATCGTCTTCTGCGACGGGTCCGGCACCGACGTCACCGACGGTGGCGTGGACGCCGCGAGCATGGTCGTCGGGGCCACCGGCGCTGTGACGGCCGCCGAAGCCTGTGCCAACAGGGCGGTCAACTGGGCCATCAGGCTTGCGAGCCCGTTGGCCAGCGGGCCGGCATTGGTGTTCAGGGCGTTGGTGAGTTGCGCTCCGAAGGGCGCGATCAACAGGTTGAACGCGGGATTCAGGAGCGGTGTCACCAATCCTCCCGGGTCGGGAAGGCCCAGCATCGTCGCGAGATTCGTCGTCTGCGTTGGCAATCCGAGACCGAGGTTCAGCACGCTCGCGGGGATGAGCCCGTCGGGGGATTGCTGTGTCGGCGCGGTGCCGACCTGGAATGACGGCAGCAGCCCGATGGTGAACAGCGACGGCAGCGTGAATCCGAATCCGGTGGCGCCCAGGTTGTACGCGCCGAGTGAGTAGACGATCGGGAACGCACCGAACGGAGTGGTCAGCGTCAACAGGCTGGTACCGCTGTTGTAGTTGATCCCGTTCGTCCCGACGTAGGTCGCCGACAGTAGGTTCAAGTTCGTCACGCCGAGACCGAGGAGGGGAACGGACAGCGAGGTCAGCGTCGTACCGCCGAGCGTGGAAACCCCTGTCGCGGTGGGGAAGACGACACCCGGTGTGCCCACAATCCCGAACGATGCGAGGCCGAGCGGGAGGACCGCCCCTGCGGCGACGAGCGGGATGGCAATGACGGTGTCGGTGTCGGAGAGCACGACGGGGCCGACGGAGACGGGACCGACGTCGAGGGTTGGCATCGTCGCCAGCCACCCGACCGAGCCGCCCAACGGAAGGCCGTAGTTGCCGGACCCGGCCGGAATCCAGGCCGTCACCGATGGCGTGTTGATCGCGTTGAGGGGCGCGAGCAGACGGCCGACCGTCGCGGCCAGCGCCGGGGGCAGTGGAGCCCCATTGAGGGTGAGCCCGCTGAGAATGCTGGTGACCAGCGCGGAGCCCGTGAGGCTGGGTATCTGGGCGAACGTGTTGGAGATATTGGTCGACCCGTTGAGACCCAGGATGGCGCCCAGACCCAGCAGCGGCCAGTCATAGGCGGTGTTGAACTCGGTCTGTGTCACGGTCAGCCCGGGAATCAGGTCTCCGAGTGTCGGGATGCCGGCGATAAGCGGGAGGTTCAACAGCGCTCGGACCGTGTTGAGCGCATTGAGCGCGGTGAGCACGCCGCTGACCTTCCCCAGCGCGACCAGTGCTTGCCCGGTGACCGGTCCGAGGACGGCCAGGGCCGGCAGTAGCCCGGGAAGCAGACCCGCGGTGAGGATCGTCGTCGCGTTCGGCGGGAGCCCTGGCACGCCGCTCAAGTCCGGGACTGTGATCTGGCTCAACGCGGCGATGAGGCCGGCAAGGGACGTGAGGTCATCCTGGGTCGTGCCCGCCGTGAAGGTGGGGAGCAGGCCGCCAGGCACCGCGGCTGCCAGCGGGTCCCAGAGGCCTGCCGCCGCGCCCCCGAGGTTGCCGGCCGCGAACAGGACGTTGTTCAGGCTGTTCGACCAGTCGGTGATCAGCTGGGTGTAGTTGGGCCCGGTGGCCGCAGCCAGCGCCACGGAGCGGCTTACGGCGGACTCGGTGGTGGGTGCTGGAGCCATGCCGACGGTCATGGTGGCCGCAGTAATGGTAGCGACGCTAAGTGTCGCAAACTTCTTGGAGCGACGACTGAGCCTCCGGTGCTTTGCGGTCATGTCACCAGCCCTTTCGTGGCCATCTGCGGTTCGCTGTACGGGCACCGTAACACCGCCGTAACGCGTGGACGTCAATTTGCCAAAATATCTATGTAGGCGTCAAAAGTCGGTTGTAGCAACACAGTCAGTAAGAGTGGTGGAGGGTGATTAGTCCAGTGTGCTGCCATTGATGAGTGTCACAGTCGTCGTCAATGGCAACGGCTAGTCACTCAACGTCGATACGTTGCTAAAACTGATCCAGGTTGGACGGGTCGAGACGTTGCCACGCCCGTGGTGCCATGAAACGGACGCGGATTTCGTCGTCGACCGCTCAGCGTTGCGACGAGGGATTGCGCCGACAATTGCCGACTCCCCCGTGGCTGACCCACCGAGGGACGGTGCAAATCGTCGTTAGCTGGCAAACAAGATCGGAATTGCCGGGTCCGGCCACGGCAGCACAAAGCGACCGACAAGGCGGTCGTTGGGAGAGTCGTCGGCCCCCGGGGCGCGCTCGCGGTACGGGACCAGTGAGGTGGTCGAGTGCGTGTGTGAGCGCGACACGAACTGCGACGCGCCGAGGACTGTCGGAGGGCGTCAATACCGTGAGGGCATAAGCGCTGCCGCGGAGCCAAACGCACACATACGTGCGCGCTGCGGCGGGCATTACCTGGCGATAAGCCATGCTGTCCGAGCACACGTGTATGAGAGGTCTGACGGCATGTCGAAACGATCAAAGAACCGGCGGCGTAAGCACCGAACGAAAGCTTCAAGTCGCTCAAGCAACACTCGAGATGCGGGGAAATTCCTGAGCGACGTGCTCAACGAACTCAGGCTGTTCCGGGACTGTGAGACAAGCCAGGACGTCAGAGCGGTTCTTTATGAGCAGACTAAACAAGCGGTTTCGGCGATCGCAGATCTTGTCGCCGATGCTGATGCGTTCGACGTAATAGAACTCATGCGAATGCGGGAGTTCCCACCGGTTCCCGACCCAAGAGTGGTTATGCCTGACGGGTCTGCTCTTGTTGTCGAGATCATTGCGGCAGTGTTGCTATCACGAGCGGGCCGTAAACCGGGCCCTCGACCACGCCTCGAGACGCGTCCCCACGAAGCAGTCGCAGAACTGCATCGGCATGGCGCCCGGCTGAGTCGCATCGCGCTGTACAGGTTGCAGTTTGAGTCGCGCCTACGGGACGACCCACTCGCTGCTCTCGCTGCGGAGTACCAAGGCGCGGTGTTGAATATCCGCAATTTGCAATACGACCAGATCCGCCTCGACCATGAGAGGCGTCTGTTCGCTAATGCCACCGTTGAAGAGCTTATGCAGCGGCATCTCCGCTACAGCTACGCCGACGTGCTAGCTGTTCGTTCAGCCATGACAGAGCTGTCGTCTCAACGGATGACTGCATTGCGAGACGGCACTGCCGATATTGTCGAGAAGTACTCGGACGTTCCCCCGGGTGAAATTCCGGCCGAAGACGCAGATGCGTTCATGCACATGATGATTCCGTTCATGTTCCTCCCGGCAGACCGAGCTGTGATCACTGGTGCGAATGTTGCGGGAGCGGCGGGGATTGATGTCGAGACAGCGACAACGGTGCTGAATTCCTACGCCCAGACCTTCGACAGCACTGTGGACGCGGTTGATCGTGTGTACAACATGCTGGCCGGGACTAATCCGTTCCTCCTCACACCTCTCGTCACAGATGGCGAAGGCAATTTCGTCGCCACGACCAACGACGTTGGGCTGGACTCATTGCGGCGCATCTTCGAGAAGGCGCTGCCTCCCAACTCGCCGGAGTTCGTGCGTTACGACAAGGGTGCTCGCCAAAAAACAAGCGAAAGCATCGCTCTGGAACAGCTTGAGAAGATTCTTGGTGTTGCACCGAAGTTCGCCGGCTTCGAGTACATCGCGCCCAAGACCCCCGAGACCGAACACCTATTGAATCGCACCTGCGACGACTTAAATGGTGTTGGAAAGCAGGTCGAAGGAGACGGGCTGTTTGTGTTCGACGACGTAGCGATCATCCTCGAGGTCAAGGGCAAGTCCATAGCCGTTCAAGCACGTCGCGGAGATATCCGGAGGCTCGGTACTGACTTGAAGGCCACGGTCGGTGATGCCTGCACGCAGGCCGGGCGTCTGAAACGTCTCATTCTTATGAACGGTGGCGTTTGGCTCGGAGACCGCACTTGGCTCGACCTCACGCATGTGCGGGAGGTCCGGTCCATCGTTGCGCTGCTTGACGATATCGGACCCCTTGGCACTGCGATAGGTGACCTCCAGAGAGCCGGCATCATTGCTCAAAACGACGACGCTTCTTGGATTACCTCTTTACACGACCTCACTACGATCGCGCAGATTTGCGATCGGCCGTCTGAGTTTCTCCTCTACATTCGACGGCGGACAGATAGCGGAGTGGCAGCACAATTCCGCGCGTTCGATGAACTCGACCTCTACATGCTCTTCCTGCAAGGCGGATTGTATGTGGATCCGGACTCGGAGGTCGACGAGACGGAGCCGCCGTGCACACTGGTTGCAGATCATTGCCAGCCTCTGAATCTGTGGATGCAGCGGGATTCATTGGGAGAGTGCGAAACTCCCCCTGTTAAGCCGAGTTTCAACGCCGTACCCGAAATACTTCGTCTGATCGACTGCGTCACCGGCTTCGGGGCGACCGGCCGATTGCGTTTCGGCGCCGATCTGCTCGCTTTAGCCGGGGAGACGCAAAAGCAGATCACCGACACCGTCGCTGAGTTGGCTCGGCGCGCAACCAGTGACGGCAATTACCACGATGCTGTCCTAGGATTTAGCGGCGTGTGGGGATACCCGACCATATTCCTTGCGGTGGCTAATCATGACTCCGACCTAGACGCGGCTCGACGGCGCCTGCAGATATACCTGACTGCTAAGGGCTACCAGGTCAATTCGGACCGGTCGTACGGTCTGCTTTTCGACGAGACCTCTCGCTTGGACTCGTTTCTCTACGCAAACACTATTCCCCAAGACGATCTTGAGCTGAATGCGCTTGTGCAGCGAATGGGCTTGGGTAACGACTAAGTATGAGATGACAGCTTCATCAGAACCTTGGCGCTCAACCGCTTTCACGATGCCGCATAGCAGGCTCGAGATCTCTTAGATGCACCGTCCATGAAGCTACGGCACATGGCGTCGCTGATGATCTACTTTGGCCAACGTCGGGACGGTGCAGTCTCGGCTAGGCCACATGACGGCGACCGCGACGCTTGATCAGTACGGGCATCTCTTCCCCAATGACGTTGACGAAGTAGCTGACAAGATGGACGACCTTGTTTCAGGGTGTGTTCGAGAGGGCCAGGTCTGAGCGATAGGACGTGCTCTGATCTCGCGCTCATCTGGTAGAGCTGCTGGGGACCGAACCCGGCAGCCCGCAATGCCGTCAAAGCCAGGCGACGGCCTTGGCCGAACGGAGTGACGGAGGCGTCGGAGCGGGCGGTGCTCAACTTCGCCACGCGACACTCGACAAGTCGGTGTTCCGGCCTACCGTACTCCGGGCCAACGGCGCTGCCGAGGCTTCGGGCGACGAGCGACCCTCCACACGCGCTCCGATACATGTACGCAAGCCTTTGCGCGCGGCGGGACTCGACTACATGGCGGCGTGCCTGTTCACGGGCCACTTCGAAACCGACGACCCTTGCGAGCCACACGAACCTCTTCAACTTTGACGACCAAACGGGCCCAACGGGCGCGCTGGGAGCGCCATGGAGGAGGGGCGGAACTATGGGCCGAACGTAGTTGCTTTGAGTGGTTAGTCGGTGGAGTCGAACGCCGTATCAACGCGGGCCAATCGCGTGATCAACCTGCGCAGGTCGGCATATGCTGACATGATCACCTCTTCGCTGGGCCGATCCTCTTCGCGGCCGTGGGCGAGGGTGTTCCTCAAACCGTAGGTGTCGGCTATTAATCCAACCTCTTTATCGGTCAGTACATGTGCTCTCAAGAGCATTTCGACTTTGTCGGGCAAGGTTTTTTCAGCTGCCGATTCGCCGAAGCGACGCGCGACGAAGGCGTCGAGGCTTCGGGTGAAATCGCCCCACTCGGCGAGCAGTTCGCCTATTGAACGTTGCTGTACCCGCAGGCTGCTCTTCTCTGCTTCGTGAAGCCGCTTGCGGTTTCCGAGGAAATAGTAGGCACTGACTGCCGCGACAAAAAGCGTCACGCCCGCGCTAATCATCGCTGCGACCAGACTCGTTGAGGGGGACCCGGCGGCCTGAGCCGCGCGGATACTCAACACGACCACGGCGGTTCCGATCAGGGCGCCGCCAATAGTGCCTGCCGATGCCGCAAGAAAGCGGAGTCGATCGGCCTTCAACTCGCCCGCGCGCACCCGATCTCGCTCGCGTTTCCCTTGTTGGCTCCGGATGGCTGCGAGGACCTCGGAAACGCCAATCTCTGGATAGTCCGAGATACTTGCCGCGATTGCCTTCGCTTCATCCAGTATCTCAAGCCGTAGGTCACCAATGTATGAGTCAAGCGCAGCTTGGGCCGATGGTGTGAGGCTCCGCTCGGTGCGGTCAGTCATTTGCGCTCCTTCGTCACCGCTACCGCTGCGCATATGACACCGACTACAAGCATCCCTACGAAGAGCAAAAGCCCCCAGGTTTCTTTGATGTTGTTAGTTGCGAGGCCGCCGACGTAGCTGCACGCATACACAACGATCGCCAGAATGTAGACGGAAGCGGCTGTCTTGGCCTTCGGCGCGAGGTAGTACTTGCGCAACCGGAGGTTCGCATCGTGTACATGGGACGGCGTGACTTGCTTGTTCGCCCCTCCAGGATTTTGAAGCGATTCGATACCGCGCGCCTCAGCAATGAGACTCTCGCGGTACTCAGCGACGCACTCGGCCAACTTAGCTTCGGCCTGGTTCGTGAAGTCTGGCGTAGCTGTCACCGTGCTGACGCTGCCGCGAGGACCACTATCGCCATCAGACAACCCCCACCGTGTTCACCACCCGATTCGGTGGCTGGGAAGCTACCAGAACCATGCCCTGGATTCGCTCGACCGCGCCGCACCGGCGCGTACGCGCCTCAGAGGCCGAATAGCCGTTCGACCTGCGAAAACTCCTCTACCAGGTACTTCCTTGGAGCGGGCGACGGGAATCGAACCCGCGTAGCTAGTTTGGAAGACTAGGGCTCTACCATTGAGCTACGCCCGCGTGCACTGCAACGGAGACTGTACCGGCGCCGACGTAACCAAATCCAATTGAATGCGTCGTGCGCGCAGCCCGTAGTATTCCGACCGCAGTAGTCACGGGGTGTAGCGCAGCTTGGTAGCGCATCCGCTTTGGGAGCGGAAGGCCGCAGGTTCAAATCCTGTCACCCCGACACGGACCGACATCGAACAGACATGCAAGGAGTAATGCCGTGAAGAGCACCGTCGAGAAGTTGAGCCCGACCCGGGTTCGCATCAACGTGGAGGTGCCGTTCACGGAACTCCAACCCGACTTCGACCAGGCGTTCAAGGAACTGGCCAAGACGATCCGCATGCCCGGCTTCCGGCCCGGCAAGGTGCCCGTGAAGCTGCTCGAGTCGCGCATCGACAAGCAGGCCATGCTCGACCAGGTGGTCGGCGAGGCCGTGCCCGGTCGCTACAGCGAAGCGGTCGCCAGCGCCGAGGTGCAGCCCCTCGGGCAGCCCGAGATCGAGGTCACCAGCAAGGAGTACGGCGAGGACCTGGTCTTCACCGCGGAGGTCGACGTCCGGCCCGAGATCGAGCTGCCCGATCTCGAGGCACTGACCATCACCGTCGACCCGATCAAGGTCGAGGACGACGAGGTCGACAAGGAACTGGAGTCGCTGCGGGCGCGGTTCGGCACCCTCACCGGTGTCGAGCGCGGCGCGCAGGAGGGCGACTTCGTCTCGATCGACCTGTCGGCCACCGTCGACGGCGAGGACGTGCCGGAGGCCAAGACCGAGGGGCTGTCGCACGAGGTCGGCTCCGGCCAACTCATCGAGGGTCTCGACGACGCGATCAAGGGCCTCAAGGCCGGCGAGAGCAAGGTGTTCACCACCACGCTGGTCGCCGGTGAGCACGCCGATCAGGAAGCTCAGGTCACCGTCACCGTCAACTCGGTGAAGGAGCGCGAGCTGCCCGAGCCCGACGACGAATTCGCCCAACTGGCAAGTGAATTCGACACCATCGAGGAGCTCAAGGCGAGCCTCGTCGAGCAGGTCGAGCGGGTGAAGCGGATCAACCAGGCCGAGCAGATCCGCGACAAGGCGCTGGAGACGCTGCTCGAGCAGGTCGACGTGCCGCTGCCCGAGGCCATCGTGCAGGCGCAGGTCGACGACACCCTGCACAACGCCATCCACGCTCTCGACCACGACGAGGCCAAGTTCGCCGAGGCGCTGGAGAAGGAAGGCAGCACGCGCGAGGAGTTCGACGCCGACAGCCGCAGCAATGCCGAGAAGGCCGTCAAGACGCAGCTGCTCATGGACGCGGTCGCCGACAAGCTCGACATCCAGGTCGGACAGAACGACCTCACCGAGCGCCTGGTGCTGATGTCGCGTCAGTACGGCATCGAGCCGCAGCAGCTGCTGCAGGTGCTGCAGCAGAACAACCAGCTGCCCGCGATGTTCGCCGACGTGCGCCGCGGCCTGACCATCGCCGCCGTCGTGCACGGCGCGACGGTCAAGGACACCGACGGCAACGAGGTCAACACGGACGAGTTCTTCGGCCCGTCCACCTCCACCGACGGTGCCGAGACGCCCGCCGAGGACGATCAAGCCGAGTCGGAAGACGACGACGACAAGTGACGCTGTGAGCGAACGCGCGCCGTTTGAGGAAGTGCGCGGTGGCTCCGAGTGGTTACTGTCGGTGAACATGATGGCGAGTACGAATACTCGAGAAAGCAGGTACGAGTCGTGACTGACATGCGTTCTAGCTCGGCGGGGCTCAACCTCGTCGACTCGGTTTATGAGCGGTTGCTCTCCGAGCGCATCATCTTCCTGGGCTCACAGGTCGACGACGACATCGCCAATCGGCTGTGCGCGCAGATCCTGCTGCTGTCGGCGGAAGACCCCACCAAGGACATCCACCTCTACATCAACTCGCCGGGCGGCTCGATCAGCGCAGGCATGGCGATCTACGACACGATGGTGCTCGCACCGTGCGACGTCGCCACCTACGCCATGGGCATGGCCGCGTCGATGGGCGAGTTCCTCCTCGCCGCGGGCACCAAGGGCAAGCGCTACGCCCTGCCGCACGCCCGCATCCTGATGCACCAGCCTCTCGGCGGCATCACCGGCGGCGCCGCCGACATCGCGATCCAGGCCGAGCAGTTCGCCTTGATCAAGAAGGAGATGTTCCGGCTGAACGCCGAGTTCACCGGCCAGTCGCTCGAGCGCATCGAGCAGGACTCCGACCGTGACCGTTGGTTCACGGCCCAGGAGGCGCTGGAGTACGGCTTCGTCGACCACATCATCACCAACGCCAGCTTCAACGGAGTCAAGCCATGATCGACCACACCGACCCCCGGCTACAGCCGCAGGCGCGCTACATCCTGCCGTCGTTCATCGAGCACTCGAGCTTCGGTGTCAAGGAGTCCAACCCGTACAACAAGCTGTTCGAGGAGCGCATCATCTTCCTCGGCGTGCAGGTGGACGACGCCTCGGCGAACGACATCATGGCGCAGCTGCTGGTCCTCGAGTCCCTGGACCCCGACCGCGACATCACCATGTACATCAACTCGCCGGGTGGCTCGTTCACCTCGCTGATGGCGATCTACGACACGATGCAGTACGTGCGGGCCGACATTCAGACGGTCTGCCTGGGTCAGGCCGCGTCGGCTGCAGCGGTGCTGCTGGCGGCGGGTACGCCGGGCAAGCGCCTCGCGCTGCCCAATGCGCGCATCCTGATCCACCAGCCATCGCTGGGTGGCGTCATCCAGGGTCAGTTCTCGGACCTGGAGATCCAGGCTGCCGAGATCGAGCGCATGCGCACCCTGATGGAGACCACGCTGGCACGGCACACCGGCAAGGACGCAGAGCAGATCCGCAAGGACACCGACCGCGACAAGATCCTGACGGCCGAGCAGGCCAAGGAGTACGGGATCATCGACACGGTCCTGGAGTACCGCAAGCTCTCCGCGCAGAACGCCTGATCGCTCGTCGGTACGACCGGTACGTTGGTGGGTACCGCTCTCGGAGCGGTAACGGCGGCGACACGCCAACGACACGGTGGCGCGTTACGACGGGCTGCGGGGGAGCGCAGGAGATATGTTCTCCTCCAACGCAGGTAAATATCACCGACGCGATTCGGCTTTATCGGTCGCATGGCGCCGGATCAAGCGGGTAGCGTCGGGAAATACACCCCGAGGCCACCACAACCGGCTCGACCCATACAACCGGCGAACAGGAAAGTAGGACCGCAGGGAAATGGCACGCATTGGAGATGGCGGCGACCTGCTGAAGTGCTCGTTCTGTGGCAAGAGCCAAAAGCAGGTCAAGAAGCTCATTGCCGGACCCGGCGTGTACATCTGCGACGAGTGCATAGACCTGTGCAACGAGATCATCGAGGAAGAGCTCGCCGACGCCGATGACGTCAAACTCGACGAGCTGCCCAAGCCGATGGAGATCCGGGACTTCCTCGAGGGCTACGTCATCGGCCAGGACACCGCCAAGCGGACACTGGCCGTCGCGGTCTACAACCACTACAAGCGCATCCAGGCGCAGGAGAAGACGCGCGACTCGCGTGCCGAGCCCGTCGAGTTGGCCAAGTCCAACATCCTGATGCTCGGCCCCACCGGCTGCGGCAAGACCTACCTGGCGCAGACGCTGGCCAAGATGCTCAACGTGCCGTTCGCCATCGCCGACGCCACCGCGCTGACCGAAGCCGGCTACGTCGGTGAGGACGTCGAGAACATCCTGCTCAAGCTGATCCAGGCCGCCGATTACGACGTCAAGCGCGCCGAGACCGGCATCATCTACATCGACGAGGTCGACAAGATCGCCCGCAAGAGCGAGAACCCGTCGATCACCCGCGACGTCTCGGGCGAGGGCGTCCAGCAGGCGCTGCTGAAGATCCTGGAAGGCACGCAGGCGTCGGTGCCCCCGCAGGGCGGGCGCAAGCATCCGCACCAGGAGTTCATCCAGATCGACACCACGAACGTGCTGTTCATCGTGGCCGGCGCGTTCGCCGGGCTCGAGAAGATCGTGTCCGACCGTGTCGGCAAGCGCGGCCTCGGCTTCGGCGCCGAGGTGCGGTCCAAGGCCGAGATCGACACCCAGGACCACTTCGCCGAGGTCATGCCCGAGGATCTGATCAAGTTTGGCCTGATCCCCGAGTTCATCGGCCGGCTGCCCGTCGTCGCATCGGTGACCAACCTCGACAAGGAGTCGTTGGTCAAGATCCTGTCGGAGCCCAAGAACGCTCTGGTCAAGCAGTACACGCGGCTGTTCGAGATGGACGGCGTCGAGCTGGAGTTCACCGAGGACGCCCTCGAGTCCATCGCGGACCAGGCCATCCATCGTGGCACCGGCGCCCGCGGGCTGCGCGCCATCATGGAAGAAGTCCTGCTGCCGGTGATGTACGACATCCCCAGCCGTGACGACGTCGCCAAGGTAGTCGTGACGAAGGAGACCGTCGAGGACAACGTGCTGCCGACCATCGTGCCGCGCAAGCCCACACGTACCGAGCGCCGCGACAAGAGCGCTTAGCCGCTGCGGCTTCGGCCTTGATTCGTACTGCGTCGTCGTTGCGCCGCGGCACGGGCGGGCGACAGAACGGATCGGCGCAGCTCATCGGCTCGCCTTCGGACGTCGTTCCCGAATCACCTCGTCGACGAGCGCGGCGGTCTCGGCAATCCCGTCCCGCTGGGCGAAGGCCGCCTCCAACTCGCGGGCGTGCCGCAGGAAGCGTCCGTCGTCGAGGATTTCACGCACCGCGCCGCGGATCATCGTCGGCGTGGGCGTCCCGGTCTTCAGGTTGATCCCGGCACCCGACCACGCCACCCGCGCCGCGACCTCCGGCTTGTCCTCGGTGCTGCCTGCCACGATGAGCGGGACGCCCGTCGAGACCGCCCGTTGCACCGCGCCGTATCCGCCGTTGGTGACCATCACGTCGACCTTGGGCAGCAGCACGTCGTGCGGAATGTATTCGGCGACGCGGGTATTCGACGGCAACGGCACCGAGATGTCGCGCACATCCCGGCCTCCAGTGGTGACCACTACCGTCACGTCTTCGTCGGAAAGCGCCTCGATCGCCGGCTCGATCAGCCGCGACAGGTCGGCATTGTCGACGGTGCCCTGGGTGACGTGGACGACGGGCCGGTCGCCGTCCAAGTCGGCCCACCAGTGCGGCGGTACGTAGCAGCGCGACGACGGTGGATGCACGGCACCGACGAATCTGACGTTGGCCGCCAGGTCGCTGCAGGGGTATTCGAAGCTGGGCACCGTCGGCACGATGAAACGGTCGGCCAGCACGCCGACGTCGAGCAGGAACACCGGAAGTTCCCGTACGCCGAGGGTGGCCAACATCGCATTGGTCGTTCGGTGTGCCTCCCGCAGGATCACCTTCTGCGACAAGAGGTTCAACGCCCGGTTGCGGAGCCGGCCCACCGTGCCGGTACCGGGAGGAAGGCCCATGCCGGTGGGAGCGGTGTCGCGGCTGGACAACATGAGCGGCGTCGGCGTGAAGTACACCACCGGCGGGCGATCCGCGGGGTCGCCGAGCAACAGCGGCACGACGCCGAAGAAGCCGTAGTCGACGATGATCGCGTCGAAGTGGCCTCGGGCCGTCGCCATGCTCATTTCGGCGGCCTGATGGGGCATCGGGTTGAGGAACAGCCGGATGAGGGCGAGGTTGAGCGCCTTCAGGCGTGAGGTCCGACCGCGGGCCGACGAGTCGAACGGCGACGCGTCGAAGTCGGCGATCGCGGGGAGGGGATGCGGCCTGGCGCCCGTGGCTTGGATGGCTTCGGTGTGTGCCGCGCCCGTCATCACGGTGACGCGGTCGCCGCGGGCGACCAGGTCCTGCGCGATGGCGAGCAGTGGGTTGATGTGCCCGAGCGGGGAGAGCGATGCAATGAGGATCTCTGCCATGGCGTTTACTTCGCCCCCGCGACGGAGCGCTCGCTGATGACTTCATCGATGAGCGAGGCGATTTCGGCAACGCCGTCCCGCTTGGCGTAGGCGATCCGTAGCCGCGCGGCGGCCTGCCGGTAGCCATCGTCGTTGAGCACCGAGCGTACCGCCCGGCGGACCTCGCCCGCGGTCGGCACGCCGGTGCGCAGGTTCACGCCGGCACCGAAGTACTCGACCCGCGCGGCCACCTCCGGCTTGTCCTCGGTGTTGCCCGCGACCACCAGGGGCACGCCCGTAGCGAGCGCCCGTTGGACCGCGCCGTACCCGCCGTTGGTGACCATGACGTCCACCGAGGGCAGTAGCACGTCATGCGGGATGTACTCGGCGGCGAACGTGTTCGGCGGCAACGGGGTTCGCAGTTGCGACACGGGGCGCCCGCCGGTGGTCACCACCACGGTGACGTCCTCGTCGGCCAGCGCCTCGATGGTCGGTTCGATCAATCGGCCCAGGTCGGCGTTGTCGATGGTGCCCTGCGTGACGTGCACGACGGGGCGCGGGGCGGACAACTCCCTCCACCACCGCGGTGCGACGAAGCCGTCGGCCGGTTCGGGGAGGACCGCTCCGACGAACCGCACGTGCGCGGGCAGGTCGCTGCGGTGGTATTCGAATTCGGGGATGGTGGGGACGATCAAGCGGTCGGCGAGTACGGCCGAATCCAGCAGGAACACCGGCAGTTTCGGTAGGGAGAGTGCCGCCAGCATGGTCTCGGCGGCGCGATGTGCTGGGCGCAGCAGGGCCTGCTGCGCCGCCAGGTTCAGCACGCGGTTGCGCAGTCGGCCGAACATGCCTGCGCCGGGCAGGATCCCGGTGCCGCCCGGCGCGGTGTCGCGGCTCGTCAAGAACAGCGGTGTCGTGGTGTAGGTCAGCACGGGAGGCCGGGACGTCTGGTCACCGAGCAGCATCGGCAGGACGCCGAGGAAGAACGCGTCGGCGATGATCGCGTCGAAGCGGTGGGCGGCCATCAACTCATCCAGGGCGGCGGCCTGGTGCGGCAGCGGGCGCACGAAGACGTGCTTGACGTCGAAGTTCACCCGGGCAATGCCGGAGGTGTCGGCGCGCCCTGGCAGGTCGGCATCGAAGGAGGAGTCGTCGTAGTCGGCGCCGTAGGGCAACGCGTGTGGGGTCGCGCCCGTGGCACGAATCTTGGCGGCGTGCCGCGCCGACGTCAGGAACCTGACGTCGTCGCCACGGCTGACGAGGCCGCGTGCGACGTTCAGCAGCGGGCCGACGTGGCCGATGGGTGGGCATGCTGCAATCAGAATCTCCGCCACGACGATGGCTCCCTCACTGGTCTGGTGCGTGTATCGACAGGAGTCGATGCTGCGCGACCAGGGGGCAGTCGAGCTTGGAGGTTGTGTGGAGATTGGGTGGAGATTGCAGGTACAGCTGCTATCCGGCGTGCTTGACCCGATCCGGCCGGGTGTAGACGTTCATCGATTCGCCGCGCAGAAACGCCACCAGGGTCAGTCCGGCCTGGCTGGCCAGATCGACGGCGAGCGACGACGGAGCCGACACCGCGGCGAGCACCGGAATGCCCGCCATGACGGCCTTTTGCGTGAGCTCGAACGAGGCGCGTCCGCTGACCAGCAGCACGGTGCCGGTCAGGGGGATGCGCTCGTTTTCGACCGCCCAGCCGATGACCTTGTCGACGGCGTTGTGCCGCCCGATGTCCTCCCGCACGACGAGCACGGTGCCGTCGGCGTCGAACAACGCGGCGCCGTGCAGACCGCCGGTGCTGGCGAACACGCGTTGCGCACTGCGGAGGCGGTCGGGCATCGCCGACAGCGCTTCGGCGGCGACCACGGTCGGATCGTCGCCGGGCGAGTGCCGGCTGATGGTCCGGACGGCGTCGATGGAGCCCTTGCCGCAAATCCCGCACGACGACGTGGTGTAGAAGTTGCGCGTCACGTCCACGTCAGGCATTGCCACACCGGGTGCCAGGGTGACGTCGAGGACGTTGTAGGTGTTGGCGCCGTCCGGCCCCGCGCCGCGGCAGTATTCGACGCGGGCGATGTCATCGCGTCGGCCGATCACGCCCTCGGTGAGCAGAAAGCCTTGCACCAGTTCGACGTCGGAGCCCGGCGTGCGCATCGTGACGGTGATCGCGGCGCCGTTGACGCGCAACTCGAGGGGCTCTTCGACGGCCAGCGTCTCGGGGCGGGTGGTCACCGAGTCGGCCGTGAGGTGGTTGGCGCGCCGTCGCGCGGTGACCCTACCCATCGCCCGCCGCCTGATCGATGCCTGCCGGCTCCAGCCTGATCACGATCGCCTTGGACACCGGCGTGTTCGACTTCGCGGCCGTATGATCCAGCGGCACCAGCGGATTGGTCTCCGGGTAGTACGACGCGGCGTTGCCGACCGGCGTCGAATACGGCACGACGAGGAAGTCCTTGGCGCGACGCTCCTCGACGTGGCCTGCGGCGTCGGTGAACTCGGAGATCAGGTCGACGCGGGTGCCCTCGGCGAGGCCGAGCGAGGCGATGTCGGCCGGGTTGACGAACACCACCCTCCGCCCACCCTTGACCCCGCGGTAGCGGTCGTCGAGGCCGTAGATCGTGGTGTTGTACTGATCGTGGCTGCGCAGCGTCTGCAGCACCAACCGGCCCTTCGGAACCGGCACCCACTCCAGCGGGTACACCGCGAAATTGGCCTTGCCGGTCGTGGTCTGGAATTCGCGCGAGTCTCGGGGCGGGTGCGGGAGCTGAAAGCCGTCCGGCTGGCGCACCCGGGTGTTGTAGTCCTCGCACCCGGGAACGACGTCGGCGATGGCGTCGCGGACAAGGTCGTAATCCGCCGCGAACTCTTCCCACGGCACCGGATTTGCTTCGCCGAGAATCGCTCTGGCGAGCTCGCAGACGATCGCGACCTCGCTGCGCAGGTGCTCGCTCGGCGGCGTCAGGCTGCCGCGCGACAGGTGCACCATGGACATCGAGTCCTCGACCGACACCAGCTGCTTGTGGCCGTCGCGGAGGTCGCGGTCGGTGCGGCCCAGCGTCGGCAGGATGAGTGCCGTTGCGCCGTGCACGACGTGGCTGCGGTTCAGTTTGGTCGAGATCTGCACCGTCAGAGCGCAACTGCGCAACGCCGCCTCGGTGACGCCGGTGTCGGGGGTGGCCGAGACGAAGTTGCCACCCATGCCGATGAATACCCGGGCACGACCGTCGCGCATCGCCCGGATCGCGTCGACGACGTCGTGCCCATGATTGCGCGGACTGGTGATGCCGAACCGCGTGTCCAACGCCGCCAGGAAATCCTCGGGCATCTTCTCCCAGATGCCCATCGTCCGGTCGCCCTGGACGTTCGAGTGCCCGCGGACCGGGCACACGCCGGCGCCGGGCTTGCCGATCATGCCGCGCATCAGCAGCAGGTTGGTGGCTTCGCCGATGGTGGCGACCGCGTGCCGGTGCTGGGTCAGTCCCATCGCCCAGCAGAACACCGTCCGCTCCGAGGCGATCAGCATCCGGGCGACCCGCTCGAGCTGCTCGCGATCGATACCGCTCGCCTCGACCACGGTGTCCAGGTCGACTGCGCGGGCCTGCTTCTCGTAGTCGTCGAACCCGGCGCAGTGCTCGGCGATGAAGTCGCGGTCGAGCACGGAACCCGGGTCCTTGTCGTCGGCCTCGAGGAAGAGGCGGCCCAGACCGGCGAAGAACGCCATGTCGCCGCCGAGGCGAATCTGGACGAACTCGTCCGCGATCGGAACGCCGTGCCCCACCACGCCGTGCACCTTCTGCGGATCCTTGAACCGCATCAGGCCGGCCTCCGGCAGCGGGTTGACCGCGATGATCTTCGCGCCTGCCGCCTTGGCCTTCTCGAGCACCGACAGCATCCGCGGATGGTTCGTGCCGGGGTTCTGTCCGGCGATCAGGATGCAGTCGGCGTGTTCGACGTCGAGCACCGTCACCGATCCCTTGCCGATGCCGATGGAATCCACCAGCGCCGTCCCCGATGATTCGTGGCACATGTTGGAGCAGTCCGGCAGGTTGTTGGTGCCGAAGCTGCGCACCAGCAGCTGGTAGAGGAAGGCAGCCTCGTTGCTGGTGCGGCCCGAGGTGTAGAACTCCGCCTCGTCGGGACTGGACAGGGCCCGCAGCTCGTCGGCGATCAGCCGGTAGGCGTCGTCCCACTCGATCGGCCGGTAATGCGTATCGCCGGGGCGCAGCACCATGGGGTGGGTGAGGCGGCCCTGCTGGCCCAGCCAGTACTCGGGTTGGGCTTCGAGTTCCTTCACCGAGTGCCGCGCGAAGAACTCCGGAGTCACCCGGCGCTTGGTGGCTTCCTCGGCTACGGCCTTCGCGCCGTTCTCGCAGAACTCGGCCAGCTTGCGGCCACCGGGTTCCTCAGGCCATGCGCAGCCGGGGCAGTCGAACCCGTGTCGCTGGTTGAGCCGCGCCAACGTCGTCGCCGTCCGCACCGGACCCATCTGCTCCAGCCCGCGCTTCAGGGACACCATCACGGCCTTGACCCCGGCCGCCTCGTGCTCGCGCGGGGTGACCACCGCGGCTTGCTCGTCGTAGGTGGCGTCGATATCGCGGTCCGGTTTACGGCGGGTGGACATGACACCAATCTAGTCGTCGATCGTGGGCAGTTCAGACCCGGCAACCCACCGCTGCGCGCGCCGGAACGGCTGCTGGACGGGCCGCGCTCACGGCGCGCGGCGGCAAACATCCGGCACCCGCGGGTAGCAAACAGCGGCACCCGCCTTCTGTCGGTGACGTGCGCGTAACAGTCCCGGAACTCGGCGCTCCTAATGTGGGCCGGTCTAGTCCGCGAAACGGTTGCGGACGCATGCGGGGATAGGAACTCCATTGAGCGGAAACGCAGTACGTCTGCAGGCGATCAACAACGTCGAGGCGTACGTGCCTCCAGCGATCAGCTTCGACCCCACCGAGGCGCCCGGCGAGATCTTCGGTGCGAACGTCTTCACCCTGGCCGAGATGCGGCTGCGGCTGCCCAAGTCGGTGTACAAGTCCGTGGTCGGGACCATCGAGAAGGGCGCCAAGCTCGACCCGGCCATCGCCGACTCCGTCGCCTCGGTGATGAAGGACTGGGCGCTGTCGAAGGGCGCCACCCACTACGCGCACGTCTTCTACCCGATGACCGGGCTGACCGCGGAGAAGCACGACAGCTTCCTCGAGCCCGTCGGCGACGGACAGACGCTGGCCGAGTTTGCCGGCAAGACCCTGATCCAGGGCGAGCCGGACGCGTCCAGCTTCCCGTCGGGTGGGCTGCGCAGCACGTTCGAGGCACGCGGCTACACCGGCTGGGACGTCACCAGCCCGGCGTACATCCTGGAGAACCCGAACGGCAACACGCTGTGCATCCCGACGGTGTTCGTCTCGATGACCGGTGAGGCGCTGGACTACAAGACGCCGCTGCTGCGCAGCCAGCAGGCCATGGGCGCGCAGGCCGAGCGCATCCTGAAGTTGTTCGGGCACAAGGACTTCGACCACATCGTGTCGTTCTGCGGGCCCGAGCAGGAGTACTTCCTCGTGGATCGGCACTTCTTCCTGGCGCGTCCCGACCTGATCAACGCGGGCCGCACGCTGTTCGGCTCGAAGCCGCCCAAGGGCCAGGAATTCGACGACCACTACTTCGGCGCCATCCCCGAGCGGGTGCTCGGCTTCATGATGGACACCGAGCGCGAGCTGTTCAAGCTCGGCATCCCGGCGAAGACGCGGCACAACGAGGTGGCCCCCGGCCAGTTCGAGATCGCCCCGATGTTCGAGCGGGCCAACATCGCCGCGGACCATCAGCAACTCCTGATGACCACGTTCAAGACCATCGCCAAGAAGCACGGCATGGAGTGCCTGTTCCACGAGAAGCCGTTCGCAGGCGTCAACGGATCGGGCAAGCACGTCAACTTCTCGATGGGCAACGCGCAGTTCGGCAGCCTGCTGGTGCCCGGCGACACCCCGCACGAGAACGCCCAGTTCCTGGTGTTCTGCGCCGCGGTGATCCGTGCCGTGCACAAGTTCTCCGGCCTGCTGCGGGTCTCGGTGGCCTCGGCCACCAACGACCATCGCCTCGGCGCCAACGAGGCCCCGCCCGCGATCATCTCGATCTTCCTCGGCGACCAGCTGGCCGACGTGTTCGAGCAGATCGCCAAGGGTGCGGCCACGTCGTCGAAGGGCAAGGGCAGCATGATCATCGGCGTCGACACGCTGCCGGTGCTGCCGACCGATCCCGGCGACCGCAACCGCACCAGCCCGTTCGCGTTCACCGGCAACCGCTTCGAGTTCCGCGCGCCGGGCTCCGGGCAGACCATCAACGTCCCGATGATCATCCTCAACACGATCATGGCCGACTCGCTCGACTACATGGCCACCTGGCTGGAGAAGGCCGTCGGCGAGGGCGAGGACTTCGACATGGCCGTGCAGAAGCTGCTCACCGAGATCATCACCGAGCACGGCGCCATCGTGTTCAACGGTGACGGCTACTCCGACAACTGGCAGGTCGAGGCCGCCGAGCGTGGTCTGCCGAACCTCAAGACCACGCTGGACTCCATCCCGGAGCTGGTGAAGCCCGAGGCAATCGAGGTCTTCGAGAAGTACGGCGTCTTCAACGCGCGGGAACTAGAGAGCCGCGTCGAGGTCCGCTACGAGATGTACGCCCTCACGGTGGCCGTCGAAGCCAAGTTGACGCTCGAGGTCGGATCCACCGTGATTCTGCCCGCGGCGATCCGCTACCAGACCGAGCTGGCGCAGAACGTCGCGACGCTGAAGGCGGCAGGCATCGAGCCGGACATCACGCTGCTGCAGGCAGTTTCGACGCCGATCTCCGAGTTGACCGGTGCGTTGACGGCGCTCAAGGAGGCCATGGCCGCGCACGGTGGGGATACCGCGGCGGAAGAGGCCGCGCACGCGCAGAGTCTGCTGGCCCTGATGGACGGGGTGCGTGCCGCCGCCGACACGCTGGAAGGCGTTGTGGCCGACGACCTCTGGCCGCTGCCGACGTACCAGGAGATGCTCTACATCCTCTGATCGCCCGCTTGCCCGCCGAGGGTGCGGATTCGTACGCGACACGCCTTCGCGGTGTACGAATCCGCACTCTCGAGCGGGGTCAGGCGTTCTGCAAGAGTGGGAACCGGGCCGGGGCTCGATGGGCAAGTCAGGCCAAGGCGAGGAACAGCTTCTCCAGCTCTGCCTCGGTCATCGGCTCCTTGCCGTCAGCGGCTTCTCCAGTCAGGCATTCCCGCAATCCGGTCGCGACTATCTTGAATCCCGCCTTGTCCAGGGCACGCGATACCGCCGCCAACTGCGTTACGACGTCCTTGCACTCGCGCCCCTGCTCGATCATCGAGATCACCCCGGCGAGCTGGCCCTGTGCGCGGCGCAGTCGGTTGAGCACCGCAGCCATCGCCTCTTCGTCACCAACCATGATCAACGCTCCCTTCTAAACCCATAGCGATGGTACCCGTGGGGGTATTCCCGTGGTGGTCAGAGCGAGGTCCATTCGCCTTCCGATCAGCCGGGGCTGGAATCGACGAGCTGCGACACGATCGTCTGGGCGTCCCGGGCGGCCCCGCGGTTGTAGGGCAGCTTGGACAGCGCCATGCCCATTGCGCAGGTGTTGGTCAGCGACGCGAAGGTCAATCCGCCGCCGATCGCCGCGGCCATCCACTTGAGCTTGGGTGCCGCGAGGCTGCCCAGCACGCTGGTCAGCACGATCGAGCCGGCGACCAGTCGCACCTGGCGCTCGAGATCCCAGCGCTGGGCTCCGCGGTTGACCGCGAAACCCTTCGCCTTCCAGGCCGTGATCCCGCCGTCGAGGATGTGCACGTTGGCCAGCCCGGCGTTGCGGAGCGTTTCCTCGGCCTGGGCGGCGCGCTGACCGGAGCGACAGACCAGCACCACGTCTTCGTCGAGGTGCCTGACAATCTCGTCGCGGTGCTCGCGCAGGAGGTCGAGCGGAACGTTGTAGGCCCCCGCGATATGGGCGTTGTCGAACTCGCCGGGGGTTCGGACGTCGATGACGCGTGGCGGTGCCGTCGAGCCGAGGCGGTCGCTGAGGTCGTGCGAGTCGATGGTGGCGGGTGCCGTCATGGTGATCAGTCCTTCCGGAACGGCCGGTGGTGACGAAGACCTCTAGGTCCTTACATACCACCGGGGGTATTGTGCCGGCTTATGGTACACATACCCGGAGGGGTATTAGCAAGTAAAGGAATACAATACCCCCTGGGGTAACTTGACATACCTAGGGGGGTATAGGCACAGTTGAAGTATCAGCGCGATACCCACCGCTGAACGAAAGGACCGGCGAGATGAAGTTCACCCAGTACTACCTAGATTGTCTTTCTCACGCGTCGTATCTGATCGGCGACGAAACCACCGGCCGCGCAGTCGTTGTCGACCCGCAGCGTGACGTGGCCGAGTACGTAGCCGACGCCAAGGAGCTGGGTTACACGATCGAGTTGGTCATCGAGACGCACTTCCACGCGGACTTCTTGTCGGGCCACCTGGAGTTGGCGCAGGCTACCGGTGCGAAGATCGTGTACTCGACGGTCGCCGAGACAGAGTTCGATTCGATGGGTGTTGCCGACGGAGAGCGATACTCGCTCGGTGAGGTGACGCTGGAGTTCCGCCACACCCCGGGCCATACCCCGGAGTCGTTGAGCATCGTGGTGTATGAGGATGCCGGCGACGAGGTTCCCTACGGTGTGCTGACCGGCGATGCGCTGTTCATTGGCGACGTCGGCAGACCCGACCTGCTGGCCTCGATCGGTTTCACCCGCGAGGAATTGGCCGAGAAGCTGTATGACTCACTGCACGACAAGCTGATGACGCTGCCCGACGCGACCCGGGTATATCCGGCGCACGGCGCGGGCTCGGCGTGTGGCAAGAACCTGTCGACCGATCTGTGGTCGACGATGGGTGACCAGAAGGCGACGAACTATGCGCTGCGGGCGCCTGACAAGGCGACGTTCATGAAACTCGTCACCGAGGGGCAACCGCCTGCGCCCGGCTACTTCGGCTACGACGCGATGCTCAACCGCAAGGAACGCGGCCTGCTGGACGAGACGAAGATGCCGACGGCGATGACCTACGACCAGATGCGCGCCGCCATGGAAGGCGGCGCCGTCCTGGTCGACGGGCGCTCTCCCGAGGAGTTCGCCATGGGCCATCTGCGCCATGCGATCAATATCGGACTCGAGGGCCGCTACGCGGAGTTCGCCGGGTCGGTGCTGCCGTCCGACGTCGACATAGTGCTGTTCACCGAACCGGGTCAAGAGCTGGAAGGCAAGAACCGGCTCGCCCGAATCGGTTTCGACCGGGTGATCGGTCATCTGGCCGAGCCCTATCACGCGATGTTCACCCACCAGGACGACGTGCAGGTGGCATCGCGGTTGACGGCCAAGGCGTTCGACGAGCGGGCGTCGCGCATACGCGACTTGCAGATCGTCGACGTCCGCAACTCGGGTGAGGTCGCGGCCGGAACCGTCCCGAACGCGATCGCCATCCCGGTGGGCCAACTGCCCGCCCGGCTGGGTGAGCTCGACGCCATCAAACCAACCGTCGTGTATTGCGCAGGCGGCTACCGGTCATCGGTCGCGGCGAGCCTGCTGCGGCAGAACGGCTTCACCGACGTGAGCGACATCCTTGGCGGCTACGGCGCGTGGGACGAAGCCGTCCAGAAAGCATGAACGAACCGAGGCAGTCACCTCCCGCGGGCTGCGAACGCGCCTCGTAGAACTCCTATCCGAAAGACGAACCCGTGAACATCGGATTGGCTCTCGCCCTGGGCGCCGTCATCGGCATCCTGCTGGGCATGCTTGGCGGGGGCGGGTCCATCCTCGCCGTTCCGGCACTGGTGTACGTACTGGGTTTGGGTATAGAACAGGCCATCCCGATGTCGTTGATCGTGGTTGGGGTTGCTTCGGCGGTGGGTGCGTTGCCCAAAATCCTTGCCCGGCAGGTGCAGTGGCGGCTGGCGGCGGTGTTCGCGGTGGCCGGCATCCCGGCCACCTTTGTCGGAAGTGCCATTGGTAGACACCTACCGCAGCCAGTTCTTCTCACCGGCTTCGCCATGGTGATGGTGGTGGCGGGAATCCGGATGCTGCAAGACAACGGCGACACCGGCACCGCATGCAAGGTCGGCGATGCCGGAATCAACTGGCGCCGCTGCGCCCCGAGATCCATCCCTGCCGGGTTCCTCGTCGGTCTGCTCACGGGGCTGTTCGGCGTCGGCGGCGGCTTCCTGATCATCCCGGCGTTGGTGTTGATGCTGGGCGTGGAGATGTCGATCGCCATTGGCACGTCGCTTCTCACCATCGTCGCCAATTCGGCAGCAGGGGTCGTCTCACATCTGAGTGGTGGCAACATCGACTGGCCGATTACCGCCGCATTCGTCGGCACCGCCATCCTGGGCTCGTTGATCGCCGGCCACTACGGCACCAAGCTCCCCACGCGACGACTGCAGCACTGGTTCGCCTACCTGGTATTCGCCGTGGCTGCCTACGTACTCGTCGATACCGTGTTCATCCGCTAGGGTCAGGCGTTCTGGGGGAAGCCGAGTTCGATGCCGCCGTGGCTGGGGTCGAGCCAGCGGCTGGTGATGGCCTTTTGGTGGGTGAAGAACTGGACGCCGTCCATGCCGTGGGCATGGCTGTCGCCGAACAGGGACGCCTTCCAGCCGCCGAAGCTGTAGTACGCCATCGGGACGGGGATGGGCACGTTGATGCCGATCATGCCGACCTGGACTTCGTTCTGGAAGCGCCGGGCGGCGCCGCCGTCGTTGGTGAAGATCGCGGTGCCGTTGCCGTACGGGTTCGAGTTCACCAAATCCAGGGCCTCGTCGTAGGTCTCGACGCGGATGACCGACAGCACCGGCCCGAAGATTTCGTCGGTGTAGACGCTCATCTCGGGCGTCACGTGGTCGATCAGGGTGGGCCCTAACCAGAACCCTTCGGCGCCGCCGTTGGCTTGGACGTGGCGGCCGTCGACGACGATCTTGGCGCCGTCGGCTTCGCCGGCGTCGATGTAGGAGGCCA
>NZ_JIAW01000006.1 GCF_000620625.1 Mycobacterium sp. URHB0044 | reverse complement strand
GGCACGGTGACCGGTGCTGCCGGTGGCGTGCTGCTGCGTCCGTTCGCCCGGCTCATCTCCAAGGCCGGTGACAGCGTCACCACCTACGGCGAGCCCTGGAACATGAACTAACCACCCTGGTTGAACGCGAGCAGCCCCCGGCTTCGGCCGGGGGCTGCTTCGTTTGGGCCCGTTACTTGTCGGCGCTCGTCGTCTCGGCCGTGTCGGGGGAGGGCCCGGTGCCGGGGCCCGTGACGTGCTTGCCGCTGCCACCGTCCGCCAACAGATTGCGGATCTCGGTCAGCAGACTCAACTCGGTGTCCTGAGCCTGCTCCACTTCGCCCTTCTTGCGCAGCCGGTTGTACGGCATGACGACGAAGAAGTAGACGACCGCCGCGACGAGGATGAAGTTGATGGCGGCAGAGAGCAGAACGTTGAGGTCGATGGTCTCGCCGCCGCCGATGCCGATCTTCAGGACGCCATAGTCCGAGTCGCCGCCGGCGCCCACTCGGTCGATCAGCGGCTGGATGACGCTCTCGGTGAACTTGGTGACCAGTGCGGTGAACGCGGTGCCGATGACCACCGCGACCGAAAGGTCGATGATGTTGCCCCGAGCGAGAAACTCCTTGAAGCCCTTCAACACGAGTGGATTCCTTCCGTGCGTGACGTGTGGTTGTCCAGACGTGCAACGTTAGCCCGGCCGATCGTGCGCGGCGTCCAGTACGGTGCTAGCTTTCGAGGAAATCCGTTCATGCATAGACGATCTGGAGCGAGCGAGTGACGATGCGGTTGCTGGTGTCCGCCGTGCTGGTGCTGATTGGCGTTTTCGGCCTGGCGGGAGGAACCGCGAACGCTCAGCCGTCCACCCCGCCGCCTGCGCCGCCTGGGTCGACGTCCGACGAGCTGGCCGACATGGTGATGGACGCGATCGGGCACGGCGCCGCGGCGCCGACCACCACAGTGGTTCCCGCACCCCCGCAATGACATTCAGTGCAGGGTGAGTGTCACGGCTTGCGTCAACGACGCGCCCGCCACCTGGTTCGCCGCGTGAGCGGGCAGCGCCACCAGAACCACCCTGTCGTCGCCACGACCAGGTGACGTGACGCCTTCCGACACCAGGACGACGACGGCGTTGGTCGCCACCACTTGCGGTTGCTCGTCGCTGGACCCGCCCGGTGGCACGTCAGCTGCGGCCAGCACGTCGACTACGTCACCGGGGCGAATGAGGTCGAGCAGGGCGGCGTCGGCGAGCCGGAGCGGCACCACCCGCGCGTCGGGTCCGGCGGTGGCCTCCGCGAGTCGGGGACTGAGGAGTCTGACGTCGGTGATCACCTCACCGCGACGCGCGGGTCCGGCCAGTGTGGACCCCACCAGTGCGGACGGATCACGTTGAGAGCCGTCGGGAATGGTTGGTACCGAACGTGATTCGACGCGCACGTCGGCTGCGGTGAGCTCGACGCCTGGCGCCAGGTCATGGGCGAAGACGACGACGTCGGCGCGTCCGTCAGCCGGATCCGGCCTCAGCGCGGCCACGCCGGCCAGCACGACGAGGGCTCCGGCGGCGACGCGACGGGCCGCCGTGGTTCGGGTCCAGTCCGGCCGCAACGCCTGCGCGAGCCGACTGGCCGGCGTGGGATTGAGTGATTCCCCCATGCGCCCACGTTAAGTGGGCGAGCGGCCGATCGACGCCCAGCGGCCGACGGGCCTGTGGATAACTTCCGCTACGAGCTGGCGGCCGCGGGGGCGGCGCTGCTGGACGAACTCGAGCTCGATCCGTTCGACGAGCTGGAACTCGAAGAGCTCGACGAGCCGGAGCTAGACGAGCCGGAGCTAGACGAGCCGGAGCTCGACGAGTCCGAGGAGGAGGACGAGGACGTGCCCGCCGACTCGCTGCTCTTCGCCGAACCGTTGGACGAAGCGCTGCTCGCAGTCTTCGCGGCCTCGCGGCTGTCGGTGCGGTAGAAACCGCTGCCCTTGAACACGACTCCCACGGAGCCGAACAGCTTGCGCAGCCGTCCGGAGCACTTGGGGCACGTGGTCAGCGCATCGTCGGTGAACGCTTGGACTGCGTCGAAACGGTTGTCGCAGTCGGTACAAGCGTAGGAATAGGTCGGCACTGAAACCTCCGAGGTGGTCAAACTTCTTAGCACTCTACCGGCGCAAGTGCTAGAACCGCTACGTGGGCCGCGTCATTCCCGTTTTGGCCGCGATCGTCGCGATCACCGTCGCCGTGTCCGTCTGGCTCCACGTCCGCTCGGACTCGACGTCTGCGCTGCCATCCGGTGCGCCGTCGTCCCACGGGGCGGTCGAATACGACCAGGTCAGAGCGGACCTACGTCGGCTGCCGGTGAAGGGCTGGGACCAGCACCGCGACTTCGCGCGGTCCCGGTTCGGCGAAGCATGGAGCGACGACGTCGACGTCGAACTCGGCCACAACGGCTGCAACACCCGCGACGACGTCCTGCGCCGCGACCTGGCGGACCTCGTCGTGCGGCCCGGCACCTGCTTCGCGCAGAGCGGCACGCTGCACGATCCCTACCGCGGCGAGACCATCGCGTTCGTCCGCGGGCCAACCACCTCCGACGCCGTGCAGGTGGACCACGTCGTATCGCTGGCCGACGCCTGGTACAAGGGCGCCCGCGACTGGGACGCTCAGCGCCGCCGCGACTTCGCGAACGATCCGCGCAACCTGCTGGCCGTAAGCGCTCGGGGCAACTTCGACAAGGCTTTTCGCGACGCGGCGAGTTGGCTGCCGCCGAACGTCGGATATCGCTGCGAATTCGTCGGCCGTCAGGTTGCGGTGAAGACCGCCTACGGACTGTGGGTCTCGGAGAAGGAGAGTCGGGCGATGGCCGAGGTGCTCGCCAGCTGTTAGTCGCCCTCACCGAGCGTGACGAGGCCTCGCGCGGGCGTGAGGGCGTGCGTCATCCGCACGTCGTGCTCCTCGCCGGGCAGCCAGTCGACCAACTCGTCGTCCCGGACCACCGCGACCAGCTTCGCGGCCGGGTCCGCCCACCCCAGCGACCGGTCGTAGAAGCCGGCGCCGCGGCCCAGCCGAACGCCGGCCAGGTCCACCGCCAGCGCCGGGACGAGGATCACCGCCGCGGCCGCGACGGTTTCGGCGTCCAGGAAGGGCTGCGCGGGCTCGCGCAGCGAAAAAGGGGCGTCGACCAGAGTGTCGCTGCGGTACTCGCCCCATTGCAACGGCTGCGGCACGCCCGCCTCGTCCTCGCGGGCCACCGGCAGGAGAACACGCGTGCCGAGCGCCACCAGCGCATCGAGCATGGCCGGCGAACCGGGTTCGGAACCCACCGGCACGTAGGCGCAGACGGTCTGCCCGGCGCACACCAGTGCGGGGAGGTGTTCGCGCAGCGCATCAGCCTCCGCGCGCCGTTGCTCGGGCGAAGTCAGGCGACGTGCCGCCAGCACCGTCCTGCGGAATTCCGCCTTCGTCGTCCGATCCACGAACACACCATGACATCCGGCGACGGACCTTGGCCGGACATGTCGGGCTCGAAGGGTCCAACAGGGGCGTTGACGTTAGGGTGTGAACGATGACGACAACGGCCGAGGTACCGATTCCGCGCACGGCGGTCGTTCCCGCCGCCGGTCTGGGGACGCGGTTCCTGCCGGCGACCAAGACGGTGCCGAAGGAGTTGCTGCCGGTCGTCGACACTCCCGGAATCGAACTGGTGGCCGCTGAGGCTGCCGAAGCCGGTGGCGAACGCCTGATCATCGTGACCTCCGAAGGCAAGGACGGCGTGGTCGCGCACTTCGTCCAGGACCTGATCCTGGAGGGCACGCTGGAGGCCCGCGGCAAGCACGTGATGCTGGAGAAGGTGCGCCGGGCGTCCGCACTGATCAAGGTCGAATCGGTGGTTCAACGCGAGCCGCTCGGCCTCGGCCATGCCATCGGCTGCGTCGAAGAGAAGCTGCTGCCCGACGAGGACGCGATCGCGGTGCTGTTGCCCGACGACCTGGTCCTGCCGACCGGGGTGCTCGAGACCATGTCGAAGGTGCGGGCCAAGCGCGGCGGTACGGTGCTGTGCGCCATCGAGGTACCGGAGAACGAGATCAGTGCCTACGGCGTCTTCGACGTCGAGGTGGTGCCGGACGCCGCAAACCCAAACGTGTTGCGCGTCAAGGGAATGGTGGAGAAGCCGAAGGCCGAGGACGCCCCGTCGCCCTACGCCGCTGCGGGTCGCTACGTTCTGGACCGCGCCATCTTCGACGCGCTGCGGCGCGTGAAGCCGGGCGTCGGAGGCGAGATTCAGCTGACCGACGCGATCGCCCTGCTGATCGAGGAAGGTCATCCGGTCCACGTCGTGGTGCATCGTGGTTCTCGACACGACCTGGGAAATCCCGGCGGCTACCTGAAGGCTGCGGTTGACTTTGCGTTGGAACGCGACGACTACGGGCCGGAGTTGCGGCGCTGGTTGGTCGAGCGACTAGGGCTGGGCGCACGCTGATCACGGCACTGACAGGCGCGCCGCGGGCCACGGGACTGCAGAAAGGCGCACTGTGCGTTCGGTGGAGGAGCAACAGGCTCGGGTAGCCGCTGCCGCGGTGGCTCCGAGGCCGGTGCGAGTGGCCATTGCCGAGGCGCAGGGGTTGATGTGCGCCGAGGAAGTCGTCACCGAACGGCCGCTGCCCGGCTTCGATCAGGCCGCCATCGACGGGTACGCCGTCCGCAGCGTCGACGTCCTTGGCGTCGACCCCGGTGACGATGCCGACGAGGCGGGCGACCGCGAGGTCAGCCTTCCCGTGATGGGCCTCATCGAGGCGGGCACGCGCACGCCGAGTCGCCTGCAACCGCGTCAGGCGGCCCGGGTGCAGACGGGCGCGCCGATGCCCACCCTTGCCGACGCGGTGTTGCCGCTGCGCTGGACCGATGGCGGCGAGTCTCGGGTGCGCGTCCTGCGCAGCGTGCGGTCGGGCGCCTACGTCCGGCGCACGGGCGACGACGTCCAGCCCGGCGACGTCGCGGTGCGTGCGGGGACGATCATCGGGGCGGCCCAGGTCGGCCTGCTGGCCGCGGTCGGCCGCGAACGCGTCCTCGTGCACCCGAGGCCGCGGCTGTCGGTGATGTGCGTCGGCGGGGAACTGGTCGACATCTCCCGCACACCGGGCAACGGTCAGGTCTACGACGTCAACTCGTATGCGTTGGCGGCGGCCGGTCGCGACGCCGGAGCCGAGGTGAATCGCGTCGGCATCGTCGACACCGAATCCACGGAGCTGCGCGACGTCGTGGAGGGCCAGCTCAGCCGCGCCGAGGTGGTGGTGATTGCCGGCGGTGTCGGTGGGGCGGCGGCCGAGGGCGTGCGTGCGGTGCTCTCCGAGCTGGGGGACATGGAGGTCGCCCGCATCGCGATGCATCCCGGTTCGGTGCAGGGGTTCGGACAGCTGGGTCGCGACGGCGTTCCGGTGTTCCTGTTGCCCGCCAATCCGGTCAGCGCGCTGGTGGTGTTCGAGGTGATGGTGCGGCCGTTGATCCGGATGTCGCTCGGCAAGCGGCAGCCGTTGCGGCGTGTCGTGCAGGCGCGCACGTTGTCGCCGATCAGTTCGGTGGCCGGGCGCACCGGATACCTGCGCGGGCAGCTGATGCGCGACCAGGACACCGGAGAGTATCTGGTGCAGGCGCTCGGCGGCGCGCCCGGCGCCTCGTCGCATCTGCTGGCCACGCTCGCCGAGGCGAACTGTCTGGTGATCGTCCCCAGCGAGGCCGAGCAGGTCCGCACCGGTGAGATCGTCGACGTAGCCTTCCTGGCCCAACGTGGCTGACGGACGGAGCGGTGCGTGAGCTTTCTGCGCTCGTCGTCCATCCATCCGGGTTGGCCCAAACCGGTCGGGCCTATTCGGGTGCGGGCCGGACTGGTGCGACTGCGGCCGGTCCGGCTGCGCGACGGCGCCCAGTGGAGCCGTCTGCGACTCGGTGACCGTGCGCATCTCGAGCCGTGGGAGCCGGTCGCCGAGGTGAATTGGGAAGTGCGGCATGCCATTTCGTCGTGGCCGTCGATCTGCTCGGGGCTGCGGTCCGAAGCGCGCCGCGGACGGATGCTGCCGTATGTGATCGAACTGGACGGTGAGTTTTGCGGGCAGCTCACCATCGGGAACGTCACGCACGGGGCGCTGCGCTCGGCGTGGATCGGCTATTGGGTCGCGAAGTCGGTGACCGGTGGTGGGGTGGCGACGGCCGCGCTCGCCCTTGGATTGGACCATGGCCTCGGGCCGGTGATGTTGCACCGCATCGAGGCGACGGTGCGGCCCGAGAACGCCGCCAGCCGGGCGGTGCTGGCCAAGGTCGGATTCCGTGAAGAGGGGTTGTTGAAGCGCTACCTGGAGGTCGACGGAGCGTGGCGCGATCACCTTCTGGTGGCGATCACGGTCGAGGAGCTCGAGGGGTCGGCGACGTCACGTCTGGTCCGTGCGGGCCGCGCCGCCTGGGCGTGAGTGCTGTTGCAGATGTGACTTGTGGGGCTAATGTGCTTGTCACTGGTGAATTACAGGTGTGTAATTGACCTCGGCGCGTCGCCCCCGGGTGCGCTGGTCACAGACCTAGCCTGAAGGGGAAAGGAGCCGGCGACATGCCAAGCATCCCCCAATCCCTCCTGTGGATTTCACTCGTCGTGCTCTGGCTCTTCGTGCTCGTTCCGATGTTGATCAGCAAGCGGGACACCGTGCGTCGCACCAGTGACGTCGCCCTGGCCACCCGCGTGCTCAACACCGGGCGCGCGTCGCGGTTGCTCCGCCGCACCGGTCCGGCCGCCGGCCACTACAGCGATCCCCACTGGCGACATTCCGAAGACGACCTGGACGACGACCTCGACGAGGATGACGAGGACGCCCACGACGACGCCGCGGCGCGACGGCCCGTCGTGCTGGCTGCCGCCACCGTGCAGACCGAACCCGACTACCTCGACGTGGACATCGTCGAGGAGGACTCGGGTGCACTGCCGATCGGGGTTTCCGACGCGCGGCCGGTCGAGGACTACGCCGGGGACCCGCAGCTGCCCTTGGACTTGGACGACAACACGCGGACCTTCTCCGTCGACGATCTCTCCGAGGTCGACGCGGACGAGGCCATCCAATCCGAGCCCGAGCCCCAGTTCGAAGCCGAAGCCGAGGCCGTCGCGCCGGAACTCGAGGCGGAGGACACCACGGACGTCTTCGAGCCACTCGAAGAAGACGGCACGGAACACGACTACGAGTACGTCGACGACTCGTCCGGTTTGGAAGCGGCGTCCGACGCCGATCTCGACGCGGCCGACTCCATCTCCGCGGCGCGGCGCAGGCGCTACGAGTCCAAGACGGCCGCCGCGGTGAGCGCGCGGAAGTTCCGCTTCCGCAAGCGGATGCTGTTGACCTTGGCGGTGCTGCTGGTGGCCTCGGCCGCCGCCGCGTGCCTCGTGTTGCCGGCGTTGTGGTGGGCGTGCGGTTCGATCGGCGGGTTCACCGTCCTCTACCTCGGCTATCTGCGCCGCCAGACCCGCATCGAGGAGCAGGTGCGCCGCCGTCGCGCGAAGAGGTTGGCGCGGGCGCGGCTCGGGGTCGAGAGCACTCAGGACAGCGAGTTCGACGTCGTGCCGTCGCGGTTGCGCCGTCCCGGTGCGGTCGTGCTGGAAATCGACGACGAAGATCCGATCTTCGAGCATCTCGACTACGCCCCGTACGCCGCGGACTATCCGTTGCCGCGCGCCGCGGGCCAGTAGATTTTCTGGCTCGGCGAGGTCACTGGTAACCTGTGCTTCCGGTACAAGGGGCTATAGCGCAGTTGGTAGCGCGTCTCGTTCGCATCGAGAAGGTCGGGAGTTCGATTCTCCCTAGCTCCACAGAGTTTGACTAGCTAGATCGCCGCGTCGAGACGGCCTTCAGTTCCGCACGAGTCTGGTCGACCTGGTCGTAGGCGTACGACACGATGGCGGCGGCGGTCATTGCTTCACCCGCGCGCGCAAGGCGTTGATAGTTCTGATCACCCAACACTTCGCGAAGGTGGGCGATCGCCGTGACTAGTTCGGGTTGACCCGCCGCCGTCATTGGGTTCGTCGCTGCGAAGCCGGCGATCGTGCCCGCTGATTCGTAACGTCCGAGCCGGTCGAGAAAGACGGCGAGGAGCGCCAGCGGCGCGCTGAGCATGTAGGTGTTGCCTGACTCGTGATAATTGCCTATCGCCACGGTGAAGTGATCCAACGCGGCCATCCGGTCGCCGTGTTCGGCCTCGAGGCTGGCCAGCATGTAGACGAGGACTGTCTCGTTGAAAGTGTTGCCGCTGTCTCGTGCGATGGACAAGCCCCGGCGCGAGGCCTCGAGCGCAAGGTCGGGGTCGGCGTCGCGGAAGGCGTAGCCGCAGGCGAGAAGCGCCCATGAGAGCACCTGCGGGTTTCCAGTCACTTCGGCGGCGTCGATCAGACCGTCGGCGGCTGCCATCGCATCGTCGATGGAATTGGTAAGCGTCAGTCCGATGACGAGGCAGGCCTGGATGAACGCTCGAGCGTCCAGACCCCGCGAGAGCTGAGTGCGACACCACTGAACCCACCGTTCCGACTGGCCGACAGCGACGTACGCTCCGCCGAGGAAGCCTTCGGCACCGTACGGGAGGTGATCGCTTCCGCGGCTGATCGCCGTTTCGGCCGCCTCGGAATACCCGATAGCCGCATCGACCCGTCCGGCCATGTAGCAATTCGATGCCGTCACGTACAGGCCCGCGAGCCGGGGGTGGTCGATGGTCTTGGCGGGTTCGATGAGTTCTTCAGCCCACGCGATAGGTTCGTAATTGGCGGTGTGCATACCGAACCACGCCGCATATATGGCGATCGGGGCGGCGACATCCAGATCGCCCTGGTCGGCCGCCCAGCGGAATGCGGTACGGAGATTGGCCAGCTCGATGGTGAACCAGTCGTAGGCCTCGCGCTGCCGGGGGCTGTCCCACAGCACGAGGATGTCGGCTTCCCGCCCGGCGAAGTAGCCGGCATGCGCGGTACGCGCATCGGTTGCCTCGCCGCGGGCGACGAGTTGTTCCTCGGCGAACTGTCGGATCGTCTCCAGCATCGAGAATCTCGTCCGCCCGGTTGACCGGTCGGCGATCAGGAGCGACTTGCGCACCAGCGCGTCGAGCAGATCGAGGACGGCATAGTCGTCGGCACCGTCGGATCTTGCCAGTGCGCAAGCACTTTCGGCGTCGAACCCACCGGCGAACAACGAACACCGATCGAGCAGCGCCCTTTCTGCATCGTCTAGCAGGTCATATGACCATTGCACTGCGTGACGCAATGTTTGGTGGCGTTCCACTCCGCGTCGTGATCCCACCAGTAGTTTGAAGCGGTCATCGAGCCGGTCGCGCACCTCTGCCGCCGTCATCGATGCCATTCGCGAGGCCGCCAACTCGATGGCCAACGGAATCCGATCAAGGCGGTGGCAGATCTCCAGGACCGCCTCGTCGGCCGAAAAGCTCGGCGAAACACTGTGCGCGCGTTCGACCAGTAATTCGACCGCGGCGCTGACGGGCAGAGACTTCACCGGCCATATCTGCTCACCTGCGGCGCCCAATCCTTCGCGGCTGGTGGCCAAGACACGCACCGTTGCGGACTGCGCGAGGATGGCCTCCACGAGGTCCGCCGCTGCGTCGAGCACGTGCTCGCAATTGTCGAGCATCAGCAACCGGACCCTGCCCTCTAGCGTGGCGGCCACGGATTCGCTCACGGTCTTGCCCGGCTGCTGCATGATGCCCAGCACGGCTGCCACCGCATCGGGCACGGCTGCAGGATTCGAGACCGCGGCCAGCTCGAAAAGCCATACCCCGTCTGGGAATTCATCGACCATCCGCGTCGCGACCTCGGTCGCGAGCCGCGTCTTGCCCACCCCACCCACCCCGGTCAACGTCACCAGTCGATGGTTTCTCAGCTCCGCTTCGATCTCGGCGACCTCGGACTCGCGACCGACCAAGCTGGTTCCCGCGGGCCGCAGGTTCCCCGGATTCACCTCGAGTGTCCGAAGCGGCGGGAAGCCCGTGCGCAGACCCGGCGCTCGAAGTTGGAACACTGTGATCGGCATCGGCACGTCGCGCAGCCGCCGCGGCCCCAGATCGACGAGATCGACACCGCTCAGCAGCGGCGCCGTCGAGTCGGCCACCAGGATCTGACCGCCGTGCCCGGCGGACATCACCCGTGCGGCGCGGTTGAGCACGGTGCCGAAGTAGTCCTCGTCTCGAAGCTCGGCCTCCCCGGTCGCCAATCCCATCCGGACTGGTAACTCCAACGCCCGCTGAGCAGCGACCGCCGCATCCACAGCCGAGCGCGGGGAGGCGAACGCTGCCACCACGCCATCACCGGTGTGGCTGAACAGGAATCCGCCGTGCGACTCGATCGCGGTGCGCAGCACCTCGTCGTGCGCTTGCAGGGCTGCCCGCATCGCGGCCGCATCGGATTCCCACCGACGGGTCGAACCCTCGATATCGGTGAACAGGAACGTCACGACGCCCGAAGGTGGTCCCCCCATGGACACTTGCACAGGATGTCACACTCAACGGCGTCTCACCTGCAACGTCGTCGAACCGCTAGGGCAGCACGGTCTTCATCAACATCACGTTGTACGCCGACCACAGCGACAGGTTGTAATACAGCTCCTTGCCCGTCGACCACGGGTGCAGGAACGGCGCATAGATGCCGCCGGGGATCTGCATCGACGGCACCAGCAACTGTTCGGGACTCCACGGTCCCTGCGGCGTCGGCGCCGTCCTCATCACGACGTCGTTGGCGCCGTTGCCGTAGAGCGCGAGGTACTGCTTGAGATACGTGTTGTATTGGACGGACATCTCGCCGACCGGTCCGGGGATCACCGGTGTCGCAGCCGCCGGATTGGCGGGGACCCAGGATCCGTTGTCAGAGTTCCAGTATTCGTACTTGGTGAGGTCGGGAACCAAGTTGGGGGCCACTCGCGCGACGTACGCCGAACCTCCTCGCCCGTTGGGTGTTCCGAACGTGTACAGGTAGGGATCGCCAGGTCCGGGCTTGAGGAATGCGCCCATCTGGAAGTTCTCGTTACCCGCGCTGGGGGTGCGAACCGTTCCGGGGTAGACGCCCCACGTCTCGCCGTTGTCCGACGACATCGCGATCGCGGAGAAGTTCGTCGACCACGAGCCGGGGCTGTTCCAGTCCCTGATCGACATGAAGTTGAGGAGTTGGTGATTGCCGACCGCGACGCCTGCCGTCGGAATGATGCCCGTCTCCTCGGGCGCCTGACCGATGCTGTTGATGATCTGCTTGGAGATGCCCGCACGCCACACCGGTGACCCGGAGTACTTGTTGCCGACGACGCCGTCCGGCACGGCGACAGTCTTCGAGAGGGCGCCGTCCTGGCTGCGGAACAGCGCGTTGTACCGCCACTGCTTACCGGGAATCCCGCAGTAGCCGTTCGTGTCGCCGAACGCCATGAGCACCTGGCGGTTGGCGGAATCGCCGTTGTCCCACATGATTCCGAGATCGGTCCCGGTGATCGCGAATCGCTGAATGGTCTGGTTCGGGCTGTCGGGCCCGGTCACCCATCCCACGATCGAG
Source organism: Mycobacterium sp. URHB0044 (assembly GCF_000620625.1). GTDB lineage: Bacteria > Actinomycetota > Actinomycetes > Mycobacteriales > Mycobacteriaceae > Mycobacterium. Next base: position 387,061 of record NZ_JIAW01000006.1, on the reverse strand, counting down.
GTCCCCGGCGGACCGCTCGGCGCGGGTGCCGGCGCCGCGGCCGGTTGAGGCGCCGGGGCTTGCGCAGTGGCCGCGCCGCCGGGATTGGGCGCCGGAACCACCGCCGCTTGCTGTTGGACGGGCGCGGAGCGGGGAGCGGGGGTGAGCGCCTTGAGGAGCGCGGGCAACAGACCGAGTTTGGGTAGCGGCGATGCGTCGTTCGCGCCGACGGGCTTGTGTCCGATCGGGCGGTTGAACGGCGCCAGCCGTGACGGACTGGGAATCTGGAAGGCCTGATTCGGAAGTGGTTGTGCCGCAGCGGCAGCGCCCTCGCACGGCTCGGCGGACGCCAGTGGCGCGACACCCATCGCGACGCTGAGTCCGATCACCGCCGCCGACGCCATCGATACCGAAGCGATTCGCGGACGCGGCGACATGTCACACCTTCCAGGGCGGGACGTCGCATTGACGTCAGCAGTTGGCTGATGTGACGATAGTGATCGTTGAGGCTGTAGTGACAGCTGATGCTTGAATGGGTATGCATCCGTGACCGTGTCGCAACACGCGGATTTCACCGGATCGCCGCATGGAAGTCGATGAGCGGTGCTGTAATCCACGCATGGGGGTTGATTGCGTTGCACGTTCGTTGGGCCGGCTGGCGGCTGCCGTCGCACTGGGCGGGGGCTTGCTTCTGGCAACTCCCGGGACGGCGTCCGCGTCCATCCCGATCGTGTTCGAGTTGACCGGCACGTTCGGAGAGGGTGTGCAGGTCTCGTACTTCGGCGCCAACGACGAACCCATTGTCGAGGTCGCGGGCCTGCCGTGGTCGACCGCGTTCGAGTACGCCGGCAGCGCGCGTTCGCTGACGTTCACCGGCATTCATCCCGGCGGCGATCCGGGGTCGGTCACGTGCAAGGTCTCGGCAGGCGGGCGGACGATCGTCTCGCACACCAACAACGCCCCCAAGCCCGCTGGAACGGGCGCCTACTGCAACATCGTCAACCTGGGTTCGGGTTACGTCGGGAACTGATCCGGTCGAGCAGATCGGCGACGCGGACGGCGATGTCGTCGCGCACCAGCCGCATGCGTTCGATGCCGTCGATGCCCCGCTCGGACGGTTCGTCGGTGTCCCAGGTCTCGAACAGGGTGCCCGCCACCGGGTCGACATGGGCTTCGCGTCCGAGTGTGACGACGACGTCGACGTCACGGACGAGCTGGGGGTCGACGAGCGTGGGTGTCCGGCCGGTGATGTCGACGCCGACCTCGGACAATGCCTGCGCGGAGAGCTCATTGACCGCACCGCCGGGTTTGGTACCTGCCGAGTACACCCGCACGGCGTCGCCGGCGATCTTGCGCATCAGCCCCGCCGCCATCTGCGACTTGCCGGCGTTCTTCACGCAGACGAAGAGGACGGACGGCGCGCTCGTGGGTTGGCTCATCGAGTCTCCGCCGGATGCGGAATGACGACGTCGTCCGCGGTGGCGGCGGCGTCGGGATAGAGGGCGACGACGAGCGCCAATCCGACCAGGCCGCCGACGATCTGGGCCGCGATGAAGCCCGGCGCAGAGCTGGGAGCGATGCCCGCGAAGGTGTCGGAGAACATCCGGCCGATGGTGACGGCGGGGTTGGCGAATGACGTGCTGCTCGTAAACCAGTACGCCCCACCGATGTACGCCCCGACCGCCGCGGCCGAGAGGGCCGCGCGCCCGCTTCGGGCCAACGCGAAGATCAACGCGATGAGCCCGGCGGTGGCGACGACCTCGGCCACCAGGTGGCCCGTGGTGATGCGCTGCTTGGTGGCGATCTCGAACACCTGCCGGTCGAACATGACATTGGCCAGTATCGCGCCTGCGACGCCTCCTCCGATCTGGGCGAGCGTGTAGGAGGCAACGTGACTGGCACTGATTCCGGTGCCGCTGCGCCGGCCCAGCAGCCAGTCGGCTGCGGACACGACGGGATTGAAGTGGGCGCCCGACACCGGACCGAACAGCAGGATGAGCACCGAAAGACCAAACACGGTCGCGGTGGAATTCTCCAGCAGTTGCAGACCCACGTCGTCCGGCGAGAGCAGTTGTGCCGCAATGCCGGAGCCGACGACCACCGTCACGAGCAGTGCCGTCCCGGTGAATTCGGCGAGTAGTCGACGGGGGAGAGGAACAGGGCCGCTCGTCACTGGCTCACCATGGTCTCGGTGTTCAGCAGTAGTGAAAGTTGTTGCAGCGCATCGGGAACCACTCGGTAATAGACCCAGGAGCCGCGCCGCTGACTGTCGAGCAGACCGGCCGTGCGGAGCACCTTGAGGTGGTGCGAGATGGTCGGTTGGGACAGCTCGATTCCCACCGACAGGTCACAGACGCATGCCTCGCCGCCCGCGTGGCTGGCCACCACGCTGAGCAGTCGCAACCGCACCGGGTCGGACAACGCCTTGAGCTTCGCCGACAGTTCGACTGCCGCCGCCGCGGACAGCGGCTCGCGGGCCAGGGGAGAGATGGCGCAGCCGGAAGCGGCGGTCACCGGCAATTCCGACTTAGACATCCGTCGATATTGACCGATGTCGAATCAGTGCACAAGCCAACGCCTGGTGAACGGCCAGCCGGTCACGCCACCATGCCCTTCGCCGTCCTATGCGCGTCTTCAACACCAGGGCTGCGATATCTGCCGGTGTGCCGGATATCAGCAGCCGTGGCGTGGAAATTGCGCATAGCACGCGGAATGGGGCATCGCAGGGGGCGCGAACTCCCCGTCGGGCCTAACCCGAACCCTCGAGGTACGCCACGATCGCGTTGGTGAGCCCCTGTCGTGCGAGGTCGAGGTCGGCATACGTACCGAGCTGGCGTTCGGACGTGATCCCACGCATGGCCCCGGGGATGAAGGTGGCGACCTCGTTCAGCCGACCCGGATCGATGTCCAGACCCGCAAACGCGTTCTGGCATGTCACCAGCCAGCCCCGTCCCCAGGATTGGAGTTCGGCGGCGGTGCGCGGATACAACCGTTCCAGTTCCGCTGGGTCGCGGGGAAGCGCCGCGCGCAAATTCTCGATCGCGCGCGAGTCGGTCGAGGTGAGACCGTCGTAGAGAATGTCGATGATGTTGGCGACCCGTTGCCGCAGCGGCGACGTCGGCTTCGCGGAGACGAACACGTCGGCCCGTCGCTCAGCCGTGCGCTGCAGAACCGCGGCCCAGAGTCCATCGGCGTCGCCAAACTGGTACTTCACCGCACCCCAGGTGGCCCCGATCTGCTTGGCGATCCGATTCGCCGACACCGCCCCGGGGTCGCCGGTGGCCAGCGCCTTCAAGGCGGCGTCCAGCATGTTCTGGCGTGTGGCATCACCGCGCCGGTTGGTGCGCTGAGGCTGGACGCCGGTGTCGGTCATGCTGCGGATGATACCGGTCGGACCTGCGGATTCGTAGATTCACAGAGGGCTCTTTGATTTTTACACAGACCCCTCTATTCTTCTTCCAAAGGACGCTTTGCAACGCGCGAGGAGAGGAGCCGGGCATGGCGAAGCCACCGCTCTCGATGAAGCCGACGGGCTGGTTCCAGGTCGCCTGGTCCGAGGAGATCGAGGTCGGCGATGTGCACAAGATGGTGTACTTCGGCCAGGAGATGGTGGCGTGGCGCGCGCAGTCGGGCCGGCTGACGGTGATGGACGCCTATTGCGAACACCTCGGCGCGCATCTGGGTTTCGGCGGTCATGTCGAAGGCGAGGTGATCGAGTGCGCCTTCCACGGTTGGCAGTGGAATCACGAAGGTCGCAACGTCTGCATCCCTTATGAGAATCGGCCCAATCGAGGGCGCAGGATGCGCGTCTACCCAGTGGTGGAACGCAATGAGTCCGTCTACATCTGGCATGACACCGAAGGTCGTGAGCCGTTCTTCGACGTCCCCGACGTGTTCGCGAGTTTCCACGACGGCAGCAGCGCGGCCGGCTACTACCCACGAGCCCGCCTCTACGAGCAGCGGCTTGAGTTGCACCCCCAGTACGTGCTCGAAAACGGCGTCGACTCCGCGCATTTCAAGTTCGTGCACAAGACGCCGATCGTGCCGGTCTTCACCCGACACGACTTCGATGAGCCGGTGTCCTACGTCGACTTCACCATCACTTTCGACGGTGACGAGAACCAGTCGATCGACGACGTCACAAGCGGTGTCGAGGCCATCAACGGCGGGCTGGGCATTGCGGTGACGAAGAGTTCGGGCATGATCGACAACCGGACGATCTCCGCGATCACGCCCGTCGACGAGTTCACCTCCGACGTTCGCTTCACTGTCTACATCGGCCGCGCTCCTGGCAAGGACACCCCGCGAGCGGAAGCTAGGGCGGAGGCATTCGGCCAAGAGGTCATCCGGCAGTTCAGCCAGGACGTCTATATCTGGTCTCACCAACGTTATTCGGACCCGCCCGCTCTGTCGCCCTCGGAGTTCACGGGCTTCACCGCGATCCGCGAGTGGGCGCGACAGTTCTATCCCGACGGTCGCGGCGGCAGCGCCGCCGAACTGCAGGCCGCAGCTATCAACCAGAAAGGCTGAGTATCAATGACTTCCACCGCCAGCAGGCCAGTTCGCGTGTTCCAGGTGGCGACGGGCAACGTCGGTTCCGAGATGATCAAGCGGATCGTTAACCGCGACGACCTCGAACTCGTCGGATTGCATTGCTACACAGCGGATAAGGTCGGGCGCGATGCCGGCGAGATCGTCGGGCTGGCCCCGGTTGGCGTGAAGGCCACCGGCACCATCGAGGAGATCATCGCAGCCAAGCCCGATGTGCTTACCTTCCACGGCGTATTCCCCGACGAGGACCTCTACGTGAAAGTGCTTGAAGCTGGCATCAACGTCGTGACGACGGCCGACTGGATCACCGGCTGGCACCGCGACGCCAACCACCCCCACCCGTCGGGCAAGCCGGTGACACAACTGCTGGCCGAGGCGTGCCAGAAGGGTGGCTCGACCTTCTACGGCACCGGAATGAACCCCGGCCTGAACCAGATCCTCGGGGTGGTGTGTTCCGCCGACGTCGCCGAGATCGAGAACATCACGACCATCGAATCCGTTGATGTCTCGTGTCATCACTCGAAGGACACGTGGATCGAGGTGGGCTACGGACTGCCCATCGACGACCCGAGCATCCCAGGCAAGCTGGAGAAGTACACCCGCGTCTTCGCCGACAGCGTGCTGATGATGGCCGACTGTTTCGGACTGGAACTCGACGAAGTGAAGTTCACCTACGAACTCGGCGCGTGTACCAAGGACGTCGACCTGGGTTGGTATCAAATGCCGAAGGGCTCACTCGGCGCCAACTACATCAAGTACCAGGGCATGGTCGGTGGAGTGCCCCGCGTTGAGACGCACCTCGAGTGGCAGATGACTCCGCACACCGATCCGAGCTGGAATATCAAGGGCTGCTACATCACCCAGATCCAAGGCGATCCGTGCGTCTACAACAAACACATGATTTTCCCGAAACCCGGGGTGGACTTGTCGAATCCGGATAACTTCGCGTCGATCGGCATGACCGTCACAGGCCTGCCTGCGCTCAACGCCATCTCGTCGGTGGTCGCCGCTCCACCCGGGCTAGTCACCAGCGCCGACCTGCCCCTGCGTGGATTCGCCGGCAGGTTCAAGGATTAATTCCGAACCGAACCACATGCAGCCTCAGCAGCAGGACGACGCCGCGGTGTCGTCGAGGTGCCCGGGGCTGGCGCCGAACGTGTCGGAGTCGGATAGCACGGTGTAGACCTCCCACTTTTCGCCTGCGGGCCCGGTGACCCAGACCTTGTCCTGGGTGGCGAAGCAGCACGTCGTGCCGATCTCCTCGTCGGTGAACAGACCCGCTTCGGTGAGCCGGGCGATCTCGCTGTGCACGGTGTCGCTGGACTCGACCTCGACGCCGAGGTGATTGATGGTGCCGCCCTTGCCGGGGTTCTCCAACAGCACCAGCTTCAGCGGCGGCTCGACGACCGCGAAGTTGGCGTAGCCGGGCTTGAGCTTGGCGGGCTGGGTATTGAACAGCTTGGAGTAGAACGCGACGGCCTCGTCGAGATCGTCGACGTTCAGTGCGAGTTGCATCCGGGACATGGGTGAGCCTTCCTGCTCTGTGAGTTGTGTACGTGTGTGACTTATGTCGAATTGGTGCACCCTGGCCAGAATGCCTACCTTTTTGACTTATGTCAATGTTATCGGCAGAATCGGTATGTGCCCAAGACGCTGCCAACGATCGACATGTCCGCGCCGGTCTGCTGCGCACCGGTCGCGGCAGGCCCGATGAGCGACGACGACGCGCTGCACGTCGCGCTGCGGCTCAAGGCGCTCGCCGATCCTGCGCGGGTGAAGATCATGTCGTATCTGTTCAGTTCGTCGGCCGGCGAGGAGAACAGCGGTGATCTCGCCGCCGCGTTAAGCCTCACCGAGTCGACGGTCAGCCACCACCTCACCCAGCTCCGTCGGGCGGGACTCGTCGAGTCCGAACGTCGCGGCATGAACGTCTATCACCGCGCGCACCGCGACGCGCTCGGAGCGCTGTGCGCGGTGCTGGACCCCAACTGCTGCACCTAGGCAATCTGGTTGCTCCGTCGCAAATGGGGTAGCCCACCGCAGCTTCGCGTTTGCCGTGCAACCCAAGGCTGTGCGGCGGGCCGGAGCGGGACTCGGTAAATTTGGTGCCCGGGGTCGTCCGTGCGGCACCCGATCAAAGAACACTTGAACAGGCGGCTTGATGCGAGGCGAACTTCCTGACGTTGTCATCACCGGTGTCGCGATGACCAGTGCGCTGGCGGCCGACGCCGAGGAGACCTGGACGGCACTGATCGACGGCCGCAGCGGCATCCGTCCGCTGACCGAACCGTTCGTGGAGGAACTGGGCCTGCCGGCCCGCATCGGCGGCAAGTTGCTCGAGGACTTCGACACTCAGCTGAGCCGCGTAGAACTGCGACGACTGTCCTATCTGCAGAAGATGGCACTGCTGCTAGGCCGTCGGGCGTGGGCGCACAGCGGATCTCCCGACGTCGACCCGACTCGACTGGCGGTGTCGATCGGCACCGGGCTGGGCAGCACCGAAGAGATCATCTTCGCCTACGACGACATGCGCCAACGTGGTCTGCGGGCGGTATCCCCGCTGTTCGTCCAGATGTTCATGCCCAACGGGCCTGCGGCCGCGGTGGGACTGGACCGTGGCGCGCGTGGTGGCGTCTCGGCGCCGATGATGGCGCATGCTTCCGGAGCAAGCGCCGTCGCAGAGGCGTGGCGGCAGATCATCTTCGGTGACGCCGACATCGTGATCTGCGGTGGCGTGGAGTCCCACATCGAAGCCGTGCCCATCGCGTCGTACGCCCAGACCGAAGGCGTCCTGTCCACCGACAACGACGATCCGATCGGCGCGTGCCGCCCCTTCGACCGGAACCGAACCGGCATGGTGCTCGGCGAGGGCGGCGCGCTGATGATCATGGAGACGGAAGCCCACGCAAAGGCGCGGGGTGCGCACATCCTGGCCCGCGTGCTCGGCGCAGCAACGACGTCCGATGGCTACGACATGTTGTTCTCCGACCCGGACGCCGAACAAGAGACCCACGCGCTGCTGCGAACCATGGAGCTCGCCGGCCTGGCGCCCGACGACATCGACCACGTGAACGCCCACGCCGCAGGCACCGTCGACGGCGACCTCGTCGAGGCGACCGCGCTGCAGAAGGCGTTCGGCAGCCATGGGCCTGCGGTGTATGCACCGAAGGCCGCGTTGGGCAACACCTTTGGATCTGCGGGCGCCATCGAGGCCGTGCTGACGGTGCTGGCTTTGCGGGACGGCATCGTGCCCCCGACGCTCAACCTCAAGGAACTCGACGAGCGGATCGATCTCGACGTGGTCAGCGGACAGGCCAGGAAGGCCGATTATCGCTACGCGTTGAGCAGCACGTTCGCGTTCGGCGGATACAACGTCGTGCTGGCCTTCGGCAAGTACTGACGCTCCGGCCCAAGGGAATTCAGATCCCGCAAGCGCGTTCCAGGTCGGCAAGTGAATCCTCGAGATGCCCGAGCAGCCGCTGCAGGTGGGGCACGCTGCGCCGACAGCCGACGAGTCCGAAGTCGAGGTTGTCGGCGTTGTTCGTCAGCGTGATGTTGAGCGCTTGGCCGTCCAGTGCGATCGACAGCGGGTAGTTGCCGTCGAGGCGGGCACCGTTCCAGTACATCGGTTCTCGCGCGCCGGGCACGTTCGAGATGACGATGTTGAACGGCGGTGGGGTCGATCCGACCAGGCCGGGAACGAGGCCGAACGCGACGCCGGAGCTCAGGAACGCCGACAATGCCAGGGCCTGCGTGCGCGGGAGTTGGCTGAACACCTTCTTGTTCTCGCGCATCGACGTGCTGATCGCATCGAGCCGCTTCGCGGGATCCTCGAGGTCGGTGGCCAGATTGCAGAGGATCGTACCGACCATGTTTCCGCCGGCGTCCTGATCGTCCGCAGTGCGCAGGCTGACGGGAACCATGGCGACCAACGGAGTATCGGGCAGCGCCTCCTGCTCGCTGAGGTAGGCGCGTAGCGCGCCCGCGCACATCGCAAGCACTACGTCGTTGACGGTCGCTCCGGTGGCGTTCTTCACGCCCTTGATGCGGGCGAGTGGCCAGGACTGCGCGGCCGCGCGCCGTGCGCCGCCGATGGGCACGTTGAACATCGTCTTCGGTGCCCGGAACGGCAGGGTCAACTGCTGCTCGAGCAACGCGGCGCGGGCCACGGTGAGGGCCGAGGGCCCCAGTGCCGCAAGGGTTCCCGCGGCATCGATGACCGTCCGCACGGTCGACCGCGAGTGGGCCGGCTCCTTGCTTCCCGCCATCGGCCCGAGCGTCCACGGCACCCGCATCTCGCGGTCGTCGGGGTTCGGCGTCATCGATCGCATCGTGAGCCGCTGCGCGGAGACGCCGTCGATCAGGGCGTGGTGGAACTTGGCGTAGACGGCGAACCGCCCGTCCTGCAGGCCTTCGATGAAGTGGGTTTCCCACAGCGGCCGGTGCCGGTCGAGCAGCGTGCCGTGCAACCGCGACGTCAACTCCAGGAGGTCCCGCACCCGGCCGGGGCGCGGCAGCGCCGACCGGCGCACGTGGTAGTCGAGGTCGACGTCGTCGTCGAACGTCCAGGCCAGGTTGCTGATGCCACCGAAGAGGATCGCTGGATGCTTGCGGAACGTCGGCTGGAAGTGGTCGTGCTTGATCATCGCCTCGTAGAGGTCGCGGACGAAGTCGGGACCGGCGTCGCTCGGGGGCTCGAACAGCTGCAACCCCGCGACGTGCATCGGGTGCTCGCGTGATTCGCCGATCAGGAACATCGAGTCTGTCGGCGAGATCAACTTCATGATGGTGACGTTACCCACCTCACACCGGGCGCATGCGTTCCAGGGCAAATGTGGACTCGGAAAGTTACCCGCCGGTAGTCTCGGGGCAAGGGGATAGGGAGGCTGCAATGACAGAACCCAAGTTCATCGACATTCACGGCGAGCAGTTCGCGGTCCGCGACGAGGGCGAGGGCGAGGCGCTGCTGCTGATCCACGGCATGGCGGGAAGCTCGGAGACGTGGCGTGCGGTCATGCCTCATCTCGCCAAGAAGTACCGGGTGATCGCCCCCGACCTGCTGGGACACGGACGGTCGTCCAAGCCGCGCACCGATTATTCGTTGGGCGCATTCGCCGTCGGGCTGCGCGATCTGCTCGACGAACTGGGCGTCGAATCCGCCACGGTCGTCGGCCACTCCCTCGGGGGTGGGATCGCCATGCAGTTCCTGTACCAGCATCCCGACTACTGCCGCAGGCTGATCCTGATCAGCAGCGGGGGGCTCGGGCCCGACGTCGGCTGGATTCTGCGGCTACTGGCCGCGCCCGGCGCCGAACTGATCATGCCGGTCATCGCACCGTCGCCGGTGCTTCGCGCGGGCAACTCGGTGCGGGGCTGGCTGAGTTCGCTGGGTCTGCGTTCGCCGCGCGGCGCGGAGATCTGGAACGCGTACTCGTCGTTCGCCGACGCGGAGACCCGGGCGGCATTCCTGCGGACCCTGCGTTCCGTCGTCGACTACCGCGGTCAATCGGTGAGCGCACTGAACCGGTTGAATCTGCGAGCCGATCTGCCGACCCTGGCCATCTGGGGCGAGCAGGACACCATCATCCCGGTCGACCACGCCTACTCCGCGCTGGAGGCCAGGCCGGACTGCCGGGTCGAGGTGCTACCCGACGTCGGACACTTCGCACACGTCGAGGCGCCCATCGAGGTGGTCGACCTCATCGACGACTTCATCGCGAGGACCGGCGTCTCGGGCTCCCAGCCGGTGTTGCGGCACGTCTAACCCGTCGATCGGCGACGTAGTTTGGCCGACCGGTGGCGGGTATCCCTGACGGGTGACTACCACTGCCGTACTGGTGATCGACATGCTGAACACCTACGACCATCCCGACGCCGACGCGCTCGCCGCCAACGTGGCGAAGGTGATCGACCCGATGGCGCAGTTGATCGCCGAGGCTCGCGAGCGGGACGACGTCGAACTGATCTACATCAATGACAATCGTGGTGACTTCAGCGCCGGCCGCGCCGAAGTGGTGCAAGCCGCTCTGAACGGCGCCAGGCCCGAACTCGTCGAGCCGATCGTGCCCGACGCCGACCTGCCGTTCCTGACGAAGGTCCGCCACAGCGCCTTCTACGCCACGACACTGGGGTACCTGCTGACTCAGCTGGACGCCACGCGCATCGTGTTGGCCGGTCAGGTCACCGAACAGTGCATCCTCTACAGCGCCCTGGACGGCTACATCCGGCACCTCGACGTCGTCGTACCGCAGGACGCCGTGGCGCACATCATCCCCGAATTGGGCGATGCGGCGCTGAAGATGATGCAGCGCAACATGGATGCGGAGATACTGCCCGCGGAGAAATGCCTGTGACAGTTGACGTTTCATGGGTATTACTCGCCCATGCGACTGCGCCGTAGTGAACTCTCCGGCCCCGGCATCACGCGAAAGCGCCGGGGCAAGGGGTTCTCGTACCATGCGCCAGACGGCAAGCCGCTCGACGACCCGGCCGCGCTGCAACGCATCAAGGAGCTGGTGATCCCGCCCGCGTGGAAGAACGTGTGGATCTGCCCGCACGCCAACGGGCACATTCAGGCCGTCGGCACCGACGTCGCGGGCCGTCGCCAGTACCTCTATCACCAGCGGTGGCAGGAGGAGCGGGCCGAGGAGAAGTTCGACCGCGTGCTGGAGATGTCGAAGCGGCTGCCCGAATGGCGCGCCCGAGTGGCAGCGGATCTGCGCGGTCGCGGTCTCGAGCGGGACCGGATACTGGCGCTCGCACTGCATCTGGTGGACCTCGGCTACTTTCGCGCAGGCGGCGAGCAGTACGCCGAGGAGAACGACTCCCATGGGCTCGCGACGTTGTTGTGCGAACACGTCACGCTGCGCAACGGGACGGTCGCGTTCGACTATCCCGCCAAGAGCGGAGTCCGCAGGACGCTGGAAGTGCAAGACCCCGAGGTGGTCAAGGCGGTCCGCTCACTGCTGCGCAGACCTGATCGGACCGACAGATTTCTGGTCTGCCGGGACGTCAGCGGATGGGTGGACATCCACGCCGAAGATCTCAACGCACGTTTCAAGGAGTTGATGGGCGACGAGTACAGCGTCAAGGACCTACGCACCTGGCATGGCACCGTTTTGGCTGCCGAGGCCTTCGTCGACGCGGACCCGCCGGTGTCGAAGGCCGTGATCAAACGGGTGGAGTCGGCGGTGATGAAGGAGGTGTCGGAGGCTCTCGGCAATACCCCCGCCGTCGCCCGCGGGTCGTACGTCGATCCGCGCGTCGTCACCGGATATGAGAGCAACCTCACCATCGCCACCGCGGTCAAGCGAGCCGCACGTTGCCGAGACGCCGATGAGAGGCAGGCGATCCTGGACAAAGGCACCCGAACGCTCATACAGCGCGTTGCCAAGGGCTGATTCGACGGCGCGCACACGAGGCCGCCGCGTCGATCGGTGCGGTCGATCACGTTTGGCATCCGCAGGTGTCGGGAAGGCATGCGGCTGGACCATGGAGACCAGAGCCTCGAAGTGAAGGGAGCGCGGGTGCACGACACCTGGAACGCGTTCTTCGCGTCGCCGTTCGGGCACTGGATCGCCACCAGCGGGCTACACCTCGTGCTCGTGGTGATCGGCACGGTGCTCGCCACCCGGGTGATCCGCTGGATCGCCGGGAAGATCAGCAGCCGCCTCGACGACGACGTCGAGGTCGGCGCCACCGTTCGATCCGAAACCGTCAAGCACCGCAAGGCCGTTGCGTCGGTCATCTCCTCGGTGTTGGTCGCGCTTCTCTACGTCGTGGTCGCAGTCGACATCATCAATACGCTGGGACTCCCCGTGGGCTCACTGGTGGCGCCCGCCGCAGTGTTGGGCGCCGCCCTTGGTTTCGGTGCTCAGCGCATCGTTCAGGACCTGTTGAGCGGGTTCTTCATCATCACCGAAAAGCAGTACGGCTTCGGTGATCTGGTCCAGCTCACGATCACCGGCTCGGCCAACGATGCGAGAGGAACCGTCGAGGACGTCACGTTGCGCGTCACCAAGCTTCGTAACAGTGACGGTGAAGTCTTCACGGTGCCCAACGGGCAGATCGTGAAATCGCTGAATCTGTCCAAGGATTGGGCACGCGCCGTCGTCGACATCCCTGTGCCTGCATCCGCGGACCTGAACCGGATCAACGACGTTCTCCGCGGCGTCTCGGCCAACGCGATGAAGGACGAGGGGCTTGCGGAGCTGCTACTCGACGAGCCGTCGTTGATGGGCGTCGAGAGCATCGGCGTGGACACCGTCAACCTTCGGATGGTCGCACGCACGCTTCCTGGCAAGCAGTTCGACGTCGGCAGGTGGTTGCGCGTGCTGGTGGTGGCTGCGCTGCGGCGCGCCGGAATCGCCAGTGGCACGGCAACGGTCGACGCCGCCTGACGAAAACCCCGTCAGGTCCTCGTCATGTCTTGGACATGGCCAACCTGTCGATTCGGGTGTCGCCGAGATGCTCGACGAGGCTGCGCGGATCGTCGAATACCGCGGTGGCGCCTGCATACTCGAGTTCGGCCTGCGAGATGCCGCCGCTGCGCAGGCAGAGGCACTCCACGCCTGCACGGGCCGCGGCCTCCACATCCCACACGGTGTCGCCGACGAACACGGCCCGCTCCGGGCCCACCCCGGCACGGTCGAGCGCGACGCGCACAATGTCGGGATCGGGCTTCGCGGAGTCGACGTCGGCCGACGAGGTCAGCGCGGAAACAATGTCGTCCCGGTCGAGAACCTTGCGCAGGATCGCCAATTCGTCCTCAGGCGCCGACGTCGCCAGCACGACCTGCAGGCCGAGGTCGGCGACGGCGTCGAGGAGTTCGCGCGCTCCGGGAAGGGGTCGCAGCAGGCCCGTCGTCTCGGCGTAGAAGCTGGAATGCAGATCCTTCACCCGCTCGGGGTCGTCGATTTGGTCTGACGCCAGTTCGGCCACCAGCGACGACCCATCCATGCCGATGCAGCGGTGGATGCGCCACGATTGGATCTCCAGTCCCACTTCGGTGAAGGCGCGTTGCCACGCGTGGACATGAAGATAGTTCGAATCCACCAGGGTGCCGTCGATGTCGAACAGGACTGCGGGTGCGGGGGCCATTGCTGGAGTGTCGGCTACGTGTCGAACGTCAAAGCGAGAATCACCGCAGCGATCACCAGCCATGCCCACGCGAGGGCGGGCACGACGAACCCGCGAGGACGGCGAGCGGTGAAGAACGACAGCACGATCGCGACGACGGCGACCACGGGTGTGCCGTACATGATCAGGCCGAATACGAACTCACCCGGTCCCAGCCGGCACGCCCGTTCGACGCATGCGGCCGTGCTCATCACCTGTAGGTAGGAGTACGCGACGACGGCGATGGCGCCGGGAATGGTCAGGAGCGCCAGGACCCAGTTGACGACGGCGTGCCTTCCTCCGGGCGCGGCCTCTCGGACGGCGGACTGCTCGCGCTCTTCGTGTTCAACGTCTGCTGCGGACATGGCGGCCACCTCCCGAATCGATGCTGACTGGGTACGGCATACCCGACAGGTGGACGGGGTAACCGGCGCGATGTTTGGCGGGATTTGGGCGGGGAAATGCGAACGTCATGAGCAACGTATTGGAAGGCAAGCGGATCGCGATTCTGGCTACCAACGGAGTCGAACGCCGTGAACTCGAGGAGCCGATGGCAGCCATACAGCAGGCCGGCGGCGACACCGAATTGCTGTCGCTCGAGACGGGGTCGATCGACGCGCGTGACCACGATCTCGAGCCCGCGGGCGAATTCCGCGTCGACCGGCAGGTCGGCGACGCCGCCGTCGACGAATTCGACGGCCTGGTGATACCCGGCGGCACCGTCAATGCGGACAAGTTGCGCCTCGACCGGTCGGCGATCGCGTTCGTGCATGACTTCGTCGAGTCGGGCAAGCCGGTAGGCGTGATCTGCCACGGGCCGTGGACGCTCGTCGAGGCCGGCGTGGTCAAGGGACGGACGTTGACCTCGTATCCGAGCCTTCGTACCGACCTACGCAATGCGGGCGCGCATCCGGTCGACGAGGAGGTCGCCGTCGACGGCAACCTCATCTCCAGCCGGTCGCCCGACGATCTGCCCGCATTCTGCAAGGCCATCGTCGGCCGGTTCTCGGCCGGCTAGCGGCGGTGCCGCCCGCGGGCCTCCGCTCCGGTCTCTCCGGCGTCGAAGTCGTCGTCGGAAGTTGTGCGGCCCACGTATGAGCCGTCCTCTTCGGCATCGGCGCGCGAGCGGGCGATGTGCGGATCGTCGTCGACGTCCGCCTCGGTCTTTCCGTGTTCGGGACCAGTCATTCGGGCATCTCCCTCTCTACGTCTGCCGCTTCAGGTCGTCGTGCAGCGTTACCCCGATTCCGGCCCGTCCAACCGGCTGCAAGAGCCATGTCAACGATCACGGGCCCGCAGTTTCCGCCCACCTTTCGCCGGGTAGCCGATCCGTGACCGTGGGCATGCCGGTCAGTGATCGGCTCGATCGAAAGGAGCGGTGCGATGGGAGACACCTCCAAAGACCCCGTTGATCACGCCCGAACGACGCGTCAGCACGCGGGCGAGACGATGAAGAACGGCGTCAACGCTCCCGGCCTGATCCTGCTGGCCATAGCCGTCGTGGCGATGGTGGTCTCGCTCGCCACGTTCGCATCCGGCCAC
Organism: Mycobacterium sp. URHB0044; assembly: GCF_000620625.1. Classification (GTDB taxonomy): domain Bacteria; phylum Actinomycetota; class Actinomycetes; order Mycobacteriales; family Mycobacteriaceae; genus Mycobacterium. Next base: position 371,872 of record NZ_JIAW01000006.1, on the reverse strand, counting down.
TCGTCGGTCGGCGTGACCGCCGCAGTGGTGGCGGTCGTCGCCGCAGCGGTGGGCGGTGGATGGGTGTACCTGGTCCACATGCGGGTGCGCCGGAAGGAAGCGCGTTGGCTCGCCGAGCATCCGCAGGCGCACGCGGAGCCGCCAACGAGTTGAGTTCCTACGTGGGCGGCAGCATCCGCAAGTGACTCCGCGGGCCCCGCACCACGGACGCGACCGCCTTCTCCAGCGTGGGTTCAACGGGAAGGCCGCCGCCAGGGTCGCAGATCCGCAACAGCCTTTCCACCTCCGGACCCGGGATCGCGCACCAGGTCACGCCGCGGCGTGAACAGGTGACGTTCACCGTGTGAAGCGTCGAAAACCCTTGGGTCCCAAAGAAGTGCAGGCCGCGTAGGTCGACGATCAGCCTGGTGGAGGAGTCGAGAACGCTCTCGACGTAGTCGGCGAGGCCGCGGGCATTGCTCGCGTCGATCTCGCCTTCAGCCGTCACTACCAACGTCGACGCGCTGATGGGGCAGCTGCTGAAGTGGACCCGTTCCCGTGAGGCATGGGCCGGCGGTTTATGGGGTCTCGTAGGGGCCATTGACATGGTGAAACTCCGTCAGTCGAAGTACTCGTACTGAGGCTCACGTCAGGATGATGGGCTCTGTTGGCTGAAAGCCGTCGCTCGGAGCGGCAGCCCCGGGCGTCGATGACGTCTCCTTCGGCTGTTAACTCAACCTGAGCAAAGGGTAGTACGAAATCGGCGGGTGAACAATGAGTGTTGAATTGTCGTAATAATCGCTGGTCAACCGGGTCGTCCGAGGCCCGATCCGGTGGTGGTCGGACGGCAGCGGTGAATGAGGCGACCGATTCCGCGGACCCGCTTTCCGTGCCCGCGAATCAGCGGGTGACGACGGTGCCCGATACGCCCGGAGAATCAGCGATGACCGCCGTGAGTGGGGCTTCGAGATGGGATGATCACGAGGTGGACGTCGACCGGCCAGAGGACGACGCAAAGTGGGATCAGTCGGCTCGGCGGGAAACCCAAACCGAACGGCTGGACCGCAATTGGTCCAGCCTGTTGCAGGAACTGCGGGTGGTGCAGACCGGCGTGCAACTGCTGACCGGCTTCCTCCTGACCCTGCCGTTTCAGCAGCGATTCGAGGCGCTCGACCACGACATCCGGCTCGTGTACCTCACCGCCGTTGCGCTCGCGGTGTCGTCGACGGTGCTGCTGATCGCCCCGGTCGGGATGCACCGCGTGTTGTTCCGGCAGCACCGACTCAAGTCGCTGGTCTCCGCCGCACACCGGATGGCGTACTCCGGCTTGCTGTTGTTGGGCCTGGCGATGGTGGCGACGACGGTCGTCATCTTCGACGCCGTGTCCGGAAAGACGGCCGGTGTGATCGCCGGCGCGACGGCGCTTGCGGCCTTTGCGTCATTCTGGGTGATCGTCCCGGTATGGATGCGCGTTTCTGGGCGTTGAACGAGGGGTACCTCTAGCGCATCGGAAGACAGTGGTCACCGGCAGCGACGCCAAGACAGCGGTGACTGCGGAAAGCGAGACCCAGGGCATGGGCTCCAAGCATCGGCGGCCGGATCTGGACGACGGCCGGTTCAACCGCATCTTTGCCGCGGTCACTGCAACGGTGATGTTCGCCGCTGTCGCATCCGCGGCGGTGGTGTTCTTCGTCGGCGCGTCCGGTCCCTATCGCCAGCACGCCCCCGAACCGGCGCCGGTGGCTCAATCCGTCAGCCAGCAGGGCACCTTGGTGGCGGTCTCCGCGGACCGGGTGACGGCACGCAGTCCCAACGGGTTCGCCCGCACTTACCTGATCAACGCGGACACCGCAACGATCACTGACCGAGGAAACCGAATCGGCAGTGCCGGTACGGCTTTCGCTGTCAACGACGAGGTGTGCATCTACGCCGTGGTTCGGGACGGAACCGCCATCGCGACCACGGTCGCAGACCGCGAGGTAGCCGAATTGAACGGTCCTCCCATGGACTTCGTCGCGTACCCGTGATCGCGTACTGCATAGCCCGTTCTATGTAGTTGGTGGTTCACCAATCATCGATGCATCCGGACGACACGGGTCGATGCGCGCTTCTCTGCCCGGTTTGGACGGGAATGAGCATGGGAAACAGGTGGCTTCGGGCCACTGACCGTACTTCGGGAGCGTCGCCGGTTGGCGCTGGGTTCGGTCCCGATTGCTGCTATATAGGCTGCGTGATATAGATATCGAATGGGAAAGCGGCTGACCGATGAAGATGCCAAGGACTGCGTCGGTGAGCTTCTCGACCAGGCAATGGACCTGACGGCCCGATTCCTGTCCGACCGCGCGGAATTGAGCGCATCGGCTGCGTTCGTACTGAATCGGGTCTGCCGGGAAGGGCCGATTCGACTTACCGCCCTCGCCGCCAAGGAAGGCGTCAGCCAACCGTCGATGACTCAACTGATCCAGCGGCTGGAGCGTCAGGACCTGGTGACCCGCCTCGCCGATCCCGACGACGGGCGCGCTGCCCTCATCGGCATCACAGGACACGGTCAGGCACTACTCGACGACAAGAAGCGAAAGCGGAGAGAGCGGCTGGCGGCGTTGTTGGCCACGTTGACTGCGGAGGAGCAGTGCCAGCTGTGGCTCAGCGCCCGGGTGGCCTCTCCGGTGCTGAGTCAACTGGCAACCAACGCCGACGATCCACGGAACTGTCCACTGGCGCACGACGAGCGAAAGGCCTTGGGGTGAAGGCCCTTCCGTTGGGTCGCGCGCTGAAGAAGATCTGGATCCCGTTGGTACTCATCGTCGTGCTTTCCATCTCGGCGCTCGTCGTCACCCGTTTGCATAAGCAGTTCGCGTCTGCGGACCTCAACGCGAACGCCGGTGCCGGTATCGAGATCGTCCAGTTCAACCCAAAGGTGATGGTCTACGACGTCTACGGATCGCCCGGCAGCAGTGCCCGGATCAGTTACTTCGACCCCGATGCGAACGTGCACTCGATCGACGTGGCCCTGCCGTGGTCGGTCACCTTGTCAACGACGTTGCCGACCGTCAGCGCCAATCTCATGGCACAGACCGATGGCGACCAGATTGGATGCCGCGTCACCGTGAACGGAACCATTCGTGAGGAGCAGTCCGCCAGTGGGATCAACGCCCAGACCTACTGCCTGGTGAAGTCCGCATGACCGACACCGCTACCGCGCACCAGAAGAGACCGGTCTTCGCCCACGCTCTGCGCATCCTGGCGCTGCCGATCATCTTGTTCTGGATCCTGTTCGCCGTGTTGGTGAACGTGATCGCTCCGCAGCTCGAGGTGGTCGGCGAGCAGCATTCGGCGCCGATGGCTCCCGAGGACGCGCCGTCGATGCAGGCGATGAAGTTGATGGGCGGCAACTTCAAGGAATTCAATTCCAACAGCACGGTGATGATCGTCGTCGAGGGCCAGCAGCCCCTCGGGCCGGACGCCCACCGCTACTACGACGAGATCATCCAGAAGCTTCGCCAAGACCCAAAGCACATCCAGCACATCCAGGACTTCTGGGGCGACACGCTTACCGCGGCAGGGGCGCAGAGCGCCGACCGCAAGGCCTCCTACGTCATGCTCAACCTCGCGGGCGAGCAGGGCCAGACGTTGGCCAACGAAGGCGTTCAGGCCGTACGCGAGGTCATCGCGGACACCAAGGCTCCACCGGGCGTGCAGGCCTACGTCGCAGGCCCCGCCGCGCTCACCGACGACCTGCACGTCATCGGCAATGCCAGCCTCGCTCAGATCACGCTGCTCACCCTCGTCGGGATCGCGGGCATGTTGCTGATCGTCTACCGCTCGATCGTCACGACGCTGATTCAGCTCTTCCTGACCTTCCTCGGATTGCTGACTGCGCGCGGAGTGGTGTCGGTGCTCGCCAGCCACGGCGCCTTCGGCCTGACGACGTTCGCGGGCAACATCCTGACGATGCTGGCGATCGCGGCGGCCACCGACTACGGCATCTTCGTCTTCGGTCGCTACCGTGAGGCGCGCGGCATGGGCGAAGACCGGGATGCCGCGTACTACACCACATTTCGGTCAGTAGCTCCGGTCATCGTCGGCTCGGGCCTGACCATCGCCGGGGCGACGTACTGCCTGAGCTTCGCGCGACTGCCCTACTTCAGCACCATGGGCGCGCCAGTCGCGATCGGGATGATCGTGGTCGTGGCGATCGCCGTCACGCTGGGGCCTGCCATCCTGTTCCTGGGCAGCCGGGTGGGGCTCTACGAATCGAAACGTCCTCCGCAGAGCAGGTTTTGGCGACGGGTCGGTACCGCGGTGGTCCGTTGGCCAGGCCCAATTCTGGTGGCCAGCTTGTTCATCGTGCTGATCGGCATCGTGGCCATCCCGGGATACAAGCCCGCCTACAACGACCGCTACTACATGCCGGCGGACGCCCCGACCAACATCGGCTTCGCCGCCGCCGACCGGCACTTCTCGCAGGCCCGGATGAACCCCGACATCCTGATGGTCAATGCCGATCACGACATGCGCAATCCCGCCGACATGCTGGTCCTCAACGCGGTGGCCCGAAACGTCATGCACACCGACGGCATCGCGATGGTGCAGAACATCACGCGCCCGTTGGGAATTCCGATTCAGCACAGCTCGATTCCGTTCCAGACGAGTGTTCAGGGACAGACGAGCAACATGAACCTGCCGTTCCAGCGCGAACAGTTGGCCAACCAGCTGAAGATGATCGACGCGACGAACGTCTCGATCGACATCATGGAGAGGCAGTATCAACTCTCCCTCCAACAAACGAAACTCACGCAGGATTCAGCCGCCAAGTCACGGGAGCTTCTGGCGACCACCGAAGAACTACGGGACCACATCGCCGACTTCGACGACCAGTTCCGGCCCCTGCGTAGCTACTTCTATTGGGAGCCACACTGTTTCGACATCCCGATGTGCTCTGCGATGCGTGCGCTCTTCGACTCCCTCGACGGTATCGATCAGCTCACCGACCAGACGGGAGCCGTGCAGGGCAACACCGACCAGCTGGCGGCCCTCGCTCCGCAGTTGACCGCGCTCCTGCCGCAGACGATTGCGTCGACGAAGGCGAGCAGGGACCTGTCGCTGGCGTCGTACAACTCGCAGAAGGCCTTGCTCGATCAGATGGAGGCCAGTAACGACACCGCCCTGGCGATGGGGCAGAGCTTCGATCAGGCGAAGAACGACGACCTGTTCTATCTGCCACCGGAGGCCTTCGCCAACCCCGACTTCAAACGCGGTCTCGACATGTTCCTTTCGCCGGACGGCAAGTCCGCGCGCATGTTCATCACACATCAGAGCGACCCCGCGACGGTGGACGGCATCGCCCGCGTCGACTCCGAACGCAAGGCCGCGCAAGAGGCGTTGAAGATGACGTCGCTCTCGGACGCCAAGGTCTATCTGGGTGGGGTCGCGGCAACGTACAAGGACATGTCCGACGGCGCCCGCTACGACCTGATGATCGCGGTGGTGTCGTCGTTGACCTTGATCTTCATGATCATGCTCATCCTGACCCGCAGTGCGGTGGCCGCACTCGTCATCGTGGGCACGGCCGCCAGCTCCATCGCGGCGTCCTTTGGCATCTCGGTGCTGATCTGGCAGGACCTGTTCGGCATCCAGGTGCAGTGGCTGGTCATGCTGATGTCGGTCATCATCCTGTTGGCAGTGGGATCCGACTACAACCTGCTGTTGGTGTCGCGCTTCAAGGACGAAATCCACGCCGGATTGAAGACGGGAATCATCCGCTCCATGGCCGGTACCGGCGGTGTGGTGACGTCCGCCGGTCTCGTGTTCGCGGCCACCATGGCAGGGATGATGGGCAGCAAGCTGATCGTGCTTGCCCAGATGGGTTCCACCATCGCCATCGGACTACTGGTCGACACCTTCATCGTGCGCTCGCTGCTGATGCCGTCGATCGCGACGTTGCTGGGCAGGTGGTTCTGGTGGCCGCAGGTCGTCTACCCACGCGGCGACAACCACTTCCTGAAGCCGCAACCCCGACGCACACCGCGCGACGACGAGGACACCGTCGCGCTGCCCGGCCGGGCGTAGCGAATACCCGCGTGTCGGCCACCGCAACAATGACATTCGCCACCCCGGACGAGGAATAGACGAGCTCCGAACTGCGCTGCTACCTCAGGGGGAGTTAGCGGACGTAAAGGAGATTCGACTCGTGAATGTGAAGGAAATCAAACCGCTGGCAGTGATCGGTGCGGGTGCTGCCATCACCGCCGCGGCCCTTGGGGTTGCGATCATGCAGGGGCCGTCGGGATCCGACGAGGCCGCCGGGTCCGAGATGAGCACCGGCGTCACCGTCACGGCCACCACAGCGGTCACGGAAGCGCCGATTCCCGTCGCGGAGCCCAGCATCAAGGGCCCGGCACCTCTGCCGAAGGAGGAGCAGGGACTTCCCGGCTGACCTTGGGCGATTGCCTGGCACCGGCGCAACGCCGTAGCCTCGGGGCGTGGTGGGATCCACTGCCGTTGGCGCCGACGAATTGGCTGCCCTGGAGTTCTTCGCAGGGTGTCCCATCGATTCGTTGGGTCCGCTTGCGGCTCACCTCCGAAAGCTGACGGCAGCGCCGGGCCAGGTTCTCCTGCGCCAGGGTGAGCCCGCCGTGTCCTTCCTGTTGATCGGGTCGGGCCGTGCCGAGGTCGAACACGTTGGGGCAGGCGGGAACACCAGCGTCGTCGAAGTGGGACCGGGGTTGATCGTCGGCGAGATCGCGCTGCTGCGCGATACGCCACGCAACGCCACCGTCACCGCTACGGAGACGCTGACCGGCTGGGTCGGCGGGCGCGAGGCCTTCGCGGCGATGCTCGAAGTTCCGCGCCTGCTGGACAAGCTGGTGCGTACGGCGCGGCAGCGCCTGGCGACCTATCTCGAACCAATTCCGGTGCGGCTGCGCGACGGCACGCGGTTGTACCTGCGCCCCGTGCTACCCGGCGACAAGGAACGCACGGTTGACGGTTCGGCGCTGTTCTCCGGCGAGACGTTGTATCGCCGGTTCCAGACCACCCGCATGCCGACCGCGTCACTGATGACCTACCTGTTCGAAGTCGACTACGTCGATCACTTCGTGTGGGTGCTGACCGACGGGATTGACGGGCCGGTGATCGCCGACGCGCGCTTCGTCCGCGACGTGGCGGATCCGACAGTCGCCGAAGTGGCGTTCATCGTCGCCGACGACTACCAGGGCCGCGGCATCGGCAAGTTCCTCATGGACGCATTGGCCGTCGCGGCGCGCGGTGACGGCGTGAAGCGGTTCACCGCGCGGGTCTTGACGGAGAATTACCCGATGCGACGGATTCTCGACAAGTACGGCGCCGAGTGGCACCGCGACGAGCAGGGCGTGGTGACCACCGTCATCGACGTGCCAACGCTGCGCGCCCTCTCGATCCCGCCGAAGGTGTACCGCCAGATCAGTTCCGTTGCGCGCCAAGCCATCAGGGCGGTCGGCTGATGGCGGGCCGTCGCCCGCCGCTGAGCAAGGACACCCTGCTGTGCATCTCATTGGCGGCCAGGCCGTCGAACATCGGCACCCGGTTCCACAACCACCTCTACGACGTGCTCGGGCTCGACTTCATCTACAAGGCGTTCACCACCACCGACATCGCGGCGGCCATCGGGGGCGTCCGTGCCCTCGGCATCCGCGGTTGCTCGGTGTCCATGCCGTTCAAGGAGGACGTCATCGCGCTCGTCGACGACGTCGAGGACTCGGCGCGGGCCATCCACTCGGTGAACACCATCGTCAACGACGACGGTCACCTCACCGCGTCGAACACCGACTACCTTGCGGTGCAGCGGCTCATCGACGAACACGGCCTCGACCCCGCGGAGACGGTACTGATCCGTGGCAGCGGGGGCATGGCCAGCGCGGTCGGTGCGGCGTTCCGCGACCACGGGTTCCAGTCCGGGACCGTCGTCGCTCGGAACGAGGAGGCCGGCCGGGCACTCGCCAGGCGGCTCGGCTACGACTACGCAGCCGAGGTCGGCTCCCGGTCGGCCGCGGTGATCGTCAACGTCACGCCGCTCGGGATGGCGGGCGCGCCGGAAGCGACCGAGAAACCCTTCGACGACAGCACGATCGCCCGCGCGCGCACGGTGTTCGACGTAGTCGCGCTGCCGTCGGAGACGCCGTTGATCACCTCGGCGCGCGCCGCGGGCGTCGACGTCATCAGCGGGGCCGAGGTCATCGCGCTGCAGGCCGCCGAGCAATTCGAGCGTTACACCGGCGTGCGGCCGACGGCCGAGCAGGTCGCCGAGGCTTCGGCGATCTCGCGGGCCTGACGCGGGCCGCCGGGCGGTCAGCCCAGCGTCCGCTGGATGTCGGGCTTCATGGCGTTGAGCTGCGCGCCCCAGTACCCCCAGCTGTGGGTGCCGTTGGCCGGGAAGTTGAACGTGGCGTTGGAGCCGCCCGCCGCCTGATACCGGGACTGGAAGGCCCTGTTGCTACCCAGCGTGAGGCCTTCGAGGACTGTCGCGGGCAGATCGCCGCCGCCCAGTTCGTTCGGCGTGCCGTTGCCGCAGTACACCCAGATCCGGGTGCCGTTGGCGACCAGCCTGCCGACGTTGACCGTCGGATCGTTGCGCTGCCACGCTGGGCCGCCGCCGGGTCCCCACATCGCGCCTGCGTCGAAGCCGCCTGCGTCACGCATGGCGACTCCGACCAGCGTCGGCCAGATGCCGTCCGAGAGATTCAGGAAGCCCGACAACGACCCGGCATAACTGAACTGACCGGGGTGGTAGGCGGCGAGGATCAGCGAGGCGCTACCCGCCATCGAGAGTCCGACGACGGCGTTGCCGCTGGGCGAGACGCCCTTGTTCGCCGACAGGTAGGCGGGCAGTTCGGAGGTCAGGAACGTCTCCCACTGGTAGTTGTACGTTCCGCCGTTGCCGACCGCCGGACCCTGCCAGTTCGTGTAGAAACTCGACATGCCACCGACCGGCATGACCACCGAAAGGCCGGACTCGAAGTAGTTTTCGAACGCCGCGGTCTCGATGTCCCACCCGCTGTTGTCGTCGCGTGCGCGCAGGCCGTCGAGCAGGTACACCGCGTGCGCGCCGCCGCCTTGGAACTTCACCGGAATGTCGCGGCCCATCGCCGCGGACGGCACCATCAGCGTTTCGACGGGAAGCCCTGGGCGCGAATACGCCTCAGCAGGCGCCGCGCCACCCGCAATGCCGATCAGTCCTGGCAGCAACAACGCTGCCGCACCCGCGCTGGCCATGCGTCCGGCCCAATTCTTGAAGATCCTCATTCGTCGGTCATCCCTTCAGGGACATGCCCACAGCCGCTGCGGGCGATGATGTGGTTATTGCTGCGAGGCGACGTGGGCCATCGCAGGAGCGCCACCTGCTTGAGCGCCGATACCCGGGCCAGCGCACGCAAACTGCAGTGGCTGCCAGGAGTTAATTCGCGCCGCGCCGCGGCGGCGTTACACCGCTGTCGCGGTCAGGGTGCGTTGACCACCACGATGGGACGCCGCACGCGTTCCAGCATGTGACCGCTGAACCCGGCGTACATCAATCGCGCCTGCACGAACCAGTTCAGCGACGAGTGCACGGCCGTCGCCGTCGGCGCAGCATCGGGCGGAAGTGGGATCTCGAACGGCAGCACGACGGGCACGCCGGCGCGCAGTTGAATGCGCTTGCCAAGTGACACGATTCGGCCGTCCAGTTGGGTGCCAGGGCTGGGCGTGCGCGTCAGGGGGTGCGACTCCCGTTCGCGCTGCCAGGACACCGCGAGGTCGCCGTCGGGCAGGTCCATCGTGGGCGTCAGCGTGGCCTGGCCGGTGATGGTCTCGCCCGCGCGGTACACCGGCGACGACAGCGCGACGTCGATGGCGGTTTCGGCGGCACCGGCGACCACCTCGACGGGGTCGACGTACGCCTCCACGTCGGCCGTCCCGACGATCACGGCGAATTCACCGCGGGTATCGACGTCGCGGCCGCCGCGTTCGACGGTGAGCCGGCATTCCCATCGAGCGATCTCGGGTGACGACGCCGGCGCCCACGACGGGACGCGAAACGTCGACGAGGCGCCGGTGAACTCGCCTGCTGCGATGGGCACGTCCTCGACGATGACGCTGACCCAGTCGTTGGTGTCGCGGTCTCCGCCGTAGTTGGTGCCGACCTGGTCGGACGTCCAGATGCTGCCGGTGTCTGCAACATTCGTGTTGCTGCCGGCCCAGTGGTATTGGTAGAAGTTGGTGTAACCCCAGTCCAGGCGCGCCGAGGTGACCTTGTCGATGCGCTTGTCGGTGGTGACCGTCGCGTGCACCGTCTGCCGGGGAGTGGCGGTCTCGGGTGACACGATCACCGTCGCGGCCGCCGCCCGGCTGAACAGGCCCACTACTTCTTTCTCTGGCTCTCGGCGTACTCCTCGGGGTGATTCTTCTTCTGCGAGGCTCGGATGGGCCAGAAGAGCACCCAGAGGATGGGGTAGATCGTCACGTAGAACAGCAGGGTGAGCGCAGCGCCCACGAGCACCATGAAGACCCACGCCGGGTAGATGAGGATCAGGCAGAACTGGATGAACTGCTTGACCACCACCGGATAGCCGTCGGCCTGCGACCACACCAGCCGCGGACTCATCGCATGCAGGAATTGCTGGGTCTTCGATGGCGTGGGTCCGGCTTCGGCTTCCGCCTGTGCCGCGCTGTTTTGCTCGTCGCGGGTGAGGCCGCGCTGCGGTGGTGCCGGCTCCGCCGGATCCGTTGCGGTCATGGCGTGATCTTGGTCTTCTCGTCGATCTCGGACGTGGCGTCCATCAGCGGACCCATCTGCTCCTCGAGACCGTCGGCGTTGAGCTGCAGGACGTAGACCGCGTCCTGGCCCGGGATGACGACGGTCTTCTGGGCGATCATCCGCTTGACGCCGTCCTTCACGTAGCTGCCGCCGATTTGGTAGGCGTCGAAGCCGGCGAGTTCGTCCTTCGCGCCGTCGCCGCCGTCGAAGCCGGGCAGGTTCTTCAGCTCGCCGGGCGCGTACTCGAGGATCTTGGCCGGGTCGACGTCACCGGTCAGCTTGGACATCAGCGCAACGATCGACGGCGGGTCACTGGCCATCGCCGGATCGGTGAAGTAGATGGCGCCCCAGGCGTATTCGGGCGTCTTCGGCCCGGCGTCGGCCCAGCCGGCGGGGACAGGAAGGTCAACCGTAGGTGTTCCGGGATCGCCACGGTGCACCGGTGTTTCGGTGATCCCGGCCGTCTTGATGTAGTCGGCGATCGTTTCGTTCTTGCCCGCCTCGGCCGGCTTGGACGGCGCGGCGCTGCTGCTCTTGGCGCTGCTGGACGTGCTCGATGCCGATGCCGACGTGCTCGGCGCGGACTTGGTGTCCGACCCGCAACCTGCCAGGGCGAGGCCAAGTGCGACAACGGCGATCGCAGTACCGCTGGCCTTCATGGGGGAAATCATGGACTCTCCTGTCGTCGGAAGCAGCATGAGCCTACGGTCAGCAAACCGAAACTGCACGGGAATGCGGGCGGGTGTCAAAAACCGACGGCCCGCGCGGCGAATCGATCGGTGATGTCGCCGGTCAGGGACGTGTCGTAGGGGTCCACGGCCAGCGGCTCACCACGGTCGGTGAGGTCCAGGGCCGCCATGCGACCCCAGATGGTGCTGGGGCTGGTGGTGAGCTCGAAGAAGTAGTTCCGGTGGGTGAGGTCGACCACCGTCCGGTATTCCGTGTTGTACACCCCGAATTCACCGTATGGCGCACCGAAAGGCACCGAGACGTTGCGCATGATGGCCATAACGCCGGCCACCGCCTGACGCTCGTCGGCTGGTTCGGGCAGCAGTGCCGAGTAGTACGCGGCGCGCTGGAACCGGTCGATTGCATTGACGTTTCCCGGTACCGGTAGTTCGCGGCTCGGATGTGAAAAGTCCTTGGCTGCCAGCAGTTCCAGCTGTTCTTCGTAGGTTGGGTCGTTGGTCATCAGGGTGAACTCACGTCCGTGGTGGACGACGGGTGCGCCCGCCGCCAACTCGATGATCGCCGAGTCGCCGCCCTCGTCCTCGATGGCGAGATGCAGCGTGGCATCGAAGCCATGGGCGGCGACCATGACCAACTGGATGCCCTCCATTAGAGCCAACGCCTCCGCCACCGTCGCCGCCTGATCGAGGAGGTACTGCGCCCACAGCCCAGTGTGTAGGCCGGGGATCCCGGCGTCGCGGGTTCCCACGTCGGTCGATTGCAGATACAGCGCGTGCACGCCCAGTCCGGCCTCATTCAGGCCGTCGACGGAGCCCAATCCGTAGATCGTCGTCACCATGCTCCCGTAGCGACTGGTCCAGCGCAGCGGATTGTCCGGCACGACCGTCTCGGTCAACAGCTGTCCGCCATCACGCTGCCGACCACGGGGAAACGCCACGATGAGGGGTTCAGTCGATTCCGGCCAATCCATGCTGCGGCCGGCCAGTACCGCGATCTGATTGGAATTCCACAGCACTCGGGTGCACATGGGCGTGTCCTCTCGCTGGTATTCGGGGAGGTCAGCGTAGCTGTGGTATCAAGACGGCGTGCGCGTGTTCGCGGCCTTCGTGGCGGTGGCGGTGGCGCTGTGTGCGGCCTGCGGCCCGTCGGACGTGCCCCGCCCGACGGCTGGCTCACCGCGTCCGGCGGCCGTCGATCTCGCCCATGTCGCCCGCGTTCGCGGTGACCTGCCATCCGGATACGAGGTGGCCGATCTCGTCGGTCCTACGGCGCCGTCGGCGTTCTGGGGCTTCGGTCCGCAGTGGACCGCCGACCCGCCGCAGTGCGGAGTGCTTGCCGATCCGGCGGTGGACGGCGCGACGGCGCGGGGCTGGTCGGCGTCTGGCCCCGGCGGGATCGTTTATGTGGTGGCGGCGGCCGGACCTGCCACCGGACCCGACGTCGCGTTGATCGGTGACTGCGGTAGTTCGACGTTCTCCGCAGGGCGCACCAGCGCGACGGTGACGACCGTCGAAGCGCCGTCGATCGATGCGGCGACCACGTTGGGTACCCGCACCGAGACCACCACCGTCGTCGAGGGCGGAACCGAAACACATTCGCACGCAGATACTTTCACGGCCTACTTCGGCGGCTACGTCGCGTATGTCACGGTGGTGACCGACCCCGGCTCGTCTGGTCCCATCCTTGGTGCCGACTTCGCCGCCGGGCTACTGGTGAAGACCGTCTCGGCGCTGCAGGGGTGAGCGAAGGTACATTGGCGGCGATGCTCAGGACGCTGTTCGCCCTCGTGTGCACCGCTGCACTGGCCGCGTGTTCGAGTGGTGGGCAGGCCGCCGTCGACGAGCATTCCGACATCTCCGGTGTCCTGGACGTCAAGTCGAGCTTCGGGCCGGACTTCAAGGTCACCACCGTCGCTCCGACGGGCATCGATCCGCGCATCCTCGCGCCGCAGACGCTTCCGCCGGGGGTGAAGTTCGAGCCGCCCGACTGCACGAAGTTCGCGGCGGGCCTGGCCGTGCCGGCGGGTTTGAAGGGCAACATGGCAGCCACCACGGCCGAGGGTGAGGGCAACCGGTTCATCGCGATCGCGGTCGAGACGTCGGAGCCCGTGCCGGTGCCGGATCCCGGCGACGCGTGCAAGAAGGTCGGCTTCGCCGGTCCTGGCGCACGCGGTGTCGTGGAGGTCGCCGAGTCGCCGGCCATCGACGGCGTGCGGACGCTGGGCACCCATCGCGTCGTGCAGACCGTGGTCAACGGCAAGCCGGCCAGCGGCGAGCTGTACAACTACGTGGCGAGCTTCGGCAGCTTCCTGGTGATCGTCACGGCCAATCCGCTGGTGGTGCCCAATCAGCCCGTGGCGCCCGTCGACACGCAGCGGGCGCGCGACCTGTTGACCGCCGCGGTGGGCGCGGTTCGCCGCTGAGCTCAGCGCACGTCGCGCGGCCGGTACTGGATGCTGATCCGGGGGCCAGTCGGCCTGGACGTCTTCGGCACCGAGTGCTCCCACGTTCGCTGGCAGGAGCCACCCATCACCAGCAGGTCGCCGTGGCCCTGGGGCAGCCGCAGGGATTGCCCGCCGCCGCGCGGCCGCATCGCGAAAACCCTTCTGGCGCCGAGGCTCACGATCGCCACCATGGTGTCCTCGGTGCTGCTGCGGCCGATGGTGTCCCCGTGCCAGGCGACGCTGTCGGCGCCGTCCCGGTACAGGCACAGGCCGGCGGACATGAACGGCTCACCCAACTCGCCGGCGTAGAGGTCGTTCAGGCGCACGCGCAGCTTGGCGATCATGGGGTGCGGCGCAGGCTCGGAACCGAGGTCGTGGAAGCTGACGAGTCGGGGGACGGCCAACACCCGGTCGTACATCTGCCTGCGCTCCGCCCGCCACGGGATCTCGGTCAGCAGTTCGTCGAACAGGGCTTCCCCGCCGGAACCATTCCCCGGGTCGCTTCGCTCCTGCCCGCCGGAAAACCACCCCGTTCGCACGTCGATCCACGCGCCGTCACCCAGCGACCGCCGCTCGGCGTGGTCGAACAGCGACCCTTGGACCGTCAAGGACACCAGCCGATGTTATCGCACACTCGTTCGATTTCACAGGTTGGCTGCGCCGGGGCCCCGTCCGGCCAGCACGTCGCCCGGGTTGGACAACGCGCACGTCTTCAAGCTCAAACAGCCGCAACCGATGCACCCGGCCAGGTTGTCGCGCAACCGCTGCAGATGCACGATGCGTTCGTCGATGTCGTCGCGCCAGCCTGCGGACAACCGGGCCCAGTCCTTGGCCGTCGGTGTCCGATCCGTAGGTAGCGTCGCCAGGGCCTCGCGGATTCGCGCCAACGGGATGCCGAGCCGTTGCGACATCCGGATGAACGCCACCCGGCGCAGGGTTTCGCGAGGGTAGCGGCGTTGATTGCCCGACGTGCGCCTGCTGTGGATGAGGCCTTCGCGCTCGTAGAAGTGCAGTGCAGACACCGCAACGCCGCTGCGGTGCGCCATCTCACCGGGCGTCAGCTCGTGCGACTCCATGACCTAAACCCTAGTTGAGGTGGCGAATGGCGTTACGGTCTAGTGGTGACGGGCACGGTGCTGGGTTCCAATTCCGAGGTGGGCACGCTGCGGGTGGTCATTCTGCACCGACCGGGTCCCGAACTGCAGCGCCTGACGCCACGCAACAACGGCTCGCTGCTGTTCGACGGGCTGCCTTGGGTGGTGAAGGCGCAGGAGGAACACGACGCGTTCGCCGATGTGCTGCGCTCGCGCGGCGTCGAGGTGCTGTTGCTCGCGGACCTGTTGACGCAGGCACTGGCCAGCGGTGCCGCCCGGATGCATGGCATCTCGGCAGCCGTCGATTCGCGGCGCCTGGGATTGCCGTTGGCCCAGGAACTTTCGACGTATCTGCGCACGCTGGAACCGGAATCGCTGGCGCGTGTGCTGATGGCGGGCATGACGTTCAACGAGTTGCCGTTCGGCGAGAGCGAACTGTCGTTGGTGCGCCGGATGCACCACGGCGGTGACTTCGTCATCGACCCCCTGCCGAACCTGCTGTTCACCCGTGATTCGTCGTTCTGGATCGGGCCGCGGGTGGCGATCACGTCGTTGGCGCTGCCGGCGAGGATGCGCGAGACGTCGCTGACCGACTTGATCTACGCGCACCATCCGCGTTTCCTCGGGGTGCGACGCGCCTACGAGTCGCGCTCGGCGCCGGTCGAAGGTGGCGACGTGCTGCTGCTCGCGCCCGGTGTCGTGGCAGTCGGCGTGGGGGAGCGGACCACCCCTGCGGGTGCGGAGGCGTTGGCGCGCAGTCTGTTCGACGACGAACTCGCCCACACGGTGCTTGCGGTGCCGATCGCGCAGGAACGCGCACAGATGCACCTCGACACCGTGTGCACGATGGTCGACACCGACGCCGTCGTGATGTACCCGAACATCGTGGACTCGTTGTCGGCGTTCACCATTCGCAGCACGGGCAGCGGTGTGACGATCGACCGTGCCGCCCCGTTCGTGGATGCCGCCGCGGATGCGATGGGGATCGGCAAGCTGCGGGTCATCGACACCGGGCTGGATCCCGTCACCGCCGAGCGTGAGCAGTGGGACGACGGCAACAACACGTTGGCGCTGGCGCCCGGGGTGGTGGTCGCGTACGAGCGCAACGCGGAAACCAATGCGCGACTCGAGGATTCGGGCATCGAAGTGCTGCGCATCGCGGCGTCGGAGTTGGGGACGGGCCGCGGTGGACCACGCTGCATGTCGTGTCCCGCTGCCCGCGACCCGCTGTAGCTCAGACACGCGCCCCACGCCGTCGCAGCGCATCGCGAACACGGTGGATTATGTTGGGCCGCCAGTGCTGCGGCGCGACCCGTACCTCCACCCAACCAAGCCGCCGAACGACGTCCTCTTGGTAGATCTGCTGCACCAACGAGGCGGGCTGACATGCCGGATCCTGAAAACTGACTCCGACCCTGTACGAATCCCAGCCCATCCCAAGGACTACGCAGTGATGGCCGTCCACCAGAACGATGTTCGTCCGAGGCTTCGGAATTCCCGCGTCGCGAAACATCAATCGCAACCGGGTCTCGGCCGGCGATCGGGTACCGCCGTCCATTAAAGGCACCGCCATGTGTGCCCGCCGCATGCCCCGTGCTCCGCGATACCGGTCGACCAACGCCTCCACCTCCGCAAGTTCCAGAAGCGTCATCTTGGCCAACGCGTCCATGAGAACTACGGCCTCATCGCGGGGTAGCCGCCGCGCAAGGTCGAGTGCGGTGCGCGCCGGCGTGGTCACTCTCAGCGGGCCGCGCGCCTGCACCTCGTCGTCCTCGATGCGCTCTTGCCGGACGATGAGCCCCGGATGCTGCCTGCCGTGGCTGGTGATCAATTCAATGGGCGTCGACTCATCGATCCAGCGCACCCCGTGCAGAGCGGCGGCGGCCTTGCCGGCGATGATTCCCGTGCCACCGGACCAGAGCGACGCGGCGTGCGCGTTCGTCGAGATTGATCGCGCGGCGTCGTTGGCGACGTAGACGTTCGGATAGAGCGCGGTGTAGTTCCACCGCAGCTGGCCGCGTGTCAGCGCACCACTGGCGATGGCCTCGGATCCGACGAATGGGTCCATACCCAGGATGATCGACGGTTCAGCCGACGCTACTGCCCACCGTTCGCTCAGTTGATGGTCACCTGTGGATGGAAAACGCACTGTGGAAATCCCGGCACCGCGAGAATCCAGTCCCGCCCCGCCCAGCACCATCTGAGAACCAAGGCCCGGCGCATCCAGCACCATGCGCCGAGGGCATATGCCGGGAGGCCCGGCCCGTCCAGCACCATGCCCCTCGCCGTCCTATACGCGGTTTCTACACGGGGGCTGCGCGTTCGGGCCGATAGCCCGGTATCGACGACCGTGGCGTGGAAAATGCGCATAGGGCCGTGAAAGGCATTTGCCGCGCGCCGAGGACTAGGCAAGGCGACGGCACCGTCCGGCGACGGGCTGCGGCAGGCGACTGGCTGCGGGAGCCGACCTGCTGCTTCAACGCCAGCTGGGTAGCCAGATCTGCATGTTCCACGTAGCTTGCGAGATGGGCAGCCCCGTGAGGATCGGGAACATCCACGCGAAGTTCGTAATCACCACGGCGACATACAGGCACACGACCAGCAACCCGAGCGTGTGGCGTTCGGCGTTCTGGCGTGGCGCATACAGGATGTCGCCGAGGATCAACGCGATCGCCATCACCAGGAATGGGGCCATCGGCGCGGCGTAGAAGAAGTACATCTGCCGGTCGATGTCGGCGAACCACGGCAGATAGCCCGCGCCGTAGCCGACCAGCACGACCGCATACCGCCAGTCCCGCTTGACGAATGCCCGCCAGATGGCCCAGCCCAGCACCGGCACCGCGAGGAACCACATCGCGGGCGTGCCGACCAGCATCACCGCCTTGACGCACGACTGGGCGCCACACCCCGCGATGTTGTCCTGGTCGATCGCGTACAGCACGGGCCGCAGCGACATCGGCCACGTCCACGGCTTCGACTCCCACGGATGGTGGTTGCCTGCTGCGTTGGTCAGCTCCGAGTGGAACTTGTAAACCGAATACGTGTAGTGCCACAGCGATCGGAGCGCGTCGGGCATCACCCCGCCCTCGCCGATCGACTGCCCTTCCTCGTGCCGGTTCGTCGCCGTCTCGGACGCGAACCACGGCCCGTAGGACGCGAGGTAGACGCCGAGCGGGATGAGTCCCAGCGCGTACACCGACGGCCCGATGTCTCGGCGCAGCGTGCCCAGCCACGGCCGCGGCACCCGGTACTGACGCCGCGCTACGACGTCGAACGCCAACGACATCAACCCGAAGAAGACGATGAAGTACAGGCCGGACCACTTCGTCCCGAACGCCAGCCCCAACAACACGCCCGCACCGAAGCGCCACCACCGCACCCCGAGGCGCGGCCCCCACGGCGTCTCGCCGATGCGCCCTTCCAGCAGCGCGACGTGCATGCGCTCGCGCATCTGGTCGCGGTCTACGATCAGCGCGCCGAACGCCGCCACGACGAACACCACCAGGTAGACGTCCAGCAGTGCGGTGCGCGCCGAGACGAAGCTGACGCCGTCGGCGATGATCAACAGTCCGGCGATGCCGCCCAACAGCGTCGAGCGGGTGATGCGGCGGACGATCCGCGCCACCAGCAGGACGATGATCACGCCGCACACCGCGCCGCTGATCCGCCAGCCGAGCCCGTTGTAACCGAACAGCGCCTCGCCGATCGCCATCAACTGCTTGCCGACCGGCGGATGGACCACCAGCCCGTAGCCCGGGTTGTCCTCGACGCCGTGGTTGCCCAGCATCTGCCAGGCCTGCGGCGCGTAGTGCTTCTCGTCGAAGATTGGGGTGCCGCCGTCGGTCGGCGAGCCGAGGTTGAGGAACCGCGTGATGGCCGCGAGTGCGGTGATCACCGCCGTCATCGCCCAGCCCTGCAAACGGTCGGCAGGCCCGAAGTCGGGGGCGGGCATCAGCGGGGCTGGGCTGATCACCGGAACCGCGCGTGGGGCGTCGACGACGTCGGCGGGCGGAGCGGTCACACGAGCGATCGTAGGCTGTGCAGTGTGACGGGAGGCCGACTGCTGCTCGCGGCCACCCCGTTGGGGCAGGTCGGCGACGCGTCGGCACGTCTGGTGGAGGCGCTGGGCACCGTCGACATCGTCGCCGCCGAGGACACCCGGCGGGTCAGGACACTGGCGCAGGCGCTCGGCGTCAAGCCCGCCGGCAGAGTGGTCAGCTTCTTCGATCAGAACGAGGCGTCGCGGGTGCCGTGGCTGATCGAGGAGATCGAGGGCGGTGCGACGGTCCTGGTAGTCAGCGACGCAGGCATGCCGCTGATCAACGATCCCGGCT
The DNA here is from genome assembly GCF_000620625.1 of Mycobacterium sp. URHB0044. Taxonomy (GTDB): domain Bacteria; phylum Actinomycetota; class Actinomycetes; order Mycobacteriales; family Mycobacteriaceae; genus Mycobacterium. The sequence continues at coordinate 352,564 of NZ_JIAW01000006.1, read as the reverse complement.
ATCGCCTCGTCGCGGCCTGCGCCGAAGCGGGGCTGCAGGTCAGCTGCCTGCCAGGCCCATCGGCGGTGACGACGGCGCTCGCGGTGTCGGGGCTGGCGTCGGACCGGTTCTGCTTCGAGGGCTTCGCGCCGCGCAAGCAGGCCGCGCGGACCTCGTGGCTCGCCGGGCTGTCCGGTGAGCAGCGGACGTGCGTGTTCTTCGAGTCTCCGCGCCGGCTTGCCGACTGCCTGCGCGACGCCGTCGACACCCTCGGGCCCGACCGTCGGGCGGTCGTGTGCCGCGAGCTGACCAAGACCCACGAGGAGATCAGGCGCGGATCGCTGCGCGAGCTCGCGGACTGGGCCGCTGACGGCGTCCTCGGCGAGATCACCGTGGTGCTCGCCGGCGCGCAACCCCGCGTGGACGAGGCGACCTTGGTCGCCGCGGTGCTGGCCCTGGTGGAGGCCGGCGCGGGCGTCAAGGATGCGTGCGCCGAGGTGATCGCCGCGAATCCCGGCGCACCGTCACGCCGCGAGCTCTACGACGCGGTTCTGCGTTCGCGGCGCTGAGCGATGGCGGCCGTATGCGGAGCGCCGATGATCGGCGCGGCCTTGTGCAGGCATTCGTCCCACTCCGCGTCGGGATCCGAATCCGCGGTGATGCCGCCGCCGACCCCTAGCACCGCGCCTCCACTGGCGTCGAATTCGACGGTGCGGATCGCGACGTTGAGCTCGGTTCCGGCGACGGGTGACGCCAACCCTACTGTGCCGCAATAGATTCCGCGACGCATCGGCTCCCATCTCGTCAAGAGGTGGCGAGCCCGCGACTTCGGCGTACCGGTCACCGACGCCGGCGGGAACGTCGCGTCGAGCACCTCGGCCATGGGCACCGCGACGTCGACGCGCGCGGCGACGGTGGACACCAGATGCCACACGCCTGGCGCGGGCCGCACGGCCAGCAGCTCCGGCACCGTGACGCTGCCCGTGACGGCGACACGGCTCAGGTCGTTGCGAACCAGGTCGACGATCATGATGTTCTCGGCGACGTCCTTGACCGACGCCCGCAACTGAGCTGGGTCGGCCGTGATCGGCAACGTGCCCTTGATCGGGCTGGACGTCACCGACACACCGGCCCGGCGCAGGAACAGTTCGGGCGACAGCGAGGCCACCGCGCCCCACTCGCCCGCCACGTATGCCGCACGCGCGGGGGCGGTTCGGCCGACCGCCTCGACGAAGAAGTCGAGCGGCGTGCCGTGCAGGCGGCCGGAGAACTGTGTGCACACGCACGCCTGGTAAACCTCACCCGCGGCGATCGCCTCGAGGCACTCCAGCACTCCGCGGCGGTGAGCATCGCGGTCGGCATCGCCCCACACGATCCCGCATTCCTGCGGCGGCGTGGGGCGCTGCAGTGCGTCGGCCACCCACGCGGAAAGCCCTGCACCCGAAAGGCTTTCATGCCACCACGCACCGCCGGCGTCCTGGCGCAGCACGCAGTCAGTCCAGCCGCCTGCCGCTTCCGGAATCCGCGGCCCACGGCCGTCGGCGCCCGCGTCGGGGTAGGACAGATACCCGATCCAGCCGCCACCGACGGCCTCGCCCGCCCCGGGTGTTACGTCGAAGACGGCGTCGACGTCGACCGGTCGAACCGCCACGCTCGGCGCGATCACCGCTCTCGACCCGAACCACTCACCGATCAGGGCCGCTGGCGGCGGCATGCCACGGCGGGCGGCGGCGTCGGCGACCGTGCGCAACACCGACGGGGCGCTGCCGAGGTCGCCGAGCCGATCAATCCGCACCGGCCAAGGGTGTCAGACGCTAGCGGCTGATCGCCCGTCGGACGGCGATGGCGGCCAACTTGTCGGGATTGCGCATCGCGTAGAAGTGCGTGATCTTGCCGTCGATCATCTCGATGGTGAACACGCCTTCGAGATGATCGCCGCTGTAGACCACGATCGCAGGCGCGCTGTTGCAGGTGACCATCTCCATGCGGACGTCGGGCAACTTGTTGCCGAGCCGGAACAAGCCGATCACCGCCGATGCCACCTTCCGCGCACCCACCACGGGCCTGCGCGCGGCACTCGCCTTGCCGTTGCTATCCGCCGTCCACGTGGCGTCAGGGGCCAGCATCGACAGCAGGCCGTCCATGTCGCCGGTGGCCGCCGCCGTGAGGAACCGCTCGGTGAGCTCGGCGGACGTCGCGGTGTCGATCGGTTCGAAGCGCTTGCGGCGGGCATGCACGTGTTCGCGTGCCCGGTGCGCGACCTGGCGAACGGTGGCCGTCGATTTGCCGACAGCAGAGGCGATTTCGTCGTAGCCGAAGCCGAACACCTCGCGCAGCACGAACACCGCCCGCTCGTCGGGACCAAGCGTCTCCAACAGGACGAGCATCGCCATCGACACCGACTCGGCGAGCACCATGTCGGCGGCCGGGTCCCGGTCGTCGAGGACCAGCGGCTCGGGCAGCCACGGACCGACATAGTCCTCGCGGCGACGGGCGTCCGCGCGCAGCGCGTTGAGCGCCTGACGCGTGACGAGCTGGGCGAGGTAGGACTTGGTGTCGCGCACCGTCGCCAAGTCGACGTCGGCCCAACGCAGGTAGCTCTCCTGCAGCACGTCGTCGGCTTCCGTTGCGGAGCCCAATATTTCGTAGGCGATGGTGAACAGCAACGGCCGCAGCAGGGTGAACCGGTCGGCGTGCTCCTCGCTGCCAGTCATTCGACCCGAACCCCAACCGCTGCCACCCGATCGGCCCGCTTCCCGCCCTTGAGCCAGAAGTACGAGCCCGGCTTGCGGGCCTCGCGGGCCAGCGCCGCGACGGTGCCCTTGCACACGGTCTCCTTGATCGCCGCGGCGGCGCGACCACCGATGTAGGCCGGCATGACGCGGTCGTCGAGGTGTGCGATCTGAATGGTGGCCGCCCCGCGGCCGAGGCTCACACACTGCCCGACGAACGCCTGGTTCAGCGCGGCAGGCGCGGTGCCCGCGATGCGGCTGAGGACCGTGTTGGCAGCTTGGGCGCCGAGCGGGATGGCGGCCTGGCAGCTCATCCGCAGCGGCAGGTCCGACGGCGCGGCGGCATCCCCGGCCGCGACGATGCGTGGGCTGTCCACGCTGGTGAGTGTCTCATCGGTCAGCAGGCGGCCCACCGCGTCGGTGCGCAATCCGCTGCGCGCGGCGAGGTCGGGGACGGCGAAGCCCGCGGCCCAGATCGTGACGACGCTCGGCAACTCACGGCCGTCGGACAGCACGACGGTCCGCTCGCGAACCTCGGTGACGCACGCGTCCGGTCCGTCCAGCACGGTCACGCCCAGCTTGGCCAGCCGCTTGGCCACCGAGCGCCGACCCGGCGTGCTGAGGTACGGGCCGAGCACCTTGCCGCAGACGAGTGTCACGTTGCGACCCTGCTCGCCGAGTTCTGCGGCCGTCTCGATGCCCGTCGGTCCGGCGCCGACGACGGTCACCGCCGCGGCGGGATGCAGGTCGTCGATCGCTGCACGTAGCCGCTCGGCATGCTCCAATTCGGCGATGGGGTAGGCGAATTCGGCCGCGCCGGGAACCGTCAACGCGCCGGCAGCGCTGCCCACCGCGTAGATCAGATAGTCGTAGTCGAGGGTGTCGCCGGACGCCAACGTCACGATCCGGGCCGCCGCGTCGATCCGCACGGCGTCATCGACCACCAGGCGGATGCCCTCGCCGAGAATGTCCTCGTAGCCGACGACGGCGTCGTCGGAGCCCGCGACCAACTGATGCAGCCGGATTCGCTCCACGAAACAGGGCCGTGAGTTCACCAACGTGACATCTACGTCACTGCGCTGCCGCAGGTGGTTGGCCGCCAGGGTCCCGGCGTAACCGCCTCCGATGACGACGACGTGCGTGCGCTTCCCGCTCATGGTCACTCCTTCGTGTCGAGGGTCCTTGCCCTCAAGACACCGCCCACGAGCGAAGTGTGACACGACGTGACGCGCGTCACTCCACCTGATAGCGCGGAAACACCCCTTCGGGCTTCGGCAGCGCGGTGCCCGGCGCCAGCCGAGTGGCGACCGCGGCGAACGTCCGCTGGTCGGCGGGCTGACCGAGCAGGTCGAGCAGCTTGGCCGCGGAGTCCGGCATCACCGGTTGCACCAGAAGTGCGGCGATGCGCACCACCTCGAGCGTCGTGTACAACACCGCGCCGAACCGCTGCTGGTCGGCCGGGGCGTCGGACTTGCGCAGCACCCACGGCTCCTGCGCGGAGAAGTACCGGTTGGCCGCGCCGAGCATCAGCCAGATGGCCTCGAGGGCGAGATGCATGGCCGGGACGTCGAAGTGGGCCCGCACCTTCTCCAGCAGGGCGTCGGCGGTGGCCAGGAGCGCGAGGTCGTCGTCGTTCAACTCGCCGGGTTCCGGCACGGTCGCGTCGAGGTTCTTGTTCACCATCGACAGCGACCGCTGGGCCAGGTTGCCCAATTCGTTTGCGAGGTCGCTGTTGATCCGCCCGATGATGGCGTCCTCGGTGTAGCTGCCGTCCTGTCCGAACGGCACCTCCCGCAACAGGAAGTAGCGCAGCTGGTCAAGACCGAACGCGTCGACCAACGCGATCGGGTCGACCACGTTGCCCACCGACTTGCTCATCTTCTCACCGCTGTTGAGCACGAAGCCGTGCGCGAAAACCCTTCGCGGCAGCTCGATTCCGGCCGACATCAGGAAGGCCGGCCAGTACACCGCGTGGAACCGGATGATGTCCTTGCCGATCATGTGCAGATCGGCCGGCCAGAACCGCTGGAAGGACTCCGACTCGGTGTCCGGAAAACCCACGCCGGTCAGGTAATTGGTCAGTGCGTCCACCCAGACGTACATCACGTGGTCGGGGTGACCGGGGACCTGCACGCCCCAGTCGAAGGTGGTCCGCGAGATGGACAGGTCCTTCAATCCGCCCGAGACGAAGCTGACGACTTCGTTGCGCCGCACGTCGGGCCCGATGAACTCGGGGTGCTCCTGGTAGTGGGCCAGCAGCTTGTCGGTGTAGGCGGACAACTTGAAGAAGTAGGTCTGCTCCTCGGTCCACGTCACCGGGGTGCCGGTTTCGACGGCGATCCTGGTGCCGTCCGGGCCCTCGGCGGTCTCGTCCTCGGCGAAGAAGCGTTCGTCGCGCACCGAATACCAACCGGCGTAGGAGTCCAGGTAGATGTCGCCGGCGTCGTTCATCCGGTTCCAGATGTCGATGGACGCCTCGATGTGGTCGGCGTCGGTGGTGCGGATGAAGCGGTCGAACGAGACGTTCAACTTCTCCTGCAGTGCCTGGAAGTTGTTCGAATTGCGCCGCGCCAAGTCAGCCGTCGGAATGCCCTCGGCCGCCGCGGCCTGCGCCATCTTCAATCCGTGCTCGTCGGTGCCGGTCAGGTAGCGGACGTCGAACCCGTCGAGCCGCTTGAATCGGGCGATCGCATCGGTCGCGATGTACTCGTAGGCGTGCCCGATGTGCGGGTCGCCGTTGGGATAGGCGATCGCGGTCGTGACGTAGAACGGCGGTCCCGCGGTGGGCGTCACCGCGCCGGGGAGATCGGTAGGGCTCATCGACGCTCACCTTATTGTGTGGCGGTGAGCTCGAGTCGCCCAGCCAACCGTGAGAAGCCGCCCGCGCCGGAACCGTTGGCGCCGCTGGTCGACGCGCACACCCACCTCGACGCGTGCGGCGCGTCGGACGCCGACGACGTGCGCGCCATCCTCGACCGTGCCGAGGCCGTGGGGGTCGGGGCCGTCGTCACCATCGCCGACGACCTGGCCTCGGCGCAGTGGGTGACGCAGGCGGCCGACTGGGATCCGCGGGTGTACGCCGCCGTGGCGCTGCACCCGACGCGCGCCAATGCGCTCACCGACGACGCCAGGGCCGAGATCGAGCGGCTCGCGGCCCATCCTCGCGTCGTCGCGATCGGCGAGACCGGAATGGACATGTACTGGCCCGGCAAGCTCGACGGCTGTGCGGACCCCGCGCAGCAGCGTGAGGCCTTCGCCTGGCACATCGACCTGGCCAAGCGCACCGGTAAGCCGCTGATGATCCACAACCGGGACGCCGACGCCGAGGTGCTCGACGTGCTGCACGCCGAGGGCGCCCCGGACGCCGTGATCTTCCACTGCTTCTCCTCGGGCCCGGAGATGGCGCGCACCTGCGTCGACGCGGGCTGGCTGCTCAGCTTGTCCGGCACGGTCAGCTTCAAGAACGCATCGGCACTGCGTGAGGCGGCCCGGTTGATTCCCGTCGGGCAGCTCCTGGTCGAGACCGACGCGCCGTTCCTCACCCCGCATCCGTACCGGGGCGCGCCGAATGAGTCGTACTGCCTGCCCTATACCGTGAGGGCGTTGGCCGAGGTCATCGACCGGCCCGCCACCGACGTCGCTCACCAGACCGCGGCGAATGCGATCAGGACCTACGGAATGAGTCGTTGACGCGAGTTGCCGGTCTCAGGGGCTTTCGTTACCGTCCTGTAATCGAACGGTCGGCCAGGACTCACTTCACGCTGACCTCATAGTCGGGGATAGACACTCTTGGATGCATTGCACAAACTTCATCACTCGCGTTCGCCCATGTTGCGGCTACTCGTCGGCGCTTTGCTGGCCACGCTGGTCTACGCAGGCGGTTACGCAGTCGCTGCGCACAAGACCGTCACACTGACCGTCGACGGGTCTTCGATGACCGTTTCGACGATGAAGTCCCACGTCATCGACGTCGTCAAGGAGTACGGCTTCGACGTCGGCGAGCGCGACGACCTCTATCCAGCGGGCGACGCGACCGTCAGCCAGTCCGACACGATCGTGCTGCGACGCAGTCGGCCGTTGCAGATCTCGTTGGACGGACACGACAGCAGGCAGGTCTGGACCACCGCCTCGACGGTGTCCGAGGCGCTTTCCCAACTGTCGATGGCGGACACGGCCCCCGCCGCAGCCTCCCGCGGCAGTCGCGTTCCGCTGGAGGGCATGTCCCTCCCCGTGGTGAGCCCGAGGACCGTGCAGATCAACGACGGGGGAGCGGTGCGGACGGTCCGGCTGGCCGCCGCGAACGTCGCAGGCCTGCTCGAGGCGGCCGGCGCACCGTTGTTGCAAAGCGACACCGTGGTGCCCGCGGCGTCTTCGCCCGTCGTCGACGGCATGCAGATCCAAGTCACGCGGGTACGCATCGAGAAGACCACCCAGCGGATGCCGCTTCTCCCCGGTAGCAAGCAGATTCCGGACGTCACGATGAACATGAGCAGGCAGGTCGTCGAGGATCCCGGCGTGCCGGGAACGCAGGACGTAACCTTTGCTGTCGCCTACGTCAACGGCGTGGAGACGAGCAGGCTGCCAGTAGCCAATGTCGTGATAAATCCGGCCCGCGACGGGGTACTCCGAGTGGGTGCGAAGCCGGGTACCGAGGTGCCGCCAGTGCTTAACCCAGCTACATGGGACGCCCTGTCCCGGTGTGAAGCCGGTGGTAATTGGGCTATAAACACCGGCAATGGATTTTACGGTGGTGTTCAATTTGATCAGAACACATGGGAGCGGCAGGGTGGTTTGCGGTATGCTCCTAGAGCCGATCTGGCTACACGGGAAGAGCAGATCGCGATAGCTGAAGTTACTCGGGCGCGTCAAGGCTGGGGCGCTTGGCCAGTGTGTAGTGGGAGAGTGGGTGCAAACTGACGATTCGGCTACTCGGTCGCACCGAGATAAGACATCTAGCCAAGGAACTCGACTTTCGACCAAGGAAGTCGTTCGGGCAGAACTTCGTCCATGACGCCAACACGGTGCGCCGCATCGTGTCGGCATCCGGCGTCAACCGCCATGATCACGTCCTCGAGGTCGGTCCCGGCCTGGGGTCGCTGACGCTGGCGCTGCTGGACCGTGGATCGCGCGTCACCGCCGTCGAGATCGATGCCGTGCTGGCTCGCCAGTTGCCGCAGACGGTTGCCGAGCACTCTCACAGCGAGATCAGCCGGCTCACGGTGTTGCACCGCGACATCCTGACGTTCATGCACACCGAGATGGAGGATCCGCCCACCGCGTTGGTGGCGAATCTGCCGTACAACGTCGCGGTGCCCGCACTACTGCATCTGTTGGCGGAGTTCCCGTCGATCCGCACCGTGCTGGTGATGGTGCAGGCCGAGGTCGCCGAGCGCCTCGCCGCCGAGCCCGGCGGCAAGGATTACGGCGTGCCGAGTGCCAAGGTGCGTTTCTACGGCAACGTCCGGCGTTACGGCATGGTCTCGCCGACGGTCTTCTGGCCCATCCCGCGGGTGTACTCGGGGTTGGTGCGCATCGACCGCTACGAGACGTCCCCGTGGCCCACCGAGGCAAGCTTCCGCAACCAGGTGTTCTCGCTCATCGACATCGCGTTCTCACAACGGCGCAAGACGTCGCGCAACGCGTTCGCCGAGTGGGCGGGATCCGGGAACGAGTCCGCTGAGCGGCTGCTGTCGGCCAGCATCGACCCGTCGCGTCGCGGTGAGACCCTCGGCATCGCCGACTTCGTTCGTCTGCTGCAGCGCTCCGGGCAGTGGAATCCCGAAGCGCCGCAACAGGATCAGCAGGGCCAACAAGGCCAGGCGGGTCAACTCCGCACGTACTGACGGTTAGCGCCGTCGGTCCAAACGCCCACTGTGCGTTTGATTCTGCGGTGACGGCGCTGGCTACTCGCTCTTTTGCGCCCTGACTGCAGAGTCGACGGCTGCGGCCGCTACTCGGCGTCGTCCTTGGCGAGCTTGGCCGCTTCGCGTGCGTCCTTGTCGAGGAACTCGTCCATGAGCGGCGTCTCGGCGACCACCGGGTAATTGCCCGTATAGCCCACGCGCTCGCGGGCCATCGCGAGTACGCGCGGCCGCACCGCATACCAACCACCGATCAACGCGGGCACGATCACCAGCAGCGCGATCAGGTTCCAGTAGTTCTCGATGCACATCAGCGCGGTGACGGCGAACAGGAACACCAGGGTGGCGTAGCTGGTGTACGGCGTACCGAACAACCGGAACGACGGCCGCTCCAAGATGCCCTTCTTCGACCAGCGGTACAGCTGAATCTGGCAAATCACGATGGTCGCCCAGGAGGCGATGATGCCCAGCGCCGAGAGGTCCAGCGCGATGTTGAACGCTTCGGACGGCACCACCAGGTTGAGGAAGACGCCAACCACCGTGAAGCACGCCGTCAGCGCGATGCCCGCGAACGGCACACCCCGACGGGTCATCTTGGCCGTGAATTGCGGCGCACTGCCGTTCATCGACATCGAGCGCAGAATGCGGCCGGTGGAGTACAGCCCGGCGTTGAGGCTGGAGAGAGCGGCCGTCAAGACGACGAAGTTCATGATGTCGCCGGCCGCAGGCACACCAATGCTCGAGAAGAACGTGACGAAGGGGCTGGTGCCCTGCTTGTACGCCGTGTACGGCAGCAGCAGCGCCAGCAGGATCAGCGACCCCACGTAGAACACGGCGATGCGGAACACCACCGAGTTGATCGCCTTTGGCATGACCTTGGCCGGGTTCTCGGTCTCGCCGGCGGCAGTGCCCACCAATTCCACTGCGGCGTAGGCGAATATGACACCCGACGTGATGATGACCAACTGCAGTATCCCGGTCGGCAGGATGCCGCCGTTGTCGGCGATCACCGACGGGCCCGTGGTGGCTCCCTGGATGGTGAACCGCCCGGCCAGGAAGATGATGCCGATGACCAGGAAGGTCACCAGCGCAACGACTTTGATCAGCGCCGCCCAGAACTCCATCTCGCCGAACACCTTCACCGAGATCATGTTGACCGTCAGCGTGATGACCAGTGCGACCAGCGCGATCGTCCACTGCGGGATCGCCTCGAACGCACCCCAGTAGTGCATGTAGAGCGCGATGGCGGTGACGTCGACGATCGACGTGCACGCCCAGTTGAAGAAGTACATCCAGCCGGCGACGTAAGCTGCCTTCTCGCCGAGGAATTCACGCGCGTAGGAGACGAACGATCCGGATGACGGACGGTGCAGAACCAGCTCGCCGAGCGCGCGCAGGATGAAGAAGACGAAGACGCCGCAGACGGCGTAGACGATGAAGAGACCGGGGCCCGCGGTGTGCAGCCGTCCGCCTGCCCCCATGAAGAGGCCCGTGCCGATCGCTCCACCGATGGCGATCATCTGGAGTTGACGGGGTTTCAGGCCCTTGTCGTAGCCCTCTTCCTCGTGGGCCAGCGCAGACGTGTCGTACTCGGCGGCGGTCATGAAGCGACGCTAACCCCGGGTGACCGAACCGGAAACTCGGGGACAGTAAACGTTGAGTTAAGTCGTTTCCTGCGACGGCGTCAGTTCAGCGCCCTGGCGATGAGCGCGATGAATTCCGTGCACGTTTCGTAGCGCAGCTCGGGGTCCTTGGCCATCGCCTTGCTCAGGATGGAGTCGAATGCGTGTGGAATCCAATCGATTTGGCGGGAGTAGCGGGGTACCGGCCGGTTCAGATGATCGTCGATCAGCGCCAGCGTCGTCGTCGAGGTGAAAGGCGGTGCACCGGTGATCAATTCGACGGCCGTGCAGGCCAATGCGTACTCGTCGGCGGCGGCAGAAGGAGTTCGTCCGTGTAGTAGCTCGGGGGCGGTGTAGGGCAGCGACGCCTCGACGTGCGTCGGCCGGTGGCGAGCGTCCTCTGCCATCGAACGCGCAACGCCGAAGTCAATCAGAACCGCGCCCCCGCGCGAGAAATCCTCGAACACAAGGATGTTCGCCGGCTTCACGTCGCAATGCACGATGCCGTTGAGGTGCGCATAGTCGAGTGCCGCCGCGACCTCGGCCAACGCGGTGAGCCGATCGCGGACGGTGGTGAGGTTGGTCACGGTGCCACCGTCGATGAGTTCCATGGCCAACCAGTCGGGACCGCTCTCGTACATCGTGACGACGTGCGGATGATCCAGGCGGTTGGCAAAGGCGAACTCGCGCTGAAGGCGGATCAACTGAGCAGGTTGATGGTGCCGCTCGTCGAGCACCTTGAGTGCGACGACGCGGTCCCGTCCAGAGACGTGGTGTGCCCGGTACACCGTCGCGGATCCGCCGTGGCCAACGACGTCGTCGACCACGTAGTCCTCGAAGCGATCATTGGGCACGAGCACGCTCTCAGACTAGGTTGCCGCGGGGTTCTGCACCGGTCGAGCGCACGCACCGCGACGATCGTCGACACTCGTTGCGAGCAAACACTAGCGGCGGTCGTCTCCACGTCGGAACGGCCGGAGCGCAGCGGCGGGATCATCGAGGGGCATCTCACCACTTCCGTAGTCGGACGCGTTGTCGCGGCGATAATGTTTTGGCGTGCCGTCCTCCGATGGAAGTGCTGCGTCCGAGTGGGTGCCAACGGGGTCCGTCACGGTGCGCGTACCCGGCAAAGTCAACCTCTTCCTGGCCGTCGGTGACCTACGCGACGACGGCTATCACGAACTGACCACCGTCTTCCACGCCGTTTCGTTGTTCGACGAGATTACGGTGCGCAACGCCGACGTGCTGTCGTTGGAAATGTCCGGCGAAGGCGTCGAATCGCTGCCCACCGACCGGCGCAACCTGGCGTGGCGAGCCGCCGAACTGCTCGGCGAGCACGTCGGTCGCACACCCGACGTCGCGATCTCGGTGGAGAAGTCGATACCGGTGGCCGGCGGGATGGCGGGCGGCAGCGCCGACGCCGCCGCAGTGCTGGTGGCCATGAACGCGTTGTGGGAACTCGGGGTGCCGCGCCGTGACCTGCACGCGCTGGCCGCGGAGCTGGGGAGCGACGTGCCCTTCGCACTGCACGGTGGCACGGCACTGGGCACTGGTCGTGGCGAACAGCTGGCTACGGTATTGGCCCGCAACACATTCCACTGGGTGTTGGCGTTCGGCAAGGGAGGGCTGTCGACGCCTGCGGTGTTCGGCGAGATCGACCGGTTGCGCGCCGACTCCGGCCGCGGGGAGCCGCCGCGGCTCGACGACCCAGGGCCACTGCTGGCGGCCCTCGCCTCGGGGGACGCCGCGCAACTGGCGCCGTTGCTGGGCAACGACCTGCAGCCTGCGGCGCTCAGCCTGGACTCGAAGCTGCGCCGCACACTGCGCGCCGGTGAGGAAGCGGGCGCCCTGGCCGGCATCGTGTCGGGCTCGGGGCCCACGTGCGCATTTCTCTGCTCGTCGGCGTCGTCGGCGATCGACGTCGGCGTGCAGTTGGCCGGCGCCGGTGTCTGCCGGACCGTCCGCGCGGCGAGCGGTCCGGTCCACGGCGCCCGCGTCGTGCCGACGCCGACCCCGCTCTAGGAATCGGACCTGATTAGAGGTGTGACCCAGGCCTCAATTCTCGCGTCGGTTTGGCAGTTACTTAAGAGTCTCTTAAGATGATCGACGGTGAAAGCTAGCGGTTACGCGTCTCACGCGCCGACTTCGCCCATCGGGCTTCCCGAGGGGCGGATACGCAGCGCTGGCACGGGCCGCCTGGATTTCCCAACGGCAACCGATTCCTGGTTGGCTGGGCTGTCGCAGGCATCACCGATTCGAAACAAAACCGCTCCCGAATCGTGCACGCGCGCCTTCTGGAAGGTGCCCGTCATCAGACGGAGCATGGAATACGGGGCACTGGCGCCTGAACTCAGGAGGTCGTGGTGAGCAGATTTACCGAGAAGATGTTCCGCAACGCTCACGAGAGCACGCGGGGCATGGTGACCGGCGAACCGCACGAGCCGGTGCGGCACACCTGGCTCGAGGTGCATGAGCGCGCCCGTCGCATCGCGGGAGGACTGGCCGCCGCGGGAGTCGGCAAGGGTGACGCCGTCGGCGTGCTGGCCGGTTTCCCGGTGGAGATCGCTCCGACCGCGCAGGCGCTGTGGATGCGCGGTGCCAGCCTGACGATGCTGCACCAGCCGACGCCCCGCACCGATCTCGTCGTGTGGGCCGAGGACACCATGAACGTGATCGGCATGATCGAAGCCAACGCGGTCATCGTCTCCGAACCCTTCCTGGTCGCCATCCCGGTGCTGGAGGAGAAGGGCATCAAGGTCCTCACGATCTCCGACCTGCTCGAGGCCGATCCCATCGACCCTGTCGAGACCAGCGAGGACGACCTCGCGCTCATGCAGCTGACGTCCGGCTCGACCGGTTCGCCGAAGGCCGTGCAGATCACGCACCGCAACATCCACTCCAACGCCGAGGCGATGTTCGTCGGCGCCCAGTACGACGTCGACAAGGACGTCATGGTGAGCTGGCTGCCCTGCTTCCACGACATGGGCATGGTCGGCTTCCTGACCATTCCGATGTACTTCGGCGCCGAGCTGGTCAAGGTCACGCCGATGGACTTCCTGCGCGACACCTTGCTGTGGGCGAAGCTCATCGACAAGTACAAGGGCACCATGACCGCGGCGCCGAACTTCGCGTACGCGCTGTTCGCCAAGCGGCTGCGCAAGCAGGCCGAGCCCGGTCAGTTCGATCTGTCGACGCTGCGGTTCGCGCTGTCGGGCGCCGAGCCCGTCGAGCCCGCCGACGTCGAGGACCTGCTGGACGCGGGCAAGCCGTTCGGCCTGCGACCCGAAGCCATCCTGCCCGCCTACGGCATGGCCGAGACGACGCTGGCGGTGTCGTTCTCGGAGTGCGGCGCCGGCCTGGTGGTCGACGAGGTGGACGCCGACCTGCTGGCCGCGCTGCGCCGCGCCGTCCCCGCGACCAAGGGCAACACCCGACGCCTTGCCTCGCTGGGCCCGCTGCTGCAAGACCTCGAGGCCCGCGTCGTCGACGACACCGGGAACGTGATGCCCGCCCGCGGCGTCGGCGTCATCGAGCTGCGCGGCGAGTCCCTGACGCCCGGCTACCTGACCATGGGCGGGTTTCTTCCGGCGCAGGACGAGCACGGTTGGTACGACACCGGCGACCTGGGCTACCAGATGGAGAACGGCCACATCGTCGTCTGCGGCCGCGTCAAGGACGTCATCATCATGGCGGGCCGCAACATCTATCCCACCGACATCGAACGCGCCGCTGGTCGCGTCCAGGGCGTGCGCCCCGGCTGCGCGGTCGCGGTCCGGCTCGATGCGGGTCACTCGCGTGAGACGTTCGCCGTCGCCGTCGAGTCGAACGCCTGGCAGGACCCGGTCGAGGTGCGTCGCATCGAGCATCAGGTCGCCCACGAGGTGGTGACCGAGGTCGACGTCCGGCCGCGCAACGTCGTCGTTCTCGGACCAGGCACCATCCCGAAGACCCCGTCGGGCAAGCTGCGCCGGGCCAACTCGGTCGCCCTCGTCACCTAAGGCGCGCGTCGGCTGGTCAGTGCCCAAGACTCCAGGTAGGCGAGGGCATCGCGGCCGTTGTCGGCGATGTGCACGAGTTCGTCCAGCGGGACGGGCAGGAAGCCGTCCGCCTCCATCCGTCGAAGTTGCAGCGTCAGTCCGTCGTAGAACCCTGCAGTGTTCAGCAACACCACCGGCTTGTCGTGGTGGCGATGCTTCCGCATTTCGAGAATGTCGGTGGCCTCGTCCAACGTGCCCATGCCACCGACCATCACGACCACGGCGTCGCAGCCGGCGAGCATGAGCGCCTTTCGTTCGGCGAGGTTGCCGGCAAACACCATCTCGTCGGCGTCCTCCCTTGCGAAGGAGCGGAGGAACTCGACGGAAACGCCGACGAGCCGGCCGCCTGCCTCCCGAACTCCATCGGCGACGACCTTCATCAGTCCGGTGTCGGATCCGCCCCATATCAGGGTGTGCCCGCCGCCGCCGACTAGCTCGGCGAACTCGCGCGCAGGCACGGTATAGCGTTCGTCGAGGTCGGCGGCGGACAGAAAGATGCAGATCTTCATGGCGAGTCGTCGCTTCCGGTTGATGCGGGCCGGGCCGGTCAGTCATCGACGATGGTCAGCACGCCCGGTGGGGCGATGAGAGCGTCGAGCGTTCGCGCCGCGGCAGTCTCGATGTGTACCCGTGGTGTGGGCGGAAGGTCAACATCGAAGTAGGTGTCGGGCCCGTAGAGAAAGCCGTACCGCAGGACCACGCCGTCTGCCGCGAGCACCGACGCTTCCAGCACGGAGATCGCGTCGGCTTCCCTTCCCGGGCTCATCTTCCACGCGACGCTCTGGGCCACGATCTTGACCTGTGCCAGGCCGCCCATCGCGTCGATGAGGTTCCGGGTGCCCTCGTCTCGTATCCGCGCGTTGAGTGCGGAATCGGCGGGAAGGTCCTTCAGTTCGTCGGGGAGGTCGGTCAACTCGTGCAACATCAGGTCGGGCGCGAAGGCGCGAACGGCGTTGGTCAGGCCGGCTCGGTCGAAGACGTCGCAGACGATGGGTTGCGCGCCTGCCGAGGCCAGTAGGTCTGCGTTCTCCACTGATCTGGTCATGGCGCCAACGACGTGGCCGGCGTCGACGAGCAGCGGCACGAGGTGTCGGCCGAGGACTCCCGAGGCGCCCGCGAAGAAGATGCGCATCAGCGCCTGCCAAGCAGAAATGGCATCGTGCCGTAGGGATAGATGTTGACCGGGGGCCGGGAGTCAGTGATCTCTACGTTGCCCGGTGATTGGCAGGTGCTTCCGTTGGCGGTGACCAAGCAGTCCTTGAGCGGCGTGGGCGCGGCCGTGGCCATCGGTGCGGCGAGGATCGTCGCGACGGCTGCTCCGGCCAACAGCGCCGTATGCAAGGTGGAGTTGATGCGCATTTCGTGCTCCTTGTCGATGCCCGGGGTGGGCTCAGTTGATGTGCAAGGCCGACGGTAGGCGCAGAATGGCATGCCTAGTTGGTCCATTATGTGGCGAGTTCAGTGGGCCACTTCGCGTTCGATCAACGGCATCCGCGACCGAAGTGGCCCACGATTCGAAGTGGAAACTGGCCCGTATCGCCTGGCCATCACCGGCCTAGCGTCGGACGCGTGACGACCGATTCAGCACGAGACGGCCAGCCGTGATGCCTCTTCCGGCGTTCGCTCCCGCGCCGACGTCACGGGTCCGCCGCGTACTGCCGGGAGGACTGGCGTTGACGGGAGCCGCCCTCACGTTCACGAGCCTCTACCTCGCCGCGGGCGCGCTGATGCCGCTGCTGGTCGTCTATCAGCAGCAATGGGATCTGGCGCCTGCTGTCCTGGCCCTGGCGTTCGCGGTGTTCGCAGTTGGGTTCCTCGCCGCCGTCCTCACCGTGGGATCGCTTTCCGACCACGTTGGTCGGCGTCCAGTTCTGTTCGGCGCGTTGACGGTGCAGCTCGTTTCCAACGTCGCGTTTCTCATCGCCCCCGACGTTGGATGGGTCATCGCGGGGCGTGTCCTGCAGGGCATCGCGACCGGCGCGGCAACCACGGCGTTCACCGCGGCGCTCGTCGAAATCGCACCGCCGAACCGTAAGAGGCTGGGTGTGATCCTGGGCAGTATCTGTCTCACGGGTGGTCTCGCGAGCGGATCCCTGTTGGCGGGTCTCTTGATCCAGTTCACCACGACGGCGAACTCCACCATCTTCATCGGGCTAACCGTCGCGACGATTCTCGGGGTCGCCGTGATCGCTTTTTGTCCGGAGAGCATGGCTCGCACACCGGGTGCGCTTCGCTCACTCCTCCCGCGCATCGCCGTTCCGTCAAGTGCCCGAGCGGAATTCGTGGCGGGGGCGCCTGTCATCGCTGCGGTCTGGATGCTCTCGGGGCTGTCCGGCGGCCTCTCTCCGGCAATGGTGCGCAGCATCTTCCACGTCGACAGTGGACTTCTGAACGGCGTGTCGGGATTCGTCGCCCCGGCAGCGTCGGTCGGCATCGGCTTGGGGTTTGCACGACTCGACCCTCGACGCTCGATGATCATCGGCATCTTCATGTCCATCGTCGGGGCAGCCGTCATCGTCGGCGGGCTCGCGGGGGGATGGTTGCCAGTGATGATCATCGGACAAGCCATCGGCGGCGCTGGATTCGGCGCATCCTTCACGGCGTTCTTGCGCCTCGTCGTGCGGCTGGTCGCACCACATGAACATGCCGGCATCGCCGCCCTCACATATCTGGTGTCCTACAGCGCCTTCGGCATCCCCGTCGTCATTGCGGGTTTCGTTGTCGGCCGACTAGGCATGGAGTCAACGGTGTTCTGGTACGCCGGGGTGACGGTCTTGTTGGCGCTCATCAGTTTGCGCGCCCAGCTTCAAATCAACCGCGGTTAATGGCATGGAGATAGTGTCCAATTCCATGACGGATGGCAGGTCCACTTCCAGGCCGGGCCGGGGACCGGCCTTCGGTACGGATCTACACCTGGAGATGATGACGGGATCGGGATTGCGCTCCGGACTCGCGGATGCCCTCCGTGAGGCCGTGCGCACCGGGCGTCTGGCGCCCGGCTCGAGGCTGCCGTCGTCACGCGTGCTCGCAGCCGACCTTGGTGTTGCCCGTAACACCGTCGCCGATGCCTACACCGAACTGGCCGCCGAGGGCTGGCTCACCGCGCAGCAGGGCTCTGGGACGCGAGTGGCCAAGCGCGCCGCGCCGCGCCCGACTGGACCGGGCATCGGTCATACGTTGCGTATCCGCCAACGTCCCACGCACGCGCTGATGCCGGGGTCACCAAATCTCGCCGAATTCCCACGCGCCCAGTGGCTCGCCGCGGCACGCCGCGCATTGAACGCGGCACCACACGACGCGTTCGGCTATGGCGATACCGCCGGCCGCATCGAACTGCGCACCGTTCTTGCGAACTACCTCGCGCGGGCCCGTGGTGTGTACGCCAATCCGAACCGCATCATCATCTGCTCGGGGTTTCATCACGGGCTGACGCTGATGGCGCAGACACTCAAGGCGCGACGCGTACGCGCGGTCGCCGTCGAGTCCTACGGTTTCGGCGTCCATCGTGACTTGCTAGCCGCCGCCGGACTGCACACCCCACCCGTTTACGTCGACGAACGGGGCGCACGCACTGACGATCTAGCGGGTTTGCGCGAGGTCGGCGCGGTGCTGTTGACGCCGGCGCATCAGTACCCGACAGGCGTTGAGCTGCGACCAGACCGGCGCGCGACCGTGATCGACTGGGCGCGTGCCACCGGCGGGCTGGTCTTGGAGGACGACTACGACGGGGAGTTCCGATACGACCGACAACCGGTCGGCGCCCTGCAGGGTCTTGACCCGGACAGGGTCGTCTACTTCGGCTCTGCGAGCAAGTCGCTGGCCCCCGGCCTGAGACTCGCCTGGATGGTTCTGCCCGAAGGGTTGGTCCCAGATGTCTTGGATGCCAAGGGCATCGTCGATGCTGCGAGCTCATTCGAGCAGCTCACGCTCGCTGAGTTCATTGCGGCAGGTGCATACGACCGTCACGTTCGCTCCATGCGGCACCGTTACAAGATCCGCCGCGACCAACTCGTCGCGGTGCTCGCGGACAGGGCGCCGCGAATCCGGGTGAGCGGCATGGCCGCCGGGCTGCAGGCGGTGCTCGAGCTTCCACACGGCACCGAGCAATCGGTGGTCGAGGCGGCGGCTAGCGAAGGGCTGGTGATCAGCGGGATGCGGGAGTTCCGTTACGAAGGCCACGGCGTCAGTTGGCGATTGCCCGAGCAGGACGCACTGGTCGTCGGATACGCCGCACCGTCGGACAGTGCGTGGGAAGGCGCACTCGAGGCGCTGTGCAAGGTGCTGGCCGGCGGCCGCGGTGGGACTAGCCGCCCCGGCCGCCGAGTGTGACCGCAGGCAGGTAGTCACCGACCAGCGTGCGTCGCCACCACGCGTGGTCGTGAATCAGTTCCCGCCACGTGGTGTATCGGTACTCGTACAGCCGCGCCCGCACGTATCGCGGCGGCGAGTCGGGGAACGGGTTGTGCCGAATGAGGCGAAGCGTCGGTGCGTCGTTCTGCAGCAACCGCTCGACGAAGACGCCGAACCACTCCCTCGCATAGGCCGGCGACAACGCCACGAACCACATCAGCCAATCGAGGCGCAGGTGATACGGCGCCCACTGCCGCGGCATCCGTCGCGGATCGCCGGGCTTGCCCTTGAATTCGTATTCCCTCCACACCGTCTGCTCCGTGATCTCCACGTCGTCGGTGCCTTCGATCACCACCTCGCGGCGGATCCTGCCGATGCTGCCGAAGGCGCCGTAGGTGTTGAGTAGCCGATACGGGTTGAAGGCCGCGTTCATTCTTTGCCCCGACGAGACCAGATTGCGCACCGGCCAATAGCTCAAGAACACCGTGAGCACCGCGAACCCGATCACCAGGCCGACGAACCACGTCGGCGGATCGAGCAGTGGCGGCGGGTGCGGAACCGGCAGCACCGCTGCGGCCGCGGCGTCGTCGACTGCGCTGACGGCCAGGATGATCGTGATCCAGTTCAGCCACGCGAAGTTGCCCGAGAGCACCAGCCACAGCTGCGTGACGATGACGACGGCCGCCGCCACGCTAGCCACCGGCTGGGGCGCGAACAGCGCGAACGGCAGGATCAGTTGGGCGACATGGTTTCCCGCGACCTCGATGCGGTGCAGCGGCTTGGGCAGGTGATGGAAGAACCAGCTGAGCGGACCCGGCATCGGCTGGGTCTCGTGGTGGTAGTACAGGCACGTCAGGTCACGCCAGCACGAATCGCCGCGAAGCTTGATCAGGCCGGCGCCGAACTCCACGCGGAACACGAGCCAGCGCGCCGCCAGAATCGCGAGCAGCGGGGGTGCCGTGTCATCGTTGCCGAGGAAGATTGCGACGAATCCCGCCTCCAGCAAGAGTGATTCCCACCCGAATCCGTACCACTGCTGCCCGACGTTGACGATCGACAGATAGAGCGCCCACAGCACCAGCCACATCAGCATTGCCGCCCACAGCGGCACCCAGTCGGCCCCGCCCGCGACGAGCAGCGCCGACAGCGCTGCCCCGAACCAACAGACGAAGGCGAAGAACCGATCGGAATAGTGCAGCTGGAAGAGGCTTGGGGCGGCTCGAAACCCGCGTCTGGCGATGAACTTTGGCGCCGGGAGCATGCCGTGTTCCCCGATGAGCGGCCGGAACTGGCGTGCAGCGGCGACGAACGCGATCAGGTAGATCGCCGCGATTCCGCGTTGCAGCACCTGCCTCGCCAGCCAGAACTCGGGCGCGGTAAACCACTCCATCTCCGCCTCTCCTCGGGCGATGGATCGCCGTACCAAGCGCTGTACCCAATCTGGAGCTGGCCAGCCACTTCGGCCGAAAACGATTGGCGAATTGTCGGTGCCGGCCGATACCGTCGATGACATGACACCCGCGATCGAGGCCATCGACCTGGTCAAAGTGTTCGGTGACAACACAGCGGTCGACGGTGTGAGCTTCTCCGTGCCGCAGGGCACGGTGCTCGGCCTGCTCGGTCCCAACGGCGCGGGCAAGACCACCACGGTGCGGATGATGACGACGTTGACCGAGCCGACCAGCGGCACCGCCACCGTCGCGGGCTACGACGTCCTGCGCGAGCCGGACAAGGTGCGCCGCAGCATGGGCCTCACCGGCCAGGTGGCCACGGTCGACGAGCTGCTCACCGGGCGCGAGAACATCAGGATGATCGGCGGACTGTACGGCATTCGGCGCAAGGAGTTGGCGCGGCTGGGAGATCAACTGCTGGAACAGTTCTCGATCGCTGACGCCGCCGACCGCGTGGTCAAGTCGTATTCGGGCGGAATGCGCCGCAGGCTCGATCTGGCCGTCAGCTTGCTGGCATCGCCGCCCGTGTTGTTCCTCGACGAACCGACCACCGGCCTCGATCCGCGCAGCCGCAGCGACCTGTGGGACGTGCTGCGCGGCCTCGTCGAGCAGGGCAGGACGCTGCTGCTCACCACGCAGTACCTGGAGGAAGCCGACCAGCTCGCCGACAACATCGTGGTGATCGACAAGGGCCGCATCATCGCCGAGGGCTCGCCGTTGCAGCTCAAGGACGAGGCAGGCGCCGCCAGCCTGGTGGTCACCGTCTCGAACGCCGACGATCTACCGGCGGCGAAGGCGCTGCTGGCCAAGACCGGCGCCGAGGTGTTCGTCGATGCCGGCGCGCGGGAACTCACCGCGGCCGCGGACGGGCTGGCCGACATGGTCCGCGTCGCGGGGTGGCTGCGCGACAGCGGCATCGACGTCGACGACATCGGGCTATCCCGGCCCAGCCTCGACGACGTCTTCCTGTCGCTCACCGGGCACCGGACCGAAGAGGAGGTAGAGGCATGACCGCACTCGCCACAGCGGTGCAAGAGCAGGTGCAACCGGCCCGCACCCGCCCAACCAACATCGCGCAACAGTCCTGGATCATGGTGAAGCGCAACATGATCCACACCAAGCGGATGCCCGAGATGCTCAGCGACGTCACCGTGCAGCCGATCATGTTCGTGCTGCTGTTCGCGTTCGTGTTCGGTGCGTCGATCGCCACCGGCGGCAACGCCTCCTATCGCGAGTTCCTGCTGCCCGGCATCATGGCGCAGACCATTGTGTTCACCGCGTTCGTGGTTGCCTCCGGCATCACCGCCGACGTCGAGAAGGGCATCATCGACCGGTTCCGGTCGCTGCCCATCCGGCGGTCGTCGGTGCTCATCGGTCGCAGCGTCGCGAGCCTGATCCACTCCTCGATCGGGATCGTGGTCATGACGGTCACCGGGCTATGCATCGGGTGGCGGATCCGCGGCAGCGTCGCCGAGGCCGTGCTGGCGTTCGCGTTGATGCTGACTTTCGGGCTCGCGATGATCTGGTTCGGCATCCTGGTGGGTTCGCTGATGCGGTCGGTCGAGGCGGTCAACGGCGTGATGTTCACCGTGTTGTTCCCGATCACCTTCTTGGCCAACACCTTTGCGCCCACCGAGCCGATGTCGAAGTGGCTGCGGGTGATGGCCGAATGGAATCCGGTTTCGTCGCTGGCGCAGGCGACCCGCGAACTCTGGGGCAATGGTCCCGCCGCGCCCGCAGCCGCCCAGTTGCCGCTGCACCATCCGATCGTGGCGACCCTGTTGTGGTCGGTGGCGCTGACCGCGGTGCTCGCGCCGTTCGCGCTGCGTGCCTACGCGCGCCGGACGTCGGATTAGCGCGCCAAGCTCGTTGCGTCGAGCCTGGAGTTGTTGAGGCTGGAGTTATCGAGGTCGCCACTCGCAGAATGTCTCGACGTGTAGGAACCTCCACCGGATCGGCCGCAACGGTGGGCTGATCTCCATGGGCAACCGTCCGCGGCGGCTATTCAATGGTCCCCATGGAGCTGATGAGTACGACGTCCCGCGTCGTGGTGCCCGCCGGGGCAGGCCGAGCCGTCTGGGTGCGGCGCGGCGAGCGCGTGCGGGTGATCGACGTCGAGGGCGGGCAGGTCGCTGACGTGTTCGCCTTCGCGGCGGACGATCCGGGCGAGCACCTGTCGGCATCGCACACCCGCACGTCGACCGGGCGGCTCTTCCCGCTGGTCGGCGAACAGTTCGTCACCACCCGGCGGCGACCTATCCTGACGCTCGTCGAGGACACCTCGCCCGGCGTGCACGACATGCTGATCGCCGCCTGCGATCCGGCGCGCTACCGGGCGCTGGGCACCGCGGAGCACGCCTCGTGCGCGGACAATCTGCGCGACACCATGGCGATGATCGGGATGAACGTCAACGTCGTCCCCCAACCCGTGAACGTCTTCATGAACATCCCCGTCGCGCCGAGCGGCGAACTGAGCTGGTTGCCTGCCACCAGCCGGCCAGGAGACGCCGTGACCTTCCAGGGGGAGATGGACTGCGCCGTCGTGGTGTCGGCATGCCCCATGGACCTCAACGCCATCAACGGCGAACGGCCGACGGACCTTGTCGTCGAGATCATTTCCATTCACTCGAAGGAGATTTGAGCACATGCAGACCACCACGCATCCCGCCCTGGCACCACAACGGATCGGGCGCATCGACCTGAGGAACCGCCTTGCCGTCGCGCCGATGACCCGGGTGTCTGCATCCTCGGACGGCACTCCGACCGATGAGATGGCCGAGTACTACCGTGGATTCGCGCGCGGTGGATTCGGCGTCGTGATCACCGAGGGGACCTACACGGACACCGCCCACAGCCAGGGTTACCTCAATCAACCCGGGTTGGCCGCCGAAATTCACGTCGAGGGCTGGCGGCGAGTGGTCGACGCCGTGCATGCCGAGGACGTGCCGCTGATCGCGCAGCTGATGCACGCCGGCGCGCTGTCGCAGGGCAACTCGTACGGCGTGGGGACGATCGCGCCGTCGCCAGTGCCGCCGCGGGGCGAGAAGCTCGAGGAGTACGGCGGGTCCGGCCCCTGGCCGACGCCCCGGGGCATGAACCGGAACGACATCGACTCCGTCATCGAAGGATTCGTCGATGCAGCGGCCCGCGCCAAGGCCGCGGGATTCGACGGTGTCGAGGTGCACGCCGCGAACGGATATCTGCTCGACGAGTTCCTCACCGATTACACCAACACGCGCGACGACGAGTTCGGCGGGCCTGTCGCCAATCGCATCCGGATCACCGCCGACGTCGTTGCCGCAATTCGGGGCCGACTCGGTCGCGATTTTCTGCTCGGAGTGCGGTTGTCGCAGACCAAGGTCAACGACTTCACCTACCGCTGGCCCGGCGGTGCCGACGATGCCGAGACCATCTTCGCCGCCCTGGCATCGGCCGGTGTGGATTACCTGCACATCGCCAGTGAGGGCAAGGATTTCATCGATACTGCCCGTCTGCCAGACGGACGGACCATCACCGCGGTGGCACGCGAGGTGACCGGGTTGCCCGTGATGGCCAACGGCGGGATGCACGACCTTGATCAGGCGAGCGCAGTCCTGGACGGCGGTCACGCCGACCTGTTGTCGATCGGGCGCGGCGCCCTGGCGAACCCGGACCTCCCCGTCCGCCTGGCAGCCGGCGCCACTCTCGATCCGTTCGACCACGCGATGCTTTCGCCCATGGCCACCATTGCCAATTCGCAGGCGTGGCGCGTCGCAGTCAGCTGAGCGCGTCGGCCTCTAGGGCCAGGAACAGGTCGACCCGATCCGGCAGCTTGGTCAGGTCGCGGCCGGTGAGTTCGCCGATCCGCGTCACCCTGTTGCGCAGGGTGTTGACGTGGACGTACAGGTCGCCGGCCGTGGTGGACCAGTGTCCGTCGTTGCCGAGGAAGGCTCGCAGCGTGCGTTCCAGCTCGGTGCCGTTCTGCTCGTCGTGCGCCCGCAGCGGCCCGAGAATGTCATCGGCGAAGCGCCGCAGGAGGTTGCGGTCGTGCAAACCCAGCAGCATGCGGTGAGTACCGATGTCGGCGAACGTCCCGACACGGGACCCCGTCGTGCGACGGCGCAGGACCTGGCAGACCTCCCGAGAACGGATCAGCGGCTCGCGCAAGCCGGTCGAGTCCGGGGCCAGGTCACCGATGCCGACGACGGTGCGGTCGTCGGGGAAGCGTCTGGCCACCGCATCGACCAGGTGCTCGGCCAGCTCGACGAGCTCGGAAATCGCTGCACTCCAGGGGATCACGGCCACGGTGTCCTGGCTTCCGGCTGCCACCACGGCCGGAATTCCTCGCCGGGTGAAGAAGGCTTCGATCTCGTCGGTCGATCCGCTGGGACGTAGTCGGTCGTCACCGACGATCATGGTGAGGACCGCCAGTTGCCCGGACGGGTCGATGCCGAAGGCGCGCAACCTCTGCGGTACGTCGGCCGCGCGAGCCGCCCCGGAGAGGATCATCTCCAACAGCTCACTGGCGAACCGGGACTCGATCGCCTGCAGCGCTTGTTGTTTCGTCACTTCAAGGCTGAGGAACCTTGCCGCTTGTTCGATGCCGTCCCGTTCCGCCGGCGAAAGTTCGCGCAGCGGTCGAAGGCAGAACACTCCCGCGTCGACGTCACCCATTGCGCCCTCGACGAGGAACAACGACGCCGTGCCGATGCCGGGCAGGTCGGCTTCCAACGGCGGCGGCCGCCGGGAAAGCGCTTCGGCAGCAGCATGATTGACGTCGGCACTACCGCTATCGCCGACGATGCCTGCCAGCCGTCGGCCGAGCCGATCCACCACGATCAGCGGCAGGTCGTAGTCGCGGCGCAACACCTCGAGGACGCCCTCGGCGCCGCCACCCCTGGAGATGGACGTCGCCAACGCGTTGCCGCGCCGGACCAGGCTGGCGAGCGCTTCCTGACGAGACGCTCCCTGGAGACGCGCCGCCGCCTCGGTGATCGCAGTGAACGGCACGGTGATCGACACCGACGCCAGCGGCATCTCTGCGGCAGTGCACGCGTCGACGAGATCGGTTGGCAGCTGCGGAGTTTCCTCTGTGAGCCCGAAGATTAGTCCCGACGCACGGGCGCGCTGGAGGGCAGCGACGAACCGGTCGGCGGTGACGCCGCCGCGCCACAGGCCGTTGGTGAGCACCAGCTCCGTCGCCCTGACGTACGGCGACGGGTCCGGCAACTCGGTGTTGTGCACCCACAGCACTTCCCGGCCGATCGCGCCGGGTGGGCCCGGAACCACCAGAGTCAACTCCAGCGACGGGTCGTCGACGATGGCTTCCAAACTCAGCACGGTGTACTTACGTCCAATCACGTGGGGCAGTAGTGGATGTTTATACACTGCTCGGCCGGCTGCGGCGGTGTTTCGATGAGCGGAAGCCACGTGAGGAGCCTGCAAAATGTCCATCAGCCCGATCGACTCACCGACCACTAGTTCCACTACCGTCGCCGAGGACGGCGGCGTGCCGTTCGACGCGCACGGCATCGAGCCGATACCCGACCAGAGCCGGGACTGTTCCCCCTGGGAGCTGTTCTGGATCTGGTCCGGTGCCAACATCGCACCGATCAACTGGGTGCTGGGCGCCTTGGGTATCACGTTGGGGCTCAGCCTGATCGAGACCCTGCTGGTCGTCGTGCTCGGCAACGTCATCGGGTGCGCGGTGTTCGGCGCGTTCAACGTGATGGGGCACCGGACCGCGGTGAATCAGATGGTCCTCGGGCGGGCACCGTTCGGCCGCTATGGATCGATGCTGCCTGGCGTGATGCAGTTCGTCTTGACGATGGGCTGGGTCGGCGTCAACACGTGGGTGGTGCTGGACCTCGTCCTGGCGATTCTGGGCCAGTTCGGGGTCCGCGAGGCGCCATGGCTGGACGTCGTGGTCGCCGCGGCCATCATGGCGGTCCAGCTCGGCTTGGCCCTGTACGGCTTCTACGCCATCCGGAGCTTCGAGAAGTACACGGTGCCCGTCACGGTCCTGGTGATGGCGCTCATGACGGTGCTGGCGATGGCGACCACCGACGTCGACTGGACCCTGTCCGGCACGGCCGTCGATCCGGGAAGCAAGTTCACCGCCGTCACTCAACTGCTCACCGCCATCGGCATCGGCTGGGGGCTGACGTGGATTCCGTACGCCTCGGACTACAGCCGCTTCGTCCGGGTCCGTGCGACGTCGAGAGCGGTGTTCTGGTCGTCGGCGCTGGGCATGTACATCCCGACGGTCTGGCTGGCCGCGCTGGGCGCCTGCCTGGCAAGCGCCGGCAATGGCAGCGACCCATCGACCTTGGTGGTCAGCACATTCGGCGTGACGGCGATCCCGGTGCTGCTGCTGCTCATCCATGGGCCCATCGCCACGAACATCCTCAACCTGTACTCCTGCTCGCTGGCGGCGCTGTCCATCGGGGTGCGCGCCGCGCGCTGGAAGGTCACCCTCACCGCCGGCCTGGTGGCTTCGGCGGTCCTCGCGGTGTTCATCGAAGCCGACAGCTTCGCGCACGCCTTCGACAACTGGATGGTGTCGATCCTGGTCTGGATCAGTCCGTGGGCGGCGATCATGCTGGTGGACTACTGGGTGATTCGCCGTGGCGCACTGGATGTTTCGTCGCTCTACGCGCCGGTCCGATACCCGAACTTCGACTGGAGCGGGCTGATCAGTCTCGCGGCGGGAATCGTCGCCGGCTGGGCATGGCAGTACGGACTCGTCCCCGTCATGCAGGGCCCGGTGGCGACCGCGCTGGGCAACTCCGATTTCTCCTGGCTGTCGGGTGGCGCCGTCGCCGGTGGACTGTACTTCGTCCTGGCGCGGCGCGGGATGCGCGCATGACCGGTCGCCTTCCATCCGTGCTGAGCGCGACCCGGTTGTCGAACGGCTTCCTCGGGAAGCTGATCGAAATCTGCTTCGTCACAGGGGATTACCGCAAGACCATGGAAGGTCTGGTGCTGTTGGGCATTGGGCCATGGCGGGTGTACACGTTCGACTCGGCGACGGTGACGGACCGCACCTACCACGGCGCGCCGGTCGACTACGCGATCAAGGTGTGCTTCGCCGACGCCGGTGACCTGGCGGTCGAAATCATGCAGCCCCTGTACGGGCCGTCGATCTTCCAGGAGTTCCTCGACGAACACGGCGAGGGCATCCAGCACATCGCCTTCGACTGCGAGGAACGGCCCTGGGCCGAGCGGATAGCCGAATTCACCGACCGGGGCTTCCCACTCGTCCAGGCCGGACGATTCATGGATCTCAACGCATTCGCGTTCTTCGGCACCGCCGCGGCGACGGGTACGACCTTCGAGACCTACTCCATCCCGCCGGGCTTCGTCTGGCCGGAGCCCGAGGAGTGGTACCCGGCCCCGCCGCCGGACGGCGAGGCGCCACCGGTTCGCGAACAACGCGTGTGAACGTCGAATCAGGAGCGCAGACCGGCGGCGAGATGGTCGTAGACCCGCCACACCACGGCTTCGTGGCCGACGACGCTCAATTCGCCGTCGGCCAGCCGGCGGTCGGCATCGGCAAGCTCCTCGGCCAGTCGGTACAACTCGGCGCACAGCTCGGCGGTCATCGCGTCGTCGACCCCGGCCATCCGCACGACGGTGAGCGTGTGGACCTTGGCGCGGTTGGCCCCCGTCAGCGCCATGGCCACCGCTCCGCCGCCCAGGCAGACGCCGGAGGAGATGGCCAACGCCGAACCGGGGCCGACGACATTCACCAGAACGGTCTCCAGCGTCAGCCAGGTCACCGTGCCCCAGACCGGCCAGGACCGCCACAACCGCAGCAGTATCCGTTCATCGGGGGAGATGCCCGGCGGGAAGACCACCAGCCGATGGCGAGTGACGCCGTAGCGGCTCGGCGCAACGTCCAGCGAGCCCCAGGTGCGGCCGCTGTCGAGCACTCGCCGCCAGCGCGGCTCGTGCATCGTGTCGCTCATGCCTTCAGGTGTACCCACGGTGAGCGCCGTGACGCGGGGCCCGCACGCAATTCTGATGCGCCGGGCCTCGAGCTTTACGCCTCTAAGTATTGCTGACTATACTCAGACTGCATGACGTCGTCTCGCAAGATCCCGCCGCGCCTGGCCGACCATCCCACGGTGCGAAAGGTGATGTCCCGCCGGACGGAACCGCCGGGCGTGATCGACGCGGAGTGGCTGCGCCAGGTGTGCCTGGACGCCGGGGCCGACGACGTCGCCTTCGCCAGCGTCGAGAATCCCGACCTGGCGTCGGAAAGGGAGCACGTCGATGCCGCGCTGCCGGGAACGCAAAGCTACGTCTCGCTCGTCGTGAAGATGAACCGCGACAACGTCCGGTCGACCGCCCGCAGCGTGGCCAATCAGGAATTCCACCGCAGCGGCGAAATCATGAACGAGGCAGCCCACCGCGTTACGCGGGCACTTCAGGACGCGGGCTACCGCGCCATCAACCCGTCGATGTCCTTTCCGATGGAGATGGACAAGTATCCCGCCCGCATCTGGGTGGTGGCGCACAAGCCGGTGGCCGTGGCGTCCGGCCTTGGCGTGATGGGCATCCACCGCAACGTGATTCATCCGAAGTTCGGCAACTTCATCCTGCTCGGCACCATTCTGGTTGCCGCCCCGGTCACCAGTTACGGTGAGCCACTGGACTATTCGCCGTGCCTGGAGTGCAAGCTGTGTGTTGCCGCCTGCCCGGTGGGTGCGATCAAGAAGGACGGCGACTTCGACTTCGTCGCGTGCTCGGTGCACAACTACCGCGAGTTCATGGGCGGGTTCACCGACTGGGTGCAGACGATCGCCGACAGCGACGACGCCGCCGACTTCCGTTCCCGCGTCAGCGATTCCGAGAACGCATCGATGTGGCAGAGCCTGTCGTTCAAGGCGAACTACAAGGCGGCGTACTGCCTGGCGGTGTGTCCTGCCGGTGAGGACGTCATCGAGCCCTACCTCGACGACCGCAAGGGCTTCATGGATCTCGTCCTCAAACCCCTGCAGGAGAAGCGCGAGACGCTGTACGTGCTGCCGAACTCGGCGGCCAAGGAACACGCCGAACGCCGCTACCCGCACAAGGACGTGAAGGTGGTGGACAGCGGCATCCGGGGTCGCCCCAGCTAGCGCCGAACCACCGCATCGACGCTGCTGTCAGATCGCTCGAATCGCGCTTTTCGCGATCTGACAGCAGTCTCGGCGCAAAGGGGGAAGCCGCAACCGCGCAAAAGAACAGCCGTCAGGTCCAGGCGTGCACGGTGTTTTGCGCCGGCTCCAGGCCCAGCTGAATCAGCAGCTCGGTCGCGTCGGCGGCCTGCTCGCAGATGGTCGGCACCTCGGGCCGCTCGACCGAGCTGAAGGTCTCCAACACGAACGTCGCCCCCGACTTGCGGCCGGGGGGACGTCCGACGCCGATCCGGACCCGCTGAAAGTCGTTGGTACCCAACGCCGACGACACCGAACGCAACCCGTTGTGCCCGGCCGCCCCGCCGCCGAACTTGAGCCTGATCCGACCGAAGTCCAGGTCGAGTTCGTCGTGCAAGACGATCACGTCGGCCGGCGCTACCGAGTAGAAGTTGGCGAGCGGCCCGACGTGGCGACCCGACTCGTTCATGTACGTGCGCGGCTTGGCCAACACCACCGACTTGCCGCCCAACCGGCCCGTCGTCACCTCGGCGCCGGAGCGCTTGTGCACCTTGAACCCCGAGCCGATGCGGTCGGCAAGGATGTCGGCGACCATGAAGCCGAGGTTGTGCCGGGTCTTGGCGTAGTTGGGTCCGGGGTTGCCCAGGCCGACCACCAACAGCGGTTCGGCCACGACGGGAGTTACTCGGAGCCGGCTTCGGCGGAGGACTCCTCGGCCCCGCCGGCTGCCTCGGCCTGACCCGAAGGCTCGGCGGTCTCGCCACCACCCTCGGACTCGAGGTCCTCGGCGGTCGGGGCGGGGATGACGTTGACCACGAGCAACTCGGGGTCGGAGATCAGCGTGACGCCGTCGGGCAGCGGGACCTGGGCGGCGGTGAACTGCGTGCCTGCCGGGGAGCCTTCGACCGACAGCGTCAGGCTCTCGGGGATCGACATCGCGTCGGACTCGATCTCGATGCTGTTGGCTTCCTGGTTGACCAGGGTGTCCGGGCCGGCGTCACCCTCGACGAGGACGTTGACCTCGACGGTGACCTTCTCGCCACGACGGACGATGATCAGGTCGACGTGCTGGATGGACCGGCGGATCGGGTGGACGTCCAGCGACTTCGGCAGCGCGAGCGCCTCGGTGCCGTCGATGTCGAGCGTCAAGACCGCGTTGGTGCCGAAGTTGCGCAGCACGGCGGCGAACTCGCGGGCCGGCAGCGCCAGGTGCTGTGGCTCGGTGCCGTGGCCGTAGAGCACGGCGGGCACCTTGCCATCGCGGCGGGCCTGACGCGACGCGCCCTTGCCCGTCTTGGTGCGGACTTCAGCGGTGAGATTGTTCGCGAGGTGGGCCTTGGTCTTGGCCATGGTGTGTGCTCCTGTGCCGGTCTCTGGTGGGCGCGGCAAGGGCGACTCGAAGCAGCTGGGCTGCGGAGCGGTTCCCGTCGATAACGGTGGTCCTCAGTAGGCCACCCTCGCCGTGATCGTCCGCAAGGCTAGCGCATCGGCACCTCAGACTGGAAATTTGGTGCCCGTGAGCTGCTCGGATAGCTCCCACAGCGCCGACGCGGTGCTCGCCGACGTGGCCAGCGGGCTGCGGAGGGTGGGCCCGGCGGGGCCGCGCATGCCGAAGCGCGGGCCGACGAAGCTGTCGCCGGGAAGGTCCTGGGCCACGGCGAACAGGGTCTGGCGGGCGCCGAAGTCGGCGTCGG
The DNA here is from genome assembly GCF_000620625.1 of Mycobacterium sp. URHB0044. GTDB lineage: Bacteria > Actinomycetota > Actinomycetes > Mycobacteriales > Mycobacteriaceae > Mycobacterium. The sequence continues at coordinate 321,716 of NZ_JIAW01000006.1, read as the reverse complement.
TGCCCAGCCGGTTGGCGGCGAGCCAGAACTTCGTCCCGATCGGGTTGCCGGTGTGGCCCTGCAGGTTGGTCGCGGAGTAGCCGGGGTGTGCGGCCAGCGCCTTCACCGACGAACCGGCGGCATCGAGCCTGCGCTGCAACTCGCTGGTGAACAGCAGGTTGGCCAGCTTGGACTGGCCGTACGCCAGCCATGCCGAGTAGGGCCGCGACTTCCAGTTCAGATCCTTGATGCTGATCTTGCCGATCAGGTGCATCAGCGACGACACCGTGACGACCCGGTCGGTGATCTTGGGCAGCAGCAGGTTGGTCAGCGCGAAGTGGCCGAGGTGGTTGGTGCCGATCTGGCTCTCGAACCCATCGACGGTCTGCGCGTACGGCACGGCCATGATGCCGGCGTTGTTGACCAGGACGTCGACGCCGTCGACCCCAGAGGCGAACTCCCGCACCGACGCCAGATCCTGCAGATCGAGCTTGCGGACCTCGACGTCACCCGTCATGCCGGACGCCGCAGCGTCACCCTTGCCGGTGTTGCGCACCGCGAGGATCACCCTGGCGCCGACCCGCGCCAGCTCGCGGGCGGTGACCTCCCCGAGTCCGCTGTTGGCGCCGGTCACGACGACCGTGCGGCCGGCGAACGAGGGCAGGTCGGCGGCGGTCCATTCGCTCATGCCGCTCAGCGTAGTTACTTGGGCTTGACGACGAAGCCCCTGATGATGGCCTCGATGTCGGGGCCCTGCTCGGCGGCCTGATCGGCATAGCTCGTCACGGTCAGCTGGATCAGGTACTTCTGCCCGGGCTGGTTGGGCTTGACGGGCGTGCCGGTGGCGACGACGACGCGGTTGTAGGTCTGCATCCGCCGGCCGTTGAGGTCGTAGGTGCCCTCCACCATCGACGACGGGAACCCGCGGTAGTTGTCGGCGGATCCGTTGAGACGCTTGAAGTTCTCCGACCGCTGGGCGTCGCCGTCGGCATGCTTCAGCGCCTCCTTGACGTCGAAGTCACCCGACAGCTGGAACACCAGCAGCATCACCGTCGGATAGGTGTCGCCCTTGGCGATCATGCGCGTGCCCGGGGCCATGTTGGGATTGGTGTATGGCGTCCATCCCGGCGGCGTGGGAATCGAGACGGTGATGTCGGTGAGCTTGTCGGGCGCCACCGGGGCTCCGGTGACGCCGACGCTCTCCAGGTAGGTCGAAAGCGGGACTGGCGCTTCGGTGCTCGTCGGCGTCGCGGTGGTGGTGGCCGACGTCGACCAGATCGACTGATAGTCGGGCGAGGAGGGTCCGCAGCCGGCGACGGCGAAGACGACCAGTACGACGGGCAGGACCCAGCGGATCACAAAATCTCGCGAACGGAGTCCATCGGGCGGGCCAGCCGCGTGCCCTTGTCCGTGGTGACGAAGGGGCGCTCGATGAGGATCGGATGTTCGGCCATCGCGTCGAGCAGTTCGTCGTCGGACGCGTCGGCCAAGCCCAGCTCGGTGTACAGGGCCTCGCGCTTGCGCACCGCCGCGCGGACCTCGATGCCTGCGTCCGCGATCAGCTCGACCAGTTGTGCGCGCGTCGGCGGGGTCTTGAGGTACTGGATGACGGTTGGCTCATACCCGTTGTCCCGCAACAGATCCAGTGTCTTGCGTGACGTCGAGCACTTGGGGTTGTGGTAGATGACCGGCTCGCCCATCACGCCTCTCCGTCGAACAGTCCCGTCACCGAGCCGTTCTCGAACACCGCTCGGATGGTGCTGGCCAGCAGCGGCGCGATGGACAGCACGGTCAGCTGGGGGAACTGCTTCTCCTCGCCGATCGGCAGCGTGTTGGTGACGATGACCTCGCGGGCGCCGCAATTGGCCAGGCGTTCGGCGGCCGGGTCGGAGAGCACGCCGTGCGTGGCGGCGATGATCACGTCGCTCGCACCGTCCTGGCGCAGCAGGTTCACGGCGCCTGCGATGGTGCCGCCGGTGTCGATCATGTCGTCGATCAGGATGCAGGTCTTGCCCTTGACGTCGCCGACCACCCGGTTCGACTTCACCTGGTTGGGCACCCTGGGGTCACGGGTCTTGTGGATGAAGGCCAGCGGTACGCCGCCGAGCGAATCCGCCCACTTCTCGGCGATGCGCACGCGGCCAGAGTCGGGGGAGACGACCACCATGTCGTGGTCGGTGTAGTTCTCCCCGATGTAGCCGCACAGCAGCGACTGGCCGCGCATGTGGTCGACGGGGCCGTCGAAGAAGCCCTGGATCTGGTCGGTGTGCAGGTCGACCGACACGATGCGGTCCGCCCCGGCGGTCTTGAACAGATCGGCGATCAGCCGGGCGGAGATGGGCTCGCGGCCGCGGTGCTTCTTGTCCTGCCGCGCGTACGGATAGAACGGCAGGATCGCGGTGATGCGCTTGGCGCTGCCGCGCTTGAGCGCGTCGATCATGAGCAGCTGTTCCATCAGCCACTTGTTCAGCGGCGCGGGGTGCGATTGCAGTACGAACGCGTCGCACCCGCGCACGGACTCCTCGAACCGGACGAAGATTTCACCGTTGGCGAAGTCGCGGGCGGTCTGAGCAGTGACGTGAACGTCGAGCTCCTTGGCCACCTGCTCGGCCAGCTCCGGATGCGCCCGCCCGGCGAACAACATCAGGTTCTTGCGATTGTCGGTCCAGTCCGTGGCCACTTAGAGCTGCTTTCGCGGTGGGGGATCGATACGGGGCAATGGTACGTACGGTTGCCCGCACCGCGTTGCCGGGTTACCAGATTGCCAACAACGGACGACGGATCAGTCGTCTTCGGAGTCGTCTTCGGAGTCGTCACTGCGGGCCGCTGTTGCCTTGCGAGCGGCCTCCGCGGAGGCGCTGTCGGGCCGCTTGTTCACGACCCAGCCCTCGATGTTGCGCTGCGGACCGGCCGACACCGCGAGGGCTCCCGGTGGCACGTCGTCGCGCACCACGGTGCCCGCACCGGTGTACGCGCCGTCGCCGATGGTGACCGGCGCGACGAACATGGTGTCCGATCCGGTACGCACGTGCGAGCCAATCTTGGTGCGGCGCTTGCTTTCTCCGTCGTAGTTGACGAACACGCTGGAGGCGCCGATGTTGGAGTGTTCGCCGATCTCGGCATCGCCGACGTACGTCAGGTGCGGAACCTTGGTGCCCTTGCCGATGACGGCGTTCTTGGTCTCCACGTAGGCGCCGAGTTTGCCGTCCGCGCCCAGCTCGGTGCCGGGCCGCAGGTAGGTGAACGGGCCGACGGTCGCGCCGTCGCCGATGGACGACTCGCAGCCGTGCGTGCGGACCACCGACGCCTGGCTGCCGACGGTGACGTCGATCAGCGTCGTGTCCGGCCCGATCTCGCAGCGCGCGCCGACGTGCGTGGCGCCCAGCAGCTGCGTGCCTGGCCGGATCACGGTGTCGCGGCCGACGGTGACGTCGACGTCGATCCACGTGGTGGCCGGGTCGATGACGGTGACACCGGCCCGCTGGTGGCCTGCCACGATGCGACGGTTGAGTTCGGCGGCCAGGTCCGACAGCTGCACCCGGTCGTTGACGCCCGCGACCAGCGCGCTGTCGTCGACGTGGCGGGCCCGCACCACGTACCCGTCCTGCCGCACGATCGAGATGGCGTCGGTCAGGTACAGCTCCCGCTGGGCGTTGTCCGAGCTCAACCGGCTCAGCGCCGAGCGCAGCGCCCCGTTGTCGAACGCGTAGACCGCCGCGTTGATCTCGCTGATGGCCTGCTGCTGCCGGGTGGCGTCGGCCTGCTCGACGATGCCGATCACCTCGCCGTCCTGGGTGCGCAGGATGCGGCCGTAGCCCGTCGGGTCGTGCACGGTGGTGGTCAGCACGGTCGCCGCGGCGGATTCGGCGCCGTGCGCGTCGACCAGCTCGGCCAGCGTGTCCGCGTCGAGCAGCGGCGCGTCGGCCGTAGTCACCACGACGGTGCCGTCGAAGTCGTCGGGAAGCGCGGTCAGCCCGCACCCGACGGCATGGCCGGTGCCGAGCTGTTCGTCCTGCACCGCGATGTCGATCCGGCGGCCGAGCTCCTCGGCCAATGCGTTGACGGCCTCGGACACGCGGTCGCGGTCCTGTCCGACCACCACGACGAGGTGTTGTGGAGCGGCCTTGGCTGCGGCGTGCAGCGTGTGTGCCAGCATGCTGCGGCCCGCCAGCGTGTGCAGCACCTTCGGGGTGTCGGAGCGCATCCGGGTGCCTGCCCCGGCCGCCAGGACGATGACGGCGGCTTCGCCTCTTGTCGTCATAACCTCTCCCGTGCGCGGGCTCCGTCGCCAGGACTCGAACCTGAACTATCTGAACCAAAATCAGAGGTGCTGCCGATTACACCACGACGGACTGTCGGAAAGACTTTAGTCGAACGCCCACGAGGCTCGTCACGCTCGGCGCATGGGCAGCGCCGAGCGGGGGATTACGCTCAGGCCGTGGCAGCTCCGGAGAAAGAACCGCGCGCACCTCGTGCCCGGATGACCGGTACCGCGCGCCGTCAGCAGCTCGTAGAGATCGCCAAGTCGCTGTTCGCCGAACGCGGGTACGACGCCACGTCCATCGAGGAGATCGCCCAGCGCGCGAACGTGTCCAAGCCCGTCGTCTACGAACACTTCGGCGGCAAGGAGGGGTTGTACGCCGTCGTGGTGGACCGCGAGATGTCGGCGCTGCTCGATGGCATCACGTCGTCGCTGACCAACAACAGGTCCCGGGTGCGCGTGGAGCGGGTCGCGCTGGCCCTGCTCACCTATGTCGAGGAGCGCACCGACGGCTTCCGGATCCTCATCCGCGACTCCCCGGCCAGCATCACGTCGGGCACCTATTCCAGCCTGCTCAACGATGCCGTCTCGCAAGTGGCGTCGATCCTGGCCGGCGACTTCTCCCGCCGCGGCCTGGACCCCGAGCTCGCGCCGCTGTACGCCCAGGCTCTGGTCGGATCGGTGTCGATGACGGCGCAGTGGTGGCTGGACACCCGGGAGCCGAAGAAGGAAGTCGTCGCCGCGCACCTGGTGAACCTGATGTGGAATGGCCTCACCCACCTCGAGGCCGACCCTCGGCTGCAGGAGTGACGCCGAGAAGGCGCACCGTAGAATGGCTTTCATCATGACCGCACCGGGGCACACGTCTGTCCAAACCCCGATTGCCGGGCTCGTCGAGCTGGCACTGACCGCTCCCACGTTCACCGATCTGATCGACCGCGCCGCCGAGCGGCCCGCCGAGCTCGCCATGGTCGGTCCCATCGGGACGCGGTTGTTCGTCGCGGCCGCGCTGGCCAGGACCAGTCCGCTGCTCGTCGTCACCGCCACCGGGCGCGAGGCCGACGACCTGGCCGGCGAGCTGAAGGGCGTCCTCGGTGACGCCGTCGCGATGTTCCCGTCCTGGGAGACGCTGCCGCACGAACGACTGTCACCGGGCGTGGAGACCGTCGGCGCCCGGATGATGGTGCTGCGCCGGCTGGCACATCCCGACGACGCCCGGCTGGGCCCGCCGCTGCGGGTGGTGGTGACGACGGCGCGCTCGCTGCTGCAGCCGATGGCGCCCGACCTCGCCGACATCGAGCCGGTGACGCTGACCGTCGGCGCCGAAGCGGACTTCGATGACGTCATCGCGCGGCTGGTCGACCTGGCGTACACCCGCGTCGACATGGTCGGCAAGCGCGGCGAGTTCGCGGTGCGCGGCGGCATCCTCGACGTATTCCCGCCGACGGCCGAGCACCCGTTGCGCGTCGAGTTCTGGGGCGACGAGGTGTCCGAGATGCGGATGTTCGCCGTCGCCGATCAACGCTCGATCCCCGAGATCGCCGTCGACACGCTGATCGCCGTGCCCTGCCGCGAGTTGCTGCTCACCGACGAGGTGCGCCAGCGGGCCGCCGCGCTCTCGGCCGAGATGCCGAGCGTGGAGAACCGCGTCAGCGGCACCGTCGCCGACATGCTCGCCAAGCTCACCGAGGGCATCCCGGTCGACGGCATGGAGGCCCTGCTGCCGGTACTGCGGCCGACCGACCTCGCGCTGCTGCACGATCTGCTGCCCGAGGGCACGCCGGTGCTGGTGTGCGATCCGGAGAAGGTGCGCACGCGCGCCGGCGACCTGATCAAGACCGGCCGCGAATTCCTCGAGGCGTCCTGGTCGGTGGCCGCGGTCGGCGGCGACGCGCCCATCGACGTCGAGCAGCTGGGCGGTTCCGGTTTCCGTGAACTCGAGGACACCCGCGCCAGCGCCATCGAGACCGGGCATCCGTGGTGGACGCTCAGCCAGCTCTCCAACGAGTCGGCCATCGAGGTGGACATCCGCCCGGCCCCGTCGGCGCGCGGGCAACAGCACGACCTCGACGAGATGTTCGCGATGCTGCGGGCGCACATCGCGACGGGCGGGCTGGCCGCCGTCGTCACGCCAGGCACCGGCACCGCGCACCGCGTCGTCGAGCAACTCGGCGAAGCCGACGTTCCCGCCGCCATGCTCGAGCCGGGCGCCTCGCCGAAACCGGGCGTGGTCGGCGTCCTGCGGGGACCGCTGCGCGACGGTGTGGTGCTGCCGGGCGCGAACCTCGTCGTCATCACCGAGACCGACCTGACCGGCAACCGCGCCAACGCCACCGAGGGCAAGCGGCTGGCCGCCAAGCGGCGCAACGTCGTCGACCCGCTCGCCCTGACCGCCGGCGACCTCGTCGTGCACGATCAGCACGGCATCGGCCGGTTCGTCGAGATGACCGAACGCATCGTCGGCGGCGCGCGGCGCGAGTACCTGGTGCTGGAGTACGCGTCGGCCAAGCGCGGCGGCGGCTCCGACAAGCTCTACGTCCCGATGGACTCGCTGGATCAGCTGTCGCGCTACGTCGGCGGTGCCGAGCCGTCGCTGAGCAAGCTCGGCGGCAGCGACTGGACCAACACCAAGACCAAGGCGCGCCGCGCGGTGCGCGAGATCGCGGGGGAGCTGGTGGCCCTCTACGCGAAGCGGCAGGCCGCGCCTGGCTACGCCTTCGGCCCCGACACGCCGTGGCAGGCCGAGATGGAGGACGCGTTCGGGTTCACCGAGACCGTCGACCAGCTGACCGCCATCACCGAGGTCAAGTCCGACATGCAGAAACCGGTTCCGATGGACCGGGTGATCTGCGGCGACGTCGGCTACGGCAAGACCGAGATCGCGGTGCGCGCGGCGTTCAAGGCGGTGCAGGACGGCAAGCAGGTCGCCGTGCTGGTGCCGACGACGCTGCTGGCCGACCAACACCTGCAGACGTTCACGGCCAGGATGGCCGGGTTCCCGGTGACCGTGAAGGGGCTGTCGCGGTTCACCAGCCCTGCCGAATCCAAGGCCGTGCTGGCGGGCATGAAGGACGGCTCGGTCGACATCGTGATCGGCACCCACCGGCTCTTGCAGACCGGTGTGACGTGGAAGGACCTCGGCCTGGTCGTGGTCGACGAGGAACAGCGGTTCGGCGTCGAGCACAAGGAACACATCAAGTCGATGCGCACCCACGTCGACGTGCTGACCATGAGCGCCACCCCGATTCCGCGCACGCTGGAGATGAGCCTGGCAGGCATCCGGGAGATGTCGACGATCCTCACGCCACCCGAGGAACGCTTCCCGGTGCTCACCTACGTCGGGCCGCACGACGACAAGCAGGTGGCTGCGGCGCTGCGCCGCGAGTTGCTGCGCGACGGGCAGGCGTTCTACATCCACAACCGCGTGCGCTCCATCGACTCCGCGGCCGCGAAGGTGCGCGCGTTGGTGCCGGAGGCGCGCGTCGTCGTCGCGCACGGGCAGATGCCGGAAGAAGTGTTGGAACGCACAGTCGAGGGGTTCTGGAACCGCGATTACGACATCCTGGTCTGCACGACGATCGTCGAGACGGGCCTGGACATCTCCAACGCCAACACGCTGATCGTCGAGCGCGCCGACACGTTCGGCCTGTCGCAGCTACATCAGCTGCGCGGCCGGGTGGGTCGCAGCCGGGAACGCGGCTACGCGTACATGCTCTATCCGCCCGAGGTGCCGCTGACCGAGACGGCGTACGACCGGCTGGCCACCATCGCGCAGAACAACGAGCTCGGCGCGGGCATGGCCGTGGCGATGAAGGACCTCGAGATCCGTGGCGCAGGCAACGTGCTCGGCGCCGAGCAGTCCGGTCACGTCGCCGGCGTGGGCTTCGACCTCTACGTGCGCCTGGTCGGCGAGGCCGTGGAGGCCTACCGCGCCGTGGTCGACGGGGAAACCGTTGCGGCCGTTGAGGAACCGAAGGAGGTCCGCATCGATTTACCGGTCGACGCGCACCTGCCGCCCGACTACATCGGCAGTGACCGGTTGCGGCTGGAGGGCTACCGCCGGTTGGCCGCCGCTCCCGACGAGGCCGGCATCGCCTCTGTGGTCGAGGAGCTCGTCGACCGGTACGGGCCGCTGCCCGAACCCGCCCAACGGTTGCTCGCACTTGCCCGGTTGCGGTTGCTGTGCCGCGAGTACGGCGTCACGGAAGTCGCCGCCGTGGGCGAGGCGTCGGTGCGGATTGCGCCGCTGCCGCTGATGGACTCCCAGCAACTACGGCTCAAGCGCATGTATCCCAGTGCGACGTTCCGCGCGACGACGTCGACGGTCGTGTTGCCGATCCCTCGAGTCGGTACGGGCATCGGCGCGCCACGAATTCGGGACGTCGAGTTGGTGAACGTCGTGGCAGGTTTGCTACTGGCGCTGGATGGCAAACCGCAAACGGATGTTGATATAACCAACCTCGGCGGCGACGCGGTGAGCGCCCGCGCGAAGAGCAGAGGAACCCGATGACCCAGCGACAACAAGCGCGATGACCGTCGTTCTGGTCGATCCGCGCCGTCCGTCGCTCATCCCGGTCGACGCCATCAGCCTGCTGACCGGTGACGTGCAGTACACCGAGGAAATGCCGGTCAAGGTGCCCTGGTCGTTGCCCGCCGCGCGGCCGGCCTACGACGGCGAGGACGCGGAGGTGCTGCTGTCCTCGGACCCCGACCATCCAAAGGTCAGAGCCCGGCTGGACGCGGGCGAGAAGGTGATCTCGGCGCCAGCGCCGCAGGCAGGCGAGCGGCTCGTCGACGCGGTCGCGCTCATGGACCGGCTGCGGTCGTCCGGGCCGTGGGAGAGCGAGCAGACGCACGACTCGCTGCGCCGCTACCTGCTGGAGGAGACCTACGAGCTGTTCGACGCGGTGCGCAGTGGCAACGCCGACGAACTGCGCGAGGAGCTCGGGGACGTGTTGCTGCAGGTGCTCTTCCACGCCCGCATCGCCGAGGACGCGACTCACCAGGCCTTCACCATCGACGACGTCGCCGACACCCTGGTGCGAAAGCTGAGCAACCGGGCGCCCGGCGTCCTGGCCGGTGAGTCGATCACGCTCGAGGAGCAGCTCGCCCAGTGGGAGGAGCGCAAGGCCACCGAGAAGACCAGGAACTCGTCGATGGACGACGTGCCGACCGGCCAGCCGGCGCTTGCCTTGACGCAGAAGGTCTACCAACGCGTGGTCGCCGCGGGGCTGCCAGAGGATCTGATTCCGGACGGGCTGGCGACGATCGCGGTCGGGCTTGGCGACGACGCTGAGAACACGCTGCGCTCGGCCACGCTCGAATTCATGGACACCATCCGCAAGGTGGAGCAGGCCGTCGCCGCCAGCCGTCGCGGTGACGACGTGCCCGAGGCGCTGGACGTCTCGCAACTCGGTGTCGTCACCGAAGACGAGTGGCGCGCGCACTGGCCGACGGCCAGGACCGAGCCCGAGGCGGAACTGGAGCCGGAGGACGAGGCGGTCGACGAGACCGACGAGGCTGACGAGGCGCAGGTCGAGGTCGAGCCCGGCGAGGGTGAGGACGACGCCGAGGAAGAAGCCGAGCCCGAGTCCGTCGAAGAACCGGTCGAGGAAGACACCGGCGAAGCCGATGACCCCGACGACGCCGAGGCTCAGCCGAACAGCGTCGAACCCCAGTAGGCCGACGAGTCGCCTTCGGGTATCCCCGGCGGACAGGCGAAGACCGCTGTGCCGGTGTGGAAGATGTACTCGTTCAACGCATCTGTCGACATCTGCGACAGCACGGGAATGAAGTTCGTCGCCGGGTTGCGCACGAAGGCGATGAAGAACAGGCCGGCGTCCAGGTGGCCGAATCCGTCGGAGCCGTCGGTGAAGTTGTAGCCGCGCCGCAGCATCTTGATGCCGCCGAGGTGATCGGGGGACACCAGCCGGACGTGGGCGTCGACGTCGACGAGCGGAATTCCCTTGGCGTCCTTGATGTCGAAGTCCACCGGCGCGAACTCGTCGTCGTACCCGTTGGGTGCGCCGCTGCCCTTCTGCCTGCCGATCACCCGCTCCTGCTCGCGCAGCGTCGTGCGATCCCACGCTTCGATCCGGTTGCGGATGCGCCGTGTCACGAGGTAGCTGCCGCCGGCCAGCCAGTCGGGACCGTCACCCTTGGCGACCCAGACGTTCTTGTCCAGCGTCGCGGTGTCCTCGGCCTTGATGTTGTTGGTTCCGTCCTTGAACCCGAGCATGTTTCGGGGGGTGGACTGTTCACGCGTCGTCGAGGAGGTGCGACCGAACCCGAGTTGTGAGTACCGCACCGCGACGGTGCCGAAGCCGACGCGGGCGAGGTTCCGGACGGCGTGCACGGCGACCTGCGGGTCGTTGGCGCAGGCTTGGATGCAGATGTCGCCGCCGCACTTGGCGGGGTCGAGGATCTCGTTGGTGAACTTCGGCAGATCGGCCAGCCCGGCCGGGCGCTGATCGGCGATGCCGAACCTATCCTTGCCGTCCTTCTCGAAGAAGGACGGGCCGAACCCGATGGTCAGCGTCAGCGCTGAGGCCGGAAGACCAAGGGCCTCACCGGTATCCGCGGGCGGCGCATACGGATTGAGCCCGATCGCGCCGTCCGCCACGGCCTCGTCGCCGCGCGTCATCCGCTCGGCCATGGCGGTCCACTCCTTGAGCATCGCCACGACGTCTTCACGGTTGTCGGTGGTGACGTCGAAGGACGCGAAGTGCATGCGATCCTGTGCCGGAGTGATGATCCCGGCCTGGCGTTCGCCGCGGAACGGCACCGGCTGGTGCAGCCCGAGCTCGGTTGCGGCCGCTGACGCCCTGCCGGCCAGGGCACCCGCGCTGGCCGCGCCGACCACGGCCACGCCCACTCCGGCCGCACCGAACAGCTTGCGCCGCGACAGTCCCGTTCGCGTCGAATCAGGTTCGGCCGGAGTCACTTCCGGCGCCTGATCACTGGGGTGCGATGACACCTTGCACCTGACTGACTTCCTTGCCGAGGGCGTCGATCGCGCGGGACAGTTCCTGGCGTTGCGGCTCGGTCACCTTGTCGTAGGACACGAAGCCGTCGCCCTGGCGGTACTTGGCCAGCAGCGCCTCGACTTCGGCGAACCGCTGGTCGACCTTCTTGCCGAGTTCGGCGTTGCGCTCGTCGAGGATCGGTCGCACCGACGCCACGGCGGTCTGCGAGCCCTCGACGTTCGCCTGGAAGTCCCAGAGGTCGGTGTGGCTGAAGATGTCCTCTTCGCCGCTGATCTTGCTTGCCGAGACCTCGTCGAGCAGACCCTGTGCGCCACCGGCGATTTGGGTGGAGTCGATGGTCCAGTCCGGGGCCTTCACACCCGCGTTGAGCTCCTTGACGTCTGCGACCAACTGGTCGGCAATCGCGTTGGAGTCGGGCTGCAGGCCCGTCACCCAGAGGTCCTTCTCCAGGCGGTGGAAGCCGGTCCACTTCTGCCCGGGCTCGAGGTCGGCCTCACGCAGGTCGACGCGCGGGTCGAGGTCGTTGGGGAACGACTCCGCGACCGGCTCGATGCGCTCCCAGTACACCCGCGAGGTGGGGAACTGCGCCTTCGCGGACGCGACGTCCTTGGCCTTCACGGCCGCCACGAACGCCTCGGTGGCGGTCACCAACGCGTCGGACTGGCTGATCACGTAGCGCTTGTAGCTGTCGGCGGCTTCCTTGAACTTGCCCTCGGTGTCGATCTGAACGGCGTCGCCGGTCACCTTGAACTCGCCGCGGAGGCCGTCGCCGATCATCCCGGGCCGGCACGACGTCTGGTAGGTGCCGGGCTCGGTCAGCTGGACGATCAGCTTGCGCTCCAGTCCGGGGGAGATGTTCTCCACCTCGCCCATCACCCGCTCGCCCTCGCCGTAGACGTAGAACTCGGTGACCTTGGTGCCGTTGTTGGTGACCACGAACGTGCTGGGACCGGTGGTCGCCTCAGTGCCCGACAGCTGACATTCGGTGTCGGACGCGGCGACCGTGATCTGCCCGGGGCCGGTCTTGCCGCCGTCGGTCGACTGAGCCGAATCCTTTGCGGTGCAGCCAACGAGGGAGAGCCCGGTCAGCAGTGCCGCGGTCGCGGCAACGCCGGCCTTGGCAGGCAGGGGGGTGAGGATCACGAATTGGACCTTTCGGATGCGGTTGCCGGCTCCGGTTCGGGAGTCGGATCGGAGTGGGAGGGGTCGGCATGGGAGGGGTCTGCTTGGGAGGGAGTGGTGTCCGGCGGTGGCGTGTCGCTCGGGGTGGCGGATGCGCGCATCGGGCGCAGGAACAGCACGAGGACGACGGCGAGGTAGGCCAGCCAGGCGGTCAACTGAAGGACCGTCGGGGTGGGCGTGACGTTGAAGACGCCCTGGATGACCTCGCCGTACCAGGACGACCAGTCGAACCAGGAGCTGATGTCGAAGGCCTTGTTGGCCAGGCCGGGGAGCCAGCCGACGGTCTGCAGGGCGCCGATCCCGTACGACAGGATGCCGGCGGCGACGACGATCAGGAACACGCCGGTGTACTTGAAGAACTTGGCGAGGTTGATCCGCACTGCGCCGATGTACATGCCGTAGGCGATGGCGACGGCGATCAACACCCCGACGATGAGTCCGACCAGAGGCCAGGCGGTTTCGGCCTCGGCATAGCCGACCATGAACAGCGCCGTCTCGACGCCCTCGCGGCCGACGGCGAGGAAGGCCAGCGCCAGGACGGCGAGTCCGCCGGTCTCGAGCGCCCGCGCCATGTCGCCCTTGAGGGCACCGGACATGGTGGCGGCGGCCTTCTTCATCCAGAGCACCATGGTGGTGACGATGGCCACGGCGATCAGGGAGGCGACGCCCGCGATGGCCTCGGCTGCCAGTCCGGTGATGGTGTTCTCGCCGAACTGGATGACCAGGAAGACCCCGACGGTCATCGCAACGGCCGCCGCAACGCCCGCCCACACCCACTTGAGGGCGTCGCGTCGGTCCGACTTGACCAGGAAGGCGACCAGTATCGTGACGACGATGGCGGTTTCGAGGCCTTCGCGCAGGCCGATCAACCCGCTGCCGAACAGTTGTGATGAAACGCTGGCGCCGGCGGCCAGAACGGACACCGAAACGTCTCCGACGGCGGTCATCCCGATGTCGATCCTTTCCGCAACCAAGCTTTGGCTAGCCAATGCTAGGTATGGCTGACCTTAGCAGCGCGACCGGGGCGTCTGCAGCGCTCCCCAACGCTGCGCTGGCACACTCGCGACGCGTGGGACGATGGCGTTGATTCGAGTAGGTCGAGGGAGTGCAGTGTCGCCAGTGCGTTGGCTGCGGGCCGTCGTGGTCATCTGCGCAACGGCCCTGCTCATGGCATCCAGCTGTTCGTGGCAGACCGGCATCCCGATCCCCGAGGGTGTACCGCCGCCCACCGGCGACCCGGTGCCTCAGGTCGACACGCATGCCAAGGGGCGGCCCGCCGACCAGCTGCACGACTGGGCGGTGAAGCGCGCCCCGGCTCTCGGCATCCCGGTCACGGCGCTGGAGGCGTACGCCTACGCCGCGCGGGTGGCGGAGGTGGAGAACCCCGACTGCCATCTGGCCTGGACCACGCTGGCGGGCATCGGGATGGTGGAGAGCCATCACGGCACCTACCGCGGCTCCGTGGTCGCGGCGAACGGCACCGTCTCGCCACCCGTCCGCGGCGTTCGGCTCGACGGGTCGATGGGCAACATGCAGATCCCCGACACCGACGGCGGCAAGCTCGACGGCGACGCCACCCTGGACCGGGCCATGGGGCCCATGCAGTTCATCCCCGAGACGTGGCGGTTGTACGGCGTCGACGCCAACAACGACGGCGTGATCAGCCCGGACAACATCGACGACGCCGCGCTGTCCGCGGCGGGCTACCTGTGTTGGCGGGGCAAGGACCTGTCGAAGCCGCGCGGTTGGATGGACGCGTTGCGCGCCTACAACCTGTCCGACCAGTACGCCCGCACGGTCCGCGACTGGGCGACCGCCTACGCCAACGGCCACCCGCTGTAGGTCCTCGGACTCGCGATCGGCGTGCGATTCGCCCACCCTCTAGGCTGATGGGCGCAATCCGGACCACCTCTTAAGGAGATGCCAGTGCCCATCATCGAGCAGGTCGGCGCGCGCGAGATCCTCGACTCCCGCGGCAACCCCACGGTCGAGGTCGAGCTGGCCTTGAGCGACGGCACGTTCGCCAGGGCTGCGGTGCCCTCCGGTGCGTCGACGGGCGAGCACGAGGCCGTCGAACTGCGCGACGGTGGCGACCGGTACCTCGGCAAGGGCGTGGAGAAGGCGGTGGAGGCCGTCCTCGACGAGATCGCGCCCGCCGTCATCGGGTTGAACGCCGACGATCAGCGCGTCATCGATCAGGCGCTGCTGGACCTCGACGGCACCCCGGACAAGTCGCGGCTTGGCGCCAACGCCATCCTCGGCGTCTCGCTGGCGGTGGCCAAGGCCGCGGCCGAGTCGGCGGGTCTGCCGTTGTTCCGCTACATCGGCGGCCCGAACGCGCACATCCTGCCCGTGCCGATGATGAACATCGTCAACGGCGGCGCGCACGCCGACACCGGCGTCGACGTCCAGGAGTTCATGGTCGCGCCGATCGGTGCGCCGTCGTTCAAGGAGGCGCTGCGCTGGGGCGCCGAGGTGTACCACTCGCTGAAGTCGGTGCTCAAGAAGCAGGGCCTGTCCACGGGTCTCGGCGACGAGGGTGGCTTCGCTCCCGACATCGCGGGCACCAAGGCCGCGCTCGACTTGATCAGCTCCGCGATCGAAGGCGCCGGTTTCACGCTCGGCTCCGATGTCGCGCTCGCGCTCGACGTCGCGGCCACGGAGTTCTACACGGACGGCACGGGTTACGCCTTCGAGAAGCAGACCCGCACCGCCGAGCAGATGACCGCGTTCTACGCCGAGCTCCTCGACGCCTACCCGCTGGTGTCGATCGAGGATCCGCTGTCCGAGGACGACTGGGACGGCTGGGTGTCGCTGACCGCCGCGATCGGTGACCGCGTCCAGATCGTGGGCGACGACCTGTTCGTCACCAACCCGGAGCGTCTCGAGGAGGGCATCGACAAGGGCGCGGCCAACGCGCTGCTGGTCAAGGTCAATCAGATCGGCACGCTGACCGAGACGCTGGACGCCGTCGCCCTTGCGCACAACAGCGGCTACCGGACGATGATGAGCCACCGCTCTGGCGAGACCGAGGACACCACCATCGCCGACCTTGCGGTCGCGGTGGGCAGCGGGCAGATCAAGACCGGTGCGCCGGCCCGCAGCGAGCGGGTCGCCAAGTACAACCAGTTGCTGCGCATCGAGGAAATCCTGGGCGACGCCGCGCGGTATGCCGGTGACCTGTCGTTCCCGCGGTTCTCGCCGGCGACCCAGTAGCTTTTCATTCATGCCCGACCCGAAGCGGCCAGACCCGAAGCGACGCACTCCAGCGTCGCGACCGGGCAAGCCGGGCGAGTCGGGGCGGGGTCGCCCGCGGGGTGCAGCGCCCTCGCGGCGGGAACCCCGGCCGGCGCTGCCGCGGGCCGCGTCGGAGCAGGCCGACGATGCGGACAAGACCGAGACGACGGAGACGTCGACCGCCGTCGAACCCATCAGGCAGTCGATCGCCGACGCCGCCGAGCTGCAGTCCGAGCAGCGGTTGGGTTCGGCGGCCCGGCGCGCGGCGATCCTCGCCGCGGTGGTCTGCGTGCTCACGCTGACCATCGCCGGACCGGTGCGCACCTACTTCGGGCAGCGGACCGAGATGAAGCAGCTGCAGGACGTGCAATCCCAGTTGCGCTCGCAGATCGCCGATTTGGAGCAACAGAAGGTCAAGCTCGGTGATCCGGTGTTCATCGCCGCGCAAGCGCGCGAACGGCTCGGGTTCGTGATGCCCGGTGAGATTCCGTACCAGGTGCAGCTGCCTCAGACGGTCGGGCCGGAAGCGCTGCCCGGGACGGCCGCTACAGCAGTGCCCAGCGGGCAGCCGTGGTACACGTCGTTGTGGCACACCATCGCCGATGCGCCGCACGGGCCACCACCGGCCGCGCCGCCGCCCGTCGACCCGGGTGTTCCGCTGCCACCCCCCGCACCCGCCGGTGGTTGAGCAAGCCGACCTGGACGCCGTCGCGCGGCAGCTGGGCCGCGAGCCCCGCGGCGTCCTGGAGATCGCCTACCGCTGCCCGAACGGCGAACCGGGAGTGGTCAAGACCGCGCCGCGTCTGCCCGACGGCACCCCATTCCCGACGTTGTATTACCTGACGCACCCGGCGCTGACGGCCGCGGCGAGCCGGCTGGAGTCCTCGGGGCTGATGCGGGACATGACCGAACGACTCCAACACGACGAGGAGCTGGCCGCCGCCTACCGCCGTGCGCATGAGTCATATCTGGCCGAGCGGGACGCCATCGAGCCGTTGGGCACGACGTTCTCCGGCGGTGGCATGCCCGACCGGGTCAAGTGCCTCCACGTGCTGATGGCGCATTCGCTCGCGAAGGGGCGTGGCGTCAACCCGCTGGGGGACGAGGCGTTGGCCGTGTTGGCCGTCGAGCCGGGGATGGCGGGAATTCTGGACAAGGGGAGCTGGACGTGAGGGTCGAAGCATGAGGGTTGGCGCGATCGACTGTGGAACCAATTCGATCCGGTTGTTGATCGCCGACGTGGGAGACGGCGGGCTGCGTGACGTGCTTCGCGACATGCGCATCGTCCGGCTGGGCGAAGGTGTCGACGCCACAGGGCAATTCGCGCCGGAAGCGCTGGCACGCACCCGCGCGGCGCTCGCCGAGTACGCCGACGAGTTGAAGGTCCACCAGGTCGAGAGGGTGCGGATGGTCGCGACGTCGGCCGCTCGGGACGTCGGCAACCGGGAGGAGTTCTTCGCGATGACGGCCGAGCTGCTCGACCCGGTGGTGTCCGGCGCCGTCGCCGAGGTGATCAGCGGAACCGAGGAAGCGGCGCTGTCGTTCACGGGTGCCGTCGGCGAATTGGACGCCTCGGCAGCGCCTTTCGTCGTCGTCGACCTGGGCGGCGGGTCCACCGAGGTGGTGGTGGGCGACCGTCCCGATTCGACGGGCGTGACGGCCAGCTTCTCCGCCGACATCGGGTGCGTGCGGCTGACCGAGCGCTGCCTGCACTCGGACCCGCCGACCGCCGCCGAGATCGAGGCCGCCCGAGAAGTGGTGCGCGACGGGCTGTCTCAGTCGTTCCGCGCCGTGCCCGTCGAGGGCGCGCGGACGTGGGTTGGCGTGGCCGGCACGATGACCACGTTGTCGGCGCTGGCTCAGCGGATGGCCACCTACGACTCGGACGCGATTCACCTGTCGCGCGTCGGGTTCGACGAACTACTGCCGGTCTGCGAGGACCTGATCGCGATGACGCGCAAGCAGCGCGCGGCGCTGGGCCCCATGCATGAGGGTCGCGTCGACGTGATCGGCGGCGGCGCCATCGTCGTCGAAGAGTTGGCGCGCGAACTGCGCGGCCGTGCCGGGATCGACGAACTCGTGGTCAGCGAGCACGACATCCTCGACGGGATCGCGCTGTCGATCGCCTGAGGGCTCCCCGCCGGGCGGCTACCTCCTGATGTTGCAGTTCGGCGGGTTGCCGCAGTGATGTCCGCCGTCGCAGGCATTGCACTTACACGTACACCCGGATCCTGCCTTGGCTTCCGATTTGCGCATCGCCAATCTCCTTTGTCGGTATCAACTCATGCCGAGATCACCATAGTTCGCGCCGCGCCGGAATTAGGGAAAGTCGGCATCAATGGATCGGGCGTTCACCGGACGCACGTCAGCCGTTCGTCGAGGTTGGCGTGGAAGCGCCCGATCGCGCTTTCGTGCGTGCCGAACTCCACGAAGGTGTTGGCGCCGGCGTGCAGGCCGCGCTGTACGCCTTCCGACATCTCGTTGTCCTCGACGCCGCCCTCGTTCAGCAGGTCGCGAGCGCCCGCGTTCGCGTCGGGGCTCGCCGAAACGCGCTTGGCCAGGTCATGCGCGACCATGGCGTAGATCGTGACGGTGGTGTGGTCGACGTCGATCGGGTCGATGGTGATCACCAGCACCTGATTGGGGAACGTCGCGACCATGACGTTGGGGAACAGGTGGTAGACGTAGGTCACTCGGTGGTCGACGTTCCAGGTGGCCTCGGGACGGTCACGCAGACGCTCGATGTTCTGGTAGGGGAACGTAATTCGAGTGTTCGGGCCGAATGGTTCCACGACGTTGAGGTCGTCGTATTGGATCGGATAGAAGGTGTCCTTGTGCGTCGTGCGGATGTGGTAGCCCTCCAGGAACTGCTCGACCAGAACCTTCCAGTTCATCGCGCGCAGCGCCGGCCGCACGGCGAAGAGCCGCCCGGCGGGTAGCAGCTTGTCGCGCCACGGGCTGCCGTCGGACAGCGCGGCCATCGCCGCGTCGGCATGCGGCGCGGGCGATTGCAGCGGGCCGATGACGATCAGGCCGTCGACCTCGCGGCTGTCGACCTCGACCAGCCCGCGGGCAGCCACGTCGAGGTCGGGGAAGGCCTCCGCGTGCGGGACGTGCGAGAGCGAGCCGTCGAGGCGGTACGTCCAGCCGTGATAGCGGCACACCAACGCGTGCGAGCAACCCGGCCCTTCGACGAGGGCCATCCCGCGGTGGCGACACGAGTTGCGGAATACCCGCGCCCTGCCGTCGCGGTCGCGCACCGCGAACAGCGGTATGCCGAAGGTGACCCGTTCGGCGTGGTCGCCCGCGTTGGGAATCGCTGCTGACGGTAGGTACACGCTTGGGTATGAGCGCAACGTCGCGAGTTCATTGGTGAATCGGGTTGGGTCCAGGTAGTTCTCGACCGGCTCCCGCCATGCGTCACCTTCATCGGTCGTGCCCGCGTCGATGTGCGCGAGGATGCGGCGAACGATCTCCGCGTCCCCGGCGACCGACGTAGTTGTCGGAGTGCCCATACTGGGGGAGTATCACAGAACTCGTCCCGCGGCAATGGCTCGCGCACCGTTGACTCTGCGCTGGGGGCGTTGGCCACTCGCACATTTGCGCCATACGCGCAGAGTCAACTCTGCAGCACCGGCCGCAGCGCGTCGAGCACCGCGACGTCCTCGATCGTCGATGGTGGCGGTTCTTCGCGACCGTCGGCGATGCCCCGCATCGTCTTGCGGAGGATCTTGCCCGAGCGCGTCTTGGGAAGTGCCGCAACGACGTCGACGCGCTTCAGGCTGGCCACCGCGCCGATGTTCTGCCGCACCGCCTCGACCAGTTCGCCGGTCAGGTCCTCGGCGGAGGCGCCCGCCTTGAGGACCACGAATCCCCGTGGCACCTGTCCCTTGATGTCGTCGGCGACGCCGATCACGGCGCATTCGGCGACCGCCGGATGGGTGGCGAGCACCGCTTCGATCATGCCGGTCGACATGCGGTGGCCCGCGACGTTGATGACGTCGTCGGTGCGGCCCATGACGAACAGGTAGCCGTCCTCGTCGACGTAGCCGCCGTCGCCCGATAGGTAGTAACCGGGGAACGCCGAGAGGTAGGACGCCACGTACCGGTCGTCGTCGCCCCACAACGTCGGCAACGTGCCGGGCGGGAGCGGCAGCTTCACGCAGATCGCACCCTCCTCGCCTGCGTCGCACTCGGTGCCGTCGGGCCGTAGGACGCGGACGTCGTAGCCGGGCATCGGCACCGTCGCCGAACCCGGCTTCGCCGGCATGGCCTCGATGCCCATCGGTCCCGCGGCGATCGGCCATCCCGTCTCGGTCTGCCACCAGTGGTCGATGACGGGGATGCCGAGGCGCTGCGCCGCCCAGTGGTAGGTGCCCGGATCGAGCCGCTCGCCGGCTTGGAACAGGTGGCGCAGCGCCGAAAGGTCGTAGCGGGCGAGGTGGGTGCCTTCGGGGTCTTCCTTCTTGATCGCCCGCATCGCGGTCGGTGCGGTGAACAACGTCGTCACGCCGTGCTCGGCAGTCACCCGCCAGAACGCGCCCGCGTCGGGGGTGCCGACGGGCTTGCCCTCGTAGAGCACGGTCGTCGCACCGAGCAGCAGCGGGCCGTAGACGATGTAGGAGTGCCCCACCACCCAGCCGACATCCGAAGCGGCCCAATAGACTTCGCCGGGCTTGGTGTCGTAGATGTGGCGCATCGTCCACAGCAGCGCGACGGCGTGGCCGCCGTTGTCGCGCACGATGCCCTTGGGCTTGCCGGTGGTGCCGGACGTGTACAGGACGTAGAGCGGGTCGGTCGCGGCGACCGGGACGGGCGCTACGGGCTCGGCGGTGGCAACGGCCTCGGCCCAGTCGACGTCGCGGCCGGGCACCAGCGCGCAGGGATGCTGCTCGCGTTGCAAGATCACGCAGTGCGGCGGGGCGTGCTCGGCGAGCTCGAGTGCCGCGTCGAGCATCGGCTTGTAGTCGACGATGCGGGTCGGTTCGACGCCGCATGACGCGGAGACGACGACGGCCGGGCGGGCGTCGTCGATGCGGGCGGCGAGTTCGTGTGCGGCGAAGCCGCCGAACACCACCGAGTGCACGGCGCCCAGCCGCGCGCAGGCCAGCATGGCGATGACCGCTTCGGGCACCATCGGCATGTAGATCACCACGCGGTCGCCCTTGTCGACGCCGAGGCCGCGCAGGACGCCGGCGAACCGTGCCGTCACGTCGAGC
Source organism: Mycobacterium sp. URHB0044 (assembly GCF_000620625.1). Taxonomy (GTDB): domain Bacteria; phylum Actinomycetota; class Actinomycetes; order Mycobacteriales; family Mycobacteriaceae; genus Mycobacterium. Next base: position 300,852 of record NZ_JIAW01000006.1, on the reverse strand, counting down.
AGTTCGCGGTAGGTGTAGGTGCGCTTGGTGCCGGTGACGGGGGAGTCGTAGATCAGCGCTGCCTGCTCGCCGCGGCCCTGCTCGACATGGCGGTCGAGCGCATTGGCGCACGTGTTGAGCTCCCCATCGGGGAACCACCGGTAGAACGGCGGATTGGAGTCATCGAGGACGCGTTGAGGCTCGCGGGCCCAGGTCACCGCACGTGCGGCGTCGGCCCAGAACGTCGTGGGGTCGTCGATGCTGGCGTCGAACAGTTCGCGGTAGCCGGCCATATCGGGCACGTTAGCGCGCGGGGCGGTCTTGTCTGGCTCATCGACGGGTTTCTATAGTCCAGGGATGGTTACTGACAAAACGTCAACAAGCAGCGAGCCGCCCGCCATTGCCGGGGTGCGCCGGTCGTTCGTCGAGGCGCGCGGGGTGCGGTTCCATGTCACGGAGTCAGGGCCCGAGGACGGTCGACCCGTGATCGCCCTGCACGGCTGGCCGCAGCACCACTGGGCGTACCGCGATCTGCTGGCCGACCCGCCGCCCGGGTTGCGCATCATCGCCCCCGATCTGCCGGGGTACGGCTGGTCCGGGCCGCCGCCGCACCGGTGGGCCAAGGAGGACGTCGCCAGCGACATCTTGGCCCTGATCGACGCGCTCGGCCTCGATCGGGTCATCCTCGTCGGCCACGACTGGGGCGGCTACGTCGGCTATCTGATGGTGCTGCGCGAACCGCAGCGCTTCGACGGCTATCTCGCGCTGAACATGGCCCACCCCTGGGGGATCAAGCCACGAACCGTGCTGCCGATCCTGTGGCGCTTCGCCTACCAGTTGCCGCTCGCGTCGTTCGGTATCTCGGCACAGCGCCACATGAAGTACGTCGACCTGGTGTTCAAAATTGGATCGCGGTTGGACGCCGCGACGGTGCGCGTCTATGCCGACCGCTTCCGGACCGCGGTCGGTGCGCGTGCCGGCCGCGACACGTATCGGACGTTCCTGCTCCGCGAGGTTCCCGAGGGGCGACGGAATCCTGAGCGACGCCGCGCGACGGTGCCGATCCGCGCGCTGTTCGGAACGGGCGACGCGGCGGTGCATCTGTCGTTGGTCGCGCCAGAAACGGCGAAGGCCGACGACTACACGTTGCAAACGGCCGACGCGTCGCACTTCATCGTCGACGAGCGGCCCGAGCTGGTGCGCGCGGCGTTGATCGAGCTGGCCGCCGAAACCGTCCCCCGCTAGGGCGATTTCGGCGTGATCCGTCTCGCTGGGCGCAACGAATCACGCCGAAATCGCTCAGGGGAGGGCGGGTTCCGGCGGCTTGTTTCCGTTGCTCTTCTTCGGCTTCGACGGCTGCGGCGGCGTCGGCAGCGGAGCGTCGATCAGCACTGGCTGCACCGCCGGCGTCGGACGGCACATTTCGATGGCCTTCTCGGTGTAGACGCGATACCCGAATTCCGGTTTGTAGCCGTGGATCTCGGGTGTGTCGAGTTCGCGCATGAACTTCAGGATCTCGCGGCTGAACATCTGGCCTGGAACCAGCACCGGGAAGCCCGGCGGGTAGGGCGTCACGAACGTCGCAGAGACGACGTCGATCCCGGCGTCGATTTTGTCGTCGATCTCCTCGCCGGTCAGGTACTCGCAATTGGTGTCGTCATACGACAGGTAGAACGCCCGCCGCACGTCCCCCTCCGGCGTCGGTTGCTCCCCCGTGAGGTCGCGGAACACCGGGTGGAAGCCGCTGAAGTCTGGTTGCGACGCGGTGTTAGTGGTGAGTTGGCGCACCTTCTGCTCGAAGCGGCCGCGCTCACCAAGCCCCATCTCCGAGATGCTCTCGTCGAGTTCGCCTGCGATCTTCACCAGCACCTCGACCAGAAATGCCACCGAGCTGCGGGTGGTGCCGATGTTGGTCATGAACAACACGGTGTTGCGAGACGTCTTGTTGATCTGGACGCCGTGGCGGTCCATCAACTGCTCGCGCTTGAACGTGTCACCGTCGTATCCGGTGCGGCCTATTGACAACGTGATTCGTGACGGATCGAGTACGAACTCGTCGGAGTCCCACGCCGCCATCATGTTCCGCAGCCCGGACCGCAAGGGCTGCCCGATGCCCGAGGGCCGGAATTCGTCCGGGATCAGGTCAGAGGTTCGCAGGCACGTCATGTACTTGCTCAACAGCGGGTGGTTGTCGATGGCGTCGCGCAGTTGCATGGCGTTCTCGATCTGGCGCTGTACCAGCTCGACGCCCTCGAGTGCGACCTGGCGCCGGCCTAGGTCGAGCGACGCCAGGATCTGGTAGTTCGGCGATGTCGACGTGTGCGCCATGTAGGCCTCGTGGAACGCCTCGGCCACCTTCTGCTCGAAGTCCTGGTCGAAGACGTGGATCATCGAGCCCTGGCGGAGCGAGGTCAGCGTCTTGTGCGTCGACTGGGTGGCGTACACCCGGACCCGCGCCTTGGCCGGATCGGGTCGAAGCCGGCGGTTCAGCAGATCCTCGTCGGTGGACGGATGTTCCGACTCGACCTTGAGGTACTCGTCGTACTCGGCCCGGTACACCTTGTCCTGCAGGAGTTCTCGCAACTTGCGCGCGGTGGCCATCGCGGTCCGTCCGCGGTACACGGGGTGGAAGCGGGCGAACGCGAACCATGCCTCGTCCCACAGGAACACCAGATCCGGCTTGATGGCGAGGCATTCCTCCATGACGCGCTCGACGTCGTAGACGATGCCGTCGAACGTACAGTTCGTCAGCGACATCATCTTGACGCGGTCGAGCTTGCCTGCGCGCTTGAGCGCCAACAACTTCGACTTGATCTCGCGCAGCGGCACCGCACCGTACATGGTGTATTCGGGCAGTGGATACGCCTCGAGGTAGATGACATTCGCGCCGGCCATCATCATCCCGTAGTGGTGGGACTGATGGCAGTTGCGGTCCAGCAGCACGATGTCCCCGGGCGCCACTAATGATTGGGTGACGATCTTGTTGGCCGTCGACGTGCCGTTGGTGACGAAGTAGGTGTGCCGCGAGCCGTACGCCTCCGACGCCAGCTGCTGGGCTTCGCGCAGCGGACCGGTGGGCTCCAGCAGTGAGTCCAGGCCGCCGCAGGTGGCCGACGTCTCGGCCATGAACACGTCAAGGCCGTAGAAGCCGACCATGTCCTTGATCCAGTGCGAGTTCACAATCGACTTGCCCTGCGAAATCGGAAGAGCGTGGAAAACCCCGGTGGGACGGTGGCTGTACTGCTTCAGCGCGCTGAAGAACGGCGTCCGATACCGCTCGGCGACACCGTGCAGGATCGACAGGTGCAGCTCCAATACGCCCTCGCGAGCATGGAACACGCGGCGGAAGAAGGGGCCAAGCCGGCCGGCGATCTGCTCGACCTCGATCTCGGTCATCAGATACATGTCGAGTTCGGGCCGTAAGTCGCGCAGTGACGCGGCGAGGATCTGGGCGCGTTCGTCGGGGGATTTGTGGTCGTCGAGTTCGGCCGATACCCGGGTGTCGACGAACTCGGCCAGCGCGGTCAGGTCGCGCGACGACTGGTGACTGAACCGCCGCCGGATCACCACCGCCTGAAGGTTGACGTTGAGTCGCGCCGCGATCAGCGCCTCGTCGCCACTGGACACCACTACCAACTCGTAGACGAACTCGTCGTCGGGCCGCCGCCAGCTGCGGACCTCCTTGCGCAGCGCGCGTTCCTGGGCCTCGGTCATCTTCTCGACGACGAGCACCTCGAAGTAGAGCTGCTCCTTGCGGTTGACCGGTTGCTGCTCAAGCGTGCGGGGGTCGGCTGGGAACATGTCGGTGTCGTCGAGCCCGGCGGTATCGACGTCGCCGCTGCGATACGACTCGGTGGTCAGCGCGCGGTTGATCCTGGCGACCGAATGGGAGAACTTGTCGTAATTACCGGCGTTGAACAGCCGCTGCACCTTCGCGAACTGTGGCGACCCTGGGTACGCCCAGTACGGCTCCAGCGGGGTGAGCGTCGCGAGCAACTCGTGGCAGATGCCGACGTACTGGTCCTTGAGCTCGCCTGTGGTGGTGGTCCGCGTCAGCCGGTCGGCGGCCTCCTCCAGCCGGCACCACGCGTCGCCGCGCAGTTGCCATACGCTGTTGTAGGCGTGCGAATTGTCTGACATGGTCGGCCCTTTCGCCCTGATCGTTGCTGGCGTCAAGCGTGGCACCGCAGCACAGACGGGCAAGCGATCATCAGACGAACGGTGTACGTCGATCACGTGACCACCAACCGACGTCGACCTGTGAGAATGAGGCCGTGACCGACGACTGGCGCAGCATCAACCTGGCGAACTGGGAATCACGCGTCCCGCTCCACACCGCACCCGGCGGGTACGACCTCGCCGCCTTCGACGACCCCGACTATCTGTCGGACGTGGTGCGCTACGACGTGCCGCGGCTGGGGCGACTCGACGGCCGCGACGTCGTCCATCTGCAGTGCCACATCGGCACCGACACGGTGTCACTGGCCCGCCTCGGCGCGCGGTCAGTGACCGGGCTGGACTTCTCGCCCTCCGCGCTGGAGGCAGGCCGCGCGCTGGCCGAACGCGCGGGCGCCGACGTGCGCTTCGTCGAATCCGACGTCTTCGACGCCGTCGCGACGCTGGGTGGGGCGTGCTGCGACGTGGTCTACACCGGCATCGGCGCGCTGTGTTGGTTGCCCGACATCCGCCGCTGGGCGGACGTGGTTGCAGGCCTGCTGCGGCCGGGCGGTCGGTTGTTCATCCGCGAGAGCCACCCGGTGCTGTGGGCGATGTCCGACCCGAGGGACGACGGACTGCTGGTGATCGAATTTCCCTATTTCGAAACGGCGGGAACGACGTTCGTCGAACACGACACCTATGGCGGCTCGGGCGTCGTCGCCGCGCCCGAGTCCGTGATCTTCAACCACGGGCTCGGTGAGATCTTCACCGCGCTGACCGATGCCGGACTGACGGTCACCGCGTTGGAGGAGCACCGCGAAGTGCCGTGGAATCCGTTGGGTGACAGCATGGTTCCCAGCCCCGAATTCAAGGGTGAATTCATCCTCGCGCACGACGCCGACCGGATGCCTATGACCTACACCCTGCAGGCGGTCAAGGGCTAGTCGTCGACGGCGTCGGCAGCCCGCCGTAGCCGACGGCCCATTTGTTCGATCTTTCGTGGTGAGAGATTGGCGAACGGGTGCACGCTGATGTTGTGCGTGACGCGGCCAACGGCGTTGAAGACGGGCGCGGTGATCGCACCGACGTAGTGGCGCTGACGGCCGCTCGCATCCGCCGATGACGCTGGGGTGCCCATCATTTCGAGCAGCGCGGCGACGATATTGCTGGTTGGCGGCACCGAGGTCGACGCCGAACGTGAGCGAGTTGTCGAAGTCCGGCCCGGATCTCGACCACATGCTCACGTTCGGCGGGGGCTCGGTACTCCTGGGTGCGGTAACCCAGCCCTTGCTCACTCGATGCCACTTGGGATTTCGCCGGGACCGTGCGTGACTCGGGCGAGGTCGAGGCGCTCCGATGAGTGCAACTGCCAGGGCACGCTGGTGACCATGACGTCCGGCTCGAACAACAACCGTCCCTTGAGTCGCAGTGAACTCTGGTTGTGTAGCAAGTTCTCCCACCACCGGCCGACTACGTATTCGGGAATGTAGACGTTGACTACGTCGCGGGGCTGGTTTCCTCGCAACTTCTTCACGTAGTCGACGACGGGCCGGGTGATCTCCCGGTAGGGCGACTCGATGACCATGAGAGGCATATCGATCTCGAGCTCTTCCCACTCCTGAAGGAGGGCCCTGGTGTCATCGTCGTCGACGTTCACGGTGAGCGCGGTGAGCGTATCCGGCCTGGTCGCCTTGGCGAACATCAGCGCACGCTGAGTTGCTTTGTGCCAGTTCGAAATGAGTACGATCGCGTGCACTCGGCTCGGCAGCACACGGTCGTCGTTCATGCCTTCACGAAGCTCGGCACGGACCGCGGCGTAGTGCCGGTGGACACTCTGCATCAGGACACAGAGCACCGGGATCGCGATGACCACCAGGTAGGCGCCATGGGTGAACTTGGTGACCATGACCACGACCAGCACGACGCCGGTGAAGCAGGCGCCGAGTGCGTTGATTGCTCGGGCGCGGTGAACGTGCCGCCGTTCCGCCGGCGTGACGGCGACGGCCAACTGCCGATTCCAGTGCACCACCATGCCGATCTGGCATAACGTGAAGGAGGTGAACACGCCGAGGATGTAGAGCTGGATGAGCCGGGTCGTGGACCCGTCGAACGTGTAGATCAACACACCCGCTATCGAGGCCAGCAGGATGATGCCGTTCGAGAACGCTAGCCGGTCGCCGCGACTGTGGAGTTGCCTGGGCAGGTAGCGGTCGCGCGCGAGGATCGAGCTGAGCAGGGGGAACCCGTTGTACGCGGTGTTCGCCGCGAGGATCAGGATCAGCGCCGTCGCCGCCTGCATGAAGAAGAACATCACGCTGTTGTTGCCGAATACGGCGGCGGCGATCTGGGCGATCACCGTGCGTTGCGGGTCGCGGTTGCAATCGCCGGTGAATCCGATCAGGTCACAGGTGTTCTCGACGACTCGCGTGTGCGAAACCAGTGCGAGCGCGGTCACTCCGGCGAACATCGTGATCGCCAGAATCCCCATGGCCGTCATCGTCCGGGCGGCGTTGAGAGCCTTGGGTTTACGGAACGCGGGCACGCCGTTGGAAATAGCCTCCACGCCGGTGAGGGCGGTGCAGCCGGAGGCGAAGGCGCGAAGTGCCAGTAGGGCGATCGCTAGACCGCTGAGACCGACGTGTTCCGCGCGAATGCCGTAACCGGCACTCTCCGCCCGCGGTGCGTCACCGAGAAGCGCTCGGGTCAAGCCGAGTCCGATCATCAGCATCACGCCGGCGATGAACGCATACGTCGGCACTGCGAACGTCCGCCCAGATTCACGTACCCCGCGAAGGTTCATCGCGGTCAGCAACGCGATGAAGCCGATGTCGACGGCGACCCGATACGGATTCAGCTCGGGTATCGCCGAGATGATGTTGTCGACTCCCGCTGCCACCGAGACGGCCACCGTCATCACGTAGTCCACGAGCAACGCGGCCGCCACGACCAGTCCGGCACGCGGGCCCAGGTTCTTCGAGGCCACCTCGTATGAACCACCACCGCTGGGATACGCCTGCACCACCTGGCGATAGGACAACACCACGACGGCCAGCAACAGCACGACCGCGCCGGCGAGCCACGGCGTCAAATACAGGTAGGCGAGACCACCCAAGGTCAGCATCAGCAGGATTTCCTGCGTCGCATACGCGACCGAGGACAACGGGTCGCTCGCGAAGATCGGCAAGGCGATCCGTTTGGGCAGTAGCGTGTGGCCCAGTCGGTCGCTGCGGAACGGCCGCCCGACTACCAAGCGCTTCAACACTGACGTCGGTGACGACACGGTCGGAGCCTAGTGTCGCCCCGCCCATCGAGAACGGCTCACAGGTGTACGGATTCCGTAAAGATTCTCGGTTACTCCTGAAAGCGATAACCCATCCCGGCTTCGGTCAACAGGTGCTTGGGGTGTGACGGGTCGTCCTCCAGCTTGCGCCGTAGCTGTGCCAAGTACACGCGGAGATAATGAGTCTCCTTGGCGTAGGCCGGTCCCCACACCTCCTTGAGCAACTCGTCGCGGCCGACGAGCTTGCCGCGGTTGCGCACCAGCATCTCGAGCATGCCCCACTCGGTGGGGGTGAGGTGCACGTCGTTGCCGTCCTTGATCACCTTCTTGGCAGCCAAATCGACGGTAAACGAGGCGGTTTCGACAACGGGTTGGTCGGTCTCGGATGCCGCGGCGCCACGTCGGACCGCCGCCCGCAACCGGGCCAGGAACTCGTCCATGCCGAACGGCTTGGTGACGTAGTCGTCCGCGCCCGCGTCGAGCGCCTCCACCTTGTCCGACGAGTCGGTGCGCGCCGACAGCACGATGACCGGCGCCGTGAGCCACCCTCGCAGGCCCTCCAGCACCTCGATGCCGGACATGTCGGGCAGACCCAGATCGAGCACGACGACGTCGGGACGGTGCTCGGCCGCCGCCTTCAATGCGCTGGCCCCGTCGGCCGCGGTGGTGACGTCGTAGCCGCGCACCGAGAGGTTGATTCGCAAGGCGCGCAGGATCTGTGGCTCGTCGTCGATCACCAATACCCGGGTCACGGCCGCTCTCCATCCGGGGCGGCCAGATCGACGACGACGGTCAACCCGCCGCCGGGGGTATCGGTCGCCGAGATCGTGCCGCCCATCGCCTCGACGAACCCGCGGGCCACCGACAGGCCGAGGCCCACGCCGGTGGTGTTGTCGTTGTCGCCGAGGCGCTGAAAGGGTGCGAACACCTGGTCCTCCGCTCCGCGCGGGATGCCGGGGCCTTCGTCGACGACGTTCATCAACACGCGGTTGCCCACCCGACCCGCGTTGACCCGCACGACGCCGTCGGGCGCGTAGCGCAGCGCATTGTCGATGAGGTTGACCAGCACGCGTTCCAGCAGTCCGCTGTCGGCCATGACGGAGGTGTCGCCGACTTCCACCTTCACTCGGCCGACGCCCGGCCATCCGGGACCGCCCGCCGCCCTTGGCGTTCCGAGTATCGCCCGGTGTACCACCTCGTCGAGGTAGACCTGGCGCAGTTCCGGGTGGACGACGCCGGCGGCCAGCCGCGACGAGTCCAGCAGGTTGCCGACCAACGCCGTCAGCTGGTCGACGGATTCCTCGACGGTGGCCAGCAGTTCCGCGGTGTCCTCGGGAGAGAACCCGACGTCGTCGGCGCGCAGGCTCGAGACCGCCGCCTTCGCCGCGGCCAGTGGCGTCCTCAGATCGTGGCTGACCGCCGACAACAGGGAGCGCCGCAGCTCGTCCGCTCGCTCGATGGCCTCGGCGCGGCCTGCCTCTTCGATCAGTTCGCGTTGGCGCACCAAGCCCGCAGCCTGCTTGGCGACCGCCGTGAGCACCCGCCGGTCCCTGGCGGCGAGCTGCCGTCCGCTCATCAGCATCCAGAATTCGTCATCGCCGACTTCGATTGCCGTATCGGCGGATTCGACGTTCACGCATGGGTCGGCGCCTACGCACGCCACGATCTGATCGCCGCCGTCACGGGAGCGCAACATGCTGACCGAACGCTGCGCATACGTTTCGCGGACCCGCTCCAGCAGCGTGTCGAGGTCGGCGCCGCGCAGCACCGAGCCGGCGAACAGGGCCAGCAACTCGGCCTCCTGCGAGGCGCGGCGGGCCTCCCGCGCCCGCTTGGCCGCGCCGTCCACCAGCGCAGCGACGGCAACGGCGACGGCGAGCAGCACCACGATGGTGATGGCACTGTCCGGTTCGGAGATTGTGAAGGTGTAGCGGGGTTCGACGAGGAAGTAGTTGAGCAGCATCCCCGACAGCACCGCGGATAGCGCCGCCGGTGCGACGCCGCCGAGCAGCGCAACGACCAGCACCCCGACGAAGAACAGCGCGCTCTCACCGCCGATGCTCAGGAACCGGTCCAGCACCAGCGCGGTGACGGCGCAGATCGCGGACGGCACGACGAGGGCAGCCAACCACGACGTCACGTGACCCTGGCGCGGCATCCGACGTCGCGATCCGGCCTCTCCGTGGGTGACCATGTGGACGTCGATCTTCTCCGAACGCTGCACGGTGGCCGCGCCGATGCCCTCATCGAAGACGCGGGCCCAGCGCGACCGGCGCGAGGTGCCCAGCACCAGCTGGGTCGCGTTCATTTCACGGGCGAAGTCGAGCAGCGCCCCGGCCACGTCGTCGCCGACGACCGTGTGCACCGTCGCGCCGAGGCTCGACGCCAGCTCCCGCACCTTGCCCATCTGCGGGGCCGACACGCCGGACAGCCCGTCGCCGCGCACCACGTGCACGATCATCAGCTCGGCGCTGGACTTGGAGGCGATGCGAGAGGCGCGGCGCACCAACGTTTCTGACTCGGCACCACCGGTCACCGCGACGACGACGCGTTCGCGCGCCTCCCAGGTATCGGTGATCTTGTTCTCCGCACGGTATTTCGCGAGTGCGGCGTCGACCTGGTCGGCCAGCCACAGCAATGCCAGCTCGCGCAGGGCGGTGAGGTTGCCACGGCGGAAGTAGTTGCTCAATGCGGCGTCGATGCGCTCAGGTGCGTACACGTTGCCGTGGGATAGCCTGCGCTGCAGCGCTTCCGGGGTGATGTCGACCAGCTCGATCTGCCCGGCTCGGCGCACCACCTCGTCGGGAACGGTCTCCTGCTGTTCGATTCCGGTGATCTGCGCGACGACGTCGTTGAGGCTCTCCAGGTGCTGCACGTTGACCGTCGAGACGACGGTGATGCCTGCGTCGAGCAGCTCCTCGACGTCCTGCCACCGTTTGGCGTTCTTGCTGCCGGGGGTATTGGTGTGGGCGAGCTCGTCGACGAGCACCACCTGCGGGCAGCGGCGCAGCACCGCCTCGACGTCGAGTTCGGGGAAGTCGGAGCCGCGGTAGGTCACGTAGCGCGGGGGGATGATCTCGATGCCGTCGAGCATGTCGGCGGTCTTCTTGCGGCCGTGGGTTTCGACGACCGCGGCCACCACGTCGGTGCCCCGTTCCCGGCGGCGCTGCGCCTCGCCGAGCATGGCGAACGTCTTGCCGACGCCGGGTGCCGCGCCGAGGTATACGCGCAGCTCACCCCGCTTCTTCGGTTTGGGCGGCGCGACGCTCACCTGCCCATCATCCACCTAGCTGGTCGAGGGCGAGGTTGACCTCGAGCACGTTGACAGCGGGTTCGCCCATGAAGCCCAGCGCGCGTCCGGTGGTGTGGGCGGCGACGACGCCGCGCACCTCGTCAGGGCTGATGCCACGGGCCTTCGCGACCCGATTGACCTGCAGTTCTGCATACGCGGCAGAGATGTCGGGGTCCAGGCCGCTGCCGCTGGCGGTCACGGCGTCGGCCGGAACCTCTGGGTCGGCGGCCGCCACGCCGCGGATCGGCACGAGCTGGCCGAGCGCGTAGTCCTCGCCGGGCTTTGCGCACTCGACCCGCACGCCTTCGTAGGTGTTCAGGAACGGTGTGGTGGTCGTGTCACACGGTTCGTTGACGCTGACCACCCTGGTCGGGTGGGCCACCACGCCCGATGCGTCACGGGGTCCGATCACCGAGAGCACCGCCCCGACACCACTGCCGGTGCAGAACGGGCGGGCGCCGTCGACCCCATCGCGCGCGCCGACAGTGGCGCTTCTCGTGCACACCTGGGTGAGCAGGCTGGGCTTGGCTTCGGCCGGATTGTCGGCACCGCCGACGGGAGCGTCGACGATGCTCTCCGGGCCGAGATTGCTTGCGCCCGAGGCCAGCGGGTCGTAGCCATCGCCCGCGGCCGACGGCCGGCTCTGGAAGTACTGCGGCAGTGGGTTGCCGTCGGCGTCGGTGAACAGCTGGCCGATCAGGCTGCTGCCGACCGGCTTTCCGGCGACCTGCACGATGGAACCGTTGGCCTTCTCACTGAGTCCGGGAAGCAGCGCGATCATCCAGATGGCCAACGGATACGCCACTCCGACGATCACGGTGAGCACGGCCAGGGCGCGAAGCGCGGCCCAGTGCTGGCGAACGATGCTGGAGAACTTCATGGTTAGGACATCCCGGGGAGGTATTGGACTGCGAGGTCGATGAGCTTGATGCCGATGAACGGTGCGATGATGCCGCCGAGCCCGTAGACGTAGAGGTTGCGGCTCAACAACTTCGACGCGCTGCTCGGCGTGTAGCGCACGCCGCGCAGCGACAACGGGATCAACGCGATGATGACGAGCGCGTTGAAGATGACCGCCGACAGGATCGCCGACTGCGGGCTGTGCAACCGCATGACGTTCAGCAGGTCGAGGCCGGGGAACAAGACGACGAACATCGCCGGGATGATCGCGAAGTACTTCGCGATGTCATTGGCGATGGAGAACGTCGTCAGCGCGCCGCGGGTAATCAGCAACTGCTTGCCGATCTCGACGATCTCGATGAGTTTGGTTGGGTCCGAGTCGAGGTCGACCATGTTGCCGGCCTCCTTGGCGGCCGACGTGCCGGTATTCATCGCGACGCCGACGTCGGCCTGCGCGAGGGCAGGAGCGTCGTTCGTGCCGTCGCCCGTCATCGCGACGAGCTTGCCGCCCTCCTGTTCGCGTTTGATCAGCGCCAGCTTGTCCTCGGGCGTGGCCTCGGCGAGGAAGTCGTCGACACCGGCCTCGTCGGCAATGGCCTTGGCCGTCAACGGGTTGTCGCCGGTGATCATCACGGTGCGGATGCCCATCCGGCGCATCTCGTCGAACCGCTCCCGCATGCCCTCCTTGACGACGTCCTTGAGATGGATGACGCCCAGCGCCTCGGCCTTGCCGTTCAACGTTTGGCCCACGACGAGCGGTGTGCCGCCCGCCGACGAGATGTCGTCGACGATCGCGCCGAGTTCGGGGGGAACGGTGCCGCCGAGACCCCGCACCCAATCGGCGACGGAGGCGGCCGCGCCCTTGCGCAGGCTATGTCCCTCCGCGAGGTCGACGCCCGACATCCGTGTGGCGGCAGTGAATTCCACCCAGTGGGCGTCGCTCAGTTCACACGACGTACGTACCCGCAGACCGTAGTTCTCCTTCGCGAACACCACGATCGACCGGCCCTCCGGCGTCTCGTCGGCCAGGCTGGACAACTGCGCGGCGTCGGCGAGCTGCTCCGGCGTCACCCCGGGCAGCGGTACGAAGTCGCCGGCCTGCCGGTTGCCCAGCGTGATGGTGCCGGTCTTGTCGAGCAGCAGCACGTTGACGTCACCTGCGGCCTCGACGGCGCGCCCCGACATGGCCAGCACGTTGCGTTGCACCAGGCGGTCCATGCCGGCGATGCCGATCGCCGACAGCAGCGCGCCGATGGTGGTCGGGATGAGGCAGACCAGCAGGGCGACCATCACGATGCCGCTGATGCCGTTGCCGTCCAGCGCCGAAGTGTCCGGCACGCCGGGGTTGTTCGCCTTCGAGTAGATGGCCAGCGGCTGCAGCGTCGCGACCGCGAACACGAAGATGAGCGTCAGCGCGGCGAGCAGGATGTTGAGCGCGATCTCGTTCGGGGTCTTCTGCCGGTTGGCGCCTTCGACGAGCGCGATCATCCTGTCGATGAAGCTCTCGCCGGGCTTCTGGGTGATCTTTACGACGATGCGGTCGGACAGCACCGTGGTGCCGCCGGTCACCGCGGACCGGTCACCGCCGGATTCGCGGATCACCGGTGCGGATTCGCCGGTGATCGCCGACTCGTCCACCGACGCGATGCCTTCCACCACGTCGCCGTCGCCGGGAATCACCTGGCCTGCTTCCACGACGACGATGTCGCCCTGCTGCAGCAGCGGTCCGGCGACTTCCTCTTCGGTGCCCGGTCGACCCGGCGCCCACCCGGTGAGGCGCCGGGCGACGGTGTCGGACTTGGCCTTTCGGAGCGTGTCGGCCTGGGCCTTGCCGCGACCCTCGGCGACCGCTTCGGCCAGGTTGGCGAAGATCACCGTCAGCCACAGCCAGAACACGATCAGCCAGCCGAACCAGGTAGGATCGAGAACAGCCAGAATCGTGGACCATACGGCGCCGACCTCGACGATGAACATCACCGGGTTGCGCCACAGCGTGCGGGGATCCAGCTTGCGCAGCGCATCGGGCAGCGACGTCCAGAGCAGGTGGGGGTCGAGCAGGCCGCCTCCTACGGCGCGCTTCTTCGGTGCGGGTTCGGGTTCGTCGCCCTTCGGTTTGTGGGATGCGACCGTGGTGACCGTCATTTTCAGTGAATTCCTTCGGCGAGTGGTCCGAGTGCCAGCATGGGTAGGAAGGTCAGCGCGACGAGGATCAGCGTCACGCCGGTGACCATGCCGATGAACTGAGGACGATGGGTGGGCAGCGTGCCGACCGACGCGGGCGTGTTGCCTTGCGCTGCCAGCGATCCCGCAAGCGCGAGCACGAGAATGATCGGCAGAAAGCGGCCAAACAGCATCGCCAACCCCAGCGCGGTGTTGTACCACTCGGTGTTGACGCTGATGCCCGCGAACGCCGAACCGTTGTTGTTGGCCGCCGACGTGAAGGCGTACAGCACCTCGGAGAGGCCGTGCGGTCCGGTGTTCAGCATGCCTGCCCGTTGCCCGGGCATCGCCATCGCCAGCGCCGTACCGGTCAGCACGACCAGCGGGGTGACCAGGAAATAGGCTGCGGCGAGCTTGATTTCACGCGGCGTGATCTTCTTGCCGAGGTACTCCGGCGTCCGGCCCACCATCAGGCCCGCGACGAACACCGTGATCACCGCGAGGATGAGCATGCCGTAGAGGCCAGAGCCGGTGCCGCCGGGCGCCACCTCGCCCAGCTGCATGTTGAACAGGTTCATCATGCCGCCGAGACTGGTGTAGGAATCGTGGAACGAGTCCACCGCGCCCGTCGACGTCAGCGTCGTCGCGTCGGCGAACACCGCCGAGTCGGGCACGCCGAACCGCTGCTCGACACCCTCCATCGCCGCACCGACCGCCGTCGGCACCGTCCCGTGGTGGCGGATCTGGAAGAACAGCATCAGTGAAACACTCAGCGTCGCAATGACACCCATGACCGCCACGATGGCGTACCCCTGCTTGCGGCTGCCGACCATCCGGCCGAACGTCCGCGGCAGGGAGAACGAGATGACCAGCAGCAGGAAGATCTCGAGCCAGTTGGTCCATGCGGTCGGGTTCTCGAACGGGTGCGCCGAGTTCGCGTTGTAGAAGCCGCCGCCGTTCGTGCCGAGTTCCTTGATCGCCTCCTGGCTGGCGACCGGTCCGCCCGGGATGGTCTGCTGCGCACCGGCGATGGTGTTCACCACCTGGTCGTGCAGGTGGAAGTTCTGGATGACGCCGCCGGTGATCAGCGCCAAGGCCGCGACGACGGCCATCGGCAGCAGGATGCGGATCGTGCCGCGGACGAGATCGACCCAGAAGTTGCCGAGCTCCGTGGTCCGACGACGCGCGAACCCCCGTACCAGTGCGACCGCCACTGCCATGCCGACCGCCGCGGAGACGAAGTTCTGCACGGTGAGGCCGGCCATCTGGACCAGGTGACCCTGCGTCGACTCACCCGAGTAG
The DNA here is from genome assembly GCF_000620625.1 of Mycobacterium sp. URHB0044. Taxonomy (GTDB): domain Bacteria; phylum Actinomycetota; class Actinomycetes; order Mycobacteriales; family Mycobacteriaceae; genus Mycobacterium. Next base: position 285,781 of record NZ_JIAW01000006.1, on the reverse strand, counting down.
GCCTGCCAGTTCGTGTTGGTGACGAAGCTGACCGCGGTGTTCCACGCCAGTGCGGGCGTCATCGGGGTGCCGGGATCGTTCAGGTGCAGCGGCAGCTTGCCCTGCACCAGTTGGAAGACGAAGAGCACCAGGACGCCGACCGCGGAGAACGCCAACACGCTGCGGGCGTAAGCGCCCCAGCCCTGTTCGGACTTCGGGTCTGCCCCGATGGCCTTGTAGATGACGCGTTCCACCCGAGAGTGCTTCTCGGAGTTGTACACCCGGTACATGTAGTCGCCGAGCGGCACGTGCACGGCCGCCAGCGCAAGGATCAGCGAAGCGAGAAACAGGATTCCCGCCGTAGTCGACGTCACTTAGAACCTCTCGGGGAACAGCAGGGCGGCGGCCATGAAGACCGCCAACAGGACGGCGAGGATCAGCCCGACCGTGTTGGCGAGGCTCATGACTCGAACATCTTCTGAACGACGCCGAGTAGCGCGAAGACCGCGAGCGTCAGCAGCACGAATACCAGGACAGCCATGTCGCCGACGCTATGCGGCGCCAATAGGCCAAACGGGCGCCCTAACGGTTTCTTGACGCCGGCCGGCGCCGTCTTTACGGCTCTCGTGCGCGGGTGGGCGCAAATCAAGCTACGGTCGCCCCATCTGCGCTTACGATCACGTTTTGGGGGGAGCGGGGTGGTGGACGAGATGAGCTCTCCGCGCACGGTGGAGGCGCGGTCGACGGTTGCGTGGTTGCGACGCTTCACCCGTACGACGCCCGGTGTGGTCAGCATCGTCGCCGTCGCCGTCGCGGCGCTGTGCGTAATCGCCGGGGTGGTGTGTGGGGGTCAGCTCGACGGGCGGATCGACGAGCGCAACGCGGTTATGGACCGCTCCGAACCGCTCGCCTACGGGGCGCAAAACCTCTACGCCGCGCTTTCGGCCGCCGATGCTGCAGCGGCATCGGCGTTCCTCGGCGGGATCGAAACAGCCCCGGTGCGGGCGCGTTATCAACAGGCCCTGGCCGACTCGGCATCGGCACTCGCGGATGTGACCGGGGGCGCCACTGATGCGAAGACTCGCAACGCGGTGGCGGAGATATCGGCGCAACTGGCGGCATACACCGGGCTGGTGGAGTCGGCGCGGGCGAACAGTCGACAGGGGTATCCGGTCGGGTCCGCCTACTTGCGGGAAGCGTCGTCGTTGATGCAGACCTCGTTGCTTCCCGGCGCCGAGAAGATCTACGCCGGTGACCTCGCCACGGTCGACGCTGACCAGCGGGCCGTTGGTTCGATGCCCATGGCCAGCCTGGTGTTGCTGGGACTCGTCCTGGTTGCGATCGCCGTCGGCTCGGTAATCGTGCGCCGCCGCACGAACCGAAGTTTCAACCTCGGGCTCGTCGTCGCCGGGGCCGTGGTGCTGCTGGTGATCGCGTGGATCGTCACGGCCACCCGCTTGGCGGCGGGCGCCATCGAGGACAGCCGAGCCGACGGCACCGCGAGGTTCGATCAGCTCGCGCAGGCTCGCATCCTCGCGCAGAAGGCCCGTACGGACGAGACCCTGCAACTGATCGCTCGTGGCGACGTCACTGCCGGCGAAGAGTCGTTCAACGGTCACATCGACGATCTGGTCGCCCATCTAGGCACGGGGCCGCAGGCAGCTGCAGATGCTGTCGCCAAATGGACCGCGAGCCACCGCAAGCAGGTGGAGGCCTACCTGGGCGGCGACTATCCGGCCGCACTTGCGCAGGCGATCGGAACCGATCCAGCCGCGTCGGCAGCGCAGTTCACCGTCGTCGAAGCCAGCTTGCGCGACGAGATCGAACAAACCCGCGCCACCCTCCGCGACCGAGTGTCTGCCGCGGGCGACTTCCTTGCGTGGAGCCCAACGGGGACGCTCGTGCTCATGATCGTCGCGGCGGCGGCGGCGGTCGTCGGATTGTGGCCGCGACTCAAGGAGTTCTTATGAGAGCCCGAGTCATCGTGGCGTCGCTCGCAGTGGCGCTCGCCGCCGGATGTGGATCCTCGTCAACACCGCCGCCGTCGGTGACGGTCGCGCCGGTCGACGCCATGCCCGCCAAGGCGGAGGAAGTCACGACTGCTCCCGTCGCGGGGAACGCGGACTGCGATCGCGAAGCCAGCCTGCGCCCCGGTCCGCAGCCCCGGCCGGGTGCCATGCCGCCCGGTTCGACGATGGCGAAGATCGCCGAACGTGGCCGGCTCATCGTCGGTGTCGACCAGAACTCGTATCTACTCGGATTCCGGAATCCCTCCTCGGGACGATTGGAGGGCTTCGACATCGACGTCGCCCGCGAGATCGCCCGAAGCATTTTCGGAGATCCTGACCGCATCGATCTGCGTGCAGTCGAAGCGAGCCAACGGGTAGCGGCGTTGCAATCGGGTGAGGTGGACCTCGTGGTCCGGACCTACTCGATCACCTGCGACCGCAAGAAGGAGGTCGCGTTCTCCACGACGTACTTCAATGCCAGCCAGCGCATCCTCGCCTTGAAGGGGTCCGGAATCGATTCTCCCGGTGCGCTTTCAGGCAAGCGAGTGTGCGCGGTGAAAGGCACGACGTCGCTGTCGGCACTGTTCGCGCTCGACCCGAGGCCGACGCTGTTCGGTGTTAGCAATTGGACCGACTGCCTGGTGATGCTGCAACAGGGCCAGGTCGACGCGATCAGCACTGACGACGCCGTGTTGGCGGGCCTAGCGAAGCAGGATCCGAACGTGGAGGTGATCGGACCGAGCCTCGGACTCGAGCCCTACGGGGTCGGGATCAAGAAGGAGAACAAGGATCTGGTTCGGTTCGTCAACGGTGCTCTCGACGAGATGCGTGCCGATGGGACGTGGCAACGCATCTACGACGCCTGGTTGCGCGGCGGCCTCGGACCATCACCCGGCCCGCCGACGCCGCGGTACGAGGACTGACCATGGTCTCCAGAAGCACCGAAGAGATCGATCGCGCGCTCGCCTCGCGCACCAAGGAGGTCGAGGCCATGTCGTCGACGCTCATCGAACTGGAAAGCCATCCCGGCCTCGAGCACGTGCGCCGCTATCCGCCGACGGGCCTGACCGCGCAGCGCTGGGTGGTGGTCGAGAAGGAACTGGCGGAGTTGTGGGAAGACCTGGGGCGGATGACGTCCATCCTGGACTCCGCCCGGGCGGTGCGGGGACGGCGCAACAACGTCGACGACGACGATCGTGCGGAGTTGACCAGGCTGCTCTTCGGACGTCCGCTCGAAGTGTCGCGCCAGCGAATCCCGTTGGGCAAGCGCACCATCACCGGACCCGCGGAAGCGGTCGAGTCGGTCGGACTCGCCGTCCTCGCGGAGCGGATGCAGGCCGACTATCCGGCGGTCGCCGAGTTCTTCGATGCCATCGACGCGGTCAACTCCTTGATCGCCGAACGGCTCGGGGCGACGCAGGACCGGCTCGACGAAGCTGGTGCGGCCGGCCCATCCGAGATCGCTGACCTGTTGCAGGTCTCGGCCACCGATCCGCTGTCGCTGACGCCGCAGGACGTCGGGCGGCGCATCGACGCCATCGTGGAGATCGTCGACCGACGATCGACCGAACTCGCCGACCTCGCTGCACTGCAATCACATTGGCCGGATGCGGTCGCGACGACCGCCATGCGGCTGGACGCGTTGCGGGACGCGACCCAACGCGCGGCGCAGGTTCGCGCGCACGTCGAGGAAGCCGTCGTGTCCGGACCACTGCCAGTACACGGCGACGTCGAACCCGAACTGCGCGCAACGCTCGAGTCCATCACCGCGCCGGATCCGGCGGCGCTGCGGTCGTTGCGACAGCGGATCGACGCTGCGCTGCGGATCGTCGAGGATGACGAACAGCTCGCGCAGGGATTGCTCGACCGGCGCAGCGAGCTGAAGGGGCGGCTGACGGCCTACCAGGCGAAGGCGGCCAGGCTCGGACTCGGCGAGGAGCCAGACCTGTTGGCGTCCGGCCGGATTGCCGCGGGCCTGCTGTCGCGGCGGCCATGCGACCTGCGCGCCGCGACGCGGGCCATCACCGACTACCAGCAGCTGATCGTGCAGAAGCAGGGGACGACGAGATGAGGTGTGCCGAACCGGGATGCGATGGAACCGTCGTCGACGGCTACTGCGACGTCTGCGGCACCGCGCCCGCGACCGGCGTGCAAGAGCCGGCGGCAACGGCCCGCAGCGAGTCGACCGCCCGATCGGCTCCGTCGGCGCGCACCGCACGCACGGGGTCGTCGCGATCGTCCAGTGCCCGCGGCCGTCTCGGCGCAGGAGTGGTCGCGATGCCGCGGATTCCGAAGGGCAATCCCTCCTCGGCGATCATGACGGACCCTCAGGTGCCGGAGGGCAAGCGGTTCTGCGGCAATCCCGAATGCCATCAGCCCGTCGGGCGTGGACGCGAGGGGCAACCCGGCAGGCCGGAGGGCTTCTGCACCCAGTGCGGCACCCGATACTCGTTCGTGCCCAAGCTGTCTCGCGGCGACCTGGTCGGCGGTCAGTACGAAGTGCAGGGCTGCCTCGCGCACGGCGGGCTCGGCTGGATCTACCTGGCGATCGACCGCAACGTGCACGACCGCTGGGTGGTGCTCAAGGGCCTGTTGAACTCCGGCGATGCGGACGCGATGGCCGCCGCCGCAGCCGAAGTGCTCGCGCTTGCCGAGGTGGAACACCCGAACATCGTCCGGATCTACAACTTCGTCACCCATCCCGACGCTGCCGGCGTCCCCGTCGGCTACATCGTCATGGAATTCGTCGGCGGCACGTCGCTCAAGCAGATCCGCAAGGCCCGCAACGGCCCCCTTCCCGCCGACCAGGCCGTCGCCTACATCGTCGAGATCGCACCGGCTCTTGGCTACCTGCACTCGGAAGGGCTGGCCTACTGCGACTTCAAGCCGGACAACGTGATGCAGACCGACGAGCAGCTCAAGCTGATCGACCTCGGCGCCGTGGTCCCCATGGACGACGAGACGAGCGCGCTCTACGGGACGCTCGGTTACCAGGCGCCCGAGATCGCCGAGACCGGCCCCACCGTCGCCAGCGACGTGTACACGGTCGGGCGGACGCTCGCCGTCCTCGTCATGGACGTTCCCCAGGAGAACGGGCACTTCGTCGAGCAGCTACCCGGGCCTGCCGAGGTCCCGGTCCTGGCGAAGTACGAGTCGTTGTACCGCGCGATCAGCCGCGCCACGGATTCTGATCCGGACCAACGTTTCTCGTCGATGGAGGAGTTCGCCGACCAGCTGACCGGCGTGCTGCACGAGATCGCGGCGCTCGACAGTGGCGTCGAGCAGCCGCGGTTGTCGCACTACTTCAGTCCGCAACGCGCGGTCTACGGCACGGAGCGCGACGTGCCCGTGGATACCGGCGATCTGATTGCGGCGCTGCCGGTGCCCATCGTCGACCCCAACGACTCGGGCGCCGCGGTGCTCGCCACCACCAGCGGCACGCCACCCGCTCAGCTCGAGCACGCGCTCTATCTGGCGCGCGGCGGCGAGCGCCAGATCAAGAGTTCGTCGGTCGAGGTTCCGCTACGCCTGGTGCGCGCGGCGCTGGAGATGGGGTCCCCGAAGGACGTCAGGAAGCGGCTCGCCGAACTGGGTTCGGTGATCCCCGGGGACTGGCGGCTGGCCTGGTACAACGCGCAGTGCGCGCTGCTCGAGGGCGACTACGGCACGGCGGCATATGATTTCGAGGCCGTCTTGGCCACGCTTCCCGGTGAACTCGCGCCCAAGCTCGCGATCGCCGCCACCGCCGAACTGCGCGGCGCCCACGACGACGCGGCCCGCTACTACGACACCGTATGGCGGACCGACCACGGCTACGTCAGCGCCGCCTTCGGGCTCGCGCGTCAACGCGCGCGTGCGGGGGACCGGGCGGCGGCAGTCAAGGCGCTGGACGAAGTGCCCACCGCGTCCGCTCATCACACCGCCGCGGCCGCGACGACCATCGAAATACTGCTCGACGGCCGGGAACCCAAGGACCTGGACGGCCAGACGCTGCTCGATGCCGGAAAGCGCGCAGGCGCACTGACACTCGAGTCCGCCACCAAGCGGGCGATGATTCGGCTGCAGGTACTCGGCGCGGCGTTGGGCTGGCTACAGGCCGGCAAGAAGCCGCCGGCTCCGCGGTTGCTCGGTGCTGACTTCGACGAGCCGGGCATCCGGGCCGGAATGGAACGGTGCTACCGCGATCTGGCCCACGAGATGACCGACGTCTGGGAGCGGATAGCGTTGGTGGAGAAGGCAAACGCCGTTCGCCCGAGGACACGGCTATGAGCGGCGACCAGGCGGTCTGCCCCCAATGCGCCACGGTCGTCCGTGGCGCCGACCGGTTCTGCGAGAGCTGCGGAGCGGGGCTGGCCGAGGTTCACCGCGTCGCGATCCCTCGGCCGGGACGAGCGACGGAGGGGCCGTGTTCGGACTGCGGCAACGATGCGTTCGTCGACGAATACTGCGCCCACTGCGGCCACCGGCGCGCCGAGCCCGATCGCGACGAGGCGGAGCTCGGCGAGATCGCGTTGATCACCGACCGCGGTATCCAACACCCCCGCAACGAGGACGCCGCCGCCGCGGGGTTCCTCGCAGGCCCCGGCGCCGAGCGGGCATACGCGTTGGTCGTCTGCGACGGCGTCTCGACGTCCGGGGACGCCCACACGGCCGCGATCGCCGCCGTGAATGCAGGAGTGGACGCGATGCTCGCCGCGCTCGTCGGGTCCCGAAAGCCACGCCCAGCGGTGCTGGCGGGTCTGACCGAGGCGGCGAAGGCCGCAGCCGTGAAGCCGACGGATCCGACGACGGCGCCGTCGTGCACCTACACCGCGACGGCAGTGGTACCGACTGCGCCGGGAACGGTGCAGATCGCGGTCGGCAACGTCGGTGACAGCCGGGCGTATTGGCTTCCCGAACCACCTGAGCCCGCACGACAGCTGACCGTCGACGACTCGTTGGCGCAGGAACTGATCACCGCCGGTGCGTCGGCCGACTCCGAGGCCGTGCAACGCGGCGCGCACACCCTCACCCGATGGCTCGGCGCCGACGCCGAACCGGTGCCGTGGTCGGAATCGAGTGTGCAGACGGCTACCGTCACCGGCCCCGGCTCGCTGTTGCTGTGCAGCGACGGACTATGGAACTACCTGCCCGACCCTGCCGACATCGCACGGTTCTGCACCGGTTCCGACCCCGCCGCGGCCGCGCGTGCACTGACCGAGCACGCCCTGCAGTGCGGCGGCCACGACAACATCACCGTCGTCATCATCCCGATCGGAGGACCTTTGTGAGTTCGACTGAAGAGCAAGGCAGTTCCGGCATCACCGTCGACGTCGACCACAATCCCTACCTCGCCGAGGGAACGGGGACGGTCGACGCGATCGTCAGCATCTCCGCCGGCCCCGACGTCGCCGCGAGCGCCGCGGCGACCGACCGGGTGGAGGCGATCATCATCGACTGCTCGACCTCCATGCAGTCACCGTTCGAGAAGTTCGAGGCGGCGAGGCGCGCCACCAAGGCGGCGATCGAGGAACTGGTCGACGGCACCTACTTCACGATCATCGCGGGTACCGAGAAGGCCACCTTCGTATACCCGGCCGAGTCGGAACCCGCACTGGCGAGCGCGGCCACCAGGGCTGCGGCAACCCGAGCCGTCGACGGCCTGCGGCCCGAAGGCGGCACCGCGTTGGGCACCTGGCTGGCGCACGTCCGCCAGATCGTCACGCAACATCCTGGTGCGCTGATTCACGCGATCCTGCTCACCGACGGCAAGGACGAGCACGAGACGCCCGAACAACTGAAGAACGAAATCGCCCTCAGTGAGGGGCTTTTCACCTGTGACTGCCGGGGAGTGGGAACCAGCTGGCACGTCGAGGAGCTGCGGTCCATCTCGTCCGCGCTGCTGGGCACCGTCGACATCGTCGCGGATCCGGCGGATCTCGAGGCCGACTTCGCGGAGATGATGCGGACGTCGATGGGCAAGTCGATCGCGGACCTGACGTTGCGCCTGTGGACGCCAGCGGGTGCGCGCATCGGCTTCGTCAAGCAAGTCGCGCCGACCGTGGAGGACCTGACCCATCGCCGGGTCGAATCGGGAACTCAGCGCGGGGATTACCCGCTGGGCTCGTGGGGTGCCGAGGACCGGGATTACCACGTGCGCGTCGAGGTCGAACCCGCCGCGGCCGGACGGGAGAAGCTGGCCGCGCGCGTGAGCGTCGTTGCGGGCGAGGAGGTTCTGGGTGAGGGCCTGGTGAAGGCGGTATGGACCGCCGACACGGGATTGTCGGCCCAGATCAGTCGGCGGGTGGCGCACTACACCGGCCAGGCAGAGCTGGCGCAGGCGGTCCAGGAGGGATTGAGCGCGCGCAAGGGCGGCGACGTCGCGACGGCGACGGCCAAACTGCAGCGGGCGATGGAGTTGGCCGTGGAATCCGGCAACGACGGAACCGCCAAGCTGCTCAGGGGTGTCATCGAGGTCGACGAGCACACCGGCACCGCTCGGCTGAAACGAGAAGTGGCCGCGGCGGACGAGATGGCACTCGACGCACGCTCGACCAAGACCGCCAGAGTGCGGAAGGAGAGCTGATGCCGACCTGCGTCGAAGGACACACCTCTACCGCCGAGGACTACTGCGACGTCTGCGGAGCTCCGATCGGGCCGCCGGCGGGAGGACCAGCCCCGGCGGTCACCAAGGCGTGCCCTGCCTGCGGCACGCCGATCAGCGGCCGCTTCTGTGAGACGTGTGGACACGATTCGGCTTTGCCGGCACCCCCGCAGGCACAACCGGTTTCGCCGCCACAGCCCATACCGGAGGCGCCAACGGCCGGGTGGACCGCCGTCGTCGCCGCCGACCGGGAGTTCTATGAACGCGTCATCGCCCGCGGTGGCCCCGACACGGTCGAATTCCCGCAGTTCTTCCCCGAACGCCGAATCGCTTTGCACGCCAACACCACTCTGATCGGCAGGCACAACCGCGACCAGGGCATCGAACCCGAGATCGACCTCGGCATCCATCCCGTCGACCGCGGCGTCTCCACGCAGCATGCGGTGCTGCGGCTCCGGGATTCGGGCCTTACCCTCACCGATCTCGGGTCGACCAACGGAACCAGCCTCAACGGCAGCGATGACCTCCTGAAGAACGGCGAGGAGGTGGCGCTCGCCGACGGCGATCGCATCCACGTCGGCGCCTGGACCACGATCACGATCGTGCAGAGCCCATAGGAATGCGCTTGGCGTGGCCGCTGACCGGCCGTTCGGACGCGATGCGCGCCATCGAGGCCGCCATCTCGGCCCCGGACGTCTCCGGGATCGTGGTGTCCGGCGCCGCAGGGGTCGGCAAGAGCCGGATCGTCAGAGAGGCGTTGTCAGCGGCCGTGGCCCGCGGCTGGGAGGGCCGGTGGGCGGTCGGCACGTCGTCGGCGCGGAGCCTGCCACTGGGCGCGTTCACCGCGTGGGCGGAGTCGGGCGTCACGGACACCGTCCAGTTGGTGCGTGGGGTGATCGAGTCGCTGACGGCGGCACCATCGGGCGCGTCGGTGCTGCTGGTCGTCGACGACGTGCACCGCCTTGATGACCTCTCGACGTTCGTCGTGCAGCAGGTCGTGCAGCGCGGCGCGGCGAAGGTCGTGCTCACCGTGCGCGACGGTGAGCCGGTTCCCGCAGCGGTACAAGAGATTTGGACCGGTGGGCAGTTCGACCGGATCGATCTGCAGCCGCTCTCGACCGACCAGACCACCGCGTTGTTGGCGGCCGCCCTGGACGGATCGGTGGATCCGGACACCGCCGCGCGGCTCTGGACGCTCACGCGCGGCAACGCTCTGTATCTGCGCACCATCGTCGAGCACGAGGTGGCCGACGGCCGACTCGAATCGCAGCACGGGCGTTGGCAGTGGAGCGGAGAACCCATCGTGGCGCCCGGTCTCGTCGAGCTGATCGAGATGCGCATCGGGGCCCTGCCCGGGCCCGTCGGCGATGTGATCGACGCGCTGGCCGTCGGCGAGCCGATCGCGTTGGCCGCACTCATGCGGGTCTCGGATCCCGCGGCGGTCGAGGACGCGGACACCCGCGGGCTCATCACGCTCGAGCCCGTCGTCGGCGGCGTGGAAGTGCGCCTGGCACACCCGCTTTACGGTGAGGTGCGCAGGAAGCGCGCGGCGCCCACCCGGCTGCGGCGGCTCCGCGGCCGGGTCGCCGCAGAACTCGCCGCGTCCGACGACCGCGACGACCCGCGGGTCGTGGTCCGCCGCGCCACGTTGAGTCTCGACTCCGACGTGCCCCACGACGCCGAACTTCTCGTCAGGGCGGCCCACGGCGCCGTCTGGCTGGCCGATCTGCCGCTCGCCGACCGACTGGCCGAGGCGGCGATGCGCGCCGGAGCCGGACCCGAAGCCAACTTCATTCGCGCGCATGCCCTGTCGTGGCTCAGCCGCGGCGAGGACGCCGAAGCGGTGTTCGCCGAGATTCGCCCCGACGAGTTGACCGACGACGACCGCGCCCGATTCGCGTTCCTGCGGGCCAGCAACATGCTCTGGGTGCTCGCCGACCCGGCCCGCGCCAAGGAGCTCATCGACGACGCGTCGCACACGACGTCCCGGCAGTCTCGGCGCTACGTCGACGCCTTCCTGACGGTGTACTGGTTCGCGATGGATCAGCCCGGCTTGGCGATGCAAGCGTCGAACGAGCTTGCGCTCGACGACCTACCCGCCGTCGTCGACGCCGAGATCGCCTGGGTGCTCGCCGTCATGGCCGCGGAGGCGGGGCGGACGGACGAAGCGGTGGCCATCGCCGACGGGGGATACGCCGTTGCGACGCGGTCCTTCGACGCTCCGCAGATGAGGTTCAACATCGCCGATGCCCACGTCAGCGCTCTGCTGTTGTCCGGGCGGGTCGGCGAGGCCGTCGACGTCGCGGAGCGGGTGCACCAGCAGGCAGCCGACCTCCCGGGCGCCGCGCACCTACTCGGTGCCGCGGTCGCGGGACGGGCTGCGCTCGGCGCAGGACGCCTCGACGCGGCGAGTTCGTCGTTGGAGCAGGCGGCGGTGGCGTTGTCCGCCTCCGGCCACGCCATCGGCTGGGGCTACCGCTACCACTTCCCCCGCTCGACCGCCCTCGCCATCCGGGGTGCGATCGGCGAGGCGGCCGACGCGCTCGCTGCGCTCGACGAACTGCAACGTCCGTTCCGGTCGCTGGACTACGAGCGAAGCCTGGCCCGCGCGTGGCTGTCCGCAGGCCAGGGCGCCACCAGCGAGGCGATCACCAGCGCATTGTCAGCGGCCGAAAGGGCCACGGCGAAAGGGCAATTCGCTGCAGAAGTGTTCTGCCTGCAGACCGCGACACAATTCGGGGACCGATCGAGCGGTCCCCGGTTGCGTGAACTCGAGGCGATCGTCGAGGGGCCACGGTGCGGCCTCGCCGCTCGGTTCGCCGAGGCGCTGCACGCGGGTGACGCGGGCGAGTTGCAAGCGGTGTCAGCGGACTTCGAGAACATGGGCGATCTCGTCGCCGCCATCGATGCGGCCGCGCTCGCGGCCGTCGTCCATCGCCGCGACGACATGCACGGGTCGGCGTTGAACTGTTCCACGCGCGCCGATGACCTGGCGCAACGTTGCGGTGTCGCCAGCACCCCGGCGCTTCGTCAATCCAGTGAGCAGTTGCCGCTGACCGAACGGGAACTCGAGATCGCGACGTTGATCGCCGAAGGGTTGTCGAGCCCCGCAATCGCCGAACGATTGACGCTCTCGCCCCGTACCGTCGAAAGCCACGTCTACCGCGCCATGTCCAAGACCGGAGCAGGTAGCCGCGAAGAACTCGCCAATCTGCTGCACCGCCGTCGTCGCGGTTAAGTACCGCTGCCGCACGTCCCGGCCAGATTGCAGTACCGCGCTACTGAGCTTCCCGAACCCGCCGCGGGCGACGATTCCATTGCGGAGTCATTGCACCACAACCGATCCGCACAGACCGAGAAAGGCAGAACCATGAAGAAACTATTCACGTCCCTCGTCGCAAGTGCATTCACGGTGGCAGCGCTCGGACTGACCGCACCCGCCGACGCCGCGCCTGCCGGACCCTCGTCCGTCGACGCCACGATCGACCAACTGCATGCGCGCGGACTTGACGTCATCGTGAACCGTGTTGGCACCGCCCCGACCGAGCAGTGCACGGTCACCGCCGTCCGCCCCGGCCAGCTGTACTCGCGCTCCGACACGGGATCCGGCAAACCAGGATCGTGGGATGACATCGTCACGACGGTCACGGGCAACACCGTCTACGTCGACATCGCCTGCTGACGGCCGGCACCGCCGCCGGAGATGAATCCAGCCATTTCATTGTCCTGACCAGCAATGGGGCTCAGACTGTCACGAGGCCCGGAAGGGGGAACTGTGGCCGACCCGGTAGAACGCACCACTCGCACGTCGCGCGCCTCGTTCCGGCAGGCCAAGGAACTGCGCGACGCGCGCCATCAGTCCGCGGCAAGCCGCGAGATTCTCGCCGCTCTCAGCAGAGACGTCGCCAATCCCGGGGCGGTACTGGACATCGTCGTCGAGTATGCCGCGCGACTGTGCGGTGCGCGGGCCGCCCAGTTGTTCCTCCTCGACGGCGACGTGTTCCGCGTTTCGCGAGTGGCGGGCGAGACGCCCGAGGAGTATCGCCAGTATCTGCGGGAACACCCCATCGCGAGGGACCGGTCGTCCGCCGTCGGGCGCGCGGCCGAGGACAAGCGCACCAACCAGATCGCCGACGTCCTCAAGGACGCGGAGTACGCACGCGGCGACCTCCAGAAGCTCACCGGCTTCCGCACGCTGCTGTCCACCCCGATGATCCTGGAAGACGAGGTCGTCGGCGTGCTGTCGATGTGGCGGACGGACGTCGCGCCCTTCGACGACCACGAGCGCGAGCACCTCGAGGAGTTCGCTGCGCAGGGTGCCATCGCGCTGCGGCAGGTGAACCTGATGAACGCACTCAAGTCGCGCACGGACGAACTGGGCAGCAAGGTGGCGCAACTCGAGGCCCTCCGCGAGGTGGGTGAGGCCGTCGGCTCCAGCCTCGACATCGACGAAGTGTTGGACCGCATCATCAAGAACGCCGTCCGGCTCACCAACCGCGGCTTCGGTGACATCACGCTCGGATCCGACGGCGGATCGATCATGGAGTACGACGAGTCGACCGACTCCTTCCAGGTGCGCGCCGCCCTCGGCAGCCCGGAACTGCTGAGGCAGTTGGGGGAGATCACGATCAGCCGCGAATCGACGCTGGTGGGTCGAGCGGCGCTGGCCCGCCGTCCCCTCGAGGTGCCCGATCTCGCGCAGGCGGAGCTCGACCCGCATCTGGAGACCCTGTTCAGGAACGGCTGGCGTTCGGTTCTCGCGGTGCCCATGCTGCGCGGCGACAACATGGTCGGCGTGCTGGTGATCCGGCGCCGCGGCACGGGCCGGTTCCCGCCCGACGTGATCGAGCTGCTCGAGACGTTCGCCAGCCAGTCGGCGCTGGCCATCGTCAACGCCCGCCTGTTCGGCCAGCTGGAGACCAAGACCAGGGAGCTCGAGATCGCCAGCAGGCACAAGTCCGAGTTCCTGGCCAGCATGTCGCACGAACTGCGGACCCCGTTGAACGCGGTCATCGGCTTCTCCGAGGTGCTGCTGGGTCGCATGTTCGGCGACATCAACGAGCGCCAGGACGAATATCTGCGCGACATCCGAAACTCCGGCAGGCACCTCCTCGAACTGATCAAGGAGATCCTGGATCTCTCCAAGATCGAAGACGGTCAGATGGTGATCGAGCCGGGCACGTTCCCGGTCGACGGCGTCCTCGAGTACACCCTCGCGATGGTGCGGGAGCGGGCGGCGCAGCACGCCATCGCCCTCACGCTCGACGTCGCCGACGACGTCGACACCATCGATGCCGACGAGCTGCGATTCAAACAGGTGGTGCTCAACCTGGTCGCCAACGCCGTCAAGTTCACGCCCGACGGCGGCAGCGTCGCCGTCCGAGCCTGCCGCGACGGGAACGAACTGGTCGTCACCGTCGCCGATACCGGCATCGGCGTGCCACCCGAGGACCAGGAACGGATCTTCGAGTCGTTCCAGCAGGGCGGCCGCGGGGCTCCGAAGGAGGAGGGCACCGGTCTCGGGCTGACGCTGTCGCGGCGCATCGTCGGGCTGATGGGAGGGCGGATCTGGCTGCAGAGCACGCCTGGCATCGGAAGCACGTTCGGCTTCTCGATTCCAGGGCTGCCGGTGCGGACGGATGAGGCAGCCGCGTACGAGGGCAACGAATTTCCCGCCGTCGTCATCGTCGACGACGATCGGGCATCACTGGATCTGCTCTCGGCGTACCTCGACGGTTCGCCTGCCCAGGTACTGCGGGCGCGGGACGGCGTCGAGGCACTCGAGCTGGTCCGCAAGGTGCTGCCTGCCGCCGTCGTGCTCGACATCGGGCTGCCGCGGCTCGACGGCTGGCAGGTACTGGCCGAACTCAAGGCGGACGCCGCCACCGCCGCCATCCCGGTGATCATCGCCTCGGTGCACGACCAGCGATCGCGCGGGCTGGCCCTCGGTGCGGCCGTGTATCTGCTCAAGCCCCTTCGGCGCGACGAGTTGCTCGACGCGCTGCGGCGCGTGGGTGCGCTGCCCGGCTCCAGCTCCTTGGAGGCGTCGTGACGGCCCGCCGGATCCTCGTGGTCGAGGACAATCCGCTGAATCTCAAGCTGGTGCGCGACGTCCTCCAGTTCGCCGGGTACGACGTCGTCGCGGCGCAGTCGGGGGAGGAGGGCCTGCTCGTCGCCGAGACGGATCCGCCGGATCTGGTGCTGATGGATCTTCAACTACCGGGCATCGACGGCGTCGAAACGCTGAACAGGTTGCGGCAGGGCACCATTGGGCCCGATGTGCCCGTCATCGCCGTCACCGCCTTCGCCATGACCCAGGACCGAAACCGCGCATCCCTTGCCGGCTTCGACGGCTACCTCGAGAAGCCGATCAGCGTCGGGGCGCTACCCGGCCAGGTCGAGGCGTTCCTCGCAGGGGCGGGACGCTGATGGACGTTCCCGTGACGGTGCTGGCCGTCGACGACCAGCCAACGAATCTGCGGCTGCTGGACGCGGTCCTGACGCCGCACGGGCATCGGGTGATCACCGCGCCGTCGGGAACCGAGGCGCTCGCGCTGCTCGAGTCCGAGGACGTCGACATCGTCCTACTCGACATCGTGATGCCCGGCATGGACGGTCACGAGGTCTGCCGGAGGATTCGAGCGACTCCCGCGACGGAATTCCTTCCCGTCGTGATGATCACGGCCAGCGGAAGCGAACAACGGCTCGCCGCCCTGCAGTCGGGCGCCGACGACTTCGTCACCAAACCCTTCGACCAGAGCGAGCTGCTGGCCCGCGTGGCGTCGCTGGCGCGGATCAAGCGCTATCACGACACCATCCGGCGACAGGCCGACGAACTGGCGAAGTGGAACACCGAACTCGAGACCCGCGTCGCCGAGCAGGTCGCCGAGTTGGAGCGCACCAGCCGGCTACGGCACTTCCTCTCACCACAATTGGCCGATCTGGTCGTCGGCGACGAGGACCTGCTGCGAAGCCATCGCCGCGAGGTGGTCGTGGTGTTCTGCGACCTCCGGAACTTCACCCCCTTCGCGGAGGCCAGCGAGCCGGAGGAGGTGATGGGCGTGCTCGGCGAATACCACCGCGAGATGGGCTCGTTGGTGCACGCCTACGAGGGCACGCTGGAGCGGTTCACCGGCGACGGGATGATGGTGTTCTTCAACGACCCGGTCCCGTGCGACGACGCTGCCGAGCGTGCGGTCCGGATGTCGCTCGGCATTCGCGACGCCGTGAACGAGCTTGCGGCGCAGTGGCTTCGGAAGGGCCACGATCTCGCTCTTGGCATCGGCATTGCCCAGGGCTTCGCGACCCTCGGCAGGATCGGCTTCGAGGGCCGCTTCGACTACTCGGCCATCGGCAGCGTCACGAATCTCGCTGCCCGGCTGTGTTCCGACGCCGGTCCGTGGCAGGTGCTGGTCACCGATCGCGTGCTCGCAGCCACCGAGCATGTCGCCGTATCCGAAGTCGTCGGCGACGTTCAGCCCAAGGGATTCAGCCGCTCCGTGCGAGTCCACAACATCAGCGCCCTCAAGGACGGACAGGTGACGTCATGACCACACAACTTCAGAGTCGACCGCTATCGCTGCTCGACGACAGCGAGCGCTATCGCGTCTTCGACGACCTGCAACGCGCGATGCCGGACGTATGGGAGTCGATGCGGCTCGACCTCGACGACGAATCGGTCGTCGTCGTCCCCTCGATCAGCATCGAGCGCACCACCCCCGGCAGCGGCACCGTCATGCAGGCGATGGAGGAACGGGCACTGTTCCTGCTGCTGCTCCTTCGCCAACCGCGACTGCGGATGATCTACGTGACGTCGCAGCCGGTGTCCGAGTCGATCGTGGAGTACTACCTCGGGTTGCTGCCCGGCGTCATCCCCAGCCACGCCCGCGCCAGGCTCACCTTGATCCCGGTCGGTGACGCGTCGGCGATCCCGTTGAGCGCGAAACTGCTTGCGCGGCCGCGACTTCTGCGGCAGATCCGGGCCCAGATCCCCAACCCGGGCCGCAGTCACCTCATCCCCTACAACACCACGCCGCTCGAGCGGGACGTCGCGCTGAGCCTCGGCCTCCCGATGTACGGCGCCGATCCGCGGCTCGCGGATCTCGGCAGCAAGACGGGCTGCCGCACGATGTTCGAGGAGCTGGGCGTGCCATGCCCGGTCGGTGCGGAGAACCTGTACACCGTCGACGACATCGTGGCAGGCGTTCGGAGCATGCGGGCGCGCAGGCCGTCGCTCACGCAGGCGATCGTCAAACTCAACGAGGGTGTCTCGGGCGCCGGTAACGCCTCGGTGGACCTGCACGGGCTGCCCGACATTGGGTCACCGGACGAGGCGGCCGCGATCACCGAACGCCTGATGGGCATGGAGCCGGAATCAGAGAAACTTACGGTCGACGCATATCTGGCCGCGTTCGCCAAACACGGTGGCATCGTGGAGGAACGGATCAGCGGCGTCACACTGGAAAGCCCGAGCGTCCAGATGCGGGCCCTGCCCGACGGCACCGTCGAGCTGCTGTCCACCCACGACCAACTGCTCGGCGGCAAGAGCGGCCAGCAGTACCTCGGCTGCGTGTTCCCGGCGAATCCCGACTATGCGGCGCTGATCTCGGAGCCCGCGATGGTGATCGGGCGGCATCTCGCCGGCCTCGGCGTGCTCGGCCGCTTCGCGGTGGACTTCGTCGTGGTGCAAGACGAGAGCGGCGCCTGGACGCCGTATGCCATCGAACTGAACCTGCGCAAGGGTGGGACCACCCATCCGTTCCTGACGTTGCAGTTCCTCACCGACGGGACGTACGACGGCGAGCGCGGGGTCTTCCTGACGCCGGCGGGCACGCCCAAGTATTTGGTGGCGACCGATCACTTCGAGGACGAGCGGCTCAAGGCGCTCACCGTCACCGACCTCTTCGACATCGTCGTGAACAACGGGCTGCACTTCGACCAGGCCCGCCGCACCGGGGTGGTGTTTCACATGATCAGCTGCCTCACCGAGTGCGGCCGCGTCGGCCTGACCGCAGTGGGGGATACCCCAGAGGACGCCGAGCGGATCTACCAGGAGGCGCAGGCGGTGCTCCTCCGAGAGGCAGAGCAGGCGTGCGAGGAAGAGGCCGTCGTCGGTTGAGCCCCGCACTGAGAACCGACGATCCCGTCTGGTACGTCGCGTACGGATCGAACATGAGCGCAGCGCGTTTCGGCTGCTACGTGTCGGGCGGTCGACCTCCGGGGGCACGTCGTACCTATCTGGGTTGCCGCGACCAGTCGCCCCCGCGCCGCGACGTGGGGATTCGCCTGGCCGGTGGGCTGAGCTTCGCGGGAGAGTCGACGGTCTGGGGCGGCGGCATCGCCTTCTACGACCCGCGCGCCGCCAATGAATTGGCCGGCCGCGCATACCTTCTCACGTTCGGACAACTGAGTGACGTGGTGGCGCAGGAAACCCGGCGTCCGGTCGAAAGTGATCTGGTGCTGGAGGACGGCGTCGACCGACGCTGGCGAGTGTCGTCGTATGTCTACGAGACGCTGCTGCACGTCGACGACCGCGACGGGGTGCCGATGTTCACCATCACGTCACTGCAGGACCTCGAGCACACGCCCCCGTCGGCGCCCTACCTCCGGACCATGCTCGACGGCCTCGAGGAGACGTTCGGCTGGACCGCCGATGAGCGTGCGGCCTATCTGTTGCGGGCGCCCGGTGTTTCCCCGGCCTGGAACGCGGGCGAACTCGTCGACCTCTGCACTACTGTCGCTGACGTCAATTAGGGCATAGCGCCGCGCGGAGGCGTTGCCGCGGGTTAGCGTTCGCCTTGATAGCCGGATTGTCTAGGGGTGGGGGTTACTCGTGGAGACTTCAATACGACCGTGGTACACCACGGGGATTGCGCTGGTCGGCGCTAGCGCGATAGCGCTGGCACCCATCAGTCCGTCGGCGCCCACGCTGGACGTGCGAGCTGCGGCGACGGCGGCGATGTCGACGGTGTCGACGGAGTTCCAGCTGGCCGCGCTCGACCTTCCGTACATCCTCACGCTGCCGATCCTGCGACAGCAATTCGTCAACTGGGCCCAGAACTGGGCGGTCTACCTGGCCGGGCTCGGCAAGGCCGGCGTGGGACTGGTGGATTCGCTGGTCGCGATCCCCGGAGTGACCGCCGAGATCATCCAACAGGTATTGGCCCTCGACTTCGTCGGCGCGTTCGATACGTTCACGTCAGCGGCGCGCAATGCGGTGATCGCCGTGGGGCAACCGCTGCTGGACTCGCTGATCTGGCGCAACCAGAAGTTCTACGCGGTCGAGACCGCGCTGCAGGCCGCCGTGCCGAAGGCGTTCATCGACGTGGTCAACGGCTTCCTGGTGGCGGGCAACGTGGTCACGACGTCTCTCATCGTCGGCACGCAGGACTTCATCGGTGCGCTGCTCACTCTGAACCTGAGCAACATCATCAATGCCGCGCTCGACGGAACGAAGAACTTCGTCACCGCCCTCGGTGCCGGGGCTGGGGCGATCGTCGACGGGATCGAGTCCGCGCAGTTCGGGATCGCCACGGCGTTGGCGACGCCGCCACCGCCCGTCCCCACCGTGGCGGAGGTCTCCTCGCTGCGCACCCTCTCCGTCGAGCGGACCATCAGCGTGCCCTCTTCGTCGAGTGCCGAGGAACTCAGTCCTGCTGCGGAAGAGCCCGTCGGTCAAAGCGCGCCGAGCGTCGTTGAGGACAAGACGACTCCCGCTGCCGAGGAAACCACGGTGGAGAAGCCCAAGGTCGTCGATGCCGGCGCCGAGGTGCACGATGCGCCGAAACCGCCTGCTGCCGGCGATGTCTCGGACGATGCGGATGATCCGACCGAACCGGCGACCCCGCCGAAGAAGTCCGCCGACGACACCGTCAAGAAGGCAACGCCCGGGGCCGCGAAGGACGCGGGTGCCAAGGACTCCAGTGCCAAGCACGAGCCGAAGGCGAAGGACTCGGGAACCGACCCGAAGCCGTCGTCGGACCCCGGCGACTCCTAGGCCCCACGTTCGACGGTCACGCTGACAGGTCGATCTCGGTCCCGACGCCGTACTCGCGGGCTCGGGACACGACGAGGTCTGCGGTGACGAGGTCTTGTAGTCCGATGCCGACGGAGTCGAACAGGGTGATTTCGTCGTCAGTGGTGCGGCCTGTCGCCGATCCCGCGATGACGCTGCCCAACTCGGTGCGGACGTCGTCTTCGGTGATCGCGCCTGCCGCGATGGCCAGCAGAACCTCTCCCGACTTCGCCATCGCCGTGGGGTGACTGTCGACGACGATGCGGGCGCGGCGCATGCCGGTCGCGTCGATCTCCCGATGGTCGGGGCGAGGTGGGGCTCCGACGGCGTTGACGTGCTGACCGGCGCGCAGCCAGTCACCGAGCACGATGGGGTCGCGCGACGGCGTGAGGGTGCAGACGACATCGGCCTCGGCAACCACCGCGGCGGGTGACTGAGCGCGTTCGACGGTGACGCCGAGGCTTTCGGTCGCGGCGCGGAAGGTCTGCACCGTGTCGGCGTTTCGCGACCACACGACGATGGCCTCGATGTCGCGGACGGCCGCGATCGCGTATGCGTGCTCGATGGCGAGATTGCCCGCGCCGACGAGCCCGAGTACGCGCGCGGACCGTGTTGCGAGGTGGTCGGTGGCGACGGCGCCGGCCGCGGCGGTGCGTATCGCGGTGATGGCGCGCCCGTCCAGGATCGCTTGGCATTCGCCGGTCAGTGCCGAGGTCAGCATGATCGTGGAGCGTTGAGTTGGCCTGCCGTGGAGGCGGTTGGCGGGTAGGTCGCAGAGGAGTTTTACCGCGACCCGGTCGGACGTTGCGGCCGCCATGGGGATGGCGGTTCCGTTGGCGGGCAGGCTGAGCGCATGCGGTGCGGGGTTGGCGCATTCGCCGGAGGCCAGGCCGGCGAATGCGATTTCGATTGCCTTGCGGACTTCGTCGCGATCCAGCAGCGCGGTGATGTCCGAATGGGCGAGGATCAGCGTCATCGCGCCGATGCCGTTGCGGGCAGTCCCAGGTGGTCGACGACGCTGGTATCGATGAGCTCGTGGAACGTCGGTGCGTGCCGGATCATCGTCTCGTCGTACAGGATTCGCATCCAGCGTTCGGTGGCCGCGGGGTCGATGCGCACCGTATCCCAGGTGTGCGATCCCAGCATTCGCTGGCACGCCCTGCGCAGCGGAGCGGTTGGCGTGTTCGGCCAGTGTCGCGCCAACAACGGCTGCAGGTCCGACAGCTCGACCGACTTGATCAACTGCATCGACTCCTGCAAGGCCGAGGTGAAGGCGACCAGCCGCTCGGTGAGTTCGGCGAAACGGTCGGTGCGGCAGTAATACACGCTGTTGGGCCCCAATCCGCCGGTCTGGGTGTACTCCTCGGCGATGAACCCCGTGCCCCGTTCCGCGACGATCTCGGCGTTGACGAGATCGAGGACGATCGCGTCGCCCAGACCCGCTTCGAAGAGTTCGACGAACATCGGGGTGGACAGGTCGCGCAGGAACGTCGCCGATGCAGGGTCGACGCCTGCCTCGCGCATCAGTCCAGCGGTGAACGCGTAGGGGGCGCTGCCGCCGATGCCCGGCGCGAGGACCGTCGCCCCCTTCAGTTGTGACCAGGTGAAGCCGTCTCGCGGTGTCCGGGTCACCAGTGCCTTCGGGAACTGGTGGTTGACTTGGGCGAACACGGTCAATTCGCGTGGCGTGTTCCAGTACATGGCAGGCACCCACAGGCCGCCGAGCGCTACGTCGGCGACACCGCTGTCCAGGTCGTCGAGCACCCCGGTCCAGGGATCGCGAGCGGTGGCCGTGACGCTCAGGCCGCGGTCGGCGAACAGCCCGAGGGCGTCGGCGTAGTACTGCGGCAAGTAGTTTGGTGCATGCGCGGTGGCGGAGATATTGAGGTGCAACATGTTTCGACTCCTTGGTGGATTCGTGTCAGGCGTTGACGAGGGCGGGTTTTTCGGCGACGGCCTCCAGCGACTTGCCGAAGGTCTCGGGGCCGAAGCGGGCAGCGACCACGAGCAAGGCGTACATGACGGCGATCATGAGGAAGACCCCCGCCACGCCCGCTCGGTCGAAGAAGAACAGTGCGGCGAAGGGCATCACTGCGCCGGCGACGTTGCCGATCCCGTTGACCACGGAGGCGCCCATCGCGCGTACGGAGGTGGGGAACAGTTCGGGTGACCACACTGAAAGGATGGTGTTGAGCATCATGGTGAAGAACTGGAAGATCATGCCCAGAACCAGGATTAGTGCCGTCGTGTTGGCGAACGATGCGAAGCAGATCGCCGAGATGCAGCCGAGGACTGCGGCGACGGTGACCGTGAGGCGTCGTGGCGACTTGCCTGCGAGATAGGACGCGGCGCAGGCGCCGAACAGCGAGCCGACGTTCATGATCATCGTGAAGGCCAGCGAGTCGGCCAGGGAGTAGCCGCGTGACACCAGCAGGATCGGCATCAGGAACAGCAGCGTCACTTGCGCACCGAACGACATCCACGACGCGGCGCCGATGGCGGCGGTGCGCCGCAGGTTCTGGCCTTTGAACACCTCGACGTAGCTGCTCTTGGTCTGCAGCGGGATGTCGGCAGCGGTGACGAATTGTTCTGTGGGACCGGGCTTCCGGAGTCCGGCGATCCTTCCGCCGGCCAGTCGGGTGAGGGACTTGTTGGCGTCCTCGACGCGGCCCTTCGACAGCAGGAAGCGTGGGGATTCGGGCAGATAGCGGCGGAAGAACACGACCAGCAAGGCGGGGACGGCGAGGATGACGTAGGTCCATCGCCACGCGGTGTCGTTGCCGCCGAGGGTGCCGTTGAGTGGTCCCAGGACCAGCCAGAAGAAGCCGAAGGAGGCGATGTTGCCGATGCCGCCCGAGGAGATGTTGAGTGTGGCGAGCAAGGAGCCGCGGTGGCGGGTGGCGACGATTTCGGCGAGGATCGCGAGCCCGACGGTGAATTCGCCACCCAGGCCGATGCCGACGATGAATCGGCTGGCGAGCAGCATGTCGTAGTTCACGGCTGCCGCACTGATCAGTCCGCCCAGGGTGTAGACCAGCAGGTTCAGGCTGAGTGCGGCGCGGCGCCCCCAGCGGTCGGCGAGGTAGCCGCCGATCAGCCGGCCGACCAGACCGCCCACCACCGTGGCGGTGTTGATCATGGTCAGCTCGGCGTTGCCGATGCCGAAGGACTCCTTGAGCAAGGGGCCCATCGCCCCGGTCGAGTTCTGTTCGAGGGAATCGAAGAACAATCCGGCCATCAGCAGCAGGATCAGTGCGGCTTGCACGCGGCCGAATCCGATCCGGTCGAGAGCTGAGGAGAGGCCAGGCGCTGCGGCCGGATCGCTGGTCGGGGTGGTGTCAGGGGGAACGGCAGGGACGGAACGAGTGATGGACATTGCGGGCTCCAGGGTTGATTCGGGAAATCATGCTGGAGCAATTTGTATACGAAAACTGTTACGCCCCGATTGCCGAGCAGGGTGTTCTCGTTACGAACACGAAAAATCATGCCAGATTGTAGAACAATCTCAGGGAGCGGCGTCGCCGAACTTCTCCGCGAAGTAGACCTCGTCGCGCTGCAAATGCTCGTCCATCAGGTATCCGGCCTGGATGACCGAACCGTTGATGATGGCGACAGCGAGCACCCGGTGATCGCTGACGGTCGCGTCGGGGTTGTGGCCCAGTCCCCACTGCACGCGACGGTTGACGTTGGCGAGCATCTCTTCGAGCTGCCGGTTGCCCGAGGCTGCAGCGACGAGTTCGTGAAACGACCGGCCGGAGCTGGATTCGTCATGCTCCCGCTCCTCTGCGGTGGCCTTGAGTTCCTCGGCGACGGCCCCACCGCGGTTCTTGGCGGCGAGTTGAGCGGCGAGGATCTCGAGCCCGCGCCTGATCTGGAGCAGCTCCCTGCTGTCCTGGACGAGGGTCTCCGATACCGCTGCGCCGCGGTACCGAACGATGGTGACGAAGCCCTCGGACTGCAGCCGGTTCAGTGCGTCGCGGACCGGAACACGGGATGCGCCATAGCGTTTGGCGATGGCCTCTTCGACCAGACGCTCGCCCGCGGCGAGACGGCCGGCGAGGATCTCTTCACGCAGCGCGTGGGCGATGGAGTCGCCTGTCGACTCGACCCGCGACAGCGGCTCTGCCATCAGGGCCGAGCCGTGGTGTCGAGGGCATCCTGCCAGGCCAGGGCAGGCGCGGTCGCCGTGGCGCTCATGGTGTCGAAGGTACCGTGGCGTCGCTGAATGTAATGGTCGTCGGGGGACGTGCCTCTGCGCATCGATGGGCAAGGCCGACCGACGCGGCATCGCGAGGCCCGCGAAGCGCGGCAAGGCGAGCGATAGGGTGCTCTAGGCCGCGACGGCCCCCATAGCCCAATCGGCAGAGGCAGCGGACTTAAAATCCGCCAAGTGTGAGTTCGAATCTCACTGGGGGCACAGGATAAGCCTGGTAGATGCGTTTTAGTACCGTACTGGATCGGCTCGCAACTTGTTCGCCCCGGCGCGCGCCCGGATCGCGGCAGGGAGGTCAACTCGCTAGCTAACTGTCGCAGGGGTCTGACATGCTCGAACGGTGACTGTGACGGTTCCTGCGTACTCTGACCTGCTTTGGCCGACGCTCCAGGCCGCGATTGAACTCGGCGGCTCAGCATCAATCGCTGAGTTAGATGCTGCGGTCATCGCACTTGAGGGACTGACACCTGAGCAGCAGAGCGTGCTGCTTAGTGGTGGGCCGCAGACAGTAGTCCAGAACAGGCTTGCGTGGGCGCGGACGTACCTGAAGGGAATGGGCCTCTTCGCCAATAGCGCGCGGGGCGTTTGGTCGGTGACGCCCGAGGGGCAGGTTGCAACTCAGGAGAGCCTTGGGCCGCTACGCGCCGCGTTCGCGGCGGATCGTAAAAAGGCAAGCAAGGGGGGTAAGAAGCGGAACGGAGGCGGCGGATCTGAGGTCGGCAGCGAGCTTGACCAGGTCGAGGCAAAAGCTGAGGAGAAGTGGAAGGACGAATTGCTGAGCACGCTCCTCGCGATGTCGCCAGTCGCTTTCGAACGACTTGCACAAAGGCTTCTGCGGGAGTCGGGATTCTCCAGTGTCAAGGTGACGGGGAAGTCGGGCGACGGCGGCATTGACGGTCTCGGCATTTACCAAATGAATCTGCTGACCTTCCCAGTCTTCTTTCAATGCAAGCGCTACAAAGGCAGTGTTGGGTCGGGAGCAGTCAGAGACTTCCGAGGCGCAATGGCGGGGCGGGGCGACAAAGGTCTGTTGATAACCACGGGCAGCTTCACTAGCGATGCCCGAGAGGAATCAAAGCGTGACGGCGCGCCGCCCATCGACTTGATCGACGGTGACCGGCTGTGCGATCTGTTGAAGGACAACGCCATCGGCGTTACCACCACCAAGCGGGTCGTGGAGGAAATAAAGGTTGAAACTGACTATTTCGGTTCGTTGGAACCGAAGTAGGCGTATCCCTTCCCATCCGGGATGGGGGCGATGCCCTGGACGCCGCTCTCACCTCTTCCACCACCGCATGCAGTCTGCAAGACCGCGCAATATGTCTGCGCGATGCCGCGAGTCAGCACCCTTGATAGCGATGGCAATAGCGAGCGTGCGGCTCGCTGCCAGCACAATCGTACTAATAAGAAAGATAATCCCCAGAAGTGTTGTCACTTGCTCCCTCTCCTTCGCCTGACCCCGGACACACTCCACCTGCGGAGTGTCCACGGGAGCGTCGAGAGAGCTACAACACGCGCTAAAGATAGCTTGAGTCGCGAGGGAAATACAAGAGACGCAAAATTCATCATGTCGGACCGCGCGGGTCCTCTGTAGGAAGGCGCAGGCTCTAACGAACCTGCTCACCCAGGTAACCCCGCGACCCGAGGCGTCCGCCTTCACGGCCTACGGCATAACTTCGCAGTCCTCCAACTTTCAGCGGACACCCACTTCATGTAGATATCAAAGTGGCTGGGACACAGCACCTTCACGCTCACGCTCGACACTTACGGTGACTACATCGTCGAGTAGGACGGCGGCGCACTCAACACCCTGCCAGAGACTCCCGCCCCGGTATGCGGAGGCGAGACCGCGAGCAACGTCGTGCCGCTACGATGGCGTGCCGATGGGGTTAGCCGTAGCCACCGCCTCGGATGACCTCTAGCTTCGGCCTTAAAGCAACGCCGCCGCTACCTGCGCCGTCTTCCGCGACGACGGCCAACCCAGACAGATAACTGTTCAACTCCGCGAGTGGAAGTCCAAACTGAGCGGCAATTTTCCGCGTCGATATGCCGTCGGCGCGCAGTGCAGTCAGCACCTTCTTCAACACTTGAGATGACTCTGGCACTAGCTCAGAACCAGGCTCGCTACTGCGAAAGCCTCGCTTGCTCAACTCAATGCAGATCGAGCGATACACCCAATCGGTAATGAGCCCCAGCGCGTCTAGGCGCCGTGCAAGGGCCATGGCCGACACTTGCCACCGCGACTTCGCTCGGATGACATCATCGACGGTGGCGCTGACGAGACGGGCGGCAAGCACGCTCTCGCGCGGCATTAAGAATGCGCTTGCGAAGTCGTTTGCTTCTTGCTCCGCTGTGCGGCCCTGTGGACACTCGTGTTCACCGTGTAGCGCGAGATGGCCCAATTCGTGTGCCAAATCGAATCGCATTCTTTCCGCCGTTTTTGAAGTGTTCAAGAACACGAATGGTGTTCCCGCGTCATAGAAGCTGAATGCATCAACGCTCCGGTAATCGGGCGCAACGGCTAAAACGCGAATGCCGTGAAGCTCACAGGTAGCTACGAGATGTTTCAACGGTCCGCTACCAAGTCCCCACCGCTCCCGTACCGCGTCGGCAGCTAGTTCAGGCGACCATCCAGTGAGGCTAGGAACATCGTGATCAGGAAGCTTGAACTTGCTTTCGATCCAGCGGATTATCTCTACGCCAAGGCGACCGGCAGCGGTTGCCGCGTCGCGCTCGGAGGCGGACATCTTGGACAGCGCTCTGAAACTCACTGCTGCGTTGGGTAGTTGGTCGATTTCGTAGGCGTAGAAGAACGTCGGCAGAACACGCAGTTGTTGGGCGAGCGCCGCCACTTGCTCGTCGTCAGGCTCACCATTGCCGGATTCCCACCGCTGGATGGTCTTCGGCGCAAGGGCGACCTGTTCTGCGAGCTTGGTACGAGGTATCCCGCGGCGCTTTCGTGCGAATTCCAACCGCGACGGTACGAATTCGCGCGATGTCATCGCGGGATGACTGGGACGTTGGGCTCGCCACCGGTGTCGTCATCGTCCTGATCGTCATTGACATGTACCTGTCCAAGGACGTAAGGCGGCAGGATGATCCGGTTCGTCCAGCCGCGCGGAAAGTCGCGATCATCGAGGCGAGTCGGAGCACTTAGCTCAAGCCGCACCTCGGTCTCCGTGTGGTGGTGCAGGAGATACCACACAACCCACTCGGGATCATCCAGTGCGTCGGAGGCCCAGTTGAAGCCGGAGGCATCGACTGCCTCGAAGCCATCCTGGTGCGGAAGAATGGCACCGGCGAGCGCGCAATTCCCCTTGGGCCACGCAGACGTCAAGTAGTTGGCCCCGTCGGGCAAGGCCGTGAACTCGTTTCCACCGGAGATGAGGATCGCAAGCTGTCGTTCACGGTGCACCGTTCGGGCCACCATGTCCTGCTGCACGATCTCCCAACCGCGTGGGACGAGCAGCTCACGCAGGCCGGCCACGTATCCATCGTGAGCGTGGCGGCCAGCGGCGCCGGGAGGTGCCAGTGGACTTACTCCACCGGCAGCCTGCAGCCCGGCGCGGACCACATGGTCATGGACCTCGGCCACCGTCAGGTCGAACTCCGCAAGGCGGTCGTCAGCGTTTTCAGGATGCACCAGCTGGTACTCGGCCACAGCAGCTTCTCTCACTCGGGAGTCGATGTCCAAAAACCGTACCACGATCGTGGTCGAGAAAGTGGACATTACTGCGGTGGGCACGTCGCACGCGTTCGAATTTCTGTCAATTCAGGTCGCTACTTGATAGCTCGCGCCTCGGCCCGCAGCGAACAGCCGTGTTGCGTGCAGCCGCTGGGGTCGGGCGAGCTGATCAGAGAGATCGAATCGTGCGGGCGCGTCAGCCCGTTGGGTGGCAGGCGTTCCCACGCGAGTCCCGTCGCTCGTGATCCGACAAGAACCGCCATCAGGCCGCTCGGCGACTGGCGCACACGTGAACGACGTGGGCACCTAGTCACGGCGGTAGGCATCCAACTTTTCGTCGATCGTCCAAATCTCCACGGAAGCCACAGCTCGTTTGGCGGCGTACATGTCCCGCTCAACGAGGATTGAGAGATCGCCAGCGCCGAGCAGCTTATTTGTGAAATGCTCGACCAACGTGGACCCGGTTGAATCACCGGCGACAAGCGCGGCGAGGAACTTTTCATCCCAGTCCAAGTTATGGACTATCCACGGAGGGCTTGACGTAGCGGCGGCCTGCAACGCCTCTCGGAACCGGGTCGCTGCGGCATGTCGATCATCGGTGCACTGTTGTATGAAGTTTCCAGTCTCAATGACGCTGGTGATCGGCAGGACGAAACCAACACCCTCGCTTAGGAGGTCGCGGAAAATGCTCTGCATCTCTGCAGCGCGTTCGCATCGTCCCGGCACACGCAATAGGTTGCAAAGCACGCTGGTGTCGACGAAAAGGACTCTAGGGCCTTCCATCTAGGATCCGAAGATCGTATCGAGCGTCGCCTGGGTCTTGGCACGGTCTACGGTCTGCGGTCTGAGTCTGTCTTGGACGGCACTGTCGCCCAGAGACGTTCGACCGACTACCTCGAAATAACCTGGCAAGTCCGTGAGTCGGTCGACTCGACTCCACCCCTCGCTGTCCCGCGTTGACACCATGACCGAGCGATGGTCGTCACCGTTGAGTGCATCCAGGATGGCCGGGCTATGAGTCGTTGCGACTGTACGGATATCCCGCTCGAACGCGGTGCTTTTCAGTCGCCCCAGCAGAAGCGCAGCTTGCGAAGGGTGTAAGCCGTTCTCGAGTTCCTCTGCCACCAAGACCCTGCCGCTCGGGATCTCACTTGGCGAACGGACCGGCGAATCGAGCAGCGCGGCGATGATTGCCAAGAAACGCAATGTTCCATCACTCATCAGTCGAGCCGAAACAGGTTGAGTTGCACCGCCGATCTTCTCCTCTATGGTCACCATTACGTCGCCGAGTTCACTGGAGACGGACGCGAGATTCGACACCTGCGCCTCTAGGAGGTATCGAGTCACCGATAGCAGGACGTCGCTGGCATCGGGCTCAGATGCAAGTCGCCTCAAGACTGCTGAGAGATTGTCCGCATTTCGTCGCAGCACGAAATCGCGCTCCGGCACATACTCGCGCATCTGGTGCGGTACCGGATCGAGTATGAAGATGCCGGAGATCGCGGACAGCATTACGGCAGCCACTTCCTGCACTTTTCGTCCCGCTTGAGTGGTCGCGGGTACCCGCGTGGCAGCCTGAGAAATAAGGAGCTGAGTTGCTCTCATCGCCACAGCCGGATTCACGCCTCTTTGGTTGTTATGCCACCGGACGGCAATGTCAGCCGAGTACTGATCCGGCGGATCCGACTTGAGGTACTCGATGGGCTCACCTCTCTTATTTCCGGAGGTGCGCACCGCCCATAATCGCTCGGATCTAATCTGAACTGTGGGCTTAACTTGTACCTCAAGGTCCAGAAAGTACTCACTGCCCTCATAGGTCGCAGTGCATCCGACCTCGAAGGTGGACGCCCCAAGCGGAGCGCAGCCCTCAGACCCGCCCCTTACTACCGGCCCGCCTCGCCCACCATCTAAAGCATCCCTCAAGTCACCGCCTTCGGCGAGCGCAGACAGCACAGTGAGGCCATCAAGCACATTTGACTTACCGGAGCCGTTTCGCCCCACTATCAGTGTCAATGAGTTGATGGGGATAATTGCATCGCGCACGCTCTTGAATGAACGAAGCCGAAGCTCCGTTAACTCAGCCTGGGACGTGCGGCCGTCCTTTGCGGGGGCTAGCATGTTGCGAGCCTATCGAAGCAGGGTCGCATTCTTGGCCTGACCGCACTGTACCCGCCTGCCAACTTTCAACGATCGCTCCGCACTCGCGCAGCCGTGCTTTCGACCGGGCACAAATTGTCCCAAGGCAACGCGAGGGCTGGCGGCTCAACGCGAGTACGTCCCTACTTCGAAATCGCGTCTCCCCACACCGCACCCGCCAGCTTCAGTGTGGTGTCGGTGACTTTGCACCAGCCGTTGTTCGGGTCACCGGGGTCGGCGAGCTTGATCGGGCACGGGCCGTTCAGCGTGACCGCGTCACCCTTCTTGAGCTCACCGATCACGGTGCCCTCGCCGCCAGGCACGTCATATAGCTGCGCATCCTCGAGCACGGTGTGCCCTGCCGGGGGAGGCAGTGCTGGGGTACCGCCACCGAGCGGCGCCCCCGGTGTCGCCGTCTGGGTCACTTCCGGAGCCGGAGCACACTTTTGGCCGGCCGGAACGGTTGGAGTAGGCGAGTAGGACGGACACTTCACCGGCTGTGGCGGCGGGGTAGATGTAGTCCGAATACGCCGTGCATCAGTCGCCTTCGAGGTCCTTCTTGCGACAGGCCTGAACCCCAACGTGAACGTCGCGTTGGGGTCGGTCCCGAGACCCCAGCTCGCGGTCTGGCCGTTGATGCAGTGGTAGGGGTATTCGGCTTGATTTCCGGTTGATCATCACGTGCAGGGTCGACGCCGTAGCCGCCGTGCACCGTGGGCACCGAGCCCATCGTCACGCATTCATCTGATTGCTGGTGTTGTCGAGGTAGCACCTCGATGTCGAGCCCGTTGCCCAGCAGAACGGTGCTGGCAATCGGAGCGGCCAATATCACCGCCGCCCAGCAGAGAGCGATCACGGCGGCGGCGACCGGCGCAGATCACGAGTACGAAGAATCGGGTACTTCCCCACGGTTCGGATGTTCTGACCACCTTCGCGCTGGAAAGATTGCCCCGAGCGCGTCAACGGGGAGGTACTGGGGGAATGGAACTACTGGCCGCCGACGACAACTGGAATCCCATCATCTTCTTGGGTCCGGTGCTGTTCGTCCTGCTGCTGATCGTCTTCGTGTGGCTTCTGCCTGCAGTCGTGGCGGCGCTCATCGCGGAGAACAAGGGCCGCAACGGCGTTGGGTGGTTCTTCGCCACGTTCTTCTTCCTCGGCCCGTTCGGCGTCGGCTTCGCGCTGATCGCTCCCCACGGTGCGATGGACCCGTTGGTGCTGCCGACACCTGCACCGGAGGTGAAGCGGAAGGCCGCTCCCGGACGCCAGCGGTTCGTGTGTCCACGCTGCGGCGCCGAGAACGACATCCCGGAAGCCGACTCGTCCTATGACTGCTGGCGCTGCAACGAGCACCGCAACGTGAAGCCGAAGGTGGCACCGGCAAAGAAGCGGTAGTTAGCCCTTTCATCGCGTATCTTGCGGCCGCGTATTTGCTCGTCGTTCGGTGTTTCCAACCACACCTCGCCGGGAAATCCCGATTGCCTACAGGCCCGTGCGCAAGGAGGCGAACATGGCGAGCCCAACCGACACCGAAGGTGCCATCCGCAGTCTGATTCCAGCCCGCATCGACCGACTGCCCTGGTCGGCGTTTCACACGCGAATGGTCGTGGCGCTCGGGGTGGCCTGGATCCTCGACGGACTCGAGATCACCGTCGCCAGCGCCGTCGCCGAGACGCTGACACAGCCCGAGACGCTCGGATTGTCGTCGGCCGCAGTAGGACTCCTGGCCACGGTGTACCTGGCAGGCGAGGTCGTCGGCGCACTGTTCTTCGGGCGCCTGTCCGACAAGCTGGGCCGACGCAACCTGTTCATGGTCACGCTGGGCGTGTATCTCGCCGGCAGTGGCCTGACGGCGCTGACCCTGGGCAACGGCGCCGGCTGGTTGGCCTTCCTCTACGTCACCCGGTTCATCGCCGGCATGGGCATCGGCGGCGAGTACGCGGCCATCAACTCGGCGATCGACGAACTCATCCCGGCGCGATTCCGGGGCCGCGTCGACATCGCCATCAACGGAACCTATTGGGCGGGAGCGGTTCTCGGAACGTTGGGGACATTCCTCTTCCTGAGGGTCATCGACCTGAGCCTGGGTTGGCGGCTCGCCTTCCTGATCGGCCCCGTGCTGGGTCTGGTGATCCTGGTGGTACGTCGAAACCTCCCGGAGAGCCCGCGTTGGCAGGTCATGAACGGACGCGAAGAAGCCGCCGAACAGTCGATCGCCTTCATCGAGGAGGAGGTGGAGGCCAGCGGCGTCGCACTGCCCCGCGTCGACGAGAGCAAGGCCATCGAACTGCGGCCCACCGAGAAGATCGGCTACATCGCGCTGACCCGAGTGCTGTTCCGGGACTACCCAAGTCGGTCGATTCTGGGCGCCGTCATGATGATCAGCCAGTCGTTCCTCTACAACGCGATCTTCTTCACCTACACGCTGGTGTTGGGCAAGTTCTATGGCGTCGCCTCGGAGGCGACGCCGCTGTATCTGATCGCGTTCGCCGTCGGCAACCTCGCCGGGCCACTGACCATCGGTCACTTCTTCGACACGATCGGCCGCAGGAAGATGATCGCCGGCACCTACATCCTGTCCGGGATCCTGCTGGCCATCAGCGCCGTGCTCTTCAACGCCGGGGTGCTGAACGCCATCACCCAGACCATCGCGTGGTGCATCGTCTTCTACTTCGCCTCGGCGGGCGC
Organism: Mycobacterium sp. URHB0044; assembly: GCF_000620625.1. GTDB lineage: Bacteria > Actinomycetota > Actinomycetes > Mycobacteriales > Mycobacteriaceae > Mycobacterium. The sequence goes on along the minus strand of NZ_JIAW01000006.1, from coordinate 253,474 downwards.
CAGCTCGGCGTACCTGACCGTGAGCGAGATCTTCCCGCTCGAGGTGAGGGCCAAGGCCATCGCCGTCTTCTTCGCGATCGCGCAATGCTTCGGCGCCCTGGGGCCGGTCATCTACGGAGCGCTCATCGGCGACGGCTCCCAACCGTTCCGACTGTTCCTGGGCTACCTGCTCGGTGCCGCCGTGATGGTCATTGGCGGTCTGGTGGCGTGGTTCCTCGCCGTCGATGCCGAAGGCAGATCGCTCGAGGACGTCGCCACCCCGCTGGCCGCCGCCGGCGTTGCCAAGCGACGGGGCTCGGTCCGCGCCGAGGGCGCGCAGCTTCCTCGGTCGCCCTGAGTATTTCGCGGTCGAGCCGCACCCTGACTGAGGGTCAGAGTGCGGCTCGATCCATCGCGAGTACCGGAGTCAGGCGCCGGGGGCGCCTCCGCCGCCTGCACCGCCCGCACCGCCGGCGCCGCCCTCGGCGCCGTTGTGGTTGTTGCCGGGGTTGGTGCCGGTGTTGGCGCCGGTGCCGGGGGTGTTGCCGCTGCTGCCAGGGCCTCCGTCGCCGCCCCCGCCGCCCGTGCCGCCGTTGCCACCGGCCCCGCCGGCACCGGTGGAGCCGCCGGTGCCGCCGGTACCGCCCGTAGCGCCGTCGCCGCCTGCGCCATTGGTGCCGATTCCGCCCTGGCCGCCTTGGCCGCCGGTGCCGCCATCGCCGCCGGTGGAGCCCGCACCGGTGCCGCCCTCGCCGCCGGTCCCGCCGCCGCCTCCGAGACCGCCGTCGCCACCGGTGGCGCCTGTGCCGCCCTTCCCGCCGGTGCCGCCGGTGCCGCCGACGGCACCGTCGCCGCCGGCAGAGGTGTTGCTGTCGCCAGTCCCGCCTTGGCCGCCCACGCCACCGGCGCCGCCGGTCGTGGTGCCGGTGCCGCCCTGGCCGCCGGAGCCGCCGGTGCCGCCGCCGAAGCCGCCGCCACCGGTGCCGCCTTGGCCACCCGAGCCGCCGGTGCCGCCGACCTCGCCCGCACCTCCGGCGCCACCAGCAGCGCCGGTGCCGCCGATGGCGTTGTCGAAGTTGGAGCCCTGGCCGCCATCGCCGCCGGTGCCGCCGTTGCCCGTTCCGCCGGCGCTGCCGAAGAAGAACCCGCCGCCGCCGCCGGCTCCCGCATCTCCGCCGGCGCCGCCGATGCCGCCTGGATCCACTCCACCGTTGGTGAACCCGTCGCCGCCGGTCCCGCCCTTGCCGCCGACTCCGCCGGTGCCGAAGAAGAACCCGCCGGCGCCGCCGACGCCGCCTTGGCCACCCTTGCCGCCCGCTTCGCCGGCAGTGTCGCCAGCGGTACCGGTGACGCCTTGCCCGCCGGCGCCGCCGGTGCCGAAGAACCATCCGCCGGCGCCACCGCGGCCGCCGTTGAACCCGTCACCGCCGGTGCCGAACAACAATCCCGCGTTGCCGCCGTTGCACGCATCTCCCACACAGCCCGCCTGGGCGTCGATGCCGTCGCCGATCAGCCAGCCGCCCGCACCGATGGGATTGAAGATGTTGAAGCCGTTGACTGGAGCGAGCAGCGGGCTGGGAGTGAGTGCACTGAGAAGCGCGTTCGGGGTGACGCTGTTCCCGATCAGGCTGCCGTCGCCGTCACCCAGCCACCAAAAGGCCGGGGATTGGGGCGCCAATGCAGACTCGGTGTTCATCAGCTGAACCGCGGGGGAGGCTTGGGCCGGCGACGGTGCGCCCGGAGGAGCGGCCAGCAGTACGCCGACGCCGATCATGGCGGCTCCGCCCACGCCCGTCGCTGCGTACTGACGAGCCGATATCCGCGTTGTCTTGCGATGTTTTCCCATGCTGCAGCCCCTCGACTAGATGTGCCCGGCCCGCTCTAGCAGGTCTTGCTGTGATATTGGTAACAATCCAACAGCAAACAATGTATGGTCGCCTGACTGGCCAGTCAAGAGCCGAAATTCGGACCGGCCAGCACACTCATATTCGCCGCATCCGTCAACGCGGAAAAAGGGGGTCGGGGTTGCCTTTAAATTGACGTATGGGAAAGACGGTTTCTATCCTTCGCCGATCGAATAATCACCACGACGAAGACGCCGCTTGGAACGATCGCAAACTACGATCACCTGCGGAGTTCGTATTATCGCTGCTCTGCAGCACGTTTCGACGCTCGCGCTGCTGTTTCCACGTGTTCACACTTTGCCGTCGATGTGCGCAGCCCGAGTAGGGGGGCACGCCCGCGCGGCGTCCTTGCGTCTCTAATGAAGTCGTCTCGCGACGTCATCGGGGTCGTGAACACGTATCATATCTATAACGTGTAGCAAACTTCTATTTGTGTGAATCGCTGCTGCCGACGCCATTATCAACGGTTGCGTAGATAACCGTCAGCCCAGAGTTTCCCGTTGGCAGCTGCGCCCAAGGACCGTGCGGCGAGGCCACGCGCGCGCCCTCCCCGCCAGGTGTCCTCCACCTGAAGATGGGTACTCGGAACGAACACGACCGAGGAGGCGTGATGACAAAGGATCATGGTTCAAGTGTGAAGAACGACAAGCAGTACGAGGGCTTGCGCAAGAAGGGAATGAGCAAGTCCCGGGCCGCGGCGATCTCGAACTCGCCCGAATCCTCCAGTAAAGGCGGCAAGAGCTCGGGCAGCAGTCAAAGCAGGCGCAGCAGTGGCAGCGGCAGTGGTGGAAACACCGCACAGAAGAAGGCTGCCGGTCGCAAGGGCGGCAAGGCGTCGGCCAAGTCCAAGTAACCGGTTCAGCTCGACGGTTACTCCACCTTCTGCCAAACGCAGTCGCCCGTTAGCGCGATGTCGAAAACCAGTGGCAACACCTCGAATTCGAGCGGTTGTCCTGGCTGGCCCCTCGACAGCTGGGGCGGACCGACCTCGCCGGCACTGACGACCGCCGACTGCTCTGCGCTGCACTGGCCGTCCGAGTCCAGCGGCGAGCCAACCCAGCGGCCCGACATGATCTCCGGGTTGCGCTTGCCTTGACCGTGCAGCCTCAAGCCGGGACCGTAGCTCAGCCACGTGTCGGTGTTCGGATAGGGACTGGCGTACGTGGACCATCGATGAGCGCCCGCCACGGCCTGGCACTGCAGGACGGTCGTTCCGTCGGGCAGCTTGGTGAGCGTCCCGGCAAGCTGCTCCGAACACGGGCTATCAGCCTGCGGTACAACGGGATCCGCGTAGGCAGACGCTGGCACCCCGAGCGTCGCGACCGCGACGACCGTCGTCACGGCCATGCCGATGTTCTGGATGGTCCCCGGCACTACACCCTGCTCAGGTCGGTGCGCATCAACGCCACGTTGTACTCATTCCACTGCGACAGATTCCAGTAAAGATACTGCGGATCCTCCGGAGTGCCGTCGGCCTTTCTCAACTGACTCGTTCCCGACCACGGATGGATCATCGGCGCATACAGACCGGGATACTGCGCAGAGGTCACCAGCGTCTTCGGCGCCGACCAGGTGCCCTGCGGCGTAGTCGACGTCCGCATCACGACGTTGTTGTTCTGGTCGGCGTAGAGCATGACGTACTGCTTCAAGTACGGGTTGTACTGCACCGACATCTCGCTGACGCTGGGGTAGGTCGTGGTGGCGCCCCACCCGAAGAACCCGCTCGTCTTCGTGCCCGGGAGGATCGGCGTGGCGGCGGACGGCCTGTTGGCAACCCACGTCGTGCCATTCCAGTACTGATACTTGGTCTGGTCGAGAATCTGATACTGGTTGACCCGCGACACGTACACCGTGCCGCCGCGTCCCGCGGGAGTGCCGTACGAATAGACCCAGCCCGCAGCGGCATCCGAAGAACCGGCCGGTGGCTTGACGAAGGCGCCCTGCTGAAAGTTCTCGTTGCCCGGCACGTAGGGCACGGTTGCGCTACCCCACCGGGCCGCGCGGACGGATGACGGCGGCACCACGGTCCAGTTCTGGCCGTTGTCGTCCGAGTACGCGATCGCCGAGTAGTTCGTCGTCCACCGGCCCGGCGTATCCCAGGACTTCACGGCCATGAAGTTGATGTATTGCCGCGTCGCGCCGTTCACGCCCGCCCCCGGAACGGCGATCCCGGCGGTCGGGATCATCGTCACCTCGGGGGAGGTGCCGTAGTGGTAGTTGCCGATGATCTCCCTGGAGAAGTTCGGGTACGTCATCGGTGAGCCGCTGTAGGCGCCCGGATCATGTACGACGCCAGTCGGTACGAACAATCCGTCCGACAGCACAACGTCAGGACTGCGGAAGAGCGTGTTCATCCGCCATGCGCCAGTCATGGCGGGACCGCTGAACGTGTCGCCGAACGCCATGAGAACTTCGCGCTGCTCGACGATCGTCGTGGCCGGGTTGTCTGCGGTGATCCCGTTGTCCCACATGGTCCCAACGTCGGTACCCGCGATGCCGAACCGCCGGGCCGTGTCGTTCACGCCGTTGGGGCCCGTCACCCAGCCGATGCGCGTGGTCACCGGCACCGTGACGGCTGCGGTGGGGGCGGCCGCGAACGCCGCGGTGGCCACCGGCGTACTACTCGTGGTCGAGGTCGCGCCCAGGCTGGACACATTCTGCTCGAATTCACGGCGTGCCCCAAAGGCCAAGAGCGCCAACGCTCCCGGGAACGGGACGGGAATGAATGGCGTATTCGTGGCGAGCGGGCCGAATCCGAAGGCGGCCAACACGTTCGACAGCAGAGTTTGCACGGGCGCAGTCACCGGCGCGGAGGGTTCGGTGGCAGCGGCGGTCATCGCGACCGGTGCTGCGGCTTTCACGGGAGCCGGCTCGGCGACGGCCATCGACACCACGGCGTCCGCTACCCGGTGGATGACCGTATCCGCGACGTCCTTCGCAGCGAGTTTCGCGGTTGCGACCGTGTCGGTTACGGCGGCCGCCGGGCGCGCTGGGGTTGGTGACACCGAACTGCGGCTCACCGAAGCCAGAGTCGGCGGGGTCTCATTCCGGTTGGACAGCTTCCTGGTCCGCGATTCAGACGACGGAGCCGGTGCCGACGAAGCACTCGGCGCAACGGTCTCGTCGTCCAGTTCCTCGGATGCGGTCTGGTCGTCGTCGTGCACCGTGGTGCCGCTGAGTTGTGCCCCTCCGGTGCTGACCGCCACGCCAGACGGGGCGCTCACGGTGCCCCTGGACGTGATGCCGGATGCCGGCGCCGAGTTCGACGGTTGCGTCGCTGGCTGCGTCGAACCAGAGGTCCCCGACGGCGCTTCGGTCGAGGTATCGGTCGTCGACGCTGCCGATGGCGAACTCGGATCCGGGGTGTCGGCCGACGCCACCCCTTGGCCGGCGGCCACCGCGATGCCCACCCCCAACGCGACCGCCAAAGCTCCGACACGACCTACGTATGCACTTGCACCCATCATTGCCCCCATGGAAAGCCCCGACTTCGATATTCACGCTCTAGTCGGACACCCCGGGCTTCCGTAGAGGTAGAGCGATCGTCCCACTGCGTTCGATTCTTCGTTAGCGTTTCGTCGAAAGTCAGCAAATGATCTTGAATGGTCGCACGTATCGGCAGTTGCATGATCAATGCTGATCAGAGTGGTTATGATTCAGAATGTAATGCTATTGCATTCGCAATCGTATTGTTCTGGCGAATGTATTGTGGGCAGTCAAACGGCGGGGTACGACGTCAAAATTGCCGAAGAACGGGCCCATGGTGCGGACGCGCTCACGAACTCACGCAACGCGTCCTGCGTCAGGCGAGAGCGGGCCTCGGAGGCACGAACTGCACCGCTCGACAGTCCGGCTGCAAGTCGGAGAAGTGCACGGCGGGCAGGCCGTCAACGGTCACGAAATCGGTCCCGTCCGTCCACGATGTCCCGGGTTTGATCCAGGGCGGCACACCATTTGGGTAGGCGATGGTCATGTCGGAGTAGAACTGAACGTCGGGCGGACAGCCAGCCGTGTTTGGCGGCAACGGATTCCACGCGTGGACGAGAATGGGGTTGGTGAGAAGCGGGCCCTGCGCGCAGTTCGGCTGACACTCGATCGACTTGTCCGTGCCGATGCCCTGTGCACCTTCGGCGTCCCACGACGTCCACGTCATGTCTTCCATCACGCCGGTGTCGTCGCAGTTGTACGCGAATCGGTCGGGTCGTTGCAGTGGGGGCTGGCCTGGGTCGAAGCACTTGCCGATGGCGAAGACGGTGGTTCCCGGATCCGCCGTGGCCGCCGGCGCCATCCATGTCATCGCGGCCGCGACGGCGAGCACTGACAATGCCAGTGTGCGGGCCACTCGGCCCTCCTTCGCCCGGGGATGTGAGACACCGGGATGCTAGCAGGACTAACGGTTGACGGCGCGCCGCTTACGCCGCGGCTGCGTAGTGACTGACCGGCCCCAGCGATTCGCTGGTCAGCACACCGCGGGCCACCAACAGGTCGAGATGGGCGGCAACTTCGAGGATCGCCGTCATGCCGTGTACGGCACCGAGCTCGTCGATGGTCCGTTCGTGCCGCGTCCACAACATCTGGCGTGACACGTCGTACGCCGTGGACGACCCCTTCGCCACCAGGGCGGTAACCACGTCGAGACGGTCCCGGTGGTGGTCGAGCAATTCCTCGGCCCGCGCCTTCACGCTCGGAGTGACCGCGCCGTGTGCAGGCAACATCGATGCATCCGGCAAGTCGAGGAACAGTCGAAGCGAGGCGAGATACGACCGCAGCGGAAGCTCTTCCGGCATCCGCTCCAACGCGATCGACGGCGTGATGCGGGGCAGGATGTGATCACCGGTGAACGTCAGGCCCGCACTCCGGTCCTCGTAGACCATGTGGCCCCGCGTGTGACCGGGCGTCGCCCGAGCGACGAGGAGCGTTCCGCCGCAATCGATCTCGTCACCGTCGTCGAGCCAGACATCGGGTGGCCCGAAGGGCACGTCCCGTTCGAACGGTTCGAGCTCCAGATCGGCGATCGTCTGCGCGAGTTCGGGTGCCCCCGCCCTGCGCAACAGTCGCGCCTGCATCGGGTACGCACCGTCGAGCTCGTCGAACGCCGCGATGGTGTGGCGCTCCTGGCGGCCCAAGAACACCGTGGTGCCATAGCGCCGCTGCCACATGATGGCGCGCGAGAAGTGGTCCCAGTGGGCGTGGGTGACCAGGATGCGTCGCACGTCACCGGGGCCGAAGCCGAGTCCGCGCAGCGCCTCGAGGAGAACGGATTCGCTTGGCTCGTCCGCCCAGCCGGAGTCCACCAACGTCACGCCGTCGTTGCCCAGGACGGCATAGACGTTCACGACGCGCAGATCCGCCAAGGGCAGCGGCAGCGGGATTCGTACCACGTGTGCGGACACCTGGTCCACTTCGAGACCCGTGGCCGAAAGACGATTCAGAATCCGACGCTCCCTTCGACTCCGGGCTGACCTTGCGCAATTTAACATAGTATAAAAACCAGTCGAGGGTGCAGCACCGTTTGACGTGGAACTAGAAACGACATCTCCGCAGGGCGCTTCGGGCCCCCTTCTCGACGGCAACCCAACGCACTGAACCACCCGTCTGCGGTGTGCGGCGGTGAAGTCCGTGGTCAGCCATGGAAGCCGACCGCATCTCCGGTTGGTTGAAACGGCCGACGTTGTAGTTTAATATTGATTAGAAACAGTCCACGAACACGGTCGGAGTAAGTGTTGTCCATGTCTGCACCACTGCGGGTCAGCACCAGTGCGGGCATCGGTCGGATCACCCTCGACCGGCCGGACCAGCTGAACGCGATCACCGTCGAGCTGAGTGTCGAGCTCGAGCGTGCGCTCACGGCCCTGGGTGCCGACCCGGCGGTGAACGTCATCGAGATTCGCGGCGCGGGAGGAAACTTCTGCGCCGGCGGTGATTTCGCCGAGGTGGAACGACTGCGCGCGGCAGGGCCCGCCGCGCTGAAGACGTTGTTCACGGCCTTCCGGCGAGCATGTGATGTCATCACCGATGTCGACGTGCCGGTGATCGTCGCCGTGCAAGGGGTGGCCGCGGCTGGCGGCTTCGAACTGATGCAGGCGGCCGACATCGTGCTCGTCAGCGACGACGCGCGGATCGCCGACAACCACATCCGCTTCGGCATGATCCCCGGCGGCGGAAGTACCCAGCGGTTGCCGCGCCTGATCGGCCGACAGCAGGCGATGGCCGTGCTCCTCAGTGGCGACCGGATCTCCGGCACCGAAGCAGTCCAACTCGGTTTGGCCTACCGCAGCTTTCCACCTGCTGAATTCGACGCTGCTACAGAACGATTCACATCGGCGATGGCGGGCCGCGACCGCAGCGCGCTGACCACCATCAAGCGATTGGTGACCAATGGGACGCGGCAGCCCCTCGCCGCGGGTCTCGACGATGAACTCGACGCGGTCGTGAGCCACATCAGCGAGGGTGCGGGGCGCAACGGTGCGTCCGCCTTCAACCAACGAGGAGGAGTTCGGTGACGACGATTGGTTCGACGGCGCCCGTCACGCTCGACGTGGACGGTGGTATCGCCCGCCTGCGGCTCAGCCGGCCCGAGGTCTCCAACGGGTTGAACGTGGAGTTGCTCAAGGCCCTCCACGAAGCGGTGCTCACCTGTCACGCGGATCCACGAGTCCGCGTCGTCTTGTTGACCGGCGAAGGGCGCAACTTCTGCGCCGGCGGCGACATCCACACGTTCGAGTCCAAGGGCGCCGGGCTGCCGGACTACCTCAGGGAGGCAACGGCCTGGCTGCAGCTCGCATCGGCGGCGTTGATCCAGTTGCGAGTCCCCGTGGTGACCGCGGTCCAAGGCTTCGCGGCAGGCGGTGGCGGCCTCGGCCTGGTGTGCGCCTCCGACATCGTGATCGCCGCGGAATCGGCGAAGTTCTTCTCCGGCGCCGTCCGCGTCGGCATGGCTCCCGACGGCGGAGTGTCGGTCACGCTCACCCAGTTGGTCGGCCTGCGGCAGGCACTGCGGATCGTGTTGACCAATCCGACGCTCACCGCCGCCGAGGCACTCCGCATCGGTCTCGTCACCGAGGTCGTGGGGGACGACGAACTCCAGGCTCGCGCGGAGGAGCTCGCCACGCAACTCGCCGAGCTGCCCACGCAAGCGTTGTCGGCGACCAAGCGTCTGGTGTGGAGCGGCATCGGGGCATCCGTGGAACAGCGTCTGGCCGAGGAGGCCCGGACGGTCTCCGAGCTCTCCGGCACCGACGATGCGCTCGAAGGGCTGCGGGCGGTCATCGAGCGGCGACCGCCGAGGTTTCAGCGATGACGGCGTCACCGCAGCAATTCCGGTCCCGCCCAGTGCTCACCGAGAAGGTCGGCGCGGTCGCGGTGGTGACGCTGAATCGCCCCGACAAACTCAACGCCATCGACATCCCGCTGCGATTGGCACTCGCCGACGCGATCGAAGCCGCAGACCGCGATTCAGCGGTGCGTGCCATCGTGCTGACGGGGGCAGGTAAGGCCTTCTGCTCCGGAGGCGACATCGGCTCGATGGAGCGGATGGCACCGCAGGAAGCGCTCGAGCGGGCGCAGCTGGCGCAGCGCGTGATTCGGGCGATCTGGAGCACAGAGAAGCCGGTGATCGCGGCCGTCGAGGGTGCGGCCTTCGGCGCCGGCACCGCACTGGCCGCCGCCTGTGACCGCGTCGTCGCCGCACGCGACGCACGGTTCGCCACGACGTTCACGTCGGTCGGGCTGGCCGGCGACATGGGTGCGTATGCCTCCTTGCCCGCGCGCATCGGCGTCGCCCGGACACGGCAGATGCTGTTGTTACCCAAGCCGATTCCCGCCGAGGAGGCGCTCGGCATCGGTCTCGTCGACGCGCTTGCCGAGCCGGGGAAGGCCTTCGAGACGGCTCTCGCGGACGCCACCCGGCTCGCTGCGGGCCCGGCGCAGGCGCACGCCGTGATCAAGTCTCTCCTCGCGGTGGCGCCCGGCTTGTCGCCATTCAACGTGCTCGACCGTGAAGCCGCCCATCAGGCCGCACTCTTCGGCAGCGACGACTTCGCCGAAGGCATCGCCGCGTTTCGCGAGAAGCGTCGCCCCGTCTTCGGCCCCCAGGAAGGAATCCCCCAGTGACTACGGAAACCACCACGGTCAACCCGCCCGCCAGCCGGGTCGCACCCTTGATCAAACCCGACAAGGTACACGGCTCGCTCTACACGGATCCCGCCATCTTCGCCGATGAGCTGCAGAAGATTTGGTACCGCACATGGGTATTCGTCGGCCACGAAAGCGAAGTGGCACAACCGGGCGACTACGTGCGCAAGAAGCTCGGCCTGCAGGACGTCATCATGACCCGCGATCGCGACGGCGGGGTGAACCTGCTGCTGAATCGGTGTGCGCACCGCGGTAACCAAGTCTGCGACGACGCCAAGGGCAACTCTTCGACGTTCCGCTGCCCCTACCACGGCTGGACCTACCGCAACACCGGCGAACTCATCGGCTTCCCCTTCTTCAAGGGATACAACGGCCGCAAACTCGATCTGGCGATGGGCCGGGTTCCCCGCGTCGACTCCTACGAGGGATTCGTCTTCGGCAGCTTCGCCGAAGAGGGGCCCACACTGCGGGAGCACCTCGGAGCGGCCGCTGGCGAGATCGACCGTCTGGTGCGCCTTTCCCCGGAGGGACGAGTCGACCTGACCGCAGGGTGGTTGCAACACGAGACGGGCGCCAACTGGAAGCTGCTGGCGGAGAACGAAACCGACGGCTACCACCCGCAATTCGTGCACGGCTCGATCTTCGGCGTCACCGGAAGCACGATCGGACCGCTGTACAGCGACGCGTCCACGGCAGTCACCAGAAATCTCGGCAACGGACACAGTGAGAACGACCTACGCCCGGAGTTCCGCAAGTTCGCCGAACCGATGCGGTGGTTCGGCACCACGGAACAACGAGTACCGAACTACGTCTCGGCAATGCGAGAACGTCACGGTGAGGCCGCCGATCAGATCCTGATCGAGGGGGCGCCGCACGTGATGATCTTCCCCAACCTCTTCATCGCCGAGATTCAGGTGTTCAACATCCAGCCCGTGTCGGTCAACCAGTGCGTCCAATACTCGACGGCGGTCCAACTCGCGGGTGCACCGGAACTGAACAAGCGGATGGTCTCCCAGTGCGTCGGCTCCGTGGGTCCGGCGGGCATGTTGCTGGCCGACGACACCGAGATGTACGAGCGCAACCAGCTCGGCATCGAGTCGCTGCAGCCCGAATGGCTGGACGTCCGACGGGGATTGCACCGGGAGCGCATCGACGACAACGGATTCACCATCGGATCGGCCACCGACGAGACCGGTATGCGCGGCTTCTGGTCGCACTACGCAACGTTGATGGAGGCACCGTGACCAACGCCATCCAGACCGGCGCCATCCAGACCGGCGCCATCCAGACCGGCGACGGCCTGACCCCCGTCCCCGACGGGTACGACGTCCGCGAGATCGAGCAGTTCCTCTATCGCGAAGCACGTTTCGCCGACGAGAGCGATTACGACTCATGGGAGGCGCTGTGGACCGACGACGCGCTGTACTGGGTTCCCGCCGGAAACGACAGCGCCGACCCGATGGAACAGATGTCGGTGATCTACGACAATCGGAATCGAATCTCCACTCGGCTCAAGCAACTTCGCACCGGCAGGCGCTACGCCCAGGCGCCGCCGTCCAACCTGCGGCGGTTGATATCCAACGTCGAACTACTCGGCGGCCGGGAAGCTGCGTCGGGCGGCATCGACCTCGAGGTGGGAGCCAACTTCGTGGTGCTGGAATCACGCGCGCGCGGCAACCACGTGTGGGGTGGGCGCGTGACGTACCGGCTTCGTCGCGATGAGGGGACGCTGCGGATGTCCTACAAGAAGGTGGTCCTGGTGGACAAGGACAAGCCCATCCCGACGATGGGATTCCTGATCTGATGACCCTCGAATTCGGCGGAACTGCCCCCGTCAATGCGCCAGGCATCGGCCCCGTGGTCGAAAGCGAGTTCGCCCACGTCTCGGTGAACATCGACGGTGAAGCGAACTCGCCGCGACTGCGGCTCGAGGACCTCCGCACCGGACGGGTGCGCTACCTCGACGCGCTGGAACTCGAGACCATCATCTGGCTGCCCGAAGGCAAACTCGCCCAGCTGCTGGACCCGTCCGCCGACCGCTGGCGGGGCGACGAATGAGGCGCGCGGCAATCGTCGCTCCGGTACGCACCGCAGTGGGAACCTTCGGCGGGAGCCTGCGCCCGCTGCGGGCGGAAGACCTCGCCGCGAAGGTGGTCGAGGCGACCGTGCAGCGCAGCGGCGTTGACCCCGGCCGCATCGAGGACGTCGTCTTCGCGCAGTCATATGCGAACTCCGAGGCGCCGTGCATCGGGCGGTGGGTGGCGTTGCACGCCAACCTCCCGGTTGCGGTGCCTGGACTGCAGATCGATCGGCGTTGCGGCGGTGGCCTGCAGGCCGTCATCACGGCCGCCATGACGGTGCAGACCGGCGCGGCCGACGTCGTGATCGCCGGAGGCGTCGAATCGATGAGCAACATCGAGCACTACACGACCACGGCGCGCTGGGGGGCCAGGTCGGGAAGTCAGATGCTGTACGACCGACTGGACCGTGGCCGCGAGAGATCCCAACCCGCATGGCGTTTCGGCGAGATCAGCGGCATGATCGAGACAGCGGAGAACCTGGCCTCGGACTACGGCATCGACCGCGACGCGGCGGACGCATTCGCTGCGCGCAGTCACCACCGTGCGGCGGCTGCTGCTCAACGCGGCGCGTTCGACGCCGAGATCGTCCCCGTCGAGATCCCCCAGCGCCGGGGAGACGCCGTGACGTTCGACGTCGACGAGGGCATCCGCCCCGACACCACCACGTCGACGCTGGCGAAGCTGCGCACGTTGACGCCCGGCGGCACCGTGACCGCAGGGAACTCCAGCCAGCAGAACGACGCCGCCGCAGCGTGTCTCGTTGTGGCCGAGGATCGACTCGACGAGCTTGGTCTGGAGCCGATCGGCTACCTCGAAGGTTGGGCCGCCGTGGGATGTGAGCCGTCGCGAATGGGAATCGGACCGGTCGGTGCCGTCGAGAAGTTGTTCGCCAAGACGGGATTCGGCTTCGACGACCTGAGCCTGATCGAGATCAACGAGGCCTTCGCGGTGCAGGTTCTGGCGGTGCTGTCGGGGTGGGGAGTGAAGCTCACCGACGTCGACGACCGGCTCAACGTCAACGGGTCCGGCATCTCCCTCGGCCATCCGATCGGCGCTACCGGCGTTCGCATCCTCACCACGATGCTGTACGAATTGCAGACCCGCGGAGGCGGATTGGCGCTCGAAACCATGTGCATCGGAGGCGGACAGGGCATCGCAGCACTGTTCCGAGGAGTCGCAGGATGACCGCGTCCCTGATCGCCTACGCAACCTACGTCCCGCGGTACCGTCTGGCCGGCGGCGACGTCGGGTTGCGTCGTGGCGACCGCGTCATCGCCTCCTACGACGAGGACAGCACCACCATGGCGGTCGCCGCAGCAGCCCGAGCCCTCGACGGACACGAGCTGCCCACGAACCTGTACTTCGCAACCAGTACCCCTGCCTACGCCGACAAGACCAACGCGACGGCCATCCACTCAGCGCTCGGCCTGCCGTCCGCCTCGTTCGCCGCGGACCTGTGTGGCACGGGTCGCAGCGGCATTGCGGCCTGGCGGACCGCGATTGCGACCGGCGGTCTCGCGGTGACCGCCGACATCCGCGTCGGCCGTCCCGGCTCTGCCGACGAACGGCTCGGCGGTGACGGCGCCGCGGCGCTGCTGTTCGGCGATGGCCCCGCGATCGCCGACGTCCTCGCCACCACGTCGCACACGGCCGAGTTCCTGGACCGTTGGCGCTCACCCACGGCAGTCACGGGGGAGCAGTGGGAAGAGCGCTTCGGCGCCGACCGCTACTCGGGTCTGATCCGCGCCGCCGTGGATCGCGTTCTCGACGACAGCGGCGTGACCGAGGTCGATCACGCCGTGGTCGCCTGCCCCAACAGTGCCATCACCAAGCGGATCGGCACGCTGGTCAAGGCCCTCAAGTCCACCCGCACGTCACCGGTGGGGTTCTCCGGGACCGCCGATGCCGGCATCGCCCTGGCCGCGGTGCTCGACGTCGCCGAACCGGGCGAGACCATCCTGGTGCTCTCGGCGTTCGACGGCTGTGACGCCGTCCTGCTGCGCACCACGCCGCAGCTACCGGCGGGTCGCCAGTCGACGCCGGTCAGCCTCCAGCGAGCCGAGGGCATCGTGGTGCCGCATCTGACCTACCTGTCGTGGCACGGACTGGTCGAACTCGAACCGCCCCGCCGCCCCGAACCGGACCGGCCCGCGGCGCCGCCGGCCGCCCGCGCCGAGGGGTGGAAGTTCGGCTTCTCCGGAACCCGGTGCCGCCAGTGTGGATTCGTGCACCTGCCGCCGGTGCGGGTGTGCCGCAGCTGTGGCGCGACCGACGAGATGGCCCCAACCCCCGTCGCGGCGCTCCGCGGCACCATCGTCACCCACACCGTGGACTATCTGGCCTACTCACCCTCACCGCCGATGATTCAGGCGGTCCTGGACATCGACGGCGGCGGGCGCTGCACCATCGAGGTCACCGATACCGAACCCGAACGTCTGCGCGTCGGGGCAAGGGTGGCCTTCACCTTCCGTCGGCTGTTCACGGCAGGCGGCGTGCACGACTATTTCTGGAAGTCGCATCTACTGGACACGAGATCGGAGAACGATGGCCAGCCGCGGAATCACTGACCGGGTCGCCGTCGTCGGCATGGGGTGCACCCGGTTCGGCGAACGCTGGGACAGTTCCACCGAGGATCTGATCCTGGAGGCATTCGGTGAATGCCTCGACTCGGTGCCGAACGTCGGCAAGGGCGACATCGACGCCTACTGGCTCGGCACGCTCGGCTCCGGCCAGTCCGGATTGACGCTGAGCCGCGCACTGGGAACCGACGACAAGCCCGTGACCCGCGTCGAGAACTACTGCGCCACGGGGTCGGAGGCCTTCCGCAACGCGTGCTACGGCGTTGCCGCCGGAGCCTACGACGTCGTGATGGCCATGGGCGTGGAGAAGCTAAAGGATTCCGGTTTCTCCGGTCTGATGCGCAGCGACCCGCCGAGTGACGGAACGTCGCCGGAGTTGTCGATGACCGCGCCGGCGGCCTTCTCGCTCCTGGACCCGGCCTATTGCGCCAAGCACGGCGTGCACCCCGATGAGATGCGGGCAGCCATGACCCACGTGGCGTGGAAGAACCACGACAACGGCTCACGAAACCCCAAGGCGCAGTTCCGTTCACCGGTGGCGCCGGAGACCATCGAGAAGGCCGCCAAGGTGGCCGGACGGCTCGGGGTGTTCGACTGCTCGGGAGTCTCCGACGGCGCGGCGTGTGCCCTGATCGTGCCCGCGGAGCGAGCGCTTGACTACACCGATACCCCGATGTACGTGAAGGGACTCTCCCTCGTCGCCGGCTCGATGCGAGGCTCGATGGACGCGGCATTCGACTACACGACCTTCCCCGAAGTGGTCAAAGCAGCACGAGACGCCTATGGCCAGGCCGGGATCGACAGTCCCGCTACGCAACTGTCGTTCGCCGAGGTCCATGATTGCTTCACCCCCACCGAAATCGTCCTCATGGAGGACTTGGGCTTCTCCGAGGCCGGTCACGGGTGGAAGGACGTACTCGCCGGTGACTTCGACGCAGGAGGGCGGCTGCCGATCAACCCCGATGGCGGGCTCAAGTCGTTCGGGCATCCCGTGGGAGCCAGCGGACTACGCATGCTCTACGAAGCGTGGCTGCAGTTCCGCGGCGCTGCCGGTGACCGCCAATTGTCCGATCCCCATACGGCGCTGACGCACAACCTCGGTGGACGTCCGGGTGGCTGCGTGTCGTTCGTGTCAGTCGTGGGGCGAGAACTCGGCCGGTTGCAGCGGTGATCGATCGGCCCGCCGCGTTGCGTGCCGAGCGGGCCGCAATGCTGTCGTTCTGCGGCGTCCTCGACGACGCTGAATGGTGCAGGGCGAGTGCCGCCGTCGGATGGCGAATCCAAGACGTCGTGGCGCACCTCGGCGGTGCTTGCCACGCCCTGTTCACCCCCGCCGCGCTGTCCCTGCTGCGCAGCAGCGACATCGAACGCTCCAACGATGTGATGGTAGATGCACGTCGATCATGGCCACCCGACAAGGTTTTCGCCGAGTACGAGCGGTGGAGTGCCTGGCCGTCGGGCTGTCCATGGTTCCCACGGTCTTGCCATTGGGGCGCCTCCGATTGCCGCTGGCCGAGCTCGGAAGATTCCCCGTCGCGTTTCTGCTGGGTAGTGCGCTGGTGTTCGATCTGCACACGCACCTGCGGTTCGACATGGCTCCTGCCCTCAGCCGAGAAGCGCCGCCGTCGGATGCGAACAGGATGGCGGTGGTGATCGAATGGATGCTTGCAGTGCTCGGCAACCAGCTCGCCGCGGCCACACCCGAGTGGATGGACCGACCGGTGTCGCTACGACTGCACGGCCAGGGCAGTGGCACGTGGACGATCGACCGACGCGGCGTCGCCAATGGCGCCAGTCCGGCAGCGGTAGCTGTCATCGACGCTGCGGCCGAACAGTTTCCGGGTTGGGGAACCCGCCGATCGTCCTGGCATGACCACGACATCGTGATCAGCGGCGACTCCGCATACGGAGAGAACTTCCTCGACGGCGTCAACGTCGTGTGAGCTCCTCAACCGTGCAGGATGAGGTCGACTGCACGAAGGGCGATCATCATGGTGGGTGCGTTGGTGTTGCCCGAGGTGATGGCGGGCATCACTGAGGCGTCGGCGACGCGCAGACCGTCGAGCCCGTGCACTCGGAGGTCCGGACCGACGACCGACCTGTCGTCGGTTCCCATGCGGCAGGTGCCGACCGCGTGATAGATGCTGCCCTCGGCGGACGACAGCCAGCGTCGCTCGTCGTCTCCAGTCGGAGTGAGATTGGCACCGGTTATTCCGCGCATGGCAGCCTGCGACTCGATGAGGTCGCGCGTTAGTGCCGCGCCCTCCAATAGCTTTCGGAAGTCGTCAGGCCGGCCGAGGCGGTCGAATTCGATGTACGGTTTGCCGCCGCGGACGCGGACCCGCCCACGACCTTCGGGGTGCATCAGAACCGTGTAGGCCGTGAACGCGTCGGAGCGCTTCAACCTGGCCCGGCCGGTGACGGGGTTGAGCTCGTATCGGATGGGGCTCACGGCGATTTGAAACTCGTCGGTGAATATCTGCGCCTCGAACGGGGTGGTGGTCAACGGACCGTGGCCGCCTGCGAGGAACTGACGGAGTGCCTTGGCGCCACGGACCGCGCCGATCGTGTTGATCGTCGGTACCTTCGACGCCCAACCCTGAGTGACGACGAGGTGGTCGTGAAAGTTCTCACCCACCCCGGGCAGATTCGCCACGTCTCCGCCCGCGGCGATGCCGCTGTTGATCAGCAGAGAGGCGGAGCCGATTGCGCCGGCGCAGAGGACGACTTCTTGGCGGGCCCTGACGATCTCGTCGCCGATCTGGACCCCGACGGCCCGTCCCTGCTCGACGACGATGCGTGTGACGGTCTTCCGCGTCAGGACGTGTGGACGCTGCCCGCGGGGAAGACGACCGAGGAACTCGCGACCAGATGAACTGCGAAGACCGCGGCGTTGGTTTACCTGGCTGCGCGCCACCCCGATTTGGTCCGATCCGTTCGGGTCCGGATTGAGTCGATGGCCGGCGTCGACCGCCGCCTGAATGAACGCGTCGTCGATCTCGTGGTGGTGGCCGCACCACGACACCGCGATGGGCCCGGATCCGCCGCGATACTCGTCGGCTCCGTCGGCCCAGGTCTCCAACGCCTTGAAATGGGGGAGCACGTCGCGGTGGGACCAGCCGGTCGCGCCGGCGCTTGCCCAACCGTCGTAGTCGGCATGCCGCCCGCGCGCATAGACCATCGCGTTGATGGATCCGCTTCCGCCCACGATCCGCCCGCTGGCGAAGGCGCCAGTCTCCCCATCCTTGCTCGGATCGGCCGCCGTGGGGTACTTCCAATTGGCCGTTGCGTAGAGGCTGATGATTCCCAGCGGAAGGGCGACGTCGGGACGTCGATCGGTGCCGCCAGCCTCCACGACGATCACGCTCGCGCCGGCCGACGCCAGGCGACTTGCGATGATCGATCCCGCCGATCCCGCCCCGACGACGACGTAGTCGGCAGCCTGTGGGTGCTTCATGCCGCGCGTAGCTGGGCGATCATCTGGGTGATGTCCCAGAAGTCCCGATGGCTCGTGAGCTTGCCGTCTTCCCCGAATCGGCAGGCGGCGATCCCCGGAACGCTGAACCGCTGACCGTTCGACGGGATGAGCGAGCCGTCGGTGAGTCGGAGTGAGCCTTCAAAGGATCCGTCCCACAGCCATTCCAGGTAGAGCACTCCGTCGCGAGCAGCCGGTGCGCCGAATTCGATCACGGAGTCCGGTGCGAACTTCAGCATCCACTTGTGGAAGCGCAGGATGCCGTCGTGGCCCTCGTAGGTCGTGCCCATGGCCATGTCGGTGTAGCTGCCCGCCGGGTCGAAGAAGTCGAGCAGACCGACTGGATCCTGGGTCCATGCGGCGGAGTAGGCCGCGGCAAAGGCGTCGAGATCGTCGATCGCGCGAGGTCCGGTTTTCATGGGGAGGCCATCCTTTGGTTTTGCGCGGCCGGGTCTACGCAGCCAACGCCGTCAACGAGTCCAGGTCGGAGACTTGCTGTGAGATCCGTTTGACCGCAGCCATGGTGTAGTCCCGGGGTTGCAGCTCTGGCTCAAACCGGCTGCCTCCCAGGGTGAACACGCCAAACACCCATCCGTGCATCGTCTGTTGACGGTAGGCAAGCCAGGCCTCGTCGAAGCTGGGTGCGTTCTGCACACCGCCCTCCCGGAGGTGCTCGAGGTACGAGCGGAGCAGATCCTCCTCCCAGTTTCGGCGGTCATCGGTGGTCAGGGCTCCGCCCATCGCATACGAGTAGTCAAGCGCCCAGTTGCCACGAGCCACGCACTGCCAGTCGTAGAGGCCCATGCGTCCGTTCTCGTCGCGCAACCAGTTTCCTAGATGGAGATCCTGGTGAAGGAGGGTGTTTGGGCCGCCTTGGTGCAGCCGCAGCGAGTGCATGAAGGCCCCGTAGACGTCCTGGCGCCGGTCGTACACGGCGGTAGGCACGACGTCGCGTGCACGTTCGAGGCCGACTAGCGTCCGTTTCTCGAAGCCCACCTTGCGATTCATGTTCTCCTGCCACTGAAGTGCGGGACGCAGGAGCTTGAGGTCTGTGTTCATCCGCGGGCTGTCCCAGAGCGCACTGTGATAGACCGCCATCTCGGACACCATGTCTTCGGCGTCAGCGCGGGTCACGGGGTTCTCGAGAGGATTGGGGAAAGTCCAGTCGCGGGTTGTCAGATCTTCGAGTAAGACGAGCGAACGACAAGATTTCGCATCGTATCCGGAGTAGTGGGCTTTCGGGCTCCGAAGCGTGAGACCTGGTCGTGCACGGTTGTAGAACACCGCTTCGCCCTCGGCTATACCGGTGATGCCCAAGAGCATTCGTGACCCGAAGGACGCAGTACTCTTCGAGAAGAGTCTCGTCGGCAGGCCGGCTTCGATACCCGCGGTGTTGTACGCGACGGTCAACGCTCGTCGAACACTGGTGCCGTCGTGGCCTCCTGCAATCGAGACGTCGACCACCTTGGCGCCCGGGACGTTCGAGCACAGCACGGACGAAAGCCATTGCGGTGTAATCGACTCGGCAGATGGTGGCACGGTCCCTGCGTCTACCAGTGCGGGGTTGCGCCCCCACCGTTCCCACGCGACCGCCGTACCGATTCGGGCGGCGGTCGACACCAGGTCCACCTTGTCGCTGATCGTCATTTCACGTACCTCCTGTGGTCGTCGTCGACCACATTCGTCGGGGCGCAACCGTAGCGGCCTGCGACATCCGGGGATGCTTGCCCGCCCGTGGATTGTCGTGAATAATCTAACACGAAATAAAAAAAGGAACTAGAGTCTGATTGCGCCCGGCCATGGACCCCTCAATCGCTAAACTTGCACGCGTGCAAGTAAAGGCTGGATCGCTGAGGGTGGCAGGTGGGCGGTCGCGGTACCGGTTGTGCTCCGAGGTCACCGTGGAGTCGAGACGGTGGTGAGTACTTCGTCCCGGCGTTCGCAGCGCGAACGTGTCGAGGAGTCATCGCGCCGACTCGTCGAAGCCGCCATCGAGCTGATCGCCGAAAAGGGCTTCACCAACACCACTGCCCAGGAGATCGGTATCCGGGCCGGATACAGCCGGGCCATGGTGCACGAACGGTACGGATCGAAGGAGGCGCTGCTCGAAACGATCCTGCAAGACTACGAGCGTCGGATCGACGTGGCGCCGGAGCCGGGAGCCACCGGTCTGCAACGCGTCCTCGCGCCGATTCTCGGCATGCGGGAGTTCGCGGCGCATGACCCACAGTTGTTGCGCGCGATGTTCAGCCTGAATTTCGAAGCGCTGCATGATCGTGACGTCCTGCGCCGGCGAATCCAGGGCTGGCTCGACCGGTTGCAGACGAGGCTTCGAGATGCGGTCGTCGAGGGGCAGGCCGACGGATCCATCGCGAACGGATCCGGGGCCGAAGACATCAGTTCGGAGATCATGGCGACCGGTATCGGCTACGCCTACGCATGGGTGATGGGGCCGGGCGCCATGGACTTTCAATCGACGTTGGCGCGCTGGCATGACCGCGTGGCGACACGGTTGCAGAGCGAATGACCATTCAGCCCGTGAGCGCCTGCACTGCGCTGACCGCGTCAGTGTCGGCGACGATCTGGAAGCAACGCTCCATCAGAACTTGAAGCAATTCCCTGCCGCGGGGATTGAGCGTCTCCCAGGAGATCATCGCGAGCAGCGGAAGGGCCACCTGCGAGACGACCGCAAGCTGGAACTGCTGCCATGCGCGGTCGAAGGGGTAGTGAATTCCCAAGCCCTCCAGGGTATCCACGTATCGTCTGACCAATTCCCGCTCGCGTCCGCCGCGCTCGTCGGGCGTCAAGCCTTGGCCAACGAGGTACGCCACGTCCCACATGCCGCACCCACGACTCGCAAATTGAAAGTCGACGGTGGTGTGCGCCCCCGCTGTGCTGAAGAACAGGTTGTCGGCGCGTAGATCGCCATTCACCAGTGTGGCCGGTTCGGTCAGCGCGCCGAGCAGGACGGGCAGGCTGGACGTGAAATCCCCGATCACCTCCACCAAGCCCTGCGGGGCGGTTGCCCGCCCGACCTTCGCATAGATCGGCCAGCCCCCTGCGCCGCCCACGGCGAACAGGCCGGACATCCGCGGATCGTCGACGCTCAGGAACGCCGGGTTGTTGGTCGCAGGCGGCTTCATGTCCCAGCCCCACGCGTGGAACTGCGCCAACTCGTCCAAGACGGCTTCGACGCGGCCGAAGCTCAGCCCCGCGAGATGGTCGGCGTTCTCCAGCTCGGCGAGGTCCTCCATCACGATGACGAAGTCGTTCGACCGTTGGTCGATCTCGGCGAAGTGTGCCTTTGGGGCATTGAGCGGCGCCGTGGGCGCGACGTCGTTGTAGAAGGCCACTTCTCGCTCGTAGAGGCGAATCGACTGGGCTAGTTCGAGGTAGGTGGGGTAGTCGGTCGGCCACTTGATGATCACCGTTGCCGGCCCGTCACTGTCGAGGTCGAGATGAACTCGGTATAGGAACGACGCGAAGCCAACTCCTTCAGCGATCCTGTCCGCTCGGAACGTCGTGACGCTGGAGCCCGGCGCGATGGCGCCGGATGACTGGAGGACCGTCGTCAGCCAATCGGACGTCAGCTCGGGTGCGGAGCGGGGGAAATGCCGAACAATCGAAGTCATATTAGAAAAGTACTTGTTTACTTGTGCTCGCACAAGTAATACTCGTGACCATGGTTACACTTCCCACGAAGCAGCAGCCGGACCTGGCCGCTAAGAACCGGGCCGCCGAATGAGGATCGCGGGCAGCCGGGCCCTGGTCACCGGCGCCAGCAGGGGGATCGGCGCCGACCTCGCGCTCGGACTGCACCGTGCAGGGGCGGCAGTAGCCTTGGTGGCGCGTCCTTCGGACGAGTTGTTCGCCTTGGCTGACGAACTCGGCGGCAAGGCCTATCCCACCGATCTCACGGACCACGAGGCGGTTGGGGGGCTGCTGGACCGCGTCGAGGTCGACGGCCCCGTCGACGTCCTCGTCAACAACGCCGGCGACGACAAGGTCGGCAGGTTCGACGAAATGGCCTCCGAGACATTGGAGTTCATCTTGAACCTCAACGTCCATGCCGTCGTCGAACTGCAGCGCCAAGCCCTACCCCGGATGATCGAACGGGGCCGCGGCCACGTGGTGAACATATCCTCGTTCGGTGGTGTCATCTGTCCGCCCAATCTCGCGGTCTACGCGGCGACCAAGGCGTTCATCACTCACTTGACGGTCAACCTCGCGGCCGAGTTTCGAGACACCCCAGTCGGTTTCACCAAGGTAGAGATCGGCGAGGTGGCCGACACCGGCTTGATGGAGAAGGGCCGGACCGATCCGATTTTCAGCGCGTTGGTGCAACGGCTGTACCGACTGCACCTCAGCAGGTTGATCACACCGGCCGAAATCACCCGCGCCACGCTGGCCGCGATCGAGGGCGGGCACGCCTCCGTGCGCCTGCCTCGGCGCATCGGTGCCAGTTCGTATCTCGTCGATGCGCCGCGAGCCATGAGCAACCTTTTGGCGCGGGACATTCGGCGCAAGCAAGCAACGTTGGCTGCCCGGTGACCGCATCGAATGTCAGCCCGAAAACGGTCATCGAACGCTACAACTATGAGCTCTGGAACGACCAAAACTACGCCGTCGCCGTGGAAATCATCGGCGAGGAAATCGTCCGCAACACGCCTGGCGGCCGCGTCGTGCAAACGCACGAACAAGCGGTTCAGCGGGTGCGCGACCTGTGTGCAGGAGTCAAGAGGGTGCACTTCACGCTTCTGCGCATCGTCGCCGACGACGAACTCTGCTCAATCGTCTATCAGGCAGACATCGTCAAACAGGACGACACCCAGGATGTCATCGCCTCGATTGAGGTCTACCGCGTTTCCGAGGGCCGCATCGTCGAGGTGTGGAACCCGTGCATTCACGACCACGACCGATGGTCCGAACTGACCGAGGTGACGAACGCGTGACCACGACCGACCATCCCGAGCTGGGCTTCTACGCGCTTGGAGGACAACCGGAGTCACCGCGCGTGATCGTCGACGAGATACGCCATGCCGAAGCGCTGGGCCTAGGTCACGCCTTCATCTCCGAGCGTTTCAACACCAAGGAAGCCTGCACGTTGTCCGGGGCAGCAGCTGCCGTCTCGGAACACATCGGCATCGCCACCGGCGCGACCAATCACAACACCCGCCACCCCATGGTCACCGCGGCCTATGCGTTGACGATGCATGGGATGAGCAACGGCCGCTTCACCCTGGGCCTTGGTCGCGGCGTGCCACCCCTGCAGGATGCGTTCGGTATGCCGCGAATCACCACCGCGCAGATGGAGGACTTCGTCGGCGTCATGCGCCGGCTCTTCCGTGGCGAGACGATCGTGGGGCATGACGGCCCGATCGGAAAGTATCCCGCGCTTCGGCTGGGCCAGGACTACGACGTCGACATCCCCATGGGAATGGTGGCGTTCGCGCCGAACTCGCTGGAGTTGGCCGGCCGCGTGATGGATCAAGTCATTCTGCACACCTTCTTCACCGACGAGACGCTGGCCCGCTGTGTCAAGACCGTGAAGTCGAGTGCCGAACGAGCCGGCCGGAACCCGGACGACGTCAAGGTGTGGTCCTGCCTGGCGACCATCGGTGACCACATCCCCGAGGAAACGCGCCTGCGAAAGCTCGTTGGCCGGCTTGCCACCTACCTGCAAGGCTACGGCGACCTGATGGTGCGAACGAACCGCTGGGATCCTGAAGTCCTGCAGCGCTTCCGAGAGGACGTGGTCGTCAAGAGCTTCAGCGAAGGTGGGTTGCAGGTGATTGACAGCCCGACCACCACCGTCGACCAGCTCGAGCACATTGCGGGGTTGCTTCCACCTGAGTGGACGGCACCCGCGGCGACGGGCAGCCCGCAAAACTGTGTCGCCACCATCGGCGAACAGCTGGCACTCGGTGCGGACGGCGTGATACTCCATGGTGCGACGCCCGCCGAGCTGGAACCGATCGTCGACGCATACCGTGCTCGAACACCGGGTGACCCTGGAGTCCCGTCATGAAGGGCGTGGTATTCGACGAGTGGGTGATCGAATCCGAGACGCTTGATGCGAGCACGCGCATGCAATCCGTCATGGCGGAAACCATGGTGCCCTTCTCGATCGCCACGCAGCCCGTCGGACGGGCCCGCCGATCGCCGTGCATCGTGCGACGCGCGCAGTTCGATGGCCTCTCGATACTCGATTGCGATGTCCCGGACGTGTTTTCGGGCAACACGTACGCACCGCACGGCGCCAAGTCGGACTTGCTGGTCGTCACCTTGGTGACGGCCGGCCGTGAAATCGTCGAACAGGGCGACAGGCAGGCGACGCTGGAACCCGGCGACATGTTCGTCGTCGACTCGGCCCTGCCCGGCACTTGCCACATTCCCAGCCGCATCCACACCGTGACACTGGTCATCCCGAAAACACTGGTGTCGATGCGTGGCCCGCTGCCCGACAAGCTGCCGGCTCAGTCGCCGATCGCACGATTGCTCGGCGACTACATGAGCCTGTTGGTGCGCGAACTTGCGGCGTTGCCCGCTGCGGCGGTGACCGTTGCCGCCAAAGCCACCCTCGAGTTGGTGCAACTGATCACCGCGAGCGACTGCCCGCCGACCGACTCGGCACCGCTGCGGGTCACTCTGTTGCCCCAGGTGCGTCGGTACATCGAGCGGAACCTGCGCGATCCCGAGCTGACGCCATCGAGAATCGCTGAAGCCAATGCGATCTCGTTGCGGACATTGCATGCGATGTTCGCCAACACGGGAGAGTCGGTGAGCGACTATGTCCGCCATCATCGGCTGGAACGTGGTCGCGAAGCGCTCCTGTCTCAGCCCGAAGCCGCCGTCATCGACATCTCGGGCCAGTGGGGCTACAAGAATGCGAGTCACTTCGCCCGGGCGTTCAAGGCCGAGTACGGGATCGCGCCACACGAGCTCCGAGCGCTCGCTACGCCGAGCTGATCCCGCCGTTGACACTGATCGCCTGGCCGGTGATGCGCCGCCCATGTGGGCCCGCGAGGAAGACCATCAGTGCGGCTTGATCGTCGGGTGTGCTGACGCCGAGATGCGCCAGTTCGCGTGCCTTGCCGAAGAGACGGGCGCTGAATGCGTCCGCGAACAGCCGTTCCGCGGTGCCGGTCCCCTCGACGAGTGAGGGGGTCAGTGCGTTGACTCTGACGCCGTTGCGCTTGGCTTCCATGGCCACCGTCTTCGAGAATGTGACGATCGCCGCCATCGCTGCGCCGATGATGGATTCGCCAGGTGTGGGCACCTTCGCAGCGTCGGAGGCGACGTTGATGATGCACCCCGAGTGCTGGGCGCGCATCAGGGGCAGCACGGCTCGCGTCATCAATAGGGGAGGCAGCGTGATGTCCGTGAGGATTCCGAGGAGGGAATCGATCGGATTGTCGTGCAGCAGCATTGGCAGATGCCGGGCTGCCGCGGCGTTGATCAACACGTCGATGTGGTCCAGATGGCGTTGCGCCTCCTTCGCCACCAGCTGCGCGCCTTCGACGTCGGTGACATCGGCGGCGACGAAGTGCACCTTGGCTCGTGAACGCGCGCTCAGCTCGTCGCAGACCACCGCACCCCGTTCGCGGTCGCGCCCGACGAGGACCAGTCGGGGTGCGCCTGCGTCGATGAACGCTCGGGCAGCGGCGCGTCCGATTCCGGATGTGCCACCGACGATTAGCACCCCGAAGTCCGATATGTCCTGGGAGCCTTGAGATTGCGTGGATGCCATATCGGATCAGCCTATAGCCGACCCATTGGTTGAACGCGACGCTTTGGGCACCGTGCACGTATCGGCAAGGCTCGGTGCACGCCCAGACGCGCTTCGAGCCGATCTTCGGGCCTAGGTTCGGACACAGCCCCAGCACCCACCCGAAGGACGGACCGATGGCACGCAGAGATATCGCCGAGACGATCAGCGCTGCAGACAAACTGCTTGAAACCACGGCGAACCCGCGCCATCGAGCGATCTTGGAGAATTATCGCCGCCACGCAATCCTCGAAATATGCGGTGAGTGGGAAGGGATCTTCGCCCCCGACATGATGGTCGAGGAACCCGTCTACTACTTCAACATCACGGGATTCGACGGCGTGGTCGCCGACGGCGCCGATGCCGTGAAGGACATCTACCGGAACCTGGCCGAAACCCAGACGTGCGTGATGTTGGTGGAGAACGAGCAGCTTTGGGTCGATGACTGGGGATTCGCATCCGATTCCAACTTCGTCACCTATCAGCGTGGGCACAACCTGATCGAGAAGGGTTTCGCGGTCGACGACCCGGAGGGCTATTACCGCGAGATCCAACACTTCGTGATGGTCTGGCCGTACGACGAGCGGGCGAGGTTGATCGGCGAGCGCGTCTATGAGGACAAGCCATTGCACCGCATCGAGCACGTCGCACCCGAGGACTTCATCAGTCTCGACGGTGCGCGCGAACGCCTGTTGCCCCTGCTTCGGCCGCTTCCCGAACTCGCCTGGGCGGCAACACGATGACGGCCACCGAACAGCCGGCGGTCGCCTTCGGTGACACGCGCCTCAACGGTCGAGTCGCGTTGGTCACCGGCGCGGCCGGCCATGTCGGATCTGCCCTGATAGGAGCGCTCGCTGCTGCCGGCGCCGACGTCGCGATCGCGTACCACAGTGGCCGAGAGGTCGCGGAACAGCTCGCCGCGGATATTCGGTCGAATGGACGACGAGCAATTGCACTACCCGCGGATCTGCGCGACGGGGGCGCGGCTGAACGGCTCGTCGACGCTGTCGCCGACAACTTCGGGTCGGTCGACATCTTGGTCGCCAATGCGGGCGCGGGAGCGGCGAGGTCGTGCGAGGAAGTCGGTGCCGTCGAGTTCGACGAGGCGATGGCGGTCAATCTGCGTGCTCCGTATCTGATGGCTCGGCGGGCCCTCCCGCTGATGATCGATCGATCCTGGGGCCGCATACTCTTCGTGTCGTCCTTGGCGGCATGGCTGGGTGGACCGTTCGGGCCGGACTATTCGGCAAGCAAGGCCGCTTTGCACGGCCTCACGCATTACTTCGCGGGAGCGGCGGCCCGGCATGGGGTGACTGTGAATACGCTCGCCCCGGCGCTGGTTGGCGAACACAGCCTGGCGATGATGGATGAGGATTCGGCACGCGCCTACACCGCCACGATTCCTGTCGGCCGCATCGGAAACACCGATGAGTTGGCCGCCTTCGCCGTAGCGATGCTCGAGAACGGCTATCTCACCAACAAGGTGCTGACGGTCGATGGCGGTTTGCTTCCGCGTTGACTCGCCGCCATTAGCTATTGCGTCAGACGAATTCTCGATTGGAAGGCCCAGGTTTCATGAGTAAATTCTTCGGCGGTATCCGCCAGAACGGCTACGTCGTCACCGATCTCGACGCCGCCATCCGACACTGGACCACGGTTGTTGGCGTCGGGCCGTTTTATCGGCTCGATCACGTTCCGCTGGACTACTTCACCTACCACGGTGAGCCGTCGGCACCTGACCTGAACATCGCGCTCGCGAACCTTGGCGACGTGCAGATCGAACTCATACAACAGCTCAACGACGCGCCTTCGCCGTGGCGGAACTTCAGCCTCGCGAAGGGCGCAGGCCTGCACCACGTGTCGGGCTGGACGCAGACCTACGATGGCGACCTGAAGAGGCTCGACGAGCTGGGTTTGATTCCCACTTGTGAGGGCTCGATCGCGGGTGCGGCCCGCTTCGCGTACTTCCTGGCGGACAACGTCGACGGCACGGCGATCGAGGTCGCTGACCTCACCTCGCCGGAGTTCACCCAACTTTTCGAGCACATCCGGCGGTCCGCGGTTTCGTGGGACGGTAGCGACCCCGTTTGCGACCTCTTTGCCACTCTCGCCGGGGTACAGGCCTCATGAGCGTTGCCGCACATCCACTACCGACCAGCCTGAACCAACGGAGGACCTCGATATGAAACTCGACATCGGACTCAATGCGGCTGCCCATGACCGGTTGTTGGAGACGCTGGACAACCCAAGACACCGTCGAATAGTGGCGAACTATCGCCGGCATGCGCTGCTCGAGGTGGCCGGCGAATGGGAGCCAATCTTCGCACCCGACATGACGATCGAAGAGCCGGTGTACATCCTCGAATTCGGGGCGACGGGTGGTCAGATCATTCGTGGCGCGCAGGTTCACGAGATGTATCGCCAGATGAGGGCGGTGGGCGCGAACGTCATCGCGGTCACCGACGAGCAGATCGCAGTTAACGATTCAGGTTTCGGGCAAGAGGCATACTTCCATCAGTTTCTCCGTGGCGAGGTCTTGCGGGCGATGGGCGACGACGTCGACGAGCTGGATGCCTGGTATCGGAAGACCACGATGGTGGCGAGCTTCTGGCCGTACGACGAGCGGGCACGACTCATCGGGGAGCACGGGGGCGCGATCGGCCCCGTCGAGATCACGCAGATCCCCGAGAGTGAAGTCATCACCCAGGCGGAGGCCCGTGAGACGCTGCTACCGATCGTCAATCCGTTGCCTGCCTACGAACCCGTGCTGATCTGATCTGGAACCGATCCTGGCGGCCTACTAGACAGTGACCGAACCCATAATGCGAGCGCCCTAAAAGGGCGGCGGTTCCTCGTCGATGGCTCGTTGGTTGCGCTGTCGTTCCGCGTGCAGTCGTTGGCGGCGAATCTGCGCGCGGCTGTATTTGCGGGTGGGCATGGTCAGGCCGCGGTCCGGGGAGGTGGTCGCCGGTGGTGTGCGGGTGCCGGCCGGTAGCGGTGTGGTGGTGTCCCATCGTGGGAAGTGCAGTCTGCTGCCCGGTGGTCGGGTGTAGCGGTGTCCGGTGGGGCTGATCCACACGATGGTGCCGTCGGAGAGCTGTTGGTCGGTCCAACCCCCGGGGCCGATCCAGAATGTCTTGAGCAAGTGGTGTTTTCGGCATAGACATTTGATGTTGCCGGGGTGTGTCAGGCCGCCCGGGCCGTAGGGTGTGCTGTGGTCGAGGTCGCAGCGTTCGGCCGCCCGGCCACAATTCGGGAAGCAGCACGTGAGGTCTCGGTTGCGCACGAAGCGCGCCAGCATGGCCGACGGTCGGTAGTGCGGTTCGGTGCACAGTTCGGCGGCGTTCGGTACCGGGCGCACGGGTGCGCCGAGCCGAATGAGGTCGGCCAGCAGCGGGGTGGGCACGATTCCGCAGCCGGCGATTACCGCCAACCCCGGAGTGGTGGTGCGGTTTTCGGGCGCAGGTGGGTGCTTTGCCGTGGAGGTAGCGGAGGGTTCGACGTCGGGTTCCGGCTCGGCGGGACCCGGTTCGGGGTCTGGATCTGTGTCTGGTGTCGGTCCAGCGTCCGGCCCACGGTCGGGATCTGAGTTCGGCTCGGGGTCGGGTGGTGGTCCCGCGTCCGGAAGTGTGTCGGTGAGGATGTGAATGACGATGGCGTCGGCGCGGGCATCGGGTCCCGGTGCGGTGCAGTCGGTGCGCCCACACGTGCAGGGCAGACGGGCGTCCTCGGCGCCGCGCAGGCCGAGGGCGCTGATTACCCCGAGTGCGGCGGAGCGGCGTTCACCCATGGTGCGGGGGTCGTGGGGGCAGGGGTTGGCGGCGAGTTGGGTGACGCGTCGTTTCACGAGTTCGGCGTCGGCAACGGTCAACCTGCCCCATATGGAGGTGGTGCCGGTGGTGTCATCGACGTCGCCGAACTTCACGTCGCAGCTCTTGGCGGCGGTGTGGAATCGCAGGACCGCGGCGGGGTCGTGGACGAGGATGGCGGCGTCGATCGCGTTCTCGAGTTTGGTCACCGATAGCGGGCCGAACGATGCTGCGGTGGCGGCGAGGTCGGCATCCACCGCCGCCATGATGTCGGGGTCCTCGATCAGTCGGGTGCGCCAGCTGATGGTGTGGGCTAGTTTCTCGGCGAGGGCGCCGTCGGCGAGGAGTTTGGCGACCATCGGCAGCCGGTGGCGTAGGGCGTGGGCCTGGAGCATGTGGGTGGAGGCGGTGCGCTGACTGATTCCGCTTGCCGCGGCGATTTCGGCGGCCGCGCTGTCCCAGCCATCACACGCCCACAACTCGCGCTCCACGGCTTGCTCGGAGGCGCAGCGCCGCGCGGTGAGTTCGGCGATGGCGGCCATCCGGTGATGGGCCACGGTGGCCGCGGCGCGGGTCCAGCCGGTGATGGTATCGACCAACGCCGCGTCGCCGACGTGCGATAGGTCATCGCCCCGGGGCAGTTCCTCCAACACGCTTCCAATCGTGCTGAGGAACCCAGACATTCATGCTCCCGGAACCAGACAACAGTCGGGCCAGTAGCCGAGCGCTGTGGATGAATTCGCGACTGTGGACAACCCGCCCGGAGAGCGTTCAGACGCCACGAAACTGTCGGTCCCCCATGCTAGGAGTCCGCCGGCGTTACAGCGAGCGCAGTGCCTCGTAGCTGTCGTTGGCGATGATCTGCTCTGCGGCACGGCGTGCCATCGCGCCGAACATGGCATCGCCGCGCTCGGTGGTCTGCACACTCATCGACACCGGAATCGTCAATACCAAGCCAAACAAGGCATGTGCCCGGTACTCGCGCCAACAGTCCTCGAACGAATAGTTCTGCACACCGTACGAGAGCAGTCTGTCGTGGTACTCGGTGACGAGGTCACGTTCGTGGACGGCTCGATCGGCTTCGGTCATGGAGTTGCCCAGGAAGTACGACACGTCGATGACACCGGGAGCCGTGGCCACACTCTGCCAGTCGACCACGGCCACCGGAACCGCACCTCCGCACGCGTCGAAGAGCAGATTGTCGAGCCTGAAGTCCCCATGCCACAACGTCCGATGGTTGCGCAGCGTCTCCAGCCACGTACCGACGTCGGCGGCCAGGCGGGTTACCGCGGAGACGTGCCCGGCGTCGAGATATCCGCCGAACCGGTCCAACCACGGTGCTGTGACTTCGGGGATGGCTGCGCCGAGCATGCCCCAGACCGGTTCGGCCGGCAGCCAGTCCTCCGCGAGGTAGCGCTGATGCCAGGAACTGCCGTGTAGCGCCGCAGCCTCCGCGAGGGCCAGTGCCGCCTCGTCCGGGCTGCAGCCGCCGAGCTGCTCGAGTGTCGTAGCCGGGCCCAAGTCCTCCAGCACGACAACGAAACTCACGCCGTCTTCAGCGATGTCGGCGTAGAAGCAGTCCGGGGTGCGCGTAGCGACGCGATCGGCCAGCCGCTGATAGAACGACACCTCCCGCCGATACGCAGCTGTGGCGGCCGCCATTTGACGACTCGCCTCGTCGGTGCTGGCGACCTTCGCGACGACGGTGTCCGGGGCATCGCCGGAGGGAGTGGCGTAGCGGAGTTCGAGACGGTAACTGGCGGCCATTTGGCCGGTGCCGATCGGGGAGATCGTCAGGTCCTCAACGATGGCTTCCGGGAAGCGGCCCGAGGCCTGCAGCATCGACGTGACGCTTTGCGCGGTGATGGACTCTGCGGTGTAGGCGGTGAGCAGCACGGGCGTCCTCCTAGGTTGGGCGACCGTAGCAGCAGCCACCGACGACCGTCAACGCCGAGTGTGATCGTTTCTACTATCCATTCACTTCGGTGTAGGCCATTAGATCAAGCCTACAAGCCAACTACCGGGGCGCGTGACACTAGTTTTTAATCTGCATTCGACTATGCTGGACGCAATGTCCCTTCGAAACCGGCAGGGGAGGAGAACGCGATGACAACGGCGCCGGCTAGTGCATCCATCCTCAGGCGTGCCCACCGACCTTCCGACGACAGCGCGGAACTCGTCGACCTCACCGTCGGGGCATTACTGGCGCGACGGGCCGACACCCATGCCGAGCGACCCGCGATCGTCGGCGTTCGGCACGACGGTACGGCGGCACGCCTGACCTATGCACAGCTCCACGACGAGGCCGCCCGCGTCGCCACGGCGCTCTGCGCCCTCGCCGCACGGGGCAGCTACGTCGCCATTTGGGCGCCGAACGTGGTGGAGTGGCCGATCATTCAGTACGGCGCGGCGTTGGCGGGGATGGTGCTGGTAGCCCTCAATCCCGCGTTGCGGGAGGAAGAGCTCAAGTACGCGCTGACTCATTCGGGCGCAACAGTTCTCATCCATGCGGATGTCAGCAGGGACTACCAGCTGGCATCGGTCGTCGAGGCGCTGAGGCCACGGCTTCCACACCTGAGGTACATATCCCTTTCCGACCGGACGCACTGGCAGGCCGCCGACGCGAGCCCCACCGTTCTGCGAGCCGCACCCACCGACCCCGACGAAGCGGTCATGCTCCAATACACCTCCGGAACCACGGGCAGGCCCAAGGGCGTGCTGCTCAAGCACCGGTCCCTGGTCAACGTGGCAAAGCTAACGTTGGAGGCAGTCGAGGTCGAGGACGGCTCGGTATGTCTCAACCCGCTGCCGATGTTTCACACCGCGGGCTGCGTGATCGCCACACTGGGCCCGCTGTGGATCGGCGGGACTGTTGTTCTGGTGCAACGGTTCCGGCCCGTGCCGGTGCTCGAGGCGCTACGCCGCGAGCATGTGTCCGTGCTGTTCTACGTCCCCGCGATCCTCGGTGCGCTGCTGAAGTGTCAGCACGCCGCGTCCACGCCGGCGCCGACGTTGAAGGTCATCATGGGCGGCGCCTCCAACGTGCCGGCCAGCATGATCGAGGCGGCCGAAGCGGTGTTCGGAGCGTCGGTGATCAACCTCTTCGGGCAGACCGAACTCGGGCCAGTGCTCTCTGCGACCAGGCCGTCCGACTCGCGCGAGGATCAGCTGACGACCGTCGGACGGCCTCTACCGCGAGTCGAGTGCAAGGTCGTCGACCCCAATACGAACGAGACGTTGGCCGTTGGCGAGCCCGGTGAGATCTGCGCGCGCGGATACCAGCAGTTCCTCGGCTATCTGAACGATCCCGAGGCGACGGCCAGGGCGGTGGACGCCGATGGATTCGTGCACAGCGGGGATCTCGGGATGCTGGACGCCCGCGGCTATCTCAGCGTCACCGGTCGGTTGAAGGAACTGATCATCAGGGGTGGCGAGAACATCTCCCCAGTCGAAATCGAAGGCGTGCTCCTCGGTCACGATGCCGTCGCGGAGGCGGCAGTCGTCGGGCTACCCGATGAGCGGTGGGGCGAGATCGTGGGTGCGGTCATCCGCCTGGCCGATGGCAGCGCCGATCTAACCAAGACCGCGATCAGCGACTACGCTGCGACCCGGCTCGCTCCCTTCAAGCTTCCGGCGCGATGGTTCGTCGCCGATGAAATGCCCGTCACGCCAACGGGCAAGGTGCGCAGGTTCGAGCTG
Source organism: Mycobacterium sp. URHB0044 (assembly GCF_000620625.1). Classification (GTDB taxonomy): domain Bacteria; phylum Actinomycetota; class Actinomycetes; order Mycobacteriales; family Mycobacteriaceae; genus Mycobacterium. The sequence goes on along the minus strand of NZ_JIAW01000006.1, from coordinate 220,047 downwards.
CGCGACGCCATCATCCGCGGGCAACTGAGGGAGCTCTGAACCGATGACGACGACCGCAATGCCGGACATCGACGCCAGGCGTGCCGCGCTGCGGGCCGCCTTCCCGACATGGACGCCGACCACACTGCACGGACGACTAGACGAATCAGCAGCAAGCTTCGGCAGCCGGCCGTTGGTCCTCTGCGACGACGTGACGCTCACCTACGACGACGTCGTCGAGCAATCCCGCTGTCTGGCAGCCGGATTGGTCGAGCTCGGCGTGCGTCCCGGCGACCGGGTGGGTGTGGTGATGGCCAACTACCCGGAGTGGGTGCCGATCAAGTTCGCCATTTCGCGAGTCGGGGCCATCGCCGTACCCTTCAACTTCCTCTACAAACAGGACGAACTCGCCTACGTCTTGGCCGATTCCGGCTGCCGCGTCTTGGTGATGATGACCGGATTCGCCGGCCTGGACTATCCGTCGATGCTCGACGTCATCGCTCCCGGATGGGATGCCGCCGGATACGCAGACCGGCAGACCCTCGAGGACCCGCTGCCCGCGCTGCGGCACGTGGTCCTCCTGGAGACAAACGGCCCATGCCGCCCCGGGGTCCACTCGGTCCGAAGTCTCCTCGAGTTGGGATCCGGCATTGACTTCAGTGACATCGTCGTCGACCCCCATGCGCCCGCCGACATCCTCTACACCAGCGGAACAACCGGAACGCCGAAGGGCGTCACCACCTCCCACGACGCCGTGCTGCGGACCGCCTACGCGTCCGCGTTGACCCGTGCGTTCGAGGACGGTCGCCGAATCTTGTTCTCGCTGCCCAGTTACCACATGTTCGGCTACGTCGAAGGGCTGCTGTCGGTGTTGTACGTGGGCGGCGCAATCGTCCCGATCACCGGGTTCAAAGCCGACCGATACTTCGCGGGCATCGAACGCCACCACGCTTCGGACATCCTCTGCGTCCCCACCATGGCGGTCGCGATGGTGGAAAGCCCGGTTCGATTGAAATACGACCTCAGCTCCCTGAAGGCGATACTGTGCGGCTCCGCCCCGGCGCCCATCTGGCTCTGGACGCAGGTCGCGGAAGACTTCGGTGTGCACGAGATCGTCACCGGGTACGGCATGACCGAGTGTGGCGGCGCGATGACACTGACTCGGCCCGAGGATCCGCTGCACCTGACCACCGAAACGGTGGGCAGGCCGAAAATGGCAGCTGCCGCTTCGGTTCCGGGTACCGATGAGCTCGTCCTCTACAAGAGCGTCGATCCCAGCACCGGCGCAGACGTCGGCGCGGACCGGGAAGGGGAGCTGGTGTCGTCCGGTCCGACCCTCATGCAGGGCTTCTGGAACCAACCCGAGCAGACCGCGGCGGCGCTGCGCGGTGGCTGGCTACATTCCGGAGATCTGGGTGTCGTGCGTTCGGACGGCTACCTGCAGGTGACCGGGCGCAGCAAGGAGCTCTACAAGAGCGGCGGCGAGCTGGTGATGCCCAAGGAGATCGAAGACCTACTCGCCCGTCACGACGACATCAGCCAGGTGTTCGCCGTCGGGCTGGTCGACGATCGCTGGGGCGAGATCGGCTGTGTCATCATCGTTCTCGCGCCCGATGCCGTCATGACCGAAGAACAGGTGTTGACGATCTGCCGGGAGAACTTGGCCAAGTTCAAGGTGCCCAAGCGGGTGGTGTTCGTCGACGCCGACGATCTGCCGAAGACACCGACGGGCAAGGTGCAGAAGTTCAAGCTCGCCTCGGCTTTAGCTCTCTGAGTCGCTCCGTCACCCGGTAAGCGCCTTGAGTTGGGCGACGTGCTTCACCCGTTCGGCGTGCGACGGTGCCAGAGGTTCCGCAACCAGGCAGCTGACTCCAGCCGACCGGTAGGCATGTACCCGCTCCCCGATGCGTTCGATCGAACCGATGAGGGCAATGGACCGAACGAAGTCGTCGGGGACGACGGCAGCAGCCTCCTGCTTCTTTCCGGTGAGGTACAGCTGTTGGATGGACTCCGCCTCGTGCGCGTAGCCGTAGCGGGCGAACAGCGAGTTGTAGAAGTTCCTACCCTTGGCGCCCATCCCACCGACATAGAGGGCGACGTGATTGCGCACGTGATCGAGTGCTGCGGCCTCGGTGTCGGGATGGTCGGTGACCAACAGAAACGTCTGCACGGCAATGCCAAGCGCGCCAAGGGCCGGGTCGCGGTTGGCCCGTCCTGCGGCTAGCGCTGGGCCGAAGGCGGATGCCGCCAGTTCGGGGTGGAACAGAAACGGCTGCCATTCGTCGAAAACCTCGGCGGCCAACGCGACGTTCTTCGGTCCGGTCGCTGCGAGCAGCATCGGGATTCGCTCCCGGAGTGGCTTGTTCATGATCCGCAGCGGCTTGCCAAGACCGCCGCCTCCGGCTTCCTCCGATAGCGGGAGTTGGTAGTGCTTGCCGTGGAACTCGCTCTTGTCGCGGCGCCAGATCGTTCGACAGATCTCCACGTGCTCGCGGGCGCGCTGCAGTGGAGCGTCGTACTTCACCCCATGGAAGCCCTCGATCACCTGGGGGCCCGACGCGCCGAGGCCGAGGACGCAGCGTCCTCCGCTGATGTAGTCGAGGCCTGCGGCGGTCATCGCCAAGTTCGTGGGAGTGCGCGAGTACATCGGCAGGATGCCGAATGCCAGTTCGACGCGTTCGGTCACCGCGGCGGCATAGCCGAGTTGTGTCACGGCATCGAATCCATAGGCCTCGGGGACCATGACGCGGTCGAGTCCGACTGCCTCGAAGTCTCGCAGGTTGGCGATCGTCTCACGGAAGTCGCCGGCGTAGGTGATCGGCATGCCGAGTTTCATGTGACGCTCCGGTGTGCGGAATGAAGCCTTATGGCCGCGAATTTAACAGGTGATAGAAAAAATCTACTCCGTTGCGTCCGCCGGCGCTTTGACGGCTGGTCCCGATAGTCTAATCTAGATTAAATACCGCGTTCCACGCTGGAGTTCGTTGGAGGTGAGCAGTGTCGGTCAAGAGTCCGCAGGATGCGGGACCATCGGGCTTGATGTGCGATGACCCGAGCGCGGTATCGGCCTGGCTGCAGGCCCACGGTGAGCCGGTGACAGGTGACCTCACCATTGCCCGTGTGGGCTTCGGGCAGTCCAACATCACCACGATCGTCAGCGGCTCCGATGGCCGAGAGTGGGTGCTGCGCGAGCCGCCACCGGGAAACCACTCGCAGTCCGCCCACGACGTGACGCGCGAGGCGCACATCGTGTCGCGACTTGCCGACAGTGGCGTTCCGGTTCCGCGGGTCATCGGTACCGGTACGGCTCCCTCGGGTGCAGGGTTCTTCGTGATGGAGCGGATGCCCGGCTCGGCCATGGAAAGCGAGCTCGATGCCGCTGCGCTGACTCCGGCTCAGCGGCACGAGCTGGGCGTGCAAGTCATCCGCACCCTCGCCCATCTGCATGCGCTCGACCCCGAGTCCGTGGGTCTCGCCGATCTCGGCCGACCGTCGCGTGTTCCCTATCTGGAGCGCCAGATCCGACGGCTGTCGACTACCTGGGACGGGGTCGGTCTGGGCACCGATCACGACCTCATCTGGCACGACGTGCGGGCTCGCCTTGGCGCGGCTCTGCCGGTGTCCCCGCCGCCGGTCATCATGCACGGCGACTTCCGGCTCTCGAACCTGCTGGTGCACGAGGCGCGCATTTCGGCCGTCCTCGACTGGGAACTGTGCGCGCTGGGTGACCCCCTCGCCGACCTCGCCTGGCTGCTCGACGACTGGCGGCAGCCGGAGGAGGACGCGATCTCGATGCCGAGCCCGACACGCGCCGGCGGCTTCCCCGACAGGCAGCAAATGATCGACGAGTACTGCCGCATAACGGGATTCAACGTAGATCGGATCACCTACTACCGTGGGTTCTCGCAATGGCGAGCGGCGACCCTCCTGCAGGGCGTGGCCGCTCGGCGCCGGTCAGGCGCGCTGGGCGTGCACGGACAGTTGGATCTGGATCGTCTCGACCTCTCGATCGCGACGTTATTGGCCACCGCTGCAGCAGATCTCCAGGCGGCGACGTGAACCTCTCGGCAACAGACGATTACGTCCATCCCGTCGGTCCCGAACCGAACTTCAACGAGTCCATGTACTTCCACTTCCACGACGCAAAAGCGGGTCTTGGCGGGTTCCTGCGGCTCGCGAAGCGCCCCAACGAAGGACGTGGCGAACGCACCGTGTGCCTGTATCTTCCCGACGGCTCCGTCGCGTTCGGGTTCGCGCGGCCGGACGTCGACGCCGACGACTCTTTTTATGGTGCCGGGCTGACGGTCGAAGTGGTCGAACCGTTCCAACACGTGCGCGTGACCTTCGCTGGCACCGTCAACCTGCTGTCCGACCCGGCGGCGCTTCGAGACCCCAAGGCGGCGTTGGCGAGCACGCCACGCACCGGATGCACCGTCAGCCTCGATCTCCGCGCCGCCGCGCCCCCGTACGCCGAAACCTTCGACGGCGACGGCGAGTCCTTCGCGCCGAATCACTACGAACAACTGATGACGGTCAACGGCTCACTAACCCTTGGCGACACGACGAATGACCTCACGGGCTTCGGCCTGCGCGACCACTCCTGGGGTCCCCGATCCTGGCAGGCACCGCACTTCTATCGATGGGTGCACGGCTCCGCCCACGGACTCGGATTCATGGGGGCGTATTTCGGTGCGGCAGACGGCGCCGACCGCTCGGGTGGATTCGTCTGGGACGGAACGGATTTACACGTCTGCGACGACGTCGAGGTCTCGACCGAGCGGGATGACGAATCCCAACCACGGTCGGTGACCGTGGTGCTCACCGCTGCAAGGCGCCGATGGGTGTTCCGCGGCGACGTGGACGCCGTCGTTCCGCTGCGCCACCGTCGTGCCGACGACGACGGCGGGCTCAACGCAACAAGGATCGCGGAGGCAGCGACGGAGTGGACCGCCGAGGACGGCACCACCCTGCACGGCATGTCGGAGTACCTGGATCAAGTTCACGACGGCCAACTGGTCGGGATGAGGGTGTGAGGAGAAGACGATGACTACCCAGAGTGACAACGAGCAGGTGACGGTGTTCGCAGGACTGGCCGAGCTCACCGCCGCCGAGGGCGCGGAGCTCGGTCCCACCGACTGGCTGGTGGTCGACCAGGCGCGCGTCGACCAGTTCGCCGAGGCGACGGACGACTACCAGTGGATTCACGTGGACCCGGAGCGCGCGGCGAGCGGCCCGTACGGGGGCACGATCGCGCACGGATTGCTGACGCTGTCGTTGCTGCCACGCTTCCTGCACGACCTCTATCGCGTTGACGGCGTCGCGATGGCAATCAACTACGGCTTCAACAAGGTTCGGTTCATCACGCCGGTGCCGACGGGCTCGCGCGTGCGCGCCGCGTCGAAGCTCACCTCCGTGGCAGACGTCAGCGGGGGAGTACAGGCGACGCTGACGACGACCATCGAAGTCGAGGGGTCGACCAAGCCGGCAGCCGTCGTCGAGTCGATCGTCAGGTACGTGGCCTGACATGAGCATCGAAACCGGCACTAGCACAGTCACCACCGCCCAGGCGCTCTACCGCGCACTGGCACGAGGCGATCGGGATGCGATCAACGCGCTGCTGAGCGAGGACTTCATCGGCCATGCCGCCGAAGGCCTTCCGTTGGGCATGGGCGGTGAGCACCGAGGTGCCGAGGCCATGCAGCGCAACCTGTGGTGGAAGATCGGCAAGCACTTCAAGGTGGAGGCACAACCCGATGAGCTGCGGGTCCTCGACGACGGCGACCTCCTGGTGACGGGGCACTACCGAGGAGTTGCCCGCCGTTCGGGACGGACACTCGACGCGGAATTCACCCACGTGCTGCGGTTCGATCGGGACGGGCGCATCACCTCGTTGCGCCAGCTCACCGACACCTCCGCCTGGATCGACGCACTTGGCGACGACGCCCCTTTCGAGACCATCGACTACTCGGTGACCGACGGCGTCGCGACCATCTGCCTCGACAGGCCGGAGGTACGCAACGCCATCGACATGCGAATGGCGCAAGAGACACTGGTCGCCGCACGCAGGATCGCCGACGACCCGTCCGTGCGAGCAGTCCTGATCCGCGGCAACGGGCCGAGCCTGACCGTCGGCGGTGACATCGGCTACTTCCGGGAGTCTCCGCCAGAAGAGTTCGGAAACCTCTTCTCTCGCATGACGACACCGTTCCACGAGGCCTTCCGGATCTTCAGCCGCATCGATGCACCCATCGTCACCGCCGCCCACGGATCGGTGGCCGGCGGGGGACTGGGGTACGTGTACGCCGCCGACATCGTGTTGGCCGCCGAAGGTACCCAGTTCGTCACCGCCTTCGCAGGCATCGGGCTCTCGGGCGACGGCGGCGGCACCTGGCACCTGCCTCGCCTCATCGGACCGGCCCGTGCCGCGCGGGCGTACCTGCAGAACCTGCCCATCACCGCCGAACAGGCGCTTGACTGGGGCATGGTCAGCGAGATCGTGCCCGCCGCGGAGCTCCGACAGCGCGCTGCGGCGTTGGCCGGTTCCCTGGCGCAGGGTCCCACTCGCGCATTCGGCCGTATGCGGACACTGCTGCGCGACACCTGGGACAACGATCTATCTCGGCAATTGTTGGCCGAGACCGAGGGCGTCAAGGCCACCGGCGCCACCGTCGACGCCGCCAACGCCATCGCCAGCTTCGCCGCGAAGCGCCGCCCCCAGTTCGAAGGAAGGTAGAAGATGTCAGGACTCGTCGAGGATTCGGCTGAACACAAGGCAATTCGGGAGAGTGTCTCGGGCATCGTCGGACGGTATGGCCCCGAGTACTTCCTGGAACGTGGCCGCAGCGGCCAGGGCATCGAAGAGCTGTGGAAGGACCTGGGCGCCGCGGGACTGCTCGGCGTCCACCTGCCGGAGGAGTACGGCGGCGGGGGTGGCGGCATGGCCGAAGCCGTCGTCGTCGTCGAGGAACTGGCCGCCAACGGGATGCCCATGCTGATCTGGGTCATCTCCCCGGCGATTTGCGGCAACATCCTCGTCCATCATGGCTCCGAAGAGATGAAGCGGGAATGGTTGCCCGACATCGCCGACGGGTCCCGAAAGATGGCCTTCGGGCTTACCGAACCCGACGCCGGCTCAAACAGTCACAACGTCGCGACCACCGCACGGCGCACCGCCGCGGGCTGGAAGATCTCCGGGTCGAAGTACTACATCTCGGCCGTCGATCAGGCCGACGCCCTCCTCGTGGTGGCCAAGGACGCCGAACACTCCACGCCGGAGAAGAGTGCCCTGTCGCTGTTCGTGATCCCCACCGATAGTCCCGGGCTGCAATTCCAGAAGATCGAGACGTCGATCGTCTCCCCGGACAGCCAATTCACCGTGTTCCTCGACGACGTCGAGGTCGGTGACGACGCGTTGATCGGCACCGCAGGCAATGGACTGCGGCAGGTGTTCGCCGGCCTCAACCCCGAGCGGATCCTGGTTGGCGCCATCTGCAGCGGGGTGGGGCGGTATGCCATCGGTAAGGCAGCGGATTACGCCAAACAGCGCCAGGTGTGGTCGACCCCGATCGGGGCGCACCAGGGCATCGCTCATCCGCTGGCCGAGGCGCACATCGCCGTGGAACTCGGTCGGCTGGCCACCATCCGCAGCGCCGAACTCTTCGATGCCGGCCAGTCGGCCGCTGAGGCAGCCAACATCGCGAAGTTCGCCGCATCCGAGGCCGCGCTGCAGGCGCTCGACCAGGCCATCCAGACCCACGGCGGCAACGGGTTGTCGCACGAGTACGGCCTCTCGGAGTTGTGGTTCATCACCCGCCTGATGCGTACCGCACCGGTCAGCAGGGAAATGGTGCTCAACTTCATCGCGCAGACGTCGCTCGGCCTGCCCAAGTCTTACTAGTAGCTCTGAAACACGAAGGGGAACACCGTGTCCGAGAAGCAATCATTCGACGCCATCGTCATCGGAGCGGGTGCCGGAGGCCTGTTCACGGCCGCCCGTCTCGCGCACCGGGGTTACCGCACCCTGGTGGTCGAGCGTCTCGACAAGGTGGGCGGTCGCGCCTCGACGGATGACATCGACGGGTTCAAGGTGAACAACGGTGCCATCGTCATCGAGGTCGGCGGCATCACCCAACAGACCTGCGACGAGGTCGGCGCGCCCTTCGACATCCGTGAGCCCAGCCCACCGATTCTGTACCGGATCGGCGGCAAGGACGTCGACGTCACTGGCGGCGGCTGGGGGTTCCTGCTCGGCAAGCTGACGCGCCAGGGCGCCAAGCTGGTCAAGGGCATCGGCGCCGCGCGGTCGGACTCCGGCCTGCCGGAGGACGAGATCACCACCGCCGAATGGGTTTCGAAGTACACCAAGAACGAAGGGGTGCACGGGATCTTCCGCAACATGTGCGCCTCGGTGTTCGCCGTCGGTTCCGAGGACCTTCCCGCTCGCGTGTTCCTCACCTACTTCACCCGCAAGAGTGCGTTCAAGCGCTTCGGCTTCCATCCGGAGGGCACGATCGGGCTGTGGCGGGCCCTCGCCAACGTGGTGACCTCGCACGGCGGCGAGATCTGGTTGTCGACCGAGGTCGCCAAGATCGTCGTGGACGGTACCAAGGTGACCGGCGTAGTCATCGAACGTGACGGTGTGACAACGGAAGTCGCGTCCTCGATCGTGGTGAGCGATGTCGGGCCCGCGGCGACGGTGGGCTTGATCGGTGCGGACGACGTTCCCGACGACTACAGGGAACTGGTGAAACGGGGGGACCGCCCCACCGCGATGATCTCGGTGAACTTCGCAAGCCAGGAGCGACTCGTCGACGTGCCGGGCATGCTGAGCTTCGCCAAGTCCCGGCGCCTGGCCTACGTCGCGAACTTCACCGACGTCTGTCCGGAGATGGCGCCCGAAGGATGGCATCTCTACGTGGGCACCGCCGTGCCCAAACCGTCCGTGGGGGACTTCGACGAGCAGGCCGAGACCGACCTGCTGCTGGAGGATCTGCGCGATGCGATCACCGGCTTCGACGACCGCGCGCGAATTCTCAACGTCGCGGTGACGCGCGACGGCTGGCCGCCCCAGCGCGCCGTCGCCGGGTACGACCTTCCGCGCGACACCCCGTTCGAGGGCTTGTGGAACGTCGGCGATGCCGTCAAGGAGTACGCCAACGGTGGCACCACGGCCTGCGCCGAGACCGCGCAACTCGTCGTCGACGAGATCGTTGCGACGTACGCGTTGACCACCAGTAGTTAGGTGTCACGCGCCACGACCGGCTGTTGACTGTGGCGCCGATCATAACTACTATCATTTTTTAATCCAGAATAAGTTTTGTGGCATAGCCCGACCTGGGAGAGGCGACGATGGGGTTCAACAGTTCTGACGAGGTCACCAAGTACATCGGTGGGATCTTCGAAAACGCATTCGGGGATCCCGAGATCGGACCGAAGTTGACCGAAACCGGCCTCGTCGTCGCCTTCGACTTCAGCGATCCCGAGGCCCTCGTCGTGGTCGACATGCCGAACAAGGTCGTCACCGCTGGGGGAGCGGGCACGCCGGAGCCTTCGGCCACCATGACCATGACGGCCGACATCGGCAATGCCTACTGGCAGGGCAAGGTCAACCTGCCGATGGCAATGGCCAAGCGGAAGGTCAAGGTCGACGGCAACGTCGCGAGCCTCCTCAAACTGGCGCCGCTGGGCAAGAAGCTGTACGCCGGCTACATCCAGCGACTCAAGGACGACGGCCGCGAAGACCTGATCGTCTAAGGGCCGACATGTACCCAGGAACCCACGCGGCAACGGCGCCCGACCGCCCCGCCGTCATCATGGCGGCATCGAACGCGACGGTGACCTACGCCGAGCTCGACGAGAACTCCGCCCGGCTGGCGTCGGCGCTGCACGAGCTGGGCCTACGGACCGGTGACGTCATCGCGGTACTCACCGACAATGCTCCCGAGACGTTTGAGATCTACTGGGCGGCAGTCCGTTCTGGCCTCTACATCACCATGGTCAACTGGCATCTGTCGAGTGACGAGGCGGCCTACATCGTTCGGGACAGTGGTGCGCGGGTTCTCATCGCCTCCGGGGCCGTCGCAGAATTGGCCGCCCAGGTCGCGGGCCTGGTGCCGGAGGTGGACCACCGATACTCGTTCGGCGGCTCGATCGACGGGTACGGGTCGTACTCAGCGTTGTTGCGGGACGCCGGCCCGAGGCTCACGGATCAACCCCGCGGGGCGGAGATGCTCTACTCATCGGGTACGACGGGACGGCCGAAGGGCATCAAGCCAAGCCTTATGCCGATCCAGGTCGACGAACCCGGCGACGCCATCACCGCGCTGCTGGCACACGGATTCGGTTTCACGGACGCCGACGTCTACCTCTCGCCCGCCCCGCTCTATCACGCGGCTCCGTTGAAGTGGTGCGGTGCCGTTCAGGCCCTGGGCGGCACGGTCGTGGTGCTGGAGCGGTTCGACGCCGAGGCGTCGCTCGTCGCGATCGAACGGTTCGGTGTCACCACGACGCAGATGGTCCCAACCATGTTCGTGCGCATGCTGCATCTGCCCGAGCAGACGCGCGCCAAATACGACACGAGTTCGTTGCGGCTGGCCGTGCACGCCGCCGCTCCGTGCCCGCCCGACGTCAAGGACGCGATGATCGCCTGGTGGGGACCGATCCTCGCCGAGTACTACGGCGCGACCGAAGGTCACGGCATCACGCTGATCAACACCGACGAGTGGCGCACGAAGCGTGGATCGGTCGGCAAGGCCGCGCTCGGGGTCGTCCACATCTGTGACGACGACGGCGTCGAACAACCGACCGGCCAGCCTGGTGTCATCTACTTCGAGCGCGACGCGCCTGCGTTCGTCTACCACAACGATCCCGAGAAGACCGACGAGTCAAGGCATCCCGGCCACGACAACTGGGCGACCGTCGGTGATGTCGGCTACCTCGACGAGGACGGCTACCTCTTTCTCACCGACCGCAAGGCCTTCATGATCATCTCGGGTGGAGTGAACATCTATCCGCAAGAAGTAGAGAACGTACTCGCGCTGCACCCGGCGATCTTCGACGTCGCCGTCATCGGAGTTCCCCATCCCGAGATGGGTCAGGAAGTGAAGGCCGTCGTGCAACTACGCGGCGGCGTTGCGGAGTCCGACGAATTGGCCGCGGAGATCATCGATTACGTCCGCGAACGGCTGGCGCGCTTCAAGGCACCGCGTTCGGTCGACTTCATCGACGAACTCCCAAGGTCGGCTACCGGAAAGCTCGTCAAACGCAAACTGCTGGATCGCTATGTGGAGGTAGGAAGATGAGTGTCGCGACAGGTCAGCCCGCCCGCACGTACGACCCCGTCAGCATCTCGCCGCTGAGCTTCTGGGCCGACACAGCCGAAGGTCGGGAGAAGTCGTTCAAGATCCTGCGCGACGAACGCCCGGTCAGCTGGCACCGACCCATCGACGGGGCGCTGATGGTTCCCGAGATCGACGGCGTGTGGGCAGTCACGCGGCACGAAGACATCAGCTACGTGAGCAAGAACCCGGAGCTGTTCTGCTCGAGTCAGGGTGTGCAGATCGAGGCCGTTCCGGAAGACATCCTCGACGCCGCACAGTCCTTCCTGGGCATGGACGGTGCCAAGCACTCCACGCTGCGTCGGCTGGTGAGCTCGGTGTTCACCCCCAGACAGGTGTCCAAGATCCAGGATCAAATCGAGGCCCAGGCGACTCAGATCGTCGACGAGCTGCTCCTGACCAAGGAGGGCGACTTCGTCGAGCAGGTGTCCAAGCGTCTTCCCATGTGGGCCATCTACGAAATGATGGGTCTACCACCAGAATTGCGGGAGGAAGCTGCGCACAACGCCGACGGCATGGTGTCCTGGGCCGATGAGGACGTCGCGGCCGGTCGAGAATCGGGCGAAGTGCTCAGCGATTCGCTGGTCGGGCTGCTGACGGCGGGCCTCGAACTCGCCGAACAGCGACGTTCGCATCCCACCTCGGATCTGATGTCACAACTGGTGCAAGCCGAGATCGACGGCCGCAAGCTCACCGACGACGAGCTCGGCGCCTTCTTCGTGTTGCTGTCGGTGGCAGGCAACGACACCACGCGTAACACCATCACCTTGACCGCGATGGCACTTCAGGAATTTCCCGACCAGCGGGCACTGCTGGAGCGGGACTACGACGGACTGATCAAGCCGGCGATGGAGGAGTTCGTGCGGTGGGCCAGTCCAGTGATGACGTTCCGGAGAACGGCTACCCAGGACACCGTCCTCCGCGATCAGGAGATCAAGGAGGGCGACTGGGTCATGTTGATGTACTCCTCGGGTAACCGCGACGACCGGGTCTTCACCGATCCGGGCACGTTCGACATTCAGCGAAAGCCCAACAACCACGTCGGATTCGGTGGCGGCGGGCCGCACTTCTGCATGGGCAGCTTCCTGGCCAAGATGCAGCTGGAGGCCTGCTTCCGCGAGCTGATCTTCCGCGCGCCCAATCTGCGCGTGGGCGAGCCGGAGTTCCTCGTCGGCAACTTCGTGCGCGCCGTCAAGTCCCTGCCCTACACCCTCGACTAGGAGGACCGATGACTGCTTTCACGGGTAAGCGCTTCGTCGTTACGGGCGCTGCGTCCGGCATCGGCAACGCCGTGGCCGAACGCCTCCTCGCCGCGGGCGCGGAAGTCGTTTCGCTGGACCGGAATACGCCCACGGCCGCCGTGCACGGCCACGTCGAGGTGGATCTGGCGAACCCCCGCAGCATCGACGCCGCCGTCGAGCAGCTCGACGGTCAGTTCGACGGTCTCATGAACGTCGCCGGGATTCCGGGCACGGCGCCCGCGGACCTGGTGCTCGCGGTCAACACTCTCGCGGTCCGGCACCTGACCGAGGCGTTCTTCGAACGTTTGGTTCCAGGCGGTTCCGTGACGATCGTGTCCTCGACCGCCGGCTTCGGCTGGCCGGCCCGTCTCGACGTCATCCGAGACCTGCTGGCCACCGACACCTTCGAGGACGGCGCTGACTGGTTCAAGGCCAACCCGCAGCAGGGCAACGCCTACAACTTCTCCAAGGAGGCCACCACCGTCTACACCATGACGATGGGATTGGCCGTGGCGCAAATGGGCCTTCGCATCAACGCGGTTCTGCCCGGTCCGGTCGAAACCCCCATCCTGGTGGACTTCGAGGAGTCGATGGGGAAGGACAACCTCGACGGTGTCAAGGAGCTCCTCGGCAGGCACGCCGATCCCGACGACATCGCCTCAGCGGTGCTGTTCCTGGCCTCGGACGAGGCACGGTGGGTCAATGGCCACGCGCTGGTGGTCGATGGCGGAATCACCGGTGCCGTAATCACCGGAGTCGTTCCGGCGCCAGAGATCTGAGCGGCGACGTGTCCATACAGGCGCCTACCGAACCCAGTGCATCCACCTTCGACCTGTCGGAGATGCGGCGCGTGTTCGCCACCGGCCTGACCCGAAGTCTGCAGTGGCGGCTGAGCCAGCTCGAAGCGATCGAGCGGTTATGTGACGAGCGAGAAGCGGACATCGTCGCCGCCCTGCACGCCGACCTCGGCCGGCCAGCGGTCGAAGCGTGGCTCGGCGACATTGCCTCGACCAAGGGTGAGGCGGCCTATGCCCGCAAGCATCTGAAGAAGTGGATGCGCCGCCAACGACAACCCTTGCCACTCGCCCAGTTGCCGGGACGCAGTTGGGTGCAGTACGACCCGCTCGGCACCGTGCTCATCATCGGGCCATGGAACTACCCGGTCTATCTGAGCTTGGGACCACTCGTCGCCGCCGTAGCGGCCGGAAACTGCGCCGTGCTGAAGCCCTCGGAGCTTGCGCCTGCCACGTCCGCGATGCTGGCAAGGTTGGTCCCGCTGTACTTGGACGCTGACGCCGTGCGCGTCGTCGAGGGCGACGGTCAGACCACGCAGGATCTGCTGGCGCAGGGCTTCGACCACGCCCTCTTCACCGGTGGTACCGAGATCGGCAAGAAGATCATGGCCGCCGCCGCACCCACGCTCACCCCGGTGACCTTGGAACTGGGCGGCAAGAGTCCGGTCATCGTGGCTGCCGACGCGGATCTGGACGTCGCCGCCCGACGCATCGCGTGGGTCAAGCTGATGAACTCCGGGCAGACCTGCATCGCGCCCGACTACGTGCTGGCGCATCGATCGATCGCCAACGAGCTGACGAACAAGATCGTCGCCAACATCAAGGCTTTTAGTGCTCACGATGACGGCCGTGGGATGCGAATAGTCAACGCGCGCCAGTTCGACCGGCTGGCAGCGCTCATCGAATCCACCACGGGGTCCGTGGTGGCAGGGGGTGGATTCGAGCGCTCGAGCCTGACGATCGAACCGACTGTGATCCTGGATCCGTCTCCGGACGATGCGGTCATGGGTGACGAGATCTTCGGCCCCATATTGCCGGTGATCGCCATCGAATCGACCGCAGCTGCCATCGAGTTCGTCAACCGCAGGCCAAAGCCCTTGGCGCTGTATGTCTTCACCGCCTCACGCCAGCTGGCTCGAAGCCTCGTCGACGAGATCCCCTCGGGCGGCGCCGTGGTGAACCACGTGGCGATGCACTGCCTCGTCCCACAACTGCCGTTCGGCGGAGTGGGAGCCAGCGGCATGGGCGCCTACCACGGACGGTGGGGTTTCGAAACGATGAGCCATCGCAGAGCAGTGTTGTCGAAGTCGACGAAGCCGGATCCGATGCTCGTCTATCCGCCGTACACCGAACGTGCACTGAAGGTCATGCGAAAGCTGTTCTGAGGGCCGGACTATCCACGTTTCACGAATGAACACACGAAGGGAAGTAACTAGAACATGGCGGGACTCGACGGCAGGGTCGTGATCATCACGGGTGCGGGCGGAGGGCTGGGCCGCGAGTACGCGCTGCTGCTCGCCGACGAAGGCGCGCGCGTCGTGGTCAACGACCTCGGAGGCGCGCGCGACGGATCGGGCTTCGGGCAGGCCATGGCGGACACGGTCGTCGACGAGATCCGCCAGCTCGGTGGTACGGCGCTGGCCAACTACGACAACATCGCCACCCCGGACGGTGCCCAGTCACTCGTCGACGCTGCGGTGCAGGAGTTCGGAACGCTGGACGGCGTGGTCAACAACGCGGGCATCCTGCGCGACGGCGCCTTCCACAAGATGAGTGCCGAGAATTGGGATGCGGTGCTCAAGGTTCACCTCTACGGGGGGTTCCACGTCACGCGCGCAGCGTGGCCCCACCTGCGGGAGAAGAAGTTTGGCCGGATCGTCATGGCCACGTCGACAAGCGGGCTGTTCGGTAACTTCGGGCAGGCCAACTACGGCGCCGCCAAACTCGGATTGGTCGGCTTGATCAACACGCTGGCGATCGAAGGCGCGAAGTACGGAATTCTGGCGAATGCGGTCGCGCCGATGGCAGCCACGCGGATGACCACGGACGTCGCCCCGCCAGAACTGCTCGACAAGCTCCCGGCGAACCAGGTGGCGCCAGTCGTCGGCTATCTGCTGAGTGAACAATGCACCGACACCGGCAGCGTGTACGTCGTTGGTGGTGGAAACATCCAGCGCGTAGCGCAGTTTCAGAACAAGGGCGTGTCGTTCTCGGAGCCGCCCACCGTCGACGAGATCACCTCGCGGTGGTCGGAGATCTCCGATCTGTCGAACGTCGAACTCGGCGTCAATCCGCTCGGGTGAAGGATATTCGATGACCAAGCGAGTACTCACCGTGTGCGCCTGGGGTGGTCCTGCCACCCTGGTGATCACACTGATCGGCTGGCTCATCGCCGGTGTATTGCCGATCCCGCTGGGGTCGGAGAGCTCGGTCGAGCAGGTTGTCAACTTCTACGGCCACGACACCAGGGTCATTGCCGGACTGGCAATTTCGACTCTTGGCGTCTGCTTCGTCTTCCCGCTGATCGCCGTCATCGGCGTACACATGGTGAAGATGGAGGGCCGAACGCCGATCCTGACGTTCCTGCAACTGATCACCGGCGCGGCCACCGGGGTCTGCTTGTTGTTGCCGCTGCTTCTGATGACCACCATCGCCTTTCGCCCCGACCGCAATCCGGAATTGACCGTCATGCTCAACGACATCGCGTGGCTGTTGTTCATCACTCCGATCGCTCCCTTCATGATTCAGAACGTGGCGATCGGCCTGGCCATCCTGAACGACAAACGCCAAACACTGCCGCGCTGGGTGGCGTATGTGAACTTCTGGATTGCGTTCTCGTTCGTCCCCGACCCGCTCGCGTTCTTCTTCCACAGCGGACCCTTCGCGTGGCGGGGCATCTTCATCTTCTGGCTGGCGCTGACCACCTACAGCGTCTTCCTCGTCGTGATGGGACTGACCCTGCGCAAGGCCATCAAGGATTCGACCGACCTGGATCCGGTGCCGGTGGCAGTCGCCGCGGCATGACGCACCTGAGTCTAGGCGTGGACCCTGAGCTGCCAGAGTTCCTCGGTGGCACGGAGGTTCGCGTGGGCGTGCCGGCGCGTCAACGCAAGGAGCGCCCCGGCCACATCCCCGGTGAGGCCGGGCTGTGGATCTTCCTGCTCGGGGACATGACGCTGTTTGCGGCCATCATGCTCGCCTTCCTGTGGAACCGCCGGTCAGACCTCGCGGGCTTCAAAGACGCGGCACACCAACTGATCCAACCGATCGGCGCAGTCAACACCCTCGTGCTGCTGCTGAGCTCATACCTGGTGGTGCGAGCTCTGTTCGCGCACCGCGCCGCCCGGTACCTCGACGCGCGAAGGTTGATCGCGGGCGCCATCGGCTGCGCGGCCGTGTTCGCCGGCCTCAAGGCCATCGAGTACTCCCTGGAGATCTCCGCAGGCCACACCCCGGTAGCAGGGCGGTTCTTCAACTTCTACTTCATCCTCACCGGTCTGCATCTGTTGCACGTCATCGTCGGAACCGCGCTTCTCGTGACATGGCAGCTGATGTGCAAACGCCGGCAGGCATGGGACGGCAAGCAGCGGTTCGTCGAGGGCATCGCCTCCTATTGGCACATGGTCGACCTGCTGTGGGTGGCGATCTTCGCCCTGGTGTACCTGGTGAGTGCCGAGTGAACGGCGCCATGCCCACGAGGGTGACGGTGGTATTCGCAATCCTTGTCGTCGCCACGTGCGTCACCTGGTGGCTGGGCAGCGTGTCGTCGCTGACGGGTGGCGCGCTCGGCGTGGCCGCAACGCTGACGATCCTGATCGCCTTCGCCAAGATCTACTTCATCGGTCGCGACTTCATGGAGTTGCGAGACGCTCCGCTGGCTCTGCGCATCGTGTTCACCCTATGGGTGGGCGTAGTCGCCGCTGCGGCTGCTGCGTTGGTGGTCGTCTGACGATGGGGCGTCAGCCGCGCGAGGCGATTGCGCGGCCGATGATCTCCTTCATGATCTCGGTGGTGCCACCGTAGATCGTCTGCACGCGGGTGTCGACGAATGCGCGGGCGACCGGGTACTCGGCCATGTAGCCGTAGCCGCCGTGCAGCTGCAGACAGCGGTCGACGACGCGCTTCTGCAGCTCGCTGACGAACCACTTACCCTTTGCGGCGTCGATGTCGGTGAGTTCGCCTGCGTTGTAGGCTATTACGGACTTGTCGACGTATGCTTCGGCGACGTCGATCTCGGTGGCCATCTCGGCGAGCTCGAAACGGACGTGCTGATTGGCGGTGAGCGGCTTGCCGAATGCGGTCCGGTCCCGGCAGTAGTCACAGGTGAGTTCGAAAATCGCCCTGGTGGTGGCCATCGCCTTGGCCGACACTCCGAGCCGCTCGCGGGGCAGGTGGCTCATCAGGTAGGGGAGTCCACGCCCTTCTTCACCGAGCAGGTTGGCTTCGGGAACGATCGCGTCGTTGAAGAACAGCTCGGAGGTGTCCTGCCCGGGCAGGCCGATCTTCTCCAGCTGACGGCCCCGCTCGAAGCCCGGTGTGCCGCGTTCGACGACGAACAGGCTGAAGGCGCCAGACCCGCCGTCGGCGTTGGTCCGTGCGGCCACCACGACGAGGTCGGCCATGATTCCGCTGGAGATGAAGGTCTTCTGGCCGTTGAGAAGCCAACGGTCGCCGTCCTTGCGGGCGGTGGTCCGGATGCCCTTCAGATCGCTGCCCGCACCGGGTTCGGTCATGGCCAGCGCTCCGATGATCTCGCCCGTGGCGAAACCCGGCAGCCAGCGCCGCTTCTGCTCGTCGTTGGTCAGATCGAGCAGATAGTGCAGCACCAGATCGTCCTGCAGGCTGATCGTGAGCCCGAAGGACAGTGCGTTGATGCGTGCGATCTCCTCGCTGACCACCATCCGGTAGCGGTAGTCGGGCTCGCCGGCTCCGCCGTACTCCTCACCGACCTGCAACGCATAGATGCCCGCCTTGGCCGCCCGGGCGAACACCTCGCGATCGATCCAGTGCTCGCGGTCCCAATCATCCTGGTGCGGGACGACTTCCCGGGCCAAGAACTCGCGCACCGTTTCCCGGTAGGCCTCGTGATCGGCCCCATAGAGCGCCCGCTTCATGGGTCAGAGCCGCTCGATGATGGTGACGTTGGCCTGCCCGCCGCCCTCACACATGGTCTGCAGGCCGTACCGACCGCCGGTGCGTTCTAGTTCGTGCAGCAGTGACGTCATCAGGCGCGCCCCGGTGCAGCCGATCGGGTGGCCGAGGGCGATTGCCCCGCCGTTGGGGTTGACCCGCTTGGGATCGGCTCCCAGCTCGGCGAGCCACGCGAGGACCACCGGAGCGAATGCCTCGTTGATCTCGACCGCGTCGATGTCGTCGATGGACATGCCGGCGCGCTTCAGCGCGTGCTGGGTCGCCGGTATGGGCGCGGACAGCATCATCACCGGATCGGCACCGCGGACCGACATGTGATGGATCCGCGCTCGTGGGGTTAGGCCGAAGCGATCGACCGCGTCCTGTGACGCGATCAGCAGTGCGGCAGCCCCATCGGAGATCTGGCTGGCGACGGCCGCGGTGAGAACCCCACCCTCGGTGAGGGTCGGCAGTGTCGCCATCTTCTCCAACGAGGTGTTGGCGCGCGGACCTTCATCCGTCGAAATGCCGGAGTAGGGGGAGATTTCGCGCTCGAAGTAGCCATTCTCGATGGCCGCGAGCGCGCGACGGTGGCTCTCCAGCGCGAAGCGCTCGTTGTCCTCGCGGCTCAGCTTCCACTGGCTGGCAATCATCTCGGCGCCGCGGAACTGCGAGATCTCCTGGTCGCCGAAGCGCTCCCGCCACCCGCGGCATCCGGTCCACGGATCGGTGCTGCCATAGGGCTCCCCGGCGGCAAAGGCACTCAAGATCGGGAATTGGCTCATCTTCTGGACGCCGCCGGCGACTATGAGGTCCGACGTGCCGCTCATGACGGCCTGGGCGGCGAAATGCACGGCCTGCTGCGCAGAGCCGCATTGGCGGTCGATCGTGACACCGGGGACCGACTCCGGAAGGCCCGCTACGAGCGCGGCAGTGCGCGCGATGTCACCCGCTTGCGAACCGATGTTGTCGAGACAGCCGAGTATGACGTCATCGATCGCGGCGGGGTCCACGTCGTGTCGACCGACGACGGTCTTGATGACGTGTGCGGCCATGTCGGCGGGATGTTCGGCGGCGAATCCGCCGTTTCTCTTGCCGACTGCGGTGCGGACTGCGTCGACGATGAAGGCTTCAGGCATGCAGAGAATCTAACACAAAATAAAAACCGTCGCCATGAGCTCGGCTGGGCTCGCGATTGCTGACTCAGATGTTGGGTGCGACTTCGTCTTCCAGCGCTCCACGGATGAGCGTTCGCGCTGCCGAAACGACTGCATCGAGGGAGGTGCGGCGCGGATCCCACCACTCCACCGTCCAGCTGAGGGCTCCGAGCACGAGCATCTGGGTGATCCGCGGATCGGCGTCGTGTCGTAACTCGCCCGTGCGGATGGCTTCGTCGAACAGCTGCCGCCACAACGCGCCGTAGCTATCGCCGACTCGATCAGCATGGTCGCGCAGGTGGAGTGGAATCTGACCTTGGTTGCGGATGGAAGCCGTTGTGTAGTCGGAGATCTCCAGCTCGTGGCGAAGGTGTGTTTCCGCTGCGACCAAGATCTTGTCGATGGCGGACGTGCCGGGCGGCAGCGCGGCCAACGTCGACTTGAGATGTTCCCTCATGGCGGCGAGGCCGCCGGTCATCACCTCTTCGATGAGTTCGTCGCGAGACGCGAAATAGTAGTAGATCGCTGGTGTTCGAACGTTCGCGCGCGCGGCAACGTCCGACAGCCGTGTGCCGGCGTAACCTTGGTGGCTCAGAACGTATGCCGCAGCGTCGAGTATTCGAGTGCGCGTGCGGGCGTACTTCGTGCCACTGGGTGGGTCTGCGCCGACTGTCGACGGACGCAGGGCATCTGGGTTCACGACGGCGCCCGACGATTGCCGATCATGGCATGGTGTATCCACCGCTGACCGAAATCATCTGGCCGGTCACCTGACGGGCGGCGAATGGCGAAGCGAACCAGAGCACGGCACGCCCGACGTCATCAGCGGTCGTGAGCCGTCGCATCGGGGTGTCCTTGAGCATGAAGTCGATCTGCTTGGGATTGAACACTTCCTCTTCCCCAACGGCCCAGAGGCTGGATTCGCCAACGGCATCTGGCCCATCGGGTATGACCAGTCCCGGGCACACCACGTTCGACCGGATGCCGTGACGACCGTGCTCGCGGGCCGTCGTGCGCGCCAGAGCCACCATGGCGGCCTTCGACGCGCCGTAGATACCCTGCCGGATCTGGCCGAACGCCGCATCGCTCGCGATGAAGACGATTGACCCCCCGCCCGCATCCTTCATCGGACCGATCGCACACTGGGTGGCTGCGACCGCCGTGAAGAAGTTGATCTCGATGGTTCGCTGCCACTTGTCCCGGTCGGTGTCGGTGGCAATGAACCCGGGCACCGACCACCCGGCGTTGTTGACCAGTACGTCGATTCCA
Source organism: Mycobacterium sp. URHB0044 (assembly GCF_000620625.1). Classification (GTDB taxonomy): domain Bacteria; phylum Actinomycetota; class Actinomycetes; order Mycobacteriales; family Mycobacteriaceae; genus Mycobacterium. Next base: position 199,141 of record NZ_JIAW01000006.1, on the reverse strand, counting down.
TCCCATGAATTCACGGCCGCGCCGATGGCCTTGTCCGCGCCGTCGGAGGTGGTGAGGTCCGCGATCGCCAGTTCCACTGCCGTAGCGCCACGTTCGAGTGCTTCCGCCCGCACCTTCTCGGCTTGGGGCGCGTCGATGTCGCTGATGACGATGCGGGCGCCCTCTGCGGCGAATTGGTGGACGATGCCCCGCCCGATGTTAGAGGCGCCGCCAGTGACGACGACGCGGGCGTTAGCCAGTCCCAGATCCATCGATCTCTCCCATCTCGTGGCGCAGGCAACGCGACCAGTTTAACGCACATTAGAAACTATGGTTAGCGATCGTCGCCGTTTGGTCCCCAGGCGGCCTTCTTGACATGGCAGTGTCCATATTTTAATATCCATTAGAAATCGGTGCTATCGCATGCGGTGGCCATTGATCCGGTTGGCCAAGCTGAGGCAAGGAGGACCATGAAGGTCACGGTTGACTTCACCAAGTGCACTGGACTGGGCATCTGTGAGTCGATGGCCCCGAACATCTTCGAGGTCGACGACGACGGCAAGCTCGTGCTCCTGAAGGACGACGTCGCCGACGACGAACTGCAGTCCGTCGAAGAAGCGGTTGCGGGATGCCCGACCGAAGCCCTGAGAATCGTGCGTTGAATGCGACGCCAGGGCCGGAAGAGTTGATGACCGTCCGACGACTGGTCGTCGTCGGTGCCTCGCTGGCGGGGCTGCGCGCCGTCGAAGCCGCACGCAAGGCGGGTTTCGAAGGGTCCATCACCCTGATCGGCGCCGAGCGGCACCTGCCGTACGACCGCCCGCCGTTGTCCAAGGAATTCCTCGACGTCGGTGCCGACGCGCCGATTCCCTTCTTCCGCGGCGACGACGTCTTCGCCGACGAGCTCAAGGTCGAGTTGGTCCTCGGTGCTCCGGCAACGGGTCTGGACGTCACGCGCAGGCTCGTGTTCGTGGGCGACCGGGAGATCGGCTACGACGCCCTGGTGATCGCGACGGGGTCGCAGCTTCGCACGCTGCCTGGTTCCGACCACCTCGACGGCGTCCACGGTCTCCGCACGCTCGATGACTCGCTCGCCATCCGTTCGGCGTTGGACGCCGGCGCGCGAACCGTCGTCATCGGCGCCGGATTCATCGGCTCCGAAGTCGCCTCGAGTGCGCAGAAGCGGGGTGTCGACGTCACGGTCGTCGAGGCGCTGCCAACGCCTCTGGTGCGTGCGACGGGCACCGTCATGGGCGCGGCCATCGCCTCGCTGCACGACCGCAACGGCACCACGCTGCTGTGCGGTACGGGGGTGAAGGCACTCGAGGGCGACGGCCACGTGCAACGCGTCGTGCTCGACGACGGCACCGTCCTAGCGGCTGACCTGGTGGTAGTCGGGATCGGCGTATCTCCTTGTACGAGTTGGCTGGAAGGCTCTGGTCTGACACTCGACAACGGAATCGTCTGCGACGAGACGCTGTGGACCGGGTCGCCCGGCGTCTACGCCGCAGGCGACGTCGCGAACTGGCTGAACCCGATGTTCGGCGTGCGCCAGCGCATGGAGAACTGGACCGCCGCCGCTGAGCAGGGCGCAGCAGCCGCCCGCAACGCGTTGGACCCAGGCAACGCCAAACCGTACGAGACGGTGCCCTACTTCTGGTCGGACTGGTACGGGTCCAGGATCCAGTTCGTCGGGGTGCCCGATTCCGAAGAAGTGCTCCTGGTGGACGGGGACGTCGTCGACGACGACCGTTGGACGGCACTGTATCGGCAGGGTGATCGTCTCGTCGGCGCGTTGACGTTGAACGGGCAGACCGTGATCATGAAGTACCGCAGGATGATTGCGCAGAAGGCATCCTGGGATGACGCCTTGGAGTTCGCCGAGAAGCGACGGGCATCCGCCTTGGCCAAGGCTGCAGCGCACGATGGATGACACGCCGATCGTCCTACTGCATGGCGCAACGTCCTCGCCTCGTATCTGGCAGCCGGTGGTGGCGGCCCTCGGTGACCGGCACACGGTGCTGACACCGACGCTGGCCGGGCACCTCGGGGGACCGCCGTTGCGGCTTGGCGCCGGCAGCGTCGTGGAGCGCATCGCCGAGGACATGTGCGAGCAACTCGACGCGGCGGGGGTGGGCTCGGCGCATCTCGTCGGCAACTCGCTCGGCGGCTGGATCGCCTTGGAACTGGCGCGCCGGGAGCGCGCCCGGTCGGTTCTCGCGTTCTCGCCGGCGGGAGGCTGGACCAGCGCCGTCGACCTACAGCGAATGCTGCTGATCTTCCGAATCGGTGCGGTGCTGCGGCGCAGCAAGGTCTTGCCGAGCGTCGGTGCCGGTCCGCGGTCACGGCGGATCCTATTGCGTGCCATGGCAGAACACGCCGACCGGCTGACGGCGAGTCAGGCCGCAGCGGTGTTCGAGGACATGGCAGGGTGTGACGCGCTGGCCGTGCTGATCGCAGGAGCGCGGGCGAACGGCCCCATCAAGGCGCTGTCGGCCAACTGCCCGGTGCGCATTGCCTGGGGAACTCGTGACAGGACGTTGCCCTTTGCCCGCTACGGGCGACCTCTCGTCGCCGCGGTTGCCGGCGCGGAGGTTCAGATGATGGCCGACGTGGGTCACGTCCCGATGATCGACGACCCAGCAGCAGTTGCGACCGCAATTCTGCGCTTCGTCGACGACGCGGCCGTCTAGAACCGGCAGGCGCGACGAACCGTCAGATCCCGCCGCGTGCGACGAGCTGGCTGGCGATGACGTTGCGCTGAATCTCATTGGTGCCCTCGCCGACGATCATCAGCGGCGCGTCGCGGAAGTAGCGTTCGACGTCGTATTCGGTCGAATAGCCGTAGCCGCCGTGGATTCGGACGGCGTTCAGCGCGATCTCCATCGCGGTCTCGGAGGCGAACAGCTTGGCCATGCCGGCTTCCATGTCGCAGCGCTCGCCGCTGTCGTAGCGTTCTGCCGCGTGGTGGGTGAGCTGACGCGCCGCGGTGAGCTTGGTGGCCATGTCGGCCAGGTAGTGGCCGATGGCCTGATGCTTCCAAATGGGCTGACCGAAGCTTTCCCGCTGCTGTGCGTAGGCCAAGGCATCCTCCAGCGCTGCCGTCGCCACGCCGAGTGCCCTTGCGGCCACTTGAATGCGCCCGGTCTCAAGCCCTTTCATCATTTGGGAGAAACCCTTGCCCGGCACGCCACCCAGAATGGCCGAGCTCGCGACGCGACAGTCGTCGAACGCCAATTCGCAGCTCTCCACTCCCTTGTAGCCCAGCTTGGGGAGGTCCCTGGACACCGAAAGTCCGGGCGTTCCCTGTTCCACGAGAACCACGGAGATGCCCTTGTGCTTGGGCGCCGCGGCCGGATCGGTCTTGCACAGCAACGCAATCAGGCCCGACCGGCGGGCATTGCTGATCCACGTCTTGGCTCCGTTGATCACGAGGTCATTGCCGTCGGTGCGGGCGAGCGTCGCGATGTTCTGCAGGTCTGAACCGCCACCCGGTTCGGTCAGCGCCATGGTCGCCCGCAGGTCGCCGGTCGCCATCGAGGGGAGATATGCGCGCTTCTGATCTTCGGTGCCGAACAGCGCAATCAGCTTGGCGACCACCGTGTGTCCGCCCATGGCGCCGGCCAGGCTCATCCAGCCGCGGGCCAACTCCTGGGTGACATCGACGTAGCACGGCATCGACACCGGTGCGCCGCCGTATTCCTCTGGGATGGCCAGCCCGTAGATCCCGATGCGCTTCATCTGTTCGATCCACGCTTCGGGGTATTCGTTCGCATGCTCGACGTCGCGAACCGTCGGCTTCACGTCCCGGTCGACGAATTCGCGCACCGTGGTGACCAGCAGGGATTCTTCCACGTCGAGAGCGGTGGTCATGCCTATTTTTAACACAGATTAAACTAGCGATCAATCGCAGTCTGACGCGCGGCCCTGCCGCATGGGTGAGGTCGACCGCTATTTGCGCTTGCTGGCGCGGGCATTGGTGAGTCCGTGCCGGACCAGGGTCTGCGCGTTGGCGACCACCGCATCGACGGACCCGCGGCGGGAATCCCACCACTCCACGGTCCAGTTCAGCGCCCCAAGGACCAGCATCTGCGCGATGTACAAGTCCAGCTCGGGACGTAGCGTTCCCGAGCGTGCGAGATCGTTGACCAACATGCGCCAAACCTCGCCGTAGCGTTCCTCTTCCAATATCTGGCGCTGTCGAATCGCTTGTGGCACCTGGCCGGAATTGCGGATCGATGCCGTCGTGTAGTCCGAGATCTCCAGCGCGTGACGCAGGTGGGCCTCGACGGCGGCCAACATCCGATCCAGCGCGGACGCCTTGGCCGGCAGGGCATCGAGGATGCCGATGACGTGCTCGCGCATCTCGGCGATGCCCGCCCACATCACCTCTTCGATGAGATCTTCCCGACCGGGAAAGTAGTAGTAGATCGCCGGCGCCTGGATCTCGGCTTCGGCAGCGACGTCGGTCAGGCGCAGGCCGCCGTAGCCCTTGACGCTGAGAACGTGCGCCGCCGCGTCGAGGATCCGCCGTCGAGTGAGCGCAGACTTAGAGTCCGGTTCGCCGTCGCCAGTCGGCAGAACGGCTACACCGGTCGTACCCTTCGCCCGCGCCATATGGCGATGTTACCCAGCGGGGGGCCAGACGGCTGGCAGGCACTCCCACGGCTGTTCCTCATTGGTGAGTGCTCGTGAACGGCTGCGGATCCACCTCGCGCCAGCCGTCCATTCGCGGGGGGCTCGAAGACCCCCGGTTTGCGGGGTTCTGCCCGCAACGTCGAGTCGCCACAATCAGCGGCATGACCGAGAGTCGAACATCCGCGGCGGGGGAGTATGCACCTGTTCTTCCGTTTGACCCTCACTTATTTTAGCTGATGTTAAATTATTCGCCGACAGAGCCAGGCGAGTGCGCTCGATGGCTGGCGACATGGCTGGGTGAGCGCTGAACGGGTTTGACGCGGCAGAAGGGGGACTCTGGTGAACAAGGCGAACGGATGAGTCAGCGAATCGGTCTAGGGCAGCTCCGCAATAGCGCTGCGTACTACTTCGACCGGGTGGTGGCAGGCGAATCGTTCGACGTGGTCCGCCGCGGTCGGATGGTCGCGCAGATAGTTCCCGTTTCGGACCCGGCGTTCCGCGGCTCTGGTGATGTGGACGTTACCGGACCATGAGAGTCCCTGGCTATCAGAAGGTTTCGCAGCGGGCGACCTCGGCGGGTCCCCAGCATCGCCCGCCGAAACGGTGCGGTTCCATCGGTGGCATGCCCTTTCGGGCGCCGCGCCGCTGCCGGTCATCCGCACCGATGCCGAGAAGTGTTCGAGAAGCCTCACATCCGGCTCGCGTTGGTGCGCGAAGCGCCGATCGCTTGCGCCTCGACTGACGGTGGCGTCAGTCGACGGTTTGCCAGGGCTGCTACGACCGGCGGCCCCACCGCAGCCGGTCATGCTTGCGTTCTCGGCCAGTTTTTAGTTTACTTTCGATTCGAACAGTGAGCCGGATCACCAGACTGCGGTCGCAGTGAGGTCAAGACCTGAGAGGGACGCGAAGTGTCCAGAATCTGGACATCACTATCCGGAAACGGCGGGGCAAAGTGGCAGAAGTCCCGTGTCACCCGAGTGTCACCGTCTCGGCAGGCTTCAGATCGAGGCCATCGCCAAGGAAAAGGAACGTCCGATGACTAGCACCACAGATGGGGCCGGTAGGTGACGTCGATCGGATTGGCCGCGAAGCCGTTCCGGGGGCTCGGTGGCTTCTTCGCCATGGCGTTGGACACCTTCGTGTGCATGTTCCGGCGTCCGTTCGCGTGGCGTGAGTACTTGTTGCAGACCTGGTTCGTGGCGCGGGTGTCGTTGGTGCCGACGTTGATGTTGTCGGTCCCCTTCACCGTCTTGACCGTGTTCACCTTCAACATCCTGCTCGTGGAGTTCGGGGCGGCGGACTTCTCGGGGACCGGCGCCTCGCTGGGCACCGTCAACCAGACCGGTCCCATCGTGACGGTGCTGGTGGTTGCCGGCGCCGGGGCCACCTCGATGTGCGCCGATCTGGGCGCCCGCACGATTCGCGAAGAACTCGACGCCCTTCGGGTCATGGGGATCAACCCGATTCAGTCACTCGTGGTGCCGCGCGTGCTCGCGGCGACGACCGTCGCGCTGTTGCTGTCGTCGCTCGTGATCCTGGTGGGGTTGGCCGGAGGCTTCTTCTTCTCGGTGTACTTCCAGCACGTCACCCCGGGCGCCTTCGTCGCGGGAATGACGCTTATCACCGGGCTGACCGACGTCGTCGTCGCCTTGATCAAGGCGACGCTATTCGGGCTGACCGCCGGGTTGATCGCCTGCTACATGGGCACGTCGGTGGGCGGCGGTCCCGCCGGTGTCGGCAACGCAGTCAACGAGACGGTGGTGTTCTCCTTCGTCGCCTTGTTCGTGATCAACGTGATCGTCACCGCGGTGGGCTTCCAGGTGACGCCATGAGTGCGGCAACGCTTGTGGCGCTGCGGCTTCCACGTGTCACTCGAGCGGCTCGAGGTGTTGCCGACGGTGTCGATCGGATTGGCGGGCAGGCGGTGTTCTACGCCAAGACCGTGATGTCGATCGGTGATGCGGTAACCCGCTACACCGCGGAGCTGATCCGGCTGGTAGCCCAAATGAGCCTGGGCACGGGCGCGCTCGTGATGATCGGTGGCACCACCGCCATCGTGGGATTCCTGACACTGTCAACCGGCGCGCTGGTCGCGGTGCAGGGGTACAACCAGTTCTCCCAGGTGGGCGTGGAGGCGCTGATCGGTTTCGCCTCCGCGTTCTTCAACGTGCGCCTCATCGCGCCGCTCACCGCCGGAATCGCCATGGCCGCGACCATCGGCGCTGGTGCGACGGCGCAGATCGGTGCGATGCGAATCAGCGAGGAGATCGACGCGCTGGAAGTGATGGGTATCCGCTCGGTGGCCTATCTGGCGTCCACTCGGGTGGCCGCGGGCGTCGTGGTCGTCATCCCGGTCTACTGCGTGGCGGTGATGACGGCGTTCTTCGCCGCTCGCTTCGGCACCACCGTGTACTACGGACAGTCGACCGGTGTGTACGACCACTACTTCTACACGTTCCTGTCCACGACGGATCTGCTGTCGTCCTTCGTGCTAGCGCTCGTGATGGCGGTGGTGATCATGCTGGTGCACACCTACTACGGCTACACCGCATTCGGCGGACCGGCCGGCGTCGGCGAGGCCGTGGGACGCGCCGTACGCACCTCGATGATCACCGCGTCAGTCGTCGTACTGTTCGTCTCCCTGGCCATTTACGGTCAGACCGGCCACTTCAACTTGGCGGGTTGAGCATGGCGGCGACGGGGTGGGGCGAAACCCGCGCTACCCGGCTATGGTCGGCGCTGGCACTGTTCGCCGTGATCGTCGTGTTCGTCTACGCGACCATGGGCGCTTTCCGACAGACCTTCACCTCCTTCGTCCCGGTGACTCTGGTGTCCGACCGGAGCGGACTGGTCATGGACGTCGGCGCCAAGGTCAAGCTGCGGGGCGTGCAGGTAGGCGAGGTCGAGACGATCACCGGCGGTACGACGCCAGTCAGTCTGAGGCTCAACCTGTTTCCCGATCAGCTCAAGTTCATTCCGGCCAACGTGGCGGCACGCGTCCGGGCGACGACCATCTTCGGTGCGAAATACGTGGAGTTGATCTATCCGACCGACCCCAGCCCGAAGCGGCTCGCGGCCGGCGCGGTGCTGCAATCCGAGAACGTCAGCACCGAGGTCAACACGGTGTTCGAGAACCTGGTGGGCCTGCTGAACCAGGTCGACCCCGCGAAGCTCAACGCCATCCTCTCCGCCCTGGCGCAGGGCGTGCGGGGCCAGGGGGAGCGGATCGGCGAGGCCACCACAGGACTCAATCAAGTTCTGCTCGAGTTGAATCCGCGTTCCGAGACCATCCGCGCCGACTGGCGCTCGCTCAAGGGCTTCGCCGACACCTACAGCGCGGCGGCGCAGGACATCCTGACCACCCTGGACGCGGCCAGCACCACGAGCACCACCGTCACCCGGCAGGCGAAACAACTGGATTCCTTGCTGCTCAACGTCATCGGCTTCGCCAACAGCGGCGTAAACCTGCTCGCACCCAACCGGGACAACTTCATTCGGAGCATCAACGACCTGCAGTCGACCACGGCCTTGCTGGCGAAGTACAACCCGGAATACACCTGCCTGCTGGTGGGCGCGAAGACGCTGCTCGACACCGGTTACTACGGCATCACCGGCGGAGACAATAGCAAGTCGTTGATCGTCGACGCGGCACTGCTATTCGGCGACGATCAGTATCGCTACCCCGACAACCTCCCCATCGTCGGCGCCAAGGGAGGTCCGGGCGGGAAGCCCGGCTGCGGTTCGCTACCCGACGTGGCGAAGAACTTCCCGGTCCGCGATCTGGTCACCAACACCGGATGGGGCACCGGGGTCGACATCCGACCCAACCCCGGAATCGGGCGCCCGTTCTACACCGATCTGTTCCCGGTCACCCGAGGGATTCCTAAGCCCCCAACGCTGCGGGGCCAAGACCGAGGCGCTGCACCCGGCCCGATTCCGTACCCGGGCGCTCCGCCATACGGTGCACCGATGTACGCCCCGGACGGCACGCCGCTCTACCCAGGCGAACCGCCGGCGCCGGCGCCCATGTCGCCGCCCGATCCCGGTCCGCCGCCTCCTGGATCGGAGCCGTTCGTGGTGCCCCACCCGGCCGAAATGCAACCCAACCCGCCGGCGACACCGCTGCCGGTACCGGCGGCACCATCGCCGTGAACACGCCCCGTTTTCCCGTCAACTCAGGCCAAGGAGGGACGCCGTGAAGGACAACTTGTCCGGCGCCGTTGCGCGGCTCGTCGTCTTCGTCGTGGTGTGTCTCCTGGGAACCTTTGCCCTGCTGGCGATCTACGCGCAGTTCCGGTTCCAAGAGGGCAAGACCTACACGGCCGTCTTCAACAACGTCAGTGGGCTGACGGGAGGAAACTTCGTGCGCGTGGCCGGCGTCGAGGTCGGCAAGGTCACCCACATCTCGGTCAATGACGACAACACCGCCTCCGTCCAGTTCAGCGCCAACGACGCCGTCATCTTGACCGAGGGCAGTCGCGCGGCGATCCGCTACGACAATCTGATCGGCGGACGGTACCTCGAGTTGATGGAGGGCACCGGTGGAACGCGGAGGCTCAATCCCGGTGCGACCATCGGCTTGGACCACACCGCTCCCGCTCTCGACCTCGACGCACTGATCGGCGGCTTCCGGCCACTGTTCCGTGCGTTGGACCCCGATCAGGTCAATGCCCTTTCCGGAGAACTGATCTCGGCGTTCCAAGGCCAAGGTGCCTCGATTGGATCGTTCCTCACCCAGACTGCGGCGCTGACGAGCACGCTGGCCGATCGTGATCAGTTGATCGGACAGGTCGTGGTCAACCTGAACACCGTGCTCGGTTCACTGGCCGACCAAGGCGACCAATTCGCCAAGGCAGTCGACTCGCTGTCGTCGCTGATATCCGGGCTGGCCGCTCGCAAACGAGATCTCAGCAACGGGCTGGCCTACGCCAACGCGGTAGCAGGGTCAATCGCCGACCTGCTCGCCCAAGCGCGCCCGCCGCTGAAGGACACGGTGACCCAGACCGACCGGGTCGCCACCCAGGTGCTCAACGACAAGGACTTCTTCGACGACTTCCTCAACACCCTGCCCGACGCCTACAAGATTGTCGGCCGCCAGGCCCTGACCGGTGACTACTTCAGCTTCTACCTCTGTGACCTCGTGCTGAAGATGAACGGAAAGGGCGGACAGCCGGTGTACGTCAAACTGGCCGGCCAGGATTCGGGTAGGTGCACGCCGCGATGAAACCCTTCCAGAAGCGCCAACCGATGAAACCCTTCGCCGAACGCAACCCCGTCGTGCTCGGCGTCATCGGTGCGGTAGTGCTCGCCGCGCTGGTGATCGGCGCACTCCAGTTCAGGGACCTGATGTCCTTCACCCGGGGACACACCTACACGGCGTACTTCGCCGACGCGGGTGGCCTGAAGACCGGTGCGGCAGTGCAGGTGGCGGGTTTCAAGGTCGGCGAAGTCAAAGCCATCAGTCTCAAGGATTCGCACGCCCTGGTCACCTTCGACATCGACGACGACATCCGCGTCGGCGATCGTTCCGAGGCCGCCATCAAGACCAAGGCGCTGCTGGGCTCCAAGGTTTTGGAGGTGACACCGCGCGGCGACGGCTCACAGAGCGGCACCATCTCGCTGGAACGCACCACCTCGCCCTATCAGCTTCCCGACGCCATCGGCGATCTCTCGGCGACCATCAGCGGCCTGAACACCGACCAGCTGTCCAGCTCGCTGACCGTGCTGTCGCAGACCTTCGCCGACACCCCGCCCCAACTACGGTCAGCGTTGGACGGAGTCGCGCGGTTCTCCCAGACCCTCGACGAACGCGACGCACAACTGCGCTCGCTGCTCGGCAACGCCAACAAGGCCACCGGCATCCTGGCCCAACGCAGCGACGAGATCGTCAGCCTGGTCGCCAACACCAACGCGTTGTTGGTTCAGCTGGAAAGTCAAAGCAGCGCACTGGATCAGCTCTCCAACAACTTCTCGGCGCTCAGCCGGCAAATGAGCGGGCTGATCGCCGACAACCGGACCACGCTGAAACCCGCGCTGGACCGGCTCAACGGTGTGCTCACCATCGTCGACAACCGCAAGGTCATGGTGCAGGAAGCGCTCGCGGGCCTGCGCGACTATGCGACCTCGCTTGGCGAGTCGGTGGGCTCGGGCCCGTTCTTCAAGGCCTACCTCTCCAACCTGCTGCCCGGCCAGTTCGTGCAACCATTCGTCGACGCAGCGTTCTCCGACCTCGGTCTGGATCCCAACACCCTGCTGCCATCGCAGCGCGTCGACCCACAGGTCGGGCAGCCAGGCACTCCGCCTCTGCCCGTGCCGTACCCGCGGACCGGAGAGGCCGGCGACCCGCGGCTGACCCTGCCCGACGCGATCACCGGCAACCCAGGCGACCCTGGGTGCGGCCCACCAGGTTTGCCGCTGCCCGGTCCCACCGGCTGCTACCCCTACCGCGAGCCGCCGCCCGCGCCGCCACCGGGAGGACCGCCGCCCGGCCCGCCCGCCGTCGTGCCTCCCGCGCCGACACCGAGCGCGGTGTTCGAACCGGCGCCAGGTGAGCCGGCTCCGATGCCTTCGGAGGGAGGCCAATGAGAACACGCAACGGCCGAATCGGGTTGGCCGCCGTACTGGTCGTGGCATTGGTTGCCGGAATAGTCGTGGCACTAGGGGATTACGGCACCGCCGGCCGCACCCATCTGGTCGCCTACTTCGACAACAGCAACGGAATCTTCGTCGGTGACGAGGTGCGCATCGTCGGCGTGCCGGTCGGTGAGATCGACAAGATCGAACCGCAGCCGGAGCAGGTCAAGATCAGCTTCTGGCTCGACGACCAATACCAGGTGCCCGCCGACGCCAAGGCGGTGATCCTGTCACCGTCGCTGGTCACCTCACGTGCCATTCAGCTCACCCCCGCCTACACCACGGGACCGGTCATGGCCGACCACACCGTGATCGGTCGCGACCGCACCGCAGTGCCCGTGGAGTTCGACGACTTCCGTCAACAGCTGCAGAAACTCAACGAGGCCCTGCAGCCGACCCGGCCGGGTGGCGTCAGCCCGCTGGGCGCGCTAGTCAACACCACCGCCGACAACCTGCGCGGCCAAGGCCCCACCATTCGTGACACCATCATCAAACTCTCCCAAGCGATCTCAGCTCTCGGCGATCATAGCGACGACCTGTTCACCACGCTGAAGAACCTGTCCCTGCTGGTGTCGGCCCTGCAAGGCTCCAGCGATCTGCTCGCCGAGCTGAACCAGAACCTCGCCACCGTCACCAACCTGGTCGCCAACGACCCCAACGAGGTCGGCAACGCCGTGCACGACCTGGGTGCTCTGGCCGGTGAACTGTCCGGCTTCGTCAACGACAACCGCGAATCCCTGGGCATCACGGCGGACAAACTCAGCTCGGTATCGCAGGCACTGCACGACAGCATCCCCGTCATCAAGGACGCGCTGCACGTCGCGCCGAACACGCTGCAGAACTTCCTCAACATCTATCAACCCGCCCAAGGCACGCTGACGGGCGCGTTGTCGGTCAACAACTTCCAGAACCCGATCACGTTCCTGTGCGGGGCAATTCAGGCGGCTTCGAGGCTGGGTGGTGAACAGTCGGCCAAGTTGTGCGCGCAGTATCTCGCACCGATCGTGAAGAATCGTCAGTACAACTTCTTGCCGCTTGGGCTCAACCCGATCGTCGGGCCCAACGCGCGGCCGAACGAACTCACCTACAGCGAGGACTGGATGCGCCCGGACTACGTTCCGCCGCAACCGCCGAACCCCGCGACCCCTCCGGTGGCCGAGGCACAAACACCAACCGATGCGCCGCTGGCCGCGGAGGCACCTACGCAATCCGCGCCGACGGATCCGTCCGCCGGCTTGACCGGGTTGATGGTGCCGTCCGGAGGTGGCCAGTGAGGATTCAGCTACTAGGCAGGACAGTCGCTGGTATCGCCATCACGATGGCACTGGCGGGATCGTCAGGCTGCGACTGGCACGGATTGAACTCATTGCCGCTACCGGGGACCGCGGGTGGCGGTCCGGGCTCGTTCACCGTCCAGGCCGAGTTGCCCAATGTCACCAACTTGCAACCCAATTCGCGCGTCCGCGTGGGTGACGTCACCATTGGCAACGTGACGAAGGTCGACATGCAGGGGTGGCACGCGCTGCTGACCATGTCGCTCGACGGTGACGTCGACCTGCCGGCCAACGCGACGGTAAAACTTGGACAGACCAGCCTGTTCGGTTCCCTGCACGTCGAACTCGCACCCCCGACGGATGCCCCTCCGGAAGGCAAATTGCACGACGGATCACTGATTCCGCTGTCCAACGCGGGAGTCTTCCCGAGCACCGAACAGACGCTGGCGGCGATCTCCCTCGTCCTCAACGGTGGGGGAGTGGGCCAGATCCAGGACATCACCGAAGCCTTCAGTACGGCGTTCGCCGGCCGCGCCGACGACTTGCGCAGCCTCATCGGACAACTCGACACCTACGTCGGGTACCTCAACGATCAAAAGGGCGACATCATCGCCGCCGCCGAGAGTCTCAACAGCCTCGTCGGCCAAATCGCCGAGCAGAAACCCGTCGTCGACAAGGCGCTCAAGACCATCCCCGATGCGCTCGCGGTGCTCAACGACCAACGCGACACCATCGCCGACGCCGTGACCCAACTCGGTCAGTTCTCAGCGCTGGCCGCTGACTCGATCAACCAGACCAAGAGTGCACTGGTAACCGAACTCACCGACGTCGCGCCGGTGCTGAAGTCGTTGGCCGACGCCGGGCCGGCGTTGACCCGCGCGCTGAGCGTGCTGCCCACGTACCCGTTCCCGAAGGAGACGCTGACGAAATGGATCCGCGGTGACTACGCCAACCTCACCGCGGTCATCGACTTGACGTTGAGTCGGTTGGATTCGTCGTTCTTCACCGGCACCCGGTTCGAAGGGGATCTCACCGAGCTGGAATTGCAGTGGGGCCGCACCATCGGGCAGCTACCCAGTCCCTACACCGCGGTGAACCCGTTGGTCGTTCCCTACAAAGTCGATCAGGGGCCCTGACGTGTATCTGCCCAGGCGCGTCGTTGCACAGATGGCGGTCTTCACCGCCGGTACTCTGATCGCCGTCTCCGTGATGGCCTTCCACTACATGGGGCTGCCCAATTATCTATTCGGAGTTGGGCATTACCGGGTCACGCTGCACCTGCCTGCAGCCGGAGGTCTGTACTCCAGCGGCAACGTGACCTACCGGGGAACCGAAGTCGGCCGCATCGAAAGCGTCGCATTGACCGACACTGGCGTCGACGCGGTCCTGTCGCTGAAATCCGGTGTGGCCATTCCCGCCGACCTCGACGCCGAAGTGCACAGCCAAACCGCGGTCGGGGAACAGTTCGTCGCGTTGCGGCCCCGAAGCGGAAATGGCCCGGTACTCAAGGACGGCGATGTCATCTCCGTCGATCGAGCATCCATTCCGCCTGACATCAACTCGCTGCTCGACGCCACCAACCGGGGCCTGCAGGCGATTCCGCACGACAACCTCAAGACCGTCATCGACGAGGGGTATACCGCCGTCGGCGGACTCGGACCGGAGCTGGCCCGATTGGTCAAGGGCACAACCGCATTGGCCATCGACGCACGCAAGAACCTGGACTCGTTGATCACCCTGACCGATCAATCCCAACCGGTGCTGGACTCCCAAACCAATACCTCGGGCTCCATCGCCGCGTGGGCGGCCAACATCGCCACGGTCACCGGACAATTGCAGCACCAAGATCCCGCCGTGTCGAAGGTGTTGACCGACGGCCCCGGCGCCGCCGACGCCACCCGTGCCTTGCTCGATCGCCTCCAACCGTCGCTGCCGATCCTGTTGCACAATCTGGTGGGCCTCGATGACGTCGGCATCACCTACAACAACGACCTGGAGCAGATCCTCGTGCTCTTACCGCAGGGCATGTCGATCCTGCAGGGCGCCGGCCTCGCCAACAGAAACACCAAACAGGCGTACAAGGGCGGCTACCTGTCGTTCAACCTCAACTTGAACCTGCCGCCCGCATGCCTCACCGGATTCCTACCGCCGCAACAACAGCGGGTACCCACGGACGTCGACTACCCACCGCGACCAGCGGGCAACCTGTACTGCCGCGTTCCGCAGGACTCGCCGTTCAACGTCCGCGGTGCCCGCAACATCCCGTGTGAAACCAAACCGGGCAAGCGTGCCCCCACGGCGGCGATGTGCGAGAGCGACGAGAACTACGTGCCGCTCAACGACGGCTACAACTGGAAGGGCGACCCCAACGCCACACTGTCGGGGCAGGCCATCCCGCAGTTGCCGCCCGGCACGCCGCCTGTTGCGCCGCCTCCGATTGCGGTAGCCGAATACGACCCCGCCACGGGCGATTACGTCGGTCCCGATGGGCGGATGTATACGCAATCCAATCTGGCCCACGGAGCTCACGGGACGTGGCAGGACATGCTGCTGCCACCGCGGGGAGGCTAATCCAGCGACCGGGGAACGGATCCACTGCCTTGAGCCGCGAGTCAAGGAGCACGTCACCGCGTGGCCCGCAGGGTACCTTCACGCCGATAGCTGACCGAGAAATGCCGCGAGGGCGACCTCTGACCAATGCTCGACGATCTTGCTGCCATCGACGACGTCGATGGTCATCGCAGTCGTCGTGGCGGACCTTCCCGTTGGCGGGACACCCATGAACTCGGCTTTCTGGTTGACGGCCGTAAGGGTCCAGCGCGACGCGACTTTGGAGCCCTCGCTGACCTGGTCGTGCACCTCGACGACCACGCTGTCGAAGGATGCTACGAAGTCCCGCTCGAATGCCTTCCACGATTCACGGGTGAGTTCGACCCCGGCGGGCGGATGCAGGACGACCTCGTCAGCGATGTAACGCGACCACGTTTCTTCGATGGCGCCCGTGCTGTAACTGGCCCAGAAATCCTGGATGACCGTTTTGGCGTTCATCGGGTCGTCAGAACGTAGCGCCCGAGGACGGGGTTGGTGATGAACTCCGTGTACGCCTGCGCTGCTTGCTCTAGCGGGAAGGTTGCTCCTACCCGCAGCGGCAGCTCGCCTGCGGCGGCGAGGTCCGAGAGTGTGGTCAGCATCGCGGCGTCTGGGGCGATGAGGGTTGCGCGAACGCTGATCTGGCGTTCAACCGTTGGCAGCATGTCCCAGCGCGTCGTGACGAACTTTCCGCCGTCCTTGATCGCGGCGATCATGTCTGGGCCCTGGGGCGTCAGGTTGATCAGCGTATCCACACCATCGGCATAACGGGCCCTGATGGCTGCGGCGGGGCTGTCGCTGGCCGCGATGAATGCGTCGGCGCCGGCAGTGCCGAGCACGTAGTCCTCGTGCCCGCCGCGGTCGAGCCCGATGACATGCGCGCCCCGAAGCTTCGCCAGCTTCGTCACAATGGATCCGACGCCACCCGCAGCGCCGGCGACCACCACGGTCTGCCCGGGACGTACCGCAGCCAGTTCCACAGATTGTGCTGCAGTCAAGCCGTTCAGCGGGATCGTCGATGCCAGGACTGGGTCGACGCCTACGGGCGCGGGCGCCAACGCGTTGGTGGGGACGATGGCGTACTCACCGTGCGCTCGCGCACGGCCGACGGCTCCCTGAGTGATGGCGATGATCGGGTCGCCCACGGTCCAGAGATTGGGAGTCCCTCCGCCACCTCGGGCGTCGATCACTCCTGCGATGTCCCAGCCGATTCCGTAGTGGGAGCCGGCGGCAGGAGCCGGGAAGACGCCGCTCCACGCGCCGACGTCGGCGAGACTCATCGCCGAGGCGTGCACCTTGATGCGCACCTCGTCCAGGCCTGGTTCGGGGATGTCCAGGTCGACTACTTCTATGACTTCTGGTCCACCGACGGATCGATAGATGGCTGCGCGCATGGGTTTTCGTGCTCCTTTGTCGTTGGTGGAGTGGGTTCGAGACGTGCCCACGACTCGAAGCTAGGAGCCGCAGGAAGTGCATGCCAACGCCCGTCGTCCGAGAAATCGCGCCGATCGTCCAAACGGCGGGCCGGAATAGAACGGGCGTTAAAATAGTTGGTCGCACCATGGCGGAAGTGTTGGACGAGATGCTCGGGCGGATGACGATCGAGGAATCGTGGTACGCGAGCATTCGAGGTACCAGCCCGTGGGCGTTCTCCTCCGCCGCGACCCCGTCGCCCCGGTTGATCGTGGTGACCAGCGGTGAGTGTGTCTTCACGTCGGACGCCTTGCCCGAGCCCATGACGCTGGTCGCCGGTGACTGCGTCATCGTGCAGGCCGGCGTCGACGTGGTGCTTCAAGACGATCTCTCGACCGAGCCCGTCGACTGCAACGGATTGTCGTTCGACGACCGGCAACAAGCGTCGTTGAGCGGTGGTGGCGCAGTAACGGAGATGCACACCGGTCGATTCGGCTTGGACGTCGACGCCTCCGAGCTGTTGATGGGGTTGTTGCCGCCGGTCATGCGGATCGGGCTCGACGAGCAGGCCGGGTCTTCGATTCGAGCGACGCTCCAGATCCTGTCGCTCGAGTCCGCCAACTCATTGGGTGGCGGGGCAATGCGGGGGCGATTGGCCGACATTCTGTTCCTCCAGGTCCTTCGAGCGTGGTGCGAGTCGAGTTCCGAGATCCATGTGGGTTGGATTGCGGCGCTGCGGGTTCCGCAGCTGACGTCGGCGCTGACTGCCATGCATCAGGACCTCGCGCATCCGTGGACGGTTGCCGAACTCGCACGGTTGTCACTGATGTCGAGGTCGAGCTTCGCCGCCTTGTTCAAGTCAGTCACGGGTGACAGCCCATTGGCCTACCTCACTCGGTGGCGTGTGTACCGCGCAAAGACGCTGCTACGCGACTCCGGCATGTCGATTCTCGAAGTCGCCCTCGCGGTCGGATACGAGAGCGACACCGCGCTGAGTCGCGCCTTCCGCAGGACCGAGCAGGTTGCACCGGGAGTGTGGCGCCGACGGCAAGTCAACGGCTCGAGAGCCGCGTAGCTCTTCACATTCGCGCGCCCTCGTCCGAGAGCGCGGGGTCAGTCGGTCTTGCGCACCGGTTTGGGTGAGACGTGCATGGTGATGCGTGCGGTGACGAACACCTCGCCGGAAGCGTCGCACACGTCGACCGGGACGACGAGTTCTGCTGGTGCGTCGCCGAATTCGGGGAGTGGGTCCAGCCGTGCGGTCGAGGTTACCGCTGTGGTGGCCTTGGCCTTGTATTCCACGGTCATCCCGACCGGTATCCAGCGGTGGGTGGGCGGGATGGTGGCGTCGGTCATCATGCCGGCGGCCAGTTCGGCCATGTTGCAGGAGGCGATGGCGTGGAAGCTGCCCAGATGGTTGTGCACACTGCGCCGGTTGGGCGCCTCCACGCGGCATAACCCCGGCTGCAGTTGCACGATCCGTGGGTGGACGCTACGGAAGTACGGTGCCTTCCAGCACAGGGCCTGGCTGAAGAGCCGATCCCCGAAGGGTAAGCGCTGCAGCGTGTCCCATAGTCGCAGGTTGGCGCTGCGGGTCGGTTTATCGGTGATGGTCGGACCTGCGTTCTGGTCGAGTGCTTGGGTCGTCATCGGGGGATCGTCAATGCTTCGGTGACGGCGGCGTACATGGTGGTCTTGATCGCACCGAGGGTGCCGGGGTCCTTGCCGAGGATGGGTTCGAGCCGGGCCACCGCGGCGTCGACGACGCCCGACTCGGGGGCGGTGTCGTCGACCAGGGCCGCGGTGAGGGCCTCGGGGCCGGTGTAGCGGTGCCCGGTGGTCATCGCCTTGACGGCGGTCTGCGGGGGCAGTTTGGCTTGGATGAGTGCGGCCATCCCGGGGGTGAAGGGGATGTGGATGTCGACTTCGGGGAAGCAGAAGTAGCCGCGGTCATCGCGCATGATGCGGTAGTCGTGGGCGATCGCGAGCATCGAGCCCGCGCCGAACGCGTGCCCGTTGACCGCGGCCACCGTGGGCAGTGGGAAGGTCAGGACCCGATTGAGCAAGCTCTGCACGCGGTCGACGTACCAGCCGAGGCGGTCGCTGTTAGCCCCAAGCCAGTCCAGGTCCAACCCGTTGGAGTAGAACTTGCCCAGCCCAGTGGTGATCAGAGCGTGAGCGTTGCTGGTGACGTCGTCGAGTTGCGCGTCGAGGGTGTCCAACTGCTCTGGTGAGAAGCGGTTCTCGTCGTCGCCGAGGGTCAGTACGGCGATCTTGTCCCGGTACTCCAGTGTGGAGGGCATCGATCGGTCCTTTCGGGTCGTGTTTGATGGTGCGGGGGTTTAGTTGCCGGCCGGCGGGATGGACAGGACGGCCCGTACGGCTGCGGCCAGCCGTTCGCGTGCGGCAGGGTCGGCGGTGCGGTTGCCGCGCAGCAGCAGTGCAGTGGGAAGCCCAACGACGCAGTCGCGGATGACCGCGACGGCCGCTTTGTCCTTGCGGTCCCACAGGCTGCGCGAGAGCTGCACGAAGATTGAGGCAAGTGCCTTGTCGAGGTGGCGAAGGTCCTTGGCGACGTCCTCGGGCACCTCTCCCGAGCGCAGCAACTCTGCCCGCGAGACGGTAAGCAGGAATTGCGCCGAGGTCGGGCTCTGATCGTGAAAGACGGCTGGGCACAAGGCTGCTGCGACGACGGCCTCCACGGCCGTGGCTTCGTCGACGGCATGGTTGCCACTCTCCAGGGCGTAGTCGACGGCATCGCGTTGCAGCTGCAAGAAGCGTTCTGCGGCGCGGACCCATGCGCGGCCTAGCAGGCCAGCCCGTGACCCGAACGCGTGATAGAGCGCGCCATTGGACATCGACGTCGCATCCGAGAGAGCGCGAATCGTCACCGCGGCAGACCCGGCGCCGACCGCCAGTTCTTCGGCGGCGTCGAGCGCCCGATCGAGGTCGTGCACACGAGGGCGAGGCATGACCAGAGAATAGCAGAGCGATCGCTCTATAACAAACAGGGATGCGTATGGATTCCACGAAATAATCAGCTAGGCAACGGCGAATGAAAGTTGCCGGTTTCGGAGCGGTTGCTCCATATTTGTTCTGGAGCATTCGCTCTGATATGTTCGGCACGGCCGGGCGGCCACCCACGGCAGAGACATTTCGCGCTCTCGCGTTGAGGGCGCAGCCCTGAGTGACCTCGATACACGGCAGCACGCCAAACAGCAGCTCAAACCCGCGAGGAGACACGATCATGGTCGCAGCCGACACCGGTCCCGCTACAGACTCTGGGACATGGCACAAGAGTGCCTGCATCCTGTGCGAGAACAACTGCGGCGTGCAGATCCTCACCACCGACGACGACCGACGCTTCCTCAAGATCCGCGGCGACAAGGACCACGTCTCCACTCACGGATACACCTGCAACAAGGCGTTACGGCTCGACCACTACCAGAACGGCAGCCAACGGCTGACCAGTCCGCTGCGGTGCGAACCCGACGGCACGCTGACCCCGGTGGACTGGGACACCGCGATCACCGACATCGCCGCTCGCTTCGCCGCAATCCGCGACAACCATGGTGGGGACAAGATCTTCTTCTACGGCGGCGGCGGGCAGGGCAACCACCTCGGCGGCGCCCACAGCGGGCCGCTGCTGCGCGCGCTTGGGTCACGCTACCGCTCCAGTCCGCTGGCCCAGGAGAAGACGGGGGAAGCCTGGGTGGACGCGCACTTCACCGGCGGCCACACCCAGGGCGACTTCGAAGACGCCGAAGTGTCCGTGTTCATCGGCAAGAACCCCTTCCAAAGCCACGGCGTGGCCCGCGCCCGCACCGTGCTCAAGGACATCAGCAAGGATCCCGGGCGCAGCATGGTCGTCATCGACCCGATCCGCACCGAAACCGCCGACCTCGCTGACTACCACCTGCAGGTGCGACCCGGGACCGACGCATGGTGCCTCTCCGCGATCCTGGGGGTCCTGGTCCAAGAAGATCTAGTCGATCACGCATTCATCGCCGAACACACCAGCGGCTACGACGCCCTGCGCGCTCACCTGCACCGCGTCGACGTCACCGAACACGCCGCGGTGTGCAACGTCTCCGAAGACCTGATCCGGGAGGTCACGCGCCGGATCGCGGCCGCGTCGAGCGTCTCAACCTATGAGGACCTCGGGGTGCAGCAAGGCCCCAACAGCACCCTGATCTCCTACCTCAACAAGCTGATCTGGATTCTCACCGGAAATTTCGCCAAACCAGGTGCGATGCAGCCCCATTCGTGGATGTTCCCCTTGGGGCATTACTCGACCCGGATGCGCACCACCCCAGTCACCAAGGCGCGCATGCCTGCCGGGCTGGTGCCGTGCAACGTCATCGCCGAAGAGATCCTTACCGACCATCCCGACCGGTTCCGGGCGATGCTGATCGACTCATCGAATCCGGCACACTCCCTGGCCGACTCCAAGGCCTTCCGCAAAGCTCTGGCTAAGCTCGAGTTCGTCGTGGTCATCGACGTCACCCTGACCGAGACCGGGCGACTGGCCGATTACGTGCTGCCCGCGGCATCCCAGTACGAGAAGTACGAAGCCACCTTCTTCAACTTCCACTTCCCGCACAACACCTTCCACCTGCGCGCCCCGGTCCTGAAGCCGCTGCCCGGCACGCTTCCCGAACCCGAGATCTACGCACGTCTGGTCCGCGAACTCGGGGCCGTGAGCCGCGCCAAGGTGAAAGTCCTGCGTGCCGCGGCCAAACTCGGCCGCACACCGTTCCGATGGACCTTCTCCGCGATGGCCGCCATCAACGGCGCCGCCACGCTGGCGATGGCGCCCTACCTGCTCTACGAGACACTGGGCGCGACGCTGCCTGGCGACGCCCGCGCAGCCGCCGTGTTGTGGGCATTGGCCCAACGCACCGCCCGCAGCTACCCCGAGGCCATCAAACGCGCCGGACACGCCAACGGCGACGCGCTCTTCGACGCCATCCTCGACGGGAAGTCCGGGGTCGTGTTCACCGAAGACTCCTACGACGACGCCTGGGGCTATGTGACCCACGACGACAACAGGTTTCCGCTGATCATCCCCGAACTGATCGACATTCTCACCGCACTCGACCCCGCATCGGCGGTGCAGACCAGCGCAGAGTTCCCGTTCATCCTCGTCGCGGGGCAGCGGCGCCTCTTCACCGCCAACACCATCTTCCACGACGACGCCTGGCGCCTGAAGGACAAAAGCGGTGCACTACGGATCAGCCGGGCTGATGCCGAAACCATGGGTCTGACAGACGGATCGATGACCAGGGTGACTACCAATCGTGGCAGTTCACTAGCCGCGGTCGAGATCGACGACCGTATGCAAACCGGTCATGCTGCGCTTCCCAACGGGTTCGGACTCGACGTGGCCGGTGACGGTTCACCCATCAACGGCGTAGCGCTCAACCAGCTCACCGACGCCCGCCGCCGAGACCCCGTCGCCGCCACCCCCTGGCACAAGAACGTCCCAGCACGCATCGAACCGATCAATGTCTCCACGGGTGACGGCGAAGCCCACCCCTCGTCCTCGTACAACGGATCAGAGGTCCGAGCACGTATGCAAGCGGAGCGCCCCACTTGGACCGGTCTCTGACGAAGTTAAACGGTCGCGCGCAGTTGGGCGATCATCTGCCCGGCGTCCCAGAAGTCCCGATGACTCATCAGCTTGCCGTCGGCGTCGTGGCGGCAGGATGCGACGCCAGGGACCTCGAAGCGTTGGCCATTGGATGGAATGAGGGCACCGTCAGGCAAACGCAGGGCGCCTTCGAAGGATCCGCTCCACATCCACTCCAGGTAGAGCGTGCCGTCGCCGGCGGCCGGCGCAAAGAAGTCGATCTTGGAGTCCGGCGCAGACCTCGTTTACCTGCGCTGCAGGTCAATTCACGAACTGCTCGAGGGCTTTCCGGATCCCGGGAAGTGCCGTCGCCGCCTGGTGTTCGATGAGCGCGGCTTCGGCGACCATGCCGACCCACAACTGCGCGCTCTCGTAGGGGTGGGGGCGGGGGAGAGCGGCGAAGTCGGGACGGCACAGCTCGGCGTTGGCATGGTTCCGATGTCTGATTTCGTCGGTGACCGCCGGTTCCGCGCGCGCTTCCAGCAGCAGCGCGCGCACACCGCGGTCGCGCAGGCAACCATCGAGGCAAGCGTTCGCGCCGACGATTAGCCTGTTGCGGCCAGGCGGCATGTCGACGGTGGCGGCCTGCATCTGGGTGGCCAGACGTTCATGGAATTCCCGGTGCAGCGCAAGGAGATACGAGGCGCGGTCGCCGAAGTGGTGGAAGAACGTGCCCTTTGCCACGCCGGCCTGTTTGACGATGAGATCAACGCTCAACCCGGTGAGGCCGGTGCGTTCGGCGAGCTGCATGCCGGCGTCGATGATCGCTTCTCGCGTCTTGGCCTTGGCTTCCTTGCGCCGACCCGTGGTCGGGGTGGCGGGCGGCGTCGAGGTCATGGCGCGACTCTAGCGGCGGCGGTGCGTCCTGCTTCGGACGTCATCGGACTCCTTGAGGTGGGGGCGCCTCGATGCTATCGTCGACCGACTGGTCAGTCAATGAAGGGGTGTTCGATGGTCGCCATGGTGCAGACGCGGGTGGGGAAGGTTGCCTACAGCGATACCGGAGAGGGGCCCGTCGTGGTCCTGCTCCATGCGACGCTGCACGACCGCCACGACTTCGACGCGATAGCGCCGAGCCTTGCTCGCGACCACCGGGTGATCGCAGTCGACTGGCCCGGCCACGGTGACTCGCCGGCCCCGACGCCGGACTATCGGCCGACGGCGGCCTCCTTCGCCGACGTTCTCGTCGACGTGGTCGCCGGACTCGATCTGCCCCCCGCGGCATTCATCGGCAACTCCGTCGGCGGCTTCGCGGCGGCACGGTTGGCGATCACCGACCCCCACAGGGTTTCTCGGCTGGTGTTGGTCAACTCGGGTGGTTTCATCGCCAGCCCGGTCAGCAACCTCTACGCCCGCGCAATGGGCATGCCGTGGTTGATGAAACGAGTGCTGCCGCGGTTCATCCGTAGCTACATGAAGGCGATCAGCGACGCCGACCACCTCGTTCAGGATCGCGCGGTGGCCCGTGCGAAGACCCGCGACGGTGTCGTCCTCACCGCGGCCATGTGGCGCAGTTTCGCCTCGCCGGAACACAACCTTCGTCCCCGGGCCGATCGCATCACCGCGCCGTGCTTAATTGTCTGGGGCTCGAAGGACACCGCGATCCCCATGCGATTGGGACACGCCACCGCGTCCGCGATCCCAGGCTCACGGCTGGAAGTGCTGCCAACGGGCCACGTGCCGTTTGCCTCGGACCCCGACGGATTCCTCGCGATCGCGACGCCGTTCTTGGCCGCCGCCAGCGAAAGGTTGCAATGATTGCACGGCGGCTCGGCCTGCACCTCCCTTGACACCTGCAGTGCTGGAGGCACAGGATTGCCCGAACCATCGGTGGCGGACGCGTGCATCGCCCGGAGAAAGGGCCTGTTGCCATGAAGCGCTGGAAGTCAGCCACCGCCGGGACGGCCATCGCCTGCGCCTTGGGTGCAGTCGCGTCGACGTTGGCGCCACCCGCGTCCGCCGTTCCTGGCCCCGAAATCGAGTACACCTACAACGTGATGGTGCGTCGGCACTTCGACTTCCCGAACAACGACGCGATCGGCTACGGCTTCGGGATCTGCGACAAGGTCGGCGCAGGTGAGAACTATGCCCAGGTCATGGGCGACGTGAAGAACGACGTCTTCCCCAATGACGAGCAGGCGGCGAACTACGTCGTCTCCTATGCGGTCGGCATCCTCTGTCCCGCCCAGATCGCTCAACTGCGAAGCTCCGCTGGGGGATACCAGCCACCGGTGGGCTAACCCAGCTCGACCTTCGCTTTCGGCTCCTGAATTTGCCGGCACCGTTTATCGTGTGCTGAGTCGCAGTCTGCCGGGAGGTTGTGTGGACGGGTCGCCGGTGGGCCGCTGCCGCTTGACCGAGGTACCGGCTGGCGTCCGTGAAGTGCGGTTCGCACGTTGATGCTCGTCGACCAGTACCTGTGGTTCCTGCACCTCGATCGCCGGATGGGGCTCAACTTCGACCTGGGTCCGCTGCACGTGCACCTGTACACCCGGGCCGTGTTCTACATGTGGGTCACCGTGGCGATTCTGGTCATCGGCGGGATCGCGGTGCTCGTGTCGCGCAAGCGCGAGCTGATCAGCAAGTGGACCACCTGGCTGATGATCGCGCCGGTCGTCGGCGTCCCGATCTGGATAGGCCGCGGCCCGACCGCGGTGTTGGCCGCGGTCCTGGCCATCGTCGCGGTCATGGAGTACGCGCGGCTGGTCAAACTCACCAAAGTCGATACCGGTCTGCTGCTCGCGCTGGCCGTGCTCTATCCGCTCGCGGCCTGGCGGCACCCGTCGTTGTTGGCCCTCGCGCCGATCGTCGTGCTGGCCTGTGCGCTACCCGCGGTGTTCGGCGGCGACGTCGAACACGGTGGCAGGCGCACCACGTTCACCGCATTCGGTTCGGTGTGGATCTGCTGGGCCTTGGCGCACCTGGTGATGTTGTGGGAGAACGCCTATCTGGTGTGTTTCGCCGCCGCTGCGACCGACGTCGCCGCCTGGTGCGGTGGAAAGGGGTTGCGCCGCTTCGGGTTTGCGCGCCGCCCGCTGTCGCCGTTGAGCCCGAACAAGACCGTCGGCGGGTTGGTCGGCGCCTTCATCGGTGCGTTCCTCGTCCTCACGGTGCTCGGCACGATCTCCATCGGCCTGCTCGTCGCGGTCGCGTTCGGCGGTGTGTTCGGCGACCTGGTCGAGTCGATGGTGAAACGGCAAGCCCAAGTCAAGGACGCCGGCGACTGGTTGCCCGGGTTCGGCGGTCTGCTCGACCGAATCGACTCGCTGCTGCTCGTCCTTCCGCTGGCGTACCTCCTCGGATGACGGACCAAACGGCGCTCGAATCCGGTTCTGAGACAATCAATCTGCGGGTCTGGTCGGCGATCGCCCGACTGGTCGCCAGTCCGTGGGGCCTGGCGCTCGCGTTCGCATGGGGTTACGCAGAGGCGCTGAGCTGGTTCATCGTCGCCGAGATGGCGTTGATACTCTTCGCCGCCGCCTTCCCGCGCAGGGTGATGCCATGGACCGCAGCGGTGATCGCCGGCTCCGTGCTCGGCGTGCTCACCAACGCGTGGCTGGCATCCCGCGACGTTCTGTTGCCCGCGCCGCTGACGACTACGCGGATGGCGGCTACCGCCTTCGACCAACTGGCCGCCGGACCGAGCGCGATCATGCATCAAGCGCTGTCGGGGATCCCCGTCAAGGTGTACGCGCGCGCCGCCGGTGAACACGGCATCGACCTGTGGCACCTGGCCGGGTGGACGCTGCTGGAGCGTGGACTGCGGATCTCGATGGTCGGGCTGGTGGTCTGGGTGCTGTCAAAGCTGTTGCATCGCTGGCTACGACGGCTCTACGGCATCTACCTCATCGTCGCGGCCGTCGTCTTCACCATCGGGATCTCTGCGGTGATTGCCGCGTGGTCGTAGCAGAGACGCAGAGAGGTTGTCCAGATGAGCCGGCCACTGCCGCCCACGATCACCGTTCACTCCGGTAGTTGGCAGCGCGCATTCGCGCCGGGTCGCGACGTGGTGATCGGGCGCGACGTCCGAGCCGACGTGCGTCTCGCACATCCCGGGGTGTCCCGGGCCCACGTGCTGTTGCGTTGCCTCGACGGGGGTTGGGTGGCGATCGACAATCAAAGCTTCAATGGGATGTTCGTCGGACAGCGGCGGGTGCAGTCCGTGGACATTCGCGACGAGGTGACCATCCACGTCGGCGACCCCGACGGGCCGCGGCTGACATTCGAACTCGCCCAGGCACCGGACGATCAGCCGACGACGCGGATGAAGGAGACCGATAGCCCGACTGACCCGTCGACTGTCGCCACGACGGTGCGGCGCGCCTCCTGGCTAGTGCCGCCGGGATCGACCTCCATCGGCCGCGCATCCGACAACGACGTCGTCATCCCCGACGTGCTGGCCTCGGGCCACCACGCGACGTTGACGCCGACGCCGGAAGGGATGCGAATCCTGGACGCCGACAGCGCCAACGGCACCTTCGTCAACGGCCACCGGGTCAAGGACGCGGCGCTGAAGGCGGACGACGTCGTGACGATCGGCAACGTCGACTTCGTCTTCGAAGACGGCAATCTCGTCCGTCGCGTCGAATCTGCCGACAAGGCCGGCGGGCTCGACGTGTGCGACGTCAGCCTGACCATCGACGGCAATCGCACTCTGCTGGACCGTGTTTCGTTCTCCGCCAAACCGGCCACGCTGACCGCGGTGATCGGACCGTCGGGTTCGGGCAAGTCCACCTTGGTGAAGGTGCTCACGGGCGGCACGCGGCCGGACAGCGGCGCGGTGCTGTTCGAAGCGCACGACGTCCACGCCGAATACGCGTCGATGCGCACGCGAATCGGCATGGTTCCCCAGGACGACGTCGTGCACCGTCAGCTGACGACCAACCAGGCACTGGGCTACGCGGCGGAACTGCGAATGCCGCCAGACACCACCGAGGACGACCGGCGGCGCGCCGTCGCGCAGGCACTCGAGGAACTCGAGTTGACGCCGCACGCCGACACCCGCATCGACAAGTTGTCCGGTGGGCAGCGCAAGCGGGCGTCGGTCGCGCTGGAGTTGTTGACCGGTCCTTCGCTTCTGGTGCTCGACGAGCCAACGACCGGACTGGACCCGGCGCTGGACCAGTTGGTGATGAGGATGCTGCGCCAGCTCGCCGACGCGGGCCGCGTCGTGGTGGTCGTGACCCATTCGCTGGCCTATCTGGACGTCTGCGACCAGGTGCTGTTGCTCGGCCCGGGCGGCAAGACCGCCTTCTGCGGACCGCCCGGCGAGCTCGCACCGGCGATGGGCACCGCCGACTGGGCCGACATCTTCACCGACGTCACCGCGGATCCCGATGCGGCCCGGCGGCGATTCCTCGAGCGCGCGGGCCGCGTCGACGAGCCGCCGACCGAGCGCATCCCCGAGCAGCTCGCCACATCGGAAACCGCTGTGCGGGCCAACCTTTGGCGCCAGTTCTCGACCCTTGCGCGTCGACAGCTGCGGCTGCTCGTCGCCGACCGCGGTTACTTTTGGTTCCTGATCGTGTTGCCGTTCCTCGTCGGCCTCCTGCCGCTCACCGTTGCCGGCGACGCCGGTTTCGGAAAGACCGTCTTCGATGGTCCGGCGCCGAACGAGGCGAAGCAGATCCTGGTCTTGATGAACTTCGGTGCGTTCTTCATGGGGACCGCGCTGACCGTTCGTGCCTTGGTGAACGAGCGCGCCATCTTCCGTCGCGAGCAAGCAGTGGGGCTGTCGGCCTCGGCGTACCTCGCGGCCAAGATCGCGGTGTTCGGCGCGATCGCGGTGGTGCAGTCGGCCGTCCTGGTCGGCATCGTGACGATCGGCAAGGGTGCGCCGGGCGGCGCGACGACGCTGGGCAGCCCGACCGTCGAACTGTTCATTGGCATCGCGGCGACGTGTGTGGCGTCTGCCGTCGTCGGCCTCTTGCTATCGGCGTTGGCGCACAACGGCAATCAAGTCCTTCCGCTGACGGTGGTGGCGCTCGTGGTGCAAATCGTGCTCGCCGGCGGCATGATTCCCGTGACCGACCGGGCTCTCGACCCGATCTCCTGGCTCACCCCGGCGCGGTGGGGCTTGGCGGCCACGGCGTCGACCGCCGATCTGACCAATACGGTCCGGGTGATCGCCAAGGATTCGCATTGGCGGCACACCTCCTCGGCGTGGCTCTTCGACATCGTCATGCTCGCCGTCCTCTCGGTGTTCTACGCCGGCTTCGTGCGGTGGAAGCTCCGCATCCAAAGTCACTAAGCCGCGAGCGCGTACCGGTCGACGGCGGCCCGGCGGAGGCCTTCCTTCAGAGCCACGACCTGCTCCCGCAGCTGCGGCGCCGAGACGTCGTTCGCGTCGATGGGTGCGCCGATGCGGACCTGCATCGGGGCGGGAGACCAGCGACCGCCCTTGGGCAGCACGTCGGCTGTTCCGGTCAACGCGATCGGGACGACCGGCACACCGCATTCCCGGGCCAACCGCAGGGCGCCGGAACGGAATTCCGCGAGGTTGCCGTCGGTCGAGCGGGTCCCTTCCGGGTAGATGACGACGGTGCGTCCGGCCTCCAGCGCGGGACGGGCCGCGGCGAGCATCGCTTCGAAGTTGCCGCCGCCGGTCCGTCGCACCGGCAGTACGCCGGCCAGCGAGCTGGCGATGAAGCGGCGCACCGGCACGTCGAACCAGTAGTCGGCGGCCGCGACGAACACGGGCTTGGCCGCCGGCGGAAGTGCGGCCAGTAGCACCGCGGTGTCGGCGTGGGAGGAGTGGTTGGCCACGACGATGCAGCCGCCCTTGACGTTCCACTGTCCGGTCACGGTGAGCCCGCCCGACACGGCGGAGACGATCCGCCACATCCAGTGCCGCAGCACGCTCGAGATTCGGTTGGTGATCATGCCGCCACCGCCCGCAAGGGCAGGGTGTCGGCCAACTGCACGACCGTCGCGTCGGGTTGCGGCTCCTGATGGGCGGCCAACTCGCGCCGGGCGGCACGGAGGCGCAGCACGGTGGTGATCAGCGAGCCGTTGACGATCTGCATCAACAGCAGCGGCATGATGACCGGAATTGCGGTCGCCAGCGCGACGAAGAGGCAACGTTCGGTCTTGCCGAGCGGGCCACCGTTGCGTCGCGTCGCACCGGCCGCCGCGGCGGCCAGCGATGCGAACGTGGGCAGCGTCGCGGCGAGCGCGGCCAGCAGGACTTGCAGCACGGGCCAGGACAGCCAGTGCAGTCCCGGGCCGCTCTGCTTGGCCGCCCACACGGCCAGACCGGCGAAGGCCAGCAGGTCCGAGGAGCGGTCACCGATCTCGTTGACGACGAACCCCCACGGCCGGCTCACGCCGCGGGCACGGGCAACCGCGCCGTCGAGGTTGGCGCCGGCCAGTCGCAGGACGAGGAAGAGAATCGCCAGCGGCCAGTACCCGAACGCGATGGCGACACCGGCCGCGGCTGCTGCCACGACTCCGGCGGCGGTGAACACGTCGGGCGAGATCCGGTGTGCCACGGCGGCGTCGACGATCGGCGTCAACCGGCCGGTGAACCACGGCTTCAGGGCGTAGAGGCCGGTCATCTGCCGCGCCCGCGCCTGCGTTGTCGGAAGTGAAGACTCGCGAATCGCGACGTTCGTTTTCATGATCGGCTCCTTTCGCTCTGCGGCCCTGATTGGCCGGTGACGAAAGATTGCGCCGAACCGCTTGGCGGATTCTTGGGAGAACTCGGGGTGCTCAGGCCCCGTCGGCTACACGCCGAGCGCGCGCCCGATGGTGGTGTTCCAGGACTCCTGCATCTCCGACTCGAACAGGCCCCACGAGTGCGAGCCCTCGGGTCGGACGACGTAGGTGACCGGCACCCCGGCGGCCGCCGCCGCATCGGCGAACTGCCTCGTACTGTCGGCGACGATGCCCTCGATGAACCCGCCGGTGAAGTTGTTCGCGCCGGGCGGCAGCTTGTCCACGGCGCCCTGCCCACCGCCCGAGGCTGCGGCGTAGACGGCGACGCCCTTGAGTCTTGCGACGTTCAGCGTCGGATCGTGCGCCGCCCACAACGGGTCGCCTGGCGGACCCCACATGTCGGCTGCGTTTGCGCCACCGCTGCCGAGGGTGAGCGAGATGTTCTGCGCGCCCGAGGCCGGGGTCAGGAACCCGCTGTAGGAGCCGACGGCCTTGTACAGACCCGGCGCCTGAATGGCGTAGTCGACGGCGGTGCCGCCCGTGCTGGACAGCCCGGCGACGGCGTTGCGGCCATTGGTCTTGTACTGCGCGTTGATCAGCGGCGGCAGCTCCCGCGTCATGTAGGTCTGGTACTGCTTGCTGCGGTCGTTGACCCAGTCGGTGTACCAGCTGAACTGGCCACCGAGTGGTGAGACGACGTTGACGTTCTTGTTCCCGAAGAAGCCCTGCAGATCGGTGAACCCGAACCAGCTCTTGGTGCCCGGTGCGAAGTCCCCGCCCGGGTCGAGGTTGTCGCCACCGTCGATTCCGGGCAACAGGTAGAACACCGGCGCACCGGACTTGGGCGCCTTGAGGACGTCGTTGACAACGACCTTGTCCATCGCCGGGGAGTACACCGAGACCTTGTCCCACCGGTCGTTGACGTGCTCGATGCCGGTGATGTGCGCGCCTTGCGGCGGGTCCGCGACCGCGACCGGGATCGACAGCAACGGAAGGGCGGTCACGAGGGCAACGACGAGAACGCGCGCGCCACGCGCCGATCGGATCACCGGCTGATTATGGGTTCAAGATCACTTTCCGGCAACCTCTACGGCTCGTTCGGCGCGCGTGTCGTCATGGGCCACCTTGAATCGAGATCTGGGGAGGCCGCTCCTGCTGCGGATGGACGGCGATGATCGATCGCTCCTGCACCGGGTTGCCGATGACCGAGCTCGGCTTGGTGGGTGGTTCCGGCTGCGGATTGAAGGCTTGGGCGGTGCCCGACGCCAAGCCCAATGCGGCCAGCGCGAATCCGCCCGCAAGGAGGGTCTTGCCTGTCAGCTTCATGCTCGTGGTCATTTCGCTTCCTTCCATTGCAGCCGTAGCGGCCGCTCACGGGAAGGTTGCAGCGAACTTCTTGGCACATTCTTGGCGAACACGGGTGGCCGGTTTGCGCAAACCAGGCATCGCGCGTTAATCGCCCGTGCGCGTAAAGGTTTCGTCGAACTGCAAGTCGATCGCGCAGCTCCCGGTCTGCACCCACGTGCCGCGCCCGCTGAGCTGCGCGATCGGATTCTGCGGGGGCTGCGGCAGCGGGAATTGGGCGTCGGCCTTCAGCGTCGACAGATCGCCGTTCGGGCATGGGCCTTCCGTGCGGTCGGTCCACGCCCACTTCCCGCCGTCGAATACCAGGGGGAGGTCGCCCGCCGAGATGGCGAAGTAGCTCATGCACCGATCTCCGGTGCGCAAGCAGTCGGTGACGACGGGTGCGTCCGCCTGCAGTACCGGGAGGCCCTTCATCGTGAACGTTCGCGTGACGTGATAGCGGCCGCGCAGCGCTTCGGCGGGCGACACCACCCGCGGTGGGAGGCCGGCCGGATCCGCCGGGGTGTAGAAATCGGCGTCGAGGTCGAGATCGCCGGTGCGGGTGAAAGTCACGGTCCGCTTCTCCGCGCACTGGTCGCCGGTGGTCCTGGTGTATTCACCGGTCAGACCGCCGTCGGGACGCGGTTGCACCCTGAACACCTGCCAGGTCTCGGTCTGCGCGCCCTTGCACTGTCCGGGAGCGACGACGACGGACAACCATTGTTCGCCCACCTCGTCGAACACCATCGTCGCTGCGAAGGCCTCTTCGCCCTTCATCTTCGACGCGGTCGCCACGCACCCGCCGGAGTCGCACACCGAGCGCACCGCGTACGTGCCGGTCGACGGTGACGTACCGGGCACCTGCGCGCCGTTGAGTGCGGTGGCTGCGCCGAAGTCGGCGCGATAGACACCGGTGAAGGGGCCCGTATTGGGTTCCGGGCCAGCGCTAGTGGGCGGCGCAACAGCGGACGGCGCGGCAGCGCCCCGCTCGTCGTCGCCCCCGAGAGTAACGGCCGCAACGACGCCGGCGGCGATCAACAGGACGACAC
This sequence comes from Mycobacterium sp. URHB0044, assembly GCF_000620625.1. GTDB lineage: Bacteria > Actinomycetota > Actinomycetes > Mycobacteriales > Mycobacteriaceae > Mycobacterium. The sequence goes on along the minus strand of NZ_JIAW01000006.1, from coordinate 166,934 downwards.
CCACTAGGGCGCCGAGCACGACACCGCGACGCCGTCCCGGCGGCTTCCTTGCCTGCGGCGGTGGGATCGCGCCAAGGCGCGCGGGCGCGGTGGGTGACTCGCTGCTGGAATGCCACGGCTGGGTGTGGGCGGGATCGGTTGATGGCGAAGGCATTTGGCGGCTGGGCTCGGTGACGGCGCGTCGTGCGGCGGCGGCCAACTCGACGGTGCTGGGATAGCGCTCACTGGGTTTCTTGGCAAGTCCGGTGGCGATCACCTCGTCCATCGCGGTGGGGACCGCGGCGTTCTCCTCGGACGGTTTCGGCGGTGGGGTGACCATGTGTCCAACCGCGACCTGTTCGAACGTGCTGCCCGGGAACGGCAGTTCGCCAGTCAGGCACTGATACAGCACACAGGCCAACGCGTAGACGTCCGAACTCGGCTGAATCTCCCCGGCGTTGAAGCGCTCGGGCGCCATGTAGGCCCACGTTCCGATGGTGGTGCTGGCCGACGTCAACGCGGTGTCACCGGCGGCGCGGGCGATGCCGAAGTCGATGAGGTAAGCGAAGTCGTTGGCGGCGAGCAGGATGTTGGACGGTTTGACGTCGCGGTGCACCAGGCCCACCCGATGGGCGCTGTGCAACGCCGACGCGATCTGCTCGATGACGTGCACCGCGCGCTCGACGTCCAACGCCCCGGCGTCCAACACGGTTTGCAGTTCCTGGCCGTCGATCAGCTGCATGGTGACGAACAGGCGGCCGTCGATCTCCCCGACGTCATAGATCGGCACGACGTGGGGATCGTCGAGGCGTGCCGCGGCGCGGGCTTCGCGGCGGAACCGCTGCTCGAACTCGGGGTCCTGGGAGAAGTGTGGAAGCAGCATCTTCAGCGCGACGGTCCGGCCGATGGACGTGTCATGGGCACGCCACACCTCGCCCATACCACCGCGACCCAGCAGCTCGATCAGCTGGTAGCGGCCAAAAGGCGTCCCCTCCACCGGCTCACGATAACGACCACGGCACCGTCTGTGGGCGTGATGGGGTTGTTGCCGCAGTTCAACCTGTCCAGTGTCGGCTGCGCTCCCTCCCTTGTTGAGCGCTAATCTCCGGTGCGCGTGAATGTTTCGTCGAACTCGACCGACGTCGCACATGGTTGCGTCTGATCCTGTCGGCCGTGTCCGGTGAGCAGCGTGATCGGATTCTGCAGTGGCTGAGGCAGCGGATACTGCCCGCTCTTCTTCACGTGCATCGTGCCGCCCCGGCACGCATTGTCGTGCTCGGTATTCGTGGTCCAGATACCGTCCCCGAAGACCAGCGGTTCCACCTCACCCGCAGCACCGTGAAAGAAGCTCATGCACCGGTCGCCGGTACGCAGACAGTCCGTCCGCACTTGAAAGTCCGTCTGCTGTCGTTGCCCCATCGTGGGGAAGGTTCGCGTCTGGTGGTAGCTGCCGTGCAGCGCCTCGGCCGGCGACACCACGCGTGGTGGCAGGGCGACCGGGTCGGGCAGGCTCTCGACGTCGACGTCTCCCGTGCGGGTGAAGGTTACGGTGCGTTTGCTCACGCAGTCGTTGCTGGTGGTGGCGGTGTACGCACCGCTGAGGGTGCCGTCGGGACGCGGCTGAAGCGTGAGCACCTGCCAGCTTTCGGCGGCCGGATCGCTCTGGCACTCAACGGAGCCGATACCCACCACCAACCAGCTCCCACCGATCTCGTCGAACACCATCGGCGAGGCAAATGCGGTCGAACCGCTGAGGCGTGACGCGGTCGCCACACAGCCCGTGGGCCGGCACGCCGAGCGGACGGCGTACGTGTCGGTTGGCTTCGTCGTATCCGGGCCTGGAACGTCGTTGAGGTGGGTGATCGGGCCGAAGTTGGCCCGATAGACCCCGGTGAAGGGCCCGGTGTTCGGCGGAGGACCGGGATTGCGCGTCGTGGGCAATGCACTAGGTGGCTCGGCAACGGCGGGATCGTCGTCCCGGGTGAGCGTCACGGCGGCGACGACGCCACCTGCGATCAGCAGCACGACGCCGGCCAGCGCCCCAAAAAGTACGCGGCGACGGCGGCTTCCCGCGGGTGGCGGCGCACCAAAGCGTGCGGGTGCAGTGGGCGACTCGCCGCTGGATTCCCATGGTTGGGCGTATGCCGGGTACGGCGGAACCGGTGCGGCCGGCGGGATCTCGCTCGTTTGGCCGGTGATGGCCCGTCGTGCGGCGGCGGCCATCTCGATGGCGTTCGGGTAGCGCTCGTTGGGTTTCTTGGCAAGGCCGGTGGCGATCACGTCGTCCATCGCGGTGGGGACCGTGTCGTGTTCGTCGGATGGTTTGGGCGGTGGGGTGACCATGTGGCCCACCGCGACCTGCTCCAGTGCCTCACCGGGAAACGGGGGATGGCCGGTCAGGCACTGGTAGAGCACGCACGCCAGGGCGTAGACGTCGGAGCTGGGTTGGACCTCCCCGGTGCTGAAGCGTTCGGGGGCCATGTAGGCCCACGTTCCGATGGTGGTGTTGGCCGACGTCAACGCGGTGTCGCCTGCGGCGCGGGCGATGCCGAAGTCGATGAGGTAGGCGAAGTCGTCGGGGGTGAGCAGGATGTTGGACGGTTTGACGTCGCGGTGCACCAGACCCGCCTGGTGGGCGTTGTGCAGCGCCCCCGCGATCTGCTCGATGATGCGCACCGCGCGGTGCGGTTCGAGTGGGCCATTGTTCAACAGCGTTTGAAGGTCGACGCCGTTGATCAGGCGCATGGTGACGAAGAGGCGACCCTCGATTTCGCCGACGTCATAGATCGGTACGACATGGGGGTCGCTCAGCCCTGCCGCGGCGCGGGCTTCGCGGCGGAACCGCTTCTCGAAGTCGGGGTCCCGTGCGTAATGGGGCAGCAGCATCTTCAGCGCCACTACGCGATCGATGGTGGTGTCGTGGGCGCGCCACACCTCGCCCATCCCGCCGCGGCCAAGCAGGTCGATCAGCTGGTAACGACCGAACGGCGTCCCGTCCACCGGCTCACCATAGACCAGCCAGCCGTCGCGTAGGTGGACAAACTGGGCATCCGCCTGGGAGTTGATCGGACCCCACCCACGAAGTCGGGGCCGAGTACTACGCTCGATTCCACGCCGACGAGCACACCGGTGCTTCAGTGAGGCTCCGCGATCTGCCAAGGATGGCAACGACTTCCGGCCATCTCTACCTGACCGTCCGGTTCAGTGGCAGCCCGCCACCACTCACGCGTCTGCGCGCAAGATGGAGATCGGGCAATCGCAACCGAAGGGGTGAACGAATGGTCAGAACACATACGGTCGTCGCGGGGGAAACGCTGTGGCAATTGGCATTGCGCTTCTACGGTGATGCGGAACTGTATCGGCTGATCGCCACGGCCAGCGGCATCGCCGATCCGGGGGACATCGACGTCGGTCAACGGTTGATACTTCCCGACTTCACCCGATACACGGTTGCCGCGGGGGACACGCTGTCTGCGTTGGCATTGCGCTTCCAGGGCGGCGCCGAACTCGATCGCCTGATCGCCGCGGCCAATGGAATTTCCGATCCCAACACCATCCATGCGGGCCAGCGTCTGATCATTCCGGACGCCACCCGATACACCGTCGTCGCGGGAGACACGCTGTCGGCGGTGGCGTCGCGCTTCTATGGCGACGCCTCGCTCTATCCACAGCTCGCCGCCGTCAACGGCATCACGGATCCCGCCGCCATCAACCCCGGGCAAGAACTCGTCGCATACCTCGGTCGCAGCGACGGGTTCGGGCTGACCATCGTCGACCGCAACGAGAACGATCCTCGCCTGTGGTACTACCGATTTCAGACCAGCGCCATCGGCTGGAACCCCGGCGTCAACGTCCTGCTTCCCGACGACTACCGCACCAGCGGACGCACCTATCCCGTCCTCTACATGTTGCACGGCGGTGCCGCGGACTTCCGCCAGTTCGACTTTCTCGGCATCCGACAACTGACCGCCGGCAAGCCGATCATCGTCGTCATGCCAGATGGTGGTCAGGCGGGCTGGTACTCCAATCCCGTCGGATCGTTCGTCGGCCCGCGGAATTGGGAGACCTTCCACATCGCCCAGCTGATCCCCTGGATCGAGGCGAACTTCCGGACGTTCGCCGAGTACGACGGCCGTGCGGTGTCCGGGTTTTCGATGGGCGGGTTCGGCGCGCTGAAGTACGCGGCGAAGTACTACGGCCACTTCGCGTCGGTGAGCAGCCATTCCGGTCCGGCAAGTCTGCGACGCGACGGCGGCCTCGTCGTGCATTGGGCGAACTTGAGTTCGGCCGTCGTGGAATTGGGCGGCGCCACGGTCTACGGCGTGCCGTGGGATGAGTTCAGGGTCAGTTCCGACAACCCCGTCGAGCGCATCGAGAGCTACCGGAACAAGCGGATCTTCCTGGTGGCAGGCACCAGTCCGGACCCGGTCAACTGGTTCGACAGTGTGCAGGAGACCCAGGTGCTTGCCGGCCAGCGGGAGTTTCGCCAACGCCTCACCACCGCAGGCATCCCACACGAGGCGCACGAGGAGCCCGGCGGCCACATCTTCCGGCCCAACATGTTCGTGCGCGACCTCGACGGCATCATCGCCCGGCTACGGCACAGCTAGCCCGAACACCGGGCACCCGCAACGGGTTACGGCGAGGCCAGAGACGCGCCGGTTGGTGCGCGGTTGACCACCGTTCCTGGCTTCGGGGTGGAACCGGATGGGTTCGACCGCGGGGGAGGGTTCGATTCGACGTTTCGCGTCACGCAACCCATGTAGCTACCGTCGGGCCAGGTGCTGACCTGTCCGCCCGACGCGATGCAACACACGATCTGGGTGTCGGGGGTGGCACGCGTAACGCAGTCCCGGTACGCCTCGGTCTGAGTCTTGGTGTCGGCGTTGGTGATCGCCGCGGTTCCGACCGCAAGTCCGCCGGCGGCCGTGGCGGCCAACAGCCCGGCGCCGACGAGTTGGCGCCAGCGGGTGGACCGGGGCAGGACGTCGTTGGTGGTCATGGGTATCTCCTCTGGGTGTCGCGGCCTCCGATGGGCTACGTTCACGTGCTAGGAGTGACCAGCCGCCCAGATTCCCGCACTTTTTCGGCGACCGAAAGCAGCTCGCGCGAACACACGCGCACCTGCACACCTTCCGAAAATCCGGAATGCAAGCAAACATGGTGTGAGGCAGATGATCTCACCGCGACGACGGCCCTCCTGGCAGGAGATGAATGTCGGAGCGGCGCACTACACTCGAAGTCATACTCACTCGATAGGAGCGTCGAAGTGCCGCAGACCGGACCATGGACCGGCGACCCGGTGTGGCTGGCGGACGTTCTGCGTGCCGAGGGCGTTCATCTCGTCGAATATCCGGGCTGGCGCGAACGTGGTCACGGGGATTTCAAGGACATCCGAGGAGTGATGGTGCATCACACCGGATCCGACAACGCCAGCGCCGCCTCGATCGCCACCGGCCGCCCCGACCTCGCAGGCCCGTTGGCGCAGCTGCACATCGCGCGCGACGGCACCGTGACCGTCGTGGCACTTGGAGTCGCCTGGCACGCCGGCGTCGGCATGTATCCGTGGCTGCCGACCAACATGGGCAACTGGCACATGATCGGCATCGAGTGCGCCAACAGCGGCACCAGCCCGAATGCGCCACACCGAACGAATTGGCCCGACGCCCAGTACGACGCGCTCGTTCGCTGCTGCGCCGCGATCAACCGTCGCCTCGCACAAAGCTCCGCCCGCACGATCGGTCACAAGGAATACAGCGGCCGCGCCCAAGGGAAGTGGGATCCGGGCGCCATCGACATGGACGTCCTGCGCCGCGACATCCAGGCCCGCATCGGCACCGTCCCCGACCCGGCGCCGACACCGAGACCGCCGGTCCCGATCGGCCAGTACGCCGGCATCCTGCTGTACCGCGGCTCCCAGGGGCCGCAGGTCGCCGAACTCCAACGGCAGCTCAAGACGGTGTACCCGCAATACGCCGGCGACTTGGTGATCGACGGACAGTTCGGACCGGCAACCGAAGCCGCGGTCAGGGAATTCCAGCGACGCACCCGCGGACTGAAGGTCGACGGCGTCGTGGGACCAGCCACCGCGGCGGCGCTGCGGTTGAGGGTCGTGCCCGATGCCCTGGCGCTGGCCGAAACGGACTAAGCGGCCGTCAGCGGGCTGACAACACCGGGCGGCCGCGGACCCCACGGCCGCTGGGAACGGTTTCGGGGTATCGGCGATGGAGGCCGTCGATGAGTCGGTGTGCCTCGTAGAGTTCCCGGCGCAGCCCCAGCCGATGGCGACGGTCGCGAGCCGCGCCACGCACCGAGGTGCGATGGTCACCGCGCTCCGCGGCCTCGAGCTTGTCGGAGATGGCAGCAACGTGGTCGTACAACTCTCGAAGCAGCGCTCGCGCCTGAGCCGCCCCCGCGTCGTCATCCATGTCTGGATCGTCTCATCAATCCTTAATGTTCGCGCGACGGGGGTCTCGATCCGTGGGGGGCGAGCGAAGCGACCGGGGGAAACAGATGCTTTGCCGCTAGCGGTGGGAGCAATCCAGAGAGACCGTGATGGTCCGGCTGACGACGACCGGGATCACGCGGTCGCGGTCGCCGCGGCCGTCCACCCGGACGAGTTCCGTGCGCTCCTGGGGGTTGCGAACGTTCGTGACCACGCATTGGTTCAGCGGCGCGCTACCGATGCGGTCGAGCTTCACGTCGAAGCCAGAGGCCTCGAGCTGACCGATGGTGACGATGGCCGACTCTGCACTGGCCGGCGCGGCAGGCAGAACCAGCAGTCCGATGGTGGCGGCGGCTGCCGCAACGGGGGTGAACGATGCGGCACGCCTGGCCGCTGCTTTCGAAGGTGTTCTTGACATGCATGAATCGTGCAGCTCACAGGGGTCTCGTTGCATGGAGGTTGTGTGGAGATCAGCTGGAGATCGCGGGCGGGCGCGAAGTGAATATTTGGCGTCCCATGGGCGGGGACTGCGTAACGCGAAAGTGAAATGCGGGTAGCGAACTACGCGTGAGGCGACGTGATCATCGGTCTTGACTCGGCATGCAAGCACCCCCGACTGCCGAGGAATGCCGATGACCACGCTGATTGCCGAACCCGCACCCACGACCGACTTCGGAGCCCAGGGCGGCGACCCCAGCCGCGGGGTCGACATGGACCTGAGCACCTGCGTCAACCGCTACGGTCCTGCGCCTGCCGCCGTTGCGGCCCTGCGGGCGATTCAGCCGCCGGACATCGTGCTGCATCCCTATGACGCGGCGGATCAAATGATCGACGTCTACCGCTGGGCCACCGGCGTTCGGTACGGCGCGATGATCGCCGGACGCGGTGCAAGCGAATTCATTTGGGCGATGGGCCGCGAGCTGGACCACCGCACGGTGCGGGTTCCGGTTCCCGCGTACACCGACTACCTGAAGGCGTTCCCGGGGCGGGGCTTCAGCGTCGCGGGGGAGCAGATTCCCTCGGTCGAGCAGATCGACGCCGCGCTTGCCGACGGGGGCGTGGTGATCATCTCCAATCCGCACAATCCGACCGGCACGCATCTGGATCCGAACGATCTGGTGGCGGTCGCGGCCGCGCACCCGGATTCGGTTCTGGTGGTCGACGAGTCGTACGTCGGTTTCACGCCGAATCCCGTTGCCCGCTCGGTCATCGGTTGTGATGCGCCGAACATCGTCGTGCTGCAGTCGACCACGAAGTTCTACGGCATCGCCGCGACGCGGACCGGAATCGCGTGGGCTCCGAACGCCCGGCTTCTGCAGCGACTGTTCGGCGTGCAGGAGAACTGGGGGCTGTCCGGCGTCGACGCGCGGGTCGCCTGCGCGGCTATGCGCGACGTGGACTGGGCCGACGACTCCCGCCGCCGGATGCTCGACGACAGCGCCTGGCTCGCCGAACTGCTGGCGGGCATCGACGGCGTGGATCTGCACGCCAATGCCAACGTGCACTTCCAGTACGCATTCTGCGAGCGCTCGAGTGAGATCGCGGACGCGTTGTGTCGCAGGGGGATCGGGATTCGGGTGCTCGGTGCGGCACACGGTGTCGAGCCCGACGCGATTCGGATCGTCGCGCCGCGGGGCGACGAACGGATGCGGTTCGCCGCCGCGGTGGATGACGTGTTCGATGTCTGCTGACACGCGAACCGGCGTCATCGGCGTCGGACTGGCCGCTGCCGGTGCGGTCGCCTACGGCGTGGCAACGGTGATCGGGCGCGCGCTGGCCGGCGCCGGCGTCGACTCGGCCACCGCGCTGGCCACCCGCTTCGCCGTCGCCGCCGTCGTCCTGGCAGCCGGACTGTGGATCCGCGGGGTGGCGGTCCGGCCGCTGCCGGGAGAACTGCTGCCCATCGTTCTTCTCGGGGCCGTCGGATACGCGGCCGAGTCGACGCTGTTCTACTTGTCGATGCAGCACGGCACGGCCGGTGCCTGCATCATGCTGTTCTATGCCTACCCCGCGATCGTCGTGCTGATCGAGTTGTCCCGCAAGAGGATTCGGCTGACCGGCTCGTTGGTCCAGGCCCTCGTCCTGTCAACGGTCGGCACCGCGTTGGTGATCGTCGCCGGCGGCGACGTGTCCATCTCCACGTTGGGAGTGGTGCTGGCATTGGCGGCCGCCGCCGCGTACGGGCTGTATCTCGTCGTCGGCAAGGAATTCAGCAGGCGAAGCGATCCGATGACGGCCGCGTGTTGGGTGGCGGTCGGCGCCGCCGGTTCGTCGGGGATGCGTGGCACCGTCATGCGCAGCCTCGAGTTTCCGTCCGGCCATCTCCTGCAGATCGCCGCATACGGTGTGGCGACGGCGGTGGCCTTCAGTCTGACCTTCGCCGCACTGGGACGCATCGGCGCCAGCCAGACCGCAGTCGTCATGACGCTCGAAGCGGTGTCCACCGTCGTGCTCGCCGCCGTCGTCCTCGGCGAGCCCGTCTCGCTGGGGCAGGCCTGCGGCGGACTTGCGATCGTGGGCGCCGCAATGGTGATCGCGTGGTCGCGCGCAGCAGAATCGGACGCGAGAAGGCCTGCTGGCGAGTCACTTTCGTCGGCGGTCAACCTTGTTCGACGACGTTCCCTCCGCCGGACGTCGTGACTTCGGGGTCACCCGAGTGGTAGGTGATCCGGTTGTCGAAACCGGAGGCCGCGATGGCGTCGGCGCCGTCGATGACGACTTCGTTGTTCATGCCGGACACGGAGAGGCTCGTGCAGTGTCCGGTGATCGTGATGACGTTCTGCAGGCCGCTGACGCTGACGAGGCTCTCGTTGCAGGCGACCGTCTTGTGCTCACCCATGCCGCCGATGTTGAGGGGTTCACCGGGTGCCAGCACGGTCACCGAGGGCTCGTCGGTGGGCACCTCGACGGTGGGCACGACGATGGGCACGTCGGGTCGGCTGGACGGGGCGTTCGTCAGCGTTCCGCCACCGCCGGAGACCTTCGGACGGTCACGTGCACTGCTCGACGTCGAGTCGCCGGTGGAGAAGACGCTCGCGTCGAGCACCACCATGCCGACACCGATGACCACTCCGCCGATGGCCAATGCCGCCACCACCAACCACCACCACGCGAAGCCGCCCGATGACCGCGGCGCGCCTTGATAGGGCGCGGCTTGATATGGGGCGGTTTGGAACTGGGTGGGCGGCCCGTAATACCCCGGCGGAGGCGGCGGTGTCGGTGATGTGTTGACGTAGTCACCGCCGTACTGGCCCGCCCCCAACTCGGACGTGCGGGCCATGTCGGTGAGTGGACGCTCGAGATCTCGGATGCGCGCCTCGGGGTCGTCCTGCGGGTTCATGCGCAGATGCTCCCACACCGCGGCTGCCCACGGAATCTCTTGGGCGACGCGAATCGATCGGCCGCGTGGCTCAGAGGAATCCGAGGTCGCGACGTCCGGGACCGATTGAGGGCGTGGGATCCGAGTCGAGGGTGTGGCTGAGGAGTTCGTGATAGATGTCGCGGAAGTCGGTGGTGACCTTCAGGTCGCCGTCGTTCAGGTCGGTCAGGCTCGGCTCGTCGCCGTAGAAGCCACCCTTGACGGGCCCGCCTGCGATGAAGACGGGGCCGGCGGCGCCGTGGTCGGTGCCTTGCGACGCATTGGCCGCGACGCGTCGCCCGAACTCCGAGTACGCCATCACGACGAGGTTGCGGCCATGGGTGTTGGTGCGCATCTGGCGGAGGAACGGGGTGAGGGCTTCGTCGAGCTCCCTGAGCAGCTCCTCCTGGGTACCGCGCTCGTCGGCGTGCGTGTCGAATCCGCCAAGCGACACCATGTACACGCGCGTCGGCACCCCGGCCCGCACGCAGCGGGCCACCAGATCGAGCTGCGCCTGCAGGGAATCCTCGTCGGGACCGCTCGACGCCGCGGTGGGGTCGATGCCCTTGACCACCCTGCCGAATTCCGGCTCGGTGATCATGCCCGCGCGATACGTGTCGCGGACCGCGGACATGGCGGCCGTGTCATGCGGATCGTCTTCGCTCAACGCGGCAAGTGTCGTCGCAACCCCGCCGGGAATGCGCGGGATGTTCTCGGAAAGCGCTGAGGCGACCTGCTTTTCGCCGATCGACATGAGTGGCAGTACCGCACCGATGTTCAGTGCGCGCAACGGATCGTCACCGCCGGCGTCCAGCCACCGGCCGATCCAACCGGTCGACACCGGATCCTTCGGGGAGGCGGTCTGCCAGATGTCCATCGAACGGAAGTGGCTGCGATCGGGCTTCGGGTAACCGACTCCCCGCACGATGGCCAGCCGACGGTTCTTCCACATCCCGGCCAGCCCCTTGAGTGCGGGGTTCAGCGCGAGTTGCCCGTCGAGCGGCAGGACCTCGTGTTCCGCGTAGGCCAGGTCCGGCCGGGAGTCGTGGTAGGCGTTGTTGGTGTAGGGGATGACGGTGTTGATGCCGTCGTTGCCGCCGTAGAGCGTGACGATGACGAGGATGCCGGCGTCTTCCGGCAATGGCCGGTCACGCGCCGCGTCCAGCATGTCGGGCAGGGTGACCGCGACGACGCCGGACAGCAATCCGGCCGCCCCGACGCCGGCTCCGGCGATCAGGAACTTGCGGCGGTTGAACTCTGCCATGTCGAATCCCCTACACCGTCAGGTATTCGGGGGAGTTGACGGCGGCTGCGACGAGTCGTTGTGGGTCGTCGACCAATTCCTTGAGCGCGGCCGCGGTGCGGTCGGTCCACGCGCCGATGCCGATGAGATAGCCGGTGGCGTCGATGCGGTCACCCTTGGCGGCGTCCGCGACGGTCGACAGGTCACCCAACGTCGAGAACTTGTCGGCCGCCCACACGCGGGCGGTGGTGCTGGTCGTGGAGAGCCACGCCCGCCCGTATGGCCAACCGTCGACGTCGGGCGGATAGAAGGGTCGCTGCCGCATCACGGTCAGCGCCACCAGGATCGCGTCGACCAGGTGTTGGTCGTCGAGCGGCACTTTGAGGGCCCGGATGACGCCGACCGTCCACTCGATGGGGGCGCACACGACGGTGCCGGCACGCGCGGTGAACTCGGGATCCAGCAGGATGGCCTTCGTCAGCGCCTTCAGGTCCCTGCCCGGACCGTACGCAGCGGTGAACCGGCCCAGCGCCGCCGCGGACGGCGGCTCGTCGGACGCAAGTTGCCGCCACAGCTTTCCAGCAACGAACGCCGCGGATTGGGGCTGACTCAGCACGGCGTCGCAGAAGGCGGTGTGGTCGAGGTTGCCCGTGACGCCGAGGACCGTCTTCACGTTCGAGTCGTGCTGGTCCCACGCCATCGCCGTTTGACCGCCGCGTCCGATGCCCCAGCCGGTGAGGGCCCTCGCGCCCTCACGCACGTCGAGTTCGGAGTAGCCGTTGGCGTGGCCGAGTGTGAAGAGCTCCATGAATTCGCGCGACAGGTTCTCGTTGGCGCTCTTCGCACTGTTGCTGACCCCGTCGAGCCAATACAGCATTGCGGCGTCGCTGAGCATCGTCAGGGCGAGGGTCCGGAAGTCGCCGAGTTTGAGCGTGCGGAGCCGCTGGTTCTGCAGCCCCATCCACTCGGCGACGGGGACCTTCTGCGCCGACGTTGCGAAGTGGTTGTGCCACAACAGGGTTAGCTTCTCATGGATGGGTTCCTGGACGGCCGCCATCCGTCGCACCCACCATGCCGTCATCTCGTGCATCTGTTGGGCGAGTTCGTGGGTGATCGCTTCGATTTGGGCGGCGCGGAGGTTGCTGGACGGCATCGGGGGTGTCACCGGAGTTGGCCGTGGGGTTGCGAGTGCGCCCGGATCGCGGTCGGGATCCAGCGCCAGGACGGTGTCGAGGTACGCCGACCAGTCCTGGTTGGCGACCGCGTCGATCTGGGGGCCCGTGGCGCCGAAACCGGTCCGCCGAAGCAGACGGGCGGTGGCCTGCCACCGCGGCGATTGTCCAGACACGGGCCGTCAATCCACCCTTTCCCCACGCGTAGGCGTGTCCCCCCAGACAGCGCCATTCCGGACCTAAGCCTAGCGCCCGGCCTCCCGCACGTTGACGACAGGCGAGGCACTGGTCAGCACCCTCGGCAACTCGTCGTGCGCTTTACGGCCGATAGCTGCTGGCTCTAGCCGGTGCCGTCGGGCCAACCGGGCCATGGCGCTTCGTCGCGGTTCGGCACGAAGGGCGCACACGACAGCCCGACGAGAAGGGCGGTCAGGTGACCCACCTCGGTGTGAGTCGGCCTGACCAGCGCATTGCCCGCCAATCCGGCGACGAGGGCTGCCTGGAAGCGGGATCGCCATGGGCGCACGACGTAACCCGACAACGTGCCGAGGATGCCGAGCAGGAAGTAACTCACGCCGACGTCACGCGCATCGACGAGTCGACGCGGTGCGCTGGCCGACTTGATGGCGCGCCGAAGATGGGCCTGACCGACGTACGTCCCGACGGCGTGAGCGGCGAGCCCGACCAACAGCCACCGCCACGAACCCAACCGCCGTTCCGCCGATGCCAGGACCGCCCGGTACGCAGGCACGTACGGCCACCACCGGCGGCCATCCAGCCACAGCAGGCTCGACGTCAACACCCGCGCGGGCTCGCTGTCGAGGTGACGCAGGTTCGTCGAGTGCCTGTGCAGCAGCCGGCGCCGCTGCCGCGCCGACGCCGACCGTTGGATCCGCGTGGTGGCGAAGAGAACGATCAGCCAGAGCGTGGTCAGCGGCGCGTCACGCACCGCGCGCACAGCCGTCACTCGCAGACGATTCATGCCGCGAGGATTCCCGTTCTGCGCCCTGCCTGGTGTCGATTCGGCCCCGATCGGATATCGGGATACTTCGTTCGCCGCGTGAACGGCCGCACTGGTTCCACCATTGACCTCGTGGTCGGTGAGGATGTTTACCGGGCCGCGATTGGGTACTCAAGGGCCGGCGGGTCGATCCATGACGCCGGAACGAAAGAGAGAGTTGGTCGCATGGGCGTGGTGGTGGAGCGTGGCTCAGCCCGGTGTCCTCGTTGTGTCGCGGTCGCGAAGTACGCGTTCATCGAGGGCGAACTCGACGTGGTGCGCTACGAGGTGCATTGCCACGCCTGCGGGGAGGTGTATTCGGAGGTGAACTCGCTGGCTCCCCCCGGGCCCACCGAGCGGGCCCTTGCCCCATTGCCGCCACTACCCACGTCGCAGAACCAGCGACGCGCGTCTTGGCTGGCTCCGTTCGGCCGGGCAGCGGAGCGGGTGCGTGGACGGGTGCGCCTCGGCCTGCCGACGGGGTTGCTCGCCGCAGAGCCGGCGGCCTCGGGTGACCGAGGGCCCAACGCCTGAAGTCGATGGCCGCGACCGCGGTTGCGGCGTCAGGCCACAGCGGCCACGGGAGCCACAGCAGTCACTAGCGTCAATTTCGACGCAAGGAGCTTGAAGTTTGCTGTCGTGTCGCCCTGTGATTTAGCACTCACTTTCGAATGGAAAGGTAAGGGCGGACCCTTTGCGGGGTGCGTTTCGGATAACTGATCGCGCTTGCCTTCGCGATGAAAGTGCTGGTGCAACGCGATTCTAGCGTTGCTCAGCGAAGATAACGGATGCATAACGAAGAGTTTTATAAGCGGTGTCTGAGAGGTTGCCGCAGTCCCAACGGAAACCGTCTCCAAGCCACCCTCGGAGCCGATTTTCCGTCGCTAGACTCGACCGGGACTGCGCCCCATCGGGCGCCGAACACATCGAACTAGTGCCGGGCCATTGCCCCGGTGGAGGTGCCCAGGAACATGGCTAATACATTCGCGCGCGCACGCAGCGTGACGGTGGAAAACGCGAACGCCACCCTGCTGGGTGCTGCGACGGTAGGTCGCGGCCCCATCGCCGACATCTCAGCCGATGGCGACACGCTGGTGGTCACCACCTACGGCGACCACAACGTCGTCATGCTCAACGCCAGGAACCTGGCCGTGACCGGCGTGGTTCCCGCCCGCGAGCCGTCTGCCGTCGTCGCTGCGGTTGGCCGTGCCCATGTCGGCGTGGCCTCGGCCAACTACGACGCGGTCGCCGTCATCGACGTGCGCACCAGCGCCGTCGTCGCGTCGTACCCACTGTCCTTCAACGTCAGCGCGATGGCAGCCAGCCCCGACGGCAAGCGCATCTACGCCGGTCGCGCGGGCGACGGCGGCGTCGACGTCTCCGTGATCGATACCACCGCGGAACGGGTCGGCACCATCTACCTCGCCAAGGGCGAGGACGCGAACATCGACGCCCTCAGCGTCGACCCCTCCGGTCGCCGGCTCTACGCGGGGGTGTCGGATGCGCGAAGCAGCCGACTCATCGTCGTCGACCTCGAGACCGGGCGGGTGCGCCGCTCACTGGAGTTGGGTGCCTCCATCCGAGGACTCCAGATCGGCATGGACAGCACCGCCTACGTGCTGACCTCCGACATCAACGACCGCGGCGTGCTGCACGTCGTCGACCTGGTGGCGAACCGGATCATGGCCAGTGCGGCGGTCGCCACCGCGCCGATGCAACTGGCGCTCTCCGTGGACGGCATGCGCGCGTACGTCGTCGACTACGACCAGGTCGTGGTCCTGAGCACCGAGACGTTGGCCGTCATCGACACCATTTCGGTGGGCGCCCGGCCGTCCTGCGTCGCCGTGGGCGTCGACCGGCTCTACGTTGCCGACTGCGCCGGTGGCGTCACGGCGTACTCGGTGCCCGCGCCCGCCGCGATGTTGTATGCGCCGATGGTCGCCGCCAACCCGCTCACCAGCGTCGAGATCCGCGAGCTCGAGCCCGCGGGCGTCTAAGCGCTACAGGCCTTTTGTGGTCTGGCGACGCTTCGTTGAGTTCACGCCGTTCTGGACGCCTGTCCGAGGGCTGAACTTGCACTCGCAAAGGAACTCCACGTAGCGGCGATCGCATGTCGCTGTGCGTTGGGTGGCGCCAGCAACTTCGGTTTTCCGGACATTCGGCGAGGCATTCACCGCAGTAGCCAATGGCGCGCGCCCCGACGGCGTCTGCGCCGATCATGAAGAAGTGCGCGCCAGCCATTTGCTAGTTGCTCGTGCCAGCAATCTTGATTGGCGTGAGTGCGGTTGCGTCCCGAGGCGTGGAATGGTTCGAGCACAGGGCCCGACCAGCAAAATTGTTGGGCCTCGGACCATGGCACGGAAGCCGGCCCTGCGTTGGCGATCCGCATCCCCGCACGGGGACGTGACCGACCCCTGTGCAGCCCTCTGCCCATACCGCCTGGTGAGAGGTGGATGAGCCGCCATGCCAGCGTAATTGACGTTGACGAAACCCTGTGTGGTGGCCGTATGTCTCCTGGCAGCCTCACGGCCACACCGCCGGCCGCTCGGGCTCTGCCGATTCAGTAGTTGACCGAATTGCCAACGCCGCGTAGCTGCAAAGTCGCGCCGGCGGAGAGCCGATAAAAGACCAAGGGAATGTTTTCTCGGAAAGGTTTGACTAGAACCCCCAGCGGTAACTTAAATGCGGTCGTTAGTTTCGTTGCTGAAGGAGACAGCCCCGTGAGCACACAGAACCAATCCGCAGTACGCAAGCTCGTCACCACGGTGGGAATGGTTGGCGGTGCCGCAGCTATCGCAAGCGGTATGGCCCTCGCCAGTGCGGGTACGGCTGCGGCCGAAAATCAACACAACGTCGTCACCCAGACCGGTAACAAGGCGACCCCGAAGTCCGCCACGACCACAGCGAGGGTCGGAGCCGCTCAGTCATCGGTCGGCGATGCCGGAACCAACTTCCTCACCCAGGTCGGCACCGCCATTCAGAACGCGCAGGTCCAGGTCGGCACCGCCGGAACCAACGCGATCTCGCAGACCGGCACCGCGATCCAGAACGGCCAGGTCCAGGTCGGCACCGCCGGAACCAACGCGATTTCGCAGACCGGTACGGCGATTCAGAACGGCCAGGTCCAGTTGGGCACCGCGGGCAACAACGCGTTGGGTCAGCTGGGCACCGCTGGCTTCGGCCTGCTCAACGGCATCGGCAACCTGTTCAACAGGGGCTAGACGCCACACCTACGAAAACGGCGGCTGCGCGGGTATCTGCGCAGCCGCCGTTTCGTTGTCAGCGCCACTGGTAGCGGGTCTTGGGCCTGCCGGCCTTGCCGTAGTCGGTCCGTCGGGTGACCGTGCCGTCGTCGGCGAGCCGTTCCAGATAGCGCCACGCCGTGACCCGGGAGACGCCCACCTGCTTGGCCACCTCGTCGGCGGTCAACCCGTCGGCGTTGTCGCGCACCGCGCGGGCGATGTCGTCGTTGGTCTGCGGCGCAGCACCCTTGGGCGCAACGGACTTGTCGGCGGCCGAGCGCAACTCGGCGAGCGCGCGGTCGACCTCCGCCTGACTGGCCGCGTCGACGCCGGCGGGCAGGGCCACGCGGTACCGCCGATAGCGTTCCAACCGATCCTGGAACGCCGCGAACGTGAACGGCTTCAGCAGATAAGCCAGGGCACCGTGGGCGACGGCGGCGCGCACCATCTCCAGATCCCGCTCCGAAGTGATCGCGATGATGTCCGGAGCCGGCCGTAGCCCGGCCAGCGCCGAGGCGAGGCTGATGCCGCTTGCATCGGGCAACCCGAGGTCGAGGAGCACCAGCTGGATCGGTGTTCCCGACGCGGCCGCCGCCGACGCGGCATGCATGGCGTCGCGGGCGGTGTGCGCCACCGCTGAAGCCGAAAAGCCTTCCAGCCGTTCCAAATACGTGCGGTGCGCCTCGGCGATCAACACGTCGTCCTCGACGATGAGCACGGAGATCGGCGGGCTCACCGCGCCGCCCCGGGGACCGTCACGGTGACCACGGAGCCGTAGGTGACGTCGGCGGTCAGCGTGCCCTCGTGCCGCTTGACCACCTGCGCCACCAACGCCAGGCCAAGCCCGTGCTGCTCGCCGTCACCAGTTGACTTGGTGGAATAGCCCCGCTGCATCGACTTCTCGAACGTCTCGGCGTCCATCCCCACTCCGCTGTCGGCCACCCGGATCAACAGTTCCCGGTCGTCCTGGCTGACGGTCACCTCGATCCACGGATCCTCGCGGTCGCACGCGTCCATCGCGTTGTCCACCAGATTGCCGAGCACCGTGACCATCTCCTGGGCCGTCAGGGGAACGTTCTTGGTGTCCGCGGCCAGGTGCGTGTCCTCGGTGATGGTCAACGCGATGCCGCGTTCGTCGGCCTGGGCGGTCTTGCCGAGCAGCAGCGCCACCAGCGCCGGTTCGGCGACGTCGTCGGACAACCGGTCCACGAGTCGTTGCGACAGGGCCAACTCGTCGGTCGCGAACTTCACGGCGTCCTCCGAGCGGCCCATCTCGACCATCGTGATGACGGTGTGCAGCTTGTTGGCTGCCTCGTGGGCCTGCGAGCGCAGCGAATCGGTGAGCACCTGCAGCGAGCTGAGTTCGCCGAGGGCCCCTTGCAGTTCGGTGCGGTCACGGATCGTCACGACCTCCGAGTGGGGGGAATCCAGCACCCGCGAGCGGTTCACCACCAACACACGGTCGGCGGTGACGTGTACTTCGTCGCGCACCCCGGGGTCGTACGTACGCAGGAAGCCGGGCAGGTCCGCCTCGGTCACCTCGCCGGGCGGCAGTGCGAGCAGTCGACGGGCCTCGTCGTTGACGAGCACGACGCGGCCACGATCCAGCACGACGAGCCCCTCGGACACCGAATGCAGGATCGCGTCGTGGTGTTCGTACATCACGCGCAACTCGTCGGGGCGCAGCCCGTGCGTCTGACGGAGCAAGCGACGACGGATCGCCCACACCCCGACGAGCGAAACCACCAGTGCCGCAAGGCTTACCACCGCGATGATGCGCCACTGGTCCCGCCAACGCTGCGCCAGCGTCTGCTGCGTGATGCCCGCCGACACCAACCCCACCACCCGCCCGGACGCGTTGTGCACCGGAGCGATCGCCCGCACCGAGGGACCAAGCGTGCCGGTGTACACCTCGGTGAACGTCTCGCCGCGCAGTGCAGGCGCGATGGTGCCGAGGTAGTGGCCACCGATCTGGCGCGGATCGGTGTGGGTGAAGCGGATCCCGTCGGGCGACATGATCGTGATGAACGCGATGTTGGTGTTGGTGCGCACCGCCTCGGTCATCGGTTGCAATATCTCGGTGGCCCGGCCCGATTCGATGGCCGACGCGGTCGATGGCGCATCGGCCAGCGCCGTCGCGATGCTCACCACCTGTTGACGCGCGGCCGCTTCACCGTCCCGCCGGGCATCGACGAGGGCCAGCGCGCTGCCCGCCATGACCACCACCGCGATGACCACGATCTGCAGGGCGATGGCCTGTCCGGCCAGCGAGCGCGGCCATGGCGGCGTCCAGCTGCGCATCGCACCTCCGGACGACCTCGTGAACGTAATGAACTAAAGCGTGACCTGGATCACTTGGGGGAACACCATCCTTGCAGACCACTTTTCGTGCCGAGCCGAAGGAAGCAGCCATGACCACCCAACCGGACCCACCGGCCCCGCCCACCAAGCGTGACCGTACCCATTGGCTATACCTCGCAGTCATCGTCGCCGTCGTCGCCGGCGTCGTCGTCGGACTGCTCGCCCCGGAGGTCGGCAAGAGCGTCGGCGTCCTGGGCACCATGTTCGTCAGCCTGATCAAGATGATGATCGTCCCGGTCATCTTCTGCACCATCGTGCTCGGCATCGGCAAGGTACGGAAGGCCGCCACCGTCGGAAAGGTCGGCGGACTGGCGTTCGTCTACTTCCTGGTGATGTCGACCGTCGCCCTCGCGATCGGCCTCGTCGTCGGCAACCTGCTGAGCCCGGGAACCGGACTCAACCTGGCCGCGACGTCCGACAAGGGCAGCGCCCTTGCCGAGAAGGCGCACGAGGCCGGCGGATTGATGGACTTCATCGAAGGCATCATTCCGACGTCGTTCTTCTCGTCGCTGACCGAGGGCAACGTGCTGCAAGCGCTGTTCATCGCGCTGCTCGTCGGATTCGCCGTCCAGACGCTCGGCAGTTCCGCCGAGCCGGTCCTGCGCGGCATCGAGCACCTGCAGAAGCTGGTGTTCAAGGTGCTCGCCATGATCCTGTGGCTGGCGCCGATCGGCGCGTTCGGCGCGATCGCCAACGTCGTCGGGCAGACCGGCTGGAGCGCGGTCACCCAACTGCTGACGCTGATGCTCGGCTTCTACGTCACCTGCATCCTGTTCGTCTTCGGGGTCTTGGGCGTCCTGCTGCGGGCGGTGGCCGGGGTTTCGATCTTCCGCCTCGTCCGCTACCTGGCCCGCGAGTACCTGCTGATCTTCGCGACCTCGTCGTCCGAGTCGGCACTGCCCCGGCTGATCGCCAAGATGGAGCATCTCGGTGTCGAGAAGACGACCGTGGGCGTGGTGGTCCCGACCGGCTACTCGTTCAACCTGGATGGCACGGCGATCTACCTGACCATGGCGTCGCTGTTCGTCGCCGACGCGATGGGCAAGCCACTGGCGATCGGCGAGCAGATCTCGCTGCTGATCTTCATGATCGTCGCGTCCAAGGGGGCGGCGGGCGTCAGCGGTGCCGGACTGGCCACCCTGGCGGGCGGGCTGCAGGCCCACCGTCCCGACCTGCTCGACGGCGTCGGCATCATCGTCGGCATCGACCGGTTCATGTCGGAAGCCCGTGCGGTGACCAACTTCTCCGGCAACGCCGTCGCGACGATGCTGGTCGGATCGTGGACCCACACCATGGACCGCACCAAGGTCGACGCGGTGTTGAGCGGTAACGATCCGTTCGACGAGCTGACCATGCTGGACGCGGACGACGAGCCACGCGCCGAAGAGCCTGCGCAGGGGAAGATCCCTGCGCCGGCATAGGGTGCGAAATCGAAGGGCCCGGCCGGAGTCCCCACCGGCCGGGCCCTTCTTCGTGCCGACCTAGCTCATCGAGCTGGTGAGCCGAAAGGCGTTGTCCGCCAGAACGTTAGGGCGAGCAGTTCAGCGACACCGAAATGGTCTGGCTGACGGTCGCAGGCACCAAGAGCCGGTTGTCGCTGCCGCCGAGCCCGGGGCCGACGTAGGGGACCAGCTGTGTCACGTTCTGCGGGTTGCGCACGCTGGTGACGGTGCAGTCCGAGATCGGCGCGGTCCCGATCTTGTCGATCGTGACCGTATATCCCTTGGACTGAAGGTCGTTGATCACTTCCTGCGCCGTCTCCGCGGATGCCGATGCGGCCGAGGCGATCATGGCCACGCATGCGCCACCGATCGCTGCGGGGTATGCCCACTTGGTACGCACGATCGCACCTCCTGTCCTGTTGCAGTCGATCATTCCCTAGTTACATCGCCGAGGGAACTCGATTGCTTCCGCGCGGTAGGTCGGACAGTCAGCGACTGCAGTCCAGCGATACCGAGATTGTCCGGCCGGTGACGATCTCGATGATGCGGTACTTGCGGTTGCCGTTCTCGTCCCGCGGGCCGTAGTAGTCCCGGATGGTGCGGGTCTGGGTCTGAGGGTTCCGCACGCTGGTCACCACGCACTGGTCAAGGGTGCCGCTGCCGACGCGGTCGACGTTGACGTCGTAGCCCTCGGCTTCCAGTTGGCCGATGGTCTCGCGTGCGCTCTGCTCGGCACTGGCGATGCCGGCGGGCGCGACCACCACCGCGCATGCGGCTGCGACGGAAGTGGCCAATGTGGCAAAAATCAATGATGGACGCACGATGCGCCCCCTGTCTGTCAAGGTTTGATGCTTCCCCTACTACATCGCCGCAGGTGGTCGATTCGTTGCAGCGCTCGCCGCTTGGAGCGAATCGCCGATATCACCGTCGCCCGGCGCTAGCATCGCGCCAACGACAGCAACGGCGAAGCAGAGGCGATTCGACATGCGCAGCACGATGCAAGACGTCCCGTTGACGATCACCACGATCCTGCGTCACGCGGTGCGCGTGAACGGCGATCGCACCGTCACCACCGCGATGGGCGGTGGCCGCTATCGCACCATCACCTACCGCGAACTCGGCGAGCAGGTGGCCCGGCTGGCCAACGCGCTGCGGGGGCTCGGCATCACCGGCGACCAGCGGGTCGGCACGTTCATGTGGAACAACGCCGAACACCTTGCGGCGTACCTCGCCGCGCCATCGATGGGGGCGGTGCTGCACACCTTGAACATCCGGCTCTCACCCGAGCAGATCGCCTACATCGCCAACGAGGCCGAGGACCAGGTGGTGATCGCCGACGTGTCGCTGAGCGCGCAGCTCGCCCCGGTGTTGCCGCTATTGGAGACGGTGCAGACAGTCATCGTCGTCGGCGAGGGCGACCTCGGTGCGCTGACGGCCTCCGGCAAGACGGTGCTGCGCTATGACGAGCTGCTGGCCGAGCAATCCCCGGAGTTCGACTGGCCCGAACTCGACGAGACGTCCGGGGCCGCGATGTGCTACACCAGCGGTACCACCGGGAATCCGAAAGGCGTTGTCTACAGCCATCGTTCGAGTTATCTGCATTCGACCATGGTGTGCTCGGCCAACGGAATGGGCCTCGGCATCAACGACACCGCGTTGGCGATCGTGCCGATGTTCCATGCCAACGCGTGGGGGATGCCGTACGCGGCGCTGATGGCCGGTGCCGACCTCGTGCTGCCGGACCGCTACATGGACGCCCCGTCGTTGATCGACCTCATCGAGACGCAGCGCCCGACCGTGTCGTGTGCCGTTCCGACCATCTGGAACGACGTGATGCACTGTCTGGACAAGGCGCCGGGTCGCGACATCTCGTCCCTGCGCCTGGTCACCTGCGGCGGTTCGGCAGTGCCGCTGTCGATGATGCAGAAGTTCCAGAAGGACTTCGGCGTGAAGATCATTCAGGGCTGGGGGATGACCGAGACGTCGCCGTTGGCCACCTTGGCGTGGCCGCGGACGGGCGTCTCGGAGGACGAGCACTGGGCGCAGCGCATCACCCAGGGCAAGGTGGTCTGCGGCGTCGACCTCCGCATCGTCGGCGAGGACGGCGATCCGCTGCCGTGCGACGGCAAGGCCGTCGGCGAAATCGAGGTGCGCGGCCCGTGGATCACCGGCGCGTACTACCGCGGGCACGATCAGTCGAAGTTCGACAACGGCTGGCTTCGCACCGGCGACGTCGGCCGCGTCGACCCGCTCGGCTACGTGACGCTGACCGACCGTGCGAAGGACGTGATCAAGTCGGGCGGCGAATGGATCTCCTCAGTCGAACTGGAGAACCACCTCATCGCCCACCCCGCGGTGCTGGAGGCTGCCGTCGTCGCCGTACCCGACGAGCGCTGGCAGGAACGCCCCCTTGCGGCCGTCGTCCTCGAGGAGGGTGCCGAGGCCACCGCTCAAGAACTGCGGGAGTTCTTGGCGGACAAGGTGGTTCGTTGGTGGCTGCCCGAGCGGTGGACGTTCGTCGAAGCGGTACCTCGGACGAGCGTCGGCAAGTACGACAAGAAGACCATCCGCGCGCGGCACGCCGACGGCGCCTACGAGGTCATCGAATACCGCGACTGAACACCTTCGCCGAGACTGCTGTGAGATCGCGATTTCACGAAAATTCGCGATCTGACAGCAGTTTCGAGGCGGTGGGAGGTGACGTTAGCGCTCGGCGCGCTGGTATGCCGTCACGACGGCCGCGCCGCCGAGGCCGATGTTGTGCTGCAGGGCGGCAGTCACACCGTCGACTTGACGCTTGTCGGCGGTCCCGCGCAGCTGCCACGTGAGCTCGGCGCACTGCGCCAACCCGGTGGCGCCCAAGGGATGTCCCTTGGAGATCAGGCCACCGGACGGGTTGACCACCCAGCGACCGCCGTAGGTGGTGTCACCGTTGTCGATCAACTTGGGCGCCTCGCCCTCGCCGCACAGGCCGAGGGCTTCGTAGAGCAGCAACTCGTTGGCCGAGAAGCAGTCGTGCAGTTCGATGACCTGGAAGTCCTCCGGCCCGAGACCCGACTGGTCGTAAACTTGTTGCGCGGCTTGGACGTTCATGTCAAAGCCGATGATGTTGGCGGCGCTGCCGTCGAAGGTGCTGGCGAAGTCGGTGGTCATCGATTGGCCGACGATCTCGACGGCCTGCCCGGCCAATCCGTGCCGGTCCACGTACTCCTCGCTGACCACGATCGCCGCACCCGATCCGTCCGAGGTGGGCGAGCACTGCAGCTTGGTCAGCGGATCGGAGATCATCCGGGAGGCCAGGATGTCGTCGAGGCTGTACTCGTCCTGGAACTGCGCGTACGGGTTGTTCACCGAGTGTTTGTGGTTCTTGAAACCGATCTTCGCGAAATGCTCGGCCGTCGTCCCGTACTTCTTCATGTGCTCGCGACCGGCGGCGCCGAACATCCACGGCGCCACAGGGAAGCCGAACTCGTCGATCTCGGCGAGCGCCTTGACGTGGCGGCCCAGCGGCGACTCGCGGTCATCTGCTCCACCGCCCAGCGAGCCCGGCTGCATCTTCTCGAAGCCCAGCGCGATGACGCAGTCGGCCAGTCCGCCGCGGATGGACTGCGCGGCCAGATACAGCGCCGTCGACCCGGTGGAGCAGTTGTTGTTGACGTTGACGATCGGAATGCCGGTCATGCCAAGCTCGTACAGCGCGCGCTGGCCGGACGTCGAATCGCCGGAGCAGAAGCCGACGTAACCCTGCTGCACCTCGGTGTAGGCGATGCCCGCGTCCTCGAGCGCCTTGGTGCCCGACTCCCGCGCCATGTCGGGATAGTCCCAACCCTCGCGGCTGCCCGGCTTCTCGAACTTGGTCATTCCGACCCCGACGACGAAGACTCTGTTCTTTGCGGTGGACATGGCCGATCCCCTCGCTGCGTTGCGGTTTCATCGAACATAGCGCGACCCTGATCTTTCGCACAGGGCGGTCAGCTGTAGTTCAACCACCAGGCGTGCAGCTCGTCGATGTTGGTGCTCTGTACGTCGGCCAGCAGAAGCTCGTCGTACTGAGTCCACATGACGTCGGCGTTGCCTTCGTACGTGCCGCACGCGACCTGCCCGGCGACCGCGTCGGGCGCCGCCTTGTAGTTCCAGTCGGTCGGCGAATCGAAGTCCGCGCCAGGGCAGCGGAACAGCTCATCGTTCTCGTTGATCGACTCGGTGAAGTGCAGCGTCAGCTGGTCCTTGTCGGCGAACAACGAGTACCGCGCTGCCTCAGGCCCACCCGGCTGCGCGGACTTGGCGCAGTCGATGGTGGCCAGCGCGCCCGTCGACGGTGGGCTGGCAGGCTCGCACACGCTGGTCGGGTATCCGGGTGGGATCAGGGCCATCAGCTTGGCGTCGAACGAATCCGGGTTGTCCGCCCGCGTCGTGGTCGGCGCTCTGGTGCGCGACGTCGACGAACGCTCCGTGGACTTGGTGGTGGACGCGGTGGGCATCGTCGGGCCCGCTTTGTTCTCGCCGGGTTTGACGACCAGATAGATGCCGATGGACGCGAGCACCAGCAGGATCACGCCGCCCACCGCCGCAATGGCGATCAACGGTCCCTTGTTGCCTGGCGGCTTCGCGCCCGGCGGTGGCGGCCACGACGAGCCGCCCGTAGGTCCGGTCGGCGGCGCAGGAGGCCCGGTGAACCCGTACTGCTGCGGCGGGGCGGCGCCGTACGGCGGTGGGGTCGCCCCGTAGGGAACCGGTGGCGGCGTGCCACCGGGAGGCGGGGTGGCGCCGTAGGGCATCGGCGGTGGGGTTGGGGTGGCGCCTAGGGGTTGTGGTGCCGCCATGGTCGCCGCCGAGTTCATTGGCACGCCCGGCATGGTTGCCGCCTCGCCCCGCTGCAGGATGGTTTCCGCTTGATCCTGGTCGCGTGCGGTCAGCGCCTCGGTGGCGGCCATGGCCAGGTCGCCGGCGGAGGCGTAGCGCTCCTCCGGTTTCTTCGCCATACCCCTGGCGATCACCTCGTCGAACGCGGCCGGAATGCCGGGGCGCTCGACGCTCGGCCGGGGGATCGGCTGCATCAAGTGTGCGGTGATGACCACGCTGACGCTGTCGCCGGAGTAGGGCTGCGATCCCGTCAGGCACTCGTGCAGCACGCATGCCAGCGCGTAGATGTCGGCACGGTAGGTCACCGCATCGCCCGAGAACCGCTCCGGAGCCATGTAGGCGTAAGTGCCTACGGCCGTGCCCAATTCGGTCAACTTCTCGTCACTGGCGGCGTTCGCGATGCCGAAGTCCACCAAGTACGCGAAGTCGTCACGGTTGACCAGAATGTTCTCCGGCTTGACGTCGCGGTGCATGACGCCGCCCTCGTGCGCGGCGTCGAGCGCAGAGGCGATCTGGCGGACGATGGCCACTGCGCGCGCCGGCGTCATCGGCCCGAAGTTCTTCAGGATCTTGCGCAGATCGGAACCGTTGATCATGCGCATGTCGACGTAGAGCACACCGTCGATCTCGCCGTAGTCGTGGATCGGGACGACGTGCGGTTCCTGCAGCCGCCCCGCTGAATGGGCCTCGCGTTGCAGCCGCTTGCGGAAGACCGGATCGTGAGACACGCCTTCCGGCAGCAGTTTCAGCGCGACGATGCGATCCTTGACGGTGTCCTGGGCCTCGTAGACCTCGCCCATCCCGCCCTTGCCGATCAGCCGCAGCAGGCGGTAGGGCCCGAACTGGGTGCCTTCGCGCGACGTTGGCTCGCTCATGTGCCGTCTCTCCTCGAACCACCGCGAATCGGCACCTGCCTGGCGTGCCAGCTAGCACCCTAATGCGTGGCTGAGCGGCAATGAGCAAAACGTGCCGTCACGGCGGGGGAGGCCTGCGGATCTCGAACACGAACTCGTGGTCGCAGATGCGGACCAGGTCACCGTCGGCCAGCGTCGCGGTGCCGCGAATTCGCTGGCCGCCCACGTGGACGCCGTTGGCCGAGCGGAGGTCCGAGATCACGTAACTGGTGCCGGTATCGATGATCACCGCGTGGTGGCGGCTGACACTGCCGTCGTCCAGCACGACCTCGTTGTCGGAGAGCCGACCGATTCTGGTCGCGGCGCCGAGCAACGGATGGTTGCTTCCCTGGAACGGCCCGCGTACGGCGCGCAGCGTGGCCGTCGCGGTCTGGGTGCCCACCGCGGTGCGCAGGTCGATGATGCTGCTCTTGTGCACGGCCGTGGTCTGGGCGGCCTTCTTGGCGTTCAGCGGTTCCTGCCGCAGGATCCGCTGGTGCAGGGCCCGTACCGACGGTCCAGGGTCGATGCCGAGGTCGTCGGCCAGCGTCGACTTGAGCCGCTGGTAGGCGTCCAGCGCGTCGGATTGCCGCTCGGACAGGTAGTACGCGGTCATGAGTTGCGTCCACAGTGGCTCGCGGTAGGGATGTTCGCCGACCAGTGTCTCCAGCTCGCCGATGACCGCATGGCCGCGGTTGCAAGCGATCTCGGCCTCTGCGTAGGCGGTGTGGGCCACCAGCTTGTCCTCGACCAACGCGGTGGCGAAGGGGTCGACGAACTGGAAGTCGCGCAGGTCGTCGAGGACGGGGCCGCGCCACTGTGCCAGCGCGTCCTGCAGGTGGGTGCTGGCCTGCTCGAACTGGCCCGCGGCTGCCGCTTGCACGCCCGCGGTCTTGTGCGCGACGAAGCGGCCGATGTCGCAGTCGGCGTCGGCGACCGTCAGCCGGTAGCCCGGCGGCGCACTGGCCAGCACCGTCTTCGGGTCGAGCCCGGCACCGGCCACCAGCTTGCGCAGGTTCGAGATGTAGGCATGCAGGCTGGCCTTGGGCTCCGGTGGCGGGAAGTCCTCCCAGGCCGCATTGACCAGCGATTCGCTGCTCACCGGACGGTTGCGGCTCATGACCAGCATCGCCAGGACCGCCCGTTGCTTGGGCGTGCCCAACGGCAACGGTGCACCGTCGGCGGTGCACTGCAGCGGCCCGAGAACGCCGAAGTCGAGGCTCATCACCGTGATTGTGCCGCCCTCGGGGGGTGCGTGGTGTAGATCTGAGTAGAACGTGTTCTAGTTTTCCGCTTGTTCGGGAGGAGACGGGATGGCGCTGCGGGTCGTGCAGTGGGCGACGGGCGGGGTCGGCATCGCCGCGATCAAGGGCGTGCTCGAACATCCCGACCTCGAGCTGGCCGGCTGCTGGGTGCACTCGGAGGCCAAGAGTGGCAAGGACGTCGGCGACCTCATCGGGACCGGCGCGCTTGGCGTCACCGCCACCAACGACGTGGAGGCGATCCTGGCGTTGGACGCCGACGCCGTGATCTACGCGCCGTTGTTGCCCAACCCGGACGAGGTGACGGCGCTGCTGCGGTCGGGCAAGAACGTGGTGACGCCCGTCGGCTGGTTCTATCCCCGGGAGAAGGAGGCCGCGCCGCTGCGGGCGGCCGCCCTGGACGGCAACGTCACACTGCACGGCACCGGCATCGCCCCCGGCGGCATCAGCGAGAAGTTTCCACTGCTGTTCTCCATCATGGCCACCGGGGTGACATTCGTTCGGGCAGAAGAGTTCTCCGACCTACGCACCTACGACGCCCCCGACGTGCTGCGCTACGTGATGGGCTTCGGCGACACCCCCGAGAAGGCACTGACCGGGCCGATGCAGAAGCTGCTCGACGGCGGTTTCATGCAGGCCGCTCAGATGTGCGTCGACAAGATCGGGTTCAACGCCGACCCCAAGATCCGGGCCACCCAGGAGGTCGCGGTGGCCACCGCGCCCATCGATACGCCGATGGGCGTCATCGAGCCCGGGCAGGTGGCAGGCCGGAAGTTCCACTGGGAGGCCCTCGTTGGCGGCGACGTCGTCGTACGCATCACCGTGAACTGGTTCATGGGGCAGGAAAACCTCGATCCCGCTCCGACTTTCGGACCCGCCGGCGAGCGCTACGAGATGGAGGTCAAGGGCAACCCGGACTTCACCGTCACCATCAAGGGCTTCCAACCCGACAGCGTGGAGGAAGGCCTGGAGTCCAACAATGGCATCGTCGCCACCGCCGCGCACTGCGTGAACTCCATCCCCGCAGTGTGTGCCGCACCACCCGGCATCGTCACCTACCTCGATCTTCCGCTAATCAGCGGGAAGGCGGCGCCGCACCTTCGTTGACTAGCGAGGCACCAGGCCGCCGTCGACCGTGATCACCTTGTTGGTCAGATAACCGTTGCGCAGCATGGTGATCGCCATGTCCGCGATCTCGTCGGGTCGTCCCACCCGGCCCACCGGGATGGGCACCGGCGGTGTGCCGGTCTCCACGTCGGCGGGAAACATCTTGGTGCCGCCGACCAATGCCGGCGCCAGCGAGTTGACCGTGACGCCGTCGGCCGCGACTCGCGGCGCGAGGTGATGCATCAGGCCGTGCAGGCCCGCCTTGCTGGCGGCGTAGTGCGCGCCGACCACGCCGCCGTTGAGCGCGGCTACCGACGAGATGAACAGAATCCGGCCGAACTTCCGCTGCACCATTCCAGGAAGCACCTGCTGAGCCAACAGGAACGGTGCGGTCAGATTCACCGCCAGAGTGGCGTTCCACGACGCGAGATCGATGTTCTCCCAACCCCTTATGTCGGCGGTGCCCGCGTTGGCGACGAGCACGTCGACATCACCGAGTTCACGGGCGGCATGCGCGACGAGGTCGGCAGGAGCCTGCGGATCGGACATGTCGGATGCCACGGTGACGGCTCGCCGGCCCAGCCCGCGGGCGTAGTCGGCCACCTCCTCGGCGTCGTCGCCGTGGCGACCGTAGGCCAGGCACACGTCGACGCCCTCGTCGGCCAATCGTCGGCCCATGGCCTTGCCGATGCCGCCGGAGGCGCCGGTGAGCAAAGCGACGCGACCCCTCACGGCTGCACCAGGATCCGGATCGGATCGCCGTCCTGTTTCTCGAGTCTCTCGATGCCGAGGGCGACGTCCTCGAGCGACACGACGCCGCTGATGGACCGGGACAGGTCGAGGCGTCCACGCGCGACCAGCTGCGCCAACGTGGCGATGTCCGCGTTCTGATACCCGAGGTGCCCGAGCACCTGACGCTTGAACAGGTTGAACATCGAGGTGGGACCGATGGTGGGCGCGTCGGCGCTCATGCCGACGCCGACGAGACGCCCGCCGACGGTCAGGTTGTTCAGCGCCTGCTCGAACGTCGACTTGAGCCCCACGGCGTCGAACGCGACGTCGAGCCCGCGGCCGCCGGTGATCTCCTTGATCTGGTCTTGCAATGTGTCGTCGCGCGCGTCGAACGCGTAGTCCGCGCCGAGAGCCTTGGCGCGGTCGAGCACCGCGGGCTTGATGTCGACGGCGATGATGGGGGCGGCGCCGACGAGGCGGGCCAGTTGCACGATGTGGGTGCCGACGCCGCCGACGCCCCACACGCCCACCGACTCGCCGATGCCAACCTCGGCGGTGCGGACCACCGCACCGAACGGCGTGGACACCGCATCGGCCAGGATGGCTGCCTGCTCCAACGGCACGTCGTCAGGAACCCTGGTCAGGCCGAAGGCCTGGGCCACCGTGTACTCCGCCCACGCCCCGTCGTAGGCGAATGCCATCAGCCGGATGCGCAGGCAGTTCGACATGTCGCCGCGGCGGCAGTTGACGCACTCCATGCAAGGCCGGCCCGCGGCCACCACCACCCGGTCGCCCTTGGCCCAACCGGTCACGCCGGGCCCGAGCTCGGCGATGGTGCCCGACGCCTCGTGGCCCTGGGTCACCACCGGCAACTGGGCAGGGAAGGTGCCGTTGATCAGGCTCAGGTCGGAGTGGCAGATGCCGCAGAACGCCACCTTGACCAGAACTTCACCTGGACCGGGGACCGGAATCGGGACATCTTCAACGGCAATGGTTTTCGAGTCTGCGTAGAACCGCTGCGCTCGCATCGTGTCGGTCATGTCGCTCCCTTGGTCGCGGTCACGGGATTCGGTAGAACGGGTTGGGCAGCAGGTACGTGCGCTCGGCGAAGCCGCCGTCGAGGTCCGACGGCTGATCGCCAAGGTTGGCGATGATGGTGTAACCCTGCTGCTCGATGGCCGCCCGCTGCGGCGCCTTGAAGTCTGCGGCCGAAGCGTAGTGCGCCCCAACGGGTTCCATGATCAGCCGGCTATATCCGGAGTAGCCGGCGGCGGCCAGGTTGCGCTCGGTGGCGGCGCGCTGCGACTCCGGTCGACCGGTGATGAAGAAGATCGCGGCGCCGCGGTCCCGCGCCGTGTTGAAGACGTCCAACGTCGGCCCGATGACGGTGGAGCGCGCCGCCAGATCCCACGATTGCCAGCCGCACGGCCCCTGCGGCAGTCGATCGCACGGTCCGTCGATGACCCGGCCGAAGTCGTTGGCCTGGATGGCTTCCCAGTTGGACAGTGCGGTCTCGTCGATGTCGAAAACCACCGCGGGGCGCTCCGCCCGCGGTGCCTCCTCGTCGATCCACGACACCGCGGGCGCCGTCGCCAGTTGCAGGTCGGTCAGGTAGGCGCCGCTCTCGTAGTAGCCGGTGGCCTCGGTCTTCAGGTCGCCGATGTTCGCCGGCTGGACCGGCGCCGGGACGATCGGTGCCGGCGGCTCAGGCGGCTCCGCGGCAGCCGCAGGCGCGCCCGCGATGAGCAGGACCGCGACGGCCACCGACGCGAGCGCGCTGCGGCAGTCGAACATGCGTCCGCGCAACCGATGCCCGAGCATGGCTGCACCCTACCGGCGCCGCCTGGCACACTCGGCTTTCGTGACGAGACGTGGACTGGTCCTGGCCGGTGGCGGGTTGGCGGGCATCGCCTGGGAGACCGGCATCCTCTGCGGCATCGCCGACGAGGTGCCGCAGGCGGCACAGGCGCTGCTGGACTCCGACGTACATCTCGGCACGTCCGCGGGTTCCACGGTGGCGGCTCAGCTCGGCAGCGGCACGAACCTCGAGGAGCTGTTCGGCCGGCAGGTCGCCGCGGAGTCGTACGAGATCGACTCGGGCGTCGACATCGACGACATCACCGAGCTGTTCGTCACCGCGATGACGACCCCCGGCACCACCAAGGAGGAGAAGCTGCAGCGCATCGGCGAAATCGCGCTGGCCGCCGACACCGTCGCAGAGCCGGTACGCCACGCCGTGATCGCGCACCGCCTGCCGTCGCACCAGTGGCCGCCGCGGACGCTGCGGATCACGGCGATCGACGCCACTAGCGGCGAACTGGTGATCCTCGACGGCGACTCCGGCGTGGACCTCGTCGACGCGGTGGCGGCCAGCTGCGCGGTGCCCGGCGCCTGGCCTCCCGTCACGATCGGCGATCGCCGCTTCATCGATGGCGGCGTCGGCAGTTCGGTGAACATGGTCGCGGCCGGTGACTGCGACGCCGTCGTCGTGCTGGTGCCGTCGGGCGAGAACGTGCCGTCGCCGTTCGGTGGCGGCACCGCGACCGAGATCGCCGAATTTCCGGGGCAGACGCTCGCGCTGTTCGCCGACGACGACGCACTGGCCGCGTTCGGCCGCAATCCACTCGACCCGGCCTGCCGAATTCCGTCGGCGCACGCCGGGCGTCGACAGGGTCGCCGCGAGGCCCGTCGCGTTGCGTCGTTCCTAGGCCTCTGATCCCGACAGTTCGGCAGGGCCAGCATCCGACGCCGAGACCGTGCCGAGCGCGTCGAGCGCCGTGGCGGCGAGTTCCTGGCCGATTTCGATGACCTCGTCGGCGCGATGGAACTCCAGGCTCCGGCACGCAGTGCGGGGCACCTCGATGAGCAGGTCGGGCGGATACGCCGCGAGGGTGTGCCGCATCAGGGCTGCCTGCGCGATGTCGATGGTGCGGTTCATCACCTCGAAGCTGCCGAGCCTCGGCACCGACAACTCGGTGTCGTCGTCGTGGTCGTCGGTCTCCACACCGTCATTGGTGAACCGGCTCAGGACCGTCCTTGCGGCAGGCGTGTCGAGGAACGTTCGTGCGGTGGACGTGTCGAGCAAAGCCGTTGTGCTGCGCCACATCCGGTTGAGCAACTCGGCCGTCGGCCCGGGGTCGGGGTGCGATTCCGGTCCGGTTCGGTTGGGGTCGGCGCCGCCGAGGCTCACTGCGATCGTCAGGTCGGCGTTCACCGCGGCGATCGGCGCCATCGGCAGTGGGTCGAGGATGCCACCGTCGGCGAGCAGGCGGCCGTCGAGCACGTGCGGCTTGATCACCCCGGGTATGGCGATGGAAGCACGGATGGCCTCATCCACCGGTCCGCGCTGCAGCCACACCGACTTGCCCGCAATGAGATCCGTGCTCACGGCCGTGTAGGGGATCGGCAGGTCCTCGATGACGGCCTCGCCGAGGATCTCGCGGACGGCGTCGAGGATCTTCTCGGCCCGCAACACCCCTGCCGAGGTGAGCGACGGGTCGAGCAGCCGCAGCACCGCGCGCTGAGTCAGCGAGCTCGCCCACACGGCGTACTCGTCGAGCTTGCCCGCGGCCTGCAACCCGCCCACCAACGCGCCCATCGACGAGCCGGCGATGCCCACGATCTCGTGGCCGCGGTCGCGCAACTCGTTGATCACGCCGATGTGCGCGTACCCGCGAGCCCCTCCACTACCGAGTGACAATGCGACCCGCATGGCAAGCATTGTCCCCCGGAGGCCCTCAGGTCGACTGCACGTGGTGGATGCCGGTCTCGATCTTCGCGCTTAGATCCGCGCGGACGGGGCAATCCCGAAGAACATGATCGGAACACTTCGCTCGGTGGTGATCGATTGCCGGGATCCGGGCAAGCTCGCTGACTTCTACGCCCAGGTGGTGGGTGGCACCACGGAGGCCGAGGACGAGACCTGGGTGGTTCTCGTGGATCCGAATGGCAGAAGGCTGGCCTTCCAATCCTCCCCGGAGCACGAACCGCCGAAGTTTCCCGATCCGCGCGGATCGCAGCAGTTCCATCTCGACGTCGCGGTCGACGACGTCGAGGAAGCGGAGCGAAAGGTGTTGGCGCTGGGTGCAACCCGGGTGACGGACGCCGTCGGCGAAGACCACTTCCGGGTGTACCGCGACCCGGCGGGCCACACCTTTTGTCTGGTGTGGGGCGTGTGAGCGGCTAGCAGCCGACGCGGGCGAAGAACGCGGCCGACAGCAGGCCGATGATCAATGCCACCTGCCATTGCCCGCTCGAAAGCGCCACGAAGACACCGGTGATCGAGGCGATGGCGATGAGCAGAAGGACGATGCCCAGCAGCATCCGGTGGCCGTTGATCGATCCACCGGCAGCGCGCGGAAGCGCCGGCTGGCGCTGCCCGACCCGGTCGTCGTGAGATCCGCGCATTGGTCATCCCTTCAGCAGTGACAAGGAACACATTGTACCTATTTTTGTGATGGGCGCCACAACGTGTAGATGCGCTAAATGCCTGGCGGCCCATGACCGCCCGGGCTTTTCGGCCGACGTGATTTAAACCGGCGAACGGTCAGCCGCAGAGGTCGTCGGCGGCGGCCTCTGCCGCGACGATGACGGCCGACTGGCGGCTCGGCGGAAGCTGCGACCAGGGCGTGTTGAACGTGCCCGGTCCCGGTGTGTCCGACTTCTGCAAGCTCGCCAGGTACGGCTCGAACAGCGCCTTCTGATCGCCGCCCTGTTCCGTCATCCACACCTTTGCCGCGTGACAGGCCTGGAAGTACTCGTCCTCGGTCGACTCCGCGGGTGCGCCGACCGCCGTAGTGACGCCACCTGGAGAGACGCCCACGGCTCCCGGATCGGCGGTGTGAGTCTGCAACGACGTCGACGTGGCAGGCGCCGACGAGGCCTCGGAGGCCGACTTGGACGGCGGCGAATTGCCGCCGTCCGACCCCGACGAACACCCGGCGAGGAGCGCGGAACAGGTCGCCGCCGCGGCGATGACGGCGCGGAGGGGGTCGCTGCGCATGCGGCCAATCTATGCAACACTCGCCAACGTGATTGAGCGGACCACCCAACAGGAGTGTTGTCGGGCTTGAAGCCCGCCCCCTGTCCGTCTGTCTCTCCTGGAAGTCCAATCACCATGGCACTTGCCTCCCCGTCGATCGCGCCCACCCGCCTACGACTGGCCGATCTGCTGCACACCACCGACCGCGCCGCCGACGACGTGCTGTCCGGCCACTACGACCATCTGTTGCCTGCCGGGGGTGCACCCGTCGACGAGCGGTGGTTCACCCGTCTCCACGGCGACGACGAACTCGACGTCTGGCTGATCAGCTGGGTGCCCGACCGGTCCACCGAACTGCACGACCACGGCGGATCCCTCGGCGCGCTGACCGTGGTGTCCGGCTCGCTGGCCGAGACACGCTGGGATGGCGACCGGCTACGGCGCCGACGCCTTGTCGCGGGCGATCAGGCGGGATTCCCACTCGGCTGGGTGCACGACGTGGTCTGGGCGCCGGAGCCGACGCACGTCGTCGGGGCAGGAGCCGATGTCGCCGGCCGAGCGGCTCCGACCCTGAGCGTGCACGCATACTCGCCGCCGCTGACGGCGATGTCGTATTACGAAGTGACCCACCGGAACACGCTGCGTCGCGACCGCACCGAGCTGACCGACAAGCCGGAGGGTGACTAGTGGCCAGCCGCATCGACGCCGTACTGGAGGCCGCGCGCAGTAAGTTGTCGCGGATCGAGGCGCGCGACGTGCCGGGCGCATTGGAGCGCGGCGCGCTGCTCGTCGACATCCGGCCGGCAGCGCAACGGGCGCTTGAAGGTGACGTCGCGGCGGCGCTCGTCATCGAACGCAACGTGCTCGAGTGGCGCTGCGACCCCACCAGTGACGCCAGGCTGCCGCAGGCGGTCGGCGACGACGTCGAGTGGATCGTGCTGTGCTCCGAGGGCTATACGTCCAGCCTCGCGGCCGCGGCACTGGTCGACCTCGGCCTGCACCGGGCCACCGACGTGATCGGCGGCTACCAGGCGCTCAAGGCAGAAGGCGTACTGGCAGCGCTCAACTAGCTGTTCTCGTCCGAGCGCAGCATCCCCCGCAGCTTCTCGGTCTTGGCCGGCGTCCAGCCCGGCGGCTGCAGGATCGCGGCCCATGCGTTGGCAACGTCGCGCACGTAGACGTGCCCGTGCCCGTCCGGCACGTCGACGGCGACGGCCATGTCCGCCGACACCTGCAGGAACGTCACGATGGGAATCCACTCCATCCGGGGCGAGACGTCGTAGCCCCGCGGCTCGCGCAACCAATCCGGCTTGGCGAACAGCAGATCGGGGTTCCACCATGCGATGGGGTCGGACGCGTGCTGCAGATACACCACCCGCGGGGTCCACCACGTGTCCGCGGGCCTGCCGAGGTTTTCGGCCTTCGCCGCGAAGCGGGCGTTCTCGCCCTTGTCGTAGATGGGCAGCCACTCCGGTGAGCCGGCGTCGCGGGTGCGGGTCAGGTCGGTCCAGATGGTGTTGTTGAACGTGGGGCCGGAGAACAACGCGCCGTCGGTCCGCGCGATGAGGTTGTTGAGCGCCAGGAACGGCGCCTCCCCGCCGAACGAGCCGAGGCTCTCGCCGAACACGACCAACTTCGGGCGCTGGTTCTCGGGCATCGCGCGGATCAGCTCGTCGACGGCCTCGAACAACGCCTGCCCGGCCTGCCGCGCGTTCTCCTTGTCCACCAGGAACGACAGCCAACTCGGTAGGAACGAATACTGCATGGACACGATCGCGGTGTCGCCGTTGTACATGTACTCGAGTGCGGACGCCTCTGCTTCGTTGATCCAGCCGGTACCCGTGGTGGTGGCGACGGCGACGACCGCGCGGTTCAGTCCGCCGGTGCGTTGCAGCTCGAGGGCGGCGAGCGCGGCGGTGGCCTTGATGCCGTCGGCGGAGTTCAGTCCGGCGTAGGCGCGGATCGGCTCGATGGCCTTGGCGCCGTTGAAGTTAGAGAGCTCGTCGACCGTCGGTCCGCCGGTCATGAAGACGCGACCCTGATGGCCCAACGACTCCCAGGTGACCAGGGACTGCGGGCCGCCCGACCGCAACGGCGTGGTGGGCGCGGGATTGTCGGGGTCGGTCTCGTCGTTGACCGACTCGAAGGTGTTGTTGAGCGCCGTCATTGCGAAGCGCACCACGATGCCGTTGAGCAGCGCGATGGTGAGCGCGATGAGAAGGCCGACCACCACCACGGCTGAAACCCGCGGCGGCGCAAAGCGATCCAGCTGGCGGACCAGGAAACGCACCAATCTGCCTACCAATTGGCCGATTTCGACGAAGGCGAACAACACGACGATGGACAGCGCCGCGGTCAGGGGATGATCCCAGAAGCCGAGGCGCGCCACGCCCATGTAGTCGCGGACGTCGTCCTGCCACACGTGGAACCAGACGATGGCCAGCACCTGGCCGATGACGCCGACCACGATGAGGCCCAACCACGCTCGACGTGGCGCGGCGGGACTGCTGTCGGCGGACCGCATGTAGCGCACCAGCCAGACGCCGAACACGCCGAGGCCGTAACCGATTGCGCCTGCCGCACCGCTCACCAGCCCCTGGAACACCGGCTCGCGCGGCAACAGCGACGGCGTCATCGAAAGCCAGATGAACACCAGCCCGAGCGCGGTACCGAAGAACGTGTAGTGCCGAACCCACCAGGCGGGCTTGGCGGGTGCCTTTTCCGCTTTGGTTGCAGCGGGCTCCTCGGCCTGCGTCAACGCGCCCGTGTCGGTCACGAACGCACTTTAGCGGTGCGTGAACCTCGGCGGGCGCTTCTCGGTGAACGCTGCCATGCCTTCGGTCTGGTCCTCGGTGGCGAAGGCGGAGTGGAAGAGTCGACGCTCGTAGAGCAGCCCTTCGGTGAGGGTCGATTCGAAGGCGCGGTTGACGGCTTCCTTGGCCATCCGCGACGCCGACAACGACATCCCCGCGATGGTGGCGGCCACGGCCTTGGCCTCGTCGAGCAGTTTGTCGGCAGGCACGACCCGCGACACCAAGCCACTGCGGTCGGCCTCTTCGGCGTCGATCGTGCGCCCGGTCAGGATCAAGTCCATCGCCTTGGCCTTGCCGATGGCGCGGGTGAGCCGCTGCGAACCACCCATCCCGGGCAGGACGCCGAGCTTGATTTCGGGCTGGCCGAACTTGGCGGTGTCGGCGGCGATCAGGAGGTCGCACATCATCGCGAGTTCGCATCCGCCGCCGAGCGCGTAGCCGGCGACCGCGGCGATGGTGGGCGTGCGAGTGGCGGCGAACTGCGACCACGGCTCGAAGAAGTCCGCGGCGAACACGTCGGCGAACGACAGGTCGGCCATCTCCTTGATGTCCGCACCCGCGGCGAAGGCCTTCTCGTTGCCGGTGACGATGATGGCGCCAACCCCCGCATCAGCATCCAATTCCGCTGCAGCCGTGGTGACTTCGGCCATCACCTGGCTGTTCAACGCATTGAGCGCCTTGGGCCGATTCAGTGTGATGATGGCGACGCGGTCCTCGCGGGTGACCAGGATGGTTTCGTAGCTCATTTCTAGACTCCTAGAACGTCAGGTCGGGATCGGCGGGTTGAAAGTATCCCTCGACATCCGCCGCGGTGACTTCGGCCAACGACGGTGGCGACCACTTGGGATTGCGGTCCTTGTCGACCAGCAGCGCGCGGATGCCCTCCACGAAGTCATGCGAGCGAAGCGCGGCGCACGACACCCGGAACTCTTCCCGCAGAACGTCTTCCAACGAGCCGAGATCCGCGGCGCGCCTGACCGAGGCGAGCGTGACGGCCAGCGCGATGGGGGAGCGGCTCGCGATCAGGTTGGCGGCGTCGTTGGCGGGCCCGGCGTCATGCCCGCGCAGTGCGGCAAGGATGTCGGGGACCGTCTCGCCGGCGTAACACTTGTCGATCCACTCGCGTTGGGCGAGAAGGGGACTGGGGGGTGGTGCCGTCGCGTGGGCGCTCAGCGCGGCGTCGATGCCGTCGGTCAGCAAGGACTTCTTGAAGGCGGCGATGGCGTCGTGGGGAAGGAAGTGGTCGGCGAAGCCCATGGCAATGGCGTCGGCGCCGGAGAACGGCGCCCCGGTCAGCGCGGCATGCAGGCCGAGCCGGCCAGGCGCCCGGGACAGGAGGTACGTGCCGCCGACGTCGGGGATGAAGCCGATCCCGACCTCGGGCATGCCCATCTTCGTGGTGTCCGTGACGATGCGCGTGTTCGCATGCGCGCCGACGCCCACACCGCCGCCCATCACGATGCCGTCCATGAGGGACACGTAGGTCTTGGGGTAACGCGCGATCTCGGCGTTCAGGACGTACTCGTCGTGCCAGAACGCCCGCGCTTCGGCGCCATCCGCCCGGGCGCTGTGATAGAGCGCGATGACGTCGCCGCCGGCACACAGGCCGCGTTCGCCCGCGCCCGACAGCAGCACGGTGTGCACCGAATCGTCGCTCGCCCAGTCCGTCAGGGTCTTCGCGAGACGCGTCACCATGCCATGGGTGAGCGAGTTGATCGCCTTGGGCCGGTTCAGCGTCAGCAAGCCGACGCCGTTCTCGACACTTACTAGGATGTCCTCGTTTTCTTCGGCCACGGCTTAGCAATCTAGATCGTCACTGTCCGGCGCCGCGCGGCAGGTAGCGTCTTGCTGAGAAAGTTCACAGTTTCGCGGTCGACGGCGGGAACCATGTCTGCCACGCTGATCGTTGTTGGAGTATTCGCCAGCAGGCGAAGCACAGCTCAGAGAGGATCCGACGGTGCGCGAGAGCAGCAACCCGGTATTCCGTTCGCTGCCCAAGGGGCAGGGCGGATACGCGCAGTTTGGTACCGGAGCCGCTGGCTACGGTGCCCAGCAGGTACAAGCCGACCCATACGTAACGCAGTACCCCGACCAGCGGCAGACCGGGGTTTCCCGGCCGCTGACCATCGATGACGTCGTCACCAAGACCGGAATCACGCTGGCCGTGCTGTCCGCGGTCGCCGTCGTTTCCTACTTCCTGGTGTCCGGCAACGTCGCATTGGCGATGCCGTTCACCCTCATCGGTGCTCTTGGCGGGCTGGTCCTGGTGCTGATCGCGACCTTCGGGCGCAAGCAGGACAACCCGGCCATCGTGTTGAGCTACGCCGCACTGGAGGGCCTGTTCCTCGGCGCCTTCTCGTTCGTGATCGCGAACCTCTACGTCTCCGGCACCAGCGCCGGCGCGTTGATCAGCCAGGCGATCATGGGCACCATCGGCGTGTTCGTCGGCATGCTCGTCGTCTACAAGACCGGCGCCATCCGCGTCACCCCGAAGTTCACCCGGATGCTGGTCGCGGCCATGTTCGGCGTGCTGGTGCTGATGCTCGGCAACCTGGTGCTCGGCATGTTCGGTGTCGGCGGCGGCGAGGGCATGGGCCTGCGCAGCGGCGGCCCGCTGGCGATCATCTTCTCGCTGGTCTGCATCGGCATCGCGGCGTTCAGCTTCCTGATCGACTTCGACTCCGCGGACCAGATGATCCGCGCCGGTGCACCGGAGAAGGCGGCGTGGGGCATTGCCCTTGGCCTGACCGTCACGCTGGTCTGGCTGTACATCGAAATCCTGCAGCTGCTGAGTTATTTCTCAAGGGATTAGCAGCAGCTGCTCCCCGAAAGCCCGGCACGTCGTGCCGGGCTTTCGTTTGTTTGGGGCCGGTTCGACCCCCGCCGCGCCGCCGTCGACTCTGCGCCCACGGCTTCGTCCACTCGCACTTCTCCGCCCAGATCGCAGAGTGAACGCGTGGTTGTGCACAGACCGCCTTTCATCCCCAGCGTCTTGCTGTCGCCGCCCCGTGGGTCGTTCAACGTCGGCGGTCGGCACGACCGTAGCTTCATGGACACGAGCAACGGCCCCTTCGTCGGCTCCGAAGCGTTGGCTTCGGGGCAGCTGACTCGCTACGAGCTGCGCCGCTACCACCGAGCGATCATGCCGAACGTCTACCTGGACAAGCGACTACGACCGACGCTGCGTTTGCGCACGCACGCCGCGTGGCTGTGGTCAGGGCGCGAAGCGGTGGTGGCAGGTTCCGCGGCGGCGGCACTCCACGGCACGAAGTGGGTCGACGACGCCGCGCCCGTCGAATTGATCTGGCGCAACGCGAGATCGCCGCGTGGAGTGATCACCCGCGCCGATCTCTTGCTCGAGTCCGAAGTGAAGCAGCTCGAGGGGTTGAGGGCTACGACGCCGGAGCGAACGGCGTTCGACGTCGGCAGGCGGGGGCGACTGCACGCAGCAGTCGCGCGGCTGGATGCGCTCGGAAACAAGACCGGCTTCAAGGCCGATGACGTTCTGGCGCTGGTGCCCGACCATTCGCGAGCCAGAGGACTACGCCAGCTCGAGGCTGCTCTCGACCTCTACGATTCCGGCGCCGAGTCGCCGAAGGAAACGTGGCTGCGCCTGTTGCTCATTGCCGATGGCTTCCCTCGCCCACAGACGCAGATCCCGGTTCTTGGGCCCGACGGCTTTCCCCTGTACTACCTGGACATGGGCTGGGAGGACATCATGTTGGCCGTCGAATACGACGGCGTTCAACACGCCGACCAGCTCGGCTATGACATCGTGCGCAACGAATACATCGCGGGCGTCGGCTGGACGACCATCAGGGTCGCGGCCGGCCATCGCCCGTCAGCCGTCCTCGCCCGCGTTCACCGGGCCTGGGACAGCCTCACGTCGCCGTTGGCTCTGCGCTGAGGGCGCACCGCACTCGGTAATTTGCGCCATGGACGCAGAGTCAACGCCAAATAGGGAGCTAGCTCAGGCGCTCGATGACCATCGCCATGCCCTGGCCGCCGCCGACGCACATCGACTCGACACCGAACGTCTTGTCATGCGTGGCAAGGTTGTTCAGCAGCGTCGCGGTGATGCGGGCGCCCGTCATGCCGAACGGATGACCCAAGGCGATCGCGCCACCGGACACGTTCAGCTTGTCCTCGTCGATGCCGAGTTCGCGCGCCGAGCCGATCACCTGAACGGCGAACGCCTCGTTGATCTCGACGAGGTCGATGTCGGAGATCTGCTTGCCCGCCTTCGCCAGCGCCTTCTTGATCGCCTCGATGGGCCCAAGACCCATGATCTCCGGCGACAGCCCCGACACACCCGTGGACACGATGCGCGCCAACGGCGTCAGGCCGAGCTCCTTGGCCTTGGTGTCGCTCATGATGACCAGCGCCGCGGCGCCGTCGTTGAGCGGACACGCGTTGCCCGCGGTGACCGTGCCGTTCGGCCGGAACACCGGCTTGAGCTGGCTGATCGCCTCGTAGGTGGTGCCTGCACGCGGGCCGTCGTCCTTGGACACGACGGTCCCGTCGGGCAGCGTCACGGGCACGATCTCGCGGTCGAAGAAGCCGTTCTTGATGGCCTCCTCGGCGCGGTTCTGGCTCCGCACGCCCCAGCGGTCCTGGTCCTCGCGGCTGATGCCGGTCTTCAGCACGACGTTCTCGGCGGTCTGGCCCATCGCGATGTAGACGTCGGGGATGTTGCCGTCGTTGCGCGGGTCGTGCCATTCGTCGGCGCCGGCCGAGGCTGCCTCCGAACGCTTGCCTGCCTCGTCGTACAGCGGATTCTTGGTGTCGGGCCACGAGTCGGCGTTGCCCTTGCCGAAGCGGGACACCGTCTCGACGCCTGCGGAGATGAACACGTCGCCCTCGCCGGCCTTGATCGCGTGGAACGCCATCCGGGTGGTCTGCAGCGACGACGAGCAGTACCGGTTGACCGTCGTGCCAGGCAGGAAGTCGTAGCCGAGCTGCACGGCGACGGTGCGGCCGATGTTGAAGCCCGACTCGCCTGCCGGCTGGCCGCAGCCCATGATCAGGTCGTCGATGTCATGCGGGTCGAGGGAGGGCACCTTGTCCAGCGCCGCCCGCACCATCTGGGTGGCCAGGTCGTCGGGCCGGATGGATGCCAGCGAACCCTTGAAGGCGCGGCCGATCGGCGAGCGGGCGGTCGAGACGATGACGGCTTCGGGCATGACGGCTCCCTGGTGTCGAGGTGCGATACGAAATCTAAGGAGAAACTAGCCCGTCGCGCGGGCGACGATTGGCGCGGGTACTCCCGTCGTGCGCCGCCACAGCCGGCTGACCCCGCCGATCCTGGCTACCAGACTGCTGGTGTCGGATGCCCGCTGCTCCAGCGCAGGGCTCACATCCGAATCACTGGTCAACTCGCCCAACGCCTTACACAGCGCGGGCAGGAGTTGCTTGGCGGCAAGCGCATAACCGGCCGCGGACGGATGGAACATGTCCGACGAGAACAGCACCTCGGGCGCCTTGTAGAACTCCGGTGCCAGCAGATCCGAGAACGGCACCGGCACCCCGCCTGCCGCACGGACGGCACCTGCCTGGGCGCGCGCCAGACGCAACCCGAGCGTGCGGGTCACCAAGCGCAGCGGCTGCGGAATGGCGGTGATCACGCCGAAGTCAGGGCACGTCCCGACGACGACGACGGCGCCGCTGGCGCGCAACCGTCGCACCGCGGTCCCGAGCCGGCGTGCGGACGCCCCGATGCCGTTCACCGCAGTGATGTCATTGGCCCCGATCATCACGACCGCGGCGTCCGGCGGGGGACCGGCGACGAACATGGCGTCGATCTGGCCCGACAGTCCCTTGGAGGTGGCGCCGACGATGGCCTTCGTGCTCAGCCTGATCCGTTTGCCGGACTCCTCGGCCAGGCCGCGGGCGATGAGGACGCCGGGCACTTCGTCGGCCGCGCCGCAGCCGTAGCCGGTGGCCGTCGAGTCGCCGAAGATCATCAGGTGCAGGTCGAATGGCACGCCGCGGTGCCACTTTTCGACCGGGCCGCCACCTGGTGTGTAGACACCGTCGGCGCGCGGCGGAACCTCCCAGGACTTGGGGATCACCTGGCGAGCCTGGTCGGCCTGGATGCTCAGAAGGTTGCGCGCCCCGACGTAGGCCGTGCCCGTCGAAGCGAGCCCGGCCGCAGCCGCCAAGGCGATCGTCGAACGTCGACGCGGTGCCCGAATGCCCACATGATCAGTTTAAGGCGCCGAT
The DNA here is from genome assembly GCF_000620625.1 of Mycobacterium sp. URHB0044. Taxonomy (GTDB): domain Bacteria; phylum Actinomycetota; class Actinomycetes; order Mycobacteriales; family Mycobacteriaceae; genus Mycobacterium. The sequence goes on along the minus strand of NZ_JIAW01000006.1, from coordinate 123,819 downwards.
TCGTGGTTATCCGCGTGGCGACGAACGATGGGTGGTCACGTTGAGGTATCAAGTCCGGTATGAAATCAGATTCGTGATTGTTGAAAACTAAGTAGCGTGTCAAGCTAAGTTACCGGAGTTGGCTGAGCGCCGACGTGAACCGGGCACTACGACGGCGTAGGAGTGGTGGCGATGACGGCACCGAGTAAGGTATCGATAGCGTCGCGCGCTGGTGTCAGCGCAGCTAGAACGCATAAACCACGTAGGTTCCCGGTTAGTGACGGTGCACCGGTCGAGGTGGTGGAGGACGGCCCGAGCGTCGCCGGAAGGTTGTTTGCTCTGGGCGCGATGCTGACAATCAAGCCAACTCTCACCATCGGCAGTCTTGCACCGCGGCTGCCCTGGCCATGGGGTCTGGTGGACTTCGCCGCACGGGTCATGCGCCCCGCTCCTGGCGCCGTGCGCGCCACGATCGGGCTGCCGAACTGCACCGCCCAGCTGGTGCGCGCTGCGGGCGTCCTTCCCGCCGACGGCCAGCGCCGCGTCGTCCTGTACATGCATGGCGGTGCGTTCCTCACCTGCGGAGCCAATTCACACGGCAGGCTGGTCACCGCGCTGTCGAAGTTCGCCGACAGTCCCGTGCTCGTCGTGAACTACCGGATGATCCCGAAGCACTCGATCGGGCAGGCCGTCGACGACTGTCAGGATGCCTACAAGTGGTTGCGGCTCAAGGGATATGAGCCCGATCAGATCGTGCTGGCCGGCGACTCGGCCGGCGGATATCTGTCCCTCGCGCTGGCCGAGAGGCTGCAGATGGAGGACGAGCTGCCGGCCGCGGTGGTGACGATGTCGCCGCTGTTCGAGATCGACAACGAACACCGCGCCCAGCACCCGAACGTTCATTCGGATGCGATGTTCCCCGCGAAGGCGTTCCACGCGCTCGTCGACCTGGTGGAAGAGGCCGCCAAGCGCCACGTCGTCGACGGTGAGCCGGAGGAGGTGTACGAGCCGCTCGACCACATCGAGCCCGGCCTGCCCCGCACGCTCATCCACGTGTCGGGCTCAGAGGTGCTGCTCAACGACGCACGCAAGGCCGCCCACATGCTCGCGGCTGCCGGCGTACCGGTCGAGGTCCGGGTCTGGCCCGGTCAGATGCACGTGTTTCAGCTGGCTGCGCACGCGGTCAAGGAGGCGACGCGGTCACTGCGGCAGATCGGCGACTACATCCGAGAGGCCACCTGGTAGCCCAGCCTGGTACCTCGACGGCGGGCCTGACACGATGGACCCATGCGGATCGCAGGCCATCTCAGTGAGCTCATTGGCAACACGCCCCTAGTTCGGCTGAACTCCGTTGTGCCCGAAGGGGCCGGCCTTGTCGCAGCCAAGATCGAATACCTCAACCCCGGCGGCAGCGCCAAGGACCGCATCGCGATCAAGATGATCGACGCCGCCGAGGCGTCCGGCGAGCTGCGACCCGGCGGCACCATCGTCGAACCGACCTCCGGCAACACCGGCGTCGGGTTGGCCCTGGTCGCGCAGCAGCGGGGATACAAGTGCATCTTCGTCTGCCCCGACAAGGTCAGCGAGGACAAGCGGAACGTGTTGCGCGCGTACGGCGCCGACGTCGTGGTTTGCCCGACGGCGGTCGCGCCCGACGACCCGGACAGCTACTACAGCGTCTCCAACCGGCTGGTCAGCGAGATCGACGGGGCGTGGAAGCCCGATCAGTACTCCAATCCGATGGGACCGGCCAGCCACTACGAGACCACCGGCCCCGAGATTTGGGCCGATACCGACGGCAAGGTGACGCACTTCGTCGCGGGCGTGGGGACCGGCGGGACGATCACCGGTGCGGGCCGCTACCTCAAGGAGGTTTCCGGCGGGGCGGTGCGCGTCATCGGCGTCGACCCCGAAGGTTCCGTGTATTCCGGTGGAACCGGGCGGCCCTACCTGGTCGAGGGCGTCGGCGAGGACTTCTGGCCGTCGGCCTACGACCCGAGCGTGCCCGACGAGATCATCGCGGTGTCCGACGCAGATTCCTTCGACATGACCAGACGACTGGCCCGAGAGGAAGCGCTGTTGGTCGGCGGGTCCTGCGGAATGGCCGCGGTCGCCGCGATCAAGGTGGCCGAGCGCGCCGGACCCGACGCGCTGGTGGTGGTACTGCTGCCCGACGGCGGACGTGGTTACCTCTCAAAGGTTTTCAACGACGCGTGGATGTCGTCGTACGGGTTCCTGCGCGGCAGGCTCGACGGGTCGATCGAGCAGTCGACGGTCGGAGACGTGTTGCGGCGCAAGTCCGGAGCGCTGCCCGACCTGGTCCACACCCATCCGCAGGAGACGGTGCGCGACGCCATCGGCATCCTCCGCGAGTACGGCGTCTCGCAGATGCCCGTCGTCGGCGCCGAGCCCCCGGTGATGGCCGGTGAAGTGGCCGGCAGCGTATCGGAACGTGAACTCTTGTCCGCCGTGTTCGAGGGACGGGCAAAGTTGGCCGACGCCGTTTCCCAGCACATGAGCCCCGCACTCCCATTGATCGGAGCGGGCGAACTGGTGTCGGCGGCTGCCAAGACGCTGCGCGAATGCGACGCCGTGATGGTGGTCGAAGACGGCAAACCGGTAGGTGTCCTGACGCGACACGACTTGCTGGGATTCCTGTCGGACGGCAATCCGCGCCGGTAAGCGGGTCATCGAGCACGGCGACCGTTCGCCAAAAACCATCAGCTTCGGCGATGATTCCGGCGTCTTCGGGCGCTGCGACGCGGGTGGTGAACTTCGCATTATCCAGGTCTTTTGGAGCCACTTCTCAGGTAGGGTTACACCGCTCGTTCCCAGCTAACGCAGACCCTTGGAAGGCGTCCATGACCGATCAACCGCCACCTCCCCCCGGGAACTATCCGCCGCCGCCTCCGGGCGGCTATCCGCCACCGCCGCAAGGGGGTGGCTATCCACCACCGCCGCCGCCGCAAGGGGGCGGCTACCCGCCGCCCGCCGGCGCTCCCGGAGCGGTCTTGCCCAAGGAGGCCTACACGCCGTGGTTGACCCGCGTGTTGGCGTGGATCATCGACTACATCCCGTACGCAATCGTCCTCGGCATCGGCTACGGCATCGAGGCCGCGACCCAGGAAACGGTGTGCGTCACCGACACATCCGAATACGACCTCGGTGACTTCTGCGCCACTGGAAACTCCACGCTGGGCGTGACCGCGATCGCGGTCTGCGCGCTGATCGGTATTGCCTACCTGGTGTGGAACTACGGCTACCGCCAGGGCACCACCGGGTCGAGCATCGGCAAGTCGATCATGAAGTTCAAAGTCGTCAGCGAAAAGACTTGGCAGCCCATCGGTTTCGGCATGTCGGTCGTTCGGCAGATCGCCCACATCGTGGACGCGATCATCTGCTACATCGGGTACCTGTTCCCGCTGTGGGACGCCAAGCGGCAGACCCTCGCAGACAAGATCATGACCACCGTCTGCGTGCCGCTGTAGACATCGAGCTCCAAGCGCCGGCCCGTGGCTTCATGCCGCGGGTCGGCGTGTTTTCCAAATCACCACATCAGTAGGAGAAGGCGCAATGACCGATCAACCACCCCCACCGCCGGGGAACTATCCGCCGCCTCCGCAAGGTGGCGGCTACCCGCCTCCTGGCGGGAATTACCCACCGCCGCAAGGTGGCGGCGGCTATCCACCTCCGCCACAGGGTGGCGGCTACCCGCCTGCGGGTGGCTACCCTCCGCCCGGTGGCTACCCGCCGCCGCCCCAGGGTGGTGGCTACCCGCCACCTCCGCAGGGTGGCGGCTACCCACCTCCGCCCCAGGGACAGGGTCCGGCGTTGCCGACCGAGTCGTATACGCCGTGGTTCACCAGGGTGCTGGCGTGGCTCATCGACTCCGTGCCGATCTTCGTCGTCGTGGGCATCGGGCAGCTCATTGCCGCGCTCACCGGCGAAAACGATTGCACCTCAGGCAGTTCCGATTACGGCTACAGTGCGTACTGCACCTCCAGCCCGTCGGCGATTGGCATGATCGCCTCGTTCCTCGCCAGCATCGCCGCCCTCGCCTACGTGGTGTGGAACTACGGCTACAAGCAGGGCACCACCGGGTCGAGCATCGGCAAGGGCATCATGAAGTTCAAGGTCGTCAGCGAGAAGACCTGGCAGCCCATCGGTTTCGGCATGTCGATCGTCCGGCAGATCGCCCACTTCGTGGACGCGATCATCTGCTACATCGGCTACCTGTTCCCGCTGTGGGATGCCAAGCGGCAGACGCTGGCGGACAAGATCATGACGACGGTCTGCGTACCGATCACCAATAATTGAGTTACGCAACATGGCCGCGTCGAGTGGCCGCATCGCTGCTCGACGCGGTCCCCATCGTGGGGCTCGCGGTGCTCGCCGTCGCACTGATGTACCTGACTAGAAACAGGATGTGCGACGGCGACACCTCGGCCCGCGATCTCGGTGCACAGTGTGCTTCGGTGGTCAGCCCACTCGGCGTGATCACCTTCGTCGCCGGGTGGTTGGCGATCCTCGGCTTCTGCGTATGGAATCTCGGCTACCGGCAGGGCAGGACGGGATCGAGCGTCGGCAAGGCCGTCATGGGGTTGCGGGTGGTCGACGTCGCGGCGGGTGAGCCGATCGGGTTCTGGCGCTCGGTGATCCGGCAACTGGCGCACATCACGGACGTGCTCAGCGTCGGCCTCGGTTACCTGTGGCCGTTGTGGGACGCCAAGAATCAGACGTTCGCCGACAAGCTGGCTTCGACGGTGTGCATGCGCGCCGAGGTCAGCGGAACGCGCTGACGCCCGTCAGCGCCTCGCCGATGACCATCTGGTGCACTTCCGACGTGCCCTCGTAGGTCAGCACCGACTCCAGGTTGTTGGCGTGCCGGATCACCGGGTATTCCAGGGTGATTCCGTTGGCGCCCAGTAGCGTTCGGCACTGCCGCGCGATCTTGATGGCTTCGCGCACGTTGTTGAGCTTGCCGACGCTGACTTGCTCAGGTCGGATCCGTCCCTCGTCCTTGAGCCTGCCGAGGTGCAGCGCCAAGAGCTGGGCCTTGCCCAGTTCGACTGCCATGTCGGCGATCTTGGCCTGGGTTAGCTGGTAGCCGGCCAACGTCTTGTCGAACACCTGCCGGGTGCCGACGTAGTCCAGCGTGGTCTCCAGGCAATCACGGGCGGCGCCGACCGCGCCGAACACGATGCCGAAGCGGGCTTCCGACAGACACGCCAACGGGCCCGACAGGCCGCGGGCGCCTGGCAGTTTCGCGTCGTCGGGCAGTCGGACGTCGTCGAGGCTGAACTCGGAGGTGACCGACGCCCGCAGCGACAGCTTGTGCGTCATTTCGCGGGCGCTGAAGCCGGGCGTCGACGTCGGAACCGCGAACCCCAGGATGCCCTCCTCGGCGCGCGCCCAGACGATCGCGACGTCGGCCACCGAAGCGTTGGTGATCCACATCTTCGAGCCGTTGAGCACCCAGTCCGAGCCGTCGCGGCGCGCCGTCGTCCGCATGCCACCCGGGTTGGACCCGAAGTCGGGTTCGGTCAGCCCGAAGCAGCCGATCAGCTCGCCCGCGGCCATCCCTGGCAGCCACTGCTCGCGCTGCTCCTCGCTGCCCCAGTGGTGGATGGCGAACATCGCGAGCGATCCCTGCACGGACACCAGGCTGCGCAGGCCGCTGTCGACGGCCTCGAGTTCCTGGCACACCAGCCCGTAGGCGGTGGCGGTCGACCCGCCGCAGCCGTAGCCGGTGAGGTGCATGCCGAGCAGTCCGAGCTTGCCGATCTCGACCGCCAGTTCGCGCACCGGCACCTGACCGGATTCGAACCACTCTGCGACGAAGGGCCGCAGCCGTTGTTCGCCGAACTGCCGAACCATGGTGCGCAGCTCGATGTCCTCGGTGTTCAGCAGCGAGTCGAGGTCGAGGAGGCTCTCGATCGTCGTGGAAGCGGCCATGGTGAATGTCTACACCGGGCGTGGCCCACTCCGGACACCGTTACCCTGATCGACGATGAGTGAGCACCGTAGTAAGGCAGATGCGTACCGCGCGTACGGTCCGGCGACCAGGGCCATCCACGCCGGTTACCGCCCGGATCCCGCGACCGGCGCCGTCAACGCGCCGATCTACGCCAGCTCGACGTTCGCGCAGGACGGCGTCGGCGGGCTGCGCAGCGGGTTCGAGTACGCCCGCACCGGCAACCCCACCCGGTCCGCGCTCGAGGCGTCCTTGGCTGCCGTCGAGGGCGGCAACTACGGGCGTGCGTTCGCGTCGGGGATGGCCGCGACCGACTGCGCCCTGCGGGCGCTGCTGCGGCCCGGCGACCACGTCGTCATTCCCAACGACGCCTACGGCGGTACGTTCCGGCTGATCGACAAGGTCTTCACGAAGTGGGGTATCGAGTACACGCCCGCCGCCCAGTCCGACCTCGACGCCGTGCGTGCGGCGGTGACGTCCAAGACCAAGCTGATCTGGGTCGAGACCCCCACCAACCCGCTGCTGACCATCGCCGACATCGCGGGCATCGTGCAGATCGCCTCGACGGCGGGCGCGAAGGTCTTGGTGGACAACACCTTTGCCTCGCCAGCCTTGCAGCAGCCGCTGGCGCTCGGCGCCGACATCGTGCTGCATTCGACGACGAAGTACATCGGCGGCCACTCCGACGTGGTGGGCGGCGCGCTGGTGACCAACGACGAAGAACTCGACGATGCGTTCGCGTTCCTGCAGAACGGCGCCGGCGCGGTGCCGGGCCCGTTCGACGCCTACCTGACGATGCGTGGGCTCAAGACGCTCGTCCTGCGGATGCAGCGGCACAGCGAGAATGCCGCCCTCGTCGCCGACTTCCTCGACGGACATCCCGCCGTCGAGACCGTGCTGTATCCGGGGCTGCCGAACCACCCGAACCACGACGTCGCCACCCGTCAGATGTCGGGCTTCGGCGGCATGGTGTCGGTGCGGTTGCGTGGCGGTCGCGATGCCGCCCATCAACTGTGTGCCCGCACCGAGATCTTCATCCTCGCCGAGTCGCTCGGCGGGGTCGAGTCGCTCATCGAGCATCCCGGTGCGATGACGCACGCCTCCACGGCCGGTTCGCAACTCGAGGTGCCCGACGACCTGGTGCGCCTCTCGGTGGGCATCGAGGAATCCGGCGACCTGCTGGCCGACCTCGAACAGGCGCTACGAAAGGGCTGACCGCAGGACCGACGCGGTGACGGCCAGATTCATCTCCGGCAACGCGGTCGGGTACTCGTTCACCCAGCTGCCGCTGGCGATTTCGGTGGCCCTGGCGTGCACCCAGCGCCAGCCGCGGTCGTTGAGGCTGAGCAGCGCTCCGAGCCCGTCCGACGCGTGCAGCAGCGAGACGATGGCCGCCGTCGACGGTGTGGGTGGCCGCCGATCGAACAACGCCGACAGCAGCTGGGCCCTGGCCTGGCCCACCCGCTCGCGGTTGGTCAGCGGCCACGCGTACGGCTTGCTGAATCGCTTGGACTGCAGTCGAACCCGACGGATCTGACCCTGCCGCTCCAGGTGCAGCGTCAGACCCTCCTGGATGCCCTTGCGCAACTTCGACACCGCGACGTCCGGTCGCAGCGCGCGGCGCTGGAGCAGCTGAAGGGCCGGCTCGCCGACGGGATCGGTGGGACCGCCGGCAGCGAGTGCCAGCAGCAGGCCCGCTTCCGCGGGGTCACCGGGGACGGCGGGCCGGATGCGGCATGCGTACGCCAGATCGAGCAGTACCGCGGCGGCAAGCACCCGTTCCCGACGATCGCGCTCGAGGGCGGGTTGCGCCGACGCGTTGTCGAGAAGGAGCAGCAAGAGGTCCTCGGCGATCTGCGCCATGGAACGGACCGTAGATCAGCCGATGGGGGTCTCGCGAATCAGGAGTGGTACGGCTCCGCCTTGACCAGCGTCACCTTGACGGTGTTGCCGCTGGGCACGGTGTACTCGCGGGTCTCCTTCTCCTTGGCGCCGATCAGCGCGCCGCCAAGCGGCGAGTTCGGTGAGAAGACCTCGAGCTTGCCGTCGCTGACACCCTCTTGGCGGGTGGCGATGAGGAACGTCTCGGTCTCGCCGTCGTCGTACTTGACCGTGACCACTGAGCCGGGCAGCGCGACGCCGGACTGCGTGGGCGCCTCGCCGACCTTGGCGTTGTTCAGCAGCTCCTGCAGCTGGCGGATGCGGGCTTCCTGCTGGCCCTGCTCCTCGCGCGCGGCGTGGTAGCCGCCGTTCTCGCGGAGGTCGCCCTCTTCGCGACGGTCGTTGATCTCCGCGGCGATGATGGGCCGATTGGCGATCAGCTGGTCGAGCTCGGTCTTCAACCGGTCGTGTGCTTCCTGGGTAAGCCAGGTGACCTGCGTGTCGGTCATGTCGTCGCGCTCCTGTCGTCGTCGTCTCGCGCTCTTGGTCTAAGAGAGGCCCCGTTTTGCCGCGATCGCAAGCGCATACCCGCGCGTTAAAGCAGCAATACACGGCTCCATCCAGGAACCGTGTATCCGACCATGCTACCACCGCCAGGTCAGCCGAACTTTGCTTATTTGCTGCGCGGTGTTCGCCCGGTGGACGCCGAAAGCGTGCTGCTCAGGGGTTGACGAGGTAGGCAGGAACGTCGGTTCCGCACCCGTAGACGTCACCGACCACGGGCCGCTTACTGGCCTTCACGATCGTCGTCACCTGCACCGATGCCTGCGACGACGGCGGCACCAGCACCTCGCGTCGACCGGTTTCACTGCCGTCGATGGAGCGGGCCCTCACGATGCACACCACCGGGCGGGAAGGGTCCTTGCGGGTAACCGTGATGGTTACCTCCGCGGTGCGGTCGTCGATGAGTCGGTAGCCGCCCAGCTCGCCCTTGACGTCGCCGGTGCCGAGCCGCTGATAACCGACGAACGCGATCACGACACCGACCACGACGACGAGGAGGAAGAGACCGATCGCCAGTCGACGACGGGACGGCCGCGACAGCCGTTGTCGCCCGTAGCGGGCGGCGGGACGCTCGATCATGCGAGGTTGGGCCCCCGGGGTGGGTCTGGATTCGGATCGGAGTACTAGGACTGGAACTATAGGACCACCCGGAACTGTTGAACGTGTCCGTACGAGTCCCGACGACGAAGCGAGCAGGTAGGCACGAGTGAGCGAACTGCGCTTGATGGCGGTGCACGCCCACCCGGACGATGAGTCCAGCAAGGGCGCGGCAACCATGGCCCGCTATTCGGCCGAGGGTGCGCGCGTGATGGTCGTGTCGCTGACGGGCGGCGAACGGGGCGACATCCTCAATCCGGCGATGGACCTGCCCGAGGTGCACGGCCGGATTCACGAGATCCGCCGCGACGAGATGGCCAAGGCCGCCGAGATCCTGGGCGTCGAGCATCACTGGCTGGGGTTCATCGATTCGGGGTTGCCCGAGGGGGATCCGCCGCCGCCGCTGCCGGAGGGTTGCTTCGCGTTGGTGCCGCTGGAGCAGCCGACGGAGGCCCTGGTCCGGGTGATCCGCGAGTTCAAGCCACACGTGATGACCACGTACGACGAGAACGGCGGCTACCCGCATCCCGATCACATCCGCTGCCACGAGGTGTCGGTGGCGGCCTACGAGGCGGCGGGCGACTACCGGCTGTTCCCCGACGCGGGCGAACCGTGGAACGTCTCGAAGCTGTACTACAACCACGGGTTCCTGCGGAAGCGGATGCAGCTGATCCAGGACGAATTCGCCAAGCACGGCATGCACGGACCCTTCGACAAGTGGCTCGAGCGCTGGGATCCCGAGCTCGACGTCTTCGCCCAGCGCGTCACCACGCGGATCGAATGCGCGAAGTACTTCGAGCAGCGCGACGACGCCCTGCGCGCGCACGCCACGCAGATCGACCCGAAGGGTGACTTCTTCGCCGCGCCGATCGAATGGCAGCAGCGGCTGTGGCCCACCGAGGAGTACGAATTGGCCCGCTCCCGGGTGCCCGTCCAGCTGCCCGAGGACGATCTCTTCGCCGGGATCAGACCGTGACCGACACGTTGGTGCTCATCGCCGGGTTGCTCGCCGACGAGCCACCCCGCGACACCGGACCCGACTTCGGCAAGGCCAGTCCGTTCGGCCTCGTCATCGTCGTGATCCTGCTGATCTGCACGTTCCTACTGGTCTGGTCGATGAACCGGCACCTCAAGAAGCTGCCGGAGTCGTTCGACCCCGAACACCCCGAGCCCGACCAGGCCGTCGACGACGGGACCGTGGACCTGCCCGGCGACGCGGCGGCCGGCAACGGAGATCCCCGGCGTGAGCCAGGGAGCTAACGCACTCGGGGCGGCCACCAGCCCCTACCTTCGCCAGCACGCCGACAACCCGGTGCACTGGCGGGAGTGGAGCGCCGACGCACTCGCGGAGGCGGCGTCGCGTGACGTCCCGATCCTGTTGTCGATCGGGTACGCGGCGTGCCACTGGTGTCACGTCATGGCGCACGAGTCGTTCGAAGACGACGAGGTCGCCGCCGCGATGAACGCCGCCTTCGTCTGCATCAAGGTCGACCGCGAGGAGCGGCCCGACCTCGACGCGGTCTACATGAACGCCACCGTCGCGCTGACGGGTCAGGGCGGCTGGCCCATGACGTGCTTCCTGACTCCCGACGGCCGTCCGTTCTTCTGCGGCACGTACTACCCGAAGGCCGGGTTTCTGCAACTGCTCGCCGCTGTCGACGACACGTGGCGCAATCGCCGTGCCGAGGTGGAGCAGGCATCCGACTCGATCGCGGGCGAGCTGCGGTCGATGGCCTCCGGCTTGCCCGGCGGCGGCCCGGCCCTGGTGCCCGAACTGTGCGACCACGCCGTTGCGGCCGTGCTGGCCGACGAGGACGTCGTCCGCGGCGGCTTCGGCGGTGCGCCCAAGTTTCCGCCGTCGGCACTTCTGGAGGCGTTGTTGCGCAACCACGAACGGACCGGCGCGTCGTTGGACGCGGTGGAGCGCACCTGCACGGCGATGGCGCGTGGCGGCATCTACGACCAGTTGGCCGGTGGCTTCGCCAGATACAGCGTCGACGCGTCGTGGGTGGTGCCGCACTTCGAGAAGATGCTCTACGACAATGCATTGCTGCTGCGGGTCTACGCCCACTGGGCGCGACGAACGGGAAACCCGTTGGCGCGCAGGGTGACCCGTGAGACGGCGCGTTTCATCATCGACGACCTCGGCGCGGACGGCATGTTCACCTCGTCGCTGGACGCCGACACCGCGGGAGTGGAGGGCCTGACGTACGTCTGGACGCCCGATCAGCTGCGCGACGTCCTCGGCGAGGAGGACGGACGTTGGGCAGCAACGGTTTTCGCGGTCAGCGACGAGGGCACGTTCGAGCACGGCAGCTCGGTGCTGCAGTTGCCCGACGACCCCGCTGATGTCGAGCGGATGGCGCGCGTCCGCGCGGCGTTGTCGGCGGCGCGTGCGACGCGGCCGCAGCCGGGGCGCGACGACAAGGTGGTCACTGCGTGGAACGGCTTCGCGATCACCGCGTTGGCCGAGGCTTCCGTAGCGCTGGACGAGCCCGAATTGCTCACCGCCGCAACGGCGTGCGCCCGCGCGGTCGTCGACCTGCACGTCGTGGACGGGCGGTTGCGACGGGCTAGCCTTGGTGGCCGGGTCGGTGACAGCGCTGCCATTCTCGAAGATCACGGGGCGCTGGCGACTGCGCTTCTGACGCTGTTCCAGCTCACCGGAGACGGGCAGTGGCTGGACACCGCGAGCGCGCTGCTGAACGTTGCGTTGGAGCACTTCGCCGACGCCGACGGCCGGTGGTTCGATACCGCCGACGACGCCGAGCAGCTGATGGTGCGTCCGGCCGATCCCATCGACGGCGCGACACCGTCCGGGGCGGCGCTGATCACCGAGGCGCTCCAGCTCGCCGCGCATCTGGCCCCGGCGCCGCTCGCGGACCGGTACGCGGCGGCCGCTGCCGCGGCATTGTCGGCAGCCACGCCGATCCTCGCCAAGGCGCCGCGGTCTGGTGGGCACTGGCTGGCGGTCGCCGAAGCGGCCGTACGCGGACCGATCCAGATCGCCGTCGCCTGCGACGCGGGAGATTCGGAGTTGTTGTCGGCTGCCAGGACTTTGGCGCCCGGCGGCGCGGTGGTGGTCGGCGGCGCCGTCGACTCCTCGGCGCTGCTGCTGGGACGGGACCGAATCGGCGGCAGGGACGCGGCCTACGTCTGCCGCGGACGGGTGTGTGACCTACCGGTCACGACCGCGGAGGAACTCGCATCCGCGTTGGGTGCTGCCGTGTAACGTGCGGCACATGCCGTCGCCCGAGCAGATCACGCAGACCGTCAATCGCTATCTGGAACTCGTCGCCGCAGGCAGCGCCGACGAGATCGTCGAGCTGTACGCCTCGGACGCCACGATCGAGGATCCGGTCGGCGGCGGCGAGGTGCACATCGGCAGGCAGGCCATCCACGGCTTCTACTCGAACATCGAAAACCTGAAGCGTAAAAGCGAATTGGTGACGCTGCGGGTCGGCGGCCACGAGGCGGCATACTTCTGGAACCTCACGGTCGACTTCGGCGGCAGCGCGTCGCGCATCGAGATCATCAGCGTCATGACGTTCGACGACGAGGCGAAGATCACGTCGATGAAGGCCTACTGGGGCCCGGAGAACATGACCCAGCTCTGAGCGATTCGTGGAGCCTCACCGGCGGTGAGCGCCGGTAGGACTCCACAAATCACACGCCGGAGAAGACGGCGAACCACATCGCGATGTAGTGGCAGATCGCCGCGACCGCCGTGCAGGCGTGGAAGAACTCGTGGTGACCGAACGTCGTCGGCCATGGGTTCGGCCACTTGAGCCCGTACAGCACGCCGCCGATGCTGTAGAGCGCGCCGCCGACGATCAGCAGCACCAGTGCCGCGACGCCAGCGCCGTGCATGATCGGCACCATGAAGAACGCGGCGACCCAGCCGAGCAGCAGATAGAGCGGCACGCCGACCCAGGCCGGCGCCGACGGCCAGCACATCTTCAGCAGCACACCGGCGATCGCGCCGCCCCAGACGATCCAGAACAGCACCATGCCCTTCTCCGACGGCAGCGCCAGCAGAGCGAACGGGGTGTAGCTGCCCGCAATGAACAGGAAGATCATCGAATGGTCGAGGCGCTTCATCCACTTGCGCACCGTCGGCGACTTCCACGTCACGCGGTGATAGACGCCGCTGACCGTGAACATGGCCACGATGGTGAACGTATAGAGCAGCGTGGCCAGGCCGGCGCGGGTGGATTCGAGTGCCCATGACACCGACACCAGCGCGGCACCGGCGATGAACGCGACGACCGCCGAGTAGACGTGGATCCAGCCCCTGGCGCGGGGCCTGCCGAGGAAGTTGGCGACGCCGTCGGCGAATGCCTCGGGCAGGTCATCCGCGTGCGCGTGCGTCGAACCGGGCCGATCGGAGTTCTCGGTGTCGAGCGGAGCGGTCATGTCACCTTCACTGACTGGCATGGGCGTATCCGATTGCCACAGTAGTCTTGATCTTCGTGGATCTCATTCCCCCGCGTCTCAAGGAACCGGCCTACCGGGTCTACGAGATGCGCCTGCGACAGGAGTTGGCGCGGTCGCGCGCCGACCTGCCTCGCCACGTCGCCGTGCTGTGCGATGGCAACCGGCGGTGGGCCCGTGACGAGGGTCACGACGACGTCAGTTACGGCTATCGCGTCGGCGCCGACAAGATCGCCGAGATGCTGCGGTGGTGCCAGGAAGCCGGCGTCGAGTTGGCCACGGTGTACCTGCTTTCGACCGAGAACCTGCAACGCGATCCGGACGAGCTGTCGTCGCTCATCGAGATCATCACCGACGTGGTCGAGGAGATCTGCGCTCCCGCCAACCAGTGGAGCGTGCGCACCGTCGGCGACCTTGAACTACTCGGCGAGGAACCGGCGCGCCGGCTGCGCGAAGCCGTGGATTCGACGACCAACAACGGCGGCTTCCACGTCAACGTCGCGGTCGGTTACGGCGGCCGCCAGGAGATCAGCGACGCCGTGCGCGCCCTGCTCGGCAAGGAACTGGCCAACGGCGCGACGGCCGAGCAACTCATCGAAGCGGTCACCGTCGACGCGATCTCCGAGAACCTGTACACCTCAGGGCAGCCCGATCCTGACCTGGTGATCAGGACGTCGGGGGAGCAGCGGCTATCGGGATTCCTGTTGTGGCAGAGCGCTTATTCGGAGATGTGGTTCACCGAGGCGCATTGGCCTGCCTTCCGCCGGGTCGACTTTCTGCGAGCGCTGCGCGACTACACCCGTCGACACCGGCGCTACGGCATATAACCGGACCGCCCGTGTCAGACTGATCACATGGCTGCGATGTCCGCAGTGGTGTTCGGTCTGAGTTGGTGGCTCGGGCTGTATCTGCTGGCCCGTGATCCGCGCAAACCCGTGCTGGTGCTGGCCGCGATCGGCCTGACCAGTTTCGCGGTCGTGGTGGCCCTGGACGCGATCCGGGTGACCGTCGCGCACTCCGCAGCATTGAGCCAGATCGAGATCTACCTCGTCGTCGTGCCCGGTGTGGCGTGGTTCGCGGTGTTGTTGGAGCTGACGCGCCCCGGCGACACGTGGCGCGGCCGCGCCTGCGAGATGCTGGCCGTGGCGGTGGTATTCGCGCTCGCGCTGTGCGGGGCGGTGCTGGCCGGCGGGGTGGACGGGCCGCTACGCCTTGGGCATTGGCTGATGTTCGCAGTGATCTCGTTGGCCACCCTCGGCGCCATGGTGCGGGCGGTGACCGGGGCGCGGCGACCGGGTTCGGTGACGGGCGTGGTGGTGATCGCGACGCTGTTCTTCGCGCTCGGCAACGCCATCCTCGTCATCCCGCTCGGCCTGGTGCAGAGCGGATTGGCGTTGGCCTCCACCGGATTCGACGTCCTGCTGCTCGGCGTTGCCGTCGCGCTGTGGGATGCGTTCGACGAGGGGCAGGCGCTGCGCGCCGACATGCTCCGGTCGTTCGTGGGCAGCGTCGTCGTCGCCGTGCTCTTCGGTGGGCAGGCTCTGGTCGGCATGGCCGTCACCGGCGAACGCACCGCGCTGACGGTGCTGCTGTTCACCAGCCTGGCGATCGCCATCGCGATCAACGTGCTGGCCGATCCGCTGGCGGGCCTTCTCGACCGGCTGGCATTCTCCCGCTCACCCGGGCTGCGCGCCGACCGTGCGGCGTTGCGTCGCACCGAAGCCGCGCTGCCGCTGCGCTCGACGAGCCCGCTGGACGGCGTCGACGACGACACGTTCGTCCGGCTGACCCGTCGCGCGCTCGGGCACTACGGTGACCTGTCCAAGCTCGTCGCCAGCCCGCTGACCGCACTGCCGGTGATCGACGAGCGACTGGCGCGCCGCGGCGTCCCGGATCAGCCGCTGGAGCGGGCCAACGAGCTCAAGGCGCTGCTCGCCGATCGCATTGCCGCGCTGAAGCCGCGCGATGGCGGCGACTTCGGCACCACCGAGCAGTGGCGCCACTACAACTCGCTCTACTTCCCGTACGTCGTCGGCGTGCGCGCCTACGCGCAGAACGCGACGGCCGCGGGGCTCGATCCCGTCGCCCGGCAGGCATGGCAGTGGTTCGTCACCGAGGTGCCCCAGCGGTCGCTGCACAACTGGCAGAACGCCGCCGCCCGCGTCATCGCGGCGGACCTGCGCGGCACGCCGGTGTCGTCGACCAACTGATTTTCAGCGCTGACCTGCGGTTGGCAGTGACTGGCAGCGTGAGGCGTCGATCTGGCAGTGGCTTCTGAGCATCGTCGGTGGTGTTCGACACCCAGCCTCACCGACGAGGAGCCCGCCATGACCGCCATCACCACCCGCCCACTGTCCGACAGTTCCGACAGCCTGTTGCGCTTCGCGATGCGCGCCGACGCCACCCTGTGCGCGGGCATCGGCCTGATCATCGCGACGGCGGCCGATCCGCTGTCGCGGCTGTCGGGCCTCTCGGCCGCATCCGAGTGGGTGGCTGGCGCGGCGCTCGTCGTTTACGGCGCGGTGTTGTACGTGCTCGCCGCGGCGCCCGACATCCGGCGCATCGGCCTCATCGTCGTCGCCGCGAACGTGGTGTTCGCCATCGCCGCGGCGGCGGTCCTGGTCGCCGGCGTGCTGCCGCTGACCGGGTTGGGCGTCGCCATGGTGCTCGTGACTGTCGCTTCCACCCTCGGCTTCGCCTACCTGCAGTACCTCGGAGTGCGCCGTCTGGCGTGACTCCCTCCGAACCGGTGCGCGGCCGCCCGCCGCAAGAGGTTACGGCGCGCGGCCCGCACCGGCCATCACCATCACTCACAACCATCGAAGGGAAGTTCCATGACCGCCATCACCGTTCCCCAGACCACCGCCCGCGATTCGTTCCTGCGCTTCGCGTTGCGCCTCGACGCCGTCGTCACCGGCGTGATGGGCGTCGTCGGCGCCGCGCTCGCGCCCCGCATCGCCGAACTGTCCGGCACCACGCCCGCAACGGAGTACGCGCTGAGCGCCTTCTTCATCGTCTACGGCGTGGTGGTCCTCAGCCTGTCGATGCTGCAGCACGTCCGCATTCCGGGCATCGCCGTCATCGCAGGCAACGTCCTGTTCACGGTGGCGGCCGTCGGGGTCGTGCTTGCCGACGTCTGGCCGCTCACCACGGCGGGCGTCGTGCTGACGTTGGCCAGCGGCGTCTACACGCTGGTGATGGCCGACCTGCAGTACCTCGGCCTGCGCCGCATGAAGTAGCGGTTTGTGGAGTCTCACCGGTGCTCACCGCCGGTGGGACTCCACAAATCGCTGGGGGGTTAGAGCTTGCGCAGGCGCAGCCGGTTGATGGAGTGGTCGGAGTCCTTGCGCAACACCAGAGTTGCCCGCGGGCGGGTCGGCAGGATGTTCTCGATCAGGTTGGGCCGGTTGATCGAATGCCAGATGTCGCGGGCCGCGAAGACGGCCTGCTGGTCGGTCAGCGTGGAGTAGTGGTGGAAGTGCGACTGCGGGTCGGCGAACGCGCCGGCACGCATGGCCAGGAAGCGCGAGACGTACCAGCCCTCGATGTCCTCGATGCGGGCGTCGACGTAGACGGAGAAGTCGAACAGGTCGGACACCATCAGTGCGGGCCCGGTCTGCAACACGTTGAGGCCCTCGAGGATCAGGATGTCGGGATGCTGGATCAGCATCTTCTCGTCGGGCACGATGTCGTAGAGCAGATGCGAATACACCGGGGCGCACACTTGATCAGAGCCCGACTTCACCGCGGTGACGAAGCGCATCAGGCCGCGTCGGTCGTAACTCTCGGGGAAACCCTTGCGGTGCATCAGGTTTCGTCGCGCCAGCTCGGCATTGGGATACAGGAAGCCGTCGGTGGTCACCAAGTCGACGCGGGGGTGGTGTTCCCACCGGGCCAGCAGCGCCTGCAACACGCGGGCGGTGGTGGACTTACCCACCGCCACGCTGCCCGCGACGCCGATCACGAATGGCACTGGGCGGTCGGGGTTCTGCTGCGGTTCCCCGAGGAATTCCGCCGTGGTGGCGAACAGCCGTTGCCGCGCCGCGACTTGCAGATGGATCAACCGCGCCAACGGCAGATAGACCTCTTCGACTTCGAGGAGGTCCAATTGCTCACCGAGGCCACGCAGTCCCTCGAGCTCGTCCTCGCGGAGTTTCAGCGGCGTCGACATACGCAGCGATCGCCATTGCGCTCGGTCGAACTCCACATAGGGGCTCGGCTCGCTCGGCCGCGGCATGGAGCCAGTCTTGCAGCACGTGCGGCGGGCCTGGGCCCGGGGGTTGCGAACGCGTGATCCCGGCCTCTTGCGCACCGGTTGACCGGAAGCCGTAGCCCGGGCCAATTAAGTTGGTGGGCATGGACCTGATTCGCGAGTACCTGCTGCTCGGTCTGCGATTCGACCGGATCGAGGAAGGCTACGTCGACTCGTTCACCGGGGATCCCGCACTGCGCCGCGCCGTGGCGGACGAGCCGGCGCCCGACCCGGCCCAGCTGGCGCGCGACGCCGAACGCCTGCGGGCCGAGGTGGCAGGCGCCGACGGCCTCGACCCCCAGCGTGCCGACTACCTCGCCGCGCACCTCAAGGCGTTGGCCTGCGCGGGCCGCAAGTTCGCCGGTGAGGATGTCGGGTTCGTCGAGGAAGTGCGTGACTACTTCGACGTCGACATCGCCAAGGGCGACCCCGAGCGGTACCGCGACGCGCACCGCAAGCTCGACGAGGCGCTCGGTGGCAGCGGTCCCCTCGCCGACCGGATGCAGGCTCACCGCAGCAGCGAGGAGATTCCACCGGAGCGGCTCGAGGAAGCCATCCACGCGTTCTCCAGCGCACTGCGCGACCGGGTGCGTGCCACCTACCCGCTGCCGGACAGCGAGACGATCGTCTACGAGGTGGTCACCGACAAGCCGTGGTCGGGGTTCAACTACTACGAGGGCGACTACCGCTCCACCGTCGCCGTCAACGCCGACCTCAAGCAGCAGATGTCGAACCTGCCGCGCCTCGTCGCGCACGAGTCGTACCCGGGGCACCACACCGAGCACTGCCGCAAGGAGGCCGGGCTAGTGGCGGGGCTGAATCAGGCCGAGCAGACGATCTTTCTGGTCAACACCCCGCAGTGCCTGATGGCCGAGGGGTTGGCCGATCTGGCGCTACACGCCGCTATTGGCCCCAATTGGGGCGCGTGGGCCGCCGAGATCTACGCCGACCTGGGCCTGCGCTTCGACGGGGAGCGGGCCGAAGCGATCGCGGAGGCGTCCGCGGCGCTGGCCGACGTGCGTCAGGATGCGGCGCTGATGCTGCACGACGAGCACCGCGACGTCGACGAGGTCGTCGCGTTCATGCAGCGCTGGCTGCTGGTCAACGAGGCCCGCGCCCGGCAGGCGCTGCGGTTCCTGTCGTCGCCGCTGTGGCGCGCCTACACGAGTACCTACGTGGAGGGTTACCGGCTGCTGCGTGGTTGGTTGGACGAGCGGCCCGCCGACGTGACGCTGGGGGAGCGGTTCGGCCGGTTGCTCGACGAGCCGCTGATCCCGTCGAGCTTGCGGGGCTGAGGCCGACGCGGCCGATTTCACGCGCCGTTTACGCTTTAACCATGGCTGCTGACTCGACCGTGACCTCCCCCGACTCCGCTCCCGGTGCGGAGTACGCCGACACCGCGAGTGCCGCATACCGCGCGGCGCTCGAGGTCATCGAGTCCGTCGAACCCCGGATCGCCGCGGCGACACGCAAAGAGCTTGCCGATCAACGTGATTCGCTGAAGCTGATCGCCAGCGAGAACTACGCGTCGCCCGCGGTGCTGCTCACCATGGGCACGTGGTTCTCGGACAAGTACGCCGAGGGCACCATCGGGCACCGCTTCTACGCGGGCTGTCAGAACGTCGACACCGTCGAGGCGCTGGCCGCCGAACACGCCCGCGAGCTGTTCGGGTCGCCGTACGCCTACGCGCAGCCACACTCGGGCATCGACGCCAACCTCGTCGCGTTCTGGGCCATCCTGGCCACGCGGGTGGAGGCGCCCGGCCTGGCCGAACTCGGTGCCAAGCACGTCAACGACCTGTCGGAGGCGGACTGGGAGACGCTGCGCAACAAGCTGGGCAACCAGCGGCTGATGGGCATGTCGCTCGACGCAGGCGGCCACCTCACGCACGGCTTCCGCCCGAACATCTCCGGCAAGATGTTCCACCAGCGCAGCTACGGCACCGACCCGAACACCGGGTTCTTGGACTACGACGCCGTCGCCGCCGCCGCCCGCGAGTTCAAGCCACTGATCCTGGTCGCCGGGTACTCGGCGTATCCGCGGCGGGTGAACTTCGCCAAGATGCGCGAGATCGCCGACGAGGTGGGCGCCACGCTGATGGTCGACATGGCGCACTTCGCCGGCCTGGTGGCGGGCAAGGTCTTCACCGGCGACGAGGACCCCGTGCCGCACGCCCACGTCACCACCACGACGACCCACAAGTCGCTGCGCGGCCCGCGTGGTGGCCTGGTGCTGGCGACGAAGGAGTACTCCGACGCCGTGGACAAGGGCTGCCCGATGGTGCTCGGCGGGCCGCTGTCGCACGTCATGGCCGCCAAGGCGGTGGCGTTGGCCGAGGCGCGTCAGCCGTCGTTCCAGGCGTACGCCCAGCGCGTCGCCGACAATGCTCAGGCCCTGGCCGACGGCTTCCTCAAGCGTGATGCCGGACTGGTCACCGGCGGCACCGACAACCACATCGTGCTGCTCGACGTGACGTCGTTCGGCTTGACGGGCAGGCAGGCCGAGTCGGCGTTGCTCGACGCGGGCGTCGTCACCAACCGGAACTCCGTCCCCGCCGACCCGAACGGGGCCTGGTACACCAGCGGCATCCGGTTGGGCACGCCTGCGCTGACGACCCGCGGGTTCGGGCCCGACGACTTCGATCGCGTGGCGGAACTGATCGTCGACGTGCTCAGCAACACCGAGCCGCAAGGCACCTCCAAGGCCAAGTACACGCTGGCCGACGGCACCGCCGACCGCGTGCACGCCGCGTCGGCCGAGCTGCTGAACGCCAACCCGCTGTACCCGGGTTTGACGCTGTAGCTCACTCCGCGTAGGCGCCTGCGTCGATGTCGGCGACGAGCGTCGGACCGGCAGGCTTCCAG
Source organism: Mycobacterium sp. URHB0044 (assembly GCF_000620625.1). Taxonomy (GTDB): domain Bacteria; phylum Actinomycetota; class Actinomycetes; order Mycobacteriales; family Mycobacteriaceae; genus Mycobacterium. Next base: position 103,273 of record NZ_JIAW01000006.1, on the reverse strand, counting down.
CCGAGCAGTTCCCGGGTGGCTGCGCTGCTCGCCGCTGCGTCCGCCGCGAAGAAGCCGCCGAGCCAGCCGAAGTGCTCGACGACCTGGTCGGCGGGAACGGATGCGACGGGTAGGTCGAACGCCCGCCCGATTGCCTCGGCGATCTCGCGCGAGGGCACACCCTCCTCGGCGACGGCGTGCAGGCGGGTTCCCGCCGGCGCCCGCTCGAGCCCGAGCACGGTCATGCGGGCGGCGTCGGCGACGTGCACGGCGGGCCAGCGGTTGGTGCCGTCTCCCGGATAGCCGGCCACGCCCTTGTCGCGGGCGATCTGGCTCAGCACGGCGATGAAGCCGTGGTCGCGTGTGCCGTGCACAGTGGGGGAGAAGCGCAGGGCGATCGACCGAACGCCGCGGTCGACGAACTCGAGGGCGAGGTTCTCGCTACCGCCGCGCATCGCGTCGGGTCCGTGGAACGGTGACGCGTCCTGCTCGGTGGCGATCCGGCCGGGCGCGAGGCCTGCCAGTCCCGAGGCGAGCAGGAACGGTCGGTTGGAACCGGCGAGCGTCTCGCCGATGGCCTGCACGGCTGCCCGCTCGGCGGCGTTCGAAGCGGCCATGTCGGACCAGTCGTGTTTGTTCGCCAGGTGGATGGTGGCCTCGGCGTCGTGCGCGCCGCGGCGAATGGCATCGAGGTCGTCGAGGTCACCGCGGAGCACGCGGACGCCCTTGGCTTCGAGGGCTTCGGCAGACGAATCCGATCGTGCCAGTCCGGTGACCTCGTGGCCGGTGGCGAGTAGGTCGGCGACGACGGCGGTGCCGATCCAACCCGATGCCCCGGTGACGAAAACGCGCATGATGAGCTCCCAGTAATCGTGACGTCAGTTACTGACATGACAATACCGGTGAAGTCAGTCCCTGTCATCACTACACTCAGCGCATGGTTCGGTGGCAACCCGGCGCACGGGAGCGGCTGCAACAGGCTGCACTCGAACTGTTCGCGGCCCGGGGCTATGAGCAGACGACGGCCACGGAGATCGCCCAGGCCGTCGGACTCACCGAGCGCACGTTCTTCCGCCACTTCAGCGACAAACGCGAGGTGCTGTTCTACGGACAGCAGCTGCTGACCGACGCCTTCCTCGCCGGTCTCGACGAAGTGTCGACCGAGGCATCGCCGACGGACCTCGTCGTCAGCGTGTTGCGGTCGGCGTCGACCTTCTTCCCGGACGAGCGCAGGCCCTACTCGCGCACGCGGCAGTCGGTCATCGACCAGAATCCTGCACTGCAGGAGCGGGAGTCGCACAAGCTCACCACCCTCGGCACCCGGCTGGGCGAGGCGTTCCGGGCCCGAGGCGTCGACGACCTGACGGCCGATGTCGCCGCGCGAACGGCCGTCATGGCATTCGGAGTCGCGTTCAGTCAGTGGATCCGGGACGGCGAGGAACGGTCCTTCGCTGACATCACCGTCGACGTGTTGGGTGAACTGGCTACCCTCGCCGCCGAGCTCGAGCAGCCTCGGCACGACACGCGCCACCCGATTTCAAAGAACGTGTGAATACGGGTTACAGTTAGTTTCATGGCAGACAAACCGGTTGCTAACGCGCTGATCCTCGAACTCGAGCCGGTCGTGCAGGAGAACCTGGCACGCCACGTCGCGACCGAGGAACTCTGGTACGCACACGACTTCGTCCCCTTCGACCAGGGTGAGAACTTCGCCTTCCTCGGCGGCACGGACTGGGATCCGTCGTCGGTGACGCTGCCCAAGCCCATCACCGATGCGCTGGAGATCCTGCTCATCACCAAGGACAACGTCGCCGGGTACCACCGTGAACTGGTCGAGCACTTCATCCTCGACGAGAAGTGGGGCCGCTGGATTGGCCGGTGGACCGCCGAGGAGCACCTGCACGCGATCGCCCTGCGCAACTACCTCGTGGTGACCCGCGAGATCGACCCCGCCGCCAACGAGGACGTCCGCGTCGAGCACGTGATGAAGGGCTACCGCGCCGACACCTACAGCCAGATCGAGACGCTGGCGTTCATGGCGTTCCTCGAGCGCGCCCACGCGGTGTACTGCCGCAATCTGCAGGCTCAGATCGAGGAGCCGGTGTTGCAGGACATGGTCGGGCGGATCGCCAGGGACGAGGAGCGCCACGAGGAGTTCTTCGCGAACCTCGTCGCCTATCTGCTGGAGCACGATCGCGACCAGACGGTCGCGGCAATCGCTGCGCGCGCTGCGGCCCTCGAGCCGATCGGCGCCGACATCGATGCATATCAGGACAAGCTCGCCGTGATCGCCGAGGCGGGCATCTTCGACGCCGACAAGCTCAAGACCGTCATCTCCGACCGCATCGTCGCGTGGGGTCTCGGCGAGCACCCGGACCTTCAGAAGTTCGTCGCCCGGTAGTCACTTTTCGGTCCCGGCGCGCCTGATCGGCGGACACGCCGCGAGCGGGGTAGCGTCGAAGGTGATGGCTAGCAATTTGCTTCGCTGTCCGTGGCGGTACCCGTCTTCTCAGGAAGGGGACCGGCCCCGGTCCCGTACCGCAGTGTCCGTCGAGACGCCTCCGCGGGGCCGCGCGGGCCGAGGAGCGCCACGTGACTGATTCGTCCGTTCGGACTTATGTGCTCGACACCTCCGTGCTGCTGTCCGATCCCTGGGCATGCACCCGGTTCGCCGAACACGAAGTCATCGTTCCCTTGGTTGTGATCAGTGAGCTCGAGGCGAAACGCCATCACCACGAGCTCGGCTGGTTCGCCCGCCAGGCGTTGCGGATGTTCGACGATCTGAGGTTGGAGTACGGACGCCTCGATCAGCCGATTCCCGTTGGCACGCAAGGCGGTACGCTGCAGGTCGAGCTGAATCACAGCGACCCAACGGTGCTACCCGCCGGGTTCCGCACCGAGACCAACGATGCGCGCATCCTCACCTGTGCGGCCAACCTCGCGGCCGAGGGCAAGCAAGTGACGTTGGTCAGCAAGGACATCCCGCTGCGGGTCAAGGCCGGTGCCGTCGGCCTGGCCGCCGACGAGTACCACGCCCAGGACGTCGTCACGTCCGGCTGGACAGGGATGTCCGAGATGGACGTGACCACCGAGGAGATCGACGCGCTGTTCACCGACGGCGAGATCGACCTCGAAGACGCACGTAATCTGCCGTGCCACACCGGGATTCGTCTCCTGGGTGGAAACTCGCACGCCCTCGGCCGGGTGACCGCCGAGAAGCGCGTCCAACTGGTCCGCGGTGACCGCGAGGTGTTCGGACTGCGAGGCCGTTCGGCCGAGCAGCGCGTCGCGCTCGATTTGCTGCTCGACGAGTCAGTCGGCATCGTGTCGCTGGGCGGCAAGGCAGGCACCGGCAAGTCGGCGCTCGCGCTGTGCGCGGGGCTGGAGGCCGTGCTGGAGCGGCGCACTCAGCGCAAGGTGGTCGTCTTCCGGCCGCTGTACGCCGTCGGCGGCCAGGAGCTCGGCTACCTGCCCGGTAGCGAGAGCGAGAAGATGGGTCCGTGGGCGCAGGCCGTCTTCGACACCCTCGAAGGTCTGGCCAGCCCGGCGGTGCTCGAAGAGGTGCTGTCCCGCGGCATGCTGGAAGTGCTGCCGCTGACCCACATCCGGGGCCGCTCGCTGCACGACTCGTTCGTGATCGTCGACGAGGCCCAGTCGCTGGAGCGCAACGTCCTGCTGACCGTGCTGTCCCGGCTCGGCGCCGGATCGCGCGTCGTGCTCACCCACGACGTCGCCCAGCGCGACAACCTGCGGGTCGGCCGGCACGACGGCGTGGCTGCGGTGATCGAGAAGCTCAAGGGCCATCCGCTGTTCGCCCACATCACGCTGCTGCGCAGTGAGCGTTCGCCGATCGCGGCCCTGGTCACGGAGATGCTCGAGGAGTTCAGCCCCGGCGCTTTGCCCTGATCTCTCTGCGGCTCGTGCACGCGCAGTTGCGCTCCCCGCGACTGCGCGTGCACAAATCGCCAATCGGTAGGCTGCCAGGGTGCGCAAACGCCCTGACAGCTCAGCTTGGTCGTACTGGCGCATGGTCATCGGCGTGTGCGCGGGCGCTGCCATCGTGGTCATCGGCGGGTTCACCGGCCACATCAAGGTCGCGAAGGCCGACGACGTGGACTGCGCTCAGGTCAAGTGCATCGCTCTGACGTTCGACGACGGGCCGAGCCCGTACACCGACCGGCTGCTGCAGATCCTGAAGGACAACGACGCCAAGGCGACGTTCTTCCTGATCGGCAACAAGGTCGCCGCCAACCCGGCGGGCGCCAAGCGCGTAGCCGACGCGGGCATGGAGATCGGCAGCCACACCTGGGAACACCCGAACATGACCACCATCCCGCCCGAGGCCATCCCCGCCCAGTTCAGCAAGGCAGGTGACGCGATCGAGGCGGCGACGGGACAGCGTCCCCAGCTGGTACGCACCGCCGGTGGCCTGATCAACGACCAGGTGCTGGCCGAGGCCAAGAAGCAGGGCCTTGCCGACATCAACTGGGACGTCATCCCGTTCGACTGGGCCAACGACTCCAACACCGGCGCGACCCGCTACATGTTGATGACCCAGATCAAGCCGAATTCGGTGGTCCTGTTCCACGACACCTACTCCTCGACGGTCGACCTGGTGTACCAGTTCATCCCGGTGCTGAAGGCCAACGGCTACCACCTGGTGACGGTCAGCCAGATGCTCGGCCCGCGTGCGGCGGGCACCAGCTACGGCAGCCGGGACAACGGGCCACCGGCCAACGATCTGCTCGACATCCCGCCGGCCGAGATCCCGTCGCTGCCGAATACGCCGTCGCCGGCGCCGATGCCGAACATTCCGATCACCGACATCCCGGGTGCGAACTCTGGCGGCTCCAACAACGGGGCGTAGCGACACGCCATGACCACGAACACCGCGTTCGTCCTCACGTTGATGGTGCTGGCCTACGCGGTCGTCTCGGGTCTGGTCAAGAAGTGGTACCTGGCGCCCGCCCTGATCTTCGTCCTCGCGGGAATGGCGTTGGGGCCGTTCGGCTTCAACCTGCTCGAGGGCGGCCCGAACACCACGACGTTCACGGTGCTCGCCCAGCTCGCTCTCACGGTCATCCTCTTCAACCAGGCCGCCGAGCTCAAGGTGTCGGCGGTCGTCCGCCGTCGGGAGGTGACGTTCCGGCTGCTGGTGATCGGCATTCCGCTGGCCATCACCCTTGGCGTGGTGACGGCACTGGTGGTGCTGCCGGTGATGCCGCTGTGGGAAGCCGTGTGTCTCGCGGCAATCGTGGCGCCGACCGAGGTGGCGCTCATCGACGCACTCCTCGAGGACGGCCGGGTTCCCGAGCGGATCCGCCACGCGCTGTCCACCGAGAGCGGCTTCTACGACGGCTTCGCCCTGGCCGCCCTCCTCGCCGCGCTGGCGCTGGCCTCCGAAAGCCACGACTCCGACGTCCACTGGGGCTGGTTCCTGGTGCGCACCGAGCTGCTCTCCGTAGGGGTTGGGCTCGTCATCGGTGCGGCCGCGGGCTGGGTGATCGGCACGTCGCGCGAGCGCGGCTGGATGAACGACATCTGGGCGCAGCTCGCGACGCTCGCCGTCGCGCTGGTGTGTTTCCAGGTGGGAGAGATGTTGCACGGCAGCGGTTTCGTCGCCGCCTTCGCCGGCGGTCTGGCATACGCCTTCGCGGCGCGGCGGGCGGGTTCGCGACCCGAAACCCACGTGTCCGACGCGGCCGGACAGCTTCTCGAGCTGACGGTGTTCGCGTTGTTCGGCGGTTACGCCGTGATCACCGGCTGGCGGGACGTCAGTTGGCGCGTCGTCGTCTTCGCGGTGGTCGCGCTGCTGCTCGTCCGGCTCGTCGCGGTGTGGCTGGCGCTCATCCGCAGCGACGTGCCGCCGCGCGAACGCCTATTCATGGGATGGTTCGGGCCGCGCGGCATCGGCACCTTGGTGTTGGGCCTGCTCGTCGTCGAACGCGGTCAGATCGAGCAGGAGTCGTTGATCATTCAGGTGGTGGCCGTGACGATTACGCTGAGCCTCGTCGTGCACAGCCTCACAGTGTGGCCCGGAATCAAGTGGTTGGCGACGCGGGAGCCAGCCGCGACTCCGGCGCAAACCCCTCCGTGATCACCCGGCGGTGCGCATACCGCCAGCCGTCGCCGGTTTCGCATCGGACGGCGACGTCGCGGTAGACGCCCCAGTGGTCCAATCCGCGGGCGCCGATGAACTGAAAGCACGCGTAGGTCTTCGCGCTGCCGTCGGGCAGCGGCTCGACGTAAATCGAGCTCAAGTGATGTCGGGCGGGCAGGATGTCCGCGTCGGCGAAACGCGCACCCGCGTCTCGGAACAACGCGAGAACGCCGTCCGCACCGACGAAGCGGTCGCCGCCGATCTCCAGCACGCCGTCGGGCGCGAAGAGCTGTGCAAGCCGCTCGACCTTGCCCGTGTCGGCCAGGTACTGGTAGGTGGTCAGCAGATGCGTGACGCCGACGCGGGTCCGTTCGTCATCGGTCATCACAAACCCCTGCGCGAGCAGACACATATGTGCCCCAAACACGGTGTTTTGGGGGACATTTGCGTCTGCTCGCGCGAAAGCTAGCTGTCGCCGTCCTGCACCTTGGCCATCTTCAGCACGTCCAGCCGGCGGTCCAGTTCTTCCTCGGACAGCTTGTCGCCGATGAGGCCACGGTCGAGCACCGTCTGCCGAATCGTCTTGCGCTCCTTGAGCGCTTCCTTGGCCACCTTGGCGGCTTCCTCGTAGCCGATCGCCGAGTTCAGCGGCGTCACGATCGACGGCGACGACTCGGCGAGCTCGCGCAGGTGCGCCTCGTTGGCCACCAGGCCGTCGATGCACTTCTCCGCGAACAACTTCGACACGTTGGACAGCAGCGTGAACGACTCGAGGATGTTGCGCGCCATCATCGGGATGTAGACGTTGAGCTCGAACGCGCCCGACAGCCCGCCGACGGCGACCGCGGCGTCGTTGCCGACGACCTGGGCGGCCACCTGCGTAACGGCCTCTGGCAGAACGGGATTGACCTTGCCGGGCATGATCGAGCTACCCGGCTGCAGGTCCGGCAGCTGCAGCTCGCCGAGACCGGTCAGCGGACCGGAACCCATCCAACGGATGTCGTTGGCGATCTTGGTGAGTGACACCGCGATGGTCTTCAGCGCACCAGACGCCTCGACCAGCCCGTCGCGCGCCGCCTGTGCCTCGAAGTGGTCTTCGGCCGGCCGCAGTTCGGCGATGCCGGTCTCGTTCACCAGCACCTCGACGACCTTGTCGCCGAACCCATCCGGCGCGTTGAGTCCGGTACCGACCGCGGTGCCGCCGATCGCGAGCTCACCGAGGCGGGGAAGACACCCGCGCACTCTTTCTATGCCGGCCTGCACCTGGCGCGCGTAGCCGCCGAACTCCTGGCCCAACGTCACGGGGACCGCATCCATCAGGTGGGTGCGGCCCGACTTCACGACGACGCGCCACTGCCGGGCCTTGTTCGCCAGCGACTCATGCAGCACCTCGAGCGCCGGAATCAGATGGCGGACAGCCGCTTCCGTCGCCGCAATGTGGGTGGCGGTGGGGAAGGTGTCGTTGGAGCTCTGTGACATGTTGACGTGGTCGTTCGGGTGCACCGTGACGCCGTTGGCCTCGGCGATCGACGCGATGACCTCGTTGGCGTTCATGTTCGAGCTGGTGCCCGAGCCGGTCTGGAACACGTCGATGGGGAACTGGTCGTCGTGCTTGCCGTCGGCGATCTCGGCTGCGGCGGCGATGATGGCATCGGCCTTCTCCGCGTCGAGCAGGCCGAGGTCCTTGTTCACCTGCGCGCAGGCGCCCTTCAGCAGTCCGAGTGCCCGGATCTGGGTGCGCTCGAGCGGCCGGAACGAGATCGGGAAGTTCTCCACCGCCCGCTGGGTCTGCGCTCGCCACAGGGCATCGATGGGCACACGCACCTCACCCATCGTGTCGTGTTCGATGCGGTACTCGGTGTCGACTGCGCTGTCCGCGGACATCTGCTCCCTGTTTCGTCGGTGAATGTGGGTTTGCTGCTGTTAGGGCAAGGGGTAGGCGGCGGTCTTGTCACCGGTGAAGTCGACCGCGGAGTACTCGTTCAGTTTGGACAACCGGTGGTAGGCCTCGATCATCCGGACCGTTCCGGACTTCGATCGCATGACGATCGACTGCGTGGTGCAGCCGCCGCCGAAGTAGCGGACGCCCTTCAGCAGGTCGCCGTCGGTGACGCCGGTGGCGGAGAAGAAGACGTTCTCGCCGGAGACCAGGTCCTCGGTGTGCAGAACGCGGTCCAGGTCGTGGCCCGCGTCGAGGGCCTTCTGGCGCTCGGTGTCGTCGGTCGGGGCCAGCACCGCCTGGATGGCGCCACCCATGCAGCGGATCGCCGCGGCGGTGATGATGCCCTCGGGGGTGCCACCGATGCCGGCCAGCATGTCGGTGCCGGATTCGGGTCGGCAGGCCGAGATGGCGCCTGCGACGTCGCCGTCGGAGATCAGCCGGATGCGCGCGCCGGCCTCCCGGACGTCTTCCATCAACTGGGCGTGGCGGGGCCGGTCCAGCACGCACACCGTGATGTCGGCGACCGTCGAATTGCGGACCTTGGCGACCCGCCGGATGTTCTCGCCGATGGGTGCGGTGATGTCGATGACGTCGACGGCGTCGGGCCCGACGGCGATCTTGTTCATGTAGAACACGGCCGACGGGTCGAACATCGCGCCGCGCTCGGCAACCGCGAGCACCGAGATGGCGTTGGGCATGCCCTTGCTCATCAGCGTGGTGCCGTCGACCGGGTCGACGGCGAAGTCGCAGTCCGGGCCGTCGCCGTTGCCGACCTCTTCGCCGTTGTAGAGCATCGGGGCGTTGTCCTTCTCGCCCTCGCCGATGACGACGACACCGCGCATCGACACAGAGTTCACCAGCTCGCGCATGGCGTCCACGGCCGCCCCGTCGCCGCCCTCCTTGTCGCCGCGGCCCACCCAGCGGCCTGCCGCCATGGCTCCCGCCTCGGTGACGCGCACCAGTTCGAGAGCGAGGTTGCGGTCTGGGGCTTCGCGGCGCGATGGCGTCATGCGCAGATTGTCCCATTAGCGGATCGGAGTTTGGGAGCTGGGATACTGGCAGTTGTGACGACCCCTGCGCCGCTCCCGGGACCGAAGCCCGCGAAGGCCCGGCTGCTGCAGGACGGCCGCGACATGTTCTGGTCGATGGCGCCGCTGGTGCTGGCCTGCATCGTGCTCGCGGGGGTGCTCGGCATGTGTTCGTTCGCGCCCAACGGCCCCGGTGAGGGCGCTGCGCCGACCTACGATGCGCCCGCGGCGCTGAAGGCCGACGCCGAGGCGCTCAAGATCCCGATCCGGCTGCCCAAGCTGCCCGCGGACTGGCACGCCAACTCCGGTTCCCGCGGCAGCATCGATGGTGGTCGCACCGATGCCGACGGCAGGCAGGCGCGCGCAGTGATCTCCCGGGTGGGTTACCTGGCGCCGAGCGGTATGTACCTCAGCCTGACCCAGAGCGACGCCGACGAGGAGAAGCTCGTCGCGTCGATCGACACCAGCCTGGCGCCGACCGGCACGCAGGACGTCGACGGCGTGAAGTGGATCGTCTACGAGGGCGGCGGCGACGTGCAGCCGGTGTGGACGACGCGCTTGACCGGACCGACCGGCGCCGCACAGATCGCCATCAACGGAGCTGCCGGTACCAACGAGTACCGTATGCTGGCCGAGGCGACGCAGACGCAGCCGCCACTGCCCGTCAGCTAGGAGCGTTTGAATGACCTCAGGCAAACCAGACGTCGCCGCCCTGACGGCGCCGGAAGCGGATCTGACCGGATGGAGCGTCGAACCGTTCACCGGCGCCGGCTTCACCTACGACGTCTACCGCAGGGGTGAAGGTCCCGGCGTCGTGCTGATCCCCGAGATGCCGGGCATCCATCCCGGCGTGCTGGCACTCGGCAACCATCTCGTCGACAACGGCTTCACCGTGGCATGCCCGTCGCTGTACGGCACGCCTGGTGCGCCGGGTATGCGACCGGGCGCGATTCCGGTGATGCTGCGCGGTTGTGTGGCAAAGGAATTCGCGGCGTTCGCGACCAACGCCAACCGGCCGATCGGGCAGTTCCTCCGTGCGCTGGCGCGTGATCTCAACGAGAAGACGCCGGGCAAGGGCGTCGGCGTGATCGGGGAGTGCTGGAGCGGCGGCTTCGCATTGGCCGCCGCCGTGGACGACAGCGTGCTGGCCCCGATACTGAGCCAGCCGTCACTGCCGATAGGCCTGACGGCGAAGCAGCGCCGCGACCCCGGTCTGTCCGAAGGCGAGCTGAAGATCATCGAACGTCGCGCGGCCGAAGAGGGCCTGTGCGCCATGGGCTTACGGTTCAGCGAGGACGTCCTGGTACCGAGCGCGCGCTTCAAGACGCTGAAGGACCGCCTCGGTGACGCCTTCGAGGTCATCGAACTCGACTCGAGGAAGGGCAATGAGCACGGTTTCGGCAAGTCGGCCCACTCCGTGCTGACCCTGGAGGTGCGCGAGGTCGACGGGCACCCGGCCTACGAGGCGCGCAAGCGGGTGGTGGAGTTCCTTACTGAGCGGCTGAGTCCGAATCCGGCTTGAGCACAGGTTGTTTCGAAGCGGGCGCCGCTGAGCGCCTCGCCCTGGCCAGCAACCGGCGCAGCCCGCCCGGCTTCTTGGGTCCGTCGTCATCGTCGAACTGGTTGAGCGGTACGCCCTTGTACACGGCGAGGTAGACGCTGATGGTCGTCACGACGACGATCATCAGCACCGGGCCGATCACGATGCCCCAGAAGCCGAACATCGCGATTCCGGCGAAGACGGCCAGCAGCATCAGCGCGGAATCGAGGCGCGCCTCGCGCGGCACCAGGATGGGTCGCAGGAAGTTGTCGATGTTGGTCACCACCACGATGTGGAACGCGATGACGAACACTCCGCCGAACACGTTGCCGAACAGCATCATCACGATGCCGACCGGGATGCTGAGGATGCCGCCGCCCAACGGGATCACCGACAGCGCGGTCAGCAGGATCGCGAAGATGAAGAAGCCGTCGTGGAAGCCCCCGATGTAGATCGACGCGGCCCCAGAGATGCCCTGCGCCAACGCGATCACGAACTGGCCGAGCACGGTGCCGCGCACCATCGCGCCCATCTTCTGCAGATACAGGTCGGTGACCTCTTCGCCCAGCGGGTTCAGCTGACGGATCAGCGTGGCCACCTGCGCGCGGTTGGTCAGCAGTGAGACGAAGACGTACAGGAACAGGATCGCCGCCGTCACCCCACCGACCAGGCCGCCCGCAGCCCCCTGCAGGGTGCCGAGCAGGAACTCGCCGACGTGCTGGGCGACGGTGCTGAGCCGGTCGCGCAGCATGTCGGGCGTCAGTTGCAGGTCGTGGATGAACGGCACCCGCGCCAGCGCTTCGTTGACCACCCCGAGCGCCTTGTTGCCCAGGGCACTGAGGTCGGTCTTGGCCACCCACTCGGAGACGCTGTCGATCATGCTGCTGATCTGAATGACCGCGAACAGGACCAGTAGGCCGACGGGGATGATCACCACGCCGACCACGGCGAGCAGCGTCAGCGTGGCCGACAGTCCGGTGCCGAACCGCCGCCGCAACCGGTCGAAGAGGGGAGTGAAGAGGTAGGAGGCCACGGCGGCGACCACGACGAGGATGAAGTAACTGCGCAGGAAGTAGGCGGCGAACAGGATCGCGATGACCGTGGCGACGGCCAGGGCGCGCTTCTGCGACACAGTGAACTCGGTCTGCATGGCCACGGGAGTGATCCTGTCACGCCGAGACGAATCTCACGGCCGCTGGACGCAGCGAAAACCGATGTGGCTCATCCCGGTGTCGATGGCCTGTGGGCGCCGCGCGGCCGGCCGGTAGCGCATGCAGTAGCTGTCCGCGCAGAGGAACGAGCCGCCCTTGATCACCTTGCGGCCAACGGGAAACTGCGGCTGCGCCGGATCGTAGCTCTCTGCTGCACAACAGGATTCGAGCGCCCTGGTATCCGCCCACCAGTCGGTGGTCCACTCCCACACGTTGCCTGCCATGTCGTAAAGGCCGTAACCGTTGGGCTCGAAACTGCCGACGGGGGCAGTGACGCCATACCCGGTGTCGGGCAGGTAGGGGAACTCGCCGTGCCAGTAGTTGGCCAGCCGTTGGCCCGGCGCCTCCGGTTCGTCACCCCAGGTATAGGCCGCGCCCGACAGCCCGCCACGCGCGGCCACTTCCCATTCCGCTTCCGTCGGCAACTGTCTGCCCGCCCACTCGGCGTATGCCGACGCGTCCTCGAACGCGACGTGCACGACCGGATGACGCTCACGCCCGCGCAACGACGACTTCCGTCCGCGCGGGTGGTTCCAGCAGGCGCCCGGCGTCCACGTCCACCACTGGTTGAGGTGGCGCAGGTCGACGGCGCCGGGGGTGCGGTGGAACACCATCGATCCCGGCTGCAGGTTCTCCGGCGGTGCCCCCGGGTAGTCGACGGGGTTCAGCGGACGCTCGGCGACCGTGACGTAGTGCGTGGCGTCGACGAACGCGCCGAACTCGGCATTGGTGACCTGGTGCGCCTGGATCCAGAAGCCGTCGACCGTGACTTCGCGGGCGGGCGCCTCCTCCGCATAGTGCGCGTCGGAACCCAGGACGGTGGTCTGCGGCGGCACCCACACCAACCCCTCGCGAGACTGCTGGGAGATCGCGATTTCGTGCGTCAACGCGATCTCACAGCAGTCTCGGCGAGGGGGTCAGGGCTGGCGAGGGGGCAGGCATTGAGGGGTCAGGCACTGAAGACCTGGGTCCAGTCGTCGCGCATGCTGATGACGGTCCACCCGTACTGATCGGCATGCCCGAGCGCGCGTTCTGCCCCTGCGGTGTAGGCGAATTCGCGGTCGGCGTCGTCGTGCAGGACCACAAGTCGCAGCGACGGCTTGCCGGGCCGGCCCGAGTACATCAGCATCTCGTCGTCGCCGTTGGAGTTGCCCGCCGACAGGATGGGCCGCCTCCCGATCCGGTTCCAGATGCGCACCGGCTTCTCCGGGCCGTCGTCCCAAATGTCCAGCGCGGGCTGGATGAACAGGTCGCCGTGACCGTCACCGCCCTCGAACTTCAGGCCCTGCGCGCTGCCGACGACGCGTTCCGGTGGGATGCCGTAGATCGTCGAGGTGATGGGCCGCATGAAGTCGCGGCCGCCTCCGGAGACGATGTAACAGGTGAAGCCATGCGCTTCGAGGTAGCGCAGCAACTCGACCATCGGCACGTACGTGCAGGCCTTGTACGGCCGGCCCAGCGTCGGATGACTCGCCTCGGCGAAGAAGGCGGCGATACGGGTGGCGTGGTCTTCCACCTTCATCGACTCGTGCAGCGACAGTGCTGCCCCCGCAAGGACTTTGAGGTCCGAATCGTCGCCCTGGTAGTGCTTGGTGATCGCTCCGCCGAACCACCGCAGATCCCCGCTCAACGCCGCCTTGTACGGTTGGTGCTCCGCCAATGAGTTGTCTGCCGAGGCCTTTTCGGCAAGCCTGCGGACGATGAAGTCGAGTTGGATGTACGCGGGCTTCTCGCACCACAGTGTGCCGTCGTTGTCGAAGACCGCGACGCGTTCCTCTGGCTCCACGTAGTCGGGCCCCTCGGTGGTGACGCGCCCCACGAAGTCGACGATCACCGACTTCGTGGGCCCGTCATTCCACGATTCGAGTTCCCCCACGCTCAGCCGCCACAGGTGGACAGGAACTTCTCCAGTTCCTCGACCGCGTGGTTGATCGTGAACGACGACGGTTCCTGCCGCGGCGGGAACTCCTTGAACGTCTGCAGAAACTGCGTCGCGATGGCGGACCCGTATAGGACGAGATAGATGCGGTCGATCATCCAGTCCCAGTAGGTATTCGACGTGATGTCTGCTCGTTCGTACGGATCGGTGCGCAGATTGAACAGCTTGGGGGCCCGCAGCTTGGTGAACGGTTCGAACCAGATCTGCAGTGTGCCCTCGCAGCGCTGCTCCTGGAACACCACCTTCCAGTTCTCGGCGCGGATGCCCAGCACGTCGCAGTCGTCGGAGAAGTAGATCATCCCGCGCCGCGGGCTCTTGTCGACCTCGCCGGTGAGGTACGGCAGTAGGTCGTAGCCGTCGATGTGCACCTTGTAGGTCATGTCACCGATGGTGTGGCCTGCCTTCAGTTTGTCGATGATCTCGGTGTCACCCGCGGCGGCCACGAACGTCGGCAACCAATCATGGTGCTGCACGATCTCATTCGACACCGAACCGGCCTTGATCTTTCCGGGCCAACGGATCATCTCCGGCACGCGGAAGGCGCCCTCCCAGTTGCTGGCCTTCTCGCTGCGGAACGGGGTAGTGGCACCGTCCGGCCAGCTGTTGGCGTGCGGACCGTTGTCGGTCGAGTAGATGACGATGGTGTCCTCGGCGATGCCGAGTTCGTCGACTAGATCCAGCAGCGTGCCGACGTTGCGGTCGTGGTCGATCATCGTGTCGTGGTACGGCGACTGCCAGCGCCCGGCCTGGCCGAGGCTCTCCGGCTTCGTGTGCGTGCGGAAGTGCATGTGCGTCATGTTCATCCACACGAAGAACGGAGTTTCCGCCTCGTTCTGGCGCTTGATGAAATCGACACAGGCACCGGTGGTTTCGTCGTCGATGGTCTCCATCCGCAGCTTGGTCAGCGGCCCGGTGTCCTCGATGCGTTGCTTGCCGACGGGGCCGTAGCGCTCGTCGACGTCGCCGCTGTCCTCGTCGGTGGCCCAGGAGTGGATGACGCCGCGTGGCAGCAGGCGCGCACGCATGAGCGGCGCTTCCTCGGCGGTGGGGTAGTCGGCGTTCTCCGGCTCCTCCTCGGCGTTGAGGTGGTAGAGATTGCCGAAGAACTCGTCGAACCCGTGGGCGGTCGGCAGGTACTTGTTCAGATCACCCAGGTGGTTCTTGCCGAACTGTCCCGTCGCGTAGCCGAGGGGCTTGAGCAACTCGGCGATGGTCGGGTCTTCCTTCTGCAGCCCGATGTCGACGCCGGGCATGCCGACCTTGCTCATTCCGGTGCGGTAGACGCTCTGCCCGGTGATGAACGACGACCGTCCCGCCGTGCAGCTCTGCTCGCCGTACGAGTCGGTGAAGAGCATTCCCTCGTTGGCGATCCGGTCGATGTTGGGCGTGAAGTAGCCCATCATGCCGCGGCTGTAGCAGCTGAGGTTCGAGATCCCGATGTCGTCGCCCCAGATGACGAGAATGTTGGGCTTGCCGTTTGGCATTGCTGCTCCTTGCGCTGGTGGTGGCGATTTCTGATGCTAGGCAATGCGGGACCTCAACATCGCGGTTTGGCGCAGTCACGGTTGATCAAATCAACTTCGCACCTTGACAATTGCGGTGCACGACTGAGGCTTTACTACGGCTTGGCAAACAACGTGTATACGGGTGTGGTGCGCTAGTCTCGAGGGATCGTAGGTTCCTCGTGTTCCCGCCACTTCGGTTACCGTCTGCGATTGCTCTGATAGCGGACGGGAGCACCTTTCATGGTGCCAATTTCCTCTCCTCGTACGCACGCGCCGCGCCTGGCGTTCTGCACCAGGTCGGCCGTGCGGGGCAGCGTGGACGGGGCGTGGTGGCCCGGCAGCACCGACCTTGGTGCCGAGCTACCCGACGTGTTGGCCGTCTTCGGGTCGCGGATCGGTGAGGTTCGCCGGGTGGTGTACGACCCCAGCATCTGGCCGCCGACGCCGCGGCGGATCATCCGCAGGGGCGTCGCCATTTCCGTCGATCCGTACACGCTGGTGACGAGCGAAACCATCTATCTGATCGGCACGCATTCGCGCGACGCGGTGCTGTACGTCGTTCCGCCGTCGTGCGCCGTGGCCGTCGTCGATCACGTGCTCGGCGCCGTGGCGGATGCGACGGAGCCGATGAACGCGTTCGTGCTGCGCCACCTGCTCGGACAGTTCGCCACCGCGACCCAACCAGCAGGCGGCCGCAGGGCAGCCAAATCACCGGGGTAGCGGCTAGGCCAGTGCAGGCACCTTCTGTCCGGCGGTCTTCATCTCGGCGTACAGGTCGGTGTAGTACGGCAGGCACTCGGCCATCGCTTGCGCGGTGGTGAACAACGGCTTGTAACCGAGGTCGCGTTCGGCCTTGGCGATCGAGAAGTAGTTGTCCAGGTACACCCGTTCGACGGCAAGCGGTTCCAGCGGCGGCTTCGGTAGGCCGAAGCGGAAGTGCAGGCGCTGCCACACCGTCATGACGAAGCGGACGAGGCGGCCGGACACGCGGAACCGCGGCCAGCGTTCGCCGCATGCCTCGACCACCGGGCGGGAGAACTCGAACATGTTGATCGGTTCGCCATCGTTGATGAAGTACGCCTGGCCCGGTGCAGTCCCGCCGGGGACCAGGTGTTCACCGGCCAGGATGAAACCGTGAATCAGGTTGTGCACGTAGGAGTTGTCGAGTTTCGAGTGCTTGCTTCCGACGAGAACCTTGACGTGGCCTGCAAGCACGCTTTCGAACAGCTTGCGGAACATCGTCTGGTCGCCGCGGCCCCAGATGCCGCTGGGGCGGATCGAGCACGTCAGCATGCCGTCGACCCCGTTCTGGGCGAGCACGAACTTCTCTGCCGCGACCTTGGTCTCGGTGTAGAGATCGTTGAAACGCTGTGTGTAGGGCAATGTCTCATCGCCACCCGAGATCACCTGGCCGCCCATCACCACGCTGTTGGACGCGGTGTAGACGAAGCGTTTGACGCCCGCCGCCCGACCGGCGTGCACCAACTTCTCGGTGCCGCCGACGTTGACGTCGAAGCTGCGCCGGCGGTACTCGTCGGTGACCGACGCGCCGCCCAATAGTTCGATGATGGCCGCGGTGTGGAAGACGGTGTCGATGCCATCGACGGCCTTGGTGACGTCCTCGACGTCGGTGATGTCGCCGACCAGGGTCTGCAGCCTCGGATGTGGGGGCAGCGGTGACGGCGCACGGTCGAACGATCGGACCTCGTGGCCGCGGTCGAGAAGTTCCTTCACCAGGTTGGTACCGACGAAACCGGATCCTCCGGTCACCAGGACGCGGCCTAGGTCAGTGGTCAGCGTTGAGTCACCCATGGACGTGAAGCATACCGAAGAAAACTGTAACGTGTTCCAGTTGCTTCCGCTGAGGGACTGACTGGTTCCGTTCTCAACCTTCTTCGGCGTCCCGGGACGCAAGTGCCTGCTCGACCTTCTGGCGGGCGCCTGCGAGGTGCTCTTCGCAGCGTTTGGCCAGCTCCTCACCCCTTTCCCACAGCTTGAGGGAGGCGTCGAGGTCCAGTCCGCCCTGCTCGAGCGTGCGCACCACCTCGATCAGTTCGTCGCGTGCCTGTTCGTATCCCAATTGACTAATGGGCTTCATCTGACCCCTCGCTGAGCGTAGTGACGGCGCCGTCGGACACGCGGATCCGCAGCCGGGTGCCTGCCGGGGCGTCCTCAACCGACCGCAGCACCGGCATGGAATCCGACACGACCTGAACGACGGCGTAGCCGCGCGCCAGCGTCGCTGCCGGTCCCAGTGTGGCCAGCCGGGCCGACAGGTGCCCGACCCGATCGGTCTCCGACGCGATGAGGCGGGTGACGTCGCGGCGCGCGGCGGCACGGGCCCGATGGATCTCCTCCGCGCGCGCGGTCAGCGCAGCGAGCGGCTGTGCCAGCACCGGACGGCTGCGCAGCTGGCTCACCGTGTGCTGCTCGCGGTGCACCCAGTTGCGCAGGGCGCGGGCGCTGCGGCGGCACAGATCGGCGACGAGTGCCTGCTCGGCGGCGGCGTCGGGGACGATGCGCTTGGCGGCGTCGGTCGGCGTCGCGGCCCGCACGTCGGCGACCAGGTCGCACAGCGGGCTGTCGGGTTCGTGCCCGATGGCGCTCACCACGGGCGTGGTGCACGCGGCGATGGCGCGGCACAGCGTCTCGTCGGAGAATGGCAGCAGGTCTTCGACGCTGCCACCGCCCCTGGCCACCACTATGACGTCGACCTCCGGGTCGCCGTCGAGGTCGCGGAGCGCTTCGACGATCTGCGCAACGGCGTTGGGCCCCTGCACGATCGTGTTGCGGACGGCGAACCGCACCGCCGGCCAACGGGCCTCCGCGACGGACATCACGTCGCGCTCCGCGGCCGATGCGCGTCCGGTGATGAGGCCAATTGTGTTGGGCAGGAAGGGTATTGGCCGCTTCATTCGTGGGTCGAAGAGGCCCTCGGCGTCCAGCAGCCGGCGCAACCTGTCGATGCGGGCCAGCAGTTCGCCGAGGCCGACCGCGCGAATCTCGCTGACCCGCAACGAGAACGTGCCGCGGCCGGTATAGAAACTGGGCTTGCCGCACACCACGACCTGCGTGCCCTCGGCCAGCTTCACCGGCGCGTTGCGCACCAGGTCACGCGGACACGTCAGCGTCAACGACATGTCGGCGGCCGGGTCGCGCAGCACCATGAACACCGTCTTCGAATCCGGCCGGACGCTGAGCTGGGTCAGCTGGCCCTCCACCCACACGGTGCCGAGCTTGTCGATCCAGCCGGCGACCCGGATGGCGACCGCGCGGACGGGCCACGGGTTCTCCGCTGAGCTCGGCTGGGTCACTTCGCAGTCGCGCGGGTGATCCTGTTGGCCAGCAGCGTCTGGAACGGCGCGCGCGACTTCGTCGCACCCTCATAGGCCAGCAGTGCCTCGAGATCGGGCACCCGCAGCGACGGCAGCCGGGCGCGGAGCTGAGCGAGCGTCAGCGACTCGTAGTCCAGCTCGCCGACGATGTCGGGTGGATCGGCCTTGGCGAGCTTGGCCTCCTTGGCTGCGGGCTGCTCGGGCTCGCCCGTGCTGTACAGCGCGAACCGGCCCTCGGTCAGCCGTTCGCCGTTCGAGCGTGGCTCCGAGGAGTCCGGGGCGTCGCCGTCGTCCTCCTCGTCCTCGTCGAACGTCGCCCACTCGGGCTGCTCATCCTTGGGCGGGAACAGCTGCTCGAGGGTCTCGTCACCCTTGTTGACCAGGTCTGCGACGTCCTGCTGCATCTTCATGACGAGGTGCGCGACCTGGCTCGCGACCGTCATCGGGTACATCAGGATGGTCTGCGGCAGCTTGCGGGTTTCCTCGAGCGCGGTCGCGGCCGCTCCTACCAGCAGGCGGACCCCATACGGTGCAGTAGCCATGGGTGCAAGCCTACGGCTGGGCGATCCCCGGGGTGGGTCAGTACCCTTGGAGGCATGCCACCGACGATCAACATGGGCATCCCAGGTGCCGCCAGCTCGGTCGTCGACCCTGCGATCGGCAAGCGGGTGCTCCTCGCCGAGCCGCGAGGTTACTGCGCGGGCGTCGACCGCGCCGTCGAGACCGTCGAACGTGCGCTGGAGAAGCACGGTGCGCCGGTCTACGTCCGGCACGAAATCGTGCACAACCGGCACGTCGTCGAAACGCTCGCCAAGGCCGGCGCCGTCTTCGTCGAGGACAACGACGAGGTGCCCGAGGGCTCCATCGTGGTGTTCTCCGCACACGGCGTCGCACCGACCGTGCACGAGACCGCCGCGGCGCGCGACCTGAAGGTCATCGACGCCACGTGCCCGCTCGTCACGAAGGTGCACAACGAGGCCAAGCGCTTCGCGCGTGACGACTTCGACATCCTGCTGATCGGTCACGAGGGCCACGAAGAGGTCGTCGGCACGGCGGGTGAGGCACCCGATCACGTGCAGCTCGTCGACGGCCCCGAAGCAGTCGACCAGGTGACCGTGCGCGACGAGAACAAGGTGATCTGGCTGTCGCAGACCACGCTCAGCGTCGACGAGACCATGGAGACCGTGCAGCGGCTGCGGGAGCGCTTCCCGAAGCTGCAGGATCCGCCGAGCGACGACATCTGCTACGCCACCCAGAACCGTCAGGTCGCGGTCAAGGCGATGGCACCCGAGTGCGAGTTGGTCATCGTCGTCGGGTCACGCAACTCGTCGAACTCCGTGCGGCTGGTCGAGGTCGCGCTGAACGCCGGTTCGCAGACGTCGTACCTGGTGGACTACGCCGACGACATCGACCCGGCATGGCTGGACGGCGTGACGACCGTCGGCGTCACCTCCGGTGCCTCGGTGCCCGAGATCCTGGTGCGCGGCGTGTTGGAACGGCTGGCCGACTACGGCTTCGACTTCGTGCAGCCCGTCACCACGGCGAACGAGACGCTGGTGTTCGCGCTGCCGCGGGAGATCCGGCCCGCGCGGCGTTAGAGGTCGTACCGCCAGGAATCGGCGTCCGAATTGAGGCTGTGCCGCGGTTTCTTGCGGTTTTCGGTACGCGACTCGCCGTCATCGGTGCCGCGGTAGCGCACCCGCGACACCGGGTGGTACGCGTCGGATCCGGTGGAACCGCCCAGCCCGCTTCTGGGCCGAGGTTCGTAGGAGTCGTAGTCCTCCGGCGCCCGACGGCGCCGCTCCGGACGCTCCTGGCGCTGCGGGCGGTCATACCGATCTGACCGGTCATAGACGTCGCGCGGCTCGATGGGCGGCAGGTTCCGCCGCTCGCGCGCAGCCCGTGGTTCACGGCGCTCGCGCGGTTCACGGGGTTCGCGCGGTTCGGAGCTGCGGCTGCGTCGACGCGGTTCTGCCGGTGGATCGGTCGGCGCGGCTGCCGGCCGGGGCCGTCGCGGTCGGGCGACCGGCTCGATGATCTCCGTCTCCGGCGGGCGGGTGTGGCGCGAGCGGGACGCCCGGGTGGATCCGGTGGCCGCCCGCGGCTTGCGAGCCGGACGCTGCGGTGCATCTTCCTCCGCGGCGGCGGCGGCGGCGGCAGCGGCGCGGCTGGGGCGTTCGATCGTGTGTCGACGAGCACGCCGCGCCGATGTCTTGCCCTCGGTCGCGAGTGCTGCCGCGGCAGCCGAGCTGTCGGAAGCCGCCGCGTCGGGCGTCGCGGTGTCGTCGTCGTGCGCTGTCCGGCGGCCGGCCGCCATGCCCAGATACCAGCGGACCATCCCGATCAACAGAACGGCCGCCGAGGTGAAGAACATCAGCGGGAACCGTTCGATGAGCGGGTAGCCGCTGTTGATCAAGGTGTCCTTGATCCCGGTGAACGTGCCGCCGTGGAAGACGAAGTAGGCCGTGGGGACGAGGAAGAACAGGATCAACGGCGGCTGGATGACCGCAGTGAACACGCCCGATTGCCGCACGCCGAGCACTGCGAGCAGGCAGCCCGCGACGTAGCACACCGTGAAGACGGAGCTGAGAGTCTTGTCACCCGTGCCGGCGTCATACGCGAAGCCAACGGCGGCGGCCGTCGCGGCCAGCACCACCGCGCCCCACCATGGAACACCGGGTACGCGGGGCAGCACTGACTGGTGATCGGCCGCAACTGCCGACCGCGCACGCTGTCCTGACACGCTTAGACCGTACCGGCAATCTCCGGCGATGCGCTGCCAGCACGCTCTGGCGTGCCTGGGCAGGGCCCTAGACTGTCGAAACCGTGGGCTTAAATCTTGGAATCGTCGGACTGCCGAACGTCGGCAAGTCAACCTTGTTCAATGCGTTGACGCGAAACGACGTGTTGGCTGCGAACTATCCGTTCGCGACGATCGAGCCGAACGAGGGCGTGGTGGCACTGCCCGATCCGCGGCTGACCAAGCTGGCCGAGATCTTCGGCTCGGAGAAGATCGTGCCGGCGCCGGTGACGTTCGTCGACATCGCCGGCATCGTCAAGGGAGCGTCGGAGGGCGCCGGGCTTGGCAACAAGTTCCTGGCCAACATCCGCGAGTGTGACGCGATCTGTCAGGTGGTGCGGGTGTTCGCCGACGACGACGTCGTGCACGTCGACGGCAAGGTCGACCCGGCGTCCGACATCGAGGTCATCGAGACCGAGCTGATCCTCGCGGACATGCAGACGCTGGAGAAGGCCGTCCCGCGGTTGGAGAAGGAAGCGCGCAACAACAAGGACCGCAAGCCCGTGCACGAGGCGGCGGTGGCCGCGCAGCAGCTGCTCGACAGCGGCAAGACACTGTTCTCGGCGGGCGTCGACACGGGGCCGTTGCGGGAGCTCAACCTGCTGACCACCAAGCCGTTCCTGTATGCCTTCAATGCCGACGAGTCGGTGCTCACCGACGAGGCCCGCAAGGACGAGCTGCGTGCCATGGTGGCGCCCGCCGACGCGGTGTTCCTCGACGCCAAGATCGAGGCCGAGCTCCAAGAGCTCGACGACGAGTCCGCGGCCGAGCTGCTCGAGTCGATCGGCCAGACCGAGCGCGGCCTGGATGCGTTGGCGCGGGCGGGTTTTCACACGTTGAAGCTGCAGACGTACCTGACGGCAGGCCCGAAGGAGTCCCGGGCGTGGACCATCCACCAGGGCGACACGGCGCCCAAGGCGGCGGGCGTCATCCACACCGATTTCGAGAAGGGCTTCATCAAGGCGGAAGTCGTGTCGTTCGACGACCTGGTCGAGGCGGGCTCCATGGCCGCCGCCAAGTCCGCGGGCAAGGTCCGCATCGAAGGCAAGGACTACGTCATGGCCGACGGTGACGTGGTGGAGTTCCGCTTCAACGTGTAGCGGTCGTCGACTCTGCGGCTATGGCGATGTGCTCTCGCACTTTTGCGCCCTCACCGCAGAGTCAACGGTTGGGCGGCAGAGCGGCGGTTATTGACATGGTGGAGTAGCTGGCGGCTTAGCATTTCCTCGTGAGTTTCATCGTCCCGCCGGAGGACTATTCCCGCTTCATGGGCCGGTATGCCGCGCCGCTTGCGGAGGTCTTCGCGGCATTCGCCGGGATCACCATGGGGGACAAGGTGCTCGACGTCGGCTGCGGCCCGGGCGCGTTGACGGCGTTCCTGCTGTCAGCCGGAGCCGACGTCGCGGCGATCGATCCATCGCCTCCGTTCATCGACGCCCTCCGCGAGCGCTTCCCCGACGTCGACGCCCGGCGAGGCACCGCTGAGGAATTGCCATACGACAGTGCGTCATTCGATGCTGCTCTCGCCCAATTGGTGGTGCACTTCATGACGGATCCAGTGGGTGGCATCACCCAGATGGCACGCGTGACGCGGCCCGGCGGCGTCATCGCAGCCTGCGTGTGGGATGGGCCGACGGGTGCGCTGGCGCCTTTCTGGGATGCGGTTCACGTGATCGAACCCGAAGCGGAAGACGAAGCACTGCTGTCCGGGGCCGACAGGGGACACCTCACTCATCTCTTCGAAGCTGCCGGTCTACGCGAAGTGCGCGAAGACGCAATAACGGTCAATGTGGTGCATCCGACCTTCGACGAATGGTGGGAGCCGTACACGTTCGGTGTCGGGCCGGCCGGCGAGTACGTCCTGCGACTCGATGACGACGGTCGCGCACGCCTCAGAGCCGTGGCTCGCGAACGGCTGGGCAGCGGACCATTCACGGTTACCGCTCGCGCGTGGGCCGCCGCCGGGAAGGCGTAACCACACGTCCGAGCCAGACCCTTCCCGACTGGACAGGTGTCCAGCTATCGTGGGCCTACCAATCCGGACTGAGACGGGGGCTGACTTTGAGCAAGGTTCCGAGCCGTGCTGCGCGCCTGGCGCACGCCGCCAAGCACGCCGACCTCTGGAACGCGGGCAAGAAGGATGACTGGGTTGCGTCGTGGCGCACGATCTGTCCCGGCGACGTTCGCATGTACGACCCCGTCGGCACCGAGGAGAAGCAGGGCTTCGAGGCCGCGACGTCGGACGCCTACGACATGTTCCAGTCGATCCTCAAGATCAAGATGCTCACGGTCCAGGTCAACGGGAACGAGATGGCCTGGGTGTGCGAGAACTACTTCGGCACCGAGCCCAACGTACAAATGGCACACAGCATCGAGACGTTCGCGTGGGACGACGACGGAAACCTCCTCATCAAGACCTACTACCCGATGCCGGAATCCGTTGGGGCCGAGGCTGATCCGTACGCCCACCTATTGGAGGGACAGAAGTAGTACTACGGGCCCGGTTCGGGGTCAACCGCTTCGGCAGCCAACATCTGGTTGATCTCGGCCTGCCGGACCAGGAAGCTCTTCTCGTCGAGCTTCTTGCGGCGCATCCAGGTGGTCACTTCTGCATTGCACTTGCTGGCGTTGCACGAACGGCAGCTGGGCACCACGTTGGCGAGCGCGTATCGCCCGCCACGCGAGATGGCCAGCACGCAGTCCTTCTGCAGCGGCGTCCCGATCGCATTGCAGTACGCGCAACCACCCCACGCCGCCTTCAGCGCGGTCCACTGTGACTCGGTGAGGTCGTGCTCCTTCTGCGCCATGCGCCGCTTGCGTCGGCGCGCGTATCTGGCCGCGCGGACTGGGCTTCGAGACGGCACGGGCCGAGGCTAACCCAGTCCTGATGCCGTCAGGCGTAGCGACAGACGTGTCCGCTCATGATTTTGGCGCCGCCGCAAGGTCGTTGGCCGCCAGCGCCAGGATCTCGCCCGCGTGACTCACGGCGATGAAGTGGCCACCACCGCTGATCGGGTGCCAGACGGCGCCGGGCGTCTGATCCGCCACCGTCTCATTGATCACCTCGGGCACCAGCGTGTCGGCGTCGCCCTGCCAGAAGTGGATGGGGCGCCGTACTTCCGTGATGTCGAATGGCCACGCGTCGTAGAGGATCGTGGCATCGACGACGAGTCCGTCCGCACCGTGTCGGAAGCATTCTCGGCTTGCCGCCAGAAACGACGCCATGACCGTGTCGTCGGCCAGCACCTCCCGATCCGCCGCATTCACCGACTTCAATATCGCCTTCCCATAGCCTTCCTCGAAGTGCTTGGCGCTCATGCCAAGCACGTCGTACATCAGCTTGAAGCCGGGGCGGAAGTGCAGCGCCAAACGCCCACCCAGTGCGTCCGCCCTGCTTTGGTATTTCGCAGCCCAGTTCGGTCCGAACGTTCCGTAACTGGCACCGCCGATGCACGCGACATGGACGAGGCGTTCAGGGTCGAGGTAGGCGGCCGCCGCAAGCGCCCACGGTCCGCCCTCCGACCAGCCGGTGACCGCGAATTGGTGTGCACCGAAGGAGTCGGACAGCAGCAGGAGGTCGTCGGCCCAGCACTTGAAGGTCCGGTCCGGCTGTGGATCAGACGCTCCGATGCCGGGGCGGTCCGCGCAGACGAACCGCAAGCCATTGGCCTTCGCTTCGGAATCGAAGAGCTCGGCCTCGAGGCGGCTCGAAGGTCCGCCGTGGTTGTGCAGTACCAGCGCCCCACCCGGGTCACCGACTTCGAGATAGGTGACAGTCCGGGTGCCCACCCGGATATGTCCTTCTGCGGGCACGTGGACTCCTCGTACGCCTGGGCCGATGGCCGCGATTCTAGGTTCGTTCGTCAAACGCTCGGCTCGACTTGCGCAAACGGCCTAGGGTTCGGCGAATGGTAGGCCCATGTCTGCCGGTGCTCGGCGCGGTAGGCGAGGCCCATATTCGAGGCGGTGCTGGCGAACGATGATCGGTTCCCAAGCGCGATGTGTCGCTGCGTTTGCGACGTGCGTGGCAGTGTCGATCGCAAGCTGCTCGTCCACGACTGAGCCGACGACTTCGACCCCGGGCGCCACGACCACCACCGCGACCAGCTCCGCGTCGAAGGAATCGGCGCTGAAGACCATCGATCCCCAGGCGTTTCAGGCAGCCGTGGCGGCCGTCGCCGAAAAGCTTAAAGTCCCTGGGGCGATGGTGGTGCTGCGCACCCCGCAGGGCAACTTCAACGCGGCAGTCGGCACCACCGAACTCGGCAAGCAGACGTCGCCTGCGGCGAGCACTCATTTTCGGATCGCCTCGAACACCAAGACCATGACCGCGGCGATCATCGTGCTGCTCGCCCAGGATGGCAAGCTGAAGTTCAGTGACCCGGTATCCACGTACGTGCCCGACGTGCCGAATGGCGAGAACATCACCGTCGCACAGCTTTTGAAGATGCGCAGTGGGCTCTACGGTTACACCGGCGACCCTGGGCTCTCCGAGGCGATGGATGCCGACCCAGCACGGGTATGGACGCCGCAGGAGGTCTTGGCCATCGCGTTCCGGCATCCTCCGCAGTTCGCGCCCGACGCCGAATACGAGTACAGCAACACCAATTACGCGTTGCTGGGGCTCATCGCCGAGAAGATCGCAGGGCGGCCGTTGGCCCAGCAGTTTCGTGACCGGTTGTTCGGCCCGGTCGGCCTCACGCAGACGTCGCTGCCCGCCGTCGACGACACCTCGATCCCTGCTCCGTACTCACATGGCTACATGTACGGCGGCAGCCTCTACGCGCTCGCCGACGACCCGTACCCCGCCGACATGCAAGCCGCCGCAGAGGCCGGCACGTTGAAGCCGATCGACTACACAAACCAGAACTCCTCGTACGCCACTGCCGCCGGGGGAGGGATCTCGACGGCCGACGACCTGGCCACCTGGATGAAGGCGCTGGTGTCGGGCAACGTCTTCAACGTCGACTTCCACCAGCAGTGGTTGGCGAGCCCGCAGGCCGAAGATCCGGCGGCGCCCGACGGGCAGAAGTACGGGTATGGGATTTCGTATCAGCGATTCGGCCCGAACGCCGCCATGTTCTACCACGGTGGTGAAATGCCCGGCTTCAACTCCTTCATGGGCTACGACCCGGACAACGATGTGGCGCTTGTTATTTGGACCAACCTGACGCTCACTCCCGACGGCAGGACCACGGCGCAGGCGATGCTCGCGCCGATGCTCGACGAGATTTACACCGGGTTGAACCTGGTGCCGCCGTCGACTCCCACTACCACCAAGTAGGCGCACCGCGGTGCTGGCTCGGATGGCTGTGATCCCGTTTGTCGCGTCGGTGCTCTGCTGCTGCGGACACGAGACCCCGTCCGATACGACGGTGGTCTTCGACGGCCGAACGGAGACGATCAAAGGCGTGGTGCACTGCACCGCCCAACCCGACGGCAGGCTCCTCATCCTGGTGAACGAAGACGGCGGCAAGAAAACCGTCCGCGTGATGCTCAGCCGGCGGGGTCGGCTCGTCGTCGAGCGCGCAGGCCTACGGTACGACGATGCGGCCGGCTTCGTCGCCGATCCGCGCGAGGTCGTGGCGACCAAGGTGGACGACACCTACAACTTCAGCGGACGGATGCCGCCGAATCCCGGTGAGGTCCAGGCACATCAATTCGAGATAGAAACGACGTGCCCGTACATCGCGGACCCGCCGCCGCCGAAACCTCAGGGTCCGCGCGGCTTGCCTTAGCGAATGCCCTGAAGGCGTTGGCGGTTTGGAGTGGTCGGCCCGCCGACCTCGGGGATGATTATCGACGGGCCGATCCATGCACAAGAACGCATACTTCAGCTGGATTATGCCTGGGGCGGTGTGACGTCGCACACATCTAGTTGTCTTGGACCGATGGCGGCGGTCCGCTCAGTCGAGCACGACCGCGATTTCGTCGCTCAGCTGGTATCCCTCGGCCAGCGGCAGCGTGTCGCCGCTCCAAAATGAGCCGGGGTCGAACCAGTTGTAGTGCTTCTCGGTGGTGAGCAGGCCCATCTCCTCGTACGTGATGGCCACCGTCTCGGCGCAGTACGCGGTCTCGACGGCGACCTTGCGCTCGGCCTTCTTCCGTTCGGCCGATTCCCGCACGCGGCGGTGCACGAAGGGCAGGCCCCTGGTGAAGTCGCTGACGATCGGCAACCGGCCACGCACCCAGCGCCCGGTCAGCCGTGCGGTGGTCGGGAACGCGGTGCCGTCCATCCTCGCGATCACCCGCAGCAGCTCGTCCTCCTGCTCGCGGCTCGCATACGGGGTGAGTTGACGCAGCCAGCACCGCTGACCGTAGGTGAGCATCCACCGCTCCACGGCCTGGCGCAGATCGTTGAGCTGCACGCCGCGATGGTTGGTACCGCTCCACAGACATTGCAGCTTGTCGCCGAGTTCGGCGTGCCAGATCAGCGGTGGCAGATCGTCGATCGCGACGGTGATCCCGACGTGATTCACCGGGGCATTCGTCAGCGTCTGAATCGCCCGATCTGGTCCGGATTCGCCGCGAAACAGCCAGACGTCACCCGTCCGCGTCTCGGCCAGCGCGCGGCTCAGAGGCACCGTGTTCGCATTCACCACCGCAGCTTAGGCAGACTTTGATCATGCGAGGCATCTGGAAGTGGATCGGAATGGCTGGAGTTGCGGGCGTAGTGGCAGGTGGTGTCCTGGTGGCGCGCGATCAACGCAAGCGCAATGCCTATACCGCGGACGACATCCGGGCGCGGCTGCACCAGCGAGCCGCCGAGGCGGGAGCTACCGAATAGGCGTCTCTCACTTCGACAGCGCGTACAGCCGGTGGGTTCCGCTGAACCCCTTCAGCTCCACGTCGCGGCCGTCGTCGAAGGCGATGCCGTCCCGATCGCTGACGGCCTCGCGCACCGATTCGCTGACCAGTACGTCTCCGCCGTCGGCTGCCGCGGCCACGCGCGCCGCCATTGCGACGTTACGGCCGAACAGGTCGTCGCCCCGCCGCACGGACTTACCCGCGTGGATGCCGATGCGTACCCGAATCCCATTGTGCCGCTTCTGAAGTTCACGTTGAATGTCGAGGCCACACCGCACCGCCTCCTCGGGCTGCGCGAACGCGATCATGAACCCGTCGCCCTGGCTCTTGACGACGTACCCCGAGTGCCGCTTCACGTGCCTGCCGACCATCTTGTCGTGCCGGTCGATCAACCGGACCCATGCCCGGTCACCGATCCGCTCGTTGAGTGCGGTGGACTCCTCGATGTCCGAGAAGAGGATCGCGACGCGGCCGCTCGGGGACAGCCGGGCCAGGTCGGGCCGCTCCACCTCGGCCCAGTCGGCCAGGTCTTCGATCGACGACCGGACTGCCGCGCCGAAGCCTTCCTTGCGCAGGATGTTGGCGGTCTGCCAGACCGACTTGACGGCCTCTCGACCACCGGAGATGAGGTTGGCGCGGGCGTCGAGCCTGTGCCGCAGCTCGGCCAGCTCGCCGTCGCGCTTCGTCAGCTGTCGCCAAAGCACGAGCAATGCGATCGCCTCGACGACCGCGACCGCTGCGAGCCCGTAAATGGCAAGCATGGTTCCCGTCACCGCTCAAGTATGGTCGCGGACATGACCTCGATCGGCGCCGCACGGCTCTGCTGTCGTGTCGAGTCCCGCACCGCAACGCGGTGCAGTCGTGCCGCGCACCCGCGGTTACTCATCCACGTAAAATGAGTTCTGTTGAAACAACCCGTGTTTGGAATGCGTAGGGGAGCGGATGAAATCCGACCGCGCCGGCGGTATCAGGCTCACAGCTGCGTTGACCATCGTCGTGGCGATGATCGTGGCGGGCTGGCTGCATCGTTCGCCGTGGATCGTCGCATTGGCGGCGCCGACGTTCACGGCACTCTATGCACTGGGTAAATGGACGTCGTGGAAGGCCGCCTGGCGCATGGGCGGTGCGAAGCAGATCATGCTGGCAACGCTTGCGACACTGCCCATCCAGGCAATCTTGGCCGGGGCGCTCTATCTCGTCGGCCTGGGTCTAGGCAGGCTGGCGGCCGGATACCGGCCGATTGCGGCGTTGTCGGGGGTTGACGCGCTCGGGGCGGGAATTCTGCTCGCCGTCGGCGTGGCGGTCAGCGTCGCGATCATCCGCCTCGAGGACACTCCGGTGCCGGCCGCCGCCGCGGAGGTCAGCACGTCGACCGACGAACTCGAGCTTGACGTTGACCCGACACCGCTCACGCTCGACACATTCTTCAAGTCTCCCGGCTACTGGCGGGTCAACGCAGCGCGGGAGGCGCTGGAACGGCGTGGGGAGATCGTCGTGAAGCCGCCGCTCGCGGCTCGCGAGGACATGATCGTGGCCGCGGAGGAACGGCTGGGGTTACGGCTGCCCGAAACGCTTCGCAAGCTGTACGGCGTGATGAACGGCGGCTACGTCGGCTCGATGTACGTGCCACTGAAACCGGAGCCGCGGCCCGTCTACGACGATTGGCGCGGCGCGTTCTCCATCGACTATTCGTCGCTCGTTCCGCTCGAGAAGCTGCGCACCGTCGCCGAGCACTACGAGGACTTCACCCACGATCCGGACGACGTTCCGGCCAACGCCGACCGTCTCGTCATCTTGCAGGCCCGCTACGGCGACATGACGCTTCTCGACTTTTCGGGCGGGCCCCTGCCGCGAGTGTTGATCGTCGACTATGACAAGCCCGGCGAGGATCCGATCGACATCGCCTTCGACGACTTCGACGCGTTCTTTGCGGCCCTCCGGCGCGAACGCGTCGCCCACCGCCCGCCGTCACGACGCAATCTCGACAAACCGCTGGGAGAGGCATCGGAAGGCAACCGCGCCCGGCGGTTTTGGGGCGCGGGGAAGAAGCATCCCTTCTACGTCAGCGCCAGCTACGGCAAGGACGGATCGGAGCCGAAGCTTTTCGCCGATGACGACCTGATCGCCGAGACGCACGCACGGCTCCGCGTGACGTTGCCAGCGAGCCTCGTCACGCTGTGGCGTGCCAAGAACGGCGGCGGCGTCGCGTCGCGGTTCGTCGAGATCGAGATCGACGGCAGAGCCGCGGATCTCGAAGTGATGCGCCTTCCCGTGCCGTTGGAGTTCGTCGTCAACCTCGCCGTCCTCTCGGACCGGATTGCCTTTCCGCCGGGCGAAACGCCGTGGAAGCGGCGCCACGTCGGCGCGGAAAGGCTGATCGTGCTGGAGGCGGATCACCACCGCGCCGTGCTGCTCGACTATCGCGACCGACCGGATGACGATCCGGCGGTGCTGGCGGTCGACGACCTCGACAAACCACTCTCACACGCCACCCGCTTCGAGCACTGGGACGAGCTGCTGGTTCGGCTCCGTTTTCAGCGCAGTGGCTGGGACGATGTCGCCAAGCCACATGCAGCGGAATTTTCCGACACCACATCCTGATCCTGGTCCCCGTCACCGCTCAGGTAATGGATGCTGGGGCCGTGAAGCCGGTCAAGCCGCCCTATTACGAGAGCCGTTTCGTCCGCGCCAACCACCCCGACCAGCCTCTGGCGCTCTGGCTGCGGGAGACGTTGCTGCTGCCCACGGCCGGGGAAGCGGTGGCCGACGTGTGGGTGATGGTGTTCGATCCGGCCGGTGCGGGGAACCGGGCGTTGAAGGTCGGACATCCGATCGAGGCGTCCGACTACCGCTACGAGTCCGGGGCCGATGCGTGGACCGCGCGAATCGGTGAGACCACGATCGACGACGCCTCCGTGCGGGGCACCGTCACCGACGATGACCGCCGCGCGACGTGGGATCTGCGCATCGACGCCGACGAGGAGGCGCCCGTGAAACTGCTGACCGACCGTGGGTATCGGGCGCCCTTTCCGACGGCGAAGACGTTGGTCCGTCACCCGCTGGCGACGTTCGACGGTCGGCTGGAGCTCGACGGGACGGGCCTGGACGTGCAGCAGTGGACGGGCAGCGTCAACCACAACTGGGGCCGACGACACACCCCCGCCTATGCGTTCGGCCAGGTGTGCGGATTCGACGATGCGCCCGCTGCGACGCTCGAGATCGTCACTGCCCACGCCGCCGTCGGACCCGTCTCGCTGCCCGCGGCGACGTTGTTCGTGTTGCGCCATGGCGGAAGGGAATTCGCGGTCAGGTCGGTTCTCGGCACACGTCACACCCATGGCGAGTACTGGCCGTTCTCGTGGTCGTTCGGCGGCAGGGTAGGGGAGATGACGATGGAGGGGGAGATGACCGCCGAACCATCCGACGTGATCGGATTGACGTACTTCGATACCACCGGCCACACCAAGTACTGCTACAACTCGGCGCTCGCCACGTGTCGAATCCGGTTGTCGGGCAGCGGGTTCACCGACGTCAAACTCGTCTCCTCACGCCGGGCGATGTTCGAGATCCTGCTGCCGGAGCCGCACGAATCGGTGCCGCTGCTGGCTTAGTTGTGTTGGGGACGGACGTGGGCCGCGACTGTGCGCGTGACGAGATTTGCGCGCCGTTTTTCTCGTCAGACGCACAGTCGTGGAGTCGGTGCCGCTCCTGGCTTGACTACGCGCCCGTCGACGAACCCGGGCGCACGATCATCAGGATCGTCACGGCCACCCACAGCAGGTTGAAGATGCCCGTGGCCATGGCAAGCCGACCTGCGGACGCGCCGTCGAGCACGGCGCGCTGTGCGGGCAGGATCGCCGCCACCAGGATCCCCGCCGCAACGACGGTCAGCCCGATCGACACCAGCACCCAGGTGTCGGTGAGCACCCCCATGGCCATCGCGGTCGCGACACCGAGAAGCGGCACCGCCAAGCCGACGGCTGCGTAGGTCATGCAGATCCGGTGCAGCACCGCGGCGACCGACGAAGTCGTGGCATAGCGCGGAAAGATGCTTGCCGCCACGGCGATTGGGCCGATGGCGAGGATGGCCAGGATGACGTGGGCACTGAGCAGTATCGGAGACATCGCGGTGGACGTTAAGCCAACGTGCAGGCCCTCGCCAGAGCCGTTCGTGCCACGCATCGAAGGGATCTGGCCAGGCGGACTACCAGCCTTCGGTCAGCACCCGGTCCAACGCGTCGACGTAGAAGTCGGCGCCGTCGACGTCGATGCACAACGGTGGCTTGGTCTTCAGGATGTTCTGGTGGTCGCCGGTGGGCTGGATGACCACGCCCAATTCGAGCATGCGGTCGCAGATCGCCGCGGTCTCCACGGTCGCCGGCGCCAGCGTTTCCCGGTCGCGGACCAGTTCGACTCCCAGATAGAGCCCCATGCCGTGCACGGTGCCGATGATCGGGTGCTTGTCGCGCAGCGCCAGCAGCCGCTGCTTGAGATGGCTGCCCACCCGGGACGCGTTGCCCTGCAGGTCCTCGTCGCGCAGCACGTCGAGCACGGTGAGGCCGATGGCGCATGACAGTGGGCTGCCGCCCGTCGACGAGAAGAAGTACCCCTGCGAGCTGAACGCATCGGCCACCGCGCGGCTGGTGATGACGGCACCCACCGGATAGCCGTTGCCCACCGACTTCGCCACCGAGACGATGTCGGGCACGACGTTCTGCTGGTGGAAACCCCAGAACCATTCGCCGAGCCTGCCGTAGCCGACCTGAACCTCGTCGGCCACCGCCAGTCCGCCGTTGCCGCGCACCGCCGCGTACACCTGCTGCAGGTAGCCGTCCGGCAGCGTCATGCCACCGGCGTTGCCGTACACCGTTTCACAGATGAATCCGGCGGGCGGCCTGCCTTCGGTGGCCAAATCGGTGATGCAGCGCACCGCATCGACCGCGTACCGGCCGACGTCGGCACCGCGGTACTTGCCGCGGAAGCTGTTCGGCGACTCCACGGTATGTACCCAGTCCGGGCGGGTGGTGAGCGCATTCGGATTGTCGGCCGTCGACGTCGACACCGCGTCGGTGGCGTACGTCCAACCGTGATAGGCCTCGCGGACCGCGACCACGTCGCGGCGACCCGTCGCCGCCATCGCCAGGCGCATCGCCAAATCGCTTGCCTCCGAACCCGAATTCACCAGGAAGACGGTGTCCAGAGGGTCGGGCAAGGTGGCCGCGAGACGCTCGCTGAACTCGACGACGGCCTCGTAGTTGAACCGCGAATTGGTGTTGAGCCTGCGCAGCTGTCGCGCCGCGGTATCCGCCACCCGGGGGTGCGCGTGGCCGAGGACCGTGACGTTGTTGACCATGTCGAGGTACACCCGGCCGGACGTCGACATCAGGAAGTGCCGCCAGCCGCGCTCGATTTGCGGCGGATTGCGGTAGTAGTGCTCCTGCACCTTGGCGAAGCTGTCATCCCTGCGCGCCAACAGGTCTCGGCTTGAAGCGGGTTCCGCCAGGGGCAACCCGAGCAGCGGTGCCGGGTCCCGGGAGACGGCAAGCCATCCTGGTGCCAATTCGGCGGTGGTGAACGCCGGCGCGGGCGGCGCGCCTGCCGGGCGGATACCGACCTCGAACCAACGGTTGGCTGATGCGGTCGCCAAAACCGCATCCGCCCCGACGTCGCCGGCGGCGGCCACGTCGACGCCCGACACCCTCAGCTCGTAGCCGGCACCCCGCAGCACCAAGCCGTCACCGAGGTGCTCGACGACTCCAGGCCACGGCGCCGTCACCGTGGCGGCCGTGGCCGGCCACAACGAGATGCCGGTCGCAATCACCTCGGGGCTGTCCTGGCTGAGCGCGGGGGCACGGGTCAGACGCGGTCCGCCGAAGCGGGTGACGACGAGTGAGGCGCCGTCATGCACTGCCGCCCTTGCCAATTCGTCCTCGACGCCGGCTCGAAGCCACGCACCGGGTTCAAAGGCGCGGTCGAATACGTCCGAGGTGGGGGAGAGGTCCAAGATGGTGACCGTTGCCGGGTCGAGATCGGCGATCAACGCGCCGCCTGGTACTGCGTCGACGCCGGCTTCCATGCCGAGCGAGGCGCGGATCACGGCCGTCATGACATCGACCGGCACCGAGGTGGCCTGTTCGAACATGCGCCACTCGTCGTCGGATTGATTGGTGACGTAGTCGTTGTCGGGATCGAGCCGTGCTTGCTGCGCGCCACTGACGATGAGCACCGCGGTACGCAACACCAGCAGCGGCCACACCACGTCGGCCTCCGCGGCCGTCAGCGGCCGGACCGCGTGAAACGCCTTGATCCCAGGCAGGATCGACGTGGGCGTCGTGCCGGGGTGCCCCAGTACCGAGGACAGCGTGATGGCGACTTCCGAGACGGCCCAGCTGTTCGACAGGTCACCGAAGTCGATGATGCCGTCGGGAAGCGCGACGCTGCCGTGACCGCAGGAGGCGACGACGTTGGCGTCGGTCAAGTCGAGATGCACGGCCTGGCGCGGAAGTTCGTTGGCCCGCGACTCGATCCGCTGCCACGCCTCCGTGGCGGCAGCGGTCAACCGCTGCCGGTGTGACGGATCGTCGACGTAGGAGGCGAGGGTGTCGACGACGTCGCGACCGAAGCGCAGGTCCCACTGCAGCGCCCGGTCCAGGCCGTCATGATGGAAGCTGGCCAGGGCCCGGCTAATCCGCCCGGCCAGACCGCCCATGCCCGCAATCACCTCGGCCGACAGATGACCGGCCTGGACCAGGGTGCCGCCGGACAGATAGGGCAGCAACCTGACGTGGGCGGGCCCGTCGAGTAGACCCGTTACCGTCGTGCACTTCTCGCCGTCGAGGTTGGGCAGCGGCGCCGCCACCCGCAGTGTCGGCTCCGCCTCGGCGATCGTCTCGGCGGCGGCGTCCTGTGCCGCGAGTTCGACCGGGGTGAACGCCGGGTTGGCGATCTTCAAAACGCCGAACGGCCGGTCGTCGGAGTCGAGCACCAGGAAGTTCTTGTCCTGCTGGCTACCAAGCGATTCGGCTCGGGCGTTGATGCCGTAGTGCTTCAACAAGAGGTACTCGGCCTGCGTCTCGCTGACCTGGGGGGCCGGTAACTCGGGCTGCTCCAGGAAGTTGAAGCCCGCGGTCACGGGTTGACGAACCGGACGACGACGTCGGTGAAGGCGTCATTGTCGTCACCGGCAGCCGTGTGTCCGGCTTCGGACAGTTCGACGAATTGCGCGCCCGGCACCTTGGCTAGGAAGTCCTCGACCGCCTCGGGGCTGACGACGTCCGAGAGCTTGCCGCGGATCAGCAGGATCGGGATCTCCAGGTTGATCGCGGCCTGTTCCAGCTTGTCCACCCGCGTGAACGGGTCATCTTGGGGCTTGGTCAGGAACGCCGGATCCCAATGCCAGTACCACCGGCCGTCACGCAGCCGCAGGTTCTTCTTCAATCCTTCGGGACTGCGCGGTTTCGGCCGGTGCGGCAGGTAGGCGGCGACCGCGTCGGCGGCCTCGTCGAGCGAATCGAAGCCGTGCACGTGGCTGAACATGAAGTCGCGGATGCGGGCGCTGCCGTCCTTCTCGAACCGCGGCACGACGTCGACGAGCACCAATTTGGTGACCAGTTCGGGTCCGGCCTCGTGTGCGGCGAGGATGCCCGTCAGCCCGCCCATGCTGGCGCCGACCAGCACCACCGGCCTGCCGATTTGGTACAGCACCTGCAGGGTGTCGCTGCACAGCGTCTCCACCGAGTAGTTCGCGGTCGGCGAGCGGTCACTGTCGCCGTGCCCGCGGCTGTCCATGGCGACGACGTGAAAGCCGGCGTCGGCCAGGATCTGGCCGGTGTTCTTCCACGAATACCGGTTCTGACCGCCTCCATGCATCATCAGGATGGTCGGCCGGCCGTCGGCCGATTCAGCGTCGCGATTCCACTCGTCGGCGACGAGGGCCAGGTCGTCGACGCCACGGAACGTCACGGTCTGCGGTGTGCTGCTCGCAATGCTCACGAACGTCCTCTCGGCCGGGCCCCTGGCCTCACGCTACCCAGGCGGTTCACCGGGCTGCGGGCACCCCCGCGATGAGTTTGGGCGCCGCGGCGAGTCTGTTCGTCATGCCTGTGATCACGCCATCTCTCTGGTTCGACGACGACCTCGAAGAGGCCGCTCAGTTCTACACGTCCGTGTTCCCCAATTCGTCCATCGAAGGCTTCAACCGCTACACCGAAGCCGGCCCCGGCACGCCTGGTCAGGTGGTGTCGGGCGCATTCGTGCTGGACGGCCAACGATTCGTCGGCATCAACGGCGGCCCGCACTTTTCGTTCACCGAGGCGGTGTCGTTCATGGTGCGCTGCGCCGACCAGAACGAGGTGGACTACTACTGGGACAAGCTCATTGACGGCGGTGAAGAATCCCAGTGCGGGTGGCTCAAGGACCGGTTCGGGCTGAGCTGGCAGATCGTGCCCGAGCGGCTGTTCGAACTGTTCGACGACCCCGACCCGGCGCGCGCCGCCGCCGCGACCAAGGCGATGCTCGGCATGCGGCGGATCGTGATCGCCGAGCTGGAAGCAGCGGCCGACAAAGCCTGATCCTGGCGCGGTCACAACCTGTCGGGCGTTTGCTGAAATCACCTTCGCCGGCGCGCAACGCGGTGGCGAGCCGGGTCGAGGCGCAGTCGGCACCCGCGATCCGCCGTGGTTGACCCTTCCGACACTTTGCGGACGCCAGCCCGACGGTCGTGCGGTTGCTGGCGTCGAAATTCCTGTTGTACGGTTCTTCGACTTCGTCTTGTGTCACCATCACGGGATTCGCCCAGCGATCCGGTTTAGTCGGAGGGGACCATCGACTCATGCCACTGAGGTGCAACACAGGGGAGATTCGCTGATGGTTGCGCCTGGCACCGTCGCCACGAATGCGGCCAAACCGATCCGCGCGGCCGGCGGATTCTTCGCGATGGCGCTCGACACCTTCGTGTCGATGTTCAAGCCACCGTTCGCTTGGCGGGAATTCGTCTTCCAGTCGTGGTTCGTTGCGCGGGTGTCGATTCTGCCGACGCTGATGCTGACGATTCCCTACACGGTGTTGCTCACGTTCACGTTCAACATCCTGTTGACGGAGTTCGGCGCCGCGGACTTCTCCGGCACCGGAGCCGCGCTCGGCACCGTGCGTCAGATCGGGCCCATCGTCACGGTGCTGGTGGTCGCAGGCGCTGGCGCCACCGCCATGTGTGCCGACCTCGGTGCCCGAACGATTCGCGAGGAACTCGATGCGCTTCGGGTGATGGGCATCAATCCGATTCAGGCCCTTGTGGTTCCCCGCGTGCTCGCCGCCACACTGGTGTCGCTGGCGCTGTCCGCGTCGGTGATCCTCGTCGGCCTCGCGGGCGCGTACTTCTTCACCGTCTACATTCAGAACGTCTCACCGGGTGCCTTCGCGTCCGGATTGACCCTGATCATCGGCGCTGCCGACGTGACGATCGCGCTGCTGAAGGCGGCGTTGTTCGGACTCTCCGCTGGGCTGATTGCCTGCTACAAGGGCATTTCCGTGCGTGGCGGCCCGGCCGGTGTCGGTAACGCCGTGAACGAAACCGTGGTGTTCACCTTCATGGCGCTGTTCGCCATCAACGTCGTCGCCACCGCCGTCGCCGTGAAGGTGACGATGTGACCGTCTCCAGACCCCACTCCCAGTTCCCGTGGCTGAAGGCCAGGGCGCGCCCCTGGGTCGACGGTTGGAATCGCGTTGGGCGGCAGACCAAGTTCTACGGCCGCACACTGCGGTCGATCCACATCGCCGTCACCCAATATCGGGTCGAGTTCATCCGGCTGATCGCACAAATGGGCTTGGGCGCAGGCGCGCTCATCATCATCGGCGGAACGGTCGCGATCGTCGGATTCCTGACCGTCACCACCGGCGCGCTGGTGGCAGTGCAGGGGTACACCGACTTCTCCGAGATCGGCGTCGAGGCCTTGACGGGATTCGCGTCGGCGTTCTTCAACGTGCGATTGATCGCGCCCGCGACGACCGCGGTCGCACTGTCGGCGACGATCGGGGCCGGAGCCACAGCCCAACTCGGCGCCATGCGAATCAACGAGGAGATCGACGCGCTCGAGGTGATGGGCATCCGCAGCGTCGCGTATCTCGCGTCCACCCGTGTGGTCGCCGGCCTGCTCGTCGTGATCCCGCTGTATTGCATCGGTGTGCTGGCGGCATTCTGGGCGGCGAGATTCGGCACGACGGTGCTCTACGGCCAGTCGACGGGCGTGTACGACCACTACTTCAGGACCTTTCTGAACCCCACCGATCTGTTCTGGTCATTCCTCCAGTGCGTGGTCCTCGCCGTGGTAATCATGCTCGTGCACACGTATTACGGCTTCACCGCAGGGGGCGGTCCCGCCGGCGTCGGCGAGGCCGTCGGCCGCGCAGTGCGCATGTCACTCATCATCGCCGCGTTCGTCCTCGTCATGATGTCGCTCGCCATCTATGGCCAATCCGGCAACTTCAATCTGGCTGGTTAGCGCAATGGACGACAGAGACGAAGGACTGCATCCCGCTTGGGCGACGCTCAGCCTGTTGCTCGTGGTCGCCGCGTTGATCTGGCTGACCTATGCGTTGTTCAGCGGCACCTTCCGCAGGTCCATTCCGGTCACGTTGAGCTCGGATCGGGCCGGCTTGGTGATGGAGACCAACGCCAAGGTGAAACTTCGCGGCGTACAGGTCGGCCGGGTCGCCGAGATCACCGGCGGTGGGCAACCGGTGACCTTGAAACTGGAGATCGACCGGAACCAGATCGACCGCATTCCCGCCAACATCGAGGCGCAGATTCGGGCCACGACCGTATTCGGTTCGAAGTTCGTCGATCTGGTGTATCCCAGCGATCCCAGCAAGCAGCGGCTGGCGGCCGGTCAGGTGTTGAAGTCGCGCAACGTCAGCACCGAGGTCAATACGGTGTTCCAGAACGTCGTTGCGGTGCTGGACACGATCGACCCTGCCAAGCTGAACAGCACCCTGTCCGCGCTCGCGGAAGGCGTACGCGGACAAGGCGACCGGATCGGTCAGGCCACCACCGACGCCAATCAGGTTCTGCTCGAGCTGAATCCGCGCAATGAGACGATTCGAGCCGACTGGCGGGCGCTCAAGGACTTCAACGACGCCTATGCCGGTGCGGCACAGAACATCTTGGCCACGCTGAACGCGGCAAGCACGACGAGCACCACCATCGTCAGGCAGGCCGGCCAGCTGGATGCGTTGCTGCTGGCGACCATTGGGCTTTCCAACAGCGGCATCAGTCTGCTCGCGCCGAACCAGGCCAACCTCATCAAGGCCATCAACGTGCTGCAGCCGACGACCGGCCTGTTCTACAAGTACAACCCCGAGTACACCTGCCTGCTGGTGGGCGCGAAGACCCTGCTGGACACCGGCGGCTACGAAGCGCCTGGCGGCAATGGTCGTTCGCTCGTGCTCGACACCGGCCTGTCGCTCGGCGACGACCCGTACCACTACCCGGACAACCTGCCGGTCATCGGCGCCAAGGGCGGACCGGGCGGCAAGCCGAGCTGCGGCTCGCTGCCGGACGTCGCGCAGAACTGGCCGGTGCGCAACCTCGTCACCAACACGGGATTTGGAACCGGAGTCGATTGGCGGCCCAACCCCGGCATCGGTTTCCCGGCCTGGGCCAACTACTTGCCGACCACCCGTGCGGTGCCGGAGCCGCCGAGCATCCGCAACCTGTTCGGTGGGCCCGCCCCGGGGCCGATTCCGTATCCCGGTGCTCCGGCCTACGGTGCCGACCTGTACGCGCCGGACGGCACGCCATTGTGGCCGGGTCTCCCACCGGCGCCTCCGCCGATGGCGCCACGGGACCCGGGCCGGACACCGGGCACGGAGCCGTTCGTGGTCGCTGAGCCCGCGCAGATGCAGCCGACACCGCTGCCGCCGGTACCCCTTCCGCCTGCGGTGGTCCCGTCACCATGACCGTCCGCAGACCGACGACAACGAGAGGTAGCCAGTCATGAAGGAAAGCCTGGGAGGCGTCGGGTTGCGCCTCGCCGTCTTTCTGGCTGTCTGCCTGCTGGGCGTGTTCGGGCTGTACGCGGTCTTCGGGCAGCTGCGTTTCGGCGAGAAGGCGAAGACCTACAACGCCGAATTCGTCAACGTGACCGGATTGGAGAACGGCGACTTCGTCCGCATCGCGGGCGTCGAGGTCGGCCAGGTGAAGTCGGTCGAGATTCAGCCCGACACCTCGGCGGCGGTCGAATTCACCGCCGACGACTCGGTGGTGCTGACCGAGGGCAGCCGAGCCGTCATCCGCTACGACGACCTGATCGGCGGCCGGTACCTGGCGCTCGAAGAAGGTACCGGCGGCACGAAGAAGCTCAACGCGGGTGACACGATCCCGCTGGCCCGCACGTCGCCGGCGCTGGACTTGGATGCGTTGATCGGCGGCTTCCGGCCGCTGTTCAAGGCGCTCGATCCCGATCAGGTAAATGCGTTGTCCGGTCAGCTGATCACCGCCTTGCAAGGCCAGGGCGGCACCATTAACTCGTTCCTCGCTCAGACCGCGGCGCTGACGACCACGCTGGCCGACCGCGATCAGCTGATCGGGGACGTCATCGTCAACCTCAACGCAGTGTTGGGGTCGTTGGGCGACCAGAACGAGCAATTCGGCAAGGGCGTCGACGCGCTCGCCGAACTGGTGAAGGGACTCGAGGCCCGCAAGGCGGACATCAGCAACGGCCTGGCGTACGCCAACGCCGCCGCCGGGAGCATCACCGACCTACTCGCGCAGGCCCGTCCACCGTTTGCGAAGACGATCACCGAGACCGACCGTGCCGCAGGCATCGTGGTGGCCGATCACGATTACTTCGACAACCTGCTCAACACGTTGCCGGATGCGTATCAAGCGCTTTCCCGCCAAGGCATCTACGGCGACTTCTTCTCCTTCTACCTGTGCGACATCGTGCTCAAGCTCAATGGAAAGGGCGGCCAGCCGGTGTACGTCAAGGTCGCGGGCCAGACGAGTGGAAGGTGTGCGCCAAGGTGAAACCCTTCAGCGAACGCAACCACTTCATCATCGGCGCCATCGGGCTGGCGATCACCATCGGCATCGTCGTGGGTGCACTGCAATACGACAAGCTGCCCTTCCTCAATCAGGGCAAGGAGTACTCGGCCTACTTCGCCGAGGCCGGCGGTATCACCGGTGATGCGGGCGTGCAGGTTTCGGGTTTCCAGGTGGGCAAGGTGACCTCGATCGAGCTGGACGGTCCGCGGGTACTGGTCAAGTTCACCGTCAAGAAGAACATCCGGCTGGGGGATCGCACCGAGGCAGCCATCAAGACGAAGGGTCTGTTGGGCACGAAGATCCTGGAGGTCTATTCGCGCGGCGACGGCCAGCAGGACGGCACGATCCCGTTGGATCGCACCACGTCGCCCTATCAACTGCCGGATGCATTGGGCGAGTTAGCGACCACGATCAGCGGTCTGAACACGAATCAACTGTCGGACTCCCTGCGCGTGTTGTCGGAGACGTTCTCCGACACCCCGCCGCAGCTACGGATCGCGGTCGAGGGCGTGGCCCGCTTCTCGGAAACGCTCAATGAGCGTGACGCGGACTTGCGTGGGCTGCTGGCCAACGCCAACAAGACGTCCGCGGTGCTGGCCGAGCGCAGCAACCAGATCGTCGGCCTGGTCTCCAACAGCAATGCGCTGCTGATCGAACTGCGAAGTCAAAGCGCCGCACTGGATCAGATCTCCGGCAATGTCTCTGCCCTCAGCCAACAGTTGCAGGGCTTCATCGGCGAGAACCGCGCGACGATGAAACCCGCGCTCGACAAGCTCAACGGCGTGCTGACGATCCTCGACAATCGCAAGGAACGGCTGCAGCGCTCGCTCAAACTGCTCACCCAATATTCGATGTCACTCGGCGAGTCGGTCGCGTCCGGGCCGTTCTTCAAGACCTATGTCGCGAATCTCCTGCCGGGACAGTTCCTGCAGCCGTTCATCGACGCCGCGTTCTCCGACCTCGGACTCGATCCCAACGTGCTGCTGCCGTCGCAACGCACCGACCCACAGGTCGGCCAGCCGGGCACACCGGCACTGCCGGTACCGTTCCCGCGGACGGGCCAGGGCGGCGAGCCGAATTTGACCATCCCGGATGCCATTACCGGCAACCCGGGCGATCAGGGCTGCGGACCGCCCGGCCTGCCGTTGCCCGGACCCACCGGCTGCTATCCGTACCGCGAGCCGCTGCCCGCACCCCCGCCGGGAGGACCGCCACCGGGACCTCCGGCGCCGCCGCCACCGGGGCTGGAGTCCACACCGTCGCCGACCCCGAATCCGATCTTCGAGCCGGCACCCGGTGAGGTGCAGTCCCACGGGCCAGCGGAGGGAGGCCAATGATCCGCCACTACAGGCCGTGGATCGCCGCCGCGCTGGCAGTGCTCTTGGTGGGCGGGGTGATCATCTTGCTTCGCACGTCGGAGTCGATCAACCGCACGAATGTCGTTGCGTACTTCGAGAACACCAACGGCATCTACGTCGGCGACGACGTCCGCATCCTCGGGGTGCCGGTCGGCAAGATCACGTCGATCGAACCCCAGCCCGAGCGGGTCAAGGTCTCGTTCTGGTACGACGACAAGTACGACGTGCCTGCCGA
The DNA here is from genome assembly GCF_000620625.1 of Mycobacterium sp. URHB0044. GTDB lineage: Bacteria > Actinomycetota > Actinomycetes > Mycobacteriales > Mycobacteriaceae > Mycobacterium. Next base: position 60,455 of record NZ_JIAW01000006.1, on the reverse strand, counting down.
TGCGAAGGCCGCGATCCTGTCGCCGACGCTGGTGACTGCGCGCGCCATTCAGCTCACCCCGGTCTACACCGAAGGGCCGGTGATGAAGGACGACGCGGTCATCCCGCGCGAACGGACCGCGGTGCCGGTCGAGTGGGACCAGGTTCGTCAACAACTCGAAAAGCTCGCCGACACGTTGCAGCCGACCGAGCCCGGTGAAGTGAGCCCGCTGGGTTCGATCATCAACACCACCGCCGACAACCTGCGCGGCGAGGGCGCCAACATCCGCGACACGGTCATCAAGTTGTCGCAGGCCTTTTCGGCGCTCGGCGATCACAGCACCGACATCTTCTCGACCGTCAAGAACCTCGCGATTCTGGTGTCGGCGTTGAAGGACAGCACCGACTTGATGCGCCAGCTCAACCAGAACCTGGCGTCGGTGACGGGGCTGCTCGCCGACAATCCGAACGAAGTCGCCGACGCCGTGCGCGACCTCAACGCCGTCGTCCCCCAGGTGCAGTCGTTCGTGGCGGAGAACCGTGAAGCGCTGGGCACCACGTCGGACAAGCTGGCGGGGGTGACGCAGGCGCTGAACGACAGCCTGGCCGACGTCAAGCAGTTCCTGCACGTCGCGCCCAACACGTTGCAGAACTACGTGAACATCTGGCAGCCCGCCCAGGGCGCGGTGAGTAGCGTGCCGATGCTCAACAACTTCGCGAACCCGATTTCCTTCCTGTGCGGCGCGATTCAGGCGGCGTCACGGCTCGGCGCCGAGGAGTCGGCGAAGCTGTGCGTGCAGTACTTGGCGCCGGTCATCAAGAATCGGCAGTACAACTTCCTGCCCCTCGCGCAGAACGTCTTCGTCGGTGCCACGACGCGGCCGAACGAGCTCACCTACAGCGAGGACTGGATGCGGCCGGATTACATTCCGCCACAGCCGGTTGCGCCGCAGGCTCCACCGCCAGCGGACGGCACGCCGCCGCCACCACCGCCCGACACGCCGCCGCTGCCCGCCGAGGCGATGGTCACCAATCCAGCAGACGGCCTGCCCGGCATGATGGTGCCGCCTGGAGTCGGACCATGATGCGCGCCAGGTGGAGACGCGTCGCGGCGGGCATGCTGGTGCTCGGCCTCGTGGTGTCCGGTTGTGGTTGGCGAGGGCTGAACTCGCTTCCGTTGCCCGGGGTGCAGGGTGTGGGCCCCGGGGCGTTCACCATTCAGGCGCAGATGCCCGACGTCGACAACGTCGAGGAGAACTCTCGCGTGCGTGTCGGCGACGTGAACGTCGGCACAGTGAGCAAGATCGAACGCCAGGGGTGGAATGCGCTGGTGACGATGACCCTCAACCGCGACGTGCAGTTGCCTGCCAATGCGACGGCCAAGGTCGGACAGACCAGCCTGCTCGGGTCACAACACATCGAGCTGTCGCCACCGACCGACGTTGCGCCCCAAGGCAAGCTGCGTGAAGGTTCGGTGATTCCGCTGGCCTCTGCTGGCGCGTATCCGACCACCGAGCAGGCGTTGGCCGCCATCGCTGTGGTCCTCAACGGCGGCGGCATCGGCAACATTCAAGACATCACCGAGGCGTTGAGCACCGCCTTCGCCGGTCGTGAGAACGACTTGCGCAGCCTGATCGAGCAACTCGACAAGGCGATCGGCTACCTCGACGACCAAAAGGGCGACATCATCGCCGCGTCGGAAAGCCTCAACGACCTGTTCGGTCAGATCGCCGCGCAGAAGCCGGTGGTGGACAAGGCGTTGAAGACCATCCCCGATGCGCTGGCCGTGCTGCGGGACCAGCGTGAGAATCTCTCCGACGCGCTGGCACAGCTGGGCAAGTTCAGTGCCCTGGCCGCCGACTCGGTCAACCAAACCAAGGACGCGCTCGTCCAAGAGCTCAAAGACCTTGGCCCGGTGCTGCAGTCATTGGCCGACGCCGGTCCCGCGCTGACCCGTGCGCTGAGCTTCCTGCCCACGTTCCCCTTCCCCAAGGAGACGCTGACCAACTGGATGCGCGGCGACTACGCCAACCTGACGTTGATCCTCGACCTCACGCTGAGCCGGATCGACTCCGGCTTCTTCACCGGCTCGCGGTGGGAGTGCGACCTGACCTGGCTGGAGATTCAGTGGGGCCGCACCATCGGCCAGTTCCCCAGCCCGTGTACGGGTAGCGCCCCGCCGAACGGCGCAGGCAACCCGTTGGTCGCTCCGTACCACTTCGATCAGGGGCCCTAGACATGATCCTGACGAGACAAATGCTCATCCAGCTCGCGATCTTCTCGGTGCTGGCCCTTGCTGCGGTGAGCATCATGGTCTTCGGCTACATGCGGCTGCCGGAGATGATGGGGATCGGGGAGTACCGCGTCACCGTGGAGCTACCAGAAACCGGTGGGCTGTACCCGCGCGGCAACGTGACGTATCGCGGCGCGCAGGTCGGCATCGTCGACAGCGTCGAGCTGACGGACACCGGTGTGGCAGCGGTGCTTTCGCTGAACTCCGACATAAAGATTCCCGCGGACGTCGTCGCCGAAGTGCACAGCCAATCCTCCGTCGGCGAGCAGTACGTCATGCTGGTGCCCCGCAGTGGGCAGGGGCCGGCGTTGACGGGTGGCGACGTCATCCCCCGGGACCGCACCACGGTTCCGACGGACATCAATACGGTCCTGAACGACACCACCCGCGGCCTTGAGGCGATCCCCCGCGAGAACCTGAAGACGGTCATCGACGAGTCCTACATCGCGGTCGGCGGGCTCGGACCGGAGCTCCGCAGGCTGGTCCACGGCAGCACCGCGCTGGCCATCGACGCCCGCCAGAACCTCGACCCACTGACCACCCTGATCGACCAGTCGAAACCGGTGCTGGACAGTCAGACCGACACCGCGGATTCGATTCAGGCATGGGCCGCGAATCTGGCGAGCATCACCGGTCAGTTACAGGGCCAGGATCAGGCGGTGTCCGGCATCCTGCAGAACGGCCCTGGCGCCGCCGATGAGGTGCGGGCCCTGATCGAACGGGTGCAACCAACGCTGCCGATCGTGCTGGCCAACCTGGTCAGCGTCGGCGAGGTGGCCGTCACCTACCAGCCGAGCCTCGAGCAGCTGCTGGTGCTGCTACCTCAGGGCACTGCCGTCACGCAGGCCGTCGGCGTGCACAAGCGGAACACCAAGCAGGACTACGAAGGCGATGCATTGGTCTTCAACCTCAACCTGATGATCCCCAACTTCCCTGCGCCGATCCCACTGCCGCCACAGCAGCTGCCCCCGCCGTGCACCACCGGCTTCCTGCCCGCCCAGCAGCAGCGAGTGCCCACCTTCGAGGACTATCCCGACAGGCCGCCGGGTGACGTCTACTGCCGGGTGCCGCAGGACGCGCCGTTCAACGTCCGGGGGGCGCGCAACCTGCCCTGCATCACCGTGCCCGGCAAACGCGCGCCGACGTGGCAGCAATGCGAGAGCGACGAGCACTACGTGCCGCTCAACGACGGATACAACTGGAAGGGCGATCCGAACGCCACGCTGTCCGGGCAAGCGATCCCGCACGTGCCGCCGGCCGTGCCACCTGCGCAAGCCGCTCCGCCGCCGGGTCCTGCACCGCCGCCAGTGGCAGCCGCCGAATACGACCCAGCCAGCGGCACGTACGTTGGTCCCGACGGACGTGTGTACACACAGTCCAACCTGGCCCGCAGTGCCACAGAGGAGCAAACATGGCAGACGATGCTGCTGCCCCCGACGGGGAACTGAACGAACCCTCAGCCAAAGCGGTCGAACCGACAACCGACGTCGTAGACGAAGCGGTTGACGACGACGCGCTCGACGACGACGCGGTTGACGACGATGGGGACGACACCGACCTCGAAGAGGCCGAGTCAGCGCCACGGATGTCGCACGTCCGGCTGGCGACCATCGTCGGGTTGGTCGTGGTGCTGGCGCTTGGCGGCTTGACGGGCTGGCTGGGCTTCCGCGCCTACCAGTCGCACCAGCTCGACACCCAACGCAAGGTCTTCGTGCAGGTCGGCCGCCAGGGCGCGCTGAACCTCACCACGATCGACTTCAATCACGTCGACGCGGACGTCCAGCGCATCCTCGACTCGGCGACGGGAACGTTCTACGACGACTTCCAGAAGCGCTCCCAGCCGTTCACCGAAGTGGTCAAGCAGGTCAAGTCGAAGTCCGTCGGCTCCGTCACCGAGGCCGGCCTGGAATCGGAGTCGCAAGACCAGGCGCAGGTGCTCGTCGCGGTCGCGGTGAACACCACCGTCGAAGGGCAACCCGAACAGCAACCGCGCGCGTGGCGGATGCGCATCACGGTGCAGAAGGTCGGCGAAGACACCAAGGTTTCGAACGTGGAGTTCGTGCCGTGACAGACGAAGAGAAGACGACCGTGGTCGGCGACGCAGACAACGAAACGAAGGCCGACGACGCAAAGGCCGACGAAACGAAGGCCGACGAAACGAAGGCCGACGAAACCTCGGACGAAGAAGCGACGGACGAGGCAGCGGCCGATGCAGAGACCGCCGAGGTGCCGAAGGCCCGGACCCGGAGCATCGACTGGGGCCGCGTCGCGGCCTACGGGGTGTTGCCCGCGTTGGCGCTGCTGCTCGTGCTTGCCGCCGGTTACCTGAAGTACGTGGACAATTCGGTGCGCGACTCGGACACCGCACGCATCGAGTCGATGCAGGTGGCCAAGGACAGCACCATCGCCATGCTGTCGTACCAGCCCGACACCGTCGATAAGCAGTTGAACGACGCACGCAACCTGCTCACCGGTGACTTCCAGAACTCCTACACGGGCCTCATCAACGACGTGGTCATCCCCGGCGCCAAGCAGAAGAAGATCTCCGCCGTCGCGACCGTGCCCGCCGCAGCATCCGTCTCCGCCGAGCCGAATCACGCCGTCGTGCTGGTGTTCGTCAATCAGACCGTGGTGGTAGGTGCCGACGCGCCGACCGACACCGCCTCGAGTGTGAAGGTGACGCTGGAGAAGCACGGCGACAAGTGGCTGATCTCCGAGTTCCAACCCGTCTAGGCGGGCGGCGGTGACCGGTCCCGAGACTCTCGACGTCGTGACCCCGGACGTCACGCTTCGGGCACTGACGTGGGGGCCCGACGACGGCCCAGTCGCCCTGTGCCTGCACGGTTTTCCCGACACGGCACACGGCTGGCGCAAGGTAGCCCCCGTGCTGGCCGACGCCGGGTGGCGAGTGGTCGCACCGTTCATGCGCGGCTACGCCCCGTCGTCGGCGTCCTCCGACGGCAGCTACCACGTCGGCGCGCTGATGGACGATGCGCTGCGCGTACTCGACGCCGCGGGCCCAACCGGACGCGACGTCGTGATCGGACACGACTGGGGAGCGATCGCAGGCACCGGCCTGGCGGCGATGCCGGACAGTCCGTTCAGCAAGGCCGTGATCATGTCCGTGCCTCCGGCCGCGTCGTTCCGGCGGATCGACAAGGTCTTCGACGCCGGTCGACTGTTGGCGCGGTTGCCGCGCCAACTCCTGCGCAGTTGGTACATCATGTTCTTCCAATTGCCAGGGCTGCCAGAACGTTCCGCGTCATGGGTGGTCCCGCGGCTGTGGCGGCAGTGGTCGCCCGGATACACCGCACACGAGGACGTCTCCCTGGTGCTCGATGCGATCGGAGCACCGGCGAACTGGCGCGCCGCGCTGGGGTACTACCGGGCTACGATTCGCGGAAGCAAGCCGCCTCCCCGCTACGCCGAACTGCACGAGCACTGGCTGTCGGCGCCGACGCTGCCCGCTCTGTACCTGCATGGCACCGACGACGGCTGCGCCTCGCCGGACTACGCCGAGTGGGTGAAGCCGGTGCTTCCCAACGGCAGCCGCGTCGAGATCGTCGACGGTGCAGGCCATTTCATGCAGCTCGACCGGCCCGACGTCGTCGCCCGTCATATCCTGGACTTCGTCGGACGGGCATGACGACGCGGCGGCTGACGCCGACCGATGCGCAGACGTTCTGGCTGTCGGCCAAGATTCCCAACGACACATTTCTCTTGTTCGGATTCGCCGGGGTGCCAACGGATCTCGAACAGACGTTGGATGACATCGCATCGCAGGCCCGCGGCTGTGCCGACCTGACGGTGCGCATCGAGGACCGCGGGACGCTCACCTACCCGGCCTGGGTACATCGGGACGTCGACCGGTCGCAGTTCGTCGTGCATGATCTCGACGACCGCTCGTGGGCGGGCTGTCTCGCCAAGGTGAGCCGGCTCATCGGCGACCAAGTGGACGCGCGCGTCTCGGCATGGCGGCTGCACGTCTTCGTCGCCGTCGAAGGCGTACCAGGAGTCGCGGGGCCGGGCACGGTGGCGGTTTTGCAGATCTCGCACGCACTCGGTGGCGGTGGACGGACCTGCGCGGCGGCGGCGGTGATGTTCGGCCGGGCCGGTGGCGTGGTGCCCGCGATCAGTCCATCGTCGACGGGCCCGGTCATGTTGCCGTTGCTCGGCTTTCGTGCCGCCAGGGCGCATCGGCGGCTGGTGGCCGACACCGAGGCGGGAATCGTTCCGGCGCAGGCGGAGCTGCGGCCGGTGCTGCGCACCAATGCCCGACCGACTGGAACGACGGGCCTGCGAACAGTGATCCGAAAGCGCACCGACCTGTCCGGGGCGAAGGTGACGGTGGGCGTGTTGGCGGGGGTGTCGGGCGCGCTCGCCGCCCATCTCCGCACTCTCGGTGAGGACCCGTCGGCGCTGGGTGCCGAAGTTCCCATGGCCAAGCCCGCGCCCCGCGTGGCGTACAACCACTTCGGCAACGTCGGCGTCGGCCTCTACCCCGATCTGGTCGCCGACGCGCGCCGCGCCAGGATCGCGGCCGACCTCGACGCTCGGCGGCGCCGTGCCGCGCATCCGGCGATCCGGGCAGCGGACCGGGCGTTCGCCGCGACGCCGGCACCGCTGTTGCGTTGGGGGATGGACCGATTCGACCCCGATCAGCGCGTGACGGCCGTGACGGGCAACACCATCGTGTCCAGCGTGAACTGCGGTGCCGCGGACTTCGGGTTCGGTGGCGCGCCGGTGACGGTGGCCGCGGCGTTCGCCGGGCTGTCACCGATGATGGGCCTGACGCACGTGGTCGTCGGCGTGGGGGACACCCTGTCGATCAGCGTGCATGCGGCGGAATCCGCGGTCGGCGGCCCGGACGGGTTGGACGCCTACGTGGCACGGCTGGAGGCCGAATTGCCCGTCTCAGCCGCGTAGTAATCCGAAGGCGAAGCCCGTGCCGAAGCCGCGGCGCAGCGCCAAGTGGATCCAGATCAGCGCATACGGTTCGAGCAACCTCGCCAGCGCCAGTTCACCGGCATCCACCACCTCGAAACCCAACTCCGACACCAGGTCCGTCGTGGTCCGTTTGGCGGCCTCGTCGTCACCGCAGACCAGCATCACGGGCGTGCCCGCTACCGCAGGGCGGTCCATCATCGGCGCACCGATCTGATTCATCGCCTTGCACACCAGCGCTTCCGGCGCCCATGCGGCGATCTGCTCGGCACCGGAGGTGGTGTGCCCGATCTCCAGTGCGCTGAAGTCCGGCGTCAACGGATTGGTGCAGTCGATCAGTACCTTGCCCGTCAGGTCACCGCAATCGGCGACTGCCTGCCGGGTGCCCTGCCAAGGGGTGCACAGCACCACCACGTCTGCGTTGGCAGCTGCGCCGCGGGTATCCGCCACGGGCGCGCCGAGGTCGGCGTGCTTGTCGTCTGCGGGGACTCGGACTCCGTAGGTGACGTCGTGAGCGCGAGCCCACGCCGCGCCCAACGCCCGTCCGACGTTGCCTGCCCCGATGATTGCGATTCTGATGTCGGGTTACGCTACGGCCGTGCCCGGTCAGGGACAATAACGCACTTCAAGGTGGGGTACGGACCTGGAGGTTAGTGTGCAGGCTTCCGACGAAGACGACCAGTGCCCCGTCGAGACCACCCTTGAGGTGATCGGCGGGAAGTGGAAGGCCGTGCTGATCTTCCACATGATGCGCGGGGGCGCCCACCGATTCGCCGAGCTCCGGCGCAAGACTCACGGGATCAGCGAGCGGGTGCTGACGCGTCAACTGCGCGAACTAGAGGCCGCGGGAATCGTACGCCGTGAAGTGTTCGCCGAAGTGCCTGCGCGGGTGGAGTACTCGTTGACCGAATACGGCGAGTCGCTGCGACCGGTGACCGAGGCGATGTGTGCGTGGGGCAAGCTCCACGAGTCCGTCTGATGTCAGCCGCGAAGCGCGGCGATGCCGAAGTCCAGTGCGGCCTCGAGGTAGCCGAGGTCACCGGTGTTGAGCAACACCAAGACTCCGCCCTGGATGCCTGCCAGTAGTGCCGCCGCGGCCTTCGACGCGTCGACCGATGCGGCGATCTTGCCCTGCTGCTGCATGGCGCGTATCCCGGTCTCGATCTCGGTGCGCCGCTGCTCGATCAGCGCCGACGTCACCGCGTGCGCTCCCGGCGTGCGGCCGATCTCGGACATCACGGTCGACAGCGGGCACTGCTGCCCCTGACTGCGGTAGCGCTCGACGACGACGTCGCGCCACCGCTGCCACGCAGCCCAGGACGTCAGCTTGCTCAGGTGCGGCTGCTGATCGCTTAGCACCCTCTCCGCCTCGAGCTCGGCCACTGCCAGAAGCAGTTGATCCTTGCCACCCGGGAAGTAGTGGAACAGTTGGCTCTTCGACGTCCGCCTGCAGGCCAGCACGTCGTCGAGCGTGGTGCCCACTGCGCCGCGCACGCGGATCCCGGCAGCGGCACCGTCGAAGATCCGCTGGCGCGTGGCTTGGACCTCCGCTGTAAATTTCTGGGCTTGCGAGTCCATATTTGGCTCACCATTCTTGGACTCCTGAGTCCAAACATTACGCGGCTTGCGGGTCGCATGGCATCGATCACAGATCCGCGGGTGGCCTCGGAGTTCATTGACGAGTTGAACCGCAGTCAGGATCTCGAAACTGACTGTTTGTTGACCCGCACACGCTAGCTGAACGCGCCTCCTGCGTAGACTCGTAAATCTTGAAGATGTTGCACACGTCGGTAGGACGGCCCCGCCCGTTCGATATGACGTGCGAGAACGTCTGCCTGATGCAATGATGGCGCGGCGTGCTTCGAAGCAACTCGGTGGAATGTGGAGGCGGGGATTGGTTACAAAGAGAGAATTGCTTCGCCGTAAGCGGTACCGTCAGAATTTGGCAGTAAAGGCTTCGCTGGCCTCCATTATAATAGTTGTTCTCCTAATAGTCACGATTCCCGGTTTATACCAGTATTTCGAACGGGATGATCCCGTCGACTTAGGCTCTCGGCCGCTAATAATCGTTACCGCACCTCAGAATAATGATATCTACGCGGTGGCCGCGTTCTGGCAAATAGAATACGACAAAGATAGCCATATATACATGTTTTTGGCTTCGAAGAAGCCTATCGAGCGGAAGGTTGACGTAACGGTCTCGATCATAGATAAGGATTTCGACCGTGAAAAGTTCAGTTGCAAATCTGGCGGGACATCCGGCCAGGCAAAGGTCGGAGAAATCAACGAAGGCACCAAAATCGCAGCGCAGTGGGATGCGAGTCAATCGGAGCTGGCCGGACGTTCAGGTTCTTTGAGTAAGGACACATATGAAGATGCGCAAGCGTACACGTACGTCACCCAGCTAAAACCGCGGCACTATTTCAAAGGTTGGACCACGTCATGGGATGCCGCGGAAGGTGAAGTAGTGGACTGCACCTTTAAGAAAGACAGCATATGGAAAGCCTCCGGCGCATCGTCCTCGGCGCTAGTGCCGAAACTCGAATTTACAAACTCTGAGAATAAACCCTGCCCGGTTGATACCGTATATACGTTGGCGTCTGTCAGCTTCACGCGTACGCCAGGCTCTATCGTCACAGAGTCGTATCCGCAGCTGTCGCCACTTGGTACGCAGTTGCTCGGAGAGCTTGCGTCCTTCCGATTAACCTGTATAGCTTATACGGATCTTCCGACGATTATTGTAAGTAATCGGTCGACTTCAAGATCTGACACGTTGATATTGACGTTTGCCGGTATCAGTCTGGGTTTTGTCGGCGCATTATTTATATACGTACTAGACGTCCTGTATGATCTAACGATTGGTCGAAAAATCGATCGAGAGTGACGTGTTGGGACTATTTGAATGTGCCGATCTGGGTTTAAGAATTTAGGTGAATCCGGTCCACGGTGAGATACTATTCTTTTTATATTAGCCTCATTCTCGCGTAAGCGATGACCCGTGATCGCTCAGCATGCGTGCCGCTGCGAGTTCGGCCACCGCAAGCAACAGCTGATCTTTGCCCCCAAGCTCCCGTCTCGGCGGCCGAGCACTCCGGAAGAGGTGGCGGCCGCGGTGGTATTCCTGGCCTCCGATGACGCGGCCAACATCCACGGTGCGGTTCTCAGTGTTGACGGCGGCTGGGCAGCGACTTGACCCAGTGGCGACGCAGCCACTTAACAGATGGCCTAGATTCTGTTGCGTGACTGCTTACGATTTCGGGATCCTCGTACTCCGGGTCGTGATCGGCCTGACCATGGCCGCGCACGGCTACAACAAGTTCTTCGGCAAGGGCGGCCTGGCGGGAACGGCAGGCTGGTTCGACAGCATGGGCATGAAGCCCGGCATCTTCCATGCCCGGGTCGCCGCGAGCACCGAGATGGCCGCCGGCCTCGGCCTGGCCGTCGGGTTGCTGACCCCAATTCCCGCCGCCGGGTTCGTCGCGCTGATGCTGGTGGCCTACTGGACGGTGCATCGCCCCAACGGCTTCTTCATCGTCAAGGAGGGCTGGGAGTACAACCTCATCCTGGCCGTAACGGCAATCGCTATTGCGACCATCGGGGCGGGCCAGCTCAGCCTTGATTACGCCCTGTTCCACACCAGCGCCTTGTACGACTACCTGCACGGTTGGTGGGGTCTGCTGATCGCCGTCGTGCTCGGCCTGGCCGGCGGGATCGGCCAGTTGGCGATCTTCTACCGACCGCCAGTCAAGAGCGAGAGCTAACCGATCGTGGCGTTGGAGCCGGACTATCCAAAGGGGGCCGCCGAGCGTGGCCGCGTCGAGCCCGTTCCGCGACGCATCCGCGGGTTCCTCGGCGGCGAGGTGGTCTTCGACACGACACGCGCGCTCTACGTGTGGGAGGTGCCGTACTACCCCCAGTACTACATCCCGCGGGCCGACGTGCGCGATGAGTTCCTCGTCGACGACGGCCACGCCCAGAAGGTCCAGTTCGGACCGTCGCGGCTGTACTCACTGACCGGGGCAGGAGTCGTTCGCAAGGGCGCCGTCCGGGTGTTCGACGCCGACGGGGGAGGCGTAGCGGCGGGCACCGTGAGGTTCGACTGGGATGCCCTCGACTGGTTCGAGGAGGACGAGCCGATCGTCGGCCATCCGCGCAACCCGTACGCGCGCGTGGACGCGTTGCGTTCGCACCGCCACGTCAAGGTCGAACTCGAGGGCGTACTGCTCGCCGAGACGCACACTCCGGTGCTGCTCTTCGAAACCGGCTTGCCAACAAGGTATTACGTCGACCGAACCGACGTCTCGTTCGCCAACCTCGAGCCCAGTGACACGCAGTCGTTGTGTCCGTACAAGGGGACCACCTCGGGCTACTGGTCGGTGCGAGTGGGCGAAACCGTGCATCCGGATCTGGCGTGGACCTACGACTACCCGCTACCGGCCGTCGCCCCGATCGCGCGGATGATCGCGTTCTACAACGAGAAGGTCGACGTCACCGTCGACGGCGTTGCGCTGGAGCGGCCGCAGACACACTTCGGCTAGGTCAGCAGCGACGCGCCCGGGCGATCGGTGGTGTGACCCTTTCATCACTCGGCCAAAGGCGCGCTGGCCTGGGTGACTGTTCTGCGAGATGAGGCCAATCTGCTCGTCGAGAGCATCGGTGTCGGTCAGCTTCGATTGACGACGCTTGGACGGTCAGCAGTAGTAGCCGGTGCACTCCTTCGGTTGCTCGTCCTCGGCGATTTGAGTGAGTCGCAAATTCGACGCCGGGTCGAGCTGATAGAACAGTGAACCGCTGTCGTCTGCGAAGACCGTCACCACGACGGGAACGTCGGTACCCGCTTGTGTTCTGGCAGTGACGAGGCCTCGATACTCACTGCCATTCTCGACCAGCTGGAACAACGTCAGATCCTGGTCGAACTGGATGTTGTACTCCTTCGTCGTCTCATTGCTGTCGACCATGCCCTGGATTCCGGTAGTCACCTGTGAGGCCAAGGCGGTCTTGTCGATCTCTGCTGCCTTTTCTGCGGCCGCGGCCTCGGCGGCAGCCTTGTGATCGGTCACTTGGTAATAGGTCAACGTGGACAGCAGCCCGACTGCGGCGATGGCCGCAACGGTCAAGAGTCCTAACATGATGTTCCTATAGATAGCCGAACCCCTACCGCTCTTTGGTTGCTGCGGCCACTCGGTGCTCGCTAAGTCCTCAGTCATTTGTCTCCCCTGGTATTGCTTGTGGTTTCACGATATCCGGCAGATATGGCGCGCGTCAGCAAACGCGAGTGCCAGACGCTACGGCGTCATGGGGTGCGTGCATCGCACCGGTAGGCCACAGGGCGTAGGGATAGCGCGTGCACTCGGCCTCTGTTGCCTGTCTGCGGGCGTCGTCCCGTGATGCGCAGCGTGGAGGAAGTCGTGTGACTTTGTTGCCTGGGTCGCCGTACCCGCTGGGGATCTGGTTCGCAGCGTGATGTCCGCACCGCATGCCGGGATGACGGCGTACACCTAAAAGGACCGTCACGGCCAAGGACGACGAACGGTTCCGCAAATCTAGAACACGTTCTAGTCTTAGTGGTCATGGGATTTCTCAAGCCCGACATGCCCGTCGTCGACTTCGCCGAGTGGAGCAAGGGCACGCGCTCGGAGAAGATCCGGCCGATGGCCCAGCACTGGGCCGAGGTCGGCTTCGGCACACCGGTCGTGATGCACCTGTTCTACGTCGTCAAGATCCTGCTGTACATCCTCGGTGGCTGGTTGTTCGCGCTGGCCACCACCGGCGTCGACGGGTTCACCAACATCGGCGACTGGTGGACGGAGCCCATCGTCTTCCAGAAGGTCGTGCTCTACACCATGCTGTTCGAGGTCGTCGGCCTCGGATGCGGGTTCGGCCCGCTGAACAACCGCTTCTTCCCCCCGCTGGGATCGATTCTGTACTGGCTGCGGCCGAGCACCATTCGGCTACCGCCGTGGCCGAACCGGGTGCCGCTCACCGGGGGCACCGCCCGGACACCGGTCGACGTGCTGCTCTATGCCGCCCTGCTGGTGATGCTCGTCGTCGCCCTGTTCACCAACGGCAGCGGGCCGATGCCGTCGCTCGGCACCACCGTCGGCGTGCTGCCGCTGTGGCAGATCTGGACCATCCTCGGTCTACTGGCGGTGGCGGGGCTGCGGGACAAGGTGATCTTCCTGGCCGCGCGCGGCGAGGTGTACGCGTCGTTCACCGTGGCCTTCCTGTTCGTTGGCTACGGCGTGGACATGATCATCGCCGCGAAGCTCGTCTGCGTGGCGATCTGGATGGGGGCCGCGACCTCCAAGCTCAACAAGCACTTCCCGTTCGTCATCTCGACGATGATGAGCAACAACCCACTGATCCGGACGAAGTGGCTGAAGCGCAGGTTCTTCGAGAAGTTCCCCGACGACCTACGGCCGGGCCCGGTGTCGCGGTTCATCGCTCACTTCAGCACCGCGATCGAGATGTTGGTGCCGTTGGCGCTGCTGTTCTCCCACGGCGGCTGGCCGACGGCCATCGCCGCGTTCGTGATGCTGGTCTTCCACTTCGGCATCCTGTCGGCGATCCCGATGGGGGTGCCGCTGGAGTGGAACGTGTTCATGATGTTCTGCGTCGTGACGTTGTTCGTCGGCCACGCCGACGTCGGCCTCTCTGACATGACCACGCCGCTTCCGGTGATGCTCTTCGTGCTGCTGGCCACCATCGTGGTGCTCGGCAACCTGTTCCCGCGCAAGATCTCGTTCCTGCCCGGCATGCGGTACTACGCAGGCAACTGGGACACCACCTGGTGGTGCATCAAGCCGTCGGCCAACGAGAAGATCGAGCGCGGGCTCGTCGCGATCGCCAGCATGCCGGCTTCGCAACTCGAGAAGGTCTACGGCAGCCCCGAGCAGGCGATGATCTACCTGTACAAGGGATATGCGTTCCGCGGCTTCAACTCTCACGGCAAGGCCTTGCTCACCCTGGTGCACAACGCGTTGGCCGGACGCAACGAGGACGACTACGTGATCACCGAAGGCGAGCGGCTGTGCAGCACCGCGGTCGGCTGGAACTTCGGGGACGGCCACATGCACAACGAGCAGCTGATCAACGCGATGCAGGAGCGGTGCCACTTCGAGCCGGACGAGGTGCGCGTCATCCTGCTCGACGCCCAGCCCTTCCATCGGCAGCGGCAGGAATACCGGTTGGTCGACGCTGCGACGGGCGAGTTCGAGCGCGGTTACGTCAACGTCTCCGACATGGTGACCGGGCAGCCGTGGACCGACGACATCCCGGTGCACGTGACGTGGTCTGCGGCGTCGGAACCGCGCACGGATCGGGATGTGGCGCAGTAAGGCGCGCTCAGCCCATCACGTCGCGGACCTTGACGGTCTCCAGCCCCTTCAGCATCAGCGTGCGCGCGGTATCCAGATGCCTGCGCCAGTGGGCTTCGGCCGCGGGGCCGTCGCCCGAGCGCAACAGCTCCATCAGCCGCCGGTAGGACCGCATCAGCTTCTCGTAGTCCGCCTTCGAGACCGGCCGCCCCTCCTTGAAGACGAACGCGGTGTGGCGCACCGTGATCTCGTGGAGCATGCCCGCGACGATGCCTAGCGTCGAGTTGCCCGACAGCTCGACCACCCTGCGGTGAAAGTCCCCGGTGGTCTCGGCCAGCCGGCCCGATTGCCATCCGGCAGGAATGTGTTCTTCCAACATCTTGTCGAGCTCGTCGAAGGCCTGCGAGTTGGCGGATTCGGCCAACAGGCGCACCGCCATCGGTTCCATGCCGGCGCGCGCCACCATGACGTCGGCGATCGTGGCGCCGGACAGTTCGAGTAGCAGGCCCGCGGGGCGGGCGACGATCTCGGGGCCGGGCACGCGTACGCGTGCGCCGGTGCGCGAGCCGCGTCGCACCTCGACCAGTCGCTCGGACTCGAGTACGCGGATCGCCTCGCGCAACGTGGGGCGGCTAATGCCGAAATGCGCCATCAGCTCGGCTTCGTTGGGCAGGAAGTCGCCGTCCTTGAGCGTGCCGTCGACCACCATGCGGCGCAGCGTCCCCGCGACGAGCTCGGCGGTCTTCGGCGAACGGATCGCCGCGCCGGCCAACGCCGGCACGGAGTCCGGCCCGATCATGGGCGCAAGTGGTGTGGTGCGAGGCAACGAGTCTCCCGGTCATCTGGCCAAGACGGCCATGTTGTACAACTCAGTAAACCATCTCGACGACGCCATCGCCGCCGGAACCGTCGCTAGCCTACCAACCAGTAGGTTGACCTAGTAAACCTACTGTTCTAGTTTCGGAGTTGACTTCCATCCGATCAACAAACCCTGATCAACCCACTTCAAAGGAGAAATCTCATGGCTGAAGCCGTCATCGTCGAGGCCGTCCGGTCGCCAGTCGGCAAGCGCAACGGTGGTTTGTCGGGCGTGCATCCCGGTGAACTGTCGGCGCAGGTGCTCAACGGGCTGGTCCAGCGCGCCGGTGTCGATCCTGGGCTCGTCGACGACGTCATCTGGGGTTGCGTCATGCAGGCCGGTGAGCAGGCCCTCGACATCGCCCGCACCGCCGTGCTCGCAGCCGGCTGGCCCGAGTCCGTGCCCGGCGTGACCGTCGACCGGCAGTGCGGGTCCAGTCAGCAGTCCGTGCACTTCGCGGCGGCCGGCGTGGTCGCAGGCCACTACGACGTCGTCGTGGCGGGCGGTGTCGAGGTGATGTCGCGGACCCCGATGGGCGCGTCGCTGGCCAACGGTGGGCACCCGTACCCAGAGGCCTTCCGCGCCCGCTACACCCAGACGCCGAACCAGGGCGTCGGCGCGGAGATGATCGCCGAGCAGTGGGGCTTCGACCGCACCGCGCTCGATCAGTTCTCGCTGGGCTCCCACGAGAAGGCTGCCGCCGCACAGGATTCCGGTGCGTTCGACGATCAGATCGTGGCCATCAAGGACCAGGACGGCAACCCCGTGCTCAAGGACGAGGGCATTCGCCGTGGCGGCACCATCGAGAAGATGGCAGGCATCAAGCCCGCCTTCAAGGAGGACGGGGTGATCCACGCCGGCAACGCATCTCAGATCTCCGACGGCTCCGCCGCGCTGTTGTTCATGTCCGCCGAGAAGGCGAAGTCCCTTGGCCTCAAGCCGCTCGCCAGGGTGCACACCGCCGTCCTGGCAGGCGCCGACCCGGTGATCATGTTGACCGCGCCGATTCCGGCGACCCAGAAGGCACTGAAGCGTTCCGGGCTGTCCATCGACGAGATCGGCGTCTTCGAGGTCAACGAGGCGTTCGCACCGGTTCCGCTGGCGTGGCTCAAGGACCTCGGCGCCGACGAGAAGAAGCTCAACCCGAATGGCGGCGCCATCGCACTCGGCCATCCGCTCGGCGGCTCCGGTGCCCGGATCATGACTACGATGCTCTACCACATGCGGGACAAGGGAATTCAGTACGGACTGCAGACCATGTGCGAGGGCGGCGGCCAGGCCAACGCGACGATCCTCGAACTTCTGTGACGTCCGACGTGCAGGCCCCCGCCGCTCTCGCGGAGCGGCGGGGCAACGTCATGATCATCACGCTCAGCCGCCCCGAGGCGCGCAACGCCATCAACGCCGCGGTGAGCATCGCGGTGGGCGACGCGATCGAGGAAGCGCAGCGGGACCCCGAAGTCCGAGTTGTCGTGATCACCGGCGCCGGCGACAAGTCCTTCTGCGCCGGAGCCGATTTGAAGGCGCTCTCCAAGGGCGAGAACATCATGCACCCGGACCAACCCAAGTGGGGATTCGCCGGATACGTACGCCACTTCATCGACAAGCCGACCATCGCGGCGGTCAACGGCGTCGCGCTGGGCGGCGGCACGGAACTCGCGCTGGCCAGTGACCTCGTCGTGGCGGGGCAGGGCGCCAAGTTCGGCCTGCCCGAGGTCAAGCGCGGTCTCATCGCCGCCGCGGGTGGCGTCTTCCGCATCGTCGACCAACTGCCGCGAAAGGTCGCACTGCAGTTGATGTTCACCGGTGAGCCGATGTCGGCCGACGATGCGCTCAGGTGGGGACTGATCAATGAAGTCGTGCCCGACGGCACCGAATTGGATGCCGCGCTGGCGCTCGCCGAGCGGATCACCGTCAACGCGCCGCTGGCAGTACAGGCCAGCAAGCGGGTGGCTGTCGGCGTCGACGAGGGCGTCATCACCGCGGACGAGGCGGGGTGGTCACGCACCATGCGGGAGATCACCGAGCTGATCACGTCCGAGGACGCCAAGGAGGGACCGCTGGCCTTCGCGCAGAAGCGCCAGCCCGTATGGAAGGCACGTTGATGAGCGCTTGCGCGAAGAAGAGAGAGCCCCGATGAAGCGTCTGGTATTCGAGCCCGAGCACGAACAGCTGCGGGAGACCGCGCGGCAATTCCTTGAGAAGGAGTGCGCGCCCAACGTCGAGAAGTGGGAGAGCGAGCGTCTGGTCGACCGCGAATCCTACGTCGCGGCAGGCAAATACGGCCTGATCGGGTTCAACCTGCCGGAGAAGTTCGGCGGCGGCGGCGTCGACGACTTCCGGTTCAACGCGGTGATCGTCGAGGAGTTCTCGAAGTTCGGGCCCGCCACGCCGGGGCTCAGCCTGCAGAACGACATCGTCGGCCCGTACTTCGCCAACCTGGCCAACGACGAGCAGCAGGAGCGCTGGCTGCCGGGTTACATCACCGGTGAACTGATCGGCGCGATCGCGATGACCGAACCGGGCGCGGGCAGCGACCTGGCCGGCATCAAGACCTCGGCGGTGCGCGACGGGGACGACTGGATCCTCAACGGCTCCAAGACATTCATCTCCGCCGGTATCAATTCCGACCTCGTCATCGTGGTCGCCCGAACCGACCCGGAGGCCGGGCACAAGGGCTTCTCACTGCTCGTCGTCGAACGCGGCATGCCGGGATTCACCCGGGGCCGCAAGCTCGACAAGATGGGCCTGCACGCCGCCGACACCGCTGAACTGCACTTCGAGAACGTGCGGGTGCCCAGCGCGAACCTGCTCGGCAAGGAGGGGCAGGGCTTCTACCACCTGATGCAGAACCTGCCCTCGGAGCGGCTGTCGATCGCGATCGCCGCCATCGCCGGTGCCCGTGCGACGTTCAACGACACACTGCAATACGTCAAGGACCGCAAGGCATTCGGGCAGCCCATCGGC
Organism: Mycobacterium sp. URHB0044; assembly: GCF_000620625.1. Taxonomy (GTDB): domain Bacteria; phylum Actinomycetota; class Actinomycetes; order Mycobacteriales; family Mycobacteriaceae; genus Mycobacterium. Next base: position 42,098 of record NZ_JIAW01000006.1, on the reverse strand, counting down.
ACCTTCCAGCACAACCGGTTCGTCATGGCCGAGATGGCCACCGAGCTCGAGATCGCCGAGCAGTACGTCGACCGGTGCCTGCGCGCCGTCGTCGACGGCGAACTCACCGCGGTGCAGGCCTCGAAGGCCAAGTGGTGGTGCACCGAACTCGGCAAGCGCGTCGTCGACAACTGCGTGCAGTTGCACGGTGGCTACGGCTACATGAACGAGTACAAGGTGGCCCGCGATTACGTCGACGTGCGCATCCAGACCATCTTCGGCGGCACGACCGAGATCATGAAGGAGATCATCGGCCGCGACCTCGGGTTGTAGGTCCGGCTAGCCGATCGGGGCGTCGGCCGCCGGGGTCGGCGCCGTCGTCGACGTGGTGGTGGTCGTCGTCGTGGTCGACGCACCGGTCGGGGTCAGCGGTTCCGGCGGGGCAGCCGGGTCCAGCACCGTGTCGATGATGTAGATCCTGGCGTTGCTGGCCTGGATGCCACCGCAGATGACCTTGGTGTCGCCGTTGACCTTGATGTCGCCGCCCTTGCCGGTCACCTTGATCTCTTCGCCCTGCTGCGTCGGCCGCTGACCCTGCACGTCGTCGGGGCCCAACAGACCCAGGAACACGTGGTAGTAGTCCAGCTTGGTCAGCGCCGCCGGGTCGGCCTTGATGGCGTCGAACTGCGCGGGATCCAGCTTGGCGAACGCGTCGTTGTTGGGCGCGAACAGAACGTACGGCCCGTTCTCCAGAACGGGGATGATGTTGACCGCCGGGTTGAGCCCACCCGAGATCGCCGCGGTGAAGGTGCTCAGCGACGGGATCTTGGCGAGCGCCTGGCTGATGGGCAGCGTGTCGAGGCTGGCCACCGTGTTGGGGGCGATCTCCTTGCGCAGGGGATCGCAGTCGCCCTGCGGGTCGGGCGGCGGCTTGACCGCGGTGGGCTCGGGCGGTGGCGGATCGGCCTGCGCGGTGATCGCCAGCGGCAGCGACACGGCAAGCGCGGCGATGGCGGCGGAAAGTCCTACGGCTCGACTGGTGCGAGTCTTCACTTCGGCTCCTCAACGTTTTTCGATCGTGTCGCCCAGAGCCCGACTCTCGTGGCGACGCCTGGGGAATCGTATGTGCTCGCAACGTCAAACGGCAAAGTCAGATTGCCTAATTGACGGTGCTTAAGTAGCGATGACCTGGGCTTTTCGCACGTTCAGACAAAGTAGCGCGGCAACCGCGCACAGGCCTGCAGCGACGTAGAACGCGAGGTCGTAGTCGCCGCGCAGGTCACGCACCCAGCCCGCGCCCGCGGCGGCGACGGCCGCGCCGAGTTGGTGGGAGGCGAACACCCAGCCGAAGACCACCGGTGTCCGCGCGCCGAAGTAGTTGCGGCACAGCACGATGGTCGGCGGCACGGTGGCGACCCAGTCCAGGCCGTAGAAGATGATGAACACCCAGGTGCTCGGGTTGGCGTGCGGCGAAAGCAGCGCAGGCAACAGGAGCAGCGAGATGCCGCGTCCCGTGTAGTAGACGACGAGCAGCAGGCGCGGGTCGACGCGGTCGGTGAGCCAGCCGGAGAACACCGTGCCCGCCACGTCGAGGATGCCGATGGTGGCGAGCAGGCCCGCGGCCACCGTCGTCGGCATTCCGTGATCATTGGCCGCCGGGATGAAGTGCGTGCCGATCAGCCCGTTCGTCGTCATCCCGCAGATCGCGAAGCTGCCGGCCAACAGCCAGAAGGCCGGCACGCGCGTGCCGATCCGCAGCCCGTCGAACGCGGCGCGGAAACTGCCCGTCGGGACCACGGCCGGGGCGTCCGCGGTGGCCCCATAGGCAGTTAGTCCGACGTCCTTTGGGTAGTTGCGGATGAACACCAGCACCAACGGCACCACGGACAGCGCCGCGGCGGCGACGATCAGCGAGGCCCAGCGCCAGCCGTGCCGGGTGGTCACCTCCGCCACGACGGGCAGGAAGATCAGCTGCCCGGTCGCACTTGCGGCGGTCAGCACGCCCGTGACCAGCCCGCGCCGATGTTCGAACCAGCGCGTCGCCACGGTCGCGACGAAGCCCATCGAGATGGCGCCCGTGCCGACTCCCACCAGGACGCCCCACAGCAACACCAGCTGCCAGCTCGAAGTCATGAAGACAGACAGCGCCGAGCCCGACGCGATCAGCACCAGCGCGGCCGAGAGCACCGGGCGCACGCCGAGGCGGTCCATCAGCGCGGCCGCGAACGGCGCCGTGAGGCCGAACAGCGTCATGTTGACCGACATCGCGAGCCCGACCGTGCCGTGCGACCAGCCGAACTCGTGGTGCAGCGGGTTCATCATCACGCCGGGCACCGAGCGGAACCCGGCTGCGCCGAGGATCGCGACGAAGCTCACGGCGGCCACCACCCAGGCCCAGTGCAGGCGGGGTTGGCGTCCGGTGTCGTCTCGAATGGTGACCGTCACCCGATCACTGTTGCGTCCGGAAACCGATCGCGCCAGTGGCATGAATGACACCAGCCATCAAAAACATGCCAAACTAGCGACGTGCACCGCGCCCATCTTGTTTGCGTGCTTCTCCTCCCGCCGGTCGTCGGGTTCGACGCGACGATTCCGCCGATGGTGTTCGGCTCCGCCGAGGATGGCGACGGCAACCCGCTCTACGAGGTGGTGACCTGCGGCCTGACCACTGGGCCCGTCGCGACCACCCACGGCTTCGACATGGTGCCCGCTGCGGGGCCGGAGGCGCTCGTGAACGCGGACACCGTGATCGTGCCCGGCACTCGCTATGCGCCTGCCCGCGATGACGGCGTCCTCGAGCCCGACGTCCGCGCCGCGCTGGACTCGATCCGGCCGGGCACGCGACTGGTGTCCATCTGCACAGGCGCGTTCGTGTTGGCCGCGGCGGGCCGCCTCGACGGGCGCCCCGCGACCACACATTGGAAGCACGCCGACGCGCTGCGCCGGCTGCACCCGGACGTCCTGGTCGATGAGCGAGTGCTGTTCGTCGACGACGGCGACGTGCTCACCTCGGCAGGCCTTGCCGCCGGAATCGACTTGTGCCTGCACATGATTCGCTCCGACCACGGCGCGCAGGTGGCCAACGCCGTGGCCAAGTACTGCGTGGTGCCGCCATGGCGCGAGGGCGGACAGGCGCAGTTCATCGATCGCCACCTCCCGGAGGGCGACGACTCGTCGACGGCCGCCACCCGCGAGTGGGCGCTGCGCCGGCTCGACGACGACCTGACCGTGGAGCGGCTCGCACGGCACGCCCACATGAGCCCTCGGACGTTCAGCCGCCGGTTCCGCGAGGAGACCGGTCAGGCGCCGGGAACGTGGATCCGGCAGCGGCGCATCGACCGCGCCCGCGAACTGCTGGAGTCACACGACCTGCCCGTCGACGAGGTGGCGCGGCTCTCCGGGCTCGGCACCGGCGGCAACCTGCGTCACCACCTGCGCCGCGGGGTCGGCATGTCGCCGTCGAGTTATCGCAAGGTCTATCAAGGAGCTTGAGCGCGCTCTGCATACGATGACACCCATGCCAGAGCCGCTCATCCTATCCATCCGCGGACGCGGCCCCGTACTCCACGCCGAGTCCTGGGTTGCCCCCAACGCCAGTGTGATCGGTCCCGTGACACTCGCTGCGCGTGCCAGCGTCTGGTACGGCGCGACCCTGCGGGCGGAGTTCGAACCCATCGAGATCGGCGAGGGCTCCAACGTCCAGGACGGCGCGACCGTGCACGTCGATCCCGGCTTCCCTCTTACCATCGGCGCGGGTGTCACCGTGGGTCACAACGCGGTGCTGCACGGCTGCACCGTAGGGGACGACTGCCTCATCGGGATGGGCTCGATCGTGCTCAACGGCGCCACGATCGGCGCGGGGTCGTTGATCGCGGCCGGCGCCGTGGTGCCCCAGGGCGCCGTCATCCCGCCGCGGTCGCTGGTGGCCGGCGTGCCCGGCAAGGTGCGGCGTGACCTCAGCGACGACGAGGTGGCCCACAACCGCCTCAATGCGCAGGCGTATCAGGGACTCATCGAGTTGCACCGCGACGCAATGCAATAGCGTCGCAGTGGGTACAGCCCTACGGTGAACGACGTGCGAACCCTGGTTACCGGCGCTACCGGCTACGTTGGCTCACGGCTGGTGAGCGCCCTGTTGGCGGACGGACACGACGTCGTTGCGACCAGTCGGGACGCCGCCAAGTTGGCTGACTTCGGCTGGTATGACGATGTGACGTCGGTCTCACTCGACGCCCACGATGCGGCTTCCGCGAAGCTGGCGTTCGCCGAAGCCGGCCCCGTCGACGTCGTCTACTACCTCGTCCACGGCATCGGGCAACCCGACTTCCGCGACGCCGACAACCGCGCCGCCGCCAACGTGGCCGCCGCCGCACGCGACGCCGGAGTCCGTCGCATCGTGTACCTGGGTGGTTTCGTGCCCGACGGCGACGCGCTGTCAGAACACCTCGCCAGCCGCGCCGAGGTGGCCCACGCGCTGTCGCTCGACGACGGTCCCGAGGTGGTGTGGCTCGGCGCGGCGATGATCATCGGCGCCGGTTCGACGTCGTTCGAGATGCTGCGCTACGTCGGCGACCGCTTCGTGTTGATCCCGATGCCGAACTGGGTGAACCACCCGATCGACCCGATCTCCATCAGCGACGTGCTGCACTACCTCGTCGCGGCCGCGGACGCCGACGACGTGCCCGCCGGTGCCTACGACATCCGAGGGCCCGAGTCCACCACCTACCGCGATCTGATGCTGGCCTACGCACGGCTGTCGGGGAAGTGGCGGGCAGGCGTTCCGGTGTGGGGCGTGCCCACGGCGCTGTTGTCGCGCATGACGGCGGTGGCATTGCCTGTGCCCGGCGGTCTCGCGGCGGATCTCGTTGAATCCCTTGATCATCCGATGATGGCGTCCGAGCAGGGGCTGGCCGGTCTGGTGCCCGCCCCCGACGGCGGTCTGGTCGGCATCGACGATGCCATTGCCCGCGCGCTGTCGAGCCGGCGGCGGCTTCCGGTCAACGCGCTGGCCGACTTTCACCACCTCGCCGACACCGACCCGGACTGGGCCGGCGGCGACGTATCGCGCATCAGGCAACTCGCCGCCATGGTGACGCCCGCATCGACGAGACCCGCCCTCGGACTCTTCGACGCCATGCCCGGCCCCGCCGCCGCTGCGGTGCGGACGGGACTCGACGCACTGATCGGTCTCGCACCGAAGGGCATGTCGTGACGCGGTTGGTGACGGAGATCGGCGAAATCGTCGCCTCCGCCGCCGTGCCGTCCAGCGAGCCGCCGTCGACGATCCGCAGGCGCCGCATCGTCGTGGTGGTCGTGCTGGTCATCGGCGCGACACTGCTTGGGTTCTCGCTCAACCGTCCCCCCGGTGACGGCTCGTTCATCCTGCTCACCTTGGCGCTGGCCGCGGTCTGGGCGGTGGGCGCGTTGGCGTCTGGTCCGCTGCATCTGGGATGCGTGCGCTTCCGCGGCCGCAATCGGCGACCCGTCATCACCGGGACCGTGGTGGGCCTGCTCCTTGGTGCCGTGTTCATCGTCGGCGGGTTGGTGGCACGCGAGATCGATCCCGTCCGCGACTTCGTCGTGCGGGTGCTCGAGTTCTCCAACACCGGCGCGCTGTGGCTCGTCGTGCTCATCACGGTCATCAACGGCATCGCCGAGGAGATGTTCTTCCGCGGCGCCCTGTACACCTCACTCGGCGGGTTCCATCCCGAGGCGGCGTCGACGCTCGTCTACGTCATCGCGGTATCGGCCGCCGGCAACCCGATGCTGGGCTTCGCCGGCATCATCCTCGGCGCGGTGTGCGCCTACGAACGCCGAATCACCGGCGGAGTGCTCGCCCCCATGCTGACCCACTTCTTCTGGGGTCTGGTCATGGTGCTGGCACTACCGCCGATGTTCGGCGTCTGACGGCGAATTACCGCAGCGGGTGGGCGATCTCGTCGCGCGGCATCCGCGCCGCCGCCATGGCGATCGCCCCGAGCAGTACCGGCACGATGCCGGCCGCCAGGAAGATCGCCTCCATCGACACCACCTTCGACAGCGGACCGACGATCGCGAACGACACCGGCATGAATGCCAGCGAGACGAAGAAGTCCAGGCTCGACACCCGGCCCAGCATCGCCGTCGGCACCCGCCGCTGTAGCAGCGTTCCCCAAATCACCATCCCCGCACCGTCGGTCACGCCGACGACGAACGTCGCGGCGGCCATGGCGGGAAACGACGACGTGATGCCGACGACCACCAGGGGCAACGAACCCGCGCCCCACATCACCATCATCACGGTCAGGTAGCGCCGGGGGAGCCGCCGCGACGACACCGCCAGCGCACCGAGAGCGCTGCCCACGCCGAAGAACGCCAGGATGAACCCGTACGCCCTCGCGCCGTCGGCGAAGCGATCCTGCGCGATGAACGGCAGCAGCACCTCGATCGGACCGAGCACGACGAGCACGAACATGCTGGCGAACAGCAGCGTCCACAACAGCCACGGGGTGCGCCAGACGAACGAGAAGCCCTCGCGCAGGTCACGCAAGACGTGTGCGCGCTCACCGTCGTGTGTCGGCGCCGAGTTCGTCGTGGCCGGGCGCGTGGCAATCAGCAGCACCAGACCGATGGCGAACAGCGCCGCGACGACGTACGCGCCGAGCGCTGGGAAGGTCGCCCCGACCACCAGCCCGGCGATCGCCGGGCCGACGGCGCGCTGGAACACCGGACGCACCACGCCCTCGACGCCGTTGGCGGCCAGCAGCTGCTCGGCGGGCAGAATCCGCGGAAGCAGTGCGCTGTAGGCAGGGAAGAAGAACGCAGCAGCGATGCCCAGCACCGCCGCGGCGGCGGCCATGTGCCAGATCCGCAGCACGCCAGTCGAACTCAACACCGCCACGGTCGACACCACGATCACGTTCACGGTCTCGACGACGATGATGATGCTGCGCTGGTTGAGGCGGTCGGCTGCGATTCCGCCGACCAGTACGAAGGCGACGAGTCCTGCGCCGAGGCACGTCGCGACGATCGACAGGGACGTCGGGTCGTTGGACAGCTCGATCACCTGCAGCGCCATGACGACCGCCCACATGCCCTCGGCGAAGATCGAGAGGGCGACGGCACCGATCAGGAAGCGGTACTCGCGGACCTGGAACGGTGCGAGCACGCGCCAGCCGCCGGTGCCCCGGACCGGCTGTTCGATGTCGAATTGCGTACTCACCTAACGATGGTGGCGCATCGGACCCCGTCGAGTCGAGCGATTTTCGTTGCGTGCGGCGTTCCGGAGCTGTCCCGTCACCGCGAGATTGAATCCACGCAACAACCCACTCGCACTTTTGTTGCGTGGCCTCAGTTTCGCGAAGCTGCGGCTCAGTCGTCGGTGAAGTTGGCCGGCCGGCGCTGCTGAAACGCCTTGATGCCCTCGCGGAAGTCGCCGGAGTGCAACAGCGTCAGTTGACCCTCCGTCTCGCGCCCAAACGAGGCCTCCAACTCGGTCAGCGTCGCGGCGTTGATCGCCTGCTTGGTGTTGCGCAGCGCGACGGCCGGGCCGGACTTCAGCCGGTCGATCACGTCGTCCACCGCGGCGTCGAGCTCCGAGGCCGGGTGCACCGCGCTGACCAGACCCGTCGCCAGCGCCTCCGCCGCGGACATCCGTTCGGCCAGCAGTGCCATCCGCATCGCCCGGGTTCGGCCGATCGCCGCGGCCACCAGTGCCGACGCGCCGCCGTCGGGCATGAGCCCGATCTTGGTGAAAGCCAATAGGAAATAAGCCTTTTCGGAGGCGAGGATGACGTCGGCCGCAATGGCTAGCGAAACACCGACGCCCGCCGCCGGTCCCTGCACCACCGAGACCACCGGCTTGGGCAGTGCCACGATCGAGCGGACGGCGCGGTTGGCCGCGGCGAGGACGTCGTCGGGAGTTCCGCCTGCGCCGGGGTTGGCGTGATCCGCCTCGCCGATGCCCGCCCCGGAACTGAAACCGCGGCCCGCGCCGCCGAATCGCGCCACCCTGACGCGTGGGTCGGTGGCCGCGCGCTCGAAGGTGGCGCCGATGGTCTCGAGCATCGGCGCCGTCAACGAATTGAGACTGTCCGGGCGGTTCAGCGTCACCGACAGCACCCCATCGTCCAGCGAGACGGTCAGATCGTCGATGCCGGTATAGGAGTCGGAACTGGGCTGGGTGGTCGTCATTTGCCTCGCCTCTTGTCTGGCGAGCCGAGGCCCGCGGCCGATCGACTTGGTTATACAAGTAAGCTATGTCGGCGGTCAACTGAGACTACTGCTGAAGGGCTTTGAGCGATGGCTGGACCACTGCAGGGATTGCGAGTCATTGAGCTGGCGGGCATCGGCCCCGGTCCGCATGCGGCGATGATTCTCGGCGATCTGGGCGCCGACGTGGTGCGCGTCGAGCGGCCCGGCAAGGGCGGCGTGCCCGTGGGCACCCGTGACTCGATGCTGCGCAACCGGCGCTCTTTGGCCGCCGACCTCAAGAGCGACGAGGGCCGCGAGCTCGTGCTGCGTCTGATCGCCAAGGCCGACGTGCTGATCGAGGGCTATCGACCGGGCGTCACCGAGCGCCTGGGTCTCGGGCCGCAGGACTGCGAGGCCGTCAACGAGCGGTTGGTCTACGCGCGGATGACCGGCTGGGGGCAGACGGGTCCGCGGGCGCTGCAGGCGGGGCACGACATCAACTACATCTCGCTGAACGGCGTGCTGCACGCCGTCGGACGCAAGGGCGAGCGGCCCGTTCCGCCGCTGAACCTCGCCGGCGACTTCGGCGGCGGCTCGATGTTCCTCATCGTCGGAATCCTTGCCGCACTGTGGGAGCGGCAGACCTCCGGCAAGGGCCAGGTGGTCGACGCCGCGATGATCGACGGCTCCAGCGTCCTGACGCAGATGATGTGGAGCTTCCGCGCCAGCGGCATGTGGTCCGACGAGCGCGGCACCAACATGCTCGACACCGGCGCGCCCTACTACGACACCTACGAATGCTCCGACGGCCGTTACGTCGCGGTCGGTGCCATCGAGCCGCAGTTCTACGCGCTACTGCTGCAGGGGCTTGGCCTGGAATCCGCTGAACTGCCGGGTCAGAACGACATGGCGCGCTGGCCGGAGTTGCGCGCCGCGTTCACCGAGGCCTTCGCCGCTCAAGACCGCGACCACTGGGCGAAGGTGTTCAACGGCACCGACGCGTGCGTGACACCGGTGCTGTCCTTCGGCGAGGTCGAGACCGAGCTCCACATCACCGAGCGGGACACCTTCTTCCACGATCGCTCTGCGGACGGCGACAACCTGCAGCCGTCGCCGGCTCCCCGCTTCTCCCGCAGCGTGCCGCCGACGCCGACGCCTCCCGGTGAAAAGGGCGCCGACACCGAAGCCGTCCTGCGCGACTGGGTATAGTCCCAACCAACCAGTGGGTCGGGCATGGTGCCGCGGCCTTTGACGCCGTACCGAAGGGAATGCATCTGTGCAGATCAAGGACGCCGTAGCAGTCGTAACCGGAGGTGCGTCCGGCCTCGGACTCGCCACCACCAAACGCCTGCTGGACGCCGGGGCCAGCGTCGTCGTCATCGACCTCAAGGGTGAGGAAGTGGTGGCCGAGCTCGGCGACCGCGCCAAGTTCGTCGCCGCGAACGTCACCGACGAGGACGCCGTGTCCAAGGCGCTCGACGTCGCGGAATCGCTTGGGCCGCTGCGCATCAACGTGAACTGCGCGGGCATCGGCAACGCCATCAAGACCCTCGGCAAGGACGGCCCCTTCCCGTTGGACGGGTTCCGGAAGGTCGTCGAGGTGAACCTGATCGGCACGTTCAACGTGCTGCGCTTGGCCGCCGAGCGGATCGCCAAGACCGAGCCCGTCGGCGAGGAGCGTGGTGTCATCATCAACACCGCGTCGGTCGCGGCGTTCGACGGTCAGATCGGCCAAGCCGCTTACTCGGCATCCAAGGGCGGCGTCGTCGGCATGACGCTGCCGATCGCACGCGACCTGTCGCGCAGCCTGATCCGCGTCGTCACCATCGCGCCGGGGTTGTTCAAGACGCCGTTGCTCGCCGGCCTGCCCGAGGAGGCGCAGCGCTCCCTTGGCCAGCAGGTGCCGCACCCGGCCCGCCTCGGCGATCCCGACGAGTACGGCGCGCTGGCCGTGCACATCGTCGAGAACCCGATGCTCAACGGTGAAGTGATCCGCCTGGACGGGGCCATCCGGATGGCGCCGCGCTGATGGCCATCACGACGAAGTTCACCGAGGTCTTCGGTGTCGAGCATCCGATCGCGCAGGGTGGCATGCAGTGGGTCGGCCGCGCCGAACTCGTTGCAGCCGTTGCCAATGCGGGCGGGCTCGGATTCATCACTGCGCTGACGCAGCCGACGCCGGCCGACCTGGCCCGCGAGATCGACAAGACCCGCGAGCTGACGGACAAGCCGTTCGGGGTGAATCTGACGATCCTGCCGTCGATCAACCCACCGCCGTATGACGAGTACCGGCAGGTGATCGTCGACTCCGGCGTCAAGATCGTCGAGACGGCAGGATCCAACCCGGCGCCGCATCTGCCGATGTTCCACGATCACGGCATCAAGGTGCTGCACAAGTGCACCTCGGTGCGGCACGGGGTGAAGGCGCAGAGCCTGGGTGTCGACGGCATCAGCATCGACGGTTTCGAGTGCGCGGGCCATCCGGGTGAGGACGACGTACCGGGTCTGGTGCTGATTCCTGCGGCGGCCAAGCAGATCGAGATCCCGATGATCGCCTCCGGCGGCTTCGGTGACGCCCGCGGTCTGGTCGCGGCGCTGGCGTTGGGCGCCGACGGCATCAACATGGGCACGCGATTCATGTGCACGGTCGAGTCGTGCATCCATCAGAACGTCAAGGAAGCCATCGTCGCGGGCGACGAGCGGGGCACCGAGCTCATCTTCCGCAGCCTGCACAACACGGCGCGCGTCGCGAGCAACGTGGTGTCGCGCGAGGTGGTGGAGATCCTCAAGGTCGGCGGCCAGTTCGAGGACGTCAAGGATCTGGTGGCCGGGGTGCGCGGGCGGCGGGTGTTCGACGAGGGTGACGTCGACGCCGGGATCTGGACCGTCGGCACCGTGATGGGGCTGATCGACGACATCCCGACGGTCGCGGAGCTGGTCTCGAGGATCGTTGGCGAGGCCGAGGAACTGATCAACGGCCGGCTCGCCGGAATGGTGACGGCTCCGGCGACCGTCTAAGGAGGAGCCGCTAGGGACGAAGAAGCCGCCGATGGCATCCATCGGCGGCTCTTTCGTGTCAAGACATATGGGTGGACCGTTCGGCCCCGTGGCGGCCTCATACGCGGAATCACCGCATGTCAGGGGTCTAGCTGCACGCCAACGGCGTGCGTAACGTCAGACCGCTTGGGCGAAGTCGGGGAACTGCTCGGAGGTGTCGCCCTCGACCAGGAAATCTCCGTGGTAGAGCGCCTCGAAGTCAACCTTGATGACATCTGCACTGGTGTCGTCGATCCACATGTACTGGACAGTAACCATCACTATTAAGAGTTCATTGAGTCACGATTGTGACTACGGTGGCAATTCTTACCTCGGAGTAGGTTCAGGCCGCCGACTTCTCCAAGTGAATCGGATTGGTTCCGTTCAGCAAGACCCAGGTGGCTACTGCGGCGGCGATTGCCACGACGAATAGCGCGACGGTGACGAAGCCGGGCCAGCGCGATCGGCCGAACACCTTGGCATCCACCGAGTAGGCGCCCGCACCGGTGAAGAGCAGGGTCATTGCGCCCAATCCCGCCAGGAACGGCACGTTGAACGGGTCCGACCAGAACGCTGCCGCCGAGACGTTCACGGCCCACGCGTCGATCATCGCGGCGATGATGGCGCACGCCGCTATCGGTGTCAGCAAACCCAAGAGCAGCCCGATTCCGCCCGCGGTCTCGGCGGCGGTGACCAGGATCGCGGCGAACTTCGACATCTTCCAGCCGCTGCCTTCCATGAAGGAGACGGCGGCGTCGAGGTCGAAGGCCTTGATCAGGCCGGCTTGCAGCATCGTGGCGCCGGTGGCGATGCGGAGCACGAGCAGGCCGAATGAACTCAGTGAGTCCGTCTGGTGATGGTCGTGCCTGGTCGAGATCACTTCGGTCGTTGCCATGGCAAGGAGCCTAGGTGTCTGGGAAGACGCTCGGAAAGCCTCGTGAGTCGAATCGGTGAACGTCCGGGCGGTCGATGCCGTGGTAGACGGGTAGGAGGTAGTCGTTGACGGGCTCAAGTTACCGTTGATAACTTAACATCGGTATTGTCGTCATTCGGGAGGACCCGAACATGTTGCGCAGAATCGCCTTACTGGCCATCGCCGCCCCGCGGCGCATCCTCGTCGTGGCGGCTCTCGTCATGGTGGCGGCTGCGGTGTTCGGCATACCGGTGGCCAAGAGCCTCTCGGCGGGTGGCTTTCAGGACCCGACGTCCGAGTCGGCCCAGGCGACGAAGCTGCTGACCGAGAAGTTCGACCAGGGTGACATGCAGTTGCTCATCACGGTGACCGCGCCCGACGGCGTCAACGCGTCGAACGCCAAGGCCGTCGCAGGAGACATCGTCGACCACTTGAAGCAGTCGCCCCACGTCGCCAACGTGACGTCACCGTGGACCGTGCCACCCCAGGCCGCAGCCAGCCTCACCAGCGAGGACGGCAAGACCGGGCTCATCGTCGCAGGCATCACCGGCGGGGAGAACGACGCGCAGAAGTACGCCAAGGCGCTCTCCGACGACGTCGTGCACGACCGCGACGGCGTCACCGTGCGCTCCGGCGGCGCGGCGATGGTGTACGCGCAGATCAACGCGCAGACCGAGCGCGACCTGGTGATGATGGAGGCCATCGCGATACCGCTGAGCTTCCTGTTCCTGGTGTGGGTGTTCGGCGGACTGGTCGCCGCGGCGCTGCCGATGGTCGTCGGCGGCATGGCGATCGTCGGGTCGATGTCCGTGCTGCGACTGATCACGTTCGGCACCGACGTCTCGATCTTCGCGCTCAACCTGTCGACCGCACTGGGGTTGGCGCTGGCCATCGACTACACGCTGCTCCTCATCAGCCGATACCGCGACGAACTGGCCGAGGGCATGCCCCGCGATCGCGCCCTCATCCGCACCATGTCGACGGCCGGGCGCACCGTGTTGTTCTCGGCGACGACGGTCGGGCTGTCGATGTCGGCGATGCTGCTGTTCCCGATGTACTTCCTGAAGTCATTCGCCTATGCCGGCATCGCGACGGTGGGATTCGGGGCCGCTGCGGCGGTCATCGTCACCCCGGCAGCCATCTGGTTGCTCGGCGACCGGCTCGACGGGCTCGACGTGCGCCGCCTGTTTCGGCGGATCACCGGCAGGCCCGATCCGACGCCAAAGACCGTCGAGCAGCTGTTCTGGTACCGCTCGACGAAGGCCGTGATGCGCCGCGCCGTCCCCATCGGACTGGCAGTCGTCGTGTTGCTGCTGGCCCTCGGCGCACCCTTCCTCGGCGTGCGGTGGGGCTTCCCGGACGAGCGGGTGCTGCCCACGTCGGCGTCGGCGCATCAGGTCGGCGACCAGTTGCGCAACGACTTCGCCGACGACTCCTCGACCGCCGTCAGCATCGTCGTACCGAACGCGGCCGGGCTCGCACCCGCGGACATCGAGCGCTACGCCGCCGATCTGTCGCGTATCCCCGACGTCCGGGCAGTGTCCGCGCCGACGGGGGCGTTCGTCGACGGAGCCAAGGTCGGGCCGCCCACCGCTGCCACGGGCGCCGTCGACGGCAGCGCATTCCTCACCGTCGCCAGCAACGCACCGCTGTTCTCCGACGCCTCCGGAGCCCAACTCGATCGCCTGCACCAGGTGCCGGGACCCGACGGGCGTTCGGTCGAGATGACCGGTAGCGCGCAGATCAACCGCGACAGCGTCCAGGCGATCACCGAACGGCTGCCGTGGGTGCTCGGGCTGATCGCGGTGATCATGTTCGGGCTGCTGTACCTGTTGACGGGCAGCGTCGTTCTACCACTGAAAGCCGTTGTGCTGAACGTCTTGTCGTTGACTGCGGCGTTCGGTGCGCTGGTGTGGATCTTCCAGGACGGGCATCTCGACGCGCTGGGCACCACCGCCACCGGCACCCTGGTGGCGAACATGCCGGTGCTGCTGTTCTGCATCGCGTTCGGCCTCTCGATGGACTACGAGGTGTTCCTGCTGGCCCGGATCCGCGAGTACTGGCTGCAGTTGAGGGCCAACGACGACGCCGCTCCGTCGGGCCGGCAGGCCATCGGACTCGCCCGCGCCGACAACGACGAGGCGGTCGCGCTCGGGGCGGCCCGCATGGGTCGGGTGATCACCGCCGCGGCGGTCGTCATGTCCATCTCGTTCGCCGCGCTGATCGCCGCACAGGTGTCGTTCATGCGGATGTTCGGCGTCGGGTTGACGCTGGCCGTACTGGTCGACGCCACGCTGATCCGGATGGTGCTGGTGCCCGCCTTCATGCACGTGATGGGCGGCTGGAACTGGTGGGCGCCGGGACCGCTGGTCCGGCTGCATCGCCGGATCGGCATCAGCGAGTCCGGCACGGACTCCGATGACGGCGGCGCGCCACCGAAATCCGGCCGCACCATGGTCGCTGTAGCGGACACTGGCTAGCGTGACGGTCCAGCCACTCAAGCGTCGCCGCGCCGCCCGCGGCTCTGGTGAGCAGCTTCGCGAGGAGATCCTCGACGCCACCACCGATCTGCTCCTGGAGACCGGCCACGCCAAGGCGGTCTCGATCCGGTCGGTGGCGCAGCGCGTCGGCGTCACCCCGCCCTCGATCTACCTGCACTTCGCGGACAAGGACGCGCTGCTAGATGCGGTGTGCGCCAGGTACTTCGAGCGACTCGACGAGGTCATGCAACGCGTCGCGGCCGATCAACCGTCGAACATCGAACGGCTCCGCGCACAGGGGCTGGCGTACGTCCGCTTCGCCATGGACACTCCGGAGCTGTACCGCATCGCCACGATGGGGGAGGGCCGGCCCGGCAGCAGTGTCGACGCGGCGCTAGACAGCTCGGCCTTCGTGCACATGCGCGCGTCCGTCGAGGCGCTGATCGACGAAGGCATCTTCCCGCCCGGCGACGACCCCACGATGGCGGCACTGGAACTGTGGACCGTCGCGCACGGGGTGTCCTCGCTACTGATCTCGAAGCCCCACCTGCCATTCGGCGACGCCGAGGAGTTCGCCGACCGGGCGTTGCGGTCGGTGTGTGCCGGTCACATCGTGACGGGCGCGATGGGGGTCGACGTGCCACCGCAGGAGGCCGTCGCGCGGATCAAGGCACTGGCGGAGGGCTGAGATCGGCGGACGAGTCAGCCGAGTAGTGCGGGCAGCCGCTGCAACAGGCTGGGCAGCGCCGTGGCCGCCGTCTCCCTCAGCGAGATCGACGCGCTGTCCGACAGCGGGGTGCGTTCGGGGTTGACCTCGATCACCGGGATCCCGTTGGCCAGCGCCAGCTCGGGCAGGCCCGCCGCGGGATAGACGATCGCCGAGGTGCCCACCACGATGGCGACGTCGGCGGCGGTGACGGCGTCGAGCGACCGCTCCCATGCCTCGTTCGGCAGCCCCTCGCCGAACCACACCACGTTGGGCCGGATCATGCCGCCGCACGAACACGTCGGCGGTTCGACCACCTCCACCGGTTCCGGCATGTCTGGCAGCGGTCCGTGAAAGGGCCGGTCGCAGCGGTCGCACCGGAATTCGAACAGGCTGCCGTGCAGGTGGTACACCCGCGAGCTACCGGCACGTTCGTGCAGGTCATCGACGTTCTGGGTGACGACGTGCACCTCGGCGTAGTCCTGCCACGCCGCTACGGCGCGGTGGCCGTCGTTCGGTTCGACCGATTTCATCATGTGGTGGCGCCACAGGTACCACGCCCACACCTTCTCGGGATGGCGGCGCCAACCGTCGGCGCTGGAGATCTCGTAGGGGTCGACCTTCGCCCACAGACCAGTCTCGACGTCCCGGAAGGTCGGCACCCCGCTCTCGGCGGAAATCCCCGCGCCACTGAGCACGGTCACTTGCACGCCACCAAACTAGCCGGTTTTTGTGATACTGGGCACGTGACCGATTTGGGGGAATGGGTCCAGGTCGACCCGCGCGCCGCAAGGCCGCTGTTCGATCAGTTGCGGACCCAAATCATAGAGGGCATCAGGGACGGCAGGCTTTCACCGGGGACGAGGTTGCCGACTGTTCGCGAGCTGGCCGTCGAGATGAACATGGCGGTGAACACCGTCGCGCGCGCGTATCGCGAGCTGGAAGCGGCCGGGTTACTCGAAACTCGAGGCCGATTCGGCAGTTTCGTGGCGCGCGCGGACCCGTCGGATTCGGCGATGGCGTCCGCGGCGCACTCCTACGTGGTGACCGCGCGCGCCTTGGGGGTCAACAAGGCGACCGCGCTGCGCTACGTGGAGGCGGCGTTCGGTTAGCTAGCCGAACTCCAGCAGGGTCGTGGCCGGGCGCACCGGGTCCAACAGCGGGATTCGCTGCACCATCCACATCGCTGCGTTCAGCAGGGCGCCCCGGCCGCGAGGGAAGGGCACGTCGTGCACCGCACGGACGCCCGGTACGACGTCGACGAGGTGCGCGGCCTCCGCAGCCGACATGGCGAACGGCATCGGCGGCACCTTGTAGCGCAGCGACGTCCGCATCCCGCGGCGCGCCCAGAACGCGAACCACGACGGCGGCAGGTCGAACATCATCTGGCCGCCGGGGAACCGCTTCGCGCACTCGGTGATCAGGCCCATCGCCTCGCTGGGCTGCAGATACATGAGCAGTCCCTCCGCGGTGATGAACACGCCCTCGGACTGGTCGACGGCGTCCATCCACCCGTAGTCCAGCGCGGACTGCGCGCACACCGTCACCCGCTCCGACGTCGGCAACAGCTGGTTGCGCAGGTCGACGATGGGCGGTAGATCGACGGTCAGCCAGCGGAATCGCTCGCTCACCCCGCTTGCTTCGATGCGATAGAAGCTGGTCTGCAAGCCCTCCGCCAACGCGACGACCGTGGCCGCCGGGTGGTCCGATAGATACGAGAGGGTCGCCGCGTCGAAGGCCAGTGCGCGCAGCGCCATGTCCTGGCGCCGGGTGAAGCCGAACTTGGCGTAGTCGTAGTCGATGGCGTCGACCAGTTGGATCGCCATCGGATCGTCGATGACGCCGTCGGGTCTGCGGGCTTCGGTCGCCCGGACCTTCAGCGTCAGCAAGGCGGTCTCGGAGACACCGGTCAGTGCGGCACCGTCGATCCTGGGTGTTGAATTCACGGTCGCGAACTTACCGAAGCTCAGGCCTTCAAGACCTTGTCGATGGTTCGGAGGTTCCGGGTGGTCGTCGACGACTTGTACCGCTTCTTGCCCATGGTCTTGCCGATCGTGCTGTTCAGCGTGCCGGCGCGGGATACCTGCCAATAGAGCACGCCTTTGCCGCGCTCGATCTTCTCGTCGGGACCCGGGTCGGCGGCCAGCTCCGCGAGTTCGTCGAGCACCTTCGCGTCGGTGACGAACGTGACGTAGGAGTGGTATCCCTCGACTTCTCGCTCGAAGGGGTAGGCCTTGGAAATCGCTGCGACGGTCTTGAGGTCGTAGGCCAGTACCCACGCGTCGTAGCCGAACGTCTCGCGGAGCGCCGCTTCGGCTTTCGTGCGCACGGCCGTCACCGACGACGTGCTGTCCAGCAACACGTTGCCACTGGCGAGTACGGTCTTGACGGCCGTGAAGCCCGCCGCGGTCAGTGCGTCGGCGACCTCGGCCATCTTGAGGTTCACACCGCCGACGTTGACGCCGCGCAGGAACGCCGCGTAGCGCGTCATCGGAACTCCAGCAGCGTGCCCGCGGGACTGCCGTGGCTGGCGGTCATGCACTCATCGTAGGGACGTGGTGGCCCAAAGCGGTCGGCTTCCCGTCACGCAGTCGTAGGCTGGCTGCCATGACGCGGCTCGTATTCGATGACAAGTTGTTGGCCGTGATCAGTGGCAACTCGCTCGGCGTCTTGGCCACCATCAAGCGTGACGGTCGGCCGCAGCTGTCGAACGTCTCCTATCACTTCGACCCACGCAACGTCGCCATTCAAGTGTCGATCACGGAGCCGCGGGCCAAGACCCGCAACCTGCGCCGTGACCCGCGGGCGTCGATTCACGTGCGGTCCGACGACGGCTGGGCATATGCGGTGGCCGAGGGTGACGCGATCCTCACGCCGCCTGCGGCGTCACCGGACGACGACACCGTCGAGGCGCTGATTGCGTTGTACCGCAACATCGCCGGTGAGCACTCCGACTGGGACGACTACCGGCGCGCGATGGTCGAGGATCGCCGCGTGCTGCTGACCCTGCCGATCTCACACGTGTACGGCCTGCCGCCCGGCATCCGCTGAGTCACCGTCACTGTGGGTAATCCGCGCGACGGCGCCGCGGTCCGCGCGCTACCCTGCGAACATGGCCGACGAACCCGAGGACGAGAACAAGCGCAAGTTCCGCGAAGCGCTGGAACGCAAGAAGGCCAGCTCGGCGGGCGGCGCCGCCCACAGGGACGGCGGCAAGAAGCAACCGAAGGTGCACGGCCCCGAGCAGAGCCGCCGCGAGTTCCGGCGCAAGAGCGGCTAACCCACCTTCGCCACGGCGTCGGCAGCGCTCTGGCTGGCGAGGCGCCGTGCGCCGAACAGCGCCAGCAGCACCACCGAAATGCAGAAGAGCCCTTGCTCTTTCAGCCCCCATCCGACCGAGGCCAGGGTGGCCGCACCAGCGATGCATAGCAGCGCGCCCACCGCTGCGCTGCGCCGGCCGGGCGCCGCGACGTTGCCGCCGTCCCACAGCGGCAGCGGATCGGTCTCCAGGGGCCGCAGCGTCACGAACGTCGCGGCCACCAGCACGCCCACCACGACGACCTGAACGACACCGAGCGCCAGGAAGTGCGGTTGACCGGGGTACCGCGGGAAACCGAGGTAGTCGAACGCGAGATGCACGCCAAGCAGAACCGGCATGTGCCACAGGTACAGCGTCATCGCGCCGGTGTTCCCGATCACTGCGAGCCGCCACACCCTGGGCCGGTGCGCCCATCGGCCGATCGCCGGGGCCGCCGCAATGGCCAACGCGCACAGCATGATTGCGTGTCCGGCGAGTAGCAACGACGGTGGCGTCATGTTCTTCAGCTGTTGCGACTCGATGCCGACCAGGCTCAGCTCGTAGGGCCCGAACCACAGCAGGCCGACGTTGACCAGGAACATCGCCAAGCCCAGGCGCGCGGCCGCGCGGGTGGAGATCAATTGGCGCCGGTACGCCACCCCGAACATGCCGGGGATGAGCCACGCCACCAGGTTCAGGTAGCCGATCATCGACCAGCCGGTAGCGGTGACGCGGACGACGTCGACCACCGCGACGAGGGCATACACCCCGACGGTTCCCGTCACCAGATGCGCGACGGTGGTGATGCGGGCGAGCAGCGGCATCGCCGCGAGCACCAGCACGTAGGCGCCGAGGAACCACAGCAGTTGAATGCTGATCCCGGCGACCGGTTCGTAGACGTGCTCGGGCAGCAGCCGGTGCAGCACGAGTAGCGCCGCCGCCCAGAACGCGAGGTAGTAGAACACCGGCCGGTACAGCCGCGTGCACCGCTTCATCAGCCAGCCGCCCCAGCTGCCGCCGGGTGGTGGGTAGGACCCGACCGAGGTCGCGACGCCCGCGAAGAAGAACAGCGGCATGATCTGGAACACCCAGGTCAGCGCCTGGAACACCACCGACGTGGTGAGCAGGTTGCCCCAGATGAACACGTCGTCGTTCGTGATGATGCTGGTCGCCATGACGGCGTGCCCGATGACGACGCCGACCAGCGCCGCGATCCGGATGACGTCGATGGCGCGGTCGCGGGCGGCGGGAGTGCTCGCCTCGATGTCGGCGGCACCGGGAAACGTGAGCGGCATGGCTCGAATCTAGGGCCGCGCCGCCGCGTTCGGCATAGGTAAAACCACTCAAACGTGGGCGGACACTTCAGTCCGGGACGAGCGTCGCTCCTGCACGAGAATCGCGGCCAGGCAGATGATCGACAGAACCGCAACGGCGACCGCGAAAGTCACACCGGCCGTTTGCAATCCCCAGTGCTGGGCCGCCAGTCCCTCGCCGACGACGGGCAGCGAGATCGCGACGTACGCGACGACGAAGTAGGTGGAGCTGACCTCGGCGCGACGGTCGGGCGGGGTGAGTTCGGAGACCGCGGCCAAGCCGCGGGAGAAGCTCATGCCCTGCCCGACGCCGGACACCACGGTGGCGGCGATCAGGCCCGGCAGCGACGAAAGGTGCAGCGCGACAGCGAGAATCACCATTCCGACCACCAGAATCGCGCAGCCGACGGCGACCGCGCGCTGCGGATACATGTTGCGGGCGGCGACCTGGGTCACCGCGGACGCAGCGAAGATCGAGCAGGCGATCAGGCCGGCGACGGCGTGGTTGTCGATCCCGACGACGTTGGCCAGAAACGACGGCGCCACCGCGGTGAACAGGCCGGTCACCGCGAAGCCCGCGAACGCCGCCAGCGCCGCGATGACGAACGTCGTGCGGACCTCGACGGGCACCGACAGTCGCTGCAGGCCGATGCTGCCGGAACGTTCGGACGTTTCCGGGACGATCAGCACCGCCGCCCCAGCCAACAGCGCCAGCACGATGTGCACGATGAAGCTCAGGTGCAGCGGCGCGGGCGCGTATTCCACCAACAGCCCGGCCAGCAGTGGTCCGATGCCCAGCCCGCCGATGTTGGCGACCGTCGCCACCGCCGCCGCCTTGGTGCGCCAGACTGGCGGCGCCGCCTCGATGACGGCGGCGGTGGCCGTCCCGGTGAAGATTCCGGCTGAGAAGCCCGACAGCACGCGGCCGACCAACAGCAGCGGCACCGAGTCCGCGACGAGGAAGACGACGGCGCTGGAGAGTGCGAACACCACGCCGGCCAGCAGAATCGGTCGTCGCCCGATCGCGTCGGACCACCGGCCGAACGCCAACAGGGCGAACAGCACGCCGCCGGCATAGGTCGCGTAGATCACCGTGGTGGTGAGTACCGCGAAGTGCATGTGCTCGGCGTATAGCGCATACATCGGCGTCGGCAGCGTGGTACCCACCATGATCGCCGCGAACGCATAGGCCAACAGCGGGAAGGCGAAGCGCGTCTTCATCGGGGTTTCGGCCACGTTGAAGAATAGCGACGCCTTCCCGGTGCCTTATTCCGCGACGTCAGTGCGCTTGAGTTCAGTAGGCTGAGGCCTTCTCCGCGCCGTACCCCGTCATCGACCGCACCTCCATTTCTGCGGCGATCTCGGGATCCTCGTCGTCCGGCGACGTCAGCGTGCCGACGATGCCGAGGATGAACGCCAGTGGGATGGACACGATGCCCGGGTTGGCCAGCGGGAACCAGGCGAAGTCCAGGCTGGGCAGCATCGCCGTCTTCGCGCCCGATACGGCGGGGGAGAAGATGATCAGCACGATGGTCGAGATCAGGCCGCCGTACATGCTCCACAGGGCGCCGCGGGTGTTGAACCGCCGCCAGTACAGCGAGTACAGGATCGTCGGCAGGTTCGCGGCGGCGGCAACGGCGAAGGCCAGCGCCACCAGGAACGCGATGTTCTGACCGTTGGCCAGGATGCCGAGGCCGATCGCGACGATGCCGAGGACGACGACCGTGATGCGGGAGACCCGGACCTGTTCCGCCTCGGTCACCTGGTGGCTCTTCAGCACGCTGGCGTAGATGTCGTGCGCGAACGACGTGGCCGCGGTGATCGTCAGTCCGGCGACCACGGCGAGGATCGTCGCGAACGCGACCGCGGAGATGATGCCGAGCAGGACTACCCCGCCGAGTTCGAACGCCAGCAACGGTGCTGCCGAGTTCTGTGCGCCTGGCGCGGCCAGGATGCGGTCGGGCCCGACGAGTGCCGCGGCGCCGTAGCCGAGTGCGAGGGTGAACAGGTAGAAGGCGCCGATCAGCGCGATCGCCCAGACCACCGAGCGGCGGGCTTCCTTGGCCGTGGGCACGGTGTAGAAGCGCATCAGCACGTGCGGCAGGCCCGCCGTGCCGAGCACCAGCGCCAGCGCCAGCGAGATGAAGTTGATCTGCGACGTCAGCGATGCGCCGTACTGGGCACCCGGTGCCAGCACGTCGCGCTTGGCCACTGCCTCGCTGCTGGAGTCGGACACCGCCGTCTGGGCGGCGCCGAGCATCTCGGAGAAGTTGACGCCGAACTTGGCCAGCACCATGACCGTCATCAACGCGGCGCCGCCGATCAGCAGGGCGGCCTTGATGATCTGCACCCAGGTGGTGCCCTTCATGCCACCGATCAGCACGTAGACGATCATCAGCAAGCCGACGACCGCGATCACCACGGCCTGGCCGAGGCTGCTGGTGACGTCCAACAGCAGGGCGACCAGCCCGCCGGCGCCTGCCATCTGGGCCAGCAGGTAGAACAGGCATACGGCCAGGGTCGTGGTCGCGGCGGCAAGTCGTACCGGTCGTTGCTTGAGCCGGAAGCTCAGCACGTCGGCCATCGTGAACTTGCCTGCGTTGCGCAGCAATTCGGCCACCAACAGCAGTGCGACGAGCCACGCGACGAGGAAGCCGATCGAATACAGGAAGCCGTCGTAGCCGTAAACGGCGATCGCGCCCGCGATGCCGAGGAAGCTGGCAGCCGACAGGTAGTCGCCGGAGATGGCGATGCCGTTCTGCGGCCCCGTGAACGAGCGGCCCGCCGTGAAGAACTCGGCTGCGGTGGTGTTCTTCTTGCTGGCGCGGATGACGATGTAGAGGGTGATGGCGACGAACAGCGCGAAGATGCCGATGTTGGCGGCCGGGTTGCCGACCGTTTCAGCGGTGGCGGCCAAGAGTTTCACGATGCACGGCCTTCCAGCTCGGACCTGATGGCTTCGGCGCGCGGGTCGATTTCGCGGTTGGCGAATCGCACGTAGATGCCGGTGATGATGAAGGTGGACAGGAACTGGCCGAGGCCGATGAGCAGGCCGACGTTGACGTTGCCGAACACCGGGGTGGCCATGAAGTCGTGGAAGAACGCGCCGAGCACCACATAGGCCGCGTACCACAGCAGGAACACTGCGCTCATCGGGAAGACGAAGCGGCGCAGTCTGCTTCGCAGGTCTTGGAATTCGGAACTGGCCTGGATCTCCAGGAACCGGTCACCGCCGGGCGTGGGCGCTTCCCGGGGTGGAAAGTCGGTTTCGGACACGGTGACTCCTGACCTCGTCTGTGAATCGGCTCCGGGCCGAAGTTAAATGAGATGTGAGTCACATACCCGCTCTTCCGAGGGTCGACACGGTGAAGCCGGGGGCCGGTGCGGTGAGCGGTAGATCGGCGGCGACGAGCGGTCAGCCGGCGGGCAGCCGCTCGACGCCCATGCCCAACCGCTCGGGGACGTGCATCCTGGCGAAGATCTGCGCCACGTGGGGCGGCACGGATGCCCGCGTGAAGCGGCTGACGACGATCATCGTGACGAAGGCGAGAGGCACACTGACCGCGGCCGGGTAGCCGATGACGACCGACGGCCAGCCGCCGAGGACGTATTGGTCGACGGCGCCGGTGATCGCCAAAGTCGTTGCCACTCCGGAGGACACGCCGCCGACGGCCAGTCCCCACGCCGCACCCACGCTCGTCAGTCCGCGCCACCAGATCCCGAGCACCAACAGCGGACACAGTGTCGACGCGGCGACGGCGAACGCCAGGCCGACGCTGCGGGACAGTTCCAGCGACGACGCCAGCAGCGCGAGCGGAATCGGGACCATGCCACCGATGAGCGCCGCGACCCGGAAGTCGCGGACGCGCCCACGCAACACGTCGGTCGACAAGGCGCCCGCGATGCTGACGAGTAGGCCCGACGACGTCGCAAGGAAGGCGGCGATCGCGCCGGCCGCGACGAGTGCGGCGAGACCGGCGCCCGCGACCCCGCCGATCGCCGCGCTGGGCAACAGGAGTACCGCGGCGTCGGCGGTGCCCGTGATCAGAAGCTGCGGCACGAATTGTCTGGCGAACACACCGAGCAGCGTGGGGAACAGGTAGAACAGCGACAGCAGCGCGATGACGGCGAGGGCGGTGCGCCTGGCCGCCCGGCCGTCGGGATTGGTGTAGAAGCGGACCAGGACGTGCGGCAGACCCATGGTGCCGAGGAACGTGGCGACGATGATCGAAAGAACCTGATACGACGGGTGCTCTCCGCCCAGTCCGCCCCCGGATGCCAGCCAATCGTCGCCCGCACTCGGCGCACCGTCGACGACCGGTGTGGCCGACCCGGCCGCCAACGTGAGCGTCGTACCCCGCTCGAGCGCGAACCGGCCGGGGGCGGGAAACGGCGCGCCGTCGACGCGTCTTCCGTCGATGGTTCCGATTGCCGTGATCCCCGCAGGTTCGGCGACCTGCACCACCACGTCGGTCTCGACGGTCACCGTCGTCTGCTGCTGGACGGTCGGGGGCAACGGCCCGGCCAGATCCGCACCGTCGCGCAGGAACACGGTGAGCAGGGCCAGCGCCGGGACCGCGATGGCGGTCAGCTTCAACCAGTACTGAAAGGCCTGCACGAACGTGATCGACCGCATCCCGCCGCCGACCACGTTGGCGATGACGATGGCGCCGACGGCAACCGGACCTACCCAAACCGGAAAGCCGAGAAGGGTTTTCAGGGCGAGACCGGCGCCCTGATACTGCGGGACGAGATAGAATACGCAGATCACCACGACCACCAGCATCGCGACTCTGCGCAACCGTGCCGAGCTCAGCCGGAACTCCGCGAAGTCGGGCACCGTGTACGCGCCCGAGCGGCGCAGCGGCGCGGCGACGAACAGCAACAGCCCGAGATAGCCCGCCGTGAATCCCACCGGATACCACAGTGCATCGGCGCCGTACTTGGCGATGAGACCGGCGACTCCGAGAAACGAAGCGGCCGAAAGGTATTCGCCCGAAATGGCGGCCGCATTCCACTGCGGTCCGATGCTGCGCGACGCGACGAGGAAGTCGGAGGTCGTGCGGGACAGTCGTATCCCGTAGAAGCCGATCGCGACGGTCGCTATCGCGGCCGCGAGCAAAGCGGCGGCAGTCAGTGGCGCGCCGGTCATCAGGGTTCACCGTCCACGACACGAACGAAGTCCCGTTCGCTTTGTTCGGCCAGCCTCACGTAGAGCCGCCCCACCCCGTACAGCACGGGATAGACCAACACGGCAAGAAGCAGCCAGTTCAGCCGGATGCCGAACACCCGCACCGCGTCGATCTCGGGAAACGCGCCGATCAGCAAGGGGATTGCGGCGACCGAGCACACCGCCACGGCCGCCAGTCTCAGCGCCAACCCGAGCTGAGCGCGCACCAGCCCCCGCACGAAGGCGTCGCCGACGAGGGTCTGCTCCTGCACCTCCACACGCGTGCGGATGCTCCGTGCACCCCTGCGATGGGCGAGGACCACGCGCTCGCGTTGCGGCCGTCCGCTAGTCATCGGCGCCGGTCGCTTCATTTTTCATCGCCGGATCCGCAGGCCGGAGGTTGCGCATGGGGTCGCGGACCAGCCGGTCGCGCAGCTCGCGTGCCTGACGCCTGCTGACGGGGAGTTCCACGGCGGGCGAGGCGCCGTTCGCCCGCAACCGGACCAGCACCGCGCCGTCGGCGGTGCGCAAGCCGACCACTAGCCGTAGCGCGACCAGGTAGGAACGGTGAATTCGCTGGAAACCCCGCTCCTGCCAACGGGATTCGAGGACGCTCAGCGGTATCCGCACCAGGTGCGCACCCGACGCCGAATGCAGCCGCGCGTAATCGCCCTCGGCCTCCACCCAGCCGATGCTCGCCCGTGGCACGAGGTGCGTGATGCCGCCGAGCTCGGCCGGGATTACGTCGCTGTCCTCGTCCTGGCCGGTGCCGTCGCTCGCGGTGTCGGACCGCACGGCCAGCACCCGGCGCACGGCTTCGTCGAGGCGGCTCTGGCGGATCGGTTTGAGCAGGTAGTCCACCGCACCGACGTCGAACGCGGAGACCGCCTTGTCGTCGTGTGCGGTCACGAACACGACGGCGGGCCGATACGAGAAGTTGGTCAACACGTTCGCCAATTCCAGTCCGCTCAGACCCGGCATGTTGATGTCCAGGAACACCGCATCGATGGTGCGGCGGTTCAGTTCCCGCAGTGCGGACGTCGCGTCGCCGGCTCGGCACACCTCGGCGATGTCGGGATGTTCATTGAGCAGGAAGGCCAACTCGTCGAGCGCTGGCGCCTCGTCGTCGACCGCAAGCACCGTCAGTGTCTTCAGCGATGGCGTCTTCCCGGGGGGCCTGCTCACCTGGTCGCACCTCCGCCGGCCCGGACACCCGACCGGAACTTCGGGACTCGCATGATCACCTTGGTGCCCGCGTCCACCGCTGTCTCGACCACCAGACCGTAATCGTTGCCGAATGCCGCGCGCAGCCGATGGTCCACATTCGTCAGGCCGACGTGGGCCGAGTGGTCGCCGGCATCCGGTGCGTCGGCGAGCGCGTCGGCCGGGCCCGAGCGCAAGGCGTTGGGATCCATGCCTGCGCCGTCGTCCTCGACGGTGATGACGCAATCGGTGCCGTCGTCGCGCGCAACGATTTCGACGGTGCCGCCGCCCCGGCCCGCGAGTCCGTGCCGGACGGCGTTCTCCACCAAGGGTTGCAAGGCGAGGAATGGGACGACGACGTTGAGCATCTCGGGCGCGACCTGCAGCCGCACGTTCAGGGAGCTCCCGAAGCGGGCCCGCTCGAGCGTCAGGTAGCGGTCGATGTTGCGCAACTCCTCGGCCAGCGTCGTGTACTGGCCCGCCGCCCGGAACGAGTAGCGGGTGAAGTCGGCGAATTCGAGGATCAGCTCGCGGGCCCGGTCGGGATCGGTGCGCACGAACGAGGCAATGGTATTGAGCGCGTTGTAGATGAAGTGCGGGCTGATCTGGGCGCGCAGGGCCAACACCTCGGCGCGGTCCAGCCGTGCGCGGGACGCGTCGAGGTCCGCGAGTTCGAGCTGGCTGGCCGCGTACCGGGCGACCTCGCCGATGGCGCCCAACATGCCAGGCCCCGGCTCCCGGGACGTCATCGTGACGAGGACGCCCATGACGTCGCCGTCGTCGGTGAGCAGCGGTTGCGCGATGATCGCGCCCGCCAGGTGCTTGGACATGATCCGCCGTTGGCCGGCCAGCGCCTCGTTGGCGGCGTGCTCGGCGGCCGTGAGGGCATCGGGTGTCCACGTCGACTTGTCCGACGGGTCGCGGGCCGACCCCTGGCCGGATTCGTCGAACAGGATGACGGCGTCGGCGCCGGTGAGTTGGCGCAGATGCGGCACGGCCCGCTGCGCCGAGTCGGCGTCGAGCCCGTGGCGCAGGGCGCGGGCCGCCAGCGAGGCAGTGTGCAGCGCGGCGTGGACGGCGCGCTCGGTGGGGGTGGCGACGACCCGGCGGGTGCGCACCGCGATGACCGCGGCGACGACCGTGGCGAGAATGAGAGCTGCCGCCAGCGCAAGCGCGATCTCGCCCGGCATATCACCTCACAGCTTCTGGGCGGTTGTCGTCACCATAGACTGGGCCGATGGGGAAGCTCCAGCTGGTTCAAGATCCGGCGGCCGATGCGCTGCTGGAGTCGAATGCCTTTGCGCTGCTGGTCGGGATGATGCTCGATCAGCAGATTCCGATGGAGGTGGCGTTCGCCGGGCCGAAGAAGATCGCCGACCGGATGGGTGGCATCGACGCCCGCGAGATCGCCGACTACGACCCCGAGAAGTTCATCGCGTTGTGTTCGGAACGCCCTGCGGTGCACCGGTTTCCGGGGTCGATGGGCAAGCGGCTGCAGACCCTGGCGCAGACCATCGTCGACGACTACGACGGAGACGCCGCCGCACTGTGGACGGCAGGCGACCCCGATGGCCGCGAGGTGTTGCGCCGGCTCAAGGCATTGCCGGGCTTCGGCGAGCAGAAGGCCAAGATCTTCCTGGCGCTGCTCGGCAAGCAGTACGGGGTGACGCCGAAGGGCTGGCGCGAGGCCGCGGGGGATTACGGCAAGGCGGGCACGCACATGTCGGTGGCCGACGTCGTCGACGCGGGCTCGCTGGACAAGGTGCGGTCGTTCAAGAAGGCCGCCAAGGCAGCAGCGAAGGCGCGAGCCTGAGGCCTAACTCTTTCCCGCCGAGCCTGCTAGGAGATCGCATTCCGGGCCGTTTTCGCGATCTGACAGCAGTGTCGGCGCAGGGGGGAGGGGCCTAGAGCGGCGCGCCGTCGAACCGCTCGCGTGTCGCGAACTCCTCGACCGGCCTGCGGGTCAACTTCTTGACTTGGTGCACGGGCTTGCCGAGCGGCACCATCGCAGCGACCGCGGACTCGGCCGGGATGCCCAACAACTCGCGCACGCCCGGCTCGCTGGCCACCACCATCGTCGTCAGCACACCACCGAAGCCCTCATTGCGGGCGGCCAGCAGCACATTCCAGACGAACGGGTAGACCGACGCGCCGCTGATCACGCCGACGCGGTCGAGGTCCTGGTCGAACGCCGCGGCTACGCCGAGGTTCAGGCAGATCACCAGCACCACCTCGGCGCCAAGCAACGTGCCGGCGACCGCGCCGGGGACCTTGGCCGACTTGATGGTTTCCTCGTCAACCCCGCACGGGTGCAACGGGTTCCACGGTGCTTCACCGTTGGCGATCTGCGCGACGTAGCGTTGCGCGCCCGGTATCGACAGTTCGGCGAGCGCCTCGCGGGTCGAGGTGTCGCGCACGGCGATCACCCGCACGCCCTGCCGGTTGCCACCGCTGGGCGCGAACCGGGCGTTGTCGAGGATTCGTTCGAGGACGTCGTCGGGCAGCGGGTCGCCGGTGAACCGCCGGACGGCCCCGGTGGTGCGCATAACGTCGTATAGCTCCATGCCTCTCATCCTCCTCGTGGGATCGTTGACACATGGCGAAAACACATCTGAACTGCCCGTGCGGTGAGGCGATCTCTGGCTCCGACGAGGACGATCTGGTCGAGAAGGCCCAGACTCACCTTGCTGAGGCGCACCCCGGCCGCGAATACGACCGGGAAATGATCCTCTTCATGGCCTACTGACCGGCCGCCGAAACAGCATTCCCTGTCGTTGAGCCACCGCTGCAACGACGGGGAATGCTATTTCGGCATGGAAGGGGCGGCGGTCAGGGGACGACGGTCGACCCGATGGTCGGCATGAATTGGCACTGCTTCTCGGTGGTCGTGACCTGGCCGAAGATCGTCGACATGATGCTGCCCGAACCGGTGTCGACGATGGCGGTCAGCGTCGTCGGGCCGTCGGGGTTGATGTCCGCCTGCGGCTTGAGCGTGGCGCCGCCCGACTTGCCCGTCGTCAGGTTCACCCACGTGACGTTGAGGGGCAGCTTCTGCTCGGTGGCGGGGCCCGGCGTGCCGATGGCGGTGAACACGTAGGCCGTCTGGCCCGGACCGGGGCCCGGCGCCGGGATCTTCGCCGGCCCGGCGACTGAAATCGCCGTCGCCAGAACGTTTCCGCCGTCGGCCAGGCAGCCGTTGCTGATCGACGGGTACATGAAGTCCTGCGTCGTCGTCGCTTCCGGTGCGGGTGCCGGGCCGGGAGCGACGGCGCCGTCCGGTGCCGGGGCAGCGGCGGCCTCGGCGGGCGGAGCGGGAACGCCGTCAGGAGCGGGGACGGGGACGGCGTCCGGGGCGGGCGCCGCTTCCGGAGCGGGGACGGGCGCGGCAGCGGGCGCCGCCTCCGGCGCGGGCCCGACGGCATTCGCCGGGTTCACGCCCTGGGGGAGATGCGCTTCCGTGCCGGGAACCGCACCCGCCGCGGGCACGTGCGCCACCTGCGGATCGGCGACGAACTGGTTGACCGCGGCAGCCACGTTCTTCGAATCGGCCGGCGCGGCACTGTTGCCCGCGAACGCCGCAGCGGCGGCCATCAGCATCGACGCCGCGTTCGTCGGATCGCCCGCCGCCT
The DNA here is from genome assembly GCF_000620625.1 of Mycobacterium sp. URHB0044. Lineage (GTDB taxonomy): Bacteria > Actinomycetota > Actinomycetes > Mycobacteriales > Mycobacteriaceae > Mycobacterium. Next base: position 12,199 of record NZ_JIAW01000006.1, on the reverse strand, counting down.
GCTGGATGGCGGGCCCGAGGCTCTGCATGGCTGGCAGGCCCGGTGCCTGCAACCCGCTGATGGGCAGAGGCAATGGCGGCGCCGGCTCCGCGTGGGCGACCGGGAGGCCGCCCAACACAAGAGTGGCCGACGTACCGAGTGCGACTAGCAGCGTCCTCGTCGATGACATGAATCTCCCCGTGTATTCAGTGGTTGCAGCGGCTCAGAGCGGGATGGCTCAGGGCAGCGCAGCGGTCGGGAACATCAGCGGCGACAGCGGCGCCAACCCGCTCGCAGCAGCCGGCGCGGCGGGTGCCGCGGCGGCGGCACCGGGAACCGCGGCAGCGGCGGGCACGGCCGGTGCCGACTTCGGCAGCAGGTTGGCCAACGGTGTGCCGGCAGGCATCAGCGAGGCCAGGTCGCCGGGGAAGCTGAGCTCCTTCGGCAGCGGCAGCGGGTTCATCGGGACCTGCGGCAACTGCACCTCGGCCTCGGGCACCAGACCCTGCACGGCTGCGGGCGCGGCGGCAGGAAGGGCAGGCGTATTAAGCGGGGCGGCGGGCACGGCGGGCGCCTGCGGCAGGGTCACCGAGGCGGTCGCCGCGGGTGCGGGTGCGACGGGTGCGGCAGCGGCCGCTGCGGCCGGTGCTGCCGAGGCGCCGGAGAACATCGACGCGAGGCCCTGCAACATCTGCGGCGCGTTGTTGAGGAACGGCATCCCCGGCATGCCGGGGATCGCGGGCGCGGGGGCCGGTGCCGGTGCCGGTTCGGCCATCGCCGGAGCGCTGAGGGCCAAGGCGACGGGGATCGCGCCCGCGGCCGCAATGACGCTGGTGGCGAACAGTTTTCTGGTGAAGTGCATGGTTCTCCCGATCCGTTGACGGCATGTCCGCCACCGAAGCTACGGAGTTACTGAAGTTACTCAAGTGACACGTGTGGCATTAACGCAACCGTTATGGACAAGACGGCATACCGTGACCGATCGCTACAGTCGTCCGCATAGACGTCCAACCCGTCCCACCCGTGGCGAAACGGGCCGCCACGCGCCTGGCGACGATGGCGCCGTGGCTGTTCGTGGCCAGCGTCGCGGCACGGTTCGCATGGACCTACCTGGTGTCCAACGGCGCGAACTTCGTCGACCTGCACGTCTACGTCGGCGGAGCGGCCACCATCGGCACCGGTGATCCGCTCTACGACTACGTCTACGCCGACCAGACGCCCGACTTTCCGCTGCCCTTCACGTATCCGCCGTTCGCGGCCGTCGTGTTCGCCCCGCTGCACCTGGTGCCGTTCGGCGTGCTCGCGTTCGCATGGCAGGTCGGGATCGTCGTCGCGCTGTACGGAGTGGTGTGGCTGTCCCTTCGGCTTCTCGGCCGCTCCGATCACCGTCTCGCGATGCTGTGGACCGCGGTCGGCATCTGGACGGAACCGCTGCGCAGCACCTTCGACTACGGCCAGATCAACGTCGTCTTAGTGCTCGCCGTGCTGTTCGCGGTCTACAGCAGCCGGTGGTGGGTGTCCGGACTGTTGGTCGGGCTCGCCGCGGGGGTGAAGCTGACGCCCGCGATATCCGGGCTCTACTTCGTCGGAGCCCGACGATGGGGTGCGGCACTGTTCTCGGCGGTGGTGTTCTTCGCGACCATCGGCGTGTCGGTCGTGGTGCTCGGTGACCAGGCGAAGTTCTACTTCACCGACCTGCTCGGCGACGCCAGCCGGATCGGGCCGATCGGTACGTCGTTCAACCAGTCGTGGCGCGGCGGCATCTCCCGCATCCTCGGTCACGACGCCGGGTACGGACCGTTGGTGCTGGCAGCGGTGGCGCTGACGGCGGTGCTGGCGTTTCTGGCGTGGCGTGCCGTGGGTGCCGACGACCGGCTCGGGGCCATCGTCGTCGTCCAGTTGTTCGGGCTTTTGCTCTCGCCGATCTCGTGGACCCACCACTGGGTGTGGTTGATACCGCTGATGATCTGGCTGTTGCACGGCGCGCTGCGCGAACGCAGTGGCGCGCGAGTCCTGGGTTGGGGCTGGCTGGCGCTGACCCTGATCGGCGTGCCGTGGCTGCTGAGCTTCGCCCAGCCGACGATCTGGCGGATCGACCGGCCCTGGTATCTGGCCTGGGCCGGCCTGGTCTACATCGTGGCGACGCTGGCGACGCTCGGCTGGATCGCCGCTAGTCGGCGACGATCCCGTTGATGTCGCGGGCCATCTCCACGTCCTTGTCGGTGATGCCGCCCTCCGAATGCGTGACGAGCGCGAAGGTCACTGTCCGCCAACGGATGTCGATGTCGGGGTGATGATCCTTCTGCTCGGCGTGCTCGCCGACGCGCCGCACCGCGTCGATTCCGTCGAGGAACGCGGGAAACTTGATCGACCGGCGCAGCGCACCGTCGGAGCGCTCCCAGCCGTCGAGCTCGGGCAGTGCGGCGTCTACCTGTTCGTCCGTTAACACAGCCATGATTCGACGGTATACCGTCGCTGCCGTGCCAAACCAGATCGTCGTCGCAGGAGCGCTGATCGCCAGGGCGGGCGAAGGGACGGGGGAGGGTACCGGCGACACGCTGCTGGTGGCGCAGCGCGCCCGGCCGCCGGAGCTGGCCGGGCTGTGGGAGTTGCCCGGCGGCAAGGTTGCGGCGGGGGAGAGCGACGCCGACGCCCTCGCGCGCGAACTCGAAGAAGAACTCGGCATCGACGTCGTCGTGGGGGAGCGGCTGGGTCACGACGTGCCGCTCGGCGACACCATGACCTTGCGCGCCTATCTCGTCACCCGGACGCGCGGCACCGTGGCACCCCGCGATCACCGCGCACTGCGCTGGGTGACCGCCGAGGAGCTCGACGGCCTGGCATGGGTGCCTGCCGACCGCGGGTGGCTACCGGCGTTGACCGCCGCGCTGCGCTCCCATTAGGTCCACGCGCGTCGCCAGGACCACCGACATCCGATGCGCCCACCTCAGCGCGACTTTTTGCGGGCGGAAACCGCGTCGACCGCGAAAGTCGCTCACAGGCGGGCATTTTCACCACCCCTCGACCCGGGGGGGGCGGCGAGGCGCAGGTGCGCGAGCAGCTACGTGGCCGAGGTTCATCCGGTTCGCCGCCTTGCCCGCCTCGGGCTTGGACCCGCACGACCTCCCGGCGCCCTCGGGCGAGGGTCGCGTCCTGGTCGTGCTGTCCACGCCTTAGTGGCTAGTACCGCAGGCGGTCCTCGATGACGCGCACCGAGTGCGGATGGCGGGCGGTGTACATCGGATGCAGCAGGACCGGGTGCCGACAATGCGCGCACGACGCCTGCGACTCGTTGGCCGACGAGAACGTCAGGTGGTGACATGCCGCACACCGCACGACGTAGAACGCACCGATCCAGTTCAGCAGACCGAGGTAGATCGCCGCGGTGGCCGCAGTTCCTATCAACACGACGAGAGCGATGGTTCCCACTTCGTAAACAGTCATATCGATCCTCCAGCCAGCGTCGGACACATCCACCGTACGCCGATGTTCTGCGAGGTCGTCAGGACTTTCTGGCCCGCTTGAACACCTTCTCGAGCTCCTTTCCGCGGATACCGGAATGCTCGGCCTTGCGAACCTTGTGCAGCACCACTGGGCAGCGTTTGCAGCGTGGTTTGCTGCGACAGCACTTCTTCTTGGGTTCGAACTTCGCGAGCTTGCTGAACTTCACGTGACCCTTCCGCCGTTTTCGCGAATGCATACCCGCGCTGCGACAATCCTGTAGTGGATGCTCGCCCTGAATTTCGCAACGTAGCCATCGTCGCCCATGTCGATCATGGCAAGACGACGCTCGTCGATGCCATGCTGCGGCAGTCGGGGGCGCTGAGCCATCGCGGCGACGACGCCGTCGAGCGCCTGATGGACTCCGGTGACCTGGAGAAGGAAAAGGGCATCACCATCCTGGCGAAGAACACCGCGGTGCACCGCCAGCACCCCGACGGCTCGATGACGGTGATCAACGTCATCGACACCCCAGGGCACGCGGACTTCGGCGGAGAGGTCGAGCGCGGCCTGTCCATGGTCGACGGCGTCCTGCTGCTCGTCGACGCCTCCGAGGGGCCTCTGCCTCAGACGCGGTTCGTCCTGCGCAAGGCGCTTTCCGCGCACCTCCCGGTGATCCTGGTGGTCAACAAGACCGACCGCCCCGACGCCCGCATCGCCGAGGTCGTCTCCGAAAGCCACGACCTGCTGCTCGACGTCGCATCGGACCTCGATGACGAAGCCCAGAAGGCCGCCGAGGAGGCGCTCGGACTGCCGGTCCTGTACGCCTCCGGCCGCGCAGGCATCGCCAGCACCACCGAGCCCGCCAACGGCGAGAACCCGGACGGCGAGAACCTCGACGTGCTGTTCGACGTCCTGCTCGAGCACATCCCGCCGCCGCAGGGCGACCCCGAGGCCCCGCTGCAGGCGTTGGTGACCAACCTCGACGCGTCGGCGTTCCTCGGCCGCCTTGCGCTGGTCCGCATCTACAAGGGCCGCATGCGCAAGGGCCAGCAGGTCGCGTGGATGCGCGAGGTGGACGGCCATCCCGTCATCACGACCGCCAAGATCACCGAACTGCTCGCCACCGAGGGCGTCGACCGCCGGCCCACCGACGAGGCGATCGCAGGCGACATCGTCGCCGTCGCGGGCATGCCCGAGATCATGATCGGCGACACGCTGGCCGATCCGGATCACGCGCACGCGCTGCCCCGCATCACGGTCGACGAGCCCGCCATCTCGGTGACCATCGGCACCAACACCTCGCCGCTAGCCGGCAAGGTTTCCGGACACAAGCTGACGGCACGCATGGTCAAGTCCCGGTTGGACAGCGAACTGGTCGGCAACGTGTCGATCAAGGTCGTCGACATCGATCGCCCCGACGCCTGGGAGGTGCAGGGCCGCGGTGAGCTGGCGCTGGCCATTCTCGTCGAGCAGATGCGTCGCGAAGGCTTCGAGCTGACCGTCGGCAAGCCACAAGTGGTCACCAGGACCATCGACGGCAAGCTGCACGAGCCGTTCGAGGCCATGACCATCGACTGCCCCGAGGAGTTCGTCGGCGCCGTCACGCAGCTGATGGCGGCACGTAAGGGCCGCATGGAGGAGATGGCCAACCACGCGGCGGGCTGGGTCCGGATGGACTTCATCGTGCCCAGCCGCGGGCTCATCGGCTTCCGCACCGACTTCCTCACCTTGACGCGTGGCACCGGCATCGCCAACGCCGTGTTCGACGGGTACCGGCCGTGGGCGGGCGAGATCCGCGCGCGCCATACCGGGTCGCTGGTGTCCGACCGAACCGGCAAGGTGACGCCGTTCGCGATGACCCAGCTGTCGGATCGTGGCCAGTTCTTCGTCGAGCCGGGTGATGACACCTACGAGGGTCAGGTGGTGGGGATCAACCCGCGCGCCGAGGACCTCGACGTCAACGTCACCCGCGAGAAGAAGCTGACCAACATGCGGTCCTCGACCGCCGACGTCTTCGAGACGCTCGCCCGACCAATGGAACTCGGCCTCGAACTGGCCATGGAGTTCTGCGCGGAGGACGAATGCGTCGAGGTCACGCCGGAGATCGTGCGCGTCCGCAAGGTCGAGTTGGTGGCGAGCCTGCGGGCCCGCGCCAAGGCTCGGGCCAAGGCACGCAACTGAGGCGCGACGAGTGTCTGAGCGCAGGCCGATAACCTGAACGGCGTGCCGACGACCTCACGACGCCCAGCCCGCGTCGTCGGCTCGTTGACCGCAGCTCTGCTGCTGCTGACCGCGTGCACCGTCAGCCCGCCGCCTGCGCCGCAGAGCACCGAGACTTCGGAGAGCACGCCACCGCCGCCGACGAAGGCCACGCAGATCATCGTGGCGATCGACTCGATCGGCCCCGGGTTCAACTCGCATCTGCTGTCCGATCAGTCGCCGGTGAACGCCGCAATCTCGTCGCTGGTGCTGCCCAGCTCGTTCCGGCCGGTTCCCGATCCGGCGTCGCCGACGGGCTCCCGGTGGGAACTCGACACGACGCTGCTGGTGTCGGCGGAGGTGACCAGCCAGGAGCCGTTCACGGTCACCTACAAGATCCGGCCCGAGGCGCAGTGGACCGACAACGCCCCGATCGCCGCCGACGACTACTGGTACCTCTGGCGGCAGATGGTCGGCGAGCCAGGCGTCGTCGACCCCGCGGGCTACGACCTGATCACCGGCGTGCAGTCCGTCGAGGGCGGCAAGACGGCGGTCGTGACGTTCTCGCAGCCGTACCCCGCGTGGCGCGAACTGTTCAACGACATCCTGCCCGCACACATCGTCAAGGACGTGCCCGGTGGATTCGCCGCCGGTCTGGTGCGGGCGTTGCCAGTCACGGGCGGGCAATTCCGGGTGGAGAGCATCGACCCGCAACGCGATGAGATCCTGTTGGCCCGCAACGACCGTTACTGGGGAGTCCCGGCCAAGCCGGACCTCGTGTTGTTCCGGCGCGGTGGTGCGCCGGCAGCGCTCGCGGACTCGATCCGCAACGGCGACACCCAGGTGGCCCAGGTGCACGGCGGTCAGGCCGCCTTCGCGCAGTTGAGCGCGATCCCCGACGTACGCACCGCTCGCATCGTGACGCCGCGCGTGATGCAGCTGACGTTGCGGGCGCAGCAGCCGGCGCTCGCGGATTCCCAAGTGCGCAAGGCGATTCTGGGTCTGCTCGACGTCGACCTGCTGGCATCCGTCGGCGCGGGCAGCGACAACACCGTGACACTGGCGCAGGCGCAGGTCCGCTCCCCATCCGATCCGGGTTACACGCCGACGGCCCCGCCCGCGATGGCCAAGGAGGATGCGCTGGCGCTGCTCGCCGGGGCCGGCTACCAGGTTCAGCCCGTGGAGACGCCGCCGCCGTCGACGCCGGGCACCCCGGCACCGGACAACAACCGCGGCCGCATCACCAAGGACGGCCAGCCGCTCACGCTGGTCCTCGGTGTCGCCGCGAACGATCAGACGTCGGTCGCGGTGGCCAACACGGCGGCCGACCAACTGCGCAGCGTCGGCATCTCGGCGTCGGTCCTGCCGCTCGACCCGCCCGCGCTGTACGGGGAAGCGCTGGATCAGAACCGGTACGACGCGATCATCGGCTGGCACCAGGCCGGTGGGGATCTCGCCACCGTGCTGGCGTCCCGGTACGGCTGCCCGGCATTGGAGGCCACCGCCGTTCCCACGACGACCGGTCAGGGCACGCCGACGCCGACGACGTCCACGACGACCTCCACGACTACCTCCAGGACGACGTCGCCGCAGCCCACCCCGACGCGGCCACCGCCGGCACCCCCGAGCACCGTGACCAGTCCGAGCCCCGAGCCGGAGTCCGGCCAGCTGGTCCAGGCACCGAGCAACCTGACCGGAATCTGCGACCGCAGCATCCAACCGAAGATCGACGCCGCACTGTTGGGCTCCGAGAACATCGGCGAGGTGCTCAACGCGGTCGAACCGCGGTTGTGGAACATGTCGACGGTGCTGCCGATCCTGCAGGACACCACGATCGTGGCGTCCGGCCCGAGCGTGCAGAACGTCAGCCTGACGGGTGCCGTGCCGGTCGGGATCGTCGGCGACGCGGGCAATTGGGTCAAGCTCGCGCAGTAGCCGACATCGCCTGCTGGGCCGCGCGTCGATCGCGCAACACCCTGATGCCATGTGCGGTGAACGCGGCGACGACGAACACGATCAACAACCAGTAGGGCGGCCGCGCGAGTTCCCAGACGAACAACGCGGCGAACGCCGGCGCCCGCTGCGTGATTGCCAGCACCCCCGCCGCACACGTCAACGACACCGCCGGCACGTTCAGATCGGTGCCGGCCACGTGGTTGAGGGCAAGCGCCGCAACCGATCCCGCGGCCGCGCCGGTCGCCATGGCGGGCGTGATCATCCCGCCGACCGCGCCCGCACGGAGGAACAACGCGGTCAGCAGAGGCTTGAGGACCAAGATGATCGCGGCGCCGCCCAGCGTCAGGCCGGCGTTCACGCTGACCGTGAGAATGCTGCGGCCATTCCCCGGAAGTTCCGGCCACCAGATCGAGCAGATGCCGGTGGCCAACCCGGCGGCGGCGATCGCGGGAATCAGCGCCCACGACCGGATCTGCGGCTTCGGTCGGGCCAGCGACATCACCTTGTCGAACACCAGGCCTACCGCCACGGCCAGCGGGGCGATCGCGAGCGCCAGGAACACGAACAGATACGACAGCCGCTGATCGGGCCACGTCAGCGGATGCACGAGGTGCGTGACGGGGGCGGCCACCGCGACGGCGAGGCTCGACGTGATCAACGCCGTGCCCACGGCCCGCGGATGCCAGGTGTGCAGCAGAATCCGCGCGGCGAACAACGCCCCACCGAGCGGCACGCTGTACACCGCCCCAAGACCGGCTCCGGCGGCGCACGCCAACAGGATCTCCCGGTCACGCATGGTCAGTGACAGCCGGGACGTACCGAGGTCACCGGACGCCGCCGCGAGTTGTCGTGGTGCGCCCTCGCGTCCCAGCGATGCGCCGGAGCCGACGAGCAGCACCTGCAGTCCGGCGTCGATCGACATCTTCAAGCGCGGGATCGGACGGTGCTCGGCGATCGTGGCCGTCAGCCCCGGCACGTCGCCCCGCTGCCGCAGCAGCCACCAGCCGAACCCGGCCAGCGCGCCGCCGAGCATCGGGCCGACGGCGCGCCGCACCGGGCTGCTATCGCCGACGCCCGTCAGCAGCGTGCCGAAGTCGTAGTGGTAGGTCAGATGTTCGATCGCGTGCAACAGGAGGGTGGTGGCCGCGCCCGCGATTCCGGCGAGCAGTCCGATGATCAAAACGGCGCATGCGTACTCCAGAGTGCGCCGCGCCACGGGCTGAATCTATCTTGTGCCAATGGATGTTCCTCGCCTTCTGTTCGTTCACGCCCACCCCGACGACGAAACACTGACGACCGGCGCCACGATCGCGCACTACGCCTCGCGCGGCGCCGACGTACGCGTCGTGACATGCACGCTCGGTGAGGAGGGTGAGGTGATCGGCGACCGGTGGGCCCTGCTCGCTGCCGACGCCGGAGATCAGCTCGGCGGGTACCGGATCGGCGAATTGACCTCCGCCTTAACCGCTTTGGGGGCGGACGGGCCGACGTTCCTCGGCGGTGCGGGGCGGTGGCGCGACTCGGGGATGGCGGACACGCCGCCGCGTGGTGGGCATCGGTTCGTGGATGCGGATCCCGCCGAGCCCGTCGCCGCGCTGGTCGCGATCATCCGGGACCTGCGTCCGCACGTCGTCGTCACCTACGACCCGAACGGCGGCTACGGACATCCGGACCACATCCGCGCCCACGAGGTGACCGCCGCCGCGGTCGCGGCAGCGGCTGGGTCGGACCATACTGGCGAACCGTGGTCGGTGCCGAAGTTCTACTGGACGGTCATCGCGAGCAGCGCCATAGACGCAGGCCTCCGAGAGCTGGCCGACGTCGCCCTTCCCGAGGAGTGGACGGTGTTGTCGCCGGGGGAGTTTCCGTTCGGATTCGAGGACGACAAGATCGACGCCGTCGTCGACGCGCCCGAGAGTCGGGACGCCAAGGTGGCGGCGCTTCGGGCGCACGCGACGCAGGTCATGGTGGACGCGCAAGGACGGGCATGCGCGCTGTCGAACGGCTTCGCCTTGCCCATTTGGCCGACCGAGCATTACGTCCTGGTGCACGGAACGGCAGGCGAACGCAACGGTGACGGCTGGGAGACCGACCTGCTTGCCGGACTGAACCTGGGATAGCGGCAACGGGACGCGGTAAGCTCCTCCTCTACCGGCGGCGCGACGAAGGGATGGCGATGGACCCGGACCTGGATCCCAACCTGCAGCACTGGCAGGACCGCGTGGACAGCTACCAGTGGGTCGTCGGTTCGCTCGTTTCGCTCCTCGACAGCATCCCGACCTGACCAGCAGCGCTCCCGACTGGAAGCGCAGCGTCATCCTGGCGGTTCTCGCGTTCGACGGTGTCTTGTCGGCGGTGGCGGGTGCTCTGCTGTTGCCGCTCTACGTCGGTCCCGTTCCCCTTCCGATCAGCGCCCTGATCAGTGGTCTGGTCAACGCCGCACTGGTGTGGGCGGCGCTGCAGTGGACCTCGGCGCCCCGAGTGGCTGCGCTACCGGTGTGGACCTGGTTGCTGACGGTGGGCGCGTTGACGCTCGGCGGCCCTGGCGGAGACATCGTGTTCGGCGGTGCGGGGGTGATGCAGTTCGCGCCGCTGATCTTCGTCGCCGTGGGTGCGGCGCCACCGGTGTACCTGCTGTGGCGCCATCTGCACCCGCGGGTTTAGTCCTTGGCGCTTCCGGCTTCCGTGCCGGTCTTCTTGGTGCTGTCCTTGCCGGTGTCCTTCGTCGTGTCCTTGCCAGCGTCGGTATCCGTGCTCGTCCCGTCGGTGCCTGATTCGGCGGACTTCGCTGCGGGCTTCACCTTCTCCTGGCCATTCTCGTCAGCCTTCGCATTACCGGGCTTCGCCTTTTCGGCGGGCTTGGCGGTTTCGTCACCGCCGCGCACCTCACCTTGAGCGTCTACGCCACCCACCGACGTCGTGGTCGACTCCGGCGTCGTTGTCTCGGTTTCCGGCTCGGCAGCGACGGGTTCGGCCGGGGTTACTTCGTCCTTCGGGGTCTCGGCCGATGCCGGCTCCGCCGGTACGGTCTCGCCGGCATCGGTGGCACCTGCGTCGTGCTTGTCGACGGTGGCTGCCTCGGCGGCGGGTTCGGCCGCGGGTTCGTCGGTAACGGCGGCGGTCTTGAGCGTCATGAGGGTCGTCGCCTCCGTCGCCTCGGTCGCGGCGAGCGGCAGGGGCGGCAGGGGCGGGATCAACCAGCCGAAGAAGTAGTTGAACTCGGCGATCCCCGTGTTGATGAGCGCGGTGATCGTGGTCTGGCCGATGATGGCCGCCCCGTTGATGTAGGACCAGATGTTCAGCGGGTCGTTGACCACGGGAACGATGAGCCCATAGACCACGCTGTCGGAGATCGGCCTGACCAGGTTGAAGTAGACGATGCTGACCTGGTCGCCGATCAGGTACCCGTACGGGATGAAGCCGAGGACGTAGTCGGCCACCTGGACGCCGTAGTCCACCCAGTACTGAATGAACTGGTAGCCCGCGATGATCGCGTCGGACGCCGGGTTCTGCGGCGTCGGCACAACGATGGCGGCTGTCTGCAGCGGAAGCTGCGCCTCCGGGTCGATCCGCTCGATGACGGCGCGCGCCGTGGCGACGGCTTCCGGGCTCAGCGGCCCGGTGACCAGCGGCTTCACAGAGGCTGCCAGGTCGACGCGCGGCGCCAGCACGGGCGACTCGGGAGTGGGGACGGACACCACCACGGGCGCCAACACCGTCGCTGAGACGGCAATTGCGGCCACCCCGGCGGTTAGATGGGAACGGAATGAAACGCTCATGGGGGCCTCTCCCTCGCCCTAGACCCGATGGCAAGGAACTTACGCGCGTGTCAGGGCATCGGTGGCGATATGGCACCGACCCGGCCCACCGCGCTGGGACTACTGTGACCCCTATGCGAGGCGCAGTGATGTCGGATTTGGGGACATGCGGATGATTCTCGACGACTCCGGGGTTACAGGGGAGTGGCTCTGAACCCCCAGCGCGGCTCCGACCTGCCCAGCCCCGTGTTTCCACCGAAGCCCAGCCAGGGGCCTAGCGCCGCGGGTCCTAGTGCCGCGGCGCTGCGGCGGGTGTTGAGACGGGCCCGCGACGGGGTGGCGCTCAATGTCGATGAAGCCGCCATCGCGATGACTGCCCGCGGCGACGATCTGGCCGACCTGTGTGCCAGCGCCGCGCGGGTGCGCGACGCGGGTCTGGAGGCGGCGGGCCGGGTCGGGCCGACTGGCAAGCTGCCCATCAGCTATTCGCGCAAGGTGTTCATCCCGGTGACGCACCTGTGCCGCGACACCTGCCATTACTGCACCTTCGTCACGGTGCCCGGCAAGCTGCGCGCGGCGGGCATGGGCATGTACATGGAGCCCGACGAGATTCTCGAGGTCGCCCGCCGGGGTGCCGAGTTGGGCTGCAAGGAAGCACTTTTCACCCTCGGTGACCGGCCGGAGGAGCGCTGGGACGAAGCTCGACAGTGGCTCGACGAGCGGGGGTACGACTCAACGCTGGACTACGTTCGGGCGATGTCGATCCGGGTGCTGGAGGAGACCGGGCTGCTGCCGCACCTGAACCCGGGTGTCATGTCGTGGTCGGAGCTCTCCCGGCTCAAGCCGGTTGCGCCGTCGATGGG
>NZ_JIAW01000005.1 GCF_000620625.1 Mycobacterium sp. URHB0044 | reverse complement strand
TTGTTGAAATACCACTCTGATCGTATTGGGCTTCTAACCTCGAACCGTATATCCGGTTCAGGAACAGTGCCTGGTGGGTAGTTTAACTGGGGCGGTTGCCTCCTAAAGAGTAACGGAGGCGCCCAAAGGTTCCCTCAACCTGGACGGCAATCAGGTGTTGAGTGTAAGTGCACAAGGGAGCTTGACTGCGAGACGTACATGTCGAGCAGGGACGAAAGTCGGGACTAGTGATCCGGCACCCCCCGAGTGGAAGGGGTGTCGCTCAACGGATAAAAGGTACCCCGGGGATAACAGGCTGATCTTCCCCAAGAGTCCATATCGACGGGATGGTTTGGCACCTCGATGTCGGCTCGTCGCATCCTGGGGCTGGAGCAGGTCCCAAGGGTTGGGCTGTTCGCCCATTAAAGCGGCACGCGAGCTGGGTTTAGAACGTCGTGAGACAGTTCGGTCTCTATCCGCCGCGCGCGTCAGAAGCTTGAGGAAACCTGTCCCTAGTACGAGAGGACCGGGACGGACGAACCTCTGGTCTACCAGTTGTCCCACCAGGGGCACGGCTGGATAGCTACGTTCGGACAGGATAACCGCTGAAAGCATCTAAGCGGGAAACCTCTTCCAAGACCAGGCTTCTCACCCATTAAGTGGGATAAGGCCCCCCGCAGACTACGGGATCGATAGACCAGACCTAGAAACCCAGCAATGGGCGCAGGGAACTGGCACTAACCGGCCGAAAACTTACACACAACAAAAACCAGCAATGGTTCAGAGAATGTGTAAGACACCGCAACAAATGACGCGTCCGCAACCACGCAACCACGAATTCACAACACCGCACCCCACCACCAAAAAACACCCCCACCTCGAGTGGCGCGAGTGTTTAGGGCTGAAAATAAAATAGAGTTACGGCGGCAACAGCGGCAGGGAAACGCCCGGACCCATCCCGAACCCGGAAGCTAAGCCTACCAGCGCCGATGATACTACCCATACGGGTGGAAAAGTAGGACACCGCCGAACACCCTTTAAAGAATCGCCCCCCACAATTGCGTGGGGGGCGATTCTGTATTCGGGAATGGACCAATTGAATTCGCCTTCTTCGCGAAGAGTCGAATGGCCCCGTATCCTCTTGCGGGACGGTCCGCAGAACAGGGAAGGCACACGTGGCGAGCGACAGGCAGGACGGCAGCGAAGAGCGACGTCCGCGGCGGGCTTCCAACGCCGGCGGGCCTCCCCGCGGTTCGCGCGATCGCTACGGTGCACCACGGACGTCGAGCCCCGGTCGTGCGCGGCGCGAACAGCCCCGACCGCAGCACGCGGATGATCAATCGCAGCGAACCGGTCCAGCGTTGCCCGCCTCGATCGAAGCCCGGCAATTGGCGCCCGAGATCCGCGGCGAGCTCACCACATTGGACAAGGCAACCGCGGATTACGTTGCGCGACATCTCGTTGCGGCCGGCGAGCTCCTCGATGAGGACCCCGAGGCCGCGCTCGAACACGCCAAGGCTGCCCGCAACCGCGCCGCCAGGATCGCCGCCGTCCGTGAAGCGGTGGGCATCGCGGCCTACCACTGTGGCGATTGGGCGCAAGCCCTCGCCGAACTGCGTGCCGCCCGCCGGATGGGCAGCAAGTCGCCGCTGTTGCCGTTGATCGCGGACTGCGAGCGCGGCGTCGGACGTCCGGAACGGGCCATCGAGTTGGCGAAGAGCGCCGAGGCCGCCGAACTCACCGGGGACGATGCCGACGAACTGCGCATCGTCGTCGCAGGTGCCAGGTCGGACCTCGGGCAGAACGAACAAGCACTGGCCATCCTCGCCTCGCCGCCACTGGATCCGACCCGGACGGGTCAGACGCCGGCGCGCCTGTTCTACGTCTATGCCGAGACTCTGCTCGCGCTCGGGCGCGACGCGGAAGCCTTGCAGTGGTTCATCAATGCCGCTGCCGCCGACCTCGAGGGCGTCACCGACGCCGAAGAACGCATTACGGAGCTGAGCTGACGTGACGACACTCGCGCAGGAGCACGACTGCCTGCTCCTCGACCTCGATGGCACCGTCTTTCGCGGCCACGAGCCGACGCCGGGTTCGGTGGAGACCCTTGCCGCCGTCGAGGCCCGAACCTTGTACGTGACCAACAATGCCTCGCGCGGACCTCACGAGGTCGCCGAGCACCTGGTGGCGCTGGGCTTCGCCGCCAAGCCCGACGACGTCGTCACCAGCGCTCAGAGTGCGGCTCGCTTGCTGGCCACTCAATTGCCCACCGGCTCAACGGTTCTGGTGGTCGGTACGGATGCGCTTGCGGCGGAGGTTAGCAACGTCGGCCTGCGTCCCGTCCGACAGTTTTCAGACGATCCGGTGGCCGTCGTGCAGGGTCACTCGCCGCAGACCGGTTGGGCCGAACTCTGCGAGGCCACCCTCGCCATCCGTGCCGGCGCGGTGTGGGTGGCCGCCAACGTGGACCGCACCCTGCCGTCCGAGCGCGGCCTGCTGCCGGGCAACGGTTCGATGGTCGCCGCGTTGGTTGCGGCCACCGACCGGCAACCTCAGGTCGCGGGCAAGCCACAGCCGACCCTGATGTCGGATGCGCTGGCCCGCGGAACGTTCGACACCCCGTTGGTCGTGGGTGACCGCCTGGACACCGACATCGCCGGGGCCATCGCGACGGGGCTGCCCAGCATGTTGGTGCTCACCGGCGTCAGCACGCCGATCGAGATGATCTACGCCGGCGCGGAGCAGCGCCCGCACTACGTCGCCGCCGATCTGCGCTCGCTGTACGACAGCGCGAGTACGTTGCGCATCGCGCCGCACCCCGCCTGGCGGGTTGACGTCGGAGATCGTGCCGTGACCGTCTACTGGACGGGTCGAGATGCCGAGGATTCCCTGACGGTGGTGCGTGCAACGGCCAGCGCGGTGTGGCAGGCCGGACTGAACGGCCAGCCGCTTCCCGTCATGGGTGGTGACAACACCGCCCACCAGGCGCTGGAACGTTGGTCGCTTCTGCAGGCCCCCGATGGACTCGTGCCCTCCGTCGATTAGCGTGAACGGCGACATGACTACCGATCCGGATCAGATCCGTTCGAACATCGCCGCCTTGCTCGCGGTGCTGCCCGAACCGGACGCAGCGGATGCCGACGTGGAGGACATCGCGACGCGGCTCGAAGAGGCGCACGATCTGTTGGTGCAAGCGCTCGAGTCGGTCGAAAGGGGACCGGCGGCCCCCGGAAACGGCAGGTGAGTGCACGTGGCTCGACGCGCCCGCGTTGACGCGGAGCTGGTGCGGCGCGGCCTGGCGCGTTCGCGTCAGCAGGCCGCCGAGCTCATCGGCGCCGGTCGGGTCAAGATCGACGGCATGCCGGCAGCCAAGCCGGCGACAGCCATCGCCTTGGACGCCAGCCTGACCGTCGCGGGCGAGGAACGCACCTGGGTGTCGCGCGGCGCCCACAAACTCATTGGGGCGCTGGACGCCTTCGGCATATCGGTCCAGGATCGTCGCTGCCTCGACGCGGGCGCGTCGACCGGCGGCTTCACCGAGGTGCTACTGGACAGGGGCGCCGTCGAGGTGGTCGCCGCCGACGTCGGGTACGGCCAGCTCGCATGGCCCCTGCGGTCGGACCCCCGGGTGAGGGTGATGGAGCGCACCAACGTGCGCGAACTGAACGCTGAGGCCATCGGCGGGCCCGTCGACCTCGTGGTGGCGGACCTGTCGTTCATCTCGTTGGCCACCGTGTTGCCCGCGTTGGTGTCGTGCGCGTCGGTGGACGCCGATATCGTTCCCATGGTGAAGCCGCAGTTCGAAGTGGGCAAGGATCGCGTCGGTCCCGGTGGCGTGGTCAGCGACCCCGGGCTGCGGACCGAGACGGTCCTCACCGTCGCGCATCGGGCCGCCGAACTGGGTTGGCACGCCGTCGATGTCACCGCGAGTCCCTTGCCCGGTCCATCCGGAAACGTCGAGTACTTCCTGCGGCTGCGGGCCAGCACCGACCGGCCACTCGCCGGTGATGCGTTGAACGAGGCCGTCGCCCATGCCGTCGCGGAGGGGCCACAGTGACCTGCGAGCGCACGATCCTGCTGGTGGTCCACACCGGCCGCGACGAAGCCACCGAGACCGCACGACGGGTCGAGAAGGTCCTCGGCGACCATGGCATCGGCCTGCGGGTGCTGGCCGCCGAGGCGGTCGATCGCGGGCCCGTCCACCTGGCGCCGGACGACCTGCGGGCCCTCGGCGTCGAAATCGAAGTGGTGGACGCCGACGAGCGTGCGGCGGAGGGCTGCGAGCTGGTGCTCGTCCTCGGCGGTGACGGCACGTTCCTGCGCGCGGCCGAACTGGCCCGCAACGTCGAGATTCCGGTCCTCGGCGTCAATCTCGGCCGGATCGGCTTCCTCGCCGAGGCGGAGGCCGATGCCATCGACACCGTGCTGGACCACGTCATCAAGCGGGATTACCGGGTCGAGGAACGCATGACCCTCGACGTCGTCGTCCGCGTCGAGGGCCGTATCGCCCACCGCGGCTGGGCGCTCAACGAAGCCAGCCTGGAGAAGGGCCCGCGCCTCGGGGTGCTCGGCGTGGTGCTCGAGGTCGACGGCCGGCCGGTGTCGGCGTTCGGCTGCGACGGCGTGCTGGTGTCCACGCCGACGGGATCCACCGCGTACGCCTTCTCCGCGGCCGGGCCGATCCTGTGGCCCGATCTCGAGGCGATCCTGGTGGTGCCCAACAACGCTCACGCGCTCTTCGCGCGCCCGATGGTCACCAGTCCGGACGCGAACATCGCCATCGAGGTCGAGGCGGGTGGTCCCAACGCCATGGTGTTCTGCGACGGCCGCCGGGAGATGGTGGTGCCCGCCGGTGGGCGCCTGGAGGTGACGCGCTGCGGCACACCACTGAAGTGGGTGCGGCTCGACAGCGCTCCCTTCACCGATCGATTGGTGCGCAAGTTCCGCTTGCCCGTCACGGGTTGGCGCGGCCAGTAGTGCTTGCCGAAATCCGGATCGAGGCGCTTGGCGCCATCAACGCCGCCACCGCCGAATTCGACCGCGGGCTCACCGTGTTGACGGGCGAGACTGGAACCGGCAAGACGATGGTGGTCACCGGTCTGCATCTGCTCGGGGGTGCGCGCGCCGACGCCACCCGCGTGCGATCGGGTTCCGAGCGCGCCGTCGTCGAAGGCCGGTTCACCACGACCGAACTGGGCCAGCACGTCGCGGTCAGGATCGACGACATCCTCGATTCCTCGGGTGCCGAGCGCGATGACGACGGCAGCGTGATCGCGGCGCGTTCGGTCAGCCGGGACGGCCCGTCGCGGGCGTACCTCGGCGGCCGCAGCGTGCCCGCCAAGTCCTTGAGTACCTTCACCACCGAACTCCTGGCGCTGCACGGCCAGAACGATCAACTCCGCCTGATGCGACCCGACGAACAGCGCGCGGCACTGGACCGGTTCGTCGACGTCGACGCGCGGCTCGCGCGCTATCGCAACATCCGCGACGAGTGGCTGACGGCCCGCCGCGACCTCGCCGATCGCCGGGCTCGGGTCCGCGAGCTGGCGCAGGAAGCCGACCGGCTGCAGTTCGGGCTCAACGAGATCGACACCGTCGCGCCGCAACCCGGTGAAGACGAGGCGCTGGTGGCCGACATCCGCCGGTTGTCCGAACTGGACGCGTTGCGCGAGGCCGCGCAGTCCGCACGTGCTGCGCTGTCGGGCGAGCTGGACGAGGCGACGGATCCCGACGCGGCGTCGGCGGTCGACGGCGTGAGCCATGCGAAGTCGGCGCTGGAGTCCACCGACGACGCGGTGCTGCGGTCGCTCGGCGACCGGCTCGGCGGCGCGCTGGCCGTCATCGCCGACGTGTCGACCGAGCTGGGTGCCTACCTGAGCGAATTGCCCAGCGACGCAAGCACGTTGGAGACCAAGCTGGCCCGCCAAGGCGAGCTGCGCAACCTCACCCGCAAGTACGCCGCCGACGTCGACGGGGTCTTGGCCTGGGCCGGCGAGGCGCGCGACCGGCTGGCGCAGCTCGACGTCTCCGAAGAAACTCTGGCGGCGCTGGCATCCCGCGTCGACGAACTCCAGGCGGCGCTCGTGGTGGCTGCCGCCGATCTCACCAAGGTCCGCACCAAGGCCGCCAAGGCGCTGGCCAAGGCCGTCACCGCCGAGCTCGCGGGCCTGGCCATGGCCGGCGCCGGGTTCAGCATCTCGGTGGCGCCGCTGGTGGCACGCGCCGACGACTCGGCCCCGCTCTTGCTGCCGTCCGGCGAGACCGTGCACGCCGGACACGACGGGGTGGACGCCGTCGAGTTCGGCTTCACCCCGCACGCCGGATCCGACGTGCTGCCACTCGCGAAGAGCGCTTCGGGTGGTGAACTCTCCCGCGTCATGCTCGCGCTCGAAGTGGTACTGGCGGCGTCCGCCGAGGGCACCACGATGGTGTTCGACGAGATCGACTCGGGCGTGGGCGGACGCGCCGCGGTGCAGATCGGGCGGCGCCTCGCGCGGCTGGCTCGGACCCATCAGGTCATCGTCGTCACGCACCTGCCACAGGTCGCCGCCTACGCCGACGTTCATCTCGTGGTCGACAGCGGAAACGGCCGCGCCAAGTCCAGCGAGGTGCGTCGTCTCGACGACGACGCCCGCGTCGCCGAGTTGGCGAGAATGCTGGCAGGGCTCGGCGAATCGGACAGCGGACGGGCACACGCCCGGGAGCTCCTCGAGGCCGCGAGGCTCGACGTCGCATCGTGAGCCTGTTGCAGATGTGACAGGAGATTACTTCTGGGGCTGATGTTACGGCGCGCCTCCACCTCAACTTGAGGGTTCGCCGACAGAATCGGGCCCATGAAGATGTCAGCGCTGCTTTCGCGTAATGCCGGCCCCCGCCCCGGGGTCGCAGGAACCGCCCGCGTCGACCGTGACATCGATCGGCTGCTCCGGCGCATCGATCCGGGCGACATCGTCGTCATCGACGCGCTGGACCTGGACCGCATCACCGCCGACGCGCTGGTCGACGCCGGCGTCGCGGCGGTGGTCAATGCGTCCCCATCGATTTCGGGCCGCTACCCGAACCTGGGCCCCGAGGTGCTCGTCGCCAACGGCGTGACGCTGATCGACGAAGCGGGCCCCGAGATCTTCAAGAAGATCAAGGACGGCTCGCGGGTCCGCCTGCACAACGGCGGCGTGTACTCGGGCGACCGGCGGATCGCGCTCGGTACCGAACGCACCGACCAAGAGATCCACGAGCTGATGCTCGAGGCGAAGAGCGGCCTGGTCGCCCACCTCGAGGCCTTCGCCGGAAACACCATCGAGTTCATCCGCAGCGAGAGCCCACTGCTCATCGACGGCATGGGCATCCCGGACATCGACGTCGACCTGCACCGCAGGCACGTGGTCGTCGTCGCCGAGGAGCCGAGCGCCGCCGACGACCTCAAGGCGCTCAAGCCGTTCATCAAGGAGTATCAGCCGGTACTGATCGGTGTCGGGACCGGAGCCGACGTGCTGCGCAAGGGCGGCTACCGGCCGGCCCTGATCGTCGGCGACCCCGAGACGATGAGCGTCGAGGTGCTGCGCTCGGGAGCTCAGGTGGTGCTGCCCGCCGACGCCGATGGTCACGCCAAGGGACTCGAGCGCATCCAGGACCTCGGCGTGGGCGCCATGACGTTCCCCGCGGCCGGCTCTGCCGCCGACCTGGCGCTGCTGCTGGCCGATCACCATGGCGCATCCCTGATCGTCACCGCGGGCCACACCGCGAGCATCGAGGAGTTCTTCGACCGCTCGCGGCAGCAGAGCAACCCGTCGACCTTCCTCACCCGGCTCAAGGTCGGGGAGAAGCTCGTCGACGCCAAGGCCGTTGCCACCCTCTACCGCAGCCGGGTCTCCGGTGGCGCCATCGCACTTCTGGTGCTGGCCATGCTGATCGCCGTCATCGTGGCGCTGTGGGTGTCACGCACCGATGCCACGGTCCTGCAGTGGATGTCGGATTACTGGGATCGGTTCCTGCTCTGGGTCCAAGGTTTCGTCACCTAGGGGGCACGCATGATTTCCCTTCGTTCGCATGCCATTTCGTTGGCGGCGGTCTTCCTCGCGCTCGCCGTCGGCGTGGCGTTGGGGTCCGGCCTGCTGTCGAACACGCTGTTGTCCGGTCTGCGCGACGACAAGCACGAGATGCAGAACCAGATCAACGGTCTGACGGACGACAAGAACGGACTCAACGAAAAGCTCAGCGCCGCTGGTGAATTCGACGCGCAGATGGCGCCGCGGATACTCAGGGACGCGCTCACCGGGAAGTCGGTCGTACTGTTCCGCACGCCCGATGCCGCCGACGACGACGTCGAGGCACTCACCCGATTCGTCGGTGATGCGGGCGGCACCGTCGCGGGCACCATCGCGCTGACGCAAGAGTTCGTCGACGCCAACTCCGCGGAGAAGCTGCTCTCGGTGGTGAACTCGCCGATCGTCCCTGCCGGACGTCAGTTGAGCACCAAGTTGGTGGATCAGGGATCGCAGGCAGGCGACCTGCTCGGCATCGCCCTGCTCAGAGGCAAGGACCCCGCGGCGCCCGCCGTGGACGACACCCAACGCGACACCGTGCTGAGCACTCTGCGCGACACCGGCTTCATCACCTACGGCGGCGAGCGCATCGGTGCCGCCGACACCGCCCTCATCGTCACCGGAGGTGGACTGGCGGAGGACGCAGGCAACCAGGGCGCCAGCGTCGCACGCTTCGCCGCCGGCCTGGCGCCGCACGGCACGGGCACCGTCATCGCGGGACGGGACGGGTCCGGGTCGGGCACCGCCGCGGTCGCCGTCACCAGATCGGACGCGGCCCTCACGAGCGTCGTGAGCACCGTCGACGACGTCGACAGCCAATCCGGCCGGCTCACCGCGGTGCTGGCGTTGCAGGAACTGGCCGGCGGCGGCCGGCCCGGCCAGTACGGCATCGGGCAGGGCGCGACGGCCGTGACGGTGCCTCAGTAGAGCTCGCCATCGGCGCGCCAACGACGGGTTGTCGGTGTCGGTGTTAGGGTGAGATTCCGTGGGTCGGCAGGCCCCAGGCCAGGTCTTCGCCTGGTCAAGCAAGTCCTGCCCCATCGGCCACGGAGGTTGCACTTGCCATCGTTACGCAAGCACCCGCAGACCGCGACCAAGCATCTGTTCGTCAGCGGGGGTGTGGCGTCGTCTCTCGGCAAGGGCCTCACCGCAAGCAGTCTCGGACAGCTGCTGACGGCGCGCGGCCTGCAGGTGACGATGCAGAAACTCGATCCCTATCTCAACGTCGACCCAGGAACGATGAACCCGTTCCAGCACGGGGAGGTGTTCGTCACCGAGGACGGTGCCGAGACCGACCTCGACGTCGGGCACTACGAGCGGTTCCTCGACCGCAATCTGTCGGGATGGGCGAATGTCACCACGGGGCAGGTGTATTCGGCGGTCATCGCCAAGGAGCGCCGCGGCGAGTACCTCGGTGACACCGTCCAGGTCATCCCGCACATCACCGACGAGATCAAGAGCCGCATCCTGGCCATGGCGCAGCCGGACGCCGACGGCAACCGGCCCGACGTCGTGATCACGGAGATCGGCGGCACCGTCGGCGACATCGAATCGCTGCCGTTCCTCGAAGCTGCCCGGCAGGTCCGGCACGAGGTGGGTCGCGACAACGTGTTCTTCCTGCACGTGTCCCTGGTGCCCTACCTGGCACCGTCGGGTGAGCTGAAGACGAAACCGACCCAGCACTCGGTCGCCGCGCTGCGCAGCATCGGCATCTCGCCCGACGCGCTGATCCTGCGCTGTGACCGCGACGTGCCCGAACCGCTCAAGAACAAGATCGCCTTGATGTGCGACGTCGACATCGACGGCGTGATCTCGACGCCCGACGCGCCGTCGATCTACGACATCCCCAAGGTCCTGCACCGCGAGGAGCTCGACGCCTACGTGGTGCGGCGGCTGAACCTGCCGTTCCGCGACGTCGACTGGACCGAGTGGGACGATCTGCTGCGCCGCGTGCACGAGCCGCAGGAGACCGTGCGGATCGCGTTGGTGGGCAAGTACATCGACCTGTCCGATGCGTACCTGTCGGTGGCCGAGGCGCTGCGGGCAGGCGGTTTCGCCCACCACGCCAAGGTCGAGATCCGCTGGGTGGCCTCCGACGACTGCCAGACCGACGCAGGCGCGGCGGCCGCGCTCAACGACGTGCACGGCGTGCTGATTCCCGGCGGGTTCGGCATCCGCGGCATCGAGGGCAAGCTCGGTGCCATCAAGTTCGCCCGCAAGCACGGCGTGGCGGTGCTGGGCCTGTGTCTGGGTCTGCAGTGCATCGTCATCGAGGCGGCCCGATCGGTCGGGATCGGCGAGGCCAACTCCTCGGAGTTCGACCCCACGACGCCCGATCCGGTGATCTCGACCATGGCCGACCAGCGGGACGCGGTCGCCGGGGAGGCCGATCTCGGCGGAACCATGCGCCTCGGCGCGTATCCCGCCGTCCTCGAGCCCGGATCGATTGTGGCCAAGGCGTATCAGGCCACCGACGTGTCCGAGCGGCACCGGCACCGATTCGAGGTCAACAACGCCTACCGGGACCGCATCGCCGAGAGCGGGTTGAAGTTCTCCGGAACCTCGCCCGACGGGCACCTGGTCGAGTTCGTCGAATACGACGCCGACGTGCACCCGTTCATCGTCGGCACCCAGGCCCACCCCGAGCTGAAGAGTAGACCGACCCGTCCGCACCCCTTGTTCGTGGCGTTCATCGGCGCGGCGCTCGATTACAAGGCCGCTGAGCGCCTGCCCATGGAGATCAGCGAGCAGCGCGCCAACGGCACCGAGGAGCGCGTGCGGGAGGAGCTGAGTTCGGCGCAGTCCGAGGACGTCGCACAACGGCTGCAAGAGCCCGTGCATCGTGGCTGACCACGACTTCGAGACCATCGACAGCGAAACCCTGCACGTCGGAAAGATCTTCGCGCTGCGCGCGGATGAGGTGCGGATGCCCGGTGGCGGCACGGCCCGCCGCGAGGTCGTCGAGCACTTCGGTGCCGTGGCGATCGTCGCGCTGGACGACGAGCGCAACGTCGTTCTGGTCTACCAATACCGCCATCCGGTCGGCCGTCGGCTGTGGGAACTGCCCGCCGGGCTGCTCGACATGGGGGACGAGCCGCCGCACGAGACCGCCGCGCGCGAACTCGAGGAGGAAGCCGGGCTGGCCGCGCAGCAGTGGCGGGTACTGGTCGACATCATCTCCGCGCCGGGGTTCAGCGACGAGAGCGTGCGGGTTTATCTAGCGACCGGGCTGACCGACGTCGGCCGGCCGGAGGCTCACGACGAGGAAGCCGATCTGACTGTGAAGCGGACGCCGTTGGACGACGCCGTGCAGATGGTGTTGGACGGCGAGATCGTGAATTCGATTGCCGTTGCGGGGATTTTGGCCGCACACGCAATGGCCGAGCCGGAATCGCTGCGACCCGTCGACGCGCCGTGGATCGATCGGTCGACCAGGTTCCGCTCGCGCAAGGCCAGAACTTGACCGCATTTAGGTGCGCCCTCGACGACCAGGTTCAGGGCTACCTCGACCACCTCACCATCGAGCGCGGGGTGGCCACCAACACGCTGACCTCCTACCGCCGAGACCTGCGTCGCTACGCCGAGCACCTTGCGTTGCGCAGCGTCGACGACCTGCGCGACGTCACCGAAACCGACGTCACCGACTTCCTGGTCGCGCTGCGCAAGGGTGACCCCGACGCCGGCGTCGTCCCGCTGTCCGCCGTCTCCGCGGCCCGCGCCCTGATTGCGGTGCGGGGGTTGCACCGCTTCGCCGCCGCCGAGGGACTGACCGATCTCGATGTGGCCCGCGAGGTGAAGCCACCGACGCCGAGCCGTCGACTGCCCAAGAGTCTCACCGTCGACGAGGTGCTCGCGCTGCTGGACGGCGCCGGCGGCGACAGCGAGGCCGACGGGCCGCTGACGCTGCGCAACCGGGCCCTGCTCGAAGTGCTGTATTCGACGGGGGCGCGGATCTCGGAGGCCGTCGGCTTGGACGTCGACGACGTCGACACCCACTCTCGGTCGGTGCTGCTGCGGGGCAAGGGCGGCAAGCAGCGCCTGGTGCCGATCGGCAGGCCCGCCGTCAGCGCGCTCGACGCCTATCTGGTGCGCGGTCGGCCCGACTTGGCCCGGCGCGGGAAGGGGACGCCTGCGATCTTCCTCAACGCGCGCGGCGGGCAACTTTCTCGGCAAAGCGCCTGGCAGGTGCTGCAGGACGCCGCGGCGCGGGCAGGGATATCGGCCGCCGTCTCGCCCCACACGCTGCGGCACTCGTTCGCGACGCACCTGCTGGAGGGCGGCGCCGACGTCCGTGTGGTGCAGGAACTGCTCGGCCACGCGTCGGTGACGACCACGCAGATCTACACCCTGGTCACGGTCAACGCGCTGCGCGAAGTGTGGGCCGGGGCGCATCCACGGGCGCGGTAGGCGCTCGTCAGCCTAGGTATTCGGACTCGAGCACGAGGTCGGCGAGCAGGGAGCGGATTGCGCCGCTTCAAGCTCACGATGCCCACCCTAGGTGGGCCCTTCGTCGAATCGGACGGCTCGGTTGCCCGCGGGTCGGCCGTTCCCGGCCTGCTCAACCGTTAGACTTCACCCGATGTTCGCCATGGGTATGGGTCGCCTGAGCAGCGACGGTCCCTCGTGACCGACGACGCCGCAACGACCGATGGCACGAGCCTGACCGGGCGCCCACCCAGGTTGATCCCCGAACCCAAGCCCAAGAGTGTGCACGGACCGGCGAAGGTCATCGCCATGTGCAACCAGAAGGGCGGCGTCGGCAAGACGACGTCGACCATCAACCTGGGCGCCAGCTTGGCCGAATACGGCAGGCGCGTGTTGCTGGTCGACCTCGACCCGCAGGGCGCGCTCTCCGCAGGCCTTGGCGTCCCGCACTACGAACTGGACCACACGGTGCACAACCTGCTGGTCGAGCCGCGGGTGTCGATCGACGACGTGCTGATCAAGACCCGGGTCAAGGGCCTCGACCTGGTGCCGAGCAACATCGACCTGTCGGCCGCCGAGATCCAACTGGTCAACGAGGTCGGTCGGGAGCAGTCGCTGGCGCGCGCCCTGTACCCGGTCCTGGACCGCTACGACTACGTGTTGATCGACTGCCAGCCCTCACTCGGACTGCTCACCGTCAACGGGCTCGCGTGCGCCGACGGCGTGATCATTCCCACCGAGTGCGAGTACTTCTCGCTGCGTGGTCTGGCGTTGCTGACCGACACCGTCGAGAAGGTCCATGACCGACTCAACCCCAAGCTGAGCATCAGCGGCATCCTCATCACGCGCTTCGACACGCGCACCGTGAACGCCCGCGAGGTGATGGCGCGTGTCCTGGAGCGGTTCGGTGATCTAGTCTTCGACACCGTGATCGCCAGGACCGTCCGATTCCCAGAGACCAGCGTCGCCGGCGAGCCCATCACCACGTGGGCACCCAAATCCGGTGGCGCACAAGCATATCGGTCGCTGGCGCGTGAGGTCATCGACCGGTTCGGCGTGTGAGCGGCGAGACCACTTCGGAGGCAGCAACCGCCCCGGCGGCGGAACCGGAGGCGGAAGCCGCGCCGGGTTTCCAGGTCCGGCTGAGCAACTTCGAAGGTCCCTTCGACCTGCTGCTGCAGCTGATCTTCGCGCATCGCCTCGACGTCACCGAAGTGGCGTTGCACACGGTCACCGACGACTTCATCGCGTACACCAAGGCGGCCGCCAAGCAGCTCGACCTCGACGAGACCACCGCGTTCCTGGTGATCGCCGCCACACTGCTCGACCTCAAGGCTGCCCGGCTGCTGCCGTCGGGCGAGGTGCACGACGAGGAAGACCTCGCGCTGCTCGAAGTGCGTGACCTGCTGTTCGCCCGATTGCTGCAGTACCGCGCCTACAAGCACGTCGCGGAGATGTTCGCCGAGTTGGAGGCTGCCGCGCTGCGCAGTTACCCCCGCGCGGTGGCGCTGGAGGATCGGTACGAAGACCTGTTGCCCGAGGTCATGCTGGGTGTGGACGCCGAACGGTTCGCGCAGATCGCCGCGGCCGTGTTCACCCCGCGGCCGGTGCCGACGGTGGGCACCGGGCACCTCCACGTGCCCGCAGTGTCGGTGCCTGAGCAGGCACGGCACGTCCTGAGGATGCTCGAGGAGCGGGGAATCGGGCAGTGGGCGACGTTCTCCGAACTGGTTGCCGACTGTTCGGGCGGGATCGAGATCGTGGGGCGGTTCCTGGCGCTGCTCGAATTGTTCCGGGCCCGGGCGGTAGCATTCGAGCAAGTAGAACCGCTTGGAGTGCTGCAGGTTTCGTGGACCGGCGACCAGCCGACCAACGAGCACCTGGCGGCCGCGGTGGAAGAGACAGATTCATGACAGACGAAATCGGCGATACCGACCTGGGCATCGACGTCGCAGAACCCCCGGAATTGGACGACGCCGAGCTCGGCGCGGCGCTGGAGGCCCTGCTGCTCGTGGTGGACACTCCGGTGTCCGCGGACGCGTTGGCCTCGGCCCTCGATCAGCCCGCGTACCGCGTGGCGGCGAAGCTGCGGCTGATGGCCGACGAGCTCACCGCCCGCGAGAGTGGCATCGACCTCCGCGAGGCCGGCGGTGGCTGGCGGATGTACACCCGGGCCAGCTTCGCCCCGTACGTCGAGCGGCTGCTGCTCGACGGCACCCGCTCGAAACTGACCAGGGCGGCGCTCGAGACGCTGGCCGTGGTCGCCTACCGGCAACCGGTCACCCGTGCACGGGTGAGCGCGGTGCGCGGCGTGAACGTCGACGCGGTGATGCGCACCCTGCTGGCGCGCGGTCTGATCACCGAGGCGGGCGTCGATCCCGATTCTGGCGCAGCAACTTTCGCGACCACCGAGATGTTCCTCGAGCGCCTGGGGTTGTCGTCATTGACCGACCTTCCCGACCTCGCGCCGCTGCTGCCGGATGTCGACGTCATCGACGACATCACCGCGTCGATGGGGGATGAGCCGCGTTTCGTCCGGCTCGGCGGGGCTCAGGCTGCCAGCGAGCAGCCGTTGTCGTTCGACGTGGATAGGGACTGACATGGCCGAACCAGATGAGGGCGTCCGGCTGCAGAAGGTGTTGTCGCAGGCCGGAGTTGCCTCGCGCCGGGTGGCCGAGAAGATGATCATCGACGGCCGCGTCGAGGTCGACGGCGTCATCGTCACCGAACTCGGCACCCGCGTCGACCCCGACGCGTCGCTGATCCGGGTGGACGGCGCGCGGATCCAGGTCGACGACACGATGGTCTACCTCGCGATCAACAAAGAGCGCGGGATGCATTCGACGATGTCGGACGACCAGGGCAGGCCGTGCGTCGGCGACCTCGTCGAGTATCGGGTTCGCGGCAACAAGAAGCTGTTCCACGTGGGGCGCCTCGACGCCGACACCGAAGGGCTGTTGTTGCTCACCAACGACGGCGAACTGGCGCACCGCTTGATGCACCCGTCGTACGAGGTGCCCAAGACCTACCTGGCCACCGTGCTCGGCACGGTGCCGCGCGGGCTGGGCAAGAAGCTGCGGGCCGGCGTCGAATTGGAGGACGGGCCCGTGCACGTCGACGACTTCGCGGTGGTGGATGCCGTGCCCGGTCGGTCGCTGTTGAAGGTGACGCTGCACGAGGGGCGCAAGCGCATCGTCCGGCGGCTGTTGGCCAAGGTCGGCTTCCCGGTGCAGGAACTGGTGCGCACCGACATCGGCACGGTGTCGCTTGGCGAGCAGCGTCCCGGCAGCATCCGAGTGTTGACCAGCAAGGAGATCGGCGAACTGTACAAGGCGGTGGGGATGTGAGCGACTCCGTGACGATCGCCGTCGACGGACCGGCAGGAACGGGAAAGTCTTCGGTGTCAAGGGGATTGGCGCGTGCGCTTGGCGCGCGTTACCTCGACACCGGGTCGATGTACCGGATCGTGACGCTGGCCGCACTGCGCGCCGGTGTCGACGTGAACGACGCCGTCGCGGTGGGATCGGTGGCGGAGCACGTCGACATGGCCGTCGGTTTCGACCCCGACGAGGAGCGTTCCTACCTTGGGGGAGAAGATGTTTCGGCGGAGATCCGCGGCGACGCGGTGACCGGGGCGGTGTCTGCCGTATCGGCGGTGCCTGCCGTGCGGACCCGCCTCGTGCAGCGGCAGCGCGAGCTGGCCGCAGGTCCGGGCAGCGTCGTGGTGGAGGGCCGGGACATCGGCACGGTGGTGCTTCCCGATGCCGACGTCAAGATCTTCCTGACCGCGTCGGCCGAGGAGCGGGCGCGCCGACGCAACGATCAGAACATCGCGAACGGGCTCGGCGACGACTACGCCGCAGTACTTGCCGACGTTCGCCGCCGCGACCACCTGGACTCCACCCGCGTGGTGTCGCCGTTGCGGGCGGCGGACGACGCGATGGTCGTCGACTCCAGTGACATGACCGAATCCGAAGTGGTGGCGCACCTCTTGGACGTCGTCGAACAACGCGCCGGGGCAAGACAATGACTTCTGAATCCGATGGAACCTGGGTCGACGAGGGCGACTGGGAGCTGACGCCGGAAGACGTCGCGGCCGAAGTCGAGGAGGCGTCGGTGCCGCCGCCGGTGGTCGCCGTCGTCGGACGGCCCAACGTCGGAAAGTCGACGCTCGTGAACCGCATCCTGGGGCGGCGCGAGGCGGTCGTCCAGGACATTCCGGGGGTGACGCGGGATCGGGTGTCCTACGAGGCGAACTGGCTCGGTCGCCGGTTCTTCGTGCAGGACACCGGCGGCTGGGAACCCGACGCCAAGGGCCTGCAGCAGCTGGTGGCCGAACAGGCGTCGGTGGCGATGCGCACCGCGGACGCCATCATCCTCGTGGTCGACGCCGTCGTCGGGGCGACCGCTGCCGACGAGGCTGCGGCCAAGCGGTTGCAACGTGCCGGCAAGCCAGTGTTCTTGGCGGCCAACAAGGTCGACAGCGAGCGCGTCGAGTCGGAGGCCGCCGCGTTGTGGTCGCTCGGACTGGGTCAGCCCCATTCGATCAGTGCGATGCACGGCCGCGGTGTGGCCGATCTGCTCGACACCGTCGTCGACGCGCTGCCCGAGGCGTCCGCGGTCGGGTCCGGCAGCGGGGGACCGCGACGGGTGGCGCTTGTCGGCAAGCCGAACGTCGGCAAGAGTTCGCTGTTGAATCGGCTGACCGGCGATGAGCGGTCGGTGGTTCACGATGTCGCGGGCACCACCGTGGATCCGGTGGACTCGCTGATCGAATTGGACGGCAAGACTTGGCGTTTCGTCGACACTGCCGGTCTGCGTCGCAAGGTGGGCCAGGCGAGCGGGCACGAGTTCTACGCGTCGGTGCGCACGCATGGCGCCATCGACGCCGCCGAGGTGGTCGTCGTCCTGATCGATGCGTCGCAGCCGCTGACCGAACAGGATCAGCGGGTGTTGACCATGGTGATCGAGGCGGGTCGCGCCTTGGTGCTCGCGTTCAACAAATGGGATCTGGTCGACGAGGACCGGCGCTATCTGCTGGACCGCGAGATCGACCTGGATCTGGCGCAGGTGCAGTGGGCGCAGCGGGTGAACATCTCGGCGAAGACCGGCCGCGCGGTGCAGAAGCTGGTGCCCGCGCTGGAGAGTGCGCTCGCATCTTGGGACGCCCGCATCTCGACGGGCCGGCTCAACACGTTCATCAAGGAAGTGGTGGCCGCGCACCCGCCGCCGGTCCGGGGTGGCAAGCAGCCGAAGATCCTCTTCGTCACCCAGGCGACCGCCCGGCCACCCACGTTCGTGCTGTTCACGTCCGGGTTCCTGGAGGCCGGGTACCGGCGGTTCATCGAGCGCAGGCTGCGTGAGGAGTTCGGCTTCGAGGGCAGCCCTGTCCGCATCAACGTGCGCGTCCGGGAGAAGCGATCCGGAGCGAAGCGCTAGCACATTTGAACTCCCCGAGCGGTTGAAACCGCAAAGGTTGCTCTCGCTAGGGTTGTTGGGTGCCCATCGTCGACATCTTCCTGATCGCGCTGGCCGGGGTGGGAGCCGGAGCGATCAACGCCGTCGTCGGTTCGGGCACGTTGATCACGTTCCCCACGCTCGTCGCGCTCGGGTATCCGCCGGTGACCGCGACGATGTCGAATGCCGTCGGCCTGGTTGCCGGTGGCATCTCCGGCACGTGGGGGTATCGACGTGAACTGCGCGGCCAGTGGCACCGGCTTCGGTGGCAGATTCCGGCGTCGCTGGTCGGCGCCGGAGTGGGCGCCTGGCTGCTGCTGCACCTGTCGGAGAAGGTATTCACCGCCGTCGTGCCGGTGCTGCTGATCGGCGCGCTGCTGCTGGTGGTGTTCGGCCCGCGGATTCAGGCGTGGGCGCGTCGGCGCGCCGAGAGTGACCGACTGGAGCACGTCCCAGGCAGCGGGTCAGTGGGTCTGAGTGGCGACGCCGAACCGGTGGAGCACGTGTCGAGGGGCCGGATGGCCGCGCTGGTCGTGGCGACGTTCGCCGTCGGCATCTACGGGGGCTACTTCACCGCCGCGCAGGGCATCCTGCTGATCGGCGCGATGGGGGCGCTGCTGCCGGAGTCGATGCAGCGGATGAACGCGGCGAAGAACCTGCTGTCACTGCTCGTCAACGTGGTGGCGGCGGTGGCGTACACGGTGGTGGCGTTCGACCGGATCAGCTGGATCGCGGCCGGGTTGATCGCGGTGGGCTCGCTGATCGGCGGGTTCCTCGGCGCTCACTACGGGCGTCGGCTCTCACCGAACGCGCTGCGCGTGGTGATCGTGGTGGTCGGTCTGATCGGGCTGTACCGGCTCCTGATGCTCTGATTCCTGGGCGGTTGCGCAGGGCGCGACCGTGATTGGGATCGCGGGCGGGGCCTGCGGTAGGCTCACGTGCTGCTGCTGGCGATCCCAGCGGCACCACGGGCTGTGGCGCAGTTTGGTAGCGCACTTGACTGGGGGTCAAGTGGTCGCAGGTTCAAATCCTGTCAGCCCGACCACAAAAACGGTATCTGACCTGGCGTTTTAGATTTTGGGCCGATCGCACACAACGCGACCGCGAGCCCTAACGAACGGGATGCTGGTGAACGTATGCGGCATCTGCTGGTAGGTCGGGTTCAGCGCTCCATCTCAGACACCTGGCCACCGACGTGGAGGTTGAGTTGCTCGGCGGCGCGGTATGCCGCTCGGCCGAGAATTGCTGCATAGGTCGGTACCGACAGCGGAACCCGGGCCAGGTCGTCCACCCGCATCCGCCCTGCAATTGCCACGGCCACGACTTGAACAATTTCGACGGCCCGTTCGCCCACCACGTGACAGCCCAGGATGGTGGACGTGGCGCGGTCGACGATCAGCTTGCAGAACCCGGTGGTGCGGCCGTCGATGATGGCGCGTGTGTTGCCGTCGAAGTGAATCGTGGTGACGACCACATCGTGTGATGCGCGGGCTTTGGACTCGGTCAGTCCCACTTGTGCGTACTCGGGGTCGGTGAAGCTGCCGATTGGACTTACTTGATCTGCAATCGTGGTCGTCGCGCCGCGCACGGCGTTGGTGGCCGCTAGTAGACCGTCGTGAACGGCGTGTGGAACCAGCATGAGTCGACCGGTGACGTCTCCGGCGGCGAACACGTGGGGCGCAGTGGTCTGAAGGTAGGAATCGACGCGCACGTATCCCCGCGCATCGGTCTCTACTCCGACGTTGGCCAAGCCCAGCCCGGCGCTATCGGCAACCCAGCCGACCGCGACGACAGCGATTGCCGCTTCTGCGCTGTCGTGCCTGCCGTCCTTGGAAAACACCATCCGTACGCCGTCGGTGGTTTTCTCGAATGCTTCGATGGTGCCGAAGTCTTCGCGTACCACGATGCCTGATTCGCGGAATGCGGCGGCGACAGCCACGGAGACGTCTTCGTCCTCGGTGGGCAGGATGCGCGGGCCGGCCTGGAGGAGTTGCACTCGAGAGCCGAAAGCGTTGAAGATCGAGGCGACCTGGACTCCGGTCGCTCCTGCTCCCACGACGAGCATCGATGGCGGGATCGTGGTTAGGGCCCAGGCATCGCTGTGGGTTGCGGTCAGCTCGAAGCCGGGGACCGGTAGCCGTCGGCTGGTGCCGCCGGCGCAGATGATGAATTTGTCGGCTTGTAGCCGTAGCCCACTGTCGGTTTCGATGGTGTGCGGATCGACGAACCTTGCGGTGCCCGCCTTTTCGTGGGTCGTCACACCCAACTCGTCTAGGTACTCGCGCCGAAGTGAATGGGCACGCACTTCATCGACGACCTCGCGGACGCGGGAGAGCAGTTGCGGATACGAAAGGGTCGGCTCGCTCACGGCGATGCCGTAGCGACCGAGCTGGGAAGCCTCCCGGATCAGCCGGCCAGCGTGAGCCAGTGTGCGAACTGGCACCGGTCCGTCATTGGCCCCCATGCCGCCGAACTGGTCGCGGGCGATCAGCGTCGTGTTGGCGCCGAGGACGGCGGCACGATACGCGGCGAAAACACCGGCCGGGCCGGCACCGATAACGATGACATCTGCCACGCTCTGACTCCTGACCTCGGCCCGAGCACCGTCAACCGCACGCGTGGCACGACAGAGGAGTGCCCGGGCCGGGGTGTCTGTCGGACCTCGAGATTCCTGCTCGCCAGCGATAGTGCCCGATGCGGGTCGGCACCCGCCTCGAGCCAGAATTCCGCCGCGTGGTCGGCGAAGACCTCGGGATGCTGCGCGACGAGTTCGTCGTCTCAGGCGTCATAACCCGAAGCGAAGGCAAGCCCCCTCTTCAATCACGAGGGTCCCCCTCCGTGAGCCGCCCGTCGCCATTGAGTATTCGCTCTCGATCAGCGCGCCACGGAGTTTCGCCAAGATCGAGCCAGAGTATTTACGTATTCGTCGGCTCCGCTGCGGCAGGCTGTATCGCATACCGGCTTGAAGGACCCTCCAGCCACGTGCCGCATAAAGAGAACGCTGTCACAAGCGGTGCAGATTGGGGGAGTCGAGCGGAGACGGCCTGAGGCGTTTTGTGCAGGTGAACATGCATCCCAATACCTTGCAGCGCAACGCAATTCGGCCTCGCCCGGCTTTGGGGGTCAAGTGGGCGCAGGTTCAAATCCTGTCAGCCCGACCATGAGAAGTAGGCTCTGACCTGCTTTAGTGCGCGATCCAGAGCTCAACCACTGTTGAGTTTGTCCGCCTCTGGGACCACTTTTGGTGGTACGTCCTCGGTGCCGCACTTGTCCGATGGACTTGATCCCGCATTTGCGCAAGATGGCACCAGTTCCGTCATTGGGCGTTTTGTGCCGGTCGCAATTTGTACGATGCGCAGCGTGATCCCCGCGTCCCTTCGATCCATCCCAGCCGGCGTCGTTGACGTGACCGCCCCGGTAACCATCGATGGCCTGAGCTACATCGATCCAGCCGATCCCTCGATGGCGATGTACCGCGTCCTGGCCAATCTCCGGCAGCCAGTAGCGTTGCGCGACTTGATGATTGCACCGGTGCGCAGCGGCTATATCGGCGACGGGCGTTCACCCAACCCCGCCCTCGTCCCGCCGAGCGGGGCCGAGGCTGTGCCGGACGTGGACGTCGTCGAGGTCTACCTGCCCGTCAGCGACGGTGTCGCGCGCTGTCAGCTCTACCGGCCGACAACCGTGCCGCCCGCCGAACACATTCCGATGATCGTCTACTACCACGGTGGCGGGTTCACTGTCGGCACGTCGGATGACTGCGACTTTCTGGCCCGAAAACTGTCGTACACCAACAGCGCTGTGGTGGTGTCGGCGAACTATCGGTCGGCCCCGGAGTTTCCGTTTCCGACTCCGTTCGACGACGCCTTCGATGTCTACCGCTGGGTCGCCGACCACGGCCGCGACCTCGGTGGCGACATCTCCCGGATCGCGGTCGCCGGCGACTCGGCTGGATCCACCATCGCCGCGGCCATACCGCTGCGCGCACGCGACGAAGCCGTACCGATACCCGGCGCCGTCGTGCTGCTCGGTGCGTTCACCGACTTCCAGTACGAGCGGTGGGAGTCGTTTCGGAACCTGGCGCCCCGCGGCATCGTTTACGACACCGCCTTCATGGGCTACATCCGCGGTGCGTACGTCTGCACGACCCCGTGGAATCATCCATGGGTTAGTCCGATTGAGGGCGACCTGACCGATTACCCGCTCGCCGTCGTCACTGCGGGCACGCACGACCCCCTTGTCGACTCTGCGAGGGCGTTCGCGCAACGAGTCCGCGATGCCGGTGGCCGAACCGTCGACTACTTCCCGGCCGGCCTACCGCACGGGTATTACTTCTTCCCCGGTATCTACTCCGAGGAGAACGAGGTGTACGACCTGATCGCGGAGGCGCTCGCCGGCCCGTTCGGTCGCTGAGGCACAGCACACGCCATCCTGTGGAGAAACCTTCGTCTGGGCCCGAAGGCTCACAGGGGCTTGGGGCGAATCTCCTCCGGCAGAAAACTCCCGTCGTTCTTGCCCACTTCATCGGCTATGAGCTCGTTCAGCAGGACGTTCATCCGCAAGATGAGATCCTTGTTCTTCTCTGGCTCCAGGGCCAGGTTGTGCGTCTCGAGCGGATCGCTTCTCAGATCGAATAGCTGAATATCGTTGTTCCGCAGGATTTCTTCCATCGTTGTCGGCGTATTGAAGTTGGCAGGCGCGTAGTAGCGCGCGAACTTGTACCGTCCGTCGAAGGCAAAACTCATGAATCCGCGCTTGTTGAGCTTGGATCGAAGATCCGTCAGCGGCGGCGCCGGCTTGTTTTGAAGCAGTTCCTTCATCCCCGCCACGCAATAGTCCGCATCGATGGTGAGGGGGCCGACGTAGTTGAACAAGGCGCCGGGGCGGACGGCTTGTGGGCTCGCAGTCTCGGCCGTGGCGAGCACCCCGGAAAAGTCCCGGCCGGGCAGGCCCTCTACTGCAGCACGTCGCTTGTCCTCGGGTACGCCCGCAAGTCCGGGCAGTGACGGCATCAGATCCAAGTGGCTGGTGACGGCGTCGGTCTGCTGACCTCGCGCGTAGTCGGGGTGGACAACGATCAACGGCACATGGGTTGCCCTCATAGGCCATCGGTCCCTTGCCCCGGATCCCGCCGTGATCACCCGCCATTTCGCCGTGATCCGCGGTGAAGATCACGACCGTCTCTTCCCAGAGGCCGAGCTCGTCGAGGCCGTCTTCGAGTTGTTGCAGGCTGAGGTCCGTGTCACGAATCATGTTCAGGTAGTAGTCGTTGAAGACTTGCCACATATCCGGGCGGTCGGTGGGAATGGTGCCGAGAACCCCCTCCCACCCGGTGTTGTATTCGCCCAACGCCGGTGGCATGCCCGGCGCCGACAGCGATTCCAGCAGCGTCGGCGAGGGAGCGGTGTTCCAGCGCTGGTCGTACAGCGCATTTTGCGGTGGGGTGACGATCGCTTCCTTCGAGACGGCCTGCTGCACTTGAGGTGTTCCTGGGACATTGGCGTCGGCGTACATGATGTCGTGCGGGTTCAGGTAGCTCATCACCAAGAAGAAGGGCTGCCCGGATTCGCGCAGCGTGGGCACATTGCCACGCAGCCATCGGACACCGTCGCTTGCCGTGGACACATCCGTGTCGTAGCCCTGGTTGGGCGCGCCGGGTTTGTCGCCGTCCGGTTGATAGATGTCGAATCCATACGGCTGGAGCGCTTCGCTGTAGTTGACCGTCGGCTTGGGCGGAATGATGTCTGCTTCCATTTCCCACTTGCCGAAGAATGCGGTCTGGTAGCCGAGCTTCTTCATCATCGAGCCCATGTTGGGCTGGTCTCTGGACAAGTTGGGCACCCAGCCGGTCTCCATCTGGTCGAAGACTCCGTTGACCTGCGGCGGACGTCCGCTGTAGAACGCCGCACGGGACGGCGTGCACATCGCCGACGCGATGTAGTGGTTGCGGAAGCTAATCCCTTGCTGCGCCAAACGATCCAGGGCCGGTGTGCTGTAACCGGCCGCAGCGGGCAGGTCGAACCGCGTTTGATCACGGATGATCAAGATGACGTTCAGCGGCTGGTTCGGCGGCCGGCGCGTGCCGGGCGCTCGAGGCACCGTGTAGCTGCGCGGGTCCTGGCCGGGGCCTTGCTGCCGCTCGGCGACACCGGGACTGTTCCCGTGTAGTGCGGTGGCGGCCACGGCGCCCGCCGCGGCACCGAGACCGAGCAGCCCAGCTCCACCGAGCAGGTGACGTCGACTCACCCGACTCGCGGTCGGCTCACCCGGGCCCGGAGGCGTCGTCGGAGCGTCGGGCTGTTCGGTCATCTGACGATCACCGTGCCCGGCAATTCATCAATGCGGCCAAGACCATTGCAATCTCCCCCCGACGCGTCGAGCTGAAGCGTAGTTCTCGGGGGAGGTCTCGGTAGGCGTTCCATCGGTACGGGATATGAGCCCTGCACCGGTGACTCGCCGGCCAACAGGAGGCCGACGCTGGGCAAGAGTGCATTAGTAGTTCGAGCTGATAGCACCCCTTGAATCCCAACGACGGGTGTCCTACTCTCCAGAATGAGAATGTAATTCTCGGTTCAGGCGAGCGCATTCTCGAGCAGCCCGCAGGGTTGTCGCGTCCACCCGTCGAAGTGCGCCGAAGCGGCCACCCGACCTGCGTCCCGAAGGAACCCGATGAACAAGCTGCGTGTCATTCAGTGGACCACTGGCAAGGTCGGCAAGCTCAGCATGCGGGGCATCCTCGACGACCCCCGCCTCGACCTGGTCGGCGTCTATGCCTACTCGGCTGACAAGGCAGGCACCGATGCCGGACCACTGTGCGGCAGGCCCGACACCGGCGTTCTGGCCACCACCGACATCGACACGCTCATCGCCTTGGACGCCGACACCGTCCTGTACACGCCGTTCTTGGCCGACCTCGACCACGTCGTCCGCCTGCTCGAAAGCGGTCTCGACGTCATCAGCACCAACCTGTTCCTCAACGTCGGCGGAATCCAAGGCGAGACGAAGGAGAAGCTCGCCGCTGCATGCCAGCGCGGCGACAGTTCGCTCTACATCACCGGCATCAACCCGGGCTGGATCAACACGATGGTGACGGCGATGACCGCCGTCTGCCGCGACGTCCAGCAGGTGTCGATCATCGAGTCGGCGGACGTCGCCGTCTACGAGTCGGCGGAAACGTGGCAGGCGCTGGGCATGGGACTGCCCGAGGCGACGCCCGAAGTCTGCGAACTGGCGAAGTACGGGTTCAACACCTTCGCCGACTCCGTCCAACGCATGGCGGTGGCGTTGGGCTTGGAGATCGACGAGATGGAATTCGTGATCGATCACCAAACGACCTCGGAGAGAGTCGATCTCGGCTGGTTCACCATGGAGAAGGACACCATCGCCGCCATCCGGGGAGGCTGGAACGCAAAGGTGAAGGGCCAGACGGTAATTGAATCGCGCGTCGCGTGGTACCTGACCAAGAAACTCAACGGCGACTGGGTGTTCGATGACGATCACTACAACGTCGTGATCAAGGGCGAGCCCGAGGTCCAGACCCGCGTCCGCTTCATCCCTCCTGAGCACTGGGGCAACCACGAGTGGGACACCATGACGGCGATGCCCGGGGTCAACGCCGTGCTCAACGTCGCGGCAGCACCCGCCGGAATCCTCACGCTCGACGACGTGGGACTGCCGTGCGCACCGGCAGGGCTCTGGCTCGAAAAGCAGAACGCCTCGGTCCCCGCGTAGGCCGGCGGCGGGACTGGCCCGCTGCGGATGTGTCCGCTAGCCCATCGGCCCGTCGGGCACGGGGGCGTTGCACCGGTCCCGGAAGTCGGACGCGGGCTGCCGCACGGCGGCGATCTCGTCGCGCACTTGCGGATTCGCGTCCGCGTAGGCGGTGATCTCCGTTCGCATTTCTTCCCTGGTCTTGCCCTTGAGGCCGGTGAAGAAGTCGTTGACGGCCGGATGAGTGAACAGATAGGACGACATCCCGGCGTTCACACCGGACATGACGCCTGCGAGGTCGGCGGCCGTGCAACCGGGCGGATCGGCGGCGGCGGTCGCTGCGGTACCGATGAGCGTTGCGCCGGCGATCACGCCGGCACCGATGAGGCTACGGAAGAACATAGGAGACTCCTTGGTTTCGTGGGTGATAGGGGATTGTGCTCAACGTGGACCGATGCCACCTCCGCCACCTCCGCCGGGGCCGCCCGGGCGGCCGGGGCGTGGCGGCAGGATTACATCGACATCCCAGCCGTCGTCGCAGTACCACGGGTCTGCGCAGTAGGACGGATAGGCCGGTCCGGCCGACGGTGCATCGGGACCACCACCACGGACGGTGCCTTGCGCGCACACCGTGGCGGCACCGGCGCTCGTGCAATCGGCCAACGCGGGTGTCGCAGTGCCGATGCCCAAGGGAATCGCCGTCAGTGTCAATCCCAAAACAAGGTAGCGCTGGCGTCTATGCACGGCAGCTGCCCCCCTCTCAGATTTGGTGGCCCGCCGCCGAAATCTCCCCGAAAACGCGCCGAAGCCGTTATTCAGGAAGCGTAATTCGATTCGAATGAGCGTGGTGGCAGTTCGGAATTCTCGGTTTCAAGAGTAGTTGAATACGCAAGCTCTTTTCGGGATTAGGGTAGGTGCCCTAACCAGCGATTTTGATGGGACTTCCGACGTTCAATTGTCGATCGCAACGCCTGCAGCGGTGCTACGTTCGCTATGTCGAATGCGCGAGATGGGGGCGAAAATGACGGATCAAGATTGGTCGAAACCGGCCGCGATGGCCATCCCGAAAGAAGGCTATTTCGAACTCGAACGGGGGCGTTACGGTCCGGTCTTCCCCCGGACGCCGGCGTGTTATGGCTTCTCGATCATTGCGAAGGTCAAGGAGGGACGGGAAGAGACGGTCCGGGCCTACGGCAAGACGATCGAGGAGACGATTGCCACGAGTCCGGAAGCGCTCGCACCGCTCAAGTTGCACTACTTGCGGTGGAATCTCTTCGACATCGGTTCCGGGCTCCACTTCCAATACATGGGAATCTTCGACACCGACTTCGACAAGTACACCGAAGACGCCGTCGCCCTGTTCGGCGCGACCGGCATCACGACCATCTTCACCCAACTCGAAGGCTTCCCGGAGGATTGGAAGGAGAACCCCGATGCGTTCATCAACTTCGTTCGGGAGCACCACGTTCCGAGCTTCCTCGAGTACGGCGAATACCCGTACGTAACAGCAGACGAGATCAAGAAGGCACTGCGGCTGAAGGCGGCCTTCTCGACCATGCTTGATCAGATGCAGTAAATGCTCGAGTTCGACGACATCCAGCACATCCTGCTGACCCGCACCCCGGCGATCACGGGGCGCTACGAGTTCCTCTCGTTCGACACACCTGCAGGCGGCCGGGCGTGGCTGACCGAGCTGCTCGACAAGGTCCAGTCTGCTGCGGACGCGCAGGCCACGATGGACGGTTCGGATCGCTGGGTCACGTTGGCGTTCACGTGGAATGGGCTCCGTGCACTCGGCGTGCCCGAGGAATCTCTCGCCACCTTCCCCGAAGAGTTTCGCGAGGGAATGGCCGCCCGTGCGGACATCCTCGGTGACACGGGGACCTGTGCTCCCGAGCACTGGGTCGGCGGCCTCGGCGGTGCCGACGTACACGCGATCGCGATCTTGTTCTCCCGCACGGACGAGCAGTA
Source organism: Mycobacterium sp. URHB0044 (assembly GCF_000620625.1). Lineage (GTDB taxonomy): Bacteria > Actinomycetota > Actinomycetes > Mycobacteriales > Mycobacteriaceae > Mycobacterium. The sequence continues at coordinate 420,898 of NZ_JIAW01000005.1, read as the reverse complement.
CGCCCGCTCCATCGAAGAGCACGACAAGCTGCTCGCCCGCACCGACGGCGTGCGTTCGGTGTCCTACCTCGACCTCAACGCGTCGCCGCCGTTCAACTACGCCCACGACCATTTCGGGTTCCGCGATCGATTGTCACAGCCGGTGATGAAGGGTTCCGGCGAGGAACCGACCCCCGGCTCCGGCGCGCCGCTGGAACCTGGCGAGTTCATCCTCGGGTATCCGGACGAAGACGGTCCGGTAGCCAATCTGCCCGAGCCAGAGGTCTTGTCGCGCAACGGCAGCTACATGGCCTACCGGCGGCTCGAGGAGCACGTCGGTGCGTTCCGCGACCACCTGCGCGAGAACGCCGACACCCCGGAGGGGCAGGAACTGCTGGCCGCCAAGTTCATGGGCCGCTGGCGCAGTGGCGCGCCGCTGGTGCTCGCGCCGGAGAAGGACGACCCCGAATTGGGTGCGGATCCGATGCGCAGCAACGACTTCGACTACAAGGAGATGGATCCGTTCGGCTACGCATGTCCGTTGGGATCCCATGCACGCAGGCTCAATCCACGCGACACCGCCCACAACATGAATCGGCGTCGGATGATCCGGCGCGGAGCGACCTATGGACCCGCCCTGCCCGACGATGCGCCCGACGACGGTGTGGAACGCGGCATCGCCGCCTTCATCATCTGCGCCGATCTGATCCGTCAGTTCGAGTTCGCCCAGAACGTTTGGATCAACGACAAGACATTCCACGAGCTCGGCAACGAACACGACCCGATCTGCGGAAGCCAAGACGGCACACTGGATTTCACCGTACCCAAGCGCCCCATCCGCAAGGTGCACAAGGGGATACCGGCATTCACGACGCTGCGGGGCGGCGCCTACTTCTTCCTGCCGGGCATGAATGCGCTTCGCCACCTTGCCACGCTCGGTAATTGAGGATCGCCATGCACGCACGCACGTACAACCAGAGCCATACCGCCCGGAAGCACACCGGAGGGCGGCGCATCAGCATCTACTGGACGTGGAGCTATCCCTGGGAGGCGCAACGGAATCCGGCCTCAATGGAGAATCGCTTCTCCACCATGACCGAGGTACGCAATGTCTTGTGGCCGTCCTACGAAACGCCGGAGTACGACGAGGCGAACTTCCTGCAGGGGATCGCGGGCACGTTGGAACTATTCCACCGATCCTCCCTTGCGTTCCAGGAACTGGCCGAGGAGGCCACCGGGCACCCGGTCGCAGTCTTTCAGCGCATCGACCAAGCCGGATACAAGCTGCCGATCGACGAACGCGTGCTCGCCGACACCGACACACTGATGGTGTTCGGCCTCGACCATCTGCTCGGTGAACAAGAAGCGGCGCCGGAGGAGATCGAGGCGATCAAGGAATGGCTGCAACGGGAGGGCACCTGCCTGCTCCTGGCGCCGCACCACGATGTCGGCTTCACCGACGACTACGACCAGCGTCAAGTCGAGTACTTGCACCACGGCGACCGACTCGTGCCCCGCCAGCAGCGATTCAGTCAGTACACCCGCTCATTGATGCGCGCGCTCGACGTTCCCGTGCACAACATCTGGGGGCTGCGCCCCGCCGTCGTCGAGGGCACCAAGGAAATCGCGCCGCTGACCGGCATTCGCGACCTCGACACCCCGCGCCTCCTCGACAACGTCACGACGTTCAACTTCCACCCGCATCTGCCGCACTACGAGCTGACCGCGCCGGAAAGTGACGGGTTGCGGGTGCTCGGACGCCAGCGCGTCGACCCGAACCGGCCGCATCCGTTCACGCAGGCGGGGAACACGGAGTTCAACGCGCTGATCTGGATGCCGCCCGGAGGCCAGCGGGCGGGGGACATCGTGCTCATCGACTCGACCCACTTCACCACCCTGTTCGGTGGCACCGACAGTCTGAAGAGCCTCTGGCACAACCTTGCAACGATGAAATAATCACTTGGCCCAGCGGTCAATTGGGCGTCGGGGTCATCGATCCCAGGTAGTAGGTTTCGTTTCCGGTCGGGTATCCGCCGCCGCTGGTGGCAATGTGAACGTGGTCGTAGTGGTTGGCGGTTTCATTGCCGTAATCCGCCGTCCAACTCGGTGCGCCGATGCCGGGGTAGAAGCCCTGCCTCCAGATGACGTGAATGACACCCCACCGTTTCGCGTTCGCGAGTGCCAATCCGGCGATCTGGTTGCCTAGTTCGATGCCTTCGTCGGTGTGGTAGTTCGGGATCATCACGTCGATCGCCAACCCATTGGGATGCCACTTCAATGCGTCCTGCCGGAATCCGCCGATCGTGTTGATCTCGGGGAACATCACGCTGATGGCCCGTGCCACCCAGATGGTCCTGACCTGTAAGCCGCCTTCCGGCGCGACGCCGGCGGGTAGCTCGAACTGGAAGTCGCGCGCCGCGACCGGAGCGCTCGCGGCCAACAACTCCGCCTCCGCGGGCACGGGCACGGCGGGTGCGCCTGCGGGTACGGAACTCGGGAGGCTGGTGGGCGCTGCTGCTGCCGACTCGGCGGGGCGGGCGGCGTCGGTGCTTTGGGCGTAGAACATGCCGGCGGACACGGCGATCGACACCGCGAACGCCAACCAGCGGCCTCGGCCGTTGGCTAACACGTTTCTGCCCACGACCAGCACCTTACTGGCGTGTACCGCGCTTCGGGGCAATCTTCGCGGTCGTGGGACGCCGTCACTTCTTCTGCCGTGCCCTGGACAGACGGCCGTGCGTGATCGGCGGTATCGACACAGGGGTGTGACCGGATTCCCCGCAGTGGTCCATGACGTCGAGGACGGCGCTGCCGCGTAGCCACCGCCGCTTACCCGACCATCCGCATTGGCAGTATCCGCGGTGGTTCAGCGGCGAGCCGAGGAGATAGGCGGACGGCTTGTCCATGGTTGCCATCGTAGGTGTCGGCGATTCTGTCGATGGTTTGAATTGGGTTGTTGCAGCGTGTATTAACAGGCCGGGGCAGCATGCCGGATCGACGGCCAGCACCAGACCTAGCGGGGCGTTGACCCACCGAACGTCGACGTCCCCGCGGGGGTCACTTCGAAGCCCTGCGCAGCGCCGGCGAAAGTGCCGTAACACGCCACACCACCGGTGACGGCCATGCAGGTGGAGCCGATGCCGGTGACGCGTTGCCCGACGGGCAGCGGGCGGATCTGCCCGGGGTACGCCGGGGTGCTGAACTTCGGATCGTCGGTGCGGCGGATTCCACTGGGCCCCGGTATCTGGGTGAAGACCTCGTTCTCGCCGCCGCTGACGCCGGGCAGCGGGCCGTTGCAGCCGACCTCGCCTCCGCTGTAGACGATGATCGAACAGGTCAGGCCGCCGTCCACCGTGAAGACCGGGAACAGGTTCTTCGGGCCGACGCCGACGACGTACGTGTCGTCGCTCACCACGAAGTCGTTGGGATCGGGGAACCCCTGCGGTAGACCTTCTGTCGAGGGACCGATGGCAGTGCGGCTGGGCGACACCACCATCCACTGCGTCGGCGGCGACCCCTTGGTGCACGCGGTGAGCGGCCCGGGGCCCACCGCACATTCGAAGTCGCCGAACGCGATCTTCTGGCCTTCGCGCAGCACCGCGGCGGCGCCACCCCACGGCTTCACGAATCCGGGATTGGCCGTTTCACGTAGTCCGCGCGCGTTGACGTCGGCGGCCAGGACGATCTCGTTGACGCCCTCGGGCGTCGAGGGCAGTCGGCCGTCGCATCCCGCGGCGCCACGGTTCGGCTGGATGCCGCACAGCAGCCCGTCGGGAGTCTGGAAGTGGACCTCGCCATTGGAGAGGAACGCCTCGGGCGCCACCACGGTGTAACCACTCAGGTCGGGCATCGGCGGAGGCGCAGCGGCGGCAGGCGCTGCGGCCAGCACGCTGACGAGAACGGCCAAGAGAACCAGTGCGGAACGCATCGGTTGAAATCTAGGCCATCCCGCCGTCCTGGACGCGTAGTCCTACTCATCCGCGACGACCCGCGGCCCGGCAGGCTGAGCCCATGCCGCTCACCAAACCCGGACCCGGTACACCCGCGGTCGCCGACGACACCGCCCCGCTGCGCGACCGTGCGATCGACGTGGCCCGCCTCGCCGCCCTCGTGGTGGTGATGTTCGGGCATTGCGCGCTGCTGCTCGCCACCATCGACGCCGACGGCCTGCACATCGGCAACCTGCTCGGCGAGCTTCCCGCGATCAGACCGGTCACGTGGCTCGTCCAGGTGATGCCGCTGTTCTTCCTGGCGGGCGGCGCGGCCGGGGCCTATGGCTGGCGCAGCGGCACGCCGTGGGGTACGTGGCTGTTCACCCGCGCACAGCGGCTCTGCCGGCCGGTGTTCTGGTACCTCGCGGCATGGGTCGTCGGCCTGGCGGTGGTGCGGATGACCCTCGGAGCGCAGGCCGCGGTGGGGCTGGGCCGCGAGTGCGTCGCGCTGCTGTGGTTCCTCGGGGTGTACCTGGTGGTGCTGGCCTTCGTGCCGGCGTTGACGCGGCTGCGCTCGGGGCGCGGCGTGGCAGTAGTCGTCGCCTCCCTCCTGGTGGCCTCGGCGGCGTTCGACGGCATTCGCGTCGCCGTCGGAACGCCCACGTCGGGGTCCGCCAACTTCGTGGTCGTCTGGCTGATCCCGGTCGTGATCGGGGTCGCCTACGCACGCAAGCTGCTCGGTCCGCGTGTGGCGCTCGGCGTCGCCGCGGCGGCGTTCACCGCGCAGGTGGTGCTCGCCGTGACTGGCACGTACGAGGTCGCCCTGGTGGTCACGGGCGTCGAGCGGATTTCCAACGTGTCGCCCCCGACGCTGCTGCTCGCGCTGCACTGCACCTGGATGCCGTGCGCGTTCGTGGCAGCGGCGGGCCCGATCCGGCGGTGGGCGGCGAGGCCGCGCGTGTGGCGCGTCGTCGCGGTCGGTAACGGGGGAGCGATGACGCTCTACCTGTGGCACGTCCCGGCGATCGCGGTCGCCGCGTTCTGCCTGCACGCCGTCGGCCTCGACGCGTACGACGTGACAGCGCCGAACTTCTGGGGCCTGCTCGCCCTGCGGGCGCTGGTGTTCGCGGGCGTCATGGCCGTGGCCTTCCAGCTGCTCTCACCGCTCGAGCACAGCCCGCTGCCGTGGTGGGACGCGCCGGCCCGCGCCACGGGGGCCCGATCGACCGCTGCCGGCGCGCTGATGTGCGTCGGGGGCGTCGCGCTGGTGTTGCTGGCCAAGAACGGCCTGACCGGGTTCGAGGGGTGGACCGCGCTGGGAGCCTTTCTCGCCACGGCCGTGGCTGCGCGGATGTGTCAGGCGCATTCGGTAGGGTCACCGCGTGACTGGAAGCCCGACCGTCAAGTCCGTAAACACCCGTCTCGCTGAGGAACTGGCCGTACGGGAGGCGCAGGTGGCCGCCGCAGTGAAGTTGCTCGACGAGGGCTCGACCGTTCCGTTCATCGCGCGGTACCGCAAAGAGGTCACCGGCAGCCTCGACGACGGCCAGCTCCGGACGCTCGAGGAACGGCTGACTTACCTGCGTGAGCTCGACGAGCGTCGCGCCGCCGTGCTGGCCTCCATCGAGGAACAGGGCAAGCTCACCGACGACCTCAGGAACGCCCTGCTCGCCGCCGACACCAAGTCGCGCGTCGAGGACATCTATCTGCCCTACAAGACGAAGCGGCGGACCAAGGCGCAGATCGCCCGTGAAGCCGGCCTCGAGCCGCTGGCCGATCGCCTCCTCACCGATCCGACGCTCGTCCCGGAGGAGGCCGCCGCGGAGTTCCTCGGCGAGGGCTTCCCCGAGGCCGCCGCCGCGCTCGACGGTGCGCGGCACATCCTCATCGAGCGCGCGGCAGAGGACGCCGAACTCGTCGGCGCAGTCCGGGACAAGTTCTGGACCGACGGGACGCTGCGGACGGCGCCCGCATCGGAGGAAGTCGGCAAGAGCGCTGCGGCACAGAAGTTCCGCGACTACTTCGACTTCTCCGAGCCGCTGGTGAGCATGCCCTCGCACCGCGTGCTCGCCGTCATGCGCGGGGAGAAGGAACAGATCCTCGCCGTCAAGCTCGACGGCGGCGACGAGGCCGTGTACCAGGCCATGGTCGCCAAGACACTCGGCGTCGACATGACGTCGACGGCGGCGGCGACGCCATGGCTCGCGCTCACCGTGAAGCTGGCGTGGCGGGTCAAGCTGATGGTCTCCGCCGCGGTCGACGCCCGCATGCGGCTGCGGCAACGCGCCGAGGAGGACGCGGTCGCGGTGTTCGCCAGGAACCTCAAGGACCTGCTGCTCGCCGCGCCCGCGGGCAACCGAACGACGCTCGGCCTCGATCCGGGCTTCCGGACCGGCGTCAAGGTGGCCGTCGTCGACGGCACCGGCAAGGTGCTCGACACGTGCGCGATCTTCCCGCATCAGCCGCAGCAGCAGTGGGATGCCGCCAAGGCGACCCTCGGGGCGCTGGTTGCCCGGCACGGCGTTCAGTTGATCGCCATCGGCAACGGGACGGCGTCGCGCGAAACCGATGCTCTGGCAGCCGAACTCATCGCCGACATCCGAGCCTCCGGCGCCGAGGCGCCCGTGAAGGCGATGGTGAGCGAGGCCGGTGCATCGGTGTACTCGGCGTCCGCGTACGCGGCGCACGAGCTGCCGAGTCTCGACGTGACGCTGCGCGGGGCGGTGTCGATTGCGCGGCGGCTGCAGGATCCGCTGGCCGAACTCGTGAAGATCGAGCCGAAGTCGATCGGTGTCGGGCAGTACCAGCACGACGTGACGCCGGGCACGCTGGCCCGCAGCCTGAACGCCGTCGTCGAAGACGCCGTGAACGCGGTGGGCGTCGACCTCAACACGGCGTCCGTGCCGCTGCTCGCCAGGGTCTCGGGAATCACCGAAACCCTGGCGGAGGCCGTCGTCGCGCATCGCGAGAAGACCGGCCCGTTCCGCAAGCGCAAGGCACTGTTGGACGTTCCTCGTTTGGGCCCCAAGGCTTTCGAACAATGCGCGGGCTTCCTGCGGATCACCGGCGGTGACGACCCCCTCGACGCGTCCGGCGTGCACCCCGAGGCGTACCCGGTGGTGCGGCGCATCCTGGACCGCTCGGGCGTGACGCTCACCGAACTCATCGGCAACGAGCGCTCGCTGAGGTCGCTTCGCCCCGCCGACTTCGCCGACGACCGGTTCGGCATCCCCACGGTGACCGACATCCTCGGCGAATTGGAGAAGCCGGGGCGCGATCCCCGGCCGGCGTTCACCACGGCGACGTTCGCCGCGGGCGTCGAAAAGGTCGCCGACCTGAAGGTGGGCATGGTCCTCGAAGGTGTCGTCACCAACGTCGCGGCCTTCGGGGCGTTCGTCGACGTCGGCGTGCATCAGGACGGACTCGTGCACGTCTCCGCGATGTCCGACCGCTTCGTCTCCGACCCGCACGAGGTCGTGCACTCCGGGCAGGTCGTGCGGGTGAAGGTCATCGACGTCGACGTGGACCGGCAGCGGATCGCTTTGAGCCTGCGCCTCGAGGACAAGCCGCAGCGCGGTCAGGGCAAGGGCGCCGGCAACGTCGGTCGCAAGGGCCCAGACCGTGTCCGTGACGATCGGCGGAAACCGAATCGCGACAAGGGCTCTGGCAGCCAACCGGTGAAGCAGCCCGGGGGTTCCATGGCCGACGCATTGCGAAACGCCGGTTTCGGACGCTGACCGAACACATACCGGAGGTCCGCGTCGACTTTGACGGCTGAGGTTGCTGCGAGGTTGCTGTGAGTTCGGGGTGTAACCCGGTTCCCTATTGATAGTCAGAGCGCACGATGTAGGCGAGCGGACTTTCATGTGAACAGGCGGATGAACCTCGTGGCGGTGGAGCGTGAACCTGACGCACCGCCTGTCCTCAAGGCGGTGCCCGATCGGTATGCCGATTGGAATGCGGTCTATCAGGACAACGTGACCTGGGTGTACAGGACGATCTTCGCGCGCGTCGGGAACCGGGCGGATGCCGAGGACCTGACGGCCGAGGTGTTTCTGGCTGCGCTGAAACCGTTGCGGGTCACCGCGTCGATGCCGGAGGTTCACGCTTATCTGCGGGCGACGGCACGCACCGTGCTGGCCGCGCACTGGCGTCAGACGCTCGGCCGGGAGATCACCACGATCGACGACGTGGAGCTGGCCGCTCCCGACAGTGAGCAGGCCATCAGCACCGCACCGGAACGGGTGGGCGAGGTGCTGCGGGCGCTCCCCGACAATTTCCGCCGGATCCTCGAACTGCGCTTCCTGCACGGTCGTTCGATCAAGGACTCAGCTACGGAAATGGGTGTCAGCGTCGCGAATGCCAAAGTGCTGCAGCATCGGGCCTTACGCTTGGCAGCTCAGGTCGACAAGGAGGGCGAGCGATGAACGCGCGTGGAATGCGCCGCTACATTGACGACCTCTTGGCCGGTCGACGGCCGAAGTCGTTCGAACCAGACGACTTCGAGGCCGACCAGATCCGCACCGCCATCGACCTGCAGGCCGCACGGACGGGCGCCGACGCGCCGCGCCAAGAGTTCCTCTCCGATTTGCAGAGCAGGATCGCGGCGCAGATGGGGGAGAGCGACGTCGCACCGACGGTCGGCGTGCGCAGCCTGCCGACGGCGACACGTCGCCAGGTAGTGGCCGTGACGTCCGCGGCGGCCGCTGCCGCGGTCGCGGCGGTGGCGGTGGACAGGCTGGTCATCCGGGACGACAAGACACCCGATCGCACGGTCGCCGGCGGTGAACTCACCCCGAACGACGGCAGCTGGCAGGCCGTCGGCAAGAGCGCCGAGGTCACTGAGGACGGTGTGATGCGCCCGTTCGAGGTGGGGTCGGTGATCGGATTCGTCCGACGTGTCGACGGCCGGCCAGAGGCGGTGTCGGGAGTGTGTACGCACCAGGGTTGCCGGTTGTGGTTCGACAAGCCCGATGGCCGGCTGCGCTGCCCGTGCCATTCGACGTCGTTCTCGCCGGAGGGCCAGGTACTGACCCACCAGCTGTCCATCTCGCCTGCGCCGTTGCCCAAGCTGGAGGTGCGCGAGACCGACGGCGTCATCCAGGTATTCGCACCGGCTGAGCCCACCGAACCGGCCTGACTCGCTGGTGGTGTAACCCGCCTCCCTATCTCTTGGTGAGCGGTCCACAGCTTTGGACCTGCAAACCAAGAACGGGAAGGTGCTCCCTTGTCTAGACAGTGTTCGTATCATCACCGAAAGCCTGCTGTCGCAATGGCTTCCGTACTAGTGGCTGCGCTTCTGGTCGCCGGTTGTGCAGCCAATGGCGATAGCGCGACAGCGCCGCCATCGTTGACGTTCAACGCCGACGGCGGCACCACGCCTGGGATGGCGGGGATGTCCGCCATGCCCGGAATGCCGGCCATGACGGCCGCGTCACCCGACCACGGCACGGCGGCGGCTGGCCCCGCACCGGCACCGAGTGGCCCAAATGCCGTCGACATCACCAACTTTGCGTTCGCACCGGCGACTCTGAGCATTCCGATCGGCGCCACCGTCACCTGGACCAACGGCGATGAGGAACCGCACACCGTCGTCGCCGACGACGGGTCGTTCCACTCACCCGGGATGGGCACTGGCGGCACTTATTCGTTCACGTTCACCAACGCGGGCTCGTTCGACTACGTGTGCTCCATTCACCCCTTCATGCACGGCACCGTGGTGGTGGGCAAGTGACCGCCGAACCTGATCCCAGTGGAATGACGCGGCGTCAGCTGATGCGGCACTCGGCCTGGTTCGGCGCGGCCGTGGTGCTGACCGTGGCGGGCGGAGAAGTGATCTCGCACGTGGCCGGTTCGGCGGTCGCTACCCAGCCGGCACGGCCGACTCTGCGGTTCGCCCAAATCAGCGACAGCCACATCGGTTTCACGGGTACCGCCAACGCCAACGTCACCGAGACGTTCAGCGACGCGATCGACCAGATCAACAATCTGGGCTTCGTCCCGGACTTCGTGATTCATACCGGCGACCTCACGCACCTGGCCACCCCGGAGCAGTTCGATCAGGTCAAGCAGATGATGACCGGTTTGAAGACGCCGCACGTCTTCACCGTGCCCGGTGAGCACGACTCGATCGACGACGGCGGGCAGAAGTACTTGCAGGCGTTCGGTGCTGGCACGCGGGGCGACGGCTGGTACAGCTTCGACACCGCGGGAGTCCATGTCATCGCCTTGGTGAACACGCTGAACCTGAAGAAGCTCGGTCATCTCGGTGTTGATCAGCTCGAGTTCATCCAGAAGGACGTCGCACCACTGCCGAGCGAAACGCCCATCGTGGTGTTCAGCCACATACCGCTGTTCGCGATGTACCCGGACTGGGGGTGGGGAACCGACGACGCCGCCAAGGCTCTGAGCTACCTGCGTCGGTTCTCGTCAGTCACCTGCCTCAACGGGCATGTGCACCAACTGTTTACCAAGACCGACGGCAACATCACCTTCTACAGCGGCACCACCACCGCCTATCCGTTGCCCCGTCCTGGCGACGGCCCCGCACCGAAGCCCCTCACACTGCCCGCCGGCAAACTGCGCGACGCCCTCGGCATCCGAGAAGTCAACTATACCAAGGGCGCCGACGCGCTCGCGTTGAAGGAGCAGTCGCTGCGATGACCACACTCATCGGAAGGTTCCCGGCCGCCGAGGTCGCGATCAGGTGCGGAGTCAGCGTCACGTTGGCCCTCAGCGGGCTCATTCACGCCCAGCTCTACGTGCACGGCTACCGCTACATATCAGCCATCGGGACGGCGTTTCTGGTGCACGCGAGCGTCTTCGTGGCGCTGGCCATCCTGATCGGCGTTGGCGGGCCGCGTTGGCTGCAGACGGTGGCGGGCCTGACTGCTGCGGGTTCGTTGGTGGCCTTCGCGTTGTCGCGCACCATGGGAATCTTCGGATTCGTCGAACGTGGCTGGGAACCCGCGCCGCAGGCAGCCCTGAGTGTGCTCGCGGAAGCGTTGACGGTCGTACTGTGCGCCTTCTCGGTGGCTCGGACCTTCCGTGTTTCCCAACGTCACAACCAATTCAACTAGTGAGGCAATTCGAAATGCGCCGATTCAACGAAGCGATAGCCAGGTCCCGCGTGCCCTTCCCAGCACTACTGCGATGCGCCGCGGGGATTGGGCTCACCGCAGTCACCCTGGCTGCTGCGCCGCTCGCCGTGGCAGCCCCGACTGGCGCGGTGAACGCGATCACCACGATTCAAGAGCTGCAAGCCAATGGGTATCGGGTCATTCTGAACAAGGTCGGCACGGAGCCGCTGTCGTCATGCCACGTGACGTCCATCCGCCCAGGGCCGGCCGTTACGGAGACGGTGCCCGCCGGTGGCGGTGACACCATGCAGAGGATCGTCTACACGCCCGTCTACGTCGACGTCGCTCCCTGACTTGGGGCCACCGGTTTCGGCCACGCCGCCGGGTACGGCCGGTTCCTGACCACCTGCGGCCACCAGAACCAGCGGCCGAGCAGCGCCGCGACCGACGGTGTCATGAACGCGCGAATCACCAACGTGTCGAAGAGAAGACCGAGACCGATCGTGGAACCCACCTGGGCGACCACGGTCAGTTCGCTGACCACCATCGACATCATGGTCAACGCGAACACCAGGCCCGCAGCGGTGACGACGGAACCGGTGCCGCCCATGGCGCGGATGATCCCGGTGTTGACCCCGGCGTGGATCTCCTCCTTCAGGCGTGCCACCAACAGCAGGTTGTAGTCCGCACCGACGGCCAACAGGATGATCACCGCCATCGCCATCACCATGAAGTGCAGGTCGACGCCAAGGATGTGCTGCCACACCAGAACCGACAGGCCGAAGGACGCGCCGAGCGAGAGCACCACCGTGCCGACGATGACGGCCGCCGCGACCACGCTGCGGGTGATGAGCAACATGATGATGAAGATCAGCGACAGCGCCGATATGCCCGCGATCAGCAGGTCGTAGTTGTTGCCTTCCTGCATGTCCTTGAAGACCGAGGCGGTACCGCCGACGTAGATCTTCGAACCTTCCAGAGGCGTGCCCTTGATGGCTTCCTTCGCGGCTTGCTTGATCGCGTCGATGCGCTCGATGCCCTCGGCGGTCAGGGGATCGCCTTCGTGAGAGATGATGAACCGCACCGCATGTCCGTTCGGTGAGATGAAGCTGTCCATCCCGCGTTTGAACTCGGCGTTGTCGAAGATCTCGGGTGGCAGATAGAACGTGTCGTCGTTGAGGGCGTCGTTGAACGCCTCGCCCATGGCCGTCGAGTTCTCGTCCATCGCGGCCATCTGATCCTGCATGCCGGCCTGCGTGGCATGCATGGTCAGCATCATCGTCCGCATCGACTTCATCGTCTCGACGGTCTCCGGCATCAAGGCCACCATCTGTGGCATCAACGCATCGAGCCGCACCAGGTCCGGGACGATGTCCTGGAAGTCGTCGGTCATGGTGTCGATGCCGTCGAGCGTGTCGAAGATCGACCGCATCGACCAGCACACCGGGATGTCGTAGCAGTGCGGTTCCCAGTAGAAGTAGTTCCGAATCGGGCGGAAGAAGTCGTCGAAATCTGAGATGTGGTCCCGTAATTCGGCGATGTCTACGGCCATGTTCCGGGTCCTGCCGACCATGCTGTGCGTCGTCGCGCTCATCTCCTCCATCAACGCGATCATCTCGGTCATCGTGTCGATGGTGCTCTGCATGTCGTCGGCCTGCACCAGCATGTCGTCCATACGGTCCTGCATGTACTTGCGGTTCATGGTCTGGTTGACGCCGCCCATGCTCATCTGGGCGGGGATCGTGCTGAACTCGATCGGTTTGCCACCCGGACGCGTGATCGCCTGGACGCTTCCGATGCCGGGCACCCGGAAGACGGCCTTGGCGATCTTGTCGATGACCAGGAAGTCCGCCGCGTTGCGGAGGTCGCGGTCGCCTTCGATGAGGAGCAGTTCCGGGTTCATCCTGGCGACGGAGAAATGGCGTTCGGCCGCTGCATATCCCGCGTTCGCGGGCAGGTCGGCGGGAAGGTAGTTGCGGTCGTTGTAATTGGGTGAGTAGCCGGGCAGGGTGACCAACCCGACGAGAGACAGTGCGATCGTCGCCACCAGCACCGCGCCGGGCCACCGCACCACCGCGGCGCCCAACCGCCGCCAGCCGCGGATTCGCATGGCGCGCTTGGGTTCCAGCAACCCGAATCGGCTGGCGACCGTGATCACCGCGGGCCCCAACGTCAGGGCCACCAACACCGCCACCGTCATGCCGACTGCCAGCGGGACGCCCAGGGACTGGAAGTACGGCAGCCGGGTGAACGAAAGACAGTACGTCGCACCGGCGATCGTCATCCCCGAGCCCAGCACCACGTGGGCGGTGCCGTGGAACATCGTGTAGAACGCCGACTCGCGGTCCTCGCCTACGGTGCGGGCTTCCTGGTAGCGCCCCACGAGGAAGATCGCGTAGTCGGTGGCGGCGGCGATGGCGAGCGTGACCAGAAGGTTCGTCGCAAAGGTGGAGAGCCCGATGAGTTCGTGGTAGCCGAGGAACGCCACCGCGCCGCGCGACGCCGACAGGCCGAGGAACACCATGAGCAGCACGATGACGACGGTGACGATCGACCGGTAGACGAGCAGCAGCATCGTGATGATGACGGCGAACGTCGCCAGCTCGATGATCTGGACGCTGCGATCGCCTGCGATCTGCTGGTCGGCCGCCAGCGCCGACCCGCCCGTGACGAAGACCTTGACCCCCGGTGGGGGAGGAAGGCCGGCGACCAGCTCCTGCAGGGCCGCCACCGACTCGTTGGCCAGGGCTTCACCCTGATTGCCGGCCAAGTACACCTGGACGTACGTCGCCTTGCCGTCGTCGCTCTGCGCGCCGGCTTCAGTCAGCGGATCGCCCCAGAAGTCCTGGACGTGCTCGACGTACTTCGTGTCGGCCTCGAGCCGGTCGACGAGCTCGTCGTAAAAGCGATGCGCGTCGTCGCCGAGCGGTTGCTCGCCCTCCAGCACGATCATGGCCGAGCTGTCGGACTTGAACTCTTCGAAGACCGTGCCGACGCGCTTCATCGCGATGACGGACGGCGCTTCATTCGGGCTCATCGAGACCGACCGCATCTGACCGACCACTTCGAGCTGTGGGACGGTGACGTTCAGCAGCGCGACGAGCAGGATCCAACCGATGATGATCGGGACCGCCAACCGGCGGATCCACTTCGCCAGGCCGGTACGCCGCGGCTGCTCGGTCGGATCGACGGGCTCGCTGGTGGGAGCGCTCACGGCGTCGTGTCCACGCCAGTTGGGCACTTCGGCGGAACTCCTCCCTACGACGTCGCGTCGGGCTTAGTCATACCAGATTCAGCCACCTCACAGGGAGGTCTTGCGGCGGGACTGGGCTGCCCCAGTCGACGAGGTGTGGGAGACGATGGCGACCCGCGAGATTGGAGCCAGCGAAAAGAAGTTCGAGTAGCTGGTTGCGTGAGTTCAATCTCGCGGAATCAGGGTCTCGAAGATCTCGCGGTAGTACAGGTGTGCCATGAAGTGCCCGCCACTACGCAGGTTCAACGTCGCACCGGGGATCTGCCCCGCGAGTTTGGCGGGCCACGAGGCGTCGACCAGTTGGTCTTCGGTTCCTGCCCAGACGTCGACCGGAACCCGAAGATCGGCGGGGGCGAAACCCCACGGCCGCATCCACGCCCGGTATTCCTCGACGACGCCCGCGGGGCGCCGAAGCGCTTCCCGCGACATCGCTGCGAACGTGTCGAGGCCTTCATCGCGCAGCACCGCGCCGTCGGCGTCGCCGAGATCGCGGGCGGCCAAGCGGCCGTACAGGTTTGGTGCGGACCGGGCGGCGAACCCCATCGTTCGGAAGATCTGCCGAGCGAGCCACGGAACACGTTGCGACAGCCGGGTGAAGACGCGATCCATCGACGGAAGCCGATCGAAGGCCAGCGGATCGGTCAGCGGCAAGGCGCCGGCGATGATCGCCACACGCGTCACGCGCGACGGCCAGACGTGACCGAGTGCGGCGGCGTACTGCCCGCCCATCGACCATCCCATCACCGCGAACTCCTCGACGCCCAGCTGGTCCATCAACTCACCGGCGTCGTGCGCCCAGTCCGAGAGCGTGCGGTTCGGCCGCGGATCGGACAGCCCGATGCCAGGCCGATCCGGTGAGATCAATCGAATCCCGCATTCGTCGGCAGTCGTTGCGGCGGCCGCGACGTCGAGGCGGCAGGCCATGCCACCGTGCGCGTTGACGACGACCCGTCCATCCGGCCGGCCGTACTGTGCAAAGCCCATCGCCCGCCCGTCCGCCAACTCGATGACGTGATCGTCGTGGCCGAGTCGACGTGGCACGGGCACTCCTGCGGATGACTGAGCCATCGATCATCATGGCAGCGCGAGGCGCCGCGCATCAGGCATTGCCGTGCATGCGGTTACTGTCGAGTCATGCGGATCGCCGTCGTGGTGCTGGGTGTCATCGTTGCGTTGTTCGGCCTGTTGTTCGCGCTGCAAGGGTTCGGCGCGGTCGGCGGAAGCCCGATGAGCAACACCACCATGTGGTCGGTTCTCGGCCCGATCATCGCGCTCGTCGGCGTCGCCATCGCCGTGGCGGGCGCCCGAATGCGCAAGTCGTAGCGCCTGGGCGTCAGCGCACGTTCAGTTTGGCCGTGAAGTCAGCCACCTGGCCGAGGGCGTCGTCGAGCCGATCCATGACGGCTTCGGGCCGCGGGCGGACGCCGGGTTCGGCGATCAGGTCGCTGCATGCGTTGACGATGGTCGTCGAAAACAGGGCGATGGCCAGATTCAACCTGCCGTCGTCGACGGGGACGCCCATGTGCGCGGCCAGGAGTTCCATCGTGGCCGGGCTGCGGTAGTCGATGGCCGCCTGGCGCAGCGTGTCGTGGGAGTAGACGATCCGCATCATCATCGCGAAACGTTCGGCGGACATTCGCTCCAGCGGCCGCTTGCTCAGCCGTTCCAACACCGCCACGTGCGCAGCTCGCAGGGCCTCCAGCGGACCCAGATCCCATGGCTGCGTGGTCAGTTCCGCGACGATCTCGTCGGCGAAGTCGTCGAGGACGGCGATGAACACCGCATCCTTGGTGGCGAAGTAGCGACTGAAGGTCCGCGTCGAGATATCGGCGGCCGAGGCGATCTGCTCGATGGTGGTTGCCTCGTAGCCCTGCCGCAGGCAGAGGTCGACCGCCGCGTCGATCAGCATGCGGCGCGTGCGTTGCTTCTTCCGTTCGCGCAAGCTCATGGCGTTCTTGGCGGAGGGGTCGACCACGGGCTGATCCTACAAGGGCGCCGACGAATCCCGGGGACCGCGAGCCAGTTTCACTATGCGTGGTGGCAATCGCTCACACGAGCGGTCATGCACCCACGCCACTGGCCTCCACGACGGTGGCCAAGGCCTGCCGCGCGTACGCCCGCACGTCGGCGTCGACGTCCTCGAGCGCCGCATGCAGCGCCTCGCGGGCGGCGACGTCGGTGGGCGCCCACCGGGTCAGGCTCAGGACGGCCGCCTTGCGCACGTCGAGGTGCGGGTCGCGCAACGCACGGGTCAACGGCGCTACGGCAACTGCCGTTCCGACGCCGGCCAGCGCGCGGACGGCGCCCTGGCGAACCTGCCATGCCGATTCCGCCAGTCCGCGCTCGATTGCCGCCAGGTCCGTCTCGGGAAACGCGCCGGTGCCGAGCGCGGACAGCGCAGCGGCGCGCACCAACGGATCCGGATCGGCGATCAACGTGCGGATGGCGGCAGCTCCCTCGCCGAGGGTGCCAAGAGCGGTGGCTACGGCGATGCGTACCTCCCGATTGTCGTCGGACCGGGCGGCGCTCACCCCGTCGGCGTCGTCGACGGACACCAGCGCGCGGACCGCTTCGATGCGGACCCGGTGGTCCGGGTCCTCGAGCATGCGACGGAAGTGCGCAGCTGCACCGACCCGGCGTGAACTGAGTAGGTAGACGGTGGCCGCACGCACCACGGGGTCGGGGGAGCCCAGGAGTGGTTGCGCCGCTGCGGGATCGGGCAGCACCTCCACCAGTTCACGCACCCCGTCGGCGGCCGCCGCACGGACTGCTGCATCCTTGTCGTCCATGGCCGCCAGCAGGGCTGACCCGTAGTCGTCGGGCAGGTGCTCGGTGAGGACGTCCACCGCGGTGCGTCGCACGCCGGCATCCGGATCGGTCAGGAACGGCGACAGGTCGTCGACGGTGGGAGATTCCAGGGCCAGTACCGCGGCGATGCGTGGCGAGGGAGGTTGTGTCGCGGTGGTCGCGTCGACTCGGGTCCGGTCGGTGGCCGGCGCCTGCCCGCCGACGAGTCCTGGTTGCTCAACCGGGATGGTCGCCGCGCCGTCGGTGGGAATGCCGTCGAGCCCGGGCACCGGCACGAAGTACGGTGCCACCGGCCGCTTCAGGAACACCATCGATCCTTCGGCGTCCTTGCGCAGGTTGAGGTGATAGCGCCAGTTCTCGTCGTCGCGCTCGGGTAGGTCCGAGCGATCGTGGTAGAGGCCCCACCGCGATTCCGTGCGGGTCAGCGACGACCGGGCGGCCATCTCCGCGCAGTCGCGGATGAACGACACCTCCACTGCCCGCATCAACTCGTGCGGCGTCGATGCGCCGATGCCTGCGACCTCGTCCCGCATGCGGTCGAACGTCTGCACCGCGATGGACAGCTTCGTCGCGGTCTTCGGCGGTGCCACGTAGTCGTTGACGAAGCGGCGCAGCTTGTATTCGACCTGTGGCTGCGGCGGACCGTCGGGATGGCGCAGCGGTCGGTAGATCAGTTCGTGTGCGGCCGCGATCTGGTCGTCCGGAAGTGACTGGGGCGCTGGGACGTCGGCGAGCGTCGCCGCCGCGTCCTGGCCCGCGAGCTCGCCGTAGACGAACGCGCCGATCATGTAGTTGTGCGGAACGCACGCCAGGTCGCCCGCCGCGTACAGCCCCGGGACGGTGGTGCGGGCGTGTTCGTCGACCCACACGCCCGACGCGGAATGTCCACTGCAGAGCCCGATTTCGGAGATGTGCATCTCGACGTCGTGGGTGCGGTAGTCGTGGCCTCGGTTGGCGTGGAACGTGCCACGGGTGGGCCGTTCCGTGGTGTGCAGGATGTTCTCGAGCGCGGACAGCGTCTCGTCGGGCAGATGGCTGACCTTGAGGTAGATGGGTCCACGGGCCGACTCGATCTCCCGCTTGACCTCCGACATCATCTGACCCGACCAGTAGTCGGAGTCGACGAAGCGTTCGCCCTCCGCGTTGACCTGATAGCCGCCAAAGGGATTGGCCACGTACGCGCACGCAGGGCCGTTGTAGTCCTTGATCAACGGGTTGATCTGGAAGCACTCGATTCCCGACAGCTCCGCGCCGGCGTGGTACGCCATGGAGTAGCCATCACCCGCGTTGGTCGGGTTCTCGTACGTGCCGTACAGGTAACCCGACGCGGGCAGGCCGAGGCGCCCGCACGGACCGGTCGCCAGGATCACCGCCTTCGCGCCGACCACGACGAACTCGCCAGTGCGGCTGTTGAGCCCGGCGGCGCCCACGGCCCGTCCGTCATCGTCGGTGAGCACCCGGACGGGAACGAGGCGGTTCTCGATGCGGATCTTCTCGCGCATCGCCCGTTGCCGCAGGACCCGGTAGAGCGCCTTCTTGACATCCTTGCCCTCGGGCATGGGCAACACGTAGGAGCCGGAGCGGTGCACGCGGCGCACGGCATATTCACCGTGCTCGTCCTTCTCGAACTTCACGCCGTAGCGCTCCAGTCGCTGCACCATCGCGAAGCCGCGGGTGGCGGTCTGATAGATGGTGCGCTGGTTGACGATTCCGTCGTTGGCGCGGGTGATCTCGGCGACGTAGTCCTCTGGCGTGGCCTTGCCGGGAATGACGGCATTGTTGACGCCGTCCATGCCCATCGCCAGTGCACCGGAGTGCCGCACGTGCGCCTTCTCGAGAAGCAGTACCTGGGCGCCGTTCTCGGCGGCGGTCAGTGCGGCCATGGTCCCCGCGGTGCCGCCGCCGATCACCAGTACGTCACAGTCGAGGCGGACGGCGTCTGCCAGGTCGGGAATGTCCATCAGTTCACTAGCTCCGAATGATCAAGGGCGGCAATTACTTCGGCACGCAATGCGCTGCGATCGGTGATCGCGCGCGGTTCCGGCACCTCCAGAAGGGCACGCAACGGCTGGCCTGCGCGGCCCAGCACCGCGATCCGATCGCCGATGAGCACCGCCTCGTCGACGTCGTGCGTGACGAACACGACCGTCGTGGGGTGCGCGCGCCAGGTGTCGATGAGCAGGCGCTGCATGCTCGCCCGGGTCTGCGTGTCGAGGGCGCCGAACGGCTCGTCCATCATCACTGCGCGCGGCGCGCCGGCCAGCCCACGGGCCAGCTGGACGCGCTGCCGCATCCCTCCGGACAGGCTCTTGGGAAGATAGTCCTCGAAGCCCGTCAGGCCGACGTCGGCGATCCAGCGCAGCGCTTCCTCGCGGCGGCCCTGGCGCGGGCGACCGGCGAGCTTCAGGGCGAGCTCGACGTTGGATCGGACGGTGCGCCACGGCAGCAGAGCGTTGTCCTGGAACACCATTGCGCGGTCGCGTGACGTAGTGGTGACGCGGTCGCCGTCGGCGCTGATGTGGCCCGCGTCGGGGCGCAAGAGTCCGGCCAGCGCGCGCAGCACGGTCGACTTCCCGCATCCCGAGGGTCCGGTGAGCACGAGGATCTCGCCGGGCCGCACGGTGAGCCCGAGCCCGTCGACCACCGGCGCACCGCCGTAACTCAGTGTGACGTCGTGCAATTCGAGGGTCATGCCGGTGCTGCTCATCGCGTCTTCTCCTCGCCGCGCGGCAGCCAGCGGGTGACGCGGCGGCCGATCAGTTCGACGGCTGCGGAGGTGGCGAAGCCCAGCACGCCGATCGTGATGATGCCGACGAACACGTCTGGGTAGGCCAGGACGGTGTAGGCCTGCCAGGTGCGATACCCGACGCCGAGCCGGCCCGAGATCATCTCCGCGGAGACGACGCAGATCCATGCGACGCCGATGCCGACGGAAAGTCCGCCGAACACGCCGGGCAGGATTCCTGGAAGGACGACGCGCACCAGCACGTCCAGTCGTCCACCGCCGAGCGTGCGCACCGAGTCCTCCCAGATGGTCGGCAGCGCCCGTACCGCGTGCCGCGTGCTGACCATGATCGGAAAGTAGGCGGCCAGAAACGTGATGAACACGATGCCCGCCTCATCGGACGGGAACAGCAGGATCGCCACGGGCACGATGGCGATCGCCGGGATCGGACGGGCCAACTCGGCCAGCGGGCCGACCACGTTGGCGAACGCATTCGATCGGCCCAGCAGGATGCCGCTGACCACCCCGGCCACGGCGGCGATCGCGAAACCGGTGAGGATCCGGATCAGCGACTGGCCGAGGTCAAGCCAGTAGTCGTCGGTACCCAGTCGATGGCCGAACGCCGCGACGATCTCGGTCACCGTCGGCAGGTTGTCGAACCGCAGCCAGAGCCGAACGTGGTTGGCGGTCAACAGCTGCCACAGTCCGATGGCCGCGAGTACCGAGGCGGTGCGCACGGCCCACGCATGCCAGGACGGGCGTGCGGTCCGAGGAACCGGTGTGCTCGGTGCGGCGACGATGGGTGCGTCGGCGGTCAGGACCGCGGGAGGGGCGGTCACACCGCACCAGCCAGTGCCTGCTGGTAGTCGACGACGGTGGAACCCGGGTGCGCGCCGGTGTAGCGCTCGGCGCCCGCGAGGGTGCCGAACGGCAGCTGGTTGCGGCCGTCGCTGACCCAGATCGACTTGTCGGCGAACCACCGCGTGCCGAATTCGGTGTCGGGGACGTAGGCGGCGCGCACGCGTTCGCCGCGTGCGGTCGCTTCGCGAATCGCGCGCAGCAGGCAGCCCGGGTTGGCGGCGGGCTGGGTGGCGTCCTTG
This sequence comes from Mycobacterium sp. URHB0044, assembly GCF_000620625.1. GTDB lineage: Bacteria > Actinomycetota > Actinomycetes > Mycobacteriales > Mycobacteriaceae > Mycobacterium. The sequence continues at coordinate 400,022 of NZ_JIAW01000005.1, read as the reverse complement.
CCGTCGAGCCAAAGTTCGCCTGCCAGCTTCGGATCGGTCACGGCAACGTTGCAGACCGGGTCCTGGCCCTTGATCGCCGATGGGTTGGTGGCCGAGTTCAGCGCGGCGTCGTAATCCTGACTCCGCTCGGTGAAGGCCTTGCGTATCGCGGCGTCGGAGACGAAGCCGTCGATGTCGAGGTCGGCGAAGTCACCGATCGACTTCAGGTACGGCACGTCGCCCTTGAACGCTTGTATCAGTGAGGGTTTCAGCGTGGTGTCGAATCTGGTGCCACCCGGGCCGTTGTAGAGGTACACGACCTCCTGCGGCAGCCCGCTGCCGTCGGCGACGAGCTTCGCGGACTCGAGCGGGTTCTGGTTGAGGAAGTCCGTGGCGTCCAGTTGCGCCTGCAGGAACGCGTCGAGCACCTCGGGATGTTGACTCGCGTACTCCCGGCGCACGACGACGCCGTGGAAGGTGGGATAGTTGCCCTCGGCGCCGTCGTAGAGCAGCTTGGCCTTGTTCTGGAACACCAGCAGACCCGGCCACGCGACGAACTGCGAGAGTGCCTGCGCCTGACCGGATTCCAGTGCCGACGCGCCGACCTGCGGCTGTTGATTCAGCACCTCGACGCCCTTGGCGGGGTCGATGCCCGCATTGTCGAGTGCGCGGACGAGCGTGCCGTGACCGGCGGAGCCGACGCTGGCGGAAACCTTCGCGCCCTTGAGGTCGGCGATGGTGCGGATCGGCGAGTTGGGCGGCACGACGACCATGTTGAGGGAGCCGGTCGGGCTGTATCCGGTGACGGAGACGAACTCGGTGCGGGCCCGTTCGTTCGACTGCGTCTTCGAGCCGTTGATGAGCAACGGGTAGTCGCCCATCGAACCGATGTCGATCTTCTCGGCGACCATCTGAGCAGTGATCGGGGCGCCGGTGTCGTAGTCCTGCCACTGGACGTTGTACGTCTTGCCCGTGGACTTGCCGATGTCACCGAGCCGCTTCTCCAGGAATCCCTTGGCGCGCAGCAGCGTTCCGGCGGTGACGGTGTTGATGGTCTTGGACTGGTAGCCGATGACGACGTCGATGGTGTCTGCCGACTGCGACGTCGAGTCCAGTGAGCACGCGGCCAAGGAACCGGCGGTGACGGCAGTCAGGAGCGCGGCAAGTATGCGTTTCATGAATGTTCCTGAGATCAGCGGAGGAGATAGGGCATGTTGACCGTGACGGCGCCGGTGGGACAGCGCGCCGCGCAGGGCCCGCAGTACCAGCACTCGTCGACGTGCATGAACGCCTTGCCGTTTTCGGGGTTGATCGCGAGCGAGTCCAACGGGCAGATCTCGACGCACAGCGTGCAACCCTCGATGCACAGCGATTCGTCGATGGTGACCGGGACGTCGACCCGTTGATTGACCAGCGTCATGAAGAACCTCTCATCAAGTTGCCGCGCAGCGTGATTCGGTCGCCGCGCATTCGGATGTACTCGAGGTCGACGGGCCTGCCGTCGTCGAGGTGAGTGAGTCGTTCCATCAGCAGCACCGCGGAGCCGTCGGGAACCTGTAGGAGTGCCGCGGTATGTGCGTCCGCCGCGACGGCTTCGACGGCCAGGCCCGCGGTGCCGAGGCGCGTGCCGGTGGCTTCCTCGATGAGGGCGAAGATGTCGTTGGTCTCCAACGCGTGCTCGAGGACCGCCGCACCGATGTCGGGTGCCAGATAGGTCATGTCGAGGCTCACCGGCAGATCGCCAAGGAAGCGGAGGCGCTCGACGAAGACGACCTGTTCGCCGGGGCGCAGCGCGAGGCGGTTGGCCACCGCGGGGGGAGCGGCCACCGCCATGGCGGCGCGCACCTCGTTGCGTATCTCGCCGTATCCCTTGAAGGTGGCCTTGAGGCCGACGAGCGCATCGAGGCCGTGGTCGTACTTACGGACGGCGACGTGAGTGCCGACCTTCGGTCCGCGGCCGATGAGGCCCTCGTTCTTCAATGCGGCGAGCGCCTCGCGGACGGTGTTGCGCGACACGAAGAACTCGGAGGCCAGCTCGCCTTCTGCGGGCAGGCCGTCGGGATAGCCGCCCGCGTGGATCTGGTGGCGGAGTACGTCGGCGACTAGGCGGGCCTGATCCGCGCGCGGACGGCGGATGGGCGTGGGGTCCGCGGAAGTCACGTCCCTCCTCGTCGTCGGTGGTCTATGTGGGCTGGTCAATCACGTTAAGACCGTTCCCACACACCTCCTGACGGCGTCGGGCGCGGCCATCTCGACGCTCCGACATTGCGCCGCCCGCACCCCGGGCGGACCAGCCCAAACCCCGGCGAAGACGGGCAATGCGCCACCGGGCTCGGGCCGCCCAGATTTGCAATCGTGGTGAGTCGAAGTGAACGGATCGCACGGCGGTGTCGCTGCCCGAACCGACGCTGAAACGACCGATGCCGTGTGCACGAGGTGCACACGGCATCGAATCGGTGTTCGGGCGGTCGCGCTCGGACCGCCGTGGAAGAGGGTCTAGATCGCCTCTGGGGGCGGCATGGGCACCAGCTCGGGCGCGGGCGCGGGAATCTCCTCAGGCGGCGCAGGAGGAAGCTCCAGGCCCGGCTCGGGAGCGCCGGGGCCGGCCTCCGGCGCAGGCGCCTCGAATCCCACGGTGACGACGTCGGCGGGCGGAGGAGGCGGGGCGAACGGATCCGCGGGCGGCGGGGGCGGCGGCGCGAACGGATCGAACGGCGGGGGAGGCGCGTCGGCGGGCGGCGCGTCGAGGGCCTCAGGCGCCACCGGCAGGTACATGTGATGGGTGAACTGAGGCTGGAAGGCGCCACCACCGCCGACCTTGACGCCACGGCCGCCCTCGCCACTGGACACGGGAGTGCCGTCGGGCAGCGTCACGGCGGTGTGGCCGGAGTTCCAGCCGATCACCAGGGCGCCGGGTGCGGTGCCGTACTTGAAGCCGCGAGCCAGGAGGGCGGACTCCTCGTTCCCCGTGTGGAACCTGTCGCCGTAGATCGGCCTGCCCGTGGCTGCATTGGCCACCCAGGACGCGAGACCCGAGCAGTCCGTTCCGTGCGCCGAGTCACCGCCCGAAACGTAGGGGGTACCCGAAACCTGGTTTACGAGTGTGAACAGCGTTGCAGTCGCAATTCCAATCATGCGGCCGGACACTAGCAATGGAATTTGCTCGAAGCCAAAATATGTGGCGGCCATCACGTTTCAAGAACGACTTGACGTGATCGACAAAACTCGTTGGGCGACTGGCCTTCTCGCGTACAGGACTTTGTCAGTCAAAGCAGGGTTGCTGCGCCAGAATCACTTTCATCAAGCGAACCGCGAATTACGTTGAAACACCAGCTCACACCTGCTTTCTTCGCAGGTCAGGCGAAGCGTTCGGATGGCCATCACGCGATGGCATCGTGCGTGGGTCTGCCGTTGCCAAACGTGCACACGAGCGACGAGTGACACTTGAACTGAATCGATACAGCAGGGCCAAATCCGAGGTGGCTTGGCTGAATCGCTCGAAACATGCCGAATCAGGCATGGATACGGCCGAATCCGAGCGGTTGAAGGCCCACGGTGGACGAATGTGCGGTGTCGTACGCGACACGCCGTCGCGGCGTACGAATCCGCACGCTCGCGGGCTAGGCATCCCCGACAATGCTTAGTCAAATCGATTCGATACCAATGTCTTTGAGCGTGGCGCGTGCGAAATGCTCAGCGGTGCAAGCCGGTTTCACGCTTCGCCATCGGGAACGACGCGGTGCAGTTCAGCGGGATTGCGTGCACCACCCGGAAATTCGACGAATTCGAGCACCGTGCCGTCGGGGTCGGTGACGAAGAACATCCGCACGTCCTCGACGTCGAACGGCTGCTGGACGCGATCCCCGACGGCGGCTTCCAGTGCCGCGTAAGCTTGGTCCAGGTCCGGCACGGAGAACGAAAGTACTTGCATGCCAACGGGTTTGTACGAGCTGCCGGTGCGCTCGTCGGAAACCTGCGTCGGGGCATACAGCAGTTCGATGCTGGCACCTCCCACCAAACCGCCGACGGCGCGCCCAGTGAACGGATCGCCCGTGAACTCCTGATCGAAGACGATGTCCATGCCGAGCACGTCGCGATAGAAGGCGAGCGCGCGGTCCATGTCGCTGACTGCGATCACCACGTGCGAGAACTGTGTGTCGAGGCCGACACCGGCCTGCCCGTCCGCCATATCGCCAAGCTACCGCTACATTCGCCTGGTGAACTCCGGAAACAGCTGGTGGATCGCCGGCGCGGAGCGCACCGTCAGTGACGTGGTGCCTGCGCCGCCCGACGTGGTCCGGGCCTTCTACGTCGACCTCGACAACATCAAGCACGTCCACCCGCTGGTGGTCTCGGTGCAGTCCACCGCGCGCACCGACACTGCCGATGGCTATGCCCAGACCTACCGGGTCCGCGATCGCATCCCCCTCGGGCCGTTCACGTTGGGCATCGCCTACACCGCGCGGCTGTGGGTCCCGGTGCACGGCGACGTTCGGACCGAGGCGCGACAGTTCCCCCGCGTCACGCTGGACGGAGTGGTGTCCTTCATCGGGGTGGGGGATGGCACGCGCATCACCGAACGGCTCCGGATCCAGACGCCCCGCCCGTTGGCGGCGGTGACCGTAAGGCAGGCAGTCGCTGCACACGTCGAGATGCTGGCAGGCATCCGCACGCACTTCGAGTGAGGCGGCTCAGAGCAGTAACGGTACTTTACAGATCAATGTAAAAGTGTCACGCTCTTCGGTAGGCCGGGGCTGGCCCCAGAATCCGCAACAGAACACTCGAAGGTGGAATGTCATGAGTGCTCAGTCGTTTGAGACCCACGACGGTGACGGTGGCGCGGTGCGCAATTCGCGTGCCGCCAGGCCCAGGGTGGCTTCGGGCGGACCCGGCAAGTACGAGCTGCGAGTCACGGCATGCGACGTCGCCGACGTCGTGCGGTCCGCGGGCGGATGGCTGTTCGACCGCGCGATGGGCGGATGGGACGTCACCGTCGTCCTCACCGCAGGCGGCGACGTCCGCCCCCTGAAGATTCTCGGCCTGAACACCCAACTCCAGGAACCCGACCACGATGCATCCGCCCCACGGCGGGCACTCGCATTGGCTGTCTCGGCTGGCGTCGTCGCCGCCAACCCGGAGGTCCGCGACGGCGTGCTGCGGGCACTGAAGCGCGGCCTCACCGAAGTGACGCTGTGGGGCGACTCGTGGCCAGCCGGCGCCGACACGGGCGCGCGGCCGGTCGAGCACGTCCTCAGCGGCGCGGCGTGCGCGTTCAAGGCGCAGGCACTCGCCGCGTTGGGCTCATCGGAGCCGGTCGCGCCGATCGAGACGTTCCGCAACCGGACCACGGCATACCTCGCCGGCTACTCCGACCTGACGCCTTCGGCCGCGAGTTCCTTGGCCCAGCGGTAGTCGGCCTTGCCTGCGGGGGACCGCACGACCTTCGCGGTGCGGATGAAGGCCTTCGGCACCTTGTAGCGCGCGATCGACTTCCCGCACACCTCGACGAGTTCCTCGTCGGTGGCTGCCGCGCCCTCGGCGAGTTGAACGATGGCCACGACCTCGCTGCCCCAGCGTTCGGACGGTCGACCCACGACCACGACGTCGTAGACGCCCGGGTGGGCGGCGATCGCGCGCTCGACCTCCTCGACGAAGATCTTCTCGCCGCCGGAGTTGATGGTGACCGAGTCACGGCCGAGCAGTTCGATGCGTCCGTCGTCGAGCACGTTGGCCCGGTCGCCGGGCACCGACCATCGCACTCCGTCGATCGTGGGGAACGTGCGCGCGGTCTTCGCCTCGTCGCCCAGATAACCGAGCGGGATGAGGTCGCGGCGCGCCAGCCAGCCCTGCCCCTCGCCGGGGGACAGCACGCGGTCGAGGTCGGCGGAGACGACGGCCGTGTCGGACTGCGGCGTGAACGTCGCGGCCTTCGTCTCGGCTCCCGCGCTGGTGAAGGTGCTCATCTGGGCGCCCGACTCGGACGCGCCGACGGCGTCGAGCAGCATGACGTGCGGCAGCGCGGCGAGGATGCGGTCCCGCACGGTCGGCGACAGCGCCGCGCCGCCGTTGGTGATCGTGAACAGGCCGGAGAGGTCGTAGTCGCCGGACTCGATCTCGTCGAGCAGCGGGCGCGCGATCGCATCACCGACCACGGGGATGCTCAGTACCCGCTCGCGTTCGGCGAGCCGCAGCACGTCGGCGGGGCGCAGACGTTCGACGTCGTCGGGGATGACCACGCGACCGCCCATCGTGATCGCGTTGAACGCGGCCCACTGGGCAGCGCCGTGCATGAACGGCGGGATCATCATCATCGACATCGCCCCGGCGGACGCGCGCGCCTTGGCGGCGAGTTCGTCGTAGGACGCCAGGGCCTGATCGGCGCCGAAGGGTCGCCCACCCATGGACGACAGGAAGATGTCGTGCTGACGCCACAGCACGCCCTTGGGCATCCCGGTGGTGCCGCCGGTGTAGAGGACGTACAGATCGTCACCGGACGGGGTCGGCATGCCCTGCGGTGGGGCCGGGGTGGCGAGGATCGTCTCGAAGTCGACCGCGCCCGGCAGCAGGTCATCGTTGGAGCCGTCGGCGACCTGGATCAGCACTTCGAGGTCGGGCAGCCGGTCGCGGATCGCGGCCACCCGTGACGCGAACTCGCCGGGGTAGACCAACGCCTTGGCACCGGAGTCGGTCAGCAGGTAGACGAGTTCTTCCTCGACGTAGCGATAACTGACGTTGAACGGCGCGACCCGGGCGCGGTAGCTCCCGATCATCGCCTCGAGGTATTGGTTGCCGTTGCGCAGGTAGATGCCGAGGTGGTCCTGGCCCGACTCGTGCCCGGCGAGCGACTCGCGCTCGGCGTGGCAGCCCAGGCCGACGGATGCGAGGTAGTGCGCGAACCCGTCGACCCGTGCGTCGACGTCGGCGTAGCTGAGCCTGCGGTCACGCCACACCAGGAACGTCTGGTCGGGGATCGCCCTCGCGACCGTGCCGAAGACGTCGGACAGATTGAAGTTCACGTCACCCATGACATCGCTCACGATCGACGACCATACATCGGCCCGCCGAATGTATGGTCGATTGTCCCGTCAGCCGGGGAAGAACCCGGCCCCCGTGAGCGTGCCCGGCTGCCAGCCCTGGGCTCCCAGGCACACCATCGGACGTCCGTCGGGGGCCTGCGCGGCCGACTTGGGGCCGGGGCACGGCGCGCCGATGTCCTGCTGGCCGTACAGCGGATACGACGACACCCAGAACCCGGTGTAGACCGGCGGCCACTGGTTCGGAATCCAGTGGCACGCCAACGCTTCGCCACCAGGACCGCGACCGAACGTGAACACCTGGTAGTTGTCGCACGGCGCGCTCAAGGAGGCGTCGTAGTTCATGCCGGGCACGTCGGACGGGTACCGGCCGGAAAGGTCCGGGTAGTCGTTGCTGGGATCCGCTGCCGCCGCAGGCGCGAGGCTGACCGCGGCGGCCGCGACGGCAGTGGCGATGACGAGAGCGCGAATCATGTCGATGAACCTTCCTCAGCGTTGCGGCAAAGCCTAATGGGTGCTTGCCGGGCGCCGAGCGCTTTCGCGGTCCCGCCTATTCGGGTGAGTCGAGCACGCTCACCGCGATGCCATACGGCAGGAACCGCACCTTGCGGGTGGGGTCGGTGTTGTTCTTGTTCGCGCGCAACGCATCCAGTTCGGCGGGATAGACCTCTTCGATGCGAGCGCCACCCTGCTCGTCCACGCTGTAGATCGCCCAGACCCCGTCACCCGTCTCGCCGGCGGTCTCGGGCTCCGTCTTGGGCCGCGCCGACTGGGTGAACTGGTCGAGAAGAGTGGCCCAGCCGGTGCCCTTGCCCAGCCGGTCGAGCGCGTCGCGCAGCCCGTCGCCCGCCTCCCGGAAGACACGGTCGAAATCCTCGGGGTCGATGCCGAACGGTCCGTTCTGGCTCATCGCCGCCTCCTTGTTCATGGCAGGTCACGCAGGCTCGCGTTATGTCACCAGTGTGCGCGAGAACAGCAAAGTTCGCCACGACGTTCGCCCGGTTCACCACCCCTGGTGGACGATGTGGTGATGCCCCATCACGAGACCGCCGGCGCTGCGCCCACCCGCGCGGAACTGCTGGCTGCCGTCGAGAAGTCGCCCGCGGCGGCGGGCCGGCACGACCGCCGCGCCTGGGTGGGACTGTTCACTACCGGCGGACGGATCGAGGACCCGGTCGGTTCCCGCCCGCACCGCGGCCGTGACGCGATCGAACGGTTCTACGACACGTTCATCGGCCCCCGCGACATCACGTTCCACCGCGACGCTGACGTCGTCGTCGGCAGCACTGTGGTCCGCGACCTTGAACTCGAGGTGTCGATGGCCGACTCGCTGGTGATGCGGATCCCCGCGTACCTGCGGTACGACGTCGAACGTGAGGATGGAACGCTGAAAATAGCGGCGTTGCAAGCATTTTGGGAACTACCCGCCATGGTGATGCAGTTCGCCAGGGGTGGTCCGGCAGCCGTGCCCGCGGGCCTGTCGCTGTCGCGGGCGCTGCTTGCCAACCAGGGCGCCGGCGGAACCGTGGGCTTCGTATCGGGTTTTCGTGGCGTCGGCGCGCGCGGAAAGCGCGAGTTGGCGGAATTCCTCGATGCCGCCTGCGCCGGTGACGAACTCGCGATCCGACGGCGCCTCTCGGACCGCGCGCTCATCACGCTCGGCGACGACGAGCGGATGGGTGCGTCCGAGTTGGTGGGCGTGCTGGCCGGCGGACAGGCGCGAAAGCTGATCGCCGCAGGCCGCACGGTGGCAGCCGGGATCGAGGCCGGCGGACGCCGCCACGTGCTCTTCGCCGACGCGGGCGCGGGCCCGCCCGTCATCGGCAGGATCCGGCTGTTCACCGAGGTCGGCTGATTTCGGCCGCCGTGCACCGGCGCCTGCACGGACGTGAGACGGTTAGAACACCATGCCTGACCACGAGTATCTGACCTACGAGGAATTCGGCCGCCGCTTCTTCGAGATCGCCGTCACCGAGGAACGCGTCGGTGACGCGATCGCGGCGATCGCCGGCGACGAGTTCGAGATGGGCCCGATGGGGCAGGGGCCCGGTGGCATCGCCAAGGTCACCGCGAAGGTGAAGGTGCAGGCTCCGACGGTGACGCGCCACGTGGGTGAGGCGATCACGTTCTCGATCCGCATTCCCCTCGAGATCGACATGGTCATCGACCTGCGCATCGACAAGCCACGGTTCATGGTGTTCGGCGAGATCGCACTGCGGGCGTCGGCACTCGCGGCCGCCCCGTTGCTGCTGATTCTCGACGTCGAGAAGCCGAGACCATCCGACATCGCCATCCACGTCACGTCCAAGACGCTGCGTGCCGAGTTGCTGCGCGTCGTCGCCGGGGTGGACGCGGAGATCAAGCGCTTCATCTCCGCTCACGTGTCCGGCGAGATCGACAGCCCGGAGTCGCTGAAGGCCAAGATCATCGACGTCGGCGGGCAGATCGCCGACGTCTGGACCGGTCCGTGATTCGGCCGACGGCCACCATCGCCCGTACGATTTGCCCGTGCCCCGCAGAATCACGAAGACCGCTCGCCTTGCCTCCCTCGCCGTTGGCGCGTTCGCCTTGGCCGTGCCGATCGCCGCGCCCGCGCAGGCAGACCCGACCGACGACGCGTTCATCGATGCGCTGAGCAATGCCGGCGTCGGTGTCACCAATCCGGTCGACACGGCCGCGTTGGGTGAGTCGGTGTGCCCGATGCTCTCGGAGCCCGGGCAGACGGCCGCCGACGCCGCCGCCCAGGTCGCCGATACCGCAGGGATGTCGCTCGGTCCGGCCACCATGTTCACCGGCCTGGCGATCTCCGTCTTCTGCCCCGGCGCGGTCGCCGCGATAGGCAACGGTGAGTCGCCGATACCGCTCGGCCTATTCGGCTTCTGACCCCACCACGCCACCGAGCAGGGCCTTGAGTCCCTGAACATCTTCCAGCACAGGACGTTTCGCAGCCCGGCCGTCGCCGCCGGACAAGCCTCGGAAGTGCCGCCACAACCACGGCATCAACAGATTCTGCGCCCACGCCGCCTGTGAGTACATCCGCGACTTGAAGTCCGGTCGTACGACGTTCGGGCCCGCCAATGCCCAGGCGTGATTGCTGCCGGGCAGACCCAGCGCCTCGGCCGCGGCGGCGGCGAACAGCGCGTGACCCCGCGGTGAACCGTGCACTCGATCGACGCTCCAGGTGGCGGGATCCGTCATCGACGCCGCGCCGTAGAGGTCGACCAGCCGGAAGCCGTGCCGGGTGGCCGCCGACCTGATCACCTGGTTGATCTGCACCACCCGCGCCGCGATGAGGCGCCCCACCGGCAGGATGCGTGCGAGGTCCGGGAATGTCGTGGTGACGATGGTTGCGCCCGACTCTGCGAGCCGATCGTGCAAGAAGTCCAGGTCTGCGAGCGCACGGTCGAAGGAGCGGCCGGGGCGGGTGACGTCGTTCATGCCGATGCAGCTGGTGATCAGGTCCGGCTGCATGGCCAGCGCCGCAGGAAGCTGGTCGTCCAGGACGTCGCGGATCCGTCTGCTGCGCACGGCGAGGTTGGCATACGTGAGGCCGGGGCTCACTGCGTCCAACATGACCGCCAACCGATCCGCGAAGCCGTAGACGCCCGTGGCGTCGTCGCCGTCCCACAGCCCCTCGGTCTGGCTGTCACCAAGGGCGACATACCGGCGATATCCGTCCGAGAAACCGTCGACCACGATCGAGACTGTAGTAACCCTCAGATGTCGCGGCCGGGCCAGATCAGGTTGAGCGGACGTCCCACGGTGCTGAGTTGGCCGATGACGTCTTCCAGCCGGGCGCGGGGCATCTCCATGCGCCACTGCGGCAGGGTCCCGGTCAGCCTGACGACGCCGGGCGCCAGCTCGACGTCGGTGAGTCGCAGTCCGCGGGGCAACTCGGGCAACCGGACCGGGTAACCGGGGGTGCGCTGCGGCAGCGGCCATCTGCGGCGCCGCACGATCGCGCGTGGCGTGATCCACAGCGTGGACCCCTCGATGCGGGTCTCGACCTCGACGTGGCCGCTGCCTTGACGTCGAGCCAGGCTGAGCCGGGCGACGCCGTCGGGTCCGACCTCGCCGGACAGCCGCGGCGCGGCCCAGCGGAACAGCTCGTCGAGAACCGGCGCGGGTAGTTCCAGGGTCAGTTCGACGGGTGCGGCGACCAGCACCGGCGGCACCGACGGGCGCATGTGCACGTTGTGCAGCACCGCGCGGGCCCGCTCGAAGCGGTGCCCGTTCCAGTACAGGTCGCGGGCGGCGAGCCGGACGTCGTTGAGCTGACCGACCGACAGCCCCCGCAGGTCGAGCCGCGAGTCGAACTCGGTGATCGTCAGGGCCAGGTCACCGTCGGCCAGCCGGACGGTCAGCCGCCTCCCGACGACGAGGCGGCGCAGGGTGAGGAACAGCGTGCGGTAGGCCGCCGCCGCACCGGTGTTCACGGGCGCCACCGCGGCCGTCGACCAGAGCGCGGCCAACATGTCCAGCGGCCGGAACGGATCCCAGCGGCGCGGCGGTCCTGGACGCGTCATGAGCCCAGCATCCTCTCGTCAGCCGGGGACCAGGAATCCGTTGAGCAGAGATCGCATCGACCGGGCCACCGCGTCCCGCGTCCCGACCGGATCCGGTGAGTTCGCGATCAACATGGCGCCGCGCGTGAGCGCACCCAGCAGCAACCGGGTGGTGGTCTCCGGGTCGTCGACCCGAATCGCTCCCGTCCGGACGGCGGACACCAGCGCGTGCATGATCGCCGCGTGTGAGTACTGCTCGTCGAGTTCGGTGAACCTGGCGAGGCCGAGCACCGCTGGCCCGTCCAGGACGAGGATGCGCTGAACGTCGCGTTGCAGGACGCCGTCGAGAAAGGCGTCGAAGCCGCGGCCGAGTTCGTCGAGATCGTCGGTGGCGCCCTGAGCCGCCACGGTCGCAGCGGTCAACAGCTCGGTGTGGGCCTGAATGAAGACTGCTTCGAAAAGTGCTGTCTTGGTGGGGAAGTGGTGATAGAGCGCGCCCGTCGTGACCCGCGCTGCACGCGCGAGATCGTCGACCGACGTGGCGCGGAAGCCGTTCTCGCCGAACAGGCGCCGGCCGGCTGCGAGCAGTGCGGCGCGAGTCTGCGCGACCTGTGCGGCGCGCAGCGACGCCGGCTGCTCGGTCTCCGGTTCGGGCATCGTCCTCCTTCACGCGACGCAACAACCCTATTGACATAGTAACGATATGTGAAATAGTGAACCTATCTTCGAGACGGATCACACGGGAGTTCGCTCATGACATCGGCCACCGTCGACACCGCAGAACCCGCCGAAAGCGCCCGCCGCGCGCACGGTCGCACCCTGGATGCCTTCCGCGACGCCGTGGCGCGCACGGCGCAGCTGTGGCGAGCCATCGACACGCCGAACGCGCCGACACCCCGCCTCGACTGGACCGCCGCGGAGACCGCCGCCCACGTGGTCGGTGATCTTCGGGACTACGCGCAGGCACTGACCCGGTACGCCAACGGCTATATGACACATGCCAATCCGCCGATGGACACACCGTCAAGGCTGAGTGCGAAGGTCAATGCGCGCCACCTCGAGGAGATCCCCGAGCGGGACATGACTCGACTCGCCGACCTGCTGGAGCAGGCCGCACTGACATACCTGGCGGTGGCCCCGTCCACGGATCCGACGGCCGAGCTCGCAACGCCGAACGGTCTGGTCATCGCCCCGTCGACGATGACCTGCCTCCTGCTGGGCGAGCAACTCGTCCATGGCCTCGACGTCGCACGATCGGCGGGTGTGCAGTGGCCCGTCAGCGCGGAGGACGCCCTGCTGGTCGTACCCGGCGTGTTGAGCATCGCGCCGCAGTACCTGCGGGCATCGCGCGCGGCGGGTCTGCGGGCAAGCTATGAACTGCGGATGCGCGGCGGGCCGCGTTACCGCCTGGCCATCGCCGACGGCGCGGCGACCGTCACCGTGGCGGGCGAACGCGCCGATTGCGTCATCACCGCAGACCCCGTCGCGTTCCTGCTGTTGAGCTATCGCCGAATCGGCCAGGGCCCGCAGATTCTCCGGGGCAGGTTGCGCGCCAGTGGGCGCAAGCCGTGGATGGCGATGAGATTCGCCTCGCTACTGGCCAGCCCCTAACGCAGCGGCCAGTTCTGCCGAGCTACGCGCTCGCAACGCCGGCGTGGCGGCATCGGCGACACCCAGTACCCGCAGGCAGGCGTCGGCCACGTGCATCGGAAGCCCGGTCCGGTCGTCGTCGCGCCGGTCGGCCCACATGTTCACCAGCGATTCGACGAGCCGGAACGGCAGCTCGGCGGCGACGGCGTCCACGCCAGTTTCCGCCGCGATGGCCTGGCTCAGCGACAGATAGTGCAGGCGCAGCCGTTCGCGATCCGACCAGAACGGCTGCAGCAAGGCGCCGCGCAGCTCGGGTTGCAGGTACAGCGCCCCCAGATTCCAGCGGCCGTTGAGCAGTTGGTGACCGTCGAACGCCGCCAGTGCGTGGAGATGTTCGCGGGCGCTCATGGGCGGGTCGGCGGCAGCCAGGATCGGGATGAAAGACAAAGTCGGCGTGACGGTTTGGCTGAGTAGCGCGCAGAGAATGTCGTCCTTGGTCTTGAAGTAGTGATACAACGAGGCCTGACGGATCCCGACTGCTTCGGCGATGGTGCGAGTGGACGTGCCGGTGTACCCGGTCGTCGTGAACAGCTCGCCCGCGGCGTCGAGGATCTCGTCGCGTGCGGTGCTGCCCGGCCGTCGCTGCGACGTCAGGCGGGGGCGGCCCGAACGTGTGACGGTCATCGCCACATCGTGGCCCAACCCGCAGGCCAAAAGGGGTCCCGGCGTTATCTGTCACACGATAGAAACCAACGACACCCATCGGTTACGTGTGCCCGAGTTTGGTTACGCCACCGACACCCACGACCGCCGCGGAATGTGAAAACTGTCGAGTGACAGGCGAGTGGTCCGCTGGCGCGCCACCTTCAGTCGTCAACGAACGACGCCCAAGGAATCGAGGAGCGCTGAATGGGGATTGCGACATCCGAGGTGGACATGCGGCCAGCCACCGTGTCCGAGACCACGGACCCCGTCGCCAATATCGGCGACCTGCACGTAACGTTCCGCCGCAACGGCAGGGACGTCCATGCCCTCCGCGGCGTGTCACTCACCATCGCGCCCGGTGAGATCCTCGGCCTGGTCGGTGAATCCGGCTCGGGCAAGAGCGTTCTCGGCTTCAGCATGCTCGGTCTGCTGCCCGAGCAAGCGCGCATCGACGGCACCGTGCGCGTGGCCGGCGCCGACATGGCAGGAGGGTCGCCCAAGGACCTCCGCAAGGTGCGTCGCCTGGATCTGGGCGCCGTCTTCCAGGACCCGATGACGTCACTGAACCCCACGATGCGCATCGGCAGGCAGGTCGCCGAAGCGGCAGGCAGTGACGACGAGGCATTGCGGCTGCTGACCGCGGTCGGCATCCCGGACCCGAAGCGCCGGATGCGCGCCTTCCCGCACGAGTTGTCCGGCGGCTTGCGTCAGCGGGTGATGATCGCCATTGCCATCGCCGGTGATCCCGACCTGATCGTCGCCGACGAGCCGACCACCGCGCTCGACGTGACGGTGCAGGCGCAGGTGTTGCGCCTGCTGCAGAGCCTGCGCGACGAGATCGGTTGCAGCATCGTGTTCATCACGCACGACCTCGGTGTCGCAGCGCAGATCTCCGACCGCATCGCCGTGCTGTACGCCGGGCGCGTCGCCGAGATCGGCCCGACAACCGACGTGCTCGATCGGCCGGCTCACCCCTACACCCACGGCCTCCTGCGCAGCCGCCTCACGCTGCACACCGCGCGCGACCAGCGGTTGGCGGCGTTGGCAGGCTCGGTGCCGAGCCCGGTGTCGCCGCTGCCCGGCTGCGCATTCGCGCCCCGCTGCGTGCTGGAGACCCCGGAATGCACAACGACACCGCCGGATCCGGTCGCCGTTGCCGCCGACCGGGTCAGCGCCTGCGTGCTCCCGTTCGACGTCGTGGCCAAGCAGCTTGGCGGCGAAACGACGAACGCGGGCGAGACGTTCGAGGCGTCCACCACCGAGGAGGCGCCGCCGTCGGTGGTCGTCCGCGACGCCACCAAGACCTTCTCCGTCAAGCGGCGCTTCCTGGACCGCTCCGGCAGCGGCGACGGGAAACTGCATGCGCTGCGCGGTATCTCGCTGACCGTCGGACACGGCGAATCCGTGGCCCTGGTCGGGGAGAGCGGTTCGGGCAAGTCCACGCTGTTGCGGGTCATCGCGGGCCTGGAGAAGCAGACCGCGGGCTCGGTGCAGCTGGCGGGCGGGCACCGGCCGCAGATGGTCTTCCAGGATGCCGGCGCGTCGCTCACCCCGTGGCTGTCGGTGGGGGAGCTGATCTACGAACGGCTGCGCAGCACGAAGATGTCGCGTTCGCAACGCAACGACGCCGTCGCGGAAGTACTGGATCGCGTCGGACTGCCGCTGGACATCGCGAAGTCGCGGGCCGGGCAACTGTCCGGCGGTCAACGCCAACGAGTCTCGCTCGCCAGGGCGACCGTGGTGCCGCCGTCGGTGCTGCTGTGCGACGAGCCCACCAGCGCGCTCGACGTGTCACTCGCCGCGTCCGTGCTGAATCTGATCGGCGATCTGCGCCGAAGCCTGGACATGTCGGTGCTCTTCGTCACCCACGATCTGTCGGTGGCCCGGGTCGTGGCCGACCGGATCGCGGTGATGTACCTCGGCCGGATCGTCGAGATCGGCCCCTCCGAGGACGTCATCGCCCGGCCTGCGCATCCGTACACGCAGGCCCTGGTCGATTCCATCCCCGACCTTGGCCGTGAATCTCGAATACTGGCAGGCGAACCCGCCAGCCCGTTGTCGCCACCACCGGGATGCTCGTTCAATCCGCGCTGTCCCATCGCGATCGACACGTGCGCCGACAGTCAGCTCGACGTCCGGCTCGAGGGCGCGCCCGGCAACCCCCATCAGGTCGCCTGCATCGAGCGGAAGGCGAGCTGACGTGGCCGTCGTAACCGCGGGGGACACGGCGCCTGCCGGCACCTGGTCGCGTGGCCGCGACAGGGTCCTGGCGCTGCCGAAATCGCCTGCGATGCTGCTCAATTGGGGAGCCGTCGGACTGATCCTGCTTGTGACCATCGTCGCGGTCGCGGTTCCCGTCCTCGCACCGCATGACCCGCTCGTGCCGTTCGGTCTGCCCTTGCAGGCGCCGGGGAAGAGCGGCTTCCTGCTCGGCAGCGACAGCATCGGCCGGGACATTCTCAGCCGCGTCCTGTACGGCATGCGCTCGAGCTGGTTCGCGGCTCTCGTGGTGGTCGGGGTCGGTCTGTTCATCGGCGGATTGGTCGGCCTCATCGCCGGCACGGTCGGCGGCTGGGTCGACGGACTTCTGATGAGAATCACCGACGGGTTCCTGTCATTGCCCGCGCCCGTGCTGGCCATCGCCGTGGTCGCCGCGCTCGGACCCGGATTCGTCCACACCCTCATCGCGGTATCGATCGTGTGGTGGCCGTTCTATGCCCGACTGGTCCGCGGCGAGGTGGCCCGGCTCGCCGCGCGCCCGCACATCGAAGCAGCGAAACTGGCTGGCGTCGGCCAGATCCGGCTCGCGCTACGCCATCTGCTGCCGGGGGCGGTGCCCAACGCGTTGGTGGCCGCCAGCCTCGACATCGGCACCCTGATCCTCACGCTGGCCGCGCTGTCCTTCCTTGGGCTCGGCCAATCCGCACCCGCGGCCGAACTCGGCGCCGACGCCGCCAGGAACCTGACCTACTTCCTGCAGCAGTGGTGGGTGCCGGTGATGCCGGGGCTTGCGGTGCTCGTGCTCGCCCTGATCGCCAACATCGCCGGTGACGGCCTGCGCAATCTGATGAAGACGAGTTAGGAGGCGGCATGAGAAATTTCATCCTGTCCCGACTGGGCGCCATGGTGGTGATCCTCATCTCGCTGACCGCGGTGATGTTCGTGCTGCAGCACATTTCGCCGATGGATCCGGTGAAGGCTCAGCTCGGCGCCAACGCATCGGGTGAAGCGGTCGCCGCCCGCCGACAGGCGCTCGGCCTGGACCAGCCACTGCTCAACCAGTTCTGGCGTTACCTCACCGGTGCCGTGCACGGCGACCTGGGCTCCTCGTACCGCACCCGGCATCCGGTCAGCAGCGACCTCGGTGACTTCTTCCCAGCCACACTGGAATTGGCGCTCTATGGCATCGCGGTGGCGCTGATCCTCGCCGCGCTGCTGGCCTTCGGCATGACACTGAAGTGGCGCGGCTCGCAGGTCCTGCGCGCCGTGTTGTTCACCGGCGCCGCGGCGCCGATGTTCCTGCTCGGGATCGTCGGGCTGATCGTGTTCTACCAGCGGCTCGGTTGGGTGCCTGCGAACGGCCGGATCAGCGTGCCGAATCCGCCGGACGGGCCCACCGGCTTGCTGACGATCGACGGATTGCTCGCCGGACGCTTCGACGTCGTCGCCGACGCACTGCACCACCTGATCCTTCCTGCCGTCGTCATCGCGCTCGGCCCGGCCGTCGCGATCGGGCGCGTGCTGCGCTCCAGCCTGCTGACCGATGCGGACAGCGACTACGCCAGGACCGCAAGGGCCAAGGGCCTTTCCGAGGGCCGCATCATGATCGGGCACGTCCTGCGCAACTGCGTGGGCGGCGCGATGTCGATGACGGGCCTACAGGTCGGGCTGATGTTCTCCGGCGTGCTCGTGGTCGAGCAGGTCTTCGGCTGGCCCGGCATCGGTCAGTACATCGCGCAGAGCATCCCAGTCGCCGATTTCCCCGCCATTGCCGGCGTCACGCTGATGCTGGGTGTGCTCTACGTCGTCATCAACGCTGCCGTCGACCTCTTGCAGGCGGCCGCAGATCCTCGACTCGCAACTACAGGAGGTTAAGTGCCAACGCAGCCACTCATCGTGGGCAATCCCGTCTTGGTCGTCGTCGACATGCAGGAAGGCGGCTCGATGTCGGCCGAGGAAGCGGGCATTCCCGTGATGCCTGGCCACGCCGAACGCGTCGAGCGGGCCGAACGGTTGCTCGCCGCGGCCCGCAACGCCGGTGTGCCCGTCGTGTTCTTCCAGGAGGTGCACCGACCGAGCGGAGTGGACTTCGGCCGCGAACTGGACGGCACCGAGGGCGTGCACTGCGTCGAAGGCCAGCCCGGTACCGACCTGGAGCCGTCACTGCGACCGCTGCCCGACGAATTTCACATCGTCAAGCGGCGCTACTCCGGTTTCATCGGAACGGATTTCGAGATCGTGCTGCGCGGGCTGAAGGCCTCCACGCTGATCCTCATCGGCGGGCTCACCGACGTGTGCGTGCACTACACGTTCGCCGATGCGCATCAGCGCGACTTCTACGTCCGCGTGGTGACCGACTGCGTCGGCGGCTCGTCCCAATATCGACACGATGCGGCCCTCGACGCCATGGAGTACCTGCAGACCGGCGCCTTGCGCACCACCGAGGACATCCTCGCCGCATTCGAAAGCCTCAATCAACCCGTCCTCGAAGGAGCAGCACGATGAAGAAACGACTACTGGGAATCGCCGCGGTGGGTGCCGCCGCGATACTGACGCTGTCGGCGTGCGGCGGTTCGGATTCGGGCGGGGGCGCGCCGAACGCGGCGCCCACCGACAAGGTGCTGCACCTGTCATTCCTGCAGGATCCGGGCCAACCGCCCGACCCCGACGTGTACTACGCCGGGCAGGGTCTGCTGATGACCACCAACACCTACGAAGGCCTGCTGCAGTACAAGGGCGGAACGGACAAGCCCGAATTCGAGCCGCTGCTGGCCACCGAGTGGACCGAGTCGCCCGACCACAAGGTGTTCACGTTCAAGCTGCGCGAAGGCGTGAAGTTCCACGACGGAACGCCGTTCACGTCGGCTGCCATCAAGTCGTCGTTCGACCGGCGGCTGGCCGTCGGCGGCGGCCCGGCGTACATGGTCAAGGACGTCGAATCGGTCACCACACAGGGTGATTACGCTGCGACCATCACGCTGAAGGCGCCGAGTTCGGAGTTCCTGTCGATTCTCGCATCGCCGTACGGACCGCGAATGATCAGTCCGACAGGGTTGCAGAAGAACGGCGGCTCCGACTTCGCGCAGAATTACCTCACCACCCACGATCTGGGCACCGGTCCGTACACGCTGACCGACGCGCAGGTCGGATCGCACTACTCGATGGCGGTCTTCCCCGACTACTGGGGTCCGAAGCCCTATTTCGAGAAGGTCGAGATGCCCGTCATCACGGATGCGTCGGCGATGCAGTTGCAATTCAACAATGGTCAGATCGCCGCGATCCTGCACGATCTGCCGTCATCGGCGGTGGAGCAGTATCTGAACGACGGCAAGTACTCGCACTACTCGCTGCCGACCATGATGTCGAGCTACCTGTACACCAACCCCAGCAAGGGTCTGATGAAGGATCCGGCCAACCGGACCGCGGTGATGCAGGCCATCGACGTCGACCAGATCGTCAAGCAGGCGTTCTTCGGCCGGGGCAAGGTCGGTGCGCAGATGTACCCGCCGTACGTGCTCGCCGCGGATTTTGGAAAGCAGACGCTGACCAAGGATCCCGCGGCCCTGAGCAAGATCGCGGCCGCATTGCCCGCCGATCAGAAGTCGATCACCATCGGGTTCGACACCAGCAACCCCGACAGTCAGTTGATCAGCAACCTGGTCCAGACCCAGCTGGCCGCCGCGGGGCTCACCGCGAAGGTGCAGGGCTACCCGACCTCGGAGATCTACGGCTGGATCGGTACCGACATGCAGGCGGCACCGGAGATCTACACCGGCATGGTGTGGCCGGACTCCCCGTCGCCGTACACCTGGGGCCACATCTCCTGGGATGCCGACGGTGGCATCAACTATCTGGGCTGCTCGTCGCCGCGGCTGAGCTCGTCACTGGCGAGCGGCCTGGTTTCCGGTGACCCCAAGACGTACTCGGATGCGGGCACGGAGGCGCAGGCCACCGGATGCTGGATGAACATCGCCGACATCGACGACTTCGTGGTCGCCCAGCCATGGCTCAAGGGCGTCGAGAAGGCACACGCGTTGTCGAACCCGAACTCACTGCGGGTCGCCGACCTGTCGGTGGGCTGACCGTGGGCTTGGGAGTGGGCAAGGTCCGTCGGATCGTCCTGCTGACGCTCGGTTGGGAGGAGTTGCCGAAGTCGGTCTCGGTGTACGGCGCTCCACCCGAAGAGCGCATGCGGGAACCGGTTCCGGGTGTGCTGCTGCAGACCGACGGCGGTTGGGTGCTACTCGACACGGGCTTCAACACCGCGCTCATCCGGGACCCGGCGCTGTACCGGCGGTTCTTCCCGACCGTCGAGTACATCCCGGTTCTGCCGGGCCCAGGTGAACCGATCGAGGAGTCCCTGCACGACATCGGCATCGACGTCGACGACATCCATGCGGTCGCGGTCAGCCACCTGCACCACGACCACGCCGGCGGGCTGAAGCTGTTCGCAGGCAAGGTGCCGGTGCATGCGCAGCGTCGGGAGCTGGAGTATGGCCTGTCGAATCATCCAGAGCCAGAACGCCATGCGATCGTGCGGGTCGACTTCGACGATCCCCGGATCGACTGGCAGCTCGCCGACGGTGAGGCCGAGATCGCACCAGGCATCACGGCGGTGCCGACGTATGGACACACTCCGGGCCATCAGAGCTTCGTCGTCGAGTTGGACGACTCGGTGGGGGGCGACGGGTTCGTATTCGCCTTCGACGCCGCCGATCTGACGGAGAACATCGAACACGAGTTGGCGATCGGCGGATACATCGGCGTCGAGCCCGAGGAGACCATCGAGCCCATCCGTCGGTTGAAGCGGCTCGCCAGCGACAAGGGTTATCAGCTGATCCCGGGTCACGATCCGCACGTGTGGCCGGAACTGACGCAGCACTTCCACGACCGGTTCGGGCCGGTGCCGCCGGAGGACGCCGGTTGATGGACCTGGTTCTGCGTGCCGAGCGCACGCTGATCGACGGTGCGATCCGTCCCGCCGCCGTAGGAGTGGTGGACGGCGCCATCGCGGCGATCATGGCGATCGACGCGGACGCCGTGGCCGACCAGGAAGTCCGAGTGCCGTCGTCGGCGGTATTGCTTCCGGGATTCGTCGACACCCATGTCCACGTCAACGCGCCCGGCACCGACTGGGAGGGGTTCGCGACGGCGACGACGGCCGCCGCCGCAGGTGGCATCACCACGCTCGTAGACATGCCGCTCGACAGCGACCCGGTCACCACGACGGTCGCGGCGCTCGTGCTGAAGAAGGCTGCTGCCCAGGGCAATTGCGTCGTCGCGGTCGACTTCTGGGCGGGTGTCGTACCCGCCAACGTCGACGATCTCGACGGGTTGGCCGCGGCCGGTGTTCGTGGTTTCAAGTGCTTCCTGAGCGATTCGGGCAATCCGAACTTTCCTCATCTATCGGCCGCCGAGTTCCGCGACGCCGCAGCACATGTCGCCCGTCTGGGTGCGGTGCTGCTGGTGCACGCCGAACAGCACGACGTCATCGCCGACAGTCCGCAGCCTCTCGGACGGGGGTACCCGTCGTTCCTGGCGTCGCGACCCGACGCGGCAGAAGTAGAGGCCGTCGCCCTGGTGCTCGAGACCGCCCGCGAGACCGGCGCACGGATGCACGTCGTACACGTCTCGTCGGCCGGGGTCCTGCCGATGCTCGCCGAGGCGAAACGCACCCGACTGCCCGTGACGGCCGAAACCTGCCCGCACTACCTGACATTCGCCGCGGAGACCATTCCCGACGGCGGCACCGAATTCGCGGCGTGCCCGCCGATCCGCGGTGAGGACAACCGGCGCCGGCTGTGGGACGGGCTGCGTCAGGGAACCCTGGACATGGTGGTGTCCGACCATTCGCCGTGCGCGCCGGAGCTCAAGGCGGATGGCGACTTCGGGGTGGCCTTCGGCGGCATCAGTTCCCTGCAGCTGGGACCGGTGGCGGTGTGGACGCAAGCACGTGGGCTCGGCTTCGACCTGCCCGACCTGTCGCGATGGATGGCGGAGCACCCCGCGGCGTTGGCGGGGTACGGTGACCGCGGCCGGATCGCCGTCGGAATGCGGGCCGATCTGTGCGTGTTCGATCCCGACGCCCGCCACACGGTGCGTGCCGATGCGCTGTTTCATCGCCACGCGGTCACCCCGTATCAGGGCGCCGCGATGCGCGGCAGCGTGCTGCAGACCTGGTTGGCGGGACGCCGGGTATTCGACAGCGAGCAGGTGCGGCAGCCGGCGTGAAGATACTGATACTGAACCCCAACACGTCGGAGTCGATGACGGCCGAGATCGCCGGCGCGGCGCGCGTGGCCGCGGCGTCGGACACCGAGATCGTCGCGGCCAGACCGCGATTCGGGACGATCGCCATCGACTCGGCGGCCGAGAGTTACCTGTCGGCGGTGGGTGTGATGGACGTCGTGGCCACCATGGTCGCGGCGGGGGAGTTCGACTTCGACGCGGTGATCCTCGCCGGGTTCGGTGAGCACGGCAAGGACGCCCTGCAGGAGATGTTGTCGGTGCCGGTGCTCGACATCGCCGAATGCGCCGCGCACGTCGCGCATCTGATCGGCCGCCGCTTCTCGGTGATCACGACGCTGGCGCGTTCCATCCCAGCCATCGAGGACCGGTTGATGCTCGCCGGCCTGACCTCGCACTGCGCCTCGGTACGGGCGTGTGGTCTTGGCACCGCCGAGATCGACGCCGATCCCGCTGGAGCGGTTCAGGCGATCGTCGACGAGGCGGCCCGTGCGGTCGCCGAGGATGGTGCCGACGTGATCTGCCTCGGCTGTGCCGGCATGGCCGGTGTGACGGAGGCCATCTCGGCCAAACTGGGTATGCCCGCCGTGGAAGGCGTCGGCGCTGCCGTGGCACTGGCCCAGGCGCTGGTCGGCCTCGGACTGACCACCAGCAAGGTCGGGGCGCTGGCAGATGGGCCGCCGAACCCCCGCTCGTACTGGCCGATCTCGAGTGCACTGGGGCTGGGCGATGAGTGAGCCGCTGCTGCCGGGTGTGGATCTGGCAGTCCGGACGCTTGGCGGCAGTGTGCTTGCCGCCAGCGACGAATCGTTCGGATTCAAGGAGCGCCTCGTCGACCCGGCCGAACCCGCGTTCGCGCCCGGGACCTACGACCAGCGGGGCGAAGTGGTCGACGGCTGGGAGACCCGCAGACACGCCGGGCCCGACGGCGACTGGGCGATCGTGCGGCTGGGAGTCCCGGGAAGGTTGCGCGCCGTCGACGTCGACACCCGCTTCTTCACTGGGAACCATCCCACGGCATGCCGGATCGACGCATGCGTGCTGAGCGTTCTGGACGACCCCACCGACGCCGGGGTCGCGTGGCAGACCGTCGTGGAAACGACTGTGCTGAAACCAGACTCGCACAACCTGCTGGGCGTCGATGATCCGCGCCGGTTCACTCACGTGCGACTGATGCTGGAGTCGGACGGCGGCGTGGCCCGGTTACGGGTCTACGGCGACGTCGTCCCGGATCCGGACTCATGGGCCGACGTCACGGTCGAGGTGTCCGGCGTGGAACAGGGCGGCCGGGTGGACTGGTCCAGCGACAACTTCTACTCCAACGCGTGCGTCCTGATCTCGCCGGATCGCCCGCGCAACATGGGCGACGGTTGGGAGACCCGGCGCCGCCGCGACGTCGGACCGGACAGCCACGACGCGGTGATGATCTCCTTCGTCGGCGCCGCAGATCTTCTCCGACTGGAGATCGACACCACCTACTTCGTCTTCAACGCCAGCCTCGAGGTCTCGGTGGCGGGCAGCAGGCACCGGCCCGACGGCGAACATGGTTGGGGTTTGGTGGCGTTCGACGTTCCCGTGCTGCCGAGAACGCGGCTGGCGCCCGACGCCCGGCAGGTGTTCGCGGTGAACGCCACCGGTATCACCGCGCTGCGGTTGCAGGCCTACCCCGACGGCGGCATTGCGCGGCTGCGCGCCTTCGGCACGCCCACCGTCGACGGTTTGGCGGCGGCGCGGTCGCGATGGGAGGAATCGGCGTGAGCGGGAATACCGTGAATATGTCCCGGTGCGCGGGTCTGTGGCGCCGGACGCTGCTGATCGAGGCGGACGGCTCACACGTCACCGGCGGTGACGTGCGCTGGTTGCAGGGTGACTCGTCCTACATCGACTCCCGCGGTTTCGGTGGTCGCCTGCATCAGACCGGAAACGTCTTCGAATGGCATCGGATGGTGGATCTGGAGCCGCCGGGACCGTTCCCCGATGCTGGCGAAATGCATTGGGAGGGTGGGACGCTCGTCGAGACGGGCGTGCACGCCGATTACGTCGAGCACTGGGTGCGCGACGACGCTCCGTCGGAACCGCGCTGGGCGCTGACGCTGCGCTCCGAGGACGACGGCGACGCGCTGCTCCTGCGGGTCGGCCCGGTGTTCGGCTGGGCGTGCACGACCGCGGTGGCAGTGGCCGCGTTCGATGGCCAGGACTGGGAAGCCCTCGCGCCCAAGCTCATCGATGACGAAGTCCGTGTCAACGGCGCACGGTGGGCGATAGTGCAGAGTGAAGGAGACGTGGAACTGTGACGGGTACGAGCCCTTTCACCTCGATTCCCATCGTGGACATCACCGGGTTGCGATCCCCGGATCGTGCCGAACGCGAGCGGGTGGCCGCCGACATCGGCAAGGCGGCGCGCGACGTCGGCTTCCTCTACGTCAGCGGCACCGGCATCGACGAAGCGTTGTTCACTCGGCTCCTCGCGGCCACGAAGTCGTTCTTCGCGCTGCCGGTCGAAGAGAAGATGCGCAGTTACATCGGGCTGTCGACCTGTCACCGCGGATACGTTCCGGTCGGCGAGGAGGGCGTCGAGACCGGCACCCCCGACCTCAAGGAGGCGTTCGACACCGCACTCGACCTGCCCGCCGACGACCCCGACCACCTCGCGGGCAATCCGATGCTCGGCCCGAACGTCTGGCCCGAGCTGGACGGCTTCGCCGAGGCCGTCACGGCGTACTACGAGGCAGTCATGGATCTCGGCCATCAGCTGCTGTGGGCGTTCGCTGTGGCGCTCGGCGAAGATCCCGACACGTTCACCCGGCACGCCACGAAGACGCCGAGCCAACTGCGGCTGGTGCACTACCCGTACAACCCGGACGCCGAGGACGTGTTGGGCATCGGCGCGCACACCGATTACGAGTGCTTCACGCTGCTCAAACCCACAGCCCCGGGTCTCGAGGTGCTCAACGAAGCCGGCGAGTGGGTCGACGTTCCGCCCGTGCCGGGCACATTCGTGGTCAACATTGGCGACATGCTGGAGTTGTGGACCAACGGCGCATACGTCGCGACCAGTCACCGGGTCAGAAAGGTGCGCGAGGAGCGGTATTCGTTCCCGCTGTTCTTCAACGTCGACTACCACACCGAGGTGAAGCCGTTGCCGCAGTTCATGACCGGCGACGGCGCGGCGAGGCCGGCCTTGCGGGCGGGGGAGCACCTGTTCGCGCAGACCGCGCAGACGTTCGGCTACCTGCGGACACGCATCGAGCGCGGTGAGTTGGTACTGCCGGACGGCTCGGTGGGAATGAACTCGTTCGGGCAACAGGCGCTGCAAGGCCTCGCCTAACGCGATTCGCACGCCCCACTGGGTAGCCTGCATGCAATGACGTCACGCGGGGGCCTGCACAGGGAACGACGGCGGGCGGAGTCGTTCGGTGCTGCGGCAAGCGCCTACGACCAACACCGTCCCCGCTACCCGGTGCAGCTGATCGACGACCTCGTCGCGCCGGGTGTGGAGCGGGCGCTCGACGTTGGAGCCGGCACCGGCATTTCGTCGCGCCAGCTGGCCGACCGCGGCGTCGACGTGCTGGCGATCGAACCCGATCCGCGGATGGCGAAGATGGCCGTCGAGAAGGGGATTGGCACCCGGGTCACGAAGTTCGAGGACTGGGACGCCGGCGATCAGACATTCGACCTCGTCCTGTTCGCGCAGTCGTTCCATTGGGTGGACTCCCGCGTCGCGCTGCCGAAGGTGCGACGACTTCTGACCCGCCGTGGCCGTCTGGCGCTCGCGTGGAACCGGTTGTTTCCGACCAACCCGTCGCGCGGTGAGTTCGCCAGGATCTATCGCGACTACATGGACCCCGAGTCGCCCCTGGTTACCGCTACGCCGCCGGCGCCCGCGGGTCCACGGCTGGACGTCGGTGGCCTCGACGACGCGCTCGAGGCGGCGGGATTCACCGTCGGGCAGCGCAGCTACCGCCGGGAGACGCATTACGAGCGCGAACAGTGGCTCGACCTCGTCTTCACCTACTCCACTCACCTCGTGTTGCCCGCGGACACTGCCCGCGAGTTGCGGTCCAGGCTTGGCGAACTCATCGGTGCGGGCGGCGTCACGGTCATGGGCGACACCTTGCTGGTCACCGCTCGACCGCGCACGACTTAAGCTTGCGGCGTGCCGAAACGCAGCGCGGGTCTCCTGCTCTACCGGGTCACCGACGGCGTCGTCGAAGTACTGATCTGCCATCCCGGCGGACCGTTCTGGGCGCGCAAGGACGACGGCGCGTGGTCGATTCCGAAGGGCGAGTACACCGATGGCGAGGACCCGTGGACCGTCGCGCAACGCGAGTTCCGCGAGGAGATCGGGTTCGACGTGCCGGCCGGGTCGCCCGTCGAGTTCGCGGCGATCAAGCAACCCGGGGGGAAGATCGTCACGGCGTTCGCCGTCCGCGGCGACCTCGACGTCACCGAGGCGACGAGTAACACGTTCGAACTGGAATGGCCGAGGGGATCCGGGAAGATCAGGGAGTTTCCCGAGGTGGACCGGGTCGCATGGCTCTCCGTGGCTGAGGCTCGGTCGAAACTGCTGACGGGTCAGCGTCCCCTGCTCGACCAGCTGGCCGAGCAGCTCGCAGACGCCTGACCGGACGCGTCTCGATGGCGTTGATGGTCAACGCCCGGCCGTAGATGCGCCACCCCAACGACGTCCGCACGTACTCGTCGTCATAGCGAAGGTGCCAGATCAGATCCGTGACCTCGTCCTTGCGGCGCGTCCAGTGGTGCGCGATCGCCGTGATGCGGCCGAGCGCGTAGCCCGACTCCGGTCCGGCCGCATACACCTCGCCGACGATGGCGTGCTCGGTGCGCTCGACGGCCAGCGCGTTCATTGCGGCGCGGACGCCGTCGTGACCCCGCAGAACCCGCACCGGCTCCAGCGTGTGCGGCGGGTCAGGCAGCCGCAATTCGGCTGTCTCGGAGAACAATTCGACGACATCACTGAACCGGCGATCGTCGACGGCCGCCGCGTAGAGATGCACCAGATCGGCCACCGCCAGGCGGTCCGCAATGCTCAGCGTCATCGTTGCCCTTCCCGGTTCGGACTCAATTCAAGCCGTAGTGCGCACTCCGACAACGCATCACAGGCCTCGCCGATGTCCGCGGTCGGTGGCATCGCCAATACCACCCGGTCTGCCCCCAACTCCGCCAGCCGGCCCGCGCGCTCACCGTCGATCTTGGTGACCAGGTGGCCGAGGGTCAGCTCCAACGCATCGGGATCGCGCTGCGCCCGCTCGGCCTCCTCGCGCATCACCGTGACGAGACCGGCCAACTCGGTGCCGCCGACCCCCAGCGGTTGCAGACCGTCGCCGAGCCGTCCCGCGCGGCGCGCGGCGGCCACGGAGTGTCCACCGATGTGGATCGGAATGCGTCCCACCGGCTTGGGATGGCTAGCCGCATGGGCGAATTGAAAGAACTCACCGGAGAAGTCGGCACCGTCTGGATGGTCGGCCCACAGCAGCCGCAGCACTTCGATCTGCTCGTCGGCGCGTCGTCCGCGGCTCTCGAACGGGGCCCCACACGCCTCGATCTCCTCCCGCAACCAGCCCATGCCGACGGCCAGGCGCACCCGCCCGGCCGACAACGCATCAAGCGTGGCGACGCGTTTGGCCAGGACCACCGGATGGTGATTCGGCAGCACCAGCACGCCGGTGGCGAGCCCCAGCGTCGTCGTGCGGGCGGCCAGGAAGGCGAGCAGGTCCAGCGGGTCGGGCACCGGGCAGTCGGCGGCGATCTCGACGCGGCCCGACTGGTCGTAGGGATAGACGCTGGAGTACTGCGTCATGAGCACCGTGTGTTCGACGGCCACGATGGATTCGAAGCCACACGCCTCGACGTGCCGGGCGAACGTCGTCATCCAGACGGGATCGGCGGTCACGCCCTCGGCGACGGGGGCGATCACGGCGAACCGCGTGTCCGCCGTCACGGGAACCCATTGCTTCGGCGGATGTCCTCGCGGCACTGCCGACGGGTCTGGCCGGTCTGCTGCATGCACACCCGGACCGGCGACTCCTCCGCGATGGGCAGCGGTTCGTCGGTCGGCTCGGTCGTCACGGTCGGGCTCGCCACGTCGCCCTGAGTCAGCGACCAGATGGAGGCGCCGGTGTTCTGCAGTGTCGAGCAATAGGCGGTGGCCCCCGCGGCGGTGGTGCCGGTGCTGCCGAGTGGTGAGCAGTTGGCGCCGATCACCACCGTGGGCGCCGTGGTGGCGGTCGTCGGGGTGGTCGTCGTCGCCGACGGGGACGGCGGCGGCTCTGGGGGCGGCGGCAACGGAACGACGTGCGACGTGGTCGACGTGCTCGACACCGCAGTGGCAGGAGGCGCGGCCCGTTCGTCGTCGGCGCGGTTCAACTCCAGCAGTGCGAAGCCGATCGCGGCGACCAACAGGATGACCAGGACGGCGGGGACGAGGACACCCGGCCTGACCCACGAGCGTCCGGCCTGGGACACGGCGGCCGGAGACAGTCGGGTGGCGTCGGGACGGTCGTCGCCGAGCCGGTGGCCGAGCGCCCTCGCGAAGTCGCTGCAGCGCTCGTAGCGGTCCGCCGGCCTCTTCGCCAGGGCCTTGGCCAACACCGGGTCGAGCGCGGACAGGTCGGGGCGTCGATCGCCGATGGCGGGTGGTGACGCGGACAGATGCTGACTGATGACGACGGCGGGATTGCTGTGCTGGAACGGCGGCGCGCCCGTCAGGAGATGAAAGGCGGTGGCCGCCAACGCATATTGGTCGGCGCGGCCGTCCAGCTCGTCACCCATCAGCTGCTCGGGCGCGGCGTATGACACCGTGCCCACGGTCATGTTCGTCGCGGTCAGACCGCTCGGGTCATCGGCCCACCGGGCGATCCCGAAGTCGGCCAACAGGATTCGTTGATCGGGTGACTGTGGATTGGCCAGCAGGACGTTGGCAGGCTTGACGTCGCGGTGCAGCAGATTGCGTTGGTGCGCGTAGTCCAGGGCATCGGCGACCGCGGTGATGATCTCGGCGACGTCGGCCACCGGCATGCCGTCTGGGTAGCGGTCGTGGAGGAGTCGACCGGCGTCGGTGCCGTCGACGTAGTCCATCGATATCCACAGTTGGCCGTCGAACTCGCCACGGTCGTGGACGCCGACGATGTGTGGGTGCCACAGCGTGGCCGCGATGTCGGCCTCCCGGTGGAAGCGCTCGCGGTATTCACCGTCCGCGGACACCTCGGGCCGCAGGACCTTCAGCGCGTCCTGGCGGGGGAGACGGGGATGACGGGCGAGGTACACCTCGCCCATGCCGCCCGAGCCGAGTCGCCGAACGATGGTGTAGCCCGCAAAGGTCGCTCCATCGGCCAACGGCATGGCGGAATAGTAGACCGCGAGTCAGAGGTCGAGCGTCAGGTCGGCGTCTCCCGCCGCGCGCGACACGCAGATCAGCATCATCCCGGCGTCGCGTTCGGGGCCGGTGAGCAGCGTGTCGCGGTGGTCGACGGCGCCGGCGAGCACCTGGGTGCGGCAGGTGCCGCAGAAGCCTTGCTGGCACGAGTACGCAGCGTGCACGCCGGCCCGGTTCAGCGCACCGAGCAGCGTCTCGTCGGCAGCGACCCGCACCGAGGTGCCCGTCGACGGACAAGTGACGGTGAACTCGCGACCGTCCACGACGGGCGCCGCGGCGAACCGCTCGAAGTGCAGTTCCACGTCGTCGCGGCCGATTAGCTCGGTCCGCACCGCGGTAAGCAGCGGCGCGGGACCACAGGCGTAGACCGTCGTGCCGTCGGGGCAGTCGCCGAGAAGGTCTGCGGCCGAAGGCAGCCCGCTGACGTCGTCGGTGCGGATCTCGATGCGGTGGCCGAACGCCGATACCTCGTCGAGGAATGGCAGGCTTTCGCGGCTGCGGCCGGTGTACACCATCGACCAGTCCACGCCGAGCTGCTCGGCGCGGGCCAGCATCGGCAGGATCGGCGTGATGCCGATGCCTCCGGCGATGAAGCGCAGCCGGTCGGTGGGCGACCCGTACCCCGGCACCGTCAAGGGAAACGCGTTACGCGGCCCACCGGTGCCGACGGCCGAGCCGACCGTGAGTACGTCGTGCACCTCGAGCGAGCCGCCGCCGCCACCGGGTATGCGGCGCACCGCGATTCGGTACGAGTTGCCGTCAGCGGGATTACCGCACAGCGAGTACTGACGGACGCGGCCGCTGGGCAGGTGCAGGTCGATGTGGGCGCCGGGATGCCACCGGGGCAACGGCTTACCGTCCGACGGCAAGAGCGTCAGCGCGATTACATCCTGGTCGTGTGCGACGACTTGCCTTTCAGCGACGGTCAATTCGATCGTCCGGTCCGGTTCTGCAGGCGGCGCCATCCTCCTGATCGCACCCGAGATGGCCCACAATCCGCTCAGCGCGGCGTCGGCCAGACTCAATGACACATCGTGACGCAACCGACCCGAGGCGCTGGGGGGCGCCTGGCGGTACCGGTCGACGGACCGCCGGATCAACCCCATCAAAGATGCGCGGCGCGTGCGGCGGGAGAGCTGGCCAGGTACGCGACCGCCTGTGCCGTCGAACCCATCTGCTCCGGCGAGAAACCCGGCCGGAAGTACATGGCCGTGTTGGAGCCAAACAGCTTGCGGTACTTGGGAAGCAGCCCCAACTTGGAGTCGCGCATGCGCATCCGCTGCATCCGCCACCAGCCGATGTTCGCATGGGGATCCGACTTGACGAGGTACCACGTCACCCGCTGGAAGAACACGAAGATCATCACCACCGACATCATCATGGCGCGGATGCGGTCGACGTAGCTGTCGTGGAAGTAGACGGCGACGTCATGGGCGACGTTGCGGTGTTCGACCTCTTCGCTGCCGTGCCAGCGGAACAGATCGACCATCGCCGGGTCGGCCCGATGGTCGTCCCACGTGCAGTTGAGCGCGAAGTCACCGAGCACGGCGGTGTAGTGCTCGATCGCCGCGATGAGCCACAGCCGGTCACACAGGTGATTGAGTCGGCGCTTCGGGTCGGCGGACGACGACGGCGCGAGCATCTTCTCGAAGACGTACTCGACCTGGTCGAGCATGGGCTTGGGGTCGACGCCGTTGCCCACGATGTACTCGTGCAGCACCTGCTCGTGGACGTCGGCGTGGGTGGCCTCCTGGCCGATGAAGCCGCGCATGTCCTCGGCGAGCCTGGGATCCTTCACCAGCGGCAGCGCCTCGTCGTACGTCGCGACGAACCAACGCTCGGCGGCAGGCAGGACGATGTTGAGCAGGCTGATCACGTTCGACGCGACGGGATGGTCGGGAATCCAGTGCAGTGGCGTGCCGGACACGTCGAAATGCACCTTCCGAGCCTGGATCTGCACCGGGCCGGGGTCCACTTCTCGGTCGAAACGATGGGGTCGCAGCATGTCAGGCGTCCTCCCTGAAGGGGTGGCACGAGAGTTTACTGGTTTCGCGGAACCGCAGGTTTCGGGTCACGGGCGCGGGTGTATATCACCAGTCATGGCGGGGATCGGTGCTGCCCTCGACTGGGCGCGAACGCAAGTGGCCTCCCGGGTGCCGAAGGCGGACCTGGACCAGCGCGACCCCGACTACATCCGCGAACAGTTGCCCGGCACCTGGCTGCTCGCCTCGCTGTACTTTCGTGCCGACGTCCGAGGACTGGACCGCATCCCCGCGGAGGGGCCGGTCCTGCTCGTCGGCAATCACAGCGGTGGCAACGTACCGCCCGACACGTTCGTGTTCACCCTGGCGTTCTGCTCCTACTTCGGCGTCGAGCGGCCGTTCTACCAACTTGCGCACAACTTGGTCGTTTCGGCGCCGCCGCTGGGGTGGCTGCGCAAGTTCGGCACGGTCGCCGCGAACCACGAGAATGCCCGTCTCGCCCTGGAGTCAGGTGCCGCGTTGCTCGTCTACCCGGGCGGTGACTACGAGGTGTTCCGGCCGTCGTGGAAGCGCCACGAGGTCGACTTCGGCGGACGGATGGGCTATGTGCGACTAGCCCGCGAAGCGGGTGTGCCGATCGTGCCGATCGCCAGCGTCGGTGGCCAGGAGACGGCGTTGTTCCTCGACCGTGGCCAGTGGTTGGCGAAACTGCTGAGGGTCGACAAGCTGGCGCGGCTCAAGAGTGTGCCGATCTCGTTGGCGCTGCCGTGGGGCCTGAACATCAGCGACCTGGCCGGGCACATCCCGCTGCCGGCCAAGATCGTGGTCGAAGCCCTCGACCCGATCGACGTCGACGGGGACGACGAGGTGGTACACGAGAAGGTGATGGCCAGCCTGCAGGCGGGTGTGGATCGGCTGGCGGCGGAGCGGCGATTCCCGGTGATCGGCTGATGAGGTACCGATGAGGCTCGAACGGCGGTGCGTCATCGACGCCGACCGCGACGCGGTGTGGAAGAAGGTGAGCGACCCGGACTGCTACCCCGAGTTCATGGCCAGCCTGGAGCGTTGGGAAACCAACTCGGAAGGACCTGCAGCGGTCGGTTCGCGCTACACCGTGCACTGGAAGATCGGTTCGGTTCCGATCGGTGGCGTGGTCGAGGTCGTCGAGTTCGATCCGGCCCGCGACCTGGCCTGGATCGGAATCACCGGTATCACCCTGCGCGGCCGGTTCCGGCTGCGCGACTGTCCCGACGGCCGCACCAAGGTGACCTTCAGGCTGGCCTACGAAGCGCCGGGCGGACTACTGGGCCTCATCGCCGATCGGGTGGCCGCGCGGCAGGTTGGCCGCACCATGAGCGCGACCGTGAAGAAGCTGAAGGCCCTCGTCGAGGGGTGAGGAGCTAGGCCCCGGGGACGGACATGCCGGGCTGCGGGCCGACCGGCGTGGCCGTCACGGTCGTGATGCCGTTGCCGCCGACTCGTGGTCCGCCGCCAGCTCCGGCGGGCTGGCTGGCCGTCGCGTCGTCCGCGGCCTTCTGCGTGCAGTTGAGCTGCAGGTACATCCGGCCGCCACCGGTGATCTTCTGCTGGTCGACGATGCACTGGGCCTGGGGCAGGTCGCTGCCGACCGCGCCACCGAAGTACGCCTTGACGCCCTGGCTCTTCAGGATCGCGAGGGCGCGGCCGTACGGCTCACCGATCACGTTGAGCGCGACGGCGCTACCCGGGTCGGATTCGGCCACGGTCGGGCTGACCAGAGCCGCTGCGGCCATGCCAACGGGGATGGCGAGCGCGCTCGCGCTCAGCACAACAAGCTTCTTCACGTGACCTCCGAGTGTCGCGGTGCGTTGCGAACATATCGCAGTTGCGCCTCTCGAGTGAACTTCGGTCACTCCTCGCTCAGTGTTACCTGGGCGCGCAGCGCCTCGGCCAGGGTGGCCGCCCGCGGGTCGCCGAACACGTCCTCGAGGAGCATGGGCTTGCCGTCGGGGTCGGCCAGCGGAACCCGCCAATTCGGATACTCGTCGGTGGTCCCCGGCTGGTTTTGGGTGCGCACGTCGCCCACCGCGTCGGGCAGTGCCAGTGCGAGCAGGCGTGACGGGGTCCGGCCGAGGTACTCGTACAAGGCCAGGACGATCTCCTCGGCGCTGGGGTCGGCTCCGTCGTGCAGCAGCCCGACGCGACGCAGTTCGGCCAGCCAGGCGGCCTGCCCGGCGCGGTCGTCGGCGAGTTCGTCGGCGGCGGGCCTGGTCAGCAGGTTCAGCTCCTCACGGATCCGGACGTGCTCGCCGGCCAGGTAGCCGGCGGTGGGGGGCAGGTCGTGCGTGGTGACCGAGGACAAGCAGTACTCGCGCCACCGTTCGGCGTGCAGTGGGCCGCCGTCACCGTCGCGGTCCAGTTCGAACCACAGGATCGATGTGCCGAGGAGGCCACGCTCGCGCAGATAGTCGCGCGCCCACGGCTCGACCGTGCCGAGGTCCTCGCCGACGACCACGGCGCCGACGCGATGGGCTTCCAGCACCAGGATGCCGAGCATCGCCTCGTGGTCGTAGCGGACGTAGGTGCCGTGGGTGGCCGCCGCCCCCTTCGGAATCCACCAGAGCCGGAACAAGCCGATGATGTGGTCGATACGGGCTCCGCCGGCGTGCCGTAGCAGTGCGTTGACCACGGCCCGGAACGGCTCGTAGCCGGACTCGACGAGCTGGTCGGGCCGCCACGGGGGCTGCGACCAGTCCTGGCCCAACTGGTTGAACTCGTCGGGCGGCGCGCCCACGTTCACTCCGAGGGCCAGCACGTCCTGCAGGGCCCACGCGTCGGCGCCGTTGGGGTCCACCCCGACGGCCAGGTCGTGCATGACGCCCAGCGACATGCCTGCCCGCAGTGCGGTGGCCTGCGCGTTGGTCAGCTGGTCGTCCAACACCCACTGCAGCCACCGGTGGAAGTCGACGGCATCGGCGTGCTTGGCGGCGAACGCGGCGACGGCCTCGTTGGCGGGGTGATGCAGCTCGGCGGGCCAGTGGTGCCAGTCGTTGCCGTGTTTCTCGGCGAGCGCGCACCACGTCGCGAAGTCGTCGAGGCTGCGCCCCTCTTGCTCGCGGTACGCGGCGTAGGCCAGCTCGCGGCCCGCCGACCGGGGCACCTCGTAGACGCTCTTGAGCGCGGCGCGCTTGATCTTCCACGCCGAGTCGCGGTCGACGAGTTCGGACGCCTGGGCCCGTGCCTGTGCGACGGCCTGCGCCTTGCGCATCCGGCCGCGGTGGCGGACGTAGGCGAACTCGGGGATCGCCTCGACCCGCAGATACATCGGGTTGACGAACCGGCGTGAGGTCGGCAGGTACGGCGAAGGCTCCATCGGTGCGGTCGGCGCGGCGGCGTGCAGCGGGTTCACCAGGATGAAGCCGGCGCCATGGGTGGCGGCCGACCACACGGCCAGGTCGGTGAGGTCGGTCAGGTCGCCGATGCCCCAGGACCGTTCGGATCGCACGCTGTAGAGCTGGGTGGCCAGGCCCCAAGCGCGGCCGGCGCCGAGCCGCGCCGGCAGGACGGCGGCAGCGGGTGTGACGATCAGCGTGGTCTCGGCGTCGTGGGAGCCGGCCCGCACGTGCAGCCTGTGATAGCCGAACGGCAGGTCGGCGGGCAGCTCGAACGTCGCCTCACCGATCGTGCGGCCGTCGAGGTCGTACGGTGCCCGGTTGTTCTCCAGCTGCTGCAGGTCTCCCCGCGCGGTGCCGTCCTCGAAGCGGATCCATGCGTCGACGGGCTCGCCGTGGGTCACGTGTACCCAGAACGACGACGCCCGATCGGCACGCACCACGATGGTCGCCGCCAGGGTGCGCTGCCAGTGCGCCCGATCGAGCTCCAGAAGTGCTGTCGCCCTGTCCTCTTCGGTGCCGGCAGCCACTCCGAGCGCGCCAAGTACGGACACCAACGTCGACTCGGGCACGGCGTGGCTGCTGCCCGTCCAGTCGACGAAGTCGGTGGACACGCCGTAGCGGTGGGCAAGCTGGATCAACGACGGAGCGGGCTCGGTCATACCGGCAATCTTGCCGGTTGCGGCTCAGGCGTGCGTGGCGGCCGGGCCAAAGCGGACCCGTCGAGCCTGTTGTTACCGAGGCCTCCACTCGAGAAAGCTCTCGACAACTACGGGCTCACGCCTGTTAGCCACCGGAACGTGACAGTGGCACCACCGCTGACTCGGCCGCGCTCACTGCTCAGGTCGAAGTAGCCAGCGCCGAATGTCGACGGTTCGATCAGCCGTGTAGTGGGTACGCGCCTCCTGGTCTTCGCATGTCGTTCCGAGCAAGGAGTCCGCATGTCCGAGGAATCGGCGCCCACCAGTGCTGGTCGCATCGCCGGGGTCGAGGTGCGCTCGATCGACTACGTCCCGCTCAACGAGCGGCACGGCAAGGTCTGGAGTCAGGGGCCGCTGTGGTTCATGAGCAATGCTCAGATCGCGACCTTGGCGGTCGGCACGTTCTCGGTCACGGGCGGCGGCAACCTGGTCTGGTCGATCCTCGCCATCATCAGCGGTGTTCTGTTCGGCACGTTCTTCATGGCGTTCCACTCGGCGCAGGGCCCGCAGCTCGGGCTGCCCCAGATGATTCAGTCCCGACCGCAGTTCGGGTATGTGGGCGCGCTGTTGGTCTGGGCCTTCGCCTACCTGCAATACGCGGGATTCAACATCTTCAACACGATCTTGGCGGGCGACGCACTGCACTCGACGATCCACGGCCCAAGCAAGATGTGGATCGTCATCGCCACTCTCGTCGCCGCGGTCGTGGCATTGGTGGGCTACGACCTCATCCATGGAGTGGAACGCTGGCTGACGGTGGGATTCCTGGTGATCTTCGGTCTGCTCACGATCGGCGTGTGCACGCTGAACTACCCCGCAGGTTCCTTCGACCTCGGCGACTTCAAGTGGACGCCCTTCCTCATTCAGTTCGGCGCGGTTGCCGGCTACCAAATCAGTTGGGCCATCTACGTATCGGACTACTCCCGCTACTTGCCGCCGTCTGTCACCGTCCGCCTGACGTTCCTGTGGACCTACTGGGGGTCAGCCCTGGGCGCCATCTGGTTGATGTGCCTCGGCGCCGCGCTGGCCGCATGGGCGGGCGACAACTTCGACACCATCTCGTCGATCGAAGATGCAGGGAATCAAGTCTTTTCAGGCTTCGGCGCAGTAGCCCTGGTCTTCTCGACGCTGGGGCTCATCTCCGTCACCGCGTTGAACATGTACGGCGGGTCGCTGACGTTGATCAGCGCCATCGACTCGTTCAAGAAGGTCCGGCCGACCAGCATGCTTCGGATTCTCACCATTGGTTTTACGGCCGTGCTCTCGCTCATCCCGGCCTTGCTCATCGGCGAGAACTTCCTCACCAACTTCGAGGACTTCCTCCTGCTCGTGCTCTACCTCTTCGTCCCGTGGACCGCCGTCAATCTCGTTGACTACTACGTGGTTCGGCGCGGGCATTACGCCATCGCGGAGATCTTCAACCCGCGGGGCATGTACGGCCGCTGGGGGTGGCGGGGCATCACGTCGTATCTGGTGGGCTTCGCTGCGATGCTTCCCTTCCTGAGCACCAGCAAGTACACCGGCTTCATCGCGTCCGCGCTCGGCGGTGCCGACATCTCGATGTTCGTAGGTCTTCCGGTCGCCGGAATCCTCTACTGGATCCTGGCCAGATCCATCGACATCGAGGGTGAGACGCGGATCGCCGAGGCTGAGGCCGAGGAGCTCGAGCGCGTGGCCCGCGAGCACCAGCGTCCCGAGGGCCACGCGACGACCTGATATGCGCGACTGAACTACGCCCGCCAACGGGAAGCCACGGCTCGGCAGACGAATACGCGCCGGGCTGTCGAGTGAACGCTCACACCAACATTGCAGTAGTAGTAGCGCGCCGAATCCGAGCGAGATTGCAGTAGCGCGCCACTGCGCTCGTCGCGCCCTGCGGGAGTGACGATCTCATCGCGGATCACGACCGGTCCGTGATGACAGCAATGGGGGAATCGACCATGATCAAGAAAGCGCTAGTCGCCGCAATCGCGGCAGGAGCCCTGTCCGTTCCGCTCGCTGCACTGGCGAGCGCAGATCCGCCATCCGACCCCGGCAGCACCGCCAACGGAATTGGATCGGGTGGTGTCCCGGCGAAGCTGGGCAACTTCCTGGACACCGGTATCACGCCTGGCGCGAACCCATCGGGCGCCCCGGTCACGCCCGGCTCGGTCATCAATGGGTTGGCAAAGTTGCCGGGCACCACGCCTGATGCGATGGGGCAGTTCGAAACTGGTCTTTGGGCAACTCACACGCTCACCAACGGTGACCAAGTCCAGACGGTATGGGGGCCCACCCCTCCAGGCTTGGCCGTCAAGCCGATCACGCCTGGGTGCAGTCACGGACACACTGCGGTAACCGATTCCACCTCGGTGAAGTGCGTCGGCTAAGCAGCGCGCTTGCCGCCCGCATCCCGTTCGGGGTGCGGGTGGTGCCGACTAGTCGTCGACGTCGCGGGCCAGCAGGTCCTCCCAGGTGTCGCGACGCACCACAAGCCGGGCAGTTCCGTTCTGCGCGAACACGACTGGCACTCGCCGGGCCCCGTTGTACTGATTGGACATCGTGTAGCAGTACGCCCCAGTGACCGGCACCGCGAGCAGGTCACCGACGGCCGGGTCGCGTAGGGCGATGCCATCGACCAACTGGTCGCCCGACTCGCAGTGCCTGCCGACGACGGTGACCGTCTCCCCGCCACCGACCCGGTCGACGATCGTCGCCTCGAATCGTTGCCCGGTGAGCGACACCTCGAGGTTGTCGCCCATGCCGCCGTCGACCGCGACGTGCACGATCCCACCGCGCTTCACCGTCGTCACGCGGTAGATCGTGCACGCCGTCGTCGCCACCATGCTGCGGCCGGGCTCGACGATGATGCGGCTGCCCTCGGGCAGCAGGGCGCGTGCCTGGCCCACCATCGCGTCGGCGTACGCGTCGAGATCCGGTGGGTGCTCGTCGTAGGTGTAGCGGACCCCGAGCCCGCCGCCCAGGTCGTAGGTGTCGAAGGAACCCAGTGCGGCGATCGGCGCCACCGCCTGCGCCAGCTGGTCGACGTCGAGTAGCTGAGAACCGACGTGGGTGTGTACGCCAGCGAGTCGCAGCACCGGGCTGCGGTCGATGCGTTTGATCGCCAGCCGGGCGTCGTCGGGCATCAGCCCGAACTTCGACCCCTCGTGGCCGGTCGCCTGCGACGCGTGGGTGGCGGCTTCCACACCGGGAATCACCCGGACCAGACACGGCTGCCGTGTGCCCGAGGGCACGATGCGTTCCAGGCGGTCGATGTCGTCGAAGTTGTCGACCACGATCAGTCCGACGCCGCGCCGCACGGCCAGCTCCAGCTCTTCGTCGGTCTTGGCGTTGCCGTGCAGGACCAGCGTGGCAGGGTCGGCTCCTGCCTTCAGTGCGCTCAGGATCTCGCCGCCGCCCGCCACGTCGACGTGGAGCCCTTCGGCGACCATCACCCGCTGAACGGCCGTGCACGGGAACGACTTCGACGCGAACGCGACGTCGGCGCGCGGCCACCGACTGCGGAACGCCTCCAGGTAGGAGCGTGCCCGCTGCCGCAGCGCGTCCTCTGCGACGACGATGGCGGGCGTGCCGAACTGGGCGGCCACGTCATCGAGTCGACAGCCGCCCACCACGAGCGTGCCGTCGTCGGCGAGCGCAGAGCCCGGCGGGAACAGCCCGACTATTTCGTCGGTGGTCGGCTCGCGATGAGTGCGCACTGACACAGCGTGCCATTGCCGGCGTCGAAACAACCTGCTAACGTCCGTCTGTAACGATCCCTACAGAGCGGAGTGCACGTGAACGCCGCTGCGCCGACCCAGAAGCAACAGCAAGGCGAGCAGTCCCGCGAGCTCATCCTCGATGCGACCGAACGCCTGATGGCGACGAAGGGCTATGCGGCGACGTCGATCAACGACATCCGCAAGTCGTGCGGGTTGCCGCCGAGCTCGATCTACTGGCACTTCGGGTCGAAGGAGGGCGTCCTGGCCGCCGTGATGGAACGCGGCGCCGGACGATTCTTCGCAGCCATCCCGACGTGGGACGAAGCCGAGGGCCCTGAGGCGCAGAGGCGTATCGCGGCCGCGCAGCTCGCCGAGCATCCCGACTTCCTGCGGCTGCTCTACATGCTGTCGCTCGAGCGCAGCGTCGATCCGGCGGTTGGGCAGATCGTGCGTCGGGTCCGTGACACCGCCATCGCGCGGTTCCGCGACGCCATCGCCCACCTTGTCCCGCCAGACGTGCCGCGGGACAAGGCCGATCGCGTCATCGAGGAGTTGACCGCCTTCGCGGTCGCGCAGTCCGACGGCGTCTTCTTCGCCGACCACCTCGAACCCGAGGCGACCGACGTGGATCGGATGTACCGACGGCTCTTCCAAGCCGTCGCCGCCCTCGTCCCCGTTCTTCTGGAGGAGCCATGACCATGAAGACCGCGGTCATCACCGGAGCGGGCAGCGGGCTCGGATTCGAATGCGCCCGTGCACTTCTCGCCCGCGACGAGTCTTGGCACGTCGTCCTGGCCGTCCGCAGTCCACAACGCGGTGCCGAAGCGGTCGCGGCGCTCGGCGAGCCGAAGCGCTGCACCGTCGTCGAATGCGACCTCGCATCACTCAAATCGGTCCACGCGTTCGTGGACCACGTGCGGGCCGCGACGGAGCTGCCACCGCTGCACGCCATCGTGTGCAACGCCGGCGTCCAGGTGCTCTCCGGGACTGGAACCACCGCAGAAGGTTTCGAGATGACCTTCGGCGTCAACCACCTCGGTCACTTCGCGCTGGTGCAAGGTTTTCTCGGAGGGCAGGAGCGAAGCGACCCGGGAAATGTCGGCGACCAGTTGGCCCGCCCGGCCCGAATCGTCGTGGTCAGCAGTGGAACCCACGATCCTG
This sequence comes from Mycobacterium sp. URHB0044, assembly GCF_000620625.1. Taxonomy (GTDB): domain Bacteria; phylum Actinomycetota; class Actinomycetes; order Mycobacteriales; family Mycobacteriaceae; genus Mycobacterium. The sequence goes on along the minus strand of NZ_JIAW01000005.1, from coordinate 359,431 downwards.
CCAAGCACACCGGCATGCCGGCGCCTGCCTACACCCGCGCCGCCGATCTGCTGTACCCACCGCGAGACGACGGCGAACTGACCCCGGCGGCGGGCCGGCGCCGCTACACGACGTCGAAGTTGTGCAACGTGCTCTACGCCTACGAGTTGGACCGGCGTCTCGGGCATGGCGCACAGGACATCACGGTGAACACGTTCGATCCCGGCCTGATGCCCGGCTCCGGTTTGGCGCGCGACTATCCGCCGCTGCAGCGGTTGGCGTGGCGCTATCTGATGCCGCTGATGCGCGTCTTCCCACAGGTGCACAGCACCCGTGCGTCGGGTCGGCATCTAGCCGCCCTGGCGGCCGATCGACGGTTCGAGGGCGTCACCGGGCACTACTTCGAGGCGCTCAAACCGATTCAGTCGTCGGCGGACTCGTACGACCGCGGCAAGGCGCTGGACCTGTGGCAGACCAGTGCACACCTGGTTTCGGAGGGCGCACCCGACGCCCGGTAACGTCGATGGACATGGCCGCAGAACTGCTCGAGACGGCCGGGGCGAGAAACCGTCGAGCACGGGTTGCGTCCGCGGCCATGTTCCTGACGAACGGGGCGATCTTCGCCAACCTGCTGCCGCGATTCCCCGAAATCAAGGCCGACCTCGGGCTCTCCAACGCCGGCTACGGCGGCGCGATTGCGGCCTTCTCTGCCGGTGCACTGGTCTCGGGACTGACGGCAGGCGCGTTGATCCGCCGGTTCCGGTCGTCGCGGGTGGGCGTGGTCGCGACGTCGTGCATCGCGTTGTTCGTCTACGCCGCCGCCGTCGCGCCGACGCCGGTGTGGTTCGCCGTCGCTCTCTTCATTGCCGGTGCCGCGGACTCGATCACCGACGTGGCACAGAATGCGCACGGTCTGCGGGTGCAACGAAAGTACGGCCGCTCCATCATCAATTCGCTGCACGCGGTCTGGTCGGTCGGCGCGATCCTCGGGGGTCTGATGGGCGCCGGTGCCATCGCGTTGCACATTCCGCGCACGACTCATCTGGCCGTTTCCGGGATCGTGTTCACCGTCGTCGTCCTGATCGCGTACCCGTTCCTGTTGCGAGGGTCGGACCACGAGGATCACCCCGCGGCGCAGACGGACGCGGAGGCGAAGGCCGGGTTCGGCGTCTACGCGGTGCTTGCTGCGTTGGTGGCCATCGCGATAGGCGGTGCGGCCATCGAGGATTCGGGAAGTTCTTGGGCCACCCTCTATCTGCGCGACAGCCTGTCCGCGCCTGCGGCGCTCGCGGCGTTCGGCTACGTCGCGATGGTCAGCTTCCAGTTCGTCGGGCGACTCTTCGGCGACCGCTTGGTCGATCGGTTCGGTGAACGCGTCGTCGCGCGCGCCGGCGGACTCGTGGCGGCGGTGGGGATGGGAGCCGCGTTGGCGTTCCCGACCGTGCCGACGGTCATTGCCGGATTCGCGGCGGCGGGTTTCGGCTGTGCCACGCTGATTCCAGCGGCCATGCACGGCGCAGATCAGCTACGCGGACTGCGCCCGGGCACAGGGCTGACCATCGTGACGTGGCTGTGCCGGGTCGGGTTTCTGATGTCCCCGATCATCGTCGGCATGGTGGCCGACGCAGCCAGCCTTCGGGTCGGGCTGCTCATCGTCCCGTTCGTGGGTCTGGCGATGGTGCCACTGGCCCGTGCGCTCAGTGGACGGCGCCCGACAGTTCGATCGTGAGCACGCCCGCCACGATGAGCGCGATGCCCGCCCCCATCGTCCAGGTGAGCGCGTCCTTGAAGAGGAATCGGGCGATCAGCGCGACGGCGGCGACGCCACAGGCGGTCCACACGCCGTAGGCGATCCCGACCGGCATGCCGAACGACAGCGTCAGCCACAGCAGGTAGAACGACGCGACGTATCCGAGGACGACCGGAACGATCCAGGCCTTCTTGCGGAAACCATCCGACGCGCGCAGCGACAGGGTCGCGACGACCTCGATGCCGATGGCGGCCACCAACACCACCCACATCATGGCGTCGACTCGATTTCACGGGCCGGTCGTGACCCGAACTCGATGAGCAGAACTCCGGCGATGATCAGACCGATGCCTCCGACGATCGGCCAGGTGAACGGATCGCCGAAGATGAGTGCGCCAAGCACCGCGGTCAGTGCGGTGCCCGCGGCACCCCAGATGCCGTAGGCCACGCCGACGGCCATGCCCGCGCGCAGCACCAGGGTTAACAACACCAGCGCGCCCGCGTAGCCCGCGACCACGACCACCAGCCACGCCGCATGATCCTGGGAGGCCCGCAATGACAGGGTTGCCGCCACCTCGATCGCGATCGCCGCGATCAGCAGCCCCCATTTCCGCACGGCGCTAAAACTAGCCTCCTGCTCGTCGGGGTCCTCCCGCGCCACCGGGTTCTGCCATAACTGCTGCTCACAGGCTTGCGCAGCCTCCGCGTAACCTGTTGACAAGGCTTTCGACACCCGTCAACCTCGTGAAGGAGCAGCACATGACGGATCCCCAGCGCACCCTCATCGGCGTCCTGCTCACCACGGATGGCGCAACCAAGTGACGACGGAGCAGAACACCGAACGGTGGAGCGGAAACCCCGTCGCCGACACCGCATACGGCCCGGTGCGCGGTGTCGACGACGGAACGGTCAAGGTGTGGAAGGGGATTCGCTACGCCGCACCGCCCGTCGGCGAGCTGCGCTGGCGGGCACCGCAGCCGCCCGCCCGGTGGACCGACCCCGCCGACGCCACGAAGGTCGGGCCGGTGTGCCCGCAGCCGACCGACCCGCGGATCCCGATCGACCTCGGTGCGCCTCAAGGCGACGACTGCCTGACGCTGAACGTGTGGGCTTCGTCGGACACCACACCCGACGACCGCAAGCCGGTGATGGTGTGGGTGCACGGCGGCGCCTACATCCTCGGTTCGTCGGCGCAGCCGCTGTATCACGGCCGGGCGCTCGCCTCGGCCGGTGACGTCGTCATCGTCACGATCAACTACCGGCTCGGGGCGCTGGGCTTCCTCGACCTGTCGCCGTTCTCCACCCCGAAGGCCACCTTCGAGACCAACCTGGGCCTGCGCGACGTGCTCTTCGCGTTGCAGTGGGTGCGCGACAACGTCGCCGGGTTCGGCGGCGATCCGCAGCGGGTGACCGTCTTCGGCGAGTCGGCGGGTGCCGGCGTGATCACCACGCTGCTCGCCAGTCCGTCCGCTGCGGGACTGTTCTCGGCCGCCATCGCGCAGAGCTCACCCGCGACGTCCATCTACGACGCCACCCGTTCGCGGGTGGTCGCCCAGCAGTTCCTCGACGCGCTCGGCGTCGACGGCGCCGACGGGCTGGTCAATGCGCCCACTGCGGCGGTGCTCGCCGCGTCCAAGCACGTCTTCGACCACGTCCCGGTGACCACCCCCGGCACGTTGGCCTTCGCACCGATCGTCGACGGCGACGTCGTGCCCGATTACCCGGTCGCAGTGGCGCGGGCGGGCGGCACCCATCCGGTGCCGCTGATCATCGGCACGAACAAGCACGAGGCAGCGCTCTTCCGGTTCATGAAGTCGCCCCTGATGCCGATCACACCGCACGCGATCAAGGCCATGTTCGCGGAGATCGCGGCCGAACAACCCGGACTGCAGCTGCCCACCGAAGAGCAACTGGGCGCGACCTACCGCGGACGCGGCAAGACGCCGGGCATGGGGGTGGCGCGCGACCTCGGATTCCGGATGCCCTCGATCTGGATGGCCGAGGGGCACGCGACCGTGGCCCCGGTCCACGTCTACCGGTTCGACTGGGCGACGCCGATGCTCCGGCTGTTGCGCCTCGGCGCAGCCCACGCCACCGAACTGCCCTACGTCTGGGGCAATCTCGTCGCCGGGCCGAGGGACCCGACGTTCAAGCTCGGCGGGCTGAAGGTGGGCACCGCGGTCTCGGAGCGGATGCGCGCCCGGTGGCGCAACTTCGCGGTGACGGGCGAACCGTCGGGACTGGCCGGTGATCCGGAGTGGCGGCCGTACCGCAGCGACGACCGGGCAACGCTGGTGATCGACCGGCAGGACCGCGTGGTGCAGGATCCGGACCGCGAGACGCGGGCGGCCTGGGGTGACGACGTGCTCAGTTTCCGCTGAGCGAGGGCGTTACGCTGCCCTGGGAGGTGTCGACGTGGACTGGGGTTTCTCCGGAATTCTCTCGGGCGTGCTGCCGCCGCTGATGCACGACCCGGTGATGTTCGCCGTCCCGTTCTTCCTGCTGCTGCTGATCATCGAATGGGCAGCGGCGCGCAAACTCCAGCACACCGAGGCCGATCGCGTGCCCGCCGGGGCCTACCTGAAGCCCGACGCCTGGGCCAGCATCTGGATGGGTGTCGTGTCGATCGCCACCAGCGGTGTGCTCAACGGCGTTGCACTACTGGGCTACGCCGCGCTGTATGCCTACGTCGCGCCGTGGCACCTGCCGGCCACCGAGTGGTACACGTGGGTGATCGCCATCCTGGGCGTCGACCTGCTCTACTACGCCTACCACCGGGCGGCGCACCGAATCCGGATCTTCTGGGCCACCCATCAGGCACACCACTCCAGCCAGTACTTCAACTTCGCCACCGCACTGCGACAGAAGTGGAACATCAGCGGCGACGTGTTCCTGCGGGCCGTGTTGCCACTTCTCGGCGTCCCGCCCTGGATGGTGTTCGCCAGCTTCTCGATCAACCTCGTCTACCAGTTCTGGATCCACACCGAACGGATCGGCAAGCTCTGGCGGCCAATCGAATTCGTGCTCAACACGCCGTCGCACCACCGGGTGCACCACGGCATGGATGCGCAGTACCTCGACAAGAACTACGGCGGAATCCTGATCGTGTGGGACCGGCTGTTCGGCAGCTTCGCCGCGGAGACCTCCCGGCCGCACTACGGGCTGACCAAACAGGTCGACACGTTCAACGTCTGGAAGCTGCAGACCCACGAGTACGTGGCGATCGCCCGAGACGTCCGCCACGCTCGCCGCTGGCGTGACCGCCTCGGTTACGTCTTCGGCCCACCGGGATGGACGCCGGTGCCGGTTGCGCGGCCGGATAGTCCGGCACCGATGACCGCCGCCCAATAGTTGCCTGACCTCACGGGGAGGCAAATGCGTGGCCCTCGGGCCCTGCGAAGCCGTATTGTCCGCGGGGTGAAAACGGTGTTCGACGGTCATGTGGATCCTGCGCTCGTCGAACGGTCCCTTGCGGCAAGCTCCTTCGGTTCGATGTGGCTGGACGTGCCCCGGCCGGAGTACCCGCGACTTCCGGGACCGATCACCTGCGACCTGCTCGTGGTCGGTGGCGGTTACACCGGATTGTGGACCGCACTGCATGCCGCACAGCGCAATCCGGATCAGCGCGTCGTCCTCATCGAGGCCGACCGCATCGGGTGGGCAGCGTCCGGCCGCAACGGCGGGTTCGTCGAGGCCAGCCTTACTCACGGGCTGGCAAACGGAAAGACGCGCTGGCCCAACGAAATCGACCGACTCGTCGAGATGGGCCTGGAAAACCTCGATGGCATGCAGGACGAGATCGCGCGACTCGGCCTCGACGTGGAATGGCAACGCTCGGGAATGCTTGCGGTGGCGACCGAACCGCACCAGGTCGAGTGGCTGAAGGAAGCCGCCGAGTCGGGGGAGGGCCGCTTCCTGGACCGCGACGAGGTGCAGGGCGAGGTGCATTCACCGACGTACCTCGCCGGGCTGTTCGACGCCGACACGTGCGCGATCGTCCATCCGGCCAAGTTGGCGTTGGAACTCGCCCGCGCGTGCCAGGAGGCGGGCGTGCAGATCTACGAGCACACCAATGCGGCGTCCCTACACTCGGGCGGGATCGCACTGTCCGTGGGGACCAGCAATGGGGTGGTCACCGCGCGTCAAGCCGTGCTGGCGACCAACGTCTTCACCTCGCTGCTGCGGCGCAACCGGTTGTACACCGTGCCCGTGTACGACTACGTGCTGGCGACCGAGCCCCTCACCGACGCGCAACTGGACCGAATCGGATGGCGGGGCCGACAGGGAATCGGCGACTCCGCCAACCAATTTCACTACTACCGGCGCACGCAGGACGACCGCATCGTGTGGGGTGGCTACGACGCGGTGTACCACTTCGGCCGCAAGGTCGATGCCGCCCACGAGAGCCGACCCGCGACCTACGAGACGCTCGCAAGGCACTTCTTCATCACCTTCCCCCAGCTGGACGACGTCCGGTTCAGTCACCGGTGGGCGGGTGCCATCGACACCAACACCCGATTTTGTGCGCACTGGGGGCTGGCCCGCGACGGCAGAGTCGCGTACGTCAACGGCTTCACAGGACTGGGCGTTGGCGCTGCGCGGTTCGCCGCCGACGTCTGCCTGGATCTGCTCTCCCGTGTGGAGACACCGCGCACCGAACTGGAGATGGTGCGCAAACGTCCGCTGCCGTTTCCACCCGAACCGTTGGCCAGCATCGGCATCCAGGCCACCCGGTGGTCGCTCGACCGCGCGGACCACAGCGGGGGCCGGCGCAACGCGCTGCTGCGCACGCTCGATGCGCTGGGGCTCGGCTTCGATTCGTAGTCGGCCGCAACCGATTGTTCGCCAACCGTTTTGATTGCGTCGAGTCGAACGGCCCACGAGGCAGGTGGTGGTCAGTAAGCTCCCAGCCGTCAACGAGCGGAAGGGGCAGACATCGTGGGAGACAGGCTGCAAGACGGCGAGAAGCTGGAGGTCGGCCAGCGGTTGACCTCGCGCAATGGAGCGTATGAGCTGGTCCTGCAGGACGACGGAAACCTGGTGCTGTACGCCGGCGAGGAATCGGTGTGGTCCACCGGAACCAATGGCGAGAACGTCGTTCGCGCCGAGGTGCAGAGCGACGGCAACTTCGTGTTGTACACGCCGGAAAAACCGGTGTGGCACAGCGATACCAAGGGCGCCAAGGACGTTCGGCTGATCCTCCAGGACGACCGGAATCTGGTGCTGTACGGATTCGATGGTCCGGCATGGTCGTCGGGCACGCAGACCGACGACGCACCGACGCCTCCGGCGCCACCCGCTGCCGCCGAGCCCGAGGCGGTCCCCGTGGCGGTCGAGGAGCCCGAAGCCCCGCCAGCGCCGGAACCTGCGGCGGCCGCCGCACCGCCACCACCGCCTCCGCCACCTGCACCGCGGACCTACACGGTGGTATCCGGTGACACGTTGTGGGCCATCTCGGAACGGTTCTACGGCGACGGCAATCGGTACCAGCAGATCGCGGACGCCAGCGGCGTCTCCAACCCGGACCTGATCCACCCCGGTCAGGTGCTGACGATCCCTTAGCGCAATAAGAAGGCGGCCCGGGACTTTCGGCCCGGGCCGCCTTCTCCTGCAGGTAGGCTGGCAACCCCAGCTACCTTCCCGGATCGGAGCACGCATGCGGTTGTCGTGTTTGCGCGCACTGGCACTGACGGCCGCCCCGATCGCCACGGCGTTGTTTGCGCCGTTCGTCGCACCACCGACTGCGCCTGCGGCACCGGGCGTTCTGGTCTATCCGGGCATGGAGGTCCGGCAGGACACCAACGTGTGCACGCTCGGCTACGTCGACATGCAGACGCGCACCGCGTTCACGGCCGGCCATTGCCGGGGGAGTGGATCGGTGGGCGACCGCGACGGAAACGTCATCGGCCACCAGACGTTGTTCAGGGACAACACCCCTGACGGGGCGACGGTGGCAACCGACCACTTGATCTCGGACTGGGAAGCGATCCAGCTTGCGCCCGAGGTGATGGTGAACAACGTCCTGCCAGGCGGACGGGCTCTGGTCGTCGATCCAATGGTCATTCCGCAACCCGGTCAACAGGTGTGCCACTTCGGCGTGGTCACCAACGAAAGCTGTGGCACCGTAGAGGCCGTCAACAATGGTTGGTTCACGATGGCCAACGGCGTGGTGAGCCAGAAGGGTGATTCGGGTGGCCCGGTGTACGTGCTCACCGACGACGGACGAGCCGTCATCGTCGGCATGTTCAACAGCACGTGGGGCCAGTTCCCTGCGGCCGTTTCCTGGCAGGCCACGGACCAACAGATTCGTCAGGAAGTCTTCACGGTCACGTCCGGCACTGTCGGCACCACTACCAGCACCACTGCCGTCCCGAAACCGCCAGTTCCGACCAACGCGCCGGCCTAGCCCGGCGTAACGCACGCCCAGGAAGCACTCATGCCGCCTTCATCGGGACGGTGGTCCCGCCGACGGATCATCGTCACCGTTCTCGGGTCACTTGGCATCCTCGCCATGGTGGGTACGACGCTCGGTGCCGTGGTGATGCCCTTCGTGGCCAAGGATTCGGACGCGCCGCCGACGCGCAGCGCCATCGCGACGCCATCGTCGACCGAGCCCGCGATCCTGATGCAGCCGTTGGCGGTTCGCCCCGTGATCCAGGCGCTGGTGGCCACTCCCGAAGAGTGCCAGCAGCTGCCCCCGCCGCCCCCGCCGGACGTGCCCCAGCAGGCCTGCGACCTGGAGCGCACCGCTCGCTACGAGATGGATCCAGTTGCGTTGCGGCTCAACCTGACCGGCGTCAAGTCGGTGAAACTGCCGATGAGTGAGTTCTACAGTGTCCAGCTCGCGATGGACCCGGGCTCTGGTGCGGCATTCGCCGGCTACACGTCCGGCCACGTCGGCAAGCAGCTGGCGTTCGTCAGGGACGGGGTGGTGCTCGCGGCCCCCGCCATCGACCAACCCATCAACGGACAGTCACTTCAACTGTCGGGCAACATGACTCAGGCCACCGCCGAGACGATAGTGCGCATGCTTCGGGACGGGTCGTGACGAGCCCTCCGGCCTAGATGTCTAGATGGCCCTCAGCTCGAACACGGGAAGTGACGGCGCCGCGGCGCGGAGTTCGGCATCGGTCGACTCCGGCGTCAAGCCACCGACGTGGCCCTTCACCTCCCAGTACCACCGCTGCACGTAGCGCTTCAACAAATCGGGCTTGGCGTCGTCGGCGAGCTCGATGACGCGGAACTCGCGCCTACGCCACCGCGGACCCATCTCCAGCCGACCCGCGGCCCTGGCGTTGCGCGCCCACTGGGTGTTGCCGCGCGGCGACACCAGATAGTCCCGGCCGTCGACGGTCATCAGGTTCACGACGACGCCGCGCAGTTTGCCGGTCTTGCGGCCTCGGACCCGTACTGCGCGGGTCCCGGCGATGCCGATGCCGGCCTCGGCGAGGAAGCGGAAGAACCCGTTGGCGCCCTTGGCCACGAGGTTCGGTTCGTCGTATCGAGTGGTCACGCTGGTCTCCTCTGAGTCGGAATATTGAGAGCACTGCTCTCGTTTTCACTCTGGCACGACACCACCGATAAAGCAAGAGCAGTGATCTCGTTTGTGCCACACTCGGGCGATGGGAAAGCGTCGGGAATCGCGAGAGCGCATCGAACGACAGATCGTCGAGATCGGCAGGCGCCACCTCGTCACCGAGGGAGCGGCGGGGCTCTCGGTGCGCGCCATCGCACGGGACCTGGGCATGGTGTCGTCGGCGGTGTACCGCTACGTCGCGAGCCGCGACGACCTCCTGACCCTCTTGCTGATCGACGCGTACACCGAACTCGCGGAGACAGTCGATCGTGCCCGGGAGTCCGCCTCGGACTCCTGGACCGACCAGGTGGTGGCGATCGCACGAGCCACGCGCCAGTGGGCGGTCGACCAGCCGGCATGCTGGGCACTGCTCTACGGCAGCCCGGTGCCCGGCTATCAGGCGCCCGCGGAGCTGACGGTCGGTCCCGGGACGCGGGTGATCGGCGCCCTGTTCGGCGCGATCGGCGCGGGCGTCGACGCAGGTGACATCGAGATGCCGAATGCTCGCGTGCCCGAACCGATGTCTACGGACTTCGAGCGGCTGAGGGAGGAGTTCTCGTTCACCGGCAACGACGCCACCGTGCTCAAGTGCATCCTGTCGTGGGCCGCGTTGGTCGGAGCCATCAGCCTGGAGGTGTTCGGTCAATACGGCGCCGACACCCTCACCGAGCCCGCGCTGGTCTTCGACGGCCAGGTCGAGCTGCTCATCGCCACACTCACATCGGCGAGCAGTCACAAATGCCCCTAACTCCCGGGCGTGTCGGGTACATATGCGACTGCTCGCGCTTCAATTAGCATTGACTTATATAAGCTGACACTGCTATTTTTTGTGGCGTGCACGCGTTCGACGTCCTTGGGGACCCCGTGCGCCGGCGGATCCTTGAGCTATTGGCCGACGGCGAGCAGTCGGCGGGATCCATCGGCGCCACCGTTCAGGCGGAGTTCGCGATCACCCAGCCCGCGGTGTCGCAGCACTTGAAGGTGCTGCGCGACAACGGTTTCGCATCAGTCCGCGCCGACGGCCAACGCCGGCTGTACGCGGTGAACGGTGAGGCACTGCGCGACGTCGACCAATGGTTGGACACCTTTCGCCGGTTCTGGACACCACATCTCAATGCGCTGGCCACCGAGGTCGCGCGTGGCAAGCGGCAACGCAGAAGTCAAGGGAGTAAAGATGTTCGAGGTTGACGTAGACCATCAGATCAACGCCGTGCAGCGCACCGTCGGGACGCGCACGCTCGACGCCGGGGAGGCGCACGTCGTCACCGTCAGTCAGATCTACGACACCGACGCGGCCGATCTCTGGGATGCGGTCACCAACGTCGAGCGCATTCCCCGGTGGCTCATGCCGATTTCCGGCGACTTGAAGGTCGGCGGTTCCTACCAGCTCGAGGGCCAGGCCGGTGGGACCATCCAGACGTGCGACCCGCCGAAGAACTTCACCGCCACTTGGGAGTACGGCGGCAACGTCAGCTGGATCGAGGTCAGCATCGGCGCCGACGGCCCCGACCGGGCACGTTTGACGGTCGAGCACATCGCTCACGTCGACGACGAGATGGCGCAGCAGTTCGGCCCGGGTGCCGTCGGGATCGGATGGGATTCGATGGTCCTCGGACTGGCCATCCATCTGAGCACCGGTGAATCGATCGACCCGTCCGTCGGGCAGCAATGGACCACCACCGAGGACGGTCGTCGCTTCCTGACCCTGTCCAGCGAAGCGTGGTACGCCGCGAACGTGTCGGCAGGCGAGGATCCGGCGACGGCGCGGGCGTCGGCCGATCGGTGCCTCAAGGCCTACCTCGGCGAGGAATGAACTAGAACACGTTCTAGCCAGGGCGCCCCGCCACGGATATCCTCGAAGCGATGCATGCCCAGACACCTGTCCAGATTGCGTGGGTGACGCGGGACCTCGACGCCACCGAAAAGGCGCTGACCACGCTGTTGGGCGCCAAGAAGTGGGTGCGCATGCCGGGCATCCACTTCGGTCCCGACTCCTGCACGCTTCGCGGCAAGCCCGCCGACTTCATCGCCGACATCGCGCTCAGCTATGCCGGCGACATGCAACTCGAGCTCATCGCCCCGGTATCGGGCGAGAGCATCTACACCGAGTTCCTGGACGTCGCCGGGGAAGGCCTGCATCACGTCTGCGTGGAGGCCGAAACCGTCGCTGCATTCGATGCGGCCCTGCGCGACGCCGAGGAACGGGGCGCGCCCGTGGTCCAGCAGGGCACGATGCCCGGGGGAGTGCGGTTCGCGTACGTCTCCGCCGCTGGGGCCGGAGTGCCCTACGTCGAGATCACGCACATACCGGATGAGATCAAGGCGTTTTTCGACTACGTGAAACAGGAGCAACAGTGAGCACACGAGTTCCCGATGCCGTCGACGCCGCGGACGTGACGGACTGGTCCGACGAATTCGACGTCGTCGTCGTCGGCTTCGGCATCGCCGGTGGATGCGCGGCGGTCAGCGCCGCAGCAGCGGGCGCACGGGTGCTGGTGCTCGAACGCGCCGCCGCGGCCGGCGGTACGACGTCCATGGCGGGCGGGCACTTCTACCTGGGCGGCGGCACCGCCGTACAGCAGGCCACCGGCCACGAGGACAGCCCCGACGAGATGTACAAGTACCTCGTCGCCGTGTCCCGCGAGCCCGAACTCGACAAGATCCGCGCCTACGCGGACGGCAGCGTGGAGCACTTCAACTGGTTGGAGGACTTGGGCTTTCAGTTCGAGCGCAGCTACTACCCGGAGAAGGCGGTCATCCAGCCGAACACCGAAGGGCTGATGTTCACCGGCAACGAAAAGGTGTGGCCGTTCAAGAACCAGGCGGTGCCCGCCCCCCGCGGCCACAAGGTGCCAGTGCCCGGTGACACCGGCGGGGCAGGCATGGTCGTCGACCTGTTGCTCAAGCGCGCCCACGACCTCGGCGTGCAGGTCCGGTATGAAACCGGCGCCACCGCAATGATTCTCGACGACGGCGCCGTCGCCGGTGTCGCATGGAAGCACTTCGACGACACGGGCAGCATCCGCGCCAGGGCCGTCGTGATCGCCGCAGGCGGATTCGTCATGAATCCGGACATGGTCGCGCAGTACACCCCGAAGCTCGCCGAGAAGCCGTTCGTGCTGGGCAACACCTACGACGACGGATTGGGCATCCGCATGGGCGTATCGGCCGGCGGCGCCACCAAACACATGGACCAGGCCTTCATCACGGCCCCCGCGTATCCGCCGTCGATCCTGCTGACCGGGATCATCGTCAACAAGGACGGCCACCGGTTCGTCGCCGAGGACTCCTATCACTCCCGCACCTCCGGCTTCGTGATGGACCAACCGGACAGTGCGGCCTACCTCATCGTCGACGAGGACCATCTGGAGCGCCCGGAGATGCCGCTGGTGCCGCTCATCGACGGCTGGGAGACCGTCGAGGAGATGGAGGCAGCACTGGGCATTCCCGCCGGAAATTTGGTCGCGACGCTGAACTCCTACAACGAACACGCCGCCCGCGGCGAGGATCCCGAGTTCCACAAACAGCCGGAATTCCTTGCGCCGCAGGACAAGGGGCCGTGGGGTGCGTTCGACCTGAGCCTGGGCAAGGCGATGTATGCCGGGTTCACCGTCGGGGGGCTGGCCACCACGGTGGACGGCGAGGTGCTCCGCGAGGACGGCACCGTGATCCCCGGCCTGTACGCCGCGGGGGCCTGCGCGTCGAACATCGCCCAGGACGGCAAGGGCTATGCCAGCGGCACGCAGCTGGGCGAGGGGTCGTTCTTCGGCAGGCGCGCGGGCGAGCACGCAGCCGGGCGGCGCTGACGGCTACGGCTCGGCGACGGAAGCGGCCACGGACGTGAGCCGCCATTCACCGCCGCCGAACAGTTCCAACCGTCTGTCGTGGTGCTGCTCGACGGTGCCGCGGTGACTGACGCTGATCACCACGCAATCGGGCAACGCATCGCGCACCGTGCGGTACAGCGCGAACTCCTGACCCTCGTCGAGCGCGGAGGTGGACTCGTCGAGGAGTAGTGCGCGCGGTTTGATCAGCAGGACGCGTGCGAACGCGATGCGCTGTTGCTCGCCGGGCGACAAGACCTTCGACCAGTCGCCTGCCTCGTCGAGCCGCGACGCCAAGTGCCCGAGTGCCACCGATTCGAGGGCCGCCGCGATCTCCGCGTCGTCGAACTGGCCCGCAGCGCCGGGGTACGACACCACCGTGCGCAGGTCGCCCAGCGGAACGTAGGGCAGCTGTGACAGGAACAGCGAGTCGTTGCCCTCACTCGGGTAGTGGGCGGTCCCCGAGGCGAACGGCCACAGCTGGGCGAGGCTGCGCAGCAACGTGGTCTTGCCGGAACCGGACGGGCCCGTGATCACCAGCGAGTCGCCCGGCTCGAGGCGCACGTCGAGCGGGTCGATCAGGCGGTCACCGCCGGGGGTGCGCACCTCGACGTCGTCGAGCGTGACGGAGCCGTCTCGACTGGCCTTGACCACGAGTTGGTCTAGCGCCCTTGCCCTTTCGTTGGCGGTGAGGAGTCCGTCGAGGCGGATGATCGTGGCGCGGTAACTGGCGAACGAGTCGTACACCGCGCGGAAGAACGACAACGAACCCTGGACCGAGCGGAACGCGCTGGACGACTGGCTGACGTCGCCCAGATTGATCTCGCCCGCGAACAGCCGTGGTGCCTGGATGACGAGCGGCAACGGGTCGATGATCTGCGACATGGCCTTGTTCCAGCCGAGGAAGGCCACGCCGCGCCACACCAACCTGCGGTAGTTGGCGATGATCTTGGCGAATCGTTCTGCCAGCGCGACCCTTTCGACGCGCTCGCCGCGGTAGAACCCCACCGACTCGGCGGCATCGCGCACGCGCACCAGCGCGTACCGGAAGGCGGCGTTGGTCGCTTCGTTGCGGAAGCTCAACCGGATGATCGGGCGACCGATCCAGAACGACACCACCGTCGCCACGGCGACGTAGAGCAATACGATCCAGAACAGGGCCTTCGGCACGGTCAGCCCGAAGAAGGTCAAGGGGCCAGCCAGATTCCAGAGGATCGGCGCGAATGCCACCACCGACACGATCGAGTACACCGCCCCGAACAGCAGCGTGGTCGACGTGCCGACGGTCGGCGTGTTCGTCTCGGGCCCCGTCCCCGTGGTGAACACGTCGATGTCCTGCTGGATGCGCTGATCCGGGTTGTCGATCGGATCGTCGACGAAGCGGCCACGGTAGTAGGCGCGACCGTCGAGCCAGTCGCCGGTCAGCCGGTCCGTCAGCCACACCCGCCACCGAATGATGAAGAACTGCATCAGATACAGATCCAGCAGGGTTTGGACGAGGTACACGATGACGAGCAACGCGAAGACGACGATCGAGAACCAGAACCCGCGGATGCCCGAGTCCCGTACGGCGGCGTTGCCAGAACTCGCGCCTTCGAAGGCGACCTGCAGAGACGAGTACTGATCGTTGCCGTAGTAGCTGAACAGGACGTCCATCCGCACCGAGGACATCACCGAGAGCAGGAGCACGCCGAGCAGCAGCCACACCGGAATGCTTTGTCGCCCGGTGAAATATGCGCCGGTGATGCGCCAGTACTGACGGCCCCAGGTGGTGAACCGAGCGATCAGCGTCAGCACGGCGACGATCGACACGGCACTGATGGCCCAGGCCTTGGCGACCCAGATCAGCGACGCGACGACCTCGGTGCCCCAGTCCAGCGACGGGGTGAACATCTCCATGCGGGGAAGCTACGCCCGCACGGTCAATGGGGGTGCTAAACCGGGACGGACCGTTCTCCGACGTCGGTGAGTGCCCATTCGCCGCCGCCGAGCAGGTGCAGTTCCTTGGTGTGATGCTGCTCGACGGTCTTGCGGTGGCTCACGCTGACCAGAATCGTGTCCGGCAGCTCGGCCCGGACGAGTTGGTACAACGTCATCTCCAGGCCCTCGTCCAGGGCGGACGTCGACTCGTCGAGGAAGACGGCCTTGGGCTTGGTCAGCAGCAGCCGGGCGAACGCAATCCGCTGTTGCTCGCCGGGGGAGAGCACCTTGGCCCAGTCATCGACTTCGTCGAGGCGATCCACCAGATGCGGCAGCGCGACCTGGGTCAGTACGTCGCGCAGACGCTCATCGGTCAGCGTGCCGACCTCGCAGGGATACGACACCACGGTGCGCAGGTCACCGAGTGGCACGTACGGCATCTGCGACAGGAACATCGTCTCGTTGGGCCCGCACGGCCGGGTCAACGTGCCGGACGTGAACGGCCACAGCTCGGCGAGGCTGCGCAGCAGCGTGGTCTTGCCGCTGCCCGACTTGCCGGTGACGACCAGGGTGTCGCCGATCTCCAGGCGCATGTCGAGTGGGTTGACGAGTTGCTTGCCGTCGGGCGTGCGGACCTCGACGTCCTTCAGCTCCACCGTGCCGTCGACGCATGGCAGGACCGTCACCTCGGGCAGCGCCCTGCCCTCTTCGTTGGCGATGACCAGGCCGTGGAGACGGATGATCGCGGCGCGGTAGCCGGCGAACTGGTCGTAGGCGTTGCGGAAGAACGACAGCCCGTCCTGGATGTTGCCGAACGCCGATGAGGACTGTGACATGGCGCCGAGGGCAATCTCGCCGGCGTAGAACCGCGGGAACTGGAGCACGTAGGGCAGCGGCACGATGATCTGGGACAGCGACAGGTTCCAGCCGTAGAACCCGATCATCCGGTTGATGTAGCGCCGGTAGTTGCCGAGGACCGAGGCGAACCGGCTTCTCAGTCCCGTGCGCTCGGCGAGTTCGCCGCGGTAGAACGCCACTGCCTCCGACGCGTCACGCAACCGCACCAGTGCATAGCGGAACGCGGCGTTGAACTTCTCGTTGTTGAAGGCGAGCCAGATGATCGGCTTGCCGATCCAGAACGCGATGATCGACGCGAACACCACATAGCCGAGCCCGATCCAGAACATCGCCCTCGGCATGCTGACGCCGAACAGGGTGAGCGTGCCCGACAGGTTCCAGAGAATCGCGGTGAACGAAATCATCGAGGTGACCGCGGAGATGGCACCGAAGAGCAGCGTGCTGCCCGAGGTGTTGTTGGGGGCGTTGGGGAGTGGCCCGACGCCGGTGGTGAAGATGTCGATGTCGGTCTGGATGCGCTGATCCGGGTTGTCGATGGTGTCGTCGATGAAACGAGCGCGGTAGTAGGCCTTGCCGTCGAGCCAGTCCCCGGTGAGCCGGTCGGTGAGCCAGGCCCGCCATCTCAGCATGAACCGCTGCATCAGGAACAGGTCCAGCATGACGCGGCCGACGTAGATGGTGGCCAGCACGGCGAAGACCCGCATCGCCAGCCAGAAGCCGGCCTTCCCGGATTCCTTCACCGCTTGGTCGCCGTTGCCGAGGCCCGCCGCGATCACCTGGAAGCTGGTCATCATGTCGCTGCCGTAGTAGCTCAGCAGCACGTCGATGCGAACGCCGACGATGACCAGCACCAGGATCCCGGCCAGCCACAGCCAGACCTTGACGCTCTCGGGACCCTTGAAGTAATCCGCGGTGATCCGCCAGAACTGGCGGCCCCAGGTCGTCAACCGGGCGAGGAGCACGAGGATGACCAACGTGGATGCCGCAGCGATCGCCCACGCCTTCGCGACCCACCACAGCGATGCCCACAGCTCATTGCCCCAGTCGAGCGTCGGGGTGAACATTTCCATCCCGGCAAGGTACCCCCATCGGCCGCCGCGAGCCGTTCACAGGGGTCACCGCGCCGCGGCGAGCCGATCCAGGCGCCACTTGCCGTCGCCGAGCAGCTCCAGCTGTCGGTCGTGGTGCTGGTCGACGGTGTCGCGATGGCTCACGCTCACGACGATCGACTCGGGCAACTGGGCCCGGACGAGGCGGTAGAGCATCAGCTCCAGGCCCTCGTCCAGCGCGGAGGTGGACTCGTCGAGGAAGACGGCCTTGGGCTTGTTCAGCAGGATGCGCGCGAACGCGATGCGCTGTTGCTCGCCGACCGACAGCACCTTGGCCCAGTCCTTGACCTCGTTGATCCGGATGACCAGATGCGGCAGCGCGACCGCGAGCAGGGCGGTCTGTATCTCGTGGGTGCCGATGTCGGCTTCGAGGGACGGGTAGCTGACCACCGCCCGCAGATCGCCGAGCGGGAGGTAGGGCAATTGCGACAGGAACATGGTTTCGCGCTCGGCGATCGGATACCGGACCGTTCCCGAGGTGTAGGGCCACAGGCCGGCGACGCCGTGCAGCAGGATGGTCTTGCCGCTGCCCGACGGCCCCTTGATGACGAGGCTGTCGCCCGGGTCGAGGCGCACGTCGAGCGAGCGGACGAGGCTGTGCCCGTCGGGGGTGCGGACGTCGACGTTCTCGAGGCGAACCGCGTCACCTTCCGCGTCCTCGGCCGTCAGGCCCGGCAGGAGGCGGGCACGTTCGTTGGCGTCGACCAACCCGTCGAGGCGGATCAGCGCTGCCCGATAGCTTGCGAACGAGTCGTAGGCGTTGCGGAAGAACGACAGCGAGTCGTGGATCACGTGGAAGGCGGTCGCCGACTGCATCACGTCGCCGAAGGAGATCTGACTCGCGAAGAGCCGTTGCGCCTGGACGATGTAGGGCAGGGGGTTGATCGCCTGGCTCATCGAGAGGTTCCAGCCGAGGAACATCAGCATCTTGGTCAGCCACGTCCGGTAGTTCGCGACGACCGAGCCGAGCCTTTCGTTCAGCTGCGCGCGTTCGGCCCGTTCGCCGCGATAGAGGCCGACGGCGCTCGCGCCGTCCTTCATCCGGATCATTGCGTAGCGAAAACTGGCGTTGCGCAACTCATTCAGGAAGCTCAGCCGGATCAGGGGGCGGCCGATCCAGAACGCGACGATCGTCGCGGCGAGGACGTAGACGCCGACGATCCAGAACAGCGCCCGCGGCAAAGTCACGTCGAGGACCGTCAGCGGCCCGGACAGGTGCCACATGATCACACCGAACGACGCGACGCTGAGCACGGATTCGACGGCGCCGAACAGCAGGGTGCTCGAAGCACCGCGGGACGGCAGGTTCGGCTCGCCCATCACGGTCGTGACGATGTCGATGTCCTGCTGGATGCGCTGATCGGGATTGTCGATGGGTTCCTTCGCGAGCTGACCGCGGTAGTACGCGTGCCCGTCCAGCCAGTCGTCTATCAGCCTGCGGCTCAACCACACTCGCCACCGGATGATGAAGCGTTGGGTGAGGTAGAGGTCGAGGAGGAACCGCAGCACCGATACCGTCGCCAATATCGCGAAGATGCCCATCGACATCCAAAAGCCCTGAATGCCAGTGTCCTTCAGCGCCCCGTCGGAGGAGGCACTTCCCTCGAAGGCGATCTGCAACGCGGAGAACAGGTCGTTGGCGTAGTAGCTGAGTAGGACGCTGATCCGGACGGACACGACCGCCGACACCAGCAGAACCGCCAAGACGATCCATACCGGCAGGCTCGTCCGCCCGACGAAGTACTGCCCGGTGATGCGCCAGAACTGGCGTCCCCACCGGGTGAACCGGCCGAGGATGACCAGAAGGACGAGCACGCAGACCGCGGAGATGGCGGAGCTGGTCAGCACCCACAGCGTCGAGTTGGCGAGTTCGTGGCTCCAGTCGATCGACGGCCTGAACCGGTCCGAATCCATCCGACGAGACTCCTCTGGGCGTCCGCGTACACCGCTTGGGCAGAAGCTACCGTGGCCGGGCCGTCGCCACGAGCATTGACGCGGCGGACACCGAGCCATTCACCCCCGGCGGGCCGCGTACCTTGAACCTGTGTCCAAGACCGCGTCCAAGAGTAAGAAACGCGCGCCCAACCGGCTGAGCAACCGGTTCTGGAAGCTGCTCGGCGCCAGCACCGACAAGGATCAGGCCCAGTCGATGGGCCAGGTGCGTGCCGCCGCCGACTTCGACGACAAGGCCGCAGGCCTCGACGACGAGCAACTGCGCAAGGCCGCCAAGCTGCTCAACCTGGAAGATCTGGCCGACGCGTCCGACATCCCGCAGTTCCTGGCGATCGCCCGTGAGGCGTCCGAACGCGCAACGACGTTGCGACCGTTCGACGTTCAGCTGCTCGGCGCGCTGCGGATGCTGGCAGGCGACGTCGTCGAGATGGCGACCGGTGAGGGCAAGACGCTGGCCGGTGCCATCGCCGCCGCGGGGTACGCCATCGCGGGCCGCAGCGTGCACGTCATCTCCGTCAACGACTACCTGGCCCGCCGCGACGCCGAATGGATGGGGCCGCTGCTCGAGGCCATGGGCCTCACCGTCGGCTGGATCACCGAGGATTCGACGCCCGACGAGCGCCGGGCCGCCTACGCCTGCGACGTCACGTACGCCTCGGTCAACGAGATCGGCTTCGACGTGCTGCGTGACCAGCTGGTCACCGACGTCGACGATCTGGTGTCGCCCGAACCCGACGTCGCGTTGATCGACGAGGCCGACTCGGTGCTCGTCGACGAAGCGCTGGTGCCGCTGGTGCTGGCAGGCACGACGCACCGCGAGCAGCCCCGGGTGGAGGTCATCCGGCTGGTCGGCGAGCTCATCGCGGGCAAGGATTACGACACCGACTCCGACCGCCGCAACGTGCACCTCACCGACGCCGGTGCCCGCAAGCTCGAGGCAAAGCTCGGCGTCGACCTGTACTCCGAGGAGCACGTCAGCACCACCCTCACCGAGGTCAACGTCGCCCTGCACGCGCACGTGCTGCTGCAGCGCGACGTGCACTACATCGTCCGCAACGACGCCGTGCAGCTGATCAACTCGTCGCGCGGCCGGATCGCCCAGCTGCAGCGCTGGCCGGACGGACTGCAGGCGGCCGTGGAGGCCAAGGAGGGCATCGAGACCACCGAGACCGGCGAGGTCCTCGACACCATCACCGTGCAGGCGCTGATCAACCGCTACCCAACGGTGTGCGGCATGACCGGCACAGCGTTGGCGGCGGGCGAGCAGCTGCGCCAGTTCTACAAGCTCGGCGTCTCGCCGATTCCGCCGAACACGCCGAACATCCGCGAGGACGAGGCCGACCGCGTGTACATCACCGCGGCGGCCAAGAACGACGCCGTCGTCGAGCACATCACGGCGGTGCACCAGACCGGTCAGCCCGTGCTGGTCGGCACGCGCGACGTCGCCGAGTCCGAGGAACTGCACGAGCGGCTGGTCAAGGCCGGCGTCCCCGCGGTCGTGCTGAACGCGAAGAACGACGCGGAGGAAGCCGAGGTGATCGCCGAGGCAGGCAAGCTGCGCGCCGTCACCGTGTCGACCCAGATGGCAGGCCGCGGCACCGACATTCGCCTCGGCGGCTCCGACGAGGCCGATCACGATGCGGTCGCCGAGCTCGGCGGGCTGCACGTCATCGGCACGGGGCGCCACCACACCGAACGCCTCGACAACCAGCTGCGCGGCCGCGCAGGCCGGCAGGGCGATCCCGGCTCGTCGGTGTTCTTCTCCAGCTGGGAAGACGACGTCGTGGTCGCTCACCTGGAACCGCAGAAGCTGCCGCTGGAGACCGACGACGACGGCCGGATCACCAACGACCGGGCCGCTCAGCTCCTCGAACACGCGCAGCGCGTCGCTGAGGGCAAGCTGCTCGACGTACACGCCAACACGTGGCGCTACAACCAACTCGTCGCCCAGCAGCGCGCGATCATCTCCGAACGCCGCGAGCACCTGTTGCGCACCGCGACGGCGAGCGAGGAACTGGCCGAACGCTCACCGAAGCGCTACGAGGAGCTGCTCGACGAGATCGGCGAGGAGCGGCTGGAGAAGATTTGCCGGCTGATCATGCTGTATCACCTGGATCGCGGGTGGGCCGATCACCAGGCGTACCTGTCCGACATCCGGGAGAGCATCCATCTGCGGGCACTGGGCAGGCAGAACCCGCTCGACGAGTTCCACCGGATGGCGGTCGATGCGTTCGGCTCACTGGCGGCCGACGCCATCGAGGCGGCGCAGCAGACCTTCGAGACCGCCAACGTCCTCGAGGACGAGCCGGGGCTGGATCTGTCGAAGCTGGCCCGCCCGACTTCCACGTGGACGTACATGATTCACGACAATCCGCTGGCAGACGACACCATGTCGGCGCTGAGCCTGCCCGGGGTGTTCCGCTAGGTTCAACGCATGGAGCCTGACCCGGAGTTCGGGGTCTCCCCGCGTGTGCGGGAGAGCGCAGCGGGTGAGCGGGTGGGCGACCGGATCCTGACCATCCCGAACGCGCTCAGCGTGCTGCGGCTGATCTTGGTGCCGGTGTTCCTCTACCTGCTGCTCGTCGTGCACGCCGATGCGTTGGCCGTGGCGGTGCTGATGTTCAGCGGCTTCTCCGACTGGGCGGACGGCAAGATCGCCCGGCTGGTGGACAACCAGTCGTCGCGGCTGGGCGCGCTGCTCGACCCTGCCGTCGATCGCATCTACATGGTCACCATCCCGGTGGCATTGGCCATCGACGGCATCGTGCCCTGGTGGATCGTGGCGACCCTGCTGGGTCGCGACGCCGTACTGGCGGCGACGCTGCCCGTGCTCCGCAGCCGCGGACTTACGGCGCTGCCCGTGACCTACATCGGCAAGGCCGCGACGTTCGCGTTGATGTCCGGGCTGCCGTTGATCCTGCTCGGTCAGTGGGACGCCTTGTGGAGCCGCGTCATCCTTGCCATCGGCTGGGCGTTCCTGATCTGGGGGATGGCCATGTATCTGTGGTCGGCCGTGCTGTACCTGATGCAGGTCGCCCTGGTGGTGCGTCGCCTGCCGAGGCGGGCCCATGGGTGACGACGAACGCGCGCTCGGCGGGTACAGCCCGGAGGCCGGGCGCAACGCGCACGAGGCGCAGGCGCCGACGTTGATTCCCGTGCCGTCGCTGCTGCGCGCGCTGCTGTCCGAACACCTCGACACCGGTTACGCCGCGGCCGCAGCGCGCCGTACGGCGGGCAAGACCCGCGGGCGGTGGTCGGAGTGGAGTTGGCAGCTGCTGGCCGGGGCGGCCGTCGCCGCGGTGTTCGCCACCGCAGCCGCCCAGGCACAGACGGTGGCGCCCGCAACGCGCGAAACCCAGCAGGTGTTGGCCGACGGGGTGCGCTCCGCCGAAGGCGCCACGGCCGCTGCCACGGCGCGACGCAACGATCTGGCGTCGACGGTCGAAGTGGAACGGCGCAGCCGGCTCGAGGGCGACGAGCAGGGTAGGGAACTGCTCGCCAGTCTCGACGCCGTCGAGTTCGCTGCGGCGGCGACCCCGGTCCGAGGTCCCGGGTTGACCGTGACGGTCACCGAACCCGGCGCCGCCCGCGACCTCACCGACGTGTCCAAGCAGCGCGTCGCAGGCAGCCCGCAGGTGATCCTGGACCGCGATCTGCAGCTGGTGGTCAACGCGCTGTGGGTCAGCGGAGCGGAGGCCGTCGCCGTCGGTGGCGTGAGGATCGGGCCGAACGTGACGATCAGGCAGGCCGGTGGTGGGATCCTGGTCGACAATCAACCCATCACCAGTCCGTACGCCGTGCTCGCCATCGGGCCACCCCACGGGATGCACGACGTGTTCGAGAACAGTCCCGCGCTGCAGCGGCTTCGACTCCTGGAGACCTCCTACGGAGTCGGGGTCAACGTCAGCGAGAGCGACGGGCTCAGCGTCCCGGCCGGCCCGGTTCGAGACGTCAACTTCGCCAAGCAGATCGGGCCCTCGTGATCGGAATCGCCGCGCTCATCATCGGAATCGTGCTGGGGTTGGTGTTCCATCCCAGCGTGCCCGAGGTGATCCAGCCGTATCTGCCGATCGCCGTGGTGGCCGCGCTCGACGCCGTGTTCGGCGGGCTGCGCGCCTACCTGGAACGGATCTTCGACGCGAAGGTCTTCGTGGTGTCGTTCGTCTTCAACGTGTTGGTCGCGGCCATCATCGTGTTCGTCGGAGACCAGCTCGGGGTCGGCACGCAGTTGTCCACCGCGATCATCGTGGTGCTCGGAATCCGCATCTTCGGCAACGCCGCGGCGCTGCGGCGCAGGCTGTTCGGAGCGTGACGTGAGCGATCACGGTGCGCACGAGCACGAAGAACATCACGGCAGGCACGAGCTGCCGCCCGACGAACCTGCGCGGCCCATCGGCGACCTGCGGCCCAACGGCATCGCGGGACTGACGCGGCGCGGCCGGTCCCAACTGATGTTCGGCGGGCTCGCCATCCTGCTGTGCATCGTGCTGGGCATCGCCATCGTCACGCAGGTCCGCCAGACCGAGTCCGGCGACTCGCTGGAGACCGCGCGGCCCGCCGACCTCCTGGTGCTGCTGGATTCGCTGCAACAGCGCGAAGCGGCCCTCAACACCGAGGTGGCCGACCTGCAACGCACGCTGGCGGCGCTGCAGGCCTCGGGTAGCGACGACCAGGCCGCGATCGAGAACGCCAGGGCCCGGCTGGCAGCGTTGTCCATCTTGATCGGCACCGTTGCCGCGACTGGTCCGGGCGTCACGCTCGCGATCGGCGATACCGCGCCCGGCGTGTCGCCGGAGACCATGCTCGACGTGATCAACGAGTTGCGGGCCGCGGGGGCGGAGGCGATGGAGATCCGTGGCTCCGGAGGGCAACCGACGGTTCGCGTCGGCGTCGATACCTGGGTGGTCGGCCAGGCGGGTGCGCTCGACGTCGACGGCACCACGATGAACCCCCCGTATTCGGTTCTGGCGATTGGCGATCCAGCGACATTGGCCGCCGCGATGAACATCCCCGGCGGGGCGATGGACAGCATCGAGCGGGTCGGCGGCACAATGGCCGTACAGCAGGCCGACGCCGTTAACGTGACCGCCTTGCGGCAACCCAAACCCCGCCAATACGCTCAGCCCGGCAATTGAGCCGACCCGCGCGAGCCGGACAACCAAGGAGCACCGTGAGCGAGATTCCGTCCGACCTGTACTACACGCCGGAGCACGAGTGGGTGAGTCCCACCGGTCCCGACACGGTCCGGGTCGGCATCACCGACTACGCGCAAGCCGCGCTCGGTGACGTCGTGTACATCGACCTGCCGGCGGTCGGCACCGAACTGACGGCGGGCGCCGAGTTCGGGAACGTGGAGTCGACCAAGTCGACGTCCGAACTGTATGCGCCGATCACCGCGAAAGTCGTTGCGGTGAACGAGGATCTCGTCGACTCTCCCGAGCACATCAACGCCGAGCCGTACGGCGCGGGCTGGATCATCGATCTGCAGGTCGACGCGGCGAGTCTGGCCGACGCCCTGGAGGGTCTGCTGGACGCCGACGGATACCGCGCCACACTCGACGAATGAGAAAAACCGGCGGTGGTGAACACATCCGCATGTGCCGCGCGGTACGGTCGTCACAGACGCATGACGGCCTGCAGGTGACGGGCCGGCCGGCCAGATATCGCCACAGCAGCCAGTTAGGAGCAGCGGGTGACGGATAACGACACCAGTTCGGGAGCTGACCAGACGTCTGACGAAGTCACCGTGGAGACCACATCGGTCTTCCGCGCAGATTTCCTCAACGAGTTGGACGCTCCGGCCGCAGCGGGAACCGATAGCGCGGTATCGGGGGTCGAGGGACTGCCAACGGGTTCGGCGTTGCTCGTCGTGAAGCGGGGGCCGAACGCGGGCTCGCGGTTCCTGCTCGATCAGGCCACCACGTCGGCGGGACGACATCCCGACAGCGACATCTTCCTCGACGACGTCACGGTGAGTCGTCGGCACGCCGA
The DNA here is from genome assembly GCF_000620625.1 of Mycobacterium sp. URHB0044. Taxonomy (GTDB): domain Bacteria; phylum Actinomycetota; class Actinomycetes; order Mycobacteriales; family Mycobacteriaceae; genus Mycobacterium. The sequence goes on along the minus strand of NZ_JIAW01000005.1, from coordinate 334,472 downwards.
GTTCCGCCTCGAGAGTGGCGAGTTCCAGGTGGTCGACGTCGGCAGCCTCAACGGCACCTACGTCAACAGGGAACCGGTCGACTCCGCCGTGCTCGCCAATGGCGACGAGGTGCAGATCGGCAAGTTCCGCCTGGTCTTCCTGACCGGACCCAAGACCGACGACGGTAGCGCGCCCGGTTAATGGTGCGATGAGCGCTTTCGCGAGGAGTCGATGACACAGCCCGACACCCGTGCGCTGGCCGGGATGTCGATCGGGGCGGTTCTGGACCTGCTGCGACCCGACTTCCCGGACGTGACCATCTCCAAGATCCGGTTCTTGGAGGCCGAGGGGCTGGTCACGCCCGAGCGCACGGCGTCGGGCTATCGGCGGTTCACCGCCTATGACTGCGCGCGTCTGAGATTCGTCCTCACCGCGCAGCGCGATCAGTACCTGCCGCTCAAGGTCATCAAGGCTCACCTGGACGCGCAGCCCGACGGTGAGTTGCCTCAGACGGGCTCTGCGTACGGCGTGCCGCGCCTGGTGCAGGTGCCCGACGGGTCCGCCGATGGCGTCCCCGACAGCGCCTCGGTCACAGCTGCGCAAGTCCGGCTTCGCCGCGAGGATCTGCTGGCCCGGTCGGGCGTCGACGAGGACCTGCTGAGCGCGCTGGTGCGCGCAGGCGTGATCAAGCCGGGCCCCGCTGGATTCTTCGACGAACACTCAGTGGTGGTGGCGCAGTGCGCGCGTGCGCTCGCGGAGTACGGCATCGAGCCGCGGCACCTGCGGGCCTTTCGGTCGGCGGCCGACCGCCAGTCCGACCTGATCGCGCAGATAGCCGGACCGGTGGTCAAGGCAGGCGCACGCGATCGGGCCGACGATCTGGCTCGTGAGGTGGCGGCACTCGCAATCACGTTGCACACGTCGTTGATCAAGTCGGCTGTGCGCGACGTTTTGGATCGCTGAGGACTAGACTCGGCTCGACGGTTTGATGTGCGGAGGGCAGTCACAGATGGGTGAGGTTCGTGTGGTCGGCATTCGCGTGGAGCAGCCACAGAATCAGCCGGTCTTGCTTTTGCGGGAGTCCAATGGCGACCGTTACTTGCCCATCTGGATCGGCCAGCCGGAGGCGGCCGCCATCGCGCTCGAACAGCAGGGCGTCGAGCCGAGCAGGCCGCTGACCCACGACCTGATCCGAGATCTGATTGCCGCTCTTGGGCATTCGCTCAAGGAGGTCAGGATCGTCGATCTGCAGGAGGGCACCTTCTACGCCGATCTGATCTTCGATCGCGACATCAAGGTGTCGGCGCGCCCGTCGGACTCGGTGGCCATCGCCCTGCGGGTCGGTGTCCCGATCTACGTCGAAGAGGCCGTCCTGGCGGAGGCCGGTCTGTTGATCCCCGACGAGACCGACGAGGAATCCACCGGTGCCGTTCGGGAGGACGAGGTGGAGAAGTTCAAGGAGTTCCTCGACAGCGTTTCGCCGGACGACTTCAAGGCCACCTGAGCGGTACTTGCGGGCCGCTCCGAGAACATGACGTTGGTCACGGATGCGTCTCAACTACCGGCAGTCGGTCGACACGCGGAGCGGGTTTCGCGGTTCGGCCGATGGGGCAGCCATACTTTGAACTACGACGGGCAGTCACGGCTCGGCGGGAAGCGTATGCTCGACACGTTCGAGCTTGGAGCAAACGCGCTGCCCCGCAGTTCAGACTGCGACGCACGAAGCGAGTTCGACTCGGCGAGAGGATGGACAGTGGGCGACACGCCACGTCAAGAGCAGTTGGATCTGTCTTCGGGTGGTGCGCCCTCGCACGCCGCGCCGACACCGGTCAGCGAACCCGTTCAGGGCGGTCTGTTCCCGGACGACTCGGTGCCCGACGAACTCGTCGGCTACCGCGGACCGAGCGCCTGCCAGATCGCCGGGATCACCTACCGCCAGCTCGACTACTGGGCGCGGACGTCGCTCGTGGTCCCGTCGATCCGCGGCGCCGCAGGTTCTGGCAGTCAGCGGCTCTACTCCTTCAAGGACATCCTCGTCCTCAAGATCGTCAAAAGGCTTCTCGACACCGGCATCTCGCTGCACAACATCCGGGTCGCGGTCGAGCACCTGCGTCAGCGCGGTGTCTCCGACCTGGCCAACATCACCCTGTTCTCCGACGGCACCACCGTCTACGAGTGCACCTCCGCCGAAGAGGTCGTCGACCTGCTGCAGGGCGGCCAGGGCGTATTCGGCATCGCGGTCTCCGGAGCAATGCGGGAATTGACCGGCGCCATTGCCGACTTCCCCGGTGAACGCGCCGACGGCGGCGAATCGATCCTCACTCCCGAGGACGAGCTGGCCTCGCGTCGCAAGCACCGCGACCGCAAGATCGGCTGACCCCCGGTAGACTGACAGCCGCATCGTCCCCGCGCGGGAGAGTTCCGTGGCCGCCAGCCACGGGCACCGAAGGAGCAACACCTCTCCGTCAACCTCTCAGGTACCCAGGACCGCGCAAGGCCCCGATGCCTCTGGAAAGCGGTGGACCGTCGTAAGTCAGGCCGGTTCACCCGCCCATGGGGAAAGGCACCCGCGCCAACCGTCGGGTCGCCGAATCTCTCAGGCGCCCGGTTCGGGTTGACGACAGAGGGGGAGGACCGCAGCATCGCTGCGCTCCGCGCCTGAAAGGTCATCCGTGTCCGGTAGCACGTCCGATCACCACCTGCCCCGCTTCGCCGACCGCCACATCGGTCCCGACGCCGACGCCGTCGCCGCCATGCTGAAGGTCATCGGCGTCGATTCCCTCGGAGTCCTCGCCGAGAAGGCGTTGCCCGCGGGGATTCTCGACGCGATCACCGCCGAAGGCCTGGCCCCCGGTCTCGATCAGCTGCCGCCGCCCGCCACCGAGGAACAGGCACTGGCGGAGCTGCGCGCCATGGCCGACACCAACACGGTTGCGGTGTCGATGATCGGGCAGGGCTACTTCGACACGCTGACGCCACCGGTGTTGCGCCGCAACATCCTCGAGAACCCAGCGTGGTACACCGCCTACACCCCGTATCAGCCCGAGATCAGCCAGGGCCGGTTGGAGGCGCTGCTGAACTTCCAGACCATGGTCGAGGACCTCACCGGTCTCGAGGTGGCGAACGCCTCGATGCTCGACGAGGCCACCGCCGCGGCGGAAGCCATGACGCTGATGCACCGCGCTGTGAAGAGCTCGGTCAACCGGCTCGCGGTGGACGTCGACGTCTACGCCCAGACCGCGGCGGTGCTGGCCACCCGTGCCGAGCCGCTGGGCATCGAGATCGTCACCGCCGACCTGCGCAACGGGCTGCCCGACGGTGACTTCTTCGGCGTGATCGTCCAGTCACCCGGTGCCGGTGGCGCCGTCGTCGACTGGACCGATCTGGTCGCACAGGCGCACGACCGCGGCGCCCTGGTGGCCGTCGGAGCCGACCTGCTGGCCCTCACCCTGATCACCCCGCCCGGCGAAGTCGGCGCCGACGTGGCCTTCGGCAGCACTCAGCGCTTCGGCGTGCCAATGGGATTCGGCGGTCCGCACGCCGGGTACCTGGCCGTGCACACCAAGCACGCACGGCAGCTGCCCGGCCGCCTGGTCGGCGTCTCGGTCGACGCCGACGGCGCACCCGCCTACCGGCTGTCGCTGCAGACCCGCGAACAGCACATCCGACGTGACAAGGCCACCAGCAACATCTGCACCGCGCAGGTACTGCTGGCGGTGATGGCCGCGATGTACGCCAGCTACCACGGCGCCGACGGCCTGACCGCGATCGCACACCGCGTGCACGGCAACGCACTCGCCGTGGCGACCGGCCTCGACGCGGCCGGCGTGGAGGTGGTGCACGACGCGTTCTTCGACACCGTGCTGGCGCGGGTTCCCGGCCGGGCCGAGGAGATCCGGGCCGCGGCGAAGGCGCGGGGCATCAACGTGTGGCTCGTCGACGCCGACCACGTGTCGGTGTCGTGCGACGAGGCCACCACCGCCGACCACGTCGCCGACGTGCTCGCGGCGTTCGGCGCCACCCGCGGCGGACACCACTGGCGCGGCGGGGAGATCGCCACCCGCACGTCGCCGTTCCTCACCCACCCGGCGTTCACCCGGTACCGCACCGAGACCGAGATGATGCGGTACCTGCGATCGCTCGCCGACAAGGACATCGCGTTGGACCGCAGCATGATTCCGCTCGGGTCGTGCACCATGAAGCTCAATGCGGCCGCCGAGATGGAGTCGATCACCTGGCCGGAGTTCGCCCGTCAGCATCCCTTCGCACCGGCCTCCGACACGCCGGGGTTGCGCAAGCTGATCGCCGAGCTCGAGGCGTGGCTGACCCAGCTCACCGGCTACGACTCGGTCTCGCTGCAGCCGAACGCCGGCTCGCAGGGCGAATATGCGGGGCTGCTCGCCATCCAGGCCTACCACCGCAGCCGCGGCGACGCCGAACGCGACGTGTGCCTGATTCCGTCCAGCGCGCACGGCACCAACGCGGCATCGGCCGCGCTGGCAGGCATGCGCGTGGTGGTCGTGGCGTGCCGCGACAACGGTGACGTCGATCTGGACGACCTGCGCGCCAAGGTCGCCGAACACGCCGAACGCTTGGCCGCGCTGATGATCACCTACCCGTCCACGCACGGCGTCTTCGAGCACGACATCGCCGACATCTGCGCGGCGGTGCACGACGTCGGTGGCCAGGTGTACGTCGACGGCGCCAACCTCAATGCCCTTGTCGGACTTGCCCGGCCGGGCAACTTCGGTGGCGACGTCAGTCATCTGAATCTGCACAAGACGTTCTGCATTCCGCACGGCGGCGGCGGACCGGGCGTCGGGCCGGTCGCGGTGCGGTCGCATCTGGCCCCCTACCTGCCGGGCCACCCGCTGGCCGACGAGCTCACCGACACCTACACCGTGTCGGCCGCGCCGTACGGGTCGGCGTCCATCCTGCCGATCACCTGGGCCTACATCAGGATGATGGGCGCGCCCGGGCTGCGTGCCGCGACGCTCACCGCGATCGCGTCGGCCAACTACATCGCCCGGCGCCTCGACGAGTACTACCCGGTGCTCTACACCGGCGAGAACGGCATGGTGGCCCACGAGTGCATCCTGGATCTGCGCACCATCACCAAGAACACCGGCGTCACCGTCGACGACGTGGCGAAACGCTTGGCGGACTACGGCTTCCACGCTCCTACGATGAGCTTCCCGGTAGCAGGCACGCTCATGGTCGAGCCGACCGAGAGTGAGAGCCTGACGGAGGTGGACGCGTTCTGCGAGGCGATGATCGCCATCCGCGCCGAGATCGATCAGGTCGGGTCGGGTGCGTGGCCCGCCGACGACAATCCACTGCGGAATGCTCCCCACACCGCGGAATGCCTACTCGTGGCCGACTGGGATCACCCGTACAGCCGCGAGCAGGCGGCCTATCCGCTGGGCAAGGCGTTCCGGCCGAAGGTGTGGCCGCCGGTGCGGCGCATCGACGCGGCCTACGGCGACCGCAACCTGGTGTGCTCGTGCCCTCCGGTGGAGGCGTTCGCCTGAGCCTCGCAGCGGTTTCGGCGTGATCCGTCACGCTGAGCGCGACTGATCACGCCCAAATCGCAGCGGGGCGGTTGGTTAGGCCAGCAGGTCGTTGATGTTGGTGACCATCTCGGGGGAGCTGGATGCGGGCACGCCCTCGTACCGGCCGCCGGTGATCTGCGCGACGGCCCGCCAGGTGTCCGCGTCGGGGTCGTTGCCCACGTTGATGACGTCGATGGCGACCGGTTTGGCCGGGTCGAACGCGCCGCGGACCATCGCTTGCAGGCCGGCGCCGTCCAACGACTGATCGGTGTGCGGTCCAGACGTGATGACGAGGACGGAATTCGGCTGGCCGGGGCGGAAGTTGGTGACCGCATCGGTGTAGACGTTGCGCAGCGTGGTGAACGACACCCTGCCGCTGGTCGTCGACGCCAGCCCGTCCAGTCCGGCGACCAGTGCGGCGCTGCGAGGCTGTCCCTGCACCGGGTCGCTGATCGGGCCGACCGGGACGACGGTGGATCCCTCGGTGCCGTTGAACACCGTCAAGCCGACGCCGGCGCTCGGCGGCAGCGCCTGCACCCTGGCCTTCAACGCCGTCACCACCGGGTTCAGGTTCAGCGTCTGGTCGAGCATCACCGCGACGGTGCCCGCCCCCGCGGGGGAGTTCGCGCCCGCCGCCGGCGGACCAGAGACCGCATCGGCGAGCGTCGCCCGCATCGCGGTATCGCCGACCGACAGCGGCGCCGAGACCGAGCCGAGGTCGATGACGTCGTTCTTCGGTGCCGTGCCGCCCTCGGTTCGGAAGCCGGCCTTGGCGAATTCGGCGAGCGGTTCAGCCTTGCGCAGGTAACGGGCGAACTCGCTGGCAGCGCTCACCTGCTCCTGGGAAAGCCAACTGCCGGAAAGCAATACCGTCGGATAGTCGGCGACCGCGGTAGGCCCGGGCGGCAGCCACGCCGCGAGCGATCCCTTGGTGTCGGGCTGCGACGCGCCCCGCTGGTAGATCTGCTGTTCGGTGCTGACGACCGCGTGCACCGGTGCGGCTGCGGCGTCGCCGCCTTGCAGCAGGGCATCCATCGCGGTGGAGGCCTTGCTGTCGGCCAACTTCGGCTGACCCGCCATCAGCGTGCTGATCGCAGGTGCGCCGGCGCTGGCCGGCGCGTCCCCCGGCGCTGATGCCGCGGCGACGGCTTCGGCCGCAAGATAGGTGGCATCGCTGTCGCCGGTGACCGGCAGGGCCAGGCGCAGCGAACCCCAGCCGGGCAGGTTCAGCCCGTCCAGCGCCGTCGGGTTGGTCTGCAGATCCGGCAGGGTCGACCAGTTCTGCTGCGCCAGGGCGTTCTTCAGTTGCGGGCGCACGGCAAGCACGACCGGCGACGTGACCAGTGAACGGCTGTCGCTGACGGTTTGGGCCCCGGAGGCTGCCTCGAGCCGTGCCTCCGACACCGAGCTGCCCGGAATCCACAACGCCGGGCGCTCGCCCAGTTCACCGGGCCAGGTGCCGACGAAGCCGTTCACTACGGCGTCGGACTCGGCCGCCTTGACGGCGACCTTGACGCAGCGGTCCCCGACCGGGGCAGCGGTCTGGTTGTACTGGTCGGCCAGGGCGCGCAGCGGATCGGCGATGCTGGGGTCGGCGACCACGGCGACGGCGACCTCGCCCTCGACGCAGCGGGCGGCAGCCACTTCGGAGCGATTGGACAGCGCGTCACCGAAGAAGCGCCACGCGATGAATGCGCCGACCACCACCACGACGGTGATGAGCGCCGCGATGACGCCGATGCTGACGCCCCGCCTGCCGGTGCCGATGGCGCGGTGCGTACCGGTCCAGTCGCCGCCCTCCCATTCGCCGCCGTGCGCGGGTCCGGTGACCGGCGGCCGTGGCGGCGGGTTGGCCGCAAAGGAGTGTGTCGGAGCGTCGCGCTCCTCGTCGCCGAACTCGTGCTCGTCGTCACGCTGCCAGTAGGGCGCGTCGTCATAGAGCGGTTCGCGGTGCGCCGACGCGTCGAACTCGGGGTCGGCGTAATCGGCTTCATCGTGATCGTCGTCGGCGAATTCGCCTTCGGCGTAAACGGATTCGCCGTACGAGGGTTCACCGTACGAGGGTGGACCGTAACCCGGCTCGTCGTAGCGGTAGCCGGGTTGCTCCTCAGCTGGAACGCCTGCGTCGTCCGGTGCGTCCTCCGGGTCGGGAATGCTGTGCCTGCCCATCCCTAACCCCTGTACCCATTGTGTCGACTAGTCATCCGGCTCGGCCGAAGTCTAGTCACCGGTTGAGGTGACGAGCCTTGAACTCGCGGCGACGCCGGTGCAGGATCGGCTCGGTGTAGCCGTTGGGCTGCTCGGCGCCCGAGAGGATCAGCTCCTGAGCCGCCTGGAAGGCGATGCTGTCTTCGGGGTCGGGTGCCATCGGCAGATAGCTGGCGTCGCCGGCGTTCTGCTCGTCGACCACCGCAGCCATTCTGCGCAGGCTGGCCTTCACGACTTCGGTGGTGATGACGCCATGGCGCAGCCAGTTGGCCAGCAGCTGGCTGGAGATGCGCAGTGTCGCGCGATCCTCCATCAACGCGACGTCGTGGATGTCGGGCACCTTGGAGCAGCCGACGCCCGCGTCGATCCAACGCACCACGTAGCCCAGGATGGACTGGCAGTTGTTGTCGACCTCTTCGCGGATCTCCTCTGGCGCCCATGCCAGTTCACTCGCCAACGGAATGGTGAGCAGTTCTTCGATGGTCGTTCTAGCCGTTCCCCGGTCGCTGCGCTCCTGCCCGCCGGATCGCTGCCCGGCGAGCTCCTTCTGCACCTCGAACACGTCCACCTGGTGGTAGTGCATCGCGTGCAGGGTCGCCGCGGTGGGCGACGGCACCCATGCGGTGGTGGCGCCTGCCTTGGGCTGCCCGATCTTCTGCTCCACCATGTCGGCCATCAGCTCGGTCATCGCCCACATGCCCTTGCCGATCTGCGCCTTGCCGGACAGCCCGGCTGCCAGCCCGACGTCGACGTTGGCATCCTCGTAGGCCTTGATCCACGGCTGCGCCTTCATCGCGCCCTTGCGGATCATCGGACCGGCCTCCATCGAGGTGTGGATCTCGTCGCCGGTGCGGTCCAGGAAGCCGGTGTTGATGAACACGACGCGGTCGGCGGCGGCCTTGATGCACGCCTTGAGGTTGACCGTGGTGCGCCGTTCCTCGTCCATGATGCCGACCTTGAGCGTGGCCTGCGGCAGACCCAACACGTCCTCGACGCGACTGAACAGCTCGCAGGTGAAGCCGACTTCGTCGGGTCCGTGCATCTTCGGCTTGACGATGTAGACCGAGCCGGTGCGGCTGTTGAGCAGCGGCCCGTTGTCGTCCCCGGCCTTCAGGCCGTGCATGGCGATCAGGCCAGTGAACAGCGCGTCCTGGATGCCTTCTGGCACTTCGGCGCCGTCCTCGAACACGATGGCGTCGTTGGTCATCAGGTGCCCGACGTTGCGGACGAACAGCAGGCTACGGCCGGGCAGCGTCAGCTCCCCGCCCTCCGGGGTGGTGAACGTGCGGTCCTCGCTCAGCACGCGCGTGAACGACTTGCCGCCCTTGCTGACCTCTTCGGTCAGGTCACCGCGGTTGAGGCCGAGCCAGTTCCGGTAACCGAGCACCTTGTCCTCGGCGTCGACGGCGGCAACGGAGTCCTCGAAGTCCATGATCGTGGTGATCGCCGACTCGAGCACGACGTCCTTGACGCCGGCCTTGTCGGTCGAGCCGACGGGGGAGTCGGGATCGATGAGGATCTCGAGGTGCAGGCCGTGATTCTTCAGCAGGACCGACCACGCGGGTGAGCCGAGTTCGCCGGTATAGCCCACGAACTGCTCCGGTGTGGCGAGTCCCGTCGACACGTCGTCGCCCAGCGTGACCAGCAGCTGACCGTCTTCGATCTTGAAGCCGGTGGCGTCGGTGTAGGAGCCGGAGGCCAGAGGCACGGCCTCGTCCAGGAACCCGCGGGCGTAGGCGATCACCTTGTCGCCGCGCACCCGGTTGTAGCTGGTGCCCTTCTCGGCGCCGTCGGTCTCCGGGATGACGTCGGTGCCGTACAGCGCGTCGTATAGCGAGCCCCACCGCGCGTTGGACGCGTTGAGCGCGAACCGCGCGTTCAGGATGGGAACCACCAGCTGCGGTCCGGCGGTCGTGGTGATCTCGTCGTCGACGCCGGACGTGGTGATCGTGAAGTCTTCGGGCTCGGGCTGCAGGTAGCCGATCTCGGAGAGGAACTGCTTGTAAGCCTCCACGTTCACGGGCTCGATGACGCGCTGCCGGTGCCACTTGTCGATCTGCGCCTGCAGCTCGTCGCGGCGCGCCAGCAGGTCCTGGTTCTGCGGTGTCAGATCGGCGACGACCTTGTCGACGCCGGCCCAGAAGGTCTCCGGATCGAGCCCGGTGCCCGGCAGTGCCTCGTTGTTCACGAAGTCGTGCAGCACCTTGGCGACCCGCAGGTTGCCGACACTCACGCGCTCAGTCATGGTTTCCTCCCTAAAAAGCGTCGACCTAGCTTACCCGTGGGTAAATGCGGCTATTCTCCGCGCGCCGCCGCGACCAACAGGTCGCACCGGTCCGCGAGCTCTTTGCGCAGTGGCGCCGCACGGTCGGCGACGTTTTGCTGGCGGCGGACGTATTCAGCCCGGCCAGCCGGTGTTTCGATGGCGATCGGCGTGAACCCGTATCCGGTCAGGTCGTACGGGCTGGCCCGCATGTCCAGCTCCCGGGCTTCGGCCGCGAGTTCGAGGCAGTCGGCCACCAGTTCGGAGTCGACGAGCGGTCCGAGCTTGAACGCCCACTTGTACAGATCCATGTTCGCGTGCACGCAACCCGGCTGTTCGTTGGCGACCTGCGATTCACGGGTCAGCGGTTGCGCGTTGCGTGGCACAGCGGGCGTGGTGAAGAACCGGTAGGCGTCGAAGTGACTGCAGCGCAACGGCATTGACTCGACGACGGCGTCGGTGCCCGCGGTGCCGAGTCGTAGCGGGACCTCGCCGTGCCGGACGTCGGGGCTGCGGTAGACCATCGCCCACTCGTGCAGGCCGAAGCAGTTCAACCGGGTGGTCCGGCCGGCGGTGGCGCGGAGCAGCCCTGCGACGAACTCGACGGTCTCGGCCCGGGCCAGCAGGTGCTGTCGGGTCACCGCGACGGTCGATTCGTACGCGCCGTATCCGGCCCGCTCGAGGAAGCGGACGGCCGACGGTCCACCCAGTGCCACGCCGTAGCCGGGATGCCAGCGGCGCAACTGTCGCGGCTTCAGGCTGTAGTAGCTGAACAGGAAATCCCACACCGGGTGAGCTTCGCCACGCCGGGCACGGTCCTGGTGTGGCCGCACGAAGTGGTCCACCCGTTCGACGTGCAGACGCTCCCGCTCGGCCCACTCCGATTCGTCGAGCAGCACCTGGTCGAGGACGCGCTCAGACACGGTGGGTCCCGTCGCGCACCGTCCCCACCAGGTCCTCCACCAGGTCCTCGAGCGTCACCATCGCCGTCACGCGGTCATCGCTGGAGGAGACGAGTGCCAGATGGCTGTTGTCTCGACGCAGCCGCGACAACGCGTCGGGCAGTGGCAACGTCTCGAGCAACCGCGGCAGCGGCCGCACCATGGAGCCGTCGACCACCGCGTCGGCGTCGTTCACGAGCGGCAGTACGTCCTTGATGTGTACGTAGCCGGTGAATCGGCCGGCGGAATCGACGACGGGGAAGCGGGAATAGCCGGTCTCGGCCAGGGCCCGATGGATGGCCGCGACGGTTGGTCCGGCACCGTCGCCTGCCACGGGAACCGCGTGAATCTCGTTGAGCGGCACGGCAACGTCGGCCACCACTCGATTGCGGATCTGCAGCGCCCTCGAGAGGCGGGTGTGCTCTTCGGGATCCAGCAGGCCTTCGGACAACGACTCGGCGATCATCTCGGATAGTTCGATCGTCGATACGGTGTTCTCGAGCTCGTTCTTGGCTTCGACGCCGAACACGCGCAGCGTGAACTTGGCGCACCAGTCGTAGAAGGCGATGAATGGCCGCGCGATTCTGATCCAGAGCAGGTAGGGCGGGACCAGCAGCATCGCGGCTGCTTCGGGCCCGGCGATGGCGATGTTCTTTGGCACCATCTCGCCGAGCAGCACGTGCAGCACGACCACGATCGTGATCGCCACCAAGAACGAGACCGTGTGCAGCACTCCATCGGGGACGCCCAGCAGGTCGAACGGCGTCTCCAAGAGATGGGCCACCGCGGGCTCGCCGACCCGCCCCAACAGGATCGAGCAGACGGTGATGCCGAGCTGCGCGCCGGCCAGCATGAGCGAGAGGTTCTGCCCGGCCTGGATGACGGCGATTGCGCTGCGCTTGCCCTGTTCGGCCAAGGCTTCGAGGCGGTCGCGACGCGCGGAGATCAGCGCGAACTCCGCGGCGACGAAGAACGCGTTGGCGATCAGCAGCAGCACCGTGAGCAGAACGCCCAGCAGGTCACCCATCCGCGGACTCCTCGTCGGGATCGAGCCTGACCAGCTTGATCAAGTCGATGCGCCGGCCATCCATGCGCTCCACGGTGGCCCGCCACACGACCGGGTGGTCGAGGGCCGTGTCGGGGTCGAACTCGGTCAGCTGCACCGACTCACCCTCGACCGGAATGTGTCCGAGCTCCTGCAACACCAGACCGCCGATGGTTTCGTAATCTCCCTCCGGCGCGCGGAAGGGCGTCTCGGTGTCGACCTCGTCGATGCGCAGCAGACCGGACACCTGCCAGCCGTTGCGCATCTCGACCACGTCTGGGGTGGCGTCGTCGTGCTCGTCGCGGACGTCGCCGACGATCTCCTCGATGAGGTCCTCCACGGTGACCATGCCGGCGGTGCCGCCGTATTCGTCGACCACCAGCGCGGTCTGGAGCCCGTTGGCGCGGATCTGCGTCATCACCGAGTCGCCGTCGAGCGTCGATGGCACCGTTGGCACGGGCAGCGCGAGGTCCGCCAGGCGCGTGCTGGAGCGTTCGGCGGCGGGAACTTCGAAGATCTGTTTGACGTGCACCATTCCGACCGTCTCGTCGAGGTCGCCCTCGACGATCGGGAAGCGCGAGTAGCCGGTTTCGATGGCGAGGGATATGAGGTCGGCAACCGTGTCATCGACCTCCAGCGTCTCGATCTTGGACCGAGGTGTCATCAGCTCCTCGGCGGACCGGGTGCCGAACCGCAATGAGCGGTCCACCAACGTGGCCGTCGCGAGGTCGAGCGAACCCGCGCGGGCGGAGTTGCGCACCAGCGACACGAGCTCCTGCGGGGAGCGAGCCGACCGCAACTCCTCCGCGGGCTCGATTCCCACTCGGCGCAGGATCCAGTTGGCGCTGCCGTTGGTCAGCTTGATCAGCGGGGTGGTGGCCATCGAGAAGAGGACCTGCGGCCCGGCGACCACGCGTGCCGTGGCCAATGGCTTCGCAATTGCGAGATATTGAGCGACCAGTTCGCCGAACACCATCGACACCGACGTGGCGATGAGGAGCGCCAGCGCCAGCGCGAGCCCGTCGGCGACGCCGCTGCTCAGTGACAGCGCGGTGAACGCGGGTTTCAGCAGGTGAGCGACGAGCGGCTCGGCCAGATACCCGGTGATCAGCGTGGTGATCGAGATACCCACCTGGGCGCCCGACAACTGAAACGACAGTGTCCGGTGTGCCCGCTGTACCAGCTTGTCGCGGCGTCCGCCGCTTCGGGCATTCGCGTCGACCGTGCTGCGTTCCAGCGCGGTGAGCGAGAACTCCGCTGCGACGAAGATCGCGGTGCCGGCGGTCAGGACGACGAATCCCAGCACGGCGAGCAAGGTGAAGGTGAGGCTCATCGTGGCCTCGCATGACTTTCGCCGGGCGGCGTGCCCGGCTCAGTACTGGAGGGTTCGGCGTCCTGGGGTTCCGGCCCGGGTTCGCGGCCAGGCCGCTCGCTCCCGATGGCCCGGTCATTCGTGGGGGCCTCCACGGGTGCCTGCGGCACGTGATCCCTTCCTTCAGCCGAGGTGGTGAAGCACCCATGTTAGCGGGTGGCGTGTTGCGGGTTGGGTCACCAACCGCTGGGCAGTGGGTGTCCCTCGGCGAAGCCGGCTGCCGATTGCACGCCGAGCACCGCTCGCTCGTGCAGTTCGGGCAACGTGGCGGCGCCGACGTAGGTGCAGGTGCTGCGCACCCCCGAGGTGATGTGGTCCAGCAGATCCTCGATGCCGCCCCGGGCCGGGTCCAGGCCCATCCGCGACGACGAGATGCCCTCCTCGAACAGAGCCTTGCGAGCCCGGTCGAAGGCGCGGTCACCCGCCGTCCGCGCGGCGACGGCCCGCTTGGACGCCATGCCGTAGCTCTCCTTGTACGGCTGGTTCTCCCGGTCGAGCATGAGGTCGCCCGGCGACTCGTAGGTACCGGCGAACCAGGAGCCGATCATCACGTTGGAGGCCCCCGCGGCCAGCGCCAACGCCACATCCCGGGGGTGTCGCACGCCGCCGTCGGCCCACACATGGCCACCGAGTTGCCGTGCGGCCGTGGCACATTCGAGTACGGCTGAGAACTGCGGCCTGCCAACCCCCGTCATCATCCGGGTGGTGCACATCGCGCCGGGGCCGACGCCGACCTTGACGATCGAGGCGCCCGCGCTGATCAGGTCCCTGGTGCCCTCCGCCGACACCACGTTGCCCGCGGCCAGCGGCAGACCGAGGTTCAGCGACGACACCGACTTGATGGCGTCGAGCATCTTGAGCTGGTGACCGTGCGCGGTGTCGATGACCAGCAGGTCGACCCCGGCCTCGGCGAGCGCGGTCGCCTTCGCGGCGACGTCGCCGTTGATGCCCACCGCGGCCGCGACCCGCAGTCGGCCTGCCGCATCGACGGCGGGCGAGTAGATGCCTGCCCGCACCGCACCGGTTCTGGTGAGCACGCCTGCCAGCCCGCCATCGGGCCCCGTCATCACGGCGACGTCGACCGAAGCGTGTTCGAGCAGGTCGAACACCTCGCGCGGATCGGTCCCGGCGGGCGCCGTGACGAAGTCCGACAGCGCCACGTCACGCACCCGAGCGAAGCGGTCGACGCCCATGCACAACGCCTCGGTCACCAACCCCACCGGGCGCTCGCCGTCGACGACCACCGCCGCGCCGTGCGCCCGCTTGTAGATCAACGCCAGAGCGTCGGAGACCGAGTCGTCCGGCGCCAGGGTGACCGGCGTGTCCACCACCAGGTCTCGGCTCTTGACGAAGTCGACGGTCGCCGAGACCACCTCGATCGGAAGGTCCTGGGGGACAACGACGATGCCTCCCCGGCGGGCCACCGTCTCGGCCATCCGCTTACCGGCGACCGCCGTCATGTTGGCGACCACCACCGGGATGGTGGTGCCGGACCCGTCCACGGTGGAGAGGTCGACGTCGAAGCGGGACGTCACGTCGGAGCGTCCCGGCACGATGAAGACGTCGTTGTAGGTCAGGTCGTAAGGGGGCCGGTGGTCGTCGAGGAATTTCACGGCGTCGCGTCCTTGCTGTTTCTCAGGCCTCGACTTCGTTGCGGTCGCCGCTCCACAGGGTGTGGAAGCGAGCGGCCGGGTCGGCGTCGATGCGGCCGTAGGTGTGGGCGCCGAAGAAGTCCCGCAGCCCCTGGGTGAGCGCAGCGGGCAGCCGTTCGGTGCGCAGCGCGTCGTAGTAGGACAACGCCGACGCGAAGCCTGGGACCGGGATGCCCAACTGCGTCGCGGTCACGACGACGCGACGCCAGCTGTCGATCGCCGACTCGATTGCCTCCCGGAAGTACGGCGCGACGATGAGGGTCGGCAGATCGGGATCCTGATCGAAGGCCTCCTTGATCCGGTTGAGGAACTTGGCCCGGATGATGCAGCCGCCGCGCCAGATGGTGGCCATGTCGCCGGGCGTGATGTTCCAGTCGTACTCCTTGCTGCCCGCCTGGATCTGGTTGAAGCCCTGGGCGTACGCGACGATCTTCGAGGCGTACAGCGCCTTGCTAACATCGTCGGTGAATTGCGCTGCATCGCTGGGCTTTTCGCCGAGCGCGCCGGAGGCCAGACCGGTGGTGGCCTTGCGCTGGGCCACCGAGCCGGACAGGGCGCGGGCGAATACGGCCTCCGCGATGCCCGTCACGGGCACCCCGAGGTCGAGGGCCGACTTGACCGTCCAGCGGCCGGTGCCCTTCTGCTCGGCTTCGTCGAGAATGAGGTCGACCAGCGGCTTTCCGGTCTTGGCGTCGATCTGGCGCAGCACCTCGGCGGTGATCTCGATGAGATAGCTGTCGAGGTCGCCGGCGTTCCACTCGGCGAACACGTCGGCGATCTCGGGGGCGGTTCTGCCCAGCCCATCGCGCAGCAGCTGGTAGGCCTCACCGATCAACTGCATGTCGGAGTACTCGATGCCGTTGTGCACCATCTTGACGAAGTGGCCCGCGCCGTCGGGGCCGATGTGCGTGCAGCACGGCACCCCGTCGACGTGTGCGGAGATCTCCTCCAGCAGCGGGCCGAGCGAGACGTAGGACTCGGCAGGACCGCCGGGCATGATCGAGGGGCCGTTGAGGGCGCCCTCCTCGCCGCCGGAGATACCCGCACCGACGAAGTGCAGGCCGCGTTCCCGGATGGCCTTCTCGCGGCGGATGGTGTCGGTGTAGAGCGCGTTGCCGCCGTCGATGATGATGTCGCCAGGTTCCATCGCGTCGGCGAGTTCGTTGATCACCGCGTCGGTGGGATCGCCCGCCTTGACCATGATCAGCACGCGTCGCGGCTTCTCCAATGCGGCAAGGAATTCCGGGATCGTTTCGCTGCGGACGAAGTTGCCCTCCGACCCGTGTTCTTTGAGCAGCGCGTCGGTCTTGGCGACCGACCGGTTGTGCAGTGCGACGGTGTAGCCGTGGTGCGCGAAGTTCCTGGCGATGTTCGAGCCCATCACGGCCAAGCCGGTGACCCCGATCTGGGCGGTTGCGGTTGTTTCAGACGAGCTCACAGGCAGCCTTTCGTTGTTTGGTTGTGGCACGGGGAGTTTGAACGCTAGGCGGCGAAGAGCCTCTGCAGCTCGGTCAGCCACGGCACCGCGAGTGCGACGGTCGGTACGACGAGGACGCCGGCTGCCGCGAGGTATGCGGCGACGGCCAGCGGCACGCTGTTGGGCTTGCCGCCGAGCCGGCGGACGCGAATGACGGTGGTGGGGCCGCCCGCTGCCAGGGCGCCGGACGGCGTTCGCCCTGCTGCGCATGCGACGAGGGCGCGGGCGAGGGGAGTGGGACCCGCGGCGCGCACCGCGGCATCGTCGGCAAGCATCTCGATGAGCAACCGTACGGCGTCCAACGCGTTGCCGCTGCGGACGAAGCGGGGGAAGGCGGCGTGCACCGCGGTGAACATCTCCAGCACGAGGTCGTGGCGTGCGCGCAGGTGAGCGCGCTCGTGGCTGAGGATGGCGGCGATCTCGTCGTCGGCGAGACTCGTGATGGTGCCCTGGCTGACCACGACACGGCTGCGCACGCCGGGCAGACAGTAGGCCAGCGGTTGCGCGACGTCGAGGATGCGCAGGCCGCTGGCCTTGGTACAGACCTCGGGTGCGGCATCGTGCGAGCAGCCGAGCAGGTCGACGAGCATCCGGTGGTGGGCGCGCCTGCGTCGGGTGGCGATGGCGACCTGCAACACGGCGACCACCAGTCGCCCGCCGACCACCAAGGTCAGCGCGAAGACCACGACGTAGACCACCCACAGCGGCCAGCCGAGCACGGCTATCTCGCTGGTGATCGTGGCGGTCGGACGCCCGTCGGGACCGGGCACGAAGAGCCTGCTGGCAATGGCGATTCCCGCACTGAACGCCGAGAGCACGGCCGCCAGGGCGATCGACTGCCACAGCACGATGGCGGCGCGCGGTGCACGCATCGGCCACGCCGCCCTCGCCAACAGCGCCGGTACTGGTCCGACGAGGACCAGGGCGACGATGGTGAAGGCCAGCGCGGACACGCTGCTAGTGTCCCTCAGCCGGTGCCCGGATCGCCAGTGGGCGAGCCGGTGTGATGCTTGGCTTCCAATTCAGCCAGTGCGCGACGCAGGGCGGCGGCCTCGTCGGCCCCCACTCTTTCGACGAAGTGCACCAGCGCGGCCTCGCGGCTGGGCGAATCCGAGACCTGGTCCAGCGCGTCCACCATGAGCCCGGCAACCAGTACGTCGCGACCATGGGTCGGCGCATAGCGATGTGCACGGTCGTCCCGGTGCTGCACCACCAGGTTCTTCTTCGCCAGTCGCTGCAGGACCGTCATGATCGTGGTGTAGGCCAGATCGCGGCGTGCGGACAGCGCCTCGTGCACCTGGCGTACGGTCTGGGGCTCGCGCGACGACCACAGGTGGTCCATCACTTCGCGTTCGAGTTCCCCTAATCGGGTCAACTTCGCCATGTTCCGTTCACTCTCTTGAGCACTGCATTCAGGGTACTACGCCGTTACTACCGTGTGTCGTATCAACCGCGGTCTTCTCGGCCCGCTTCCCAGGGCGTCTGCGTCGTAACACCCGTTATCCAGCTGTTGTGAGTCCGGTCACAAGGCATTTCCCTGCCCGCGCATCTCTCTATAGTAAGGCTAACCTAACTTAGGGAGGTGCACATGACCGTCGTCGTCGAAGACCCCTTGATTGCCCGGATGGCCATCAAGCGGAAGCTGCCGCTGCACGAATCCAGCCGCAGACTGCGCGAGCTGTATCCCGAACGTCCGCGCGTCTACGGCGTGGCGGTGATGAGCGACCTGTCCCGCAGGCGCTGGTGGCCGCTGTGCGACGTGCTCGGCACCAATCGGCTCCAGGAGATGTTCGACAACGCTGCCGCGGAAACCGACAGCAGGTCCGCGGTGACACACCAGCTGGCCGCGACGTTGTCGCACGTCGTCGTCGGCCGGGTGATCCCGCTGCTCGTGCTCGAGGGGCGGGCATGGGACACCGGCCTCGAGAACCTTTGGGTGCACGTCGACTCCGAGGGTGCGATCGACTGGGTCGGCGTCGTCGACCCCACGTTGCGCGTGCTGCCCGACGACCAGTACTTCGACGCCCGCTCGGGGTTGCGTCAGTGTCACCCGTCGCGCGATCGGATCGTGGCGCTGCCCAACGAGGCGGCACTGACCACGTGGGTGGCACATCGCAGCCACCGCGCCCTGGAACCCTTGTTCGACAAGCTCTTCGAGGTCAGCGGTGGGGCGATGTCGGTGGCCGCGATGTGGCACGTGGTCGGCGCCGCGGTGGTCACCGCCGCCACGCACGTGCCACTGCTCGCGGGATCCAGTGAGTTGATCAGCATGCGGCGCGCGCAGGCGGTGCTCGACGCCCTGGTCGGGTTCGGTGCGCCCGTACGCGGCAGAACTCAACCCGGCAAGGCCTTGCTAAATTAGGTAAGGCTTACCTAGACTAATCGACAGGAACCCACGAACCACCGGACCGCCGCGGAGTCCTGAGGGCTGCAGAGACCCCCGGTCCACTCGAGGTCGGGCCCCGCACACGTCGTGTGCGGGGCCCGACCGCTTTCCCGGCGGCCCGCGCGCTGCGGTCGCCCTCGACGTGTAGAAACGACAGTCGTGACGAATTCCGTACCGCCCGCCCTCACCGCCGGCTTCGATGGCGTGCTCGGACTGGAGATCCTCGAGATGACGCCCGACGGCGGGCGCGCGCAGTTGACCATCAAGGACGAGCTGCTGCAGCCGTGGGGCATCGTGCACGGCGGCGTCTACTGCTCGATCGTGGAGAGTCTGGCCAGCGTCTCGGGCCACGTCTGGTTCACCGCCAACGGCGGCACCGGCACCGTGGTGGGGGTCAACAACAACACCGACTTCCTGCGCAGCGTCTCGTCGGGCACCGTCACCGCGGTGTCCACGCCGATCCATCGGGGGCGGCTTCAACAGCTGTGGCTGATCACCATCACGGACGAGAACGATCGAACGTTGGCGCGCGGCCAGGTTCGGCTGCAGAACATGCCCGACGCGAAGCCCCCCAGCCCGCCGGCTTGATCGCCTGCGCTGCTGACTGCCGCGGGCCGTGGCAGTATCCCGCACTATGCGCCTGACCCCGCATGAACAGGACCGCCTGCTCATCTCGTACGCGGCCGAACTCGCCAGACGCCGACAGGCACGCGGCTTGCGGCTGAACCACCCCGAGGCGGTCGCGGTCATCACCGACCACCTGCTCGAGGGCGCTCGCGACGGCCGCACCGTGGCCGAACTCATGAACAGCGGTCGAGACGTGCTCAGCCGCGACGACGTGATGGAGGGCGTGCCCGAAATGCTCTACGACGTCCAGGTGGAGGCCACCTTCCCCGACGGCACCAAGCTCGTCACCGTCCATCACCCGATCCAATGATCCCCGGCGAAGTGTTCTTCGGCGATGGCGACATCGCCATCAATCCCGGTGCGCCACGGCTTCAGATGAACGTCGTCAACACCGGCGACCGCCCGGTCCAGGTCGGCAGCCACGTGCACCTTCCCCAGGCCAACTCCGCGTTGCAGTTCGACCGTGACGCCGCCAACGGCCATCGACTCGACATCCCGGCCGGTACTGCCGTGCGCTTCGAACCGGGGGTGGCTCAGCATGTTTCGCTGGTTCCGCTGAGCGGCTCGCGCGAGGTGCACGGGTTGTCGCTCACCCCGCCAGGAAGGTTGGACGCGTGACCGAGCTCTCCCGCGCGCGCTACGCCGCGCTCTTCGGTCCCACCACCGGCGATCGGATCCGGCTCGCCGACACCGACCTGTTCATCGAGATCACCGAGGACCGCAGCGGTGGCCCGGGCCTCGCCGGCGACGAGGCCGTGTTCGGCGGCGGCAAGGTGCTGCGCGAGTCGATGGGTCAGTCGCGAGCCACCCGGGCGGACGGCGCGCCCGACACCGTCATCACCGGCGCGGTGATCGTGGACCACTGGGGAATCATCAAGGCCGACATCGGCATCCGTGACGGACGCATCACCGCCATCGGCAAGGCGGGCAACCCCGACATCATGTCCGGCGTCCACCCCGATCTGGTGGTCGGGCCCTCGACTGAAGTCATTGCGGGCAACGGCCGCATCGTGACCGCAGGCGCCATCGATTGCCACGTCCACCTGATCTGCCCGCAGATCATGGAAGAAGCCCTCGGGGGTGGCATCACCACGATCGTCGCGGGCGGCACCGGCCCCGCCGAGGGAAGCAAGGCCACCACGGTGACGCCGGGATCCTGGCATCTCGCCCGCATGCTGGAGGCGCTGGACACCTGGCCGCTGAACGTCGCACTGCTCGGCAAGGGCAACACGGTCAGCACCGAAGCGATGTGGGAGCAACTTCGTGGCGGCGCAGCGGGTTTCAAGTTGCACGAGGACTGGGGCACGACCCCGGCGGCGATCGACGCCTGCCTGACGGTGTCCGACGCGGCGGGTGTTCAGGCGAACATCCATACCGACACCCTCAACGAGATGGGATTCGTCGAGGACACCCTGCGCGCGATCAACGGGCGGTCGATCCACGCGTATCACACCGAAGGGGCGGGCGGCGGGCACGCGCCCGACATCATCACGGTGGTATCGCACCCCAACGTCTTGCCGAGTTCGACCAACCCGACCCGGCCGCACACCGTCAACACGCTCGACGAGCATCTCGACATGTTGATGGTGTGCCACCACCTCAATCCGAGCATCCCGGAGGATCTTGCGTTCGCCGAGAGCAGGATTCGGCCGTCGACGATCGCCGCCGAGGACCTACTGCACGACATCGGCGCGATCTCGATGATCGGCAGCGACGCGCAGGCAATGGGCCGCATCGGCGAGGTGGTGCTGCGCACCTGGCAGACCGCGCACGTGATGAAGAAGCGCCGCGGCGCTCTGGAGGGGGACGGTGCGGCGGACAACAACCGGGTGCGCCGCTACGTCGCCAAGTACACGATCTGCCCGGCGGTCGCGCACGGCATGGACCACGAGATCGGTTCGGTGGAGGTCGGCAAGCTCGCCGACCTGGTGCTGTGGGAGCCGGCCTTCTTCGGCGTGCGCCCGCACGCCGTGATCAAGGGTGGCATGATCGCGTGGGCCGCGATGGGGGATGCGAACGCGTCGATCCCAACGCCGCAACCGGTGTTGCCGCGTCCCATGTTCGGCGCCTCGCCCGCAGCTGCGGCGGCGACGTCGGTGCACTTCGTCGCTCCCCAGGCCATCGAAGACGGTCTCGCCGACCGGCTCGCCGTCAACCGGCGACTGGTCGCCGTCGGTAACGTCCGCAAGGTCGGGAAGGCCGACATGCCGCTCAACACGGCCATGCCGCGCATCGAGGTCGACCCCGACACGTTCACCGTGCGCATCGACGGTGACGTGTGGGAGGAGCAACCGGCCGTCGAACTGCCGATGGCCCAGAGATACTTCCTGTTCTAATGTCCAGCCTCGCAACGCTGCTGGCCTTGTCCGACTCCCGGCTCCCGACGGGTGGGCACGTCCATTCCGGCGGTGTCGAGGAAGCCGTCACCAGCGGGCTCGTGACCGATCTTCCGACGCTGCGCGCATTCCTCGGGCGCCGCATCCGCACCCACGGACTCGTGACCGCGTCGATAGCGGCCGCCGTCCACGCCGGCACGCTGACCGTCGCCGGCGCCGACGCCGAAACCGATGCCCGCACACCGGCTCCCGCATCACGCAGTGCTTCCCGCGCGCAGGGCAGGGGACTGGCCCGGCTCGCCCGGCGGGTGTGGCCGCAATGGGACTGGGCCGCACTGGGCGTCAAACCGCACCTGGCCGTGGCGGCCGGTGAAGTCGGTGCGGCCAGCGGTCTGGTGCCGGAGCAGACGGCGCTGTCGATCGTCTACGTCACGATGACCGGATCCGCGACCGCGGCGCAGCGGCTGCTGGCGCTGGATCCCGGTGACGTCGCGGCGGTGACGTTCGAGCTCGCGCCGCTGTGCGACCAGACCGCCGCCGCGGCCGCGAAGGAACTCGCCGACCTCTCCGATCCGCTGCTCGACGTGCTGGCCCAACGCCACGCCGAGCGCGACCGCCCACTATTCGTGTCCTGAAGTTCACGTTCGAAAGGCGCACCATGCCACCACATCTGCTCGACGGCGACCCCCACGTCCACACCGAACGCCCCCGACGCGTCCGGCACGCGGGAGAGCCGCTCCGCATCGGCATCGGCGGGCCCGTCGGCTCGGGCAAGACCGCACTGGTGGCCGCGCTCTGCCGGCAGTTGCGCGACGAGCTGTCGCTCGCGGTGCTGACCAACGACATCTACACCACCGAGGACGCCGACTTCCT
Source organism: Mycobacterium sp. URHB0044 (assembly GCF_000620625.1). Classification (GTDB taxonomy): domain Bacteria; phylum Actinomycetota; class Actinomycetes; order Mycobacteriales; family Mycobacteriaceae; genus Mycobacterium. The sequence continues at coordinate 311,760 of NZ_JIAW01000005.1, read as the reverse complement.
TCGCAGGCACGCCGTCCTACCCGACGAACGGATTGCGGCCGTGCAGACCGGCGGCTGTCCGCACACCGCGATCCGCGACGACATCACCGCCAACCTCGACGCCATCGACGACCTCATCGCGGGCAACCCGACGCTCGACCTCATCCTCGTCGAATCCGGGGGTGACAACCTGACGGCCACCTTCTCGTCGGGTCTCGTCGACGTGCAGATCTTCGTCGTCGACGTGGCGGGCGGAGACAAGGTGCCACGCAAGGGTGGCCCGGGGGTGACGTTCTCGGATCTGCTGGTGATCAACAAGACCGATCTGGCGCCCATGGTCGGAGCCGACCTCGACGTGATGCGCCGCGACTCCGCCAAGGTGCGCGGCGATCGGCCCTTCGTCCTGATCTCGCTCACCAACGATCCCACGGCGGCGCCGGTGCTGGGCTGGGTACACCAACAGCTGCGCGTTTCGGTGTAAGGGCCGCGGCCACAATGCTTTCCGACGTCCTGATCGTCGCGCGACCCGACCGCATCCCGCGCATCGAGTGCGTCGGTGGCGTGGCGGCCCGTCACACCGAGGCCGACACCGTGCACTTGGTGTCGGCGGCGGCGACACCGTTGGGGGGCGACACCATCAGGATTCGCGTGGTGGTCGAACCCGGCGCCCGACTGAAGCTGCGCAGTGCCGCGGCCACCATGGCGATGCCGGGCACGATCACCATGGAGTCACGGGCCAGTTGGGAACTCGAGGTGGCGGGCCTGCTCGATCTGGACCCGCAGCCCACCATCGTCGCCGGCCAGGCCAGACACGTCAGCACCACCCGTCTGAATTTGTCGGGCGACGGCCAGGCGCGGCTGCGCGAGCGCATTCAGATCGGCAGAACCGATGAGCGACAAGGTTTTTGGTCGGGTTCGATGCACGCCGACGTCGACGGCGCACCGCTGTTGCGGCACCGCGTCGAGCTGGGTTCGGGCTCGCTGACCGACGACGAACTCGGCACACCGCTGGCCTGCATCAGCGAATTGCGCTATCCCGAAGCCGCGTTCGACACCACGGGCACGCTGCTCGAACTGGCGTCGGGTGGCTGCCTGGCCACGTGGCAGGGCGACCGGCTCTAGTCGGCCGCTCTGCCCGACGTGGCTAGCTTGCGGCCTTCTCCTCCTGGACCGACGCGGCGATGTCCTCGAGTTGCTCGATCCTGGTGCGTGCGTAGGCCTGCTGCTCGGTGATGGTCAGCTGGCCGCGTTGGCGGCTGAGGAACGTCACGGCCCACGACAGCAGCGTGGCGATCTTGGTCTTGAAGCCGACCAGATAGATCAGGTGCAAGCCGAGCCAGGCGAGCCACGCGATGAAGCCGCTGAACTCCAGCTTGCCGACCTGCGCGACCGCGTTGTACTTCGAGACCGTGGCCATCGAGCCCTTGTCGAAGTACTTGAACGGCTCGCGCGCTGCGGGGTCGGCGCCCTTGACTTCGTTCTTGATCAGCTTGGCCACGTACTTGCCGCCCTGGATGGCGCCCTGCGCCATGCCGGGCACGCCCTCGACGAACGCCATGTCGCCAACGACGAACACGTTCGGGTGCCCTGGGATGGACAGGTCGGGATTGACCTTCACGCGACCGGCGCGATCGATCTCGACGTCAGATTGGTTGGCCAGATCGCGACCGAGCGGGCTGGCCGACACGCCGGCCGACCACACCTTGCACGCCGATTCGATGCGCCGGATGGTGCCGTCGGAATCCTTGACGGTGAGGCCGTTGCGATCCACGTCGGTGACCATCGCGCCCAACTGGACCTCGACGCCCATCTTCTCCAGCCGGGCCTGCGCCTTCTTGCCCAGCTTCTCGCCCATCGGCGGCAGGACCGCCGGCGCGGCGTCGAGCAGGATCACGTGCGCCTCGGACGGATCGATGTGGCGGAAGCTGCCCCGCAGGGTCTGGTCGGCCAACTCGGCGATCTGGCCCGCCATCTCCACGCCGGTCGGTCCGGCGCCCACGACCGTGAACGTCAACAGCTTCTCGCGGCGCACCGGGTCGCTGGACCGTTCGGCCTGCTCGAAGGCGCCAAGGATCCGACCGCGCAGCTCCAGCGCATCGTCGATCGACTTCATGCCGGGCGCGAACTCGGCGAAGTGGTCGTTGCCGAAGTAGGACTGCCCAGCGCCAGCGGCGATGATCAGGCTGTCGAACGGTGTCCGGTACGTGTGGCCGAGCAGAACCGATTCGACGGTCTTGTGCTCGAGGTCGATGTGCGTGACGTCCCCGAGCAACACCTGGGCGTTCTCCTGCTTGCGCAGGATCAGCCGGGTGGGCGGGGCGATCTCGCCCTCGGAGATGATGCCGGTGGCCACCTGGTACAACAGCGGCTGGAACAGGTGGTGCGTGGTCCGGGCAATCAGCTTGATGTCGACATCGGCTCGCTTCAGCGCTTGGGCGGCGTTCAAACCGCCGAAGCCCGATCCGATGATGACGACCTTATGCCGATCCGTTGCCGTAGCTCCGGGGTGGCTCATTGCTGCTCCTCGCCGACGAAAACCCATTCTTTACAACCGATAGGTTAGTCGGCAGGCTTCCCCGCAGTGCAGTGAGATAACCCACCGCACCCAATGTTCACCCCGTGATCAGCGGCTTCAGCAGCTCTGCGACCGCCGTGACGCCGCCGGGCCGGTATCCGCCCATGGTCGCCGGGCTCAGGATCACGCCGTCGACTCCTGCGTCCAGAACCTTGGTCTTGATCTGTTCGGCCACCTGCTCCGGGCTGCCGAACGCGGCCTGCTGCTTGAAGTCGTCGGGAATATGGTCGGCCGTCACGTTCTCGTCGATCAATGCGACGACGAGCATGCTCGTCTCGAGCGTGGCGGGGTCCCGGTCGATCTTCTCGCAGCTTTCCTTGATCACCTGCAGCTTGCGGGGCAGCTCGTCGAATCCCGCGATGATGTTGAGGTGGTCGAAGTGCCGTGCGGCCAGCGGAATGGTCTTCTTCTCGCCGCTGCCGCCGATCATCAGCGGGATGTGTCCGCGGAAGCGTGGCTCGGCCATCGCCTCGTTGGCGCGGTAGTACTTGCCGGAGAAGGTCGGTCGCTCGCCCTCGAGCATCGGGAGGATGATCTGCAGGGCCTCGTCGAGGCGGTTGAAGCGGTCGGTGAAGGTGCCGAAGTCGAAGCCGAGCGAGTCGTGTTCGAGTTCGTACCAGCCGGTCCCGATGCCGAGGATGGCGCGGCCCTGGCTCATGACGTCGAGCGTCGTGATGGCCTTGGCCAGCAGCGTGGGATTGCGGTAGGTGTTGCCGGTGACCAGGGTGCCGAGCTGGACCCGTTCGGTCGCGGTCGCCAGGCCGCCGAGCGCGGTGTACGCCTCGAGCATGGGCTGGTCGGGTGTGCCGAGACCGGGCAGTTGGTAGAAGTGGTCCATCACGAAGACGGAGTCGTAGCCGGCGGCCTCGGCCTCTTGGGCCTGCGCGATGACGGTCGGGAAGAGTTCCGCGACGCCGGTGCCGTAGGAGAAGTTGGGGATCTGGAGTCCGAGTCGAATCGTCACGCGTTCGACCCTAGCCACGGTTAAACGGAACCGTAACCCCGTTTCGCTCCCCGCGAACTACGGAATAACTCAGCCGAAGTTGGCCATCGCGCCGTGGCTGACGTGCAGCGTCTGGCCGGTGACGTGCCGCGCCGCGGGGGTGGTGAGGAACAACGCCAGCCGGGTGATCTCGGCGGCCACCGACGGGGGAGTCGTGGGAATGCCGTCGTAACCGGGCTCGGCACCCCTACCCGAGGCCACGGTGTTCATCGTGATGCCGCGGATGCCGAAGTGAGTCGCTTGTCCGGCGGTCCAATCCGACAACGCCGCCTTGATCGCCGACTCCGGGCTGCCCTCGGCAGGATTGTCGGCGACCACGTTGATGATCGACCCGCCGGAGCGAAGGTGGTCGCCGAGAATCTGGACGGTGAGCACGGCGGACACGACGGTGGCATCCAGGGCAGTGCGCCACGCCGCGGCACGGTCGGTCAGCGAGTACGTCCGCGGATCACCCGCATTCCATTGTGGCGCAGGAACGTTGACGATGGTGTCCAGATGGTGGGGGAACAGTGCGCGGGACTCCTCGAGGCTGGCCGCGTCGGTGTTGTCGAAGACGATCGAGTCGACGTCCAACTCCTTGGCCGCGACCTCCAGGTCGTCTCGGCGGGAACCGGCGATCACCACGCGGTGTCCCGCGTCGCGGAAACCTTCCGCGATGGTCCGTCCAAGCTCGGTATCGCCACCGGTGAGCAGCACATCCATCACCAAGGCCTCCTCGTGTTCGTCGTTGAACCCAGCGAGTTCAGCGGCCATGTTACTGGACAGTAGCTAGCTGGCGAAACTCGCCACGCGGACAACACTCGACATGCCCAGAGTTAGTTCACCTAGGGTTTAGCACCGTGATGCGTATGCGGCCGGTCCTTGCCGCGGCCCCCCTCCTTCTCCTGCTCGCGCTGACCGGATGCGGATCAGAACCGCCTGCGGGCAAGACGTTGACCGTGTACGCCGCCGCGTCCCTGAAACAGCCGTTCACGGCCATCGGAGAACAGTTCAAGACCGACCATCCCGGCTGGTCGGTCGACTTCACGTTCGCCGGATCCTCCGACCTGGTCACCCAACTGACGCAAGGCGCAACGGCGGACGTCTTCGCCTCGGCGGACACCAAGAACATGGACAAGGCGGCGACGGCGGGACTGCTCTCCGCAGCCCCGGTCGACTTCGCGAAGAACACGCTGGCCATCGTCGTCGCACCCGGTAACCCCAAGCACGTGACGTCGTTCGCCGATCTCGCCAGACCGGGACTGAGCGTCGTCGCGTGCGCACCGCAGGTGCCGTGCGGATCGGCCACCGAGAAGGTCGAACGGGCCACGAAGGTGACACTCGACCCGGTCAGCGAGGAATCGTCGGTGACCGACGTGCTGAACAAGGTGACCAGTGGGCAAGCCGACGCCGGGGTGGTCTACGTGACCGATGCACTCGGCGCGGGGGACAAGGTGACCAAGGTGGAGTTTCCGGAGGCCTCCGCGGCCGTGAACACGTACCCGATCGCCGTCCTGAAGGGTGCGAAAGATGCGGATGCGGCGGGCCAGTTCGTCGATCTGGTGACGGGGGAGGCCGGTCGAAAGATCCTGTCGCAGGCGGGTTTCGCCAAGCCTTGACGCGTTCGACGGGACTGCCCCGCTGGCTCTATCTCCCCGCCGCGGCCGGGGCGATCTTCGTCGTCCTTCCCCTCGTGGCGGTGGCGGCCAAGGTCGACTGGTCACGGTTCTTGTCGCTGATCACCAGCGAATCATCGCTTACCGCACTGGGTCTCAGCGTCAGGACGGCGGCGGCCAGCACGGCGTTGTGCATCGTGTTGGGAGTGCCGTTGGCATTGGTGTTGGCGCGCAATGATTCTCGGTGGGTGCGTTGGAGTCGGCCCCTGATCCTGCTGCCGCTGGTGCTGCCGCCGGTGGTAGGCGGTATCGCCTTGCTCTACGCGTTCGGCCGGCTCGGGCTCATCGGCCGCTACCTCGATGCTGCGGGCATTCAGATCGCATTCACCACTACGGCGGTGGTGCTGGCTCAGACGTTCGTCTCGCTACCGTTCCTCGTCATCGCGCTCGAAGGCGCGGCCCGCACAGCCGGTTCCGACTTCGAGGTGGTGGCCGCGACGCTCGGCGCGCGCCCGACGGCGGTGTGGTGGCGGGTGTCGCTGCCGCTGCTGGCGCCAGGGCTCGCCTCGGGCGCCGTGCTGGCGTTCGCCCGTGCGCTCGGCGAGTTCGGCGCCACGTTGACGTTCGCCGGCTCGCGGGAGGGCGTCACCCGCACCCTGCCGTTGGAGATCTATCTGCAACGGGAGAGCGATGCCGACGCGGCGGTGGCGCTGTCGGTGCTGCTCGTCGTCGTCGCCGCCGTGGTCGTGATCGGCCTCGGCAGCCGCATGCTGAAGGCGGGTGGCGTGGGTGGCTGGTGACGGATCGTGACCGGTGTGCAGCTGCGCGCGCTGGTGGAGGCCCGGGGTCTCGACGTCGAGTTCGACGTCGCAGCCGGCGAGGTGCTGGCGCTGCTCGGCCCGAACGGAGCGGGAAAGTCGACGGTGCTGCACGTGCTCGCGGGCCTGGTGCGGCCCGACGCCGGCACGGTGCGCATCGGCGAGCGCGTGTTGACCGACGCGTCCGCGGGCACCCTGGTGGCCACTCACGCCCGGCGCGTCGGTCTGCTGCTGCAGGATCCGCTGCTGTTTCCGCACCTGACCGTGGCGAGCAACGTCGCGTTCGGACCGCGTACCGGAAACCGCCTCGGGCGCAAGGATTCTCGCGCGGTTGCGCAGCGCTGGCTCGACGAAGTGGACGCAGGCGACCTGGCCGACCGGATGCCGCGTCAACTCTCCGGCGGACAGGCGCAGCGGGTTGCGCTCGCGCGTGCGCTGGCCGCCGAGCCCGACGTCCTGCTCCTCGACGAGCCGCTCACGGGTCTCGACGTGGGGGTGGCGACCGCGATGCGCAAGGTGCTGCGCCGGGTGCTGGCCCGCGACGGGCGTTCCGCGGTCTTGGTGACCCACGACTTGCTCGACGTCGTCACACTGGCCGACCGCGTGCTCGTGCTGGAGGGGGGCCACGTCGCCGAGTCCGGCACGGCGGCAGAGGTGCTCGCGACGCCGCGCAGCTTCTTTGGCGCCCGGTTCGCGGGCGTGAACCTGGTCGCGGGACGCATCGAGGCGGACGGCAGCCTGGCGACGAGCTGGGGGACGACGTGGCACGGCTCCGTCGCTGACGACCTCGGCACCGGCGATGCGGCCGTGGCCGTGTTCGCGCCGTCCGCCGTCGCGGTCCATCCCGACGAGCCACACGGCAGCCCGCGCAACACCATCGAGGTCGTCATCACCGAGCTGGACAGCCGTGGGCCCGCGATCCGCGTCCGAGCCGACGAGCAACCCGACGGTGCGCCGGGCCTTGCGGCCGACGTCACGGTAGAGTCCGCGACCGGCCTGAGGCTCGCGCCCGGGCAGCGCGTCTACTTCGCGGTGAAGTCTCAGGAGATCGCGATCCATCCGCGCCCGTAACGGCGGCGGAGGCACCCGCGATCAAAGGGACGAGACCCTGGGACGTGGCCCACACGGGCCCCTCGGGATACTGTCATGCCAGCAATCACGCCATTTTGCTCCTGGCTGGACTTTTCCGCGCACAGCAATCTCCAAGTTTGGCACTTTAAGAGCAACTCACACTTGCGTCACGGCGGTAACACGGTATTTTCGTCCCCATGCCACAGCCGGATGCGTTCCCACGACACCTCAGGAGCACGGCGCGGAAGCTGGCGATCGCGACGGTCACGGCCGCGACCGCAGTGACCCTCGTCCTGCCGGGCGGTCCGGCGAACGCGGATCCGGTTGTGCCGCCCCCGCCGCCCCCGCCTCCGGCGCCGATGTTCCCGGCCCCGCCGCCACCGCCGGCCGATCCCAATGCGCCACCGCCGCCGCCGGTCGACCCCAACGCGCCGCCGTTGGACCCGAACGCTCCACCGCCACCTCCACCGGAGCCTGGCCGCGTCGAGAATGCGTCGGGTGGCTTCAGCTACGTCGTGCCTGCCGGCTGGAAGGTCTCCGACGCGACGCAGCTGTCCTACGGCCAGGCGCTGCTCACCAAGATCCCCGCCGAAGGCACCGAACAGGGGCCGAGTGACACCAGCGTCCTGCTCGGACGTTTGGACCTCAAGCTGTTCGCCGGCGCCGAGACCGACAACACCAAGGCGGCCACCCGGCTTGCATCCGACATGGGCGAGTTCTTCATGCCCTTCGCCGGAACTCGCGTCGGCCAGGAGACCGGTGTCCTGGATGCCGCGGGCCAGCCGGGCGCCTTCTCCTACTACGAGGTGAAGTTCACCGACACCACCAAGCCCACCGGCCAGATCTGGGCAGGCGTGGTCGGTTCGACGCCGGCACCGGGCACGCCGCGCGGCCAGCGGGCTCCCGAGCGGTGGTTCGTCGTGTGGCTCGGCACGGCCACCCATCCGGTCGACAAGGCCGCCGCGACCGTACTCGCGCAGTCGATCCGACCGTTCACGCCACCGCCTCCGCCCCCGCCGCCCGCGCCGGACCCGAATGCGCCGCCGCCGGATCCCAACGCACCCGCGCCGCGGCCGGGTGTGGGCGTGCCGGTGCCCGTCACCAATGCGCCGCCGGAGATGTTGCCGCCGGGCTGATCTCAGGTCGCCGATGGACGAACGTGCACGTTTCGGACGTCGAATCGTTACTCTGCGCGGGTATACCGAAGGATGACCCGGCGGGTGCGCCGAGTCGATCGGCGACAGGCAGGGGTTCGTCATGGAAATGATTGCGGCTACCGAGTTCCTGGCAAGGTCCAGCACGCTCACCAGCGTCGGGTGGATCGGTTACGTCATCATCGGCGCGCTTGCGGGATGGATCGCGGGCAAGATCGTCAAGGGCGGCGGCTCGGGAATCCTGATGAACATCGTCATCGGGATCATCGGCGCTCTCATCGGCGGCTTCCTGCTGAGCTTCTTCCTCGACACGGCGGCGGGCGGATGGTGGTTCACGCTGTTCACGGCGATCATCGGGTCGGTGATCCTGCTGTCGATCGTCGGCATGGTTCGCAAGAACTAGCGCCGGGCTTTCGATGAGGTGAGTGCCGCCGCCACCATGTCGGCCTGGCGGGTGCGCCTGCCGGGCCCGATGAGCACGGGTCCGCTGCAGCGCGTCACGGTGCCGGTGCCAGAGCCTGCGCCCGACGAACTCCTCGTCGCCGTCGCGGCATGCGGTGTGTGCCGAACGGATCTCCACGTCACCGAAGGTGACCTGCCGGTGCACCGGGCCGGGGTCGTTCCCGGCCACGAGGTCGTGGGGGAGGTGGTGGCGCTCGGCGCGACGGCAGGCAGTGACTTCAGCGTGGGTGATCGGGTTGGCATCGCGTGGCTGCGCCACACCTGCGGGCGCTGCCGATACTGCGTGCGGGGCAGTGAGAACCTGTGTCCGCAGTCGCTCTATACCGGGTGGGATGCCGATGGCGGGTATGCCGAATTCGCCACGGTGCCAGCGTCTTTCGCGCACCGCTTGCCCGGCGGCTACACCGACGCCGAACTGGCGCCGCTGTTGTGTGCCGGCATCATCGGGTACCGGTCGTTGCTGCGGGCGGAGTTGCCCGACGGTGGCCGGTTGGGGATCTACGGGTTCGGCGGCAGTGCACACATCACCGCGCAGGCGGCGCTGGCTCTGGGCGCCGAGGTACACGTGATGACGCGCGGCGAGCGTGCGAGGGAACTCGCGCTGACGCTCGGCGCGGCGTCGGCACAAGGGGCCGACGAGCCGCCGCCGGTGCAGCTCGACGCCGCCATCCTGTTCGCGCCGGTGGGCGAGTTGGTGTTGCCCGCGCTCGAAGCGTTGGACCGCGGCGGCACGCTCGCGATCGCCGGCATCCACCTCAGCGACATCCCGGAGTTGAACTATCAGCGACATCTGTTCCAGGAGCGTCAGGTTCGTTCGGTCAGTTCGAACACCCGCGCAGATGCCCGGGAGTTCTTGGACTTCGTCGGGCGCCACCGCGTCGAGGTGACCAGCCCGCAGTACCCGATGTCGCGCGCCGACGAGGCCTTGGCCGATCTTGCGGGCGGCAGGATTGCGGGGGCCGCGGTGCTCACCGTCTAGTCACAGCGTGGCAAGCACGCCGCGCAGCGCCGCGGCCAGCGTCCCCGTGTCGGACCGGTACAGCGGCCCGCATCCGTCGGACAGGACGATCCGCAGGCGCGCCATCCCGCGAGCGTGGACCGGGAAGGGGTCGGTCAACCGGTCGCACACTTCGTCGATGACCGGGGCGGCATGGTGTACGGCCGCCGAGTGGACCGGTATCCGCGAGGTGAAGGGGCCGCGGATGACGTCGGCATCGCGGACGATGGTGCGCAGCGCACCCGCCAGGTCGTCGCGTTCCTGGGGCGAGACCAGCCGCGCCCCGTGCACGGCGAGGGGGCTGCCCGGGACTGGGCTGATTCCGTCCTCGATCTCTCGGTCGTAGCGGTAGGCGAACAATCGGGTGCGGAGTCGGACCAACAACGGCGCGCGAACGTCGGGCTCGGCGGAGACGGAATCCTCGAACGGTATGAGTCGGTCGTCGTGGTGCTGGTGTCGTGACAGCATGTCGAACCTTCTTTCGTGACTAGCGTCAACGGTATACCGGTCACTAGTGACTAGTCAAACGTATATACCGGTCACGGACGGTCTACACTGAGTGAATGTCGCCGGTATCCGAAGAATGGCTCGAAGACGGGGAGTCCAAACCTGCGCCGGAACCCTTGCGACGCATTCAGCGCCTGATCAACACGGCCGAACGGGAAACCGGCCGCGACCGATTGGCGACCACCGCGGACGCCGTGCCCTGGTTGGTGGCGAACGGGCTGCTGGCACCCGACGCCACCGCCACCGACGACGACCTCCGGATTCTGGTGGGCGTGCGCGCGGGACTGCATGCCCTGGTGCGGCAAAACACCGACGGCGTGGTCCCGGACCCCGCACTCACTGCGCCGCTGCACCACGTTGCCGACGGCGAGCTCGCGCGCGCGGCCGTCACTGCGGATGGCTCGGTCCGGTTGGCGCCGGCGGGGGACTCGGTGCGGGCGCGTCTGCTGGAACTGCTGCTCGTGGTCGCCGACGCCCAGCGCGACGGCACGTGGCAGCACCTGAAGACATGCGCGAACGACGACTGCCGATGGGTGTTCTACGACCGCTCGCGCAACCACGGCGGAACCTGGTGCGACATGGCGACGTGCGGAAACAAGCTCAAGAATCGAGACTTCCGCGCCCGCCGGCGCACCGAGCACTAAAGACGCGTCAGGTCGACAGGTGCCACACCAGCGCGGCCGCCAGCGCACCGAGCCCGTTCAGTGACCAGTGCAGGGCGATCGGCGCGATCAGGCTGCCGCTGCGCCGCCGCAGCCAGGTGAACACGAAGCCCGCGGCGCCGGTCGCGACGACCGCAAGCACGACACCAGCGACCATGCCGGCGACGCCGCCGCCGAGCAGCCTGGTGAATCCCACGTTGCTGCTCGTCAACCCGAAGGACGTGGCGATGTGCCACAGCCCGAACAGCAGGGAGCCCGCCGCCGCGACACCGCGGAAGCCCCAGGCCCGGTCCAGCGCGCCGTGCAGGACGCCGCGGAATGCGAGCTCCTCGGGGATCACGGTCTGTAGCGGGATGATGATCATCGAGGCGAGGAGGGCACCCGACACCGTGGCGTAGTGGTCGTTCATGAACATCGGCCGCGTCCACGGCAGCAGCGCACCGACGGCGATCACCGAACCGACGAGCCCGACCGCGGCGAGCGCGTATCCCGCGCCGGAGCGCCAGTGCTCACGGCCGAGGCCGAGCTCCGACCAGCCGAGCCCGCGAGAGCGGACGAGCACCAGCAGCGCCACCGCCGCGGCGGGGACCACCACGACGTTGGCCCACGGGGTGGTGAAGTGCGCGAGGAGATTCGTGAGCGCCAGCACCACCACGACGACGCCGATGTCGACGTAGACGTGGAAGTGGTGCAGCGCGGAGAGTTGACCGATCAGCGGGTGGGGTGGCGCATCCACGGCGCTGGCATCGGACATGATCTGCCGAGTCTACCGGCGGTTTCTGCCGTCAATCCTCGCCGCGACGGTCCTGGGACAGCGATTCGGTGCCGTCCGCCCGGTAGCCGCTGTCCCAGCTCCAGTTCGTGATCGCCGGATCGTCCTCACCGTGTTCGCGGGTGTAGCGCCGCGCGGCCAGCCTCGCGTCGACCATTTCCTGACGCAATGAGGCGGCCTTGCTGCCCAGTCCCTCGACGCGGTCGATGACGTCCATCACCAGGTGGAACCGGTCGAGGTCGTTGAGCATGACCATGTCGAACGGTGTCGTGGTGGTGCCACGCTCCTTGAAGCCCCGCACGTGCAGCTGCTGGTGGTTGGTGTGCCGGTAGGTCAACCGGTGGATCAACCACGGATAGCCGTGATAGGCGAAGATGACCGGCTTGTCGGTGGTGAAGAGCGTGTCGAATTCGCGGTCGGACATGCCGTGCGGATGCTCGGACTCGGGCTGCAGACGCATGATGTCGACGACGTTGACGACGCGCACCGCGACACCGGGCAGCCGGCGTCGCAGGATGTCGGCCGCGGCGACGGTTTCGAGCGTCGGCACGTCGCCTGCGCAGGCCAGCACGACGTCGGGCTCCTCGCCGGCGGCAGCGGTACCTGCCCAATCCCAGATCCCGAGGCCCCTGGTGCAATGCGCGATCGCTTCGTCCATCGTCAGGTAGGTCAGTGCGTTCTGCTTGCCCGCGACGATGACGTTGACGTACTGGCGCGAGCGCAGGCAGTGGTCGGCCACCGACAGCAGCGTGTTGGCGTCCGGCGGCAGGTAGACCCGCACCACCTCCGGGCGCTTGTTGGCGACGTGGTCGATGAATCCCGGATCTTGGTGTGACGCTCCGTTGTGATCCTGACGCCAAACATGTGATGTGAGAAGGTAGTTCAGCGAGGCGATGGGCCGGCGCCACTCGAGCTGAGCGCTACTGGTCAGCCACTTGGCGTGCTGGTTGAGCATGGAGTCGACGATGTGGACGAACGCCTCGTAGCAGTTGAACAGGCCGTGCCGACCGGTCAGCAGGTAGCCCTCGAGCCAGCCCTGGCACAGGTGTTCGGACAGCACCTCCATCACGCGGCCGTCGGGCGCCAGGTCCTCGTCGTCGGCTTCGACGTCGGCCTGCCAGGCCTTGTCGGTCGCCTCGTAGACCGCCGAGAGCCGATTCGACGCGGTCTCGTCGGGGCCCATCAAGCGGAATCGGTCGGGGTTGCGCTTGATGACGTCGCGCAGGAAGGTGCCGAGCACCTTGGTGGCTTCCGCGCTGTCGGAAGCCGGCTGCTCGACGGCCACGGCGTAGTCGGGGAAGTGCGGAAGGTCCAGGTCCCGCAGCAGCAGCCCGCCGTTGGCGTGCGGGTTGGCGCTCATCCGTCGCTCGCCGGTCGGGGCGAGGGCGCGCAACTCCTCGCGGAGGGCTCCGTCGCCGGAGAACAGGTCCTCGGGTCCGTAACTGCGCAGCCACGTCTCGAGTTGAGCCCTGTGCTCGTCGTTGGTGTGCGTCTCGGACAGCGGTACCTGGTGTGAGCGCCAGGTACCCTCGACCTTCTTGCCGTCCACCTCCTTTGGACCGGTCCAGCCCTTCGGCGTGCGCATCACGATCATCGGCCAGAGGGGACGCCCCGGCTGCCCGTCCAGCCGCGCCGCACGCTGGATGGCGGCGATCTCGTCGAACGACTCGTCCAGCGCGGCCGCCAGTTGTTGGTGCACGTTCGCCGGGTCGTCGCCCGCGACCGTGATTGGGCGGTATCCGTAGCCGACGAGCAACGACTCGAGTTCCTGCTGCGGAATCCGCGCCAACACCGTCGGATTGGCGATCTTGTAACCGTTGAGATGCAGGATGGGCAGCACGGCGCCGTCGGTCACCGGGTCGAGAAACTTGTTGGAGTGCCAACTCGCCGCCAGCGGACCGGTCTCGGCCTCACCGTCGCCAACCACGCAGGCCACCACGAGGTCGGGGTTGTCCAGCGCCGCGCCGTAGGCGTGCACCAGGGCGTAGCCCAGCTCGCCGCCCTCGTGGATGGAGCCCGGCGTCTCCGCGGCGACGTGACTCGGGATGCCACCGGGAAACGAGAACTGCCGGAACAGCTTTCGCAGCCCATCGACATCCTCGCCGATGCCCGTGTAGATCTCGGAGTAGGTACCTTCGAGATAGGCATTCGCCACCAGTCCGGGTCCGCCGTGGCCGGGTCCGGTGATGTAGACGACGTTGGCGTCGCGCTCGCGGATGATGCGATTGAGGTGCGCGTAGATCAGGTTGAGACCCGGCGTGGTGCCCCAATGCCCGAGCAGGCGCGGCTTGACGTGGTCGCGCTCGAGCGGCGCCCGCAGCAGCGGATTGTCGAGCAGATAAATCTGCCCGACGGACAGATAGTTGGCGGCGCGCCAGTACGCATCGATGCCGGCAAGGTCTTGGTCGTTCAGCGGTTGCAGTGAACTCATCTAGCCATCGTGGTGTAGGCGGGTCAACGGGGGATGAACTCCGCATATCCAAGCTGGGACCCCGCCAAACACCGCCGGGAGCGGCTGCACGATACTGAGCCGCATGCTTGACAGGTGTCAGCTTTTGGCGTCGGTCCGGGTGCTCGACGTGGGCGGCGCGGAGTCCGACGGCGTCAGCAGGCTGTTCGCCGACCTCGGCGCCGACGTGCTCAAGATCGAGCCGCCCGGCGGCGTCGCGGCCCGCACGAGCCGGCCGTCGGTCTCGGGAGTCGGCATCGAGTTCACCGTGAACAACGCCAACAAGCGCGCCGCGGTGCTCGATCCGGCCGACGCCGTCGACCGCGAGCGCTTCATCGGCCTGGCAGGCGACGCCGACATCCTGGTCGACGGTGGCGCAGTCCGGGGCGCCACCGCGTTCGGCACGTCATGCGCCGAGCTCGCGCACCGGTTCGGTCACCTGGTAGCGCTCGAGGTCACCGACTTCGGGACCTCGGGGCCGAGGGCGCCGTGGCAGGCCACCGACTCGGTCCTGTACGCGATGTCGACCGCGCTTTCGCGCTCGGGCCCCACCACCGGCCGGCCGGTCCTCCCGCCGTACGGCATCGCATCGGCCACCGCCGCGACGCAGGCGGCATGGGCGGCGCTCGTCGCCTACTACCACCGGTTGCGCTGCGGCAGAGGCGATTACATCGACTTCTCCCGCTTCGAGGCCGTCCTGCAGTGTTTGGATCCGCCGTTCGGCTCGGAGGGGCAGGCCGCCGTCGGGCTGAAGCGGTCCGGTGAGCTGTGGCGGGGCAGGCCGCGCAATCAGCAGATCTACCCGACGTTCGCCTGCCGCGACGGGTTCGTCCGGATCTGTCTGCTGTCGGCGCGCCAGTGGCGGGGCATGTGGGCGTGGCTTGGCGAACCGGAGCAGTTCTCGGATCCGAAGTTCGAGAGCATCAGGGCCCGCTACGCCGCCTCGAAGGAACTCAACGCCGCCATCGCAGAGCTGTTCGGCACGCAGACGATGGGGGCCCTGGTCGCGGAGGGTCAGCGCCGTGGTGTTCCGATCGCCGCGGTGCTCACACCCGCCGACGCGCTGACCTCCGACCACTTCCGTTCCGTCGGCGCACTCACCCAGATCGACGTGGCGCCAGGGACGTCGTTGACGATGCCCTCCGGCCCGTTCGTGGTCGACGGCCGGCGCGCCGGGATCGTCGGGCCCCCTCCGGCCGTCGGCGCGGACGAGGCCACGTGGCTCGCCGCCCGCCCGCAGGACGACCCTACCGACCGTGATCTCGGCGGCAGACCGTTTCGAAATCTGCGCATCCTCGACCTCGGTGTGATTGTCGCCGGCGGCGAACTCGGCAGGCTGTTCGCCGACCTCGGGGCGGAGGTGGTGAAGATCGAGAGCGCGGCGTATCCCGACGGTCTGCGCCAGACGCCGCCCGGCCAGCCGATGAGCAGGACCTGGGCGCTGACGCATCGGAACGAGTCGAGCCTCGGCCTGGACCTGCGCCATCCCGAGGGCGCCGCGATCTTCGCGCGCCTCGTTGCCACCGCCGACGCCGTCTTCGCGAACTTCAAGCCGGGAACCCTTGCGTCCCTTGGCTTCTCCTATGACAAACTGCGCAAGCTGAATCCGCGGATCGTGCTGGCCGAGAGCAGCGCGTTCGGTGCGACGGGGCCGTGGAGCGCCAGGATGGGCTATGGCCCCCTGGTGCGCGCGACCACCGGCATCAGTCGGCTCTGGAGCTCCGACGATCCCACCGACACCGGTTTCTACGATGCCACCACGATCTTCCCCGACCACGTCGTTGCCAGGGTCACCGCGATCGCGGCACTGGCGGCGTTGATCGGCCGCGACGCCACCGTTCGCGGCTCGAGTGTCCACATCTCGCAGGCCGAGGTGGCCGTCAACCAACTCGCCGCGTCCTATGTGGCCGAGGCGGCCCGCGCTGCCGGCGTCGCCGTGGTCGACGACGATGCGATCCACGCCGTCTACCCGTGTGCCGGCGACGACGAGTGGTGCGTGATCTCCGTCCGCTCCGACGCCGACCGCGTCGCCATGGCCAAGGTCATCGGCATTTCCGAACTTCCCAGCGGTGCAGCAGAATTCGTCGACGCGGTCGCGGCGTGGACCGCGAGCCGGTCCAAGGACGACATCGCCTGGATGGTCCAGGACGCGGGCGTGCCGGCCGGGCCGATGAACCGCGCCGTCGACGTGCTCGCCGACCCGCAGGTGGCCTTCCGCAGGCTGTACACGGACCTGGTTCACCCCATGTTCGACGTGCCCATGCCCACCGAGACGCGCCCCGCGCCCTATCGGCACATCGCCGACGCCACGCTGCGACCCGCGCCCATGCCCGGGGAGCACACCCGGGAGATCGGCACGCGGCTACTGGATCTGGATGGCGACGACATCGAGCGTTTGATCGCCGAGAACGTGCTGTTCTCGTGGTCGGATTCCACCGAGAAGACAGGACGCACATCATGACCGTTTCGACCGACTTCGACGGTGGCAGGCTGTTCATCGACGGACGCTTCCGCAAGGCGGCGGACGTGTCGCCGGTGATCGAGGCCGCCACCGGCGAGCGGCTCGGCGACGGCTCTGCCGCAACGGAATCCGAGATCGACGACGCGGTCACCGCAGCACGTGCCGCGTTGGACGGGTGGCGGGCGACCCCCGCTTCCGAACGCGCCGAGGTCCTGGTTCGGCTCGCCGATGCACTACAGGCGCGCGCCTCGGACACCAACACACTGTGCACGCGCGAGAACGGCATGCCGATCTCGCTGTCCAGGGGCGCCAACGGCGCGTTCCCGCCCGCGCTGCTGCGTTACTACGCCGGGCTGATCGCCGATGCCGTTGCGGAGGAGATCAGGCCCGCGATGATCGGGCACACCATCGTGCGCCGCGAACCGGTCGGGGTGGTCGGGGCCATCACCCCGTGGAACTACCCGCAGGCGTTGGCCACGATGAAGATCGCGCCCGCCCTGGCCGCCGGCTGCACCATCGTGTTGAAGGCGGCACCCGAAACGGCGCTGGACGCCTTGATCTTCGGGGAAGCGGCCGTGGACGCCGGCCTTCCGCCGGGCGTGCTCAACATCGTCGCGGGTGGGCCGGCGGCGGGCGCCCACCTCGTCGCGCATCCGGGAATCGACAAGGTGGCGTTCACCGGATCGACCAACGCCGGACGCATCATCGCCGAGGTGTGCGGCCGGCTGTTGCGCCCGGTGACTCTCGAGCTCGGCGGGAAGTCGGCGGCCATCGTCCTCGACGATGCCGATCTCGACGCCACGATGAAGGGGCTGCGGTCGGCATCGTTCGTCAACAACGGCCAGACCTGTCACCTCAGCTCGCGGATCCTCGCTCCGCGGTCACGCTACGACGAGGTGGTGGACGCCGTCGCCGCGCTGGCGGACGGTCTCACCGTCGGCGACCCGCTGGAGAAGTCGACCCACGTCGGCCCGCTGGTCAGCGCGCGACAGCGTGAGCGGGTGCTCGACTACATCGAGATCGGCAAGTCCGAGGGCGCCAAAGTGGTTGCGGGCGGGTCGATTCCGGCCGACCAACCGCGCGGCTGGTTCGTCTCGCCAACGGTGTTCGCCGACGTGGACAACTCGGCACGCATTGCGCAGGAGGAGATCTTCGGTCCCGTGCTTGCCGTCATTCCGTACGACACCGACCGCGACGCGATCGACATCGCCAATGACAGCGAGTTCGGACTCGGCGGCACGGTCTGGTCGACGGACGTCGCGCGGGCCACCGACGTCGCCAGGGCGGTGCACACCGGCACCATCGGCGTCAACGACTACGTGCTGGACATGCAGGCGCCGTTCGGTGGGGTGAAGGCCAGCGGCATGGGCCGCGAGCTCGGGCCGGAAGGCCTGGCCGCCTACCAGAGCCTGAAGTCCATCTACCGCGTCGGACCGGCCTGATCCATGCCCGTCGATCCGAGAACGCCCGTACTGGTCGGCTACGGCCAGGTCAACCAACGCGACGGCGACCCCGCCATCGAGCCCGTCGACCTGATGGAGCGCGCCGCCCGCGCGGCCGCGGATCCCCGGGTACTGGAGGCCGTCGACTCGGTGCGGATCGTCAACCTGCTGTCCTGGCGGTACCGCAATCCCGGTCTCCTTCTCGCGCAACGCATCCGCGCGCCGCATGCCGACAGTCGGTACACCAGCATCGGCGGCAACGTGCCGCAGTCGCTGGTGAACCAGGCGTGCCTCGACATCCAGCGGGGCCGCACCGACATCGTGCTCATCGCCGGTGCCGAGACGTGGCGCACCCGCACCAAGGTCCGCGCAGCCGGAGGCAAGCTGGACTGGACCAAGCAGGACGAGTCGGTACCCGCCCCGCAGGGTGCGGACGACGAATTCCAGATGGCCGGGCCCGTCGAGATCAAGATCCACCTGGACCGGCCCGCCTACGTCTATCCGATGTTCGAGCAGGCGCTGCGCATCTCGGCGGGGGAGACGCCCGACGAGCACCGCCGCCGGATCGGGCAGCTGTGGGTACGGTTCAGCGCCGTTGCGGCGCGGAATCCGCACGCCTGGAGCCGGGATGCCGTGTCGGCAGAGGAGATCTGGCAGCCGGGACCGAGCAACCGGATGATCAGCTCGCCGTACACCAAGTTGATGAACTCGAACAACATGGTCGACCAGGGCGCCGCGCTGATCCTGACGTCCGCGGAGAAGGCGACGTATCTGCAGATTCCCACCGACCGTTGGGTGTTCCCGTACGCAGGCACCGATGCGCACGACACCCATCTGATCGGCGAGCGCGCCGAATTCGATCGTTCGCCGGCGATCCGGTTGGCGGGCCGCCGGGTGCTCGAACTGGCGGGCACCGGCATCGACGACGTCGGACTGGTCGACGTGTACTCGTGCTTCCCATCGGCGGTCCAGGTCGCCGCGAACGAACTCGGGCTGCCCCTCGACGACGTCGAGCGTCCCCTGACCGTCACTGGCGGCCTCACCTTCGCCGGCGGGCCGTGGAACAACTACGTCTCCCACTCGATCGCGACCATGGCCGAGCAACTCGTGTCGGCGCCCGGCACGCTCGGACTGATCACGGCCAACGGCGGCTACCTCACGAAGCACAGCTTCGGTGTGTATGGCACCAACCCGCCGGACGGTGAGTTTCGCTGGGAGGACGTGCAATCCGCCGTCGACGCCGAGCCCACCAGGATCGCCGAGGAGGACTGGGCCGGAGTGGGCACCGTGGAGTCGTGGACCACGCCCTTCACTCGCGACGGCGTCCCGGAGAAGGTGTTCCTGGCGGTCCGCACGCCCGAGGACACGCGTGCGCTCGCGGTGATCACCGACACCTCCGAAGCGCAGACGAGCACGCGCGAGGACATCGCGGGCGTCAAGGTGCGGGTGCACCAGGACGGCACCGCCACACTCGGTTGACTCCGCCGTCGTAGCGCGGTGGTTACCTGCCGCTCACGGTTTCGACACACGATGTCGCTTACGTGTTGTCGATGACGGACACACCACTCGAGACGAAACCCGAGGCGCCGACGCGTAGGGGGCGTTGGTACACCTCGCTGTTCGCCCAACTGCTGGTCGCGATCGTCGCGGGCATCCTGGTCGGGTGGCTGTGGCCCGCCTTCGGGGCCGACCTCAAGCCGCTGGCCGACGGTTTCATCAAGCTCATCAAGATGCTCATCGCGCCGATCATCTTCTGCACCGTCGTGGTCGGCATCGCCCACGTCGGCGACCTCAAGTCGGTCGGCCGGATCGGTGTGAAGGCGTTGATCTACTTCGAGGTCGTCACCACGTTCGCGCTGCTGTTCGGGCTGCTGATCGGCAACGTCGTCAAGCCGGGCGCCGGCTTCAACATCGACGCGGAAACGCTGGCCACCGGAGCCGACGCGGTCGCGAAGAAGACGGGCGACGGCGAACTGCCGCACACCGTGGAGTTCCTGCTCAACATCATCCCGACGTCGGTGATCTCCGCGTTCGCCGAGAACATGCTGCTGCAGGTGTTGTTCTTCGCCGTCCTGTTCGGTCTGGCGCTGGCGAAGTTCGGCGAGCACGGCCCGCCCGTGATCTTCGAGTTCATCGAGCACCTGAGCGAATTGTTCTTCACCATCATCGGCTGGATCATGCGGCTCGCCCCGCTCGCGGCGTTCGGCGCGATGGCCTACATCATCGGTCAGTACGGGATCGGCTCGCTGGGCAGCTACGCCAAGCTGATCGGCGCCTGCTACCTCGGGGCGGCGCTGTTCATCCTGGTCCTGTCGGCGATCGCCTGGTTCCTCGCCGGAGTCAATCTGTGGCGGTTCGTGGTCTACATCAAGGACGAGCTGTTCCTGGCACTCGGCACGGCATCCACCGAGGTGGTGCTGCCCCGCATCATGGTCAAGTTGATGCACGCCGGATGTTCGCGCACCACAACGGGTTTGGTGGTGCCGACCGGCTATTCGTTCAACCTGGACGGGGCGACGCTGTACCTGTCGATCTGCGTGCTGTTCCTTGCGCAGGCGCTCGGCGTCGATCTCTCTCTGGGGGAACAGATTACGGCCGTCCTGGTGCTCATGCTGACGTCGAAGGGCATGGCAGGCGTGCCGGGGTCGTCGTTCCTGGCGCTGTCGGCGACGGTGGCCGCCATCGGTCACGGGGCCATCCCGGTGGCCGCGGTTGCACTGCTGCTCGGTGCCGACCGGATCATGGATTCCATGCGCGTGTCGGTGAACCTGCTCGGCAACTGCGTGGCCACCATGGTGGTGGCCCGCTGGGAGGGCCAACTGGACTCGGATCGGATGAGCAGGGTGTTGCGCGGTGATCCCGTGCAGCCGCTGTATGACGACGACATCGAAAGTGAGCCACTGGAACCGGTGCCCGCGCCCGCGTGACCGCTAGCGGCCGCGGCTAACGGATGTCTGCTCCGTTCTGCCGACGCATCGCGTCCTGCCCCGGCGGAACGCCGAACATACGCCGGTATTCGCGGCTGAACTGCGACGGGCTGTCATAGCCGACGGAGTGGCCGACGGCGGCGACGTCCTGCGACGAGGTCATCAGTTCGATGCGTGCCCGTTGGAGTCGGAGTTGTTTTTGATACTGCAGCGGGCTCATTGCGGTCGTTGCGCGGAAATGCCGGTTGAGTGAAGAGACGCTCACGCCGACGTCCTTTGCGAGCTCGTCGATGCGTATCACCTCGTCGAAATGCGCTTTGAGCCATTCGATCGCGTGAGTGACGACGGCGAGCGGGCTCTGAACCAGCCCGATTTCTCTGACGAGTGACGCCTGGGGACCGTTGAGCAGGCGCCAGTGAATTTCACGGCGCACACCGGGCGCCAATATGGCGAAATCGCGTGGCTCGTCGATGAGGCGGAGGAGCCGGACGACCGCGTCGATCAGATCGTCGTCGGCGTCACTGACTGCGATGGCGGGTCCAGTGCGCGGGCGGGCGAGACCGGGACCGGCTTCCACGAGCAGTGCGGTGATGACGGCGGGTTCGAGTGGCAGCCCGAACACGAGGTACGGCTCGGTACGAGAGGCCTGCGTAATTTGCGACGTCACCGGCAGATCAACGGTGACGGTGACATATTGGCCCGCACGGAAGTCAAAGACGTGCTCGCCGACGACAATCCGCTTCGCCCCTTGGGCGACGAGGGCGAACACCGGCTCGTTGATCGAGTCCAGTGGTTCGGTCGGATGCTCGGTCGACAAGACCGTGATTCCCTCGATGCACACCGGCCCGTTGCCCGTTGCGGCAAGACGCGCGATACGAGCACGCAGTTCGCCCAGGTGATCCACCGGTCCAGTGAAGCACGCGCACCTGCCACTGCGGCGCACGATTCGAACAAAGTTGAGCGGATCGTGCAATGATCTGCGCACATCGGTCTAGGCCAGCGCGGCACGAGGGAGTTGACTTCGAGATGCCACACGGCGTGCCCCGCCGGCCCGATGACTTGAAAGTTGAGGACCCATCATGTCGCTGAATTCCTATGCCACACTCGGCCGCTCGGGATTGCGGATCAGTCCGTTCACCCTCGGCACCATGACCTTCGGTGAGGATCACGGCTGGGGTAGCAGCCCGGCGGACTCCAAGTCGATACTGGCGGCTTACCTCGACCAGGGCGGCAACTCCATTGATACGGCCAACATCTACACCAACGGCCATGCCGAGGCGATCGTCGGCGACTACTTCGGCGGCCAGTCCGCGCTACGCGACCGGGTCGTCATCGGCACGAAGTTCTTCGGCAACCTCTTCGAGAACGACCCGAACGGGGGAGGACCGGGCCGTAAGGCGATCGTGCAACAGCTGCACGACTCATTGCGCCGGTTGCGCACCGACTACGTCGACATCTACTGGATGCACAACTTCGATCCGACCACCCCGGTGGAGGAGACACTCCGCACGCTGGACGATCTGGTCAGGGACGGCAAGATCCGCTACGTCGGTTTCTCCGACGTCCCCGCATGGGCGACGGCGCAGGCGGCCACCATCGCACGCGCACGGGGCTGGGCTCCCGTCATCGCGCTGCAGCTCGAGTACAACCTGCTCGAACGGACCTCGGAAGGAGAGTTGATACCCATGGCCCAGGCGATGGGCATGGGAGTGATGCCGTGGGGTCCGCTGCGGAGCGGGTTCCTGTCGGGCAAGTACTCCAGCAGCACGACCGGTGCTGTGGACACCACCCGCGCCCAACTGGTCGGCGCGCCAAGCAAGGCCGACTACGCCGTGATCGACACTCTCAACGAGGTTGCGCGTGAGGTAGGCGCCAGTTCTGCCGCGGTGGCCCTGGCGTGGATACAGGGCCGCCCAGGGATCACCTCAACCCTGCTCGGCGCTCGCCGCTTGGACCAACTGCAGGCCAATCTGGCCGCCCTGGACGTGACGCTCACCGACACCCAACGAGCCACGCTCGACGAGGTGTCGGCGCCTTCGTTGAACTTCCCGGCAGGGAACAACCGGATGCTGTCGCGATCGCTCCAGTTCGCCGGGGCCACGGTGGACGGAATCCCTTCGACCGTATCGCCGTTGTTGCACGCCAATGCGGCCCGCTACTGAACGTCGAATGTCGTCACGGGCGGGGCGGGGCGGCCGCCACCAAAGGAACTACTGGCACGGTCGATTTCGCCGAAGAAGACCATGACGTCGTTCGGGTCCGTTCCAGCCGCCTGCAGGCGAGTCACGATCGCAGAGAGAAGCGCGCGCTTCCTGTCTTCGGCCGTCCCGGACGAGAGCACGGCCTCGATCATCAGGACGTTCTCGCTGCGAGGCTTCTGCAGATCGGGATAGCGAGGGCTGACGCGAAAGTCAGCTTGTTCCAAGGAGATGAACCTTTGGAAGTGATCGTCCGCGGGATAGCCAACGCTCACGCTTGCGTCATGAATCGCCGCGGATATTGCGTCCTTTTCCCTCGCGGTCCTCCCGGAGCGCATTGTGACGGTGAAAAGTGGCACAGCACTATCGTATTCGTCAGACCGCTCTAGCGGGTGTCGGCCAGCGCGACGTTGGCGTCCGCCAGCCGGTCGGCGTCGACCGGTGCGCGCGAGCGGATCAGGTCCTTGATGTCGTCGAGGCCCTCCCACACGTTGACGTTCATGCCGGCCAGGACTCTGCTGTCGCCGTCGAGCCACAACACCGTGAACTCCCGCTTGTCGACGTCGCCTCGGAAGACTGCTCGGTCGTAATCTGGTGCGTGGCCGACGTATTCCATGCCGAGGTCGTACTGGTCGGTGAAGAAGTACGGCAGCTCGTCGTACCGACCGGGCTCGCCCAGCATGCTCGCCGCAGCCACCGCGGGTTGTTTGAGCGCATTGGCCCAGTGCTCGGTGCGGACGCGGACGCCGAACAGCGGGTGCTCGGCGGCGGCGATGTCACCGACGGCATAGACGTCGTCGTCACTCGTCTTCAGTGCGGCGTCGACGAGCACCCCACCGTCGCCGGTCTGCAGACCTGCGGTCTCTGCCAGCTCGATGTTGGGTTTGGCGCCGACGGCGACGAGCACGCCATCCGCGTCGATCGTGGAGCCGTCACCAAGCCGAAGCCCTGTGGCATGTCCGCCGTCGACGGTGATGGCCTGGACCGACGTGCTCAACCGCAGGTCGACGCCGTGCTCGCGGTGCAACGCGGCGAACACCTCGGCCGCCTCCCGGCCCAGCGCGCCCAGCAGAGGTAGTTCTGCGGTCTCCACCACGGTGACGTCGACGCCGCGTTGGCGGGCGTTCGCCGCGACCTCCAGTCCGATCCAGCCCGCGCCGACGACGGCCAACGTGCCGCCCTTCGTCAGTGCGGCAAGGAGTTTGGACGCGTCGTCGACGGTGCGCAGATAGTGCACGCCTGCCGCGTCAGCTCCGGGGATGGGCGGCTTGCGAGGGCTGGAACCGGTTGCCAGCAGCAACTTGTCGTAACGCTGGTGGTCGTCGTCGCAGGCGACCGAGTGCGACGCAAGGTCGAGTGCGGTCACCTCGGTGCCGAGGCGCAACTCGACGTCGTGCTCGCGGTACCAGTCGGCGGGGTCGACGGTGAAGTCGTCGAGCGCCTTCTTGCCCGCGAGGTACTCCTTGGACAGCGGTGGACGTTCGTACGGTAGATGGTCCTCTGCGCCGAAGAGCACAATCTGGCCGTCGAAGCCCTTGTCCCGCAGCGCTTCTGCAGCCTTGGCGCCCGCCAGGCCGCCGCCGATGATGACGAACGTGGTTGGTGTCGGCATCTCTACTCCTTTGGTGACGTCACCCGGTCGCGGAGCTCGGAGTCCAACGACACCCGCACCAACGCCGCGGCCAACTGCGCGGTGCGACGCGGTGCCAGCTCCTCGAGTCGTTCGGGCTCGGCGGGCAGACCCAGCTCGCGCGCAGCAGTCAGGGCGCGGTCGTCGAAGTAGGGCCGGACCCAGGACCACACGTCCTGAACCTCGCGCATGAAGATGTCCGCACCGGTCTGTCCGATGCCCTTGAACTGCTGTAGCGCCGCGACGGCAGCATCGCGATCCTCCTTGCAGTCCGCGGCGAGATGCCGCAGATCGCCCCCGTATTCGTCGCGGACGAGCATGGCCATGTCACACAGCCGCGTCGCCGAACTCTCGTCGTACCTGGCGTATCCGGCGCGACCGAATGCCTTGATGGCGGTCTGCCGATCACCGTCGATGACGGCGCGTGGCGTGCGCAGGCCGGTGGCGAACAGTTCGCGGGCGGCCTTGGTGGCGATGCCCGCGTCGATGGGTTTACTGGCGAGCATGGCCAGGACCAGCAGCTGAAACAGCGGCATCGGCTGGTCCTTCAGCCGGATGCCGGCCTCCTCGGCGTAGGTTTCGCCCGCCTCGTCGATCAGGCGACGAACCAGATTCTCGGTCTCACCCATCACCGGAGCGCATACCCTCCTGCGGCTCCGACAAACGCCGCCTACTTGGGCGGCAGGCTCTTGGCGTAGTCAACGCCGCGGGTCACCCAGGCCTGAAGTTGGCGCTTGGTGCGCACTCCATCGTCGGACACTCGTAGCCACCCGCGGGTCTCTCGGCCCGCCATCACCATCGGCGCGACGTGCTCACCGTTGAGCAGCTTCTCGGTCTCGTCGGGCGGCACGCGAACCATGAGGCCGCCCTTGCCGCTCGCGGCCACCGACATGTTGCCGTTGATCAGGAACGCGAGGCCGCCGAACATGCGCTTCTCGTCGACACCAGGCTCGGTGCCCAGTAGCGCCCTGATGCGGTTGGCGAGATCCTCGTCGTAGGCCATGTCAGCGACCGTAGTCACTAGAACTATTCGAAATCCACCCTGACGGTGAGGAGTTCACTGCCCATCAGCTTGACCAGCGCACTGTTCATGCCGGGCAATTGCCGCAGCCGTGCGGCCGGGTCGTCGTCGGGCAGCAGATGGGCGGTGCCGGCACGCCATTCGCCGTTGATCCGCACCCGCACCCGCGGATTGGCCTTGATGTTCATGACGTAGTGCGAGTGTTCGCCGTGCTCGGCGACCATCCAGAACTGGTTGTCGACCACGCGGCCGCCGATGGCGGTGAGGCGGGGTTGCCCGCTCTTGCGACCGATGGTCTCCAGCATGGTGACCGGGAGCTTGCGGCCGACCGGGTTGACGGCGAGGCGCTGGGCGGTGTGCACGATGCGGCGTTTCAGGGCCTTGGCGTCCATGCCCGGAGTCTAGGTGCGAGGCGTGCCCGTCACCATCTCCTTCAGCGTCCACGCGTTGCGCACGGCGTGGCCACCGAGATCGTTGTTGAAGTACACCAGGACGTCGCGCCCCTCGTCCCGCCAGGCGTGGATGCGGTCGGCCCACTGCCGCAGGTCGTCGTCGGAGTACGAGCCGGCGTACATCGTCTGGTCGTCGGGACCGTGCATGCGGACATACACCAACTTCGACGTGGCACGCAGGACGCACGGCAGCCGGGCGCCACTCATCACCACGTACGCGGCGCCGTGGCGTTCGAGCAACGCGTACACGTCGGGGTGATCCCAGGAGGCGTGCCGGAACTCGACCGCCACCGGAATCCAGTCCGGCATCACGGTGAGGAAGTGGTCCAGGCGGTCGTCGTCGCGCGCCATGCCCGGGTGCAGCTGAACCAGGAGCGCCTCACGGCGGTCGCCGAGGGCACGCCAACAGCGCTCGAACCGCTCGACCCACGGCTCGGGCGTCTGCAGCCGCCGGAAGTGCGTCAGCCCGCGGTGCGCCTTGATCGACATGGTGAAGCCTTCGGGGAGCCGTTGCCGCCAACCTTCGAAGGTGCTGTCCTTCGGCCACCGATAGAAGCTGGCGTTCAGCTCGACAGTGTCGAACTCCTGCACGTAGCGCGCGAGCCGCTTGGCGACCGGCATGCCGGGTGGATACAGCACCGAGTTCCAATGGTCGTAGGACCAGCCCGACGTCCCGATGCGGACGGTCACCGGTCAACCCCCGGCGTGCACTCCATGACTGGCAGGTTCCCACCCCAGGCGTGGCCCTAACCTCTCGGCCAGATCCGTGATGATCTGTCGGTAGTCGTCCTCGTCGAAGGTGAAGGGCAAGGCGAAGGCGACCTCGTCGGCGCGCTGAAAGCCGGCATGGTCATAGAGCACGTCGGCGAGTTCGTCGGACGTGCCGACGTAGTCGGGGGAGAACAGCATGCCGCGCGGTCCTTGCGGGGACTTGGTGCGCTCGAAGCGGCTTGCCGCGTACTCGCGGTAGCGGCGCGCCTGGTCGTCGGTCGCGGAGTCGGTGGGGATGACGACCAAACCCTGTGACACGCGGGCCTTTTCGGGCCGCGGGTGGGCGGCGCGGAAGGCTTCGATGTTCTGGCCCTGGATGGTGGCGAAGTCACGCGATTCGGTACCTTCGGTGCTGACGACCGAACTGGTCAGGTAGTTGATGCCCTGCTCCCCGGCCCAGGTCGCGGACGTCATGCCGCCGCCGTACCAGAGCCGGTCGGCCAGCCCGGGGGAGTGCGGCTGAATGCGATTGGTGAATTGCTCGATGCCGACGGTGCCCTCGAAGTCGCTGACCGGCTCGCCGCGCAACGCGCGCAGCAGGCGCAGCACCCGGTCCTTCGAGAAGTCCTCGACGGCATGCGTGTCGGGATACAGCGATTCCTTGTAGTGCTCGTAGAGCATCGGCGTGCCCACGGAGACACCGGGATTGATGCGACCGCCGGACAGGATGTCCACGGTGGCAAGGTCTTCGGCCAACCGGAACGGATTCTCCAGACCGAGCGGGATGACGGCGGTGCCGAGTTCGATGCGCGACGTGCGCTGGCTGGCCGCCGCCATGATGGCCACGGGCGAGGAGATGCCGGGTTGCAGGTGACGGCAGCGCAGCCAGACGCTGTCGTAGCCGAGCGCCTCCGCGCGCTCGATGACCTGAAGCGTCTCCTCGAGCCCCGGTCTCGGATCGTCCGCATCGAAGCGGCCGATGGTGAGGAATCCGAGCTTGCGCAACGGTTCTCCGCGACGTGGCATCTAGTGGTCACCCTTCTCATGCGCGAGCAGACGCAAATGTCCCATTCTCACCGGCGTGTCGGGGACATTTGCGTCTGCTCGCGCTATTCGGTTGTCAGGCTGCGACGGTAGCCGACTCGGCGGCGGGCTCCAGTGCCAGCGCGACGATCTCGGCGACGTCGGTCATCGGCCGCACCTCCAGCGCCTCGAGCACCTCGGCCGGGACGTCGTCCAGGTCGGGCTCGTTGCGCTGGGGGATGAAGACGGTCTTCAGGCCGGCCCGTTGCGCGGCAAGCAGCTTCTGCTTGACCCCGCCGATGGGCAGCACGCGCCCGTTCAGCGTGACCTCACCGGTCATGCCGACGTCGCCGCGCACCTGCCGCCCGGTCGCCATGGACACCAGCGCGGTGACCATCGTGACACCGGCCGACGGGCCGTCCTTGGGCACCGCACCCGCGGGCACGTGCACGTGGATCTGACGGTCCAGCGCCTTCGGGTCGACGCCCAAGTGCTCGGCGTGGGCGCGGACGTAGGACAGCGCGATCTGCGCCGACTCCTTCATCACGTCACCCAGCTGGCCGGTGAGCTTCAGCCCCGGCTCGCCATCGTTGCCGTTGGCCTCGATGTAGAGCACGTCGCCGCCCAAGCCGGTGACGGCAAGCCCGGTCGCCACGCCGGGCACGGCGGTGCGCTCGGCCGATTCCGGCGTGAAGCGCGGACGGCCAAGGTAGGCAACCAGATCCGGCTCATCGATGACGAGCGGTTCGGGGTCGGCCGCCAGCTTCGTCGTTGCCTTGCGCAACGCCTTGGCCAGCAACCGCTCGAACTGCCGCACACCCGGCTCACGGGTGTAGTCCGCGGCGATCTTGCGCAGCGCCGCGTCGGTAACCGTCACCTCGTCGTCCGTCAACGCCGCCCGTTCCGCCTGCCTCGGCAGCAGGTAGTCACGCGCGATGGCGACCTTGTCGTCCTCGGTGTAACCGTCGATCTGGATCAGCTCCATCCGGTCCAGCAGCGCCGACGGGATGTTCTCGATGACGTTGGCCGTGGCGAGGAACACCACGTCGGACAGGTC
Organism: Mycobacterium sp. URHB0044; assembly: GCF_000620625.1. Classification (GTDB taxonomy): domain Bacteria; phylum Actinomycetota; class Actinomycetes; order Mycobacteriales; family Mycobacteriaceae; genus Mycobacterium. The sequence continues at coordinate 282,794 of NZ_JIAW01000005.1, read as the reverse complement.
CAGATCCAGCTCCAGGTAGTGGTCGCGGAACGTGTGGTTCTGCGCTGGGTCCAAGACCTCCAGCAGGGCCGCCGAGGGATCGCCGCGGTAGTCGGAGCCCACCTTGTCGATCTCGTCGAGCAGCACGACGGGGTTCATCGACCCCGCTTCGCCGATCGCCCGCACGATGCGGCCGGGCAGTGCGCCGACATAGGTGCGCCGGTGACCGCGGATCTCGGCCTCGTCGCGCACGCCACCAAGGGCGACGCGCACGAACTTGCGGCCCAGGGCCCGCGCCACGGATTCACCCAACGACGTCTTGCCGACGCCGGGAGGGCCTGCCAGCACCATGACGGCGCCGGATCCCCGCCCGCCGACGACCTGCAGTCCGCGCTGGCTGCGCCGGGCCCGAACCGCCAGGTACTCGACGATGCGGTCCTTGACGTCTTCCAGCCCGTGGTGATCGGCGTCCAGGATTTCGCGGGCGGCCTTCAGGTCGTCCGAATCCTCGGTGGTGACGTTCCAGGGCAGGTCCAGGACGGTGTCCAGCCAGGTGCGGATCCAGCCGCCCTCGGGGCTCTGCTCGCTGGAGCGTTCCAGCTTGCCGACCTCGCGCAGCGCCGCCTCGCGAACCTTCTCGGGCAGCTCGGCAGCCTCCACGCGGGCGCGGTAGTCATCGGACCCGTCCGGTTCGCCCTCGCCGAGCTCCTTGCGGATGGCGGCGAGCTGCTGACGCAGCAGGAATTCCTTCTGCGTCTTCTCCATGCCGGAGCGGACGTCGTCGGCGATCTTGTCGTTGACCTCGACCTCGGCCAGGTGATCGCCGGTCCAGTCGATGAGCAGCTGGAGGCGACGACCCACGTCCTCGGTCTCCAGCAGTTCACGCTTCTGCACGTCGGTCAGGTACGACGCGTAACCCGCGGTGTCGGACAGCGCGGACGGCTCGGTGATCTTGTTGACCACGTCGACGATCTGCCAGGCCTCGCGCCGTTGCAGCATCGCCAGCAGCAGCTTCTTGTACTCGCCGGCCAGCGCCTTGGTGTCCTCGTCGACCGGGGCGTCGGCGACCTCGGTCACCTCCACCCACAGCGCGGCACCGGGTCCGGTCGTTCCCGACCCGATGTGCGCACGGCGCTCACCGCGGACGACGGCGGCCGCGCCGCCACCGGCGATGCGTCCCACCTGCACGATCGACGCGAGCACGCCGTAGGTGGGGTAGCGGTCGTCGAGCCGCGGCGCGATCAAGAGCTTTCCGCTCTCGCTGGCCTGGGCGGCATCGACGGCGGCACGGGCGGCGTCGTCGAGTTCGACGGGCACCACCATTCCTGGCAGCACGATCGGCTCGCTGACGAAGAGCACGGGCACTGAAATCAGTTCGGGCATCAATCCTCCAAAGTTGAACCTGATGCGCTCAACCTATGGGCTCCCGGCTTTGTTCCCGGCTCCGCCTTGAGCGGAATAGGCGCAGGTCCGCATCCGTCGTAACCAGCTCCATGCCGAAGCGGCGCGACCGGCGATATCATGCTGGAGCGTTGTCAGGACGCAACCGGTCCGCGGGAAGGGCTCAGCCCGCCTGATCCTTCACCCACCATGGCCCATCTTCTTTCCGGCCTGATGACGCGGACGACAGGCGCAGACGGAAGGAAGCCATCGTGTCTGTTCGTCGTCTTCCCGACAATCCCGACATCGAGCATCTTCGAAACCAGGCCAAGGCCCTGCTCAGACAGCTCAGAGCGGGAGCCGACGACGCGGCGGCCCTGGTGGCCGAACATCACCCGCAACCCCCGCAGATCGTCAAACTTGCCGACGCGCAACTGATTACGGCGCGGATGTACGGATTCGCCAGCTGGCCGAAGCTCAAGCAGCACGTCGACGTCGTGCGCCGCTACAGCCGTTCGCCGCACCAGATCGCCAGCACCGGTCAGGGACCCGACGAATTCCTGCGGCTGGCCTGCCTCACGTATGGCGACGATCACCCGAGCCGGATCCGACTGGCGGAGGGGTTTCTGCCTGGAGTCGCCACCGCCAACGTCTTCACCATGGCCGCCACCGGATCGTTCGAGGCCATGCGCGCCGCTCTCGACGACGATCCTCTGCTGGCCCGCACGTCGGGTGGGCCGTTCGACTGGGAGCCACTTCTCTACCTCTGTTACGCGCGCGTCTCACCAGCGGGCCGTCACATCGACACCGCGAGGCTGTTGTTGGAGCACGGCGCCGATCCAAATGCCGGCTTTCTCTGGGACGGGCTGCCCTCGCCGTTCACCGCTCTCACGGGAGCCTTCGGCGGCGGTGAGGGCGATCAACCGCAGCATCCTGCGGGCATCGAGTTGGCCCGCCTGCTGTTGTCGGCCGGCGCCAATGCCAACGACAGCCAGACGCTCTACAACCTCGGACTCGGCGGCTCGTGGTCCGACGACACCACGCATCTGGAGGTCCTGTTGGCGTTCGGCCTGGGGCGCGGCGACGGCGGGCCGTGGAAGCACAGACTGGGCCCCACCCTGCCGGTGCCGGAGCAGATGATCCGCGACGAATTGGCAACGGCGGCGTTGCGTGGCGGCCCGCGCCGGGCGAGGTTGCTGCTCGATTCCGGCGCCGACCCCGATGGGATCGGCGCACATCCGGTCTTCGGTGGACGCACGCCGTACGAGTTGGCACAGATGCACGGCCACACCGAGGTGGCCCAGATCCTGGCGGCCGCCGGCGCGTCGACCGATCTCGACGACTTCCAGGAGTTCGTGGCCGCGTGCATGCGGGGCGACCGAGCCTTCGCGGCCGCGCGTCCGGAACTGTTGAGCAACGCACTGTCCCGAACACCCGATCTGATCAATCGAGCCGCCGAGCACGGAAACACCGCTGCTGCAACGCTACTCGTCGACCTCGGCTTCGACGTCAACCACCTCCAACGCACCACACCGCTGCACAGCGCGGCCTGGAACGACGACGTCGAGATGGCCAAGACGCTGATCTCCCTGGGTGCGGATCCCTCGATTCAGGACACCGAGCACCACTCGACGCCACTCGGCTGGGCGGAATATGGCGGCCAGAGTGAGACTGCCGGCTATCTGCGTTCACTGACCGACCCCTAGCCGCGGATCACCCGTCCTGGCAACGCACGTCGACGTAGACCGTCGTGTAGAGGTCGTCGTCGATGCGGCTTCCCGAGGAGTCGATGTTCGAATTCCTCAACCCGTGCACGCCCAGGACATCGCACTGGGACAACGGAGCGTTGGCCGAACCGTTCAGCTGGACGTGGTGCCCCTCGGCTTCGAGCTTCGCGACCGTGTCGGCCGCGGAATCGTTTCCGCTGGGCGTGGCGGCGGCAGTACCAGCGAGACCCAAACCGCCCGTTGCCGACATGGCGACCGTGGCGATTGCCCGACCGAACGTCTTCATTCCCGAACTCCCTTGTTCGTGTGTGGGTTTCATTCGTACGGTCACGATGCTACCGACGGCACCATGGCCGGTTCGCGGACTCAAAACCCGGTGCGAGCGCTGAACGGCGCTGGGCAACAGCAGAATTCGACTCTTCACGATCAACGCGAAGCCGGACGGGACACGGCTCGGCTCATGTCGAATGCATAGAAACCCAAGGCCGATAGCCACATACATTTGTGTTCGACATGAACGCAAGAAGGAAGCCTGCCGTTCGGGGGGTAACGGCAGGCTTCCTGGTCTTGCGGCTAGCTAGGCGCTGGCTTGCGCTCCCAGCGTCCGCTGGATGTCGGGCAACATCTGCTGCAGTTGCTGACCCCAGTAGCCCCAGCTATGCGTTCCCGTGGCCGGGAAGTTGAACACGCCGTTGGTCCCACCCGCGGCGATGTAGTTGTCGCGGAACGACAGGTTCGTGCGGAGCGTGAACCCTTCGAGGAACTGCGCGGACATCAGGTTGCCACCCGAGGTGCCGCTGTCCAGATCCGACGGCGTACCGGTGCCGCAGTAGATCCAGACCCTCGTGTTGTTCGCGACCAACTGGCCGATGTTGACCATCGGGTCGTTGCGCTTCCACGCCGGGTCGCTCGACGGACCCCACATGCTTTCGGCGTTGTAGCCGCCCGCGTCGTTCATCGCCAGACCGATCAGCATCGGCCACCAACCCTCGGACGGGTTCAGGAAGCCCGACAGCGACGCCGCGTAGATGAACTTCTGCGGGTAGTAGATGGAGTAGGTGAGCGCGGTGCCGCCCGCCATCGACAGACCGACCACCGCGTTGCCGTTCTGCGACACACCCTGATTGGCTTCCAGCGACGCCGGCAGTTCCTGAGTCAGGAACGTCTCCCACTTGTAGGTGTAGTTCTGTCCGTTACCCTGCGACGGCTGGTACCAGTCGCTGTAGAAGCTGGACTGGCCACCGACCGGCATCACGACCGACATGCCGGAGTTGTAGTACCACTCGAACGCCGGGGTGTTGATGTCCCAGCCGTTGTAGTCGTCCTGCGCACGCAGGCCGTCGAGCAGGTAGACGGCGTGCGGGCCGCCGCCCTGGAACTGCACCCGGATGTTTCGGTTCATCGAGGGGGAGAACACGTCGAGGTATTCCACCGGGAGACCGGGCCGGGAGAATGCTCCCGCGGTCGCCGAACCCCCGGCGAAGCCGATCAGCGTGGGCAGCAGTGCCGCTGTGACGGCACCTACCGCCAAACGACGCAACCACGTTCCACGAATCTTTCTGACGAACTTCATAACGGCAACCGACCGCCTTTCTTCATGTCTATCAAGCAATCGCCGTTGCTTTGCGAGCGCAAGTGAATCACGTGGATGTGGTTCGTTTCGCCCCTCAACGCCGAGTTGTGACGTCGCAGTTGGCTAACGATCAGGACTCGGCGTCGATATCGCAACACCCGTTTTACGGTGTGACCTGTGTGAATGAAGTGATTCTTGGGACTCTGGCTGCGGCGGGGCCGGCGCGCCAGGAATGCGGCACGCTGACGACACCCGCGCGTCCACGCTGCCCCGGCACGATGCCATCGCCAACCTCTGACCTGGGAGTACCGCTTTTCAAGGGTCGGCTCCGTCGCTTGCTTCGCGATCGGTGGTCACGCCGCGCCGTCGGCGCGCCGGAGATGGGGGACCCATCGAGCACGGCACCGGCGACGACGCGGGCGGCGAACGGGACGCCTGTGCCCAGCAAACCTCGCGCGACGGTTGTCGGCGTGGCCGCCGCTAATCCGCCGCGGCCGCCAATACCCGGCGCACGTCGGCTCGGCGTTCCTCGATGGCGCGCCCGATCTCCTGCAGCAACAAGGGTTTACGGGCGACCAGTGCCTCGACGTCGTCGCGCTCGATCTGCAGCACCGTGACCTCGTCGACGGCCCATGCCGCCGCCGACACCGGCTCACGAGTCAACGCGGTCTGCCCAAGGAAGTCGCCTTCCTCGAGAATGCGCACCGGCAGAACCGTGCCGTCGTCGCCCGTCACCGCGAGCCGCACGCGGCCGTTGACCACGAACAGCATGCGCTTGGGAACCTGGCCTGCGGCCTGGATGGTCTCGTCGGCGCCGTAGCGGGTGATGCGAACGTTCGGCTGCAGGATCTGTTGCTCGGTGACGCTGAGTCGCAGTGTGGGCGCGACGATGCGCAGCGAAGCCTCCAACCGTTCTGGCGTGGCGAAGTCGTCGTCGATCCCGTCCAGGCGCAGGTCGGCACGCCGTGCGGCGTACCAGAGCCAGCGCAGGAACAGCGCGCGCGAGGGGCCGCCGTCGGCAGGCGAGCGCAACGGGATCGACGTCGTGTACTGCCCCGCGCCGGACACCACGCTGGACGGGATTGCGCCCGGTCGCAGGTGCGGCAGCGCCGTCGCGACCCGCACCAGAAGGGCGCACACGTCGTCGGGCGGGTCAGTCTGCCCGAATTGGGTGACCACCGAGATCGAATGCTCGCCGGGAGGCCGGCTCAAGTTGGTGAACGACGCCGCCGCCAGCACCGAATTGGGAATGATTTGCAGGCCGCTGCCGGTGTCGATGTGCGTGGCCCGCCAGTTCACCTCGACGACTCGGCCACGCGCCGACGGGGTGTCCACCCAATCGCCCAGTTGGAACGGCTGCTCGAACAGCAGCAGCAGACCGGAGATGATCTGGCCGACCGAGTTCTGCAGGGCCAGTCCCAGCACGATCGACGAGATGCCCAGTGCGGTAAACAATCCGCCGACGTTGGCACCCCAGATGTAGGAGAAGATGATCGCGAGTCCCATCGCGATGACCACGAACCGTGCGACGTCGAGGAAGATCGACGGAATCCGCTTGCGCCACGACCCTTCCGGAGCGCCATGGAACAGCGTCGCATTGAGCCCGGACAACACCAGTACCAGCAGCACGAAGCCCAGCACGGTCGCGACGATGCGAACCGGGGTGGCTTCGGCCGACACCTCGGTGGCCTTCACGAGCAGCAACAGCAACGCAGCCAACGGCAGGATGTAGTTGCGCACCAACCCGATCGGGCGGGCAAACGCGCTGCCACGCCGGGTGAGGGCGGCACGCACTTCGGTGAGAATCACCAATCCGACCGGCAACCCGATCGCAACGGCGACCGCCCAGTAGAACCAGGAGGAGTCGACCGCCCTGGTCACGGCTGGCGCTCCACGAGCCGCCAGATGGGTTCGGAGCCGTCGCCGACGCCAACCTCACCCGCGGGGGTGAACTGCCTGCTGTCGCGCATCGCGTCATAGACCCGCGACGTGACGTACACGCCGGGCTGCGGCGAGCCGCTCTGCGCCTGATAGGCGAGATCGACTGCTGCACCCCACATGTCGTAGGCCAGGCTGGCCCGCCCCACCAGCCCGCTGCTGACGGTGCCGGTGTCGATGCCTGCCCGCAGCTTGAGCGAATGGCCCGTCTCGCCGTTGAACCGGTCGACGATCCGCTGCATCTCGATGCCGAAGTCGACGGTGCGCCTGACGTTGTCGATGCGTGGCACGTTCAGTCCGCAGCTGGCGAGGTACCCGTTGCGCAGCGTGCGCACCCGCTCGACGCCGAGGCCGTCAGCGGCCGCATCGAACTGACGGACCAGCTTGTTGACGATGGCCAGTGATTCGTCGGAGGACAGGTCGGCGGAGAGTTCGTCGAGGCCGACGACATCGGCGAAGATCACCGTGACGTCCTGGTGGTCCTGGGCGATGGTCTCCTCGCCCTCGCGGTAGCGCACCGCCACTTGTTCGGGCATCAGCGACAACAGCAGCCGATCGTTCTCCGCCCGCTGTTCGTTGAGTAGGTCTTCCTTGATGGCCAGGTTCCGGCTCATGTCGTTGAATGCGACTGTCAGATCGCCGAATTCGTCACGCGAAGCCACCGGCAGTGTGGTTCCGTAGTCGCCGGAGCTGATCTGCTGGGCGCCGGTCTCCAAACGGCGGATCGGCCGGACGAACAGCCGTGCGAGCAGCATCGCGGCGATGCAGACCACGAAGATGATCGCCACCGTCGACAACACCAGCCTGCGGGTGAACGCCGTCACCGGGGCGAAGGCCTCCGAGGTGTCGATCTTGGCGATCACGTTCCACCGCAGGCCCGGGATGTCGGCGGGCGCATAGGCCTGCAACGTCTCGTGACCGAGGTAGTCATCGGCGACGAGCGTGCCGCGTTGACCGCGCTGAGCCAGTTTGGTCGCTTCCGTCGCAACCGGCTGCACCAAGGTCGTGCCGTGCTGGCGGATCGCGTCGTCGGCGACGTCGGGTGGCGTGCCCGCGTCGACGACGTCGCGCTTGTAGGCCGCCGGGTCTTCGATGTAGAGCCGGGAGTCGGACCGCATCAGGTCATCGGGTCCGACGATGAACGTCTCGCCCGTGGCGCCCATGCCCGACTCTTCCCAGCGCCGGTCCATCGTCATCAGCCGATTGATCTTGGAGATCGGAAACTGCAGGGCCAGCACGCCTTCCACGTGGTCCAGCGGCCCGACCGGGGACACGAACCACGCAGTCGGTTCATCGGCCGGCTGGTAGTCGCCGAAGTCCGTGATGCCGACGTAGTCGACGGAATTGGAGTTCATGGCGCCCGTGTACGCCTCGTTGAGCTCGCTGCCCTTGAAGGGGCCGTTCTGGATGTTGGTCCCGAGGTCCACGCCCTTGTAGGCGCTGTAGACGACGTTGCCTCGGGTATCGAGCAGCAGGGCGTCCTCGAACTCGAAGCGGGTGACGATCTCGCGGAAGAAGTCGTTGAACCGCGAGCTGGCGGCGGACCAGGCGCTGCCATCGCCGGCGTCGTCCAGCCGGACCGCCGCATCCCAGTTCGCGGTCGGCTTGCCGTAGTCGGCGAACGGGGTCGTGTAGTGCGCCTGCAGGTAGCGCTGGGCATTGCCGATGGGCAACAGGCCGGTGACGTCCACGTCCTCGCCGTTCTGCGCGCGCTCGTCCCTCGCGAACCGGTTCGTGTAGTAGTCGTTGAGCGCCTTCTGCTGGCCCGGGTCGATGGTGGCGGCGCCCAGTTGGTCGAAACCCGCCGTGAACGCCTCGAGCGCCATCGTCGCGGTAGAGCCCCGCGAGTAGATCACCAGGGAGTTCTTGAGATCCGATATCCCGGTCTGCAGCTGGCGGCTCTGCGACTGTCGGATTTCGGTCAACCGGTCGAACGCCGACGCGCGCAGCGAGTTGCGGCCCGACTGGTAGCCGATCGCACCGACGATCGCGGCGGACACGATGCTCGTGAGGAGCAACATCACCAGCAGCTTCGACTGGATGCTCACCCGGGACAACAGCCGTCGACGACTCCGCTTGACCGGGTTGGTCGGGTTGGTCGTCTCGACCGTGGGGGCGGTTTCGGGCGGCGTCGTCATCGGTTGCAAAGACTAGCTTGCAAAGTCGATCGACCCGCCCTACTCAGCGAATGTTCAAGCGCCGTCGACAAGCCGACGCCCGTGCGGCACCGTGGAGTGATGGCCGATCCCTACGACCTGGCACGTTTCGTCGAGGCCCAGGAGCCGGTGTACGCGGACGTGGTCGACGAGCTGCGCGCCGGACGCAAACGCTCCCACTGGATGTGGTTCATCTTTCCTCAGCTGCGCGATCTGGGCCGCAGCCCGGCGGCGAAGCACTACGGCATCGGCTCGCGCGACGAGGCGGTGGCCTACCTCGCCCACGACGTCCTCGGACCCCGGATCAGGGAATGCGCGCGACTGGTGGCCGCGGCGCCGGGCGGTTCCGCCGAGCGGGTGATGGGTCAGGTCGACGCGCTGAAGTTGAGATCGTCGATGACGCTGTTCGCTGCGGTGGCCGACGACGACCGCGACTTCGTCGCCGTTCTCGAACGGTTCTACGACGGTGAGCGCGACCCGCTGACCGTCGAGTTACTCGGCTAGGAGGCGACGATCGCCCAGCCGTGCGGCGCGACGTCCAACCGGTCGACAGCCGTCTCGGCGGGTGCGCCCGATCCCGCGACGAGACGTCCGCGGCCGTGAATTCCCCACTCGGACAACGACACCCGCAACGGCTCGTCATCGACGTTGAGTGCGACCACCAGCGCGTCGTCGCCCGCATACGTCCGATAGACGTACTGCCGGTTGGTCAGGTGCAGCGGCGCGGTGCGCGCCGCGTGCAGCCACGGGTGCCTGCGCCGCAGTCCGATCAGGTGCTGATGCAACCGGAATACGTCCTGTCCGAGGGGCTCGGCCTGTTCGGGACGGGCGGCGAATTCGGGCCGCACGGCGTCGTCGCCGCCGAACCGTTCCTCCTTGACGCCGCGGTAGGCCCACTCGTCACCCGCATACACGCTGGGGACGCCGCCGGTGGTCAGTAGCAGGACCAGGGCATGTTCGACGTGCCGGGGATCGTCGAGCTTGCTGGCGATGCGGGTCACGTCGTGGTTGCCGACGAACGTCATTGGCGCGAACACGTCGAGGAACTCGTCGTGGCGGCGCAATGCCCAGTCCAGTTCGTGGAAGTTGCCGTCGTTGAGGCTGCTCCAGGTCGCCTTCCACAGCTCGTACTGGGTGACGGAGTCGAACGTCGAGGCACGGACGATCGCGGTGTAGTCGCCGTGGATGACCTCGCCGACGAGCCACGCGCCGGGAAACGCCTCCCGCACCCGGGGCAGCACCCGCGCCCAGAACTTCTCCGGCACCGCGTATGCGGCGTCCAGACGCCAGCCGTCGGCACCGCGATCCAGCCAGTGCGACATCACGTCCACGACGTAGTTGACCACCTCGGGGTTGTCGTGGTTGAGCGCGATGAGCCCGTCGTGGCCCTCGAACGTCTCGAAGCCATTGCCGCGCTTGCGAAACCACGAGACGTCGCCGCCGTCGGCCGCCTCGCGGTGGCGGGGGAAACCGGTGCCGACGTGGTTGAACACACCGTCGAGCAGGATGCGCAGCCCGCGACTGCGCGCCTCGGACACCAGCCGGTCGAAGTCGGCGTCGTCGCCGAGACGCGGATCGATCCGGTAGTGGTCCGTGGTGTCGTAGCCGTGGGTCTGCGAGGCGAACAGGGGGCCAAGCGCGAGGCCGGAGGCGCCGAGTTCCACGGCGTGGTCCAGCCATTCGGTGACTCGGCCCAACCGGTGCTCCGCCGCCGTCGGTGCCGGGTCGGCCGGGAAGGCGCCGACGAACCCCAACGGGTAGACCTGCCACCAGATCGCGTGCCGCACCCAGTCCGGTTCGGTCATCGCGCAGGCCGGAACTTCGCCTCGTACAGCGACTTCATGGCGTCGGTGAGCTCCGGCGCGGGGCCGTCGACCGCGATGCCGGGCGCGACGGTCGGAATCGGCAGCGCCGCAACGGGAGACAGCGGAGCCTGCCATTCCCGAAGCCAGGAGACCAGCTGCTCCGATGACGCGGCATACACGATCCGGCCCAGCCCCACCCAGGCGTGCGCGGCGGAGCACATCGGGCAGTGCTCGCCGGACGTGTAGACCGTGGCACGAAGGCGTTCGGCGGGACTGAGATTGGTCGTCGCCCAGCGCGCGATGGCGAACTCGGGGTGCCGGGTCTCGTCACCGTCCTTGACCTGGTTGCGGTCCTCGAAGCGGATGTCACCGTCGGCGTCGACCAGAAGTGAGCCGAACGGCTCGTCACCGGCGTCGAGCGCCGACCGGGCCAGCTCCACACAGCGACGGAGGTAACCGAGGTCCTCATCGTTGATCGCCACGCGCCGAATTCTACGCAAGGGACGTCTAGCCGCAGCATCCGTCCTCGACGTCGAGCCGGCATGCGCAGGACGCCCGGATGGGCACGTCGGCGCGGGCCCTGGCCAAATCGAGTTGACGTCCGATGATCGTCGCCTCCGCGTCGCGGCCCAGCCGCCGTAGGCATTCGTGGTAACCGTGCAGGCTCCACACGTTGTTCGGGTGCTGGCACGGCCTGCTCAACGTGGGATCCAGGCCGAGGTCGGCGGCGTACACCGCGGCCGCTTCCTCGACGTGCCCCTGCTCGAGCAGCAGCGCGCCGTAGGCGTGACGGGTCGGCTGCATCCATCCCCACGGCTCGTCGTAGGGGAGCGCGTCGTCGAGCTCGATCGCCCGGCGCAGTTTGACGAACGCATCGTCGAAACGGCCTTCGCGGTAGGCGATTTCGCCGTCCAGCATGGCCCCGGCGATGGCGAGGATGTCGCGGCTGGTGTTGTTGAACAGGTAGCGGCTGTCGGAAATGCGGGTGTACGCCGCGGCGAATGCCTCCCGTTCCGCGCGGGCCTGGGGGAGTTGCCCCTTGGCGGCGTGCGCCACGCCGCGGCCGTAGTGGATGGTCGCCGTGGTGGTGCAGTACAGCTCGGGATCGTCGGGCAACGGTTCGTCGATCAGGTCGTCCCACCGGCCGAACCGGATGAGCACGTGAATGCGCAACGGCACGAACGCCTCCAGCCAGTCCGCCATCGGCGGGGACTCGATGGCGAGCAGGTCCGGGGTCAACTGCCCGGCGAGTTCGTCGGCCGCGGCAAGCGCCGTCTGCGATTGGCCTTCGAACATCGCCGAGTACACCACGAAGTGCAGATCGTGGGCACGGTAGAGGGAGTAGAAGTTCAGCGGTCCCTCGCGCTCGACGAATCGTCGATCAGCCCGTACCGCAACCTGATTCGCGACGATGGAGCTGCGGTAGTCACCGCACAGCACGTCGATGTGGCTGGGCATGTGCTGCAGGTGGCCGGCATCGGGGACCAGCCCGCGCAGCAGATCCGCCGCGGGCAGCGCCTCCTCTGGGTGTCCGGACATCTCCATGGCGTGCAGGTAGAGGTGCAGGACGCCGGGATGCTCACGACCCGCGGGCGTGGCAAGCGCGTCGTCGAGGATGCGCTTGGCCTCGACGACGCGTGACCCGGTCGCCGGCTCTCCTGTGGCGGTGTCCCACAGCGCCCACGCGGTGACGTTCAGGAGCGCATCGGCGGCCAGCGCCTGGACGTCGACGTCGTCGGGGTAGGCCTCGGCGAGTTCGGCCATGGCGTCGGCGTAGCCGGCGTGACCGGCAGCCAGCGCGTCGGCGTCCGCCGGGTCATCGGTCGGGAAGCGCGCGGTCAGCGCGGCGATCAGGCCACGTTCGGCCACCGACGCGCGGCCGGTGGCCGCCAGGCCGAGTTCCATCCGAGCCCTGGCCAGCGACGCGGCCAGGTCGACGGGGTCGAAGGCGTCCCACGCCTTGTTGTAATTGGGTCCGACGGCGTACGCGATTCCCCAGCGCGCGATGGCGAGGCTCGGGTCCAGCGCCAGGGCCCGTTCGAAGCACCGGATCGCTTCCTCGTGGTTGAACGCGTACGCCCAGACCATGCCGCGGTCGAACCACACCTGCGCCTGCGGCGACGGCGTGTCAATCGGCCGGTGATAGGACCCCAGGTCGTAGTACTGCTCGGTCTCGTCCAGCGCGGCGGACGCGGTAGCGGTCATGACTCGCACGATAGGTCGTCCACGCCTTCGGGGCGAGAACTGCGCTCACCGCGAGCGCACAACCGACCGCACCCCAAATCGTCAGGGTGACAATCGCTGTCAGGGCACCGTTTCCGCCGAAGTACTCGACACTGCGCAGCAGCGCGACGCCGGATCCCTGCGGCACGATCGCGTTGAACGTCGTGTAGAAGCCAGACAGCAGCGGCTTGCCGACGGGCCCCGCGGCGGCGGCGTTGCCGACGATGACGAGGAACAACGTGACGATCATCGACGCGGCGGTGCCGAAGGCGGCTGCCACGCCGGTCACCGCACCGGCGACGGCCATGGCATACAGCCAGAGCGCGCCGAAGACCTGCCAGGTGTGGCTGGTGAGCGCGCCGAGTACGCCGTCGACGTAGACCGTCACCCCGCAGGCAAGCAGCGCCGAATAGATGGCCAGGCTCAGGGTGCGCAGGCCCAGCGTGGAGAGCCGCCGCACGCTGCCCATCATGCGGCCGAACAGCGCGGCACCCACGGTCGCGCCGATGGACAGGAAGATCACGGCGTAGAACTCGACGGTGCCCTGCGGGTCAGCCGGCGAGGTGGGGGCGACGTCCTCGACCAGTGGGGCGAGGCCGGCCTTGGCGGCGATGCCGCGCCCGACGGCCTCGGCGGCGTTGGCGACGCTGCGCCCGCCGCCGCCCGCGACGTAGATCTTCAAGTTGCCGGTCGGTTCGACGACGAACGCGGCGTCGGACTTGCGGTCATAGACCTGGTCTCGGGCGGCGGTGGCGTCGGCGACCTGCGTGACCGCGAGGGTGTCCTGGCCACGGATGGCGTCGACCACCTGCTGTGGCCCGGCGACCGCGACGTCGAGGTGGTGCAGCGTCGGCTTGGCGAACGCGCCCGAGTAGCTGGCGATCATCGCGATGACGAAGACGGTCAGTGCCGCCATGGCCAGCGCCATGTTCCGCACGTCGGTCCGGGAGACGCGCCGGTTCGAGCCGGCGTCTTGCATGCTGTGGTGCTTGCCCACGATCGAGCCTTTCGTGATGGGTGTGGATCAGTGCTTGGTGCCGGCGGGGAGACCGAGCAGCGCATCGACGGTGTCGAGCGCGGCGGTCACCCGGCGGCGGAGGTCGGTTGCTTCGGCGTCTTCCATCCAGGACCGCAGCACTTCCTGAAAGCCGCCGACCAGGAAGCGGCTGACGGACTCGGGCGGAATGTCCGTGATGGAACCGAGCACCGGCATGGCTTGGGCGGCCATCTCCTCGCACGCCGGCAGGAGTGCGGCGCGGAATGCGGCCACCACGCGCTGGGTCACCGCGCTGGGCACGACGTTGCGGTACATCGCGCGGTGTTCGGCGACGAAGTCGAACAGGCGCGTGACGCGTTCGCGCGCGTCTCCCTCGATGTCGGCGCTGGCGGCGGCGAACGCGACGGCGACGGCCGTCGCGACCGCGTCGTCGCGGTCGGAGAAGTGTTGATAGAAGACCTGCCTGCTGACGCCGGCCCGCCCGACCAGGTCGCCGACCGTGATCTGGTCGACGGGCCGCTCGTGGGCCAGCGCGAACGCCGCGTCCCGGAGCAGGGTGCGGACCCGTTCGGCGCGGGGGTCTGCGCTGTGTGTGCGTGCGGCCATGTCGATAGCGTAGACGAGTTCGTAGACAACTGACTACGAAAACATAGGTAATCTAAACCACCCGTCTGGCGAGGTGTGACGGCCACCTCTCTGGAGGCGGTTACCGTGACGGGCATGATTCGTTGCGTCCGGTTGTGGACCGGTCAGGACGGCGCGTCGCACGTCGAGATCGGCCGACTCGAGACGAGCCCCGGCCGCAACGCGGACCTGGTGTCGCCCACCATGGCGGCTGCTCACGTGACCGTCGAGGAGACGAAAGGCGGCGGCACCCTGGCGTGGCATACGGCGCCGGTCCGCCAACTGGTCGTGACGCTCACGGGCACGCTGCGGTTCTCGACACGCGACGGCGAGGAGTTCACGCTGCACCCCGGCGACGTCCTGCTTGCCGAGGACACCGAGGGCACGGGCCACCAGTGGCAGTTGCAGGGCGACGATCCGTGGCGGCGGATGTACGTCGTGCTGGCTCCCGCCACGGACGTCCCGTTCATCCGGGACTAGCTTTCCTGCGCACGGCGGTCGCCGGGCACCTAACGTGCAGGCGTGCTGCAGACAATTCTCAATTACGTCGGTATCGCGGTGTTCGCCGCCGCGGGCGCGACCGTCGGTGTCCGCAAGGGCTTCGATCTGTTCGGCATCGTGGTTCTGGGGGTGCTCACCGGTACCGGTGGAGGCATCTTGCGCGATCTGCTGCTCGACCGGCCTGCGTACTCGGTCGAGCACTGGCCCAACATCACGATCGCGGTGATCGCCGTCGTCATCGCGACCCCGTTCGCCCACGTCATCATCAGAATGAACACCGCGGTGCTGATTCTCGACGCGATCGGGATGGGGTTCTTCGCGACCTCCGGCGCGGCCATTGCCGTCGACGAGGGCGCCAGCTGGTTCGCGGCGGCCCTCGTCGGCATGCTCTCGGCCATCGCCGGTGGGATGCTGCGTGACGTCGTCGCCCGCGAAGTGCCTCTCGTCATGGGCCCCGACGATCTGTACGCCATCCCGGCGATGTTGGGCGCGGCGACCTACGTCGCGATCGACTACTTCGGACCGCAATGGCTCGGCGTAGCGGTCGGTAGCGCGCTAGCGACGCTAGTCCGCCTGGCGGCGATGGCCTTTCACTGGCGATTGCCGACCGGCCCGCGGAAGTTGATTACGTCCGACGAGTAGCCATCTCCCCGGCGAGCAGACGTGAATGTCCCTAAAATGCACGACTTTTGGGCACATTTATGTCTGCTCGCGCAGGGAGAGTTCCCTAGTGGCCGGCGACCACGTCCGCTTCGTCGACCTCGACGGGATCCTTGGCGCCGGGCAGGAACGAGTAAGCCAGGCAGACGATCCCGAAGAAGAGGTAGCCGAGGGCCACCTGCGGGTTGGCCGCCCACGCCACTTCCGGCGCGTGGATCAGTCCGATGAACGACAGCACCGCGCCCACCGCCGAGGCGATCGCCGCGTAGAGGAACTTCTTCTCGAGGATGAAGGCGACCATGGTGCCGAGGATGAGGCCGACCAGCACGGCGCCCTCACCGAGCGTCTGCAGGCCCTCGTAGACGACGCCTGCCCCGTTGAGCTTGTCCAATCCGACTGCGCCTGCCGATGTTCCGGCCGCGTTCAACGCATTGTCGACCAGCCCGCTCGCCCACTGCGCAAGGTTGGGCAGCAGCGCCGCCACGACCGCGACGGCATGCAGGCGCGGCACGGCCTGGAAGGCCTGTGCGCCGATCAGCAGTCCGATGTACAGCAGGATCGGCACGATCGCCGGCACGGGCAGTAGCGCGTCGAGCACACCGAAAAGCCCGACGAAGCAGAACAATCCGATGACGACGCCGCTGGCCAGCGAGTAGCCGGCGCGGCCACCGGCGTCCTTCCAACCGGGATGGCCGATGTAGACGGCGGGCGGGAACGGTGATCCGAATGCCGAGCCGATGCACGCGCCTGCGCCGTCGGCGAGCAGCACGCTGCGCAGGTTGTAGTTGTCACCGGCCGCGGCGGCGCTCTCCACGTTGCTCATCGCCTCGGTGAAGTTGTAGACGCCAAGCGGTATCGCGGTGCCGAGGAGCGGTGCCAGATGCGCAAGACCCGAGAACAACATGTCGATTCGCAGGTCCGGGACGCCGAGGGCGATGTCCGAAATCGCCTGTCCCACATCGGGTGCCGACATGTAGCCGCCGATCCAGCCGATCGCGGTGCCGACGAGCAGCGCCGCGAGCCCGACCGGAATGCCGAACGGCAGCTTCATGTTGGTGAAGAACCCGATGAGGATGATCGCCAGCACGGGCAGGCCGATCCAGGCCGCCTCCCACATCTGCGCGGCGGGACGCATCGAGATGAACGTGATCGAGATGCCTGCCAGGGTGCCGAGCATCGCGGCGCGCGGCGTCAGCTTGCGGATGTACGGTCCGACGAACGCACCGATCATCACGATGATGCCGATCATGAACGCCCACGCCAACCCGGCCTGCCACGCCTGCATCGGGTCCTTGGTGTTCAGGTACACCGGCAGCATGACCACGAACACGACGATGAACATGTGCGGGACGCTGGGGCCGTACGGCAAAGCCGTGACGTCGGTGCGGTTTTCGCGTCGCGCCAGCCGCCGCGCCAGGAACGTGTAGTAGAGGTTGCCAAGGATCAGCGCCACGCCGAGCGCGGGCAGCACCGTGCCGAGCACATCGCCCGCGGGCACGGAGATGACACCGATCATCAACCCGGTCAACGTCAGGACGTTGACCAAGATGTTGAAGCCAAGGCCGAAGAACGCGTTGGTGTCCCCGCGCGTCCACCACGGAATGGACAGTGGCGGTGCGGCTACTGGGGGAGGGGCGGGCGGATCGGTGACTTCGGCAGACATGGCGAGTCCTCTCAGACCTGGGAAAGGGGAGTAGTGGCGAGTTGGGGAAGTGCCGCGATCACGGCCGTACTGTCGGCAACCCATCCGAAGATGCCGCCCTGCGCCTTGATCATCTCGAGGCCGATCCGCTGAAAGTCGGGGAAATATGAACCGACGCAGTCTGATACGACCAGGCATTCGTAGCCCCGGTCGTTCGCCTCCCTGGTGGTGGTGTGCACGCACACCTCGGTGGTGACACCCGTGACGAGGAGTTGCGTGATGCCCGCAGCGACGAGGACGTCCTGCAGTTCGGTGGCGTAGAACGCGCCCTTGCCCGGCTTGTCGATCACCAATTCGCCGTCGATCGGCGCCAGTTCGTCGACGATGTCGTGGCCGTACTCGCCGCGGATCAGGATCCGGCCGTACTTCCCCGGGTCGCCGATGCGCTTCGACGGTGCGCCGCGCGTCAGCTTGGCCGGCGGACAGTCGGAGAGGTCCGGCTCGTGGCCCTCCCGTGTGTGGATCACCATGATCCCGGCATCGCGGGCGGCGCCGATCAGCGCAGCCAACGGCGGAACGACCTTGAGGAGTTGATCGACGTCGTTGCCGAGACTCGAACCGAAACCGCCGGGCAACAGGAAGTCTCGCTGCATGTCGATCACGATCAGCGCGGTCTTCCCCGCCACGAGGGAGAATGCCGACGGCTCGGCAGGCACGTCGATGGATGGGCTCATACGGACTCCTCGGAGGTGTGCGGCAGGGCGAGCGGGGCAGGAGACGCGGTGGCGGCCCGCGCGGCGCGCGGTTCGTCGAGGATCTGGGCGGCGAGCTGCAGCACGGTTTCGTCGTGCAGGGCGGCTCCCAGCAGCATCGCGCTGAACGGCCTGCCGTCGGCGGCGACGCCGAGGGGGACGGCGACACCGTTCAGGTCGAGCAGGTTGCCGAAGTGGGTGTAGTGGCCCAGCATCGTGTTGCACTCGATGGGCCTGGCGAGCACTTCCTCGACGGTGAAGGTCGTGCCGATGGTCGGCACCACGAGCACGTCCATGGTCTGCCACAGCCTGCCGACTTGTGCCTTGAGTTCCTGCAGTCGTTGCAGCGCCGCGAAAGCATCGACGGCCGTGTACTTTTCGCCGCTGCGCAGAATGTCCCGCACCACCGGGTGGATCGACTCCGGATGCTGAGCCAGAAAGTCGCCGAACTCGACGAGCCGTTCGGCGACCCACGGACCCTGGTAGAGCAGCGCCCCGGCGGCCAGGAACGGCTCGAGGGACACCTCGACGACGGTGGCCTGGCGGCCGAGCTGCTCACGGAATCCGAGGTGGGCGCTGCGCATCTCGGCGTCGCCGAAGAATTCGAGCTCGTCGACCGGCGGGAGTCCGACGCGGATGGGCGAGCCGTCGTAGCGGGGCCCTCCGTCGCGCGACCATGCGTCGTCGTCATCGCGGGCGACCATCACGTCGAACACCCGGTCCACGTCGTCGATGCAACCGGCCATCACGGTGACGCAGTCCAGCGACTTGCACGCCGGTACCAAACCGACGGTGCTGATGAGACCGCGCGACGGCTTGAACCCGACGACGCCGTTCAGTGCGGCGGGCACACGACCGGAGCCCGCGGTATCGGTGGCCACCGCGAACGGCACCTGCCCCAGCGCCACCGCGAGCGCCGAGCCCGAACTCGATCCGCCAGAGATCATGTCGCCGCCGTACACGCTGCGCGGAATGGTGTGCGGGGTCCTGGTGCCGTTCAGACCGGTGGCGAACTGGTCGAGGTTGGTCTTTCCGACGTAGAGGGCACCTGCCTCGAGCAGCCGACGGACCACGGGCGCGCTGATCGAGGGCACGTAGGCGTAGCCGGGGCAGGACAACGTCGTCGGCACTCCCTCGACGTCGATGCTGTCCTTCACCCCGAACGGCACGCCGTAGAGGGGCAGCGTCCGCGCGCCCGGTCGGTTCTCGATCGCGGCGGCGGCAGCCAGCAGTTCGTCGCGCGGCACCGTCGACAGCCACGTCCCGTCGTCACCGCGGGCGGCGATGGCGTCGGCTACGCGCAGTGCGGTCTTGGTCGGGGAGCCGGTGCCCGCGGCGTGCGAGTCGAGGATCTCGGCCACCGATGGCCCGATCGACGGACCATGCGCGTCATATGCCATATCTGTCGATTGTCGACAGAATCATGGCGGTTTCGGAACGGCTGTGTGTCGATCGTGTTAGCGATCTCCAGCGACATCCCCACTGAGACCCGATTGGGCGCTCGATTCGAGCCCCAGGTAGTGCAGATGGCCGTGATCCTCGAGCGCGGTGATCACCGTGCGCGCATCGTTGCTCTCCAACGCCGAGAGGATCGCCTGGTGCCGGGCGATGCCGTCGTCGGCCCGGTGGTGGCGCGCCTCCTCGCGCAGGTTCATCGCCATCGGGAGTTGAAGCTTGAGGAGGATGGGTTCCAGCGCGATGTCGAGCTGACGGTTGCCGGCCAGTTCGACCACTGCGGCGTGGAACATCCGATGGGCGTCGTCACGGTCCAGTTCGTCTGTGGGCTCGCGCATTCGATCGAGAGCCGCGCGCACCGGCTGGAGTGCCGCCGCGGGGTCCGCCAGCGGCAGCGCCATCTCGATGGCGTGCCGTTCCAGCACGTGACGCAGTGCGAAGAGCTGCAGGATGTCCGACGCCGACCACTCGGTGACCCGGGAACCGCGGCGAGGAAGGTGCTCGACCAGCCCCTGCTGGCCGAGAAGGCGCAACGCTTCCCGCAGCGGCGCCCGACTGATGCCGAGGTCCGCGCACAGCTGTTCCTCGACGATCTTGTCGCCCGGCTTGAGGGCTCCGCTCAAGATCGCGGCGCGGATCCGGTGCGCGGCGACGTCGGCGAGTGTCGCGGGCAGCTCGTGTCCGTCCAGCCTGGCCGCGGCCATGGCAGATCGCCCTTTCCTCGTCAGAATCTTGCCGATTGTCGACGATCGTAGGAACTTTCCGTCGGGCACGCTTCGTTGCCGGCTCGTGGTCACCGTGACGTCAGCCCTGCCAACCGTGCCTGAACAGGCGAATCGTCTCGTCGAACTCGGCGTGCACCGAATCGCCGGATGGTCCGGCCATCGCGGCCGAGGGCCGAACGCCGCTGACGTTGACCGAGGGACTGCATTGGCTGCTGCAGCGGCCCGAAACGCTTGAGCGGGGACGCTGTTTCATGACGACGGGATCCCGCAAGCGCAAGCCCGACGACGGCCCGGACCACAGGGACGCGCCGAAGATCGGCTGGTGCTGGGCCGGAAATCGACACACCTGGCTGGGATTCGCATCAGCGACGGGCCGGCGGGCTGTCGGGTGATTCGACACCTGCCCTAGAACGTGTTCTAGTTCGAAGATGCTGGACTTCACCGTCGAGAACCTCACCTCCGAGGAGGTCGCGCGGCTTCGGGCGATCTACGAGCCGCTCACCCAATCCGTCCGGGAACTGATCGACGCGACCATCCGCACCGAGGTCGATGCCGAATCGGTGGCCGCGGCGAAGGCGGAAATCGACGCGGCGACCGCGCGGCTACGCGCCACGCAGCTCGACGGGTCGTTCGGCGTTCGGTTCAGCCCCGACGGAGATCAGATGCCGTGGGGCAACGCGGTCATCGGCTTGCGGAACCCCACCGCGCCGCCCATCGTGGTGCAGCACGCGCGAGATGGCAGCGTATTCGGCGACTTTCATCTGGGCGCGGCCTACGAGGGGCCTCCCGGCCACGTGCACGGCGGTGTCGCGGCGCTGATCCTCGACCACGTCCTCGGCGAGGCGGCGAGCACTTCCGAACGGCCACGACTGACCGGCACCATCACGCTGCGCTACCTGCGCACCACGCGGCTCGGAGCCCTGCACGCCGAAGCCAGGATCGACCGCACCGAGGGGGTCAAGACCTTCGCCGTCGGCCACCTCGCCGACGACGAGGGCGTCACCGTCGAGGCTCAGGGCGTGTTCATCCAACCGCGCTGGGCCAGGGACTGAGCAGCCGTCAACTCGGCGCCACGGATTGTTCGGCTTCGGTGGAGACCTTGACGAGTTGACTCGTGATGGTGGCGATTTCGGTGACGAGAACACGCGCCGTCGCGTCGTCGGAGCCGGGCAGCTCGGTACGGACCCGCTGGGCGGCCTCGGTCAGCTTGGCCACGTCGACGCGCCACGGCGAACCGGGGGTTGCAGGGTCGCCACACAAGGCCTCCACGTACGAGTCGACCGCGACGACGAAGTCCCGGCTCAGCGCCGACGGCGGCTGACCCGGCAGGCTCGCCTCGAGCGACGCGCAGGCGCCGGTCACCGCGTTGAGCGCGTTGCGGTAGGACCGCAGCCAGCGCCGGAACGCGCGATCCAGTGACCAGGTGGCGCCCGCCGCTGCCTCGAATGCGGCACGCGCCCGGAAGGCACGTTCCCAGGCCAACGACAGCGCCTCGGCCGGATCGTCCAACCGGTGCACGAACGCCTTGATCACCGTTGCGGCGTAGTCGGTCTCCGTCTTGAGCAGTTCGCCCGCGCGCTGCCTCAGCCGAACCAATGCGTCGTCGGGCAGCACGACGTGGGCGAGCACCGCGATGCCCCCGCCGATCACGGTGGCCAACAACCGGTCGCCGAGCGCTGCTGCCCCTGCGGAGCCACCGACGTCCATGAGGAACACGATGGCCGCGGCCAACGCCGCACTCAGCGCCAGGTATCCGAACCCGGCAACGGCGTAGGCCACCCCCAGGAACAGCACCGCGAGCACCACTGCGGCGGCCCCGGCGGGATGCAACACCACGATCACTGCCGACGCCACCACGATGCCTGCGACGTTTCCGGCGACCCGTCCGACGCATCGGGTGTACGTATGGGCGGTCTCTGGGCGCAGCACCATGACGACGGTCAGCGGGATCCAATAGCCGTGGGGGACTTCGGCGAACCGCGCGACCGCGACCGCGATGCCGGTGGCCGAGGCGAGGCGAACGGCGTGCCGCAGCACCGGCGAGCTCCACGCGAGGTGGCTGCGGACCGACGAGACCACCGACCCGAGCCGGCCAGGCAAACCCCGGCGCCGCAGCTGTATCAGGTCGGCCGCCTGCGGTGCGGCGTCGCCGAAGCGCAGCGTGACGGCCTCGCGCAGCTGATCCGAAAGCCGCTGTACCAGAGCTCTTTCCGGGCCATCTGCGGTCGCAGCGACATCCTCGAAGCGGCTCATGGCGTCCCCGGCTGCCCGACGGAGGGCCCGATCGGGATCGGCGACCATGGTCAGCACGTCGGACGCGGCCGCCAACACGCGGGAGCCGACGTCGTCACCCATCGACTTGCCTGCGATCGCCGTCACGGTGACCGAAATCCGTTCCGGCAGCCCGTACCACGCCCGGTAGGCCAGCGGGCGTCGACGGGCCTGTGCGTCCGTCAGCGTGAACGCCTCGCGCAGCCACAGCAGGGGCTCCTGATCGACCGTTCCGTGTGGATCGTCGGCCAGGCGACGGGCGTCCGCGGCCAGTGAGCGGTAAGCGCGCGCCAGCCCGTCCCGCTGGACCTGCCAACGGCGCCGCGGCCAGATCGCGACGAGGACTGCCTGAATCAGACCGCCTGCCACGGCGAGGGCACTGGCAGTGACGGTGCCCGACCACGTGGGCTCGGTCGGCGGCAGCGTGACGAGCAGTGCGCTCGCTGCCGCGGCGATGAGTCCGGCGTTCGCGCTGACGGCCCACGCCATTCCCGCCACGAGGCACCACAGGACCACCACCCCGGTGAACGCGACGTCGTAGGACGAGAACGTCGACGCCAGGAGCACGGTGACGCCCATCGCCGCCGACACCGCGATCACCAGCGGGATCCGGCCGCGCGGGCTGTCCTGCAGGGCGGTGGCACCCGCGATGGCGGCGGCGCCGGCGGCGGCAGTGGCGGTGCTCGGGCCGCCCCAGTGCAGCCCGGCGCCCGCGACGAGCAACACGCCGAGTAGTCCGCGGACGACGCCACCCATGTCGGGCATCGTCGGCCGGATGGCCAGGCCCTTGATCACACGTTCATTCTCACTCGCCGGCTCGACGGTGGTGGGCATTGCGCCCGGCGGTACGTTCGTGGCGTGGAAAAGGTGATCATCACGTTGCGGCGCGACGTGCCCGACGACGCATGGTGCACGACGATGCGCACGACGGTCGCCGAGGACCTGCTCGCCCTTGGCGCCGCGGGTCTGAGCGTCAACGTCCGCGACAGCGCCGTGCGGGACTCCTTGATGACGTTGACGACGCTGGATCCGCCGGTGGTGGCTCTCGTCAGCATCTGGACCCAGCAGAGTTACGGCCCTGTGATCAGTGGCGCGCTGGCGCGCCTTGCCGGTGAATGCGACGCGCTCGCCGCCTACCTGGTGACCGAGTCGGTGCCATTGCCCGCGCCTGCAACCGGTCCGGGGGAGCGCACGGAGGGGCTGGCCAACGTCGCGCTGCTGCGCCGCCCCGCCGATCTGGACGCCGAAACCTGGTTCGCCCGTTGGCACATCGACCACACGCCGGTCGCCATCGAAACGCAGTCGACGTTCGGCTACGCACAGAACGCGGTGGTCAGGGCGCTTACGCCGGGCGCACCGGACATCGCCGCCATCGTGGAGGAGTTGTTCCCCATCGAGGCGACCAGTGACCTGCACGCGTTCTTCGGAGCAGCCGACGACGCCGACCTGAGCGACCGGATGAATCGGATGGTCGCCAGCACGGCGGCATTCGGCGCCAATCAGAACGTGGACACGGTGCCCACCAGTCGCTACGTTCTCCGGTCACCGTTCGCCGCCGAGTTGCCGTGACGGCACTGCGGGGCCGGGCGGTCCCGTTGGTCGCACCCACGCGCACGTAGGCGAACGGCTGACGCATACGCTGCACGCGTGCTCGTGCAGATCGATGATGCGAACGGCGTTCGCACCCTCACCCTCAACCGTCCCGAGGCGCTCAACGCGTTCAACGAGGCCCTCTACGACGCCACCACGGTCGCCCTGCGCGCCGCCGACGACGACCCGACGGTCGCCGTCGTGGTACTGACCGGGGCGGGTCGGGCGTTCTCGGCGGGCAACGACCTGGTCGAGATGCAGGCGCGCATCACCGATCCGGACTTCCAGGCGGGGGAGTTCGGCTTCCCCGGCATGATCGAGGCGCTCACCAATCTGCGAAAGCCGTTGATCCTGGCGCTCAACGGCCTCGGCGTCGGCATCGGTGCCACCATCCTCGGTTACGCCGATCTCGTGTTCATGGCCTCGACGGCAAGGCTGAAGTGCCCGTTCACCAGCTTGGGTGTCGCGCCCGAAGCGGCGTCGTCCTACCTGCTGCCGCACCTCGTCGGCCGACAGAACGCGGCATGGATTCTGATGTCGTCCGAGTGGATCGATGCGGACGAGGCGCTACGGATGGGACTGGTCTGGAGGGTGTGCGCACCGGACGACCTCTTGCCGGAGGCCACGCGATACGCCGAAGTGCTTGCCTCCCGGCCGATTTCGAGCCTGATGGCGGTGAAGCAGACGATCGTCGAACCGACGCGGGCCGACATCAGCGCCGCACTGGCCCGCGAGTACGCGCAGTTCGAAGAGTTGATGGGCGCCGCGGCCAACGCCGACGCCCTCGCCGAGTTCGCGGACCGCCGCGGCGGCTCGGACTGACTCAGCGGGTCGCGTGTTGCGGGCAGCTCTGCACGACGGACGCGGCGATGATGGCCCGGACCGTTCGGCGGCAGCGACCGCAATCGGCGCCGGCGCCACACGCATCGGCGATGTCCTTGGAGGTGGCTGCACCTTCCGCGACGAGTTCGGTGACCACCTGACTGGTGACCCCCGTGCACAGACAGACGAACATCAGCCCACCCGCTCGTCGACGGCCATCATGTGAACGAACTTCCCGACGAACAGCGTGGGATAGGCGCCGAGGTCATGGAGGCCGCCGACCGACATCCATTCCGCGGCGGCATCCGGGTGATCGATCCACCGCCTGGCGCTGGCCTCGTCGTCGATCTCCTGCAGGATCATCACTTCGTGGCCGTCGTCGAACGCCTGGTAGACCCACGTCTTGCGGACGCCGGATTGCTTGAACCGATCGACGGCCCCGTGCACCTTCTCCATCAACATCGGGACGTCTTCGACGGCGGTCACCACACCGACGATCACTCCGGCGACGACGTCGTCGGGGGTCGGCTCGTAGAGATCGATCTTCTCGACCACTTCACCGGCGAACATCGCGGGAATGTCGTCGACTCCGGAGACGTCGAACAATTCGAAGATGGCGGGCGACCGCAACACCTCGCGCACCGAATTCGGATGACGAACCCCAACGGTGACGAGGACGCGGCCGGGTTCCCAAATGGATTCGTAGACCACGACATGATGTGCGGCGATTTCGCTCAAATGCGATTGGCGCGCCTTGATCGAAGACCACATTCGGTCGACGTCATCGACCCGGTAATCGGCCGCCAGAATGAGCGAGTGCAACTTGTACTCGCCCATGGAGTCCACCTAGAAATCGAGTGCGCCGACGGGATCGGAGCAGCGCTGCCAACTGGTTAGCGCAGTCTAACCTTACTTAGGGCAGCCAGTCCATCCCGCGTGGCCAGTGCGGGTGCGGCTCACGTTCGACTTGGTTCGGACACGCCGAAAACCGGTGGCAATCGGTCGCTCCCGTCGTTGCGTTGCACTAGGTTGAGGGACGTTCGACAGCCAGTGACACTCGACCAGCCCCCGGTGTTAGAGGAGCGACATGCAAGGCGATCCCGAGGTTCTCAAGTTGCTCAACGAGCAATTGACAAGTGAACTCACAGCCATCAACCAGTATTTCCTGCATTCCAAGATGCAGGACAATTGGGGCTTCACCGAATTGGCCAATCACACCCGCGCCGAGTCATTTGACGAGATGCGCCACGCCGAGGCGATCACGGACAGAATTCTGATTCTCGACGGGCTGCCGAATTACCAGCGGCTGTTCTCGCTGCGCGTCGGGCAGACGCTGCGCGAGCAATTCGAGGCCGATCTCGCCATCGAGTACGAGGTGCTGGGGCGGCTGAAGCCGGCGATCGTGTTCTGCCGCGAGAAGGAAGACAGCACTACCGCGAACCTCTTCGAGATGATCATCGCCGACGAAGAGAAGCACGTCGACTACCTCGAGACGCAACTGGAGCTGATGGACAAGCTGGGCGAGGCGTTGTACTCGGCGCAGTGCGTGTCCCGTCCGCCGCAATAGGTACTTCCCGTCGACGACCGGTCGCGTGACCAGGACCACCGTCGCGGTCCGTAATATTAATAGCCTATCTAACGATATGGTCTGTGGCGTTTGGGTACGCCCGACCATGACGAGAGGTGGGCATGACCGATTCAATGGAACAAGTCACCGCGGATCCTGGGTCCGCGAGCGCGATGATCACGCCACAACGGCGCAACTTCATCTTCCTGGCCGTCCTGCTCGGCATGCTGCTGGCAGCCCTTGACCAAACCATCGTGGCCACCGCACTGCCGACCGTGGTGTCCGACCTGGGCGGCGCGGGCCACCAGTCCTGGGTGGTGACGAGCTACCTCTTGGCGTCCACGATCGTGACCGCGGTCGTCGGCAAGCTCGGTGACCTGTTCGGCCGGAAGGTCGTCTTCCAGGCCTCGGTGCTGTTCTTCCTCGCCGGTTCGGTGCTGTGCGGCCTCGCCGGTTCGATGACCATGCTGGTCGCCGCGCGGGCCCTGCAGGGCATCGGCGGCGGCGCCATCATGGTGACCGCGATGGCCGTGATCGGCGAGGTAATCCCGCTGCGCGAACGCGGCCGCTACCAGGGCGCGTTGGGCGCGGTGTTCGGCGTGACGACCGTCATCGGCCCGCTGCTCGGCGGCTTCTTCACCGATCACCTGACGTGGCGATGGGCGTTCTGGATCAACGTGCCCGTCGCGCTCGTCGTACTCGCCGTCGGCGTGGCGGCCATCCCCGCGCTGGCCAAGAGCACGGCCCGACCCGCCATCGACTACGCAGGCATCGTGCTCGTCGGCCTCGGCGCGTCCGGCCTCACACTCGCGACGAGTTGGGGCGGGGGCGAATACGCCTGGGGTTCGCCGACCATCATCGGCCTGTTCCTGGGATCCGCCATCGCCCTGGCGGCCTTCGTCCTCGTGGAAAGGCGCACCGCCGAGCCGATCCTGCCGATGCGGCTGTTCGCCAGCCCCGTGTTCACGGTGTGCTGCATCCTCGCGTTCATCGTTGGGTTCGCGATGCTGGGGGCCCTGACCTTCATGCCCACGTTCATGCAGTTCGTCGACGGCGTGTCGGCGACCGAATCCGGCCTGCGCATCCTGCCGATGGTGGCGGGCCTGCTGATCACCTCCATGGGCAGCGGCATCCTCGTCGGCCGCACCGGGCGCTACAAGATCTTCCCGGTCGCGGGTACCGCGATCATGGCGCTGGGATTCCTGCTGCTGTCGCGGATGGATGCCGCGACGCCGACGTGGCAGCAGTCGCTGTTCCTGTTCGTCCTCGGTACCGGCATCGGCCTGTGCATGCAGGTGCTGGTGCTGACCGTGCAGAACACCTCGAGCTTCACCGACCTTGGCGTCGCCACATCCGGTGTCACGTTCTTCCGCACCATCGGAAGTTCGTTCGGCGCAGCCATCTTCGGCTCACTGTTCACCAACTTCCTCGCCGACCGCATAGGCCCCGCACTGCTGGCGAGCGGTGCCCCGCCGCGCGCCGCGGAATCGCCACAGGCGCTGCACCAGCTGTCACCGGCGATGGCCGCGCCGATCGTCAACGCGTATGCCGAATCGCTCGGCACGGTGTTCCTGTGCGCCGTGCCCGTCGCCCTCGTCGGCTTCGTCGTCGCGCTGTTCCTCAAGGAGGTACCGCTGCGGCAGATGGATGCGGTCTCGGCCACCGATCTCGGCGAGGGCTTCGGCATGCCCAGCACCGAGTCGTCCGACAAGATCCTCGAGGTCGCCGTTGGCCGGATGTTCCGCGACTCCCCGGACATCCGGTTGCGCAGCCTCGCAGGCAGGCCCGGGTGCGAGCTGGACATCGCCAAGCTGTGGGCGCTCATCCAGATCTACCGCCAGAACCAGGTGTTCGGCTCGGCCACCCTTTCCGAGATCGGTGAGCGGCTTCGCGTGCCGTGCGAGGTGCTCGAGCCCACCTTCGACGACCTCGTGACGCTCGGCTACGCGCTGCGCACCGACGACAGGTTGTGGCTCACGCAGGCCGGGATGAAGCAGGTCGACGCCGTATCCGCCGCGATCGTCGGCAAGCTCGTCGACAAGCTGGCCCGCTCGCCCGAATTCCAGGGCAGGCCCGACCGCGACCAGGTCGAGGCCGCGTTCGAGCGCATCGCGCACCGGATGCTCGTGCAACGCGGCTGGGAAGACGACCGGGTCCTGGTCGGCGCGTCGGGCTGATCGACCAAAAACTAGAACGTGTTCCAGAATTGCGATCTCCGGCGTACGATCCGGCCATGAGCCGAATTGGAGACTTCGCCGACGACGACGCGGCCGGATGGGTGCTCAAGTCACCCGACATCGGCACCGCCATGGCCAAGTACACGAACGCCGTCTACACCAAGAACCGGCTGCCCCTGCGCGTTCGAGAGTTGGCCCGCATGGTGATCGCGCTCGACAACGAATGCGTCGTCTGCCAGAACACGCGCGACTCGGACGGCATCGCAGCAGGTGTCGACGAACACCTCTACGACCACGCCGCCGAGTGGCGGACGTGGCCCGGCTACAGCCCCCAGGAACGCATCGCCGCCGAGTTCGCGGAGCGCTTCGCCGCCGACCACACCGGCCTGCGTGACGACGAGGACTTCTGGGACCGCTGCAACGAGCAGTTCGACAGCGAGCTGCTCACCGATCTCGCATTGTCCTGCGCGATGTGGTTGGGCATGGGCCGGATGCTGCGCACCCTGGACATCGGCCAGAGCTGCAAGATCACGCTGTAAACCGCGACGCCGCAGCACATCGCGGCCCCGGGCGGCAGAATGTCTGCCATGGCAGCCAAACCACTCGCTGCGGCGGCCATCGCGCAGCTCGAGTCCGACGGCGTCGCGACACTCATCGGCACAGTGGTCAATCCCGCTGGGTTGATCCATGCCAAGACCGTTCCGTTGCGCAGAATGGGCGCCTTCGCCGACCCCGGCCTCGGCGCCAGCCCGGTGTGGCATGTGTTCGCGATCGATCAGACCGGCGTCGTCGTCGGCGACGGCATCAGCGCGGTGGGGGATCAGCGGATCCGGATCGATCTCAGCGGGCTGCGCATCCTCGGCGACGGACTGGCCTGGGCGCCGGCCTCCTTCTACGACCAGGACGCCTCACCCGACCCGTACTGCAGTCGCGCCGTCCTGCGAGGCATGGAGGAGCGGCTGAGGGCGGCGGGCCTGGACGCCGTCGTCGGCCACGAGATCGAGTTCGTCCTGGTGGGTCCCGACGGATCGCCGCTGCCCTCGAACCTGTGGGCGCAGTACGGCCTCGCAGGCGTCTTGGAGTTCGAGGGATTCGTGCGCGACGTGATGGAAGCGGCCACCGGGTCGGGGGTGGCCATCGAGCAGCTGCACCCCGAGTACGGCGCCAACCAGTTCGAGATCTCGCTGACGCCCCAGTCGCCCGTCGCGGCCGCCGATCAAATGATCCTCATGCGCATCATCGTGGGCCGGATCGCCCGCCGCTGTGGGGTGCGCGCGAGTTTCTCGCCGGTGCCGTTCGCGGGCAGTGTGGGATCCGGTGCCCATCAACACTTCTCGCTGCAGCGCGACGGTGTGCGGTTGTTCTCGGGTGGTGACGGTGTTCGGGGGATGACGCCGTCGGGTGAATCCGCCGTCGCGGGGGTGCTCGCCGGACTGGCGGAAGCCCAAGGCGTGTTGTGCGGATCGATCCTGTCGGGTCTGCGGATGCAGCCGGGACACTGGTCGGGGGCCAGTGTGTGTTGGGGGACCGAGAACCGCGAGGCCGCGGTGCGTTTCCTGCAGGGCGGGTCCGGCAATCCGCATGGCGCCAACGTCGAGGTGAAGATCGTCGACCCCTCCGCCAACCCGTACTTGGCCACTGCGGCGATCCTTGGTCTGGCGCTGGACGGCATCGAGCGCGAACTGCCGCTGCGGCAGGAGACCACGGTCGATCCGGCCGCGCTCACCGACGGGCAGCGCGCGGACGCAGGCATCGCGCTGCTCCCCGACAGCCAGGCTGCGGCCATCGACACGCTGGCCGAATCCGCGCTGCTGCGCGGCATTCTCGGTGATGCGGCGGTAGACGCCACCGTCGCGGTGCGCCGGTACGAGATCGACAACTATGCCGACCTGGATCCCGAGGCGCTGGCCGCCAAGTTCCGCCTGGCATGGAGTGTGTAATTCAGAGCGTGTAGCTCAGGCCTGTTGCGCCGCTGGGCAACTCGGGGCGATTGACGCCACGTCGCGGATGGCACGGACCCGGATCCGTCCGCCACGGTGCGGCACCAGGATGACGTGCTTGACGCGCTGCCGCTCCGGGCCCGCCGTGGTGGTCGCCAGATCGGCCCGGCGCAGCACCTCCCGCAGCACGACCTTCATCTCGACCAGGGCGAACGTCGCGCCGAGACAGCGCCGATTGCCCCCGCCGAACGGCAGCCAGGTGGTGGGGCCGAGGGTGGCGCCCAGCATGCGGTCGGGGTCGAACCGCTCCGGCTGCGGATATTGCTCGGAACTGCCGTGTACCAACCCGATTCCCGGTGCCACCATCACCCCGGCGGGCAGGCGGTACCCGGCGATCTCGACGGGCTCGGTCAGAATCCGGCCGACGTCGAACACCACCGGCCGGTTGCGCAGCGTCTCCTTGCAGACGGCCTCGAGGTACTCATCGCCCTCCGCGCCGTCTGACCGTGCGGCGCGAATTGCCTTGTCCAACACGGCGGGATGTCTGGTCAGCCGTTCCAGCGCCCACGAAAGCGCGGTGGCCGTCGTGTCGTGCCCGGCCACCAACAAGGTCATCAGCTGATCCCGCAGTTCGACGTCCGACATCCCGGACTCTCCGTCGCCTGCCCGGATCAGCATCGCCAACGCGTCCGTGCGGGTGGCCAACTCCGGGTCGGCACGTCGTTCGGCGATCTCGGCGTACAGCAGGCGGTCGGCTTCGGCCATGCGATGCATCAAACGCCGCCACGGCCCACGACGTTGCAGCGCGGGGGTAGCGATCGCGAGGGATTCCCAGACACCCACGTTCAGCAGCTTCGGCATCAGGTCGCGCAACCGCGCGAGCCGGGCGGGATCGCTCGCCCCGATGACCGTCCGCAGGATCACCTCGAGGGTGATCTCCGACATCTTCGGTGCCACCGCGAGGTCGGTGCCGACGGGCCAGCCGGCGACGTTGTCGGCCGCGATCTGGGCGATCAACCCGGTCTGGCGGGCCACCGCGTCGCGATGAAACGGGGCAAGCATGAGGCGGCGACGGTCGCGGTGGACGTCGTCATCGACGACCAGAACGGAACTGGTGCCGAGCATGCCCGCCAGCATCGAGTTCGCCTCGCCGGCGTGATAGACCGACGGGTCGCCGCCGAACACGGTCTTGATGTCGGTGGGATCGGACAGATAGACGAGCGTGCCCATCGAGGCGATCCGCAGCGTGAACACCTTGCCGTACCGGCGCCCGCACGCCGACACGTACCGCGGCCAGTAGCGCAGCATCAGCGCCGCCTGCACCGCCGGGGGCAGCGGCGGCCCCGGCGGCAGCGTCGTCGTACTCATGCTCCTGAGGATATGAGCGTGCCGGTGGCGGCGGGCCGAACTCGCGTGCTTAGACCAGTTCCGTCGCGTCGAAGATCCACGACGTGTCCGCGGCCGCGAAATCCTCCAGCCAACTGGGCGGGGCCGTGGCGGTCAGGCCGCTCATGTCCCAGTAGTCCTTCCACATGGTGACCTTGTCGTTCTCGACACGATGCACCGTGACGAACCGCAGGGTCGCCGTCTCACCCGTCGCCCACACCCACGTCTCGGAGTGCTCGTACATGACATCTGCGCCGTCGGCGAGCAACAGCCCATCGTGGTTCTCGTAGGACGCCAACGGTTCGAGGCCGATCTTCAACCGCTTGACGATGTCCTCAGGACCGCGTGCCGCGGCGGCCGGGATGGGCATGTCGACGTAGATGCAGTCATCGGAAACGCTCGCCTTCACCCCGTCCCAGTCCCTGGCCGACAGCGCCTTCCACAATCCGCGAACCGTATCTTCAACCGACACTTGTCAATTCATCCTTTTCGGTGGGAAGCGCGGGCGCCTTGTGTGACGCCCGCAGGAAGCGGCCGGTACGTTGCCGACCGACGAGCTCGGTGGGCACGCCTTCGGTGAATACCGTGCGACCGCCGACCAGCACGGCCGTAACCGTCGCGTCGTTGCGGTTGACCATGCGCCGCAGGCCGCCGTAGTGCTCGACCGGTTCCTCGGCGTAGCCGTCCAGCGAGTCGTCGAGCCGGGCCGGGTCGATGATCGCGACGTCCGCGCGGTCGCCGACCCGCAGGTGACCGGCATCCAGCCGGTACCAGTCGGCGAGCTCGCCGGTCAGCCGGTGCACGGCCTGCTCGATCGTCATGAACGGCTGACCCGACCGCTCGGCGTCCCGGACGTGGCGCAGCAGGCGCAAACCCATGTTGTAGAACGCCATGTTGCGCAAGTGGGCGCCGGCGTCCGAGAACCCCATCTGGATCCCGGGTTCGCGGGCCAACTTCTTCAGCACCTCGGGTCGGTGGTTGGAGATCGTGGTGCGCCACCGCAGCGACCTGCCGTGCTCAAGCACCAGGTCGAGGAACGCGTCGACGGGGTGCAGGCCGCCCCGCTCGCGGCCGACCTCGCCGAACGACTTGCCGACGACGGATTCGTCCGGGCAGGCCACGATGTCGGCGTCGAAGAAGTCGCGGTGCCAGACCCGCACGCCGAACTTGCTCTCGTATTCCTTGCGGAACCGGCGCCGGTAGTCCTCGTCGCGCATCAGCGCGTTGAGTTCCACCTCGTCGCGCAGGTGCAAAGCCGCGGCACCGGCCCCGAACTCCTCGAAGATCACCAGGTCGATGCCGTCGGCGTAGACCTCGAACGGCACCGGCAGATGCTGCCAGCGGAAGTTGCCGCCGAGCCGATTGACGAACCGCGACACCGGTCCCATCATCAGCACCGCGTACGGGTTGGACTTCACGTCGGCGGCTGACAGCAGGCTGGTCTTGAGTGGATTCCGGAAGATGCCCAGCGACTGGGCCACCTGCGAACCGAGGTTCAGCGGGTTCTGAATGTCGGGGCCGGACTGCAGAACGCGCCCGGCCCGGCGCAGCAGCGACTTCAGCCGCCGCAGTTCGCGCGGCTTCGCGTACGTGGACGGCAGCGTGCGGGAGCGGCAGACGTCGCCGTCCAGCTTGTCGAACAGCAGCTGCTGTGACGACATCCCGACGACGCCGGCATCGAGCGCCTCCTTGAGCATCCGCTCCATCCGGGCCTGCTCGCCCTTCGTGGGGCGTTCGGTCTTCGTGGTGGCGCGGTCGAGGCCCATCACCGCGGCCCGCATGTCCGAGTGCCCGATGAACGCGGCGACGTTCGCGCCGAGCGGACGGGATTCGAGCGCCCTGACGTACTCCTCGAAGTTGTTCCACGTCTTGTGGCGGTTGATGGCCTCGATGACGTGTTCTCGCGGGATCGCCTCGACGCGGCCGAAGATGTCCCCGGCGTCCACGCCGTCGATGTGGACGGTCGACAGCGAGCAGGATCCGAGCATCACGGTCGTGACGCCGTGGCGCAGCGATTCGCTCAGTGCGGGGCCGTCGAGCACCTCGACGTCGTAATGGGTGTGGATGTCGAGCATGCCGGGCAGCACCCACTTGTCGGTGGCATCGATGACCTCCGCGCAACCCGTCTCGTCCAATGGGTCGGCGGAGATCGCCACCACGTGGCCGCCGCGAATGCCCAGATTGCGTACCGCTGACGCGGCGCCGGTGCCATCGAACCAGCGGCCGTTGCGGATGATCGTGTCGTAGGTCACTCCGCCATGGAACAGCGTGCCGACGGCGGTGTCAACGAAAAAGTGAACAGATTCCGA
Organism: Mycobacterium sp. URHB0044; assembly: GCF_000620625.1. Lineage (GTDB taxonomy): Bacteria > Actinomycetota > Actinomycetes > Mycobacteriales > Mycobacteriaceae > Mycobacterium. Next base: position 248,595 of record NZ_JIAW01000005.1, on the reverse strand, counting down.
TATTTGTCTACTCTTCGAACCAGGCGTCGGGTTGACGCCCGTCGACGTCGGTGAAGCCGTACTCGCGGGCGAGCTGCGCTGAACTCGCCGAACGCTGATTCCAACGCGCCCGACGAGGGTCCGACGCGATCGCCGCAACGCCACGCCCGACGAACCGTGGAGTCTCGGACTCGGTGAACGCGGAAGGGGCGGTGGGGTAGCCCTCGCCCCTGGGTTCCATGGCGGCGCGCCAGTTCTCCTCGGTGACGCAGTAGTTGTCGAGCATGATCTCCGAGCGCAGCCAGCCCGGCGTCACCGCCACTGCGGTCCCGCCGAACGGCGCCAGGTCGTGCCCCTGACTGAAGGCGATCCGGTTCACCGCCACCTTCGCGAGGTCGTAGAAGACGGAGATCCGGTAGTTCTGGGCGTTGAACTCGGCCGTCCCGTCGGTCACCTCGACCAACAGTCCGCCCGGCCGCGCGACGAGCAGCGGTAGCAGACAGTGCGACGTGATCAGGTGCGTCTCGACCCCGAGACGCACGGTGCGCAGGCCGGCGTTCAGATCGAGTTCCCACATCGGCAGGTTCCACGTCGACGGCGGTCCCTTCAGTACTTCGGCGCCCCAGATGTCGTTGACCAGGATGTCGATGGCGCCGTAGTCGGTGCGCAGCCGGTCGGCGAGACCGCGCACCTGAGCGCCGTCCAAGTGGTCGACCGCGATGGCGATGCCGACGCCACCGAGGTCCGTGACGAGTTCGGCCGTCTCCTCGATGGTCTCCGGCCGGTCGTAGTCGGACTTCAGATCGCCCGTCCTACTGCTGCGGCCGGTGCAGATGACCGTCGCCCCCGCCTCACCGAGCGCCGCGGCGATCCCACGACCGGCGCCGCGAGTGGCTCCGGCGACGACGGCAACGCGGCCCTGGAGGGCGTTTCGGGCGGTTGGACTGGCCATGCGGATCAGTATTCGCTGTCCAGCACTTCTCCAACCGCAGTTCAGCAGACACAGGCATACTCGCCAACGTGACCCCGCTACAGCGCTACATTGCAGAGGAGATTGCCACCGATCACGTGGACGGGTTGCTGTCCAGACGGGAGGCGTTGCGCCGCTTGGCGTTGATCGGCGTCGGCGCCACGGCGGCGAGCGCGCTCATCGCGGCGTGCGGGGAGAGCCGGGAACCCACCGCCGATGCACCGGCCACCTCCACCGGCGCGGCCACCGAGAGTGCACCACCGCCCGGCTCGGAGAACACGGTGCCCACCGAGGCCGTCACATGGGCCGGGCCGCAGGGCCAACTGCAAGGAGCCTGGGCGCCGGCGCAGAGCCCGAAGGGCGCGGTGCTGGTCATCCACGAGAACAAGGGGCTCAACGACTGGGTGCGTTCGGTCGCCGGCCGGTTCGCCGGCATTGGCTACTCGGCCCTGGCCATCGACCTGCTCTCCGCGCAGGGTGGAACGGCCACCTTCACCGATCCGGCGCAGGCCACGGCCGCCCTCAGCAAGATCCCGCCTGCCGAGTTCGTCGCCAACCTGAAGTCCGGGGTGGAGGAGTTGCAGCGCCGCGCCCCCGGGGTGAAGGTCGCAGCCGTCGGCTTCTGCATGGGCGGTGGGCTGGTGTGGCAGCTGCTGGCGTCGGGAGAGCCGCAGCTGGCGGCGGCCGTCCCGTTCTACGGCCCACTCCCTGACGGCGCCGACTTCACCGGGTCGAAGGACGTCGCGGTGCTCGGCTTCTACGGCGAGAAGGACGCCCGCGTGAACGCGACGAAGGACGCCGCGGAGCAGGCGCTCACCAAGGCGGGGATGGTGCACGAACTGGTCGTCGAGCCCGGTGCCGATCACGCGTTCTTCAACGACACCGGGGAACGGTATGACCCGACGGCGGCCGCCGATGCGTGGAAGCGCGTGCAGGACTGGTTCACCAAGCACCTGGGCTAGGCGGCTGTTCACCGCGCATTCAGGTGGCCGTTCAACGACCGTTCATCAACGCACATCCGCCCACGTTCTGCTTGAGTCATGCGGGTCGTTCAGGTCGCAAACTTCTACGGCCCGCGCTCGGGAGGGCTGCGGACCGCGGTGGACCGGCTGGGCGCGGAGTACTGCGCTGCCGGGCACGAGGTGTACCTCCTGGTCCCGGGAGCACGTGCCGAAGCGCAGCGTCTGCCGTCGGGGGTCAGGCGAATCTCGCTGCCCGCCAGGCTGATTCCGTTCACCGGCGGCTACCGTGCCGTGCTTCCCGGACCGGTCACCACACTGCTCGGACGGCTGGAACCCGACGCGTTGGAGGTGTCCGATCGCCTCACGCTGCGGTCGCTCGGCCCGTGGGGCCGTCGCCATGACGTCGCCACCGTGATGATCTCGCACGAGCGTCTCGATCGTCTACTCGGACAAGTGCTTCCGCGCCGAATCGCCCGTGCCGCCGCCGACGCGGCGAACCGACGGACCGCCGCCAACTACGACGCGGTGGTGTGCACGACGGCTTTCGCGCGCGAGGAATTCGACCGAATCGCAGCCCACAACGCGGTTACCGTGCCCCTCGGCGTCGACCTGGAACAGTTCCATCCCCGGCACCGGTGTGACGCGGTGCGGCGGCAATGGGCGGAACCGGGACAGACCTTGTTGGTGCACTGCGGCAGGCTCTCGGTCGAGAAGCACGCCCATCGCAGCATCGATACCGTTGCCGCGCTGCGCGATTCCGGTGTCGACGCCCGCCTCGTGATCGTTGGCGAGGGCCCGTTGCGCAACAGGCTGGAGCGCCAGGCCGCGCGGCTGCCGGTCGACTTCACCGGATACGTCGGGTGCCGAGAAACCGTGGCAGGCATCCTGGCGTCGGCCGACGTAGCCCTGGCGCCCGGCCCGCACGAGACCTTCGGGTTGGCCGCCCTGGAGGCATTGGCCTGCGGCACACCGGCCGTCGTTTCGAGGACGTCGGCACTGGCCGAGATCCTCACCACCGACAGCGGAGCCGCGACCGACAACGATCCGCAGGCCATCGCGCATGCGGTGACCTCGATCATCGGCAGGCCGGAACCGCTGCGCAGGAGTCACGCACGGCGGCGCGCCGAGCAGTTCCCGTGGCCCCGATCGGCGGCGGGCATGCTCAGCGCCCTCGGCGCACAGTAGCCACCACCGACGCCACACGCCGGTTAGGTTGTCTCGATGGGCGATGCGCCGCCGGGCCCCAACGACACCGAACGGACCAGGACGCTGTGGTTCGCGCTGCTGCTCACGCTCACCAACGGGTTCATGGATGCGCATACGTTCTACGTCCGCGGCGGCGTGTTCGCGAACGTTCAAACCGGCAACGTGATCTTCTTCGCGATCGACCTCTCCGAGCGCAAGCTGATGGCGGCCATGGCCCACGTATGGCCCATTCTGGCGTTCGTCGTCGGCATCTGGCTCGCCTCCCACGTCAAGTCGGGGCGGGCCGACCGGATCGTGACGCATCCCTTGCGATGGGCCATCGGCGTGCAGGTAATCGTGCTCGGTGCAATCGGGTTCGTCCCGGTGACCGTGGCCCACAACTACGTCACGGTGCCGATCGCTTTCCTCGCGGCCGTCCAGATGGGTCTGTTCCGCAACATCGGCGACCTCGCCTACCTGCCCGTTGCCACGACGGGAAACCTGATGCGGTTCGTCGAATCCGGCTACGACGGGTTCGTCGAGAGGAGCGCCGCGGCGCGCCGCGCGTGTGGCATCTACGGCACCGTCATCCTCGCCTTCGCCGGGGGAGCGTTGATCGGCGCCTTCGCCAGCCGCGCCTGGGGGGCGCACGCGATCTGGCTGGCGGCAGGGACGCTGGCCGTCACACTGATCCTGTTCATCGTCGACGAACGGGTACCGCGGTGACCTACCATCCGTTAATGGTCCGACGCGTCCTCGTTGCCTGCGCCGCGACGATGCTCGGCGTGGCCCTGCTGCCCGCCGCGGTGGCCGCCGCAGAGACGGATCCCGCACCGTGCGCGTTCACCCTGTCGCCGCCCCACGTCGTCCAGGTGTCGGGCCGGGACATGGTGACGGCGACGGTCCAGGCGGCTGCGTGTGGAGTCGGCGCCGAGACCATCTCGTCGGTGGCGTGCATCCAGATGCAGGGCAGCGAGTCGTCCGAACAGTGCGACGTGGGTGAGGGAATCCTCACCGCCCAGGTGTACTACGCGCCGTACCGGCCCGGCGCCACTTACACCGCGACGGGGCGTGGGTGCGTGTTGACCGGCAACCCACCCCGGTCCACCTGCCAGGGAACCGGCCCGCTCACCGCGACGCTGTAGTCGTCGCGCCGGACGGCCGGCGTACGGCCTACTTCTGAGGATCGTTGAACCGAACCGGCCGTCGCACCGTGTCCATCGCAGACCACCAATGAACGGGGATGTCGATGGCGAAATTCAGTGTGATCGCGGCCGTACTGGCACTGATCGTCGGCGTGGCCTCGGGGTGCGGCAGTTCGGGCACTCCGAGCGCGAGCCCGAGCGGCACCGTGACCACGAGCAGCAGCGACGCCCCGGCCGCGAAGGGCGCCACCATCACCATCTCGGGGATGAACTTCGGCGAGCCGATCACGGTGTCACCGGGCACGCAGATCACCGTCGTCAACGATGACACGGTCGAGCATTCGGTGACGTCGCAGACCAAGGGGCAGTTCGACGCCGAGGCCGACGGCAAGGAGAAGACGACGTTTTCGGCGCCGACGACTCCCGGCGACTATCCGTTCTACTGCAGGTATCACCCGAACATGAAGGGCACGCTGATCGTGGCGTAGCGCCGCTGACGGTTTGAATCTCGACGGGGATGGGCATTCGCGCAATCAGCGTGTACGTCAATACGGCTGACGTGCTACCCATCGGAAGGAGCCGTCGTGACCACCACAACCTGGATCATCATCGCCGTCGTGGCCCTGGTGATCGTGCTAGTTCTCGCCTTTGCCGCACGTGCGGCAAACCAACGCCGGCGCCGCGCGCAGGCCGATCGGATCCGCGAGGACGTGCGTGAACAAGGCGGTCGACTGGAGAAGCGCGAGGCCGTCGCCGCCGAGACCGAGGCCAAGGCACGCGCCGCCCAGGCAGAAGCCGAGGCGAAGGCCGCCGAAGCAGCCCGCCTTCAGGACCGTGCCGCCGGCCACCGCGAACACGTGAACAGCGCTCGGGAGGATCTGGACGCCAAGCGGGAACGCGCAGATGCGCTCGATCCGCCCTCGACGAAGCCAGACCAGCACGAGTCGGAAACCGATCCAACCGCAACGTCACAGACCGATGCGACTGCGTGGCAGGGGAAGCAGACTCGCTAGCCCCCCGGCCTGGCCTTGACGAATTTGAAGCCACCGGCCGAAAGTAATGTTGCCGTCGTGATCGACTGTGATGCGACGATTCGGCAGGCCGACGACCGTCTTCGAGTGCTCGGCGTCGATTCACGCGCCGGTGCCGGTTTGCGGGGTCGCTCGCACTGAATTCCGATCTGCGAACGATGAATGTGGCGGATTCTCGGCCCGTGCGGGTGGCCGTCTTCGGCCCGGTGCGGGCGTGGGTCCATGGCGGCCCGGTTGATCTTGGCGGGCGCAGGCAGCGATCGCTCCTTGCGCGCTTGGTGTCGGCGCAGGGACGGGTCGTTTCCGTGGACCGGCTCATCGACGACCTCTGGGAGGGGGAACCGCCGCCCAAGGCGTTGGCTGCGCTGCAGGCGTACATCTCACACTTGCGGCGTGTGCTCGAACCCAACCGGCAACGGCGCGCACCCGCAACGGTGATCGTAAGTGCGTCCCCGGGCTACCGTCTGCAGTTGTCGGCCGATGCGGTCGACGTGTGGGAGTTCGAGGCGAAAATCCGTGCAGCCGAAGACGACACGGATCCCTCCCGCCGCGCCGCAATGTTGGACGAAGCCCTCGTCGTGTGGTCCGACGAACCGTTCGCCGAGGTCGCCGACACATCGTGGGCGACACCGGAGATCGCCCGCCTCGGCGAGTTGCGGCTGGCCGCAGTGGAAACCGGTGCTCGAGCGCACTCGTCTCTTGGCGCTGACGCACGGGTGATCGCCGTTCTCGGCCAGCACGTCCGCGATCACCCCGGCCGCGAGGGCGCCGCGTGCCTGCTCGCCACCGCGCAGTACCGAACGGGTCATCAGGCTGCGGCGCTCGACACGTTGCGCAGAACACGCGACTACCTCGACGCCGAGCTCGGCCTGGAACCCGGTCGTGAAATGCGTGTACTCGAGCAGGACATCCTCGCGCACGCCGTTCATCTCCACCCGGTCGCGGTGCCGCAGGCTGGGCCGGCCGTGCCTCCGAAAGTCCCCAAGGGGGCTATCCATGGTCGCGACGACGAACTCGCGGACGTTGCCAAGGCTGGGCAGGAGGCGATCAACGGCGGCTGCCGGGTGCTCTGGATCGGCGGAGAGGCGGGAGCAGGCAAGACCACGCTTGCCGAGTCGGCCACGGAAGGGCTTCGGGCGGCGGGTTGGGTAGTGGCAAGAGGACACTGCCCCGAGGTGGACGGCGCCCCGCCGGCGTGGGCTTGGACCGAGGTAGTACGCCAATTCGCCGACGGGTTCGCCCCCATCGATCCCCGCCATGCGAACGCCCTCGAACAGTTGCTGCACCACGACGGCGAGCACCGTGATTCGGGATCGTTCTGGATGGCGCGCGCGGTCGCGGACATTCTCGGCCGTGCGGCCGTCCAAGGGCCGGTCGCGGTCCTGCTCGAAGATCTGCATCGCACCGACGGCCTGACCTTGGAGCTGCTGAGACTTGCCGCGGATGCGCTCGTCGGTCGACCGGTGCTCGTGATCGCCACGTACCGGCCCTCTGAAGCGGGTTCGGAACTGGAGTCGGCCCGCGCCGCGCTGGCCGCCCGGACCGCTGCGCATCTCATCTTGTCCGGCCTCGACGCAGCTGCCACGGTGGCGCTGGCCGCCGACTCCGGCCTGACCGACGTGTCCGGCCAGACGCTGCGCTTGCTCCGGGAACGGACGGGAGGCAATCCGTTGTTCGTTCGCGAACTGGCGAGGCTGATGGCGGCGGAGGGCGCCGACGCCGTGCAATCCGCTGTGCCCGCCGGAATCCGTGACGTGCTTCGGCGCCGGTTGGCGCGGCTGCCGGGCGCGACGTTGACGGCCTTGCGTCAGGCCGCGGTGCTCGGCCGGGACGTGGACGTCGACCTGCTCGCCGAACTCGCCGGCCGTGATACCGACGATTTGCTCGACGCACTCGAACCTGCGGTAGTGGTCGGCCTGCTGGTCGAACCGGGCCCCGGCCTGGTTCGCTTTGCGCACGCGGTGGTGCGCGACACCCTCTACGAGGACATCTCGCTGCTGCGCCGATCCCGACTGCACGCCGCCGCACTCGCTATACTGCGGCAACGAGCTCGGGCCGCCGACCCGACGTCGCTTGCTCACCATGCGGCGGCCGCAGCGACGCCCGACACCGCCGCCGAGGCCGCCGAGTTCGCCGTGGCCGCCGCCCGTGAAGCCGACGCGGTAGGCGCCCACGCTGAGGCCGCGAGACAGTGGCGGTCGGCGGTGCAGCTGCTCGAACTGACGGCGACCAGGGCCAAGTCCGCGCCCGACCACCTCGACCGCGACATGGAGGCACGCTGCGGGTTGATCGGCTCGCTCGCCAGGGCTGGCGACGTGGTCGCCGCACGTTCGGAACTGAAGCGCGCGCTGGCCTGCGCATCCCTCGCTGCCGGAGAAGTGGGTGATGCTCTCGCCGCCCGTGCGCTAGTGGCGTGGGATGCCCCGCTGCTGTGGCGTGTGCGGATCGCCGACACCGTCGACGGCGACATCGTCGATCCACTGCATCGCGCCCTCGAAGCGGAGGCGCGGTCCGCGCACCCTGCACCGGTCCGGGCCCGACTGCTTCTGACGCTGTTCGCAGAGGTGGAGGGCGCAGACACGCCTGCTTCGCTGGCGGCCAGCTCGGAGGCGCTCGAGCTGGCCCGGGACGCACACGCCGCGGATCCCGGCGCCGGGGGTCGGCTGCTCTGTGCAGCGCTCAATGCCCGCGCCTACTGCGCTCTCGGACCGGACATCGCGGCACAGCGCGATGCACTCGCCGGCGAGTTCCTCGCGGTGGCCGAAGCCGCGGGCGAGGTCGACTATCAGGCCATCGCGCACTGGATGTCGTTCCTCGCCGCTTCCGGACGATCCGATCTGGCGGCGGCGCAACGGCATGTCGATCTTGCCGTCGCACGTGCGGGCACCGGTCAGTTGAGCCACCTACTGACGGTGCTCGAAGTGTTCGCCGCGCAGCTGACAGTGCTGGCGGGACATCCCGACGAAGGTGAGCGCCGCTATGCGACGGCCGCTGCACGGCTCTTCGAACAGGGCGCTGCCAATGGTGCTTTGATGGCCCTCGTCGGCAGGATCACCGCAGGCTTCGCCCGTGGCGACCTCGGCCCGTTGGCCGACGAGTTGCTCGTCGTCCACGACACCGTGTCGACGACGATCGCAGACGTCGCCGTACTCGCGCTGCTTGCCGCCGGCCGCACCGACGAGGCGCGGAGGCTTTGGCGAACGAGGCAGCCGGTCGAGCGCTCCTACTACTGGCTGGCGATGATGACCTTTCGCGCGCACGCCGCAGCGGCGCTCGGGGACATGGACGCTGCCAAGGACTGCCTGGCGCAGCTGTTGCCGTACAGCGGACGAATGGCGGGGCTCGACAACGGAAGCCTCCTGGCGGGCCCAGTGGACGACGCGCTGGCCGCCGTCGCGGAACTGGACGGCCGGGTCGGGGAAGCAGACCGCTACCGCGCCGACGCCACTGCACTGCGCAGCAGGCTGGCGGCCGACGCGGCGCGGCTGATCCCCTGACGGCTAGCCGAATACCGTCCGCTCAAGCCGGCGGTGTCGGATCGACAGCGCAGCGATCATGGCCCGAATGCCGAGCCCGGCGTGCTTGGAGAGGTCGGCGCGTTCGGACTCAGTCATGACAGCGATCGTGCGCGGGCCGTCGAAGGACAGCCGCCCACGTCGTTGCGCGGTCTTCTCGACACGCTGCCAATCCTGCACCGAGACATGCTCGGTGATCACCGGGAACAGGTCTCGCTCCTCTTCCGCGATGTGCTCGGTGAGGAGTGTGAGCAGATCGTTCAGCTCGGCCGCCATCAGCTGCGCGGTCTTGGCATCCCCGCCGGACAGCCGGAAAGACGCTGCACGCGAACGCAACTGATCCAGTCGCGGCTCCAGGGCGGCGTGGTCGTCAGTCAGCTCGGAGAGGTCGACGCGATCCCCGGCGCTGGCCCCGATCACCGGCCAGAGGGTTTGGTCCTCGGTGCTGTGGTGGTGATGAATGGACTCGCACAACAGTTCCACATAGCGGGCGATCGCCCGAGCCCGGTGCGGCGCGCACGCGGTGCGGCCCGCGCCCATCGCTGCCACCAGTTCCGCGATCCTCCGCACGTCGGTCAGCATGGCGCGATGTGCAAGCGAGATGCCCAAGAGGTCGGGCTCGGGATCGCCGGGCCGGCGTGGGGTGACGCGGACTGCGGTGCCGTGGGTTGGCGTACTCACTGAAGTCTCCTCTGCAGGTGGATCGGTCGAAACACACTGTGCCGAGACCTACTTGCAAACGACTTGCGTTCGACTTGCAGCGATCCAGGGGCACTGATCGCGCTACGGCTGAATCAGCTGCCCGGTCAACGTCCGTGCCAGCCACCGTTCGAACTTGCCGACCGACCAGCCGCGGCTGCGAACCAGGCGGTCGAACAGCAACGGATCGGTGGCCAGCCACGCCACGTCGGTCGCGTCGGCGCGGGACATGTTTTCGGACAAGGCGTCGAGCGTGGCGAGGCGCTTGACGACGGCGCGGGCGCCGGCCAGGCGCTGAGCGCGGTACTCGTCGATCAGGCGGCGTGCGTCGTCGTCGCCGTCGGCGGCTACTTCGAGCGCGTGCAGCAGACTGGCTGCGCGCACGTCGATCTCGACCAGGGCGCGCACCCATCCCGCGAGCAGCGCCGCCGGGTCTTCCAAGGCGAGTAGGGCACGGATCGCCGGCCGGTCCGCGATCGCGATCGGTTCGTCGTCGCCTGCGACAGCCCAGTCCAGGGCCGACTTCAACAGTTCGACCTTGCCGCCGACTGCGCTGAACACCGTCTTGCGGCTGACGCCTGCGGATTCGGCCACCCCGTCGATGGTGGTCCGGCCATAACCGTCTGCGATGAACAGCCGCGCAGCCGCCGCCACGATCGATTGCCGGGTGTCGGCCGCCTGAGCGGCACGTAGGGTCGAACGGTAGTCGCGCTTGACAGAATCATTCATTGACGTCACCCTCGGTGTATTTACTACACTCTAAGTTACCTTAAAAGGGGGATGGATGCGACCGGTCGTCGTCGGCGCCGGACCGACTGGGCTGTTCACCGCGATCGCGCTCGCGAGGCGCGGCCATGACGTGGTCCTCGTCGACCGTGACCCCGGCCCACCCGCACAAGGCCCGTGGCGCCGCAGGGGAGTCATGCAGTTTCATCACGCGCACACCTTGCGTGGCCCGGTCGTCGATGCCCTGCGCACCGGAATGCCGGACGTGCTTGACGATTTGGTCGATGCCGGCGCTGTCGTCGCCGACGCCCCCGACGGCCGCGCGGCCGCGCTGTTGTGCCGGCGCGCGACGTTCGATGCGGCATTGCGCCGCCGGGCGTTGGTGGAGCCGAGGATCGAGGTCCGCACCGATCACGTCGGCGGAGTCGTCGAGCATGGCGGGCGCATCCATGGGGTTTCACTGTCGAGCCATGCCCTCGTTGGCGACGTCGTCATCGACGCTTCCGGCCGGGGGAGCAGATTCACCGCCGACCTTCGACCGCCGCCCGAGGGCGGTGACTGCGGCGCCGTGTACGTCGACCGGCTATACCGCTTCCACGCCGACTTCCAAGGCACCTCACCCGCTCCGACCAACTCGCCGATCGGATTGTCGCTGGGCTTCCCTGGCTACTTCGCCATCGGCTTCCTCCACGACGACCGGACGTTCTCGATCACCTTCGCCCACGACGGGACGGATCCCCGGTTGCGCCGCCTGCGGCACGCGGAGGTCTTCGAAGCAGCCATCAGCGCGATACCTCGGCTGGCGGAGTGGATCGATCCGCGCCGCGCCTGCGCGATGGCGCCGGTGTTGCCCGGCGGCAAGCTGTACAACGGCTACCGGGGCCAGCTCGACGCCTCCGGCCGACCGATGACGCCGGGCATGATCTCCGTCGGCGACGCCGTCTGCACGACGACCCCTCTCGCCGGGCGGGGTGTGACGCTGGCGCTCGCGCAGGCGCGGGCCTTGATCGACGCCTTGGATGAGCATGTCGTTGACATCGACTCTGCCACAGTGCAATTCGACCAGTGGTGCACCGAGAACATCCGGCCGTGGTTCGACGACCATTGCCACGCCGACGCCGACCGGCTGCGAAGGTGGTCGGGTGGCGACGTCGACATCACCCGGCGTCTGCCGTCAGATCTGATCGTCGCCGCGGCCGCCGCCGACGACACCCTTCGCGCCGTCGTCGAGCCCTACGCCCGGATGGACGCGCTGCCATCGAGCCTGGACGCCGTGGAGCCCCAAGCCAGGGAGATCTACGCCTCCGGCTGGCGGCCAGCCGCACCCGACGGTCCCAGCCGGGAGCAGTTGGCCGAACTGTGCGAGGCCTGGGAAGACGGCGCGGCCTAGCGCGGCGGCGTCCAGGCCACCGGCAACCGCTTGATCCCGTGGATGAACGCGGACCGCAGGCGATCGGGTTCTTCGGTCGCCGTGAGGTCGGGGATCCGGCGGTGCAGTTCCTCGAAGATCACCGTGATCTCACGTCGGGCCAGGTTCGCTCCGAGACAGAAGTGCGCACCGCCGCCACCGAAACCCACGTGCGGGTTGGGCTGGCGTCGCACGTCGAAGGTCCACGGATCGGCGAACCTCGCTTCGTCGCGGTTCGCCGATCCGTACCAGAGGGTGACCTTGGCGCCCTCGCCGAGCGCCACCCCGCCCAGCTCGGTGTCGCGGGTGACGGTGCGCCGCATGTACGCCACCGGTGACGCCCAACGGACGATCTCTTCGACGGCCGTCGGCGCCACCTCGTCGTAGTGGCCCCACCAGTCGGCCCGCTGATCGGGGTAGCGGCTCAAGGCGAGAACGCCGTGGCTGATCGCATTGCGGGTGGTTTCGTTGCCTGCCACCACCAGCAGGATGAAGAACGACGCCACCTCGCTGGAGGTCAGCCCGGTGCCGTCCACCTCGGCCTGCACCAGGTTGGTGGTCAGATCGTCGCCGGGACGAGCCCGTCGATCGTCGGCCAGTTCCGACGCGTACGCGCCGATGTCCATCGCGACGCGGACGAACTCGTCGAAGTCCGTGGTCAGGTCGGGGTCGCCGAAGCCAAGGATGACGTTGGTCCAGTGAAAGATCTTCAGATGGTCGTCCTCCGGGATGCCCATCATGTCGCAAATGATTTGCAGGGGAAGGGGACCGGCCAGTTCGGTGACCAATTCGCCCGTGCCGTCGGGATGGGCGGCCACCATCTCGGTGACCAGGCGGCGGGCGCGATCGCGGACGGAGTCCTCGATCCGCGCGAGCACCCTGGGGGTGAACGCACTGCGGACGATGTTGCGCAGCCGGGTGTGGCGCGGATCGTCCATCGCGATCATCGAGCCGAAGTACTCGTTGAGTTCGGGGACCTGATCGCCGATCGTGATGCCCTGAGCCGAGCTGAAGATCTCGGGGTGACGGCTGGCGTGGAAGACGTCGTCGAAGCGAGTGACCGCCCAATGTCCCTTCCCGGCGGCGACCCCGTCCTGGACGAATTCCGGCTGAAACGAGACCGGGGCCTCACGACGCAGGGTGGCGAACGCACCGTCGCGCAGGTCGTCGTCTTGTGCCCAGAACTCCCAAGAGCCGAGGTCGATCTCGGACAGCGGAACGTCGGGGGGCACGGCACCGTTGACCCGCGTCGAGATACCCACGTTGCATCACCTCATCGTCGAGTACGTGATGCACCGAGGGTAGATCCTCCCGGGGTGCTTCGCCCCTATCTTCAGGGCCGAGCCTCGTGCCCGACGCGGCCGCGGGTTCGGCGTTGCTCCTTCATCTTCGCCTCGAACACGTGCCGCCTGCCGCCTTGGAGGTCCTCGCGGACTTGGCGCGTTCCGCCGATGGCCTGCGCGCCGCCAGTCTGGCGTGATAGCACCAAGTGGTGCGGAACCCACATGCAGGGCAACCATTTACGTCATCCGACGAGGAGATCACCGACGCGTTGCTCGACGTCAGCATCCCGACGTTGATGTTGTCGCTGGTGCACATGTCGGCCGACCCGACGCTGATCCGGGGGGCGCTGCGGCCAGCGGGTCTCTTCCTCAACGAAGTTCAGGGCTACATGTCGGAGGAGGACAAGGCCGCGGTCCGCAAGATCGCGCTCGAGGTGATCGCCGACTACCGCGACCGCGGCTGCCCCGAACCCGAGCCGATCGGGCCGGAGTTGCTGAAGGAGATGATGGAGTGGCTGGTCTGCGAACCGGTACCCGACGAGTACGTGCCGATGCTGCTCGAGGAGATGGAACTCGACGGCAGGGACGCGCGAGCCGACCGGGACGTCACCGCCCTGGACTCCTCGGCCAGAGCCGACCACCACGTCGTCGTCATCGGGTGCGGTGAGTCGGGGCTGCTCGCGGGCATCCGGCTCAAGGAAGCAGGCATCCCGTTCACGATCGTGGAGAAGAACACGGGCGTCGGCGGCACGTGGTACCAGAACACCTACCCGGGGGCACGGGTCGACGTCGGCAACCACTTCTACTGCTACAGCTTCGAACCCACCGATCAGTGGACGCATTTCTTCGCCGAGCAGCCGGAGCTGCAGGCCTACTTCGAGGGCGTGATGCACCGGCACGGCATCCAGCCGCACGTCCGATGGGGCACCGAGGTAACGGGCGCACACTGGGACGACGCGACCGCGACCTGGACGGTGTCGACGCGCGGACCGGACGGCACCCAGAACACGCTGACCGCGCGGGCGGTGATCAGCGCCGTCGGTCAACTCAACCGTCCGCACGTGCCGACCATCCCGGGACAAGACCGCTTCGAGGGCCCGTCCTTCCACTCGGCCGAGTGGGACCACGCGGTGGATCTGCGCGGCAAGCGCGTCGCGCTCATCGGTGCCGGCGCCAGCGGGTTCCAGATCGCGCCGGCCATTGCCGACGACGTCGCGCACCTGACCGTCTTTCAGCGCACCGCCCAGTGGATGTTCCCCAATCCCAACTACCACGCCGAGGTTGGTCCCGGCGTGCAATGGGCGTTGCGGCACTTGCCGTTCTACGGCCGCTGGTACCGGTTCCTGCTGTTCTGGCCCGGCTGCGACAAGGGGCTCGCGGCAGCCCGGGTCGACGCCGACTATCCGGACCAGCAGCGTGCCGTCAGCGAAATCAACGAACTCACGCGGCAGATGTTCACCGAGTGGATCCGCAGCCAGGTCGGCGACGATCCGGATCTACTTGGCAAGGTGGTGCCGGACTATCCCGCCACGGGCAAGCGCACGCTGCAGGACAACGGCAGTTGGTTGCGCACGTTGGTGCGTGATGACGCCGACCTGGTCCGTACCCCCATTGCCCGCATCGAACCGGACGGCGTGGTGGACGAGGCCGGGGTGCGCCATGCCGCCGACGTCATCGTCTACGCAACCGGGTTCCGGGCCAACGAGATGCTGTGGCCGATGGCGATAATCGGCCGCGACGGATCGGATTTGCGCGAGCGGTGGGGCGATCGCCCGTCCGCGTATCTCGGCATCACGGTGCCGAACCATCCGAACTTCTTCTGCATGTACGGGCCGGGCACCAACCTCGCCAGCGGGGGCAGTCTGATCTTTCATTCCGAGTGTCAGATGCGCTACATCACACAGTGTTTGGAACTTTTGATTGACGGCGGCCACCGCTCGCTGGAGCCTCGTGAGGACAAGCTGGCCGATTGGGTGGAACGCAGCCAGGCGGAGCTGCGCAAGATGGTGTGGTCACAGCCCTCGATCAAGCACTCGTTCTACAAGAACGCACACGGCGAGGTGTACGGCCTGAGCCCGTGGCGGCTCGTCGACTACTGGGCGTGGACCCGCGAACCAGACCCGAACGACTTCGTGTTCCGGTAGCGGTCATGCCAGCGATGGTGGGCGTTTAGCAACACCTGGCACAGCAGCCTCAGGGGTAACTCGATCTTAGTTCACCCCTGGCGGACGCAGCAAATCGTCGGCCTGCACGCCTGCAAACGAATCATCAATCACACCAGTAACATCCATTGCAGTGGTCTCCACGCAGACGCGGTGGCGGCAGGATGCCGCATGGGTTGTGGCCTGGCTCTCTACGGTGAAAACCCATGCACCACGGCGATATCCGCGGTCGCCGACGATC
This sequence comes from Mycobacterium sp. URHB0044, assembly GCF_000620625.1. Lineage (GTDB taxonomy): Bacteria > Actinomycetota > Actinomycetes > Mycobacteriales > Mycobacteriaceae > Mycobacterium. Next base: position 233,289 of record NZ_JIAW01000005.1, on the reverse strand, counting down.
ATCACCGCGGCAACCATCGCGGCGGTGATTGTCTACGCGGCCAGCAATGTCGTTGCGCTGCAATGCGAGAATGAGAACCACGCAGCGATGGACGAGCATGCCGCCAGTGGCCAATGGCGGCGGCGCATCGATTTCTGCCAGCCGGTAACGCGCCGCGCTTCGACGTCGATAGCGGATGTAGGGGTCACATCAGGGGTACTGGAATGAAGGTGACCGTTTGAACGTCGAAACACGTGGGTGACCACCGCCGTCAAACGTCACCGGGTATAGGAGTGACACGAATGAAGCTGATCAAGGTCGCCGCCGCTGCCATGATCGTCGGCGGGCTGAGCTTCGGCTCGGTCGGCCTCGGCGCGACGGTCGCCGGCCTCGGTGCCGGCGTGGCGTCCGCTCAACCTGCCGCGCCGCTGCCGCTGAAACCGCACGGCAACGACGACTTCTGTCCGCCGTGGTGCGGCAACGGCCCGGGCAACGGCCATGGAAATGGCAACGGCAATGGGCACGGCAACGACGGGTGGGACAAGGGCCCGTGGTGGGCCAGCAACAACCACGAGTGGTGGGACGACAACAACGGCGCGCCGCCGTGGGGTTGGGGTCCGCCGCCTCCGTTCCAGTGGAACGGTGGTCCGCTGCCGCAGAGCATCAACTACTGGGGCTACAACGCGAACCCGGTGTGGAACGACGTCAACCGTCAGTGGGGAATCTGGCTGTTCGGTCTCTGGATTCCGATCTTCGGCGTCGGCTTCAACTAGCCCCGGCAGCGTCGGCTTCGACGACGGCCTTGATCCGCTCCAGCGTCTTGCGCATGTCGCGGATGTTGCGCCGTCGTCGAAGCTGGCCGCCGAGTAGCCCGAACATGGTGGTGAACAGTCCTTCGTTCATCCGGAACGACTCGGTGACGTCCGTGCCGCCGTCGGCGGCTGCGAAAGCGTAGTGCCAGTTGTTCACGGGCAGGTCTCCGATCAGGACCGCGAAACCGAACTCTCGTTCGGGCTCACAGGCCGTCACCCGGCACGTCGTCCAGTACACGGGGCCGATCTCGAGACCTTATCCACGCGGTGGTGCCCCAAGAGTCGATATGGCGTTAACTGGCATACGTGACCGATTGCGTTCTCACCCGGGACATCTCGGGGCTGCGATGATGAAGATCCGATTCGGCGTCGGGCTGGGTGCGGACACCGGACCCGCGATGCTGCCCGACGTCGTCGACCGCCTCGAGGCCCTGGGCGTCGACTCGCTGTGGTTCTCCGAGCTGGTGTACTCCGAGGCGGTCGATCCGTTCATCGGGATGGCGTTTGCCTTGGCCCGCACGCGGAACCTCAAGGTCGGTACGTCGGTGGTGGTACTGCCTGGGCGCCATCCGGTGCTGGTGGCCAAGCAGTTGGCGTCGCTCGCGGCGCTGGCGCCGCGGCGGGTACTGCCGGTGTTCGGCCTGCGCTCCGCGATACCCGCCGAACGCGAGATCTTCGTGGTGCCGGATGGACGACGTGCAGAGGTATTCGACGAGTCGCTGCGGTTGCTGCGCTCCAGCCTGCAGTCCGACGCATCGTTCTCGGGCGACTTCTTCACCGTGTCGGCCGTCGGTGTGGCGCCGCGACCGGACAAGCCGCTGGACATCTGGTTGGGCGGTTCGGCGCCCGCGGGATTCCGGCGCATCGGTCGGCTCGGGGACGGGTGGCTTGGCAGTTTCCTCACCCCCGCGGAGGCGCGGCGCGGCCGTGAGCAGATCGAGGAGGCGGCCGCGGTGGCCGGCCGGGTCATCGAGCCGGACCACTTCGGCATCAACCTCGCCGTGAGTGAGGGCGGCCTGCCCGCCGAGCTGCTCGACGCCATACGGCGCCGTCGGCCCGACGTCGATCCGGCCGAGCTCGTCGCGGACGGTTGGTCGCAGCTGCATCGCATGATCGACGGGTACCTGGCGGCCGGGCTCACCAAGTTCGTCATCCGCCCCGTGCGCTCCGACGGGATCGACGCGTTCATCGACCGGTTCGCTGCGGAATTGCTGCCGAGGGAGAACTGACTGTCCGACGCGGGTGAACCCGATGGCGCGCACATTCGTGTCAAGGGTGTGCACCGGTGAGGGGAGGCGTCATGAAGCCCTTGTGTTCTCGACTGCGCGGATGGCTGAGCCTGGTGATCGTTGCGGGCTTCGCCGTGTTGGTGGTGGGAAGTCCGCCGACCGCGGTTGCCGATGACCGGCTGCAGTTCGCCGGTACCACCCTGACTGGACAGCCATTCAGCGGTTCCAGCCTCGTCGGCAAACCTGCGGTGTTGTGGTTCTGGACGCCGTGGTGCCCGTTCTGCAACGCCGAGGCACCGTCGGTGAGCGCGGTGGCCGCGGCCAATCCGGCGGTGACGTTCGTCGGGGTGGCGGCCCGTTCCGACACCGGGGCCATGCAGAACTTCGTCCACAAGTACGGCCTCGGCTTTACCAATCTCAACGATGCCGACGGTTCGATCTGGGCCCGCTACGGCGTGCCGTGGCAGCCGGCGTACGTGTTCTACCGCCCCGACGGAAGTTCGACGTTCGTGAACAATCCGACCGCCGCCATGCCGCAGACGGAGCTCGCGGACCGGGTGGCGGCGCTGACCCGGTAGGCAGGCGCCGACGTGGGAGCGGGTGGTCTCGGCCTTGCCTTCGGGGCCGGGCTGGTGGCGGCACTGAACCCGTGCGGTTTCGCGATGCTGCCGGCGTACCTGGCCCTGGTGGTGCGTGGTGGAGGCGCCAGCGGACCGTCCGCCGTCGCGCGGGCCGTGGCTGCGACGGCAGCGATGGCCGCGGGGTTCGTCGCGGTGTTCGGCGCCTTCGGCTTGCTCGCCGTGTCGGCCGCCAACACGGTTCAGCGCTACCTTCCGTACGCGACCGTCACGATCGGCATCCTCCTTGCCGCCCTTGGCCTTTGGCAGCTGAGCGGCCGCACGGCGAGGATCCCGATGCGAGGTCCGTTGGTGACTGGCACTCGGTGGGCGCCCACGGCGGCGCTCGGCTCGATGTTCGGGTACGGCGCGAGTTACGCGCTCGCCTCGCTGTCCTGCACGGTCGGGCCGTTCCTGGCGGTCACCGGCATCGGCGTCGGCTTCACCCGCGGCGCCCTGCCCGCAGTCCTGGCCTATGCGGCGGGCCTCGCGCTCATCGTGGGCACGCTCGCGATGACGGCGGCACTGGCAGGTTCCGGTGTCGTGGACCGACTGCGTCGAATCGGCCCCTACGTCAACCGGATGGGCGGAGCGCTGCTAGTCATCGCCGGGGCCTACGTCGCGTACTACGGCTGGTTCGAACTGCGGTTGTACACGGCGGGCGCCGACCCGGCCGACCCCGTCATCGCGACGGCCGGCCGCGTCCAGGGCGTCGTCGCGGGCTGGGTGCACGCCCATGGAGCGTGGCCGTGGCTGGTGGTCATGGTCCTGACCGTCGTGGCGTGGTGGTACTGGCGGCGAACGTCGGCGCGGGTCCACGTTCGGCCCGGGGACTGATCGTGGACCCGCGCGGGCGGTCAGCGGTCGGGGATCTCGTCGTCCTCGTCCTCGGGTACTTCGAGAAACTGCTCGATCAGGTCGCCCTCGTCGGCGTCCAGATGGCTGGTTACCGCGATCTCGTCGGGATCCAGGACCGGCTCTATGGCGTCCGGATCGACGTCGATCGGTTGAAGCTCCTCGAATGTCTCCGGTTCACTCATGATTGGCTTCCCTCCCAACGTTGCGCGCAGTGGTACCCGCGCCAACAACGGTACCCACGCGCAGACGTTTGCATTCCAGCTAATCACTGGCCAGCGGATTCTCAGCAGCCTCAGCAACTTCATCCAGATTTCGGCACGGCGCGCAGGTCAGGCAATGAATCGCGAGGTGATGAGATGAGCTAGGCAAATTCTCGTGGATTCGCTGTTGCTTTTATCGTTCCGGTACTGTGCATAAACTGCTCAGACGTGCGGGGGCGCTCTCGAGCCATGTGGAGCTTCGGACCATAATCGAACCAGACGTTGAAGGCTGTGAATTGCCAGATCAGATGAGTGACACCAAGGGCTTGAAGCCGCACTTCGAAGACGTGCAGGCGCACTACGACCTGTCCGATGACTTCTTTCGGCTGTTCCTCGACCCCACCCAGACCTACAGCTGCGCGTACTTCGAACGCGACGACATGACGCTGGAGGAAGCGCAGCTCGCCAAGATCGACCTGTCCTTGGGCAAGCTCGACCTGAAGCCGGGGATGACCCTGCTCGACGTGGGCTGCGGTTGGGGCGCGACCCTCAATCGAGCCCTCGAGAAGTACGACGTCAACGTGGTCGGCCTGACCCTCAGCAAGAACCAGCAGGCCCACGTCGCCGACCTGTTCGCCAAGTCGGACAGCCCCCGGGACAAGAGGGTGCTGTTGGAGGGCTGGGAGCAGTTCCACGAGCAGGTCGACCGGATCGTGTCGATCGGCGCGTTCGAGCACTTCGGTCGAGACCGGTGGGACGGCTTCTTCAAGATGGCCTACGCGGCGCTGCCCGCCGACGGGGTGATGATGGTTCACACCATCATCAAGCCGAGCGGCGATGAGATCCAGGCGCGCGGCCTGCCGCTGACCATGACGAAGCTGAAGTTCTTCAAGTTCATCATGGACGAGATCTTCCCCGGCGGTGAGCTGCCGTACGCGGCCGACATCGAGGAGCACGCACGACAGGCCGGCTTCGAACTCACCAAGGTGCAGCCGTTGCGCCTGCACTACGCGCGCACGCTGGACATCTGGGCAACCACCCTCGAATCACGCAAGGACGAGGCCATCGCGGTCCAGTCCGAAGAGGTCTACGACCGGTACATGAAGTATCTGACCGGTTGCGCCGACCTCTTCCGTGAGGGCTACACCGACATCTGCCAGTTCACCCTGAAGAAGGGCTGAGCAGCGCGTCTGCGGTCCGCTGGCTCCGCGCATCGGGGTCGAGGACGTTACTGGGCTCGGTACTGGCGCTGACGCTCGCATCGGGTGCCGCCGTGGTGGCGGTGAACCACGAGCACAGCCGGGCAACCCGTGCGCCTGACCCGCTGAGCGATGAGCGGGCCAGCGCTCAAGTCGTCGAGGCGGCCGTCGAGATCACGCGACGGGCGGAGCTGGGTGATCCGGCCGGTGGCTACGCGTTTCGGTCGTGCAACAACGCGCACGATCCGCCCTATCAGGCCGTCGTCCACATGACCTTTCTACTGCCGCAAGGCAATTCGGTCGGATATCTCTCCGGCGTCGGAGCGGCGATGACGGCTCTCGGCTGGACCGAGGCAGCGACCCCCGCCGAGCACTTCGGCAGGAAGCTGACGAGATCCGGTGTAACCGCGGTCTTCTACCGCAACCCCGAACGCACCGATCTGGCGACGATGCGCATCTACGGCGAATGCCGGGTGGTGACCGACCATCGCAACGACGATCCGATGTGGACGGAGCTCACCGACCGGCTGCGCCGACCACGCTGAACCCTCAGCAGGCGACGGGGTGGGATTCGCAGTACGGAGTGGTGCCAGGGAAGCGGTACCGGTGTGCCGCCACCCAGCGGTACACCGCGTCTTGGGCCCACCGGATGCCTGGCAACCGGTAGACGGTCAGCGGTAGCCGCGTCCCCAGCGCGGCCGACAGCGCCGCGTTGACGCCCTCTGCGCCGCCGTAGACGGCGCCCGAGGAGTCCAGCCACCACGAGGAGTCATGGAGTCGGTCGGCGGGGATGCCGAGGGCGTCCAGCGTGCCCGGCTGCTGGAACGGCTCGGTCCGGACCCCGCCCGTCCTGTCCAGCCTGACGAGGAAGTCACGCGCGCGGGTGCACACGCCGCACTTGCCATCGAAGTAGAAGACTCCGGTCATGACTTCATGATCCTCCGGGATCAGGTACGTGGGCGCGCCGGGGGACCGACTTTGCCGCCCGCCGCGTCGCGTCGCCGCGCGGCCATGCCCGCGAGTGCCTCGAAGACCACCCGGTGCGCGGCGTTCACCGTGAGCTCGGCGTGGTCGTAGGCGGGCGCCACCTCCACCACGTCGACGCCGGCGACGTCGTGGTCGTAGCACAGCTGGCGCACCATGCGGAGCAGGTCGACGCTGGTGATGCCGCCGGGCTCAGGTGTTCCGGTGCCGGGCGCGTGTGCCGGGTCGAGCACGTCGATGTCGACCGATAGGTACAGCTTGTCCGCCTTGGCCAGCGCCTCTCCGACCGCATCGGTCATGACGGCCTTGAAGCCGCGCTCCCAGATCTCCTGCATGGTGTGCCACACCATGCCCTGCTCTTGCATCCACTCGAACGTGTCCTGCGGCGGCCAGTAGCCGCGCAATCCGACCTGCACGAAATGGGTTCCGGGAACGGCGCCCGACTCGATCAGGCGACGCATCGGCGTGCCGTGACTGGCCAAGTTGCCATCGATGATGTCCGCCGTATCGGCGTGCGCGTCGAAGTGCACGATGCCGACGTTGCCGTAGCCGTGCACGTCGGCGACCGCCGTCGCCGACGGCCAGGTGATGGAGTGGTCACCACCGAGCACGACGGGCACGATGCCGCGGGACGCGATCGTGGCGACCCGTTCCTTGATGTTGGCGTGCGACACCTCGGTTTGACCGTGCGGACAGAAGGCGTCACCGAAGTCGACCACCTCGAGCCAGTCGAAGATCTCGAGTCCCAGATCCATGTGATAGGTGCCCGGCTCGTAGGCGGTGGCCCGGATCGCCCTGGGCCCGAAGCGCGCGCCGGGACGGTTGGTGGTCGCGACGTCGAACGGCGCGCCGACGATGGCGACGTCGGGTTGCCACGCATCGAGTTGTTCGGGCTCGGTGAGGAACGGTCGGTGCCCGAACGAGACCATCCCCGAGTAGGGCAAGTCGAGCTGCTCGGCCATGCCGGGCGGCAGTTCGCGATGCGGCCCGTGGTCGTGCGAATGGCTCATGGGGCGACAGTACCGTCAATCGGCAGGCCTTGACGCGCAACGGAAGTGAGGGTCGCACGCAGCTCGTCGGGAATCGGGCGCTTCGTCCAGTCCTGCGTCGACACCACCACGTAGACGTTGCGGCCACGGACCGCGCTCACCCGCTCGCCGGCGTCGCCGACCCGAAGGACGTCGAACGCAAGCGTGAAACTCGTCGTCCCGACAGCAGCGCACGTCACGCCGACGCGGACGTCGTCGCGCCAGCGAACCGCTGCCACGTAGTCGATCTCGCTGTGCACCACCTGAATGTCGTGGCCGTCGGCGATCAGCCCGGGGTATGCCACGCCGAGGTGATCGAGGAATCCCGTGCAGGCCTCGTCGAACCACGTGAGGTAGTGGCCGTTGAACACCACGCCCTGCTGGTCGATTTCGGCGTAGCGGGGCACGATCGGCAACGAGAACGCTTCGCTCACATGGCTAACCATGCCCCGCCACCGCCCTGCACGGCAACGGCGGGTCGGGCTCGGTGATCGCGGCTGACAGACTTGACCCATGCAACTCGTCACCATCGATGACATTCGCGCGGCCGCGGACCGGATTCGCGGTTCGGTCGTCCGGACGCCGCTGCTGCCTGCGCCCTGGGGCGATCCCGAACGGCCGCTGTGGATCAAACCGGAGAATCTGCAGCCGATCGGGGCGTTCAAGGTCCGTGGCGCATTCAATGCGATGGGGCGGCTCGACGACGCCGTGCGCGCCAGGGGAGTGGTCGCCTACTCGAGCGGCAATCACGCTCAGGCGGTGGCCTACGCGGCCGCGGCCTTCGGCATTCCGGCGCACATCGTGATGCCCGAGGAGACTCCCCACGTGAAGGTCGCGGCGACCCGCAGCTACGGCGCCGAGATGGTGTTGTGCGGTGCGGGGCAGCGCGAGAAGGTGGCCGACGAGGTGGTGGCGCGGACCGGTGGGGTGCTGGTGCCACCGTTCGATCACCCCGACATCATCGCGGGGCAGGGCACCATCGGCCTGGAGATCGCCGACGACTTGCCCGACGTCGCGACCGTGCTGATTCCCGTCAGCGGAGGAGGCCTGGCGTCCGGCATCGGCACCGCGATCAAGGCGCTGTGCCCGCGCGCCCGCGTCATCGGAGTCGAACCCGAACTCGCGGCCGACACTGCGCAGGGCCTCGCCGAGGGGCACCGGGTCGACTGGTCGATCGAGGACCGCAACCGCACCATCGCCGACGGTCTGCGTTCGCAGCCCTCAGCGCTCACCTTTGCGCACCTGCAGCACGTCCTCGATGAGGTGATCACCGTGTCGGAGAACGACATTCGCGACGCGGTCCGCGAGATCGCGGTACGCGGCCACCTCGTCAGCGAGCCCAGCGGCGCGGTGGCGTTGGCGGGCTACCGGCTGGCGCGGACACCGCCGGGCCCGACCGTGACGATCCTGTCGGGCGGCAACGTGGAACCGCGGGTGCTCGCCGCGATCCTGGCCGCTTGATCGAGGTTGCCTGGCCGGTGACGTTCGCCGCGCGACGGCGTAAAGTTGCCTGCAGCCCGAGGTCGGGGGATGTTTGCAGGAGGCCTTCGGATGAATCGAATACTTCGTAGATTGTGCGCCGGTACGGCCGCCGTCACGGCAATGGTGTTGGGGCCGTTGTTCGTGACGACGGTGGTGACCCCGGCGGTCAGCTGGGCGTGCGATTGGGGTCAGGTGTGGGACGCCCCGAGCAACAGCTGCGTCCCCGCGCCGCCACCGCCACCCATCGGCGCCGTCGGACCGGTCACCTGGTGCATCGGGGCGCCGATACCGTTCGTCCCGATGAGTTGGTGCGTGCCGGTCGGGCCGACCTGAGTCACCAGCCGATCACCAGGGGGCAGGCCGGGGAGCAGCGGTCGTGCATCGCGTGCTCCCAGGCGTCTTGTTCGGCTGCCGCCTTGAGGTAGCGACGGCGGCCCGCCCAGCCGCAGGTGCATGCTGCCGTCGAGTGCGCGAACCGCAGGTTGTGCACGCAGACCACGCCATGCGGCGCATGATCGGTGACCGCATCGGTGATCCCGCGGTCCCCGACGTCCAAGATGGATGCCGTCGTCATCGTGTACTCCTTCGTCGACCCGACCTCGTTGTCTGTCTGACGCACGAACAAGCGCTCGCGTTCCCATCATCACCCGCTCGCGTGGCGGATTCGGTTTACGACATGTCACAACTCGGCCAACGCGCCGATCGGATCACCGGGCCGCTGCGCGCGACCACGCGTTAGTGCACGCCTTCCATCAGGCGACTCATCCAGTTCGAGATGAGCAGCACCACCACCCCGGCGGCGATCGCCACGGCACCGATGATGCCGAAGTAGGCGAACTCCTTCGCTGGGTCGTAGTACCCGGCCAGGACACCGGACATCGACGTGCCCAGCGCCACGGAGAAGAAGTACAGCGCCATCATTTGTGCACGGAAGGCCTGCGGCGCCAGCTGGGTGGTCACCGCCAGGCCGATCGGCGAGATCATCAGCTCCGAGATGGCGAAGATGGCCATGACGCCGACGATCAGCAATGCGGGCACCGCCCTGCCCGTAGTCCCCGCCATGGGGAGGAACAACAGGAACGCTGCCCCCATCCCGATGACGCCGTACGCGAACTTGCGCGGCGTGGTGGGCGCCCGGTTGCCCAACCGCGTCCACATCACGGCGAACACCGGCGACAGCAGGATGATCCACACCGGCTCGATCGACCCGATCCAGTTGGACGGCGCCGTCCAGCCGAAGATCGACCAGTTCATCCTTTCGTCGGAGTAGACCGCCAACACCGTGAAGATCTGCTGAAACAACGACCAGAACACTGCGTTGGCGATGAACAGTGGAATGAACGCGCGAACCCTCGTCCGTTCCACCGCTTGCACCTTGGAGCTGGTCAGCAACACGGCGAAGTAGGCCACCGAGGCCGCCACGATGACGCCCGTCGTCACCTGGGACAGGTTCGCGAGGGTGATCAATCCGGTGGCGAGCACCGCCGCGAGCGCCGCCACGGCGATGGCGGCGACGGCGACATAGCGACCGATGTGATTACGCGGCAAGAGGTTCGGAATCTCTCGACCGTGCTCGCCGAGGTTGCGCCGGAAGACCGCGTACTGCGCGAGCCCCAGTGTCATCCCGACGGCGGCGGCGCCGAACCCATAGTGGAAGCCGGCATGCGTCTGCAGCAGCCCGGTGATGAGCGGGCCGATGAAGGCACCGAGGTTGATGCCCAGATAGAACAGGGTGAATCCGCCGTCGGCGCGAGCGTCACCCTTCTCGTAGAGGGTGCCAAGCAGCGAGGACGCATTCGCCTTGAGGGCACCCGCACCGAGCGCGACGAGGACCAGCCCGATGCCGACACCGGCCAGCCCGGGCAGGACGGCCAGCGCGAGGTGACCGGCCACCACCACGGTGCCGCCGTAGAACACCGTGCGCTCCATGCCGAGCAACCGGTCGGCGATCCAGCCGCCGAGCACCGTCGACAGGTACACCAGGCCGCCGTAGGCGCCCACGATCCCGGTGGCGGTGGTCTGCGGCAACGCCAGACCACCGTCGGTGACGGAGTAGTAGAGGTAGTAGCCGAGGATCGTGAGCATCCCGTAGAACGAGAACCGCTCCCACATCTCGACGCCGAAGAGGTTGACCAGCCCGATCGGATGCCCGAAGACGGTGCGCTCGACCGGCCGGTCACTGTTGGGTGCCGTGGCCATGACAGTCACCTTGCCACGGAGGCGGCGCCGTCACGGTCGGTTGGCGCGGGCCCGGCGAGCCCGTCGGGGAATCGCCGGGTAATGTCACCCCGAAAGGTGGATCTTCACCACGCCTGCCGGCGCCGCTCGATTACGTTCTGGCGTTCGCGCTGCCACGCGGCGGTGGCCATCTCGTCGGTCCGAAGGGATATGTGTGGACGCGGTTCTCGGGTTGTCGATGACTCCGACCTCCGTCGGACTCGTCCTCGTCGAGGGGCAGGATGCCGACGGAGCCACGATGGACCGCAACGCATTCGACGTGCCGAGGGGCGCGCTCGACACCTCCGAGCAGGCGGCCGCGGCCGTGCTCCGCACCGAAGCCATCGCCGCGAATCGTGGGCTACGTCTGCACTCCATCGGCGTGACGTGGAGCGAGGACGCCGACGTCGAGGCATCAGCGCTGATGAAGTCGCTGTCCGAATCGGGGTTCGACAACGTGGTGGCGATCCGGCTGCCCGAGGCCACCGAGGCGTTGGCCCGCGGCATGGCAGCCGTCATCGGCTACGAGACCACCGCGGTGTGCGTCATCGAGCCGGACTCCGTGATCACCCTCGTCGTCAATACGTCGGACGGGGCGGTGCAGACCGCGTTCAACCACGCCATCGACTCCGACGAGAGCCTGATCAGCTGGCTGAGCACGGTGTTCACCATGGCGGACTGGCAGCCCGAGGCGTTGGTCGTCGTCGGTTCGGCCGGCGGTTTCGAGTCGATCCTGCCGCAGCTCGAAGACGCGCTCTCGGTGCCGGTGTTCGCGCCGGAGGAGGCCGAACTCGCACTAGCCAGGGGCGCGGCACTGGCCTCGGCGCAGACCATCGAACTGCCGCTGGTCGACCTCGACGACGCCGATCTCGGCCACGCGTACGAGGCGGACGTGTCTGTCGGCAGGCACCGCTCCGCGGACCGTGCCGCGCCGAGGCGCGCGCCGATCGGCCACAAGGGCGCCGCGATCATGTTGGTCGCCGGCGTGCTGACGTTCGTCGTCTCCGTGTCCGCCGCGGTCAGCCTCGAATTCACGCCGCGCCGGCCGGCCACTTCCGCTGACCCGGTAGCCGCCGTCAACGTCCCGGAGACCCCCGCGGCCGTGAAGGCCATCCCGCCGGCCTTGCCACCGCCGGTGTCGATTCCCCCGGCGCAGGCCGTCGAGCCGGCTCCGCTGCCGGAGGCGCCGGTCGTCGACCCCGCACCGCCGGAGGCGAGCATCCCGGCCGAGGCGCCGGTCATCGCCGATGCGCCGGTCACCGACCAGGCCCCGATCGTCGATTCGGCGGCTCCATCCGCCGACCTACCGGTGGTAGACCCGGCATTGGCGCCACCGGCCGCGGGCGTCGTTCCGCCACCGGCCGTCGTGCCACCGATCGAGTCGACCATGCCGACGAAGAAGCCCGGCATCCTCTCCCGCATCAAGGAGAAGCTGACACCCGGCAATGACAACCCGCCGGTGGTGCTGGCGCCGCCGCCTGCCGAGGTCGTGCCGGTCCCGCCGGCCCAGTAAGCGAAATCGCACGTCAGTGCCTTTGGGACGCTTGCCAATTCAGGGCTCTGTCAACGACGTCCGCATCTTCCTTCGCCTGACGATCGTTCTGGCCGTCGTGCTGGCGCTCGTCGTCGTCGAGCTGTCATCGCGGTCCGGCGTGTTGTGGCGGTTGGTGACGTTCACCTACCAGGCCAACGTGTTGGCGGCGGCGTACTACGCGTGGAGCTTGGTGTCACCGCGCGCCGATGCCCGTACCGGGTTGCGCGGCGCAGCGGTGCTGTACGTGGTGGTGGCAGGCGTGATCTGGAATCTCTTCCTGACCGGGCACAGCATGGGATACACCCCGGCCAACGTGATCCTGCACGTCGTCGTACCGCTGCTGGCCGTCACGGATTGGCTCCTCGTCGGCAGGGGAGAGGGCGCGGTGCGGTGGTGGCAGCCGTTCGCGTGGCTGGCCTACCCGGCCGCGTACGCCGGTCTTGCCCTACTCGTGCTGAACAACGCGGGCCGGCGCGCTCCGTACTACTTCCTCGATCCCGGCAGCGTCGGCATCGCCGCCGTGTTGGCGAACACCACCATCTTGGCGCTCGGTTTCCTGGCCTCGGGTTACGTGCTGTTGGCCCTGGCGCGCAGGCCCTCGGCTAACGCGTAACCGGCCGCAAGCGAACTACCATGTACACAGGCTGCCCGAATCGGAGGATGGAACTTGCGTAGAGCGCTGCGGTACGTGCTGACGGTGACGGGAGTGTCGACGATGTTGCTGGCCGGTGCGGTCGGCAACGGTGTGGCCGCGGTGCCACCCCAGCCAACGGTTGCCAAGATCGCACCGGCGGCCGGTGACGTGGTGGGGGTGGCCATGCCGGTCACCGTGACGTTCGCCGGGCCGGTCGCCAACCGGGGCGCCGCGGAGCGGTCGATCGGCTTCTCCTCGCCGAAGACCCCACCGGGGACCTTCACGTGGCTTGCCGACGATGCCGTGCAGTTCAAGCCCACTGGATTCTGGCCGGCCCATTCGACGATCTCGGTGTCGGTCGGTGGGGCCAAGACCAGCTTTGGGACGGCCGCGGCCGTGGTGGGTCTTGCCGACATCGATGCGCATACGTTCACCGTCAGCATCGACGGCCAAGTGGTCCGCGAGATGCCCGCGTCGATGGGAAAGCCGAAGTTCCCCACGCCCATTGGTCAATTCACCGCCCTGGAGAAGGAGTCCGTCGTCGTGATGGACTCGCGCACCATCGGCATCCCGCTCAGCGATCCCGAGGGATACAAGCTCACGGTCAACGACGCCGTTCGCATCACGTGGGGCGGCGTCTACGTGCACAGCGCGCCGTGGTCGACGGCGTCGCAAGGTAATTCGAACGTCAGCCACGGCTGCATCAACCTGAGTCCCGACAACGCCGCCTGGTACTACGACACGGTCAACGTCGGCGACCCGGTCATCGTGCAGGCGTAGCCGCGTGGAGGTTCTTCGCCGTCGGTGACGTTGCGACCGAGGCGGCGTCGGGATACGTGCCGAGTACCCGGTCCGCCGTCCCGGAACTCGTCACGGTGAACCAGTAGTGTTCGTTCTTGAAGTGATGCTGCCGGTGGTTCTTCCAGATTGCCCGGTAGGCACGGGTTTTCGGTTTGTAGTCGCTGTGGATCAGGTAGTGGCACCACTCGTAGACCAGCCCGAGCACGGTGAGGAACACCAGGTAGGTGAGCCCGAGTCCGATGCGCGGAAAGGCGAACACGCCAATGCCGACCGCCAATGGCAGCACCCAGAGCAGCGCGCGCCATGGGATGAAGATCAGCGGTACGTCGCGCGGGTCGACGTGATGTTCGCGGTGCTTGCGGGCCAGTAGGGGGTCGATGGTCAGCGGCCCGACTTGCCGTGGCCGCCAGTGCAATATGCACACGTGGATGACCCACTCGTAGAACGGAAATGCCGCCAACATTGCCGCCGGGACCAGTGCATCGGTGAGCTGCCAGTCTCCAACGACGATCCGGATGGTCAACGCCACCACGAAGGTCGTGCCGATCATCCACGGCGACGGGTGTTTCCAGAACTCCCGTGCCGCGTCGATCAGCGAGAAGCCACGGCGGCGGGATGCGGTCACGTCGGCGTTCACTTGACGGCCTCCAAGGTGTCGACCGCACCGAGCAGTGCCACGGTTGCGGGTTCCAACAAATCGCGCGCGGCTCGTTCGGCCGCCGCCGGATCGCCGTCGCGAATCGCCGCGGCGATGGCGCGGTAGGCCTCGGGGCGGCCCACCTCGTCGGCCATCATCGTGGCCAGTGCGGGCAATGCCGGCTCATAGGTCGCGCGAAGTGTGTTGTACATCAGGCGAAACGCGATCGAGTCGGCCCCGTCGACGACGTGGTCCCAGAACGTCAGTGCGTGCCGCTGGCGCTCGGCGGGGTCGTCTTCACCGGCGAGCGCCGCAATGCACGCGTCGAGCAGGTCGGCCAGTTCCTTGCTGCGCCGCGCTGCGGCGAGTTCGGCGACCTTGGGGCCGTTGTGAAGTCGCGTTTCCAGGATGCTGCGTATCACCGAGAGGTCGACCTCTCCTGCGCGGATCAGGAGGCGGGGGAGCAGGTCCAGCCCGGCATGGCGCCGGAAGTCGCGCACCGTCGTGGCGTCGCCTTGACGTACCTCGACCAAACCGGCAGAGGTGAGCCGCTTGATGGCCTCCCGGATCGCGGGTCGGGACACGCCGAGCACCTCGGCCAGTCGTCGCTCACTGGGCAGCGCCTCACCGGGCCGCATGTCGCCACTGAGCACCTCGGCAACGATCTGCTCGAAGACGTCTTCGGGGACGGAGCGCCGGTTGACGGGCTGTAGGGCCATGATTCCACCATGACAGCATGGTGATCACAGGTCAAGTGGTCTTACCAGTTGCGGGGTCAACGCACCGCCGCGGCGGTCGACTCGTCCGCAGGCAGGAATGCCTCGATGCTGAGCTCGGCCGCGGTGAGGTCCAGCGCCGTGCCGAACGTGGTCACGGTGCTCAGGAACGTCAGCACGCTGCCGTCGGGACCGTCGAGCTGCAACGGCACGACGACGCCGCCCAGGTCGGTGGCATCGTCGAATCCGCCCGGGTAGGACTCGATCTCGGCCAGTAACGCGGCCAGTTCGTCGGAACCGCTGACCGTGACCTCCCGGCGCAGGCGACTGATGACGTGGTGTCTCCATTGCCCGAGGTTGCGGATCCGCGGCGCCAAGCCGTCCGGATGCAGTGAAATGCGCAGGGCGTTCGGCGGATCGAGCAAGTCTGCGGCGACGCCCTGCAGCATCAATCCGGCCCCGGCATTCGCCGCCACGATGTTCCAGCCGCGGTCGACGGCCAGACACGGATACGGCTCGTAGGCCTTGAGTACCTGGTCGATTCCATCGCGGACCGCGGCCATGTCGGGGTCGTCCAGTGAGCGCTCCGCGTACACGGGCGCCAAGCCGGCTGCCAGGAGGAGTTGATTCTGTTCGCGCAGAGGCACTTCCAGTGCGTCGGCGAGCCGAAGCACCATCGCGCGGCTCGGAGCCGACCGGCCGGTCTCGATGAAGCTGACGTGTCGCGACGACACGTCGGCCTCGATGGCCAGGTCCAACTGGCTCAGCCGGCGTCGTTGCCGCCATTGCTTCATCAACGATCCGAACGGGGGATGTTGGACATCGACGGTGGTCACGGGCCCAGTCTGACGCAGCTTCGGACCGTCTTCCACTACCCGAGAGGTAATTGCTTCGGTTACCCGCGGGCGCAACGCTAGCGGTGTCCGAGATTCCGGACCTACCGAGGAGACGACGATGCACACCCGCCAGCAGCCAGTTGCGGACCAGGAGATACCACGGTGGCTGCGGTTCGTGATGAAGTCCGATCGCGCGGGTTCGTCGTGGTTCATCGGCACCGGGTTCTTCTTCGCGCCGGCGCTCGCGATCGTGTCGCCGTGGCCGACGCCGACCACCGCACTGTGGTTCATGATCGCCGCCGCGGGACTCTGGCTGGGCCTGCTCGGCGTGGCGATGGCGACCGGACTGGCCATGGTGCTGCGCTCCAACCGGGAGATCCCGGAGGACTACTGGCGGTCGATCATCGACTACCCAACCGCGCCGAAGGCTAGTGCGGCACAGCCTGTTTCGACGCACCTAGGTAGTCGACCTGCCAGTGCTTGATGCCGTTGAGCCAGCCCGACCGCAGCCGCTCCGGCGGTGAGATTGGGGTGAGGTCGGGCATGTGGTCGGCGACCGCGTTGAAGATCAGGTCGATCGTCATCCTGGCCAGGTTGGCGCCGATGCAGAAGTGCGCACCGGTACCGCCAAAACCCACGTGCGGGTTGGGATCCCGAAGAATGTTGAAGGTGTAGGGGTCCTCGAAGACGTCCTCGTCGAAGTTGGCGGACCGATAGAACATCACCACCCGCTGACCCTTCTTGATCTGCACGCCGCTCAATTCGGTGTCTTCGAGGGCGGTGCGCTGGAACGAAGTGATCGGGCAGGCCCAGCGGACGATCTCGTCGGCAGCCGTCACCGGCCGCTGTCTCTTGAACAGCTCCCACTGGTCGGGGAACTCGGTGAACGCCATCATGCCCTGGGTGATCGAGTTGCGCGTCGTCTCGTTGCCCGCGACCGCCAACAGGATGACGAAGAAGCCGAACTCGTCGTCGGAGAGCTTGTGCCCCTCGACGTCTGCTTGCACCAGCTTGGTGACCAGGTCGTCGCCGGGGTTCTTCGACCGTTCGGCGGCCATCTGCATGCCGTACATGATCAGCTCGATCGACGCAGCCATCGGATCGTTGCCGCCGAACTCGGGGTCCTGATCGCCGACCATCTGATTCGACCAGTCGAACAGCTTCTTGCGGTCCTCCTGCGGCACGCCCATGAGCCCGGCGATGGCCTGCAGCGGCAGCTCGGCCGAAACCTGCTCGACGAAGTCGCCGGACCCCTCCGCCGCGGCCTCCTTGACGATGTTCTGCGCCCGCTGATCGAGTTCCTCACGTAGGCGTTCGATGGCCCGCGGAGTGAACGCGCGCGAGATGATCTTGCGCAGATGGGTGTGGTGCGGCGCGTCCTGGTTCAGCAGCACGACCTTTCCCCGCTCCAGCGAGTCGGGATCTGCGTCCTCGCGGTACCGCGGTAACGCCGTCTTCGCGTTGCTCGAGAAGACGTCGCTGCGCCGCGACACCTCCTTCACGTCGTGGTGCTTGGTCACCACCCAGAAGCCGCCGTCACGGAACGCACCCACGTCATGCGGCTGTTCGTTCCACCAGATCGGAGCGACCTTGCGCATCTCCGCCAACTCGGCGATGGGCAATCGCTCGGAGTAGATGTCCGGATCGGTGAAGTCGAACCCGGGGGGAAGGTTCGGAGACGGCATCTAGGCTCCTCGTATGACGTGATCTAGTGGCGTACGCCATTGCTACACCACTGATCGCGGGTATCGCGGCCGCTTGCTCAAACTCCCAAGTAGAACGTGTTCCCGCACGCTGATTTTCTAATCGTTCGGCAACCGTTCGGACTTGCCCTGTAACGAAATCGGCGCGATCCTGTATTGACCCACTAGCAACATCAGTCCCTGAGGCCACGAGGGAAGGGTTACCGGATGATGAGGACCACCAGCACGGTCAAGGTCGTGTCGACACTCGCGGGCGGAACGTCGGGTCTTTTCCTCGCGTTGACGATGCTCGCCTCGCCGGCCGCCGCCGACCCGTTGACTCCCATTCCGCCGCCCCCGCCCGCACCGGCGGTCCAGGCCGCCGCCACGGATCCCTCGATTCAGGCCGCGGGCGCGGACGTCGCACCGGTGCCGCCAGAGGGTGTCCCGCACCTTCCCAGCCCCGACGCCCTTCCCCCCGGTTCGACGCTCGATCCCACCGTGATGGGCAACGAGTCACCGAACGTGAGCTATCTGAAGGATCTCTGGCACGCCGTGCAAAACCAGGAGATCAGCGGCAAGGAAGCACTGCTGTTGGGCGTCGCGCAGCGCGGCATGAACACGCCCATCCCGGATCAGGCTCCCGGCCCGAACGTGCCGATCTCGCCGGCCGATGCTCCGCTGCCACCGCCACCCCCGCCGGCTCCCGCGCTGCCGTGGCTGGCGCCGCCGCCTGCTAGCCCGCTCCCGCCGACTCCCTGACTTCGGCGGCTCGCCGTCCGACCGCCTCCAGCAGCGTCAGCACGATGCGCACGTGCGTCGGCTCGATCGCGGCCCACGTCGGTCGCGTCGCCGATGTCCGGTGGTGAACGAACGTCGCGAACAGCAGCCCCTCCGGACGGAGGGTGAAGACCAGTTCCGCCGGCATTCCGACGCGTGAATCCCTGCCCAGTAGCACGGTGTCGGCACTGTTGTGCCGCACGTCCCACTCGAGGATGGACCCGGCCGCTCCGTCCTTGAGGCCGAGTGCGGTCCAGCCGGAGAGCAACTTCGCCCGCGTCGCCGCCGGAGCCTGTTCGAGCATTGCCCTGGCCCACCGCTCGGCGGTCCAGTCAGGCGCCGCACTGGTGTCGACGAGGAATGCGTCGGCGTAGTCGATCCGGGGCAGAGCGGTGAGGGCGCGGACGTCGTCCGGCACGTCCACTTGCCGGACCGTGGACTGGACCCTCCAACGCCGCTCGAGGTCGCCGAGCATGGTCGGATACACCACGAGGTGTCGGAACGGCGCGATCGCCGCCAGATAGGCCGCGCCCAGCGGACCGTTCGGCTTGACCAGAACCGCCAGCTGGCCCCGGAATCCGCCACTTCCGTCGGCAACCCAACCGAGGTGCAGTATCCCGTGGACCGTGCGGTTGACGATCTCCCACGCGGCTTCGTCGTCGGTCGCGTACAGGGGCGTGAACCGCCCTCGTCCGAGTTCGAGGGGCGACGAGTCCCGCAGGTCCGCGGGCAGTGTGTCGCGCAAACCGCCGACGGGCGAACCCGATTCGCCGTCCAGGTTCAGCAGGCGCCCAAGCGCCCAGCGGGCGGCGAACAACGCGTGCACCACCGGTGACGACCGTTGGGCGTCGAACGACGAGAACAAGGTGATCAGGCGGGTGAAGTCGGCGGGGCCGCCTGGGGTCGGCAGCGCCCACACGTCGAGGACCTGGAAGCCATGGGTGAGCTCGTGGATTCGCCAGGGTCGGGTGGTGTGCGCATCATTGGGCAACCTGACTTTTAACATACACTACTGTATGCTTTAGTTTCATTGCATGTCAAGACGATCCGACGGAGAACGATGCCCGCACCCACCCGCACCCCCCGAGAGGCCTGGATCGAGGCGGGCCTGTCGGCCCTGGCCGACGGCGGCCCTGACGCCGTGCGGGTCGACGTGCTCGCACAGACTCTCGGCGTGACGCGCGGGGGCTTCTACCACCAGTTCGACGGCAGGAAGGCGCTTCTCGACGAGCTGCTCGACTCCTGGGAACGCCGCAGCACCGACGACGTCCTCGAACGGGTCGAACGCGAGGGCGGTGACGCCCGTACCAAGGTCAACCGGGCAGGCATGCTGACGTTCTCCGGCGCGCTGCTGCAGATCGACCTTGCCGTGCGGGACTGGGCCCGCCGGGACGCCGCGGTGGCCGACCGATTACGGCGTGTGGACAACCGCAGGATGGACTACCTACGCGAGCTGATCGGCACCTTCTGCGACGACGTCGACGACGTGGAAGCCCGCGCGCTGCTTGCCTTTTCGCTGGCAATCGGCAACCACTTCGTCGCCGCAGACCACGCCGGGCGCAGCAGGGCGCAGGTGCTGCAGCGGGCGACCGCGCGGTTGCTCGATTAGCCTGCGACCCCGGCCGTGACGGCGGTGTCAACGGCCTCGACGCGCACCGGGACGTGTTTGTGCCATGGCGTTCCGGCATAGGCGTCGCGCCATTCCGTGGACGTCAGCGCGTTCGGCGCCACGCCCGGCCTGGTGGAGGCACCGTCGGCGTCGACGTGGTCGAGACCGTAACCGTTGGGCAGCGAGACGTGCCCGGGCAGCATCGCGTCATTGATCTCGACGGTCGCCTCGGCGCTGCCCGCCGCCGTGGTGATCCGCGCCGTTGCGCCGTCGGCAAGGCCGATGGCGGCGGCGTCCTCGGGACTGATCCGCAGCGCCCCGTCCACGTCCTTCTTGCGCCAGGCCGGATTGCGCAGGATGTCGTTGGCGGTATACGCCCGGCGTTCCCCTGCCGAGAGCACGAGGGGGAACTCCGCACTGGTGAACCCGACACGGGCCGAGCGCAGCGCGCGAATCTCGTCCAGCATCTCGGGCATCTCCACCGCGATCTTGTGATCGGGGTGAGTGATCAAGGCGAAGTCGTCCTCGTACTCGTGCACGGTGAACGTCAGCCCCGAGCGGGCCGACAGGATCGCCTCGAACAATGCGTTGCCGTCGGCGTGCCCGGCCCGGCGCACGGCGTCGGGATACGCCATCGCCGTCTTCTGAGCCAGTCCCCACAGTGCGGCCGCGCCGGAAAGTCCTTCTGGGAGAGTCGGCCCCAGCGTCTCGTACAAGACGAACGGCAACACCCGGCCCAGGCCGGGGTTGGCGCTGACCGCGGCGAGGAAGGCCTGCGCGTACGCGTCCAGACCGTCCTTGGCGGCTCGCCGCAGCGGTTCCAGCTCGGTGTCGTCGACCACCCCGAGGGCGCGCACCAGCCGCGCCCAGATCTCCGGCTCGGGCAGCGTGCCGGGCAGTGGCTCCATCAACCGGTGGCGCAGATGAAAGGTGTTGTGCGGGAACTCCAGATTGAAGAACGTCGCCTCGGCCTTCTCGAACTGGCTGGCGGCAGGCAGGACGTAGTGGGCGAGCCGGGCCGTCTCGGTCATCGCCACGTCGATGACGACGAGCAACTCCAATGACTCCAATGCCCGGGTCACCGAGCCCGAGTCGGCGATCGAATGGGCCGGGTTGCTGCTCTCGACGATCATCGCCCGGAGCCGGTCGGGGTGATCGGTCAGGATTTCCTGCGGCACCACGTTGCTCGGGATCAGCCCGGCGATGATGGGGGAGCCGGTCACCGGCGTGCGCCCGACGCCGCCCACGCCGAAGAGCGGGGCGAATGACGAATGCAGATGCTGGGCACCGCGTTTGGCGAAGCTGCCGGTGAGGATCCACAGCATCTTGTTCAGATAGGAGCACAGCGTGCTGTTGGGCGCCTGCTGCACGCCGAGGTCCTCGAACACCGACACGCTCGACGCCGCGGCGATGCGCCGGGCCGCTGCCCGCAGCAGGTCCTCGTCGACACCACAGCGTTGGGCGTAGTCGGACACGGGCACGTCGGCCAGCACCGCGCGCACGGCATCCGCGCCGTTGACGTGTTCGGCGAGGAAGGCCTCGTCGCACAGGTCCTCCTGGACCAGTACGGCGGCAAGCGCAGCGAGGCACCAGGCGTCAGTACCGGGACGCACGCGGAGGTGGAAGTCGGCCATCTTCGCGGTGTCGGTGATCACCGGATCGATCACGATCATCGAGCGCGCCGGATCCTTGGCGATGTCGTTGAGCACCACCCGGGCCCGCGGAAAGCTCTGCGACATCCACGGGTTCTTGCCGACGAACACCGAAACCTCGGCGTGCTCGAACTCGCCGCGGGTGTGGCCGCCGTAGAAGTGGGCATCGACCCAGTGTTCGCCGGTCTTCTCCTGCGCCAAGGCATTCGAGCGGTACCGCGATCCGATCGACTTGAGGAAGGCGCCGCTGTAGGCGCCGCCGAGGTGATTGCCCTGGCCGCCGCCGCCGTAGTAGAAGATCTTGTCGCCGCCGTGTTCGTCGCGGACCTTCGAGAATCCCTCGGCGATCTCGGTGATGGCCGTGTCCCAGTCGATTTCCTCGTAGCTGCCGTCGGGACGCCTGCGCAGCGGAGAGGTCAGCCGATTGCCACCGCTCTGATAGTGATCCAGCCGCAGCGCCTTGTTGCACGTGTAGCCCTGTGACGCGGGATGGTCCTTGTCGCCGCGGATCTTGACCAGCCTGCGGTCGTCGACCTGAACGGTGACGCCGCAGTTGCATTCGCACAGGATGCACGCCGTCGACTGCCATTCGATTCCGGTCATCGTCCGACCTCTCTTAGGTGTTCTGGGCCTTCAGCAGCGTGCGCAACTGACGGTGGGTCGCGTCGAGCGGTTCGATGTCCCGGGTTGCCCGGGCGATCACGATGGCGCCTTCGATGGCCGACGTGATGAACAGGGCCAGCTCCCGCGCGCGGTCAGCGGCGACACCGTCACCGGTGAGCCGTTCGGCGATCAGGTCGGTCCAGCGGATGAACGCCGCGCCCGCCCGCTCGAGCACGGCGGCGTTCTCGTCCTTCGCCGGATCGCCTGCCTCCACGGCGACGGCCACCACGGGGCATCCGGCGCGATACTCGGTCTTGATCAACTGCTTGCGGAACCCGCCGATCACGACGTCCAGAACGTCGAGACACGTTGCGCCGGAGCTGATTCGCGCGACCATGTGCTCGCTGGCGAAGTCGACGGCCTCGCACATCAGCTGGGTGCGGCCGCCGGGAAAGTAGTGATAGGCCGAGCCTCGAGGGGCGCCGCTGTGTTCGAGCACGTCGGAGATGGCCGTCGAGTGCGCACCGCGCTCGCGGATGAGCAGTGCGGCCGAGGCGACCATCCGGTCGCGGGGCGTGACCACGTCGTCAGGCTTCGCCATTATGTAGAGCATCATACATACCCGTCAAGATCGCGGGACCTGCGGTGAAACGCGTTGAGAATGCGCTGAGGGCTGTGATTCGACGTGAATCACAGCCCTCAGTGCAGTTTCGACGCAAAGGCGCCCGTTAGACGGAGGCGGCCTCGTTGAGTTCGTTGAGCGTGCTGGTGGCTTCCAGATACTCCTGAACCCACCGCTCGATGACGGTCGACGTCTTCTCGACCTTGGTGAACTGGCCGACGACCTGTCCGATCGGGTTGAACGCGACGTCGACGCTCTCGTTCGGGTACTTGTGCGTGGCGGCGACGGCCATGCCGGACACCATGTACTGCAGCGGCATGCCGAGTGGCTTCGGGTTGTTGGGGTCTTCCCAGGCCTCGGTCCAGTCGTTCTTCAGCATTCGCGCCGGCTTGCCGGTGAACGAGCGGCTGCGCACGGTGTCGCGGCTGGATGCCTTGACGTAGGCGGCGTGCTGCACCGGGGTGTGCTCCGACTCCTCGACCATCACCCACTGCGACCCGGTCCACGCGCCCTGGGCACCGAGGGCGAGCGCGGCGGCGATCTGCTGGCCGCTGCCGATACCACCGGCCGCGAGCACCGGTACGGGCGCGACGGCCTTGACGACCTGGGGCCACAATACGATCGAGCCGACCTCGCCGCAGTGGCCGCCGGCCTCGCCGCCCTGGGCGATGATGATGTCGACACCGGCATCGGCGTGCTTGCGCGCCTGAGACGGGGACCCGCACAGCGCCGCGACCTTGCGGCCCTCGTTGTGGATGTGCTCGATCATGTCCGCGGGCGGCGTACCGAGCGCGTTGGCGATCAGCGTGCACTTCGGGTGTTGCAGCGCCACCTCGACCTGCGGGGTGGCGGTCGCCTCGGTCCAGCCCAGCAGTTGCATCGCGTCGTCGTCGCTGTGGTCGACCGGCACGCCGTGATCGGCGAGGATCTTGCGGGCGAATTCCACGTGCTCGTCGGGCACGAGGTCGTTGAGCGTCTTCTTGAGAACTTCGGGGGACAGGTCGCCTGCGTCCATGCCCTCGTACTTGTTGGGAATGACGATGTCGACGCCGTAGGTGTGGTCGCCGATGTTCTCGTCGATCCACTTGAGTTCGATCTCGAGCTGTTCGGGGGTGAATCCGACGGCGCCGAGGACGCCGAAGCCACCGGCCTTGCTCACCGCGACCACCACGTCGCGGCAATGAGTAAATGCGAAGATCGGAAACTCGATGCCGAGTTGGTCGCAGAGTGGGGTGTGCATGCCTGCTCCTTTGAGGGCCGGTAGCGAACTGGAACGTGTTCTAGTTTAGTACTTCGCTCCTCAGATGTAGAGGGCAGGCCGGTATCGGAACGCCCCTCCGGCACTCGACACCAACGGAGAATCGCATTACCGTTTTTCAAGAACACCGTTGACACACACGTTCGTGGCCGCAAGGGGCGAGAACCGATGACGCATTGGCTGACCCACTCGCTCGTACTTGCGTCGGACTATCGCGTCAAAGACCCCGAACGGGTGTGGCCGTTCCTCGAGCGGCGACGAGACGCGCTCGCCGACCTGGGTGCCCACCACGTGCTGGTCTACGCGTCGACCACGGAACCCGGACGAGTCTTGGTGATGATGGCCGTAAACGCCCGCGAACCGGTGCTCGAAGTGTTGCGGTCACGGGTCTTCTTCGACTGGTTCGACGCGGTCGGGGTGGACGACATCCCCGCCGTCTTCGCAGGCGAGGAGGTCGAGCGGATCGACTTGGCACCCGACGCCGGTGCCACGGCGCCCGGGGTGGTGGTGTCGGTGGTGACCCCGGTCGAGGACGTGCCGAGCCTCGTCAGCCACGTCCGCGAAACGGTCGACGAACTCCGCGCAGGCGGCATTCGCAAGCTGCTCATCTTCAGCGCATTCGACAACCCCCGCGAGGTGCTGCTGCTGCTGCAGATCGACGACGAGTCCCATGCCCGCCATTGGCTGCGGGATTCCCAGCTGGCCGCCGAGTGGTTGGCGAAGGCGGGCATCGGCGCGTATCCGCCGGTCTTCGTCGGAAAGTTCCGGCACATGATCCGCATCGACGAGGCCGATGCCTGATGTTCGTCTGCCTGTGCGTGGGAGTCACCAACCAGACCGTCGCCGCAGCTGTCGCGGCCGGTGCGGCGACGTCCAAACAGGTGGCAGACGCGTGCGGAGCAGGCTCGGAGTGCGGTCGATGCCGACGCACGGTGCGCGCGATCATCGAAGGCGCGATCACCGAGAAGCGGGGCGCCTCCGCAGCGACCACGCGGGGACGCGACGACGCTCCGAACCGGTGACCAGCAGCACCGGCCACCCCCGTCGCGCCGCTTCGGCGGCCAGCCCCGGCCGTGGGTTCACGGGACGAGGACGACCGACCGCCCGCATCGACGGGATGTCCTCGTCCCCATCGGCGTAGAAGTAACTGCGCTGCAGGTCGACGCCATGGTCGGCGCCGAAACGCTGCACGGCCGCCGTCTTGCCGGCGCCCCACACGACCGGCGCGACGATGTCGCCCGTCAACCGCCCGTGATCGTCGACCTCGAAGTGGTTGCACAACACCGCGCCGATACCCAGGAACCGGGCCACGGGTTCGGCGTGGATGGTCAGGGCCGACGAGCTGAGTACGACGGTGTGGCCACGTTCCTGATGCGCCCGCACGACGTCGCGCATCGCCGAGTAGACCCGCGCCTCGATGTGACTGCGAAAGAGCGCCTCACCGAGTTCATCCAGCTCGTCGAGCGACTCGCCGCGAAGGTAGCCGGCCGCTCGTCCGACGAGGCGCTCGAACTCCATTCGACCCAACCGATACCGCACCGAGGCCTCGACCACGCCGAGCACCTCACCGATCCGTGCCTGGCGTTGCCGGATGCGGTGACTGGCGTGCGCCGTCGCCGTGAATCCGGACACCAGAGTGCCGTCGAGGTCGAAGAACGCGCCGACCCCGGGGCCGCTGGGACCCGACGTGATCTCCGCCAACTGGCGGGTGACGGGCGTCTCGGGATCCATGTCGCTCCTGTACTGCGGCTCACCGGGCTGTCGCCCAACTCGTCTTCCATTCCAGCATCCCCGAGTGACACTTCCGCGCTGGTGCAGGTTGCGGGGGTGCGACGGGCCCGCCAGTGCCCGGGTTGAGTCCCGGCGGAGACATCGGCGGATCGCATCGGATAGGTTCGACGTAGGCAGTTTCGTTCTTGCCGGGTTCAGCCTGAAGCCTCGCGAGCATGAAAGTCGCGCCGCCTCGCATCCAACGAAGCGGCCAAACAGGGAAGTTGGGCATTGGACGAACAACGCGAATCAGTGACCGAGGATGCCTTCCCGGCGTCGGCTTCGACGTGCGAGGTCAGCGAGCGCACAGTCGACGGCGTGGCCGTCGTGGCCGCATCCGGTGTGATCGACATGCTTACCGCGCCGCAACTCGAGGAGGCGCTGCGCAGCGCCCTCGGCAAGAAGCCGGCCTGCCTGGTCGTGGACTTGGCCCAGGTCGAGTTCCTGGCCTCCGCGGGAATGGGCGTCCTGGTCGCCGCTCACGACGAGGCCGGCACCGACACCAGGCTCTGCGTCGTCGCTGAAGGCCCCGCCACGAGTAGGCCGCTGAAACTGGTCGGAATCGCCGACATCGTTCCGCTGTACGCCACACTCGACGAAGCGACTGCGGCACTTCGCGGGTAGACACGCATAGTCGGACGACCAATCGGGTAAGCACGAGCTGTCATGATCGATTCGATGGCTATTGCGAACGTTGCCAACGCGGACCGCTTCGAGCGCGTCGGCCTTGCGGCGACCGCGCAAACGGCTTCACGCGCCCGTGACGAGTTCGCGGCGTGGCTCCGGAAGTTCTTCGACCTGGGGCCGGTGCGGTCGGGTGACCTCATCCTCGCGATCAACGAGGCGCTGGCGAACTGTGCCGAGTTCGCCTACCTGCACGCTCCTGGCCAGGGCACGATGGATCTGACGGCGTGGCACGACACTGTCGACTCGACCATCACGGTCCTCATCGCCGACCGGGGATCGTGGCGGAGGCCTCAAGAGCCACGGACCCGCAGCCGGGGACGTGGCATCCCGTTGATGGAGGCACTGTCCGACCGGACCTCGATCGAGGCCTCGGACCATGGCACGCGCGTCCGGCTGCAATGGGCCAATGTCGCACGCGCCTGTGTGAGCTAGGTTCCCGCCGGGACCGCCGGTGTCACGACACCTCTACCAGTGACCAGTGGCAGGTCGAGCGTCGTCCGGATTCCCGGGGCGGCCGCCAGCACGTCCGGGATCGCATTCACGATCCGGCCTGCCGCCGCCAGGATGGCTGCGTAGTTGTGGTCGCCGTTGCGGCTGGTGGGGCAGATGTCGACGACGTACGAGGGCTCACCGGTGATCTCGACCCGGTACGACCCGCCGGGCTGCGCCGGCTGCGCCCAGTCCGGGCGCAGATCAGCGCGCAGCCGGGTGATGTGCTCGACGACGATGACGGGCTGTCCCTGCACGATGCCCTCGATCTGGAAGCGCAGCGCCGCAACGGTGCCCTTCGCGATGTGGCCCGCGGCGACGTCGAAGTCCTCGGGCGCCGGCTCCTGCTCGACGGAATCCCTGATCTCGTCGACCTCCACGCCCAGTCCCGCCGCCAGTTGCCGGATGGCGGTGCCCCAGGCGATGCTCAGGACGCCGGGCTGGAACAAGATGGGGAAATCGCCCAGCTGCTTGCCGAAACCCATCACGTCGAACATCACCGTCGCCCCGTCGTAGGTGGCGTAGTCGGCGATCTCCATGGTGCGCACCTGCTCGATGGTCTGGCAGGTGCCAGTGAGCGCAAACGGCAGCAGGTCGGTCGCGAAGCCGGGGTCTACACCGGTGATGAAGACGGTCGAATTGCCTTGTTGCGCTGACTCTTCGACGCGATCGATGTACTTGTCCGGGATGACCTGCCACGGGTACTGCAACACGCCCGGCGCAGAACCCACCACGTTGACGCCCGCGGCGAGGATGCGACGGATGTCGGCCATCGCCTCGGGCAGGCGGGTGTCACCCATCGCGCAGTAGACGACGCAGTCGGGTTTGACGGCCAGGATCGCATCGAGGTCGTTGGTCGCGGCGACGCCCGTCAAGCCGTCCAGGCCTGCCAACTCGCCAGCGTCCTTGCCCACCTTGGCATCTGAGGACACCCAGACCCCGGTCAGCTCGAAGCGCGCGTCGTTGATCAGCTGCCTCAGCGCGATGCTGCCGCAGTTCCCGGTGCCGATGAGCGCGACGCGGATTGCCATGCTGTTCCTCCTCCGAACGGATGCAGAGCAGTATGCGTGGTGCGCACTCGAATTGGAACATGTTCTAGTTCGAAATATGCGTGCGGTAGCCTGACCCGTCATGGGACGAGTGGATGAAAAAGTTGCACTGATCAGCGGCGGGGCGCGGGGGATGGGCGCCGCGCATGCACGGATGCTGGTCGCGGAGGGCGCAAAAGTGGTCATCGGCGACATCCTCGACGAGGAGGGCAAGGCCCTGGCCGAGGAGATCGGCCCCGCCGCGCGCTACGTCCACCTCGACGTCACCCAGGCGGACGAGTGGGAAGCAGCCGTCGCGGTCGCGGTTGCGGAGTTCGGCAAGCTGAACGTGCTGGTGAACAACGCGGGGATCGTCGCACTCGGCCAGATCGGCAAGTTCGACATGGCCAAGTGGCAGAAGGTCATCGACGTGAACCTGACCGGGACGTTCCTGGGCATGCAAGCCTCCGTGGAGGCGATGAAGGCGGCCGGCGGTGGTTCGATCATCAACGTCTCGTCGATCGAGGGGCTGCGCGGCGCACCGATGGTGCATCCCTACGTGGCGTCCAAGTGGGCGGTGCGCGGCCTGGCCAAATCCGCGGCAATCGAACTCGGCAAGCACAAGATTCGGGTCAACTCGCTGCATCCCGGCTTCATCCGCACGCCGATGACCAAGCACTTCCCGGAAGACATGGTCACCACCCCGCTGGGCCGGCCAGGGAAGTCCGAGGAGGTCGCCACGTTCATCGTGTTCCTGGCCAGCGACGAGTCGTCCTACGCGACCGGCAGCGAGTTCGTGGTCGACGGCGGTCTGGTCACCGACGTCCCGCACAAGGACTTGTTCTAGGCACTCGCCCCAACTGTCGCGATCGCGTCGACCACCGCCTGCGGTGCGTCCAGCGCGACGAAGGTGCGCGCGTCCGGCACCTCGATCAACTTGGCGTGCGGGAACAGCGCGGCCAGTCGTCGGCCGAGCGTCGGGGTGAACGAACGATCGCGCTGACCCCACACCACCGTGACGGGCTTGGCGAACCGGGGCAGCCGCGTCGCCACGTCGGTCAGGTCCGTCGCGGCCACGCCGCGCAGCAGGTCGCCGAGGTTCGCCGCGATCCGCCGGTCGGTGCTACAGGGCTTGATCCACGACGCGGTGAGTTCGTCGTTGGGTCGGGTGAGCAGTCCGTACCCAAGCGGCGAGCGCCGCAGGACCGCAAACCTCATCAGCCCCGCCAGCGCCGTGATCGACCTAGGACCGCGCATCGTGGCGAACACCACGTTGAACGGGAACGGCGGGAACTTGTCGAACGCGTCGCAGTTGGTCAGGACCAGCCGTCCGACACTGTCCGGGTGGGCGTCGATCAGGAGCTGACACAGTCCGCCGCCGGTGTCGTTGCCGACGAGCGTGACGTCGCGCAGGTCCAGCGTGGTGATGAATTCGTTGATCATCTCGGCCACCGACCGGGGCGTCAGCTCCACTCCCGGGTCGACCGGTACGGTATGCGACCCGAGCGGCCAGTCCGGCAAGATGCAGCGGAACCCGTTGCGCGCCAACTTCTCTGCAACACCGAGCCAGAGCCTGTGGTCGACGAGGATGCCGTGGACGAACAGGACGGGAGGGTGGGCGGAGTCGGCCGGACCCAACTCGCGGTACTCGATCGTGGCTCGTTGCAACGTCACCTGCGGCATATCGGCTACCCTCCGGGATGAACTTACGAACACTCGGTATGAAAGTTACGTGCGCACTGTATGAAAGTCAACGAACCGGCCCGCCGCACCCAGGCCGAACGCACCGCCGCGACCAGGGCACGCCTGCTTGAGGCGGGCAGGCAGCTGTTCGCGACGCACGGTTATGCGGCGGTCTCCACCCAGGCGATCGTCGACGCCGCCGGGGTCACGCGAGGTGCGCTCTATCACCAATTCGATGACAAGACAGGCTTGTTCGCCGAAGTGTACGAAGAGGTCGAGCGCGACCTGGTGACCAACATCAGCACACGGATCGTGGCCGCCGAACCCCCCGACCAGTTGGCCGCGATGCGGGTGGGCGCCCGGCTGTTCCTGGAGGAGTGCTCCGTGCCCCACGTGCAGCGCATCGCGCTCATCGACGCACCCGCCGTGCTCGGGTGGGCGCGCTGGCGAGAGGTCGGCATGAAGTACGGGCTTGGCGTCATCGAGGCGATGCTGGCGCAGGCCATGGCGGACGGCGTCATCCCCACCCAGCCTCTCCGCCCGACCGCCCACGTCCTGCTTGGCGCCCTCGACGAGGCTGCGCTGTACGTGTCCCGGGCCGACGACTCCGCCAAGGCGCTCGAGCAGATGTACGAGGTGTGCGAGCGCGTGATCAGCGGCATCGCTGGCGGTCGCTGACCCGCAGGCGCGGGCAGGCAGAATGTCCTTCGACGGGGGTCGTCCCCTACGCGTCCGAGGACTTGACGCGCCCCTGGACCGGAGGGAGTAGCGCCATCGCGCCCGAGCTGCGCCGAACCGCCGTTCTGGGCATCGTGGCCTTGCTACTGCTCCTCCTGGTCAGTGCTGGCGACTTCCCACGCTTCGTGCGGCCCGAGCCACCCGCCGACCTGACCGAGTTGTCGTCGGGATGGCGGCTGGCGTCGGCACGCGACGTCACCGCCGCCGGGCCCGACGTGTCTCGTCCGGAGTTTCAGGGGGTCGGCTGGCACGACGTGCGCCGGATGCCCGCGACCGTTTTGCAGACGCTCGAGGACGACGGCACGTACCCGAACCTCTACTACGGCACGAACCTGCTCACCGAGGTTCCCCAGGACCTCTACGAGCAGGACTGGTGGTACCGGACGACATTCACCGCACCGCCCGGCCACACCAACTATCGACTCGACTTCCCCGGCATCAACTACCGGGCGGAGGTCTGGCTCAACGGGCACCTCGTCGCAGGCGCCGACAAGGTGGTCGGCATGTACGTCGACCACGAACTCGACGTGACGCCGTGGATCATCCGTGGGAAGCCGAACACGCTGGCCGTCAAGGTCATCCCCGAGCGGGCGATGCAGGACGTCGACGGCGTGGAACTTGCCGACAGCTGGTTTGACTGGATCAACTGGAACTACCTCGGATACCAAGGGCCGAACAAGAACCCAACCAACGGCAATTCGTTCGTGGCCGATCGCAACGCCGGAATCTTCAAGCCGGTGTATCTGCGTACGTCGGGCGCCGTGGCCATCGACGACGCGACGGTGAACTCCGAACTGCCACTGCCCAACACCGACAGTGCACGACTGACCATCCACACGGGTCTGCGCAACTTCTCGACCGACCGCATGCGCGGCGTGCTGCGGGCCACGATCAGCCGGGCGGGCAAACCAGATGTTCGGGTCGATCAGGCCATCACGCTGGCGCCCGGCGAGCAACGCGAAGTGACTTTCGCCCCAACCGATTTCAACGCGCTGGTGCTCGACCATCCAGATCTGTGGTGGCCTTACACGATGGGCACGCCCAACCTGTACGACCTGCGGCTGGAATTCATGCAGTACGGCCGAGCGACCGACGCGACCTCGCAGCGCTTCGGCGTGCGGACCATCACGCAGGGCCGTGACGACGACCAGCGGTTCCCCGAGCTCGGCACGGGCGGCAACTTCTACCTTCAGGTCAACGGCCGAGACTTCCTGGTCCGCGGCGCGACGTACACGCCCGACCTGCTCTACCGCTACGACCCGGACCGCGACGACGCGATCCTCGCCTATGCCCGCGATCTTGGCCTGAACATGCTGCGGCTGGAGTCCAAGATCCCGCCGGAGAGATTCGTCGAGAAGGCCGACGAACTCGGCATTCCGCTGATGGTCGGCTGGATGTGCTGCAACCAGTGGGAGAAGTGGCCACAGTGGGACGCCGAGGATCACCGCGTCGCCGAGGACAGCATGCGGTCGCAGATCACCATGCTGCGCAGCCACGCCGCGGCGTTCGTCTGGGCCAACGCGAGCGACGGCAGGCCGCCGGAACCCGTGCTCACCACGTACCACGACATCCTGCGAGAACTGCACTGGCAGAACGCGGTCGTCGACACCGTGTCGTCTTACACCACCAACGCCGCAGGCGAGCGGCTGTGGGACGGCATCCAGATGGCAGGTCCGTACACGTGGCGCCCACCGAGCTACTGGTTCAGCGGCCGCTATCGCGCCGCGCGCGGTGCGTCAGCCGAGCAGGGCGACAACGAGCACATTCCGCCGTACGCGAGCCTGGTCAAGTTCATCCCACCCGACAAGCTGTGGCCGATCAACGACACCTGGTACTTCCACGCCGGGTCCAATGACGGCAACGCCGTGTTGACCAGCATCCGGCGCGCGATCATCCGCCGCTACGGACCATCCTCTGGCCCAGAGGAATTCACCAACAAGGCCCAGCTTGCGCACTACGAGTCGACGCGCGCACAGTTCGAGTCGTTCGCCGCGCTCGGTTGGGCCGGTCACAAGATGACGATCTACTGGATGCTGAACAACCACTGGCCGTCCTTCTTCGGCAACGTCTTCGACTACTACCTGCGGCCCGGCGGCGCGTACTACGGCGCCAAGAAGGGCCTGCGGCCGCTGTCAGTGGTGTTCGACTCCTACGCGACCGGTGACCACAGCCAGGCGGCGGTCTCGGTGGTCAACCAAACCCCCAACGCCGAAACCAATCTGCGCGCGCGGGTTCGCGTCTACGACCTGCAGGGGCGCACGCGCTACGACCAGACCTCGCCGCAGCTTGCCGTGCCGTCCGGTGCCGCGACACCGGCCATGACGCTGCCTCGAGTGGTCCGGGACTCGCAGGTGTTCTTCGTCCGCTGCGAGCTTCTCGACGCTGCGGGCAAAGTGGTGGCCGAAAACGTCTACTGGCAGTCGCAACGCAACGACGACGTCGGAGATCCCAACGGGGACTTCGCCTTCCAGCTGAACCAGGAGAGCTGGGCCGACATGACGGCGCTCAACTACATGCCCAAGGTGCCGCTCGACGTCACCGCCACGCGGGCCAGCAACGGCGCCGGACAGGACGTCGTCGACATCCGCTTGCGCAACACCACGAACAGGGTGGCCTTCTTCGAACGGGCCGAGGTCACCGCCACCCGCGACGGTGACGAGATCCTGCCCATCGAGTACTCGGACAACTACGTGACCGTCTTCCCGGGTGAGACCGTGGACCTCGAGGCACTGGTGCCGAACCCTCTGGTGTCCGCCAACTGGGTGCGCGTGACCGGATACAACACGCCGGCGGTGTCGGTTCCCGTCACATAGTCCTCGCGACGCAACCACCACGCCGTTGCGGCCAACACGATCACGAACGCCAACAGGTAGGCCGCAGGGAGCCACACGTCCCACGCCCCACCGGGACGGATCGATAGCAGCCCCGTCTCCGGTGTGCCGCCCGTCACCGAGACGAACCAGCCCGCGAACGTCGCCCAGAACACGCACAGCGCGGCCAAGGCCCACCTACTCCCGACCGCCATGGCCCGGTGCCCGAGGTGCACGACCAACGGCGCGAACCACACCCAGTGATGGCTCCAACTGAACGGCGACGCAGCGGCCGACGCCATGCCGACGATTGCCAGCCCGAGTACGCGGTGGCCGCGCCGCCACGCCAGCACCGCGACCGCCAGCGCCACCACGGCCACGCCGAGCGCCGCTGCGGTCGCCACGCCGTCCGGCCACTGCAGACGGACGAACAATCCGTGCAGGCTCGTGTTGGCTACGGGATCACTCGAGATGCGGCCGACGTCGTCGAATCCGTGCCGCAACCAGAAATAGGAGGAGTCCCGCGGCAGTACCGCGAACCCGGCCACGACCGTGGCGACGAACGTCCCGGACGCCACCAGAGCGGCGCGGCGTCGACCGATCAGCAGCAGATAGACGATGAACAGCGCGGGCACCAGCTTGATGCCCGCGACCAGCCCGATGCCGACACCGGCCCACCTGCGCCGTCGCGGCCCCAGCAGGTCGGCCACCACCACGGCCATGATCAGCAGGTTGATCTGGCCGAGTTGCAACGACAACCTGATCGGTTCGAGCCACGCGACGAGCCCGACGAGCAGGGCACCCACACTCAGGAGACCGGTCGCCGCGGTCATCCCCAACGCACGGAGCATCCGCCACACCGCGAACGCGACCAGGGCGGCATTGACGCCGAGCCCCAGAATCTGCGCCGTCAGGGGAGTGATCAACGCGAACGGCAGGAAGCACAGCGCCGCGAACGGCGTGTAGTCGAACAGCAGCGTGTGGGGATTGCCGGTCAGCCCGGTCGAATAGAGGTCCTGCCCGGCCAACACCCGATCGGCTCCGAACCGGTAGACGAGCAGGTCGACCTGCCCGGCCAGATTCGGCCAGCGCAGGTAGGCGGCCGCATAGACGACGAGCGCAACGGTCAGAACGACCGGGCCGTACGCACGGGCCGCGGAGTTGGGACGCATCGACACGCGAACGAAGGTACGACGGATGTCTGAACGGTTCCTGAAAGTCGGGGTTGCCGACGGTTGCCCCGCCGGCGACGGGGAGAATGACCGCAGAAGACGTCACGGCGAGGAGAGATTCAATGACCGCAACCGACGAGCGCACCGCGCTCGCCCAGGCCACCGCGGCCGCGGGCTGGCAGCGCCGCGAGATCGACCGCATCGACGTCTACCTGCGCGGCTTGTCCAGGGTGCGGGTGATCTGGCAGGGCAACGACGCCATCAGCGGGG
The DNA here is from genome assembly GCF_000620625.1 of Mycobacterium sp. URHB0044. Lineage (GTDB taxonomy): Bacteria > Actinomycetota > Actinomycetes > Mycobacteriales > Mycobacteriaceae > Mycobacterium. The sequence continues at coordinate 198,673 of NZ_JIAW01000005.1, read as the reverse complement.
GATCGCGCTTCCACGACGACGTCATGGAGCAGTACTCCCGCGACCTCGCCACCGTCAAGAAGTGGCTGTCGGCCTAGCCCAACTCAGCCGCGCGCCCGGCGGCCCGCCGAACCAGCACCGCCCGCACCACTGACGCAGCGACCGGCAGCACCGACAGGACCGCGATGCCGAGGACCATCAACTCGAGATTGGCTCCCACGAACGGCACGCCGCCCAGGTGGTACCCGACGACGGTCAGTCCGACGCCCCACGCGATCGCGCCCACCACGTCGTAGGCGAGGAACAGCGAGTAGCGCATTCCCGAGGCGCCGGCGATCACGGGGGTGAACGTCCGCACCACGCCGACGAAGTGCCCGATCACGATGGTCTTGCGGCCGTGCCGTTCGAAGAACCGTCGCGACGACGTCAGATAGTGCTTCTTGAAGAAGCGGGCGTCCTCCTTCTTGAACAGCGCCGGTCCCAGCCGTCGGCCGATGACGTAGCCCAGCTGCCCGCCGATCACGGCGGCGGCGGCAGCGCACGGCGCGATGGTCCATACGTCCACCGGTGCGTGCGGCTGTGCGGCGAGCAGCCCCGCCGTGAACAACAAAGTGTCACCCGGCAGGAACGGGAACATCAGTCCGATCTCGATGAAGACGATGAGCATCACGCCGGGCAGCACTGCCGACGCGAACGGGCCGCCGTCGGCCAGCCAGTACATCGGGTCCATCAGCTGGGGCAGGGCCATGATGGTGCTCGTCACGGCCGCCGAACTTAGTCCGCCGACGTTGCCATCCGTTGAACGCAGACCGACTACGGCTCGTGCGCCATCGGGATGAGTTGTCGGCGTCGTAATGTCATACCCGTGAGCGCACGCGCGGGCATCGTCGTCACCGGAACCGAGGTACTGACGGGGCGGGTCCAGGACAGGAACGGCCCATGGCTGGCTGACCGCCTGCTCGAACTCGGCGTCGAACTCGCCCACATCACGATCTGCGGTGACCGACCCCAGGACATCGAGGCGCAACTGCGGTTCCTGGCAGCCGAGGGCGTCGACCTCATCATCACCAGCGGTGGGCTCGGTCCCACCGCCGACGACATGACGGTCGCAACCGTCGCCCGCTTCTGTGACCGCGAGCTGATGCTGGACGTCGAACTCGAGGCGACCATCGCGGACATCCTGAAGCGGCTGATGCAACGTCGCTCCGGAGTGGACTTCGAGGCGGTGATGGCCGCGAATCGCAAGCAGGCCATGGTTCCGGTGGGGGCCGAAGTACTCACCCCGGTCGGAACCGCGCCGGGCGTGGTGGTGCCGGGCACACCGACGGTCGTCGTGCTGCCGGGACCGCCACGCGAGCTACAGCCCATGTGGTCGGCCGCCATCCAGAGCCCGGCCGTGCAGGCGGCGATCGCGGGCCGGACCGTGTACCGCCAGGAGACGATCCGGATGTTCGGGCTACCCGAGTCGGGACTGGCCGAGACGCTGCGGGACGCCGAGCAGACCCTGAGCGGCTTCGAGCGCCTGGAGATCACCACCTGTCTTCGCCGCGGCGAGCTGGAGATCGTCACGCGCTACGAACCCGACGCCGCCGACGTCTACGCGGATCTCGTTGCGCTGCTACGGGAACGCCACGGTCAGGAACTGTTCTCGACCGACGGCGCGCTCGTCGACGATCAGGTCGCCGCGCTGTTGGCGGGCCGGACCATCGCGACGGCCGAGTCGTGCACGGCGGGCATGATCGCGGCGCGGCTGACGGACCGGCCCGGCTCGTCCGAGTACGTGGCGGGCGGCGTGGTGTCCTACTCGAATCAGGCCAAGACCGACCTGCTGGGCGTCGACCCCGCGCTCTTGGAGGCGCACGGTGCGGTGTCGGAACCCGTCGCCGAGGCGATGGCCGCGGGCGCGTTGAAGCGCTTCGGCGCGGACACCGCGGTGGCAACCACCGGAATCGCCGGCCCCGGTGGGGGAACGCCGGAGAAGCCGGTCGGGACGGTCTGCTTCTGCGTCATGCTCGGCGACGGCCGGACGCTGACCAGGACGCTGCGGCTACCCGGTGACCGTTCGGACGTCCGGGAGCGATCGACGACCGTCGCGATGCACCTGCTCCGGCGGGCACTGAACGACGCGGATTGAGCCGGCGTGTCGTTCACGCTCACCGATGCCGAGCTCAACGAACTGCTGGACCAACTTCCGGCCCTCGCGGGACAGCCGCGACAACTCGAGGACCTGCCCGGCGGCCTGACCAACCGCAACGTCAAGATCACCACTTCCACACGGGTTTACGTCGCTCGATGTTGCGGCACGTCGTCGAACCTGCTCGGCATCGACCGTGACAACGAGCACTACAACAGCAAGGCGGCCGAGGTGGCCGGGGTGGGCGCGCCGGTGATCGACTACCGCCCCGATCTGGGCATCCTGCTGATCGGGTACCTGAACGGCACGACCCTGTCCAACGAGGACTTCGCGCGCCCGGGCGTCATCGCCAAGGTCGCCGCCGCCTGCCGTGCGCTGCATCGAGGCCCGCGGTTCCGCAACGACTTCGACATGTTCGAATTGCAGCCTGCCTACCTGAAGGTGGTTCGGGACAATGGCTTCCGACTTCCGGATGACTACCTCGACTTCGCCGACCAGTTCGACGCCATCCACCGGGTGCTGTCGGCGACCGATCGGACGACGGTCCCGTGCAACAACGATCTTCTCGCGGCGAACTTCGTCGAGGACGGCGACCGCGTCTGGCTGATCGACTACGAGTACTCCGGCAACAACGACCCGTGCTTCGAGCTGGGCAACACCTCCTGTGAATGTCAGCTCGACGCCGACCAGCGCGAAGAACTGGTCACGGCCTACTACGGACGCCGACTACGGCACAAGATCGCCCGCGCTCGGCTCCAGGGCATCGCAGGCATGTACGGCTGGGCATTGTGGGGTTGCATCCAAAGTGGCTCCAGCCCACTCGACTTCGACTTCTGGGGCTGGGGGATGGAACGGTACGAGGGTGCCGTCGCCGAGTTCAAGGGCCCGGACTTCTCTTCCCTGCTCGACGACGTTGCGGCCACGGGCTAGAAGGGCGATGAGCATGCCGACGAAGTCCCTGCCCACGCGTGCCCAGGTCGTCGTCATCGGCGGCGGCGTCATCGGCACCAGCGTGGCCTACCACCTCACCAAACTCGGCCACACCGACGTCGTGCTGGTCGAACAGGGCCAACTGTCGTCCGGAACCACCTGGCACGCCGCTGGTCTCGTCGGTCAGCTACGGGCATCCGAGAGCGGCACCCGGCTGGTGCAGTACTCCACCCAGCTCTATACCGAACTCGAGGACGAAACCGGGCTCACCGCGGGTTACAAGCAATGCGGCGGGGTGACGGTCGCGCGGACCGAGGACCGCATGATCCAGCTTCGCCGAACTGCCGCCAACGCTGCGGCGTTCGACCTCGAGTGTGAATTGCTCACTCCTGCAGAGGCTCTCGAGCGTTACCCGGTGATGCGCGTCGACGACCTGGTGGGTGCCATCTGGCTGCCCGCCGACGGCAAGGCCAACCCAACTGATCTGACGCTCGCGCTGGCGAAGGGGGCGCGGCTGCGAGGCGCCCGGATCGTCGAACACACCCGGGTGGTCGGCGTGCTGACGGACGGCGGCAGAGTCACCGGGGTGCGCACCGACATCGGTGAGATCGAAGCCGACATCGTCGTGAACTGCGCGGGCCAGTGGGCCAAGCAGGTCGGCTCGATGGCGGGGGTCAACGTCCCACTGCACTCCGCCGAGCACTTCTACGTCGTCACCGACACCATCGCCGGGGTGCACACCGACATGCCCATCCTGCGCGACCCCGACGGCTACACCTACTTCAAGGAGGAGGTCGGTGGTCTGGTCATCGGCGGCTTCGAGCCGGAGGCGAAACCGTGGGTGAGTCCCGACGCGATTCCGTATCCGTTCGAATTCCAGCTGCTGGAAGAGGATTGGGACCACTTCCAGATCCTCATGGACAACGCCCTGTTGCGGATTCCCGCGCTGGAGGAGACCGGCATCAAGAAGTTCTACAACGGGCCGGAGAGCTTCACACCCGACAACCAGTTCATTCTCGGCGAGGCACCCGAGTGCGCGAACTTCTTCGTCGCAGCGGGTTTCAATTCGGTGGGCATCGCGTCGGCAGGCGGTGCGGGTCGGGCGCTGGCCGAGTGGATCGTGAACGGTTCGCCCACCACCGACCTGACCAGCGTGGACATCAGGCGGTTCGCCCCGTTCAACGGCAACAACAGGTGGCTGCACGACCGGGTCGCCGAGATCCTCGGCCTGCACTACGAAGTGCCTTGGCCCAACCGGGAAATGGCCACGGCGCGGCCGTTTCGCCGCTCGCCGGTCCACCATCTCCTAGTTGAGGCTGGTGCCAACTTCGGTAGCCGGATGGGGTGGGAGCGGGCCAACTTCTTCGCCCCGCCCGGCCGCGAACCGACCATCGAGTACTCGTGGGGCAAGCAGAACTGGCTACCCTGGTCGGCTGCCGAGCAGACCAGCACACGCACCGGGGTGACGGTGTTCGACCAGACCTCGTTCTCGAAGTATCTGATGGTCGGCGACGACGCGGAAGCCGCGTTGCAGTGGCTGTGCACCGCCGACATGGCCGTGGACGTCGGCAGGACCGTCTACACCGGCATGCTCAACGAGCGCGGCACCTACGAGTCCGACGTCACCGTAACCCGAACGGCCGAGGACGAGTTCCTGATCGTCAGCAGCGCGGCCACCACCGAGCGGGACAAGGACCACGTTCGCCGCAACCTACCGCCCGGCTGCCACGCACGGCTCGTCGACGTCACCTCAGCGCTGGCGGTGTTCGGCGTGATGGGGCCCGCCTCCCGTGACCTGCTGGCGACGCTCACCGATGCCGATCTGTCCGACGACGCCTTCCCGTTCAGCACCAGCCGGCCAATCACGTTGGGCTATTCGACGATCCGCGCGACGCGCATCACGTACGTGGGCGAACTCGGGTGGGAGCTCTACGTGCCAACCGAATTCGCGGTCGGCGTCTACGAGGATCTGATGTCTGCGGGTGAGCCGTTCGGCGTGACGCGCGGTGGCTACTACGCAATCGAATCGTTGCGACTGGAGAAGGGTTACCGCGCCTTCGGTCGCGAGTTGACCCCCAACGACAATCCGGTCGAGGCCGGGCTGCTGTTCGCGTGCAAACTCAAAACCGACGTCGACTTCCTTGGCCGCGCCGCGGTCGAGAAGGCCAAGGCCGACGGCCCGCGCCGGCGGCTGGTCGGGTTCTCCGTCGGATCAGCGGAAGCCATGCTGTGGGGCGGCGAACTGGTGCTGCGCAACGGCCTCGTCGCCGGCCAGGTGACCTCGGCGGCGTGGGGCGAGACGACGGGGGCGTGCGTCGGCCTCGCCTACGTCCGGTCTCCCGACCACGTTCCCGTCGACGCGCAGTGGATCGCAGCGGGCGACTATCAGGTGAACGTCGGTGGCACGCTGCACCCAATCTCCGTGTCGCTCAAGCCCATCTACGATCCGACCAATGCCAGGATCCGCTGAGTCCGGTACGCCCGCACGTATACGATTCCGTGAAACGGACCGAGGGAGGCTGATCGCATCACCGTCTTTGAAGCGCTCGAGGCGTGGAAGGACCTGCTCGTCGCAACAGCCGGAGCGTCCGCCGCGCTGGCCGGTTTGGTGACGGTCGCGATCGCCACCAACATCGGCGAGATCCTGAAGTATCCGTGGTTGCCGTCGCGGGCGGCGACGTCGATCGCGTTGCTGGTGCTCGTGCTCGTCGTCTCCATCGCCGGCCTGATGCGGCCGCAGAGCATGCTGGCGTTCGGCGTCGAGACCATCGGCTTCGCGGTATTGACGTGGCTGATCACCGCGCGGGCCGCCTGGGTCAAGATCGCGACGCGCGCCCAACACGAGCGGCCGGTCGGGCAGCTCGTCCAGGAGATCGGCCTCTATCAGGTCGGCGTCCTGCCGTTCGTAGTCGGCGGCGCGCTGTTGATGGCCGACGACACCAACGGCATGTACTGGGTCGCGGCAGGAATGATCGCCGCGGTCGTGATCTCGATGCTCACCACATGGGTGCTGCTCATCGAAGTCCTGCGTTGAGGCCCTGCGGCGCATGAAGATTCTGCTCGACGACGCCGACATGGACGCCCAGCTCGGCCGGACGCTCATCGCCGTATCGGCGGAGGCCGCCGACCTCGGTGAGGCCCTTGCTACCGCAAGCCGCACCAGCGCAGGCGATTACGACTCCTGGTTCACCGCATGGTCGGCGACGGCCGAGGTGGCCTCCTCGCTCGCCGACGAAGCCCACAGCCGGGGGCACGCCGTCACCGCCCGCAAGGCCTACTTGCGCGCCTCGGAGTACTGGCGGCAGTCGTTCTTCTTCCTGCGGCACGACCTCGACGACGAGCGGCTGCAGCACGCGTGGCGCCGGCATCGGGAGGCGTTCCGCTCGGCGATGCCGTTGCTCGGCTGGCAGGGGACGAGCACCGAGATCCCGTTCGACGGCGTGACGATGACCGGTTACCTGTTCCGACCAGCGGACGACGCCATCGAAAGACCAACGGTGTTGGCGCCGTGCGGATTCGACTCGACGGCAGAGGTGGGTTACACCGCCACCGGCTACATGGCGCTGCCGCGCGGCTACAACTTCTTCGTGTTCGAGGGCCCCGGTCAGGGCGGCATGCTCTTCGAACACCGGCGCCCCTTCCGACCGGACTTCGAGGCACCCTTCGGTGCGGCGTTCGAATGGCTCATCGCGCAGGAGGGCGTCGACGCGCAAGCGGTGGCGGTGATCGGCCGCTCGTTCGCCGGTTATCTCGGACCGCGTGCGGCGGCGTTCGAGCCCCGGGTGGCCGCGCTCGTCGCCGACCCCGGCCAGTACGACTTCGCCTCGCGCGTCGGCGTGATGGCCAAGGGCGTCGGCTCCGACGATCCGGAGGACTTCCTGGCCAAGCTGACGGCCGCCGACCCGGATGTCGACGCCCAACTGCAGGCCGTGCTCACCGGCCCGCGCAACGTCGAGTGGTACGGCTCCCGGATGGCGGCGATGGGCGCGACTGCGGTTGGCGACTTCATCAGGCACCAGTTGACGTTCTCGCTGGAGGGCATCGCCGCCGACATTCGGTGTCCAACTCTGGTGACCGAGGGCGAGGGCGACTTTGCGTCGCAAAGCTCGCTGCTCTACGAGCATCTCGGTGGCGACAAGGTGTTCAAGCAGTTCACCGAAGCTCAGGGTGCGGGCGGGCACTGCGAGGGCCTCGGCGCAACCCTGTTCGAGGGATACGTGTTCGACTGGCTCGACGAGGTCCTCGGCAAGACCCCGAAGTAGCCAGGGTCGATCAGTCCTTGTCGAGGCTGTCCCACAGCGCCATCAGGTTGCCGAGGATCTCCTCGGCGCGACCGAGTCCGGCGAGGTGGCTCTCGCCGGGCAGGTGGTAGAGCTCGGCGTCGGGCAGCCGGGACACGACGTGTTGGCCGTGCGCGAACGGCACGATGTGGTCCTTGTCGCCGTGCCACCACCGGACGGGCGCCTTCACCTCGTCGAGCCGGAAACCCCAGTCCCGGGCGAAGACGACGACGTCGGCGAACGGTGCGGACAGCTGCTTGCGGCTGCCGTTGAGCAGGTCGTCGAGGAACATCGCCTTGAACTCCGGTCGCGCCAGCAGCTGGCGGTCGGCCTCCGGTGAGAGGCGGCCGTACAGGTCGACGGCGGTCGACCCCAGCGGCCGGATCAGTTGAACCAGGCCGACGGCGGCTAGCCGCAGCGGTAGTCCGATGACCGGCATCAGGGGCGCCACCGCGGATCCGATGGCCATCACTCCGCCGCTGATTGCATCCGGCCCCTTCGCCGGGGCGACACCGCCGAGGACTCCGGTCACCACGACGCGCTCCGGCATCGCAGCGGCGCAGGCGAGCGCGTAAGGCCCGCCGCCGGACAATCCGATGACGGCCATCTCGTCGATGCCGAGGACGTCGGCGATGGTCCGCAGATCATCGGCGAACGCCAGCGCGTTGGAGTACTGGAACGGCGTGGACGAACCGATGCCCGGCCGGTCGATCCCGATCAACCGGATGTGCTCGAGTTCGGCGTAGACGCGGGCCTCTGTGGGAATCTGTCGACGCGCGCCGGGGGTGCCGTGCAGCCAGAACACGGCGCGGCCCTGCGGGTCGCCGAACTCGGCGAACCCGATCTGACGATCTTCCCCAACGGCGACGTTGCCTTCGAGCTTGGGGCGGGCGATTGGCATGACCATGGTGAAAGTGTCGCACGGAGGGTTTGCCAGCCTGACCGGGTTGGCGCTCCGATCGGGGCGTTTGCATGGCCGATTGGTGGCAACCCTAGCGCCATGCGAGAGGGAAGTTCGCTGATCCCGAGCCAGACGGATCGGCGGATCCGGCTGACTCACCACGTCCTCGTGCTCGACGACGGGCACCAGGTCGGTGTTTCGGTCGGCGGGCGGGGCGTTCCGCTGGTGTTCATGCACGGCCTGGCGCTGAGCCGGCGAGCATATGTGCGCATGCTGAGCCGGTTCGCGGGGCTCGGCTTTCTGGTCGTGGCGATCGACGCGGCGGGCCACGGTGACACCCGAAACCTGCCGCGCGACGCGGGCGAGTTCGCCGACCGCGTCGATCTGACGGTGCGCACGCTGGACGCGCTCGGCATTCGGCAGGCCGTCGTCGCCGGCCATTCGATGGGCGGCCGGATGGCGATCCAGCTCGCTGCCGTCGCACCCGATCGAGTGTTGGCCGCGGTGCTGTTCGACGCCGCCGCGGGGGCGTCGTTCGACCGAGCGGTGTCTTCGGTGTTGCGCTCGCCACGGCAGGCGATGCGGGCACTCCTGGGGATGGCCCTCGACCTCGATGCGTACCGGTTGGACATCGCGGAGCGCAGCCGCTACATGCGGATGCTGGCGTCGGTGATGATCGGCAACGTCCGGCGCCCTTCGGGGGTGACGGGTGCGGCCCGCGCGATCATCCAGTCCGGCGACTACACGCCGTTGCTGCACGCGATGCGGGAGCACCACGTCTCGACGATGGTGTTGCACGGCGAAAAGGACATGGTGGTGCCCTTCGACAGCGCACGCGACATCGCCGAGGAGGCGGACGCGACGCTCTACCAGGTGCCGAGGGCCTACCACTCGTGGATGATCGCCAACCCGAGCCACGGGGCCGACTCGCTCCGACAGCTGCTCGACGGCGAACTCGGTGAGGTCCTGCGCAGTGCCGCCGACGGGTTCGGCATCGAGGACTGGCGTGACGTGGCGGCGTGGGACGAGGCGTTGCTCGCACCGGACGCTCGAGTCCGGGAACTGGCCGCCGACAAGGTCGTCGAGCTCGGCGTGGCCCAGCCTCAGCACGTGGACATGGAGTTGGTTCGGCACCCGCAGCGGACGTGGTGGATGCGGCGAATTCAGCAGCGCGCGGATAGCGCCTAAATCCGCCGCTGCGCGGTGCGCCCCAATCCGTGCTGCCCGGCGATGTCGGCGGTGCAGCCTACGAAGATTTCAGCCAAATCACCAGATCTGTTGCAGCGCAAAGACTACCGGCTATATTTCCTGCGCCTGGCGCACCTCCGCGACGCCAGCCGATGAGTGTTGCCTTCGCGAACTGCGTCTCGTCGGGTGGTAACGCGGCTCGCTGTCCAGATTTGAGGGATTCCTGGCCAGACGAAGGCAGCGCTGGACGCATCGTCAGCGCGAGCATGGATGGCAGACAATCCGAAATCACGAACAGAAGGCGCAGAGATCATGTCCGAAAACATTGCGGGTGTGGAGGTTCCGCAGACCGAGGCGGTCGCCGAAGCGACTCGCTTCCTCCAGGAGACCACCAGCCCGCTCATCTACCACCACTCCCGCAGGGTTTACCTTTTCGGCCAGATCCATGCTCACCGGCTCGGCGTGAAACCGGATCCCGAACTGCTCTACCTGGCCGCCATGTTCCACGACACCGGTCTCGCGACGCCGTTTTCCAATGCCGAACAACGTTTCGAAGTCGACGGGGCAGATCATGCGCGCAAGTTCCTGCTGGAGCGTGGTTTCTCCACCACTGCCGCGGACACCGTGTGGACGGCCATCGCGCTGCACACCACACCGGGGATTCCGGACCATATGGGCCCGGAGATCGCCGCCACGTATCTCGGTGTGCTGACCGATGTCATCGGTTTCGGCCTCGACAGCCTGCACACCGACCAGGTGACCGAAATCCTCGCCGCTCACCCACGCGGCGATTTCAAGAACGAGTTCCTGCAGGCCTACTTCGACGGGTTCAAGAACCGCCCCGAAACCACCAACGGAACCGTCAACTCCGACGTTCTGGAGCACTTCATCCCCGGTTTTCGGCGCACCACCACCGTCGAGCGCATGCTCGGCTCGCCCTGGCCGAGCTGACCGGCAAAGGCATTGGGATGACGATGAATACGGCAAGTGGTTTCACGGGAGGCCGTCGCCTCGGTCGAGGTGTCTCGTTCAGCGTGCTCGTCCTCGCCAACGTAGTGCTGATGGCAGCGACGAGTGCACCATCGCCGATCTATCCGGTGTATCTGGCGAGGTGGGGCCTTTCGGTGACGATGCTGACGGTGGTCTTCGCCGTATACGTAGCCGGATTGGTCGCTGCCCTGCTGACGGTGGGATCACTCAGTGACCACCTCGGGCGACGTCCGGTGCTGGTGGCGGCCCTTCTGGTGGCCGCGGCCGGGACGGTGATCTTCTGGGCGGCCAGCGGAGTCTTCTGGCTGGTGCTGGCCCGGGTGGTGCAGGGCATCGCAACCGGTACGGCGACAGGTGCGCTGGCCGCCGGGCTGGTCGAGTTGTCCCCCGAGGGCCGCCCGCATATGGGGCCGACGATGACCGCCGTTGGCACAAGCTTGGGGCTGGCCGTCGGCGGAGGTCTGGCCGGGTTGCTCGTTCAGGTGAGCCCTCGTCCGGATGCGGAGCTCTTTCCGACGCTCACGTTGGCGTTCGTGGTACTGGCGGCGCTAGTGCTCGCGATCCCTGAGACGGCCCTGCGGCGTGCAGAGGGACGTGCCCCGCTGCGCCCGAGTATCGGAGTTCCTCCCGAAACGCGGCGGACGTTTCTGGCCGCGCTTCCCGCGATCATCGCGGGGTGGTCGGTCACCGGACTGTTCCTCGCACTCGCACCGTCGCTGATGCGCGATGTTCTGCACCTCGGGTTCGGCGCCGCGGGTGGTCTCAGCATCACAGTGCTGTTCATCGCCAACAGCATTGGCGGACTGTGGGCCGTGCGACGTCCCGCTCGAGACGCCACCGCGCTGGGAGCGGTCCTGCTGTCGCTGGGAGCTGGAGGTTTGGCCATTGCCCTGGTCCTCGCGTCCCCGTCGGTATTCATCGGCGGATCAATCGCCTCCGGGCTGGGCGTCGGCCTGACGTTCAACGGAACGCTCCGCAGCATCAGCGCAGCCACCACCGCGAAGTCGCGATCGGAAGTCTTTTCCGCTGCCTTCGTGATCAGCTATGCGGCCCTTGGCCTTCCATCTCTCGCCGCCGGGCTCTCGGCCCCATCGTGGGGACTGCAGACCACGAGCTATCTGTACATCTCGTTCATCGGAGCGATATCCCTGCTCGCGACATTCCGCGCCGCTCGGAATCTCCACTCCCGGCCCGACCAAACCCTTCGGCGCACTTCCGCGATTTGCGAATCCCTATGAAAGGACCTCAAATGCAAGCGATTACCGTCCAAGACCGTGACGCCGGAGTCGGTGGGCTCACGCTGTCCGAACTGCCCTACCCGCACGCCGCCGAGAACGACGTCATCGTTGCCGTCCACGCCGCCGGCTTCACGCCAGGCGAACTGGAGTGGCCCGCCACCTGGACCGACCGGGCCGGCCGCGACAGAACGCCAAGCGTTCCCGGCCACGAACTTTCCGGAGTCGTTGTCGACTTGGGTTACGGCACAACGGGTCTGACAGTGGGACAACGGGTGTTCGGCCTCACCGACTGGGCGCGTAACGGTTCGCTGGCCGAATACACCGCCGTGGAGGCGCGCAACCTCGCGCCTCTGGCCGCCGACATCGACCACACCGTGGCAGCAGCCCTGCCGATCTCGGGGCTGACCGCCTGGCAAGGACTATTCATCCATACCGGCCTTGCCGCCGGCCAGAGCATCGCCGTGCACGGGGCGGCCGGCGGTGTGGGGTCGATCGCCGTCCAACTAGCACGCGAGGTGGGTGCCCGCGTGATCGGCACCGGACGGGCCGAGGACCGCGAACTCGTGCTCGGCCTCGGTGCCCACGAGTTCCTCGATCTCAATGCCGACTCGTTGGAGGACATTGGCGACGTCGACGTGGTCTTCGACGTCGTCGGCGGCGAGGTCCTCGAGCGGTCAACCACGCTGGTACGCCCCGGCGGCACCCTGGTGAGCATCGCCATGGCACCGACGGTGCAGCCCAAGGAAGGACGCGCAGTCTTCTTCGTCGTCGAACCCGACCGCGCGCAGCTTGGCGCCCTGGCCGAGCGAGTGCGGGACGGCCGGATCAAGCCCATTGTCGGCGCCGTGCGGCCCCTCGCCGAAACGGTCGACGCGTTCGCCCGTCGCCGACGCATCCCCGGGAAAACCATCATCCAGATTGCAGGACATGAAGAAGGAGAACGTCGATGATCGCCGCGCGTTTCACCACTGGTCTACTCACTTCCGCTGTCGCCGCATTCATAGCCGGCTGCGGCGCTTCTGCGGCCGACCCTGCGGCAGACACTGCCTCGGCACCCCCGGTGGAGACACTGGCGCCTCTCTACCAACAGGCGCTTCCGAACGTCGCGGACAAAACCTTCACATCGGCGATCGTGACCTTCCCGCCTGCGGCGCGTGCAATGCCCCACCGCCATGGCGACGCCTTCGTCTACGCGTATGTGCTTGAGGGCACGGTCAACAGCCAGCTCGAGGGCGAGCCCGCGCACGTCTACCACCAAGGCGAGAACTGGTCCGAAACGCCGGGCGCACACCACCTGGCGACCGAGAACGCCAGCGCGACCGAACCGGCCAAACTGCTGGTCGTCTTCATCTCCACCACCGGCGAACGACTCAAGGTCGATGATGTCCGCCCCTGAGCGGCCGATGCTCCTCGTGCCACCACGATCATGACCGATTTCGAGGAGGTCGTACGGAACCGCCGGTCGACCCGCATGTTCCTGCGCGACAAACCCGTGCCCCGTGAACTCATCGAGGAGGCGCTGACCGTTGCGATGCGAGCTCCGTCGAACTCGAACGTGCAGCCGTGGCGGCTGTTCGTCACATCGGGGCCACGCCGCGATCGGCTGGTCGAGGCCCTTCTCGAAGCGGCATCGGCCGGATTTCCTGAGACCACCGGCCTTCCGGAGTCCTTCCTCCCGCTGCGCCAAGAACTCGGTGCATTGGTGTACGGCTCCATGGGCATAGCCCGGCACGACGCGGAGGCCCGGCGGCTGGCTCGGCTGCGCAACTGGGAGTTCTTCCGCGCTCCCGTGGGCGCCGTGGTCTGCATGCACCGCGATCTGGGGCTCGTCGACAGCCTAGGCGTGGGCATGTTTCTGCAGACGCTGCTGTTGGCCTTGACTGACCGTGGTCTTGGTACCTGTGTGCAGGTGTCGATCGCGGAGTACCCCGATGTCGTGCGGGCTCAGCTCGACATACCGGACGACCAGATGGTGCTCTGCGGTCTGGCGATCGGTTACCCGGATCCCGCCTTCGCCGGAAACAACCTCGTCGTACCGCGCAATCCGGTTGAGGCGAACGTAACGTTCCTGGACAGCTGACGGCGGATCGTCAAAGGCTCACGTGCTAACCAGAACTCGCGCGGCGAGCTGTGGTGAACCGACGCTGGTACGCCACGGGGCTGATCCCGAGCTCTCTCGCGAACACCCGTCGCATGCTTTCGTAGCTGGGGAATCCGGCGAGCTCCGCTGCTCGTGTCGCGGTGTGTCCTTGGTCGAGATGCGCCCTGGCCATGTCGAAGCGGATGTTCTCCACATACCGGGCCGGCGTGATGGAGAGTTCGTCGTGGAAGAGCCGGGTGAGGTGACGGGTGCTCACGTTGAGGTGCTTCGCCAGCTCGGTGAGTGAATGGTCTGCCTGTGGATTCGCCGTCACCAAGTCGGTGACACTCCGCAGAGCCGGAGAACGCGGCGGCGGCCCTTGCAGCGGAGCGGAGAACTGCGACTGGCCACCCGAACGCTGCATGTACACCACCAGCGCGCGGGCGACGTCGCGCGTCAAGTCCGGCCCGTGGTCCTCTTCGACGAGCGCGAGAGCCAGATCGATTCCGGCGGTCACGCCCGCCGACGTGTACGTGCTGCCGTCACGAACGTAGATGGCGTCTGGCTCGATGCGGCAGGTCGGGCATCGGTTCGCGAGTTCGCGTGTGACTTTCCAATGCGTGGTGGCCCGCTTGCCGGCGAGGAGGCCGGCAGCGGCAAGGATGAACGCGCCGGTGCAGATCGACGCGACGCGCCGCGCTCCGGATGCCGGCATGAGCGCGGCTTGCGCCAGAGCCGAGGGCACAGGCGTCCGCGGAATGTGGTCGGCGCCGGGCACCAGGTATGTGTCCGGCGCGTCCTCGGATGAAACGGCGCCATCGACTGCGACCCCGAACCCGAGGTTCGACGTGACGTCCTCACCCGTCGGCGACACCAGCACGATCTGGTAATTGGCACCGAACCTGTTCGCCGTCTTGAACACCTCCGCCGGACCCGCGACGTCCAACAGGGTCACCCCGTCATAGACGAGAAACGCGACGCAACGGGAGACGGTGTTCGCGCCGGAAGGTGGGGCCGTCGCAGGAGCAGTGGAGCGAGGAGCCATGCTCCCATCTTCACCGAAGCGTGCGGGCACGCCGCGGCCTTTCACCTGTTCGCCCGGCTCAGCGGCTGGCCAAGATCCTTGCGTCACGCCGCGCCGGTGGCCAGAGTCAATGCGCGCACGACGCTGTGCTTGCCGAGGTCGAGCTTGAACTCGTTCTGGCTCAAGGGTTGTGCGCCCACCATGGCGAGACTGGCTGCGGCGCGGAACGCCTCGTGATCGGGGGACCGCCATCGGCTAGTCCTGCTAGCCGGTGAGCCCGAAACCCGCGGATGCGAGAATCGTCGGAATGAGTGCCGTACGCGTGGTCGTCGCCGATGACGACGTTCTGCTCCGCGAGGGGTTGTCCAGCCTGCTGGCGCGATCCGGGTTCGACGTCGTCGGTCAGGCCGGCGACGCAACCGAGCTACTCGACGCGGTCCGCGACCTGCAACCCGGGCTCGTCGTGGTCGACATCCGGATGCCACCGAATCACGCCACCGAGGGGCTCGATGCGGCCAAGACCATCCGGCGGGAATGGCCGGACATCGCCATTCTGGTCCTGTCTGCTCACGTCGACGTCGACCACGCGATGGAGCTCCTGGCGGGCGGCCAGTCGATCGGTTATCTGCTGAAGAGCCGCGTCACCGACGTCGCGGACTTCGTCGACACCGTCGGGCGCATCGCCAACGGCGCTTCGGTCGTCGATCCCGCCCTGGTCGCCGAACTGGTCTCGGCGCGGCGGCGCAACGATCCACTCGCCGCCCTCAGCAGCCGCGAGCGCGAGGTGCTCACGTTGATGGCGGAAGGCCTGTCCAACGCGGGTATCGGGCGGCGCATCTGGGTCACCGAGGGAACCGTGGAGAAGCACGTGCGCAGCATCCTGACGAAGCTGAACCTCCCGGAGACGGGCGATGACCACCGTCGCGTGCGCGCGGTGATCATGTATCTCGACGCGCTCTGAGCGCCTCACGCCCTTTCGGCGAGCAGGTCTCTGATCGCCCCGGGCGACAGCGCGAACTTCGGCAGGAATCCCAGTGCGGGACTGGAATTGATCATGTCGGCGAAGTCCTGCTCGGAATGGGTCGAGATGAGGATCACCGATGGCGCAGGCGATTCCGCGGCGTCCAGCGCTACCGCCACGTCGAACCCGCTCTCGGCGCCGAGGTCGACGTCCACCAGCGTGACGTCCGGTCGGAGGTCCCGGTATTGCGACAACGCCTCTGCGCTGTTGCAGGCGACTCCGACCACGGAAATCCCCGCGCGCTCGAGCATGCTGCTCGCGGCGTCGCGGAAGTTCGCGCTGTCGTCGACGATCAGACAGCGCACGGCAGATATCCCGAGTCCCACATCCACCGAGTTTCGCAGAATGGCCGATCCGGGGCATTACTGCTAGCAGGAATCTGGCGTCGATCGCCCACCAACTAGCATTCCGGTGCGATGACAGAGCCAGCGGACACCGCCACGGGCCAGGAGCGCAGCCGACGGTCGCTGCGCAGCAGGCTGCTCGCCGTCGTGCTGCGACCGACCGCCCGTCCGCTCGGCTGGGGCATCGTCGTGGCGCTGGCGTTCATCGTCGGCGAGACCCTGCTGGTGTTGCAGTTGAAGCGGGTCGCACCCGAGAACGCGTTCGGGGCGATCTTCCTGCTCGGCGTGCTGGTCGTCTCCGCGGGCTGGAGCTTCGGTCTCGCACTGGCCACCTCGCTGGTGAGCGCTGTGGTCTACCTGTACTTCCATCTCGAGGGCGGCGACAGTCTGGCACCCGCCCTGTTCGTCTTCCTGCCACTGGCGCTGCTGGCCAACGTGCTGGCCGGCCAGGCGCGGCTGCGCGCTGCCGAGTCGGAGCAGCGCCGTCGGGAGGCCGACGCGCTGGCCACCCAGCAGGCGGCGTTGCGACGAGTGGCCACCCTGGTCGCGCGCGACGGCGACCCCGCCGACGTCTATCCCACCGCGGTGACCGAGCTGGCGCGAGGCCTGGGCGTCGAGCACGTCACCCTGTCCACGTTCGACGCCGATGGACACTGCACCGTGCTGGCCGCTCACGACTCTGCGGCGCAGGAGAAACTGAAGGTGGGAGAACGACTTCCGCTCGACGGTGACAGCATCGCCGTCCGAATTCGCCGAACCGGACAGACCGCCCGCATCGACGACTACACCGACGTCGACGGGTCCGTCGCCGCCCGCCTGCGCGCGCTCGGATTGCGCAGCGGGGTGGGTGCGCCCGTCAACGTCGGGGGAACCACCCGCGCCGCCCTGATCGTCGGCTCGACGCACCCGGAGCCGATGCCGGACGAAACCGAAGCACGGGTATGCGATTTCGCGGATCTGGTGGGCACCGCGATCTCCAATGCCGAAACCCGCGCCGAACTGAAGGCCTCGCGGGCGCGCATCGTCGCAGCCGCCGACCAGGCCCGCCGCAGCATCGAACGTGATCTGCACGACGGAGCGCAGCAGCGCATCGTGTCGCTCGGCCTCGGGCTACGCGCGCTCGAGGCGTCGATTCCCGAGGAGCAGCACACCGTTCGACAGCAACTCGACAACCTGGTCAACGGCATGGCAGACCTCTACACCGAATTGCAGGAGCTGTCCCGCGGGATCCACCCGGCGATCCTGTCGAAGGGCGGGCTGGGGCCAGCGATCAAGACCCTCGCCAGACGCTCGGTCGTTCCGGTGCGACTTGAGCTCGGCGTCGACCGGCGCCTGCCCGAATCCGCGGAGGCCACAGCCTATTACGTGATCGCCGAATCGCTGACGAATGCCGCCAAGCATGCCGAGGCGTCCGAGGTCACGGTGCGGGCCGCGTTGGACGGCGACGTGCTTCATCTCGAGGTCGCCGACGACGGCGTCGGCGGGGCGACCCCCGGTGGGGGTACCGGACTCATCGGGTTGAAGGACAGGGTGGAGGCGGTCTCGGGAGCCCTGGACGTGACCAGCTCGCCGGGTCGCGGAACCACGATCACCGCGCGGATACCCGTCGGCTCCGAATGAGTTGGGTTGGGACGGCAGTACCGGCTAGCCGGTATCCGATGGTGTTGGCAGCCCCAATGACGCCGAGCGCCGCATAGCGCATCGTCTAAACCCATGATGCCGCCGAACGAGCTGATCGACGGGTACGCCTCCGGGTTCGATGTGCGTCCGCCCGTTCCGTCGGTGCACATCGCCGAGGCTGCCGTAGTCGCGCTGCGCACCGCGGCGCGGCTCACGCCGTTGCGCCCCGGCCTGGTGGACGGCCGCGCGGGCCATCCCGACTCCGCCGCCGAAGCCTTGCGAGAACCGTTGCGGCAGTGCGCAGAAGCCGCGCGGACGCTGCCCCTCGGCCCCGCTCTGCGCGACCGGTTCGGCGCGATCGGGCGGGCAGGCGAACGACGCATCGCCGACGTGACCCGCAGCGTGGGAACCCATCGTGGTGCGCTCTGGACGCTCGGCCTGTTGTCGGCGGGCGCGGCCGTCACCGAGGGAGCCGAATCCGCAGCGAGTTTCGCTGCGCTGGTGGCCCGGACGCTGCATCCCTGCGCGCCGCGGCGCGCCACGCGTGGAGCGGTCGGAGAGGCGAGGGGCGGCTTCCCGCACGTCATCCGCATCGGGCTGCCGGCGCTGCGGGCGAGCCGGCGCCGCGGCGAGACGGGAGAAACCGTCGCGCTCAATGCGCTGATCGCGATCATGGCCACCTTGGACGACACCGGCGTCGTTCGCCGCGGCGGTGCCGAGGCTTTGCGCCTGGTCAATCGCCGTGCGGCGGACGTCGTGCAGGCGGGTGGGTGCGGGACGGACGAGGGACGAGCGCGGCTGGAGGCGTTGTGCCGGGAGGCCGCCCAGCACGGTCTCGCGATGGGCGGCAGCGCCGATCTCCTGGCGGCGACGCTGTTCCTGGATCGGCTCGCTGGATCCGAGTGACCCGCTGCTAAGCGCCGACCCAGCCGGGTGGCAGCCTGTCGGCCCACGGTGCGGCCACCTCGAGCTGGCGGGCGAGTTGCAGCAACACCGTCTCGTCGGGCGCCATCAACTGGACGCCGATCGGCAGTCCCTCCGAACTGACCCCGAGCGGCAGCGAGATCGCAGCCCATCCGGTGACGTTCGCCAGGGTGGTCCACCCGGTCGTGGCGAATTCGACGTCGAAGAACTTCCGCGTCGTGCCGCGGGGCTGATCCAGCAGCGCATACGGCGGCGGGGGAGTGAGCAGCGTGGGCACCAACAGCACGGCGTGGTCGGACATGCCTGCGGCGAATCGGCGAGTCTGGGCGTGCACCGCGCCGATCGCCTCCGCGTACGCGACGCCGGTGGTGGTGAACCCCTCGCGGACCATCACCCACGTGCTCGGCTCGAACTCGTCCTCGTGCGGCTCGCGGCCCAGATGTTCGGTGGCGAACGCATGCAGTTGCGCGTTGCTGACGGTGTGCAGGACGGCGATCGCGTCGGCGACCTCATCCGGATCGATGGTCGGCGCCCCGGTGTCCACGTGGTGCCCGAGTCCGTCCAGCAGCCGAGCCACCGACTCGACGGCCGCCGCGACGTCGGGGTGCGTCGGAGTTCCTGGGAACGGAGAATCCGTCGTCGTCAGGATGCGCTGTGCGGCAGGAACTTCCGCGATCGCGCCCAGGAACGGCCGGTCGGGGAGCGGGGCCGAGTAGGGGTCGCCCGGTGCGGATCCCGTGACGGCGTCCAGCAGCGCAGCGCTGTCGCGGACGGTGCGGGTCAACGCGTGCCCGTTGACCAGACCCTCCATGCCTTGGCCCGCACTCGGCGCGAACGACGTGCGGCCACGACGTGGCTTCAGCCCGACCAGTCCACAGCACGAGGCAGGCACCCGGATCGAGCCGGTGCCGTCGCCACCCGACGCGGCGGGGACCACGCCTGCCGCCACGGCAGCCGCCGACCCGCCGCTCGACCCACCCGGTGTGATGCTGGGCGACCACGGGTTGACGGTGGGCCCGAACAGCGACGGCTCGGTGGTGCAGTGGTTGCCCCACTCGGGCGTGTTGGTCTTCCCGAACACCACCAGACCGGCCGCCAGGTAGCGGTCGACGATCCACGCCGTTTCGGATGCCACGTGGGTGCGCAGCGCGCGCGAGCCCATCGCCTCGGGTGTTCCCGCCAGCGACGAGCCGAGGTCCTTGAGCAGGAACGGCACGCCCGCCAGTGGTCCGGCGGCTCCGTTGCGCAGCGTGCCCGCTTCGTCGAGGGCGGCGGCCTGCGCCCGACCGCGGTCGAACAGGTCGGTGATCACCGCGTTCAGCCCGCGCGCCGCGTCGAGTCGGCTGATGGCCGCGTCGAGGAGTTCGGCCGCGGTGACCTCACCGCCTGCGACGAGCGCCGCCTGTCCGATGGCGTCCAGTTTCGAGAGTTCGCCCGCCGAGTTCGCGTCCATTGACACGGATCTTCCGGGCTGTCCCGAAGGTCGGCAAGTCGGGCCGGTCAGGCGATGGTCACTGCAGCGGGATGTCGTGCCCTTCGCCGCGCTCGTCGTCGGGCCGTGGACCGAAGTAGCGTCGGTCGGCCTCGGTGATGACGACGTCGTTGATGCTTGCCTCGCGTCGTCGCATCAGGCCGTTGTCGTCGAACTCCCAGAGCTCGTTGCCGTAGCTGCGGTACCACTGGCCGGCGTGGTCGTGCCACTCGTACTGGAAGCGCACCGCCATCCGGTTCCCGCGAAATCCCCAGAGGCTCTTGCGAAGAACGTAGTCGAGTTCCCTTTCCCACTTGGCGGTGAGGAATTCGACGATCTCGGCTCGCCCGGTGACGAACTGATCGCGGTTGCGCCAGACCGAGTCTGGCGTATAGGCGAGGCTGACGCGGTGCGGGTCGCGAGTGTTCCAGGCGTCCTCGGCGGCCTGCACCTTGGTGATGGCGCCCTCGAGGTCGAAGGGAGGGAACGGCGGGCGGGACTCGGTCATCGTCATGCCTCCAGGGTGGTGAGCGGCGGGTTGTCGCGGTACGCCTCGACGTCGTCGGAGTGCACCGATGCGATTCGGGCGACGAACCGCGTGGGGGTGAACTGGACGCGGCGGCCGGTGCCGCCGTCGTCCCCTGCAACCGCGTGCTGCGTCCAGACGACCTCGGCCGTGCCCGTCAGGTGCAGGGCGGCGCCCGTGGTGAAGTCGACGAACAGCAGTGCGGCCGTTGGGTCTTCGGCGATGTTCCCGAGGCTGTTGAACATGTTGTTGCCGGGGTAGTCCGGCCACCACAGCCCGCCGTCGTCGACGCGCACGAATCCGGGTGTGCCACCGCGGTGCGAGGTATCCACGCCGCGGGTCGGATGCGAGGTGCCGAGGAAGAAGGTATCGGCCGACCGAATCTGGGCGATGTCGACCGGCGCGAGCGTCGTACCCGTCCTGGCGGCCGAGTCCGACGATGTGCCAGGCGCCGTCTGCCGTCGATGGATGTACTGCGGACAGTTGCCGTACGCCTGCTCGACGTCCACGGTCAACGTCCCGTCGCGCCGCGCCGCCAGGGTGCCGTTGATCCGCACCCGCCGCCGCGCGGCGAACTCCATCACGACCAACCCGACCTCTTGTCCCGCGGCAACGTCATACAACGGGTCGGACGGCGGAAAGTCGTAGTGGATCGCCAGCGTGGTCGGTCCGGCCGCATCGAGGAATCCCGGTGCGCCGATCAACGGCGACGTCCACAGCGTGCCCTCGTCGTCGCGGGCACTGAGCGCGGCGAACGTGCGACCCGCGAGGAACTGCGGTATTCCACCACCGAGTACTCCCGCGCCGACCATTCCGGCCAACCGTCCGGCAGCACCCGTGACGCCCGCCCTCCGTTGGACCGCCAGCTCACCGTCGTGGTAACCCGCAACCGACGTCATGACCGCTCCGCTCCGGTGATTCGATGGATACGATCTGCAACCATCGCACCGACCGGATCCATCCGCATCGGTCTCGGAGGGTTCCCCTACTCGGCCTCGGCGGGCGCAGGCGTCGGCTCGGCCTTCTTGTCGTCGCGCCGCGTCTTGTAGAGGCTGGCGGCTGTGGTGATGAGCAGCGTCACGACGATGACCCCCAGGCTGAGCAGGGTGGGAATCTCGGGCACGTGCACTGGCTCGCCGCCGTTGATGAACGGCACCTCGTTCTCGTGCAGCGCGTGCAGGACGAGCTTCACGCCGATGAACGCCAGGATGAAGGCGAGGCCCTGCGACAGGTAGACCAGCCGCTTGAGCATGTCGCCCAACAGGAAGTACAGCTGGCGCAACCCCATCAGCGCGAACACGTTCGCGGTGAACACCAGGTAGGGCTCTTGGGTCAGGCCGTAGATCGCGGGGATGGAATCCAGTGCGAAGAGCAGATCGGTGGTGCCCAGCGCGACGATGACGAGGAACATCGGCGTCATCAGCCGCTTGCCGTTCTCCCTGATCCACAGCTTGAGCCCGTCCCACTTGTCGGTGAGGCTCAAGTGGTTGCGCGCGAAGCGCACCACGAAGTTCTCGGCGTCGTCGTCGTGGTCGGTGTCGCGGACGAGTGTGACTGCGGTGTACACCAGGAACGCGCCGAAGACGTAGAACACCCAGGAGAACTGGTTGATCGCCACCGCGCCCAGCGCGATGAAGATGCCGCGGAAGATCAGCGCCAGGATGATGCCGACCAGTAGGGCCTGCTGCTGATACTTCTTCGGCACCTTGAAGCTGGCCATGATGATCAGGAAGATGAACAGGTTGTCGACCGACAAGCTGTATTCGGTGAGCCAGCCGGCGAAGAACTCCACCCCGAACTGGCTGCCGTGGAAGAACCAGACCCACACTCCGAACGCGACTGCGAGTCCGATGTAGACCGACAGCGCGCCGATGAGCTCGCGTTTCGAGGGCTCGTGCGGACGTCGGCCGATGACCACGACGTCGAACAGCAGCACGGCGATCGTCACACCAAGGGTGACGATCCACTCGAGTTGGGTTACCTGCATTTAGAGGGCCTCCGGGCGTCGAAAAACGGCCGAGGTCTCTGCCGCCGCAGGATGCGGCCCGCGGAACCGGCTGCCCATTGATGGACAACGTGATGACGACGCCGCGACGAAGGAATACTCCCCTCACCGACCAGTCTGTCAGACCGCGTCCGATGCGGCCAAACGGGCCGCGTCGGTCACCGGGTCGGGGCAGGGCGTGGCGAGGCGTAATGCGAGCCTGGTCATCATATTGTGAGCAACCTCGCAGCGCGCGTGCTCTCGAGGCTGCCGCCGGAACGCCGAACCAACCCGAGGTGACGATGAAACTGGACCTGTTGACCCCCGCCGTCGAGATCGGGCTGGTGACCACGAACCTGGACGCGATGGTCGCGTTCTACGAAGACTTCCTCGGACTGGAACCGCAAGGTGAGATCGAGTTCGCCGACGGTTCGCAACGGCGGTACACCCTCGGCGCAAGCGTCATCAAGCTCGTCACCTACACGACGCCTCCGCCCCAGCCGCCGACGCCAGGGGGAGGTCGGGCACAGGCAGGCCTACGCTACTTCACGATCGGAATTCAGAACCTGCGTGACGCTGCCGCCAAAATCGAGGCCGCCGGCTACGAAATCGTGGAGCCGCCAACCGAATTCGCTCCGGTTCCGGGAATGGGCTGGATGTTCATCGCCGATCCCGACGGTAACTCGATCGAGTTGTTCGGGACGTTGTGACCGTGCGGGGGTCGAGCGACGACGTGTGGGAGGTGATGTCGACCGCCCGCACGATTCGCCGGTTCAGCGACGAACCGGTCGATACCGCCGTGCTGGCGCGCTGCCTCGAGGCCGCGACCTGGGCGCCGTCGGGTGCGAATGCGCAGGCCTGGCGGTTCGTCGTGCTGCGGTCACCCGAGCAGCGCGCCGTGGTCGCCGAGGCTGCGGCCCAGGCGTTGACGGTGATCGAGGAGGCATACAGCCTCACCCGGCCCGCCGCCGACGACCAGTCCCGCCGCGCCCGCGACAACCGCGCCACCTACGAGCTGCACGACCGGGCGGGTGAATTCACCTCGATCCTGTTCGCTCAGCAGCGCCTGCGGCTGGCGTCCGACCAGCTGCTGGGTGGCTCGATCTTCCCGGCGATGCAGAACTTCCTGCTGGCCGCACGTGCCCAGGGCCTGGGCGCCTGCCTGACCAGTTGGGCTTCGTACGGCGGTGAGGCGTTGCTGCGCAAGGCCGTTGGCGTGCCGGACGACTGGATGCTCGCCGGCCACGTCGTGGTGGGTTGGCCGAAGGGCAGGCACGGGCCGGTGCGCCGCCGCCCATGGCAAGGCGCCGTCAACGCCGACCATTGGGACCAGCCTGCGCCCGACATGACGGGCCAGGCGCCAACGGCCTAAGCCGGCACCACCACGGTCACGTCGTTGCCGCGGCGCTCGACACGCAGGCCGGCGCGGCGCGCGATTGCCGCCACCCCGGCGGCGTCGGTCGGCTCGGATCGCGAACCCGCCAGCACCCGTGCCAGCTTGCCCTTGTGCGCCTTGTTGAAGTGACTGACCACCGTGCGGTGCCCGTCGGCGTGCTCGGCGAGGACGTCGACCGTCACGGCGCCGGGGACGCGTCCCAGCGCTGCGTACGATCCGGAGCGCAGGTCGACGAGGAGCTCGTCGCGCGCCAGCGCGGCGAGCTCGGGTTCGAGCAACGGTCGCCACCGCGCGGCCAGGGTCGGTCGGCCGGGAATCTTCGAGGTCGCCGACAGCCGGTAGGCGGGGATCGGGTCGTCGGCGCGCAGCAGTCCGAACAACGCCGAACCGACCGCCAGACGCGCATGGGCCCGCGAAGCCGCTGCGCCACGCAGCGATTCGATGTCGAGGGCGTCGTAGAGCACCCCCGTGTAGCGATGGATCGCGGGCAGCGTCGGGGCGCTGCGGAGCGCGGCGTTGCGGTCGATCTCGGCATCCTGTGACGCGGAGATGCCAAGCGCCTTCCGGCAGGCGGCGCGGTCGCCGGACAGTGCGATCAACTCGTCGACGAGGTCCGCGCGCAACGATCCGAGCTCGGGGGAGCCGAGCGCGTCGATGCGCAGTGGCGGTCCGTCACCTCCGGCACGCTTGGTCTCCGACGGCGGCAGCAGCACGATCACGGGCGTTGACGTTAACGGAGGTGCGGTCAGCCGTACGCGAGCAGTAAGGGGACGCGCTGCTCGGCGGTGGTGAGCGACCCGTGGTGCCCGACGAGGGACGACTCGATCGGCTCCACCGTCCGGCGCACGATGACCGACCTCCCGCGTGCGGCCGCGACCACGTCGCCGATGCGGGAGCGCATGCCGTCGGCGACCCGCGCGCCGAACCAGCCCGCGGCGATCGCCTCGTCCCGTGGCACCACCCAGGCGCGGTCGGCCAGCGTCGCGCGCCACGCGGCGAGGACGTCGTCGGCCGCGCCGTCCTCCACATAGACGTGGCGTGCGCGGGGCTCGCCACCGACCGCCGCGACGCCCTCGAGGAGCTCGGGGTGAGTGTCGACGTCCACTGCGTCGCCCGCACTGACCGCGACCATGCCGTGGTCGGCCACCACCGCGAGCAGACCGCCGGGCGGCAATCCCTCGACCACCGACTCGACGAGCCGGTCGACCTGCCGCAACTGCATGCGCCACGCCTCCGAACCGGGGCCGTAGAGGTGGCCCACCATGTCGAGGTCGGCGTGGTAGCCGTAGCAGAACCCGCCGGCGGCGACGGCCGTCCGAACCGAGGCGGCCAGGTCGCCGATCGCATGCACACCGATGTAGCGGCCGCCCCGCAGCACGGCCCGCGTCAGCCCCGAGCCGGTGAACTTGGCGTCACTGACGACGCTCACCGCCATTCCCGCCGCCGCCGCCCGCTCGAACGTGGTGGGGATGGGTTGCACCCGCTCGGGCTCCTGCGTGTCGCGAAGGTCGGCGCCCCACGGATGCGGACGCCAGCTCAGCGCGTTGACGACGCCGGCGCCGGGCAGCCGGAAGGTGTATCCGACCATGCCGTGCTCACCTGAGCGGTGGCCCGTGCCGACGGCGGCGAGTCCGGCCGCGGTGGTGGACGGGAAACCGACGCTCAGCGTCTGCCCGCGCAACCCCGCCAGCACGGGCGCATCCTCGGCGTGGGCGTCGAGGAGTTCGGCGCCAAGCCCGTCGATCAACAGGACGCACGCACCGGCGACGTTGTCCGGCAGGCTGATTCGGCTCTCGAACCCGGTGGCGCCCAGCGCGGTGAGCACTGCAGGCACCACGTCGCTCAGGTGCGGGAGGGTCGGATCGGGTGCCGGGAGGTTCACGGCTCGAGCCTGCGGTGCACCGACACGGCGTAGTCGCCTCCGGTGAACGGTTCGCGGTTCCAGGTGGCCCACCGGGCCACGGGTTCCAAGCCGACGCGCTGCGTCAACTCGTCATACCGCTTCAGCGACAAGCGATCCGGCCGAATCGAGAAGCCGGATACCAGCAGCCCGCCCGGCACGAGGCGTTCGCCGATGGCGGTCACGACGGCCGCCTCGGTGCCGGGTTGCAGGAAGATCATCACGTTGCCCGCCAGGAGCGCCAGGTCGAAGCCGGCGCCGACGGACTCCGGCAGGTCCGCGAGGTCCGCGTCGATCCAGGGCAGTTCGGGGCTCTTGGCGCGGGCGGTCGTCAGCATCCCAGGGTCGGCGTCGACGCCGACGACGGAGAAGCCGCGTGCCGACAATTCGATTGCCACCCGGCCGGTGCCGCAGCCCGCGTCGAGGACGCGTGTGCCGCCCGATTCCCCGAGGATGGCCTCGACGAGGTCGGCCTCCCCGTGCACGCTCTGCCCGCTGGCCGCCAGCGACCGCCACCGGGCGTCGTAGTCGTCGCCCCTCGGCGCCTCGGTGTTCTGCCAGCGGGTGCTCATCGCACCGATTCTTCCACTGCGTCGGCGTGCCACCACGACGGCAGCGCTCCGATGCGGACGCCGTCAGCCGGCGACGATGGAATCGCCTTGCACGGCAACGGCTTTCGCTTCCAGCGGTTTCGTGGCGGGGCCCTTGACCACGGCGCCCTCAAGGTCGAACCTGCTGCCGTGGCAGGGGCAGACGATGTTGCCGTTCTCCACCGACGATACGTTGCACCCAGCGTGCGGGCACACCGAGGAGAAGCCCTTGAACACGCCGGCGGTCGGTTGCGTCACCACGATGTCGTCGACGATCACTCCCGATCCGACCGGAACGTCGGCGGTCTTCGTCAGGGCTGCGGGGGCGGGGGCGGGGGCGCCCGGTGACGCAGGTGATTCGGCAGGCGCCGAACTGGATGGCGCCGCCTCGGGCTTCTTGCCGTAGGTGCTGCACGCGGCGAGCGCGGTGGCGGCCAGGCCCAGCCCCGCACCCGCGATCACGGTTCGGCGGGGCTGGCTGATCTCGTCGAGGTGCATGGCTGACTCTCTTCGCTCGGGCTGGGGGGCTGTAAGGGGGTTGGTTTAACGGGCTTAGTGGGATTGTGGACTGCGCATCACGCGCGTGACGCCCGTTTCAGAAATGGACGCCGCTGGTCTCGAAGAACCACAGCGCCGACGTCAGCCAGATGAAGACGAGCCCGAAGAAGACCAGGCCACCGGCGATCGGAATCACCCATGGCGCGAGACCCTTCCTGGTGAGCAGCAGCATCTTGGTGACGAACGCACCGTAGAAGAAGCAGCCGAACAACGAATGGAAGAGCACCCGGGTGTCGGTGGATTGAAAACCCAGCGCGTACAGGCAGTGCACCGCGACGGGAACGCTGGCGAGAACCGCCAGTCGGCCCGACCAGACGTGCGCGGTGCTGATCCACGACGGCACGCTGCCGCGGGAGAGTAGCCCGTACATCGCGAAGGCCGACCCGAACTGGAACAGCGCCAACACCACGGCCAGCGTCGCCAGCCAGGCCTTCACCGCCAGGCCGCTCGAAAACCCCGCCACGTTGATCGAAAAGAACTGGGGGTCATGCACTTTGCCGAACGCGCCGAGACCGACGGCGACCGCGGCGCCGATCAGCACGGCGACCAGCGCCGCGACACCGCCGGTGGTGTTGGTGCGCGTGTCAGATGACATCGTCACCCTCCACCCGGATCGCGGTGACCTTGCGGCCATCGACAACCGTCGTGCCGTCGATCGACAGTGCGGGGGCGGGCTCCGTCGCACCGTCGGCCCGCCGCCGCACGCCGGTGACGCCTCCACTGCCGTCGACGATCCAGCTGTCGCGCACTCCCGCGTCCTCGTACACGTACAGCCCAGCCGGCGGCTCGGCCGGCGCCGCGGTGAAGTCCCACTTCTTGTCGCCGATCCACAGCGTGCCGACCACCGTCGCGCCCTGGAGTCGGCCCTCGAGTCGGCTCGACGCGTTCTTGCTGGCGAGCGACAGTGCGCCATCGGTGGCGCTGCCCCTCAGCCAGACCTCGACGGTGTTGCCGTCACAGGCGTAGGCGACGGCCTTCGGACCGTTGACCGCGATCTCCAGCGTGATCGCCCCTGCGGCCGTCGGCACTTTGCCGACGTAGTCGGCCTTCGCCGGGAACGCCATCGGAGGCGTTGTACTCGGCGACGGCGGTGCGGGCGCGGCGATCGAGGTCGGCGCCGTAGTTGATTGCGCAGTCGTCGTCGCCTGCACGTCGTCGGTCTCCTGGGAGACGTTCATCCACCACAGTCCGCCGCCAAGGGCTGCGACCGCAGCGAGGGTCACCAGCGGACCACGAAAACCGTTCTTCTTCATGACTGCAGCATGGTCGCGCCGACGTGCCATTACATGAAGAATCCATGGAGGTTGCGTGGAGATTCGTCGTCGCACGTCATCGCACGTCGAGCCGGCTGTGGGCGGTCCGGCCGCCAACGACACGGGTTTCCGAACGCGCCGGCTCGCCAGACGCGCTGTTAGTCTGCATAGGCTGCCGGATGCCCGACCCGCTGAGAGCGGACCGCCCGGACGGCCACGCAGCGGCGCGAACGAAACAGTAAGAGTTCATACGAAGAGAGTGTTGTGCGCAGCGGAGAGATCAAGGCCCTGACCGGTCTGCGCATCGTCGCGGCACTGTGGGTCGTGCTGTTTCACTTCCGCCCGCTGATCTGGCAGGCCGCCCCCGACTTCGCCTCGGCGCTCGCGCCGATCCTCGACTGCGGAGCGCAGGGCGTCGACCTGTTCTTCATCCTCAGCGGCTTCGTGCTGACCTGGAACTACATGGACAAGATGGGCCGATCCTGGTCGACGCGGGCGACGCTGCGCTTCCTCTGGCTACGGCTCGCGCGAGTGTGGCCGGTGTACCTGGTCACACTGCACCTCGCCGCGCTCTGGATCATCTTCACCCTCAACGTCGGGCACGTGCCGTCCGAGAACGTCGGAACGCTCAACGCGACCAGCTACCTGCGGCAACTGCTGCTGGTACAGCTGTGGTACCAGCCGTTCTTCGACGGGTCGAGCTGGGATGGGCCCGCCTGGTCGATCAGCGCCGAGTGGCTGGCCTACTTGATGTTCGGGCTGTTGATTCTGGTGGTCTTCCGGGTCGCGCGGGCAACGCGGGCCCGCAGCCTGCTGTGGCTGGCGTTCGCCGCGTCGCTGCCACCGCTGCTGTTGCTGTTGGCGTCGGGCCAGCTCTACACGCCGTGGAGTTGGCTGCCTCGCATCATCATGCAGTTCATCGCGGGCGCACTGGCCTGTGCCGCCGTCCGCAAGCTGCATCCGAGCGATAGGACCCGCGCGGCCGCCGGATACCTCTCGATACTGCTCATCGGCGTCATGGTGGGCGCTCTCTATCTATTCTCCGCGCATCCACTGCCGACGGTGCGCGACTCCAGCGGACTCGTCGACGTGTTGTTCGTGCCGCTGGTGATCTCGATGGCGATCGGCGCGGGGACGCTGCCGCGTCTGCTCTCCACCCGGGTAGCGGTGTATCTGGGGCAGATCTCGTTCGGTCTCTACATGGTGCACGAGCTCGTGCACACCACGTGGAACTGGACGGCGCAGCAGTTCGAGCTGACGCTGGAGGGCACCGTCGGCAAGCTCACCGTCCTCGGACTGATCGCGATCGCGTTCTTGGGCGCAGCCGTGCTGTACCACGTCGTCGAGGAGCCTGCCCGCCGATGGATGCGCCGGATGGTCGACGTCAGGGAAGTCCCCGCTCGATCCGAGACGGAGCCGCAGCAAGAGCCCGGCAAACTGCAATCGGTCGACGATGCACCCGAGCCGGAATCACCCGCGATTTCGGCCCGCGCGGGTTGATTCTCCGGCCTGGCGCGTGAATGGTGTTGGGGCGCACGACGTGTGCGCTGAATCACCGGCGCGTCGGCGCCCGAGTTGGAACCGGCATAATAGGCTGACGTGGCCGGTCGGCAATGGAGGTAGCAGTGGGTCGTCTGGCCATGTTCGTCGTCTCGTGCGCCCTGCTGATCGGTCTGGTCAGCGCGCCTGCGGCACCCGTCGAGCTGCACTTGGCGAGCCGGGACAAGCCGCTTAGTCGCGTCGCGGTGATCGGGGATTCGTACACCACCGGCGGTGACGAGGGCGGCCGGGGACCGAACGGATGGACCGCGCGCTCCTGGCAGGTGCTGGCGGGGCAGGGGTTTCTGATCAACCCCGACGTCGCCGCCGAGGGCGGCGCCGGCTACGGCATTCGCGGCAATCACGGCAGCGTCTTCGGCGATCTGGCCCCCCGGGTGGTCCGCCCCGACGACTCGCTGGTGGTGTTCTTCGGGTCCCGCAACGATCAGGACGTAGATCCGCAGGCGTTCGCCGGGGCGGCGCATGACTGCTTCGCCTTCGCCCGTCGCACCGCGCCGTCGGCCAGACTGCTCGTGATCGGGCCGCCATGGCCGACGGCCGACGTGCCAGGGTCAGTCCTGCAGATTCGCGACGCGCTGTACGGCCAGGCCCGGGCGGCCGGGGCCACGTGGATCGACCCGATCGCCGAGCGGTGGTTCGTCGGAAGACCGGATCTGATCGGGGGGGACGGCGTGCATCCCAACGACGCGGGCCACGCGTACATGGCGGACAAGATCGCTCCGCTCATTGCCGCGCAGTTGCCCCGCAGGGTCTGACACCCCTGCCTGCTCAGTCCTGGACGGCCTTGGCGACGGCCACGCACGTGGTGAGCCAGTCGCGGTCGGGCTCGGCGCTGTCCTGCAACTCCCACATGGCGTTGTGCACCATCCGGACCACCACCCAGGCTTTCGCACGGTCATCGGCCAGGCCTGCCGCGTCCACCAACGCGTAGAACCGGCGCCGCACACCGCCGCGGGTGTCGCCGGCGAGCTCGTCCCAGCGATTCCACAGCATCGGGGCGATCTCGTAATGCGGATCGCCGTTGAGCGGTTTGGGGTCGATCGCCAGCCACGGTTCACGATCGGCGCCAAGGACGTTCTCGTAGTGCAGGTCGCCGTGGATCAGCGTGCCGATGCTCGCGGTGTCGGTGCCCAGATCGCGGCCCAGAGCGATCGCCTGCTCCACGAGCCGGCGCGGCAGTGGCGCACTCCGCGGAAGGGTGGTGAGGTCGTTGGTCCACTGCTCGACGAGCTGCGGGAGCGTGCGGAGCTGAGGTAGTGCGGGTACGTGGATGCGTCGGTAGAGCGTGGCGACCACTTCGCAGGCCTCGACGTCCCAGAGGTCGTTGAGGTTTTCGGGGTGCAGCCGCTCGAGAAGCAGGGCTCGACGGTGCGGCTCGGCCCGCAGCAGCCGGACGGCACCGTTGCCGTTCCACCGCCGAAGGGCCAGGTGCTCGTGTTCGGACTCCTCGTCGGGGAACGAAACCTTGAGCACGGCCGCCGCACCGTTCGGGGCGCGGGCGGGCACGACGATCGAGCAGTATCCGTGGGTGGGAGCGCCGACGGCACTCAGCTCCCATTCGTCGATCTGACTCTGCACGAGTTTGGGCAGGTTCTCGATCCAGGTCGCCCACTCCGGCCCACGTGCGGCCATCTTTCGCACGGCGGTGGGCAGCTCGATCATCGGATCCATCGTTGCATCCGACTTTCTCCTCGCGGGAATGCCTGCTCCGGGCGGTAGGTTGCGTCACACATGACTGCGCCCTTCGATCCGCGTGTCCTGCTGGCCCAATCCCGAATCGGCGTCCTCGCCACCATCAAGGCCAACGGGCTTCCGCAGCTGTCGCCCGTGACGCCGTTCTACGACCAGCAATCCGACGTGGTGTACGTGTCGATGACCGACGGTCGCGCCAAAACCGCGAACCTGCGGCGCGATCCCCGTGCGGCGCTCGAGGTGACGAGTGCCGACGGTTGGGCGTGGGCCACGGCGGAGGGGGCGGTCAGCCTCGTCGGCCCGGGCACCGACCCGCACGGCCCCGAAGTCGACGCGCTCGTCGACTACTACCGCGCGGCCGCGGGGGAACATCCGGACTGGGACGAGTACCGGTCGGTGATGGTGTCGGACCGCAGGGTGCTGATGACGCTGACGGTGCAGCGCGTGTACGGCGAGAAGATCCGCTGAGCGACGGGTTCCCAGCGAATCGGCTGCCGCGACGTCGGTGGCGTTAGCATTGATGCGTGACCGAGCGCAAGATTCTCGGGGATCTGGACTTCGAAAGCGAGTTGGACAACCCCGACGACCAGGACGGGTGGTACGGCAGTGCGCTGGTCGCAGAGCCCTTTCCATCGCCTGACGCCGGTGACCTGACAACCGAAGAACCCCAGGTTCAACCGTGGCACGACCCCGAGGTCGACACCGACCGGTGGCCCGTCATCATGGAGGCCGTAGAGCCGACGTCGACCGTGGAGCTCGCCGTGCAGGCGCACGAAGACGTGCGAGACGTCGGGCGCGACGGTCCCGAGGACACCCAATGGACCGGCCTCCTGGCGCCGCGCAACGGCCGAATCGGGATGCCGCCCAGCGAGTCCTGGCAAACCAAGTTGTCCAGCAGCGGCGCCTGGGACTTCAAGATCTCCTCAGCCGGGCCGCGGTACCGCTCCAAGCGAGTGCTGGCCGGAGTGGGCGCAGCGGTGGTTGCCGCTCTGGCCGTGACGGTCGTGCTCGTCATCTTGCGCAGTCCCGCCGCCGACGTCGATGAGTCGACGACGGTGTCGCCGACCAACCGCACGAGTGCCGCTCCTGTGCCGTCCAGCGTGGCGCCGGAGTTGACGACGGCCATCGCTCCACCGCCACCGTTGCCACCCCCGCCGCCACCGCCTCCGCCAGCGGAAGTCGCGCCGCCGGCCACCCGCGGGTACACGCCGCCACGTCAGTCCGCGCCATCGCAGTCCGACATGCCCGAGATCGGCGTGACGCGTACGCCGGTCACTCGCAAACCGATGAGTGCGACCCCGCCGCCGCCGCGGGCGCCAGACCGGAATTCCTCGACTCCGGGAGACGCCCCCGGCGGCGGATGGGGACCCTGGTAACTCGACTGCCCTTGGGCGTCCCGGGACCGAAATTAAGGGTTTCATAAGCGTCTGGCAGGGAACTCTGGCGGGCATGAAGCGCCGGCAGTTGCTCGGTGACCGCTACGAGTTACGCGGCCTGCTCGGTCGTGGCGGCATGGCCGAAGTGCGTGACGGATGGGATCACCGGTTGTGTCGGCCGGTGGCGATCAAGACTCTGCGTTCGTCGCCGCCAACCCAAGCCGAAGTCCGCCAGCGCTTCGAGGACGAGGCCCGCTCCACCGCCGCCTTGAGCCACCCCCACATCGTCGCCGTCCACGATTGCGGCGAGCGCGGCGAAGCGCCCTACATCGTCATGGAGCGGTTGACGGGCGACACCCTGCGCGACGCGATCGCATGCGGACCACTGGAGCAGGCGCGGGTCCGCACCGTGTTGGATCACGTGCTGTCGGCATTGGCCGCGGCTCATGCGGCGGGAATCGTGCACCGAGACATCAAGCCCGCCAACATCTTGTTCACCGAGTCGGGCGA
This sequence comes from Mycobacterium sp. URHB0044, assembly GCF_000620625.1. Lineage (GTDB taxonomy): Bacteria > Actinomycetota > Actinomycetes > Mycobacteriales > Mycobacteriaceae > Mycobacterium. The sequence goes on along the minus strand of NZ_JIAW01000005.1, from coordinate 165,204 downwards.
TGAGATCAAGGTCGCCGACTTCGGCATCGCGACGTCGCCAGGCATGAGCCACACGACCGGTGAGCTGGTCGGCACCATCGCCTACCTCAGCCCGGAACGCCTGAACGGCGCACCGGCGTCCGTGGCCGATGACCTGTACGCGGTGGGCGTCGTCGGTTATGAGGCGCTTGCCGGGCAGCGCCCCTTCGAACCGGACGACGAGGTCGGTCCGCTGGTCCACTCGATACTGCACGACGACCCGCCGCCACTGCGCACGTTGCGCCCCGATGTCGATCCGCACCTGGCAGCGGTGGTCGAGCGGGCTCTTTCGCGCGATCCACGTCTGCGGTTCGAATCCGCCGAGGACATGCGGGCGGCGCTGCACGGCTACCGCGCGCCCACGTCCATGGTCGGGCACCTGGCTCGTGCCGTCGTCCCGAGAGCAGCGAGATCCGAGTCCGGTCCCAGGACCGCGCCTCTGGAGCCACCCGTCGGCGTCGACGAAATCGCCCCTCTCGCAGGATGAACGGCGTCAGCGAACGGTCGTCTTGAATCGCTTGCGGTAGGCGCCAGGGGTGAGGCCGAGTTCGCGCTGAAACAGCCGGCGCAATGATTCACTCGAACCGACTCCGGTCCGTTCGGCGACGTTTTCGAGGGACGCCTGCCCACTGGTGAGCATCGCGCACGCGGCTTCCAGCCGGGTGCGGTCGACGAAGTGTTGTGGGGTGTGGCCGGTTTCGGCGAGGAAGATGCGCGACAGGTGTCGTGGGCTGACCCCGGCGGCCGCGGCAAGCGAGGCGAGCGTGTGGTTGCGGCGCGGGTCCGCGGTCACCGCGTTCATCGCAGTGCGGACGACGGAGTTGTTGGTGGGCAAGGCTTCCAGCCGAACGCTGAACTGGGATTGGTCACCGGGGCGGGCCATGAACACGACGAGATCCCTGGCGACGTCACGCGCCAGTGCCGGTCCGTGGTCCTGTTCGATGAGCGACAGCGTGAGGTCGATTCCCGCGGTGACGCCTGCGGACGTCGTGAAGGTGCCGTCGGTGACGAATATCGCGGCGGCGTCGACCTCGACTTCGGGGAAGCGCGCGGCGAGTTGACGCGCCAACTTCCAGTGCGTGGCGGCGCGCCGACCATCCAGTAACCCCGTCGCCGCCAGTGGGAACGCCCCCGCGCAGATGGACACGGTGCGCCGGCTGCGTTCCGCCAGTGCCCGCACGGCGTCGACCAGATCGGTGTTGGTGATGCTGGCCTGCCAATCGGGGGCTCCGGGAACGAGCAGGGTGTCGATGCGGTCCGTCAGCAGATGGGCAGCGGTGTCGACGCCGAGGCGCGTACCGGAACTCGCGACGACGTCACTGCCCGTGATCGAGACGTGGACTATGCGGTAATGCGCGCCAAGCGCATTGGCTGAAGTGAACGCGTCGACCGGGCCGGTGACGTCGAGCATCTGGATACCGTCGTAGAGCACGACGACGACGACGTGGTGGGTTTCAGGGGCGGTTTCTGGGGTCATCAGGCCTGCGCCCTTCGGCCACGCGTGTCCACATCCGTGTCCTTCATGACCTTGTGCATACTGCCGCAGTTGCCTCCTGAGACCGATAGTCGAGTAAGCCGGGCGGAATCGCTCGACATCGTGCATCTCAGAAAGGGGATCGAGACATGTCTGAAGTCATTGCGGGGGTTCGCATCCCGGATAGTGCGTTGGCCCGGGACGCCACCGCGTTGATCCGTGACACCACCAATGAGTTGATCTTCCATCATTCGCGGCGGGTGTTCCTGTTCGGCAGTTTGCAGTCGCGGCGGTTGCGCATCAGCCCGGACGCCGAAATGCTCTACGTAGCGGCACTCTTCCACGATACGGGCCTGGTGTCGCCATATCGGGGGACCGAGCAGCGGTTCGAGATGGACAGCGCGGATGCCGCGCGCGACTTCCTCGTGTCGCGTGGATTCTCGGCAGCCGAGGCCGCCGTGGTGTGGACCGCGATCGCCCTGCACACCACGCCGGAGGTGCCGTACGAGATGGACCCGGTGATCGCGGCGACCACCGCGGGCGTCGAGACCGACGTACTGGGCATCCGACTCGACGCGATCGACGCCGCAGACATCGACGCCGTCACCGCCGAACACCCGCGGCCCAACTTCAAGAACGAGATCCTGCAAGCGTTCACCGACGGGTTCGCCCAACGGCCCGACACCACGTTCGGCACGGTCAACGCCGACGTCCTCGAACACTTCCTGCCGGGGTTCCGCCGGATGGACTTCGTCGAGGTGATCAAGAATTCGGCCTGGCCCGAGTGACGGCGATGCGGCGCACAGTAACGTCGTCCATTGGTGAAGACACTGATCGACTTCGACGACGCGCCGCTGTTCGCCATACCCGTGACCGATCGGGTGCTCGGCGCCGACGTGCGCGAGGGCATGCTGATCGAGGGTCCGCAGGGCTGGGGTGAGTTCAGCCCAGCCGTGGACTGCGACGATCGCGAGGCCGCGCGGTGGCTGACGGCGGCCATCGAGACCGGCACCGTTGGCTGGCCCGACCCGGTGCGGGGGAGGGTTCCGATCGCCGTCACGGTGCCTGCGGTCGATCCTGCCAGGGCGCACGAAATCGCCGCGACCTCCGGATGCCATACCGCCGACGTTGCCGTTGCCGGCCAGCCCGGCGCCATCGCCGCAGACATCGCTCGGTTGGAGGCGGTGCGCGACGCGCTCGGCGGGAGCGGCGCGATTCGCTGTGTCGCCGACGGGAGTTGGGACGTCGACACCGCCGTATCGGCGATCACGGCGTTGGAGAAGGCGGCCGGCGGACTGCAGTTCGTCGAGCAGCCGTGCCGCACCGTCGAGGAGCTGGCATCCGTCCGGCGAAGAGTCGACGTTCCGATCGCCACGAACGTACCCATCCAGCCGGGCGGTGCGCCGAGGGCCTCGCTGGTTGGCGCCGCCGACGTCGCGGTGCTGCGGTGTGGGCCGCTGGGTGGAGTTCGTCGCGCGCTGGTGGTCGCCGAGGCATGCGGGCTGCCGTGCGTCGTCGCTTCCGCGCTGGAGACGACCATCGGGTTGTCGGCGGGCCTCGCGCTCGCCGGTGCGCTACCGGAACTGCGCTTCGCGTGCAGCCTCGGCACGAGGTCGTTGTTGGCAGGCGATCTGGTTGCCGGGACGCGCTCGTTGATTCCGGTCGACGGCCAGCTGCCCGTCGCGCCGATGCCGCCTGCCCCGGATGCCGGCTTCCTCCGGCAGTACGCGATCACCGACCACCACAGGGTCGCCTGGTGGCGAGAGCGGCTACGAACGGTCCGCGCTGTCCTGTGACCGCGTGAGCTCTCTCGCATCTGCCGCGGAGCGCGGCGGGGCCTCTCGTGACCGAAGCATGCCGAAGGCCAGCGCGCTCAGGCCCAACCAGCCAAGCACTGCAAGGGGGATGGCCCAGGCGCGACGAATCGCCAGCGCCGTATTGCATTGGCCCACATAATCATTGCCTGCTGAGACAGCATTGCCCGTTGCGACGGCAGCCGGTGGCGGTTCGCCACTCGCGGGATCGAAACCCTGATCGGCGATCGCTGCCTGGCCGAGGTCGGCGCCGTAACCGTCACCACACTCGATCCGCCAGCCCCACCGATCGTAGGCATCGATGTAAACCGGGAAGTGCAGCGCCAGCAGGCCGCCGACCAGCAGCACGACTGCGACCGCGGCGGTTAGGAGGTTTCGGTTGGACACGACTGCTCCTCACGTCATGCAGACATTGGAGAACAACAGCACCGGCCACGACGCGATGGAGCCCAGAAACGACACCACCAGGTCGGCACCGGTCATGGTCGCCAAGTGCTCGGTGTGTGTTGCCGACCAGATCACGCCGACGATCAGGTACGGGGTGCCGAGCAGCAGGCCGATGCCGATCAGCTCCGCGATGGTGAGTTGGTAACTCAACGCCTGGCGCAACTTCGGGATCATGGCATGCCTTCCGTCGGGGAGGTCTACGCCCCGCAATCGGCGTCACGCATCTCGTTGTCTCGTCGACATTCCCCGCGCATGTCGACGAGCTCAAGGCTGGCAATGGGCACCCAGCCACCTGCCGATGTTAATCACGATTCCGTCGCTTGGTGTCCAATTTGGGAGAAACGCGTGGACTGTCCACATGCGTGGATCGGCGATACGTGCCATAGAGGCACGGATTCTCGCGGTGATCGGGCTTCCCACTTTCAGCGCAGTTAGCGCGTGGACGACGTGGAAGTGTTCAGCGATTCCGGTCAGTCGTCTTTACGTCCGGGTCTAGCGGTCGGCGTCGGCGTGCCCAGCAACGTGATTTCCATGAGGCGCCGAACGGTCGATCGGGCACGTGGACTGCTATCGGGGTGGACCAGTCTGCCCACGTCGACCGCGAGAGCGAAGGCGGCGTGTACGGCGTAACGCCCCTGCCCGAGACTCATCCCGGGTCGGGCCGCCACGGCGAGCCGGGCCCATGATTCGACGGTGGAACGCTGGAGGCTGGAGAGCGCCAACGCATCTGCCCGCGGTAGGTTGTGCCGCTCGGTGTAGTACACGTAGGCCAGTTCGGGTTCGGCGAAGGAGCGGCCGACATATGCGTCGATGAGCTTGGTGAGCGCCAGCCGCGGATCGTTCGTGGTGGCGACGACCTGCGAGAGGTCGGCGGACAACCGGTCGGCTGCACGCCGATAGGAGGCAGCCAGGATGGCGGCCTTCCCTGGGAAGTAGCGGTAGATGCTCGAGACTGGGATGCCGACGGCAGCTGCGATGTGCTCCATACCCGTCTCGCGGTACCCGCGCTCGTTGAACAGGCGCATGGATTCGTGCAGCAGCACCTCGTAGTTGCCCGCCACGGTAGCGAGATTCGGCGCAGGGGCTGGTTCGCGGTTCAGGCCGCGTCCGGAAGGCAGGTCGGCGGCCAGGATTCCGGCGGCCATGTCGGCGAGCGCGGCTCGGATCTCGGTCACGGCGAGTGGGTCGCGGTGATCGGTGATGCTTCCGATGACACTCAGCGTCGCGGCCGACAAGGTCCACCGCTGGCGCGACGTGAGCTTCGGCCGCAGCGCCAGCAACGGCCGCTGCACCCGCCGATTCACGACGACGATCTGATTCGCCAGCGCCGCTTGGTCATCGCCGAGCAGGTATCGGCCTTCCCAGCGAAACAGGCCGCCCGCCGTTCGGTTGGCGATGGTGGTGTCGATCAGCGCCTTGATCAGCTCGTCGAGTGTTTCGGCATCTGCCGGACGTCCGTCGGCGAACGCCGTCGCGTCGACGAGCTGCTGACCGAGCGCCAGAACGGCGTCGCGGAACAGGTCGTACTTGCTGTGGGAGTGCCGGTACAGCGCGGCGGCGGAGATTCCCACGCGGGAGGCGATGTCCTCCATGCTCACGGCGTGATAGCCCTGGTCGCCGAACGCGTCGACCGACGCCTTGGCGATCTGCGCCTTGCGGTCCTTCGGCCGCCGTCGCACGCCGAGGTCGGCATCCCGGCGCGTGGTGGACATGGGGATCACGGTAGCTCTGGTCATCCGAATCAGTGACAACTTGGCTAATCGGACCGCTGCGCCATAGTGATCATCGCTTCCACTGGCCGCGGAATCGCGATTCACTTAATCGCCATCGCGTCGAGCGCTGTCGTGAGACGCTGCACGCACGCGGCTGGTCCGCAAGCGTCAGCCGGTGTCCAAGATGGGGGATTCGGACATGTCCGAGGTAGGTGGTGCCCGGATCAGCATCGGCAGGCGCACCGCCCGCTGGACCGACCGTCCGGTCGACGTGACCGATGCGATGGACTTCTGGGCCTTCGCCGCCGGTGCTGCGAACGTGATCATGCAGCTGTCCTGGCCGGAGGTGGGGCGCGGCGTCGTCGAGAGCACGGTCGACTCGGGCAACCTGCTCAAGCACCCGTGGAAACGCGCGCGCACGACGTTCCAGTACCTCGCCGTCGCCGTCTTCGGCTCCGCACAGGACCGCGCCGCAATGCGGGCGGCGGTAGACGGCGCCCACCGCCATGCCCGGTCGACCCCGGCAAGTCCCTTGCCGTACAACGCCTTTGACCGCGACCTGCAGATGTGGGTCGCGGCGTGCCTGTATGTCGGCCTGGAGGACTCGTATCAGCTGCTGCGCGGCGAGATGACCACCGAACAGGCCGAGGGCTTCTACCGGTCCGCGTGGCCGCTGGGGACCACGCTGCAGGTCACCGACGACCAGTGGCCGCCGACCCGCGCCGCGTTCGACGCGTACTGGGACGCGGCCTGCCGTCGCATCGCCATCGACGACGACGTTCGCGCCTACCTGCTTGATCTGCTGGACTTGACGATGATCAATCCGCTCTTGCGTGTGCCGTTCCGGCCGCTGCTGAAGTTCCTCACCGCCGGGTTCCTGGCTCCGGTGTTCCGCGACGCGCTGGGCCTGCGTTGGAGCGATGCGAGGCAGCGCAACTTCGAGACGCTGTTCCTGCTCGTCGCCTTCGCGAATCGGTTCCTGCCCGGGTTCATCCGCCAGGGCGGCAGCCACCTTCTGCTTGCCGACGTGCGCCGCCGCGTCCGCCATCACGAGTCGCTGATCTGAGGAGACCATGGATCTGTTGCGCCGAGTACTGAACTACCGGGTGAGCGTCGAAGCGCTCGCCGAAGCCGCGATGTGGCTCGCGTTGCCCTACGTCGTCATCGGTCTGGTGTGGGCGTTCCTGCACGCCGAGCAGTTGCACGAGTTGGAGACGCGGTGGGAGACCGTGCTTCCCGCCGGCTCGGATGTGGTGGCACTGGTCCAGGCGACGGCGCTGTGGCCGGCAATGCTGTTGCTCACCGACGCCTGTCCTGCCTGACGCGAGACACGGATCGACTCGGGTGTTGATCGCGCCGCGACGCGGGTACACGAAGCCGTGCCTCAGATCATGGAATTAACGGTTCTCGACCCCCGCACCGGTGACACCGTCGCACGCGTGCCCATCGCCGATGCCTCGACGTGTGACGACGCCGTCGCACGGGCGCGTGCGGCCAGCACCACCTGGGCCGCCGCCGCTGCCGCGGAGCGGGCCGCCGCGTTGACCGCTGCCGCAGCCGACGTCCGGGCCGCCGCCGACGAGCTTGCCGAACTCAACGAACGGGAGACCGGCAAGCCGCGCGCGGACGCACTTGGCGGCATCGAGGCCGGTGTCGACACCCTGGTGCAGTACGCCGAACTCGGGCCACTGCACCGCGGTCGCAGCCTCAATGGCGCTTGGGCCGCAACCGATCTCATGGTGCCCGAGCCGCGCGGCGTCGTCGCCGTCTTGACCCCGTGGAACGACCCCGTCGCCGTGGCGGCCGGACTGCTCGGTGCTGCGCTCGTCACCGGCAACACCGTCGTGCACAAACCGAGTGAACGCTGTCCGCGCACCGGTCGACGGTTCGCCGAACTGGTGGCCCGCCACCTCCCCGTGGGGGTGCTCGAGATCGTCGACGGGGACGGCACGGTGGGCGCCCGGCTTGCCGCCGCCGACGCCGTCGACGTGGTGGCGCACGTGGGCAGCAGCGCCACGGGTCGCGACATCGCCAGGGCCTGCGCCGAACGTGGCGCCAAGGCACTGCTGGAGAACGGGGGCAACGACGCCCTCATCGTCGACGCCGGAGTGCAGCCGCGGTGGGCGGCCGAGCAGGCCGCCATGGGAGCCTTCGCCAACGCAGGCCAGATCTGCGTCTCGGTGGAACGGATCTACGTCGTCGAAGCGGTGGCGGGCACGTTCGTCGACGAGTTGGTCGACGAGGCCAGGGCGTGGGCCTCCCGGATCGGTCCGATGGTCGACGAGCGGCAGCGAGCGCAGGTGCACCGGCACGTCACCGACGCCGTCGATCGGGGAGCGCGGGTATTGGTCGGCGGTGAGCCGCGGCCCGGTCCCGGTTCGTACTATCCGCCGACCGTGCTGCTGGACTGCACGCCCGACATGCTCGTCTTCCGCGAGGAGACGTTCGGGCCGGTCGCCCCGGTGCGCGTCGTCCCGGACTTCGAGACGGCACTCGCCGAGGCCGCCGACGACCGTTACGGACTGGCCGCGACGGTACTGACGGGGGACATGGCCAACGCGCAGACGGCGTGGCGAAGCCTTCCCGTGGGCACCGTGAAGATCAATGCCGTTTTCGGCGGCGCGCCGGGCGGGGCCTCGGAACCACGCCGCGCCAGCGGTAGCGGTTACGGGTTCGGCCCCGAATTGATGGACGAGATGACTGCCATGAAGGTGGTGCACTGGGAACCGCCGGGCGGCTGACCGCGGGTGGTTACGCCCCGTTCGCCTTGCCGGGACGCAGCAGGAACTCGACGAGGACGTCCGTCATCTGTGGGATTGCCTCGCGCGCAATGACTTCGAAGCCGTGGGTGCTCAGGGTCGGGAGGCACAGCAGGCCCGCCCGCGGTGACAGCCCGGCGGCCTTCGCCTGTGACGCGTCCGATTCGAACGCGCCGAGGACGGCGGCCTGAGGGGAGAAGTCAAACTCGGCGGCGATGTCCATCAGGCGATCGGCAACGTCCTTGTCGTACACGCACATCGCATCGCTGTAGGCGACGATGGGGCCTCCGCTCACGGTGGTGGTGTACTCCGCCTCGGTCGGACCCACCTCCAACGCGAGCACGAGGTCGCCCGGCAGGGTGCGGCTGGCATACGAGCCGCCCACCCCGCCGATCTCCTCGTTGGTGGTGAAGACGAAGTACACGTCCTGCACTGGGAGCTGGTCACGTTCGCGCATGGCGCGTGCCGCCTGCAGCAGCGCGGTCACCGCCGCGCGGTCGTCGAGGAAGTAGCACCCCAGGTAGTCGCCGACCTCCACCAGCGTCCGCTTGCTGCGCTCCACGCACACCCGAGTGCCTGGTCGGACCCCCGCGGCCGTCACCTCGTCGGCGGTTCGGCCGGTGAAGACGTAGACGTGGGTCCAGTCCAGTGCCTTGTCGCCCTGGTCCGGTTTCGTCTCCCAGATCCGCTGACTCTCCTGCGTGGTGTGCTCCGAGCCCAGCGACAGCACACCGGTGAGCGTTCGTTCGTCCCCGAGCACGGTGACCGGTCCGAGGCCGAAGTTGCCGGGGTACATCGTGCCCAACTGGGAGACGTGCAGCGTGCCATCGGATTCGACGCGCTTCACGATCATCGACAGTTCGTCCATGTGCGCCATCACCCGGATCGCCGCAGCCCCGTCGCCGCTGCCCCGGATCAGGCCCACCAGATTCCCGGCCGGGTCTTGCCAGGTCTCGTCGACGAAGGGTTCCAATTCGCGGCGACAGACGTCGCGTACCGCGTCCTCCTGACCACACGGGCCATACGTCCACAGCAGTTCCTGCAGCAGCTCGCGGCGCAGCCCACGGTCGCCCTCCGTCACGGCGTCATCTCCTCACCACCTGCAGTGACGCCGCAACGCGCCCTGACGGCCTTCTCCGGTTTGGTCGAGCACCTGGGTTGCCTTTCGCGCTGCAGGGAAAACATCGCGCTTGGCTGGTCGGCCCGCTCGGTTCGACAATCGATACCCCCAGGGGTATCACGCAGAGCGCTCCGTCGTGCTCGTCGACGACACCTTCGATCGGGCGGCGGCACCGGCCACACCGATACCATCTGGCCCATGGACAACGGCAGCAGCGCCTTGACGGCCCAAGATGTTCGGGACGCGATCTTCGAGAAGCCGCCGTGGGGAAAGCGCGGCTACGACGAGAAGTCCGTGAGGGACTTTCTGCAACTGGCGGCGCGGCGACTCGAGGGTCGTGGCCACATCTGCGCGGACGACGTGCGCGGCGTGCGGTTTCCCAAGCCGTCGTTCGGCAAGCGCGGCATCGACGCCGACCGGGTCGACCAATTACTCGCCGAGATCGCCGAGACGATCGCCGCCCTCGACGGCAACGCCGTGTGAGGGTCGGGGTCGAATTCGCACCTGCGCCCCTCGCGAGGGTGCGATGGCCACCCCGCGAGATCGACGCCCTTCGTCCGGACTGTCGGATGGCGCGATGACGTAGTGCCGCAACAGGGTTCGCAGGACCACCCGTAACTCCATGGTCGCGAAGGCCGCGCCGATGCAGCGGCGCACCCCGCCGCCGTAGGGAATCCACTCCGCGGGATCGGGTTTGCGGGACAGGAAGCGGTCCGGGTCGAAGCTGTCGGCGTCGGGGAACGCGTCCTCGTCGGCGTGCAGCAGCCCGATGCTGGCGACGATCGTTTGTCCCTGCGGCAGGGTCCACGGGCCAATTTCCAAGGTGGGTGCCTTGACCTGGCGGAATGTGGTGTCGACGACCGGCCGGACGCGCTGGATCTCGAGGATCGTGGCGTGCAGGAGTTCTTCGGATCCGTCGTCGAGTTCGGCGACCAGGCGGCCGAGCAGCTGCGGGTGTCGCTGCAGCCGCTCCACCGACCAGGCCAGTGTGGCCGCGGTCGTCTCGTGGCCGGCGGCCAGCAGGGTGATCAATTCGTCGGCGATCTCGTCGCGTGTCATCGGCGAGTCGTCCTCGTGGCGGCTGCGCAGCATCAGCGACAGCACGTCGTCGCGGACGTTCAGATTGGGATCGGATACCGCCTTGTCGATCAGTTGGTCGACGATCGCGTCATACTCGCGGCGGTACTGACGGAAGCGGCCCCAGGGGCTCCATCGCCCCCAATCCCATTGCGGTACGGGCACCAGTGCCAGCTTCGAGCCGAGTTCGATTGCGGGCGGCAGCATTTCACGCAGACGCTCGAACTCCTGCCCCTCGGCGCCGAACACCGCCCGCAAGATGACGTTGAGTGTGATGCGCATCATCGAGGGCATCGCCGCAAAGGTCTGATCTCGCGGCCAGGATGCGAACTCGACGGCGGCTTCCCGTTCGACGATCTCTTCATATGCGGCCAGGCGCCTGCCGTGAAACGGCGGTGTCAACAATTTGCGTTGTGCTCGATGCTGGTCACCAAACAACGCGAACAACGAGTTCGGTCCCATGACACGACCCAGATTGGCGTCGGTGGTGTCCGCGACGTCCGGCCCCGCACGGAACAGCTGGCGGATCTGCTGTGGGTCGCTGAGGACGACGAGACGTCCGAAGATCGGCAGGTGAAGCGAGAAGGCCGACCCATAGCGTCGACGCAGGACTTCCAGAGCGATCCTGCGATTGACCAAGGCCACCGCGCCTTGGATGGCGCGCGGCAGTGGCGGCCCGGGAGGCAGCGTCACCTTGGCTGTCGGCGCGTCGAGAACAGTGGTGGTCTTCACGTGTCCCAACTGACCACGCCCACGTACCCACGAGGCGGCGCCTGGACGAACGGCGCGCGTCTGGCACATGGACGCGGATCGCGAAACACGCGTCGTGCCCTGACAAACTGGGAGAACACGGGTACGACGAGGAGGCTCGGATGGAAGACCGGCAAGCACCGTTGGCCAACGTCATCATGCTCGGCGTCCGTGACCTCGCCGCACAACGCGACTTCTACCGTCGGCTCGGGTGGCGGCAACTCGACTCAGAGGTGTTCACCGCGTTTGCGCTGCGCGGTGCCCTGCTGACGCTGTTTCCCGTCGACCGCCTCGCCGCCGAGTCGAACATGCCACCGGAAACCAGCACGGGCGGCATTCGCAGCAGGGTCGCGATCATCGCCGAGCGGCCCGAGGACGTCGACCAGCTGGCCGACCGCGTGCGGGCCGCGGGAGGGACCGTGACGAGGGAGCCCGCCGACGCGGAGTTCTTCGAAGGGCGTTCGGCCTACTTCACCGACCCCGAAGGCCACTGCTGGGAGGTGGCGTGGACACCGCCGGACAACTTCATCGTCGCCGCCGCACGCCGTGCAGCGGGATCAACGTGACCTAGCCAAATTCGGAAATCTCTCGGCGCTCACAGTTTCAGATTCCGGCCGATGTGGGTAGTCGGGCTACATGGTTACCAAAAAGTTCTCCTTGACATCGGTTCTCCTTTCCGGCGTCGCAGCCTCTGCCATCGCCGTCGCACCGGTTGCCTGGGCGGACCCGGCCCCGGGATGCTTCAATCCTGACGGCACCGCGTGTGCGGTGGCCGGGCCGGATGGCGCCGTCGCGGGCGTCCCCGGTGCCGGCGCCGCAGCTGGTCCTGGCGGCGCAGAAGCCACCGTTCCGGGTGCTGGCGCCGTCGCTGGGCCAGAGGGCGCAGGTGCCACCGTCCCTGGTGCGGGCGCCCAAGCCGGGCCGGGTGGCGCTGAGGCCACGGTTCCCGGTGCCGGAGCCAATGCCGGACCCGGCGGCGCAGAAGCCACCGTCCCCGGCGCGGGCGCCGTGGCCGGACCGGATGGGGCCGGCGTGACCGTTCCCGGTGCCGGAGCCAACGCCGGACCCGGCGGCGCAGAAGCCACCGTCCCCGGTGCCGGCGCCACCGCTGGACCCGGCGGTGCGTCCGCCACGGTTCCTGGTGCCGACGCGAACGCCGGACCTGGCGGCGCCAACTTCTGCATCGACGCGCTCGGCTGCGTGTCCGCGGGCTAACCCGCCCTGATGCGACGACCCCCGGGTGAGTGGCATTGCCGACCCACTCACCGGGGGTTTTCGCGTCCCACGGCCGTGTGCTGCCGATGAATGACGCTTGCGATGTGTCATCGTTGAACGATGAGGAGCGTTGAACGATGAGCAGCCCAGAGACGCCCGAAGAGTCGGCGGGCCAATACAGCACCGACGATGACGATCAACTTCCCGTCGAAGACACCCTGCTCGACCGCGGGGTCGACGACATCCTCGATGAGGGCTACTCGCCTCCGGAGAAGTGGAAGGAACCCCGAGACCACGAAACCCTGGACGAACTGCTCGCCGAGGAAGAGCCGGACGTCGCCATCGAGTCCGACGACGACTCCGATTTCTCCGAGGATGACGAGGTAGGGGACCGACGTGCCGGCCGACTCGTCGCGCCCGATGAAGGGGTCCAGGGAGACGACGAATCAGATCTGCTGGCGACCGACGTCGGGATCGACGGAAGTGCCGCCTCCGCAGAGGAGGCAGCAGTCCACGTCATCGACGACGAGGAGTAGCGAGGTAGGCCATGAACAACGCGTATGCCCTCGTCGTGGTGCTCGCCGCGGGCGCCCACTTCGCGTTCATCGCATACATGGTGGTGGGCGGGTTCCTCGCCCTGCGCTGGCCCCGCACGATTTGGCTGCACGTCCCGGTCGTGATCTGGGGGATCGCCATCGAACTGATCGACTTCGTGTGCCCGCTGACGTGGCTGGAGCGGTGGGCGCGGGCGAAGGCGGGTATGGCGCCGATGCCCGTCGACGGCTTCATCGACTACTACCTGACGGGTGTGGTGTATCCCGAGAGCGCCGAGTATCCCGTTCTCGCCCTCGCCCTGCTGACCGTCCTGGTGTCCTGGGCCTTGTTCGCGCGCCGACGGCGGACGTCGACGCAGAACTCCGGCGATCGGGCTCGGCAGGTCAGCCGCTGATCGCGCTTATCACCCCAAACTGCTGGCGCCCTGGGTAGTTTCGGCAAGGTGCCCCACCTGACGAACCGCCAGATCGTGCTGCGTCGCCGCCCGAACGGGCCGGTAGCGCCCGATGACACCGAGCTGATCACCGCGCCTGCGCCCGAACCCGCCGAGGGCGAAGCGTTGTTGCGCACCACCTACGTCGGCATCGACGCCGCCGCGCGGACCTGGCTCAACGACCAGCCCGGCTACCTGCCGCCCGTGCAGTTGGGCGAAGTGATCCGTGCGGCCGGTATCGGTGAGGTCGTGGCGTCCCGCTGTGCCGCCTACGCCGTCGGCGACGTGGTGACCACGCTGACGGGCTTCCAGGAGTACGTCATCATCCGAGACGACATCTTCAGCACGCCCATTCCCGGGGAAACCGATCAACTGGCGATCATGTCGGTCTACGGACCGACCGGTGCCACCGCATATTTCGGGATGACCGACATCGGGCGGCCGCAACCGGGGGAGACGGTCGTGGTTTCGGCGGCGGCGGGTGCCACGGGTTCGGTGGCCGGGCAGATCGCCAAGATCGCGGGCGCCCGGGTGGTGGGGATCGCCGGTGGCCCGGAGAAATGCCGAGCGGTGGTGGACGACTTCGGTTTCGACGCATGCATCGACTACCGAGCCGGTGAACTGCCTGCCGCACTCAAGCAGCACTGCCCGCGAGGGGTCGACGTCTACTTCGACAACGTCGGCGGGCCGATCCTCGACGCGGTGCTGGGCCGGCTGGCCCACAAGGCGCGCGTCGTCCTGTGCGGCGTCATCTCTAGTTATCTGACCGGCGAACACCCCGGCCCGTCCAATTACGTGAACCTTCTCGCCAAGACCGCTCTGATGCAGGGGTTCAACGCGCTCGACCAGTGGGGACGCTTCGACGAGGCCTTCGCCGCGCTGCGTTCCTGGGAAGAGCAGGGCAGCCTCGTCCACCGCGAGACCGTCATGCAGGGCATCGAGTCGTGCGTGGATGCGCTCAATGGCCTGTTCGCGGGCGCCAACATCGGCAAGATGCTGGTCAAGGTCGGCGAGCCGACACCGGCGTGAGCCGGACGAGAGAGGGGAGATCGCCGATGACGTCGATGGCAGAAGTCGATGGCAAGGTCACCGGGTTGGCGCGCGGGATGCGTGACCTCGTCCGGGGCGAAGCCGCCGCATCCGAGCGGCAACGGACCCTCACTTCGGCCATCGTCGACGAGATGTGGGCCAGCGGACTGATGTCGGCCTTCAATCCCGTTGCCGCGGGCGGTGTCGAGCCGTCGTTTGCCGAGATGATCGAGACGTGGATCGAAATGGCTTGGCAGGATGGGTCATTCGGATGGATCGGGATCGCGAATCTGCCGTCGTCGTTCGCGGCCGCCGCGTACCTTTCCGACGAGGGCTTCGACGAGGTGTTCACCGCTCGCGACAACCGCGTCACGATGGGCGGCCAGTTCTTTCCCAATGGCCAGGGGACCGCCGTCGACGGGGGTTACCGGTTGAGCGGTTCGTGGAGTTTCGGGTCGGGCACCGGTCATGCCGAATACGTTGCGGCGGGATTCCTGCCGATGGACGACGGTGAGATGCGCTGGATCAGCGAAGGCGTCCCGGACATGCAGGTCGCGGTGCTCCCTCGGGAGGACGTCACGTTTCTCGACGGCTGGCATGTACAGGGGCTCAAGGGAACTGGATCGTATGACTACAGTGTTCAGGACGTGTTCGTGCCCGAGCGCCGCACCTTTCCACTGTTCACTCGTGAGCCGCACCGAGGCGCGTCGCCCGCAACGCGGATGGGGCTGATGCCCGTCGTCGCCGCCGGTCACGCGTCGTGGGCTCTCGGCGTCGCCAAGAGCATGCTCGACGACGTCGAAGAACTGGCCGCGACGAAGTTTCGGATGAGCGACATGGCGTCGCTGGCCAGCCGGCCGACGTTCCAGAAGGGGCTCGCACACCACGTCGCGATGTGGCGCGCTGCCCGGCTTCTGGTCCTCGACGCCTTCACGTCCGCGGAGGCTGCCGTGGCGTCGGGCGAAAACCTCACCCCGGCAATGCGCGCGGACATGCGCGTGGCCGCCGTCTACGCCACCGACGCGGCACGCGCCTGCGCCGAATGGGCCCATCTCGTCGCGGGCACCACCGCGATCCGCGAAGGCAGTCGCCTCGAGCGGGCGTTCCGCGACGTGTACACCGGCACCCAACATGCCTTCATCAGCGAGAAGGTGGCCATCGACGCCGCACAGATCTGGCTGGGCATCATCGAGGATCAACCCGGGCTCTGAACGGACGAACGCACAGCGGGGCCACCCCGGCCTGCGGTGCCCAGGCCGCCTTGGCAGACTGTCGGCATGACACAGATAACCTTGCGCGGAAATCCGATCAACACCGTCGGCGAGCTGCCCGCCGTCGGATCCTCGGCGCCCGCCTTCGCACTGACCGGCACCGATCTCGGCGTGGTCGACAACGAGCAATTCCGCGACAAGGCCGTGTTGCTGAACATTTTTCCGTCCGTCGATACGCCGGTGTGCGCGACCAGTATTCGGACCTTCAACAAGCGTGCTGCCGACGGTGGTGTCTCCGTGCTGTGCGTGTCGAAGGACCTGCCGTTCGCGCAGAATCGGTTCTGCGGCGCTGAGGGCATCGAGAACGTCAAGACGGCCTCGGCGTTCCGTGACAGCTTCGGCGAGGACTACGGCGTCACCATTACCGACGGTCCGATGGCCGGGCTGCTCGCTCGCGCGGTCGTGGTGATCGGTGCCGATGGCAAGGTCGCGTACTCCGAGTTGGTGCCCGAGATCGCGCAAGAGCCCGACTACGACGCGGCGCTGACGGCACTGGGCTCGGCCTAGCCTCGCCGGGCCGGGAGCTCAGACCGGCCAGTCCTCGCGCCGATGGGCGGCGTCGAAGAACATCCACTCGTAGCGCGCGGTCGTCGTGAAGTGCGCTCGAGCCGCCGCCTCATCGGCCGGGTTCAGCGTCGGGCCGGTGCGGTCCGCCAGTTGCAGCACCTGGGCGACGGTCGCTGCGAATTCAGCGCTGCCATAACTGTCGATCCACAGCTGGTAGCGAGGATCCACGGAGCCGCGCTCGGCTAGTTCCGCGCCCACCTCGGCGTAGATCCAGTAGCACGGCAGGATGGCGGCCAACCCGTCCGCGAATCTGCCCCCGTATGCGGTGGCGAGAAGATAGCTGGTGTACGCGCGGGTCGTCGGCAGCACCGGCACGGCGCCCAACGTGGCGGCGTCGAGGCCGAGCTGGGGCAGCAGAGCCGTGTGCAACTCGAGTTCGACGTCGAACACTTCGGCCGCGTGCCGGGCGAACATGGCCGTGTCGGCCAACGTTGGCGCCTTGGCGGCCACGATGGCCAACGCCCGCGCGTAGTCCCGCAGATAGTGGACGTCCTGTGCGACGTAGTGCGCGAACACCTCCGTGTCGAGGGACCCATCGATGAGGCCGGTAGGGAACGGATGGCCAAGGATCGCGGCGAACGTGGGCTCGATCTCCCGCCATAGCCGAGCCGACCAGCAGTCTGGGTCCGTTGAGCCACTCTGAATGTGCATGGGGCGCATCATTTCAGCTCGCACCGGAACCCTGACATCGTGCCCGCGGCGGTGACGGTTCGGTCACGGTACGAACAATTTGCAGCCGCGTACCAGGCAGGATGCAAAACACCATCCTCGGGTGTTGTACAAGTGACACTAGTGACTTTTGTGACTTCAGGGTCGGCTCAATGATGCGCACCGGCGAAGGGTCACGTAGTGGCAGCTGGATGCGCGAAGGTCACCGCGCTGAGGCCTTGACAGAGGTGGAGTTCGAGATGAGACGCATCTACGCGGTGGCGATCAGTTTGGCCATGCTGGTGGCGACCCCCGGTCTTGCGACCGCGGATCAGAGTCACAAGCAGGCCATCGACTACGTGATACAGCGGGCGCTGTCGCAGCGCGGCGTGCCCTACACCTATGGCGGGGGCAACACGCAGGGCCCGACTGCCAGTGCCGTCCCCGCTCCCAGCACCGTGCCCGAGGCCAATGCGATCCCCGGCTTCGACACCGTCCCGGGATCCACCTATGGCACCGAGGTCCAAACCCCTCAACTCGGTCCCGCTCAACTTGCCACCCTTCCGGCCGCGGGATCCGTTCCAGGCGCGGGATCAGTTCCGACACCTGGCGTCGTCGGGTTCGATGCATCCGGTTTGATCCAGTACGCCTTCGCGGGTGTGGGGATCAAGATGCCGCGTTCGTCGGGCGAGCAGTACAAGGTGGGCCGCAAGGTGCTGCCGTCGCAGGCACTTCCAGGTGACTTGATCTTCTACGGCCCCGACGGCACCCAGAGCGTCGCGATGTTCCTCGGCAACGGTCAGATGTTGGAGGCCACGAACCCCGCCGTCACGGTGTCACCGGTACGCACCAACGGCATGGCTCCGTACCTGTCCCGGATGATCGACTGGCAATAGGAGGACGCCGGCGCGCTCACCTCTGCGGGTCGTTCGTCAGCAGGATCGGCTGGCCATGCGGTGTGGCAAGAGCCGCGCGACTCCACGATGCGCGCCGCTCCTCGAGCTGCGTCGCACTGGCCAGGCGATGATTGGTGACGACGTCTTCGAGGGCGGCCAGCCAGTGTCGGTAGTAGGTCGACCCATCGTCGGGATCCCCTGCGGCCTGCGCGTGGCCGATCCGTTCGGCGAGGCACGCGGCCCATTCCGGCCACGTGAACACACCGCGCTCGTGGAGAGCCAACGTCATCGCGAATGCCTTTGCCTCCCAAGGCTCGGCGAATACCGGTTCACCGTCGTCGCCGAGCGGAATCGGTGCGACCGGCGCGGCGGCCGCCCGGAGCGCCTCAGCCGGCTTCAAGATAGCTTTCCCAGGCATCGATCGACGTCGTCAGCGTCGGGTCGGCGTCCTCACCCCACAGCTCGATCCCGGTGAAGCGCACGTTGTACAGCCATTGCGGCTCCTCGCCCCGCCCGCTCGCGTGCGCGTCCGCGAAGACGTGCACGCCGTGAACCCGTTCGATCACACCGCTTTTCGCGCGCGCATACCTGGGCAGCCGAGTGTGCCGGTACGGATGCATGTTGCGGGTGACGACCCGGTCACCGACCGTGAAGCGAGCCGGCGTCTCGGCGGGGCGCTCGCTTGGTCCACCGGCGCGTAGGACTGGCAGCACTTCGTCCGGCTTGAGCACGTGCTTGACGGGCGCGGGCTCCACCACCGCGTGGCCCGCGTGAAGATCCTCGACGGCGACGAGTCCGGCCTGCAGCAATTGCTTCTCGAGTCCCTTGGCCCAGATCTCGAAGTAGCTCGAGGTGAGGTATTCCGCGGGTGGCAGCGACTCGCGTGCGAAACGTCCCATGTCGATGTTCCAGGCGCCCGCGGCACCCATGGCGAGCGTCAGGCCGAGTACCCGCCGCTCCCAATCGGCGTGGAACGGCGGCTCATCCGTTTCCTCCACGACGGGGCCGAATCCCATCTGGCCGCCCATGTCCTGCGCGCCGTTCACGTGCGGACCACCCGTTCCGGTGCAAGCGCCAACCCGGTCCCGATCATCGAATCGCGCGTGACGAGGTCGGCGAGCCTCTCCTCGCTCCAGTCGTCGGTCGAAGGAGGGCGCATCGGGATCACCAGGTAGCGCACTTCGGACGTGGAATCCCAGACCCGGATCGCGGTGTCAGGTGGAAGCGTCACGCCGAAATCCTCGAGGACGCCCCGTGGGGTCATCACCACACGGGAGCGGTACGGCGCAGATTTGTACCAGATCGGTGGGAGCCCGAGCAGCGGCCACGGGTAGCAGGAGCACAGCGTGCAGACGACCATGTTGTGCGTCGTCGGGGTGTTCTCTACTGCCAGGACGTGTTCACCCTGGCGGCCGACGAAGCCGCAGGACGCGATGGCGGCGCTGGCGTCCTCGCGCAGCCAGCTGGCGAATTCCTCGTCGGCCCACGCCTTGGCGACCACGGCTGCGCCGTTGCGCGGCCCGATGCTCGTCTCGTAGACCTCGACGATGCGATCCACCGCGGCAGGATCGATGTAACCCTTCTCGGTCAGGATCGACTCGAGCGTCCGCACTCGCAGTTCGATGTCGGAAAGCTCGCTGTGCTCTTCGTGATTCGCATCGGTCATCGCGTCGCGATCCCTTGAACGTCCAAGCTGGATGTCGATCCCAGTGGCTAAGAAGCGTAACGCCGAAGCACTGCGGGGCGCGGCGTTTCAGTGGGGCTCCGTCAGCTGGCCGCGATCTGCGTCCACGGCCTGGCGCGATCGGACGCCACGGCGATGAGTCGCTCGAGGCGTGGCCGCGCAACGTCGACCAGGAAGCGCTGACGTTCGGCGCCGGAGAGTGCCAGCGATTCGCGCCACACCGAGCGGCCGGCGATGAAGCCGGAGGCGCCGCCCTCGTCGAACGCGATCTGCAGCACCTGGGTGAACTCGTCGAACGGCACGCCTGCCGAGAGCACCGCCCACGGCCGGTCGAGCACCGCGGCGAGTCGACGACACGCTTCTGGCGAGCCGGGATACTCCAGCTTCAGCAAGTCACAGTCGATTTCGTTGAGTGCGCGCGCCGACTCGATGACCGCGTCGGCGCGGCGCCGGCCCGTCAGGTCCTCACCCTCGAACGGATACACGAGGTTCTCGATCACCGAGGGGATACCGACCTCCTTGCAGTCGGCGACCACGTCGCGCACCGCCTGCAGGCACTGTTCGACGAGATCGGGTTGGCCGGCAGCAGGCGCGGGCCGGTCGGCTCGCAACTGCGCGAAGAACTTGTTGGCGTCGCCGCCCTGCGAGAGCACCCAGCGCGAGTCCAGCGCCGGGTCGCGGTGGGTCACCGGCTCCACGCCGAACTTGCCGCGTTCAGCCGGCTCCGAGGCAACCAGCAGGCCGCAGGACTCCGCGAGTGCTCCCGTTCCGGTGACGGCGGGCACGCCGTAAGTCGGGTCGAACAGGATGCCGCTGGCCAGCTGGGTCAGTTCGCGTGCGACGTCGGTCTTCGCGGTGATCAAGTCGGCGTCGCTGGCCTCGATGCCGACTGCGCTGAACATGCGCCGCAACGTGTTTCGTTGATCCATCGCGATGATCGAGAACACTCCATCGGGTGCTGCGATGTCGGCGAGGGTGCGCACGGGTTGGGTGGTCGTGGACATGTGTCTCCTTCTAGACGGGGCTTGGGGTGATCGCCCGTTCGGCCAACAGCGCGGCGCCGGCGACCCCGGGCTCGCGCAGATCGGAGAACGTCAGGCGGTCGATGACGGCGGACTTCGCCGTCCGCACGCTGGTCATGCGGGTCCAGCCGCCGCTCGCTACGGCGCGGGAATGCGGGCCGACGACGGCTTCCATCCGGTCGAGCAGGGCACCGGTCTCACGCGCCGTGTAGCGCGTGGCCGCGGCCCAGACGGCGGCTGGGTGGGCGCCCTCACGCACCCGCAGGACGACGTCGTCGCCCGTCGGGCCGGCGCCGGAGACGTCGAGGCCCGCGGGCAGCGACTCGACGGTGAGCGCGGCGGCGTCGAGTGCGGCCCTCTCCTGGGAGGTCGTCACACCGAGCAGTGCGAGCACTCGGCGCAGCAACAGCCCCCCGCGGACGCCGCCGATCAGCGAGCTGGTGTCGGGCAGTACGTGCATGCCGACCGAAATGCCGTTCCCGACAAGCGATTCGCGTTGCTCGTCGGTGAGCACGCCGGGCAGCGATCGGACGACGACGTCCGCCGTTCCCGTGGAGTTGAACAGTTCGTCGGCGCCGGTGGCACCAACGCCGATGGCCGCCACCGGATGGTCGTGGCCGCCGACCACGAGGGCGGCACCCTGCATGCCCGGCGGAAGTCCGCGGTGCCGCAGCGCTCCCACGCTTTCGCCATGGGGCTGGCGATCGGGCAGGAGCGTCGGCGGCAGCCCCAGTTCGACGGCGCCGTCGGCCCACGGTGCACCGGTCGACTGGTCGAACAGTCCCGTGCGGGAGGCCAGCGACGGCTCGTGCACTAGCGCGCCGCCGAGGCGGTGCACGACGTACTCGGGCATGCTGAGCCAGCGGTGCTCGTGCGTGAGCTCGAGCCCGTCGTCGATGAACCACAACAGCTTCGCGACACTGGCCTGGCAGTCCCACGGCAGCCCGGTCCGTCGTACGAAGCGAGTACCGAAGTGGTTGTCGCGCACGGCTATCGATGCGACCTGCCGGTCGCCGCGGGGGTCGAACCAGGCGACGACGGGTGTGCGTGCGCGCCCCGATCCGTCGAGCAGAACACCGCTTTCGGCAAGCCCCGCCACCGCGACCGCCGACACTCGCAGCGGCGCACTGGCGGACGCCTGCTCGTAGGCGCGGCGCAGCAGGTCGACGGCGAGGTCGACGAAGCACTCGGCGTCGGTTTCGGTACCGCCGTCCGGCGTCGTGGTCCACGGCGTCCGGCCTTCGACCAGAGCCAACTGTTCGCCATCTGGCGTGCGCAACAAGGCCTTCGCCATCGTGGTGCCCAGGTCGACGCCTGCCACGGCCT
Source organism: Mycobacterium sp. URHB0044 (assembly GCF_000620625.1). Taxonomy (GTDB): domain Bacteria; phylum Actinomycetota; class Actinomycetes; order Mycobacteriales; family Mycobacteriaceae; genus Mycobacterium. Next base: position 143,387 of record NZ_JIAW01000005.1, on the reverse strand, counting down.
CCCGTGTGGTCACGGTCGCAGCTCCCCGGAACCGCGCGCGATCAGCCGGACGGGGACGTGGATGGTCGACACGGGGAGGCCGGGGTCGGCGATCCGCTCACCGAGGCGGGTGGCGGCGGCCGCGCCGACCGCCTCGGCCGAGTGATCGACGACCGTGACGCCGGGTTGCAGCAGGTCGGCCATGGCGAAGTCGCCGAAGCACACCAGCGCGACGTCGGTTCGACCGAGGGCGTGCAGGGTGGGTACGACGCCCAACGAGCAGCGGGTGGCCGCGCTCAGCAGCGCAGTAGGGGAGCCCTTGTCGGCCAACAGGTTTCGCGTGGCTTCCGCCGCCGACGCCGGGTCCGGGCACTCGGCGCGGACGAGCCGCGGGTCCGGGTCGAGACCGTGGGCGGCCATGGCGCGGCGATACCCGGCGAGGCGAGCGCGTGACGTCGGCACCAGCGGGTGATCGCTGACATAGGCGATCCGGCGGTGGCCGTGCGCGACGAGATGATTCACGGCTTCCACTGCGGCAGCCTCGTCATCGATGCCGACGACGTCGGCATCCAGCCCGGGGGCGGCGCGATCGACCAGCACCAGCGGCGTCTGCGTGCGCAGCCAGGCGTGGTCACCCGCGGTGGGGGTCAGCAGCATGCCCGCGATCCGTCGCGAGAGCATCTGCCCGACGACGGCACGTTCGCGGTCGGGGTCGCCGTGCGTCGAGGCGATGAGCACCGACTTGCCGCCGTTGGACGCCGCCTTCTCGACGGCGGCCACCATGGCGGAGAAGAACGGGTCGGCGACGGACTCGACGACCATGCCGAGGGCGGTGTCGGTACCTGCGCGCAGAGAGCGTGCCATCGAGTCGGGGGTGAAGCTCAACTCGCGCATCGCGTGCTGCACCCGCGCTCGGGTGTCGACGGCCACCTTGGGGTCGTCGTTGAGCACGCGTGACGCGGTGCGCAGGCTGACTCCTGCGGCCGCGGCCACGTCCCGCAAGATGCTCTTGGTCAACCCTCACTCCTCGGTTATGCCATCGATGGCACAACCCAGTCTGCCGAATAGTGCCATCGATGGCAAGAGTGAAGATCGAGCGTCGGGGAGGGGATTGGCGGTCAGGCGCCGGCGGGCCTCAGCGGTCCGACTTCACCAGCTTGTCGATGGCCCTGAAGACGTTGCGGGCTTCGCCTCCGCTTGCCGGGTAGCCGACATAGACGTCGTTTGTGCCGGTGTACACCGAAATGGTGTGCAACTTGTCGCCCTTCGAGCGGGGTGGAACCGCGGGACAGTAGCGAAGAGTGGCGCCCTCAGGGAGGTCGAGCGGTCTGCGCACACCAATCTCGATGTCGAGGAACACTCGCGCGTTCTTCAGCGGGACCGGGATCGGATCCAGGTAGTCGCGTCGTTCGTCCGGTGTGGCCAGGGAGCGGAATGCCGGGTCCGAAACGTCTCGCTGGGCCCACAGCACACCCTTGTCGACGAAGAATCCCAGGCAGTGCGGGCGAAACGCCTTACGCCAAATTCCCATTACTCTCCTGACCGGGGCACTCGAGGATCGTTGCTCGGGAAATCATATTAAAAGATGACGGACGTGACCTCGTTTGCCACGCGAAACACGCCTCGGTCGACATTTCGACAAGACCTCATCGGGGAAGCGGGCGCAATTCAACCTTGGCACAACGTGTTCCATCATCTATCGGATACTGATCACCGGTGCGATGGCACCGTCATGCGATCGAGGAGCCAACGGTGGAGTTCGGCGGCGGGTAGCGGTGGACTGTGCACATGGCCTTGGGTGATGGTGCATCCATACAGCCGCAGGGCGCGCAGGGTCGTTTCGTCTTCGACGCCTTCGGCGACCAGTTCAGCTCCGAGGCTGTGTGCCAGTGCGACGGTGGAGCGCACGATCGCGATGGAGCGGGGATCGCGGGCCAAGCGGGCGACGAAGACCTTGTCGAGTTTGAGTTCGTCGACCGAAAGATCCTGCAGCCGCGCCAGTGAGGACCAGCCGGCGCCGTAGTCGTCGAGTGAGAGCCGGATTCCGAGCTCCCGCAACGCGGCAACCGTGTTACGGGCCCGCTGCGAGTCCGTCGTCAACGTGGATTCGGTGATCTCGAGGATGAGGACGTCGGCCGATAATTCGTTGGCCTGCAACAGTTGGTCGATGGTGTCGACCAGATCGATGTCGAGAAGGTTGGTGGTCGAAAGGTTGACGGCCACGGTCAACCTGATTCCCAGACCGCGCCAGGACCGGATTTGGGCCAAGGCGATGTCCAACACCCGGGTAGCCATCGGTCGCATCAGGCCCGCTCTTTCGGCTGCAGGCAGGAACTGATCGGGCAACAGCAGTCCGCGGCTGGGATGGTGCCAACGGACCAGCGCCTCGACGCTGTGTATCTGTTCGTCCTCGGATCTGATCTTCGGCTGGTAGTGACACGTCAGTTCGCCCGCCCGCCCAGCGGTGGAGAGAGCGGCGCGCAGATCCTCGATGAGCTGCTCGTCCTGGTGCTTGTGCACGTTCGCGGCCGCGTCGTACACCGCGATTCCGTGCTCGGCGACCTTGGCATCGGCCATCGCCACCTCCGCGAGGTTCAGCAATTCCTGTGGATGCACGCAGTGGTCCGGCCACAGGGAAATGCCGATGGCGACTTCGACTTCCACGGTGATGTGGTCCAGCGCAAAGGGTGCCCGCAATGCATCGATCAAGGCGCCGGCCTGTGCCCTGGCAGTCATTAGGTTCACGCCGTCAGCGATCAGGACCGCGAACTCATCGCCACCTGTGCGAACCAATAGGTCATCGGGTCGCACCGCGAGTGACAACCGGTGCGCGATGCGGCGCAGCAGCTCATCACCGACGCTGCGGCCCATGGATTCGTTGATCTCCGAAAACTGGTCCACGTCCAGCAGGATGAGGCCCAGTCGCGCGGTGGCGCCATCCCATGTGGTCGCGTGCGAGTCATCCAACGGTCCGACCGTCAAGGCAGTCGCGAGGGCGCGCCGGTTGGAGAGTCCCGTCAAGTCGTCGGTCATCGCATGCTCGTGGCTTTCGGCGATGGAAACGACGTCGCGGAATGTCACCGCATAGCGTGCGGCGACGGCCGTCAAGCTCAGTGCTGCCAGGGTCACGGGGATGCGGTCTCCGTACGCGAATATCGTGACCCCGAGGGCGATGACGGTGCAGAGGATCGGCAAGATCAACGGCGCTGGGCGGTGCCTCGGACGTGATGCGCCGACGGCGGAGGGCAGCCAACTGGCCACGGCCACCAACACGAAAGATCCCGGCCAGCATGGGTCGATCCACGTGCCCTCCACATAGGAGCCGGTCGTGGTCTGTAGCAGATAGGCGACGTCGGCGAGCACCCACAAGGTGAACCCCGCGAGAAGGAATCCCCATCGCCACTCGGTGCGCCAACCCATGATCACGAGTGAACTGACCGTCAGTGCGAGGAGGATGACGCCCCCGACCGGATAGGCCAGCCCGAAGAGCGCGGCCGAAAGCGAGCCGCCTGACGCCGAGTCGAGAGGTCTGGACACCAGTACCGCTCCCACCGCCGAGGCGGTCAGCCCGACGACCACGGCGTCGAGTCGGACCGCTGCCGGAACGCGCCGCAACCGCCCGCCCATCAACAGCAGCAAGCCGCTATAGACCAGCGGATAGAACGCCAGGAATACAGGATCCGCCGCCGATGGGAACTCACCGTCATATGCCCACAGGGCGTACACGATGGTCCCCAATCCCGTGGCGCTCATTCCCGCGGCAATGAGAAGCCAGGCCCAACGCTCGACCGCGACAGAGCAGGCGCGGACGGCGACGATGCCCGCTGCCGTCAGAAGCAACGCCGACTCCAGCCAATTGTCGAACACCACGATGCGACCCGGGTGCGCCCGCACGACGACCGACATCACGAAGACGACGAGGCCAGTCAACAGCGCGCCGAAAGCGATCCGGACGCCCATCGGTGGCCAGAAAGCATGTCGCACAACGGCATCCAGCGGTTGTTTGGGCGAGTCAGAAATCGTGTTCGCAGTCGCAGGCAGTACGTCGACGCCCGTGACAGGCTCCATCTTGAGCCCGATCTTCTCCTGGGCCGAATCGGACACCGGTAGTTCAAAGGGACGTGGCAGATCGGGAACGAAGCTGCGGAGACAGCCACCGCCGTCGCGTTTCGCGGCATACATCGCGAGATCGGCCTGCTTGAGCAGCTCGTCGACCGTGGTTCGCGGAGTCTCTGCGGTAGCCAGTGTCAGCCCGATGCTGGGGCGCACGGTCAGTGCGACGCCGTCGATCACTATGGGTGCGTCGAACGACTCGAGGACCCGCTCCGACGCAATCAGCGCGTCATCGACGGCCCCCTCGATGAGGATCGCGAACTCGTCGCCGCCGAGTCGCGCGACGGTATCCGTGCCGCGAAGGCATCTCGTGAGCCGTCCGGCGACGCGGAAGAGCAGTTCGTCGCCGGCGGGATGCCCCAACTCATCGTTGACCATCTTGAAGTCATCGAGATCGAGGCACAGCACGGCGAGCGGCTGCCGTTCGCGGCGCTGCCTCGCCACGGCCTGCTCAAGGCGGTCCACGAACAGTGCCCGATTCGCGAGACCGGTGAGCTGGTCGCGGAAAGCCAGCCGGGACACGTCGGCCAACAGGCGTCGGTTCTCGGCCAGAACCACGAACTGCCGAGCAAGCACTATGACGAGGATGAGGGTTCCCACCGCGGCCAGCGGGATTGAGTTCAGCTGTGGCACAGCGGCGGAAAGCCCGACGCCGTAGGCAAGCACCAATGGCAGATAGGGCGCCCAGAGCCGCACCCGAGACGGAATGAGCCCTGCTGTCGAATCGGCTGGACGTTCGCCGATGCTGCGCAATGCAGCCAGCCCAATCATGCCGCACCCGACGATCCAGCCGAGGTCGATCAGGTTGCCGGTGTAGTAGCCGCCCGTTGCCGTCAAGGCTGTGTAAGCGCTGTCCGATATCGCGATCCAAACCAAGGCGCTTACCAACAGACCGATGCTCATCCGGTAAGTGATGGCCGGACGAGCCCACGCGATCGTAATGATCGCCACGTCGCCGATCGGGTACGCCGCCGACACGGCGAACGCCAGGGGGCTCTCGAAGCCGGAGTGGAACACGTCCTGCAACACCAGCACCCACGAGACCAGGAACACCGACGCTGCGACGATGACGCCGTCCAGCAGCAGACGTTTGCGGGATTGCCCCCGCTCGGCGGGCGACAACAGCAACACCGACACGACGGCACCCACCGGAAAGAGCAGATACCCGACGTCAGCCCAGGAGGGGAACGGCGACTGGTCGTATCCCAGCCAGACTTCGTAATAGCCCCAGATTGCCTCGCCGGCCGCCCACGCCAGTAGGCCCATCGTCATCGCCAGCCAGCCATGCCGCGTTCGCCCCTGTGCCGACGCCGCCGCAAATCCGGCGCAGCCCGCCGCGAACAGGATGCCCGCCAGCGAAGCCACGTCGTCGACCACTCGAGTCAGATATGCCCCGCCCCAGGTTTGCCAGAGCCACAGCCCGACGAACGTCGTCGCGATCAGGTATGGCACGCCCACCAGTACGAATGTGCGCCGCGACAATCCAGGAACCACGCTCAGCCCACTGGGTATGCGTAGCCTCATCGCCGCTCCATGGTTGTCGCCCTACGTCGCCAGCACAGTATGTCTATAGAGAATGGCTTATCGATCTCATTATGGGGCCTGAAGCGTGACCTCTTTTACACTAGTTTGCCAGCGGTCGCTCTGGCGAACGTTGCCACGGTCGGCGATGTACCGTCTGATCGTGATCGCTGCGTTTCTCCGCATATCGGCCATCTGCATGGCGTTGACGTTCGCCTCGGCATGTGGGACTTCGTCCGGTGCGCAAGCAGTTGGCTCCGCGCGGGGTGTCGAGAGCCCGGCTATACCCCCGGCAGCCAAGGAGTTCGCCAATCCACTGCGGGGCCAGTACGAGAACCTGATGAGCCCGCTGTTCCCGCAGGGCAACCCCGCACAACGAGACTTCGCCGCGTGGCCCAAGTCAACCGATGCGAGCATGCGGCTCGCCTGGCGCCGACTGCAGCCGAGCGATCCGCGCACGCTCCCGCCCGGCACGCCGGACGACCGCAAGTACGACTTCCGTGCGATCGACGACGCGCTGGCGCAGGCCGGTAGCCGGGGCATGCGGCTGACGCTGCGCGTCTACGCCTACAACTCGTGCTGCGACGCGTCCTATCCGAACGACACGAACATCGCGATACCCGACTGGCTGCGCTCGATTCCAGGCACCACCAGGACGTTTCCCCCAGACAAGGGGCGCACCGTCAGTCAGGTGGTACCGAACTGGAACAGTCCGGACTACTTGGCCGGGTTCGACGAATTGCTCAGGGCACTGGGCAGGCGCTACGACGGCGATGAGCGGCTCAGCGTCTTCGAGTTCTCCGGTTACGGCGACTTCAGCGAAAACCACATCGCATATGTGCGGGACACCCTGCGCGCGCCTGGTCCCGCGCCGCAGGACAGCGTCCGCAGTTTGGGCTATTTCAGCCAGTATCGGGACCAGAGCATCACCGCACCGTCGATTCGTCATCTCGTCGCTGCCAACGTTGCCGCATTTCCACGCACCCAGTTGGTCGTGACCCCGCAGAACCCCGAGATCGTTCGGCAACTGCTGTCGGACCAGGTGACCGCTACCGTCGCGGCGCCGGTTGGCATTCGCTCGGACTGCCTCGGGGTTTACGAGCCGCTTCCCGCGTGGGCCCACGACGCGGACTCGCAGTACGTCGCGCAAGACGATTCGCTGGTGGCAACGCTGATGAACCGACTCGCCTCGGCGCCGGTCATCACGGAATGGTGCCAACCGCCCAGCAAGGCAGACCTCCGCGCGTACTACGCCAAGGGATTGCACGACGTGGTGGCCTACCACGTCTCGATGACGTCGAGCACCAACTTCCCCGACCGCGACTCGCGCCGCACGATGAGTCTCGAGCTGTTCTCACTGTGGGCTCGGGCCAATGTCTACGCCGGTTACCGGTACTCGGTCGAGTCGGTGCCCGGAACCACGTCGATCGACGGCGGCATCGTGTCCGTCGACGTCCAATGGACCAACTACGGATCCGCCGCTGCGGTCGAGAAGTGGGTTCCCAGCTACCGCATCGTTGATCGCTCCGGCAAGACGGTGCGGACGGTGCCCGGTCGAGTCGATCTCAAGGCGATCCTCGCCGGGCAACCTCTCGATCCCGGCGCTGCGCCGGTCCCTGCATCGGTCACCGAGGAGCTCGTGATCGACACCGCCGGCCTCCCACCTGGCCGCTACGCGCTGAGCGCCGCGGTCGATTGGCAGCAGCACAAATCCCATGCATCGCACGTCGTGGACTATGCGCCGATGCAGCTGGCTCGCGACGGCCGTGATTCCGGCGGCGCGTATCCGATCGCCGTGCTCGACCTGAAATAGGTCCCCGGACCTGTCCGTTTCGACCGACACGCGGGGGAGCCCGTGAAGTCGTCAGTTACTCGGAGTTGCATACCACGCGCCTGAAAGATAATACTGTTCCATACCATTCGTCGGTTTGCGGCGACTCGGCTCAGTAAAGACAAGAGGTTGTCGTGGATTTCCAAACTTTTGTTCGGATCATGCGTTCGCGATGGAAGCTCCTCGTGACGGCCGTAGTGACCTGTTTGGTCGCCGCAGTGGCAATCACGGCGATGCAGACCAAGAGTTATCAGGCCACGGCGACAGTCATGGTCTCGTTCACCGGCGCCACGACCATCAATGACGCCTATGAAGCCATTCAGGCAGCTCAGCAGCGGCTTTCGTCATACGCCGAGCTCGCCGGGGGGCGCACCGTGGCGCAGCGGACGATTGATCAGTTGGGGGTGCCGATGACCGCAGACGAGCTGGTCGACAACACCAAGGTCACCTACACGCCGGAGTCGACCCTGTTCCGATTGACAGTCTCGGATTCGGACCCGCAGCAGGCCGCCGCACTCGCTTCGGCTATGGCAACGCAATTTGCTGCCCTGGTTCCCGAAGTCGATGCCGGCATCCCCATGTCACAGCCGTCCGGTCAGTTGTTGGGCGCGGGATTCGACCCCCAGCAAACAATTGCGGGCGCCAAGGCGAACGTTGTCGAGCAACCGATCGTGCCGCAGAGTCCCCAGAGCCCGGTTCCGGCGCGCAACGTGGCGTTGGGATTGCTCGCCGGCGTGTTGTTGGGTATCGCGCTCGCACTCGGCCGGGAGGCGACCGACCGCACGATCCGCAGCCGCGAAACCCTGACCGCACGCTCTGGCGTGCCCACGCTGGCGCAGTTGCCTCCGCCGGACAACCGGGACATCGGTGTCCGGCGCGGGGGATTTCGAGCGAAGCCCTGCGACCTCGTCTTCGACGAGGAGGTGCGCCGCATGCGCACGGCGCTGCTCGGTTCCGCGGCCGCGCCGGTGCGCTCCATCCTGGTCACCGCTCCAACGCTGAACCAGGGAGCGACCACCACGGCACTTCATCTCGCACTGTCGTTCACCGAGATCGATGAGACGGTCTTGCTGATCGAGGGCGACGCGCGCCAACCCACGGTCGCCGGCCTCCTCGAAGTCGATGCCAACCGGGCACTGATGGACGTCCTGGCCGATCAGCTGACGCTTGACGATGCCGTCCGGCCCACGTCGCACGATGGCCTTTGGCTGCTCGCGTCGAGCAAGCCCAGCGGCTTCCAGCGGAACCTGAACACCCCATCGCTGGTGACCATGTTGGAGAAGCTCTCCGCGAGCTTCGATCGGGTTGTAATCGACGGTCCGCCAGTACTTGTTACGGCCGACGCCGGGATATTCGCGGCTGCCGTTGATGCGACCGTATTGGTCGTACGTTCGGGGCAGACAGCGGCCGAAGAGCTCGACGGTGCACTGGAAGGTCTTCGTTCCGCGGAAGCCAATATCGTCGGCACCGTACTGACCGGTGCGCGGGTTCCCAGGCATACCAAGGACGCGACGTCGGCGTACCGCGCGAAGGTCAACGAATCCGCCTCGGCCACCATCGCCGCGAACGGCTCGTAGGCATGATCGGCGGTGTGGCCGGTAGGACTTTCGCGTCAACCGCCGCGATCGCAGGAGTCGTACTGGTTTGCCTCACAGTCGGCGCCTTGGCGGTCCGCTCCACGACCGAAGGGCTGATGCTGATCGGGGCGTTGGGCTGCCTAGTCGTCTACCTGACCGGTCCGCACCGGATGGTCTGGATTGCGTTGTTCCTCGCGTTCGCGTCGCTGCCTGCCGCATTGCCGGTCGGGAAGGTGATCGGACCGGTATCGATCGACGCGCATCAGATCGCGGTCCTGTTGGCGATCGTATTCTTGATTCCACTTGCCCGCCTGCGCTTTTCGGACTACGTGCTGCCAGGCGGCTTGTTTCTGACCGTGATGTTCTTCACCGCGGTCGGACTCGGCGCAGGACACGATCCGGAGCGGATCGCGCGCGAGGCGATATTTCTCTGCGAGGTCGTCGCCGGCTTCGTGCTCGCCGTGCTGATCGTTCGCACCGGTCATGTCCGGCAATCCATCCGGGTCATGGCGGTCGTGCTGTGGTTCTCCGCTGCCATGATCGTCGCCAGCTCGCTGACGGGCATCCGGCTGGCTGGGCGGGCCGAAAGTCTCCAAGGCGAGACGGGCGCTGCAGCGATACGGCTGCTGACCGCCACCCAGGCGCCGGCTCTCGTGGTGCTGACGGCGCTCGTCGCCGCCCAGATCGTGGGCCGCTCCCGGTTGTCGATGTGGGTCCTTCTCGGAGCGCCTGCAGTAGCGATCACGTTATTGTCCTTTGCCAGAACCACATTGATCGCTCTCGCGGTCACCGCCGCCGTCGCGCTGGTCGCCGGGCTGGGATGGTCCGCGTTGCGACGATCGGCCGTACTCGTCGTCCTCGGCGCGGCGTCGGTCGTGGTGGTCATACCCGCAACGCTCTTCCTACTGCAGCACTCCGAGGCTGGGAGCTGGCTGACCGATCAGCTGACTGCCTTCTCGGACAGGGTGCTCGATGGCGTCTCGACGAGCGCGTTGGCTGTTGATTCGTCGACCCTGGCCCGGCTGCACGAGAACACCAACCTGTTTCGTGCCATCGACGACGCACCGCTGTTCGGGCATGGCTTGGGTTATGCGTATCAGCTGCCGTTCGGCCAGGCCGGAACCTTCACCGCGACACTGGGTACCACTTATGCGCACAACTTCTACCTGTGGTGGCTGGTAAAGGCCGGAGTCGCCGGCATGGTCGTATTCGCGGTGTTCGCGTTGACACCCGTGGTGCTTGCCTTGCGTACCAGGTCCGCCGCGGCGAAGATCAGCGCAGCAGTAAGTGTTGGCCTGCTCGCAATCTGCGTGGTCGATCCGCTTCCGCTGGAACCGCCGAGTTCACTCGTACTGGGTCTTGCGTTGGGTGCCGCGATGGCGTTCAGTCGGCTCGCGCCAACGACTCCGATCGTGACGGCGGAGCCGGTTGAGAGGCCATCACCGTCCACAGCGCCGCAAGTCGTTCGTACCAGCGGTTGACGGTGAAGCCGCCGACGTGGTCCCGCGCGGCTGAAGCCAAACGTGTACGCCGCTTCTCGTCGACGACCAGAGTGCTGAGCGCGCAGGCGATCTGATCGGGCCGACCCGGAGCAACGAGCAACCCGTTCAGGTCGTCTGTGATCACTTCGCCGATGCTGCCGACTGCCGTCGTGAGAGGGGCCAGCCCACATCCCATGGCCTCCAGCAATGCCATCGGCAGTCCCTCGTCGCGGCTGGGCAGTAGGAAGACATGCGCACGGGACAGCAGTTGGTCGCGTTGTCGGGTGTCAAGCCACCCGGCGACGTGCACGGTGTCATCGACGCCGGCTGCCTCGACGGCGGCGGTCACGGCGTCGATCTCTCCATCACCCGCGATCGTCACTCGCAGCCGGCGGCGGACGTCCGGCTGAAGCTGCTGCACCGCCGTTATCAGGTCGTAGCTGCCCTTGCGCTCACCCAGCCGTCCAAGCGCAACGGCGTGAACGGGATCGGCGCGACCTTGATCCACCGCTTGGAGCGGGACTTGAATCGCATTGTGGAGCACACTGATTCGATCGGCGGCAATTTTCAACCGCTGCGCATATTCTTCGGCGTGGCTGCTGCCGAGAACGAGCCAGTGCTCGGCAGGCAGGGCGGCACGCACCAAGTGCTGGGTCAGTACCGACCGGTCGTCGAACCACCCACCGAAGTCGAAGCTGTGACCATGTACCACGGCGGGGATTCCGGCGAGCCTTGCGGCCCACAGCGGCACGGCCTTTCGCACGATGCTCCCGCCGTGCGAGAGGTGGACGTGTAGTACGTCGACCTTGCCCCGGAATATCGATCCGGCAGCGCGCGCCATTCCGCGGACACCCACCGACAAGCGCAGCCACGTCGACCCGTCGACGTATGTCGGCACTACCGTGACCTCGAAGCGCGGGTCGGGATGGGCCGCCATCAACGAGACGACCGTTGCCATGCCGCCACGGCTGATTGGTCCTGCGGGCGCCGGGCCGACCACCAGGATGCGCAGCGCCGTCATCGCGCCGCCCGAGCGGTCAGGCGGAGGGCATCGTGCAGCCGCTCGGCTGCGTGGTCCGCGGTGAACCGCTGTTCGTAGTGCCGCGCTGCGGCGGCGCCTCGGAGCGCGGCCGTTTCGGGGTCCGCCAGCGCGTCGAAGGCCGCAGCGAGGCCGTCGACGTCGTCGACGCCCACCGGTTCGCAGCCCGGCGGTTGAAACTCCGGCAGCGCGCCGACGGGGGAGACGATCGGCGTGACGCCCAATTGCATTGACAGCACCTGCACGCCGCTCTGCGAAGCGCGCCGGTAGTGCACGACGGACCCCTTGGCCGCCGCCACCGTGTCCAATACGTCGCGGTAACGGTAGGAGCCGGGCCGCCAGACGGTGTGTTTGGGCAGCTTGCGGGTGATGTGCGGTCCGTCACCGAGTAGGACCAATTCGTCGCCGCGCCAACTGCGGCCGTCCACGTGATGCTGCCAGGCGTCGAGGACGACGTCGACGTTCTTGTACGGGTTGAGCCTCCCCACCATGACGAAGTTCCGCCGGTCCACGGCGGGCACCAATGCCGGCGCGAGCGCCGGATCGAGATCGCTCGTCAGCGGCACCAGGTGGACCCGGGTGCCTGCGACATCGGGGCGGTCGGCCACCGCCTCCGCGACGTAGGCGCTGAACACCACCGTGGCCGCGGCGCCGGCCCCCCAGCGATCGAAGACCGCCCGCTCGTAACGCGGTCGCTGCTCGTACGCGTCATGTGGACGGTCATCGTGCACCAGCTGGATACGGGGGGTGTTGCCGGCGAACGCAATCCAGCGTGGGTCTCGAACGAGCTCCGTGATCACTACGTCGGGCCGCCAGTTTCGGGCGTACCGGCGGGCGGTGAAGCTGGCCGGCCAGGTTGACGCGGCGCGAAACCGGGGGTCGAGGACCAATTCGTAGTCTCGGGCGGCGTCGGACTCGGGATGCTGGTCGGACGTGACCAACAGCACCTCCACGCCACGGCGACGCAGGGCCTCGGCATGAACGCGGGCAAGCGGCCGCATCCACGGTGAAAGCCATAGCACCCGAAGAGATTTCACAACACGTTGTCAATCGCACGTAGGTACGCGTCTGTCATCGCCTCGACGGTGTAATGGGCGGTCATGCGATCGAGACCGCGCTGGCCAAGCTCGCCTAGTGCGTCGGGCGCGGAGAGCAGACCCTCGAGCGCCCGTCGCCAGCCCGGCACCGTAACCGGATCGACGACGATGCCGGCTCGCCCATGGTCGAGCATCTCCGGTATGGCACAGACAGCCGACGCGGCAACGGGGATGCCGCGGGACATCGCCTCGAGAATCACCAGCGGGAACGCCTCGGACCGGCTGGGTACGCACAGCAGATCGGCGTCGGCCAGGGCCGGCTCGGGACCGTCCGACCAACCGCGCCACTGCACCCGGTCGCGAAGCGAGATCGGGGTGCGTGCCTCCAACTCCGCCCGGTCGGGCCCATCACCGAAGATCGACAAGCGCCAAGGCAATTCGGTCAATCCGGCTAGGGCGTCGATCAACATGTCCGGGTTCTTGTGCTTGACGATCCGCGAGAGCATGACGATGTGCGGGGGCTCACCCCGGTCGTGGCGCCGGCTGGGGGGGATAGCCGGCGCCACGCCGTTGGGTGCCACGAAGTGTGTGACACCGAGTCCATGGTGAGCATTGAGCAGCTCCCAATGCCGTTGTGCGAGAGCGATGAATCCGTCCGCCCGGCGCATTGCGGCGGCAAGCGGACGCGAGTAGATCGGCCGATCTTCCTCGGGTGGAACGTGAGCGGCAACCAGCCAGCGCCGTTCCGAACCGGCGCTCCGCCACAGCGTTGCGAACCCGGTCTCGGTGTTGGTGTCCCCGGTGATCACCACCGCGGGCCCGCGCGGAACGTCGACGATGGGTGCCCACCATGGCTGGCGCACCACACGGACCGAGTGTGGAATGTCCTTGATCAGTGGCCCGAAACGTTGCAGACACACCAGCGTGACGGGATATCCCCGACGATCCAATTCCGCAGCGAGCAAGACTTTTTGGCGCTCGGCGCCACCGTAGACCAGCCGGTTGGTGGTGATGACGACGTGGGGAAGCTCATGCGGTCGCGCCATCGCCCTACCGCGGATCGCCCGCTTGGACCGCTGCACGCGGTCCAACAACTTCGTCCCAGCCAGATATGCATCGGCATGATGAACCGAGTGTTGGTGCTCGAGCACCAAGGCGATGTTGGTGCGCAGCAGTTCGTACACACGGCCGCGTTCGGACGCCTCGAGCGGTGCGCCATGACCTTCGTCCGACTCGCCGCGGTGGTCGGCGCCCATCTCGTCGGCGAGGTGGATCGTCCAACCGGCCGCGCGGGCGCGGTTCTGCCAGTCGGTCTCTTCGCCATAGACGAAGAACTCTTCGTCGAAGCCGCCGATGGCGTCCCAGGCGTCGCGGTTGACTGCCAGGCAGGCGCCACACACGTAACCGTCGATGTCCTGTTGCTCGCCGGGCTGCTGTCGATACAGGTGTGAAAGAGGCGTCCCACGAAGGGTTTCCGAGTGGCCAGCCGCCGCCACCAACGCCCGGATCAGGGTGCGGCGTCGGGTCGCGACATCCCACGGTTGGGACCCCGCGCCGGCGTTGTCCCACATCAGCGGCGCGACCGCGGCCACCCCGGGTCGGCGAATGAGCTGCCTCGTCCGAGTCAGCGGTCCGAGGAGCCCCGCATCGGGATTCAACAGCAGCAGGTCGGCATCGGAGGGCACGTGCTCCACGAGCGCGTTCATCGCCGCCGCGAAACCAAGGTTCCTTCGACCCATCACCCAGTGCACGTGCGGGTGCCGACTGGCCAGCTCGTCACGCCCGGGGTAGTCCTCGCCGCTGTTCTCGTAGACGTAGACGGACAGCTCGGGTAGGTGCTCACCGACTTGTGCGAGGCATTTCTCGAGCAGGTCGTGACTCTTGTACGTCACGATGAGCACCGCGAGGGGGCGTGCTGCACCGTGGGGCCGCTTGGCGGTCGGCTGCGGCGGCTTCAAGTACGGCCGGTCCAATTCACGCGTCATCGTTGGCTCCCCGCCGTAGCGCTGACAATTTAGATGGAGTTACGGGGCCGATCGCTAGGTTGGCCGCGAGATAGGCCAGCACTGCCCCCGCGCCCGCGATCAACACGTGTTGACCCGAAAGCGCGACCACTGCCGCGATGCTGACGGCGACGGGCCCCAGCAGGCGCAATAGAAACGCCACGGGATTGCGGTAGCCGCATTGCCGACGGAGCCGCCAGCTCGCGAAGACCAAGCCGAGCACCTCGGTGCACACCAATGCCGCGGCAGCACCTGCCGCGCCGAATCGCGCTGCCAGCAATACATTCAGCACGATGTTGACTGCCAAGGTGGCCACCGACAGCCGGAACAGGAACCGCTGGTGATGACATGCGAACAGGCCCTGGCTCAGGGTGCCGGTGATGAAGCGCAGAGCTACCGCGACGAACAGCAACGCCAGCGTAGGCGCACCGCGTTCGACGAACTGCTCATCGCCAAGCAGCGCGATCAGCGGTCCTGCCAGCATTCCGCCCACGACGGCGACGGGAACCCCGAGGAAGTACATCATCTCGACGCTGCGGCGCATGAAGTCCGTGAAGGCCGAGGCGTCTCGGGTGAACAGTTCGGTGGCCGTCGACAGCGTCGACTTCAGGAAGAAGGTCGAGACGACCACGATGTTGAACGCGATGGTGTACGACAAGCCGTAGACGCCCACCTCGGCGTGCGTGCTCACCAGTGAAAGGATGACGCCGTCGGCGCGCCAGTACAGGATCGCTATCACGATGACGCCCATCGGCGTGAGGCTTTCGCGCAGCAGGTCGGTGGTTTCGGTCCGCGAGAAGACCGGTCGAAGCCGAATGTGCCTGGACGCGGCCGCGCCCTGGATCACCAACTGCACGGCAGGTGGGATGAGCTGTGCGACTGCGAACCAGATGATGCCGGCATGTGAAACCACCAGCCAGGCAATACAGCCCAGCATCGCCAGCCGACTCGTGACGTCGGAGAGGGCAACCGCGGCGAACCGGACGGTGGTCAGGAATACCGGTTCGAACCGCGTGGTCATCGTCATCATCAGCAATTGCGCCGACATCACTACCAGAATCGTCCGGACGTCTGCGTCGTGATAGATCAACAAACCCGAACCGGCCGCAACCACGACCAACGGAACGCAATACACCAGCGATAGCCCACTGTTGACTCGGACCAGGCGCTCGAGGTTCCCTCGCCCCGACGTGACTCGTCGCACGATCACGGTTCCGATGCCGAGGTCGGCCAGTGATGTCCACATCCCGATGAACACCACCGCGACGGTCAACTGGCCATAGAGGTTGGGGCCGAGGTAGCGAGCCGTCATCGCGACGGAAACCACCGACGCGACCATCCCGATGACGCGGCAGAGGAGCTGCACCGAGAATGCGCGGGCGATCCTGGCCTGGGGGACCGATGACGTTCCCACCGTGGTTATTTCGGTCATGCGGTCCGGGAGGAACTCATCGCCTGCACAGCCTGTGGTCGTGACTCAACGGGGTCCGTCAGCCCCTGGTGTTCGCTGCGGTGCCCGTCGTCCTCAGCGGCCGAGAAGTAGACGCCGGGTGCGTAGATGAGCTGTGCACGAACGGCCCGCAGGAGTGCGATGGGGCCCTGGATCAGGTAGCGGCGGGCCAATCGTCGTGGCTCGCGACTCAGCCGGTAGAACCACTCCAGTCCGGACCGCTGCATCCACCGGGGCGCACGGCGCTTCGTTCCCGCGAGAAAGTCTGCGGCAGCACCGAAGGGCAGGAAGAGCCGGGCTCCCGTGTCCACCCCGTAGCGATCCACCCACTGCTCCTGGCGAGGTTTGCCCAGACACACGACGAGAATGTCGGTGCGCACCTTTTGGATCGCCCCGGCGATGTCTGCGGAATCCGATGCGAGCTCTTCAGCACTGGGTGACCACATGCCCGAGACGACGAGATCGGGATAGTCGCTGTCCAGCCGGGCGGCCAGCTGCTGATGGGTCTCGACGGTGCCGCCGAGGAATCCCACCCGGAGACCGGATTCCTCGGCAAAATCCAATAGCCGCGGCAGCAACTCGGCGCCGGTGACTCGCGGCCATGGTCGCGCCGTGAGCAGCTGGCCACGCCACGCGATCGGCATGCCGTCGGCCAGTAGCAACCACTCCGGGCCCGTTCCAGTCTGGAGTGCGCCGCCGCCCCGGAAGTGGTTGAGATGATCGAGATTGACCGATCCGACCGCCAGACAGCCGCCGGTATCCGTTCGTAGCCGTGACTTGACGACTTCAATCACTTCGTCGACATCACGACGTTCAATGACGTTGCCGCAGATCGCCATCCGTACGGTGAGCGTCGCCGCATGTTCGGGGTCCGTCATGGTGTGATCACATCCGCTAGGAGGCCTGGGGGGACACCGACGGGCAACCTGCCCTGCGCTTCGAGCAGCTGATCGACCAGTCGCCCTGGCGGCAGGATGACGTCGTCGTAGGTGAGGGTCGCATCCTTCGGCACGTCCCGGGCGAGCTCGCAACCTTCCGCCGCGCCGACGGGCAGCAGCCGCTCGTCGCGGGCGATGTGGGCCTTCTCGGCCTCCCCGTAGTAGTGGTAGCCGCCGAGGCGGTCCAGCACCGTCCCGGCCTTGAGATCGATCTTGGCGGTGGCGACCGCCTCGACGTATCGGGTGCCCTGCGCGCGTACCGTGGCGTCACCCATCAAGACTGCTCTGGCGGCGGTGATCGGAACTTCGAAGTGGCACAGGTGATACGGCGTGTAGAAGCTATACAGCGGACCCTTGCCCAACTTGTACAGCTCGAGGTAGTGCCGTTGCTTCGGATCATCTTGTGTGCCAAGGCAGTAGATTCCCGGGTTTGGGTTGGCACCCACCACGTAGTCGACCGCACCGCCGAGTGCACGGAGTTCGTCGATGTCGTACCACTCGGTCAGCTCGTCGACATGTCCGTCGTGATCACGCCCGAGCATGCCTCGCTGGTGGACCGACATCCCGGTGGCATTGGCAACGATTGACTGTTCGACGCTCATCTTGGTGCCGTCGGCGAAGCTGGTCACCATCCACGGATCCTGACCCCATCGGCGGGCGAACCCCTCCTGGGTGGTGGGGTTGCGGTAGGGATCCTGCAGGCCCTTGATGTTCCCGCTGACGAGCGGCGTGACGCCGATGCTGCGAACGAACCGGATCAGGTTCATTTGAACGCCAGGCTGGTCGCCGTCGCATCCGGTGAACACCACGCCGGCCGCGGACGCTCGGCGTCCCAGTTCGGCGCCCACCGTCGCGTCGACTTCGGCATTCATCAGGACCAGGTGCTTGCCGTTCGTGAAGCAGTCAAGCGCCAGGTGGCACCCGAATTCGACCGCACCGGTGACGTCGATGACGACGTCGATACCGTGGGCCCGGGTGATCGCCCCGAAGTCATCGGTGACGGCGGGCATCTCGGCCCGGATTGCCCTGTCGAGTTGACCTACGCTATGGGCGACGGCCACGTCGTTCACGCCGGCATCGCCAAGGGCCTTGATGCCCTTGTTCGGATCGCGGACGGCGATGGCCGAAAGTGTCATCCCCGGCACGCTGTTGACGATCTGGTTGACCAAACCGCGACCCATGAAGCCGCACCCGGCCATCGCGACCCGGATGGGTTTGCCTTGACGCGCCCGCTCGGCGAGCAATGCGTCTACGCCCATCATCATCGTGCCGAGCTCCTTGCCTCTGTCACCAACGGCCAGCTGGCGTCCTTGTCGGATATGACCGCCACCGGTAATGGCCAGGCGATGCCGAATTGCCCGTCATCCCAACGGAAACCCTGTTCACCGGCCGGCGCGTACGGGCCGCTGACCTGGTAGATGACCTCGGTGTCGTCGGCCAAGGTCTGGAAGCCGTGCGCCACGTAGGGCGGCAGGAACAAGCCGCGGCGGTTGTCGGCCGTCAGCTCCACCATCACGTGCTGGCCGTACGTGGCAGATTCGGGACGGACGTCCACGGCGACGTCGACGATCGCACCGCGCGTGCACCGCACGAGCTTCGCCTCGAGGAACGGCGGCACCTGCCGGTGCAGCCCACGCAGCGTGCCACGGGTGTGGTTGTAGGAGATGTTGGTCTGGGCGACGTCCGCGTCGAGTCCATGTTTGGCGAACTCCGTGGCGCAGAAGGACCGTGAGAAGAAGCCCCTTGCGTCGCGGTGCGGCTCGATGTCGACGATTACGACGCCGTCGACGTCGGTGGCGGTGTATTTCACTGACTGTCCTTCCAGAACAGCTGTTCATCGACCTGACCGGTCTTGAGCAGGTATTCGATTTGTTTGAGCCGGGTGTGACCGCGGCCATAGAACGTCTCGGGATCCATCGCGATGGTCTCGAACACGCGGTGCAGCTGGGTGGCACCGGACGCCATGTCCCACTCGGTCTTGAACTCTGGAAAGACCCCTCGGATCCTTCCGAAGGCGACCCGGTAGCTGCGCTGGTCCGGGTTAGGCTCGCCGAAAGTGAGTTCACAACCAGGAAATTCGCGAGCCACGGTCTCGGCGATCTCGCGAACCGAGTAGTTGTTCTCGTCCGAGCCGACGTTCACCACCAACGCGTGCACCCGCTCACGATCGGCGCGCAATGCGCACTGGATCGCCTGCGCGATGTCGAGTGCGTGGACCAAGGGCCGCAAGGGCGTTCCATCACTTGTCATCGAGATGCTGTGCTCGACCCACGCCAGGCCACACAGGTTGTTGAGGACGATGTCGAACCTCATGCGCGGCGACGCGCCAAATGCCGTGGCATTGCGAAGGAAGGTCGGCGAGAACTCGTCGTCCGCCATCGCGGTGAGGTCCCGCTCGACCAGGGCCTTGCACTTCGCATACGGCGTCAACGGATTGACGGGACTGGATTCGTCGACCGTTCCGGTGGCGATCCCGTAGACGCTGCACGACGACATGTAGACGAACCGCCTGACTCCGGCAGCCTTGGCGCACCGCGCAAGGTGCACGCTGCCAAGGTGGTTGATGTCGTAGGTGACATCCCCGATCAGGTCGCCGATCGGGTCGTTGCTCAACTCGGCCATGTGCACGACGGCGTCGAACCCACGCAGGTCGTCCACCGTCACGTGACGGATGTCGCGCACCAACTCCTGTGGCGCGGTGCCGCTGTGGTGATGGAGCCAACTGCTCTTGTAGTAGCCGGTATCCAGGCCGACGACCTCGTGGCCATCTGCGATGAGCCGGGGCGCAAGCAAGCACCCCAGATAGCCACCGGTACCGGTAACGAGAACGCGCATCGCCATTCCTCCTGCTACCCGGCGAACTCGGATGGTGCGAGATTCAGAGTCGACTTCTCGCACACGAAGGCTTCCGCGTAGCGGCTATGGCATTGCACGCCGCGCAACCGCATCAAGCCGAGAAACGACTCTTCATCGAACCAGTGGTGTGCGCCCTGGGACGGGTAGCACTCCTTCAGCACCTTCACCTTGCGTAGCGCGCTCGCGGTCGGGACCGGTTGGTATGCAGACGGATTGGGCAGATCCGATTCCCATTTCAGTATCTCGTACCCCAGCACCAGATGGTCGCGAAACTCGGTCGTGGTCAGCTCCGCAAGCATTCGGTGGTCCTGGTGGCGGTCTCCACGATTCGGAGCGAATACGACATCGGGATCGCCGCTGCGGCGGAAGTCGGCGAGTAGTTGCTTGACCCGTCCCCAGTGGTCGGGCAGTCGACCGTCTGGAAGATCTGCGACGGTCAATCGCACATCCGCGTCACCACAAATTGCCGCGAGCGCGCTCTTCTCTTCGACCTCGCGTTCGGTACCTGCACCGGTCAGCACCAAAGCGTGCACGGTGATGCCGGGATACTGGCGCGTGATCTCCAACAGCGTTGCACCGGCCCCGATCACGATGTCGTCGCAGTGGGCACCGATCAGCGCCACACTCCTGGGCCGGTCGATCGTCAGCCGGATCACGTGAGGGCACCTGCCAACTCACGAGACTCCCACACCATCCATGGCCGAACGCCCTGCCGGTATCCGGCATCGAGTTCAGCGCGTTCCTTGAACGTGTCAGCGGGCTTCCAGAAGCCGTCGTGCCGATAGCCGATGAGCCGCCCCGTACCGCTCAGCGCGCCGCACGCATCGCCGACTAGATCACCGTTTTCGGGAATCAGGTCGATGACGTTCTGGCGCAGCACGAAGTATCCTCCGTTCTCCCACACCGGAAACTCGCTGACCGGCACGATCTCCTTGACCTCGCCGTTGGGGGCGACGTCAACGCAATGGAAGGACTGCTGCGGAGGCACGATGAGCATCGATGCGTCCGCGCCGGTGGTGACGACCCAGTCGATGATCTTGTCGAGCGGGGCGTCGGTCAGCACGTCGGCGTAGTTGGCGAGAAAGTACTCGTCGTCGCCTAAGTGCTTGCGTACCCGGCGAAGTCTCTCGCCGATCGAAGACTCGAGACCGGTGTCGACGAGAGTCACGGTCCAGTCGGAGATATCGGAGCCCAACAGTTCGACGTGCCCGTCCCTGAGTACGAAATCGTTGGACTCGGTTTCGCGGTAGGTAAGGAAGAACTCCTTGATCTGCTCAGCGCCGTAGCCGAGGCACAGGATGAAGTCCTTGTGGCCGAAGTGGGCGTAGTAGCGCATCACGTGCCACAGCAGCGGACGGGGGCCGACCATCTGTAGCGGTTTGGGGATGACGTCATGGTCGGTGTTGCGCATCCGCATCCCGTAGCCGCCGCAAAACAGGACAACCTTCATCGATCCACTCCTCTGCGACTGCCGCTCGGTCCCGGAGACGGACGCCTCCCGGTTGGCAACTTCGTTCGCCATATCTGCACACGGCCGACAAGACATCCGGCGACGAACTTTGCGGAAGTCCGTTCTCCCGGATCAAGAGCTGGCACATCGCGGATCTGATCTCCGGTCGCCAAGGGGACGTCTACGTCAATTTTGTCCATGTGAACGCAACCAATCACCGTGGTTACTGGACTGATCGTACGCATGGGCAGCACTTTACATACCTTTTGGCTGTTTCGCATAGTGTGACCTAAGTTACAACGCTTGTTAGCTAGTTTGCTGATCGGTGATGGCAGGCGCTCCGCCGTCTGGCCGTCGATGTTGCTGCGGTGCCGATTCGCCGACCAGGGACGCCATGAAACCGCCGAAATGAGCGCGGGCGGCCCAAGAACGCGAGCGTCAACGAGTCCGGTCACTCCGAAAAGTTGCTTCGCGACCGCAGGATCGCAGTTCGTCGCCACGAAAGCGCTGCTAGGCTGACCTAGCCGCGTGCGACACGGAATCGTCGACGCTTAGCCGCGCATAGGTCGACCGAACCGGAAGGACGGAGGGATGGTTCGCCAATCCCGGTCCGAGGCCACCAGGCGCATGATCATCAACGCCGCCGTCGATCTATTCAGCGAGATGGGCTATCCCAGCACGGGTATGGGTGACGTCATCGAGCGGGTCGCGGTCACCAAAGGCGCCCTCTATCACCATTTTCGCTCCAAGGAGTCGTTGGCCCTAGCCATCATCGACGAGTATCTGTCCGCCCAACGGCGAGCATTCTGGCGCCCCAACGATGCGTCACCTGCATTGGAAAGCATGATTCAAGGCGTCATCGTGGGCGCCGAGGGTGCGATGACCGACAAGCTGATTCGCACTGGGGCAGACCTTCTGCACACTCTCGCAAAGTTCAATGACCAGGCGGCCGACTACTACCGCAAGTGGATCGCCGAAGTGGCAGCCCGGGTCCGGCAGGCGCAGGTCGACGGCGACGTTCGAGCGGATGTCGATCCCGAAGTCGTCGGCGAATTCATCGTGTCCGCCTTGGTGGGCGTAGAGCTGATCTGGTCGTCGACGTCCGGTAGCCCTGATCTCGTTCAGCGGGTTGGGCAAGCGTGGGAACTTTTGCTGCCAGCCATCGCGACCGAGAGTTCGCTGCCGTACTTCCGGGAGTTCCTTGCACGCCAGTCACAACGACACACCCACGCCAAACGAGTAAGTGAATGAGGGTTTCGCGGCGTCAGCGGCCGACTGCCCAGAGCTCTTCCGTCAGGTCGACGAACGTTGCGAGCGCCAGTGGGTCGTCTTCGCGCAACAGGGCAGACTTGCTCATTCGACCCCGCACGATGGAGCCATCAGCGTGCATCAACGCGACGATCTGATTGGCGGACGCATGCACCACGCTCACCGGTGATGCATCCTCGGGGACGCTGCGGCAGATCTCGGTAAACTTCAAGGTCAGGAGGTCCTCGGGGGTGTAACCGAGCATTTCGGCGAACGCCTGATTCCCAAAGAGAATCGAACCGTCATGCGCGATGGCGAGCACCGGGACAGGCATTCGCTCGAGCACCACCCGTGCCGGCAACTCATTGAGCATCGTCGTCGGGGACTGTTCCGTGGACCTACGCCGTCGTCGCTCCATCCCGCGATTATGTCCCGATTGGATGGAATTCGCTTGGTGGCACCAGTGGTCACCACGTTCCCCGGGCATGGCACCCACGCCGCGTCGGCGGGTGTCGGATGAACAGAATGCACTGGTGGCGACTGCGACCGCATGGCGGTCCGACTTCGCTTCCACCGGCCTTTCCCGCACGACGATTGGCACGTCAGCACGGCCGCAGACCACCCTGAGCGTTTGCTAGATCATCTTTTGCAAACATATTTCTGTTGCTATTGTCTCGCGCATGCTTGCTCTCATCGACGGGTTCGACGCATCAACGGCAGACATCGCCGACGAAATCGACGTATCGGGGGCCGCGTGCCTGAACTCCGTAGTCACCGAGGAATGGTTGCGCGAGGCCCAGGAATGCGTCCGGTCGTACCTACCCACCAACGGCCGACACGAGGTGTTCATCGAAGAACCGTCGGCCGACGATTACGCATTCGTGCATCGCTTGGTGATCGACCCGAGGCTTGAGTCCCTGTTGGAATCGTTGGCCGTCGCCAGCTATCCCGCGCTCGGTGCGGACGGTAGGAGCATCGAGTGTGCGGTCCGAATTCTCGTCGGTCCGGGTGAACCAGGGAAGCCCTTGTGGTTTCACTACGATCGCAGTGTCGTGTCGATGGTCGTTCCGATCATCATTCCGAATGTCGGTTCGCGAATCTCCGGTGAATTGGTGCTGTGCCCGAATCGACGACCGTACCGCCGCTCCGTGATCACCAACATCATCGAGAAGTTCGTATCCCAAAGCGACTTCTATAGAAGGAGATTCGTCCGGAGGCTCGACGACGAAGTGGACACCAAAGTCATCCCCTTGCAGCCGGGCAACGCCTACGTGTTCTGGGGTTACCGCACCTACCACGCGACGTATCCGTGCGCGGACGACGCTCTGCGCGTCACCGTGTTGGTGCACTACGGGAATGTTCACGGACGCAACAACGCGCTGCTCGCGGCGCAGTGGCTCTTTCGGCGAATCCGCGGACTTCAGCACAAGATCGCCGGTGCGGCCGTGGAGGCACCGCCTCAATAGCGCCGCGCTCATACGCGGAATTGCCACTGGGAGCGCCTGTTCGGCTATCAGGATCAGCCCAACCGCTAGGGGCCGAGCGCGTCAAGGACAGCGCGGGCCAATTCAGCAGGCGGCAGCGTGGCATCGAGCGCGAGGTGGGGAACGACGGGGGAGTCGCACGCCACCGCAGCTGGTCCGGCCAGATAGGCCGCCTCGTCGGCGAGCTTCGCAGCGTCGCGGTCGGCGCCGCGTGCACGCAGACGGCGCAAAACTTCGGTGGGCTGCAGGCGAAGCCACACCAGAAGCGGTGCGCCGCCCGCGGCGACGAGGCGTTCGTACGTCGAAGCCCAGGCCGCTGGATCCGCACGCTCCGCGGTGAACGGGGCGACCAGCACCACCGGCATGCCCGCGGCGAGGTTGTCGACGGCAAGGTCGAGCACCACACGGTAACGCGCGTCGCGGGTCAGCCCGGCCAGCCGCGGATCGTCGAGATCGTCGATGCTGACCAGCCTTTGGACCACCTCGACGAGGGGAGCGGTTGCGACGTCCTGCCCGATCACGGCCGCCCGCAGCTCACGTGCCACCAGGCGCGACAACGTGCTCTTCCCGGACGCGGGCGCGCCGGAGAGCAGTACCACGGGTATCGCGCTCACGCGCCGACGCCGGTGCCGACTTGGGCGTGTCCGGCGCGGACCTTCTCACCCGGCATCGCGCACGACGTGCGCGTCACGAGAGAAACCGGCAGGACGGTGTGCCGCCGGAGCCGGCGGGTGGGGTGATCGAGCCGGACGAACAGCCGGTCAGCGGCGAAGCGCCCCATCGCGGCACCGTCCTGGTGGACCACCGTGATCGCCGGCTTCAGCGCGGCGGCAGTCGGGAAGTCACCGAAACCGACGACGCCAATGTCCCTGCGGCGCAACGTCTGTAGGGCCGACACAAGCGAGACGGTGCACCGTGCATTCGAGGAGAACACCGCGGTCGGGGGGTTCGGCCCTTCGAGCATCCGGTGCAGCGCCGCCGTCACCGTGGGCGTGTCAACCGCCCCGAGGTAGACGAGATCGCCGTCCTGCGCCAAACCCGCCTCGGCCAGCGCCCGCTGGCAGCCCTGCAGGCGCAGCATTCCGGTCACGGCCTCGTCGCCCATGAACGCGATGCGCTGGTGCCCATGCGAGATGAGGTGCCGCGTGGCCTCCCGGCCGCCCCCGAGGTCGTCCTGCACCACCGCGTCGGCAGTCAATCGACCGGGCACGCGGTCGACGAACACCAACGGTGTGCGCTTCTGCCACGGCCGGAGGAACGACATGTCGGGGCCGACCGGGCAGACGATCATGCCGGCGACGCGACGGTGCAGCACGGCCTCGATGGACCGCTGCTCGTGCGACGGTTCCCAGCCGACGCTGGTGACGATGACGGCGACTCCACGACGACTGGCCTCACGCTCGACCTCGTCGATGATGCTGGCGAAGAACGGATCTGCCACGCCTGGCACTGCGATGCCGATCGCGGCGTCGCGGCCGGTTCGGAACGTGACGGCGAGCATGTTCGGCACGTACTGCAGTTCGTCGATGGCGCGTTCGACCCGCTGGCGGACGTCTGCCGAGACATACCGGTCGTCGTTGACCACGCGTGAGACCGTCTTGGCGCTCACCCCTGCCCGCTGTGCGACGTCGCGCATAGTTGCCACCGACGATTCCTCCTCGCCTCGGTCGGTGGTCAGTATGTCACCGATGTCATGCCGTGGCTGCGATTTTTGTGACACCGGTGACATACGCGCCAAGAAGGCGTACTGTCCCGATTCGCAGGGTGACCCAGGTAACACTCGAGGAAGAGGACGGTCCCGCACATGAAGGCCGTGTACTACGAGGCTCCGAAGACGTGGTCGGTGACCGACATCCCGACTCCGGAGGCCGCACCAGGTCAGGTGCGCATCAAGGTGGATCAGGTCGGCGTCTGCGGCACCGACCTGCACATCCACGAAGGCGACTTCGGCGCCGTGTTCCCCCTCGTGCCCGGCCACGAGCTGGTCGGTGTGGTCGACCAGCTGGGCAATGGGGTCACCCGGTTCCGGGTCGGCGAGCACGTCACCGTCAACCCGAACGTCTACTGCGGCGAGTGCGCCTACTGTCTGGCCGGCCGACTGGGCCAGTGCGCCGACATGAAGGGCTTCGGCAGCAACTTCCAGGGGTTCTTCGCCGAATACGCCGTCGCAGACCACAAATTGGTGTTCTCCACCGAGGGTCTGCCTGCCGAGACCGCGGTGTTCAGCGAGCCGACGTCGTGTGCCATGCACGGCCTCGAGAGTCTGCAGATGCGACCTGGCGGCAGCGCACTGGTACTCGGCGCCGGACCCACCGGACTGCTACTGGCCCAGCTCATCGCCTCGGGTGGCGCTTCGTCGGTGACGGTCGCCGGGCCCAGCCAGTTCAAGCTCGACACGGCGCGTCGGCTCGGGGTGGATCAGGTGGTCCGGATTTCGCGCGACGACCCGGACGCCAACATCGCTGCGCTGCTGGATGTCTCACCGCACGGCGACGGGTACGACGCGGTCGTGGAGGCCACCGGCTCGCCGACCGTCGGCGACATCTGTGTACCGCTGACCCGCCGCGGCGGCACCGTTCTGGTCTACGGCGTCACGCGGGAAAGCGACATCGTCCGGTTCCACCCGTTCGACGTCTTCCGGCGCGAGATCACGATCAAGGGCTCGTTCGCCGAGATGACGTCGTTCGGTGCCGCCATCGACGCGCTGCGTGGCGGCCGGGTGCGCACCGACGGCATCGTCACCCACCGGTTCGGGTTGGACGACTACGGGCAGGCACTGGACACCCTGCGCAACGATCCCACCGCGCACAAGGTCGTCATCGTCCCCTGAACCAGCCGTCGGAGCATCACAGAGAGGTGATCGTGCAGCCACAGCTCCTGCCCCCCAACGTCATACCGCACTGGTACGCAGGCGGGCCCGCGCTGGCCGCGTGGCGCGGCCTGCCGCCGGTCGGCGAGCGCTCGCCCGAGGAGTGGGTGGGCGCCACCGTCGCCCGCTTCGGTGAGCCGGCCCTCGGACCCGCGCCACTCGCCGACGGCACGCTGCTACGTGATGCGGTCATCGCGGAGCCGCTCGCTTGGCTCGGCCGCGACGACGGCGAGCCCGGTGACACGGGTGTGCTGGTGAAGTTGTTGGATGCCGGGCAGCGCCTTCCCGTCCACGTGCATCCCACCCGGCCGTACGCATCGCGGCATCTCGGCTGCGCCTACGGCAAGACCGAGGCGTGGTACGTCCTCGAAGCCGCCGAGGATGCCGCGGTGTGGGTCGGCTGGCGCGAGGACGTGGACCGCGATCGCCTCTCGGCGCTCGTCGAGGCGCAGGACGCCGAGGCGATGCTGGCACTCATGCACCGGATCCCCGTGCGGCCGGGCGACGGCGTGCTGGTGCCCGGTGGCGCCCCGCACGCCATCGGAGCCGGCATCCTGCTCGTCGAGGCGCAGGAGCCCACCGACCAGTCAATCCTGTTGGAGCGCACCAACACCAGCGCGTCGGACGACGAGATCTTTCTCGGGCTCGCCAGGCACGTGGCGCTCTCGGTGGTGGAGACCGCCGCGCGCGCCGACGTCTCCAACCTGACCCGGCACACCGCTGCTCACGTCGGAGGCCTGGTCGAGGTGCTGCCCGCCGAAGCGGCCCCGTTCTTCCGGATGGAATTGCTGACGTCGGGTGTCGACGTCCCCGCAGGCTTCGCCGTTGCGGTGGTGCTGTCCGGAGCCGGCACGCTGACGGGCGCGCGCGGGGAACCGCTCGACGTCGCACGGGGGCAGACCCTCGTCGTCCCCGCGGCCTCCGGCGACTGGCACGTCGACGGCGACGCCCGACTGCTCGTCTGCCGAGCGGGCACCACGTGGCCACCACAGCACACGCCGAACACCACTGAACGGGAAGGCACAGCATGACCGCATTGCTTGAGGCGCGCGGCATTTCACGCAGCTTCGGCCACGTCCGCGCGCTCGACGGCGCCGACTTCGACGTGAGCGCCGGCGAGGTCGTCGGGTTGATCGGTGACAACGGTGCCGGCAAGTCGACTCTCATCAAGGCGCTGTCGGGCAGTCTCGAACTGGACGAGGGCGAGATCTACTTCGAGGGCAAACCGATCCGGCTGACCAATCCGCGGCAGGCCAACGACCTCGGCATCGAGGTGGTGTATCAGGATCTGGCGCTCGCACCGCATCTCGATCCGGTCCAGAACGTCTTCCTCGGCCGGGAGATCGCCCGCAAGGGGATTCTGGGCCACCTCGGGTTCATGGACGAGAAGGAGATGCGCCGCCAGGCGGCCGCCTCGTTCAACCAACTGGGCGCGACGGTGCGGTCGCTGACGTCGCCCGTCGGATCGATGTCGGGCGGTCAACGGCAGGGCATCGCGATCGCACGGGCCATCGCGTGGGCCGACAAGGTCGTCATCCTCGACGAGCCGACGGCCGCGTTGGGCGTCGTGCAGACCAAGAACGTGCTCGAATCGGTGAAGCGGGTGCGGGACAAGGGCATTGCGGTCGTGCTCATCAGCCACTCCATGCCGCACGTGCTCGAGGTGTGCGACCGCATCCAGGTGCTGCGCCTCGGTCGGCGCGTCGCGACCTACCCCGGCCACGGCACCTCCGTCGAGACGTTGGTGGGCGCCATGACCGGCGCGCTGGATACGAGGGAGGGGGCGGCATGAGTACTCCGAAGACGAGCGCGAGTGAGGATCACGGAGCCGCCCCGGCGGCGACATCCAACCGCAGCGAGGCACGAGCGAGGACCGGAGCGAGTGGGAGTCGAGATATGAGCTCCGCAAATCAACCGGCCGTCGTCAGTGGCGGGGACGAGTTCGACCCGTCGCAGTCACTGATCAAGCGGGCACTGGGATTGCAGGCGGTCTGGATCCTCGGGGTTCTGATCGTGATCTGTGTGTTCTTCACCGTGCTCGCCGGCGACCGCTTCCTGTCGACCGGCAACTTCTCGATGATCTCGCAGAACGTCGCGGTCTGGGCGGTGCTCGGCGTCGGCATGACCTTCGTCATCATCACGTCGGGCATCGACCTGTCGGTGGGTTCGGTCCTGGTGTTCTCGTCCGTGGTCGCGGCCAAGGTGATGGAGGCGATGGGCGGGACGGGCCCGGGTGTCGCGGCCGTCGGGTTGGTCGCCGCGATCGTCAGCGGAATGGCGTGGGGCACGTTTAATGGCTTGCTGGTGGCCAAGGCGAAGGTGCCAGCGCTGATCGTCACGCTTGGCACACTTTCGATCGCCTTGGGCCTGGCGCAGGTGATCACCGGCGGCATCGACATCCGCTCGGTTCCGAGCGAGCTGACCGACTTCAGCGCTTACACAAAGGTTCTGGGCATTCCGGGCCTACCGTTCGTGGCCCTGTTGATCATCATCGTCGGCGCCGTCTTGCTGCACAAGACGAGGTTCGGCCTGTACACGTATGCCATCGGGTCGAACGAGGAGGCCGCACGCCGCACCGGCGTGAAGGTGACGCGGCACCTGGTGCTCGTGTACGCGTTTGCCGGGACCCTGGCCGGTGTCGGTGCGCTGCTGTCGCTCGCGCAGTACGGCACGACGACGATCGCGGGACAGTCGTTGACCAACCTCAACGTGATCGCCGCGGTGGTCATCGGCGGTACGTCCATATTCGGTGGCTACGGATCGATATTCGGCACCGTCGTCGGCCTGTTCATCCCGGCCGTGTTGCAGTCCGGGTTCGTCATCATCGGCGTCCAGCCGTTCTGGCAGGGCGTCGCGGTCGGCTCCGTCCTCATCGCCGCCGTCTACGTCGACCAAACCCGACGCGCCGCGGCCATGCGCAGTGCGAAGTCAACAGGCCTCTTCAAACGCAGAGGTTCGAAATGAAAGGAACAACGCCAGTGAACCGTAAGCGCGTAATGGTGGTCGCGGGAGCATTGGGAGCGGTAGTGCTCGCACTCCCAGCCTGCACGTCGTCGAAACCGCAGTCGAGCGGAGCCGATGAGACGTCGAGTGGAGCCCCCGCCAAATCGTCACAGGCGGCGGCAACCACCGTTACCGCGCCGGCGAAGGCCAGCAAGAACTACAACATCCAGTTCCTGCAGGGCGTCGCGGGCGATCAGTTCTACATCACCATGCAGTGCGGTGCGCAGGAGGAGGCGGCCAAGCTCGGCGTCACCGTAAACACCCAGGGCGCACAGAAATTCGATCCGACGCTGCAGAAGCCGGTCCTGGACTCGATCGTCGCCGGGAAGCCCGATGCGCTGCTGGTCGCACCGACGGACGTCCAGGCCATGCAGCAGCCCCTGGAGCAGGCGGCCGCGGCCGGAATCAAGGTGGTGCTCGTCGACACCACGACCAACGACCCGTCTTTTGCGGTGTCCGCGATCGCGAGTGACAACGAGGGCGGCGGCAAGGCCGCGTTCGACGCCATCAAGAAGCTGCACCCCGAGGGCGGCAAGGTGATGGTGATGGGCGTCGACCCCGGCATCTCGACGACCGACGCGCGCACGAAGGGCTTCGAGGACGCCGTCAAGGCCGACGGCAAGTTCAACTACGTCGGCGTGCAGTACAGCCACGACGATCCGGCGACGGCCGCACAGCTCATCGGCGCCCAGCTGCAGAAGGATCCCGACCTCGTCGGCGTCTTCGCCGCCAACCTGTTCGCCGCCGAGGGCGCGGCCACCGGTGTCAAGCAGGCCGGCAAGAGCGGCCAGGTGAAGATCGTCGGCTTCGACGCGGGCCCGAATCAGATCCAGGCGTTGAAGGAGGGCACCGTCCAGGCGCTCGTCGCCCAAGAGCCGGGAGTGATCGGCAAATACGGAGTCGACGAGGCCGTCACCGCGCTCGACGGCGGGCAGAACACCAAGGACGTGCAAACCGGCTTCACGATCATCACGAAGGAGAACCTGGACGGCGAGGGCGGCGCCGCGGCGTACAAGTCCAACTGCTGAGCCTTACCCGCTGAAGGATTCGCCGCGAGTGTGCAGTGTCGTACGCGACACGCCGGCAGTGCGTACGCCATTGCACACTCGCGCTCAACCGCCGATGACCCCCAGGAGTCTGGCGACGGTGTCGGCGACTGCGGCGCGTGCGCCTTCCAGAGCTGCCCGTGGGTCGACGCCGGTGCCGGCGGCGAGCGCCTCGCGCAGCGCGCCGGTGTAGGCGATGTTCAGCGCCGTGCCGACGTTGACCTTCACGATCCCGGCCCGCACGGCGGCGCGCAGCGTGTCGTCGGGTACGCCGGAGGAGCCGTGCAGCACCAACGGCACCGGCACCGCGTCACGCAGCGCGTCGATGAGGTCGATGTCGAGTTCAGCGGTCTGCGTCGTCATCGCGTGCGAGCTACCGACGGCGACGGCCAGGGCGTCCACACCGGTTGCCGCGACGAACGCCGCGGCCTCGCCCGGATCGGTGCGGACGCCGGGCGCGTGCGCACTGGTGACCTGGGTGTGCTTGCCGCCGACGTGGCCGAGCTCGGCCTCCACCGAGAGACCGCGGTCGTGCAGCAGCGTGGTCGCCTCGGCGGTGGCCGCGAGATTCCGTTCGTAGGGCAGCGACCCGCAGTCGACCATCACCGACGAGTACCCGGCCGCCGGAGCTCCCTGCCATAGGTCCGCCGTCTCGGCGTGGTCGAGGTGCAGGCTCACGGGAACACCCGCCTCGGCAGCGAGTGCGGCGAGCGCCGCGGCCAGCGGCCGGAGGTGGCCGCCATGGAACTTCACGGTGTTCTCGCTGACCTGCAGGATCACCGGGCGGCCGGACCGCTCGGCGCCGGCAACGATGCCCTCGGCATGTTCGAGCGTGACGACGTTGAAGGCCGCGACGCCGCCTCCGCGGGATACCGCATCGCGGACCAGCTCGGCGGTCGTGACCAGCGACATGGTGCTCCTACTCGCTCGATGCGCGGTTGACGAGATTCCAACAATACGCAACCATTTCCATGAATTCCCAATCATCACGATGTTCAGGAGCACCATGGCCGCCTTCGCGGGCCTCGACGTCGGAACGACGTCCAGCAAGGCGGTGGTGTACGACGAGGACGGCGCGACCCTCGGCACGGGGCGCGCCGCCACCACGTGGGACGCACGCCCGCACGGCACCGAGATCGACGCAGAAGCACTGCGGCGCAGCGCCTTCGACGCGCTGAGCACCGCCGCCAACGCAGCCGGCGTGCCGGTGCGCGCCGTAGGCGTCACCAGCATGGGGGAGTCGGGCATCCTCACCGACGCGCACGAACATCCGCTGGCGCCGGTCATCGCCTGGCACGACGACCGCGACGACGAGGAGGTGGCGGACCTCGCCGCCACGCTGGGAGTCGATGCGTTCTGCGGCATCGCGGGCAAGCCACTGCGAGGACAGTTCTCGCTCACCAAGCACCGCTGGCTGCTCGCACACGAGCCGGCCAGCCGGGACGCCGTGACGCGCTTCGACGTGGGCGGCTGGGTGGTGCGCGGCCTTGGTGGCGACGTCGTCATCGAATTGTCGCTGGCCGGTCGCACCGGCTGGCTCGACGTGGCGACGTGCGACTGGTGGACCGACGCGCTGGCGTGGTCGGGCGCCCGCCGCGACCTCATGCCGCCGCTGGTTCAGGCCGGCATCCCGGTCGGCACGGTGACGTCGGACGCAGTCAGCCCGCTGCTGCGCGGCGCGGTGCTCACCCTCGCCGGCCACGACCACCAGGCCGCGGCACTGGGCGCACGCGCGGTCGGGCCCGGCTACGAGCTGGATTCGTCCGGCACCGCGGAGGCACTGGTCCGCACCGTGCCCAGCGTGCCGAGCCGCGCCGACGTCGCACGGCTCGCCGCCGCGGGCATCACGACCGATCCGAGCATTCGGCGCGGCCACTGGAGCCTGCTGGGCGGCACCGAGGGTGGCCTCGCGCAGAACCGTGCCCTCGAGCGGCTCGGCGTGGACGCCGACGGGCTGGCGCTGCTCGACGCCGACGCCGAGCACGCGCAGGACGGCCCAGGGGCTGCCTGGCGGGCGGTGGTCGACGCCGCGGCCGACGAGGCGCTCGCACTGCACCGCGCGATGGACGACGTCGTCGGGCCGGCCTCGCGGGTGATCGTCACCGGCGGGTGGCGGCACAGCGCACAGGTCATGCGCGCCAAGGCGGCACGCTTCGACCACCTCGAGGTCTCGGCCGTCGACGAGGCGGGCGCGCTTGGCGCCGCGGTGCTAGCGGCGCGGGCCGCGGGAGCCATCGGCCCCGACGACCACTTGGACCCTCGATGACGGCGGCGGAGCGGACGTGGTTCGCCGACGAGCGGCAGGCCGAGGTACTGCGCCTGCTCGCGGCCGAACAACGTGTCGAAAGTGCGCGTCTGGCAGCAGTTTTCGGCGTCAGCGCCGAAAGCGTTCGCAAGGACCTGGCCCAGTTGGAGGCGCGCGGGCTGCTGCGCCGCGTGCACGGCGGCGCGGTGCCCGGCAGGCCCCGCAGCGATGAGCCCGACGTCGCCACCCGCACCGAGCGGGCCGAGCAGAAACTGGCGATCGCCCGACATGCGCTGCGGTTCGTGCCGGATGGCGGCACCATCCTGCTCGACGCCGGCACGACCACGCTGCGGCTGGCCGAACTGCTACCCGCCGACCGCGACCTCGTCGCCTACACCAACGCCGTCCCGGTGCTCTCGACGCTGCTGCAGCGCGGCATCGCGGCCGTCAGCCTGGGCGGCAGGGTGCGGCCGCCGACGATGGCCGCAGTCGGACCGCTCACCATGGATGCGCTCGAAGGAATCAACGTCGACGTGGCGTTCCTCGGCACCAACGGGCTGTCGTTCGACCGCGGCCTCACCACACCGGACGCCGACGAGGCCGCCGTCAAACACGCGATGCTCGTGGCGGCGCGCCAGCGGGTGTTCCTCGTCGATGCGAGCAAGTTCGGCAGCGAAAGCCTCGCCAGGCACGCCACTCTCGCCGACGTCGACGTCCTCGTCACCGACGACACCATGACGGATGACCAACGCGCGCTGTTCCTCGCCGCCGACGTCACGGTCGAGGTGGCGGGAAGGCGCGGATGATCACCACCGTCACACCGAACCCCAGTCTCGACCGCACGATGCGCCTGGCCAGCTTCCGTCCCGGCCACGTCAATCGGGCCACGTCCACGATGGTGGAGCCGAGCGGGAAGGGCGTGAACGTCGCGCTGGCACTGCACGCCGTCGGCATCCCCGTCCGCGCGGTGCTACCGGTGGGCGGCAGCTCAGGACGTGAAATCGCCTCGCTACTAGGTGATCTCGGCCTCGACCACGTCGACGTGCCGATCGCCGGGACCGTGCGCACCAACCTCTCGCTCGTCGAGGCCGACGGGCGCAGCAGCAAGGTCAACGAACCCGGCCCGCATTTGTCCGACGACGAGGTCGATGCGCTCTGCGCGGCCGCACTGACGACGAGCGGCAAGGGCGAGTGGGTGGTGTGGGCGGGCAGCCTTCCTGGCGGCTTCACCACCGAGCGGTTCGCCGATGCCGTGGCGGATACGAGGGCCACCGGCAGAATCGTGGCGGTGGACACCTCCGGACCCGCTCTGGCGCAGGTGATTTCGCTACGCGGTGACCGGCTACCACACCTGGTGAAACCCAACGCCGAGGAACTCGCGGAGATCGCCGGCCGCGAACTGAGGACGCTCGGCGACGCAACCGACGCGGCGCGGACGCTGCTGGAGCGGGGTGTGCGCACGGTGCTGGTCAGCCTGGGGCGCGGTGGCGCCCTCCTGGTGGACGCCGACCTGCCCGAGCCGCTGCATGGGATGGCGACCGCCCGACGCGTCGTCAACACGGTCGGGGCGGGCGACGCACTGCTCGCCGGTTGGCTCGCTGCCCTGCATTCCGGTGCGACTACCGCCGACGCGCTGGCGAATGCCCTGCGTTTCGGCGTCACCGCCGTCGAGCAGGAGGGCACACTGCTCGGCGTGCCAGACCCGGATCGACCCGTCACCATCACCGCGGCCGAGGCACCGACGCCGATTATCTAGGGCCCGCAGGCTGTTCGGCGACAGGCAACAGGATGGTGCTGCGGTCGATGCACAGTTCGCGTCCGTCGAAGCGGACGCCGGTGAGGTCTGAGACCGCGAGCGTCACCTGTGGAATGCACGCGGCCGCACCGACTCCGATGATCGTCGGCACGCCTGCGGCAACCGCCGCGGCGATTCCCGCGGGCGCGTCCTCGAAGACAGCACAGCGGCCCGGTGGAGTCCGTAGCCGTCGAGCAGCCAGCAGGTACGGATCGGGGGATGGCTTGCCGTTCTGCACGTCTTCACCGGTGACGAGTACGGCGGCCCGCGGCAGACCGGCCGAGGCCATGCGCGCGGTGGCGATCGCGCGTCCACCGGAGGTGACGACGGCCCAGCTTCCCTGCGGGCTGGAGACGAGCAGTTCCCGCGCCCCAGGGATGGCCACCACGTCGACCGCGCGTTCCAACTCCAACTGGATCAGTTCGCGTACGGCCTGGTTGACGTCACCGGGTGTGTTGACCAATCCGGCGACCACATCCCTGATCCGACGGCCGTGTTCGATGTCGCGGTGGAAGTCGAATTCCGGCGCCCAGCGCTGGGCCCACAGATTCCAGGCAGTGGCTGCGGCGTCGTGCGAGTCGACGAGAACGCCGTCGCAATCGATGAGGAGCCGATCAACGCCGAGGTGCACCGTGCCGTCGTCGGAGTCAGCGCCTGCCACGGTCGATGACGCTACCGGCAGCACCCTCTCGCTAACACGTCCAACCGGTCGCTTGCGGCCACTTCTCGACGACCTGCCCATCGGATCGCAGATTCACGTACTGGTATCCCATGCCGGCGGCCGCCGCGACGGTGTCGGAGAAGACGCGTCGGGCTTCGGCTTCGGATCCCTGGGCGACCACGGATTCCTCTGCGCCGTCCGCAGGGTCGCCCCGGTCGTAGGGCTGCGCGACGACCACCTCCCACGTGCCCGCCGAGGTCCGACCACTCCCATCAGCCACGATCTCTCCCTTCTCTTTGCGACGCGACCTGGGTACCCGGATCTGCGCAAGAGCTTCGAGTCGGACCGCCGCACGTCAGCCGAGGAGGGGCTCGAGCTCCGTCATCAGCTGCGCCTTGCCTCCGAACCCGATGACCCGGTGGATCTCCTGGCCGTCCTTGAACACGAGCATGGCCGGGATGCCACGGAAGTGGAACCGATCCCAGACGCCGTCGAACTTGTCGACGTCGATCTTGCGGACGGCAATCCGTCCGGCCCACTGCTCGGATAGCGCGGCCAGCACCGGCGTCACCATGCGGCACGGTGCGCACCACTCGGCCCAGAAGTCGACCAGCAGCGGAACACCCCTCGAGCTCTCGGCGGTGATGTCGTCCGGCGTGATGGCCGCCAACTGGTCGCGTGCCGCCACGTATGCCCGTTCGTCCTGGGCTTCCTGGGCGAGGTCGTCGGCCGACACCCGCTCACCCTTGGACCGCACCCAGCTCGTCAACTCGTCGAAACGAGGCCCAGGCGCGTCGTGCTCACCGCTGGCCTCGGCAATGGAGGCGCTCAGCGACTGAACAGCCGGGCCGACGCTCTCGCCGCTGCCTTCCAGCCCAAACGCACGCACGGTGACCGTGTCACCGGCACGCCGCATCTCGACGCCCTGAAACAGCGGCACCACGTACTGCTCGTCGTCGGTGACGCGCCAGCGAACGGTGATCTCGCGAACGTGCGCCAGCTCCAGGGCGGCGACCTCCTCGTCCGATAGCCGCGTGCCGTGCTCACGCACGTACGCCGCGAAGGTTTCGAACTCCGGAGAGCCCGGTCCGCCACCGGTCCGCTGCTGCAGTTCACCAACCAAGTCGTCGTAGACCTCCGCCTCGCTGGGCCCCTCGGCTTCTAGGCCGAAGGCGGGCCAATGACCGACCGTGGTGCCGTCGGACTCGTCGAGCCGTACGCCCTCGAGCAGCTTGACGACGTAGGCGCCCTCGCCGGGCAGCGGGATGGTGAACTCGTGATCGCGATCCATGGGATCCCTCCGGGGCGCCCGCGAACGACTGGCGGAGCGCTATCAACGGTCTTACACCGAGCTGCGCCACTTCGTCGCCGAACCGTGGGCGAACCGCCAGTCAGCCCTCGACGTAGGTCGCGAGATGCTCGCCGGTGAGGGTGGAGCGCTTGGCCACGAGGTCGGCAGGCGTGCCCTCGAAGACGATGCGGCCGCCGTCGTGGCCGGCGCCGGGGCCGAGGTCGATGATCCAGTCGGCATGCGCCATGACGGCCTGATGATGCTCGACGACGATGACCGACTTGCCGGACTCGACGAGGCGGTCGAGCAACCCGAGCAGCTGTTCGACGTCGGCGAGGTGCAGCCCACTGGTCGGCTCGTCGAGGACGTAGACCTCGCCCTTGTCGGCGCCCTTGTCACCGAGCCGGGTGGCCAGCTTGAGCCGCTGCCGCTCGCCGCCGGACAGCGTCGTGAGCGGCTGGCCCAGGCTGAGGTAGCCGAGCCCGACGTCGGCGAGCCGCTCGAGGATGGCGTGCGCGGCGGGGGTGTGGGCCTCCTGCCCGTCGCCGAAGAATTCCAAGGCCTCCGTCACGGGCATCGCGAGCACCTCGGCGATGTCGCGGCCCCCGAACTGGTATTCCAGCACCGACGCGTCGAACCGCTTCCCTTCGCAGACTTCGCAAGTGGATTCGACGGTAGCCATGATGCCGAGTTCGGTGTAGATGATCCCGGCGCCGTTGCAGTTGGGGCAGGCGCCCTCGGAGTTGGCACTGAACAGCGCGGGCTTCACACCGTTGGCCTTCGCGAATGCCTTGCGGATCGGGTCGAGGAGACCGGTGTACGTCGCCGGGTTGCTCCGTCGCGAGCCGCGGATGGGGGTTTGGTCGACCGCCACCACGCCGTCGCGTCCCGACACCGAGCCGGAGATCAGCGAGCTCTTGCCCGAGCCCGCCACCCCGGTGACGACGACCAGGACGCCGAGAGGGATGTCGACGTCGACGTCCTGCAGGTTGTGGACGTCGGCGCCACGCACCTCGAGCACACCCGACGGCGTGCGCACCGACTCCTTGAGGGCGGCCCGGTCACCGAGATGGCGGCCGGTGACGGTGCCGCTGGCGCGCAGGTCCTCGACGGTGCCCTCGAACATCACCTGGCCACCGGCGGTACCGGCACCGGGACCGAGGTCGACGGCGTGGTCGGCGATCGCGATCGTGTCGGGCTCGTGCTCGACCACCAGCACCGTGTTGCCCTTGTCCCGCAGCCGCAGCAGCAGGTCGTTCATCCGTTGGATGTCATGGGGGTGCAGGCCCGTGGTGGGCTCGTCGAAGACGTAGGTGACGTCGGTGAGCGACGAACCGAGCTGGCGAATCATCTTGACCCGCTGCGCTTCCCCGCCCGACAGCGTGCCCGACGGACGGTCCAGCGACAGGTAGCCCACCCCGATCTCCACGAAGCCGTCGAGGGTGTGTTGCAACGCCGCCAGCAGCGGCGCGACCGATGCGTCCTTCACCCCCTTCACCCATTCGGCGAGGTCGCTGATCTGCATCGCACAAAGGTCGGCGATGTTGCAGCCCTTGATCTTCGACGACCGGGCCTCTTTGGTGAGACGGGTGCCGTCGCACTCGGGACACGTCGTGAACGTCACCGCACGCTCCACGAAGGCACGGATGTGCGGCTGCATCGCGTCGACGTCCTTGGACAGGAACGACTTCTGAATCGTCGGGATCAATCCCGCGTAGGTCAGATTGACGCCGTCGACCTTGATCTTGGTCGGCTCCTTGTGCAGCAGGTCGCCCAGTTCCTTCTTGGTGTACTTGCGGATCGGCTTGTCCGGGTCGAAGAAGCCGCAGCCCTTGAAGATCCGGCCGTACCAGCCCTCCATGCTGTAACCGGGGATGGTGAGCGCACCCTCGTTGAGCGACTTGGCGTCGTCGTACAGTGCGGACAAGTCGAAGTCAGTGACGGAGCCCCTGCCCTCGCATCGCGGACACATGCCGCCGGTGATGCTGAAGCTGCGCCGTTCCTTCACGGTCTTCCCGCCGCGCTCCATGGTGACCGCACCTGCTCCGCTGATCGAGGCGACGTTGAACGAGAACGCTTGAGGGGAACCGATGTTCGGCTTGCCGAGCCGGCTGAAGAGGATCCGCAGCATCGCGTTGGCGTCGGTGGCGGTCCCGACGGTGGACCGGGGATCGGCACCCATCCGCTGCTGGTCGACGATGATCGCGGTCGTCAGCCCCTCGAGTACGTCCACCTCGGGGCGCGCGAGTGTCGGCATGAAGCCCTGCACGAAGGTGCTGTACGTCTCGTTGATCAGCCGCTGCGACTCCGCGGCGATCGTGTCGAACACCAGCGAGCTCTTGCCCGAGCCCGAGACGCCGGTGAACACCGTCAAGCGACGCTTCGGAATCTCGACGCTGATGTCCTTGAGGTTGTTCACCCGCGCACCGTGCACGCGAATCAGGTCGTGGGTGTCAGCGGCGTGCGGGGCGGCAGATTTCGCCGACGCCTTCTTGGCCGGACTCATCGTGTCTCCATCTGTCGTGCGCCGAAACTGCTGGGAGATCGCGAAATCGGCCGAAATCGCGATCTCCCAGCAGTGTCGGCGGTGGGGTTAGCTCACCTCTTGGATGCGGACCATGTTGCCTGCGGGATCGCGGAAGGCGCAGTCGCGGACCCCGTATGGCTGGTCGGTCGGCTCCTGAACCACTTCGACGTCGCCGACCTGCGCCCGCTCGAACGTGCCGTCGAGGTCCTTGGTGGCCAGGTTGATCTGGGCGTACGTGCCCTTGGCCATCATCTCGTGGATGAGGCGACGCTCGTCGTCGGTGAGGCCGGGGGTGGCGTCCGGCGGGTACAGGACGATGTTCGTGTCGGGCTGGTTCGGCGGGCCCATCGTGATCCAGCGCATGTTGCCGCCGCCGACGTCGAGACGCACCTCGAAGCCGAGGGTGTCGCGGTAGAAGGCGAGGGATTGTTCCGGGTCTTCGTGCGGGAGCATGCTCGAGTGAATGGTGATTTCCATGGCATTCACGCTAGGTGTAGCTCGACGGCCGGCGCTTCTCGATTCCTGATCGGTCTGGTGATCTGTTTCTCGACGCACGACGGCATCCCCTCCAACACGTGCGCCGTCCGTTCCCGATACACGCTGGGAGGCATGCCGACCAACTCGGTGAAGCGCGTGCTGAAGGTGCCCAGCGACGAACAGCCCACCGCGAAGCAGACCTCGGTCACCGACAGATCGCCACGACGCAGCAGCGCCATCGCGCGCTCGATGCGCCGCGTCATCAGATACGAGTACGGCGATTCGCCGTAGGCAATCTTGAACTGGCGCGACAGGTGCCCGGCCGACATGTTCACGCCGCGGGCGAGCGCCTCGACGTCCAGCGGTTGCGCGTACTCCCGGTCCATCCGGTCGCGGACGCGGCGCAGCAGCTTGAGGTCGCGCAGCTTCTGCGCCTCATCGGGTGTGCTCGTCACGTGCGAAATCGTGCCATGCCGCGTGCGACGCCATCAGGGGAGCAGCGAGATCTTCTGCCAAATCTTGTTCGACAGCTCGGTGGTCAGGGTCTCGATGGTGGAGATGGTCTCCAATACGACGCCGTCGGTGCTGTGCTCGGCACACAGCGCCGCGGTCTTGGCGGTGAGACTGAGCATCTCCGAGCAGTAGCCGAGGTAGTAGCGCATCTGGTCGGCGTCGAGGCCGTGCCGCACGCTTTGCGCGGTCGGCGTGTAGCCCGGGCTGACTTGCTCTGGGTCCTTGGAGAGCTGATGCATGTCGATGACGTGGGCCAACGAGCGCAGCCGGTGCAGCAGCCGCAGCAGGGAGCGCCGTTCCAACCGCTCGGGAAATGCCCACAGGAACAACACCGCGATCACGACGAAGACGACGTCGTTGACGACGCTCTCGGCCAGCGGCACCCACCCCGTCGGCTCGGCCAGCCCATCGGTGACCGCCGGCCGCAGGCTGAGGGCCAGCAGAAACAGCGTCGCCGCAATGATCGCGATGCTGATCGTGCGCGCAGTCAACGTGGTGCGGCGTAGGCGGTCGCGGGACTCGCCGGCCTCGCTGCGCGCCAACGCCACCAGGTCACCGAGGTCACGTGCCGCCTTCGTCAGCCCCCGTTCGCCGAACCGTGCGTCGATGCGGCGTTCGAGCTGGGCAACCGTGTCCCCGACGTGATCAGCGGAAAGCTGGATCACGTCGCCGGACGGGCTCGCCTTCGCCACGTCACGAACTGTATGGCGGTCGGCGTGTCTGCACCGCGAAAACCGGCGGCAAGGCTGGCGTTCAGAGCCTGCCGGTGAGGTCGTCGGAGCGCCCGGCTTCCAGCCGTGACCACTGGGCGATCGGGCGCCCGTTCGTGCGGACGCGTTCGGCGTTGTTGGCGACGGGGCGGATCGGCCAGCCGGGCGGCGAGTCCTCCCACATCTCTTGGCGTCCGTACACGGTGAGGTCCATCAGCGCGAAGCTGTAGTCCATCGCCTCGACGCCCCGGTAGTTCGTCCAGTAAGTCTGGAAGACGCGGTCGCCGACGCGCAGATAGCACACCAGGTGCATCAGTCCGATTTGGCGGCCGACGAGTAGCGCGGCCAGGGAAGGTTGCGCCGAGTACCACGGCACGTCCCAGCCCATGAAGTCGCGGTAGCGGCGGCTTTCGTCGTACGGGCCCTGGCACAAGACGGCATACGTGATGTCACGCGAATGCAGGTACGACAGTTCCGCGACGTGAGTCGTGCACCAGGTGCAGCCTTCGCACTGCTCGGCGGCGGGATGGCCGCGGTGCCACATGAAGTAGTACGCAATGAGTTGTCGGCGCCCCTCGAACGCATCGAGCAGGGTGAGCGGGCCGCGAGGCCCGACGAGCTCCAGGTTGGCGTCCACCTCGACCATGGGCAGGCGACGTCGCGCCGCAGCGATGGCGTCGCCTTCGCGGGTGTGCGCCTTCTCCCGAACCCGCAGCCGATCCAGTTCGGCCTGGAAGGTGGCTCGGTCGACGGCCGCGGGCATGCTCGGTGCGTTGGACTCGTGCGGCACGGTGTGCTCCTCTCAGTCGACGAAGTCGGCGCCGGCAGGACCGAACAGGCAGAGGTGGGCGAGTACCGGCGTGGGGTCGCCCGACCAGTCCATGGCGGCGAGTTGGGCGGGGCTGCGGCGCCCCGTTCGCCAGCGGAGGGCTTCGAATCGGGTTGTGCGCAGCCCTATCTCGACGCCATCGTCTGGTCCACTGCGATATGTCCCGTCTTCCACCGTCACGCGCAGCGCCACCGGCGTCCGAAGGTTGGCGAGTAACTGGTCCGAGGAATGCCAGACCGCCTCCGAGTCCCGGGCCCCGGGCCGGCCGAGGGCTTCGCGGATGTCGTGCTCGTGACTCGTGATGTCACCCAGTGGCGGTCGCAGCCCCGTGGTCTCCGCCATGCGGTCCATCCGAGCGGCGGCGTCGGTCCACACCGCCAGGATCTCGCTGACGTCTCGGTCGCCGAACCGGGCGACCTGGGCTGCGGTCTCCTCGTCGGTGGGCGGTCCGTTCAGACGTCCATTCACGGAATCCTCGGCGACTCCCGTCAGATGCGCCACCACGTCGCGCACCGACCAGCCGGGACAGGCTCCAACGGGCGTGCTCCACACCGCGCTGGGTCCGGTGATCAACGCGACGACGCGTTCACGCGTCTCCTGATAGAGCCGCGCGATCCGAACGGGGTCGGCGACCGCCATGTCGGTCATGCGTCGACCCGACGCGGTGGACGTTGATCATTGGGGTCGTTGGGGTCGGGGTCGCCGAACCACCGCGACGGCGCGTGCTGGCCGTATTCGTCGTGCCAGCACCACCATTCGTACGGCGGGGTCTGCGGGTACCCCTGCGGCGAGTCCTCCCAGGCCTCTTGACGTCCTAGGGCCGTCATGTCGAGGAGGCTCCAGGTGTTGACGAACACCTCGTCGCCACGGTTGTTGATGAAGTAGGTGCGGAACACGTTGCCGTCGTCATCCCGGATGAACGCGTTGGTGCCGTGCCACTCGTCGCAGTCGAAGTCCTTGTCGAAGTCGTCTGTGATGGTGAACCACGGGATGTGTTCCCAGCCCATCCGCGCCTTCACCCGTTCGATGTCGGCTTGGGGTGCGGGGGAGGCGTAGACGAACGTGGTGTCGCGGGCGTTGAGGTGCGCAAGGTTTCCGACGTGGTCAGCCATCAGAGAACAGCCCACACAGGCATGTTCGGGCCAGCCGTGAACGTCGGGCTGGAAGAACGCGCGGTAGACGATCAGCTGACGACGGCCCGCGAAGAGGTCGAGCAGGCTCATCTTGCCTTCGGCTCCCTCGAACTCATACCGCTTCTCGACCGGCGTCCATGGCATCCGCCGCCGCATCGCGGCCAGCGCGTCGCGCGCGTGGGTCAACTCCTTCTCCTTGACCAGCAGATCCTGACGCGCGGCCTCCCAGTCCTGCGCCGACACGATCGAGGGTGTCGTCATGCGTTTTATCCTTCCCTTCTGCTGCAACGGGATTGCCACGGCAGGCAGTTTCAGCCTTCCTCGGCGGTATTCAACATTGCAGTTGAACGTTCCTAGGTTCAGCACATCATGGGCGACCGGCTATAGTCAACAGAATGGTTGAAGATCAGGTGTTGGATCGGGCGTACGCGGCGCTCGCCGATCCGACCCGCCGCCGACTATTGGAGACGCTGCGCCAGGGTGACGCCCGCATCACCGACCTGGCCGCTCCGCTACCGATGACGTTCGCCGGCGTGTCACGCCACGTCGGCGTGCTGGAATCGGCGGGACTGGTTCGACGCGAGGTGCGCGGCCGCGAGCACTGGCTTTCCCTGCAGCCGGGCGGATTGACGATGGCCGAGCAGTGGATCAACGAACAGACGGACTTCTGGTCGACCCGTGCCGACGCGTTGTCCGCGCGACTGCGCCGCAAGCGGCGGGCACCATGAACGATGCGGCGACGGTCCGGCTGCAACGCGTCATGCCCGCGGCGCCCGACGTGGTGTTCGAGCAATGGCTCGATCCGGAAGCGTTGGCGGACTGGATGTGTCCACGGCCCGTCGAGGTGCTTGCCGTCGAGGTGGAGCCCCGCGTCGGTGGGAGCGTCCGCTTCGACGTCGACAATTCCGGCACTCGCGTTCTGATCGTCGGACGCTTCCTGACCATCGACCGTCCGAAGCTGCTGCGCTTC
This sequence comes from Mycobacterium sp. URHB0044, assembly GCF_000620625.1. Taxonomy (GTDB): domain Bacteria; phylum Actinomycetota; class Actinomycetes; order Mycobacteriales; family Mycobacteriaceae; genus Mycobacterium. The sequence continues at coordinate 99,311 of NZ_JIAW01000005.1, read as the reverse complement.
ACGTGGAGCAACTCGGACTGGCAGGACCCGACGGCGGCCAGTGTCGTAAACGTGGCCTTCGAACCGTTCGGCGACGACGAGACACTGATGTCCATCGAGCATTCCCTCCTTCCCCCAGAGGAATTCGACAATTTCCACAACGGATGGACGCTCACCTTCGAGCAACTCGCAACCTTCCTGCGCAGCGGGTGACCGCTACCGGCTCGGGATCGAGCGCGGCAACCCGAACGATGGGAGCACGCCGTTGTCGAATCGGGTCATGGCGCTGATTCGGTCACCGGCGAGAGCGAGGACGTAGAGGCCGGTGCCGTGGCTGATGCCGTTGGGGGACTGCACGTACGCCCCGAACGCCGGTTGCCCGTTGGCCCGCGTCGGCACCAGGTCGAACCTTCGGCCCGCGCGGAAGATGCTGGCGCAGAAGCGGGCAGCAACGTCTCGCCCTTCGTATTCGAAGGGGATCGGCGGCATCGAGATGAAGACGTCGTCGGACAGCAGCGCGACGAGTGCGTCGAGATCTGCCGCCTCCCAGGCCCGGACGAACTTGGCGACGAGCCGATCCTCGGCAGGCGAGTGGGGGATGGGCGGCGGTGCGCCGTCGTCGGACGGGAGTTTGCGTAGGCCGGCGCGGGCCCGTTTGAGGGCACTGTTGACCGAATCGACGCTCGAGTCCAGGATGTCGGCGACCTCCAGAGCGTGGAATCCGAGGACGTCGCGCAGGACCAGAACGGCGACTTGGCGGGGCGGCAGGACCTGCAGAGCGGTCACGAACGCCAGGGAGATGGCCTCGACTTGCTCGTATCGGGCCGCCGGCCCGAGTGGCCTGTCGATCACCCCTTCGAGCAGGTCGTCTGGATACGGCTCCAGCCAGACCACTTCGCCGAGCCGGGTCGGTTCGGGCGGTTCCACCTTGGGCACGTTCCACTCCTGGGCAGGACGTCGACTCGACGCTCGACGCGCGTTGAGGCACCGGTTGGTGGCGATCCGGTAGAGCCAGGTGCGCAGCGAAGCCCGTCCCTCGAATCCGTCGAGGCCCTGCCACGCGGCGAGCAGGGTGTCCTGAAGGGCTTCCTCGGCGTCTTGCAACGAGCCGAGCATTCGGTAGCAGTGCACCTGCAGCTCCCGCTGATGAGGCACTGTCAGCTCGCGGAATGCGGCGCCGTCGCCCGCCCTGGCCCTCGTGATCAACTCCGCAGTCGCGAGTTCCACCGCGCGTCACCTCCCTTCCGGCCCCGTGTCTCACTCTTCAGGTACAGACACCGCCCTCGGAGCGAACTGGGCGGTTCTTCAGCGCCCAATTTTCCGACGACCCGGTGCCTACATCATCAACCGCGTGGGGATCACCCAGCGTGCAGAAGGGAGCAGGCGAATGTTGCTGGAGGACAAGGTCGCCGTGATCTACGGAGCAGGCGGCGCGATCGGCGGTGCCGTCGCGCGGGCCTTCGCGACCGAGGGGGCCCGCGTCTTCCTCACCGGACGTCACCTCGGACCCGTCGAAGTCGTCGCCAAGGACATCGCCTCGGCCGGCGGCTCGGCCGCAGCCGCGGCGGTGGACGCGCTCGACGAACACGCCATCGACGCGCATCTGCGGTCCGTGATCGACGCGGTTGGTCGCGTCGACATCTCGCTCAACGCGATCGGCATCCCCAACGCCGGGATTCTGGGCATCCCGCTGAGCGATCTGGACGTCGAGCAGTTCGCCCTGCCGGTCGCGACGTACACGACGTCGTACTTCTTGACCGCGCGTGCGGCGGCGCGCCACATGGTCGCCAACGGGTCGGGGGTGATCATGACCGTTACCGCGCTGCACTCGCGGACGGGCATCCCCTTGGTAGGCGGTTACGGCCCCGCGATGGCCGCCAAGGAGGCGCTCACGCGAGACCTGTCGGCCGAACTCGCGCCCCGTGGCATTCGCGTAGTGGGACTGCGGCCACAGGCCATGCCGGAAACGCCCACGATCAAGGATGCCTTCGAGCCACGCGCCAAGGCATCGGGAATGACCTGGGACCAGTGGCAAGAGTTCCTCGCGAGCAAGACCCACGCTCGACGGCTGATGACGGTCGACGAGGTGGCGAACATGGCGGCATTCGTGGCCTCCGACCGGGCCAGCGGGCTGACCGGGACGACCGTCAACATGACCATGGGCAGCCTCGACGACTAGGCACCGTGCTACCACCATTAGCCAAGGACGAGTGGAACTTTCGCGGTCAGCTCACCCAGGGCGCCCTTCTCCGCATCGGTCGGAGCGCGCCGTCCGGTACCGATCAGCAGGGCATCCGCGTCCGACAACGACGCGGGGAACGCCGCGCCGGCGATCGTCTCCAACAGCTCGCGCGAGCGGGCCAGTCCCTCCGCGGGCGGACCCGCTATCGCGGGAAGATGCGCTGTCAGGTCGAGGTGATGCAGTGTCCATTCCAGGACGTAGGCGGTGAGGTAGTCGGCTGCGGTCAGCACCTCGCCGCGGGTGCGTACGCGCAGCGTCGGATCCGCGAGTTCGGCGGCGCGTCCGGCCGCAGATCCGACGTCGTCGAAGTGAAACTTCAGCAGCCGCGGCTCTTCGTATGCGGCGGCCAGTCGGACGATCAGCGCGTCGAGCGGATCGTCGCCAGTCGGCGGGGCATCGGAGACCACCCAGTAGGTCGCCGCGTCGCGGGTCGGTTCGGCCTCGGCGGGTGTGACGAGGGTGATGAGGACGTCCTGGGCGTCGATGATCAGGTGGCACACCAGGTCCCGCACGAGCCAGCCGCTACAACCGGACGGCCGCGCGAAGTCGTCGTCGGGGAGTTCGGCGACCGCAGTGCGCAACGCCGCCCAACAACGTGAGAACAGTTCCACGGCGGCAAGCTAGCAGCGTTGGGGCTCGGCTGCGGCCGATTTCGCCCGCACGCAGACCAGACCGACCGCCAGAACGTAGAGCCACGCGGGCGTCGTCGGAAAGTGACCGGACGGCGCGAAACCCTCGACGGCGAAGTACGCCAGGGACAGCGCAGCGACCGCGGTGCCGACGACGAGCAACGGTGCCGATGTCCACGCGGGCAACGGAATGGTGACTGCGGGAAGTGCCCGATTGAACACCGCCCGTGCCAACCACAGCAGTGTCAGTTCGACTGCGGTGACCGCCACGAGGATCACCAGCCACGCCAGCCGGAATAGCCACCAGGCCCCGGTTCCGGGTTCCGGCTGGGGAAGCAGGCCCGTCGGATAGCCGACGAGTGCGACCACGACCACGGGAACCATCTGCCACAGGTAGACCGCCATCACGTTTCGGTTCGCCGCCGCGAGAAACCGCCGCAACCGCGACCGTCGCAACCAGCGTGTCACCGCGGGCGCCACGGCGATCAGCAGCCCGGACTGTGCCACGGCGAAGGCGAGCAATGCCACGGTCGGCGGAAAGTTGTTCTGCGCGGTCGCGCCCGGCGCCCCGACCATCGCGATCGGGTAGGTGCCCGTGGCCAGAAGGACCGCAACCACGATGGCGGCCGAAGCGGCGAGCACCATCGGCCGTCGGCCGCCGAATGCGCCGCTGCGCCAACAGATGCCGATCTGATAGACCGCAGCCCAGCACAGCAGGTAGTTGGCCAACCCGACTTCCGGGACCAGTCGTGCGGCGCCGTCGACGCCTGCCACGGCAAGCGCCAGAACGGCGGGCACGGCCAACCCCCATCGTCGATGTGCAGCCATGGCCACCGGCGTCAGCAGCACGACGAGGAGGTAGACCGGCACGAACCACAGATGCATGGCGACCGCCCATCCGCCGAACGACAGCCGTGAGCCCGGGGCGCCGATCCAGCCCAGCACCGCCACGGTGGCGAGCACCAGCAGGACGTATGCGGTGGTCGGTCCGAGGATCACGCCCAGCCGGCTCCGCACCCAACCCTGCCCATGCTGAAACCCGGCCTCGCGCTGATGCATCCACGACGCGGCGCTGGCGTAACCGCCCACCAAGAAGAACACCGGCACGACTTGGAAGAGCAACGTCAACCACTGCGTCCAGGGCAGCACGACGAGGGGATAGTCATTGCCGAACCGACCGTCGCGGAAGGTCACGGCAGAGACCAGCCAGTGGCCGCTCACGACGAACACCATGGCAAGCACCCGGTAGAAGTCGACGGACAACTCGCGAGACGGCGTGGTGGAGTCACGGGCAGCGGGCGACGCCGAGGAAGGAGTGTGATCGCCCACCATGTAGCGGCCCCTTCACGAATGCAGGTTGCGTCCTGGATTCGAGACTATCCGTCCGCCCCGTCGAGGTCCCCGGCGGTGCCTCCGGCACAACGGTTTTGCGATTGTTGCCAGATCGGCAAATCCATTGGCGCAGCCGCAGCAGGTTGAGACAGGCTGTGACGATGACGAGTTCACCTTCAGAGCGGCACGCGGCCCGCGACGCAATGACCAACAGCCCCGCCGAGTGGGACGAGCGGTACTCCAGCACGGCGCAGATGTTCAGCGGTCGCCCCAATGGAGCGCTCGTGACCGAGGTCAGTGGGCTGCAACCGGGCCGAGCGCTCGACGTCGGCTGCGGGGAGGGTGGCGACGCGGTCTGGCTCGCCGGTCGGGGTTGGCAGGTAACGGCGCTGGACGTCTCGCGCGTGGCACTCGACCGCGCGGCGCTGCGCGCCCAGGACGCGGGAGTGCACGTGGAGTGGCTGCAGTCGGGCATCGAGGACGCGCCGCTCGCACCTGGCGCGTTCGACCTCGTATCCGCGCAGTACCCCGCTCTGCTGCGTACGCCGGGCAAGGATGCCGAACGCGCGCTTCTCGAGGCTGTCGCACCGGGAGGAATTCTCCTGTTCGTGCACCATGCCGACATCGACGTGGAAGAGGCCAAGGCCCGCGGGTTCGACCCGAACGACTACGTGCTGCCTCCCAACGTAGCCGCGCTGCTCGGCGACGATTGGGAGGTCACCGTCCACGAGCGTCGCCCGCGCGACGTGCCAGCCGGCGCCGGTGCGCAACACACGCATGACGTCGTACTGCGCGCGCACCGCTTGCGTTAGATTCCTTTGCACTGCAATCGATTACGTCAAGAGCGCAACAATTCCAGCTGCAATCGCATGGCTGCGGTGACCCGCTGTTCGTCGCCCGTTGCGAGAAGGTCGAGCAGCGCGCCTCGCAGCACGGCCAGCGCTAGACTGCGCCGCGCGGCGCCGTGCTCGCCGTCCCTTTCGGGCGCTGGTTGACAACTGGCCAGGACCTCGAGCCAATCTCCGACCGTCGCGGCAGCGAAACCGGCCCAGGCACCTTCGGGTTCAATCAGGCTGCGGGCGTAGGCCTCTACCCACAGCCGCAGCAGCGGACCGTGTTCTCCGGCGGCCAGCCAGGTCCACACTCCTTCGACCGCGGGCACCAGGCCGATGGGGTCACCGTCGTGGCCGAGGTGCTCCAAGATGGCCAGTTCGTCGACGCGGGCTCGGGCCAGCAGGGCGCGTTGGAGGCCTTCCTTGCTGCCGAAGAGGAATATCAGCACGCGGGGGCTGGACCCGATGGCCGTCGCCAATGGCCGCAGAGACATGTCCGCCATGCCATGTTCGAGCACGTATCGGTAGGCGGCTTCCAACAGTTCGAGTTTCCGCGCCGAGGGGGTTGTCGATGCTGCCTGCACGGCGTTAGCCTAGCAGTCACTGAAACGACTGTTTCAGTGTTCACGGCACAGGGGGCAACGATGTCCGTTCTCGACGACCGGCGCCGCGCCGTCATCCGTCACGCCGATCACCCCGGTGATCTCGGTTGGATCGTGAAGGCCCACGGCGAGGTGTACGCCGAACAGTTCGGCTGGGACCGCGACTTCGAAGCGCTGGTCGCCAAGATCGTCGCCGACTACGCAACCGGGCATGATCCGACGTACGAGCGGGCCTGGGTCGCCGAAGTGGACGGTGAACGCGTCGGATGCATCCTCTGCGTTGCGGGGGACCGACCCGGCGAGGCGAAGCTACGCATCCTGCTGGTCACGCCCGCAGGTCGCGGCCTCGGGGTGGGCACCAGACTCGTCGAGACGTGTCTCGACTTCGCCCGGGCCGCCGGCTACCAGCGGGTCACCCTGTGGACCAACGACGTGCTTGCCTCGGCACGCAGGATCTACGAGTCGTTCGGATTCACCCTGACCGACGAGGAGCGCCACCACAGCTTCGGCCACGATCTCGTCGGGCAGAACTGGACGCTCGATATCCGGCGGTGATGGGCGCCCTGGCGATGGAGTTGCGTGGCGCGCGGACGCCGTGCGCCAGTCCGTTGCCCGCGTGGAGGCCGGCGGCGAAGGCGGAAAGAAGCCGAACCAGGGGGTGGTGGCGAAGACGTTTCCAAGGAGATGACCTTCTGTACAACATCTTTCAATGCTGACCCGCGCGCCGCGCGATCAACAGTGGCCCTGGTGCCGCTGTTCGCTAAGATAGTGACATGCATTCGGTGGCGATCCTGGCCTACGACGGGATGTCGGGATTCGAGTCTGGTTTGGCGGCAGAGATATTCGGGATCACCGAGCTCTCGGACATGTTCTCGGCAGGTATCTCCCGACCGTGGTACGCGGTCAAGCTGTGTGCGGAGACATCCGAGGTGCGAATGCTGGGTGGAGCCACGGTGCGTACGCCCTACGGCTTGGCGGACTTGGCCGCCGCCGACACCGTGATCATTCCGAGCGTTCGCGACGTGACGGCACCGGTGTCGCAGGACCTCATCGACGCGATCAGAACGGCGCACGACCGAAAGGCGCGGCTGGTGTCGATCTGCTCTGGCGCCTTCGCACTGGCCGCCGCAGGAGTGCTCGACGGCCGGCAGGCTACGACTCACTGGATCTACGTGGACCTGCTTTCACAGCGCTACCCCGAAATCGATGTCGATCCAGCGCCGCTCTACGTCGACGGAGGCAGCGTGCTCACCAGCGCGGGATGTGCTGCGGGGCTGGACCTCTGCTTGCACATCGTCCGATTCGATCATGGCGTCCGAGTCGCCAACGACGTGGCCAGGCGTTTGGTCATCTCGCCGCACCGAGCCGGGGGACAGGCCCAGTACATCGAGACTCCGGTTCCCGAGCCGACGACCGACGGACGAATCGCGGCCGGAATGGCGTGGGCGCTGGCCCATCTCGACCGGCCAATCACCTTGGACGAGTTGGCGACCCAATCCGGCTCGTCCCGGCGCAGTTACTTGCGTCAGTTCGCGAAGGCGACCGGAACGACGCCGATCAAGTGGCTGATCGAACAGCGGATCCAGGCCAGCCTGGCCCTGTTGGAATCGTCGTCACTGTCGATCGAGCAGATCGCCACGCGGGTCGGCTTCGAGTCCGCGGTGACCTACCGGCATCACTTCGTCCGGCAACTGCGGACCACGCCCAGCGACTACCGCGCCTGCTTCACCAGCGATGGTGATCGAGTCACAGGTAGGGATCGGCCCACGCGCTGATGATCCGGCTTGCCCGTGCCGCCTGATTCTTCCCGGTGAGGAGGTGATCGGCACCCTCCAGCGAGACGAAGCTGCGCGGATGCCGTGCAGCCCTGAAGATTTCGCTGGCATTCGCAATGCCGACGGTGTTGTCGGTGGGTGAGTGCATGACGAGCAGGGCCCGACGGAGAGTGCGGATTCGCTCACGCAGATCAGCGGCCCGGACGTCTTCGATGAAGTGTCGCTTGAGCGTGAGGGCCTTGCCGCCGATGAGGAACGGCGCCTCGCCGTCGGCCTCGATCCGCGAGCACAAGGCGTCATAGTTGTGTTCGACGTGGGCAGGCTGAAACGGCGCCCCGATGCTGGCCACCGCGGCCACCGCCGGACACTCGTGGGCGGCGGCGATGACGGCGGCACCGCCGAACGAATGCCCAACGAGCAGCCGTACCTCGCGGCCCGATCCGGCCATGAACTCCACCGCGCGAACGGTGTCGGCGACCTTGTGCGAGAACGATCCGTCGCCCCAGTCACCCTCGGAATCGCCGAGGCCGAGGTTGTCGAAGCGCAGCATGCCGATGCCCTCGCTGGCGAGTTGCTTGCAGATGCGGCTGGCTGCCGGCGAGTCCTTGCCGAGCGTGAAGCCGTGCGCAAAGACACCCCACCCGCGCAGCTCGCCCTCGGGCAGGTCGATGAGCCCAGCCAGGATGGGTCCGGTACTACTGGGAAAACGAACGCGCTCGGCCACGCGCGTCATCCTGTCACCCTTGCCCACGCGACGAGCCGACAACCCGCGGCGACGCCAACCGCGACGGCGCTATTTGGCGCCGCCCGCGAGCCAGTCGTCGAACGTGGTCGGGGCGATGCGGGCGTTGTCACCCGGGAGCAAGACACTGCCGGCCATCGACTCGCCGAAGATGCCCGACCACGTCGGGACGAGCTTGATCCGTTGGCCGCGCACCTCGTGGGTGCGGCGGGCCATGTCGACGAGATCTTGGGTCTCCGGACCGGCGACGTCGACGTAGCGGCCCTGCGGCTCCCCGGTGGCCACCTCGGCCAGGACATCGGCGATGTCGTCCGGCGCGATCGGCTGCACGAGCAGCGGGGCGATGGTGGCGACGCCGTTCTCCTCGGTCCAGCTGGCCACCATTGCCGCAAAGTCGTGGAACTGGGTGGCCGGCACGACCGTCCAGGGCACGGTGCCCTCGGAGATCAGGCGCTCCTGCTCACGCTTGCCCGCGTAGTGCGGATTGCCCTCGATGCCGTGGATCCCGACGATCGACAGCAGCACGTGATGACGCACGCCCGCGCGCTGCTCGGCGGCGAGAAGGTTGCGTGTCGTGGTGCCGAAGTACGCGAGCGTCTCGTCGCGACTGACCGGCGGCGCGCTGATCGCATCCACCACCGAGTCGACGCCTTCGAGCGCCGCGTCCAGGCCGTCGCCCGTCGTGAGGTCCACACCGAGCGAACGGCTGATGCGCACCACGTCGTGCCCGTCCCGCTCGAGAGCCGAGATCGTCCGGGCGCCAATGTTGCCCGTCGCACCCGCCACCGCAACCCGCATCCCGCGACTCCTCTCGTGTCGGTCGACGCTGCGATCCGTCGTCGGCGAGATTCTATCGAGTCACGGCTCCCGCTCAGGCCCGTGCTCCGCCGTCGACGCGCAGGACCGTGCCGTTCACGAACGACGATCGATCGCTCAGTAGCCAGGCGGCGGCCTCGGCCACCTCGGCGGGGTCGGCGGCACGCCGGAGCGGATTCTCCGCCGAGAGTTGATCGATGATGCCGGGCGACGCCGCGTTCCACTCGCGGATCATCTCGGTGAGCGTGACGCCTGGCGCAATTGCATTGACCCGGATGCCTTCCGGTCCGTAGGTAACGGCCGCCGATGCGGTGACACTGTTGACCGCCGTCTTCATCGCGCCGTAGGCCGGCAGCTCCGGATTCGCCATCAGGCTGCCGACGCTGGAGGTGTTGACGATGGCGCCTTCGCCGGCCGTGGCTCGGATGGCGGCGACCTCGGAGACCATCGCCAGCCACACGCCGCGGAGGTTCACCGCGTAGATGTCGTCCAAGTCCGTGATGGAGATCTGGTCCATCGGTCCCGGCGGCGAGAGGGTTGCGCCGTTGTTGAAGGCGACGTCGAGCCGTCCGTAGACGTCGACGGTGCGGTCGACTGCGGTGCGCACGCTGTCGGCGTCGGCGAGATCGCACAGCACGTACTCGGCGGTGCCGCCCTCGGCGCGGACCTCTTCCGCAACCGCCTTGAGTTCGTCCTCGGTGCGTGAGGCGAGCAACACTTGCGCCCCCTCGCGGGCGAACAGTCGAGCCGCGGCGGCGCCGATGCCGCGGCCGGCGCCGCTGATGAACGCGACCTTGCCGCTCAGCAGTCCGAGGGATGTTGATTGAGTGTGACCGTTGGTGGTTTCCATGCCTTCGACAGTGGATCCGAAGGCAGTAGCCATCCAGGTACCAGCGATACCTGGATGCCGTTCACCCACCGCGGCAGGATGGGGGGTGTGAACCGGCAAGAACTCGGCGCGTTCCTACGAAGCAGGCGCGAACGAATCACGCCGTCGGACGTCGGCTTGCCGGCGGGCCGGCGTCGCCGCACGCCGGGACTGCGTCGCGACGAGGTTGCCCACCTGGCCTTCATCTCGACCGAGTACTACACGCGGTTGGAACAGGCCCGGTCACCGCACCCGTCGCTCGAGGTGCTTGCGGGGCTCGCCCGCGCACTGCGCCTGTCCGACGTCGAGCGCATGCACTTGCACCACCTCGCGGGCGTCCCGCCTCCTGCGGTTGGGCCATCACGCGTTGTGCGACAAAGCATTCTGGATCTGTTGCACCGCCTACCGCAAGCGGCGGCCATCGTCGTCTCGGCGAGTATGGAGGTGATCGCATGGAACGACCTGGCACTCGCGCTGATGGAGGACTTCTCTGCGCTGGCACGGCGGGACCGCAACCTCGTCCGCAGGGCATTCCTCGGCCCGCACCCCGAAGGTGTTCGGCTGTACGGGGTGTCGGACGTCGATGAGTTCGCTCGTGTATCGGCCCACAAACTGCGGGCCACCGCCGCCCGCTATCCGGACGATCCCGAGATCGCCGACCTCGTCACCGAACTTTTAACGGGCAGTGCGGAATTCGAGGCGCTGTGGGCGACTCACGACGTGGCTGCCCCAACCATGCTGCGCAAGACGTTTCGACATCCCATGGTGGGCCCGGTCACGGTCAACTGCGACACACTCGACATCGCCGACCGCGATCAGCGGATGGTGATCTACACGGCGGATCCCGGTTCACCATCGGACGAGGCGCTGCGCCTGCTGTCGGTCGTGGGAACGCAGCGATTGGACGCCCCGGGCTGAACCATGCTTGGCAGGAAAATGCCCCACGACGTCATTGTTGACACTGTCCCGTTCTGAAGACGCGCGGCATCGTGGAGACATGCATCCCGAAATCCTTGCCCAAGAGGGCTACACCTCCGCATCCGTACATGAGGCACCCGTCCGCGAACTCTTCGCCGGCATCCGCCTTCGCCCGCTGTGGAAGGGACCGGACGGAGCACACGCGAACGTGCTGGAGATGGACCCAGGCACGTCGTGGCCGCGCCGCGACGTCCACCAGCCCGGACCCGAGGAGGTCTACGTGGTCGCCGGCACGTTCAACGACGGAGCACGCGACTATCCGGCCGGGACGTTCCTGCATGCTCCGGCCGGATCGTGGCACGTGCCCGCGACGACCACCGGCTGCACGCTGTTCCTCTTCTATCCGGCGGGCTAGCGCAGATATCCTTAGTGTTACCTTAAGTATCTCTTATTTTTCTTAATCTTTGTGTACGGTTGGCCCTCCCAGGTGCCGCAACGCGGCGTCGGCACCGACGGAAGGGAGCGCGATGAGCACGTCGAAGCAGGAGGTCGTGGTCCTCGGTGCCGGGATCGCCGGGTTGTTGGCCGCGCGGGTGCTCTCGGAGTTCTACGGGTCCGTCACCGTCGTGGAGCGAGACACGCTGCCCGATCACCCGAGCCACCGCAGGGGAGTCCCGCAGGGACGTCATCTGCACCACCTACTCAGTCGCGGCACGCAGGTGCTCGGCGAATTCTTCCCAGGACTGTTGGACGAGTTGGCCGCCGCCGGTGCAGTCGTGCTCGACGACGACGACTTGTCTCGGATCTATGCGCGCGTCGGGCGCTATGAATTGAACCGTTCCGAGACGCTCGCCGACCCCGAGGCGCTGGTGCTCTACCTGGCAAGTCGACCCTTCCTGGAGTTCCACGTTCGCCGCCGGGTCGCTGCCCTCGACAACGTGACGATCATCGACGGGCACGACGTGGTGGAACCGCTGGCGGTGGCCGACGCGGTCACCGGCGTGCGAATCGTCGACCGCGCCACGGGAACAGTCATGGAGTTGAATACCGGCCTCGTCGTGGATGCCACGGGCCGCGCGGCGCGCACGACGGCATTCCTCGACGGCCTCGGCTATCAGCGACCACCGGAAAAGCACACGGCGGCCATCTGGGGCTACTCGAGTCAACTGATGAGCCTCCCGATTGAGCGCATTGCCGAGCGGATCCTGATGGTCGACAAGGGCATTGGCACGCCGCGGGGACTGCTGTTGGCCTACGAGCACGACACCTGGATGCTGGCGATCGGCCGATCGGTCGGCCACGGTGATCCACCAGCCGACTTCGCCGACATGCTCACGCTGGCCGAGAGCATGTTCCCCGCAACGGCGGTGGCCGCACTCCACGAGGCGCGCCCCATTGGCGACACCGCCATCTTCCGTCACACCGCCGCCGTGTGGCGGCGCTACGACCGGATGCCACGCTTTCCGTCGGGCCTGTTGGTGATCGGCGATGCGTTGTGCAGCCTCAATCCGCTCTACGGGCAGGGCATGACGGTGGCCGCCCTGCAAACCGTCGCGCTGCGTGATTGTCTGCGGCTCGGCGACGCCGACCTCGCGCAGCGGTTCTTCAGGGCGGCGGCTGGACACATCGGTCCCGTCTGGGCCATGAACCAAGCCAATGAGATCGATCCATCCAGCACTCGGCGAGCGCACCCCCTGCGCCGACGCCTCGCCAATTGGAGCGCCAACGCAGCGCTGAAGGCTGCCGCGAACGACATCGCCGTCACGGAGCGGTTCTTCCGCGTCAACAACCTGCTCGACCCGCCCACACGGCTGCGCGACCCCGCACTGCTACCGCGCATCCTGCTCGCCAACATTCGGCATCACCAACCCAGTGCAACGCGATGAGTTTGGCGCACCGCCGATGTCTGCCTTCGTGACAAGGTGCCCCATCGGCACAGGTGGGCAAGAAGCGGCCGAAGGAGAGGACTCATGGTCATCGTCGCAGGGCATCTCACCGTCGAACCCGCCCAGCGTGAGGCCTACCTCGCAAGCTGCACGGGCGTCGTCGAACAAGCACGCCGTACGGCTGGTTGCCTCGACTTCGCCATCTCCGCCGACCTGATCGACGCCGGCCGCGTCAACATCTTCGAACGCTGGGAGTCGCAAGCGGCCGTCGACGCCTTCCGCAGCGGCGGACCCAGTGGCGAACAACTCGCCGCAATAGTCTCGGGATCGGTCGACGAGTATGACGTCGCCAGCACGCGGACATTGTTCGGGGAAGAGACCGAATGACCACCTCACATGGGTGTGCCAGCGCCCGCGGAGGCTCGCGACCCGCCCCGCCAGCAGTGCGAACGAGGTGACGCCGCACCGGGGGAGGCGCTAGCCTTGCTCGGAAGTCGGGTCCGGTGACCGCGCGACGCCCTGTAACGGGAGTGCTCGCGGAAGCCACCAGGAGAGGACAGCCAGAATTCATGACTGAAGAACACCGCGCTACGCGGTCCATCACCGCTGCGAGGCTCGCCGTCGCCGGCGTGCTGGTCGCCGGCGGTGCACTGGCCTTCGCCGGCCAGGCAGCCGCCGAACCCGAGGTGCCCTTCCCGACCCCTGTGCCAGCCGATCCGGGTGCACCCCCCGCTCCCGGCCAACCCGTCGCACTACCCGCCGACGCGCCCGTTGCGGCGCCCGCGCCGCCACCGGTGGGCGGGCCGCCGATGGTGCCCGAGATCGCGAACCCGGTCTACGGCGAGGGCAAGTCGTCGGGACCGTTGGGATTCCTTCGGGACGCCTGGCACCAGGCTCAAGACCCGTACGGCTTCACCGGTTCCGGCTCACCCGACGAGCTGCCACAGGGAACGCCGCCCCCAGGCGCCGGTCCGGCGCCGCCGCTGCCGCCCGGCTACGTGTCACTGAACGCCCCGGGCTCCGAAACGATCGCGGCACCCAAGGGACCGGAGGCGGGTGGACCGCCGCTGCCCCCTGGTTACTACCCGTTGAACGGGCCACCGCCGCCCGGGTACGAAGCACCGGCCCCGGTCGATCCGTCCGCGCCGCCACCGCTCCTGCCGGTTCCTCCGACGCCCTAACCCACGGCGTTCAGCCCTGGGCCGCACGCCACCTGTCCAGGAGGCGGCGGTCCCGTTTGGTCGGCCGCCCGGCCCCGCGATCACGAACCGCCACCGGAATGACGGGCGTCGCGGGAGGCGGGGGCGTTCGGTCGAGGTAACACGTGACGGCGTCAGCCGCGCCGACCCGCTTCTGGATCACCCGCACCACCTCGACGATTCGCGTCGTGTCACCCACCCGGGCACGGACCTCGTCTCCGGGTGCCACCGTCGTCGCCGGCTTCGCCAGCCGATCGTTGACCCGAACGTGCCCACCCCGGCAAGCTGCGGCGGCATCCGGCCGCGTCTTCGTCAGCCGGACCGCCCACAACCACCGATCCACACGGGTCGCCTCCATGTCTTCCATCATGGACTGCCGGCGGGGAGGTAGTGGGCTCCCGCACTAGCTCGGCTCCAAGAATCCTCCAAGGCGCTCGGCGCACGGTCTGGGGATGACTCGAACTCTCGTCACCGCGTTGGCAACCGCTGCCCTCGTGTCGGGTGGCCTCGGTGCAACAGCTGTGGGGCTCGCCGCCGGTACGGCGCAGGCCGCACCTTACTGTTCGCCGTCGAACGCGAACGTCCCACCGTGTGCGCCGCCCGAGGGTCTTCCGGCTTGCAATGCCTTCGGCGACTGCGGCCAGCTGTGGTGCCCCGGTTCGGGCATGAATTCGGTACCCGGCTGGGACCTGAACGTCTGCCACACCTTCCATTTCGACCCGAACGCTCCGTTGACCAAACCGATCATGATCTCTGGCAACCCCCCAGGTCCGCCGGCGCCTCCGCCGCCGCCATGCATACCGTTCATCAACTGCCTGCCAGGGCTGACGCAACCCTGACCGGCGGAGACCCGTAGGGGCAGTAGGACTCTCGGTTAGTCGCCCACGCGCTCGAACTTGTCCTGGAAGTCGCCGCCGCCGGTGCACGCGCCTCCAGGCTCGATCGTTTGCTTGCCATGACCGGTGAGCAGCGCGATGGGATCGTCGAGTTGCGTCGGCATCGGATATTCCGCGGTGATGGTCATCTGCACGGTGCCACCGGCGGGGCACGGCGTGGCACCCTGTTCGTCTCGCGTCCACTTGTCGTCGGCGAACATCAACGTGACGACCCCGTCGGATCCATGGAACAAGCTCATGCACCGACCACCGGTACGAAGACAGTACGTATTCGCTGAAAGAGGCTTGCCTGCAATGACACTGCCGTTAGCAAGGGTAGTCGTCTGCTGATATCCGCCCCGAAGTCCCTCTGCTGCAGTGACTGACCGCGGCGGTAGCACTGCTGGGTCGGGAACCTTGTTGACGTCGGGGTCGCCGGTGCGGGTGAATTTCACCGTTCGCTTGGCGGAGCAGGAGCCGTTGGTGGCTGCCCTGACGGTCTCGCCAGACAGTGTGCCGTCGGGTTCCGGTCGCAGCGTCAGCACCACCCAGAGTTCCGTGGGCGCGTCGCCGCCGCAAGGCGTCGAGGCGACGCCGACGGCCACCCAGGTGCCGCCCAATTGATCGAACGTCAGGTTCGACAGAAGAGCCCCGCCGCCGCTGCTGATGTTGGCCGCGGTCGCCACGCAACCGCTGGCTCCGCACTGCGAGCGGACGGCCCAATTGCTGGTGGTTGCAGGTGCATTCGGGGCAGTTATGCCTTCGAGATCCGTCCCGGGCCCGTAGTCGGCCCGGTAGGTGCCCGTGAAGTCGGCCCCGCCGCCGGCCGCGACGGACGGTGCCGTGTTGGCGGCTTGGTCGCGCTGCGTGAGACCAACGATGGCGACGACGCCAACGGCGATCACGAGGACCACGACGGACACCAGTGCACCGATCACGACGGCGCGGCGCCGCCCTCGACCCTTGGGAACCGGCGGTGGCATGTACATATGCGGGCCGCTCAACTGCGTAGCCGTCATCGGCGGAGCGCCGCCATTCGCCGGCTGTGATTGCATCCACCCTTGCTGCGACCACCCTTGTTGCGACCACGGCGGAGCGCTTTGACTCGCCACGGTCGCGGGAGCCGTAGGTGGTTCTCGGTGGGGAACAGGCTGGCCCGGATCGGTGATCACTTGCTTTGCGGCAGCCGCCAATTCGACCGCGGTGGGGTAGCGGTCCGCCGGTTGTTTTGCCAGGCCGGTGGCGATCACCGCGTCCAGTGCGGTGGGGACGGTGCCGCTTTCCTCGGAGGGTCGGGGCGGTGGGGTGAAGATGTGGCCGACGGCGATCTGTTCGAGTGTGTCTCCCGGAAAGGGTCGATGTCCGGTGAGGCATTCGTAGAACACGCAGGCAAGGGCGTAGATGTCGGAGCTCGGGTGCACTTCGCCGGTGCTGAAGCGCTCGGGCGCCATGTACGCCCAGGTGCCGATGGCCGCCCCCGTCGCGGTGACGCCGGTGTCTTCCGCCCTGCGGGCGATTCCGAAGTCGATGAGATAGGCAAAGTCGTTCTCCCCGATGAGGATGTTCGAGGGTTTGACGTCGCGGTGCACCAGCCCTGCCCGGTGGGCGTGGTGCAGTGCCGAGGCAATCTGATCGATGATCGACACCGCGCGTTGGGTGTCGAGAGGGCCGGCGTCGATCAGGGTCTGCAGATCAGTGCCGGTGATCAGACGCATGGTCACGTACAACCGTCCGTCGATCTCGCCGACGTCGTGGATCGGGACGACGTGTGGATCGTCGAGGCGCCCAGCCGCGCGGGCCTCCCTACGAAATCGCTTCTCGAAGTCGGGGTCTTCGCTGAGGTGCGGTAGCAGCATCTTCAGTGCCACGACCCGGTCGATCGCGGTGTCGTAGGCACGCCACACCTCGCCCATGCCACCGCGACCCAGCAACTCGATCAGCTGGTAGCGGCCGAATGGGGTACCTTCCACCGGCTCACGATAGCCACCGGCCGCGGCATTCGTGGCATGAAGGGGAGCCGCAGGTTTTCGATTTGCTCTGGGCAGGCCCAGACGTTGCACCGGTTACCCTCACTGCATGGGCAGCCAACCGGTACCGGGTGGTGTCGTTCACCAGCTACCCGCGGATCTACGCAAGGCGCTGATCGCGAACGGGACGGCGCTTGCTGCCTGGAAGGACATCACGCCGCTGGCGCGCAACGAGTTCATCTGCTGGGTCGTGGATGCCAAGCAGGAGACGACCCGGGAGCGCCGCATTCGCCGGACCCAGGAGGAGTTGGAGGAAGGCAAGCGCCGACCCTGCTGCTGGCCGGGATGCAAGCACCGCTCGGACAAGACCGCGAAAAGCGGTGGGCGGAAATAGGGGTCACACTGGCCGCGGTGCGCCGGAAGGTGCTCGGATTGACGCCCCGGACCCGCTTGAACGCGGCGCTGAATCCGAATGGGTCCGAGTAACCCACGGCGCGAGCGACTTCCGCGACGGTAGCCGTCTTCTGCTCGACCAGGAGGTCTGCCGCGAGCGTCATGCGCCAGCGAGTGAGGTACGTCAGCGGCGGTTCGCCCACCAGGTCGGCGAACCGCTTGGCCAACGTCGACCGCGACACCCCGATGCGGTCGGCGAGAGACGAGACGGTCCACGGCGCCGATGGTTCGGCGTGCAGCAGGCGCAGCGCGTCGCCTGCCACCGGGTCCCGCTGGGCGGTCCACCAGGCCGGCGGCTTGCCGTCGGGCCGGTCGAACCACTCGCGCATGGTGCATACCAGGAGCCAGTCCAGCAGTCGATCCAAAACGACCTGCTGGCCCGGGGTGTCGAGCGCGACCTCGGCGGCGAGGTGGTCCAGCACGGCGTCGCCGGTGCCGCCGGCGTCGACGCGCAGCACGACGGGTAGCGCGTCGAGCAGCGGTCGGCTGATCTCACCGCGCACCGGGTAAGCGCCAACGATGAGAGTCGTTGCGCCAGCGTCGTTCTCGCCGCAGTCGTTCCAGCCGAGCCGGTGCCGGGTGCCGCCCTGCTCGGGTGTCGCGCAGAATTCGCCGCACGCGATCGGCTGCGCTCGAGTGTCGATCTCGTCGACGAAGGTGAACGTCGAGGGACCCCGCACGACGAGCGTCTCATAGGCGCGCAGCAACTCGGGCGGACCGTCTTCCGGCACGATCCAGCCCGAACCGGTGAGGACCGTGCACAAGGTCAACGGCGCGCCGTCGACGAAGTGCAGCGCCCAGGGCGCCGTGAGGGTGGTGCTGCCGAACAACGCGCCATGGGCGCGCACCCCGCGGATCAAGTCGTCGAACACATCCACCTCAGCGAGGTTAGACGATTAGACAGGCAATCCGGTCTTTCACCCATGGATTACTCCGAGGCAGGCCCGTTCAATCGGTGTCATGAGAAACGACACCACCCTCGTCCTCGGAGCGTCCGGTAAGACCGGCCGGCGCGTGGCTGCCCGGTTGCGGCTGCTCGGCACACCCGTGTGCGCCGCCTCCCGGTCGAGCGAGACGCCGTTCGACTGGTTCGACCCTGGCAGCTGGGACGCCGCCCTGCAGGGACTCGCGGCCGCCTACGTCGTGGCCCCGGGCGTGCCGGGCCCAGTGCACGACTTCGTGGCGCGCGCCGAGGCCGCCGGAGTGCAGCGCCTGGTCCTGCTGTCTGGACGCGCGGCCGACACATGGGGTGACTCCACATTCGGGCTGGACATGCGTGACGCTGAGAAGGCCGTGCGCGGCTCCGCGCTGGAGTGGACCATCCTGCGCGCGTCCAACTTCAACCAGAACTTCGACGAAGACCTCTTCCACGCGCCACTCGTTGCCGGTGAGCTCGCCCTGCCGGCCGGCGCGGTGCCCGAACCGTTCATCGACGTCGAAGACGTCGCGGACGCTGCGGCCGCGGTGTTGACCCAACCCGGCCGACACGCCGGAAAGGTCTTCGAGCTGACGGGACCCCGTGGGCTCACCTTCGAGGAAGCCGTCGAGCTGATCTCCCGTGCCTCGGGGCGGCCCATCACCTACAAGCAGGTCTCCGCCGCCGAGTACGCCGCGACGCTGGTGGAGGAAGGAGTGGGCGAGGACGACGCCCACCACGTGGCTGAGATGTTCGTACTCATGGAACGCGGACTGTTCGCGCCGACGACGGACGGCATTGCCAGCGTGCTGGGACGTGCGCCCCGGACGTTCGAGGACTACGTGGTGCGGGCCGCCGCAGCGGGAGCGTGGCAGCGATGACCTCCGACTCCGGCTCGCTCACTCAGGCAGACCTCGAGTTCCTTCGGCGGCCCCTGCACGGGTTTTTGTCCATGGCCGCGGGCCCACTGCCGCCGCAGCCTCGGCCGGTCTGGTTCGAGGCCACCGCCGAGGGCACGATCCAATTGTTCACGGGCCCAGACACTCTGAAGGTCCGCCGGTTGCGCCGCGACCCCCGTGCATCGCTCGTCGTCGCTGCCCCGGTGGGTGAACGCGAGCGCTGGGTGGCGGTCGCAGGCCGCACCACGATCGAACCCGACGGGGCATACGAGTTGTGCGACCGCCTCGCCGCCCGCTACTGGGACCTCGACGACCCGGTCCGAGCCAAGGACCTCGCCGAGATACTGGCCACCGAGCAGGTTCGGCTCGTCATCCACCCCGAGACGGTGAGCCGATATACGTATTGACCTTAGGGGCAATCTCTTTCAGAGAAGTCGGCGTCAAGTGGCCGAACGGGCGTACCCGTCGAGGAGCTCCGCCAGCTCCTTCGGGCGGCTCAACGCAACGCAATGGCCGGCGACGATCTCATCTGGCGTGACGTTCAGCCGCTCGGCGACCAGCCGCCTCATCAAGGCGGGCGGGAAGAAGCGGTCCTCGGTGCACAGCACGAACTTCGTTGGCACAGAGGGCCAGGCGTCCAGGGGCCAAGGTGCACTCTGGGACGCGGCCGACGGATGCGAGCGTTCCCGTGTGATCGCCTCGTCGGCCAGACGTCGCGGCACGTCGTGATAGAAGCCGACGTAGGGGTCGTCGTTGCCAGTCAAGCCGCCGTCGCGCGCGGCCTGCTCCCGCACCGCATCCGAGTAGCCCGTGCTCTGCCACCAGTCGCCGGGAGACTCGCCCGGTGCGGGGATCATTCCGGCGACGAGTACCAACGCATCGGCCTGCAGCCGGTCGGCCACCAGGGGTGCGGTGAATGCACCGAACGACTGACCCACCACGACCACGTTTTGGCGATGGACGACGGCGTCGATCACCGTTTCGGCGTAGTCGTCCAGTCCCAGCGAGTCGTCGTCTGCGGGAAGGTCGGGCGCCACCGCATGGTGCCCTCGTGCGCGCAGCTCGGCCTCGACCAGGTGCCAGTACCAGCCGGCGTCGCCGGCGCCGTGAATCAACGCGAAGCTGCTCACGACGCTCGCGGGCTAGCTCGAGGCGTTGAGAATCTTGATCGCGAAGATGAGGCTGTCGCCCGGCTGGATTCCAGCGCTGGGCTGGCCTTCGGGGTAACCGTCGGCGGGCACCATCGCGACGGCGACCGTGGATCCGACCTTCTGTCCGGCGATCGCCTTCTGGAAGCCGGGCACGACGCCGTCGAGTGGGAATTCGACCGGGGCGCCCTGCTGGTAGCTGCTGTCGAACACCGACCCGTCACGTCCGTTGACGCCCATGTAGCAGACCGACACCGTCGCGGTGGGTGCGACGACCGGTCCGTCGCCGGCCTTCAGCGTGTGCACCTGAGTCTCGGTGACGCTGAATGGCGCACCGACCTTGACGTTGGGCGCCGCCGTGTCCGTCGATCCGGTGACCGCCACGTTGCCGGTGGCGCCGGACAGCGTCCACTCCGGAGCGCCGCCGTCCTGCGGAGCCGCAGTTGGGCAGCTCGCCGCCGCAGGCGCGGTCTCCGTCACGGACGACGTGACCGGTTCGGCGACCGACGGCGCGCTCGGCGACGAGCTCGACGACGTGGTGCTTGCCGATGACGCTCCGGTATCAGAGCCGCAGGCGGCGAGCGTGATGACGAGCGACACGGCGGAGGCCGCGAGCGCGACGGAGGTAGCCACACGGGAGGAGTTCACGGGCGTCACGCTACAGACGCGGCATCGGGCTGCTGCCCGCCGGTCAGCCTGCAGTCGATCCGACGTGCAGGGTGGGCCGGTAGACGAGCTCTTGGATGTGGCCGTCGAGCGTCCGGCTCTCGATCAGCTCGAGGTCGAAGTCCGCTGCACCCTGGAAGATCGGATCATCACCGGTCTGACCGGTGATGACGGGGAAGAGCGTGACCTGGACGCGGTCGACCAGGCCGGCTGCCATCAGCGCGCGGTTCATCGACAAGCTGCCGTGCGAGCGCAACGGCACGTCGGACTCCTCCTTGAGCCTGGTGACGACGTCGACGGCGTCGCCGCTCACGACGGTTGCGTCCGGCCAGTCGAGCGGCCCAGCCAAGGTCGTCGACACCACCGTCGCCGGCAGGCTCCTCATCCGGGTGACCCATGGGTCGTGCACGGTCTCCTCGGTACCCGAGGCCAGAATCTGTGTGAACACGCGATAGGTGTTGGCCCCGAAGATCATTCGCTGCTCCGCCTCGTACGAGGCGAGGCGGTGGTCGAGCAGCTCGGGGCCCTGCTTGCCCCAATAGCCGCCCCAGTCACCACCGCTGACGCCGCCGAAGCCGTCGAGGCTGGAAAAGACGTCGAACGTGTAGGTAGCGGTCACGGTGCTCTCCTCGAGTGCGGTTGATCGGGTCTGTGGATACAGACGGGAGATCACTGCGAAAATCATCGCCGTCTGCCCAATCACCTCTTCGGTATTCCCTGTCCTGACGCTCGTCGCGGGATTGGCAGGGGATTACCAGAGCGCATTCAGCGCCGATTCAGTTCGGCAAGAGACTCTCAGGATGCGCGCATCCCATGTACAGCGGGCACACACGAAAGTTGAGCAGATTCATGCAGAAGTCGACAACGACGCGAGCAGTCGTCCTCGCCGGGGCGGCCCTTGTCGCCGCGGGAGCCTTCACCACGGCGCTCGCCGCAGAAACGACAGGCACCGCGCCGACCACGCACGTCAACGCATCCACGATGTCAGTCGGCGCGTCCGCCACCACAACGACGCCGGTGCCGACAGCGATTCCGATACCGATGGCTCAGCCGGCACTCAAGGCAACCGTGCCGTGCGGGTTCAAATCTAGCTGCTGAGCATGGTGAACCGCGCTGTCGACCGGAGCGAGCTACCCCCGGTCGACAGCGAGTCCCTCGGCGAGATGCCTTTCGTCCGATCGAGCGGTCAGTAATCCCAGTTGGTCGGTACGAAGCGAAATGCGTTGCCCGCGACTGCCACGTGGCAGAGGGACGGGAACGGTAGGTGAGTGGCCACCAGTTGCTCGCCGCTCGCCGCCAGTTCACGGAGCAGACCGACCCGGACCCGAGCTGCTTCCTCGGGGTCGTGTTCGAATCCGTTCTGCCACTCGGGGTTTTCGAACCCGGGCTGGAACACTGCGTCACCGGCGAACGTCAGCGCCTCACCGCGAGACTCCACGCGGACGATGCTGTGGCCGGGGGTGTGGCCGCCGGTTCGGCGGAGCAACACGCCGGGCGCCACTTCGTACTCGGTCTCGAAGGGCTGCAGCTGGTTGCGATAGACCTCCAGGAACTGCGCAGCGGTCCTGCGGAGCACCTCCGGGATCGGTTCCGGCATGACGGTGCGGGAGAAATCGGGAGCCTCCCAGAATTCGGCCTCGGCCGCCGCAAGGTGGACCCGCAGGTCCGGGCGCAGCTGATTCCTCAGCCCGTCGACCAGCAGCCCGCCGACGTGGTCCATGTGCAAGTGGGTGAGCACCACGTCGGTCACGGATGCGGGATCGACTCCGGCGGCGACCAGTCGCATGGCCAGCTGCCCGGCGCGCGGGAAGTCCGGGAACTCCGTTCCCAGCCCCGAGTCGATGAGGATGGTCTTGCCGCCGCTGCGCACGACGGCCACGTTCAGCGGCCAGTCGAGGACCTCGGGCGGCAGGTACATGTCCTTGAGCCAAGCCGACAGATCGGCAGGAGGGGCGTTCGTGGCCATCGTCACGGCAGTGATCGGCAGTACCCCGTCACTGATCACCAGCACCTCGATGTCACCGACCCGCTGCGCATAGCGCGACGGAACCAACTCGTCTCGCACCGACGTACCGAGGTGTGACGTGGTGTCCAAGCTCATGTTCTCTTCTCCTGAGGGCTGTGCCGATGACATCGCCGATATGGCGTGTCGTCCCCGTAAACGCCATCGGACGGCGGGATTTATCCAGCCATCGAGCCGGGTTCGTTGCGAAGTCGTGTTCGTCGCGCACGGCGGTGCGTAGAGCCTGGCGAGCGATGTCACGATTCGTACGCTTGATCGACGTACCGGTGGGGTGAGCGGAACTCGGCAGTCCAGACCTCGAGGCCTGAGCCCTCTGCGTGTTCCCACTCCAATATATGGCATGGACGGGGGCTTGCGGCAAGGCCCCTAGTGTGGTGCACGATGTTGCCGTCAAGTCCTACAACACAATTCGAGCAATCCGGACGTGTCATCTCACCAACACGATGATGGCTGGCCGCGATTCAATATCCGAACTCGATGGAGGTCGATGTGACGAGCACACCGCAACGCTTTGAAGTGCACGAATCCGGCGCGCTGCTGCACGGCACCAAAGCCGATCTGTCCATCGGCGATCTGCTTGTGCCCGGTCGCCCGTCGAACTACGAGGAGGGGCGCGTCGCGAACCACGTCTACGTGACGCGAACACTGGATGCCGCAGTGTGGGGAGCCGAGCTGGCTACGGGCGAGGGCCCCGGCCGTATCTACATCGTGGAGCCGCAAGGCGAACTGGAGGACGACCCCAACGTCACGGACAAGAAGTTTCCCGGGAACCCAACCCACTCCTACCGCACCCGGGAGCCTGTGAAGATCATCGGTGAGCTCACCGAATGGTCGGGGCATTCACCCGAGCAACTGCAAGCCATGCGGGAAGGCTTGGCCGATCTCCAGCGCCGCGGGCTCGCCGTCATCTACGACTAAGTCGAGCACATGCAGATGGGTGAGACGATGCACGCGCGGCCTGGTGAAAGTCGTTGGCACCGTTGATGGCCGACCCTTCCGCGGTTCGTTCATGGCTCTCGGCGACGGCACCCACGAGCTGGCCTCGTTCACCAGGGAGCCGTCGACTCAGCGACGACGCTGACGCGGGGCGATCGCTTCCTTCGCCCCCGAGTCCGACCTCGGCGTTGGCCGGGTGGCCTTCGGGCTCGTCGAGGTAGCTGGATCCAACGCTCCGACCAACTTCAACGCCCTCTCGACGTTGACGCCGCCGGCGCCCGCGCTGCCATCACCGTCCACCGATTCGTCGACGGCGACGAGCCCTAGGTGTCGGGCTGGCGGCGCCGAACGTACCTGGGGTGGGGAAGGGAGGAACGGCATCCCGTCCAGCCCCAGATGACGTAGCGTGCGGTCGCCAACGGCCCGTGCTTCTCCTGCCAAGCGGCCCAGCACCGAAGCAGTCCCCATCACCACTCCGACGGTGCGCCGACGAATCGCCATCAGCGGTGAGTTCATCGGTTCCTCCTCCAACCGCCAGGTAGTACCCGTTTACCGACAGTTCACGCGTCCACCTGTGCCGAGAGGTCCGTCCCCGTCCCGAGGACTGCAACAATTGGCCCGTGCCCGTTGACCTGACGATACGACTGCATTCGGCGACCTCCGAAGATGCGGCCGTCATCGTTGAGATGGCACGCCACGCCTGCGTCATCGAAGATTGCCCTCTTTCATGTTCGGAACCCTGCGCAGAACCTTTACCAGCGCAAGGGCTTTCGACTGGTCGGCGACGGACATGGCCCGCTCCGCTTGCGATGCTGAAGGACTTGCGATGACCTCGTCTCTCAGCCGTCTGCGCGGGGCCGATGAGTTTCCCACCGCGCAGCGGTCTGCCTAGTCAGACGCAACAGACCTGATTCCGAACGGAGCTTGCCATGACCCGAACCAACCTCTCGATGTCCATCTCGGCCGACGGCTATGTCGCGGGGCCCGATCAGAGCATGGACAACCCGATCGGCGTTGGCGGGATGGCTCTCCACGAATGGCACATCGGCCCCGCCCGGGATCACCCGGTCAACCGGCAGGTGGTCTCGGACATGTTGGAGGGCATGGGCGCGACGATCATGGGCCGCAACATGTTCGGGCCCGTTCGGGGCGAATGGGCAGGCTCGGACTGGACCGGATGGTGGGGTGACAACCCGCCGTATCATTGCCCGGTCTTCGTCCTCACTCATCACGAACACGATCCAATCGAGATGGAGGGTGGCACCACCTTCCACTTCGTCACCGACGGAATCGAGTCCGCGTACACCCAGGCGAAGGCGGCTGCCGGCGACGGCGACATATCCATCGCTGGGGGAGCCTCTTGCGCCCGGCAAGCAATCCAGGCCGGGGTCGTCGACGAAATCGACCTGCAAGTGAGCCCCGTGATCCTCGGCGCGGGCGAGCGCCTCTTCGACGGCTTTTCGGCAGGCACCCCCAGGCTTGAGTTGGTTCGCGTGCTCGAAGCCCCGGGCGTCGCCCATCTGCGTTACCGCGTCATCCGGTGAACCCACCTGGAACGCGCTGACAATCGGCGATGCCGTCGCGAAAACGCCTGCGAATAGTCGACAAGGCCCAGGGGGAAGTGCGTCTTCCGGCGAGCCACCACATCAGATACAGTGGCATGCATACAGTATTCTGACCTGTCAGCCATCGAGGAGTTGCCCCACATTGTCCACTCTGCTGCTGCACCACTCCTGTTTCGCGCTGCATGCGACGGAGCCAGGTCACCCAGAGCGGCCGGACCGGTATCGCGCCGTCGAGGCGACGCTGGGGCACGAACAGTTCGACGCACTGGTGCGGGAGGAAGCACAGCTCGCCGAACTCGACGCGACGCGACTCGTCCACTCCAATCGCTACGTGGACGAGTTGGAAGCGGCTCGACCGGCCGAAGGCTATGTCTACCTCGACGGCGGTGACACGATGATGGAGCCGTCGACGTGGGAGGTCGTGCTGCGTGGCGTCGGCGCCACGCTGCAGGCCGTCGACAAGGTGCTCACCGGTGCAGCGCAGAACGCATTCGTCGCATGCCGGCCGCCCGGCCACCATGCGGAAACCGAACGCGCAATGGGCTTTTGCCTGTTCAACAACATCAGCATCGGT
Source organism: Mycobacterium sp. URHB0044 (assembly GCF_000620625.1). Lineage (GTDB taxonomy): Bacteria > Actinomycetota > Actinomycetes > Mycobacteriales > Mycobacteriaceae > Mycobacterium. The sequence continues at coordinate 73,468 of NZ_JIAW01000005.1, read as the reverse complement.
GCGCGCCACGCACAGCAGAATCACGGTCTGGAACGCGTGGCGATCGTCGACTTCGACGTCCACCACGGCAACGGCACACAGGAAATCTTCTACTCGGACCCGAGCGTGCTGTACGCCTCGACGCATCAGATGCCGTTGTTCCCCGGGACCGGCGCAACCAACGAATCCGGCGTCGGCAACATCTTCAACTCGCCCCTGTCCGCCGGAGACGGCGGCGCCGAGATGCGTGAAGCGTTCCAAGACCGAATCCTGCCCGCGCTCGACGCATTTCATCCCGAACTCATCATCGTGTCGGCCGGCTTCGATGCGCACGAACGCGATCCGCTGGGGTCGCTACAGATGACTGCCGACGACTTCGGGTGGGTCACGCGGGAGCTCATGAATTCCGCGGAGAAACACTGCGACGGCCGACTGACGGCAGTCCTCGAAGGCGGGTACGACCTGCAGGGTCTCGCTGAGTCGGTCAGCGCGCACGTCGGCGAACTGATGAAGGGCTGATCCCGGCAACGCAGCCGGTTTGACGCTCTCTGCGATATCCTTCAGTCGAGGCACTGCCTCCTGACGGGTTTGGACTACGGCGTTGACGCCTGGTCTCCGCGTCACGCTCCGTGCGCCATCTACGCGCGCGGCGGGCGAATCACAGTTTCTCCTTCACCGGCCGACCACTGACGCCGGATGCTGTCATCCCCGTTCCCCCGGGATTGATCACCTCAACCACAGAAGAGAATGGAGTGAAACCCCATGAGTATCAAACGAATCACCGACGGCACCGAACGATCCATCATCGAGAACATGCTCGACGGCAACCGCGAAGCGCTGATCGAGACCGCACGCGGGCTGTCCGAAGCCGACGCCCGCCGGCGGCTGGTTGCATCACTGACGACGCCGATCTCCTTGATCAAGCATGCCGCTGCCGCGGAAAGGATTTGGTTCCAACGCTTCTGGGCGGGACTCGACGAATCCGAATGCGATGGATACGCGCGCCGCGACTTGGGCACCTTCGCCGTCGCCGACGACGAGTCGGTGGAAGACGTCATCGCCGAGTTCGAACGCGCCAGCCAACGATCCCGTGAGATCGCGTCCCGCTTCGAGCTCGACGACACCATCGACGTTCCAGGACGGGGATGCGTCAGCATGCGCTGGACGCTGCTCTTCATGGCGCAAGAGTTCGCCAGACACGCCGGTCACGGAGACATCCTCCGTGAACAGATCGACAAGCCGCCTCCGCAAGAGTCGAACTCCTGAAACGTCGCCTCCGCCACCGCGTATCCTGGTCTTCTGCTCGAGCGGCGACGTTGTCAGGAGGCGTGAAAGTGGCGCAGTGGACGCATTTTTCAGTTGCCATCGAAGACGAGCGTCTCTGGCGGGTCACGTTCGACAACCCGCCGATCAATCTGGTGACCCCTGAGATGCTGGTCGAATTGCCCGAGCTGATCGACCAGATGAAATCCGCACCCGAGCTGCGGGTGGTGGTGTTCGAGTCCGCCAACCCGGACTACTTCTTGAATCACTACGACACCTCGCGTGTCGCGGAAACGCCGAAGGACTCGGGGGAGACCGGCTACCCGCTGGTCATCGACACCAGCACCCGCCTCTCACGGTTGCCGGTGGTGTCGATCGCCAAGATCCGGGGGCGGGTGCGCGGGATCGGCAACGAGTTCACCCTGGCGATGGACATGCGGTTCGCCAGCGAGCGTGCGCTCTTCTGCCAGCCCGAAACCGCCAGCGGAAACCTGCCCGGCGGAGGCGGTCTGGAACACCTTCCCCGCCTATTGGGTCGGGCCAGGGCATTGGAAGTTGCACTGTCCAGCGACGATTACTCGGCCGACCTGGCCGAGCGTTACGGCTGGGTCAACCGAACAGTCGACGATAAGCACCTCGATGCGCTGGTAGACACATTGGCCCGCCGGGTCGCCTCCTACGACAAGGAGTCCATCGAAGCGGTCAAACAACAGATCAACAGGTACACGTTGCCGTCGCCGGAGGACATGATGTCGTCCCTCGACATCTACCTCGCCTCGTTCGCGTGGCCAGGCTCGAAACGCCGCCTCGCTGCCGCGCTCGCGGCCGGGCGCAATCAGGCTGGTGATTACGAGATGCGCCTTGGCTACCACTTGGGCCGCCCGTTGGCGGCACCGGATTGAACGCGTCAACGATGGCCGCCGGCACTGAATCCGCTGGGGGACAGCTTATTCGCTCGCATGTCTTGCACGGGCAGTTCGCGGTGTGACGATGCCGAACGGTCCGGCGAGCCCAGGGATTCAGCAGGCAGTTGCTGCGGTTGACTGGACGGCCTACGCGATGGCCCCCTCCGCTCAGTGGTACCGACCCGATACCGTGCCCGCGGCGTTCGAGCTCCTATTGGCGGTTTCGGATGAGGACGAGGGACGGGCGGCTTACAACGCGATGCTGTTCGCCGTCGGCAACAACCACGCCGGGCTCCTGTACCCAGCCGCGGTGCCGGCTGCGCCGCTTCTGGCCCGCGTTGCCCGTGAACGTGAAAGCTGGATCCGCTGGGCCGCATTGGAAATCCTCATCGAGTTCACTGCCTTCCGGAGCGACCGCGAAGAGTTCGTCGATCCTTCTGGAACCGTCGTCCGACCCAGGTACGCGATCATTGCTCCTATCCGAAACCTGAAGCAGCATCTCCAACTGATGGCCGAACACGAAGGCAGCGGAGCGCCTACCGCCCAATCAGCTCGCGAGTTGCTCGACCGTCTGCTCGACGCGGAAAAGGGTTGGACGGGATCCGGTTCGGATTGATAGCGTGCGCGAGACCGTGACATCCCGCGAGGAGGTGAGACCCATGAACGTTGTAACCAAGTGGGCGCTCCCACTCGTGTTCACGGTCGCGCGGTAGACGTAGGTGTCGCCAGGAGCGCCTCAACACGGCACTCCCGAAAGGCAACACCATGCAATTCACTTCTGAGACATCGACGAACGGTGTCATCGAACGCAATTTCACTCTGGACGAGATCACTGGCGTGCTCTGGTCGCCCGCAACCGCGACCGCCGGCTCACCCCTGCTGCTGGCGGGACACACCGGTGGCATGCACAAGAAGGCGCCAGGGCTGGTCGCCAGTGCACTGCACTGCACGACTCTTGGGTTCACCGTCGCCGCGATCGACGCGCCCGGCCACGGTGACCGGCCTCGAAATCTTCAAGATCAACGGTGGGCCGAAGCGATCCATCGGGCCCTGGCGGCGGGCCAGCCGATCGCCCCGATCGTCATCGACTTCAACATGTCGCTGGCCCAGCGTGCGGTGCCCGAATGGCAGGCGACCCTGGACGCCCTGCAGGCGCTGCCCGAGATCGGCATGGACGCGCCAATCGGCTACGGCGGCGTGTCGTTGGGTGTCGTAACGGGGCTGTTGTTGACGGCGGTCGACTCCCGGATCGCTGCTGCGAGCTTCGGTGGGGTCTTCGTGGACGACGCACTGATCGAGGCGGCACGACAGGTCACGATTCCGGTCGAGTACCAAATTCCATGGGACGACGAGGAATTCGACCGCATGTCCGCGGTCGCGTTGTTCGACGCCTTCGCCTCGAAGGAGAAGACGCTGCACGCCTACTCGGGCAGGCATCACCCGGTGCCCGACTATGAGCGTGACAGCTCGGCTCGGTTCTTCGCCCGCCACCTTGGTCGGGCAGCCGACACGGTTTCGGTCTGACGTGAACGGGTGTCTGCGTCCGGCCTCACGCTGGACGCAGACACCGCCGTCGACGTAAGCCGCATGGTTAACCAATTACTTGACTTTCTCATGGCGGAGCGGAATAGTTAAGCATGTGCCTAACCATTCCGACACCGACCGGATCGGCCGTGTGTTCCAGGCGCTCGCCGACCCGACCCGGCGGGCGATCGTGGAGCGATTGATGCGCGGACCAGCTGCGGTGAAGGCGTTGGCCGAGCCGCTGACGATGTCATTGCCTGCGGTGATGCAGCACCTCCAGGTGTTGGAGGCCGCTGGCGTGATCGTCACTGAGAAGACCGGCCGGGTGCGCAGCTGTCGGATCGAACCGAAGGCATTGCGCGAAGCGGAGCAGTGGCTCGGTAGCCAGCGCACGGAGTGGGAACGGCGGCTTGATCAACTCGACGACTATCTGAAGGGAGAATGATCATGGAGGTAACGCACTCGACGTTCACGCTGGAGCGTCGCTATCCGGCCGCGGTCGAGCGGGTCTTCCAGGCGTGGGCAACGCCAGAGGCCCGGAGACGGTGGATGGCTCAAGGAGCCGAGCATTCGCAGGACTTCGTGGTCGGCGGTCTTGAGACGGTCAAGGGACTCGACGGAGAGGGTCGCACTCTGACCTATGAGGCGCGCTACGCCGAAATCGTGCCCAATGAACGCATTCTCACGACCTCGACGCTGCACACCGAGGATCGCCTGTCGACGGTCTCGGTCACCAGTGTCGAGTTCCGGTCAGAGGACGCCAACACGTGGCTGGTGCTGACCGAGCACGGGATCTACCTCCCCGGCCAGGAGCGGCCCGAATGGCGAGAACACGGAACTGCGGAGCAACTTGATGCCCTGGCTGCCGAGTTCGCCGCAGCCACTGATGGAAGGAACAACTGATCATGGTGCATGTCGACTTCGTGCTGGCCGTCGTCGCGGTGAGCGACATCGAAGCGGGACGGGCCTGGTACACAAAGCTGTTCGGCCGCGGGCCCGACAACAACCCGATGCCGAATTTGGTCGAATGGCAGGTCACCGACGGCGGCTGGCTGCAGGTGACCGAGGACCCCGTTCGCGCGGGCAATGGGATGCTCAACTTGGCCGTGTCCGACATCGATGAGGGCGCTCGCGAACTTCGCGAGAAGGGTCTTGGCGCAGGGGAAATCATCGACGCCAACAAGGGTGTCCGACTATGTCCCCTCACCGATCCCGACGACAACGTCATCCATCTGGTCGGCAACTTCCGGGTGAAGTATTGACCAACGGGCGAGCCCTCAAGCTCCAAGACTTCGAGGCCCTAGCGCTTGGTGGCCGTCAGCACTTCCAGGGTGACGGGCTCGGTGGACCGTCCTCGTGGGTCGATCGCGAGCAATGCGTCGGTGATCGCCTCCTCGAACGCGCCAGTACTCGTTCACGATCCATCCAGTGAAACGAGCGGCCCATGGTGACGAGCCGGAAGCGTCCGAGTTCGACTGAGAGATCTGCCGAGCTGCCGTGCGTCCATGTCACGTTCGTGACGCCGCGCGCCTGGGCCTGGCCTGCGGCTTCGACGAGCATTCCCGGCTCTGGGTCAATCCCGACGGCGTCCGCGACGTGCTGGGCGAGGGGGAGTGTGAGTTGTCCTGTGCCACAGCCCAGGTCGAGCAGACGCCCCGTGCCGTCGAGACGGAACTGCCGGACGAGGTCGTCGACGAACGCCTGCGGATAGCCTGGCCGATAGCGTGCGTAGTGCCAGGCAGTTCCCGCGAATAGGTCACCGGCTGAACTGCCAACGGAATCGGCCATGCTCACCAGTGTGGACCACGGGAATGCCGCGAGTGCGCAGAGATGAAGGTCTCGGGCCTAACCCGCGGCGCCCTGAACGAGGGCTGCCAGCCCAGCAATCACCGCCTTCTCCAGTGCTTGCAAGTCGGCCGTGCTGGCCTGTTTCGCGGTGATGCGTTCGATCCGCCGAAGTTCGATCAGCGGCCCGATGACAAGAGCCGATACGAGGTGCGCGGGGGCGGCGGGGGCGAGGTGCTGCGTGTCGAGCCAGACACGAAGCCCGATGCCGAAGTCCTTGGCGCCCTGGCCCAGTCGACCACGCTGCCCTTCCGACTCGATGAGCTGCGCCAAGGCGGGGTGCGCGCGCGACCAGTGCATGTCATGCTCGGCCGCGCCTGCATAGCCGCGTGCGTCCAAAGCGTGCAGGAATTGCGCAGCCCAGTCCTTGACCGCCTCGTCGGCAACGAGCGCGCGGAGCGATTCCAACGAGCCGACGTGGTGGTAGACGCTGCCGTTGGATATACCGGATTCTCGAACCAACGCCCGGATTGTCAACGCATCGCAGCCTTCACGGTCCACGAGCTGCAGCGCGGTTTGCAGAATGGCGTCTGCCGCCGGATGGACACCCATACCTGCTAGGGTAACCGCAATTCTAGAGCAACGCTCTAATTTTACCGAGGAGGATGGCCGAGTGGTTGCAAGCACCGAAATGACGGAGATGCCTTGGATCACGTGGCTAGATCTCGACACCGAGTTCGACGACGACGGGTCGGTGCGGGTGATTCTGCGTCGACCCAAGGCCGAGCATCTAAACCACAACCGGCACGTAAACGCGCCCATCATCTATGCCGTCGCGGAGGTCGCCGGCGCTGGCGCGGTAGTCATTGCGGCTGGCCCGGCGGGCAGCGGGGCTTATACGGTGATCAAGAGCGCGGCCATTGACTACCAACGCCCTGCACGCCACGGCATCACAGCGACAAGCAAGCTCCAGGACGACGTAGCGCAACACCTCCGCCGTGAGCTTGACGCCGGCCGCGGATGCGATACACCCGTCGACGTAACGATTTTCGACGAAGAGGGAACAGCCACCGGCTCCTGTCACTTCATCGTCAGCCAGCGGCCCCGTCGCGGTACACCGGGACCCGCCGACGGGGAGTCCTCAGCCGATCACCCGGTGGCCGGCCTGCCGCAGTAACTCAGCAGCCTCCTCCACCCGATTAGCGGGAATCAGCACGATGTCGCCGTCGAAGCTGGCCGCGACCCAGACGGGCACATTGCCTGCGGCGAGGGGCGCCACGATCGCAGCCAACATGCCGGTCGCGTCCGGCGGGTGCGCCTCGTCGCCATTCCATAGCGCGACCCACGCGTCGTCGGCATGATCCTGGCGTCGCATGCAAGCGCCGCCGTCGGGGCCGTGCACCACCGCGAGCACCTCGGCATCGCCTGCAACCTCGACGTCCGGTACCAGACGCTGCAGTACGTATCGACCCTCCAGCAACCGCAACGTCTGATGATCAGCGACCGACATCACCGCATCGTCGCACATCGATCGCCTCTGGTGTTCCGCGATGTGAGCACCGGTGTGCGTACACCGACGCCTACGCGAAACTCGTTGTACCAGTGATGCCGAGGTGATGACAGTGATAGCCGGCGCCTCTTCTTGAGCACAATGCGCTCAGACCTACCGGTCGCACCGGATGGCGTCGAGAACTGGATCTCTGTACAGGGATTCGACGATTTCGGGTGAGCCGCTGACCCAACGCCTTCCGCCAGTCACCGAGCCAGGTCGCGGCTGATGAATCACGAACGCTCGTCGTCGGCGGGGGAGTCGTCGTCTTTGGCCAGGTGTTGCAGGACTCGTTCGTTGAGCTCGGCGAGCACGTCGAGCTCGGCGGGGGTGAACAGGTCGATGAAGTTCCGGCGGACGTCCTCCACGTGCCCGGGCGCCGCCTTCTCGATGGCGGCGCGGCCGGCCGGCAGCAGGCAGACCATGGTGCTGCGGGCATCGGCGGGGTTGCGCTCGCGGCTGATCAGCCCGTCCTTTTCCATGCGCCGCACCTGATGGGAGAGACGGCTCTTCTCCCAGCTGAGCGCGTTGCACAGCTCGCGGGCGGACATGCGATCCCCTTCCAGAGCCGAGAGCACTGCGAGGACCTCGTAGTCGGCCCCCGACAGACCAGATTCCTGCAGGCGTCGGCTGAGGTGTAGTTCGAGCTGATAGTGGGCGAAGACGAAGGCACCCCACGCGCGCTCTTCGCGACGGTTCAGCCACTTCGGTGCCATCGGCCACGCCCTCCTAGTTTTGTTGACAACTCTACCAAATATGGCATGGTGGAGGAGTCAACCTTTTCGACCACCAGTCTAGAAGACGGGAGGCACCTGATTAGCGAGTACGGGGACGCACTTCGCGGCAAGGTCGTCGTCGACATCACCAACCCCATCACCCCCGATTTCACGGGGTTTCTCACCCCCAAGGGCAGTTCCGGCGCTCAGGAGATTGCGAAGGCCGCCCCCTGCGGGCGCGCACGTCGTCAAGGCGTTCAACACCCTGCCCGCCGACGTTCTGGCGGCCGGTTCACCCGACGGTCGCCCGTTGGACGTGTTCATTGCCGGCGACGAACCGCAGGCGAAGGCACGCGTGTCGGCGTTCATCGAGAGCCTGGGAATGCGCCCGCTGGACACCGGGCAGCTTCCAATGGCGTCGGCTCTGGAGAACGCCACCCTGCTGCATCTCGGCCTCGTGGCCCACTCCATCAAGCACACCAACTTCGCCATCGGAGTCAGCATTTTCAGCTGATAGCACCCAGCCACACAAACCATCAAAAGGAGAGCAACATGCGCGTTTTCATCACTGGCGGGTCCGGCCATTCCGGTTCGCACATCATCCCCGAGCTGATCGCCGCCGGGCACGACGTCACCGGTCTGGCCCGGTCTGACGCATCCGCAGAGGCCCTGTCCGCGCTCGGCGCGACCGTGCGTCGCGGTGAACTCCACGATCTCGAGGGGCTCAAGGAGGCGGCCGCGGACTCCGATGGCGTCATCCACGTCGCGCACAGGCAAGACCTACTTCCGACGGGCGGGATGGACGCCGTGGCCGCCGCGGAACTCCCAATCATGCTCGCCTACGGCGAGGCACTGGAAGGGACCGGAAAGCCGCTCGTCGCAGCGGGCAGCATCGGCTCGCCCGGCAGCCTGGGCCGACCGGCCACCGAAGAGGATCCAGCCCTTCCCAGCGGGGAGGAGCACAAAGGTACCCTGCGGGCTCGAAACGTCGTCGAACGGGCTGTAATTGGCCTCGCCGAGCGGGGTGTGCGGTCCTCGATCGTGCGGCTTCCGCTCATCGCGCACGACACAACCGATAACACTGGCTTCCTGCCGGGGTTGATCGCGCTCGCAAAGGAGAAGGGCGTCGTCGGCTACCCCGGAGACGGGGCCAATCTTTGGTGCGCCGTACACATCCGCGATGTCGCCTCCCTGTTCCGCCTGGCGTTGGAGAAGGGGGCTGCCGGTAAATACTGGCACGCGGTTCAGGATGAGGGCATCCCGTTCCGGGAGATCGCCGAGGCGATCGGGAGCCGTTTGGATCTGCCCGCCGTGAGCATTCCCATGGATGTCCTGATGCTGCCGGGATACTTCGGCCAGTTCATGAATTTGGCCACGGGATCCTTCCCGGCGACCAGCCTGATCACGCGCCAGACCCTTGGCTGGGAACCCATGCAGCCCGGCCTGTTCGCCGATCTGGACAACGGTCACTACTTCGCCGGCCAGCTGACGGCCTAGCGCACAAACCAATTCGCACATTACGAGGAGTAACCATGACCGCATTCGCCCCGCATCGCGACACCTTGGAGTCCTTCGTCGACTGCATCAACGGCGGTGTCGACAAAGACGTCCTCACGAGCCTGCTTGCCGAGGACGTGTCGTTGTACGGTCCGTTCGGCGATGAGCCAGTCACTGGCCGCGAGGCCGCCGTGGAAACCATCAAGAGGGTCAACAAGCTGTCGTCCGACGACACCTACTTCGAGGTTCTCAGTGGCGAGACTCACCACGCCGCACACTTCCGGCTGCAAGTCGGAGACGCGGCGGTCAACGGCATCTTCTTCGTCCTGCTCGACGCAGACGGCAGGATCGCCGAGGTAAGCATCTTCTACCGCACGCTACCGGCTGGCGTAGCGCTCCAGCGCAACCTAGCCGACGCAATTGGCATGCCGCCCTGGGAATTACGCACGAACGACGAGTGACGACGAAGGCCGTGCCTTCGCCGGTCGTCGAAGGGCCGCCTCCACACCTCCCGATTGATTGACGCGCCAACCAATGCAGTTATGGTGGAGGAGTCAACCTTTTACGCAAACGAGAAGATAGGACATTTCATGAGCAGCATCAGCATCATCGGCACCGGCAACATGGCCCGCGCCATCGGCTCACTGGCAGTAGCAGCCGGTAACGCCGTCGAGGTCATCGGTCGCAATCAGTCCAAGGCCGCCGACCTTGCCAAGGATCTCGGAGGGGCCACGACGGGGGAGTTCGGCGCCGTTCCGGCCGGGGACATCGTGATCGTGGCCTTGGGATACGCCAATGTGGTTCCGGTTGTCACCCAGTACGGAGACGCCTTGGCGGGCAAGGTGATCATCGACATCAGCAACCCCTTCAATGCCGAGGCCGACGGCCTGTCCATCCCCGATGACACCTCGATCGCGCAGGATGTTGCCAAGGCTGCCCCGGCCAGCGCCAGTGTGGTGAAGGCGTTCAACACCGTCTTCGGTCATGTCCTGAAGGATGGCCGGACGCTGGATGTGTTCTTCGCCGGCGACGATGCGCAGGCCAAGGCAGGCGTTTCGGACTTCATCGAGAGTCTCGGGCTGCGCGCGCTGGATGTCGGCGGCTTGAACATGGCGCACTGGCTGGAAGGAACGAGCCTCGTGCTGATGGGTATCGCCCGTCAGGGGCTAGAAAACTTCGACGTCGCCCTCGGCGCCACCGAATTTGCCGGCTGAGCCGCTGATCGATCAGTGAACATCTTGGTGTGTCAGAAGTCTCCCCTCCTCGCAGTGCCTTGCGGGGAGGGGAGATTCACTTCCCACGCGCCATGCCCGTCAGGAGAAGTCGGGCGGAACCACACGTAACTTGGCCGCGATCCGGGTGAGCGCTTGCACGTCGGCCGCATTCAGCGGATCCAGCACCAAATCGCGTACCGACCGGAGGTGGATGGGGGCCGCCCGAACTACGAGGCGATAGCCGTCATCGGTCAGATGGGCCAAGGTGTAGCGGCCGTCATCGGGGTCGGGGGAGCGAGTCACCCAGCCGCGCTGCTCGAATCGCTTTACGACGTTGGACAACCGTGAGAGCGAGCCGCTGGCCAGGAAGGCCAGGTCGCTCATCCGGATGCGCCGGCCCGGGGCTTCTGAAATGTGACTGAGTGCGAGGTACTCGAACAACGTCAGATCGACTGCCCTCAGCGGGGATTCGAGCTTCCCGGGTAGCAGCAGCATCAGGGAGACCAACCCCGTCCAAGCCGCCTTCTCTTCGGGAGTCAGCCAGGTTGGCTCGTCCGAGCGTTTCATCGTCGTCACTTTACGCGTGAAGTCAATGGTGTACGGTTAACTTCATGCGTGAAGTGAACACAGCGACACCGATCGAGTTCTTCGCGACCCCCGGGTACGGCGACCGCCAGTTGAGGAACCTCCATTACAACCAAGCGGTGCGGATCGGCGACCGCGTCGAGATATCGGGACAGGGCGGCTGGGACGACGATTTCAACTTCCCCGAATCGCTCGAAGAAGAGATCGTCCGCGCCTTCGACAACGTCGAGCGCACCCTCGCGACCGCCGGCGCGAGCTGGCGTGACGTCGTGCACGTGAACTCGTATCACGTGCCGAGTGCGCCCGATTCGATTGGCGACGCACACAACCACGTCATGGTCGATCAGTTCCGCAGGCGCATGCCCGACCGGGCACCCATCTGGACGCAGACGGGCGTACCCGTGCTCGGCGCCCCGAAGATGCGGGTCGAGATCCGTGTCACCGCCATTGGGTGACACCGGTTCGCACGAAACGCGGGTTCTAACAGGCCCTCGAGCCAACACGATCCACATCGCCGGCGATTATTGGAATCTGCGACATCCCAACGGGTTACGTTGCCCCACTTATCACGTTCCGCACGATTGTCTGGATAAACGGCTCGTCGATCGGTTCGCGTACGAACCAGCGGCGATAGTAGAGCGGTCCGATCAGTGCCGAGATCATGGCCGACTGGTCCGCTGTTGCCGCCAACTCGCCACGACGCACGGCTCGCTCGAGGACTTCCCTGAGCGCTGCCGCGTGTCCGCGCTGGATCTTGCCGTGGATGCGGGCGAACTCAGGATCACGTTCGGCGACGTCGACAATCGAGGGCACGACCGACGACCATCGCGCCGTGCTCAGCAGATGGCCGAGATTCGCAAGAAGCGCCCGGACGTCCGCCTCGAGACGGCCGGTATCCGGCACCTCCTGCTCGGCGCTGATCCGCGACGCAGCGTCGAGAACCAGCGCCTCACGAGATGGCCAGTGGCGGTAGATGGTGGTCTTCGCGACGCCCGACCGGCTGGCCACCTCATCGACGGTGAACCCGCCAACCCCGCTGTCACTGAGCAGGTCGAAAGCGCAGGTAAGCACACGATCTCGGGACCGTCGGACACGGCTATCGACCTCGCCGTCGCCGGGTTCGGCCGCGGGTGTTTCGGAGCGCTCCGCCGACCGAGCGCTACCAGAGGTGCTCTTGGACATGACTGAGTATGTCACTACGCTACGCTACTGTTGCGTAGCGTTTCATTTTACTACCTGGGAAGGCTGACGCCGTGGATCTCGTTTCCATTCGCATGATCACCGATGACCTCGATCGCCTGGTCCCGTTCTATGAGCGGGTTACCGGCATCGCAGCGGTGCGCTATACACCTCAGTTCGCCGAACTGATCCTGCCGTCCTTCACGCTGGCGATCGGCCACACGCAGACGACACAGCTGTTCGGGGAGGACTCCGCTCGTCCTGCCGACAATCACAGCGTCATCATCGAATTCAAGGTCGCCGACGTCGACGGTGAGTACGAGCGGCTCAAGCCGATCGTGAGCGACTGGGTGCAGGAACCCACGACGATGCCGTGGGGCAATCGCTCTATCTTGTTCCGCGATCCCGACGGCAACCTCGTCAACTACTTCACACCGGTCACCGAGGATGCCATCGCGAAGTTCAACGGCTGACCACCAACCGAGCGTCAACCCACCCGACCAGGAAGAGAAGGATGATCGCATTCGACAGCGCAGCGGTGGAGCGTTATGCAGACGAAGACACCGGGGGACCGGTCGTCATGCTCAATCTGCTGCGCTTCCGGCCCGGCGGCGAGGCGAAGTACGGCGAGTACGCCGCGCAGTTCGAGGCCGCAGGCATCAACGCAAAGTATGGACTCGAGGTGCTCTATGCCGGGGTAGGCAGCACCGCGTTGGTCGCCGAAGACGGCCAGGCCTGGGACATGGTCGTCCTGGTGAGATACCCCAGCCGCCAACACTTCATCCAAATGGTCAGGGATCCTAGCTACCACGAGTTCGAACACTTGCGGACCGAGGCGCTCGTCGAGGCGGTTCTGCAAGCCACGACTCCCGTCGGATGACGTCGCGGTTTTAGCGTCGACGAGTACGCCGCCGTTTGCAGTCACCGACACCCAGGTCGCCGACGATCGCTGGCCCGCTGCGTGGCGGGAGTCGGGGAGACGAGCCAGGGATGCCTGGAGCGACGACGCCGTGCTCGAACGACCCATGGCGCTGCCGTGGATCGAAGGCAGCGGCGCCGAGGTGCTGGCGTCGTACTTCTCCGAGCTGACCGTCCACACCTGGGACCTCGCAACCGCGACCGGTCAGCAGCCCGACTGGGACGACACAGTCGTCGCCGCGGCGTTCGACGCGGCACGCCGGATCCTGCCGATGTCTTACAAAACGTCGTACACTGTTGCCATGGCTGACACCATTACCTTCCGGCCAGACGAAGACACAGCGAAAGCGCTGGAGGTCTTGACCAGAGATGGCACGACTGTGTCCGCAGCCGTTCGATCTGCTCTCATCGATGCCGCGCGACGGAAGGCCGACGCGGCGATTCGCGCCGAAGCGGAAAGGCTTGCCGAAGACGAGTCCGATCGCGCTGAGGCCATGCAGGTGCTGCGCGACATGGAGACGCTGCGTGCGTGGTGAGGTCTTTCGGCTGCATGCCGCGCGGGGGAGTCGCGGTCACGAGCAGTCTGGTTCCCGCTACGCCGTCGTCGTCCAGTCAGATCAACTGCCTCTGTCGACCTGGTTGGTTGCGCCCACGTCTACGTCGGCTCGTGCCGCCAGCTTTCGTCCTGAGGTTGAAGTGCGCGGCGTGAACACCAGGGTGCTCGCCGAGCAGGCCGCCGCAGTTGATCCGGGCCGCCTCGGCAAGAGTGTCGGGTTCCTTAGCTTCGACGAGATGCGTCGCGTTGATGCAGCACTCCGCATCGTCCTCGATCTCTGAGCAATGCGCCATCGCTACCGCGCATGAAATCGAAGCAGTTGGGGTGCAGCGCAATACGGCGAACCGATTACAGCGGACGGCAGGTCCTGAGGTAGCTGAGGAACGATGCCTGCAGACCAGTGACGTGCGTTTCGTGCAGGAGCTCGCTCGTGACCACTTCGCCGCGCGAGGTGAGGCGGTGAAGCACGGTGGCGGCGTTCTTCGCGAGGTTTTGGTAGACCGCCAGGTCTCCGAGCAGCTCTCGGTCGTTGAAGGTCACGTGAAGCCTGGCGGCACGCCGGCTTTCACCCATTTCGCTGAGCTGGTCGAAGATCTGACTGTCTTCAGCGAGGACGCCGGGGCTGCCCGCTCCGATGCTCTCGAAGAGGGTGGCTCCGGTGAGCCAGGCGTAGAGACTGAAGAGTCCGCCGTAGGAGTAGCCGAAGAGTCCGTGACCGCTTGCGGCTGTGCCATAGTCGCGTTCGATCCGCGGATGCAGGTCAGCGGTAAGGAAACTCAGGAACACATCGGCGTGAGTGTCACGTAATTCGGCGATGTAGGCGTCGGCTTCCTCGCGTGTCCTCGCTCCCGCTTCCAATCCCATCTCCACGGCATCGATGAGTTCCTTGGCGATGGGCTCGCCCGGTGGCACGAAGTCTCTGTTGCGCAGCCGATCCCAGTCCTGCGCCTCCTCACCCGCGTAACCAACGCTGACTTGGATGTAGGGCTGGATCCGTTGCATGGGGTCCATCTGGGTGACGATGAGGGGAGCCGTCAGGCCCACAGCCCAGTTGCCGTCGAGCACATACACGGCAGGCGCTTCTGTCGTGGCGCGGTCGTAGCCCGGCGGCGTGGTAACCCAGACGCCGTAGTCATGTCCACCGCTAGAACGCATTTCGATATAGTCGGTGTCGGCGAGACAGCCTTGCCACATGGAGCTCATCGAAGGTCCTTCACGATTCGGCGGGGCTCGCCGCACGGCGCCCTCAGCAGTTCTTTTCCATTGGATAATGGGTTATCCAATGGATAAACTGTGGGAGTGAGCTTGTCAAGCGCGGAACGCAAAGGCGACGCACGCGACCGTCTGCTGGCTCGGCTTCTCGACGCCTTCGAGGAGGACCTACCCTCGCCGGACATGTCGCTGCGTGAGATCGCCGCCCGGGCCGAGACCAGCCACGCCCTGCTGCGGTACCACTTCGGGTCACTCTCGGGTGTCTTGGCGGCCATGCTCACGGTGCAGCGAGCTCGTGACAACGAGGCGCTATTCAAGACCGCCCAGCAGGGCACCTTTGACGACCTCGTCGTGGCGATCTGGCGGGCCTACACCCGCCCGGACCAGCTGTCGCGTGTCCGCGGCTTCTTCCACGTCGTAGGACTCGCCGCGCAGAACCCAGGGAACTTTCACGAGTTCATCGACTCGCTCGACGACCTGACCACCCTGCTGGCCTCGCTCGCGCAACGCGAAGGGCATGACACCAAGGAAGCGCTGGACATGGCCACCGTCGCCGTTGCCGCGATTCGTGGTCTGCTCTTGCAAGAAGCCTTGGCGCCAGCAGGTCACTCGCAAGACGCGGTCGCCATGATCCTGCGAATGACCAAAGGCTGACGCGCTCAGCTTGATTGAGGGCCGGGCGTCACGGCCTTACCCGTTGTCCCGCCAGCTGAGCACCTCTTTGAGAGACGTGAGGTCGTAACCATTGTCAGCTGTGAGTTCGGTTTGGAACAACGTGACTCCTGCCTCGCGGAAGGCATCGGCGCTGTCGGCGTTCTCCCACAGCGTCGAGCGTTCGATATCGTCTCCGTTGCGGCCGAACGTCGCTGCCAGCTCGTCGACGCGGTCGCTGGACTTGCGGAAGGCGTCGAGGTCCTGAAACGCGTGCCAGATGTCGGCATGCCGGGCGACGGCCGGCAGCGAGCGCTTGGGGCCGGTGCCGCCGATGAGGATCGGTAGCTTGCGCACGGGCGGCGGAATCAGTGCCGCGAGCCGGTTCTCGATGCGGATCAAGCTCTCGTCGAACAGATCGAAGCGGGAGCCGAAGGTGCCGAAGTCGTAACCGTAGGTGGTGTAATCCTTTTCGTACCATCCCGCGCCGAGGCCGAGGATCAGCCGACCGCCGCTGATGTGGTCGACGGTGCGCGCCATGTCAGCCAGCAGGTCCGCGTTGCGGTAGCCGACGCCGGTGACGAGGAGACCGATCTCGGCGTGCGAGGTGATCTCGCCCCACGATGCGAGCGCGGTCCAACCCTCGAAGTTGGCGACGTCGGGCTGCTCGTCGAACAGGACCGGCTTGCCGTCGACGATTCCCTTCATCGCGGGGCGGTGGAAGTGGTCGTACCCGAAGATCACGTCGACGCCCAGGTCGTCGGCGGCCAGGACGGCCTCGCGCCAGGTGCGGTAATCGGGGGTGCCACCGGGCTGGATCTGCACGGCGACGCGGACGGGACGGGTCATGGATGCTCCTGAGTTGGGGGAGGGCGACTCTTGGGCCAAGCTCACGGGAGCAGAATTTATTCCGGGTCGGAACGTCGATGTTGTTGCAGTGCCGCCGCTTATCCCCGGATCGCTCGCGCTGCGCGTTCTGCGATGACCATGACCGGCGCGTTGGTGTTCCCTGAAGTGATGGTGGGCATCGCCGAAGCATCAACCACTCGAAGGCCGGCGACGCGGTACACGCGACAATCGGTGTCGAGCACCGTAGCGGCCGACCGCGGCAGACCACGTGTGTCAAAGGCTCCCATCGCGCAGGTGCCCACCGGATGAAAGATGGTGGTACCGAGCTCACTGGCCGCCTGCTGGAGGTCTTCGTCGCTCACCAGTTGCGGGCCGGGAAGCATTTCTTCTGGGCAGTAGCGGGCCAGGGGTTGGGCCGCCATGATCTGTCTGGTCATCCTCAAGCCCCGCACGGCGATTTCACGATCGGCGTCAGTGGACAGGTAGTTGCAGGTGACCTTCGGGTAGGTCAGCGGGTCTGCGCTGGCTATGCGCACATGACCCCGCGAGCTGGGTCGCAGATTGCAGACTGACGGAGTGATCGCTCCGAAGGGATGCAGCGGTTCGCCGAACTTGGCCAACGACAAGGGCTGCACATGCCACTCCAGATTGGGACTGGCCAGCGCTGGATCGCTTTTCGCGAAAGCTCCCAGCGTGGAAGGCGGCATGGTCATGGGTCCTGAGCGCAGCAACAGATACTGAAGTCCCATGCCTGCACGGGTGACCCAATTGCGGTACAGCGTGTTGACGGTGCGGGCTCCCCGCACCCGGTAGACCGTTCGCAGCTGCAGGTGGTCCTGGAGGTTTTCACCTACTCCGGGCAGGTCGACGGCCACCGGCACCTGATGCTGGGTGAGTAGCCCGGCCGGGCCCAGACCCGATGCCTGCATGAGTTGCGGCGACCCAATCGCTCCGGCGCTCAGGATCACCTCGCGGCGGGCCCGAACGTCGAGGATCTGGCCGTCTTTGAGCAGCCGCACACCGGTGGCGCGGTGCCGAGCCGTGGTCCAGGCGCCGCGACGCTGATCCTCGTGGACCTGGTCGTCCATCAGCAGCTGCAGGGCCTGAGTGTCGGTATAAATAGTGAGATTTGGCCGGTGGGCGACGGGATGCAGGAAGGCATCGGCCATCGACCAGCGACGGCCACGCCGTTGGTTGACGTGAAAGTACGCACTGCCGGCGTTGTCTCCGCGGTTGAACTCTTCAATCGGGTCGATGCCCACTTCGGCGGCGGCGGCCTGCCAGGCGTCCAAGATCTTCCAGCTCACTCGCGGCCGCTCGACGGCGATCTCACCGCCGGCGCCGTGCCAGTCGTCGGCCCCGCCGAAGTAGTCTTCCAACTCCTTGTAGATCGCCAGGGTCTCGCCGGCACCGTCCGGTCCGCCCCACAGCCATCGCTCGTCACCGGTGGCCTGTGACCATAGTTCGTAGTCGGAGGCCTGACCGCGCATGTGGATCATCGCGTTGATCGACGAGCTGCCGCCGATCACCCGGCCCCGCGCGTAGTGAATGCTGCGGCCCGCCAGACCTGGGTCGGGCTCGGTCGCGAAGCACCAGTCGGTGCGTGGGTTGGCAATCGTGTACAGGTAGCCCACCGGCACCTTGATCCAGAACCAGTTGTCCTTGCCGCCGGCCTCAATCAAGAGCACACGGTGATCAGGATTGGCGCTGAGCCGGTTGGCGAGCAGGCAGCCTGCACTGCCCGCGCCGACGATGACGAAGTCGAACTCGGCGACGGGGCTCATTTCCGGCTCGTTCCTCCAGGGGACCACATGCGTGTCTTAGTGTCTGCGATGCTAGTTGCGCGGTAGTTTGTCGCCATGGTGAGTCCCGGAGTGCCCATGCCGTGGTGGCAGATCGTCGCGATCATGGTTGCATTCGCCGTCGTGGCCGGGGTCTGCGTCGGTGTCCTCACCTCGCTCGCGGGCCTGCCCGGAGGCTGGGGCACCGTGGGCGTAGGCGCGGCGACAGGCGTTATCGGCGCCGTCCTTATCGGCCGCCGCAATTCCGCGAAGGGCGACTCTCAGTAGCGCGAGCGATCGCGGCGGTGTGAATCTCCAGCAGGATCGGAAACGCCACGTCGCACTCGGTGCCAACGTCGGATTTCGAAGGACACTGGGCGCGAGTAACGTTACGGCACTTTCTATTACGGCTTCCGCCAAGCGGCTACCCGGCTGGGGGACCCTGACAGTACCCGTACTGCGGGGATCTCCTTGGCGTCCGGAATGCAGCCTAGATTGCTATGAAAGCTTCTCGGCGAGCAAGAAGGGCGATAAGTGGCAACCAGTCAATTCGCAACGCATGCAGAACTTTTCGATTTGAGCGGTAAGCGCGGCCTGGTCACCGGTGGCACCAGGGGCATCGGGATGATGATCGCGCGCGGGCTCCTCCAGGCGGGTGTTCGCCTGGTCATCAGCTCACGCAGCGCGGAAGCGTGTGCTCAGGCGCAGGAACAGCTGTCCGAATACGGCGACGTCTGGGCGGTCCCCGCCGATCTGTCCCGGCACGAGGAGTGTGACCGCCTCGCTCACCTGGTGACGGCCGACTCTGGGAGTCTCGACATCCTGGTCAACAATGCGGGCGCAATGTGGGACGAGCCGTTGGCGACGTTCCCGGACGCGGCCTGGGACACCGTCATCGACCTCAACCTGAAGTCGCCGTTTTGGCTGGTACAGGCGCTGCTGCCGGCACTTCGCAGCGCTGGGACCGCCGATGATCCCGCGCGGATCATCAACATCGGCAGCATCGCCGCCATACACATCCCTGCGCGGCCCAACTACTCGTACTCCAGCAGCAAGGCTGCGCTGCATCAACTCACCAGAGTGCTCGCCAAGGAGCTGGGCCCGCAGCACATTACGGTGAACGCAGTGGCGCCGGGACCCTTCCCGTCGACGATGATGGCTGCAACTCTCGACGAGTTCGGCGAGGCGATCGCTGCGTCGGCCCCGCTGCGCCGGATCGGCCGCGACGACGACATGGCGGGTGTCGCCGTGTTCCTGGCCAGCCGTGCAGGCGCCTACCTAACGGGCACCATCGTCCCCGTCGACGGAGGGATCGCCACGACCGCCTGACCCCGAGGCTTCGGGGTATTGGCGGTACCTCCCTTCGCTTGCGGTGCACCCTTACGGTGAGTGGATGGACGCCGTGCTTGATCTGCGCACCGAGATTCAAGAATTTCTGCGGTCGCGTCGCGCCCGCATCGCGCCTGAGATGGCTGGCCTGCCCGCCTACGGGGGCAATCGTCGGGTCAAGGGGCTGCGTCGAGAGGAGGTAGCGCTACTCGCCGGGATATCGGTCGAGTATTACGTGCGCATCGAGCGCGGCAGTCTGGCTGGCACCTCGGAGGGCGTGCTCGACGCGCTAGCCACGGCCTTACAGCTCAGCGAAGCGGAGCGCGATCACTTGTTTCATCTCGCACGCCAGTCCGGTGCGCCCGCTAGTCGACGGCACAGCAAACCTGCCGCAACGGTGCGTCCCGCTCTGCAAGAGATGCTGGACGCCATGACCGGGGCGCCGGCGTTGATCCGCAATGGGCGCCATGACGTGCTCGCCACGAATCACCTTGGCCGGGCACTCTTTTCCCCGATGCTGGCCGATCCGCGACGGCCCGCCAACACAGTGCGGTTCGTGTACTTGCATCCCAGCGAGGCCGAGACGTTCTTCGTCGACTACGACCATGCGGCGCGAAATGCGGCCGCGATGTTGCGCATGGAATTGGGCCGTAGTCCCCATGATGAGGAGCTCATCGCCTTGGTGAGCGAATTATCAGCGGGCAGTGAGCTGTTCCGGCAGCAGTGGGCATCTCAGGACGTGCGGCTGCACGGAAACGGGAGCAAGCGGGTGAATCATCCGGTGGTGGGACTGCTCGACTTGAACTTCGAGTCCATGGATCTGCCCACCGACCCTGGCCTGCAGTTGAATGTTTACACCGCACCGGCGGGCGGCCCGGCCGCTGGCAGTCTGGCCCTGTTGGCGTCGTGGGCGAGCCAGGAAACGTTGACGACCGAGCTTCATGCCGCCAGCGGATAGCCCACCCTTCAGTCCGTCCGCGTCAGCGAAGCATTGGCTGCGGCTGCGTCCCGGCGGCGATAGGAGGAGCGCTACAGGCGGCCAGTGATCACTGTCTCGGGGAACGCGTCAACCCGGCTCCGGCCACTTCGCAGAAGCCTGGGTCGTCCCGGCCCAATGGGGTGCAATATGCGGTAAACGCCTCATGCGCAGAGCCACGACAGAGCACACTTTCTCTGCAGTCGGCTGAATGCAAAGGACCTTTCCGTGTCAATGCGCAGTAGTTCTCCCGGTACGGGCTCCCGGGGACCGCAGAGGACGGCCAATCCGCTACTGGCCACGGCTGCCGCCGTTGGCGGGGGTTCTGGCCACTATTTTTGGGATCGGTAGCCGAGCAGGTCGGGTCAGCTTGTCTGAACGACGCCACACGGTGTGGCGCAACACAGGGAAGGACGAACATGACCAGTCACAAGAAGGGCACCCGGTTGCTCGCAAGCGCCGTGCTCGCGGGCAGCCTCGCCCTCACCGGCGTCGCGCTGACTCCCGGCATCGCCGAAGCCAGGTGCAACGCGCTGAGCGAGTGCAGCCAGGTGTGGTGCCCCGGACAGCCATTGCCGGTCGGCGGCTCCGGTATGCAACCGAACGTCAAGTGGGACATGAACGTCTGCCACACCTGGTACTACGGTTTCGCCGGTCACACCGGCTCGACCGACGGGCAGGTCGAAGTGGGGTGGCGAATCATGGAGGGCGAGCCGTCGCCCGTTCCGGGCCTCTACTGAGTCAACGTGCGCAAGGTCAGCACACCGCTGCGACGCCCCGCGACCAGCCATCGCGGCGGTAGCGACGATCCGACCGCGACGCCGTACCAGTCGTGTTCGGGTCCGGCAAGCGCTACGTCGGATCGGTCGACGCACAGCACCTGCTCGAAAATCCTGACGTGGTGATTTAGGGCAACCGGGTGCTTCGCCTGCGCTATCGGGTGCGCAGTTGACCCCGATTGGT
Organism: Mycobacterium sp. URHB0044; assembly: GCF_000620625.1. Classification (GTDB taxonomy): domain Bacteria; phylum Actinomycetota; class Actinomycetes; order Mycobacteriales; family Mycobacteriaceae; genus Mycobacterium. Next base: position 52,037 of record NZ_JIAW01000005.1, on the reverse strand, counting down.
TTTTGGGGGAGAGGCGGTACGGGGATGGAGCACCGCGCGTCAGTTGCGTCGCGGTGTCACAGCGCGTCGTACACCGCGGCGATGAGCCGATAGGCACGGCGATCGCCGGCCAGCCAGTCGCGGCGCAGGTTGGGCACGAAGGCGAAAGCGACCTTGTGTTCGAGATCTGCCAGTCCCACCGAGCCACCGGCCCCGGGGTGACCGAAAACAGTCCGGCGCGCAGGTTCGGGCACCACGAAGTTCTGCGACGGCAGCATGTAGCCGAGGCCGAATGCGCTTTCCAAGCGCAGCACCCGGTCGCGGCCGCGTACGCGTTCTGTTATCGCTTCGCGCAGAAGATCCGGGGCAACCAGGGTTCCGCCGATCAGGTCGCCATAGAATTTGGCCAGATCACAAGCGGTAGCGACTAGGCCAGCTGCGGGCCAGCCGGCCGCTAGTACTTCTGGATCATTATAGGATGCAACGGGATTCGATGACGCTTTGATAAACAGCGATTCTGGATCGGCCATTGCGGCCACCATCTCGGTGACCGTGTCGTCCGGTATCGGCGGCGCGTTCTCGGCGCTCCAGACCCGTTGCTCGGGGGGTGGGGAGCTGATCCGGGCAGCCTCGCGCACCGCCGCGCCCGAAGCGCCGATGAGCAGCCGATCACCCAATTGGCGCCGGGTGAACTCGCCGACTGTCATACCCGTGTGGCGGCGTACGAATTCGCCGACCAGCCATCCGAAAGTCAAAGCGTGATAACCATGTTCGGTCCCGGGCTGCCAGAGCGGGCATTGGCTCGCCAACAGCTCGGCCATCGCCGCGGGATCCGCTGCTTCGGCCACCGAAACCGGGCGCTCCAAGACGGGCAACCCGGCGCGGTGGGCCATCAGATCGCTCAGCGTGGTCTCGTGCTTGTCGTGTTGTCCGAATTCCGGCCACCAGGCGCTCACTGGTTCGTCGGCACCATGGCCGCGCTGCTGGGCGACCACGAGGGCCGCGGTCGCCGTCACACCCTTGGTGCAGGAGAAGGTCGGACAAGCGGTGTCGCGCGTCCATGGACGTCCGGTCCGTCTATCGGCGATGCCTCCCCAAAGATCCACCACGGCACGACCGTCGACGAATACCGCCACCGCGGCCCCGAGGTCGTCGCCGTTGGCTAAACCTGCTTCAAAGACGGCCTTCACTTCCGCAAACGCGGGGTCAGCGTGCCCCGCCACTGAACTGGGCATAGATCGAATTAGAACACGTTCTAGTATTGGTCGAGTGTGGATCTGGGCACTTCATCGAAGGGCTTTGACCAATGCGAGCCCTAGGGGGCCATTGCCTTGGCCGACAACGCGAAACCCCTTGCGTTCGTAGAGGCGCTTGGCGGGGATGCTCAGGACACCCACGATCCCACGCCGCCAATCGTGTCGATCGTGATGTGAGTCAGGTACCCGGGCGGTGCATCGGGCGGCGGGAAACCTGTGCCGGGGCCGAATATCGACGTAGCGATCTCGTCGAGCAGTTCGGGAGCACCGCCCTCCTCGATTCGGGCCGTGCCCTTGATCGACAGATAGGGTGTCTGCGGCCCGCTGCGGTCAGTGGAGACGATAGTGACCGCCACGCGGGGGTCGCGCCGAACGTTGCGGATCTTCTGATGCTCCAGCAGATGAGCGCTGATTAGCGCATCGCTGCCGTCGGCCAGAGTCCGCACCCTCACCCAGACCAGGCTGATTTGCGGGCTGCCGTCCCGGTTGACGGTGACCAGCGTTGCGGGGTTGGAACCGATGAGTTGGCGTGCCATGTCGTTGAGTCTCATGATGCGACTGTCCGTCCTTGATGACGAGCGGAACCGATGCTCCACCCTCTACTAAGTCCGACGAACGGTGCAGTCGGAATCCGACGACCGGAATCAACGAAGACAGTTCCCGGCATTGCGCCGATCGGATCGGGGGGGAGTCATGCCCTCAGGGCAACGGCGTTATCGAAGCCCGAATGGGGCTGGGATTCAGTGCAATCCGGCCGTACTGGTATGTCGTCATATTCGATGATGTCGCGGCGGTTTCAATCGAGCAAAGGAACCGCAGTCAACCCGCGATGCGAGGGTCGATATCGACTGCATGGCTTTAATGTTGGCTGATGTGGCCGGATTGGACAATTGTGTGACGCGCTGGCGGGTGGCCATGCACGTAATAGTCACGTCGTTGATAATTGTCACCTCCGGACTAGCGATCACGCCGGTGGCTCATGCGGCCGCCGCCGCGGCGAGGCTGTCGGTGTCATCCACGTGGCAAACCGGTTTCATCGGTCACTTCACCATCGTCAACGGGAGCACGGCGGCGATGACGGATTGGCGGCTCGAATTCGACTTGCCGGCGGGTGAATACGTCTCGCATACGTGGAGCAGCACCCTCGTGCAACACGGCACGCACTATGTTCTCACCCCTGCGACGTGGAATCGCATCATTGCGCCGGGCGGCTCGGCCACAGGTGGTCTGAGAGGCGTGGTCACCGGCTTCTACACACCACCGTCGAATTGTGTGCTCAACGGGCAATACCCCTGCACGTAGAGGCTTTTGTGCGCCTAGGTTTGACCACTCCGATGCGCGCCCACTGCATGCCAATTGAGCGATTCGGTCATAGTTCCGGCCGGGCGAGCGGTTCAGCCGAAAATTTGACCCACGCCAATGGAACGCGCGAGAGTGAGTCCATGAGGACGATCACATACCGCCACTCGGCAGTCGTCGGCATGGCCGTCATCGCATTGATCACCGCGGGCTGCAGCAATGACAAGAGCGTCGACGCATCTGCGCCGCCGCAGGTCGGGTTGATCGCCACCTCCGAAACTGAAGCCCCGCCCACCGAAGTGAAGCTCACCGGGGAGAGAGACGTCGAGGTGACGCTGACCGGTCCGATTGCGGCGAAGTACGCGTCGGCAACCGAGTATCAACGGAAAGCTCTCGGCAAGCCACTGACGGGTGACCGGAATGCGGGAGCGCGGGAGAGCGGTGTGGTGTTCCAGCAGTTTCAGGGCGGCGTGATCACTGCTAAGAACGACGAAGCGGGCACTCCTGGATGCATCACCTGGGGCAAGATCCGCGAGGCCTGGAATGTCCAGCGCGACGCAGCGGGCGTCCCTGCGGTCACCGGCGATAACGGCTCAGTGGGTCCGCTGGGCGCGCCCACCAGCGACGAGAACACCGTCGGCGATCTCCTCGTCACGACCTTCGAACACGGCAAGATCGAGTACGACCCGAAGACCGACCAGGTCGAGGTGACCGTCAACGGCAAGGTCGTACCTTCCGGGCTCTGATGAACGCGGCGCAGGTTTACGTGCAACCGCCGTCGTGCATGCAATTTGGCGAAAATCCCTAGGGCACTTACCAAGTCGAGATCAGCCAAACTGGGGGACCACTCGGTATTGACGGACTTGTTCCAGGATCGCCCGGCTATCGGCCTGCTAGTGGAAGCAGCGGAGCAACTGGTTGAGGTCGAGCGGGCAATGATGGCATTCCTCGGCCTTGCTCGATGAATGAATATGGGGTGGCCCACTAGGCCTACGCGCAACCCGCTACTGGAGGGTCGCGTAGATTCTTGAGAACAATCCGAGCACCTAACGCAGCATTCAACGAAGGCCATCATGTCCGAGGATCAGAACACAGACGTTCCACCGAATCACCTCTCCATCGATCCGAGCAGCGCGTTCTACAGCGAAGAGGTGCTTCGCCGCGACGTGGGTATTCGGTTCAATGGCGTCGAGAAAACCAATGTTCACGAATACGACGTGGCCGAGGGTTGGGTGCGTGTTGAAGTCCCGACCGCGAAGGATCGCCGCGGAAATCCTATGGTCGTCAAGCTCAGTGGCACGGTCGAACCTTATTTCCGCTAAGCGGAATAGGGGACGCCCGGAATTTCACCGGTCGAGGCCGATGGTCCCGCGCCAGTCCTGCAACGCAAGTTCGTGGGTGTAGCACCTCGGGCTCAGACGTTCACTCCAATGGCTCGGGGGTGAAGGTGACGTCCACACCGCCCACCGTCATGGTCACCTGACCCTCCATCACCATCACCTGCGCCGAGACCCGACGATCGACAGTCTGGGCTAGCTGCTGCACCGGTGCGTGCGGTATCTGCACCACCGACAGGTTCCGCAGCCCCGACACTTTGGGTCCCACGGTGCGCCACCAGGTGCCCACGCCGGCGGCGAACGGGAACAGCAGCACCTGGTCGGCCTGGCTGGCCGCCTTGGTCAAGGCGCGATCATCGGGCTGGCCAACGTTGATCCACTCCAAGATCCGGCCCGTGTAGTCCGCGAGCCGCAAGTCCGGTACGCCAGGGGTGGACAGCCCCGCCCCGAACGCCAACTCACCGTCGATGTCGCTGAGCCGGTGCGCGCGCAGCCCAAAAGCCAACAACCGCACCACCATCCGCTCATCGGTCTCACTGGGATGACGGGCCATTGTCAGCGCGTGATCGGCGTAGTAACCGTGATCGACATCGGAGACACCAAGTTCGACTTTGAACACTGTTGCAGAAAGGGCCACGTCATAGTGTCCACCCTGGTGGTGTTCCGCGAATAGTCAGGCCGCTTCGACTGGTCAGGCGACCGCGCTGGCCGCCGGATCGAGTCGGCCCGGTAGCCGATGGATTCGAGACGGTATGACACGGTTCGAGCTGCGATTTTGCAGCAGGGGAGTCGTGTGCCGGCGCCTGTCTCGTTTCTCTAGAAATGAGACGGCAGCGCGACACCATCTAGTAATGGTTGAGCACAGATCTTGGAGACAGCACCAATGCGAGCCCTAGGGGACCATTGCCTTGGCCGACAACGCGAAACCCCTTGCGTTCGTTGAGGTGGAGACGTCGCTATTGCCGGGACCACTGCGGCGCGATCAATTGACATGTCTTCGCGATTGGTTCTGGCACAAGTTTGTTTGCTGAAGGCATCCACGCATTCTGCATGTACGGTAGCGTTTAGCATCCCACATTGGTACCATTCCGCTATGAGCAAGCAGATCGCCGTTCGGCTTCCGGATGAAGTCGTCGATTTCATTGACAGGGAAGTGGACCAGCGGCACGTCGAGAGCCGCGCATCATTTGTACTCAAAGCGCTCGAACGCGAGCGTCGGCGGCTGATCGCTGCCCGCGATGCGGCGATTCTCGCCGAGCGGACCACCGCAAACGATGACTTGGATGCACTCGCTGCTCATGCCTCCGCCTTCGAACTGGATATCGATTGAGACCAATTCACGTCGCCCAGCTTGATAAGGCTCGGCCGGTTCTGATCCTGACTCGGGAGCTCGTACGGCCTCACCTAACCAGGGTCACCGTGGCACCGATCACCGGAACAGTTCGCGGCTTGTCGACCGAAGTTCCAGTAGGTGTGCGTAACGGGCTCGAGAAAAATTCCGTCGTCAGCGTCGACAACATTGTCACGATCCCGGTTGCGGCACTGGGTCGTCAGATCGGGTTCTTTCTTCCTGATCAAGAGGAATTGCTAACAACGGCGATCCACCACGCGTTCGATCTCGATTGACAGGGGATTACGCAGCAGGCCGTCTTGATTCACCTGATGAACACGGCGTATTTTACTTGACATAGTGTAGGTTATCGGCACAAGATCGCGCTGCCTGGTGAGTAGCCGTTGCAGTGCCGCAAGGCAATTGATGTCCGATCCGGAACCAGTTGAGAGTAATCCCGAGAAATCTAGGGCTGTCCGACTTCTCGCATTGCGTTCCAGAACTATCTGACAGTGCCACCCGCCGAGGTGCACCTGCGGTTGTTTCGGCCGGCGAACGCATGGCACTGGGCCTGAATCCGCGACTACCCGACAGCGCCGGACCGGACGATTGACGGTCTAGAACTACCTGACACCGGCGGACACTCCCGATCGCGAAACCCTGCACGCAGAACCCAATTCGTCACTGTGACGTAACCACGTGGTGCAGCCGCCTCCCAGGACGTCGTCTCGCATCCCGACTGGTTCGCCGAGTTCCTCAATGATCGCCACAGGTTGTGGCGACGTCCTGACCGCCAACCAACGCCTGGTGATCTCCGACCGCAGATCGCAGCCCGCCGCTAGGCATCCACGCCGACAAACCGCCCTACGCTGCTAAAGATCTCGCCACCTGGTATCCCAACATCGTCACGTTCACCGAACGTTTCCTCCAACAAGACGTGCCTATCAACAGACAGGTTTGCGCGTCCGCGCCCTGCTTGAGATTGGCCTTCAGTACGTCTGCGCCGCGTCGGCCGACTTCCTAGCCTCCGACAAAGTGTCCCTGCTCCGCAGCCGAACGGTCGTCACCGACGCCGGCATGTGGGCCACACTGTGCTGAACGTTCAGCCCACCCGACGTGCCTATTGTTAACAATCTACGATAGTGTAGGCGCTTCGTGAGGCTTATCACGTCTTGTGTCAGAAGGGAACGAACAATTTCTATGGCTACCTACGCAGTGATCAACCCCGCGACCGGTAAGACCGTGGCGGAATATCCGAACATCACCGATGCCGAGATCGCTGGCGCGATCGGCCGCGCCGACGAGGCGCAGCGCAGCTGGAAGACCCGGCCGGTTGCCGAACGCGCTGCCATCATCGGCAAGGTCGCCGACCTGTACGAGGAGCGCGCCGACGAGCTGGGCGCGATCATTACCCGGGAAATGGGTAAGCCCATCACATCGGCGATCGGCGAGGCCAAGTTCACCGCATCCATCTACCGCTATTACGCGAACATCGCTGACTCTCTTCTCGCCGATGAACCTATTGAGCTATTGGGGGGCAACGGTTCTGCTGTTATCCGGCGGTCCCCGATCGGCGTGGTGCTGGGCATCATGCCGTGGAACTACCCGTACTACCAGGTTTCTCGATTCGGTGGACCCAACCTCTTGGTCGGTAACACCGTGCTGCTCAAGCCAGCTCCGCAGTGTCCGGAATCGGCGGCTGCGATGGAGAAGATCTTCCACGAGGCCGGTGTCCCGGCCGACGCCTACATCAGTGTCCTGGCGACTAATGAGCAAGTTGAGTCCGTCATCGCCGACCCGCGGGTTCGCGGTGTATCGCTGACCGGTTCAGATGCAGCCGGCTCCGCAGTCGCCGAGCTCGCCGGCCGTCACCTCAAGAAGGTCGTACTCGAGCTCGGCGGTTCCGATCCGTTCATCCTTCTGTCGACCGATGACTTGGACGGGATCGTCGGAAGTGCAGTGGGTGCGCGGATGGGCAACGCGGGTCAGGCGTGCAACGCTGCCAAACGCTTCATCGTGGCCGATGGGCTCTACGACGATTTCGTCACGAAGTTCGCAGCGAAAATGGCCGATCGCGCACCCGGCGATCCGCGGAGCGCGGACACCACCACCGGCCCGCTGTCGTCCGCCCGCGCGGCCGAACGCCTGGAGGCGCAGGTTAAGAAGGCCGTCGATCAGGGAGCCACGTTGGTACTCGGGGGCACCCGGCAGGGCACCTTCTTCGCACCGACCGTATTGACAGATATCACCCCGGAGTCCGATGCTTTCGGCCAAGAATTCTTCGGTCCAGTGGCTCAGGTCTACCGGGCGGGTTCCGAGGCGGAGGCCATCGAGTTGGCAAACGCGACCGAATTCGGACTGGGCTCTTATGTTTTCAGCACTGACGCCGAGCAGGCGCAGCGGGTGGCCGATCAGATCGAGGCCGGGATGGTCTTCATCAACACCACCGATGGTGAGGGCCCGGAGGTGCCGTTCGGTGGCGTCAAGAAGTCCGGTTTCGGTCGCGAGCTGGGCCGGCTGGGCGCCGAGGAGTTCGTCAACAAGAAACTCATCCGCGTCGGCTAGTTCATAGGTCTGGCACCAGGATCATCGTGGGGAGCCACCCGTCCTGGGTGGCTCCTTACGGTGCTCCTCAGCAGTTTCCGAGCGTCCGCTCGGCCGTGGCCTGTCGTGCCCGGCATCGCGGCAGAAGTTCGGCGAGTCGTCCAGACACACCGTCCACCCCGAGCGGTGGAGCCGTCTCATCCCGGTTCCCACAGAGTACGGCGACGAGCCTCGTCACCGGCGCCAGAAGCGAGCTACTTTCTTGGGTTCTTCGTACCCATCCAGCGAACACTTTTGGTGCATAGCTTAATTCGTGGATGGCGATGCCTTGTGGATCGGGCATGTCGATGTGCGAACAGCTCAACCTCGCGAAGGTGCTCGTCTGTCGCGACGGTGCCGGTCCAACCACCCCGTTCCACCGCAAGGGCTTAACACGACCATCGCGGACAGGTAGGAATTGGCGATGTCCTCACGGTCTAACTCAATGGTCGTTGTACCGAGGGCGGATTCGTGCCGCAGGCCTTGTCGAACCAAATTCTTCTCATTTCGGGCCACCACGGTCGGGGCATGTCGTGCACCGCGAGAGCCTTCATCAAGACACGACAATGGTTCTAGATCCGCACCAAGGCCGCCGCGCTACGACGGTCAAGAAGTCGTCGTAGTGACCGGCAGGTTGCGCTTGTCCACGACGTTCAGCATCGGAGCCCCCCGACGCCAGCGGTCGAGATTGTCAAGGAAGAGCGCAACCGAACTATCTTGCCATCCAATGACATCGCCGGACATGTGCGGCGAGACCAGCACATTCTCCATTCCCCAGAACGGAGAATCGGCCGCCAGCGGTTCCTGCACGAAGACATCGAGTCCGGCCGCGGCGATATGCCCGGACCGCAGGCTCGCCAATAGCGCATCCTCGTCCACCAGGGGGCCGCGACCGACATTGAACAGCCGCGATCCCGGCTTCATACCCGCCAGGAACTGAGCATCGACGACTCCGCTAGTCTCCGGCGTCAGCGGCAGCGCCACGACGACGTCATCGGCGTGGGGCAACAAGGATTGCAGATCGGACAGCGCGTGAATCGGCCCCAACTCAGCGTCCTCACGCGCGGAGCGACCGACGATTTCAACCACCATGCCCACCGCGCGAAGTAGCAAGGCGATCTCTCGCCCAACACCACCAGGTCCGAGCAATAGCACGCGCCGACCGCGAATCATTCCGACGGCCCGATGGTCCCATAGGGCGGCCCGTTGGGACTCGACAGAACGCCGGAGGTCTTTGGCGAAGTACAGCTGCGCAGCGAGTACCCATTCCGCCATGGGCGGTTCGAACACACCACGCGTGTTGGTGATCGTGACTGCAGAGTCCACGATCTCGGTGGTTAGCAGAGCATCCAAGCCGACGCTGTTGGTGTGGATCCAGCGCAGGTCTCCCGGTCCGAACTTTCGCAGGAGGTCACTCTTGAAATCCCAGATGAATGCGATCTCGGCCTTTTGGCCCGCCTCTCGCAGCCCTCTCTCGTCGGACACGTCGAAAATGTTCGCTTTCGCCTCCAGCGCAGCAAACGCTGGTGGCAACACCGAGCCTTCAAGGCGGATGACTGCGACATTGGGACGACTCATATTGGATCCAATCGCTTATTGTCGATATCGAATCAGGCTTCTACCCAAGCGGCCGAGATGTTAGGGATCGACCCGAAACTACGGGTGACACCCTTTGCAGGGAGCCCATCGGTTGCCGGTTACTTTCGCAGATCAGGCCTTCGGCTTCACCATGACGTGCTTGACGTTGCTGAAGTCGTCGAGCGAGATCGACGAAAGGGTCTTCCCATAGCCGGAATGGCCGTAGCCGCCGAAAGGCATTTCGGGAACCGTGTTCTGGTGGTGATTCACCCAGACCGTGCCGAAAGCCAATGCCGCGGTCATCCGTTGCGTGCGGTCCAGATCCTTCGTCCAGATACTGGCCGCTAGCCCGTAGACGACGTCGTTGGCCATCTGCAGCATTTGGTCGTCATCCGCAGCGCGCTGGATGGTGACGACAGGCCCGAAGACTTCTTTCTGAATGATCTCGGAGCTTTGGTCGACGTCGGTGATTACCGTAGGCGCGTAGAAGTACCCGTCACGATCTACTCGGGCGCCGCCGCAGCGCACCGTCGCGCCATCCGCACGCGCGCGATCGACGAAACCGATGACACGTTCGAGTTGCTTGGCCGATACCACCGGCCCCATGACGGTTGCGTCGTCCGACGGATCACCAACAACGACATTTGCGATTCGTCTGACATAGGCGTCGACGAAGTCGTCATAGACCGCGTCGGAAACGATGACTCGACATGCGGCACAGCAGTCCTGGCCGGCATTGCCGAATCCGCAAGCGACCAGAGCCGCCACCGTGGCTTCGAGATCCGCGTCGTCGAAGACCAAAACTGGTGCCTTGCCGCCGAGTTCGAGGTGTACGCGCTTGAGTCCCGAGGCGGCATTTGCCGCCACCTTCATGCCTGTGGACACATCGCCGGTGAGCGACACCAACCCGACGCCCGGATGGCTGACCAACGTGGCACCCACCCGACCGTCTCCGAGCACGACCGTGAGGACGCCGGTGGGCAGAATGTCTGCGACCAGTTCGGCGAAACGGATTGTGGTCAGCGGTGTCAACTCCGAGGGCTTGAGCACCACAGTGTTCCCCGCCGCCAACGCCGGGGCGAGCTTGAAGATCGCCTCCAAGAGCGGAAAGTTCCACGGTGTAATCAGACCGACGACGCCGATCGGCTCACGCAGCGCGTAGGACAGAATCCCCGGTGCGTACTCTCCGGCGTTCAGGCCGTGTGCCGACCGAGCAGCGCCAGCGGCCCACCGCATAGCATCCGCGGACGGTGAAATCTCTTCACGTGCATGACTTAACGGCTTACCGACGTTGCGGGACTCCAGTTCGGCCAGCTCGTCGCCATATTCTTCGAGCCGATCGGCGATCTGCAGCAGATAAGAGCTGCGCTCGCCCGGGGTGAGGGCTGACCATGCTGGCAGCGCCGCTGCCGCCGCCGCTACTGCCGCATCGATATCGGTATCCATCGGCAGCACTGCAAGCGATGTGCCATCGGCAGGATTGACGACCTCGAACGTCGCGTCCGCCTGAGTCGGAGCTACTGCGGTATCAGTCATCGATCAACTTCCTTGGGCTTGTTTCATCCACACAGCCATGGGCGACCATGCCGAGTAGTTACTACGATAATTGTCAACAATCTACAACAGTCGATGTCTCGACGCAATGCCCGGACGGCGCGGCTGCTGAAAACACGTCACCTACGGTTAACGTCACTGACGGTAGAATGTACATTGTTGACAATACTGGACCCTTGGTTCTAGCGTCGCCGGTATGAAGTTGCACACAGCCCCCTCCCCTGCCGCCTTGGTCGAGGGCAAGGCCTATGTACTAGGCGGCACCGTCGAACACGAAAACCGGATCAGCTGGATACCACCCGACACCAAGGGCTCGGCCGCGCTGAACGCCTATGTCCTCAAACAGGGCAGTCGCGGGATCATGGTCGACACCTCGATGCCCGTCATGGGCGACTCGATCGTTGGCCAACTCCAAGATCTGGAGCTGGACAGCCTGACCATCCTCATGACGCGCCCCGTCGAGTTCGACAGCATGGGTAACACCGAACACCTGCTTCGGAACTTCAACGTCGACGCCGTTTACGCCGAACTGTTCTTCCCGCCGCAGGACTGGACGACGTTCCGCGACGAAGACGGCGTGCCTGACTTCGAGCCCCGGGTGTACAAGAAGGGCACCACCATCGAGCCCGTCCCGGGCCGACCCGTGGAACTGATCGATGCACGCCTGAAGTTGCTGGCGTGCGCGTGGGTGTTCGATCCCGCGACAGGCATCCTTTTCACCTCGGATGCCTTTTCACACGGAATGGCACCGAAGCCCGGCGTCCAGGTCCTCACGGCGGAGAACGACACCACCACTGCCGACGATGTCAAGGCTCAGTTGCTGACCAAGTACGACTGGCTGGCCGCAGCATTCACCGACCCCTTGCGAGCCTTCCTCGACGATGTCTTCACCAATCACGACATCACGACGATTGCCCCAACCATCGGATGCGTGTTGCAAGGGCGCGACACCGTCGAACGCCACCACGAACTGGTCGACAACGCTTTGGGCCAGCTGAAGGAAATGGAGGACATCCTATGACCGCGATCATCAACCAGTTCGGTGTCGTCGACGATCCCGACAACACCGCGGGCAAGATTCTTCCCCGCCAGATCGCACCCGGGGTGCACTGGCTTGGCGACTGCATGCTGTGGCCCGGACAGGAAAAACTCGAACACTCCTACACCGCAATCTTCCTGGTGTCCGGTGACGACGCGAGCCTTCTCGTCGACACCGGCCACCCGAAAGACTGGGAGGTCGAGAAGAAGCAGCTCGACGAGTTGCTCGTCGGCAAGGGCCTGGCCCCGCTGAAGTACGTGTTCCCGACCCATCCGGAGGTGACCCACTCCGGTAATCTCGGTCGGCTGCTCGAGCGCTACCCAGACGCTGTCGCGGTCGGAGACATGCGCGATCAGCACCTGATCTTCCCGCAGCACGAGCACCGCCTGATGCACAAGGAGGCAGGAGACTCGATCAATCTGGGCAATCGCGAGTTCAAGTTCGTCGAGGCGGTGTTCCGTGACTTGCTGAACACGCTGTGGGGTTACGACGTGCAGGAGCAGGTGCTCTTTTCCAGCGACGGTATGGGATTCGGCCACTACCACGGCGAGGAGCACTGCGGAAAGTTCGCCGAGGAGATCCCGGACCTGCCGATCGCCGAACTCACCGGCATCTTCTTGGAGTACGCCCTCTACTGGTCACGCCTCAAGAGCGTGGAGCCCAAGATCGCTCAGCTCAACCACATGCTGGACGTTGAGTATCCGACCAAATTGGTCTGCGGTGCTCACGGCAGCAGCATTTCCGATCCGGAGATCACCCTGCCGAAGGTCAAGGACGGCATGCGGAAGTTGGCCAAGCAGTTCACGATGCAGTAACGCAGCGGTCCAACAGGTCACCACCGGCGGACCCGAGAACGTGCTCACGGGAGGCAGCACGTTTTCGGGCGCCGGCCTCCGTGAACTACGCGTCGGTGTGCCGCAGATGGGAATCGACGTCTCCGTAGTACCTCAGTGTCTCGTCGAGTTCGAAATGTCGGTCGATGCAAGTCAGTGCGCCGGTCGTGTCACCGCGTTTCATCGCGGCAAGCAGTTCCTTGTATTCCTTCACGAGGCCCTTGGTCCATTCCAGTCGAACCTCCAGGAACGCGGCCATGCAGAGTTGCGTTTCGGCGGTGAGGGTACGGAACATCCGACTGAGTCGTTCGCTACCGGCCTCGGCGACCAAGAGTTCGTGGAACCGCAGATCTGTCGACACGATGCCGCGCCAATCTCCGCTGGTAATCGCTTTGCGAAGGTCAGTCAGCGCTGCCTCCAGGGCCTTCAACGCCTTTGCCTTGTCTGAGCGTGCCATCACCCGCACGGCGGCCGTACTCTCGATCGCTCGACGCGCAAGGTAGACGTCCGGAACGTCTGATGCGCCCAACTCCACCACGAACATACCGTGGTGGGGCCTCGTCGAGAGCAGGCCCTCCTGCACGAGCCGCTGCATGGCTTCTCGCACGGGGCCCCGGCTGACGTCCAGGCGTTCTGCAAGTTGGGCTTCGGTCAGCTGAGAGCCCGGCGCGAAACTGCCGTCCAGGATGGAAGACCTGAGAATGTCCGCGATCCGGGCCGGGGCCGTCGACAGCGAGATCGACGGAACATTGTCGAATGCCATTACGTACGCGCTCTCCTTCGCCTGTGCAAAAACTCCGGAGCATTGAGCGTCGGCCGACGTGTGAGCTGCCCTGGTGTACAGGGCTCTAAGTATAGTCAACTGTCGACAAGCGACATAGACGCCACGCGACATATACGCCACTCCAGACCGGCCGGGAGGATCCCGACGACGCGGTCCGCGTTACCCACAGACAGAATTGGTCCCCCGGGCGACCAATTCTGCTGCCAGAGGACCTATGCCAGTGCGGCGAGCACCCCGTCAAGTTCTGTCAAGAAGAAGTCGGCGTCCTTTGCCGTGAAGGGTAGCGGTGGCCGGACCTTCAGCCCGTTCTCGTTCACACCGGAGGCACTCACCAGGATCCGGCGCTCGCGCAGCCCGTTGACGACCTCAAGGGCCCGATCACCATCCGGGGCACCCGTCTCTGGGTCCACGAGGTCGGCTGCGAGGAACAGGCCGGCGCCGCGCGCCTCGATCAGGAACGGGTAGGTCTTGCACAGCTCGGCCAGACCGGTACGCATCTGGGCACCGATCCTCTTCGAATTGTCGAGTAGCCCTTCCTTCTCGATGACATCGAGTGTGGCGGCCGCAGCGGCGATGCATACGCTATTTCCCGCGAAGGTGTTGAAATAGCGGATGTCCTTGCCGAACTGCTCCAAGTGCGCGTCGTTCGCGACAACCGCCGAGATCGGCAGACCGTTGCCCATGGGCTTGCCCATGGTGACGATGTCGGGTGTGATCCCGTGACGCTGGTAGCCCCACATGGCGTCACCACTGCGTGCGAAACCAGCCTGCACTTCGTCGGCAATGAAGAGTCCGCCGGCCCGGTGCACTACGTCGACGGCGGGCGCAAGAAAGCCCGCAGGCTCCGGCGCCAACCCGTCACTTGCGAAGAGGGTATCGACCATCAGGGCGGCCAGGCGCATCCCGTGGCGCTCGATATGTGCGACGGCGGCTTCGACGTTCGCGGCAAATAGGCGGCCAGCCTCGACGGGGTCTCCTTCGGCGACCTGGGGTGGTGCGGGTACCCGAACAGTCCGGGCACCCAACGGCACCTTGCTACCGAGGCTCGGCGACATCTCGGCGATCGCCGCCGTGATGCCGTGGTAGGCATTCGAGGTCACGATGACCGCTTCGTTTCCTGTCGCGTACCGCGCGATGCGCATAGCCAGATCATTGGCCTCGCTGCCAGAGCATGCGTACATGATCTTGTCCAAGCCCGCCGCGTGGGTGGCGAGCAACCGCTCGCTGTAGTCGAGAACCTGAGTGGTGAGGTAACGGGTGTTGCTGTTGAGGATGCCCGCCTGCTTTGAAATCGCCTCAACGACATGCGGATGGCAGTGCCCCACGCAGGGGACGTTGTTGTACGCGTCGAGGTAGGTATTGCCGTATGAGTCATACAGGTACACCCCGGACGCGCGAGCGACCTCAACGGGATTGCGATAGAACAACTTCATGCTTGGCCCCAGGACCTCCTGACGCCGACTTACCATCGCCTGTAGCTCGGGGGCAAGATCGCTCAGGGTTGCCGGATCAAAGCCGTTCGGCATCAGACTCATTGGAGACATTAGTTTCCTTTTCAGCGGTTGCGTACTTGCATGGCTTGTTCGATGGCGGCACTCGCAGGCACATCGGTAAGTCGGCGCATCTGCGCACGCACCAACGGAGCTTTGCGCAGGATGTACTGGCGGTTCTCAGGAAAACGCCGAGCGCGCCAGTTGCCGATCACGAGATACATTGCGAGCCGGACCGTCATCAGCGCCGGTAACAGCGCCAGCTCGCTGGGTTCCAGCGGCGAAATGCTGTGATACCCGCGGGCCACTTCCAGTGCGGGCGTCAGTGGGTCGGAATCATCCGCGATATGGCCGGCAGCGGCTACTGCGAGATCGTTGATGACCTGCGACACAGTCAGATCATCGAAGTCGATCAGCCCGCAAACCTGATCATTCTCGGGGTCGACCAGAATGTTGTCGGTGTTCAGGTCGTTGTGAACGGGTTGACGGCGGAGCTCAGCGACTCGACGTCCAATGACGGCCATGTGGTGCTCGAATATGCGAAGCAACAGATCGCGGTCTTCGATGTCATCTAGCTCATCCAACATTCGGTACGCGTCGCCAGCATGGGCGATGTCCCAGCCTACTCGTCGTTCGGCGGCCGGATCATTGAACGATTCCAACGCCACGGCCAACTGCGCGAGAGCGCGGCCGACGTTGCGTCGCATCACTGGCGTCACAACAACCGTCTTCAGCAGTTGACCGGGCATGTAGGTCGTCAACCTGGTCCACCGCAGCGGGCCACCGAGGACCGAAACGGCAAGTTGTGCAGCGCCATTGACGTCGGGCACGATGCGGGGCACCGGCACTGCAGGTGACGCATCGGCGACATGCGTCAATGCCCGGGTGACGAGTCCGTAAGCGGCTTCCGGCTCGCTTTCGTGAGCAATTTTGAGGAAGTAGCTCTCTCCTGCGCGCTCGGACTCGATGCGAAAGATCTGGTCTTTCTCTCCTGCGAGCCGGAAGGCCTTTCCAGGGATGTCGAAGTGTTCGGCCGATATTCGTTGGGCCTCGGTCTCTGGCACCTGTGCCGACGCCACGGTCAGAGGATCAACGCTCACGATGGTCTTCCTCAGCGGTTGGCATCGCCGCGACCCCAAAGGCGCGGTTCCAGTAAGCGCGGTGTGGTGGTCGAGATCAGCTTCTTCATGGGCTTGTTGACATTGAGCCTGAGCCCCATCTCTTGAAGATTCTCGATGCGCTCCACCATCGCCCGTACGACGGCCCCACCGACAGACCGGAACGGCTCGGGCGGCAAGTATTCTGTGGGTCCGTGGGTCAACGGCGATCGGGTGTCTGCGTCCTCCATGTTCAGGACCATCCGGCCCAGCACGCGGCCAAGGTAGGCCGTCGGGGCCACGCCGTTGCCCGAGATGCCACTTGCGTAATGAATGTTGCTGTGGTCGCCGAGGTGCCCGAGGAACGGGAGGTGGCTAGGGGCACGGTCCACGGCGCCACTCCAGGCGTGGGTGATCTTCGCATCGGCCAGGTCTGGGAACCAACGGCGCAGATCCTTGGCGATCGATCGCATCGACCGGGGGTCGTAGAGAACGGAAGGGGTGATCTTGCCCGCGGGTCCCAGCGGGCCCCCGCCGCGGCCGAAGATCAGTCGACCGTCAGGCGTTACCTGCATGTGATGCACTGAAAGCCGTTGGTCTCCAAAGCCTGAGCCGTTGGCGAACGGACGATCAAGTAGTCGCTTGCCCAGGGGTTCGGTCACCACGATCGAGCTTCCGATCGGGACGAAGGCGCGTCGCAGCTCACGCACCTGGCCCATCCAGGCCCCGATCGCGAGCACGACCTGATCCGCGGTCACACAGCCTGCGGTGGTGCGCACCTGGGCAGGCTGTGAACGGCTCAGTCCCGCCATCGGCGTGCCCTCATAGATCTTCGCACCCAACTGCAGGGCGACACGGCGCAGCCCACGCGCCAGGAGCGCCGGTTGCAGGGTAGCGCCGTCGGTCTGCGTAGCCCCAGACAATGGCAACGGAGACCCGGTGCGGCGACGCAGTTCGAGACCGTCGACCTCAACCAGAAGATCGCCGCGGCCATGGTCGTCACACGCTTGAACAGCGTTGCGCCACTTGCCGATCTGGTACTTGTTGACAGCAGCCTTGGTCATACCGTGCCGGCGAATATGGGCATCGATCTCATACTGGTCACAGAAGTCGACGACACGATCGATGGCCCAAGACGACCGCTGCGCAAGGCGAAGCCCCTCCTCGACACCATAAAGGCGGATTAGCACGTCCAACTCGTCGTGCCAACCGGTCGTCTGGCCGCCGTTTCGGCCGCTGGCTCCGAATCCACAACCGTCGGCCTCGATTAGGACGACCCGGGTATCGGGCGCCTGCTCCAGGATCTCGATCGCAGTCCACAGACCTAAGTAGCCGCCCCCGACGATGCATACATCTGCGGTGACCTCTCCGACCAGTGGCGGACACGCCGGCTGGTCCTCGATGGCCAACGCCTCGTCCAGCCAGTACACCGCGCCATTGAGCGGCACGGAATCGGTCTTGCTATTCATCTCCAGATACTTCCTGGTTGTCGGGTGAATAGGTGCGATGACCGGAAGCCCGTGCCCCCGGTCTTCGCGACTATCGCAGGCACTACTTTCGCGTGGCGGCCTCTGCGGGCCTAACGCCGTTGGGTGTCGTTCTTGCGGCGGGCTGATGCCGGTAGAACGGAACGTGCTCCTTGGGAAGGGGTTCGTTGCCGAGGATCAGGTCTGCGGCCTTTTCTGCGATCATCATCACCGGCGCATACAGATTCGCGTTCGGCATGATCGGCATGACCGATGCGTCGACTACGCGCAGGCCCTCAACACCGTGAACACGCATGGTATCGGGGTGTACCACTGCGTCCTCACCTATGCCCATCTTCGCGGTACCGCAGGGGTGGTAGGACGTCTCGGCGTCCTGGGCCACCCACTTAAGGATTTCCTCGTCGGTCATGACACCCGGTCCTGGTGACAGCTCGCCACCGTTGAACGGTGCGAATGCCGGCTGGTTGAGGATGTCGCGCGCGATGTGCACGACCTCGATCCACTCCTTGCGATCCTGCTCGGTAGATAGATAGTTGAACTTCAGCACCGGGTGGGCGGTGGGGTCTACCGACCGCAATTTGACGTGGCCGATCGACTGTGGCGTCTGTGGCGCAATGTTGATCTGGTATGCGTGCGGCGTCGGGGCGGGAGAGCCGTCATTGCGGACGCCGACCGGCAGCATGGTCATCATATGGTTGGGCATAACGACGTCGTCGTTCGACCGAACAAAGCCGCCGGCCTCGAAGTGGTTGGTCGCACCGACTCCCTTGCGGCCGAACATCCATTTGAGCCCGACACTCGGCCAGTTGATCGGCTTGAGGTACGGCATTATCGAGACCGGCTGGGCGCAGGCGTACATCACGAACGCCTCCAGGTGGTCCTGCAGATTCTCACCAACACCTGGCAGGTCGTGCACGACCTTGATGCCCAGCTTGCTCAGCTCCCCGGCATTTCCGACACCCGAAAGTTGCAGGAGCTGCGGAGAATTGAACGCACCTCCACAGAGAATGGTCTCGGTACCCCGCACGACCTGCCGGCCCCCACGCTTGGAGGACAACTCGACGCCCACGGCCTTCTTGCCTTCGAAGATGACACGGGTGACCAGCGCACCGGTCACGACCTCGAGGTTCTTTCGATCCCTGATGGGATCGACGTAGGCCCGTGCCGAGGAATACCGTTCGCCGCCTTCGATGTTGCGGTTGAACTGGGCGAAACCCTCCTGCCGGTAGCCGTTGACATCATCGACCACCTCATATCCTGCCTGGCGAACAGCGTCGAACATCGCGCCGAACAGTGGACCGTCGGCCGGGCTGGCGGATACCGGGATCGGTCCTGATCGTCCGCGGTAGATGTCGTTGACATTGGACGAGGTGTAGCGCTCGCAGCGCTTGAAGTACGGCAGCACGCCGGCGTAGTCCCACGCCTCCATGCCCGGCAGCTCGCCCCACTGCTCGAAGCTCAGCGCATTGCCGCGCTGGAAGAACATGCCATTGATGGAGCTTGATCCGCCCATGAGCTTGCCGCGGTAGTGCTCGATGCGGCGGTTGTTCAGGTGCGGCTCGGGCTCGGACTTGAATTGCCAGTCGTAGAACGACTTTCCGAACATGAACAGAAATGCCGAGGGGACTCGCACCGGAAGATCGAACCGCGAACTGCGGTGTCCGGCCTCGATCACGAGGACGTTGGCGGATCCGTCGGATGTCAAGCGGTTGGCAAGTGCACAACCCGCCGAGCCGCCACCTACGATGATGTAATCGTATGCCTTAATCGCCATGCCGTCCTTTACTTTCTCTTTGCCAACCGCCGGGGAAGACGGACCGCGTGATCGATGTTCCGGCCCCTAGCGCCGCGAATCCGAAGCCAGACACGCCTATTCCACGGTCACCTACCGGGATACATCTGACGTGAACACTACTTCGCCGCTCGTCGATTGTAAACAATCTTCAATATTGATCTTGAGCTAACATAGCCGAGACAGGTCGTCGACAATCCGCACATTGCCCACGAAAGCAGCGTCGGGCGCACGCCTGCCTCGGCCCCTTCACCATCGATTGGACATCGGGTTCGTATCCGCGCGTCTGCCTTCGGCGCACCGCCGCGGCGTTCGTCGAAGAGCAAGGATCACCAGGCGACCGAGAATTCAACGAACCGGACCGAAGCCCACGATCAGGGGTGCGCGATGCACCGCCTCGTGCGACATCTGGCCTGCGGCAGCCCAGCTGCCCGCAATGGTTGACGTGGTCCCCCGCCTCACCGGTGGCGGCCCGAGCGGCGAAGACACCTACGCATCCGATACCGCCGGTTCGTGACCACCTAATGCCGGCCGGGGCGACCGGCGACCACGACAGCCAAAGTTCAGCCTCGACCGCCGGCGGGGCCAACAGACACGTCTATGACACCGTGCGCCATACCGAGATCAGCGAACGCCACCGTCGCCATCATCAAGCGAGGAACAACATGGCCCTCACCGCCACAGCGACTACTCTCGTTGCCCGCGTGCCTTCACCAATTGTGCTATCCCCGAGCTCCATTCACTCCGTCGCACCGAGTCCCACACGAAGCAGGATTCCGTCGCGTTCGTCACGTCAGGTTTCACCAGCGAGCCCAGCTGCAATCGAATCGACGATGAGCGCGATGTCGGCGTCACTGACGACGAATGGCGGGCTGATCTGAATGGTGTTCTCGTACAGAAGACGCAGGATGACTCCGTTGGACAGGCAGGACTCGACCACGGAGGCGCCGTCGACCGCCGCGTGCAGTTGCACGCCGGCCAGCAGCCCGGCACCGGAACGAACCTCCATCACCTTCGGATGCGCCGCGAGCGGAGCCAGAGAGCTGACCAACAGCTGTTCCAATTCTGCCGCGCGCGCCACCAGACCTTCCTGCTCAATGATGTCCAGATTCGCCTCGGCAACAACGCATGCCGTGGCATGGCCTGCGTAGGTTAGCCCGTGGCGGAAGCTCGGTGCGTCGGAGTCGTCAAAGAATCGCTGCCACACATTGGGAGCCACTGCGACTGCACCGAGTGGTAGGTAACCCGAGGTAATTCCCTTTGCCATGGTCATCATGTCCGGCGTGACGCCCCAGCGCTGAGCGGCGAACATCCGTCCCGTGCGTCCGAAGCCGGTGATGACTTCGTCAAGAATCAACAGGATGTCGTTGGCGTGGGCATACGACTGCAGGCCGATCAGATAGCCGTCCTCGGGACCGTGGACGCCGCCGGTACCCAGCACCGGCTCCGTAATGATCGCGGCAATGTTGTCGGGTCCAATCTCGTCCATCCTCTCGATCGCATCGGCCAGCCCGTAGGTAGGGATGCGTGCGGTTTCAGGCACCAACGAAGCAGTGCCGTACCCGGTGCGGTTATGGCACAGTCCGCCGATACTTGTACCGAAGGCATGAAGTCCGTGATATGCGCGGTCTCTGCTGATGATCATCTTCTTGCTTGATTTGCCGTCCAGCTGCCAGTGCAGCCGCGCCAGCTTGCAGGCCATGTCCACGGAATCCGAACCACCGCTGGTGAAGAAGATTTTCGCGGAGTCGATCGGCATCATGTCGGCGAGGCGATCACTGAGCCGCAGCGCTGGCTCGTTCGCGAACCGCCCGAACGTGTGTTAGGTCTCCAGTTCACTCATCTGCTTGTGCGCGACGTCGGCCAGCTCACGGCGTCCGTGGCCAATATTTGCGTGCCAAAGGCTTGCCGTGGCGTCGAGTAACCGGCGGCCGTCGTCGGTGCTCAACCAGGCTCCGTCGCCCGTCGTTATGGTGATTCGCTCACCGAGCACCGTTGGCATGTGGGCTTGGGAGCTCCACAGCGCATCTCCGATCATCTTTCCTCCATCGGTTGATTGTTTGAGAGACAGATCTTTTCGTCCTGTGGCGAGTTTCTTGAGCCGCACTTGCTGAGGTACGGCTGTCGGCGACCACGTAGTTCCAAACACGAGGTTCAGCCGCGGCCTATCCGCGGTTGGGCCGTAGGCCGGTCGGCGGCGACTGGCGATTGCTGGGTGTGCGCGGTGTTCCAGTCGGTACACGACGCGTGGTGAGCGAGATCGAGATCCCCATTGTTTCGGCGGCAGCGACGAGTAGCACCGCGTCGTCGACGTGCAGTGTGGTGCCGCCATCTTGGGTCACTAGTTCACGAATCCGATCGCTTACCTGTGCGCGGGTGAGGCCGAAAGCAGGAAAAAGTTCGTCTTCTGGCGGCCCGCCGTAGGGCCGCCAGGTCACGACAAAACGCAGCAGTTGCGCGTCAAATCCGCCAAGCGTGATCAGACGCGTCAGCCCGGCATCCCGCCCCGCGCCGGCAAGCAGCCGATGCGAGCTGGCCTCACCAACGGCAGCGGGGCCACCGTTCACGTGGTCGGCCCGATCGAGACTTTCCAGGATGGCGCCCGCGGGTACGACCAAAGGTGTCACACGTTGCGGCATCGCCCTAACTTCGTTCAATTTGTTCTACTGTAGAACAGTATCATGAGCTACCGTTCACAACAGACCTATCTTCTGTTTTCGCTAGCTGGTCGTGTGAACGGCGTCGCGACGCCGCTGAACTGCTTGCCGCACGAAATCACGGTTCCTAATGGTGATCTCTCCCACGGTCGACTCTGCCCGTTGTGCATCGCGGCTTTCGAGGGCGTCCACGATCGCACGGTGCTCGGTTTCGATGCCGGAGACGTCGTCGTACTCCAGGTGCTCCAGAGACAGCACCATCAAAAAGTACTGCAGCTGAGTACTGAGGTTTGCATATGTCGCATCGAGAAATTGATTGCCCAGAAGCCCGACAACTGCGCCGTGAATGTCCAGGTCTCGCACCACGATCTGATAAGGATCATGGGTACTCAGTGCGCGTTTGAACGCTTCGTAGGCGCCGTGAACAGCACTGAGGTCTGTCGCGGGCGTCACGGTAGAGGCGGCCAGCGTCTCTAGATAGAACCGTGCGGAATAGAGATCGAGAATTTCCGCGTCTGAGGGATCCCACACCGCCATGCCCCGCTTAGGGTGTTTACGGATAAGACCGCCGGATTCGAGCAACCGCAGCGCTTCGCGCACAGTGTTACGCGACAATCCCCATTCCGAGGCGATCGTACTTTCGTTGATTCGCTCCCCGGGGCCGAGGTCGCCACGCAGGATCATGTCCTTGAGCTCGTCGACGACCTGCTGCGGTGTGGTCGTTCGCGACACTTTCAAGGCGCGGAAGCCGGTCACTGCGACACCGTATATCGCCGGTGGGCTGCGAAGTTGCCGGCACGCCCAGCCTTAGCAGGTGCGCGCGGATCAAGAGTTCTCATTATTGTTCTACAGTAGGGCTCCTGCCGAGTATCCGCCACCTGTATCAACAGAGGAGGGCACACCGTGTCCATGAAATCGAGTTACCGCATAGCCCTCATCCCCGGTGACGGCATTGGCCGCGAGGTTCTTCCCCCGGCAACCATGGTCCTCGATGCCGTCGGACGACGGCACGGCCTGCACTTTACGTTTGATGAATTTGATTGGTCCTGCGAGCGCTACGCCAACCTCGGTGCAATGATGCCCGACGACGGTTTGGATCAGATCCGGGCCCACGACGCCATCCTGTTGGGCGCGGTCGGTTGGCACGGAGTGCCCGATCACGTCTCGCTGTGGGGCCTGCTGATCCCGTTGCGCCGCGAGTTCGACCAGTTTGTGAATAAGCGGCCCGCTCGTGTGTTTGAGGGTGTCGACTCACCGCTGAAACGGGCTCTGCCCAGCCACGTCCAGGGCGGTGTCGACCTGGTCATCGTGCGGGAGAACTCCGAAGGCGAATACTCGCGCATCGGTGGCCGCTTCGGTGCCGGGGACGATGAGTTCGCATTGCAGGAAGCCGTTTTCACGCGCAAGGGGATATCGCGGATCGCTGACTATGCTTTCGAGCTCGCGGCTCAGCGGCAGGGCAATCTGGTGTCCGCCACCAAGTCCAACGGGCTCATTCACAGCATGCCGTTCTGGGACGAGGTCGTCAGCGATCGCGCCGCGGGCCATCCGAGTGTGCGATGGCGCTCGGAACACATTGACGCCCTTGCAGCCCGCATTGTCCTCAAGCCCGGCGATTTCGACGTGGTGCTGGCATCGAACCTGTTCGGTGACATTCTGTCCGACCTCGCCGCTGCGGTGGCTGGGTCTATCGGCATCGCGCCGTCCGCCAATTTGAACCCGTCCGGTCAATGTCCGTCGATGTTCGAACCGGTGCACGGATCGGCCCCCGATATCGCGAACCAGAATATCGCCAATCCCGTGGGAGCCATCTGGTCTGCCGCGATGTTGCTCGACCATCTCGGTCACCCTGACGCCGCAGCGGAGATTCTCGAAGCCATCACCCTCGCACTGTGCGAAGGCACTTTGACGCGGGATCTCGGCGGGACAGCCACCACCGTCGAAATGGCCGCTGCGATCCTCGACAGGATTCCGCGCTAGCGGCCTGCTCGAGCGGCGTTGGCACGTGCCTTCATCACATGTAGATTGTTGACAATCTGTCGGGCTAGCCACACACCCCTGAGTGAGCTGCATCCAGCCAGTCGAGAATGAGGTGAAGGTCGCATGGAAGACGTTACCGCCATAGAGGCCCTCCAGCGCATTCTCGCGGGGGTCGGGATCGTGATCGACACCGATTCCCGACGTTGCGCCGAGTACTCTTTCGACGCCTCCAACTACCGCGTGCCACCACAAGCCGTCGCCTTCCCGCGCACCCCCGGAGAGGTCGCCGTCATTGTCCGTGAGGCGGTGCGCGCCGGTATACCGATCACCAGTCGTGGCGGTGGTACCTCGCTGGCAGGCAATGCCATCGGACGCGGCCTCATCATCGATTTCTCGCGCCACATGAACCGCGTGCGGTCCTTCGATGAAAGGAACCGGACCGCGGTGGTCGACCCCGGCATCGTGTTGACCGAACTGCAGAAAGCCGTCAGCGATGCCAGCAACGGCGCCCTCACCTTCGCTCCAGATCCTTCCAGCAAGTCGCGGGCGACGGTCGGCGGCGCCATTGGCAACGATGCGTGTGGCAACCATTCGGTCCGTTACGGACGCACCTCCGATCACGTCATATCGCTCGACCTCGTCACCTCGTCCGGACACCGACTGACCGCCACTTCCAACGGAGTGCGCGCCACCGAGCCTGCGGATACTGGCGCAGTCGCCGAAGCCACCCGTATCGAGTCCGAGTTGCACGCGCTGGTACAGACCAATCTGGCGTCCTTCCGGCTGGAACTGGGCCGAATCCCCCGTCAGGTTTCTGGTTTTCACTTGTCGAACTTGCTGCCGGAGAACGGGTTCAATGTGGCCCGCGCACTGGTCGGCAGCGAAGGCACGTGCGCGATCGTCGTCGCGGCCACCGTGAAACTCGTTCCCGTCCCGCCCGCGGCCATGCTGCTGTGCCTGGGATACCGCGATCTCATCGACGCCGCGCGGGACAATCCAGTGATCCTGCAATACTCCCCCGCCGCCATCGAAGGCATCGACTCAGTGATCGTCGAGACCATGCGCGGGCTGCGCGGGTCAGACTCGGTGATAGGTCTACCCGACGGAAAATCCTGGCTCTATGTCGATCTCGACGGCGACGATACGAAAGAAGTGCAGCGGCGCGGCGGCGAACTGCTCGCCAAGCTAACGGCCCAGGGCCGCCTAGTCGACGCTCGGGTCGTCGCTGAACCGGTCGAACGTGCTTCCCTGTGGCGCGTCCGTGAAGACGGCGCCGGGTTGTCGGCTCGACTGATCGATGGACGCGAATCTTACACCGGCTGGGAGGATTCCGCCGTCGCCCCAAGTCAACTCGCGGACTATCTGGTGGCCATGAAGGCACTACTTGCGGAGTTCGAGCTCACCGGGGTCATGTACGGCCACTTCGGTGCGGGCTGCATGCATATCCGGATCGATTTCGATCTGCGAACCGAGGCGGGCCGGGCGCTCATGTCCAGGTTCGTCGACCGCGCGGCACGCCTATGTGTCAGCTTCGGCGGGTCGATGTCGGGCGAACACGGTGACGGCCGGGCGCGCTCAGAGTTGTTGCCACTGATGTACAGCGCGGAGGTCGTGGCGGCCTTCCAGGTTTTCAAGCGGATCTGGGATCCGGCGGGCCAACTGAATCCGGGCATTATCGTTGATCCTGAGCCGCTGACGGACAGCCTTTCTCTCGCCGATGTCACACCTCGTGAATGGCAAACCAGCTTCCACCTAAAATCGACCAACGACCAGACGCTTGACCCGTTTGTGCATTCGGTGCAGGGCTGCATCGGCGTCGGCCGCTGCCGCGCCACCACCGGAGGCGTGATGTGCCCCAGCTTTCGGGCTACCGGGGACGAGAAGGATTCAACCCGTGGTCGGGCCCGCGCCCTGCAGGAGATGGTGCGAAACTCTCCGACAGTTGCGGCGGGCTGGCGCTCCCAGGACGTTCGCGATTCACTCGATCTCTGTCTGTCGTGCAAGGCCTGTTCGACGGATTGCCCAGTGGGTGTCGACATGGCAACGTACAAATCTGAATTCTTCGACCACTTCTACCGATGGCGGATTCGGCCCATCTCACACTACTCGCTCGGCTGGCTGCCGACCTGGCTGCAGCTGACCCAATGGATCGCGCCTCTGGTCAACGTCATGGTGCGTGGGCCGATGGCACGTGTGCTCGCTGCCTGCGGCGGGTTGACTCCGCACCGGAGGCTACCTGAGTTCGCCTCGCGGCGCCGAATCCGGCGAGCCCTTGGTACGAAGAGCCCTTCGGCAGACGTCGTGGTTATCGCCGACACGTTCACCCGGGGATTCCGGCCCGAGGTCATCAGCTCCGCGCGCCGGGTGCTCGCTGAAGCGGGCCAGACCAGCGAGTGCCGCACTGACGCATGCTGCGGTCTGACCTTCATCTCGACGGGTCAGCTGGGCAAGGCCAAACGCCAACTCCGCAAGGCTGCAGTGCTTCTCGATGACGGGTCTGACCGGCCCATCGTGGTGATCGAACCCAGTTGCGCAGCGGCGTTTCGCAAGGATCTGCCCGAGCTCGTCAACTCCGATGCCGCTCGCCGGGTGGCGGCCCGCGTCCGCAGTTTCGCGCAAGCCGTCACAGAGAATGCTGACGGCGGCTGGCGCCCTTCCACGACGGTGCCCGACAAAGTTACCGTTCAGACCCACTGTCATGAGTACGCGGTGTTCGGCGCCGGCGCGCAGCGCAAGGCGCTGACATCGATTGGGGTGACCCAGGTGAACGAAGCTACCGGATGTTGCGGTTTCGCAGGTAATTTCGGGTTCGAGGCTCAGCACTACGGCATCAGTATGCAGGTGGCCCAACAGTCCCTAGCACCTGCACTGCTCAATACGGACTCCGACACCGCGGTGTTGACTGACGGTTTCAGCTGCCATATGCAGGTACGGCAGCTCGCCGCCGATCGCACGTCAGTGCATCTGGCGGAGCTGCTGGATCCTGAACGCTGACGAAGCGGACTACCAGCCGCGTTCGGCAAGCCGGTGAGGTTATGCGATGTCCTCCACGTTGATTCCGACCATCGCCTCGCCCAGGCCGGCGGTGAACAGTGTCACGGGCAGCTTGCCGGTCTGCGCCACCTCGACGACCAGATCGTAGGGACCTGCCGCCCTTGACCATTTCCGCCACGCCGCGCTTAACGTGCGCAGTACCGACAATAGCCATGGCACCATCACTGCTCGCGCCTTGCATCACTGCGGCTCACATACCTCTCGACTCCGCCGCGCCTAGACTGAATTGTTGACAATTTACAATCTACCTTGGATGATCGCGGCCATGACTACCGCTGTTGCCTTCACTCCGACCATCGGGGGGCGCGCCGTCCCCACCGAGTTGCTCATCGCCGGCGAATGGCGTAGCGCCAAGAGCGGTAAGACCTTCGAGGTTCGCAACCCCGCAACCGGTGAGGTCATCGCCGTCATCGCCGATGGCGGAGGCGACGACGCCGATTCCGCTCTGGAGACCGCCGCACAAGTGCAGCATTCCTGGGGGAGGACCGCACCCCGCGAACGGGGCGAAATCCTGCGCCGCGCCTACAATCTGGTGATGGAGCGGCAAGATTGGATTGCCGAGATCATGACCACCGAGATGGGCAAGCCCCTCGCAGAAGCCAAGGGTGAGGTTGCCTACGCAGCCGACTACCTTCGCTGGTTCTCTGAAGAAGCAGTGCGTGTCACCGGCGACGCGGGGGTTTCCGGTGACGGCAAGAATCGTGTCTTCGTCACCCGCGAGCCGATTGGCCCGTGCGTCCTGGTCACCCCATGGAATTTCCCGCTCGCCATGGGCACTCGCAAGATCGCTCCGGCTGTCGCCGCGGGCTGCACAATGGTTCTCAAGCCACCGCAGCAGACTCCACTGACGTCGTTGGCACTCGCATCGATTCTCATCGAGGCCGGCCTCCCCGCCGGAGTGCTCAACATCGTCACCACAACATCCGCCGGTTCTGTTGTCGGCAATTGGATGTCGAGCAAAAAAGCCCGCAAGGTCAGCTTCACCGGCTCCACCGAAATCGGCAAGGTGTTGCTGCGCCAAGCGGCCGACAACGTGATGAAAGCATCGATGGAGCTCGGCGGCAACGCTCCGTTCATCGTCTGTGCAGACGCCGATCTCGATATAGCTGTCGAGGGCGCCATGGCAGCCAAGATGCGCAACATGGGTGAAGCCTGCACCGCCGCGAACCGCCTATACGTGCACCGCAACATCATTGACGAATTCTCCGCGCGGTTGGCCGCTCGCATGGAAGCGCTGCAGGTCGGTAACGGCATGGAAGCCGAGACGCAGGTCGGCCCGCTCATCGACGAGGCCGGCCGCAACAAAGTTCAGGAACTGGTCGACGATGCGCTCAAGCGGGGTGCCACCGCGGTAACCGGTGGCCAGACACCTGATGGTCCCGGCTTCTTCTACCCGCCTACCGTGCTCACCGACGTCCCGGCCGACGCCAACCTGATGTCCGAGGAGATCTTCGGACCTGTCGCTCCCGTCGTGCCGTTCGATGACGAGGACGAGATGATCCGCCTGGCTAATGACACCGATTGGGGCCTCGTCGGCTACGTGTTCACCCAGGACATCGACCGTGCACTTGATCTCAGCGAGCGGCTGGAAGTCGGTATGGTCGGCATCAACACCGGCATGGTGGCCAACCCGTCGGCACCTTTCGGTGGCGTCAAGCAATCCGGCCTCGGCCGCGAAGGCGGCAAGGTCGGCATCGACGATTTCCTGGAGTACAAATACGTCACGACCCCTCGGCGGCGCGGCGTACATTAGCGCCGCGGCAACGCATGGCGAGCTCACGTGAGACATGAGAGGCAGATCCCCCAGCATCGGCGGAATGGTAGGGATAGACCGCCTCCGCGCGCTCTGCACTGTCGCCGACCACGGCTCAATTGCGGCTGCAGCAAGAGTTTTGCACCTGACACCCTCAGGGGTGTCACAGCAGCTGACCAAACTGGAAAAAGAAGTCGGCGTAGCGCTGTTGGTTCAGGCGGGGCGGGGCGTGCAGCTCACTCAGGCGGGCAAACTGCTTGCCCAGCGTGGCGACGAGATCATCTCGCTGCTCGCCCGCGCCCAGTCCGAAGTTGCATCGCTGGATCGCGACGTCTCTGGAGATCTGCGTATCAGCTCCATCGTCTCTGCCGGCCGCGTAGTGGTGCCCGAGGCCATCGCGCAGCTACGTCGCCTGCATCCGCTGCTGCACGTGAGCTTCATCGCAGACGACACCGACGCCATACTGCCGGCCGTAGTGCAGCGCGAGGTCGACCTCACGATCGTCGACAGCTGGGTCACGATGCCGCTGCATCTGCCAGACGAGGTGGCCGCGACTCGCATTCATTCCGATCTCGCCGATGTGGCTTTGCCCGCCGGCCATCCGCTCGCCTCCGCAGAAACAATCCATTTGAGACAGATCGCAGAGTTGCCCTGGACTACATGGCGAAGGGGCGAGTCGTTCCACACCTGGCTGATTCACACGCTCCGCTCACAGGGCGTCGAACCGCACGTGTCTTACGAGGTTCCAGAATTCAGCTCTCAGCTCGAGTTCGTGGCACGGGGGCTGGCAGCAGCATTAATACCCCGGCTCGCTCGGGTCTGGGTTCCTGAAGATGTCGTCCTTGTACCAGTACAACCTGAACTGCGGCGAGACATCTTCGCTGTTCGACGTAAGGACAACGACCGCCCATCGGTGCGGGCGGGCATTGGGGCGTTGACCCAGGTCTTCGAGGCAATCACGAATGATTTGTCGCCGCAATCGCTACCGCGGACCTCTGATCAGCCCCGACCCTCTTGAGATGCCCGATCGTTGCCGCCCCGGACGATCGGGTTCATTTCGTACCGGAATCGACACAAACCAGATTGCGGCGAGAATCAATCCGCAGCCCACCAACTGGATGCCCTCCGGACGCTCGCCAAGGAGTACGATCCCTGCCAGCAAGGCGCCGACGGGCATGATCAACAGTAAGGTCGCTGCCACTTCTGGTCGGACCCCGGGCAGGCCGTGGGTGATCAGCATCCATCCCAGAACCTGGCTACCGAACGCGAGCAGCGCCAACCAGGCCAACGCTGCCGCGTCCGGCGTCAAATCTATCTTGCCCCAGATAGATCCGAGAATGGCACCGGCAATACCCGCTGTCACCGTGACGGCCGCAGCTAGCGTTGCCGGCCCACTGTCCGCCGATGGACGCCTCATGATGAGGACATAGATGGCGTAGGCCGTCCCGGAGCACAATCCCAAGAGCACCCCGACGTAGTCGGCCTCGCTGTCGAATCCCCCTCCGAGTAGCACGATTCCGACAGTGAAGGCCGGCAAAGTCAGGAAGAATCGCCTTGGAACGGTGGCGCGGAAGACAAGCCACGACAGCACCGGCACCACCAAAATCTGCACATTGCCGAGAACAGTGGATACCCCCACGCCGACCAGCTCGAGGGCCCGCACCGAGCAAGCGAAGTCGATTCCGATCAGTACTCCACCAAACGCGCTCAAAACAAGATCACGCCCATTAACGACGCCCCGCCGGCGGATCTCGAAGTACGCCAGAGGGATCAGTATCGGCAGGGCAAGAGAGCATCTGAAGAACACCACGGTGGCCGGAGTCTGTCCCGCGAAGCTGGTGAGGACCCCACTCAGCGCTATGCACGAAGCGCCGGCGAACACCGCAAGTCGGTTTCCTAACGCGCCACCGTGCCGTGGTTCCACCGCGATCTTCGGCCTAGCAGTCACTTCGTGCGTCACATCATGCATCTTGAGGCCATGGCGGCCGCATGACAATCGTCGATTTATACTGCAGCAGAGTGACGTTCACTTAATCCTCGGGTAATTCTTCCGAACCGCACGCAGTATTTTTCGGCGCCGACCTGCGGGCCATCCGCGACAATCTGACGGCTGATGAGTAGTGCCGGCACGCCGCCCGGGGGAGGTCACCGGCGCGCCTTGCAGTTCGCCGGCTGGATAGGCGGACCATGCAGAATACGGACCTGCCAGTCGGCGACCAAGACCGGATCATGGAGAAGGCGAGCGCCAGCAAACCTCGTCGAGGTCAATCATCGCGCTGCCGCGACATCGTCGAAGACACGCTGATCGGTGTCAACCGGATCCCGCTCCGTGTAAACCATCAGTAAATAAAGATCCAACTCATTGACTATTGTTGACAATCTACTAGAGTATCCACGGTGGTGATGTACGTCACCCATGCGCCATCCACTCACAGCCGAACCCAGTCCCGTACGCACGCTCATTCCGCTGACCAGCTCCGGCTCGAAGCGACACGATGGAGAAGATGTATGTCCGATCTACATGCCGCACCCGATGCAGCGACACCCTTGCCGCGACGCGCCAGGACCAGTCCTCCAGAAGGCACCGGTCTACGGGGCCACATGGGCACCGCTGCCTTGGTCTTCACCGTCCTGGCTTGCGCTGCCCCACTGGCCAGCGCATCAGGGGTCTTCCCGATCGTCGTCAGTTTCGCCGGATCAGCTGCTCCCCTCGCCTACCTGATCGCTACCGGCATCCTGCTGTGCTTTGCCGTCGGACTGGCCACGATGTCGCGTTTCGTACCGAACCCAGGCGCCTTCTACGCCTACGTAACCTCTGGACTCGGTCGCCACGCCGGTCTCGGCGGCGCGTTCTTGGCAGTGTTCGCCTACTGGTTGATGTCCACCGCAAGCTACGCCTTCCTCGGGTCCGCTACCAACCGACTGATCCTCGGATTCGGTGGCCCAGAAATCGCTTGGTACTGGTGGCAGATCATCGGCTGGGCGCTCGTCGGCGTGATCGGCTACCGAAATGTTGAACTGTCAGCCAAGGTCCTGACCGCGGCAATGGTGCTCGAAGTGGGCATTGTCCTCATCCTCGACGTCGGCATCGCGGCCCGCAATGGGGCAGACGGATTGCAGGCACCGGTCATGCAGTCCGAGGTGTTCACATCGGGCAGTCTGGCCATTGGTGTGCTGTTCTGTGTGCTCTGCTTCATTGGCTTCGAGTCGACTGCAATCTTCCGCGAGGAAGCGAAGGATCCTGAGAAGACGGTTCCGCGCGCCATGTACCTGTCGGTTCTGCTGATCGGCGTCTTTTATGCGATCAGCGTTGCACTCATCGTCCTGGCGTACGGGCAGGACAACGCCCAGACAGTGGCGACAGACAACGCCGAAGGCATGTTCTCGGATGCGCTCGGTATGTTCGTCGCGCCGGTATTCGTCGACATCTGCGCTGTACTGCTCGTCAACTCGGTTTTTGCATCGCAGATCTCGCTTCAGAACATGCTGTCGCGCTACCTCTTCTCGCTGGGTCGTGACGGAGTCCTTCCCGAAGCACTGGGCGTCGCGCATCCCAAGCACCACTCCCCCTACCGCGCATCGCTCGTAGTGACCGCGATGATTGGGCTGCTCGCCTTCCCGTTCATGTTTCTTGCAAGTGAGCCGATGTCGTTCTACGGCAAGATGATCGGTGTGGGCACCTACGCGATCGCCGTTCTGATGCTCCTCGCCAGCATCGCAGTTCTGGTGTACTTCCGGCGGAATCCGCAGCCAGAGATCTCGTCAATCAAGACAACGGTTGCGCCCGTCGTCGCAATTCTCGGGTTCAGCGGCGTGCTTTACCTCGCGACCGAACACATTGATCTGATCAGTGGGCTCTCTGGCGGTCTGGCCGTAACAGTGATTGTGTTGACATACCTAGTCGCCGGCGCCGGCGCCGTATTGGCTGCGATCTACCGGAAGACGAAACCGGATGTGTATCGGCGAATCGGTCGCCAGAATGTTTAATTTTGCGCCACTAGCGGGCCGCTCGAACTCCATTCGGCACGAGGGCAATAGGGCACCTAGCTTGTCGCCGGTGTGTTCGTCGGGAAGGGCTATCCGAACCAGGTCCTTCGGCGGGTCGCTCGACGAGGGCGCCGGCTGGGGTGACTGCCTCTACGCCCCTGGCGCATCAGTTGATGTGCCGCTAGAAAGCAGGCCCGCACTCCTGGCGGCGGCGAAGGCGATCAGATCTCACGCCAGTCGTTCCGACTATGAACCTGACCAAATGGACATCACCACGCCACGGCGTCCGTTGGCGTGCCGAACTGCCCCTTGAGGTCACTGGGCCGCCCATCGATCGCCCCACCATCCCACCGCTAATACATCACTGTGACAAAAAGGAGAGGAATCGCTCTCACGCACGGAGGCTGCGATGGAGGACCCTGCCCGCAATCGCCCGCCACAACGCACTCACGTCCACACCGGAGTACCGCTTCCCCACGTTTGGGCGCCACCACAAGTCTATTCGCCACTGTGGCTAATAGTCTTGTGGCACAGACACTTTGAACCTCAAGCAGCTCCGAAGGATCTGCAGTTCGAACCGGTCCTACCAGCAGAAGTCGCACCTATTGGGCTCGAGGGCAGGCGGATTTTCTCCGTCCCAGACGCCGCTCGGTAGGCTGCCTTGGTACGGAACGTTGCCTTGTTCGTGTGCGACCCAATACCAGGTGTGGCAGATATTCATGTCCCAGTTGTAATAGAGTCCTGGTCCCGCCTGGCCACCCGATCGGGGGGCCGGTTGTGGGTACTGCATGGAATCGCCTGGGCACCAATGGAATGGGCCAGAATCGGCTTGGGCGCTACCTGCGCCCATCCCCATTGCGGCCAGCCCGAGGCCGCACGAGAGCAAAGCAATGCCAGCCATCTTCTTCATGTTGCGGATAGTGACGATCACGGCTTCCCCTCATTTGCACGGCGACGTGTGCCCGGTCGCGCAAGTTTGCGGCCAATGGCTTGGCGGATTCTTGGAACACGCCAGCGGTTGACGTTCAGGCGCCCTGCCCGAATGTAGTGTCACAGCGAGCCGAGGAAAGACACCAAAGCTTCGTTGGTTTGAGCGGGGCGTTCCTGCTGTACCCAGTGTCCACAGCCGTCCAGTATCACCGGCTCACGCAGTCCGGGCACCCAGTAGCGCATCTCCGCGAAGTCGGCGTGCCGAACCCCCGTATCGACGCTGCCGCCGATGAACAGCGTCGGCGCCGTGACTGTGGTGACCCCGAGACTGGGTAACTTCGCCCAGTCGAGATCCACGTTCCGATATCGATTCAGACTGCCGGCAAATCCTGTGCGAGCGTATGCCTTCGCGTAGACATCAAGATCGTCCTCCCCCAGCCAGGGAAGCTCGACATCCGGTTCGGGAATGGAGTCCAACAGGCCAGCGCCCCTGGGTAACTCCGTGATCAAGTGCTTGCCCAAATCACCGGCCTCTCCCGACAATCCGTAGGCGATCAACCGGATGGTCCGCTTTGGATCGGGGTCCATCTCCGCTTCGGCTAGGCCTGGCGGCTGGAAGTGCAACATCCAATTGAAGCGGTCACCCGCCCACTGACGAAGCTGTTCCGTGGGTGGCGCCGCGCCGCGTACCGAATACGGTGCGCTAAGTACGGCCAAGGCGGACACCCGATCTGGTCGTAATTGGGCTGCAGCCCACACCGTGTGAGCGCCCCAATCGTGGCCGACCAGGACGGCTTCCGGTACATCCATTGCATCGAGGAGGCCAGTCAAGTCGTCGAGGTGGTGGGCCATGTCGCAATCGGCGACGTCAGTCGGGACGGTCGTCCATCCGTGGCCGCGGAGGTCAGGAGCCACGACGTGGTAACCGGCCGCCGCGAGCGCCGGCAATTGATGTCTCCACGAATACCAGGTTTCAGGGAAGCCGTGCAGCAGCACCACCAGAGGGCCCCGCCCACTTTCCGCGGCGTGCATGTCGATCCCGTTGACACTCAGCTGCCGGTGATGTACTTCGGACATGATATCGTTCATATCTGAAACTATGCATGAGCCGAACTATCATCGCAACGCCCGACGATTCGGTTGGTTGACGTTCGCGGTAGTCAGCCCGGTTGTTTCACGACGATGAACAATCCTTCGGCTTCGACCGTGACGCCCTCGGCATCGGCAATGTGGCCGACGACGTACACCTTGCGCCCCTCCGTGCGTTGGATCTCCGCCTCGGCGTGCAGTTGACCCAACCGCGTGGGCCGCCGGTACCGGAACGTGATGGTTCCCGTCGCAGCTGCCGTCTTATAGTCATTGCGACTGGCAGTGACACCGAGAAGATGGTCGAGGACGAGCGCGCTGTAACCGCCGTGGAGGTGGCCGGGTGGGCCCTCGTACGCCGCGCCGAGGTGGACGTCGAGGTGAGCGGTGTCGGCACTGTCGTGCTGAACCACCAACGGCGGCGCGATGGGGTTCCGCGGCCCCATGGCGACGTTGCCCCAGGGAAAGGTCCTGCCGTCGGGGGGGCGCCGACGCCGAACGTGCCCTCCCGCTGGAGGTTTCGAAGTTTGGCCAAGGCGGCGTCGATCTCGGCTGTGACGGTCGCCAACGTCGCGTCGTCGGCCTCCGTCCTGACCGTGGCGTCGATGAGCTGGCGCACCGACTCCGTCAGCGGTTCATACCGCCGTCTTCGTCGCTCACCCTCTTCGTAGCTCAGCTGTTCGAACTCGAACACAAACCGGACTGTACGCCTCATGTCCGTGCGTGCCGCATGTTTGCTGAAACATCACGAGGCGACGATTCACCTCCGAGTCGAATCATCGGGCGAAGATCATGGGAGCAACTGCGGGGTCTGCCGACGGGACCTCTTCGAACCCGTACTTTGCGTAGAACTCCTTCGAGAGAAACGCATTCCCATGAACGTCCAAGACGGGAATCTTCCCCTGCCCCTGGATGTATTTGATCGATTCCTTCAGTAGGTATCGTCCGATGCCGTATTCATAGCCATTGGGCTTGACGAACAACTTTACGATCGCCAACGAATTGTCCGGCGTCGCATGGGTATTCGCGAGCGACCTGGCAACCGGTGAATCTTTGGCGGGCCGGATTATCTGTACGTGCCCGACGACGTTCTTCGTCGGTGCAACGCTGACCGGCGCCATGTCGAAGACCCACGATCGTTCTGCGTCGTGCTCCTCGAGCCATCCCTTGAGGTCAAGACCCGAAAGCAGGGGGGACTCAGGCTCGATGGCTTGCAGAACAGCGCAGAGTCGGTCGAGGTCTTCCGGTCGCCTCTCCCGGATCATCCACGGGACTCCTGATCACTGGTCATCGCGACCGTTCAGGATACCCGCGGCCACATTGCTTCATCCACTGCGAGCGTCCGCGGCCATCTCCGAATGGCCCGACGGCACTCACCTGAGTAGTGCGCTACTCGACTTGTCGTGACTTGCCTCCATCGCACGTTTGAGCTCATTTGCCGACTTAGCATGTGGAACTGGGGAGACTCCGAAATGGCCCGGCTCGCTGGGCCATTTCGCGACACAGCGAAATCTGGAGGGGATCGACGATGGAACTGGAACGAACCACACCGGCGGGTGCGCGCCAATTGAACGCCGATGACCTCGGCAGGCTACCGCCCTACGTCATCAATCTCACCCAGGGCCGGTTCTCGTCCACTGGCAGGTACACCACGACGGCGTCCGACGTCGACGCGATCTTCGACCAGCACCTCCCAAGGTTCATCGAGGCCTCCGGCGGACATCCGGTTCCGCTGATGATCTGGGCGCACGGCGGACTAATCGACGAAGAAAAGGGCCTCCTGATCGCGCAGGGCCAGATCGACTGGTGGCTGTCCAACGGTGTGTACCCGTTGCACTTCGTCTGGGAGTCAGGCGCACTCGATGCGATCAAGCAGATCCTCGGTCCGACGCTCGCCACTCGCGACCTCGCCGACTACACCGTCGACCCGATGATCGAGGTGCTCGTCCGCCCGATCGCCTCCAAACTGTGGCTCGCCATGAAACAGAGCGCGCAGTTGGCCAGCCAACCAGAAACCGACGTCGATCCCCAGGGCGGCGCTCACTACACGGCCGTGCGGCTCGCGCAGTTCACCCGTGACCATCCGAACGCGGTTTCACTTCACGCCGCGGGGCACAGCGCCGGCTCGATCTTCCATGCGCACTTCATTCCAGCGGCCCGTGCGGCGGGAGTGCCGTCGTTTGCGTCCTTGGCCTTGCTGGCGCCTGCCATCACCGTGCCCCTGTTCAAGAGCACGCTCGCCACCCTCGTCGGAAAGGGCCGGGGAATCGACGAAGCCGCGGTGTTCACGATGCGTCGCGAGCACGAGCG
The DNA here is from genome assembly GCF_000620625.1 of Mycobacterium sp. URHB0044. GTDB lineage: Bacteria > Actinomycetota > Actinomycetes > Mycobacteriales > Mycobacteriaceae > Mycobacterium. Next base: position 14,842 of record NZ_JIAW01000005.1, on the reverse strand, counting down.
TGACGACAGCGTGATCGGTGTGTACCGGAAGTCATTGCTCTACTTGGTGAGCCGAGCGCTCGAGCCCGTTCCGAACATGCCGATTCTGGGCCTCGAAGACTCCTTGCGTGGCGATCCCGACCTGGTGTCGTTGTTTGGTCTGAACACCGGATCCGGGAAGGCTGATGCCGAGGTGTTGTGGTCGGTGTCTTCCGCCGACGCCTCCATCGGCAGGCGTACCCAATCGACGAGTCACGGTGGGCTCGACAACGACAATCCCACCTTGGAGAGCGTGGCCTACCGGGTACTGCGCAGCGCCGGTGTGCCGGATCCCGTCGTCAAACTTCCCAAGGTTGCATCAGTTGAGACGGGCAGGGCCGTATGGCGCGATTACTCGACGGGGCCGATGGTCCCGATCACCGATATCGCGCCCACCCCTGCGCAGTCCTTCGCGACCAGTGCACCCGCGCGCGTGCACCAGGGCAAGCGACACGCGCTGTGCATCGGAATCGACTCCTACCCAACCAAACCCCTGTCGGGTGCGGTTGCGGATGCGCAGAAGTGGGCGAACGCCCTCCGGGAACTGGGCTTCTCCGTAACAGCCCTGTACGACGCCGACGCGTCTCGGGCGGGCATCGTCGAGGCCTTCACGACGCTGCTCTCCAAGACGGAGGACGGCGATGTCGTGGTCTTCCAGTACGCCGGCCACGGGACCACCGTGCCGGACCTCTATCTCGGACCGCGCCGCGACGGCGAGGAGATCGATGGCCGCGACGAGGCGCTCTGCCCCCACGACTACGACCAGGCAGGCCTCCTCCTCGACGATGACATCTACAGCATCGTCGCGACCAACCTCAAAGCCACTGTGAGCCTCACGGGGTTCCTGGATTGTTGTCACTCAGGTTCGGCGTTCCGCGGATTCAAGCCTCCGCCGTCACCTACGCCGGACGGCTGGGTGGATCGGTATCTGCCCTTCACTCCTTCGATGTTCAAGGAGGTCAACAAGTCTCGGTCAGCGCGGCCGGCAATCGACGTCCGTCACCAGGTCATGTTCAGCGCATGCCAGGATGACGAAGTAGCTTGGGAGAGTTCCGGAGTCGGCCACTTCACCAAGAACTCGATGAGCGTTCTGGACGATACGCCAAGGACCAACGCTCAGTTCCTCGCTGACGTCAAGACGCAGTTCGGCGACGACGGACGGCAACACCCCGGAATCCAGACGTTCGAGGACGCAGCACCAGAACGGATGTTCCTCGCGGCCCTCGTTTCTTGACTCGCAGCATCAGCAACCGTTGACGGTGAATGCGGCCGCCGGTGGGATTGCCAGACTGAAATCTCCTCACAACTCCACGGTTGCGGTTCAGGCCGCATGCTGCAATCAAGATCGCCACCGCCCCGAAGGCCCCTACGCCGTACGTTCCAGGACTCGCCGAATCGCTGCGACGACGCGGTCGGGCCGGTCTTCTTGGACGAAATGGGCTGCGTCGTCCAAGACCTCCGTCTCGTTGGCCCGTAGATAGCCCCGCCAACGCTCCATGAGTTCGCGGGGAAACCCAGCACTGTCCTGCGCGCCCCACAGGATCTGCGTCGGAAGACCAGACAGCGTGGGAAGCTCCGCCTCGATCGTGGCGAGCCAGGATCCGGCCTTGCGAATCTGCCGCGGGAACACCCACGTGGGCATCCTGGACCGCGGTGTCGGGAATGGATCGGTATAGGCCTTTCGGAGCGTCTCCGTGACCTTCTCCTTGTGAAAGATGCCGGCCGGCAGGATCGTCTTGGCGAAGAAGTTCATCTTGGTCTGCAGCCAGTAGCCGATGGGCCAGCCACCCATCGCGAGGGAGAACAGCCGCACCTTGGGCAGCGTGGAAGGCCACGCCCACGTGTTCATGAGGACGACGCCCCTGATGTTGTCTTGGTGCTTCACGACGTAGCTCATGCCGATGGGGCCACCCCAATCCTGCACCACCATCACGAAGTTCGTCAGATCGAGATGCGTGATGAACTCGAAGAGCATCTCTGAGTGTTCTTGCGGCGTATATCCGTAACCAGTTGGCGCCTTCGACATCCCGAAGCCCGGATAGTCCAGCGCGACGAGGCGACACTCACTGCTCAGCTCCTTGATGACGTTGCGGTAGAGGTACGACCACGTCGGGTTGCCATGAAGAAGCAGAACGGTTGGCCCGTCGCCTTCGTCGACGTAGTGAATGTGGCCGTCACGAAACTCGAGCCAGTGGTCGGTGAACGGATACTCCTCGGCTGAGACTTCGAAGGGTCGTTGGAACACTGGTTTCGACACTGTGTAGTACCTCTCTCGCGGACGGCTACTTGAAGGCGGCGACGTGAGCATTGGCCCAGTCGATGAACGAGCGGGGCCGTCGAGCGAGAATCCGTTCCACGTCGGGGCTGATTTGCACTTCGTCCGGCGTCGGCGTTCCCAGGACGTCGAGGGTGGTTTCGACCACGGGTCCCGGCATGAACCGCAGCATGCGCTCGCGGGCCTCGGCGCGGCTCTGTTCCACGAATTCGACCGGCTCACCGAGCGCTTCACTGATCGCCAGGGTCTGCTGCCGAGGCGTGATGAGTGCAGGCCCCGTCAGCTGGTACGTCTTGCCCGTATGGCCGGGTTGCCGCAGGGCCGCCGCGGCGACGGCGGCTATGTCGGCGGGGTCGACGAGGGGAAGGCCGACGTCCCCGAACGGGGCGGCGACGATCCGCCGGGCCCGGACCGACTCGGCCCAGGCAAGGGCGTTGGACGCAAAACCGCCGGGCCGCAGGATCGTCGACTCCATTCCCGACCGCAGCACCGCCTCCTCGACGGACCGCATGAGCCGCCCGTGCGAAGGCGACTCCGGGCGGGTCGCGACTCCAAGGGAGGACAGCAGCACCACCCGGCCGATGCCGCCTCTGCGTGCGGCCGCGAGAATGGCTTCGGCGTCGATCAGGTGAGCGCTCGCACCGGTGTCCATGAGAAACAACGAATCGCCGCCGTCGAAGGTTGATGCGAGCTGTTCTGACTCGGTGAGATCGGCCTGCCGATGTTCCACCCCCGCAAGGACTTCCGAGCTAACGGGCCGGCGCGATATGGCGATGACTCGCTCTCCCGCCTCGACAAGGGCCCGCACCAGTGGCCGCCCAACATTCCCCGCCGCTCCGGTCACCACGATCATGTCCATTCCTTCCCGTTCGAGATCGACCACGCGACGGTACTATCTGTGAGGTAGTAGGTACCTAGACGAAAGTAACGGCGGAAGGGCTGAATGTGACCGAGCGCATAGTCCTCGACGCGACGGATGACGTGGCTCCCGAGAACGCTTGCCCGATCGCTCCGATCGTCGACATCGTGTTCAGCCGCTGGACCACACCGATCCTGTGGACGCTGCACCATCACGGTCCACACCGTTTCGTCGAACTGGAGCGGCGCATCGTGACGATCACACCCAAGGTGCTGACCGAACGTCTGCGCCGGTTGGAGCGCGATGGCCTGGTGGAGCGGACGTATCACGCCGAGATGCCGCCCCGGGTGGTGTACGCCATCAGCGACCTCGGGCGCAGTCTCGCACCGGTCTTTGCAGCACTCGGGGAATGGTCGGTCAATCTCGATCAGGTGGAACACTCGCGGCGCACCTTCGATGCGGCGCGGCGCCAGAGCCGCGGAAACTAGTTCGTCTCAGCCAGTGCGGCCAGCGTGTCGGCCGAGGTGTACTTCGGGTTCCAGCCAAGTTCGGTTCTGGCCTTGCCGATGTCCATCACGACCGACGTGCGCCCGACGTGCAACCACTCCAGCGGTGTCGGCACGAACGGCAAGCGCGCGATCAACGCCGATGTGGCCCTCGCGGCGATGTGCGGCACGCGGACCGGGCGTCCTCCCAGTGCGGCAGCCATCTCCGAAGCGGTGATCACTCCGTCGCCCGCGATGTTGTACGCGCCGGGCGGTGCCGTCGTAGTCGTGGCGGCCAACGCGATCGCCGCCGCGACGTCGTCGTGGTGCACCAATTGCATCGGGATCCCCGGGTCCGGAAACGGCATCTTGAAGACCGGCAGCGACCGTCCTACCGCTCGGACCGGTCCCGGCAATTGGTTCCACGGCATCGCATCCGCGAGCGCGGGGGCCTTCGGGCCCGCGACGACGCACGGCCGCAACACGAACACTTCGAGCGACGTGCCGCGGGTGATCTCTTCGAGCACGGCTTCGCACTCGGCCTTCTGCGCCGAGTAGTAGTGCTCGGGTGAGCCGCGCGTCGGTACGTCCTCGGTGAGCGGAACCGGGTTGTCCGAGTGATATCCGTAGGCGGCGACCGACGAGGTGTACACCAACCGCTTGGGCCGATCGGCCGCCACCGTCGCCTCGAAGACGTTGCGAGTGCCCGCCAAGTTGATGCGGGCACTCTCCTCGCGCGAGCCCATGATGATGAAGGCGAGGTGGATGACGACGTCGGCCTCAGCCACCACATCGTCGACGGCAGCGCGGTCCAGGATGTCGCCCTGCCGGTAGCTCGACTTGGTCCATCCGTGCGCGGCCGGGTCGAACGGTCGTCGGGCCATGCCGATGATGCGTTCCACCGCCGGATCGCGTTCCAGCGCATCAATCGCCGAAAGGCCGATCTCGCCCGTCGGCCCGGTCACCGCAATTACGAGCCCCATGTCGGTGGGTGTGCCCGGGTTCCGAACGCCCGAAACGACCTACTGTCGCTTGGTCGGCGAGCCCGTCCGCACCCACACCGCGACGTAGAACGCCACCGCCAACGCCAGCGGCACCAGTCCGATCGCCCAGCTCAGCGGAAGCGGAGGACCGGGTTGCTTGAGCACGTCGATGGCCAGCTCTCCGGTTCCTGGCCCCTGCGGACCGTCGATCTCGAAGCGAAGCGTCCACGTTCCCGAGGCGTCCAGGGAATGCACGTCCAGTCCCCAGACACTGCGATCACGCGGATGCCGCGACAACCGCCTCGAACCGTCCCTGCCGTCGGGTGCGATCTGCGTGACGGTCCCCGACTTGTCGGCAATCCCGCCGTCGGGCTCGAAGATGAAGTCCAGGGACTGCATGGCCCGGATGGGCCAGACGGTGAATCCGACGGTCATCGGGTAGGGCCCGACTTGGACGCGCTCGGTGTGGACGACGTAGTCCAGCGGACCCGCCGCAGCGGACGGTGCCGCACCGATCGAGACCGCGATTACCGTGCACATGAGAGCGACACATGCCCGAATTCTGCTGCGAATGGTCATGCTGCGGCCGCCGCGGCAGAACCGATGGTGCGCCGGGTGTTCGCCACGCGCATCGCGTAACCGAGGCGCCAGATGGCTGCTCCCAGCAGGGCGGCAACCACCCCGGCCGCAACACAGGTGAGCACTGCGCCGCCGGACTGCCCCTCATCGCCAGAGGCGGTGAGCCACCAGGTGATCGCGATCGCGCCGACTCCCCCACACAGGCCCAAGATCCACGCCGAAGCGCCACGCCACCGCACCAGCAGTTCGACGACGACGCTGAACACGAAAACGCTCGCTGGTATCAGGAGCTGCTCGATGGGGAAGCCCAGCTCGCTGAAGTCGCGAAGGGCGAGGTGTTGAACGTCGGCGTACCAGACGACCGCCCAGTTCGCGAAGTTCCAGACCACCAGATTCAGGGCCAGGTAGACGAATCCGGTTCCGAGCGCACCTCCCCGAGGCAGCACTCGCGCACCCAACAGGACGCACGCAATGGGAATCACCACCACCGCCACGAGAACCCACTCGGCCGGTGAGTCCAGATTGATGTCGCCCAGCGCCTCGCTGGTGATGGAGAAGTACGAGGCGAACGTCGCCAACGCGACCATCAAACCGTAACGACCCCAACGGTGTTCACGTGCCGCGGCGAAGACGATCGCGGTGCCCATGATCGTCATGCAGATCGAGTTCAGCCACCCTTGATGCGGTGGCGAGGCGATGGTGACGTCGAACCCATACAGGCTGTGCCACCACTCATCCCAGAGCCCGTACAGCAGGAAGGAGGCGGCAGCGATACCACCGATGAGGTAGCCGATGGGCGCCGAGAAGGCGCCAAGCACCCTGAACGCACGACCGCCGACGGCCGGATCGGGATCGACGCCCCGGCGCTGCGCCGCGGTGGCCCGCAGCACCATCACCAGGCTGGTCAACCCGGCGATCGCACCACCGGAGTAGACGAACAGGTGCGGCAGCGTGAAGAAGCTGTCCGGCCCAACGTCGGTGTGCCAGCCGATGTCCCACGCCAATCCCGAGAACGAGATCAGAGTTCCGACCAGCATCACGAACGCGGGCACGACGCCCGACGACCCCGTCGCGGGGCCTGCCCCCTGCCGCTCGGCCTCGTCTGCAAGTGTCATGACGATGAGTCCTTCCCTGGTGTGATCATCAGCCGCTGGTGGTAACGCTCAGAACTGCTTCGTGGACCTGACCGGCCGCCGCAATGCGCACGGTGATCTCCCACTGCCCTGGCATCGACAGGTCGACGTCGGCGCGGTAACGCCCCGGGCTCTCCTGGGTGGCCGCGACGGGTGTTGCGGCGTGGCCCATTTGGGGCATGGCGGGCTCGAAGGTTACCGATTCCGGTGCCCGTCCGTCGCCGGATACCTCGACGGTGAGCGTGCCGACACCGACCTTGGGCGGATCTCCGACCACGCGTACCAGATAGGGGCCGGCGGTGGCGGCCGACGTGGTCGAGTCCTTCGCGGTGGGCCACAGGAGCCAGACTCCGGCACCGATCACGGCGACGGCAATCGCAACGACGACGAGCAGACGCTGGCGGTTCATGGTCGGGGAACCTCGACTTCGGTAGGCGCGGTGAGGATGGCGTAGTCGCGTTCGGCCTGCACCCACACTTTGTACCGACCAGGGAGTGCGAAGGTGTACGTGAAATCGACCTCGGGTCCGTAGCGAGCCACTGATTCGTCTGGCTGCCCGCCGGCCGATCCCGGAGTGGCCGGCACCATGGCATGTACGTGTGACCAAATCGGTGCTCCGAGAGCCACTTTGCCGACGTCGGGGCCGTCGGGTAGCGGGCCCACCACCATCATGTGTCCGGCCATGCCGAGCCACGGCTGCAGATCGGACCCGTCCCCGAATCGAGCTCGGACGGTGCTGGGACTCCCGGCCGGCGCCACCGTGGCGGTGATCCGTCCCGGCGACGGTGTCGCGGGGCCCGGGGCTGGGGGTGAGCCGGGGATGTCGGCGTCGACCGAGGCCCGCAGCAGCTGAACCCCGCCGCCGCGGCGCGCGACTTCGGCGGCCATCGCGTAGGTGCCGCGTTCACCTTGTTCGAGTTGCACCTCGTAGCGACCGGGTGCGACGCGGACGGGATGCAGATGGAACATGGCGCCCGACGGCAACACCACGATCAGATGGATCAGTGCGCCGTGATGAATCAGCAAGTCGTCGGCGGGGCGGCCGGTCGCCGAATCGATCAGCTGAAGATGCAGCGTCGACCGGCCATTCGGGGCAGGCGTTCGGGACACCGAAAGGTTGACCGGCGGGCGCGAATAGTCCGTCGGGGTCAGGGAATTCGCCGCGACCCGGGCATACGGGTCGTTGACGTTCTCGAGCGTGGGATCCAGGTCGTGACCGGGCTGCGGCGGGGGCGGTGAATACGCCGACAACATGGCGCCGGTGACCGCGACCGTCAACGCGACGACCATGCCGGTCGCCGGGACCAGTGCGGCCCAGTTTCGGCGGAACCGCAGTGTCACGGCCAGCGAGACGATCAGCAGTACGCCGGCAACGAAGAACCCGTAGTCGCTGGCCTTCTTCCACGGCGGGGTGACTTGCGCCGGAATGAGAAAAGGAATCCGGCCGACGGTCGTCCCGTCGTCGACGAGCAGTTCCCACGGGCCGGCCCGGTCGACGTTCAACGTGGCCGAGTAGATGCCGGGCTGCGGGCCGAGGTCCACGCGTGCGGTGCTGGTGGTCGCGCCGGCCGCGGTCGCGGTGAGCTGCAGTGCTCCCGGCGCGTCGCCGCGATGGGTGACGACGTCGACGTGCAGCGGCCCCAGCACCGGACCGACGCGGCGGATCGTCACCGTCAACTCCCGGCCGCCCAACGTCTGGGCCACGTGAATGTCGGTGTCCGAACCCATCCCGTCGGCGCCTGCCACTGCCGCGGGTACGCAGATCAGCGCCAGCAAGACCAACAGGATCACGCCGACCGTCCGTGAAGGGCGGGACTGTCGGCGCGGACTCACATTTAGTTTGTACCACCAACATATTGGTTGGTGCCACAAACTAAGTCGCGGTAGGCTCGGCCGGTGGACATCGACGATCCGGCGGCTCGACGGGCGCGGCTGGCAGGCGCCGACGAGTTCGTCGACGCGTTGGCGGAACTGTCATTCGTCATCCAGGGCGTCCTGACCCGCACCGGGGCCAAGCACGACCTGTCACTCACCCAGCTTCGCCTGCTTGGCATCCTGCGTGACCACGAACCGAGCATGCAGCAGCTCGCGCAACGCCTCGGGCTCGACAAGTCCAGCGTGACGGGGCTGATCGACCGTGCCGAACGGCGTGGCATGGTGCGCCGTGAGACGAACCCCAGCGACGGGCGCGGGGTACGCGTGGTGATCACCGCCCTGGGCCGCGAGCTCGCCCGCGAGGGCGCGGCCGAGATCCGGGACGCCCTGACTGTCGTCACCGCTCCCCTGTCGGCAACGCAGCGCACTGCGCTGGTCAGGACGGCCCGCGTCGTCGTCGAAACCGCCCGCTCCGTCGAAGCCACGCAGTGCTCACCACCTGGTTGAGTCGATCTCACATCTCAACGCTGGGATGCGTCTACAGGATGTGAGTGTGCGACCGTTCGAGGACTTAGTGGCCGAATACGGCCCGATGGTATTGCGCGTGTGCCGCGCCGTACTCGGGCCCGTCGACGCCGACGATGCCTGGTCGGAGACGTTCATCTCGGCCATGCGCGCCTATCCGAACCTCGATCCCGACGCCAACGTCGAAGCCTGGCTGGTCACCATCGCCCACCGCCGAGCGATCGACGTGGGACGCACGATCTCGCGTGCACCGGTGCCCGCCGAAACGCTTCCCGAACCGCGCGCACAGTCGGGGAGCTCATCGGCCGACCACCCCGATCTGTGGGCGGCGCTGGAATCGCTGCCCGACAAACAGCGCAAGGCCGTGGCCTACCACCATCTCGCCGGGCTGCCACACGCCGAGATCGCCGAACTGCTGGGCAACTCCCCCGAGGCCGCGCGCAGAGCCGCCGCCGACGGCATCAAGACGCTGAGACGGATCTACCCGAAGGACAAGCCATGACGAAACTCGACAACCTCTTCGACGCCTTGGGCGGCAACGACGCCGCCACGCTCGCCCGGTTGCACCGTCGCCTCGAACGCGACGCCGAGACCGCGGACCTACTGGACGTGGGATACCGGACGCTCGACACCCCACTCGGGTCGCTGTTGCTCGCGGCGACACCCGTCGGTCTCGTCCGCGTCGCGTACGCCATCGAAGGCCACGATGCCGTCCTCAGCGCGCTCGCCGACAAGGTCAGCCCGCGGATCTTGCGGGCACCCGCCCGACTGGATGCCGCCGCACGGGAGATCGACGAGTACTTCAACGGCAGCCGCACGCAGTTCGACCTTCCGTTGGACATGCGGCTCGCCGACGGGTTCCGCCGCCAGGTGATCGAGCATCTCCGCGAAATCGGCTTCGGGCATCGCGAGAGCTATGCCGCCGTCGCCGCCGCGATCGGAAACCCGCGCGCCGTGCGTGCCGTCGGCAGTGCCTGTGCACGCAACCCGCTGCCGCTGGTGATCCCGTGCCATCGGGTGGTCCGGACGGACGGCTCGATCGGCCAGTACGTCGGCGGCGCCGACGCCAAGCAAACTCTCCTGACCTTGGAGGCAGCATGACATCCACGATGACGAAAACGACTGTGGCCGAGCGTATCGCCGCACAGGACTGGTCCACGCTCACCGCGGAGATCGACGAGTTCGGCTGCGCGCAGACCGGGCAGATCCTCACCGCACAGGAGTGCGCCGAGTTGACCTCGATGTGGGATCAGGACCGGCTGTTCCGTTCGACGATCGACATGGCGAGGTACCGATTCGGGCAAGGCACGTACCGCTACTTCGGTCAACCAGTGCCGGATTCGATCATGCAGATGCGCGCCGCGTTCTATCGCCGCCTGCTCCCGATCGCGCGGGAGTGGGCCGACCGCCTCGGTGACCCGGCACCGTGGCCCGATGACTTCGACGACTGGCTCGACGCCTGCCATGCGGCCGGGCAGCGCAAACCGACCCCGATCCTGCTGCGCTACGGCGCCGGTGACTGGAATGCACTGCATCGAGACCTGTACGGCGACCTCGTCTTTCCGCTTCAGGTCGTGGTCGGGCTCGACCGGCCGGGCATCGACCACACCGGCGGCGAGTTCCTGCTCGTCGAGCAGCGAGCCCGTGCCCAGTCGAAGGGAACGGTGACCGTGCTCGAACGCGGCCACGGGCTGATCTTCACCACCCGTGACCGTCCGTCGCCGACGAAGCGGGGATGGTCGCGGTCACCGGTACGGCACGGGGTCAGCCGAATCCGATCTGGCCGCAGACACACGCTCGGCCTGGTCCTGCACGACGCCGAATGACCAAGTAGGACACCATGTTCGTGCTGACCGACGCCGACGGCCGGCCGTTCGCAAGTCAGACTCCTGGGCGCCTCGGCGGCCATCGACGCGGAAAGCTCTTCGGAAGGCTCGACTGCCCCGCCGCCCAACGGGCCATCGCGCGTGGCGGTTACGTGCAGCACCGGGTCTTCTTCGCCGACCAGGAGACGGCCCTCGCGGCGGGTTACCGCCCCTGCGCGGTGTGCCTGCCCGAGCAGTACGCCACTTGGAAGGCGGCGATCTCACATTCCGGCCGGCATCGCCGTCTACCCGACGACAACCTCAACGACGGGAGCGAAGAACCATGATGGACACGACGATTGCACGGACGGTGCACGCCACTCGAATCGGCAACCTCGTCATCGAGGCGAGCGATGCCGGCCTCACGCGGGTCGCCTTCACCGAGGAGACCGAAGCGCCGGCCTTTGCAGCCACCGGTACGGCGCATGCCCATGTCGTAGACGCCCGGAGTCAGATCGACGAATACCTCGCCGGACTCCGTCGCGCATTCACCGTCCCCGTCGACTGGTCGGGCACGACCAGATTCGACGCCGACGTCCTGCGGGACGTTCTCGCCACGACCGGTTACGGCGAGACGACGACTTACGGGGCGATCGCGCAGCGCATGGGTCGCACCGCGGCCGATGCCCGCAAGGTCGGCGGCGCCCTGGCCCGCAACCGGGTGCTGATCGTCGTGCCGTGCCACCGCGTGCTCGCCGCAGACGGCGCCCTCACCGGATACGCCGGCGGAATGGCCGCCAAGCGTGCGCTGCTCGACGTGGAGTCCAGCGACGCCCGCCTCGCGCTCGAAGGCATCTGACGAGCCAGCCCTGTAGCAACTTGCTACACTGTGTTACAGATTGCTACATACCCTGGAGGTGCCCTGATGTCCGAGGTAGCAGACCGCGTCACCCGAGTCGCCGCAGACCTGATGGACAGCGCCACCACCGAAGGCGCCCGCCAGAGTCGCTCGGCCAAGCAACAGCTGGACCATTGGGCACGCGTGGGCCGCGCCGTATCGAGCCAGCACACCGCATCCCGGCGCCGGGTGGAAGCGGCACTCGCCGGTGACCTCGACACCAACGACCTGACCGTCGAGGAGGGCGTCGTCTTCAACGCCGAGATCTCCGCCGCCATCGAAGAGAACCTCTCGCGCACCAACTATGGGGACGTCCTCGCCGCGCGGGGCATCACGATGGTCGCGCTGAACGACGACGGGCAGATCGTCGAGTACTGGCCGGACGGTACGTCGGCCGTTCTGATGGCCGAGCACTGAGATGGCCGAGCGCTGAACGGTGACGCCGCACCCGCCGCCGCGCGGCACCGCCCGTGAAGCGCCTTGACCTCGTCGTCGGGCCGAACGGGGCGGGAAAGTCGACGTTCGTCGCCCTGACGCTCGCGCCGCTGCTGCCCCGCAGCGTGTTCGTCAACGCCGACGAGATCGCCAAGCAACGCTGGCCCGACGATCCGCTGTCACATGCCTACGACGCCGCCCGAGTGGCGGCGGAAACCCGGGCCAAACTCATCGAGTTGGGCCGGTCGTTCATCGCCGAGACGGTGTTCTCGCATCCCTCCAAACTCGAACTGCTGCGCACCGCCCGAGCCGCTGACTTCACCGTCGCCCTGCACGTCGTCATGATCCCCGAGGACCTCGCCGTCGAGCGCGTCAAGCGCCGCGTGCTCGCAGGCGGACACGACGTGCCGGAGAACAAGATTCGGGATCGGCACCGCCGGTTGTGGCCGCTGGTCGTCACCGCCATCACCGGGTCGGACACCGCGACGATCTACGACAATTCACGCAGGCAAGGTCCGCGGATCGTCGCCCAATTCAGCGGCGGCATCGCGGTCGGCTCGCCGTCGTGGCCGGACTGGACGCCGTCATCGCTGCGGTTGCCCAGACACGACTGGCCGCAAGAGGCCGGCGGCCCGACATCGTCCTAGTCTTGACGCCATGCCACGTGTCTTGACGGTCAATCTCGCCCGGCCGCGGTCCAACCCCGACAAGCCCTCGGCGCTCACCGGCATCGACAAGATCCCGACGGATCAGCCGGTCGCGGTCAGGTCGCCAGGGCCCAAGCGTGGCGGGATCGGCAGCGGCCTCGACACCGACGTCATCGGCAACAAGAAGCTGCACGGCGGCGACGACCAGGCCGTGTACGCGTACGCGCGCGAAGACCTCGACGACTGGCAAGAGCGGCTGGGGCGCACGCTGGGGAACGGCAACTTCGGCGAGAACCTGACGACGTCCGGAATCGACGTGACGGGCGCCCGGATCGGTGAGCGTTGGCATGTCGGGTCGGACGGTCTAGTGCTGGAAGTCACATCTCCCCGCACCCCGTGCCGAACCTTCGCGGCCTTTCTCGAGATTCCGGGCCTGATCAAGACCTTTACCAAGGCGGCGATCCCCGGCGCGTATCTGCGGGTGATCACGCCGGGGACCGTGCGCGCCGGCGACCCGGTCGTCGTGTCGCACCGCCCCGACCACGACATCACCGTCGCAACGGTCTTCCGCGCAGTCTTGAGCGAACCCGCCCTGTTGCCCCAGCTACTTCACGTGGACGCGCTGCCAGAGGACATCAAGGCGCTCGCGCGACGGCGCGGCGCGCAGCCCGCCTGAGACCAAATCGCGACAGGACGCACACTCTGCGCGGCACCGTGCGGCCAAGTACCGCCTGTACGCTCGCCCTGTGTCGTCGCGTTTGCGATGGCCCTGGCGCAGGCACGAGGGCCAGCACCTCGACACCGGAGTTCTCCTGAACGATCGCTCATCGGCGACAAGTACGACGATCTCCGGGCGAGCCGACCCGCAACCGCCTTCCTACCCGGACGGCTGGGCACCTCCTGGCCTCGACGACGATCTGCCGCAGAACACCGGCGTCGACGACGACCTGCCCCAAGTTCTCGCCGACACGGTCACCGACTTCCTCGGCAGGCCCCGTGCTCGCGGCTGGATCCACTTCTGCTCAGCGGCCGCCGCGGTCGTGGCCGGCGGCGCACTGGTGACGGCCGCATTGATCGCGTCGTCGTCGGAGGCGGTCTGGGCGGCCCTGATCTACACCACGACCATCGTCGCGATGTTCAGCTTCAGCGCTCTCTACCACCGCGTGCACTGGCACTCCCCCACCACGCTGAAGTGGATGAAGCGCATCGATCACTCGCTGATCTTCGTGTTCATCGCGGGCAGCTTCACCCCGTTCTGCCTGTTGTCGATGCCACCCGCCACCGGGGACCGGGTTCTGCTCATGGTGTGGGGCGGGGCAACAGCAGGCGTGGCGCTCAAGATGTTGTGGCCCTCGGCCCCGCGGTGGGTCGGAGTGCCGCTGTACCTACTGCTCGGCTACACGGCGATCTGGTTCGCGGGCACGCTGCTGGCCGGTGCCGGGCTGGCCGCCGTCGTCCTTCTCGCGGCAGGCGGTGTGCTGTACAACATCGGGGCCGTCTTCTATGGGATCCGCTGGCCGAATCCCTGGCCGCGGACGTTCGGCTATCACGAGTTCTTCCACGCCTTCACCGCCGCCGCGGCGATCTGCCACTACATCGCCATCTGGTTCGTGGTCCTGTAGCGGGCCGACCGGGCGGCGGGAGTTTGCGCGCGCTCGCGTATCAGTGAGATCTCTTGTGTCACTTGGGTTTCAGCGGCCACTTGAGGCTCAACTTTCCCTTCGAGTTTCCTCATGAACGCCGCCGCCAAACCCTTAGAGTCCGAACATACGTTCGAATCATGCAGGCAGAGGTGCTCCGGGCGAGGGTCGCCGCTTTTCGTGCCGCATACGACGAGCTCGCCGCCTGCGCCATCGACACCCTGACCCACGGTGACCTGATGCGGGAGATGGACGAACTGGAGGCGGTGGCGTGTCAGCTGCCCGCCCAACGCCACCGCATGCTGACCCAACTGCAAGGCCAAACCACCCCGCGGGAGTTGGGCGCCAAGTCGTGGCGGGAGGTGCTCATGACCCGCTGGCGGCTGTCGGGCGCCGAGGCCAGCCGCCGGCTCACCGAAGCGACGCTGTTGGGACCGCGGCGCGCGTTGTCCGGGGAGCCGCTGGGACCCGTGCTGCCCGCGACCGCTGCTGCGCAAGCGTTGGGGTTTTTGACCGAAGAGCACGTCAAGGAGATCCGCAAAGGCATCGCCAAACTCCCCAGCTTCGTCGACACCCCCACCCGCAGCCAGATCGAAGTGGACTGGGTCCGCACGGCCGTCGGCACCGGACCGAAGCAGCTCGCCGACACGGTGAAACGCACCGTCTTCCTGCTCGATCAGGACGG
>NZ_JIAW01000004.1:157222-457689 GCF_000620625.1 Mycobacterium sp. URHB0044 | reverse complement strand
CCGGTGATCCCGAAGCTGCCGCGCCGCACCCCGATCACCTCCGAATCCGGTGACGCCGCAGCAGCGTTGGTGGTGTCGTCCTCGGTCATTTGCGGAGCAGTCCGGTGAACTCGATGGTCGGCCGCGATGCGAGTGCCGCGGCTTCGGCGGCGGCGATGGCCTCGGTGCGGTTGACGCCCAACGGCATTTCGGCGATCTTGTCGTGCAGTTTGAGGATGGCGTTGAGCAGCATCTCCGGTCGCGGTGGGCAGCCGGGCAGGTAGATGTCGACCGGGACGACGTGATCGACGCCTTGCACGATGGCGTAGTTGTTGAACATGCCGCCCGAGGAGGCGCAGACCCCCATCGCCAGAACCCATTTCGGCTCGGCCATCTGGTCATACACCTGCCGCAGCACCGGCGCCATCTTCTGGCTGACCCGGCCCGCCACGATCATCAGATCCGCCTGGCGCGGGGTGGCGGAGAAGCGTTCCATCCCGAAGCGGGCGATGTCGAAACGCGGTCCGGCCGTGGCCATCATCTCGATGGCACAACACGCCAACCCGAACGTGGCCGGCCACAACGACCCCTTGCGCACGTAGCCGGCGACCTTCTCCACCGTCGACAACAAGATGCCACCCGGCAACTGCTCCTCGAGACCCATCAGATCAATCCCAACTCAATCCGCCGCGCCGCCACACATACGCGTAGGCGACGAACACCGTCAGCATGAACAGCAGCATCTCCACCACCGCGAACAGGCCCAACGAATCGAACGCCACCGCCCACGGATACAAGAAGACGATCTCGATGTCGAACACGATGAACAACATCGCCGTCAGGTAGTACTTCACCGGAAACCGCTGGCCGGTGGTTTCGTGGCCGGGGGACCCCGGTGCCATGGGTTCGATCCCGCACTCGTAGGCCTCGAGTTTGGCCCGGTTGTAGCGCCGCGGCCCGATGACCGTGGCGATGACCACCGAGACCACCGCGAATGCGGCCGCGACGGCACCGAGCACCAGGATGGGTAGGTAAGCATTCATGCCGCGGCGCTGCTCCCTCGTTGGGCTGTCGATGTGAGCTAGCACACAGCTTAGTCACGTTAACGGTTGGCTCGACACCTTTTGGATAGGATCAAGTTTGATCACTGGCGGTCTGCTTCCTCGCCCGCGCACGACGCGAAGAGTGAACGGCCCCAGGTTATTTCGTGCTGGTTAGTGAACTGCGGGCCGCAACAGCGCCGCCACGGCCTCGCCCAGCCGGATCGGGTCGATCGGGTGGGACACGGCGGCCTCGGCACGCGACCACGATGCCAGCCACGCGTCGTCGGGACGCCCGGTCAGCACCAGGATCGGCGGGCAGTCGGCGACCTCGTCCTTGAGTTGTTTGGCCAGCCCCAAACCGCCGGTCGGCGTCGCCTCGCCGTCCAGGATCGCCAGGTCGATGCCACCCTCGTCGAGGTTCTTGATCACCACCGGTGCCGTCGCGACGTCCAGGTAGGTCAGTTCTGGCAGATCGGGGTGGACGCGCCTGCCGAGCGCCGAGCGGACCTGGTCGCGGGTGAGCGCGTTGTCGCTGTAGACCAGGATCCGCAGTGGCGAGTCGGGCACGCAGCCGATGCTACGGCGCGTCCCCGCTCGGCGGCGTGAATACGGCCTCACCTTCCAGGCGCGTGGTGTCCGGGATCATGCCGAGCATGTTGCCGTCGCAGCCGAATTCCTTGCGGTTGATCTCGGCGTGGGTGGTGATCTGCACGGCACCGTCGTCGAGCAGCCGCGCGGTCGCGGGCAGGTCGAGACGGCGCTCGATCTGCTTGACGGTGAGCGTGGCGTCGAGCCTGAGCGTGTCGCCCGTGACCGTCGCCCCATGCACCTGCAGGCTGATGGCGGGATGCTTCTCGACGTCGAAGAAGTCCGCCGAGCGCAGGTGCTCGTCGCGTTTCCCGATGCCGGTCGCCAGCGAGGCCGCGCCGATGCGCAGCTGGCCGGTGATCGTCTGGTCCGCGGTGACCTGCCCGGTGCCGTCGACGTCGCTGAACGTGCCCTTGACGGTGGCCAGGCCCCACATCGTCTTGGTCTTGAACGTCATCGTCGAACGGCCTGGATCGAGGGTCCACGTGGCGCCGGTCTTGGCGTTGGCGATGAGGTCGGATGCGGTGGTCATCTCGGGCTCCTCAGTAGTGCGGCCATGTCGGCCGGGTCGAAGTACTCGTCGATGCGGGTGATCAGGCCGTCCTCGACCATGATCACGATGCAGACCCGCAGGGTGATCGACGCGCCATTGATTGCGTCGGCGCGCAGAACGTGTTGTTGCACGAAACCGCCGTCGAAGAAACGTCGGTCCAGAACCTCGTAGCCGCGCCTGGTCGTGTTGTCGATGAACCAGCGAATCACCTTCAGCGCCCTCGCGCGATCATTGTCGCGCGCGTCGCCCGTGTGCCACACCTTGACGTCCTCGGCCCACATGCTCTCGATGGCCGCGGTGTCACTGCGTTCGATGGCCGCGAAGAGCCGGTTGGCCAGCTCTTCGCGTCGGTGGTCGACGATCGTCATGTCGCTCCTGTCCTTCGGTGATGTTAGACGGTTGACCTCAAGAGCAGTTCAGGTACGACAGTGGTCCCATGACGGAAACGACTCCCCAAAAGTCCCTGTTCGACGACGCCTACCGCGACGGCACGCCGCCATGGGTGATCGGTGAACCGCAACCCGCAGTCGTCGCCCTGGAGCGCGCGGGATGGGTGCGTGGGAAGGTACTCGACATCGGTTGTGGCGCCGGGGAACACACGATCCTGCTCACCCGCCTCGGCTACGACGTACTCGGTGTCGACTACGCCCCGCACGCCGTTGCCCGGGCGCGCGAGAACGCCGAAGCCCGTGGCGTGGATGCGCGCTTCGAGGTCGCGGACGCGATGGCGCTCGACGGACGGTACGACACCGTTCTGGACAGCGCCCTCTTCCACGTCTTCGACGACGCCGACCGGGCCAGATACGTCGACAGCCTGCGCGGGATCTGTCCTGCGGGTGCCCGCGTTCACGTGCTCGCGCTGTCCGACAAGGGCCGCGGATTCGGCCCGGAGGTCAGCGAGGCAACGATCCGCGACGCCTTCGCCGACGGTTGGGACCTCGAGGCGCTCGACGAGACGACGTACCGCGGCGTCGTGGGGGAGGCGCATGCCGAAGCGCTCGGGCTTCCCGTGGGGGCGCACGTCGACGAGCCCGCGTGGCTGGCGCGGGCCCGTCGACTCTGAGCGTTCACTCCCGCTCATAACCGGGGTGGGCGACGGCGAGTCGGTGGCGGACGAGCTCGCGCAGGCACGTGGTGACTTCGTCACGACGGTCGTCGAGGCCGCCCGCGCGGATGGCGGCCGCCAGCGTCGCTTCGTCGGCGAAGCCGAGCGTGGCCAGCGCGGCGCGGGGTGCTGCGGCGTCGGATTCGGACGTCAGTTCGCGTTCGACGGTGCGCAGGACGTTGGCGGCGACGCGGGCGTGGAAGTTGACCTGGCCTTCGTCGGCGAGCCGACCATTGGGCCCAGTGGCGTCCCGGACGTCGGACTCCAGGAACTCGGCGACGGCCGCGACGAGTTCGGCAGCGGTGGGCCGGTTGTGCAACCCGGTCACGAGGCTTGCTCCAAAAGCTGCAGCAGGTCGAACTCGGTCTCGCAGACCCGGCGGCCGATCGCGGCGAGTTCGACCGAGCGATTCTGCCCCGACAGGTGGCGGTGCGCCTGGTAGCGGCAGATGACACCCCACCGCAGCGTCGCGAGCACCAGCCACCACCGGAATGCGGTGCGGTCGACGGCCGCGCCGCCGGCCGCCTCGTAGGCGGCGAGGAAGTCGTCGATGCTGCCGAGCCCGCCCGCCCCGAGGTCACTGGCTGCGCCGAACCGCCATGCCCTGATGCAGAACCAGGCCAGGTCCTCGGCCGCCTCGCCGGTATGGGTGAGCTCCCAGTCGAGGACGGCGGCCAGGTTCGCCGGTGCCGCGTCGGTGTCGATGATGAGGTTGCCCATCCGGAAGTCGCCGTGCACCAGCACCCGCTGCGTCGGCGGGGGACGGTTCATCGCGAGCCAGCGGATGGTCCACTCGAATGTCGCAGTGGTATCGCCCATTTCGTCGAGCCACTCGCGCCAGGTGGCGAGCTGGTCCTGTGCGGGGATGTCGGCCTCGGTGAGGTCCGCACGGTGAATGGCGGCGAGCGCCGCTGCGCACTGCTCGAGCAGATGGATGCGATCGCCGGCGTCGAGCGCCCGCAGGATGCGGCGCGGGATCGTCTCGCCTGCGATGAAACCGCCGATCAGGAAGGGGGCGCCGAGCGCGGCGGTCGACTCCTCGGCGACGAGCACCTCGGGTACCGGAGCGCCCGCGACTGCCGCCAGCCTTTGCGCGCGCGCTTCGAGCAGCATGCCCGCGTGCACCTCGTCGGGCGGGCCGCTGCGCAGGATCAGCGCCCGCGACGCATCGCCGGTGACGGCGTCAAACGCCCAGGTGGCGCGGCTCGCGCCGCCGGTGAGCACCCGCAGGTTGGCGATCTGCACGTCACCGAGCGAGGGCCGCAACACCGCAGCCAGCGCGGAGGCGGGCGGCTCGATCACGTGGCAGACCGGCCGAACTTGAACATCCGCTGGGCCACCCGCCGGATCTGAATCTCTTCTGC
The DNA here is from genome assembly GCF_000620625.1 of Mycobacterium sp. URHB0044. Taxonomy (GTDB): domain Bacteria; phylum Actinomycetota; class Actinomycetes; order Mycobacteriales; family Mycobacteriaceae; genus Mycobacterium. The sequence goes on along the minus strand of NZ_JIAW01000004.1, from coordinate 453,057 downwards.
TCCCTCCGTGATTCGGTAGCGGCGGTGATGCCGGTAGATGTGCTCGAACGGCGCGTGCCTGCTGTAGCCGACGCCGCCGTGGATCTGCATCGCCCGGTCGGCGGCGTCGCACACCAACCGGTTGGCGCGGTAGTTGGCCATCGACACCTTGTCGCTGACCTCCATGTGGTGATTCGAATCGAGGTGCGTGGCCGCGTAGTAGACCAGCAGGCGCACCATCTGTGCCTCGGTCTGCAGTTCGACGAGTGGCCATTGCACGGCCTGATTCACGGAAAGCGGCTTGCCGAAGACCTTGCGCTCCGAGGCGTATTCGACTGCGCGGTCGATGCAGTACTGGGCGGCGCCGAGACTGCTCGCTGCCTGCCGGATCCGGTTCTCGTGCAGGAACGTCTGGCCCACCTCGAGGCCGTGGTCGACCTCACCGAGTACGGCGTCGGCGGGCACCCGGACGTCGCGCAACTCCACTTCGCCGTGGTCGCTTGGCATGTTGAACGTCCACCAGTAGTACGGCACGGTGAAGCCGGGCGTGTCGGTGGGGACGAGGAAGGCGGTGATGCCGCGGGCCTGGCCCGGCTCACCCGAGGTGCGGGCGAAGATGAGGTCATGGGTGGCGCGGTGCACGCCGGTGTTCCAGCGCTTGTTGCCGTTGATCACCCAGTCGTCGCCGTCGCGGTCGGCCCGCGTCTCCAGCCAGGTGGCGTCCGAGCCGTGGTCCGGCTCCGAAAGGCCGAACGCCATCGACCGTTCGCCGGTGATCAGCGCGTCGCACCACTGGGCCTTCTGCTCGTCGGTGCCGAACCGGTCCATCATGATGACCTGTGGAAAATTGCCGACGATTGAGGACTCGTCCTGCAGGTCGTTGTGCAGGCCAAGGCCCCTGTGCGCCAGATGTTCCCGGATGACGGCCATGTCGAGGTTGCTGCCGTCGCGGCCGCCGAACTCCGTGGGCAGGCCATACCGCAGCCAGCCCGCCGCGTCGGCGCGGCGGCGCATCTCGTCGAGCAGGTCCTCCCACGCCCTGGCAGGGATGCCACCGTTCTCCAGGTCGGTGCGCGCGAATTCGCGGCGCCGGTCGAAGTACTGCATGTGCTCGGCTTCCAGCGGCTTGATCTCGGCGTCGATGAAGGCGTCCATCTCGGCCAGCACGCCCGGAAGGTGGTCCGGCAGGGCGAAATCCACGGTGATCCCTTTCTGGTGGTCCGACTCGGTCAGTACCCGTACAGCGTCTTCTTCCAAATCGTCGCCAGCGTTCGCACCGCATTCTCGTCGGTGGTGACCACACCGAAGGCGGCGGTGTCGGGCCGGAGGTAGACGGTGGTGAACCGCTCGAACAGCAGCGAGATGGCCAGGGCCGTGTGCTCGGGGTCGACGTCATGGGCGAACCCCTGCTCCTGGGCGCGCAGCACGGAGGCGCGCACGATGTCGATGCCGAACCGGCGAAACTCGTTCTGCAGGACGGCGAATCGTTGTTCGACGGCCGCCAGATTGTCCACGGCAACCATGATGCCGATGTTCTGCTTGAACATGTTCCAGTAACCGGTGACCGCGGCGACGAAGAACTCCGTGTCGTCGGGGGATTCGGGCAGGTGCACGAGCTGGCCCGCAGGGGCGACCACGTCGCGCAGGAAGGAGTCGGCCAGGACCGCGAGCAGATCTTCCTTGTCGGCGTAGTAGCGGTAGAACGCCGCGGGCGACCTGCCCGCAGCGGACGTGATGTCGGCGAGCGTGGTGCCGTGGAAACCCCGTTCGGCGAACAGCTTCCGTGCGGCCTGTTCGATGGCCTCACGGGTCTGGTGGCCCTTTGCGGTGAACGTCTCTCGAGGCACGGTGCCGCTCAACTCAGGATGCGATCACCGGCACGCAGCAGCGCGCTTGGCAGGTCGTGGCCGACGGCCTTACGGGCGACACCTGCGGCGTGAATCGCTGCTTGCAGGTCGACGTCCACGCCGATCCCGCTGTCGCGCAACAGGTACACCAGGTCCTCCGTGGCTATGTTTCCGCTGGCGCCAGGCGCGAACGGACAACCGCCCAGTCCGCCGACCGACGCATCCAGCCGCCTGACGCCTGCGACGACGGCGGCATAGGCACTGGCCAGCCCCGCGCCGCGGGTGTTGTGGAAGTGCGCGCCGAGCGGCAGGTCGCCGATCACCGGACGGAGACGGTCGATCAACGTCGTCACCCGGCGCGGCGTAGTGGTGCCGATGGTGTCGGCGATCGCCACCCGGTCGACGCCGATCTCGACGGCGGCCGTGGCGATGTCGACGACGCGCTGCGGGTCGGTGGGTCCGTCGAACGGGCAGTCCCACGCCGTGGCGATGATGACTTCGATGGTCGCGCCGTTCTCATGCGCGATGCGGGCGATGTCGGCGATCAGGTGGGTCGAGTCGGCGGTCGACCGCCCAACGTTGGCCTGGCTGTGCCCGTCGGCGGCGGACACCACGTATTCGATGGAGCCCATGCCCGCGGCGACGGCCCTGCCCGCCCCGCCCGGACCCGCGACTAGGGCGGAGAACTCGATGCCGTGCGCCTGACGCAACCGTGGCAGTTCGGCGGCGAGTGCTGCGGCGTCGGCCAGGGCGGGCACCTTGGACGGCGACACGAACGCCGTCGCCTCGATTTCGCGAACGCCGGTCGCCACCACGGCCTCGAGCAGTTCGAGCTTGGCCGCCAACGGAATCGGGTCCTCGATCTGCAGACCGTCGCGCAGACAGACCTCGCGAATCGTGACATGGTCGGGCAGGCTCATAGGATCCCCTCCGTCCGCAGTGCCTCGAGTTCCTCGGCGGGCCTGCCGAGCAGTTCGCCGTAGACCTCGAGGTTGTGCTGGCCGGGCTCGGCGGAGCCGGCGTTGCGGATGGTGCCCGGTGTCTCCGACAGCACGGGCACCACGCCGGGGCCCAATACGTTGCGCCCGATCCGCTCGTCCCAGTGGTCGGCGAGCATGCCGCGCGACCGCAGCTGCGGGTCGTCCACGACTTCGGCGACGGTGTTGATCGGCCCGCTGATCACGCCTGCCGCGCTCAGCGTCGAGATGACGTCTTCGGGCTGCCGCTCGGCGGCCCATGCCGCGATGATCTTGTCCAGTTCATCCTGATTGCGGCCGCGCGCAACGTGGTTGGCGAAGCGTTCGTCGGTCGCCAGCGCGGGCTGGTCCATTGCGCCGCACAGCCTGCGGAACACGGTGTCCTGATTGGCGGCGATCACCACCCAGCTGCCGTCGGCGGTTGGGTAGATGTTGGACGGGGCGATGCCCTCCAGCCGGGTGCCCGACGGCCCGCGTACCACGCCGCCGACGTCGTAGTCGGGGATGGTGGATTCCTGGATGGCCAAGCAGGATTCGGTGAGTGCGGCGTCGACGATCTGGCCCTCGCCGGTGACCGTGCGCCGGTACAGGGCGGCCAGCGCGCCCTGCACCGCGAACATGCCGGCAAGGCTGTCGCCCAGGGACAGTGCCAGCCGCGGGGGAGGACCACCGGGGAAGCCGTTCATGTAGCGCAGTCCGCTGGCGGCCTCGGCCACCGACGCATAGCCGGCCTTGTGGGCCTCCGGTCCGGTCTGCCCGTAGCCGGACACCCGAACCAGCACGATGCCCCGATTGCGTTCGCGGAGAACGTCGTAGCCGAGGTCCCACTTCTCCAGCGTGCCTGGCCGGAAGTTCTCCACGATGATGTCGGACTTCTCGACCAGGTCGAGGAAGAGTTCGCGCCCCTTGGCCTCGCGCAGGTTGAGTGTGGCGGCCTTCTTGTTCCTGGCGTGCACCGTCCAGAAGAAGTGGTGCCCGTCGAGCTCGGCCTGACCCCAGGTGCGCAGCGGGTCAGGGGAACCGGGCGGCTCGATCTTGATGACCTCGGCGCCCATGTCGCCGAGCAGACGCCCCGCGAACGGTCCCGAGATCAAGGTGCCTATCTCGATGACGCGGATTCCGTCCAGCGGCCCGGCGATCATAGTGTCGATTCCCCGGTCGCTTCGCTCTTGCCCTCCGGATCCGAAAACCCGTGCCGCTGCAGCCAATCCGTGCATACGCCGACGGCCTGGCGTAGGGCGCCGCGCTGGTCGGGTCCGGCGTAGTAGTGGTTGGCCCCGGGAATCTCGTGCATCTCCTTGTCGGGGTGTCCGATCGCCTCGAACAGCCGGTGGGTGTGGCTGGGCGTGCAGGCGTCGTCGGCGCGGTTGCCGATCACCAGGGCGGGCACGGCGATGTCGGGTCCCGCCTTGAGCGCGTCGCCGTTGGCGTCGTCGTAGCTCCATTGCGACAGCCAGCTGCGTAGCGTGCAGAATCGGGCCAGACCGACGGGACTGTTGTTCACCACCGCAGGATCACCCAGATAGCAGGTTCCCGGGGTGCGATCGTTCGGATCGACCGTCGGATCGAGCCAGCGCGGGTCGGCCATGGTGCCGTGCACCACGAACGCGAACTCGTCATCGGGCCGACCGGCCGCCCTCAGCTCGGCCAACTTCTCCTTGACCCACTTGGTGATTCGCCGGTTGCGGTCGATCTGAGCCTGGCGGTAGCGGGCGAGGAACTCAGCCGTGTACGGCGGCTGGTTGGGATTGGCGGGATCGTAGAGATCGAGTTCCGGATCGCGCTCGGACGGGTCGGCCTCGTCGAGGATGGAGGCGTCGAGCCACTCGGTCATGGTGCCGTGGCGGCTGATGTGGGCGGCCAGCAGCATGATGCCATCGGCGGGAATCAGCCCCAGCTTGGTCAGGTCAGGCCCGTCACCCGACGGGCTGGCGGTGACGGTCGGGTGCTGTGCCTGCTGTTGGTAGAACGCCGACAGTGATCCGCCGCCGCTCCAGCCGGCCAGCACCACCTTCTCGTAACCTAGTCGGTTCTTGGCGTCCTTGATGCACTCGCCGAGGTCTTCGACCACCTTCTCCATCAGCAGCGCGGAGTCGGTGCCGCGGAAGCGGCTGTTGCAGTAGATGACATGGTGGCCGGCGCGGGCCAGCCCGTTGATCATCGGCAGGTAGGCGCCCCCACCGATCGGGTGCATGAACACCAGCACGGTATCCGAAGGCTTGTCCTTCGGCTTGAGCAGATAGCTCTCCAGCACGACGAGTTCGGCGACGCCGCCGTACACGTCGCGGACTGCCGAGTTGTTTTGGTAGGCAACGAGATACGGGATACGGTCGTAGTCGTAGCGTACCGGCGCTTCGGTGGTCGTCACTGGTGCTGCCCCAGGTCGTTGGCCAGCACCTCGGCGGACGGAACGAGTCGGCGGCGGGTGTCGATCGCGATCACCGACCAGTCGACCTGAGAATACTCGTCGAACTTGCGCCGGGCCCGTTCACGCGCCTTCTCCGGCGCGCCGTGGTGAACGCCTTGCGGCGCATGCGAAATGAGGCCGGGCGGCATCGGGATGCCGTACAGCGTTCCGCCGTGGAAGAAGGCGATCTCGTCGTAGTCGACGTTGCGGTGATACCACGGCGTGCGCTCCGTGCCAGGCCTGCCCTCGGCGGGCTTGGGCAGGAAGTTCATCACGTAGACACCGGTGGCCTGCATGAACAGGTGCACCGTCGGAGGCAGGTGCACGCTGTCGGACGTCACGACGTTGTAGTCCTCGATGTTGAACGTGAACGCGAAGTTGTCGCCGCGCCAACCCTCGACGTCGAGCGGATGATGTTGGTAGTACAGCGAAGTGGGTCCACCATCGTGGATGAGCCGCACTTCGTACTCTCCGTTGGTCTGCGGGCCGTCGCCGTTGTCGATCGGCTCGGGCTCGGGTATGACGGCCTGTGACGGGTCGAACGGGAAGTGCCTGCCCAGCTGTCCGGCCGGCGGCACCCGGAACTCGTCACTGGCCTGGATCATCACCAGGGTCGACTCCGTGTCCGGCACCTGGCGGAACGTGCAGGCCTTCGGCATGTAGATCCAGTCGCCCTCGCGGTAGCGCAACGGACCGAACTCGGTCTCCAGCAGCCCGGATCCCTTGTGCACGAACGACAGTAGGTCACCGTCGACGTAGCGGACGAAGAACGGCATCGCCTCGCTGCGCCGGGAGAGCAGTACCTGGCAGTCGGCGTTGGAGAACATCAGCATGGGACCGCCGTGGGCGTCGGTCGCGTCGCTCGGCTTCAGCTCGCTGGACAGCACGTCGATGGGCCGCAGTGGTCCGCTGGCCCGATACGCGGTGGGGTCGTTGCGCCGATAGATGTTGGCTGTGCGGCCGGTGAATCCGCCGCGGCCGAGCTCGTCGTCCTTCAGCCCGTCGAGGTCGGCATGCAGGCGTCGCGGCGTCTTGCCCTTGCGCAGGTGAACGAAGGATTCCATGCCGCTCCAACTCGTCGTCGGTCAGAAATAAAGGTGAAGTCAGTTTTACTTTAAGGTGCAGTCGGGGATGCGTCAACGGGCTGTCAGACCATGGCGGTTCGCGGAACCTTCATGCCGAGTGTCAACGCGCCGGCCAGTTCCCTGCTGGTGTCGTAGTCGAACACGACGTGGCCGGAGATGACGTCGACGTCGCGCTTGAACCGTTGCAACGGATTGTCGAGGTGGTGCGCGCTCGCGCCGGACGCCTCCGACAGCGCGGCGATGACGGCCCGCGACTCGTGCACGATGTGTGCGGCGGCCAGCCGCGCGTCGCCGCGCATGGGGCGGGGCACGGGATCGCCTGTGGCAAGCAGAGTTTCGATCTCGCCGACGGTGTCGGCGAGCAGGCCGCGTAGGGCGCGTAGCCGCACGCGGGCCTGACCGAGGTGGGCTTGGGCGATGGGCTTGTCCTTCTGCATGACGCCCTCGTAGGCCAGCACCCGTTGCGCCAGGCGTTCGGCGTACAGCTCCGTGACGCGTTCGGCGCTGCCGAGTGCGGGCATTGCCGCGAGCAGGGCCAGTGCGGGCACCATCGGCCAGCGGTAGGTCGTGCAGTCGTGCAGCCCGGCACCGGGCGCCGTACCGCCGTAGATGTCGGTGACGCGCACCAAGCGGTAGTCGGGGACGAACGCCTCGGTGATCACCACGTCGTTGGAACCCGTGGCGCGCATGCCGTCGGTGTGCCAGACGTCCTCGACGGTGAAATCGGTCGCGGGCAGCAGTGCCAGGGCGGGGTAGATCCCGTCGTCGGGTCCACACAACGCGCCGACGATGATCCAGTTGCCGTCCATCACGCCAGTCGCCCACGACCACCGACCGCTCAGCCGTATCCCGCCGTCGGCCGGCAGGCCCCGTCCGGTCGGGGCGAGTGGTGCGGGTGCCAGGAATGGCCGCGTTCCGAATGCCTCCTCCTGAGCGCGCTCGCCGAACAGCGCCAGCATCCAGTTGTGCAAGGCATAGAAGCCGATGGTCCACGCGCTGGAGGTGCAGCCAGCGGCCATTCGGCGGACGGGGTCGAGGATCGCGGGGAAGTCGGCCTGCAGGCCGCCGTAGCGCCGGGGCACGAGCAGATCGGTGAAACCCGACGCGGTCAGATCGGCGACCGTGGCAGCGGGGAGGCGCCGAAGATCCTCGGCCTCGCGTGCGCGCTGCGCCAATCGGTCGACGAACTCGTCGGTGATCCCGTACGTCGCATCCAGGGTGTGCATGCGCCAGAACGCTACCATACCTTTTAGTATGGAAACTTACTCGGCGAGCATGAGCTCCAGGAACCGCTCGGCGCGGGCGGCGTCCCTGTCGTCCGGTGTGGCGCCGGAGAGATGCAGGAAGCCGATACCGGCCGCGAAGGTGGCGTTGGCGCGTACGTCGGCCTCCTCGCCCTCGAACCCGTAGTCCAAGAAGGCCTGCCGCACGGCCCGCAGGAGGCGGCGGTCGGCGGCCCGAACACTGGTCGCCACCGATTCGTCGGAGCGGGCCCATTCGCGCATTGCACGCTCCAGCGTCCAGTGCCTGGGGCTGACCAGCGACGTCATCATCTTCGACAGGCGTTCACGCGGCGGTACGTCGCCCATTTCGTCGATGTGGCGGCGATCCTCGTCGCGCAATTCGCCCCAAGCCCCGATCAGCGCCGCGCGATAGCTGGCCATGCCGTCGAAGTGCCAATAGAAGCTGCCCTTGGTGACGCCAAGCCGGTCGCATAGGCGGTCGATCTTCAGCGCCTTTATGCCCTCTGCGGCGAGAATGGCATAACCCGCCTGGACCCAGTCGTCCACCGACAACCTGTTGCCGGAGGCGCCGTGCGTACTCGCCATGAGCGGCAGCCTACGGCCGTCGACTTCGTCACTTCTGACGCCGCGAAACACTCCCCAGGGTTTCTCGCGGCGCTGGGATCATGTTTTACTGCCTACTTACAAGTAAACACTCTGGTCCGTCCAAGCTTTGGGCGGGCGCGGCCGCGGATAACGACGTCGGGCCGCTCGTGCGGCCATTTGGCCGTGGATTTGGAAGAGTTACGCGGTAACCGCAAACGGAATGGATCTCGTAGATGTTCGTTGACAGAATTCGCGGCCGCTGGGCGCGCCGCTTGCTCGGTGCGACCATGGCGGCGCTGGTGCTGCCCGGAATGGTCGGCCTAGCTGGTGGCACCGGGACCGCGGGGGCGTTCTCACGCCCCGGTCTGCCGGTCGAGTATCTGATGGTGCCCTCACCCTCCATGGGCAAGGACATCAAGGTCCAGTTCCAGAGCGGTGGGCCCAACTCTCCCGCGGTGTACCTGCTCGACGGCCTGCGTGCGCAGGACGACTTCAACGGCTGGGACATCAACACCCAGGCGTTCGAGTGGTATCTCGACTCCGGGCTGTCGGTCATCATGCCGGTCGGTGGCCAGTCCAGCTTCTACGCCGACTGGTACTCGCCGGCCACCAACAAGGCGGGCCCGCCCCTGACGTACAAGTGGGAGACGTTCCTCACCTCGGAACTGCCCGGCTACCTGTCGTCGGAGAAGCAGGTGAAGCCGACCGGCAGCGCCGCGGTCGGGCTGTCGATGGCCGGATCTGCGTCGATGATCTTGTCGGTCTACCACCCGCAGCAGTTCATCTACGCCGCCTCGCTGTCGGGCTTCCTGAACCCGTCCGAGGGTTCGTGGCCCTTCTTGATCAACATTTCGATGGGCGACGCCGGTGGCTTCAAGGCCAATGACATGTGGGGTCCCACCGAAGACCCCAACAGCGGCTGGAAGCGCAACGACCCGATGCTTCAGATCCCGACGCTCGTCGCGAACAACACCCGCCTCTGGGTCTACTGCGGCAACGGTCAACCCAGCGAGTTGGGTGGCGGCGACGTGCCTGCCAAGTTCCTCGAGGGCCTGACCATCCGCACCAACCGGACCTTCCAGGACAACTACATCGCGGCCGGCGGCAAGAACGGCGTGTTCAACTTCCCGGACAGCGGCACGCACAACTGGGCGTACTGGGGTCAGCAGCTGCAGCAGATGAAGCCCGACCTGCAGCGCGTCCTCATCGGCTGAGCGTCAAAACCCGCTAGCGACTCGAACCACGGCGCGGCCGGAGTACGCTCCGGCCGCGCCGTGGTCGATAACGTTCGGTACGTCCTTCACGTCGACGTCATGGCCCCGTGCTACTTCAGTTCGGCCGACGACAAGCCCAACAGCCGGCGTGCGACCACGAGCTGCTGGATCTGCTGCGTGCCCTCGAAGATGTCGAGGATCTTCGAGTCGCGTGCCCACTTCTCCAGCAGCGTTTCCTCGGAATAGCCTGCGGTTCCGGCAAGCTCGACCGTCTTGAGGGTGATGTCGCTGGCGACCCTTGCGGACTTGGCCTTGCCCATCGAGGCTTCCTTGGAGTTCGGGATCTTGTTGTCGGCTTGCCAGGCCGACCGCAGCGTCAGCAGGTAGCCCGACTCCCAATCGGCTTCCATGCGCAGGAACTCTGCGGCGGCCGCGCTCTGGGCGTGGGCCGGCTTGTCGTACGAGATCTCGACACCCGCCTCGGTGAGGATGGTCCGCAGTTCCTCGAGTGCGGCGCGGCCGATGCCGACGGCCATCGCCGCCACGATGGGCCGCGTGTTGTCGAAGGTCTCCATGACGCCGGCAAAACCCTTGTCGGCGTGGATGTCCGGGTCGCCGAGCAGATTGTCCTTCGGGATGCGCGCATTGTCGAAGCGGATCACGGCCGTGTCGGACGCCTTGATGCCGAGCTTGTGCTCGAGCCGCTCGACCGTCACGCCGGGGTGTTCGCGCGGGACGATGAACGACTTGATCGCCGCGCGGCCCTTCGACTTGTCCAGCGTCGCCCACACCACGATGTGGCTGGCACGCGAACCCGCCGTGACGAAGATCTTCTCGCCGTTGATCACGTACTCGTCACCGTCGAGTTTTGCCGTCGTCGACACCGCGGCCGAGTCGGAGCCAAAACTGTTCTCGGTGATGGCCATTGCGGCCCACACCTTGCCGAGGCGCTCGAGTTGCTCGTCGGTCGCCACGCCCGAGATCGCGGCGTTGCCCAGCCCCTGGAAGGGGATCGACAGCATGAGCGCGACGTCGCCCCAGCTGACCTCGACCACGTTGAGCACCGCGGACATGTTGCCGCCGTTGACGTTACCCTTCGGGCCCTCGCTGTCGCGAAACGCCTCGGCGCCGGCGAACGAGATGGTGTTCGCCTCGGAGATGCCCTCGAACAACGTGGCCAGGGTATCGAGCTCGACGGGGTAGGCGTGCTCGGCGATGTCGTACTTGCGGGAGATGGGACGCAGCATCTCGGCGGCCCCCTGATGCCCCTTCTCGACGACGGCCCGTAGCTTCTTCGGTAGTTCCAGATTGATTGCCATGTCAGGTTTTCCGTTCTTCTTCGTCGAAGGACCGCTACAGGACCACGACACCCTCGGCGACGCCGATGGCCCGCAGATCGCGGTACCAGCGTTCGACCGGGTGTTCCTTGGTGAATCCGTGACCGCCGAGCAGTTGCACGCCGTCGAGGCCGATCTGCATGCCCTTGTCGGTGCCGATCCGCTTGGCCAGCGCGGCTTCACGGGCGAACGAGAGCCCCTGCTCGGCACGCGCTGCGCCGCGCCAGGTGATCAGCCGAAGGCCGTCCAGTTCGATGGCGATGTTGGCGCACATGAACGCGACGGACTGGCGATGGGCCACCGGCTCACCAAAAGCATGGCGCTCCTTGACGTAGGGCACCACGTAGTCGAGTACCGCGTGCGAGGTGCCGACCGCGAGCGCCGCCCAGCCGAGCCGGGACAAGGCGATGGCCTCCGAATAGTTCGCGGCGAGTTCGGCGGCATCGGCATCCTCGTCGCCGAGCCGGTTGTGGAGCGGCACCGCGACGTTGTCGAGTTCGATGCGGCCGAGCGCCGCGGCGCGGATGCCCATGCTCGGGTCGGGCGTCACGGTGAGACCCACCGAGGCCGACTCGACGATGAACAGCCTTGGCTTGCCGTTCAATTGGGCGGCGACGATGAACAGTTCGGCGTCTGCTGCGGCCGGTACCAGCGACTTGACTCCGGACAGCCGGTAGCCGCTCGGCGTGCGCACTGCGGTGGTCTTCAGCGCGGTGGGGTCGAAGAGCGCGTGCGGCTCGGCGATCACCACACAGGCCTGCGGAACGTTCTCGCCGGCGAACTCGGACAGGTAGGTGGCTTGCTGCTCGGCGCTGCCCCAGTGGGTGAGTGCCGATGCGACGCCGCCGGGGGCCAGGATCGGCAGGGCCAACCCCATGTCGCCGTACGCGAGCGCCTCGGCCACCAGGGCGTTGGTCACCGTGCTGCGCTGAGCGGCGATGCCGTCGAAGTCCTCGGGAACGTTGATGGCGGTGACGCCGAGTTCGGCTGCCTTCGCGATCAGATCCTTCGGATACGTGGCGGCGGCGTCGGCGTCGTGGGCAGCGGGCCGAAGGATTTCCGCGGCGAACTCGTCGACTGTCTCGACGATCATCTTCTGGTCGTCATCGGGGGTGAGGTCGAAGTAGTCGGCGCCGCTGGGCTTGAGCCGGGTGGCCGGCTTGCCGAGACGCTGGACGCGCTTGAACTGACGCGTGGACGCGCCGGCGGCCGAGAACGCCGTCTTCACGCCGTATCGCAGGCCGCGGTTGAGCGGGTCGCGCAGGTTGTAGCGGTCCAGGAACTCCTGGCCGACGATCGGGGTGATCAGCGCCAGCCCGATGTCAGTTGCGGTTCGCTTGTGCCGCTGCAGACCGACGGCGCTCTCCGATCCGGTGCGTGTGGTGCGCTGCTTCGTGCCGTTCTTGGCCGGCAGGGTGTTGGTCATGTGTGCAGCCTCGCGTCGATGGGGCAGTGCTATGACCGTATCTTACTCCTGAGTAAGGTCCGCCGATCTTGTTAAGAAGGTCACAACCCAGTCAGTCTGCTGACCACGTCGTCGTGCAACGGACCGTTGGTCGCCACCGCACTTCCACCGTGCGGGCCGGGGGAGCCCTCGACGTTGGTGAACGACCCACCCGCCTCACGCACCAGCACGTCGAGTGGGGCGAGGTCCCACAGCTTCACTTCGGGTTCGACGGCGATGTCGATCGCGCCCTCTGCCACCAGGCAGTAGGACCAGAAGTCGCCGTAACCGCGCACCCGCCACACGGCGTCGGTGAGGTCGAGGAAGCGTGCCCGACGGTCACCCCAGCCGGTGGTGAGATCGGAGAAGGACAGACTGGCCGACTCGAGGTCGCTGACGCGGGAGACGGAGATGGCACGGGTGCCGCCGCGGAACGTCGTGAAGGCTCCCTCGCCGGTGCCCGCCCACCACCTCCGTTGCATCGCGGGGGCGCTCACCACGCCGACCACCGGCACGCCGTCCTGCAGCAGGGCGATCAACGTCGCCCACACCGGCACGCCACGCACGAAGTTCTTGGTGCCGTCGATCGGATCGAGGACCCACTGCCTGCCCTCGAAGGTCGCGGTGCCGCCGAACTCCTCGCCGAAAACGGTGTCGTCCGGCCGATGTTCGGCAAGCAGGCCGCGCAGCAGTTCTTCGGTGGACCGGTCGGCATCGGTGACCGGGGTCAGGTCCGGTTTGGTCTCGATCTGAAGGTCCAGTGCGCCGAACCGGTCCAACGTCAAGGCGTCGGCGTGATCGGCCAGTTCCAGGGCGAGTGCGAGGTCATCCGCGCGGGTACTCATGGCAGCAGTCCTACCATGGCGGTGTGTGGGAATTCGCTGTGCTCTTACTGCTGCTCGGTGCGATCGCTTTGGTGGTGGTGCCGCGCATGCGCAAGGGCGGCCCACGGGGCGAGCTGATGCACGGCACGCTGCTGCTCACGGGCGTCAGTCCGCGCCCGGATGCCGAGGGTGAACAGTTCGTCACCATCACCGGCGTCATCAATGGACCGACCGTCAACGAGCACGTCGTCTATCAACGAATGGCCGTGCCCGTCACCCAGTGGCCGTCGATGGGCCAGCTGATGCCCGTCGTCTACTCGCCGAAGAACCCGGACAACTGGGCCTTCGCGCCGCCGGAACCACCGCCGACGTATGAGGCGCCCCCGACGTATTAGGCGGTGCGATTAGCCCTGACTCGCGCAATCCCCGCGCGCGACTGAAGCCAAGCCTCAGCCGTGGCTGATCCGCAGCAGGTCGGCCACGCTCGTCAGCTTCACCCGCGGGCGCCCGAGCGCCTGCCCGGCCGAACGCTCGTGGTCGTCGATCAGCTTCCAATGATCGTCGGTGACCAATTTGGGTTGGCGCGACACCAGCCATTCGACGAGCTCGTCGGCATGCTGCGGCCCGAAGTCCGCCAACTGCGCCCCGTCGAGCTCGGCGATCAACGTGTTCACGGTTTCCTGCGAGTCCTTCTTATTACTGCCGATCACTCCCGACGGGCCACGTTTGATCCACCCGACCACGTATTCGTTGCGTCTGCCCTCGACCTTGCCGTCGGTGTGCGGAATGGTCCCCGCGCGCTCGTCGAACGGCAAACCCGGGGTCGGCACCCCGCGGTACCCGACGGCGCGAACAACGAGCTGAGCGGGCAGCTCCTCGCGTTCGCCGCTGTCCTTGGCGACCACTCTGCCGCCGTCGTCGACGAGCTCGTTGCGGCCAAGCACGATCGATTCCACTCGGCCGTCGCCCTTGATCTCGATCGGCGAGGTGCGGAACCGGAAGACGATGCGACGCGCGGCACCGCGGGGTTCCCGTCCGGCGTATCCGCGCAGCACCTTCACGTTCAGCTTGACCGTCTTGCCCGCCGCTTCGAGGTCGGCGTCGGTGATGTCGGCGAGATCGGCGGGGTCGACGATCACGTCGACGTCGGCCATCGCCTCGAGATCGCCCAGCTCGCGCAACTCCAACGTGGTGAAGGTGGCTTGCAGCGGCCCCCGGCGCCCGATGATGACGACCTCCTCGACGCCGCGGGCGTGCAAGGAGTCCAGTGCGTGTCCGGCAATGTCGGTGGATGCCAACATGTCCGGGTCGCTGACCAGGATGCGCGCCACGTCCAGTGCGACGTTGCCGTTGCCGACCACGATGGCCCGGCCGCTCGACAGATCCGGCGTCATCTCCTCGAAGTGCGGATGCGCGTTGTACCAACCGACGAAGTCGACTGCCGCCACGCTTCCCGTCAAGTCCTCACCCGGAATGTTCAGCGGCCGGTCGGACTGCGCACCGACCGCGTAGATCACCGCGTCGTAGCGTTCGGCGAGTTCATCGGCCTGCACGTGCTGACCCACGGCGATGTTGCCGAAGAAGCGAAACCGGGGATCGGCGGCCGTCTTCTCGAACTGCGCGCTGATGGTCTTGATCTTGGGGTGGTCGGGAGCGACGCCGGAGCGCACCAGACCCCACGGGGTCGGCAACATCTCCAGCATGTCGACGCGCACGTCGGCGTCGTCGGTCGAGTCGGCGAACTTCAGCAGCGACGCCGCGGCAAAGTAACCCGAAGGTCCGGAGCCGACGATCGCCACGTGGTAAGGGCGCATGCTTCAGCTTTCTGTAAGCCGTCTGTCTCGTACCGGCGCGCGCAAGGGGCTGTCGCGACGTCGCCGGGGTGGTTACAAGCCGATGCTAAACCGGATGAGCCCTTCCAGGGGGGAAGGCGGGAAACGATTGGCGCGACGGTCGGTACTGTGATTTCCCGTGGATCCCGACCGTCAAGCCGACATAGCAGCCCTCGACACCACCCTGACCACGGTGGAGCGCGTGCTCGACGTCGACGGTCTGCGAGGCCGCATCGACACACTCGAACAAGAGGCCTCCGATCCCAAGCTGTGGGACGACCAGGCGAACGCCCAGAAGGTCACCAGCGAGCTGTCGCACGCGCAGGGTGAGCTGCGCCGCGTCGAGGACCTCCGGCGGCGGCTCGACGACCTGCCCGTGCTCTACGAGATGGCCGCAGAAGAAGAAGGTGCGGGTGCCGAGGCGGCGCTCGCCGAGGCCGACGCGGAGCTGAAGTCGCTGCGCGAGGACCTCGAGGCCATGGAGGTCCGCACGCTGCTGTCAGGGGAATACGACGAGCGCGAGGCCGTCGTCACCATCCGATCCGGCGCGGGCGGCGTCGACGCCGCCGACTGGGCCGAGATGCTCATGCGGATGTACATCCGGTGGGCCGAGAAACACAATTACGGCGTCGAGGTGTTCGACACCTCATATGCCGAAGAGGCGGGCATCAAGAGTGCGACGTTCGCGGTGCACGCGCCGTTCGCCTACGGCACGCTGTCGGTCGAGCAGGGCACGCACCGGTTGGTGCGGATCAGCCCGTTCGACAACCAAAGCCGACGTCAGACGTCCTTTGCCGACGTCGAGGTGCTGCCGGTGGTGGAGACCACCGACCACATCGAGATTCCCGACGGTGACCTGCGCGTCGACGTGTACCGGTCCAGCGGACCCGGCGGCCAGTCGGTGAACACCACCGACTCCGCCGTTCGACTCACCCACATCCCGACGGGTATCGTGGTGACCTGCCAGAACGAGAAGTCGCAATTGCAGAACAAGGTTTCGGCAATGCGCGTGCTTCAGGCAAAGTTGTTGGAACGCAAGCGTTTAGAAGAACGTGCCGAGCTGGATGCGCTGAAGGGCGACGGAGGCAGCTCGTGGGGCAACCAAATGCGCTCCTACGTGCTGCAGCCCTATCAGATGGTCAAGGACCTGCGCACTGAATACGAAGTCGGCAATCCGGCTGCGGTACTCGACGGCGACATCGACGGATTCCTGGAAGCGGGAATCCGTTGGCGCAATAGGAAAGATGACGACTAAGACTTACGTCGCGTTCGACTGGGCCCAGCGCTGGCAAGGGTTCTGGCGGGGCGAGATCGGCGAATGGATCATCACCCGCGGCCTGCGGATCGTGATGCTGGTCCTGGCTGCGGTTCTCGCTGCCCGCTTCATCAACTGGGCCGCGCAGAAGGTCACCCGGCGCATCGACGCCGAGTACCAGGAGAGCGACCAGCTGGTCCGCAGCGAGAGCGCCAAGCACCGCCAGGCGGTGGCGTCGGTGATCTCCTGGGTGTCGATCGCGATCCTGTTCGTGGTCGTCCTCGTCGAGATCACCGACATCGTCGCCATCCCCGTCGGCTCGCTGGTCGCACCTGCCGCCGTGCTGGGTGCGGCGCTCGGTTTCGGCGCGCAGCGCGTGGTGCAGGATCTGCTGTCGGGATTCTTCGTCATCACCGAGAAGCAGTACGGCTTCGGCGACCTGGTCGCCTTGACCGTTTCCGGTATCGCCGCACCCGCCGAGGGCACCGTCGAGGACGTGACGCTGCGGGTGACGAAGTTGCGCTCCACCGAGGGTGAGGTGTTCACGATCCCGAACGGGCAGATCGTGAAGACGGTCAACCTGTCGAAGGACTGGGCGCGAGCGGTCGTCGACATCCCGGTGCCCACCAGCGCCGATCTCAACCGGGTCAACGAGGTGTTGCACCAGGTTGGTGACAAGGCCATGGAGGACAAGATGCTCAGTGCCCTGCTGCTCGACGCGCCGCAGTTGATGGGCGTGGAGAGCATCGAAGTCGACACCGTGAACCTGCGGATGGTGGCGCGCACCCTTCCCGGCAAGCAGTTCGAGGTCGGCAGGCGGCTGCGTGCGCTCGTCGTCGGAGCCCTGAGCCGGGCAGGCATCGTCACCCCCGGAGACCCGCGGCCGATGATCGGGGCGATCGTGCACCCGGCCACGGCGGGTGGCGCCGAGGAGGAGACGCAGGGCCCGGAGGATCACCGATGAGGCTCCTGTTCCGCAGGGACGGCGAGAACCGTCGCTGGCCCGCCTACGTGCCCTTGAGCCGCATCCGGACGTCGACGGTGGTCCTCGTCGTCGCCTTCATCGCCACGTGGTGGCTGTACGAGGCGTACAAACCCACGCCTCCGCCCGCCGTCGGTCCCGAGACGGCAGTGGTGCCGCCCGGCTTCGTTCCGGACCCGGACTACACCTGGGTGCCCCGCACCAACGTTCAGCAGCGGACCACCACGACCACGACCACCACCCCGACGACCACGACGACGACGCCGACGACGACCACGACCAGCCCCACGGACACCCCGACGACGTCACCGACGACGCCCACCTCGCCCACGGTGCTGGCGCCGACGACGGTCGTGGATCCCGATGGTCCCGGTCCGCTTCCGGCGACCACCGTCACGCCGACGATCACGGCGACGCCGATCGTTCCCGGTCCGCTGTCGGCGACGCCGATCGTCCCTGGGCCGGCGCCGACGCCGCCCCTGCCGCCGACCTAGGCGGGCCACTCCGCAGGCACCGCTACACTGGCGAGCCGTGATGATCACCCTCGACCACGTGAGCAAGCAGTACAAATCCTCGGCACGGCCAGCCCTGGACAACGTGTCGCTCAAGATCGACAAGGGTGAGTTCGTCTTCCTCATCGGCCCGTCCGGATCGGGCAAGTCGACGTTCATGCGGCTACTGCTCGCCGAGGAGACACCCAGCAGCGGCGACATCCAGGTGTCCAAGTTCCACGTGAACAAGCTGCCGAGCCGTCACGTCCCCAGCCTGCGTCAGGTGCTCGGCTGCGTGTTCCAGGACTTCCGGCTGCTGCAACAGAAGACGGTGTTCGAGAACATTGCGTTCGCCCTCGAAGTGATCGGCAAGCGGTCCGACGTCATCAACCGCGTGGTGCCCGACGTGCTGGAGATGGTTGGCCTGTCGGGCAAGGCCAACCGCCTGCCGCACGAATTGTCCGGTGGCGAGCAGCAGCGCGTCGCCATCGCCCGCGCCTTCGTCAACCGCCCGCTGGTGTTGTTGGCCGACGAGCCCACCGGAAACTTGGATCCGGATACCAGCAAGGACATCATGGATCTGCTCGAGCGGATCAACCGCACCGGAACGACGGTGTTGATGGCCACTCACGACCACCACATCGTCGACTCGATGCGCCAACGCGTCATCGAACTCGAGCTCGGTCGCCTGATCCGCGACGAGCAACGCGGTGTCTACGGAATGGACCGCTAAGTGCGCTTCGGCTTTCTGATCAACGAAGTCTTCACCGGGCTTCGCCGCAACGTCACGATGACGGTCGCCATGATTCTGACGACCGCCATCTCGATCGGCCTGTTCGGCGGCGGCCTGCTCGTCGTCCGGCTCGCCGAAAGTTCCCGCACGATCTATCTGGACCGGGTGGAGAGCCAGGTCTTCCTCACCAACGACGTCTCGGCCAACGACCCGACGTGCGACGCCGACCCGTGCAAGGCGCTGCGCGCGCAGATCGAGGACCGCGACGACGTGAAGTCGGTGCGCTTCCTCAACCGCAACGACGCCTATGACGATGCGATCAAGAAGTTCCCGCAATACAAGGACGTCGCCGGCAAGGATGCCTTCCCCGCATCGTTCATCGTCAAGCTCGACAATCCCGAGCAGCACAAGGAGTTCGACGATTCCTTGCTGGGGCAGCCCGGGGTGCTCAACGTGCTGAACCAGAAGGATCTGATCGATCGGCTGTTCGCGGTGCTCGACGGGCTCAGTGCCGCGGCGTTCGCGGTCGCCCTGGTACAGGCGGTCGGGGCGATCCTGTTGATTGCCAACATGGTTCAAGTCGCGGCCTACACCCGAAGAACCGAGGTGGGCATCATGCGACTGGTCGGTGCCAGTCGGTGGTACACCCAGTTGCCATTCCTGGTCGAGGCGATGCTGGCGGCCTTCATCGGCGTGGTGATCGCGATACTCGGCCTGATCACGGTGCGGGCGTTGTTCCTGGAGAAGGCGCTCAACCAGTTCTATCAAGCCAATCTGATCGCCAGGATCGACTACGCGGACATCCTCTACATCGCGCCCATCCTGTTGTTCGTCGGCGTGGCGATGGCCGGTGTCACCGCGTACGTCACGCTGCGGCTGTACGTGCGGCGGTAGCCATGGCGACGAAGAAGCAGGACGCGGCCACCCGGCGGAACAACCAGGTGGTGGCGACCAACCGCAAGGCGCGGCACAACTACGCGATCCTCGAGACGTTCGAGGCCGGTGTCGCGTTGATGGGCACGGAGGTCAAGGCTCTGCGCGACGGGCAGGCGTCGCTGGCCGACGCGTTCGCCACCGTCGACGACGGCGAGATCTGGCTGCGCAATCTGCACATTCCGGAGTATCGCGCAGGCAGCTGGACCAACCATGCGCCGCGGCGCAACCGAAAACTGTTGCTGCACCGCAGTCAGATCGACAACCTGATCGGCAAGATCAGGGACGGCAACCTGACGCTGGTTCCACTGTCGCTGTACTTCACCGACGGCAAGGTCAAGGTGGAGCTCGCCCTGGCGCGAGGCAAGCAGACGCATGACAAGCGACAGGATCTGGCCAAGCGTGACGCCAACCGGGAGGTCACTCGTGAACTGGGGCGGCGCGCCAAGGGCATGACCTGATCGGCGTCGCCTTCGCGCTGCTGTCGGCGATCGGCTACGGCGTCAGCGACTTCGTCGGCGGTGTCGCGTCGCGTCGGGTGGCTGCCCTGCGGGTGGTGTTGGTGTCCTACCCGGTCGCGACGGTGCTACTCACTGTGCTCGCCGTGGTCGTCGGCGGCGACGTGTCGGCACCCGCAGTCATGTGGGGCAGCCTGTGCGGCATCAGCCAGGCATTCGGGGTGTGGTGGTTCTACGCGGCGCTGGGTTCCGGTCCCATTTCGGTGGTGTCGCCGTTGACCGCGGTGTTGGTCTCGGCGGTTCCGGTCAGCGTCGGGCTGGCGCTGGGGGAGCGGCCCTCGCTGGTCGCCGTCGTCGGCATCGTGTTGGCTTTGGTTGCGGTGGTGCTGGTTTCGCGGGGGGTGGCCGATGAGCCGCTTGCGACGTCGCACCGCTTCACCGCCAAGGTCGCCTGGCTCACCGTCGGCTCGGGCTTGGCGTTCGGGCTGAACTTCGTCCTGATTTCGCAGGCGCCCGTTGAGGCGCACCTCTGGCCACTGGTCTTCGCCAGGGTCACGGCGACCACTCTCGTCGTGCTCATCGCGCTGTTCACCCGCAGCTTGTCGGTACCGACGGGGGTGCCCTTGCGGCTCGCGCTCGCCGCAGGCGTCCTGGACACCATCGCGAACGTCGCGATGCTGCTGGCCCTGCAGGCGTCGCTGCTGTCGTTGGCCGCGGTGTTGATGTCGTTGTATCCGGCAGCGACGGTGGCGCTGGCGATGCTGGTGCTCAAGGAGCGGGTGACCCGCTGGCAGGCCGTCGGCATGGTGTTCGCACTGGCAGCGGTGGGGATGATCGCCGGCGGGTAGCGGTGCCGGCGTTCAGTACGATTGACCGAGCCGGGAAGCGACGGGGGAACTGATGGCGAGTGACGCGGTGATTCGCGAGTTGGCCGCGGCCGTCGAGCGCAGTCCCGACGCGATCGAGCTGCGGCTGCATCTCGCGGACCTCCTGATCCAGCAGGGCAGCCACGCCGAGGCGCTGATGCACTGCAGCGCCGCGCTTTCGCACGATGCGACCAATCCGACGGCGTTGAGCTTGTTGCAACAGTGCAGCGCCGGCTTGTCGGCCGCGCACTCCCAACCCGACGCATCCGTGGCACCGTCCGCTGCTGGACCGAAGTCGGAGTTCAACTGGTCGGCCGCCGAGGAGGAGGTCTCCGACATCATCGGCCCTGCCTTCGTCGACGGCGTCGCCGACGTGCCGGCCAGCGAGGACGACACCGACTTCGACGTCATCGGTCGCAGCACGGTCAAGCTCGCCGACGTGGCGGGAATGGTCGACGTGAAGCAGCGGCTCGAAGTGTCACTCCTCGGCCCGATCCGCAACCCGGAATTGATGAAGGCCTACAAGGTGACCGCGCGCGGCGGGTTGTTGTTGTACGGACCGCCGGGGTGTGGCAAGACGTATCTGGCCAGGGCAGTGGCCGGCGAACTGGGCGCAAACTTCTATCCCGTCGGGATCGCAGACGTCTTGCAGCACTGGCTCGGTGACAGCGAAAGGGCGCTGAACCGCATCTTCGAGACCGCCCGCCGGAACGCGCCTTGTGTGCTGTTCTTCGACGAGGTCGACGCGCTTGGCCAGCGTCGAGCGGCATTGAGCAACAGCTCGGGCCTCCGAGTCGTCGTCAACGCCCTGCTCGCCGAGTTGGACACCGCGACGTCGTCCAATGACGGTGTGTACGTGCTTGGGGCGACCAACATGCCGTGGGACGTCGACCCGGCGCTGCGCCGACCAGGCCGATTCGACCGGATGATCTTCGTCGGCCTGCCGGATACGGAGGCTCGCGCCTCCATCGTTCGGATGAATCTTCGTGATCGGCCCATCGAGCGGATCGATCCCATCGCCGTGGCGAAGCGCACCGACGGTTTCTCGGGTGCCGACGTAGCCCACGTCTGCGACACCGCAACGCAATTGGCGATGGCCGACTCATTGCGCACGGGCCAGGTGCGGCCGGTGCGGATGGACGACGTCCATGCCGCACTGGCGCAGATCAGGCCCAGCGCCGGTCCGTGGTTCGACACCGCGCGCAACGTCGTCGAGTTCGCCAACGGGGACGGCACGTACGACGAGTTGGCGAATTACCTGCGGCGCAAGAAGACTCGTTGACCGCAGCGGGGTCTCCTGCCGGCGACGTCGACGGGGCCGTCGCGCTCGCCGGCGCGTACCTCGACGCCCGCAACTATGCCCGCGCCCACCAGGTGCTGCGCGATGCATTGACTGGCTCTCCGAACAGTGCCGTATTGCTGGGGCAGCTGGCGCGGGTCCAGGTTCTGACGCGCGACTATGCGTCGGCGGCACGAAGTGCTTACGCGGCGTTGGCGATCGCGCCGGAGGACGGCTTCGCCATGCGGATCTATGCCATCGCGCTCGACGGCTGTGGGTGGTTGGACGACGCGCTGTGGATGGCGTGGCGGGTAGCCACCACGTACCCCGACGATCGGCTCACCCACTTCGTGTACGCGGACCTGCTGCTCAAGGCCGCGCAGCCGCAAGCGGCGCTCTACGTCGTCGGCGAGTCGCTGCGCCTCGACCCCGCCAACGCCGACAGCCACGTGTTGCGTGGTCAGATTCTCGCGCGGCTCCGGAGGTTCGATGAGTCGACGGCGTCCTATGAAGAAGCGCTGCGGCTGGATCCAGGCAATGCGTCCGCCGTGCACAACATTGCCGTCAACGGCCTCGCCCGCAGTCAGTGGTCCAGCGCGTTGCGGGGATTTCTCGGTGCGGCGCGGCTCGACCCCGAATTGGCCGATCTGGCACGGCGCAACATCGGCACCGCGCTGGCAAAGTCCTTGCGGCTGGCCACGTTCGGCGTCGTCGTTCTGGCGTTCGTCGCGATCGGCACTGTGGAGAGCACTGACCCGGGGTCGTCGACGGTGGAGGCGCGGGTTGCGGCGGCGGTGTTCACCGTCGCCCTGCTCGCCGGTCTGGTGTGGATGTGTCGCATCGTGCCGCTGCGTACCTGGCGGTCGGTGTTGCGGATCAAACCCGTGTTGGTGCTTCGGCTGGGACTGGTCGTCGCCGCGATACCCGTCGGGGCACTGGCGACGTTCGGGATGGCGGATGTAGTAGTTGCGGTGGCCGCGCCCATGCTGCTTCTCGCGGGAATCCTGGTGGCGCTCATCGGTCGGATTACCGGCGCCTGATTTCTGTGTGCAACACCGATTCAGGCGATACCGTCGGCCGGTGAACAGCCCCACACGCCCCGTAACCCAGCTCGACAAGTCGGAGATCCTCGACGGTCTCTTCGCATCATGGGACGCCATCGATCGCCTGGTAACCGATCTGCCCGACGCCCGATGGCAGTCGCCAACCCCGCTGCCGGGGTGGTGCGTCCACGACGTCGTTGCCCATGTGATCGGAACCGAGGCGATGCTGGCGGGAATCGCCAGCCCGGAAGCCGACGTCGACCCCACCACTCTGGACCACGTCCGCAACGCCGTCGGCGAGTTCAACGAGTGCTGGGTGCAGCACCTACGGGGCGAGACCGGGGAGGACGTGCTGAAGCGGTTCCGCGACGTGACCGGTCAGCGCCGATCGATGCTCACCGACATGGGGGACGAGGACTGGAACGCGGCCACGATGACGCCTGCCGGCCCGGACAGCTATGGCCGCTTCATGCGGATCCGCATCTTCGACTGCTGGATGCACGAGCAGGACATCCGCCAGGCGTTGTCACGCCCACCGTCGGATGCCGACCTCGACACCCTCACCGCGCGCCTGGTGTTCGACGAGATGGCGGCCACCATGGGCTTCGTCGTCGGCAAGCTCGGCAAGGCGCCCGACGGCGCGCGCGTCGCCCTCGAGCTGACCGGCCCACTGGCCAGGACGCTGCGGGTGGCGGTCGACGGCCGGGCCTCCCTGGTCGACGACTTCGGTGGCGCCACGCCGACGACGGTCATCCGGCTCGACGCCCTGCAGTTCACCCGGGTGTGCGGTGGCCGACCGATGGGCACCGACCGCCCGACGGCCATCGAATTCGACGGTGACGCCGAGGTGGGCCAGCGGATCGTCGACAACCTGGCCTACGTGACCTGAGTGGGACTATTTATTCGCTGGCCCTTGTTCTTCTACACGCTAGAATGGACTGTCCTGCCGAAGTTCGGTGGGGATGCGAGGGGCTGAACGGTTTCGACTTCGCGCATCGAATCAAGGGAAGCGTGCCGGTGCAGGCAAGAGACCACCGTAAGCGTCGTTGCAACCAATTAAGCGCCGATTCCAATCAGCGCGACTACGCCCTCGCTGCCTAAGCGACGGTGTGTCTGTCAGACCGGGAGCGCCCTCGGCCCGGACCCTGGCATCAGCTAGAGGGACAAACCCACGGGTTCGGTCGCGGAACCCATGGGGACACCAAACAGCGACTGGGATCGTCATCTCGGCTTGTTCGCGAGACCGGGAGATCCAAGTAGAGACATAGCGAACTGCGCACGGAGAAGCCTTGAGGGAATGCCGTAGGACCCGGGTTCGATTCCCGGCAGCTCCACCAGAGAAGGCCCAGGTCAGGGAGAAATCCCGAACCTGGGCCTTTCTGCGTCGCGTTTGATGATGCGCGTTTTCGGGCAAGATCAACTCATGCCAAGTCTTCTACGCCGTTCGACCATCGCGGCCGTTGCGGCCGCTCCCATCGTCGCCGTGTCGCTGTTCAGCGCCGGGATTGGTTCGGCGGAGCCGCTCAACTGCGTGAACGGGCAATTCTGGGATCCGATCACCAACACCTGCCAGACGCCGCGTCCGGCGGAGAATTGTGCGCCGGGTGAGTACTGGAACGCGTTGTCGAACGTCTGCCGACCGCTGGGTCAGCTGTAACGCGCGAGCTGCTCCAGCAGGGGTCGCGTCCGGTAGGCGACGACCTCGTGCATTGCGACCGACATCGTCGTGCGTTCCACCCCGGGCACCGCGAGAACCAGTCCGGCGACGCGATAGAGGTCGTCTGCATCGATTGCCACCACGGCGATCAACAGATCGGCCGCACCTGAGAGCCCGGTCACCTGGGTGACCTGAGTGACGGTCTCCAGCGCGGCGATGACGTCCTCGAGTCTGTGTTGATCGACCACCGCGGTGATGAAGGCCTTCAGCGGATAACCGAGGTCGCGCGGCGACACGCAGCGATCGATCGGCGCGAGGACCTTTTCCTGATCCCACCGGGCCAGCCGCGCCTGCACGGTGTTCCGCGCCAGGTTCAGCTTGTTCGCCAGTTGCACTCCGGTGGCGCGCGGTGCGTCACATAGCGCCAAGAGCAGTCGGGCGTCGGTGCGATCCAACCTCGTCATGTCGCACAGTATTGCACGTCACATTCGGCTGATATTGCGCAACATGCTCAATGACTGCACATTCACTTGCTCACTATGCATCCAGGTGTGACGCTTATGGAAGCAATACGCCCATCAAACGCCTAGGTGGTTTAGCTCAGGTGACAGATCTCGACATCCGCCGACCGGACCGCCAGCCCTACGAGCTGGGTGATCGCTACCGCACGGGATCCGGTCCCGTGGTGCTCACCGGTGTGCAGGCCATCGCCCGCGCACTCGTCGAACAGCACGAGCGCGACGCGCGTGCAGGCCAGCGGGTGGCCACGTTCGTCTCGGGATATCAGGGCAGCCCGCTCGGCGGGGTGGACAAAATGCTCGCGGGAATGCCCGAGGTGCTGCGGAAGCACGACATCACCTTCGTCCCGGGCCTCAACGAAGAACTGGCGGCGACGTCAGTGTGGGGCAGTCAGGCCGACCTACCCGCCGGCACGCCGACGCACGACGGCGTCGTTGGAGTCTGGTACGGCAAGGGCCCCGGCTTGGACCGCGCGACCGACGCCCTCCGGCACGCCAACATGTATGGCGCCAACCCGCGCGGCGGGATGCTGCTCTTGGTCGGTGACGACCCAGCCTCCAAGTCGTCCACCGTGCCTGCCGTCAGCGAGCGTTCGTTGGCCGCGCTCGGAATCCCGGTTCTGTTCCCACGCAACGCCCGCGAGATCGTGACGATGGCCATGCACGGTGTGGCGATGTCGCGGGCGTCGGGCTGTGTCGTGGCGCTCAAGATCGTCGCGGACGTGGCAGACGGCGCCTGGTCAGTCGACGGCAACGACGTCGACGTCGACATCGTCGTTCCCCAAGTGCATTGGGAAGGACAGCCATTCGTCTACCGTCAGCGCCCGATGGGTGCGCCTGCCACCAGCCTGGACGCCGAGGCCGACCTCTACGGACCCCGTGCCGAGGTCGTTCGCGCCTACGGTGCCGCCAACGTGCTCGACGTCATCGAACTCGATTCGACGCACGCGACGATCGGAATCGCTGCAACGGGAACCACATTCGACTCCGTTCGCCAGGCCCTCGTAGACCTCGGCGCCGACGACTTCGCGCTCCACGAGGCCGGTGTCAGGCTGCTGCGCATCGGCATGCCAACCCCGCTGGGACCGGACACCGTCGCCACCTTCGCCGAGGGGCTCGAGGAGATCCTCGTCGTCGAGGACAAGACCGCGTTCGTCGAGACCCAGATGCGCGAAATCCTCTACGGCCGAACCGATGCGCCGCGGATCATCGGCAAGAAGGACGCCACGGGTCGACCGCTCATCCCCGCAGGCGGTGAACTCACCGCGGGGCGCCTGCTGGCTCCACTGCGTCGCGTGCTCGGCGATCGACTGGAACTCAAAAGGCCGGCACCGCCAGCGCTTTCGCTGGAAGTGCTTCCCACCAACCGTGCCGCCTACTTCTGCAGTGGCTGTCCGCACAATCGGTCGACCGCGGTGCCAGAAGGTTCGCTGGCCGGCGGCGGGATCGGCTGCCACACCATGGTGACGATGTCGAGCCGCACGGACAGCGCCGTCACCGGACTCACCCAGATGGGTGGGGAGGGCAGCCAGTGGATCGGCCAGGCCCCATTCACCGACGTGCCCCACCTGTTCCAGAACGTCGGTGACGGAACCTTCTTCCACTCAGGACAACTCGCGGTTCAGGCCTGCGTCGCTGCCGGCGTGAACATCACCTACAAGCTGCTCTACAACGAGGTGGTGGCGATGACCGGCGCCCAGGACGCCGAGGGCGCGCTCACCGTCGCGCAGCTGACGCACAAGCTGACCGCAGAAGGCGTCAAGCAGATCATCATCTGCGCCGACGAACCGAAGCGGCACGACAAGCGTGCACTGGCCAGGGGCACCGTCGTCTGGCACCGCGACCGCCTCGACGATGCGCAGAAGCGACTGCGCGACGTCAAGGGCGTGACCGTTCTGATCTACGACCAGCACTGCGCGGCCGACGCACGCAGACAACGCAAGCGCGGCACGCTGCCCACCCGCGCCACCCGGGTGATCATCAACGAGGCGGTCTGCGAAGGCTGCGGAGACTGCGGCGTCAAGTCCAACTGCCTGTCGGTGCAGCCCGTGGACACCGAGTTCGGCCGCAAGACGCGGATCGACCAAACCTCCTGTAACACCGACTACAGCTGTCTTGACGGTGACTGCCCGTCCTTCGTCACCGTCGAGGTCAGCCCCGGCAAGAATCCGCGCACACCGTCGGCGCCCGAGCCTCCGGTGTTGCCCGACCTCGACGTCGCGCCAATCACCGCCACCCACAACGTCTTCCTGACCGGAATCGGCGGTACCGGCATCGTCACGGTGAATCAAGTACTCGCCACTGCGGCGCTGCGCGCAGGCTATGACGTCGAGAGCCTCGACCAGATCGGGCTGAGTCAGAAGGCCGGTCCCGTCGTGTCGCATCTGAGATTCGCTGCAGGCAAGCTGGATCCGTCCAACCGTCTCACTCCCGGCAGTGCCGACTGCATCGTGGCCTTCGATCTGCTGGTCGCCGCCGACACCAAGAACCTCGGCTACGGCGACCACGCCAAGACGGTCTCCGTGGTGTCGACCAGCAAGACGCCGACCGGCGACATGGTCTACGACAAGACGATCACCTATCCCGAAACCGCATACCTGCTCAACCGCCTCGACCAGGTGTCGCGCACCGTGCACTCCCTCGACGCCCTGGCCGCCGCGCAGCACCTGTTCGGCAGCACTGCCGCAGCCAACTTCCTGCTGATCGGGGCCGCCTATCAGGCTGGGGCACTGCGGCTTCCGGCGGCGTCGATCGAAGAGGCCATCGAGCTCAACGGCGTTGCCGTCAAGGCCAACATCGCGGCCTTCCGCTGGGGACGCATCGCCATTGCCGACCCTGCCCGCTTCGACGACGTGGTGTCACCCGCGCGCGACCGGCGGCCGGCGCTGCCGCCTGCCCGCGTCCTTGACGGCGCCACGTTCTCCGGCGAGGTGGGCGACCTCATCTCACGACGGGCTGCGAACCTCGTTCAGTTCCAAAGTGAGAAGGTCGCGCGCCGATACGTGACGCTGCTGCAGTCGATCTGGACCGCTGAGCGTGCAGTAGGCGATCGCACCGAATTCAGTGAGGCCGTCGCGAAGGGGCTCTACAAGTTCATGGCCTACAAGGACGAGTACGAGGTGGCCCGGCTGCTGACCGACCCGCAGTTCCTCTCGTACGTGAAGTCCGAGGTCCCGGCCGGCGAGAACGTGACCTACAAGCTCCACCCGCCCGTGCTGCGGGCCATGGGGCGGAGCAAGAAGATCGGTCTCGGTCCACGAAGCCACGTCGCTCTCCGCATTCTCGCAAGGGGAAAGCGACTGCGCGGCACCAGGTTCGACCCGTTCGGCTATGCGCACGTCCGGAGGGTCGAGCGCAGCCTGATCACCGAGTACGTCGATGTCGTCACGCGACTCGCGGGGGAGCTGGACCAGACGAATTACGACCGGGCAGTGGAAGTGGCAAGCCTGGCGGACATGGTGCGGGGCTATGAGGACGTCAAACTGGCCAGCGTCGAGGCCTACCATGCCCGACTGGGCGAACTCGGAATCACGGCATCCGGCTAAAGCCCGGTTTCATCTCCGGCCGGTGGTCGGGGCTGTGCGCGCCATCGCCCGAAGGATCCACGGTGTTCGCCTGGCCATCATCTCGATGACGCGGTCCGACGTGCGCATCGCGGTCCGAGGACCGGGCGTGGGCATGGACCCAAGTCTCGCCTCGGCCGATCCAGATCGCGCGCCGTGGCGATCGACCGCCAGCAGTTGCCAGCTGCCGGGTACGCCACGCAGTTCGACGCTGCCGCGATCGTCGAAACCCGTGCCCGAGCCGACGACCAAGTCACGGACGGTGCGGGAGACGATGATCTCGCCCGCTCCGGCCTGGCCGAGGATTCGCGCCGCGATGTGGACCGCGATCCCGCCGATGTCGCCATCCAGCAGTTCGCACTCTCCGGTGTGGATGCCGACTCGGATCTCGATGCCAAGCGCTTCGGCATCAGCACATAAGGCCTCGGCGCAGCAGATGGCCTGTGTCGGGCCATCGAACGTGATGAGGTGCCCGTCGCCGGTGCTCTTCACCACGGTGCCGCCGTTGCGTTCCGTGAGTTCATGGGTGACCTCACCAAAGCGCTGGAGCACCGCCCGCCACCGCTCGTCGCCCGTCGCGGCGGCACGCTCCGTCGACTTGACGATGTCGGTGAACAACACGGTCCGCAGGGCGCGATGAGCCTGCGACGGTGCCGCATGCCCGCCGGTGAGGAACTCCTCGATCCCGGTCAGAATCCTGTCCGGATCGGTGAACTGAGGTGCGTGGTCGGTGCCTTCGACCACGAGCAACCGCGCGCCGGGGATGTGGTCGGCGAGGTACTGGCCCGACTGCACCGGCGCGGCGGGGTCCTCGCGGGCATGGATGACGAGGGTGGGCGCGGTGATCGTCGGCAGGATCGGCCTGACGTCGATTTGGAACATCGCCTCGAGTGTCGCTCGCGCCATCCCCGGGCTGGCGCTCATGCGCTCCAACGTTCCGAGCTGGCGCATCGATCGGACCGACGGCATTACACACTTGAGTGCCGCACCGCTGCCCCATGCCGAGCGGACGGCGCGGCCGAGTTCCTGCATGCGGGCAATCTGCGCCGTCGACGGCGTGTAGTCCTCACCCAGCTCCGGTAGGACGCGCGCCCGCACCTCGTCCGCATCGCGGTCGATGTCGTCCCACCAAACTGGCAAAACCGAGAACGTGCTGGCGAGGACCAACGCCCGGGTTCGCTCTGGGCGACTTGCCGCGAACACGATGGCGGCCGGCCCACCCTCGCTCAGAGCGAGAATGGCGGCCCTTTTGAAGCCGACGGCGTCCATGACCGCCTCTATTTCGGCAGCTCGGTCGTCCAGCGAGCGAACCCGCGGGACCGGGTCCGATAGCCCGACCCCAGCCTTGTCGAATACCAGGACGCGACAAAACGTCGCGAGCTGATCGAAGAACGCCTTGAATTCGGGCTGGGTCCAGAACAGCTCCACGTGGGTGGCGAACGGGCCGGCGATGACCAGCTCGATGGGGCCCTCGCCGAATACCTGATACGCGAGGCTAAGTTCGCCGCACGGTGCGTACGCGGTTTCCGCCACCGTCTGAGGGTACTGTCGCCGCGCAGGTCGCCGGGCGCATTGAGCGCGCCGAGGCTTGTGGATGCCGGTGTCGATCTGGTTGCCAAAGCATCCCGATTGGGGAATTTGCGAGCGTCCCGATTATGCAGGCACTCACCGTTGTGGATAGATTGTGCCGTCCGCGGTGAAGACGTCGCCGCGGCCAAGGGACGGAGTGAGTCTTTGCGTGGCTCTTCCGCAGCCCTCCGTCGCCCGGTCGGGATGTGATGCACCGTTGCCATCACCGAAGTAGCTGAATACGCACACCTCAGTGAAGCGGACGTCGAAGCGATCGCGTCTTCGCTGGACCAGATCCGTAGCGACATCGAGGCGTCGCTTGGTAGCAACGATCGTGCCTACATCAAGCGCACCATCCGCTTTCAACGTTGCCTCGAAGCCGCCGCCAGGCTGACCATCTTCGCCAGTAGGGGCAAGGCCGGATGGACGGCTGGCACCGTGGCTTTGTTCGTGGCGAAGTGCGTCGAGAACATGGAGCTCGGTCACAACATCACCCACGGACAGTGGGATTGGATGAACGACCCCGAGGTCCACTCCAACACCTGGGAGTGGGACATGGTGGGCCCGTCTTCGCAGTGGCGCTACGCCCACAACTATCGCCACCACGTGTTCTCCAACGTGATCGGCATGGATGACGATCTCGGCTTCGGCGTCATACGCGTCAGCCGCGACCAGGAGTGGAAGCCGGGCTACCTGTGGGCCCCCTTGCGGGCGGTCGGGCTGTCCATCGTGTTCGAGTGGGGCATCGCGCTGCACAATCTTGCCGCGGAGCAACGGGATCAGGTGAGCGAGGAAGCCAAGGCCGAGCTCAGTCGGTCCATGTTCCGCAAAATGGGCCGCCAGGCCGCCAAGGACTACCTCTTCTATCCAGCGCTCAGTGGACGCCGCTTTCTGCGGACGTTCTTGGCGAATCTCGTCGCCGCCGGGTTCCGCAACGGGTGGGCCTACATCGTGATCGTCTGCGGGCACTTCGTCGACGGCGCCGAGAAGTTCACTCCCGCAAGCGTCGAGAACGAGACGAAGGGGGAGTGGTACCTGCGGCAGATGCTCGGTACCGCGAACTTCAATGCGGGCCCAGCGATGAGGCTCATGAGTGGAAACCTCTGCCACCAGATCGAGCACCACCTCTTCCCCGACCTGCCCAGTAACAGGCATCCCGAGATCGCGGCCCGAGTTCGGGCAGTCCTGGCTGAATACGACCTTCCCTATACGACGGGTCCGTTGATTCGTCAGTTCTGGCACACCGTGCGCACGATCTGCACGCTGTCGCTACCGGATCGGTTCCTGACGGCGACCTGCCACGATGCGCGGGAGACGGCGTCCGAGGAGAAGTTCAGGTGCGCCGCGAAGCTGCCCCGGGTATTCGGCGCGCACGACGTCGGAACTCGAAGGCTGGGGTTGGAAACTTCGATCGCCGACCACGCCGAGCGGCGTGTGAAGCGAAGCCGGCTTCGGCGTGCGTCACTGCGCGCAGCCGCCATGGCGGCGCTTCGCTTCTCCTGATCTGATCTCCGGCGCGAGCTTCTTCCGTCGCTCGCAAAGCCGGTTTGGTTTGCTACGGCCAGGCCTAGTCTCAGGCATGGAACGCATCTGGCAATGGGCGTGGGATCGGTATGGGGCGAGATACTCATGGGCGCTCTACGCGGTCACCTTCCCCGTGATACTGCAGATCTACCTCGTCACGTCGTTTGTCGTTGTTGCATTCGAGGAGTCCAGTCGCTACGTCGAGGCAGGGGCCGTCACCGTCATCGCCGTGTTGGTGGTGGTGTACGTGATGATTCTTCCCGGCCGGAGCGGGACCCGCCTCGTGGAGCAGTGGGCAGCTGGCCACGCTGTCGATCGGGCGAACGCACTCGAGGCGACCTACACCTGGACTCGGGGGTCGGTTGCCCGGGCGGTGGGAGGCAACGCTGTCGGCGCCGCACTGCTATTGGTCGTTGTCGGTGCGATCGCAGGGGGGAGCCTTGCCCGGCTGGTCCAGTACGGGATCCTAGGCGCCGTCGTCGGAACTGCCGTCCAGCTGATCGCTATTCACAGCTTCCCGGAAGCAGCACTGCGGCCAGCCAGGATTGCGATCGCTGGTGACACCGGGACGGGTGACTCGCTGCCCCGCTCCCGGCCGACCTTTGCCGCGTGGTCGGACTTGTCAATGCTTGCGGCCGTATTCGCGTTCGCCGTCGCGGGCGCGATGGCGGGGGCCGTGTTCGATCGGGTCAGCGAGGTACCAGTGCTCTCCGTTGTGATCGGGTCGGCGTTGACTCTTGGCTTCGCAGTCCCAATCACCGTCGCCGCAGCCTTCTCGCCGTCGCTACGACCGATTCGCGATCTCGCCGAAGGCACCAAACGTGTTGCGGCGGGCGACTATAGCCAACGCCTGCCGGTGGTGCAGGACGATGATCTTGGTGCGTTGGCGGCGTCGTTCAATCGGATGCAGGCGGGTTTGGCTGAGCGGCAACGGCTTCAGGCAGCGTTCGGGACGTATGTCGACCCGGTTCTGGCGTCTCGGTTGCTCGAGCAGGGTGATGACATCTTCACCGGGGAGCGCCGGGAGGTGACGGTGATGTTCGTCGACATCCGGGATTTCACTCCGTTCGCCGAAGCCAACAGCGCCGAGGACACCGTCGCCCGGCTCAATGCCCTGTTCGGGATCGTCGTGCCTGCCGTTGTCGATGCGGGCGGGCACGTCAACAAGTTCCTCGGCGACGGTGCGCTGGCCGTGTTCGGTGCCCCGGACGACCTCGAGCACCACGCCGACGCCGCGGTGACGGCCGCTGTTCTGATTCACCGCCTCGTCGCCGAGCAATTCGATGGCGAACTTCGGATCGGGACCGGGATCAACACCGGCAAGGTGATCGCGGGGACCATTGGTGGGGGATGCAAGTTGGAGTTCACCCTCATCGGTGACACCGTCAACGTGGCCGCCCGCGTCGAGCAACTCACCAAGACCACCGGTGACGCGATCCTTCTCACCCAGCAGTGCGTCGATGCGCTGGCTTCTCGACCGCCCGAGCTCGTCGACCGAGGACCTCACGCGCTGAAGGGCAAGGCGGCCGTCGTGCAGGTATTCGGCCTCGACCCCGCGGCGGGGCAACCAAGTTGATCCATCGTCAATCGATTTGCCAATCCTGGCCACCGTCGTTTTGCGTGTAGCTACCGACGGAATTCGTGACGACGATGGGATCGCCCACCCCGAAGTTGTCGTAGAACCACTGCGCGTCTGCCGGACTGATGTTGATGCAGCCGTGGCTCACGTTCCGGTTCCCCTGATCGGAGACCGACCAAGGCGCGCTGTGCACGAAGGTGCCGCTGTTGTCGATTTGCACCGCCAGCTTGACGTGGAGGCGATAGCCCTCTGGTGACTCATTCGACACTCCGTACGTCTCGGAGTCCATCACGACGTCGGAAAACTTGTCCTGAACGTAGTAGGTGCCGTCGGGGGTGTCGTGGCCCGGCTTGCCCATCGACATCGGAAATGTCTGCTCGAGGTTGCCATTGCGCGTGATCGTCATCTGGTGGGTGTTGTTGTCGGCCGTGGCGACTAGCGCGTCTCCAGTGCTGAAGCTGGACGTGGTGCCCGCCGCATCGATGTGCACTCCTGTGTGTTCGGGCCAGAATGCAAGGGGCCGCCATCGCACCTGGCTGTCATTCGTCCAGTAGAACTTTCCTTCCACCGGGGGATCCGATGAGATGTGGATCGCGTCCTCGACCGCCTTCCGGTCCGTAATTGGCGCGGTGAAGGTGATGACGATCGGCTTGGCGACGCCAACGATCGATTCGTTCGAAGGGTTCACTGCCTCTACACTGAAAGATGCTGTGCTGGAGCCTGTCTCGTTGACTTCTCCCGCAGTCTGTTCCAACGGCGCCGAGGTCTGCGACGAGTCAACGCCTTCGTCGGGATCTGCCAGCGCGCCTGGTGCCATCACCAAAGCTACTAGAACGGTGAGCGTTCCGATCACGGCAGTTGTTCGGATGCTCGTCGTACGTCGCATATGGACTCCCGCAAGGTGAACTCGGCGACTGCGGCCGGGGCCCTGTGTATTGAGGCCGGATGGCCAATGATTACCGTCCCACATTCTCCCGGTGCTTACTCATATGCGGCACAACGAAATAAGCACGAAATGAACGCATATTCGTCTCTCTTGGCTCTGGTGGGCGCCTAGTCTCTTGAAATGGACCGCATCTGGCAATGGGCGTGGGATCGTCACGCGGCGAGGTACTCCTGGGTGATCGCGGCGATCAGCGTCGCAGTGGTACTACCCGTCTACCTAGTCTTCTCGTTCGTCGTTCTTGGTTACGAGAGCTCGCATGCATACGTCGAGACGGCCGTCGGCACAGGTGCGGCGGTGCTGTTGCTGGTGTACGCGATAGTTCTTCCCGGCGTCGGCCGGATGCAACTCGTCGAGCGGTGGGCCGTGGGCCGCGGCGTCGATGGAGTCCTGGCGCTGGATGCGACCTACCGCTGGGCTCGGGGGGCGTTCGTTCGAGTGGTGGGCGGCAGCGCGGTCGGGACCGCTGCCCTCATGGTCGGAGTTGGTGCAGTCGTCGGAGCGACTGGGTCGAAACTCGTCCAGTACGGGATCCTGGGTGCCGTCGTCGGGGGCGCGGCCCTGTTACCCGGTGTGCACGGTTTCCTGGAAGCAGCGGCGCGGCCTGCCAGGGTTGCGATCGCCGGCGAATCGGGCATCGGTGATTCGCTCGCGCGTCCTCGACCCACCTTTGCTGCCTGGTCGAACGCCGCAATCCTCGCCTCCGCGTTGGCGTTCGGTGTCGGGGGCGCGATGCTCGCGGCTGTGTTCGATCGGGCCAATGACTCTCCGGTGCTCGCCGTCCTGATCGGATGTGCGCTGACGCTCGGTTTGGCGGTGCCGATCACGGTTGGCGCCGCGTTCTCGTCATCGTTGCAACCCATTCGCGACCTGGCAAAGGGGACCAAACGCGTTGCGGCCGGGGATTACAGCCAGCGCGTGCCGGTGGTGCAGGACGATGATCTTGGTGTGCTGGCGGCGTCGTTCAATCGGATGCAGGCGGGTTTGGCTGAGCGGCAACGGCTTCAGGCGGCGTTCGGCACGTACGTCGACCCGATTCTGGCGTCCCGGTTGCTCGAGCAGGGTGACGACGTGTTCACCGGAGAGCGCCGGGAGGTGACGGTGATGTTCGTCGACATCCGGGATTTCACTCCGTTCGCCGAAGCCAACAGCGCCGAGGACACCGTCGCGCGACTCAATGCCCTGTTCGGGATCGTCGTACCTGCCGTCGTCGACGCAGGCGGGCACGTCAACAAGTTCCTCGGCGACGGTGCGTTGGCCGTGTTCGGCGCCCCCAACGACGTTGCCAACCATGCCGACGCCGCGGTGAGCGCGGCGGTTCAGATTCACCGCCTGGTCGCTGAGCGCTTCGGTGGCGAACTGCGCATCGGCATCGGCATCAACACCGGCAAGGTGATCGCCGGCACCATCGGTGGGGGAAGCAAGCTGGAGTTCACCCTGATCGGTGACACCGTCAACGTCGCCGCCCGCGTCGAGCAGCTGACCAAGACCACTGGCGACGCGATCCTTCTCACTCACCGCTCCGTCGACGCCCTGAGCTCGCGACCGTCCGCACTCACCGACCGGGGCCTGTACGCGTTGAAGGGTAAGTCAGCCGAGATTCAGGTCTTCGGACTGAACCCAGCTCACTAGACCCCTCGCAGGATCGAGACCAGTTGTTCGCGGCTGTTGGCGCCGACCCGTTGGGAAGCGCGGAACAGGTGCCCCTCGACCGAGCGCGTCGACATGGTGAGCCGGTCGGCGATGTCCTTGTTCGACAGCCCTTGTGCCGCAAGGGAGATGATCTCGCGCTGGCGAGCCGTGAAGGGTTGCGACGTCGTCGTGGCCCGCAACGCGGGAGTCTGCGCCCCTTGGCATTCGGCGGCGAGACGTTGGGCCGTGGCGGAGGCGCTCATCGCGGCACCGCGTAACCCGGCGTTCTGGTAGGCGACGACGGCTTGGGCTGCGGCGTCGGCGGCGGCAAGTCGATCGCCGAACGCCTCGTAGTGGCGCGACGCGGTCACCAGCCCGTCGCCGCTTCCCGCTGCGAGAGCTGCCGCATGAGCAGCGGCTGCCGCTGCGCGCGGACCCTGGGCGCCGATGGCGAGTTCGGCCAGTCTCGGAGCGGCGGTGTGGTCGCCGAACTGTGTCGCCATCTGCAGAAGCACGACCTCCCACGCGGGCCGACCGAGTCGACGTTCCTGCATCGCCGCCGCACGGGTGATGGAGATCGCCTGCGACGTAACGCCTTCGGCCGCGAACACCCAGGCCTCTGCGATGGACTTCTCCGCATCGACCATGCACGCGTCGGGCTCGTTGGCCCACCATTCGATCGCATCGAATTCCCGGCGCGCATCCGCGGCTCTTCCGACCATCGCGGTCACGGTCGTCGCCCATGCTCGCGCGAACGTCTTCACCATGCGGCCGCTGTCGCCGGTACCCAGATATGCAACGGCTTCCCACAACGAACGACGGGCGTCATCGAGTGCGCCCCGGCTCATCGCGGACATGCCGACGAGCACGCTGTGCCACGACTCCTCAAACGGAACGTCGCGTGTGTCACGCCAGATCCGGGCGATCACGGCGTCCGATTGTGCAAGGGCACCGGCAAGTCGATAGCCGTAACTCTGAAGGAACGCCAACGGGTGCCGCAGGTGGGACGCTTCCGCAGATCTGGCGGCGACTGCGTAGCCGTCGTTGGCCGCAGCCTCGAGCTCGTCGATGCGACCGAGGTCGCCGAGTCCGGCGACCAACACCCATGCCAGCAGCACGTGCTCGAGGTCGGTGGCGGGTGCGGCGGCGAGGATGGTTCTGGCGCGATCGACCGCGCCCCCGGCCTTGCCGCGCACGACGTCGATCAACGCTCGCAGTGCCGAGGCGAGTGCTTGCGCGGCCTCGTCGGCGGTAGCAGACATTTCCTCGTCGAGTTCCCGCTCGGCGCTTGTGGTTTGACCGAGTACCACCGCGAAGTTCAACGCGCGAAGGATCGCAATCTGAACCCGCATGGGGCCCGACGTCTCCTCGGCAAGCTCGCCGAGGATGGTCTCCGCTTCGACGCCGCGCTCCTGCCAGGTGACCGTCATCGCGTGCGCGAACTTGGCTCCGACGCCGCCACCGGCGGCAACGGCGCGTTCCGCGAGGGTCTCGGCCAGCCGCTGATCCAGCAGTTGCATCGCGGCCGACGCCGCGGTCAGGAGAAGCTCGGGGTCAGCGGTGAGATCGGATTCGATGGTGAGGACGGCGCGTCGCACCAGGTCTCGGGCATCCGTCGACTCCTTCCGCGCGAGTTCTCCCGCGATGCGCCCGCGCAGGCCCCGCATGCGCAGGGAGTTGGTGCGGCGGATCTCACCCAGCATCGGGTGGGCAAGCCGCACGGACTCGGGGCGTGTGCTGGTATCTACGCTGATGAGGCCCAGTGCTTCGGCCTGCGTGAGTGCATCGGAATTCGTGATCGCTGCCAACACGTCGACGTCCAAGGGTTCGGCCACCGCGAGAGCGTCGAGGACATCCCCAACGATCGTGGGCACCTGGGTCAACCGCGTCTCGAGCAACTCTGCGAGTGTTGGTGAGAGCTTGGGCTGGCCGTCCCACACCCATAGGTTGGAGCGCTGTGTCATCCGCCCGGCGGTTACCTCATTCTCGAGGAGGTGCCGCAAATACAACGCGTTGCCTTGGGTGTACTGCCAAAGTCGTTGTGCGCTGGCAGAGTCCACAGGACCGTCGAGGACGTTCTCCACCAGGTACGTCGTCTCCGAGCTTGAAAGTGGTTGCAGTTCAAGGCGTTCAAGATGCTGATCTTTCCAGATCGCCGTGATGGCGTCTGGCGACGATTCCCCCGAGCGGATCGTCATGATGACGGTTGCGAGGCGGCGGGTGACGAGTTGGTGAACCGTGAAGGCCGACAGGTCATCCAGTAGATGCGCATCATCGACACCGACGACCACCTCCCCGGCAGGTGCGTCGCCGATGAGGCCGTCGATCACCTCACGCACCCGGCGCAACGGATCTGGCCCGAAGTCCCTGGCGATGTCGGCGAAGGCGCCCAAGGGAACGCCGCGCGCCGAGGCCGTACCGACGATCCAATGCCTGCGCGTATCACGGCGGCCACAGTCGGCGACGGCTTCACGTGCGACCCGCGTCTTGCCGACGCCGGGGGCGCCGGACAACACGATTCCCCTGGCGCGGTCGGTGACGGCCCGCGTGGCGTCGGCGATCTCCTGAAGCTCCTCGGATCGCCCGACCAGGGGCCACTGGCGGATCACCGGCAGATTCTAACCGGCACAGGCATTCCGCTTCGGGAATCGAGCAAGCGATCAGGCCGGTGCCTCGTCCGACGCGGCGGCCAGCTTGGCCTCGGCTACTCGCATGAACGTCGGGAGCGCGGCCGGATCCACCCCGACACGCTCGGCGATCACCTCGTCCGCAAACCCCGCATCACGCAACCGCAGGGCGGTGGCGTACGGCAACGGCAACCGCTGCAAGAACTCGGCCCGGCGCGCATGGGTGCCCATGGGATCGACGATGGCTGCTGCGGCAACGGCGGGCTGGGGTAGTGGACTACTCCAATCACGATCTTCGCGAGCCGCAGGTGGAACTGGGGTAGTGGACTACCCCAGCCGGTCCATCGCCACCGACTTAGGTTCCTGGCAAGCACACAGGAAGCCCACAGCGGGTTATTCCGGCGAGAGGATCGTTCCCCATGGCCAAGCACGCGCGCCAGTCGTCCCCGGCTCATCATCGGTTTCTTGCGTCGGCAGTGACGGCCGGTGCGTTGGCCGCGTCCGGTGCCGCGTTGGTGGCCGTCCAACCGAGTTCTGACGTTCAGCCCCTGGTGGTCAGCATGCCCGTCGCCTTGGTCGATCTTTCGGTGCCGGCACCCAGTGAACGGGTCGTCGGCTCTTGCGCCTCGACGGACATCATCTGTGCCTTGGCCGGTGGGCGCAGTGGATCGGAAGGCCCGTCGGCGATTCGCCTCCCGGTACCCGCGTTGCCGGTCAACAGGCTTGACGCGGCACTGTTCGACACCGTTGATGTGCTGATCGTCCGCCTGGTGGGAGCGCCCGGCCAGATCCTGGCCAACCCGTTCAACGTGATCGGGCGCGGCGGTTGGCTCATCGGTGATGCCGTCACCCCCGGCGCGAACGGTGGTCTGCTCATCGGCAACGGTGCCGGCGGCCGAACGCCGGGCCAGAACGGTGGGTACGGCGGCCTCCTCATCGGTGCCGGCGGCAACGGCGCGAACGGTGGCATCGGCCAGAACGGCGGCAGCGGCGGGGCCGGCGGCCTGTTCATCGGCAACGGCGGTCACGGCGGCAACGGCGGTGCCGCGGACCCGTTGACCGGTATCGCGGGTAATGGCGGTGCCGGCGGGAGCGCATTTCGGGGCGACGGCGGTGACGGTGGCGACGGCGGCGACGCCGGCTCGATTCACATCGTCAACGGCGAACGGGTCGACAATTCCCTCGCGGTGCCGGCGGTCGGCGGGAATGGTGGCGCCGGCGGCCACAGCTGGGCGGATGGCAATGGTGGGTCCGGAGGGAACGGCGGCGAGGCCGCCACTACCAACGGTGACGCCACCGCCGGGAGCGGCGGCGCGGGGGGCAACGGCGGCGGCGATGGCGACGGTGGCGTCGGGGGCAACGCCGGGGTCGGCGCCACCACGACCGCCCTCAACGGAACCGCCACCGGCGGCAGCGGTGGCGACGGCGGTAACGCAGGCAACGGCTTCGGCACCGGCGGCAACGGTTTCGGCAGCGGCGGTGACGGTGGCGACGGCAGCCACAGCGTCGCCAGCTTGGCCGGTGACGCAGTCGGCGGAAACGGTGGCGACGGCGGCAACGCCGGGGGCTACTTCGGCGACGGCGGCGACGGCGGCGACGCCTCAGCTGCCGGAGGCGATTTCGCCACCGGTGTCTTCGCGGACGGCAACGCGACCGGCGGTACCGGTGGCAATGGCGGCCTCGGCGCCATCAGCAGCGGCAGCTACGGCGGTGAAGGCGGTGACGGCGGCCCAGCCGGCGCCGGCGGCTTCGGCGGCGGCTTCGGCAACACGGTTGCGACGGGCGGCGCCGGCGGAACCGGTGGCAACGGCGGCGCCAACATCGCGAACGGCAACGGCGGCAGCGGCGGCGATGGTGGCGGTGCCAAGAATCCCCGGTCGGACGGGGCGTCGTTCGGCGGTGCCGGCGGTGACGGCGGTGACGGCGGACCTCTCGGCGACGACGGCGGTAACGGTGGCAATGGCGGCAACGCCCAAAGCCCGGCCAGTGGCAACGGCACCGGCGGCAACGGCGGCAATGGCGGAAGCGCTGCGCCCGGCCACGGGGGTACCGCCGGTTCCGGCGGCACAGGCGGCACGGGCACCGGCGCCAACGGTGCCGACGGCGCCGACGGATAGCTCCAACAAGGTCTTCGGGAGGACGTAATGGGCAAGCACATGAAGCAGTCGCGGGGCCGGAAGCGGATCCTTGCGTCGGCGGCGACTGTCGGTGCACTGGCCGCGGTGGGGGCCGGCACTGCGTTGACCGGTGGCCACCCGAGCCCGGCGGTTCAGGCGAGGATCCTCTCCACATCCATTGTGTTGGTTGATCATTCGGTGCCGATACCGAATGAACTGCTCGCTGCCTCTTGCGCCGCGACCGACCTCGTCTGCGCCTTGGGCCGAGAGCGGAGCGCGGACAGCGTGTCCGTGCCGTCGCTGTTCGTGCCGCCGACGATCGGCCGGGTCGGCCCGGCGGCACCGATCGACCCGATCCTGGCTCGTCTGCTAGGTGCGCCGGCGCAGATCCTGGCCAACCCGTTCAACGTGGTCGGGCCGGGAGGTTGGCTGATCGGCAATGCCATCACGCCGGGTGCGAATGGCGGCCTGCTCATCGGTAACGGCGCCGCCGGCCGCATACCAGGCCAGAACGGCGGGCACGGCGGTCTGCTCGTCGGCAGGGGCGCCGACGGCGCCAACGGTGGGCTCGGCCAGGACGGCGGCAACGGCGGGGCTGGCGGGTTGCTCTACGGGGGTGGCGGCAACGGCGGCAGAGGAGGCAATGCGGATCCGTTGATCGGGATCGCCGGCAATGGCGGCAACGGCGGGAGCGCGTACTACGGCAATGGCGGAAAGGGTGGCGACGGCGGCGACGCCGGCGTCCACCCCGCGGACCAGCAGAACATCGTCGCCCTCAACGTGCCCGCGACCGGCGGCAACGGCGGTAGGGGCGGTGACAGCTCCTTGGGCAACGGTGGGGACGGAGGTAACGGCGGTATGGCCGTCACTCTTGTCGGTGATGCCATCGCAGGCGACGGCGGCGACGGCGGCAATGGTTTCGCGGGCAGCACCGCCTACCACGGGGGCAATGGTGGCGACGCGGGCTACATCAGCCAGGCCATTGCGCCTGACGGCAAGGCCTACGGAGGCGACGGCGGCGACGGAGGCAACGGCGGCAATGGTGGCGACGGCGGCGACGCCAGCCACAGCAATTACAGCTATCACAGTGATGTCTTCGGCGGTGACGGAGGTGACGGCGGCAACGCCTGGGGCGGCAACGGTGGCAACGGTGGCAACGGCGGCGACCAGACCGATTCCTTTAGTGGTGGCAACGCGACGGGCGGCAACGGCGGCGATGGCGGCAGCAGCGTGCTCGGCAACGGCGGCAATGGCGGCGACGCCCCTGTTGCCGTATTCGCAGAGGGCAACGCAGCTGGCGGCAACGGCGGCAACGGCGGGACTGGAGGTGGCGGCAAAGGCGGCAATGGCGGTCAGGGCTCGTACGCCAAGGCCGGCACCGGCGACGCCAGCATTCCCAATGCCGAGGCCACCGGCGGCAATGGCGGCCACGGCGGCAGCGGCGGGGGGCCGAGCGGTGTCGGTGGTTTCGGCGGAGACGGCGGCAATGCCGAGAGCACCGTCAGCAAGGCGTTCGGCGGCAACGGCGGCAACGGCGGCACACCAGGGGGTACCGGTGGCGAAGGCGGCTATGGCGATGGCACGGCTGGTAGTACCCAGGGCGCCGACGGCGCCGACGGATGACCCCGCTAGGGCGATCGGACCCGACGTCGCCGGGCTGATAGCGCTGCCTCAGAGTGCGCGCAGGCCAATCAGGGTCCTTCTTATCAGTTCACGTCGTTCGTCGATCGTCGTCGAGTCACCGGAGATGGCGTGCACCCGCAAATAACCCTGTGTCACCAGGTCGCCGACGAGGAACCGCGTCGCACCGAGCGGCAAGGACAATTGAGCGGCGATCTCGGCGACCGAGGGGTTGTCCACGCAACACGTCAGGATCTGTTCTCGCACATCATTTCTCGGCCAGCGCGGCGGCTTCGTTCTGGTGTTGAGCGCTTCGACCGGAGCCTCGAGTGGCAGTTCGACCCCGGGGTCGGTGTGCTTCTCCCGGACATGTGGCAAGCCATGTGCCACCGCGTGGTTCTGCAAGAACCGCAAGGTCTGGTCGGCGTGCACCGATGCGCGCAGCTCGCTGGAGACGACCTTGAGTACGGTGCGGT
This sequence comes from Mycobacterium sp. URHB0044, assembly GCF_000620625.1. GTDB lineage: Bacteria > Actinomycetota > Actinomycetes > Mycobacteriales > Mycobacteriaceae > Mycobacterium. The sequence continues at coordinate 410,417 of NZ_JIAW01000004.1, read as the reverse complement.
CGGTGTCGATGACGAATGTGGTCCGTCTGACCGGCAGCACCCGGGCCAGCAGGCCACGGCGCCGACTGTGCCGCCCACGCCGGGCCTCACGCGCCACGACGGATTTGCGCAGCTTGGCGAACCTGCCTCGGCGCACCCCGAACAACTCGGACACCACGCCGTCCGCGTCGGAGAGCAGCGGATAGTCGAATGAGCGCTGCTCGGCGAAGTGCGTTTGCCTGTCGACGGTGTCGGTGCTGATGCCCACCCGCTGGGCGCCCACCGCGGCGAATTCACTGCTCAGGTCCCGAAAATGACAGGCCTGGGCTGTACAGATCGGTGAGGACGCTATCGGGAAGAAGAACAGCACCACCGGCCCATCGGCCAGGAGCGCGGACAGTGTCCGCGGCCGACCCGAATGATCGAGCAGACTGAAGTCAGGCGCCTTGTCGCCCGCGAGCATCGGCAAAGACTAACGCGGGAAGCGCTGCGCGATGCACGACTCGGATGATTCATTTCCCGCGTATGCGCGGGGTCGTTGCCTCTGACCGGGCCCAAGACTCGACAACCTGACGAGGTGGACCGGCGCTGGCCAGCGATTGACAGGGAACAGTTTGATGGACTAAACGTATTACACGCGCGACACTTCGTGTTACGCGCAAGGCTTGCCTGTCGGCGGCTAAGGGCCTGATCGGGGGCAAGGCGATGGCGATCGTTGATCGGTTGGCGACGGTGTCGCCGGAGCGGTCCAAGATTGCGCACGTCATCCGCGTCCTTGCGGTACCCATCGTGCTCGCCTGGCTGGCGCTGACCGTCGTCACCAACGTCTTCGTACCGACGCTTGAGAAGGTCGGCGAGGCTCACACCGTCTCGATGAACGCCCACGACGCGCCTGCCTTCATGGCGATGCAGCGCGTCGGGGCCAATTTCCAAGAGTTCGACTCCGACAGCAACGCGATGGTCATCCTCGAGGGGGAGAAGCCGCTCGGCGCCGATTCCCACCACTTCTACGACGAGCTGGTCAAGAAGTTTCAAGCCGATACGGCGCACGTAGAGCACGTCGCGGACTTCTGGGGTGACCCGTTGACCGCCTCGGGCGCGCAGAGCGGCGACGGCAAGGCCGCCTTCGTACAGCTGTATCTGCGCGGGAACATGGGCGAGACGCGGGCCAACGAGTCCATCGCCGCCGTGCGCGACATCATCGACGAGACGCCAGCCCCGCCAGGAGTCAAGGCCTACGTCACCGGAGGCGCGGCGATGAACGCCGACCAGCGGGTCGCCGGCGACAAGGGTGCGGCGAAGGCCACGGCCGTCACGCTGGTCGTCATCGCGATCATGCTGCTCTTCGTGTATCGCTCGATCGTCACCACGGTCCTGACCCTGCTGATGGTGTTCCTCGAACTCGGTGCCTCCAGGGGAATCGTCGCCTTTCTCGGCAACACCGGCGTCATCGGGCTCTCGACGTTCGCGACGAGTCTGCTGACGCTCATCGCGATCGCCGCGGGCACCGACTACGCGATCTTCCTCCTCGGCCGGTACCAAGAAGCCCGCGGAGCCGGCGAGGACCGGGAAACGGCGTACTACACCATGTTTCATGGCACCGCGCATGTGGTGCTCGGCTCCGGCCTCACCATCGCCGGTGCACTGCTGTGTCTGAAGTTCACGCGCCTGCCGTGGTTTCAGACGATGGCGGTGCCCTGCGCGGTGGGCGTGCTCGTCGCCGTCATCGCGGCGTTGACGCTTGGCCCCGCGGTCATCGTCATTGGCAGTCGCTTCGGGCTGTTCGACCCCAAGCGCGCGATCAGTTCCCGAGGGTGGCGCCGCATCGGCGTCGTGGTGGTGCGGTGGCCCGGCCCGATTCTGGTCGCGACGTTGGCGCTGGCGCTGATCGGCCTGCTCGCCCTGCCTGGCTACAAGACCGACTACGACGGACGCCACTTCATGCCGGCCGATACGCCGGCCAACGTCGGATATGCCGTCGCTGACCGGCATTTCGACGCCGCGAGGATGAACCCCGAGCTGTTGATGGTCGAAAGCGACCACGACCTGCGCAACTCCGCCGACTTCCTCGTCATCGACAAGATCGCCAAGGCCATCTTCCATTCGCCGGGGATCGCGAGGGTCCAGACGATCACCAGGCCCACGGGCAAACCGATCGAACACACGACGATCCCGTTCCAGATCGGCATGCAGAGCACCGGTCAGAAGATGAACGAGAAGTACAACCAGGACATGACGGCCAACATGCTCAAACAGGCCGACGACATGCAGACCACGATCGACAACATGACCAAGATGCAGAGCGTCACCATGCAGATGGCCGACGTGATGCACAGCATGGTCGCCCGGATGAAGGGCATGACGATCGACATCGCCGAATTGCGCGACAACATCGCCAATTTCGACGACTTCTTCCGCCCGATGCGCAACTACCTGTACTGGGAACCGCATTGCTACGACATCCCGGTCTGCTGGTCGATCCGGTCGGTCTTCGACACCCTCGACGGCATCGACACGATGACCGACGACATCCAGGCCCTGATGCCCGACATGGAACGCCTCGATGCGTTGATGCCGCAGATGGTCGCGCTGATGCCGTCGATGATCGAGACGATGAAGAGCATGAAGACAATGATGCTGACGATGTATGCGACCCAGAAGGGTTCGCAGGATCAGCAGTCGGCGATGCAGGAGAACTCGACCGCCATGGGCGACGCGTTCGACGCATCGCGGAACGACGATTCGTTCTATCTGCCGCCGGAAGCGTTCAACAACAGCGACTTCAAACGCGGCATGAAGAACTTCATCTCACCCGACGGCAAGTCGGTGCGCTTCACCATCGAGCACGAGGGCGATCCCGCTACCCCCGAGGGCATCTCGCACATCGACACCATCAAGCAGGCGGCGAAGGAAGCCATCAAGGGCACCCCGCTCGAAGGTTCCACGATCTACCTCGGTGGGACCGCGGCCACCTACAAGGACATGGCGGACGGGTCGAAGTACGACCTGATGATCGCCGCGATGTCTGCGGTGGCCCTGATCTTCATCATCATGCTGATCATCACGCGAAGCGTGGTGGCGTCGGCCGTGATCGTGGGAACCGTCCTCCTGTCGCTCGGCACGTCCTTCGGGCTCTCGGTCTTGGTGTGGCAGCACCTGTTTGGCATCCGGCTGCACTGGATCGTGCTGGTGATGTCCGTCATCCTGCTGTTGGCCGTGGGATCCGATTACAACCTGCTGCTGGTGTCCCGGTTCAAGGAGGAGCTGCACCACGGCCTCAAGACCGGCATCATCCGTGCCATGGCCGGTTCGGGTTCGGTGGTGACCTCGGCGGGTCTGGTGTTCGCGGCCACCATGGGATCGTTCATGTTCGGCGACCTGCGCAGCATCGCCCAGGTCGGCAGCACCATCGCGTTGGGGCTGCTCTTCGACACCCTGATCGTGCGGTCGTTCATGACGCCGGCGATCGCAGCATTACTCGGACGTTGGTTCTGGTGGCCGCAAGTCATTCGAACCCCCGCATCACGGCGGCGGCTCGCGGCAATCCGGCCCGAGCCGACCACCGCACCGATTCCGACGGGAAGTTGACGGGCATGTCCGAGGTCGCCGTTCCCGGCATCGCCGGGATACACCACATTTCCATCACCGTGACCGACCTCGAGGCCAGCGTTGGCTGGTACGAACGGCTACTGGGCGCGAACCGCGTCCCGACGGCGTTTCCGCACTACGAATGCGAGGACACGGGCTACGCCGAGTTGCTCATCGAGCCGCGTTCGGGTGTCGTCATCGGCCTGCACACCAATACCGGCAACGACGGACGGCAGTTCGACGAGGCCCGCACCGGGCTGGACCACGTGGCCTTCAACGTGGCCACACGCGACGAGCTGGAGGCGTGGACCACCCGGCTGGACCAGCTCGGCATCGCACACTCCGGCATCAGGGAGGTGGCCGAGCCGTTCGCCTTCGCCACGGTCGTCTTCCGCGATCCCGACAACATCCAGCTCGAGTTGTTCGCCCTCGGCTGAGGTCGTAGGTCGCGCACGAAGTCGGCTCGACGAAAACGCACGTGTAGAGCCGACCGGCGGGTGCACGATGGTCATGTGATCGACGGGGGAGTGCACTACGCGCGGAACGGGGCCGTTCGCCTCGCATATCGCGTGCTGGGTGATCAAGACCCGACGTTGGTGTGGGTTCCCGGCTGGATCAGCAATGTCGACATGCTGGTGGACCCCGACCTGCCGTTCACGACGTTCTTCGAGCAGCTTGCCCAGCGCACCCGGTTCGTTGCTTGGGACAAGCGCGGTACCGGCCTTTCCGATCCGGTCACACGTGTTCCGCCGCTCGACGAACGCATGGACGACCTACACGCGGTAATGGATGCGGCCGGAGCCGATTGCCCCTCGCTGTTCGGTGTGTCCGAAGGCGGACCGATGAGCATCCTGTTCGCGGCGACGTATCCGCAGCGCGTCCGCTCGCTGGTGCTGTACGGAACATTGCCTCGGTTCACTCCCGAACTGCCGGAGTTTCCTTGGGGTTTCGATCCCGGCCAGGCAGCCGAGTATCACCAGGACATCGAGACCCATTGGGGCGAAGGCGCTTTGGCCGAAGCATTCTTCGGTTCCATCGCCGACGTGCCAGGGTTTCGCGAGATGTACGGCCGGATTCAGCGCGCCTCGGCGAGCCCGATGATGGCGTCGATGCTGTTCCAAGCCCTCGCGGAGATCGACGTTCGTCCGGTGTTGCAGACCATCCGCACGCCGACGCTCGTCCTCGGCAGGCGGGGTGATTTGGTCGCCCCGGTCGAGGCCGCCACCGCACTGGCAGCGGCCATCCCCGACGCGGAATTCCAGGAACTGCCGCCTGGGCCGCACGGCCTCTTCGACGACGCGATGGCGTCCGCCATACTCGACTTCGTCTGCGGCCAATCATCCGAGGAGACGGGCGAGCGGGTGCTCGCGACGGTGATGTTCACCGACATCGTCAGCTCAACGGAGCTGCTCAGCGCGCACGGCGATGCACAGTGGCGCCACGAGCTCGACGCTCATGACCGACTCGTCGACAGATTGCTGTCGAAGTACGGCGGGCGGCGCGCCAAACACACCGGTGACGGCGTCTTCGCGCTCTTCGACGGGCCCACCAAGGCCGCCCGTTGCGGACTGGAACTCGTGCCGACCCTTGCCGGACTCGGCATCCACGTACGGGTGGGCGTGCACATCGGCGAATGCGAGCGGCGCGGCGACGAATGGAGCGGCATGGCGGTCCACGTCGGTGCGCGGATCGGAGGCATGGCGCACGCCGACGAGGTCCTCGCGAGTCGCACCGTTCGTGATCTGTCGGCGGGCTCGGGACTGCGTTTCGACAGTCTGGGCACCCAGCACCTCAAGGGGATGGCAGAAGAAACCGAAGTCTTCCGCGTCAGTAAACGCGTTGGCGTGCCGTTCTGAGCGAGTGCTACCGCGCGGCGGCCAGGACCTTGCTGTCCTCGTCGGCGAAAGCGTCCTCAAGCTGCAGCGGCGAATAGTCGACGTCGATGTCGCCGAGCGGCCGTCCCCGGGCGCTGCTGATCGTGCCGAGCCGACGCATTCCCTTGTCGGCCGCATACTGCATGAACTCGTCCATCGTCAGGTCGAAGGGAACGTGGTCGGGGTCGTAGAGCGCGAAGCCCTCTTCGGTGTTGCGCAATGCCAGCGGAATCAGCTCGTTCATCCGGGTTTCGAAGACCGCCCAATTGGCATCGTCGGCGGCGACGTGGCGCCGACACGTGAAGGTGCCCCATGCCATGTGGCGGCGCTCGTCGTCACCGATGCGCCGGATCAGCTCCTGCATGCCGGGAAGAATGCCGCGACCGATGCAAATCTTGTGCCACGCATAGTATCCCGTCAGCGCCATCATCCCTTCGATGACGTGGTTGTACGTCGCCGACGCCCGAACCTGGGCGGCAGGTGAAGGATCACTCGAAAGCGTATCCAGCGACTGGGGGAGTTCCTCGTAGAACATCTTCCGGTACGACGGCAGGTCGTCGAGGTAGCGGTGCAGGTCGTCGGTGATTCCGACGGCGTCGAGCCACAGCCGGAATACCTGGGTGTGTCTGGCCTCCTCGAACGCGAACTGGGTCAGGTACATCTCGTCGCCCAGCCGTCCTTCGGCCCGCATTGCGGCCATGAAGGGCTGGATGTCCTGGGTGACCGCTTCCTCGCCGGCGATGAACTCGGCGCACAGCCGGGTGGCCCAGTCGCGCTCGACTTCCGTCAAGGATTCCCAGTCCTCCTGGTCACGGGAGAAGTCGATGTCGGCCGGATCCCAGAACTTGGCATTGCCGCCGGCAAACAGCTTGAGCGGCAGGCTGTTCCAATTGAGGCCACCCGCACCGAGCGACTGTGAATGTGTCCGCGTTGACATCGGTTCATTCTACTGTGAGCCAGGTCACAGTCAACCGAGCTTGCCGCGCGTGACTAGTGTGCGGCCTTCTTGCCGAACGGCAGCAGGTGCATGACGGCGACCACGATGGCGCCGACGATCAGGCCGATGAGGGCCGAAGCTCCGGTGTTGACCAGCCAGGCGAGCACGCCGCCGATCCCGTCGACGGCGTGGTGGACGATTTCCTCGAGGTGGTGCACGAAGCCGTATGGCGCGTGCCAGCCGAGCGTGTCCGACCCCTGCAGAAGGATGTGGCCGCCGACCCACAGCATCGCGACGGTTCCGATGGTCGACAGCGCCGACAGGAGTTTGGGCATCGCCGCGACGAGTCCGCGGCCGATCTTCTGCGAGAACTTCGAGGCGCGCCCCGCGAGGTTGAGGCCGATGTCGTCCATCTTGACGATGAGCGCGACCACCCCGTACACCGCGGCGGTGATGACCAGCGCGACGATGACGAGAATGATGAACCGCGGCCAGAAGGATTGGTCGGCAACCTCGTTCAGCGCGATGACCATGATCTCGGCGGAGAGGATGAAGTCGGTGCGGATGGCGCCGGCCGTCATTTGCTTCTCGGCGTCCTCGCCGACGGCTGCGGTCGGTGCGGCGTGGGTGTCGTGCCCGGGGAACCAGCCCCATACCTTCTCGGCGCCCTCGTAACAGAGGTAGGTGGCACCCAGCATCAGGATCGGGGTGATGACCACCGGCACGAATTGGCTCAGCAGCAGCGCCGCGGGAAGGATGAACACCAGTTTGTTGCGCAGGGACCCGATGGCAATCCGCTTGATCATCGGTAGTTCGCGGTCGGCGGTGATCCCGTGCACGTACTGCGGCGTCACCGCGGTGTCGTCGATGACGACGCCCGCCGCCTTCGCGGTCGCACGGCCCGTAGCAGCGCCGATGTCGTCGACCGACGCCGCCGCCAGCCGCGCCAATGCCGCGACGTCGTCGAGAAGGCCGAACAGACCAGCACTCATCGCGTTCCCACCATGGTTCCCAGCCTATCGGGAGGCCGTGCTCAGATGCTGAGTCGCCGGTACCGCTGCAGGCGGCGGACGCCGGAGGTGGGGACGGGGCCGTCGTGCGGTCGCACCGCCGCCTCCATGCGGGTGCGAACGTCGTCGACGTCGAACCGGGTGCCGATCGCCACCAGGCAGTTGGCGCGTGCCGCCGGCGGTGCGGCCGCCACGTGGATCGACGTGCCGACGACGTTGACGACGTAGGTGCGTACCCGCGCGGAGTAGCGGACGGCGACGATGCCCTTGAGGCGGTACACGCCTGCCGGCGGCTGTTCGAGCAGGTCGAGCAGGACGCCGGGGTCGACGCAGCCCTCGCTGGTCGCCGTGACGGAGGCGGCGTGGACGTGATCGTGCTGATCGGCGTGCGCGGGATCCTGTGCCGAATCGATCAGCAGTTCCCTGATCGACAGCTGTCCGGAGGCGTCGATGTCGGACACGTCGTAGAGCAGAGCGGGATCGACTCTGGCGCCGACCGCGCCGACGACGTGCACGTCCGGATTGGATTCGCGCACACGCGTTTCGATGCGCTCCACCATGGTGACGCGATCCGCCTCGGGGATCTGGTCGAGCTTGTTGACCACGACCAACGACGCGGCACCATATCGAGCCGGCGGGGTGTTCGTGGCATCGACGGTGTCGAAGTGCGTGGCGGCGTCGATGACGTCGACGATGCCGCCGGGCCGCACCCGTTCGACCCCGCTGAAGCGGATGATCCGGGATATCGCGACCGGGTCGGCCAGGCCGCTGGCCTCGACGATGATGGCGTCGAGTTCCAGTCGGGGATCGGCAAGCTTCTCCAGCGCCGCATCCAGCCCACCTTCGTCGGGCAGGCAACAGATGCACCCACCGGCGATCGACGCGGGCTCGTCGATCTGCCCCGTTACCAGGGCCGCGTCGACGTTGAGTTCGCCAAAGTCATTGATCACCACGCCGATCCGCGCTCCGGGTGCGCGAAGGACGTGATTGAGCAGACTCGTCTTGCCAGCGCCGAGGTAACCGGTCAGCGCGATGACGGGTATCGCCTTCAACGATCTCCCTAGAGGATCTCGGTGATGGCGTTCTTCAGCGCGTCGGAATCGGTGCCGAAGACCGCCTGGACGCTGTTGCCGACCTCGACGACGCCCGCGGCGCCCAAGCTGCGCAGTCGGGCCTGATCCACCTTGCTGGTGTCGGCGACCTCCATCCGCAGCCGCGAGATGCAGGCGTCGACGTTCACCAGGTTGTCCCGCCCTCCGAACGCCTCGATGACCTGTTCGGCCTTGCTGTCGGTAGCGACCGGAGCAGGTGCGGTCACCGTCGCGGCACCCGACCCGCCTGCCGTCACGGCCGTAGCCGCCTCGGCACCCTCGCCGAGGTTCGCTTCCTCCTCCGCTTCGAATTCCTCTTCCGGCTCGCGTCCGGGGGTGCGCAGGTTCCACTTCGTGATCGCGAACCAGAACACCAGGAAGTAGACGACGAAGAACACGATCCCCATGCCGATGAGCAACGGAATGTTCTTCGCCGCGGGTGCAGTGCCGTAGAGGAGTAGGTCGATCAGGCCCGCGGAGAACGAGAAGCCCAGGTGGATGTCCAGCAGGTACGCGATGGCGAGGGAGAGTCCGGTCAGCACCGCGTGCAGGAGGTACAGCGGGAACGCGACGAACATGAACGCGAACTCGAGCGGCTCGGTGATGCCGGTGACGAACGCGGTCAGTGCGGCCGCCGACAGAATGCCGACCGCGAGCTTTCGTTGCTTCTTGTTGGCCGCGAAGATCATGGCAAGCGCCGCGGCGGGCAGTCCGAACATCAGAATCGGGTAGAAACCGGACGTGAGGAGGCCCGCCGTCGGGTCGCCCGCGGCGAAGCGGGTCAGCTCGCCGGTGACGTTCTCGCCGCCGGGGGTTTGGTAATCGCCGTAGAGGAACCACACGTACGAGTTCGGGATGTGATGCAGCCCAAGCGGAATCAGCATGCGGTTGGCGAATCCGTACACGAAGGCACCCAGGGCACCCGAACCGCCGATGAACTCGCCGAGGCCCGTCAGCCCCGCGTCGAAGATCGGATAGAAGTAGCTCATCGCGAAGGCGATGAACAAGGACGCCAGCGACACCACGATGGGGACGAAGCGTCGGCCGCCGAAGAATCCGAGGTAGGACGGCAATTGGATGGTGTGGTAGCGGTCGAAGAGCCACGCGGTGACGAGGCCGACCACGATTCCCGCGAACACGCTGTAGTTGATCTGGGCTTGGTCGCCTGCCTTGTCGACCTCACCGGCCAGGACGATCGGCGACATGGTCTTGAACACCGCTTGCACGACGAGGTAGCCGACGACGGCGGCCAGTGCGGTGGAACCGTCGGCCTTCTTGGCGAAACCGATGGCGACGCCGACGGCGAAGAGCAGCGGAAGGTTGCTGAACAGTGCGTCGCCGGCGGCGCTCATCGCCTGGAAGAACGATCCGATGACGGGAGCGTGGATCCTGCCGAGCAGGTCGGGCTGGCCAAGGCGCAGCAGGATGCCTGCCGCGGGCAACACGGCAATCGGCAGCATGAGGCTCTTGCCCAGTCGCTGAAGTTGCGCGAAGCCGGGAATGCGAAGGCCCGACTTCTTCGATGCGCCTTGAGTTTTCGCCGTGTCGCTCATTCCGGTCACCCTTCTCTGCCGCAGACGTCGCCCACCACCCAAGCTCAGCGGAAGCTTAGACGAGAACCTGCGAACCCGAGTCCGTCTTTCCGTCCCGCTCGTATTGTTGACGAATGACCAAGACGCCAGTGCTCGCTCCCGTCGCGGGGCGTGCGGTACCGCTTCACGACGTCCCCGACCCGGTCTTCGCCCAGGGGATGGTGGGCTACGGCGCCGCAATCGACCCTCCGCGCGGTGTCGTCGAGGCGGTCGCCCCGGTCAGCGGGAAGGTCTTGAAGTTGCTTCCGCACGCCTACATCGTTCTGACCCCGGACAACGTCGGGGTACTCGTGCACCTCGGCATCGACACCGTCAAGCTCGAGGGCGAGGGGTTCACCGCTCACGTCAGCCAGGGCGACGAGGTCAACGCCGGTCAGCTCGTCATCACCTACGACGTCCCGTCGGTCGAGGCCAAGGGGCTCAATCCCATTGTCCCCGTGGTGGTCATGGACGAGCGGGAAGCCGGCAACGTCATTGCGTCCGAAGCAGTGACCGAGGGCGCGCAGATCCCTTCCGGTGCCATCTTGTTCACGGCGAACAAGTAGATGGAAGTCGTCATCCTGGCCGAGGCCGAGGAGATCGGTGGCGTCGCCGCGGACGCGATCGGTGCTCTGCTCGGTCGCAACCCGGCGGCGGTGCTGGGCCTGGCCACCGGGTCGTCGCCGGTGGCGATCTACGACGAACTGGCGGCGCGCCACGCTGCCGGTCAGATCTCGTTCGCGCAGGCCCGTGGCTTCACGCTCGACGAGTACGTCGGCCTGCCCGCCGACCATCCCGAGCGGTACCGCAACGTCATCGACACCGTGTTCGTGTCGCGGGTGGACTTCGCTGCGGGAGCGGTGCAGGGCCCCGATGGCGCCGCGGCCGACATCCCCGCCGCGTGCGCGGCCTACGAGAACGCAATTCGGGAGGCAGGCGGGGTCGACCTGCAGATCCTCGGAATCGGCACCGACGGGCACATCGGGTTCAACGAGCCGGGCTCCTCGCTGGCCTCCCGAACCCGGATCAAGACGCTGACCAGGCAGACGCGCGTCGACAATGCCCGCTTCTTCGGCGGGGACGTCGACGCCGTCCCCACGCATTGCCTGACCCAGGGACTGGCGACGATCATGGCGGCGCGCCACGTGATCCTGGTGGCGACCGGTCGGCACAAGGCCGAAGCCGTGCACCACCTCGTCGAGGGGTCGGTCAGCGCGCTGTGGCCGGCGACCATCCTGCAGCACCATCCGCACGTGACGGTCTTGCTCGACGACGCGGCCGCCCGGCGGCTTCAGCTCGTCGACTACTACCGCGAGACGTACCGGTCCAAGCCGAAGTGGCAGGGCATCTGAGTGCTGCTGACGGCTGATACCTTGCTCACCGGCCGAGAATCGTTGCGGCCGGGCTGGATTGAGGTATCAGGCGACGAGGTGGCGGCCATCGGCGGTGGCGTCCCGACCCGGCCGCCGGACCGCGATCTCGGTGCGGCGACGGTCGTGCCCGGCTTCGTCGACACCCATTTGCACGGCGGGGGAGGGGCCAACTTCTCCACCGCATCTCGCGCGGACACGTCGACCGCCGTGGCCCTGCACCGTAGGCAGGGCACCACCGCGCTGATCGCCTCCCTGGTGACCGCGGGTCCGGCCGAGTTGCTGCGCCAGGTAAGCGAATTGGCAGCTGACGTTCGTGACGGCCTGATCGACGGCATCCATCTGGAAGGCCCGTGGCTGTCCACGACGCGGTGCGGTGCGCATCAGCCGTCGTTGATGCGTGACCCGGATCCGGCGGAGATCGCCCGCGTGCTCGACGCGGCCGGCGGAACCGTTCGCATGGTGACCATCGCGCCGGAACGCGACGGCGCGCTGGCCGCGATCGGTCAGTTCGTCGAGGCGGGCGTGGTGGTCGCCGTCGGCCACACCGAGGCCACCTACGAGCAGACGCGGGCGGCGATCGACGCGGGCGCGACGGTGGGCACGCACCTGTTCAATGCGATGCGCCCGATCGATCGCCGCGAGCCGGGCCCGGTCGTCGCGCTGCTCGAAGATCCGCGCGTGACAGTCGAATTGATCACCGATGGGGTGCACGTCGACCCGGCGATCTACCGGCACGTCACGCGCAGCGCCGGACCCGACCGGGTGTCGTTGATAACCGACGCGATGGCGGCCACGGGGATGGCCGACGGGGTCTATCCCCTTGGACCGCTGGCCGTGGACGTCGTCGACGGTGTGGCGCGCGTGTCCGGAACCGACACGATCGCCGGCAGTACCGCGACCATGGACCAGGTGTTCCGCTTCGCCGTCGTCTACGGCGGACTGTCCCGCGGGGACGCGCTGATGCAGGCCGTGCGCCAGGCGTCGATCAATCCCGCCCGGGCACTGGGCATGCCGAGCGCGGGACTCGTTTCCGGGGCCAAGGCAGATTTGGTGGTGTTGGACGCAGACTTTGCCGTGACTGCCGTGATGCGACACGGAACGTGGGTCGACGGGCCCGACTGACCGATCCACTTCGGTTTGACCGCTTCTGTGAATCGGCGACGGTTGCTGGCGCAACCAGCCATAATGCGGTTCAGGGAGGCGCGGTCGAATGGGGATGCGGGACGCGGTCGCCGGTGTCGCGAAGGGGAGCGACGGATTTGCTCTGCGCATTGGGGTCCCCGCTGCGCTGATCGGTCTGGCCGGGGTCGGTTGGTGGTGGTCTGCCCGCGTGGCCGCGGACATGTCCGGTGACGGGGTGGCCCCCCTGCCCATGGATTCCATGAGCGACATGGGTGACATGGGTTCGATGGCGGGCCCCATGTCGTTCGCGGCGTTCGTCGTGGCCTGGGTGGCGATGATGGCCGCGATGATGCTTCCGGCGATCCTGCCGGTCGTGATGTTGTACGCCAGGGCGGCCGGCCGGGGCACCGTCGCGCCGCTGCCGTTCTTCGTCGGCGGCTACCTGGCGCTGTGGACGACGCTCGCGATCCCCGCCTACCTCGCATGGCGCGCGCTGGAGATGCCGTTGTCCGACGGCCGGGCGTGGGCCGGTCGGGTCGCGGGTGCCACGCTGCTGGTGGCTGCGGTGTGGCAGGTGAGCCCGCTGAAGTCGGCGTGCCTGCGCCACTGCCGATCGCCCCTCGGGTTCTTCATGCGTTACGCCAAACGCCTGCGTCGCCCCGTGAGCGCGCTTCGCATGGGTATCGTCCACGGCGCGTTCTGCATTGGCTGCTGTTGGGCGCTGTTCGCGGTCCTGGTCGCCACCGGCAGCATGAGCGTGCTGTGGCTGGCCGTGTTCACCGCGTTGATCGTGCTGGAGAAGAACTCCCGCTACGGCGAGCGCATCGCGCTCGCGGCCGCGCCCGTGCTCGCCATTCTCGGTGCGGTGCTTCTGATTTCCCCGTCGTTGGTAACGACAATCGCCTAGGAGGGCACCATGTCAGTCACCGCAACCACTACCGCCTGGCGGCTCAAGGGAATTGGCTACGAGTTCTGCAACTGTCAGCCAGGCTGCACCTGCAACTTCAGTGGGTATCCGACATCGTCGGACGGCAGTTGCAAGGCCGCCGTGGCCAACCGGATCACCGAGGGGCAGTGCGGCGACGTCGACCTGTCCGGCGTGACGGCGCTGATGATCGTGGATTGGCCCAAGGCGATTCACGACGGCGACGGCAGGGCCGTCTTCGTCGTCCCGCCGGAGGTCAGCGACGCCCAGCTCGACGCGCTGGCCCAGATCTACACCGGCCAGCTCGGCGGCATGCCGTGGGAGATTCTCGGCACCACGTACGACGTCGTCGGCGTCGTGCGCGCCGACGTGAACCTCGACGACGACGGCATCTACAGCGGTTTCAGCGTGCCCGGCGTGGGCGAGGCCAAGGGCACGACGCTGAAGAACCCCGTCACCGGAGAGGAACACCGCGCCGCGATCGTGCTCGAGACCGGTTTCATCTGGAAGCGCGGTGACTGCGGCCAGGGCACCTTCGACGTCGAGGCGGAGGGCATTCACCTGTCGTTCGAGGACAGCAACTGGATCTACTACGACTTCGACTGGTCCAACTCCGAGTAACCGATTCATCGAGCAGGCTCCGACCCACGGGTGTTTAGCGCTCCCGAAGCGCCGGGTACCAGCCCGTGGGGGGTCGTGAGCTGCCATCGCGGCAGTGATCCAGATGGGCACGTCAACGGGTGGTGTCGCAGAGTGCGGCAGCGCTGACGAGCCGAAAGGAGCACACACGATGAATCTGAAGAAGATCGCCGCCGAGGCGGCATTTGCAGGCGCCGTCGGGTTCGCCGCTCTTGGGGCTACCACCGGCCTCGCACAGGCCGATCCGATGTGGCCGACACCACCGCCGCCCATTCCGGGTCCGGGCGTCAATCTCGGCGGGCCAGGCAATCCGCTGCCTCCTGGGCAGAACTACCAGCCCCCGCCGGGACACAGGGATGTAGCCGTGCCGGTGTGGGCGCCGCCCGCGCCTCCGCCACCGCCGTGGGCGCCGTGGGCGCAGGTGGTGTGGAATCCCGACGTCCCGGGTTGGGGCATCTGGGTGAACGGCGGATTTACGCCGGTCTAATTCCCACGAATGGGGACGGCCGCCTTGCCATTTGGCAAGGCGGCCTCCTTCGTTTGGCGCTAGTGCGTCTGGTCGACCATGGCGATCAGCGCGTCGATCGCTCGATCCACGCGAGGCCGGTCGCCCGTCAGGAGTAGATCGAGTTGAAGCCCGCGCACCTGCGCCAACAACAAGGTGGCGAGGGTGTCTGCCTCTTCGGCGGGATGGCCGATGCGCACCAGCTGTGCCGAGATGACGGCGAGCCAGTCATCGATGCTCGACTGCGCCAGTTCGGCGACGCGGCCACCGCCTCGTGTTGCCCGGCCCACGAGCTCGAAGAGGAGGGCGAACTGCCGTTGTTCGGCGGGTTCGCACAGGCGTTGCCACGTCGTGCGCAGAAGTTCGGAGGCGGGGTGGGCGGATCGCAGCTGCTCGTCGTCAGCGAGTCGGGCGACGAAGTCGGTGCGGATCTTCTCGATGACCTGCAACAGCAGGTCCTCCTTCGACGTGAAGTGCCGCAGCAGTGTTGCGTGGGTGACGCCGAGAGCGCTGGCCATCTCGCGCAGCGACAGATCACCGATGCCGTGGTCGAGCACGTATTCGGTGGCGGCGGCCAGCAGTTCCGGCCGTCGGTGCTGGTGGCGGAGAGTGCGTCCGTCCACGCGGTCTTCCTGCACGGGCATGTCAGCGACCTCTTCATGTAGGCGTACCAAGTGGTTGTCATAACCATTCGGTACGGCTATGTTAGCCCTACCGTCCCCGAATGAGAGGTCGACATGGCCGGCCACACCCCGTCCTCCTTGATCGAGTTGGGCTTGTTCACTGGAATTCCGCAGCACGAGAACTTCTCGCGTGTGCCGGATCTCATTCCCACCAGCAAGATGTCGCCCTCCTCGACGCCACACGACTGGTCGGTGACCGATCAGATCGACTTTCCGGACACCTACGCGTTCGGCGGTGAGAGCCGCTCGGCGGCGGACTTCGTCGTGGAAACCGACACCGCTGCGCTCCTGGTGCTTCGCGACGGCGCCATCTGCTACGAGTGGTACGGGCTGACCGGTGGGCCAAACGTTCCGTGGATCTCGATGTCGGTGGCCAAGAGCGTCATCTCGGCGCTGGTGGGCATTGCCGTTGATGAGGGCCACATTTCGAGCATCGATCGACCCATCGGTGACTACATCCGCGTGACGCCGGGCTCGGCCTATGACGGCGTCTCGATCAAGGACGTGCTCCAGATGTCGTCGGGTGCGCGGTGGAACGAGGACTACCACGATCCGGCGTCGGACATCTATCGGCTAGCTGCCGCGATGGGCGATGGCGGAACCCTCGAAGACTTCGTCGCAACGATGGTGCGCGACAACGAACCGGGGCGCCTCTGCCGCTACAACTCGGGCGATACCCAAGCACTCGGCGCGCTACTGGTCAGCGCGACCGGTCGGTCGATCACCGACTACATGCAGGAAAAGCTCGTCGAGCCACTCGGATTCAGTTCGACCGCATACTGGTTGATCGACTCCGCTGGCATGGAGGTGGCCTTCGCGGGGCTCGTCATGACCGCGCGGGACTACGCCAAAGTCGGTGAGCTATTCCGCAACGGCGGCCGATGGCAGGGCAGGCAGATCGTTCCGGAGTCATGGGTCAGCGCATCACTGACCTCCGACGCCGATCACCTGCAGCCGGGTCGCCCGGTGGTGGGCAGCCATCCCCTCGGCCTCGGATACGGATATCAGTGGTGGCTTCCCGCAAGCGATTCCGGTGAATTCAGCGCCATCGGCGTGTACAACCAGTTCGTCTACGTAAGCCCGACCACGAAGACCGTCGTCGTCAAGCTGTCTGCGAACCACATGTACGGCACCAGCGATGACGAGTCCACCAATCGCGAACTCGAGACCATCGCCTTCCTCCGCCGGCTAGCCCAGTAACTCCCGCACCGCGACCGGTCCGTCAGCCGACAGGGCCTCTTCGGCGAGCCGGCGTGCCGCGCCGGTGTCGACCGCACGCACCGCCTCCTTCGTCGCCGGGATGGCAGGCGGCGTGACGGACAGCGCGTCGACACCCAATCCCAGCAGCAACGCTGCGGCGCGCTCGTCGGCGGCGAACTCACCGCACACCGACACCGACGCGCGCCCAGCCGCGCCCAGGCAGGTCGCCCGCACCAAGCTCAGCAACCCAGGATCGAACGTGTCGCCGATCGCGGCGACGGCGTCGTTGTTGCGGTCGGCGGCCAGGGCGTACTGCGTGAGATCGTTTGTGCCGATGGAGAAGAAGTCGACGTGACGGGCGAACGCGGCCGCCTTGAGCGCCGCCGCGGGCACCTCGACCATCATGCCGACCTGCAGTCCCGCCGGCCGCTCGCGGCCGGTGCGCGCGATCGCCTCGTCGAGCAGCCGACGCCCCGCGAATAACTCGTCGAGTGTCGAGATCATCGGGAACATCACGCTGACCGGTGTCTGCTCGGCCAGCCGCACCATCGCCAGCAGCTGATCGGCCAGCAGTTCGGGATGCGCCAGCGACAGCCGGATGCCGCGGACGCCGAGGAACGGGTTCATCTCCGCGGGCGTGGGCAGGAACTCCAGCGGCTTGTCGCCGCCGACGTCGAGCGTGCGCAGCGTAATCCGCCGCCCATCAAGCGATTCGGCGATCTTGCGGTAGACGGCGAACTGCTCCTCGACGTCCGGCGCGTCCTGCCTGCCGAGGAACAGGAACTCGGTGCGTACCAGGCCGGCGAAGTCGGCGCCCTGCGCGGCCGCCGCCCGCGCGTCGTCGACCGAGCCGATGTTGGCGCCCACCGCAACGGTGACGCCGTCGCGGGTGACCGCCGGTTCTCCTGCGTGGGCCTTCGCCTCGGACTGACGCCGGGCGAGCGTGGCCACCCTGGCCGCGAAGTCGCGTTGGACGTCCTGGGGCGGGTCGACGACGAACTCGCCGTGGGTGCCGTCGAGTGCCACCGGCGTGCCGTCGGGTATCGACAGCACCGTGGGCCCCGCGCCGACGATCACCGGAATTCCCTTGGCCCGCAGCAAGATAACGTTGTGGGCGTGCGGGCTGCCGAACGCCAGCAGCACGCCGGCCACCTGGTCGGGATCGAGTTCCGCCGCCTCGGCAGGCGTGAGGTCGGCCGCGACCAGGACTCCTGCAGTGGCCGATGCCGGCGCGGTGCTGCCGAGCATGGCCCGCAGCACCTGATCGCCGACGGCGCTGACGTCCTCCGCCCTGGCCCGCAGGTAGGGATCCGACATCGCCGCGAACTCCGCCGCGAGGTGCTGCATGGCCGCCGCCCACGCCGCCGGCGCGGACATGCCGCCGTCGATGCGTTGCCGGACGGCGGTGAGCAACTCGTCGTCGTCAAGCAACAGTTGGTGAGCGTCGAATATCGACGCCTCCGCCTCACCGACCTCCCGCGCGGTTCGATTGCGCAGCTGGCTGATGGTGCGGCGCACCCCGGCGATGGCCTTGCTCAGGCGGCGCCATTCCGCCGCGGGTTCCTCGGCGGGCTCGTCGGGAACCTCGATCGTGCTCAGCCGCGCCGAGCGGGCGGGGCCGATGCCCAGGCCGGGGCCGGCGCCGATGGGGGCTTGGGCCACAGCGGGTTCCGGGGTGGCAGTCGGGGCCGTCAGTGACTCGTCGAAGTGGCGCGCGGCGAGGGCAAGTACGTGGTCCAGTGTCTCGGCGGCTTGACTGCCCGAGACGCGCACCTCGACCTCGTCACCGCAGCGGACTCCCAACGTGGCCAACTTCGACAGGCTGCCTGCGTCGACCCACGCCGATTCGCTGCTGCGGTTGCGGATTCGCGCGCGGGCGTCGCGGCGGCGTACCTCCTGCACCAGCCGCGCTGCGGGCCTGGCGTGCAGGCCGTGCGGGTTGGCGACGACGAACGCACCCGCCAACTCGTCGGCATCGCCCGGCTCGTCGGTGACCTCCGTGACGGGAGTGGGGCCGAGGTGCCCGATCTTGCCGGCCAGTGCTCCTGCGGCTTCGGCGACCACCTCGTCGATCGACGCTCCGCCCGCCGCGGCGACCGCGGCGACGACCAGTCCCTCCACCAAGGGGGCGGGGCACAAGCGGACGCGGTCGCGGGCGTCGTCGTCGAGCAGTTCACAGGCGAGTTCGGCCGACAGTACGGCGCTTCCGAGGTCCATCAGGACCACCACCCCGTGGCCCTGGTCCGCGGCGGTGATGGCGTCGACGATCGCGGCGGCGTCGGTGCCGAAGGTGGTTTCATCCAAACCGGCGGCGATGGTGATGCGAGTTGGCTTGCCGTGCAGCATTTCCTGAGCCAGTGCGGTGGCCGCCCTGGCCAGCGCCCTGCTGTGTGATACGACGACGAGTCCGACGGTCATGGCGCTCACCCGCCGGCGAATGCGGTTGCGGCGGCGGCGATCAACATCGCCGCGGACGTGGCGCCCGGATCCTGGTGACCGACGCTGCGCTGCCCGAGATAGCTGGCCCGGCCCTTGCGGGCGACCATCGATTCCGTGGCGTCGCGGCCGTCCGCGGCTGCCGTCGCCGCGGCCGACAGTGCGGCCGGCAGGCCGGTGTCCGAGGCGAGAGCGGCGTCGAGCGCGTCGAGTGCGGGTGCCAGCGCGTCGTACATGGTCTTGTCACCGGACTCGGCGCGCCCGCGCTGCACCACGCCCTCCACGCCGGCGCGAAGCGCCTTGGCGAAGTCGGCGGCGGCCACGGTGTCGGACGTGCCCAGTGGGGGAGCCATGCGCAGGAAGAACGTGCCGTACAGCGGTCCGCTGGCTCCGCCGACAGACTTCACCAACGTCATGCCGACCTGTTTGCACAGTGCCGACATGTCCACGGGCGCAGACTCTTCCAGCGTGGCGAGCACCGCCGTCATGCCGCGTTGCATGTTGATGCCGTGGTCGGCGTCGCCGATCGCGGCGTCGAGGTCGCTGAGCAGTTGCGCGTTCTCGTCGATCACCCGGCCGAATTCGCGGATCCAGCCGGTCAGGGCGGCTACGTCAATGGTGTCGTTGGTCATTCAGCATCCCCTTCGCAGCGCCGGGGTGTGGACCGGGTGGTCCCACAGCCGCAGCATGTCGTCGTCGGCCCGCAACAGCGTGACCGAGCAGCCCGCCATGTCGAGGCTGGTGATGTACGGACCCACCAGTGAGCGTGCGACGCGGATGCCTGCCTTGTCCAGGATCGCGGCGTACTCGGCGTACATGACGTACAACTCGATCAGCGGCGTGCCTCCCATGCCGTTGACGAACAGGATGACCCCGTCGTCTCCGGCGAAGTCGAGGTCGGAGAGCACGGGGTCGAGCATCAGCTCGGCGATCGCGCGGGCGGGTTGCATGGGCAGGGTCTGGCGACCCGGTTCGCCGTGAATGCCAACGCCCACTTCGATTTCGGTGTCGGACAACTCGAACGTGGGGTGTCCGACCGCGGGTACCGTGCAGGACGTCAGCGCGACACCCATGCTGCGCGACGCCGCGTTGGCCCGACGGGCGACGTCGGCGACGTCGGCGAGGCTGCGGCCCTGGTCGGCTGCCGCGCCTGCGATCTTCTCGACGAGCACGGTGGCGCCGACGCCGCGGCGGCCGGCGGTGTAGGTGCTGTCCTGCACCGCGACGTCGTCGTCGATGAGCACGGACTCCACGGTGATGCCTTCGGCGTCGGCCAGTTCGGCGGCCATCTCGAAGTTCATCACGTCGCCGGTGTAGTTCTTCACGATGTGCAGCACGCCAGCACCACCGTCGACGTTCTTGGTCGCCTCCAGCATCTGGTCCGGCACCGGGGAGGTGAAGACCTCACCGGCGCAGGCGGCGTCGAGCATGCCGCGCCCGACGAAGCCGCCGTGCAATGGTTCGTGCCCCGATCCGCCACCCGAGATCAGGCCGACCTTGCCGGTGACCGGTGCGTCACCGCGGTAGATGATGCGGTTGGTGTGGTCGACGCGGAGCTCGGGGTGCGCTATGGCGATGCCGCGCAGCGCCTCGCTGATGACGTCGGCCGGGTCGTTGATGAGTTTCTTCATGGGACGGGCTCCTCAGGCTGCGGCGGTGGTCTGGACGGCGGGGGACGGGCTGTGCTCCGGCTCGGGGATTGCGTCGGCGCGGGTGCGCGAGATCGCCACGTAGGTGAGGGCGGCGAGTGCGCCGGCCAGGAGCTCGGCGGCCAGATAGACGGGCAGCTGACTCCACGACACAGAGCCGCCGGCGATCTGCTGGACGAGCATGGGGCCAAACGTGCGCGCGGGATTGATCGACGCGCCCGTGGCGGGGGCGACGGGGATGATCGCGGCGAACACGACCAGTCCGATCGCGACACCGGCGAACCCGGCGGAGGCCTTGCGGTGTATCACGCCGAAGACGGTGAACACGAGAATGAAGGTACCCACGAATTCGGCGAAGAAGGCCTGTACGGGGCTCACGCTCGCCGCATAGGTGGCGACCCCGAGGCCGGCGTCGCGGGCCGCCGTGCCGAGCACCCCGAGGATCGCGGCCGCGCCGATGATCGCGCCGACGGCCTGGGCGGCCATGTAGGCGGGCACCCGTGACCACGGGAACTTGCCGGTGACGGCAAGGCCCAGCGTGACGGCCGGGTTGATGTGATTGCCCGAGATGTGTCCGAGCGCGTAGACGGTGGCCACGACCACGGTGGCGAAGGCGAACGAGATCATCCCGAGGTCGGCCATCGTGAACGGGGCATCGCCGTTGACGATGATCGTCGCGGGTACGGACCCCACGCCGACGAACACCAGGAACGCCGTGCCGACCACTTCGGCGGCGAGTTTCTGGATGATTGACGGCTCGTCCATGGTGCTCTCCCTTGAGTCAGGTGACCGATGCTTAGTCGACTATCTCGGATCACATTCGACATTATCGAATGTGATCTGGACCATACGCTTATGCTTCGAGGGCCACAAGGGTGAATGTGGGCACTTTCGACGAGAGGCGGACGGGATGATCCAGGCCGTGGATCGCGCGCTGCGCATCCTCACCGTCCTGCAGGGTGGACGCCGGATGAGCCTGGGGGAGATCGCCGCTGCGATCGACCTCGCCCCGTCCACGGTGCACGGATTGGTCCGCACGCTGTTGGCCCACGGCATGGTGGCGCAGGAACTCGATTCCGCTCGTTACCGGCTGGGTCCGGCGACCCTGCGACTGGGCAACGTCTATCTGGACACCCTCGAATTGCGCTCGCGCGTGGCGATTTGGGCCGAGGGGCTGGCACGCCGGACCGGGTGCGCGGTCCGGACCGGAGTGCTGCTGTTCGACGAGGTCGTGGTCGTCGCCCATGAGCCCCGCCCCGACGGCACCCGTCAGATGCCGGAAGTCGGGATCGTCATCCCCGCGCACGCCAGCGCGCTGGGCAAGGCACTGCTCGCGTTCGGTACCGACTTCAAGGCCGACGAGTTGCGCAGCATGACCGGTGAGACGATCACCGATCCGGCCGTGCTGACCGGTCAGTTGGAGCAGGCTCGGGCGACGGGGATCGCGACCGAAGTCGAAGAAGCGGTGCTGGGTGAATGCGGCGTCGCCGCAGCGGTTTTCGACTCCTCCGACGAGGCCACCGGTGCCGTCGGACTCGTCGTCCCGGCCGGACGGTGGCCGTTGCCGCCCGACGCGTTGGATGCGTTGCGCGATACGGCCAGGACGGTCTCCCGTGAACTGGGTGCTCCGGTCTGGCCGCCGCGGCGCTATCACTGACGGTCGCGGTGGCATTCTGGCCGTATGGGATTGCTGTTTCGCCTGGCCGAGCTGCTGATCGTGCTGGTGCCACTGGTCGGCGTGATCGTCGCGGGCGTCAGGGCGTGGCAGCGCGCGCAGTCACCCGAGCAGTCGGCCAACCCTGCCTACGACGACGTGGCCGCCACTCCGGCGGAGCGCACGAGGAATGCGGCCGCACAATGGCGGGCCATCACCCGCACCCTCGACGAGCACGCCAGGACCGACGACCGCTGGCTGGACTACGAACTCGACGTGACCAAGCTGCTCGACTACCCGCTCATGACCGACATGCGTGACCCGCTGATTACGGCGTTTCACAAGGCGAAACTCCGCGCGGATGTCTTGCGGCCGGCGAAGGCCGAGGACCTCGTCGACGACAGAGCGTCGGCCGAGCGCTATCTGAGCGCGGTCGAGGACTACGTGACGGCCTTCAACACCGCTGAGGCAGAGGCGATTCGCCGGCGCCGCAGCGACTTCTCGAGAGAGGGGCAACAGCGGATCGCGCGTGCGCACAGCCTGCTGCGCGTAGCCGCCGATCCCAGCGCGACGCAGCAGGAGCGTGAGCGGGCCTACGAGGTGGCGGGGCGCGAACTGGAGGGCCTGCTGGTGCTTCCGGCCACGACGCGCGCGGGAATCGAACGCGGCATCGCGGGCGAGATCGACGGCTAGCGCCCGTCTACGTAGGCGAGCAGCCGGGGATCGTCGGAGGTGAACCTATCGACCTCTTCGCCGCCGTCGCACCGCAACAGCGCGATCGTCACACCGCGGGACGTCCGGGAGACCACCTGCCAGGTGGCGCCGGCGTCCTCCCACCGAACGAGTTCTGCAACGCGATCGCGGTCCACGCTCCCCAGGATTCCACGGCGCTGTCGTAGGCTGCGGCCGTGGATGTGGGATCACGTGTGGCGCTTGGCGCCGTGTTCGTGTGGTTGGGCATGGTCGTGGCGATCTCGTTCCTCGAAGCCCCGTTGAAGTTCCGCGCCCCCGGGGTGACGCTCGCGGTCGGATTGGGCATCGGCCGCTTGGTCTTTCGCGCCTTGAACGCCTGCGAGTTCGTGCTCGCGGTGGTCATCGCCGCGTCACTGTTCACGCGAGCCACGTCGCTCGCGATCGACGTGCCGATCGCCGTCGCGATCGGCACGCTGCTGATCCAGAACGTGGTGGTGCGGCCGCTGTTGTCCCGGCGTACGGAGGCGGTTCTCGCAGGCGAGGAGGGGCCGCGGTCGCGCGCCCACTACGTCTACATCGCCCTCGAGCTGGTCAAGGTCATCGCGCTGATTGCAGCGGGCGTCCAACTCACGGCCGGGTGAGGCGGTCTCGCATCGCCCTCAGGCTTGATCGAACCGCCCGAGCGCGGTGCCGCCGCGTCGTTCACTCCCGTCGATGCTGATGAGTGCGGGCACCAATTCGCTGGTGACGACGCCGTGGCGACCGGTCAATTCATCGATCACGTCGAAGCTGGCCGCGATGCGGTCGGGGTTGTCCACGACGATCGTCGTCACCGGCACCTGTCGGCCCAACTGAACCAGCCTGTCGCCGTGTGGCGGGTGATCGCCGTGGAAACCCCAGACGCCGCGCAGCACCGTCGCGCCTCGGCTATCGGGGATGCCTTGCAGCTTGCGCACGATGGCCCGGTGGATCGGCTCGCCGTCGTGCAGCGTGGCTTCGGACGTGTAGACCATCAGCTTCTGCCACAGCGCCCGTCCATCGCGGTCGGAAGCGGGCACCGAAAGCGGACGGGTCAGCAACTCCCCGTCGCGCTTGCACAGCTGCGCCCGCTCGACCGTCAGCAGCGGACGGTGCAACATGCCCTCCAGCTGCGGCAGCACCTCCGCTACCCGCGCTCCGGCGCCGACGGCGATGATCATCACGGGGACGTCGGCATTGCGGCCGAAGAAGTGGGCGCGGTGCCGCTGCCCGTGAGCGGTGCCATCGACACCGAGAAACACTGCGGTACTGGCGAATTCGTGGCGGTGGAGCAGCTCGCACACCGCGCGGTAGGCCTGGTGCCCGGACACCCGCTCCTGCCTGCCGACGTACACCGTGAGCTTGGCGGTCTCCGGCATGGACGACGCCGACCGGCCGATGAGGCTGGCCCGCTCGAGGGTGATCAGGCCGCGGGTGGTCAGCTCGACGGCGCGTTCGGCCAACCCAGCGATCTTCTCGGCGGCGTCGACCGCGGCGATCGCGACCGGAAGGTCCTCGGACATGCTCAGCGACTGATCACTGCGCAACTCGTGTCGCGGCCCGAATCCGGCGATGCCACGCAGGACCACGCTGGTCGCGACCTCGCTCTCGGCGTAGAGGCCGAGCAGCTCGTCGGAGAGGAACCTGTCCCCGTGCCGCTGCCGTTCGCCGAAGTAGGCGGTGAGCTTGAGCAGATCCTCGGTCACAGCGCATGTCCGATCGACAGCCCGAGCCACGCCGCGGCCAGCCCGAGCACCACGCTGACGGCGACGTTGGCGAACGCCCGCAGCACCTGGCGCTCCTCGCCTAGCCGCTGCGTCTCCAGCATCCACGTGGAGAACGTCGTATACGAGCCGACGAAGGCCGTACCCGCCAGCAGGGCGACGTGCGGGCTGAACGCGAGCCCACCGAAGAAGCCCAGCAGCAGTGCGCCGCTGAGGTTCACCGCCAGCGTGCCGAACGGGAACCGGCCGCCCACCCGCGCCAACACCGCGCGGTCGACCACGAAGCGGAGCACGGCGCCGATGCCGCCGATGACGAGGACGCCCGCCCAGAGCGCCGCCGTCGTCACCGGATCCGCACCCGGCGCACCAACACGGTGGCGAGATAGACCGCCAACAGTCCCGCGGCGACGCTGGCCGACGTGTAGGCGACCGCAAGGCCGTAGTGCTGGTGTTCCAACATGCGGACGGTTTCGACTTGCATGGTGGAGAACGTCGTCAACCCGCCGCACAGGCCGGTGCCCAACAGCGGGCGGCGATAACTCGAAACCGGCAACCTCTCCAACAGGCGAGTGGTGAAGTAGCCGAGCAGGAAGGCGCCCACGACATTGGCCACGAAGGTCGGCCACGGCCAACGGCCGGGGTTGCCGTCAGCAAGCATCTCGAGACCGGCGCGCGCGACCGTTCCCACGGCACCACCGATGAACACGGCGGCCAATTCCCGGTTGTCGTGGGCGAACACGAGACAAAAGTATCGTCGCAAGTCTTCGAGCGCCGGACGCTGGGATTGGAACAGGGGCAGAATCTTCTAGATGGCGGCCAATCCCCGCGCCGGACAAGTGGCGCAACCAGACGACCTCATCGACGTGGCCCAGGTGGTCACCGCCTACTACACCGTGGTTCCCGACCCAGGGGAGATCGCGCAGCAGGTGGCGTTCGGCACGTCCGGGCACCGCGGCTCCAGCCTCGACGCGGCGTTCAACGAGGCGCACATCCTCGCCACCACGCAGGCGATCGTCGAGTACCGCGCCGCGCAGGGCACGACGGGCCCGCTGTTCATCGGCCGCGACACCCACGCATTGTCCGAGCCGGCGTGGGCGTCGGCGCTGGAGGTGCTGGCGGCCAACGACGTGGTGGCGATGATCGACGCCGCCGACCGGTACACGCCGACCCCGGCGGTCAGCCACGCCATCCTCACCTTCAACCGGGGGCGCTCCGCCGATCTCGCCGACGGCATCGTCGTCACGCCGTCGCACAACCCGCCTCGGGACGGCGGCTTCAAGTACAACCCGCCCAACGGCGGCCCCGCCGACACCGACGCGACCGGGGTGATCGCCAAGCGCGCCAACGAGATTCTGCGTGGCGGCCTGGCCGATGTGAAGCGGATCCCGCTGGCCCGCGCGCTGACGACTGCGCAGCGGCACGACTACCTCAACGCCTACATCGAGGACCTGCCGAACGTCGTCGACGTGCACGCGATCCGCGCCGAGGGGATCAAGATCGGCGCCGACCCGCTGGGCGGTGCCAGCGTGGACTACTGGGGCGCGATCGCCGAGAAGCACGGGCTCGACCTGACCGTCGTCAATCCGCTTGTAGACGCCACCTGGCGGTTCATGACGCTGGACACCGACGGCAAGATCCGGATGGACTGCAGTTCGCCCAACGCGATGGCGTCCCTGATCGCCAACCGCGATGCGTATCAGATCGCCACGGGCAACGACGCCGACTCCGATCGGCACGGCATCGTCACGCCCGACGGCGGACTGCTCAACCCGAACCACTACCTGGCGGTCGCCATCGACTACCTGTACACCCACCGGCCGTCGTGGCCCGGCTCCACCGCCGTCGGCAAGACAGCGGTGAGCAGCTCGATCATCGACCGGGTGGTGGCCGGGCTGGGTCGCAAGCTGATCGAGGTGCCGGTCGGGTTCAAGTGGTTCGTCGACGGGTTGATCAGCGGCACAATCGGTTTCGGTGGCGAGGAGAGCGCGGGAGCGTCGTTCCTGCGCACCGACGGTTCGGTGTGGACGACGGACAAGGACGGCATCATCCTGGCGTTGCTGGCTTCGGAGATGCTCGCGGTGACGGGTTCGACGCCGTCGCAGCGCTACGCCGAGCTGGCCGAGAAGTACGGCGCCCCAACGTATGCCCGCATCGATGCGCCCGCGGATCGGGACCAGAAGGCACGCCTGGCCAAGCTGTCGGCCGAGCAGGTGACCGCGTCGGAACTGGCCGGTGAGCCGATCACCGCGAAGCTGACCACCGCGCCGGGCAACGGCGCCGCGCTCGGCGGGCTGAAGGTGACGACGGAGAACGCCTGGTTCGCCGCGCGGCCGTCCGGCACCGAGGACGTCTACAAGATCTACGCCGAGTCGTTCAAGGGGCCCGAGCACCTGGCACAGGTGCAGGACGCGGCCAAGGAGTTGGTGAACAGCGTCATCCAATAAAGTTCTCGTGTGAGTTCTGTCGCGGAGGGAGACTGTTCGGCTTCGGAGGGCAGGAGCGAAGCGACCCGGGAAGAGACACCACCGAAGGAGCGTCTGCCCGGTGAGGTCTGGGTGCTCATCACGGCGAATGCCGTCATCGCACTCGGGTACGGCGTGGTGGCGCCGGTGCTGCCGCAGTATGCGCGCAACTTCGGGGTCAGCATCAGCGCCGCGACGTTCGTCATCACCGCCTTCGCGCTGATGCGACTGTGCGCCGCACCCGCCAGTGGTGTGCTGGTGCAGCGGCTGGGGGAGCGCCGCATCTACATCACCGGCCTGCTCATCGTCGCGGTCTCCACCGGAGCGTGCGCGTTCGCGCAGACCTACTGGCAGCTGCTGGTGTTCCGCTCGCTCGGGGGCTTGGGTTCGGCGATGTTCACGGTCTCGTCGTTGAGCTTGATGATCCGGATCTCGCCGTCGAACGCCCGCGGCCGCGTCGCGGGCATGTTCTCCTCCTCCTTCCTGGTCGGCTCGGTGGGCGGACCCGTGCTTGGCAGCCTCACCGTGGGCCTGGGTCTGAGCGCGCCGTTCGTCATCTACGGCGTGGCGCTGCTGATCGCTGCGGCCGTGGTGTTCATCCGGCTGCGGCACTCGTCGCTCGCTGCGCGGGAAGAGCACACCGAGCCGGTCGTCTCCGTGCGCACGGCGCTGCGCAACCCGGCGTATCGCGCCGCGCTGTTGTCCAACTTCGCGACCGGGTGGTCGGCGTTCGGCCTGCGCATCGCGCTGGTGCCGTTGTTCGTGGTGGAGGTGCTGGGACGCAGTGCCGGGATGGCCGGCCTTGCGCTGGCGACGTTCGCGGTGGGCAACGTCTCCGCGGTGATTCCGAGCGGCTTCCTGTCCGATCGCATCGGCCGCCGACTGCTGCTCATCTGCGGGCTGACGGTGTCGGCGTTGGCGACGGCGCTGGTGGGCTTCTCGTCGTCGTGGCCGGCCTTCCTGGCGGCGGCGTTCGTGGCTGGAGCGGCGACCGGGATGTTCATCTCGCCGCAGCAGGCGGCGGTGGCCGACATCATCGGCAGCAAGGCTCGCGGGGGCACCGCCGTCGCGACGTTCCAGATGATGGCCGACTTCGGGGCGATCGGAGGCTCACTGGCGGTCGGCGCGATCGCCGAGTACTTCTCGTACTCGTCGGCGTTCTTGATCAGTGGCGTGATTCTGCTGGTCGCCGCTGTCGGCTGGATGTTCGCGCCGGAGACGCGTCGGCGGCCGGGGGACGAGCCGACCGCCTCCCGCCCGCTCGGCCCGGAAGCCGGCGGCGAGGTGCCGTGACCTGCGACTTTGAACCGGCACTGCGGGTGGTGTACCGTCGACCCGCACAACATCAAGGGGCTATGGCGCAGTTGGTAGCGCACCACACTGGCAGTGTGGGGGTCAGGGGTTCGAATCCCCTTAGCTCCACTTCTTTTGGGCTGTTAAGCGCGTGATAGACGGCCCGGCCACGCTGGAAGCATTCGCCGTCATCACGAACGCGGGTAGGTAGCCCTGGTCGTGCCGGTAGGGTCGGCGAGGGCGGAACACCGCCCGCCAATCCACCAACAGGCGGTCCATCAGTGCGGGGCGGCGACGATCCAGACGAGCTCGCAGCGAGACTTACGTGGATATTTGCCGATCAGAGCGCAAACGCAACGTCTGAACAGCGGCAATCGGTTCGACGCTGGCAGGGGCGCGATCGCTTCTATGAGCAGGTGCAGCTTGCCGCAACAGATGATCCATCCGCGTCTGACGAAGCGCGTGACGTTGCCGACGACCTGACAGCGCTGGCATCGCCGCTCACCCAGACCATCGAGGTTTGGCGCGGCATACGTTCAATCGACAAGACCTTCGGAGTTCCAGCCTCAGAGCTCAGCGCGCTCGTCGGCCAGTCCTTCGACATCGATCGGTTCTTCTCCACGACCATCGACCGGCGCGTCGCAGAGCGGGAGTTCACTGAACCGGCGCGAGCTCCCGCGCTGTACAGAATCGCAGTTCAGGGCGGTACCACGGTGGTGTGGCTGCCACCGGTCGGCGATCCTGAAGAGGCTCACCAGCAAGAATTGCTCCTGCTCCCGGGCGTAGAAACGCGTATCGTCGCGGTGGACATGTCAGGTGCAATTCCGATCGTGGAGCTGGAGGTGAGCGATGGGTAGATTTTCGGATGACATCCCGTTGAAGCCACGCGGCTCCACCCAACCGAGCACGGTGCCTCTGTTGCTGCGGAAATTGCACGTCAAGGACGCCCCGTTCGAGAAGCAGAACGAGGCCATCCGTCAGTGGTTGGAGCACAACACTCCCGGTCCGACGATGACGCGGAGCCTTCAACGCCACGGCTTCGGAGGGCTACTTCAAGCCCGGACGTACACGACTACCTAGGGCAACGCTAACCGACTCGATCCGCACAGCCCGTCGAGCGCCATGGGGCGCGGACCTCTCGGGTATCCGGAGTACCGCGCGCGCCGTACGCGACCGCAATAACCCATTCGCCGTCATCACGGCGGCGGGTTGATTTTGTCCCATGGACTCCATGTCCGGCGGCGCTGCCTCTGACGATCTCGGTCCGTTCCGGAATCGGCACAACACCGAATGGCACCGTGAGATCGCGGTCGCCAACACCGTGCTGCGCACGCAGGTCGGATCCGGACTTCACGGAGTCACCGTCGAAGGTACGGACGATCGCGATGAGATGGGTGTCTGCATCGAACCGGCGGACTGCGTGATCGGTTTGCTGAGCTTCCAGCAGTATCAGTACCGGACCCAACCCGAGGGCGCGCGGTCCGGGGCCGGCGATCTGGACCTCACGATCTACAGCCTGCGGAAGTGGGCGCGACTGGCCGCGGCCGGCAACCCCACCGTCCTGCTGATGCTGTTCGTTCCCGAGCAGGAAATCGTCGAGGTCCAATGGCCTGGCCGCGAATTGCAGGCCAACGCCGACCTCTTCGTGTCACGCGACGCCGGCCGCCGCTTCATCGGCTACCTCGACGCCCAACACGAGCGGATGCTGGGCCTTCGCTCTCCACACACGAACCGGCCAGAACTGGTCGACGTCTACGGCTTCGACACCAAGTTCGCGTATCACGCTGTACGGCTAGGCCTTCAGGGCGTCGAGCTGCTCACCACCGGCCGCATCACCCTGCCGATTGCCGAACCCGAACGAACCTGGCTACGCGAGCTCCGCACCGGCGGCCACGAGAAACGGGAAGCACTCGATCGGATCGAGGATCTGCGCGATCAGCTGGTCCGTCTCACCGACACCGTCGACCTGCCCGACGAGGCGGACTACGCGAAGCTTGACGAATGGCTCGTCAGTGTCTACACGCGATGGTGGGACGCCTGACGGCGTACATACGTCGTGACTGCACCAGGTCCCGCTGCGCGCCACACTGGGTTCTTCACGAAGTGACGTCATCCGGGTCGGACGCTTCAACGAGCAAGGACATCCCCTGGTACGGCTGTAAGTGGACGGCAAAGCTGTGAAGGTCATCGATGGTGGCTACGGGCTTGCCGCTGAACATATCTGAGACCTGAGCGTCCGGCGGGAGGTGCTCCGAACGAACGGTGCCGGCGATGTCTTCATTGGCAAAGTTGAGGACCGTCAGTTGGTACCGCGAATGCTCATCGAGCTGGTGAACCAGCACGAGCATTGCGCGATGCGATACGTCCGGAATGTCGATCTGGCGGCTAGTGGCGATGCCGTAGTGCGTTCTGACCCGCAGGATCGCCTGTAACTGCCGCAGAAAGCTTGTCTCATCGGCGAGTTGGTGGGGGATCGATCCGTACAGACTGCGTCCGCGTGGCATGCCGGCCGTTGATTTGGTGGCCTGCGGGTCCACACCCATGAGATCGTGTCCTGCACGATGGATCCACCGAGTATCGCCGCCCCGCAACAGATCTTCGACATCATCGGCTGCGAGTGGGAGCATTCCGCACAAGTCCCAACCCGACAACGCGAACACACCCGGTTGTAGCGCGTTGAACATCGCCAGCAGCAAATGTGCACGACGGATCAAATCGATGTCATCGATCGCGTTGAGGTCGCTGATGCCGAGCGCGGCGGTGATGACACTAGCCGTTGTGCAGGCAATGCCGTTCGTGGTGAAAACCAAGTTGTATGGCGCTTTTTCGCCCGTCAGCCGCTCGGTGAGGTCTCGTCTGACGGTGTCGCCCAGCTCTTCGCCGGTGATCTCCACGCCCTTGTAGGGATAGACGTCGTCGTGGTGGCCGGTCGACCAATGCACCAGTTCGTAGGTCAGTTCGTCGTGATTCTGCAAGGCGTGCACCAGCGAGGCGGGGTCGACGCCGAGCTCTAATGTGGTGCGCAAGGTCAACCGCAGAAACTCGGTATCGGCGGTAGCCAAGGCGTGGTGATAGGCCGGCCGATTGATGAAGTCGTAGGACAGGTCGGCGCCGGCGTCACCGATCTCACGGATGTCGTCGATGGTGAGGTTGAGTTCTTGGAAGGTGAAGCCACCAAGTTTGCGGACCATGCTGGCGATGAGATGGTTTGCCGCCTCCGACAGTGGATGGCCTTCCGACCAGCCTGGGTTGTCGTCGGCAGCCGACTTCTCGGCGCCGAGGAAGCCGTTGGCGTCTAGACGCAGCCCGCCAGAACCCAAGTCCGTCAGGGAGTGCAGCGCATCCCCGATTACCAGCCGCATACCTGCGAACGACGGGTCCAGCCAGTTGATCGACGGCTGGCCATCTTTGAAATAGTGCAGGTAAACCCACCGCCGCTCGACACCGTCGATACCCACGACCGGCCGGGTGGCGCTCCAGTTGGTTTCCTTGACGCCCTCGGCGTAGAAGATCACTCGCTGCAACCGGCCGATGATGTAGCCGGCCTTGTCGAGCCACTCCTCGGTGGCGGCGTCGATGTTGATTGAGTCCGCACCGTCAGGTACGTCGGGCAGATGTTCCCAGTCTCGGGGGTCGATCTCAACCATGTGGTAGATGCCCGGGTAGTCGGCGTACTTCATTTCAGCGAGCCGGAAGTCGGCGCCTTTGCCGGTATGGCCGGGCACGATGTCGTCGATAATGGTGCCGCCGTACCAATTGGCAGTTCCGCACATCTGACGGAATTCTTCTTCGGTGCCGAAGGCGGGGTCGATACGGGTGCTGATTCGGTCGAAATGCCCGTCCACACTTGGCGTCTGGTGCCAGCCGGAGATACCGCCTGCGAGTTTGACCGGCCCGGTGTGCACGGCCTCGATGCCGATCTCGGCGAATGCCTTCCACATCGCCTCGTCGGCCATCGCCTGAAGGAACGACTCGTCGGGGCGAGTGATCAGCGACAACGGGTAGGCGGTGAACCACACCGATGCGGTGTCGACCGCGCCGCGGGCATTGGGCGTGGCATACGGGTTCTGCCACATCGAGCCCTGCCCCGAGAACTGCTGGCTGATCTCGTTCGCGTCGGCCAGCATCGAATGGGACACGAGCCAGGAGACATACGCGGGGTTGTCCCCGGAGGCGGCGCCGTCCTGGGACACCGACCGCCGAAGGAAAGGAGTCCTGACGCGAGGACGAAATCGCAGCGTGCGCGGACGGGCAGGATGCAGATGCTCATCGAAGGTGATCTCGGCTGGCTCGTTCGGCTGGTCATCGGGTGCCGACTGCGCCATCTGCGACATGTGATTCCTTACCTGCTTCGTTTCCACGCCGCTGCTACTCGGCCTGAGCTGACACCTGCACGGTGGCACTGGTCAGTATTGCCACCGCACGGCGACCATGAAACCCGAGCGAGCGTGCTGTCGCTCCGCTCGACGATGCCGAATCGAATTCGTCTTGTCGACAGCTCGAAGAAATCTTGGGGTGACGATCGCGACGTCGGCTTAACCTCGTCGAATGGACCCCATGCCCGGGGACGGTGCCGCTGACGATCTCGGTCCGTTCCGGAATCGGCACAACACGGAATGGCACCGCGAGATCGCGGTCGCCAACACCGTGCTGCGCACGCAGGTCGGATCCGGACTTCACGGAGTCACCGTCGAAGGTACGGACGATCGCGATGAGATGGGTGTCTGCATCGAACCGGCGGACTGCGTGATCGGTTTGCAGAGCTTCCAGCAGTATCAGTACCGGACCCAACCCGAGGGCGCGCGGTCCGGGGCCGGCGATCTGGACCTCACGATCTACAGCCTGCGGAAGTGGGCGCGACTGGCCGCGGCCGGCAACCCCACCGTCCTGCTGATGCTGTTCGTTCCCGAGCAGGAAATCGTCGAGGTCCAATGGCCTGGCCGCGAACTGCAGGCCAACGCCGGCCTCTTCGTGTCACGGGACGCCGGCCGCCGCTTCATCGGCTACCTCGACGCCCAGCACGAGCGGATGCTGGGCCTTCGCTCTCCACACACGAATCGGCCAGAACTGGTCGACGTCTACGGCTTCGACACCAAGTTCGCGTATCACGCTGTGCGGCTTGGGCTTCAGGGCGTCGAGCTGCTCACCACCGGCCGCATCACCCTGCCGATTGCCGAACCCGAACGAACCTGGCTACGCGAGCTCCGCACCGGCGGCCACGAGAAACGGGAAGCACTCGATCGGATCGAGGATCTGCGCGACCAGCTGGTCCGTCTCACCGAGACCGTCGACCTGCCCGACGAGGCGGACTACGCGAAGCTCGACGATTGGCTCGTCAGCGTCTACACGCGATGGTGGGACGCTTGACGGCATGTGACGCCGTCAAGCCTGTATTGCTTGCTGAACCCCGGCCATCTCCGGTCCAACCCCACGTCATTTCGCCCTTCGCCACCTTCGCGCCGAGTTGGGCGGCGACGAGCATTCCCGCGTGCGGGAAGCGGGCGATCAACGCCCGGATGAGATCTTCGCCGCTATCCGCGTTACCCAATTAGGCCTCGAACACGCCGAGGTACTCACACTCCTGGATTTGACAGTATCCGCGGCCGGTCAGGGCTTTACTGGACGCCATGTCTGGTGACTTCGTCGACACAAGCGTCGGTCGCCTCTACGTCGAAACCGATGGCGACGGACCTCCCGCCCTTCTGTGGCACAGCCTCTTCATCGACTCGACGTCGTGGGAACTGCTCCGCCCGAAACTGGCGCAGCACCGGCGGCTCATCGTCGTCGACGGTCCCGGGCACGGCCGTAGTGGCCACCCGGACGGCGATTACCGCATCGCGGACTGTGCTGCGGCAGCAATCGAAGTGCTTGACGCGCTTCGAGTTTCCGGACCGATCGACTGGGTCGGCAATGCGTGGGGCGGGCACATCGGAATAGCCTTCGCTGCCCAACACCCCGACCACTGCCGCACCCTGGTGACGATCGGCACCCCCGTTCACGCGCTCAACACGACCGAACGGTTGACGCAGATCATCCCGCTGCTTGCGGGGTACCGCGTCGCCGGACCGATCGGTTTCGTCTACAAGCCGTTGTTCGATGCCCTGCTGGGGGCTGAGGCCGCTGCTGCTCAGCCGGACCTCACCGCGAGGTTGGTGAATTCGTTCCGGTCCGCGGGCCGCTCGGCGATGTATCGCGCGATTCTGTCGGTGTCCCTGAGGCGCCCCGACCTCACCAACCTGCTTCCCGACGTCACGGCACCGACGTTGATGGCGGCATGCCAGGACGACCCGGGTTGGAATTATGACCAAGCGATGGCTGCGGTCGCGAAAATGCCGAACGGGCGGGCCGTAAAAGTCCGCGGCACGGGGCACGTCGCACCCGTTTTGCTCGAACCGGACCTGCTGGTGAGCCGAATAGCCGAACTCTGGGGTTGAGCACCGGATGCTTGGCGGGCTGTCGAAATCGGCACCCGCCGTGGCGTTGGCGCACCACCTTGCCGATCTCCGTACAGACATCGAAGACGCCGAGAGCAATCACGTCGTTGCCACAAATGAACGCGTCGATAGCGCGTCACAACTGGGAGGCGCCGCCGTCGACGGGTAACTCCGCGCCGGTGGTGTACGTGGCGTCGAACGCAAGGAAGATGATCGCCCTTGCAACTTCGTCGGATTCACCGACGCGCTGCATCGGGTTGTCGGCCGCCATCTGATCGAGGAACTGCCGCGCCTCCTCGCGGGGCATGGAACGTTCGAGGATCCCGGTATCGACGGGGCCGGGGGACACGGCGTTGACGCGAATGCCTCGGTCGATCAGTTCGCGAGCGAAGGTGCGCGTCATCGACCGCAGTGCCGCCTTGGTCGCGGAGTAGACGCTCGTCCCCGCGATGCCCTTCATGTGGCTGAGCGAGGTCGTCAACACCACCGCGCTCCCGGGTGGCATCAGCGGCAGGAACTTCTGCAGCGTGAAGAAGGGCGCCTTGGCGTTGAGGTCGAAGAGTTCGGCGTACGCGGCCTCGCTGGTTTCTTCGAGCGCTGCGATCAGCGTCCCGCCCGCGTTGAGCACCAGCAGGTCGACGCCGCCGAACTCGGTGGCCGCCCGGTCGACGAGCCTGTCGACGTCGTTGACGGCGTCGCTCGATTCGACGATCGCTCCTGGACCGAGTTCTGCCCGTGCGGTTTCCAGCGATGCCGGGCTCCTGCCGGTGACCAGGACGCGCGCGCCGCCAGCGCTCAGCGCCTTGGCGGTGGCAAGTCCGATGCCGCTGGTTCCTCCGGTGATGACGACGCGTTTGCCTTCGTAGCTAGTCATTCGTGTTTCCTTTCATGTTGTGTTTCATCAGAGTTGGGAGTCGCCGCCGTCAACCACGAATTCGATGCCGGCAACGAACGTCGCTTCGAACGCCAAAAAGGCTGCTGCTGGGGCGAACTCGTCCGGGTGGCCGAAGCGTCCCATCGGGTTGCTGGCAGTGAACTCGGCCTTCAGCTGCGCTGCTCGCTCCGGCACCTCCTTCTCCAGCTTGCCGGTGTCGATCGAGCCCGGGCTGATCGCGTTGACCCGAATACCTCTCGGCAGCAGCTCGCGGCTGAGCGTGCGGGCCATCGAGTGCAGCGCGGCCTTGGTGGCCGAGTAGACGCTGAGCGCGTCCCAGCCCGTCTGGTTCGCGATCGACGTGGTGAGCACCACGGCGCTGCCCTCGGTGAGCAACGGCGCCAGCTTCTGCACGGTGAAGAACGGGCCCTTGACGTTGATCCCGAACACCTCGTCGAACGTCTGCTCGGTCACCGCGTCGAACCGATCGAAGCTGCCGATGCCGGCGTTGACGAACAACGCATCCACCGTGCCGAACTCGGCCTCCACCCGATCAGCCAGCACATCGATATCCGGGAGCGAACTCGCGTCGCTCTGGACCGTGATCGCGTTTCCGCCGAGCCGCCGGCCGGCGTCCTCCAACGTCTCGCGCGTCCGCCCCGTGATCAGGACGCGCGCGCCCTCGTCCACCAGATGCCGCGCGGTCGCCAGCCCGAGGCCGCTGCTCCCACCGGTGATCACCACGTTCTTGCCGTCGTACCTGCCCATTTCTCGCCATCTCTCGCGTCGCAACTCGTGGCACCGAGTCTTTGGCAGTGCGCGACCGTTGTCCAAGACCTGTTCGGTACCCCGACATACCGAAACGGCATGGCGAGGAATACCTCCTGCCCTTGGCCCGGTTGATTGGCTGGTGAACGATCTCGGGACCGACCTTGAGTTGCGGCTGGTGCGGTATTTCACCGTCGTGGCGGAGCATCTGAACTTCGGCCGCGCGGCCACCGAGCTGCACCTGGCGCAGCCGTCGCTGAGCCGCCAGATCCAGCGGCTGGAGCACCGACTCGGCGTTCGCCTGCTCGATCGCACCCCGCAGGGCAGCCTGCTCACCGAGGCCGGCAAGGCGTTCCTTCCGGAAGCGCAGGCG
This sequence comes from Mycobacterium sp. URHB0044, assembly GCF_000620625.1. GTDB lineage: Bacteria > Actinomycetota > Actinomycetes > Mycobacteriales > Mycobacteriaceae > Mycobacterium. Next base: position 373,542 of record NZ_JIAW01000004.1, on the reverse strand, counting down.
CTGCTGCACGCGGCTCGCCAAGCGGCCCTCACCGCCCGTGCGTACGCGCCGGCCGGCAAGGTCATCATCGGCTACGTCGAGGACCTGGTCATCACCCCAGCCGTCCGCGACATGCGCCGGCGCCATCCTGAGGCCGAGATCGACACCCGCCACCTGGAGTGCCATGACGGGCGGGTCTTCGCCGAGGGTGGAGTGGACGTCGTGGTCGCCCGGGACCCGCTCACGTTCCCCACCGGCATGGCCCACACGACCGTGCTCTACGAAGAGCCGCGGATGCTGGTCGTACCGATCGACCATCACCTGGCAGGTCGCGCATCGGTGTCGCCGGATGACTTCGCCGGTGAGCAGTTCATCTGCCCGCATGGCGGAGCCCGCTCGATCTATCCGTTTGATTCATACCGCGGTATCGACCCAGGGCCGATTTCGGCCGGCCCGGCCAACGAAAGCTTCGAGGACAGAATGGAACTCGTCGCGAGCGGCCAGGCGATCGCGGTCCTGCCGGTGGGTGACCGGCGCAGCTCGCTGCGCACCGACCTGGCCACCGTGCCGGTCGAGGGCTTTCCCACCAGCAAGGTCATGGTCGCCACCCGCGTCGGCGACCCCAACCCACTCGTCGCCGACTTCGTCCAGTCCGCCCGCGTTCACCTCGCCGGGACGGCGGCGTAAACCAGGTCGTCGGCCAAGCGCTGCATTGACACCGTCAGCCCTGCGGCATAGGTTCTGACTACACGCGTTGTCAAAACATCGCTCAAGGGAGAGCTGACGTGAACGTGCCCATTCCGACTCGTCATCCCGATCGCCCTCGCCCCGTTCCGTCGGTGCTCAGGCCCATGGCGCTGGCATTGGGTGTCGGCAAGCCCACGCAGGAGCAGTGGCGCCGGCTCGGGGAATCCCTGACCGTCGGCGACGAGTCGATGGATCGCCTCGCGGAGTGGATGTCCTCCGTCGGGATGGATGAGGCGCGGTCGCTGTTCGACCGGGCCGTCACCGAGGGTATCGCCAACATCGCGGATGCGCCGGAGCCGTTGCACAACTTCTTCACTCGGGTCGAGGCGGTCCCGGAGTGGGTCGACTGGGATCAGCTCCGGCGGGGACAGCGGGCGCTGCGCAGGGGCGGTGCCGACGGCATGTACATCGCACGTGACGTGTCGTTGCTCGGTGGCTATCAGTTCTCCGGCTTCAACAAGACCCTGATACGGACCGGCGCGCTGGAGAAGGGCTCGAACAAGCGTTTCGCGGAGACGATGCAGTGGGCGATGGACGTGATCTCCGACGGCGGAATGGCCCCGCGCGCGGTCGGCTACCGGTCCACGCTTCGTGTCCGGCTGATCCACGCCTTAGTGCGTCGGCACGTGGCGCGGATGCCGGACTGGCGTGGCGATGAATGGGGCGTGCCGGTCAATCAGACCGACATGGCCGCCACTCTGGTGGGTGCATTGATCGCTCCGGCCGCGGGCGCGATCGGCATGGGAATCGTGTTGCGGCCCAGAGACTTCGACGCCATCGCGCACCTGACCCGTTACGTGGGGTGGCTGATCGGCGTGCAGGACGAGTGGCTGCCGCACGACTTCCGCGACGGCATACGAGTCCTGTATCACACGGTCAGTGCGCTGTCGGAGCCCGACGAGTCCACCAAGCGCCTGGCGGTTCCAATGGTCGAGGATCCGCTTGGCTGGCAATACCGCAGCTTGCCGGGTGTCCGCCGTAGGCTCGCACGGGCGCAGCACCTGTCTGTCACCAGCGGCTACCTTGGGCCCCGCACGATGCGTGAACTGGGCCTGCCTGCCTATGTGCCGCCGTGGTATCCGGTGGTGCGGATACCAGTCAACCTGGCCCGAAGTGTGGTCGCCTTGACGCTGCCCGGCGGGATGGACCGCGCGGCGGAGCGTGGGCAGCGCGAACAGAAAGTTCTACTGCGCACCATGATCGGCGATGGCGACGCCACGATCGGTGATTCCGCCGCGCACGTGAGCGGCGCTGCCTGACCGAATCGTATGCGGATGTGATTGCCGTAGGGCGGCCAAATAATTCGATCGCCAAGGGTCCCGCCCAGCAGTAGCCTCGGTATATGGCCAGTTCAACGCGTACTCACACCCGTGGCGGCCGCTCGTGATCACCAAGCTCGGTCAGAAGCTGATCAACTTCGCCAGCCACGTCGACGACAACACGATCGAGCAGGCGAAGCAGACCGCGTCGATGCCGTTCGTGCATCCGCACGTCGCGCTGATGCCCGACGCGCACTTCGGCAAGGGTGCGGCGGTCGGCACCGTCATCCCCACGCTGGGTGCGGTGATCCCGGCCGCGGTGGGGGTCGACATCGGCTGCGGGATGATCGCCGCCCGCACGGTCTACACCGAACAGGACATCGCCGGCCGCGATCTCGCCGTCCTGCGCAAGTCGATCGAGTCGGCGATCCCGCTGTCACCGGGCAACTACAACCAGGCGGTCGACCGGTATCCGTTCACCTCCGCGCGCATCGACGAACTGGAGCGCAGTGCCACCACCAACGGCGTCGACCTGAGCCATTCCCCGAAGTGGCGCGAACAGCTCGGTTCGCTGGGCGGAGGCAACCACTTCATCGAGCTGTGCATCGACGACGAGCAGCGGGTGTGGATGTTCCTGCATTCGGGTTCACGCGGTGTCGGCAACAAGATCGCGCAGAAGCACATCAAGATCGCACAGCAGTTGTGCAAGCAGTGGTACGTGCAGCTGCCCAACCCCGACCTGGCGTACATCCCGCAGGGCACACCGCAGTTCGGTGCTTATCTCACCGAATTGTCCTGGGCGCAACGCTTCGCCCTGTTCAACCGCGAGGAGATGCTGGACCGGTTCCGGCAGGCGTTCGCGCACTGGATGGGCGTGCCCAAGGAGGACGCCGCCGAGATCGAGGTGGACCGGGTGAATTCTCACCATAATTACACCGTCCAGGAGAACCACGGTGGCAAGGACGTGTGGCTGACGCGCAAGGGCGCAGTCGACGCGCACGAAGGGGTCCGCGCCGTCATTCCCGGCTCCATGGGCACCCGCTCCTACATCGTCCGCGGCAAGGGCAGCAAGGCCGGCCTCTGCTCCGCGCCGCATGGTGCCGGCCGTCGATTCTCACGCACCGAAGCGCGGAAGCGTTTCACTGCAGACGATCTCGCCAACCGCATGGCGGGTATCGAGTACCGGCACGGTGAGCAGTGGGTGGACGAGATCCCCGACGCCTACAAGGACATCGACGTCGTCATGGCCGACGCCGCCGACCTCGTCGAGGTGGAACACACGCTGCGTCAGGTGCTCAACGTCAAGGGAACCTAGGCCTCAGGCGTTCCATCGGGATTTACCGGCTGGCAGTGCAAGGGTGAGGGCGCGAGCGGCGAAGCGACGAGCGCCGCCGCGCCGCATCCGCCTGATCGTCGTCACCGTGGCGCCGCACAGGAAGCCGAAGAGGAAGTAGCCCCGTGCCCGTCGCTTCTTGCGCTGGATCACGAGCGACCCGAGGAAGCCGCCTGCCGCAGCGATGATCGCGACCGCGACGAGCAACAGTATGAGTTGCGCCGGTCCGACCGCGTGCATATCCCAACCTCCGACGGTCGCCTGCCTGGGTCCGCTTGCCGATCCAACCACCGACCTCTCCCGCGCAGGGTTGCCGAGTTCCGATTCGTGACCGAAACGATGGCGAAGCGTTAGATGGCGTCGACCGGACGCCCACGCCAAACCCCTTCACGTGACGGTTGATAACGATTCTCCATCCCATTGGTTCCGAATCGATGCGGATGGCTTGGGAGACCATCCGGGGCCCATAGGGTTGCTCGGTGCACCGTCGAACGGCCCTGAAGCTACCTCTGTTACTGGCCGTAGGTGCCACCCTCACGCGAGTGCCCATCGCCTCTGCCGAACCGGGCCGGTGGCCGGCCGACCGCGCCAACCGCTGGTATCAAGCGCAAGGCTGGCTGGTCGGCGCGAACTACATCACGTCAACCGCGGTCAATCAACTCGAGATGTTTCAGGCGGGCACCTATGACGCCCGCCGCATCGATGACGAGCTGCGCGTGGCGCGGACGCTCGGGTTCAACACCGTGCGGGTCTTCCTCCACGATTTGCTGTGGGCTCAGGATCGCGAAGGCTTTGCGCGCCGCCTCGCACAGTTCGTCGCTATCTCGGCGAGTCACGGCATCAAGCCGCTGTTCGTCTTGTTCGACTCCTGCTGGGACCCGTTCCCCAAGCTAGGCGCGCAGCGTGCACCGACACCTGGAATACACAACTCCGGGTGGGTGCAAAGCCCGGGTGCCGAGCGCATCGACGACCCCCGCTACATCGGCGTTCTGCAGAGCTACGTCACGGGCGTGTTGAGTCTCTTCCGCAACGACAATCGCGTCTTGGGTTGGGACTTGTGGAACGAACCCGACAACCCCGCGAAGGTCTACCGCAAGGTGGAGCGGAAGGACAAGCAGGACGTCGTCGCCGCGCTACTGCCGCAGGTGTTCCAGTGGGCGCGCGCCGTCGATCCCGTGCAGCCCTTGACCAGCGGTGTGTGGCAGGGCAGTTGGGCAGATGCCGGGAGCCGCAGCGCCATCAGTAGCTTTCAGCTGGACAACTCCGACGTGATCACCTTCCACTCGTACGGCACCCCGGCCGAGTTCGAGGACCGGATCGCCGAACTCACTCCGCTGGGACGGCCGATCCTCTGCACCGAGTACCTGGCACGGTCGCTGGGCAGCACGGTCGAAGGAATCCTCCCAATTGCACAGCGGCACAACGTCGGCGCGTACAACTGGGGTTTCGTCGCAGGGAAGACCGAGACGTACCTGCCGTGGGACTCCTGGGATCACCCGTACCAGGAGGCGCCGAAGGCATGGTTCAGCGACCTCCTCTGGCCCGACGGACGGGCCCATCAGGACAGCGAGATCCAGACGATCCGCAAGCTGACCGGCGTGCTGGGCCAAACCTGAACCACCCGCTTGGGGTTCAATTCCCGTATGCGGGCGCGGCTTGCAACTCGGGGGCGGCTGCGGCGAGTAGGGCGGCCCGGTCGCGGTTGAGCGGGGGATAGATGCGTTCACCGTTGATCAGTTGCTTGGTGGCCTTGGCCTTTGCACCGCTGCTCACGACCTTGCGGTCCCAGCCCTCCGTGTAGACCGCGCCGGCCGGGCCGAGATCGAGAACCGTGACGTACCAGGGGATTCGCAGCGACAGCATCGGAGTGCCCAGCAGGTCGCTGATCACGTTGTAGCCCGCGTAGCGCCCCATCGGCCGCCCGTGCTGGCACGACATCACCGACAGATGTTCGTCGTCCATCCTCGCCACCGCCACGTCGCCTGCGGCGAACACATCGGCGACGCCCTCGACGCGCAGGTGATCGTCGACGGCCACCCGGCCCAGGCGGTCGCACGGGACGCCCAGTTGCGCGGTCAACGGATTCGCGCGCATCCCGGCGCACCACACCAGCGTCGCGGCGGGCACGACCTCGCCCGACGACAGCGTCACGCTGCGCTCGTCGACGGCGGTGACGCCCACGTCGGTGACGGCGTCAACCCCGTTCTGCGCCAACGCGGCTTCGATGACCGGACGAGCCGAATCGCCCATGTCGGAACCCACGTGTGGGTTGTGGTCGACGAGGATCACGCGCGGTGTGACGCCGGGTCCGAGCGAGTCCGACAGCATCTTCGGCAGCTCGCTCGCGGTCTCGATGCCGGTGAGCCCGGCACCGACGACGACCGCCGTTGCGGACGCGGGATCCTCGGCGTGGCCGGCCAGATCGCGGATGTGCGCCTGCAGCCTCATGGCGCCGTCGTAGGTGTCGACGTCGTAACCGAACTCGGCGAGCCCGGGCAGACCGGGTTTGACCACTCTGCTGCCAAGTGCCAGGACGAGGCGGTCGTAGCTCAGGGTTGCACCATCGGCGGTGCGCACCGCCGCGGCGGCGGGGTCGATTCCGGTGACGTCGGCGGTGATGTGCCCGACACCGACCGGGCCGAGCAAGTCCTGCAAGGGGATTCGGCACGGGGTCAGATCGACTTCGTAGTTGCGCACCCGGATGTCGTGGAACGGTTGCGAGCTGACGACCGTGACGTCGACCGTGCCTTGTGGGATGGCGAGTTCGTCCAGCCGACGGGCCGCACCGAGCGCGGCCCAGAGCCCGGCGAACCCGGACCCGAGAATGAGGACACGCTTGGCCGGCGGCATCGCCCCATCGTCGCCCCCCGCTTGTTCATTGACAAGAGATGTCAGTCAATCGGATCCGAGAGCGCAGTCAGGTAGCCCCGCAACGCGGTCTTCGCTTCACGCAACAGCGCGGCGTCGCCGTCGGCATTGGACCGGAACGCCTCCTGCAGCAGGACGTCGGCGATCAGGTGACCCGCACGGCAGACGTCATCGAGCCGCTCGGTTTCGGGAATGAGCCGCTGGGCGAGGACGAGTTGCTTGAGCATCGCGGCCATCCGCCGTTTGTGTTCTCGGTCGGCGGCGCGGGTCGCCGCGGTCAGATGACGGCCGAACCATAGCGCACGGAAGCCGGGTTCGGCGCGGTACACCTCGGCGAAGCCGTCCACCAGGGCGGCGACCGGATCCGCCCAGGTCTGATCGTTCGCGACCCCGAGGAACGCTGCCATGGTGACCTCGATGCGGGCCAGGTACGACGTGGCCAACGCCTCGATGATGGCGTCGCGGTCCGGAAGGTATTGGTAGACGGCCCCGACGGACATTCCCGCTTCGGCGGCCACACGCGTGGTGGTCAACGCCTCGGGGCCCTCGGCTGCCAACAGCCGATCCGCCGTCGCAAGAACGTGTGCCAGCCGCTCCCGGCTGCGCGTCTGACGGGGGACGCGCCGCAGCACCGCGTCGGGTATCTCGAGTCCGCTCATGACCACCTAATCTGAATGTGACTTTTATTCAGATTAGTCTTAGTCTGCCGAACATGACGAATTCGCGGCTCGTCACGGAGCGCGGCCAGGTCGTGGCGGCATGTCGTCACCTTGCCGACCACGGCTTGGTGATCGGGACCGCAGGCAACGTCAGCGTGCGTGCGGACGACTTGATTGCGATCACCGCGTCGGGGGCGCGACTGGCCGACATCACCGTCGACCAAGTCACGGTGACCGACCTCGACGGCGCCGTCGTCGAAGGACAACTCGCTCCGACCTCCGAACTGCAACTGCACCTCGACGTCTACCGCCGGCTGCAGACGGGCGCCGTGGTGCACACCCACGCACCGATGTCGACTGCGCTCAGCTGCGTGCTGGACGAACTTCCGGTGGTGCACTACCAACAGCTCCTTCTCGGCGGACCGACCAAGGTCGCGCCGTTCCATCCGTTCGGCACAACGGAACTCGCCGAGGCGGTATCCGCGGCCTTGGGCGGAACCAACGCCGCGCTGATGGCCAACCACGGCGCCGTCACCCACGGGCAGACCCTCGAGCAGGCCGTCGAGTACTCCCTGCTCCTGGAATGGGCATGCACGCTATACCGCGATGCGAGCGTGCTCGGCCACCCCCGGACGCTGTCGGAAGACCAGCAGGCCGCCGTCATCGAAACCGCCGTTCGGCTGAAATACGGCCAAACGCAACATATCAGCGAGGAGCCGGAATGAACGTGATCACGATGGGCGCACACATCCTCGATGTCCTCGCCCGGCCGGTCGACGCCATCCCGGACGGACAGGACACCGCGCTGGTCGAGGAGATCCGGATGAGTGCGGCGGGCACCGCCGCCGGAACGGCGCTGACCTTCGCCAAGCTCGGCGCTACGGTGCGTACTGCCGGCGCCATCGGCGACGACGCGACGGGGGATCTGCTGCTCTCACTGTTGGGCCGCGCGGGCATCGACACCACCCTCGTGGTCCGCAAGTCAGGGGTGCCTACGTCGGCGTCGGTGCTGCCGATCAGGCGCAACGGGGAACGGCCCAGCCTGCACCTGCTCGGCGCCAACCCCATGTACACCCTCGACGACGTCGACTGGAACGGCGTGGCCGCCACCGACCATCTGCACTTTGGCGCGCCGGAGTTGATTGGCGCCGACAACGCTGCCCGAATCCTGAGCCACGCCAAGGCAAACGGCGCCACCACCTCAATCGACCTCATTGCGCCCGGCACCATGGGCTCGCCCGAGGCGATCGCGCCGGTGCTCCCGCACACCGACTTCGTGCTGCCCAATGCGGAGCAGGTCATCGGGTTCACCGGTGCGACCAACCTGGCCGACGGCTGCCGGGCACTGCTCGACGGGGGAGCGGGCATGGTCGTCGCCACGCTGGGCTCCGACGGCGCGTTGCTGTTCGATGAGTCTGGCGGCCAACAGGTTCCGGCGTATGACGTGGAAGTCGTCGACACCACCGGATGCGGGGACGCGTTCTCCGCCGGATTCGTGTACGGCGTCAAGCTCGGTCGCGCCCCGTTGGAAGCCGTGCAGCTGGGCACGGCGGTCGCCGCGCTGGTCGCCGGGGGCCTCGGCAGCGATCACGGCGACTTCGACCTGGACGCCGCCGATGCCTTTGTTGAGCGGTGTCAGAAGGCGGACTGAAGGCGCTACCGGATTCCTTCGCCGGATGCCGCTCTGCGGTTGGCGTCGACGTGGGAAAGAAAGGCACTGAACAGCGCCCGTCTATCGGCCGCAGAACCGTCGGTGTCTTCGGGATGCCATTGGACGCCGAGTACCCAGGTGTCGGGATCCCGGGCTTCGATGGCCTCGATGACGCCGTCGACACCGCGAGCGGCGACGCGCAGTTGGGGCGCCACCTCGCCGACGGCTTGGTGGTGGCCGTTGCGGACTGTGACCGTCGTGCGGTCCAGGACGTCGGCCAGTCGAGTGTCGGGTTCGATCAGTACGGTGTCGTCGAGGAACAGTGGCTCGTCGCCGTGCCCGTGGTGGGGAGTGTCGGGGCCGAGGTCGGGAATGAGCGTGCCCCCGTGGACGAGGTTGATCATCTGCGCGCCGCGGCAGATTCCGAACACGGGAAGTTGCTTGGCCAGTGCGTGTTCGATCGAAGTCAAGGTCCGTAGGTCGCAGCGGCGGTCGACGCCGTACAGGTTCGGCACGTCGCCGACGTGACCGTAGAGGCTGGGGTCGACGTCGCCTCCGCCAAGCAACAACAGCCCATCGACGTCAGCGGCGATGCTGGACGGTGTCTCAGCTGTGGGGTCGATGATCTGCAGCCGGGCACCGAGATCGGTCAACGTACTCAACGCGGTACGCGTGAATCGCACTACGAGGTCCCGGGTTTCGTCAGTGAGACCGGGGTAGTTGAGAGGCACCACGACGCCGACGAGCGGTGCGCCAAGTGTGGTGACTGGTTTGGCCGGCATCACCTCGGCCAACGTAATGGGCGGCAGCGCGGTCATTTCAGCGGCACCAACGACCAGGGCGTGGCGGGCACCGGGCGGGGTGGGCCGAGAGCGCCGTCGCGGATCTTGCAACCGGTCACGTGGTCAGGGTGGTTGGCGATGATCACCCGACCCTCGGCATTCGCCAACGCGAGAGCTCCGCTGCCGGCGGTGAACGTCGGCAACAGCACCGCGTCCAGGCGCGCGACGGGTACGTCGGCCGCGGCCACACCGAGGAACACCCCATGCGAGGACGCCACCGGAACTGCGAAGGTGCACACGTACAGATCGACACCGGTGTAGTCGAGATACGGACCGTCTATCCAGCGGGTCCCTTGGTCGCGTGGTCGCGCGAACCAGTCCATCGTCGTGTAGTCGTAGAAGTATTCGCTCTGGGGATTGAGGTCGAGGCTGAGTTTCTGCGCGGGACCGCCGTGCTTGACGTCGGGGCGCCACCATTCCAGGTAACGAGGAGAGTCGGCAAGGACGCCGTCGGCCACCACGACGCCGGCGCCGTTGAACATTTCACCTTGACGCCGCAGTTCGCCGTTGATCACGTCGCGCAACACCGACAAATCGGTCGATCGTGGTGCCGTGCCTTCGCTTTCGAGCCGGTCCCATAGCGACGTCGCGGCCGAGGCCACGGTCCGCAGTGAGTCGAAGACGTCCTCCACGAGCGCGGTCACTGCGGCCTGCACGTGCTCGAGTTCGACGGCGCGGGTTTCGTGGGGATGGCTCATGGGTGGGTCAGCTCCATGCGTAGAGCGATCAAGCGCCGCACGTTGGCGACGCTGTGATCTTCGGCCAGCCGTCGGGCATCGGTCTCGTTTTCGGCCTCGATCGCATCGACGAGTGCGGTGTGCACCGCGGCTTCTGTAGCTGGATCCGTGGACAGCTGCGGCAGCCAGATCATCGCCGAGAGCTCGGCCTGCAGGTTGACCTCGGCGCGAGTGAGCCGGGCTGACTGCGAGCACACCGCGACCTCGATCTGAAAACGACTGTCGGCTCGCCGGCTGCGGACCGGATCGTCAGTGTCGGCCAGGCGTGTAGTCAGCACTCGGAGCCGAGCGATGTCCGCCTTCACCGCGCGGCGCGCGGCCAATACCGCTGCGGCACCGGCGATGGCGAAGTGCTCGTCGCCGAGATCGCGTAGTTCCTCGGCCGTGAGTTCCTGCAGCCTCGCGAGCGCGCGGGTGTTGACGGCATCGGCCGATGCCCGCACGAAGCTGCCGCCACCGCGGCCGCGTTTGGTTTCGACCAATCCTTGTTCGCGGAGCACGGCCAGCGCTTCCCGGAGGGTCATCGTCGACACGCCGAGCTGCGTTGCCAGATCGATCTCACTGGGCAGCTGCTCGCCATCGGTCATTACGCCCAGCCCGATCGCGGCCGAAATCCGGGCGACTACCGCGTCGGTGCGGGGGCCGGATCCGTCGAGCGGCGACAGCACTGCACCCAAAGCGGTGAGGCCACCCAGCTGTTCGACTGCCACCCGGTTCTCCTGACGTAGGGCCTGGTTGCACGACTTTAACAGATAAGACTTGAACTATGAACTATGAAGCTTTATGTTTAGACGATCATGTGATCGGGCCCACATGAAGCCCCTCACTCAGGCCCTCGCAACGACTGAAGTCCCGGTCACCGACGAAAGACAGTCCAATGCCAAAGATGCCCACGCCTGACGGCGACGACGACGCGCAACTCGCGGCGTTGGGATTCGAGTCCGAGTTCAAGCGCGACATGAGCCTGTGGGCGAACTTCTCGCTCGGGTTCACCTATCTATCCCCGGTCGTCGGGATCTACACCGTCTTCGCGTTCGCCCTTGCCGCGGCCGGACCGCCGATGATCTGGAGTCTGCTCATCGCCGGTGCCGGCCAGTTCCTGGTGGCGCTGGTGTTCAGCGAAGTGGTCGCCCAGTTCCCCGTGGCCGGCGGCGTCTACCCGTGGGCGCGCCGGCTGTGGGGGCGCAAGTGGGCGTGGATGACCGGCTGGGTCTATTTGTTCGCGCTGCTGGCCACCATCGCCGGCGTGGCATATGCCGCAGGGCCATTCGTCGGGGCGGTGTTCGGTTTCGAGGCCACCGTGCACGCCACCATCTGGTGCGCGCTCGTGATCCTGGTGCTCGCGACCCTGATCAACCTTGGCGGCACCAAGATTTTGAGTTACGTCGCCATCTTCGGCTTCGCCGCCGAGTTGGTCGGCGCCCTGGTCGTGGGCGCATGGCTGCTGGTGACCCAACGTCACCACAACCTGGGTGTGCTGTTCGACAGCTTTGGCGCCCAAGGCTCGCACAGCTTCCTCTACGCCTTCCTCGCCGCCAGCCTCATCGGCGTCTTCCAGTACTACGGGTTCGAAGCGTGCGGCGACGTTGCCGAAGAAGTGAAGAACCCCGGAGTGCAGATCCCCAAGTCGATGAAGCGCACCATCTACATCGGCGGTGCCGCAGCGACATTCGTCTGCCTGAGCCTCGTGCTGTCGGTGGTCGACTTCGGCTCCGTCATCGACGGCACCGACGCAGACCCGATCTCCACGATCCTGACTACCGCGTTCGGCTCGGTGGGTTCCAAGATCGTCATCGGCGTCGTGCTCATCTCGTTCGTGTCCTGCGCACTGAGCCTGCAGGCCGCTGCCAGCCGGCTGATCTACTCCTATGCCCGCGACGGCATGATCATCGGCTCGGCGCTGTGGTCGCGTTTCGACCAGAAACGCCACGTGCCTCCCGCTGCGCTGCTCGTCGCCGCCGTCATCCCCGCCGTGCTGGTCGTGGGCTCCGTCATCTCGACCGACGCGTTGACCAAGCTGATCAGCTTCGGATCGGTCGGCATCTACATCGCCTTCCAGATGGTGGTTCTGGCCGCGCTGCGCGCCCGCATCAAGGGTTGGACGCCAACCGGCAAGTACCACCTGGGGCGGTGGGGGATGCCGATCAACGTCGGCGCCTTCGTTTACGGCGTCGCCGCCATCGTCAACATCTGCTGGCCGCGCACGCCGGATGCCCCGTGGTACGACAACTACACGGTGCTGGTCATGTCGGTGCTCGTCATCACCCTTGGCGCGATCTACATGGCGCTGGCCCGCTCCCACGACCACGGCAGTGCGCCCTACGGCGATGCCATCCCCGCGTCGCCGGCCGGCCCGCCCGTGGTGGCGTCCGAGCGCACGGGAGGCGTCGATGTCCACTGATCAACTGACCGACGCCCCGTACCTGAATCTGGCCGACCCGGCGTTCTCGGTGCAATCCGGCGAGGTGCGGGCTGCACGGGAGCAAAGTTGGTACGCGCGTACGCCATACGGCCTTGCCGTGCTGCGTTACGACGAAGTCGGCAAGCTCATGAAGGATCGCCGGTTACGCCAGGGCAGCTGGGCCTGGCCGGCTCACAACGGTGTTACCGAAGGGGCCTTCGCGCACTGGTGGAGCCGAGCGCTACTCAACATCGAAGGTGAAGATCACCACCGGCTGCGCCGACTGATGAACCCCGCCTTCTCGCCGAAGCTCATCGGGGGACTGGTACCGCGATTCCAGGCATTGGCCAACGAGTTGATCGACGACTTCTACGCCGACGGGCACTGCGACTTCGCCGCCCAATTCGCCGAGCCCTACGCCGCCCGGGTCATCGCGATCATGCTCGGCATCGACGAGTCCGAGTGGCGGCGAATCGCGGCCTGGTCCAACGACATCGGCTTGGCCCTTGGTGTGACGCTCAAGCAGGATCTCGACCGTGTGGAAACCGCATTGGCGGGCCTCTACGGCTATGCCGACGAGTTGATCGCCGACCGCACCGAACACCCCCGCGACGACTTCGTCAGCCGGCTCGTCCTCGCCGAACGCGATGGCGAACACCTCAGCCGCGACGAACTGCGGGTCGCGCTGGTGCTCCTGATCTTCGGCGGCATGGACACCACGCGCAACCAGCTGGGCCTGGCCTTGCAGACCTTCATGACCTACCCCGACCAGTGGGACCTGTTGGCCCGGCACCCCGAATTAGGCAAGGCCGCCGTAGAGGAAGTCATGCGCGTCAACCCGACCGTGACCTGGGTGACCCGGGAAGCGTTGGAGGACTTCGACTATCAGGGCTTGCACATCGTCGCCGGTACCACCATCCACTTGCTGTCCGAATCGGCGGGCACCGATCCGCGGGTCATCGACGGCGAGCCCTTCGACCTGCAGGCGGAACGTCCACCACACTTCGGGTTCGGCGGTGGCATGCACCATTGCCTCGGCCACTTCGTGGCCCGCAGCGACATGAGTGAGGCGCTGCCGCTGCTGGCCAGCCGGCTCAAGAATCCGCGCATCAACGGCACCGCTACCTCGCTGCCGCTCAGCGGCAACACCGGGCCCATCCACCTGCCCATTGCCTTCGACCGCATCTAGTCAACCACTCCAACCAACGAGGAGACCCATCATGAAGGTTCACGTCGACCGCGCCCTGTGCGACGACCACGGCCAGTGCACCATCGCCGCCCCCAAGGTCTTCCGGCTCAATGACGATGGCAAATTGGACTACGACACGGAGTTCGACGAAGCCGTGCTCGACGAGGTGGAAGAAGCCGCCGACGTTTGTCCCGTCCAGGCCATCCTGCTGCAGGACGAGTGACCATGTCGGAGCACATCGTCGTCGTCGGTGCCTCCATGGGCGGCCTGCGCGCCGCCGAACAGCTACGCGCACAAGGGTTCAGTGGCCAGCTCACCGTGGTGGGCGCCGAACCGCACATGCCCTACAACCGGCCGCCGCTGTCGAAGGACGTGCTGGCCCAGCACCGCGATGACACCAACTCGGGCATCGACGTCTGGCACCAGGCCGTGGCCTTCCGGCAACGCAAGAACACCGCCGACGTCACCTGGCGCCTTGGGGAAACCGTCCTCGCCGCCGACCTGGGCGCCCGCACCCTGACCCTTGGCGACGGCGCAACACTCGGCTTCGACGGACTGGTGATCGCCACCGGCCTACGGCCGCGGCGCCTTGAAATGCCCGGCCCGCGTGTCGGGCGCCATGTCATCCGCACCCTCGACGACGCGGTCGCGCTGCGAGCCGCCCTGCGCCTGGACACGAACGTGGTGGTCGTCGGTGGCGGATTCATCGGATGCGAAGTGGCGGCCACCGCGCGCTCGATCGGATGCAACGTCCACATCGTCGAACCGAATTCAGCACTGATGGTCCGGCCGCTCGGTGCACGACTTGGTCAATCACTGCGTCGGGTTCACGAGTTCCACGGTGTGGCAGTGCACACCGGCGTCTCCATCCAGTCGTTGCTCAGCCGCCGCGACGCCCCCGATCGGTTGACCGGCGCCATGCTGACCGACGGCAGTGCCGTCTACGCCGACGTACTCATCGAATCCGTCGGCTCGCATCCGAACGTAGAATGGCTGGCGGGCAACGGGATTGACGTCACCGACGGCGTACTGTGCGACAACCACATGCGGGTCGACGCGCCGGCACCCCTAGTGGCAGTCGGTGACATTGCCCGGTTTCCCGATCCGGCGACCGGCGTCGCACGCCGGATCGAACATTGGTGCATCCCCACCGAAACCGCGAAACGCGCCGCACGGACCCTGCTAACCGACCTGGCCGGTCGTCCCGACGACACCGACAGGTTCTGCCCGCTGCCGTCATTCTGGAGCGATCAATACGACCTGCGGATACAGGGGTACGGATCACCCGGGGACGCCGACGCCATTCAAGTCATCGAAGGCTCCCTCGGCGAACCGGGCCACGAGCACGCCGAGGCTGGGACCGTCGTCGGCTACTACCGGGGTGGTCGGCCGGTCGGGGTGGTGATGATCTCACCCACTTCGACCCAGAATCTGCACTACCGCAACGCCGTCGACGCCGCCCGCTCAGCGCTGGCCCCCTTGTGAACCTTCGCCCGCCCGAGACCAGAAAGCCTGACATGACAACCACCGCACTAGATCACCACCGCCACGTCAACACCACCGACGCGCGCATCGCCGAGATCGAATCCGTCATCACCGATCGGGGCGTCGAATTCATCTACTACCAGCTGGTCACGCTGACTGGCCGCACCGTCGCCAAAGTGGTTCCCGCCCAGCATCTTCGCCGCAATCTGGAGAAGGGTGTCCAATTTCATCGCACGGCGATGACGGATCTGCACAGCGACCGCACCGGTCGGTTGCTCGGAGGTGGTGTCGAAGCGGCGGAACTGACCGGCCTTCCCGACCTCGACACGTTCGCGGTGCTGCCCTGGGATACGAGCGTTGCGCGGTTCCTGTGTACCGCCTACGAACCGGATCACATCGCTGAGATTGGTGGCGACTACCTCGGGTTGGATAGCCGCGCCACGCTGCGCCGCGCGCACAGCGCCTTCACCGAGGAGACCGGCTTCGTCCTCAAGAGCGGATGCGAACCCGAGATGACGTGGTACGGACCAGGAATGGACGTCCCGGTGCGACCAGGGGGCAGCGCCGCCTACCAAACCGCCAACCTCGAACTCATGCGCCCGATCTTCAAGAAGGTTATCGGCTATGCCCAGCAACTCGGCCTGAACATGATCGAAGGCGACTACGAAGATCCCGGCCAGCTCGAACTCAACTGGCAGTTCGACGACTGCTTCCTCACCGCAGACCGCCTCATCACCTACCGCCAGATCTGTCACCAGGTCGCCCGCGAGGTCGGCGTGAAGGCCAGTTTCATGCCCAAGCCGGCCCAAGGATCGATGGGCAACGGCTGCCACCACAACGTCAGCCTGTGGAAGGGGCAGGAGAACGTGTTCGCCGAAGCGGGTCGCCGAGACCTGCACCTGAGCAAGGTCGGCGTGCACGCCCTCGGCGGTTTGCTCGCGCACGCCGCTGGCTCGATCGCCATCATGGCCTCGACGGTCAACTCCTACAAACGATTCTGGGACGGTGGCCAATTCGCCCCCACCACCGTCAACTGGGGCATGGACAACAAGACGTGCACCGTGCGGCTATCGGCCGTTGGCCGCCTCGAGTACAAGATCCCAGACGCCAGCGTCAACCCGTACCTGTCGCACACCGCCCTGCTGGCAGCCATCAAGCACGGCCTCGACAACGCCACCGACCCCGGTGAAGCCCAAGTCGGCAGCAGCTACGGCGCAGAATCCATCCACGCTCAGCTGCCGCTTACCCTCGGCGACGCCATCGCGGCCTTCAACGACAACCCGGTGATCAGCGGCTGCCTGCCCACCGACCTGGCCGACCAATACGCCGAAGTCAAAACCGACGAATGGGCCCGCGCGTGCGGAGCCGTCACCGACTTCGACCGCGAAATGTACTTGGAGTACCTGTGAATCAACCCTTGCGACTGATCTGTGTCGACTTGTCCGCACCGCCGCTGTTCGACAAGGCCGCCCCCGACGGGGCCCGGCACGGTTACGAACCGTCGGCGGCCGAAAACGTGGCCGCCAAACTCGGCCGACCAGTCGAGTGGGTGATCACTAGCTGGAGCGACATGATTCCGGCCGTCAACGAGGGACGCGGCGACGCCGTCTGGTGCGGACAAGGAATCACGCCCGAACGGTCCGCCCTAGTCGACTTCACCAGTCCCTACGCCGTCTTCGACGAATCCCTGCTGACACGCGCGGGATCCGAGATCACCAGCCCAGCAGACCTGGCAGGCAAGCGGGTCGGCGCCATAGCCGGCAGCACCAACATGACACTCGCCAAGACCTTTCCCGGTGTCATCACGGTCCCCTTCGAGGGCACCGACGACGTCTTCGGCGACATGATCGCCGCACTGCGGGCCGGGCACGTCGACGGGTTCGTCGACGACGACGTCGCCCTGCTCCCCGTTGGGAACGAACCCGACCTCGAGGTCGCATTCACCATCGCCACCCGCAACCGATGGGGGATAGCCGTCGCCAAGGGCAACGACGCCATCCGCGCCGAACTCGATGCGGCACTGCAAGAATCGATCGACGACGGGTCCCTGGAACGAGTGTGGCAACGGTGGATGCCCGACCTGGACTTCCCGCTGCGTGACGTGCAGGCAGAGGCACCGTGACTCGGCCGTTCATCGCCGTCCCCGCAATCCGCTCCACCACGATCGCGGGGCTGCGCCGCTCCGGGGTGGTGGCTGCCGACAAGATTTGCGAGGCGATCTTCCGCGCTGGCGGCGACCCATTCTTGCTCCCGCCCGGCGATGCGGTGCGTGACCGACTGGTGCACGCCAACGGCGCGGTCATCCCCGGTGGTGCCGACGTGGACCCCGCCACCTACGGGCAACCCCGCGGTGAGCGCACGGAGGAGACCGACGCAATCCAGGATGCCTACGACATCTCGTTCGCAGGAGCCCTTCTCGATCTGCACGTCCCGTTCCTGGCAATCTGCCGCGGCATGCAGATCCTCAACGTCGCACTCGGCGGAACCCTGGTGCAGCATCTGAGCGAGACCACCGTGGCGCACCGTCAAGGAATGCACCGGGTGACGTTGAAGGCGGGAAGCGCTACCGCCGCCGCAATGGGCGGACACCTCTTCGACGTGTCCTCCTACCACCATCAGGCCCTCGACCAGTTGGGCGACGGGCTACGCGTGGTCGGGCGCGCCGACGACGGATGCATCGAAGCCGTCGAACACGCCAACGCCCCCGCTCTCGCCGTGCAATGGCATCCCGAAGACGACGCCGACATCGCCGGCCATGAACAAGGGCTGTTCGACTTCGTCGTCGCGGCAGCCGACCGTCGCCGCTACCAGATCGAATTCGCGACAAGCGCGTCCGCCCAAACCGCCAGGTCATAAGCACTGCCCTGTAACGGATTTGACCGACTTTCCTCAACCAGAAACGAAAGGCGACATCGACATGAGCTTGTACGCGGTGACCGATCCGGCGACCGGCGGCGTGGTGAAGGAGTACCCGACAGCGACCGACGAACAGGTCGAACGGGCCGTGGCGAACGCTGCAAGAGCTCACCGCGAGTGGTCTCGAGGCTCCACGATCGCCGAGCGCGCCGCCCTGATCGGCACGGTCGCCGGACTGCATACGGAGCGTCGCGACGAATTGGCCGCAATCATCCAGCGCGAGATGGGCAAACCGCTGGACCAGGCGCTTGGAGAGGTGGACTTCAGCGCGATGATCTACCAGTACTACGCCGACAACGCCGAGAAGTTCCTCGCCGATGAGCCCATCGACCTCCTCGACGGTGACGGTTCGGCGTTGATCCGGCGCGGCTCAGTGGGCGTGCTGCTCGGCATCATGCCTTGGAACTACCCGTACTACCAGGTGGCTCGCTTCGCCGGGCCGAACCTGGCCGCTGGCAACACCATCGTGCTCAAACACGCCCCGCAATGCCCCGAATCAGCGGCCGCGCTGCACCAGATATTCCTCGATGCCGGGTACCCCGAGGGCGCCTACGTCAACATCTATGCCACCAATGAGCAGATCGCTAAAGTCATCGCCGACCCACGCGTACAAGGGGTTTCGCTCACCGGCTCCGAGCGTGCGGGAGCGGCGGTCGCCGAGATCGCCGGCCGCAACCTCAAGAAGGTCGTGCTCGAACTCGGCGGCTCCGACCCGTTCATCGTGCTCAGCGCCGACGACCTCGACGCGACGGTGCAAGCCGCAGTCGACGGCCGGATGGAGAACACCGGGCAGGCCTGCAACGCCGCCAAGCGCATCATCGTCGCCGAGGAGATCTATGACGCCTTCCTCGACAAGTTCACCAAGAAGATGCTTGAGAAGACCGACGGACTGGCCCCACTGTCCTCGGTGGCCGCAGCCAAGCGCCTCGACGAACAAGTCAAGCGCGCTGTCGACGACGGCGCAACGATGACCACGCTGGGGGAGCGGAACGGCGCGTACTTCCCACCGGGAGTCTTGACCAATGTGTCGCCTACCGCACCGTCGGCCAAGGAGGAACTGTTCGGTCCCGTGGCCACCGTGTACGAGGTGGGCTCCGAAGACGAAGCCATCGAATTGGCCAATGACACGCCGTTCGGGCTTGGCTCATACCTATTCACCACCGATCCCGACCAGGCCACGCGCGTCGCCGACAAGATCGAGGCGGGCATGGTGTTCGTCAACGCGGTCGGAGCCGATGGCGTCGAGCTGCCGTTCGGCGGCGTCAAGCGGTCCGGCTTTGGACGTGAACTCGGCCGCTTCGGCATCGACGAGTTCATCAACAAGAAGCTGATCCGCATCGGGTGAGGCGATCTCAGGACAGCGACGGGCCCTCGGTGACGATGACGACGCGGTTACCGCCGCAGGCCTTGGCCTCGTACATCGCCGAATCGGCAGCGGTGATCACGTCGTCGAGGTCTGAATCGGATCGCGTGCAGATGGCCATGCCGACGCTCACCGTAATGCCGGGCTGGCCGGGCGCAGAGACCGCCGAACGGATCCGCTCGGCGACCGTCGCGGCTTGACCGACCGGAATGCGGTCCACCACCAGAAATTCCTCGCCGCCCCAGCGCACGACGACGGCGTCCGCGCGCACGCTCGCACGGATCCGGCGTGCCGTGCGGATGAGCACGTCGTCACCGACAGCGTGTCCGAGAGTGTCGTTGACTCCCTTGAAGCCATCGACGTCGATGAGTAACGCACACAAGTGTGCATCTGGATGCACCCCGTCCGTGAGTCGCTTCACCGACGCCGCCAGACCGCGACGATTGGTCAGTTCCGTCAGGGGATCGGTCAAGGACTGCATCGAACTGCTCTGTAGCAACCAGAATCCGAACTGCAGCGCCGGCAGGATGCACACGGTGACCAACAGGGCGATTACGGCGCGGGAGGCAGCCAACTGCAGCCCGTTGGCCGGTGTCGTGGAAGCCAACCACACGGCGACAGCCACGACCGCAGCCACGCACCAGGCGATGTGGACCAGGTGCAACCGCGGACCGTGGAAGAACACGACATAACCGCCCGCACAAAGCAATAGGGGGATACCCGACATCGCGAGGTGCGGATCGCCGAACAGCACCACCGACAGCGTCATGAGGGCATCGACGAATACCACCAGCGCCGCCGACTGCCGAGCGGTGGGCCAGGGGAGCAGCGCCCAACGCGCCGCCCATCCGAGGGAACCCACCGCCACCACGGCCCAGCCGATCCGAATCACCAGACCGTCGGAGATGGGAGGAACGAAGACGTTTACCGCTGCGAGCGTCCCCATGATCGCACCGATACCGGCGATCACATATCGCAGCACCGACAACATTCCGGAGCTTCGAAGGAACTCGATCCGCCACTCGTAGTCATCGTGCTGGCGCCACCATCGGAGCAGCAGGCTACCGCCAGCTCCGTCGCTCACCGGCTCATCATCGTGTCCCCGGCGAATTCCGTCAAGCGACTCGCTTACCAGACTCTTCGCGCCGGCGGACGTGATAGAACCAGGTAGCGGAGTGTTCGTCGCTTCTTCGGCGGGCGGACGGCATCGGCGTCGAGGCGTCCACAGCTAAATCCCGCGAGTACTTGCCCCCGTCAGTCCGGGCTCGGAATCCGCATGCCGAGTAGCCGCGAGCTCAGCGACTTGCCGTGGCTGTCGAGAGCCAGCGACGTGGTGACGCCGCCGTCGAGCGCGTTGGCACAAACGAATTGCAACCCGCAGATCGACGGAACCTCGTAGCGCACGACGTCCCCGGTGACGTAGTCGGCGAGGTGGCTCTTGACATGCTCCGCCGTCACATGTGTTCGGAGCCAGTCGTAGTCGTGGTCGTCGAGAGGGAACAGCGACAGGATGGCCGTATCACCCTTGTCGCCGGCGCGCGCGTGCGCGAGTTCGCGTAGGAACACGGTGTTCACGTCGTCTCCAGAATCTCGGTGCTCGATGTGACGGCGGCGCGGTCGATGAACGTCGACAGGATTCCGATGACGTCGGTGACCGTGGTGCGGACACCGCCGCCGCCCGCGGGTCCGTTGAGATAGAGCGCTTCGACTTCGTGGTTGACGTGGCGCGCGTGGTCCGCGTCGGCCGTCATGGCGGCCACCCGCAGCCGGCATTCGCCGTCGGCCATGGTGTTCGGGTCGTCGAGGGTGCCGATGACCTCGACCCGCGGGTCGATCCCGGTTCGCCGGATTCGTTGTGCCGCAATGTCGCCGGCCAATCGTGCGCGGTCGACGCAGCCGAGCCCGGCGTACGAGATCTCGGCTTCGCTGCGGAAGCCGGCGCGATATCCGACGCTGACCTTCAGTTGATCGGGGGGGCGGTGTCCCACCGCGCCACTGACGTGCACGCGGTCGGTTCCGACGTTGCGCACCGACACGGAGTAGACGTCGAGCGTCACATCCGGTGTGACGTAGGCACCGGGATCGCCGAGCTCGTAGAGCAGTTGTTCGCGCACGGTGCGGTGATCGATCAATCCTCCGGTGCCAGCCAGCTTTCCGATGACCATCGACCCATCGGAGGAGACGTCGGCGTACGGCAATCCGAGTTCGGCGAGCCCCGGTACGTCCTTGTAGCCGGGATCGGCGAAGTAGCCTCCGCTGACCTGGGTACCGCATTCGAGCAGATGGCCCGCCAGCGTGGCTGCGGCCATCCGTGCTTCGTCGGCGGGATCCCACCCGAATCGGTCGATGAGTGCGGCGACGAACAGTGATGGGTCGGCCACCCTGCCCGTCAGGACGACGTCGGCTCCTGCGGCAAGGCCGGGAAGGAGGCTCTCGGCGCCGAGATACGCGTTGGCGGAGACGATCTGACCGTGCGATCCCAACGGCTTGCCGTCTTCGAGCGCTGGTGCTTCTTGGTCGACGAGGTCCAGCACGTCGTCGCCGGTGACGACGGCGACGCGGCAGGCCAGGCCCAGTTCTTCGGCGACCGTGATGGCCAACCGCCCAGCCTCGAGCGGGTTCGCCGCGCCGAGATTGCTCAAGATTCGGACCCCGCGCGGAATGGTCTCGGGTAGCAGGGCACGGAAGCGTTCCTCTGCGTACAGGTCGTATCCCTGCGACGGATCGGTCGCCTTGCGGGCCTGCGCCAGGGCGATGGTCCGCTCTGCGAGACATTCCAAGATGAGATCGTCCAGATCGCCGCCGCGAACGAGATCTACGGCGGAATCGATTCTGTCACCGGCGAATCCCGCGCCGGTGCCTAATCGAACCACGGTGGGCACGGCAGTCCTCTCGTCTCTCACAGGCTGAGGGCGCCGGTCGCCAGCGCCACCGCGGTCATGACCAATGTCGTGGCGAACGCCCACCCGAAGATGTAGCGCTGATGCTTGCCCAGCTCCACCTGTGCCATGCCAACGAGAATGAACGTCGACGCGGTCAGCGGGCTGAGCGGGAAGCCGGTCGTCATCTGGCCCAGGATCGCGGCGCGGCCGACCTCAGCAGGGTCTCCGCCGAACGACGCCGTGGTCTCGGCGAGCACGGGCAAGACTCCGAAGTAGAAGGCGTCGGGCGTGAACACCAGACTCAAGGGCATCGAGAGAACGGCGGTGATCACCGGCAGCAGGCCTGCCGCGCTGTCGGGAACTACTCCGACGAGGCCCTCGGCCATCGCCTTGATCATGCCGGTCCCCGACAGGATGCCGGTCAGCACGCCGGCGGCGAAGATCATCGACACCACCAAAACGACGTTGCCGCCGTGCTTCTCGAAGAGCTCGCGCTGCTGCTGCCACGTCGGCATGTTGACCGCCACCGCCAGGGCGAACGCCACGACGAAGGCGACCTCCAGCGGGAGCAGTTGGAAGAGCAACACGATCACCAAGGCGACCGTCAAGACGACGTTGAAGACCTGGCGACCACGCGTGACCAGTCGCTGCCGCGTCGACAGATCATGCTCGTGCACAGTTCCCGGTCCACTAGGCGTGCGCTTGACGGCGGCCAGATCGTCGGTGGGTGAGGTTTCGTCCACCTCGCAGACACCGATCTTGGACCGCTCTCGGCGGCCGATCAGGTACGCCGCCAGCAGCACCCACGCGATGCCCGCGCCCATGGCCGGCAGGACGGGAATGAACAAATCGGCGTTGCTCAGATGAAGCGCCGCCATCGCGCGGACCGTCGGACCGCCCCACGGGATCATGTTCATCACGCCTGCCGCCAACGCCACCACCCCGGTGAGAACCAGGGGACGCATGCCGATGCGCTGGTAGATCGGCAAGAAGGCCGACACCGCGATCAGAAACGTGGACGCCCCGTCACCGTCTAGGGCCACGAGAAGCGTGACGATCGCGGTGCCGACGGTGATCTTCATCGGATCTCCGCCAGCCCAACTCAGAACACGCTTGATCACCGGGTCGAAGAGGCCCAGGTCCACCATCAGGGAGAAGTACAGAACGGCAAAGGCGATCATGACCGCCACCGGGGCGACCTTGAGCACACCCTCGCCGATGAAGGTCCCGAGCTGCGAGCCGTAACCGCCGATCACGGCAAAGGCGATGGGCACCAAGACCAAACAGATCAGCACTGACGCGCGCGTCCACAACGTCAGTGCGAGGAAGACTCCCACTGTCAAAAACCCGAGGGTCGCAGTCATGTCTGCTCCTGTAACGGCGATCACATTGGCAGACCGAGTATCGGTTGGCCGACCTACTTACGTCCAACATGGATATGGCATAGATTTATGCGCTGTGCGCATACCGGTGACGTTGAGCCAGCTCGAGGCTGTGGTGGCCGTGGCCGCCGAACGCAGCTTCAGCAAGGCCGCCCGAGAGCTGCTGGTGGCACAGTCGTCGTTGAGCCGGACGGTGGCACAAGTCGAACGGCTCTACGGCGTGCGGTTGTTCGAGCGCACCACCCGGCAACTCGAATTGACCAACGAGGGTGAGCAATTCATCGCGATGGCGCGGGCCATCCTGGATGTCTATGGGCAAGAGACCGCCGACTTCTCGGCCTACCTCGCCGGCACGAAGGGCGTCCTGCGGCTCGCCGCGTTGCCGTCACTGGCGGTCTCGCTGTTACCGCCGATGATCACCCGTTTCCGGCATCGCTACCCCGAGATCCTGGTGGAAGTCGAAGACGTGCTCGCGGGGCAGATCACCGAGTACGTCCGCAGCGGCGCCGTCGATCTCGCCGTCACCGCGGCACCGCCCGAAGCGATGCAGCCGGCGCTGACCGCGGCAGGGATCGTGTTCGAGGCGATCGCCGTCGATCACTTCCATTGCGTACTGCCCGTGGGCCATCGTCTGCTCGACCAGCCGACGATCGACTGGATCGACCTTGCGGGCGAAGCGTTCATAGCGTTCGACGATGCGAGCTCCGTCCGGATGATCGTGGATGCCGCACTGGCCGGCCACGGCGTGGTGCCTGCTCGTCTGATCAGTGCGCGCAACGTCGCATCGATAGCCGGAATGTGCGCGGCAGGCCTCGGGGTCTCGGCAGCACCGGGTTTCGTGCTCCCGCTGATGGCGATACCGGGAGTGGTGACGCGGCCGATCGGAACCGAACCCGTCATCCGTCGAATCGGCGTGCTCCGCAACACCCGGCGGCGACCCTCCCCGCCCTCCCGGCAGTTCCTGGACATCATCGACGCCGCGGCACACGACATCGACCTCCCGGTCGCCGCGTACTGGCTCTAGGAGAATCGACGGCATGCCATCCCCCCTCGAGCAACTGAGCCTCGAACAGTTGCGGACCCGCACGAGCATGAAGTGGCGAACCCACCCCGCCGACGTACTTCCGCTGTGGGTGGCGGAAATGGACGTTCAGCTTGCGCCGCCGGTCGCCGACGCCCTCCGCGACGCCATTGATCGCGGAGACACGGGCTATCCGTACGGAACCGGTTATGCGGAGGCAGTGCAAGAGTTCGCGCACGATCGGTGGGGATGGGATGGCATCGACGTGGCGAGGACGGCGATCGTTCCCGACGTCATGTTGGGCATCGTCGAGGTACTGCGCCTGGTGACCCCAGCGGACGGTGCCGTGGTTATCAATTGCCCGGTCTATCCGCCCTTCTATGCCTTCGTCGAGCACATGGGACGCCGGGTCGTCGAAGCCCCGCTCGGTGCCGACCGCAGGATCGACATGGAGACGCTCGACGAGGCGTTCAGGTCCGCGACGGCCGACGGCGGCGCCGCCGCATACCTGCTGTGCAATCCGCACAATCCAACGGGGACAGTCCATTCCGGCAAGGAGCTCAGCGAGGTCGCGGCGCTGGCGAACCGGTACGGGATCCGCGTCGTCGCCGACGAGATCCACGCGCCGCTGATCCTGTCGGGAGCGTCCTTCACGCCGTACCTCAGCGTTCCTGGAAGCGACGACGCCTTCTCGGTCGTGTCGGCATCCAAGGGTTGGAACCTCGCCGGGTTGAAGGCCGCCGTGGCGATAGCCGGACCCGCGGCGGCCGCAGACCTCGACCGAATGCCGGAAGAGGTTGGCCACGGCCCGAGTCACCTCGGAGTGATCGCCCACACCGCCGCGTTTCGCGAAGCGCGGCAGTGGCTCGACGATCTGCTCGTCGGCCTCGACGCAAACCGGCGCCTCCTGGGCAGCCTGCTGCGGCAGCACCTGCCCATGCTGACCTACGCACCACCCGAGGCCACCTATATGTCCTGGCTCGATTGCCGTTCACTGGATGCCTCCCGACCGGATGCGCCGTCGGGGCGCCGCGGTGTCGTCAGCGATCTCGAAGGGCCTGCAGCGATGTTCCTCGACAAGGCGCGCGTGGCCCTGAGTTCCGGACATGTCTTCGGTACGGGTGGGGCCGGGCACGTGCGGCTCAATTTCGCTACGTCCCAGGACATTCTGACTGAGGCCGTGACGCGGATGGGCTCCGCGGTCGGTTAGCGGCCGAGCCACCCACCGTCGACGGGCAACGTGATTCCGGAGACGTAATCAGAAGCGGAGCTGGACAAGAACACCGCAGCGCCGCCGAGATCGCTGGCCTGGCCCCAACGACCGGCCGGGATGCGTTCGAGGATGGACCGGCTGCGATCTGGATCGTCTTGCAGCGCTTGGGTGTTGTCGGTCGCGATGTAGCCTGGCGCGATGGCGTTCACGTTCACGCCGAGCGACGTCCACTCGTTGGCCAATGCCTTGGTGAGCCCGGCGACGGCGGACTTGGACGCCGCGTATCCGGGCACATTGACGCCGCCCTGAAAGCTCAGGAGCGAGGCCGTGAAGATGATCTTCCCGTGTCCGCGGGCGATCATCGAGCGCCCGACGGCCTGGGTCAGCACGAACTGGCTGTCCAGGTTCACCGAGAGAACGCGGTCCCACATCTCCAGAGAGTGTTCGGCGGCTGGCTCCCGTTCGATCGTTCCCGCGTTGTTGACCAGGATGTCTACCGGGCGTGCTGCCAGCTGGGCACCGAGTTCGATCACCGCGTCGCGGTCGTTGAAATCGACTTGGTAGCCGGTGAAGTCACGGCCTGCTGCCTCGACGCGGCGTTGAACGTCGCTGCCGGTGGATTCCAAACTGGCGCTGACGCCGATGATGTCGGCACCGGCGCGGGACAGTGCTTCGGCGATCGCCAAGCCGATGCCGCGCCTGGCCCCGGTGACTACTGCGGCCTTCCCGGAGAGGTCGAACGGTGTGGTGGTCACTTGGGGTCCTCGCTGGCGCCGAGATCGATGAGCACCTTCATTGCCTTGCCTGCCTCCAGATCCGCGAACGCGTCTGCGGTTTGGGTGATGGGCCGGATGCTGCTGATCAGCGCGGCCGCCGGGATGACGCCACTATCGAGAAGTTCGATCGCCCGCTCGAAGTCGGTCCGCTCGTACACCCGTGCTCCAAGAAGTCGCAGCTCACGCCAGAACACGCGCTGCAGATTGATGGGACGGGGCTGCGGGTGGATGGCAACGACGACGACGGTGCCGCGCACCTTCACGAGATCAGTTGCCGCGAGCACCGCCGAGGCAGCTCCGGAGACCTCGAAGACCACGTCGGCGCCCGCCCCGGCGGTCCAATCCTCAACCCAGTCGACCTGATCGGTGCTGGTCGGATCCAGCACGTCGAACCCCAGCTCGGTGATGGCTGCGCGGCGGCCCTCGTCGAGTTCGACGACCACCACCTTGGCTCCGGCGTGCCGCGCGACGGTGGCGATCAAGACTCCGATCGGGCCCCCGCCGAGAACCACCACGTGGTCACCCGCTGCGACCTCCCCGCGGCGCACGTCGTGGACGGCGACCGCGACGGGTTCCACCAATGCGGCGTGATCGAGACGCAAGCCGGCCGGCAGCCGTACCAGGACATCGGCGTCGACGTTCCAAAACCGTTGCAGCGCACCGGGGGAGTCGATTCCGACGAAGTCGAGATTCTGGCAGATGTGTTGGTGTCCGGCCCGGCAGCCGGGACACGTGCCGTCCCAGCGCAGTGGCATGACGGTGACGTGATCCCCGACTCGCCACCCGGTAACCCCGTCACCGACCACGGCGATCCGACCGCTCATCTCGTGGCCGATGATGGCGGGGATGTCCACCCGGGCGTCCATGTGACCATGGAAGATATGGAGGTCGGTACCGCAGATGCCCGTATAGGCCACCTCGATCCGGACCTGGCCCGGGCCCACGGGTTTGGGGTCGAGGTGACGAATCTCGATGTTTCGGGCGCCCAGGTAGTTCGCGGTGAGCACTGCGGAATCCTCTCGCTGCGGGTCGACGGGATGATGGGAACGCTACGCACGCAACCGAATTCCGGTGGCGGTGTCGAAGAGGTGGACGGCCGTCGAATCGGTACTGACCTTGATGGTCGAACCCTTGGCGTGGCTTATCTGACCCGGTACGCGAACCACGATGCTGCTCGGCGTCCCTTCGACGCCGGACGTGCCGTAGACGAAGGCATCTGCACCGAGTTCCTCGACCAACGTGACCTGCACTGGTAGTCCGTCCTGGCCGTCACCGACGACCCGGAAGGACTCCGGCCGGACGCCGATGGTGACTGCGCCGGTCGCCTTCGCCAACGCCGCACGATCCACCGGAATCTCGTGGCCGCCGACGATGGCGCGCCCATCGCGAATCTCCGCGTCTAGCAGGTTCATCGCGGGTGACCCGATGAAGCCGGCGACGAACACGTTCGCTGGAGTTCGGTACAGCGCGAGGGGAGTGTCGACCTGTTGGAGGATGCCGTCCTTGAGGACTGCGACGCGGTCACCCATGGTCATCGCCTCGACTTGATCATGGGTGACGTAGACGGTGGTGACACCGAGTCGCTGTTGCAGCGCCGCAATCTGTGTCCGGGTCGAAACCCGAAGCTTGGCATCGAGATTCGACAGCGGCTCGTCCATGCAGAACACCTGCGGCTGTCGCACGATGGCCCGGCCCATCGCCACTCGTTGGCGTTGCCCGCCGGACAGCGCCTTGGGCTTGCGCTCGAGGTACTCGCGAAGATCCAACAGGTCGGCCGCCTCGTTGACTCGGGCGATGCGTTCGGCCTTGCCGACACCGGCGACCTTCAGTGCAAACGCCATGTTCTCCGCGACGGTCATGTGGGGGTAGAGCGCGTAGTTCTGGAACACCATCGCGATGTCGCGGTCCTTCGGCGGCACGTGGGTGACCGAACGATCGCCGATGAGAATGTCGCCGGCCGTCACCTCCTCCAATCCGGCGAGCATCCGCAGGGACGTCGACTTGCCGCAGCCCGACGGACCGACGAACACCATGAACTCACCGTCTCCGATGTCGATGTTCAGATCGCGAACCGCGGGGTGTTCGGCACCCGGGTAGGTGCGCTCGGCGTTTCGGTAGGTCACGGAAGCCATGACGACAACATCCCTTCACCGGCAGGCACGTGCCGGACGATTCGGTGCGGATTGTGCGGGCACATCGGAGTGGTTCGGTCGGACGCGGTGTCCGTGCCGCCTCTGTCGAGACGGTTGGTAGACGCGCCGAATGGGTTGGCGAGCTTGCGAAGCCATGGCCGTGCCATTCCTCGGGCCATTGGTCGGGGTGGGCGGTTGCAGCGGTCCACATCACCCGGTCTAATATTGGTCAAACGATTGCGCACATGTCAAGGACCACGGAGGGGCGATGATGGTGACGACGCGGACTGCCGATGGCTAGGGACCCGAACGGTCCGGTTCCACGGCCCCTCGATGCCAAACAGCGCCACGCGGCGACGCTCGGGGATGTCGCAGCCCGCGCCGGGGTGTCGATCTCGGCGGTATCACGCGTGCTCTCGAATGCACCTTCGGCGCGGGTGAGTGAGGCAACCAGGCAGCGGATCGTCGAAGCGGCCGGCGAGCTGCACTACCGCCCGAACTTCGCCGGGCGGGCACTGAAGTCCGCGCGGACTCAGGTGATCGGTCTGGTGGTGCCAGATCTCACCAACGCGCTGTTCACCGAACTGATGCACGGCGGCGAGGACGAAGCTGCCGCTCGCGGCTACACACTGCTGCTCGGCCGCGCCGATGACGTCCGGCCCGGCGGTGAGGTGATCGGGCGTCTGATCGGGGAGAACCGGGTGGACGGCATGGTGGTGCAGGTTGGCGACAGTGTGCCAACGGCAGGTCTTGGCGGTTTGCTCGACTCCGGTGCGCCCATCGTGCTGATCAACTCGGCCTACCGCGGCCATCCTGGGTCGGTCGTCCTCGACGACGAAACCGGCGCTCGGATTGCGACGGAACACCTTCTCGCGCTGGGCCACGAGCGCATTGCGCTGGCCAATGGGCTGCCACGCTCGTTCACGGCCAAGCGGCGACGGGTCGGCTACTACTCCGCGATGGCAGACGCCGGCGTCCCGGTGCCGCCCGGCTATGAAACACGATTGGGATATGCACCGGCGAATGGGCGCTCAGCACTCGAATGCCTGATGGCGCTCGACAATCCACCGAGCGCGGTCGTCGTCGCGAACGTCAACGCCGCAGTGGGACTTCTCGGTGCTGCTCGCGATCTGAAGATCCGTGTGCCCAAGGACCTTTCGGTCGTCAGTGTGCACGACTCGTGGACGGCGGAGAACACCTGGCCACCGCTGACCGCGGTGAAGATGCAGTTCTACGCAATGGGACGCACGGCCGTCCATGCCGTGATCGACCGGATCGAGACGGGGGTGACCGTCGACGAGGTCATCACCGATCCTGCGCCGGAGCTCATCGTCCGGCAGTCGTCTGCGCCCTTCAAGCGGCGCTGACGAGCCGTTTCCCACGGCGAAGGCGATTTCTTGCTCAAACGATTGACCAACATCACGCAAGTGGTCTAACGTTTGAGCAGCCGCGCGCTTCTCATCGACTCGCGCCGCACATTCACGACAATCCCAAGGAGTTTCTTGATGAAGTCGAGGAATGCCCGTTCGGGCATGAAGGCCGCCGCCGGGATCGTCGCAGCGGCCGCGATGCTGCTAATGGCCGCCTGCAGCAGCGATTCGGGAAGCGGTACGGCGGCCGCGCCGACGGATTCCGGCGGGGCCATCACGGTGTGGGTCGACCCGCCCCGCGTTCCGGCGGCAGAGGCCTTCAAGAAGGCGCATCCCGAGATGGACGTCACGATCAATCAGATCGACGGCACGGTCGGCGGGAAGACGCTCCAGCAGCAATTCGCCCAGTTCAATCAGGCGGGCAAGGGTTGGCCAGACGCCATCTTCTTTCCGTCGAACGACGACATCGCCTGGGCCACCGGTGCGCAGATCGACTACGCCGCTGACCTCACCGACCTCGTTCCCGACGTGATCAAGGGCTACGACGGAGCGGTGAACGAACCGTGCAACGTCGACGGCCGAGTTCGGTGCCTGCGCAACGACGCCGCACCGGATGTGTTCTGGTACAACAAGAAATTCTTCGACACGAACGGCTACACCGTCCCGAAGACCTGGGAGGAGTACGCCGATCTGGCGGTCAAGATCGCCCAGGAACACCCCGGGAAGATCGGCGGGTTCACCGGAGATGCCTACGCTCCGGATCGTTACCTCTGGGCCTCTGGCTGCCCGACCAACCAACGCGTCTCCGAAACCGTGGCCCACATCGATCTGGCCGATCCCAAGTGCCAACGCGCCGAGGACCTGCTGTCGACCATGGTCAAGGGCAAGGCCCTCTCGCCGCTCGGCATCTTCGACGCCGACGCCGCCAAGGTAGGCGCGAACCTGGTGATGAGCCCGGGTGCGGCATGGTGGGGCGACTACCTGTTCAACCAGACGTGGAAGATCCCGGCCGGTGAGATGACCGCCGTCGAACCGCTTACGTGGCGTGGGGACACCAAGCCGGCCACCGGCGACGAGGGCGGCGGCCTGTGGGGAGTGTCCAAGCACATCACCGGCAAGCAACTCGAGAACACCCTGACCTTCGCACGTTTCGTCGCGACCGATCCCGCCTGGCAGGTCGAACTGTCGACCGGTCTTCCCGCGTACGGTCCCGTCCGAGATGCGTGGATCCAGAAGCAATCTCGGGCGAACTACTTCGCCGACAACGACACCACGTTCGCAGCGATGAAGGCGGCCATCCAGTTCGTCCAGCCCAACCACTCCTACATGCTCTACAACACCGGCAGTGTCTGGACCGAAACGCTCGCGCCCGCGCTTGTCGACGGCAAGAGCGTCGAGGAGGGCTGGAGCGCGTTCGAGAGCGAGTTGCTCAACCAGGCAAAGGCAATGGGTTACACGGTCAACTGACCGGTCCCGTGTTCAGTCCGGACCCTGCCCAGCAGAACTAGGAGAACCGAATGACGAACGGGCTGACCGTCGCTCCCGTCGTGCGCGCTCCGGTTGCGGTCGCGTCGCGCCGGCCGCGCCGCTCCCAGGGACGGCTATCGGCGGAGACCCGAGGCGCGTGGCTGCTGAGCACCCCGTACCTCGCGCTGCTGATGATCGGTGGCATCATCCCCGTCGGCTATGCGATCGTGACGGCCCTCGAAACACCGTCGACCCCGCTGCACCCACGTTCCGAGTTCGGCAGCGTGGAAAGCTTTCGAACCGTCGTCACCGACTTCCGCTTCGTTGACACGTTCATGAACGTGTTTGCCACACTGGCAGTTTGGCTGCCGATCATGATGATCGGCATCGTGGCTCTGGCGCTGCTCGTCCACGCAAGCCCGGGCGCCTTCGGTGCGACGATGCGGTTCGTCTACTACATCCCCGGCGCCCTGGCCGGGGTGGCCAACCTGGTGCTGTGGGTGTACCTGCTCAATCCGAGCCAATCCCCGATCGAAGGCGTCTGGCACGCGTTGGGCATCGACACCATCAAGCAGGCGGTGGCGACGCCCAACCACCTGCCGTTCATCCTCACCGCGATGATGTTCTTCCAGGGCGTCGGTTCCTGGATCATCGTCGTCAACGGTGGCCTCAACGGCATCTCCGAGGAAGTGCTGGAGGCGGCGAGCCTCGACGGCGTCAACGCCTGGCAGCTTGCCTGGTACGTGAAGCTGCCGATCATCCGGCCATGGCTGGGCTACGCCGCCCTGATGAATCTGGCCTACGGCTTCCAGCTGTTCCTCGAGCCTCAGTTGCTCGACCAGGTCGCCAGTAACGCGCTGCCTGACCAGTGGACACCGACACAGCTGGGCTACGCATTCGCGTTCAGCAACTACAACTTTCCCGCAGCGGCGGCGATGTCGCTCATCCTGCTGGTGATCACCCTGTCCATCGGGTTGCTCATCGTCTTCCGCAGTGGCTTGTTCGGAACCGAGGAGCCGTCATGAGCCAGCTCGACGTCCGCTCGGCACGGGTCGAGTATTGGACCGTCGGCCGCCTTGCGCGAGTGGTCACGATGCTCTTCGTTGCAGCGATCTTCGTCTTCCCGATCGTGGGATTCATCGCGATGGCCTTCCGCTCCGAGCACGGAGTCGACACCGGTGCCGGCGGATTCCTGGGGTTGGGGGACGTCTCGTGGAGCAACGTCGTGCACAACTGGTCACAGGTCAACGGCTTCGGGCCGAATGGCGGCCTGTTCACGCAGTGGATTCTGAATTCACTGTTCGTCGCCGGTGGAGGGGCGCTATTGGGTCTGGCCGCCGCACTTCCTGCCGGTTACGCCATGGCGCGGTTGAGGTTTCGCTTCCGCAGGGTCATCTTGATGATCACGCTGGTCACAATGGTCATGCCCAATACGGTCCTGGTCATCCCATTGTTCCTCGAGGTCAATGCCATCGGGGCGGTCGGTGAACTCTGGCCGGTGCTGATCATCATGGGGTTCTTTCCATTCGGCGTATACCTTTCCTACATCCACTTCATGACCACGATGCCGCGAGAGCTGGTCGAGGCCGCCCGCATCGACGGGCTGTCGGAGGTGGCGATCTTCTGGCGGATCGGTCTGCCGATTTCCAGGCAGGCGGTGGTGCTGGTGGGC
This sequence comes from Mycobacterium sp. URHB0044, assembly GCF_000620625.1. GTDB lineage: Bacteria > Actinomycetota > Actinomycetes > Mycobacteriales > Mycobacteriaceae > Mycobacterium. Next base: position 340,198 of record NZ_JIAW01000004.1, on the reverse strand, counting down.
TTCTTCGCCTTCGTGGCCAACTGGACGAACTTCTTTCTGCCGCTGGCCTTGTTGTCCTCCAACCAGGACAACAACACACTCTCGATCGGGATCCAGCAGCTCATCGGGGCCAGTCCGCTGTTCAACCCGACCGTAGCTGCCGGTCTCGACGTGAAGCTCTACATGCCACAGCTCGCGCTGGCCACCTTCATCTCGATGCTTCCCTTGCTCATCGTGTTCGTGGGTGCGCAGAAGTACCTCATCCGAGGTGAGACCGTGGGGGCGGTCAAGGGCTGATGCCTGATGGCTCCGTGATCCCCGCACGCACACGTGGACGGACCAGCTTCACCGAACTGGGACTCGGTGGCGCCCAATTGGGAAACCTGTACCGCGGGATCAGCGACGACGATGCGCGACGCATCGTGGATGCCGCCTGGGACATGGGCATTCGCTACTTCGACACCGCGCCCCACTACGGACTGGGTCTCTCGGAACGTCGCCTTGGCTCGCTGCTGAGGGAGCGGCCCCGGGAAGAGTACGTGCTGTCGTCGAAGGTGGGCCGACTGCTCGAGCCCGACGCGAACGTCGCAGGCCGCATGGACGATGAGGGTTTCGACGTCCCCGCCACCATGCGCCGGAGATGGGACTTCAGCCGTGACGGCATCCGCCGTTCGGTGCACGAGACCCTCGGTCGTCTCAGACTGGACCGCCTGGACGTCGCCTACCTGCACGACCCCGAGAACCATTGGGAGCAAGCGCTCGCCGAGGCCGTGCCAGCGCTGATCGAGTTGCGGGAGGAAGGCGTCGTCGGATCGATCGGAGCCGGGATGAACTTCACCGACCCTCTCATCGAACTGATTCGCGACGACCATGGAGTCGACTTGGTGATGTGCGCAGGCAGATACACCCTGCTCGAACAGGCCGACGATCTGGTCGATCTGGCATCGGAACGCGGCGTCGGCGTGGTCGCCGCAGGCGTCTACAACTCCGGTCTGCTGGCGACGCCGCGGCCGGGCCCCGACCCGAAGTACGACTACGCACCGGCCCCCGTCGAACTCGTCGCTCGCGTCGAGGCAATCGCGGCCGTCTGCGAAAGCCATGGCGTGACACTGCCAGACGCCGCACTTGCCTTTCCGCTGCGCCACCCGGCTGTCATCTCCGTCGTGGTGGGTGCTGCGAGTCCCGAGCAGGTCGCCGACGCCGCCAACCGCTACCACCGTCCGATTCCGGACGCCTTGTGGTCGGATCTCGCTGCCGCGGGTCTGATCTCCACACGCGCCGGAAGATCACACCGCCCGCATTCAGGAGCTGCCATGACCCGCATCACTTCCGTCGACGTCACCGACGTGCGCTTCCCGACATCGCTGTCGATGGACGGCTCCGACGCGATGAACAAGGACGGCGACTACTCGGCGACCTACGTCGTGCTGCGCACCGACGATCCCCAACTCGCGGGCCATGGCTTCACCTTCACCATCGGCCGGGGCAACGACATCTGCACGCTTGCCGCTCGACGGCGAGGCGAACCCCTGGTCGGTCGCGACGTTGCCGGCGTGGTCGGTGACCTCGGCGGGACGTACCGGGACCTGGCAGCCGACTCTCAATTGCGCTGGCTCGGACCCGACAAGGGCGTCGAGCACCTCGCCATGGCCGCAGTGATGAACGCGGCCTGGGATCTCGCCGCACGCGTAGCTGGAAAGCCGTTGTGGCGCTTCCTCTCCGAGATGAATACCGAAGACCTGGTGGACACCCTCGACTTGAGCTACCTCAGCGACGTGCTGACCAGGCAGGAGGCCATCGACATGCTGGGCGAGACGATGCTCACCCGCTCCGCGCGCGTCGCCGACATGGAACGCACGGGCTACCCCTGCTACACCACCTCGGCGGGTTGGCTCGGCTACTCCGACGACAAGTTACGAGAACTCGCCGCCCAGGCGATCGCCGATGGCTATCGCCACGTCAAGCTCAAGGTCGGTGCCAACCTCGAGGACGACATCCGGCGCTGCACGATCGCGCGCGAGGTGATCGGCTGGGACGCCCACCTCATGATCGACGCCAACCAGGTGTGGGACGTGCCCGAAGCCATCGAATGGGTCAACGCGCTGGCGAGGTTCAGGCCACTGTGGATCGAAGAACCCACCAGCCCCGACGACGTCCTCGGACACGCGGCGGTCCGGAAGGCCGTGGCGCCCATCGGCGTAGCCACCGGTGAGCACGGCATGAACCGCGTGCTGTTCAAACAGCTGTTCCAGGCCGAGGCCATCGACTACTGCCAGCTCGATTCGGCGCGGCTGGCGTCGATCAACGAGATCATCCCGGTCTATCTGATGGCGAAGAAGTTCGGCGTGCCGGTGTGTCCACACGCCGGCGGGGTAGGCCTGTGCGAATTGGTGCAGCACCTGTCCGTGTTCGACTACGTTGCGGTCGCGGGCACGACCGAGAACCGGGTGACCGAGTTCGTCGATCACCTGCACGAGCACTTCACGGATCCCTGCGTGGTCGAGCGCGGCGCGTACGTGCTACCCACGAAACCCGGCTATAGCGCTCAGATGTTCCCGGCGTCCGTGGCCGACTATGCCTACCCCGACGGCGTGTACTGGTCGACCCGTCACCCACGTGCGGCGGTGGTGTCCGAGGCAGCCGTCCGATGATCATCGATGCGCATCAACACGTTTGGGACCTGACCCGGGCGCCCTATCCGTGGCTCGGCCCGCACGTTCCGCTGTGGAATCGCACCTTTGGGTTCGAGGAACTCGTCCCGCACCTTGCTCGCAATGGCGTGGAGGCCACGGTTTTGGTGCAGTCCGATGACGACGACGGCGATACCGACCTGATGTTCGAGGTGGCCGACGCCCACCCAACTGTGGTGGCGATCGTCGCCTACCTTCCGCTGGATCGGCCCGAGCATGCCGCCGCACGTCTCTCCGAGCTCCGCCGGGACGACCGGGTCGTCGGCATTCGCAATCTGGTTCACCACAAGGCCGATCCGGACTGGCTCGTGAGCGCCTCAGTCGACGAGGGACTCGCCGTCCTCGAGGAGGGCGACACCGCGTTCGACTTCGTCTCCAACCTGCCCCGGCATCTCGAGCACGTGCCTACCGTCTCCGAACGACATCCCGGGCTTCGCATCGTCATCGACCACTTGGCGAAGCCGCCGATCGGCGCGCGCGACGTCGAGCCGTGGTGGTCGCTGATCGCCGCGGCGGCGCAGAATCCCCTCGTCAGCGCCAAGATCTCCGGCCTCTACCCCGACTCCGGGGAGTGGACGGTCGACGGTATTCGCCGTTTCGTCGATCGCGCGCTCGAGGTGTTCGGCCCGGAACGGCTCATGTTCGGCGGGGACTGGCCGATCTCGGTGGCCAGCGGTGGCTACGACCGCGTGTTCGCCGGGCTGAGGTCGGCGCTGTCGGGCCTTGACGCCGAAGAGGCAAGCCACGTCTGGTCGGGCACCGCCCGGCGGGTCTACCGGATCGAGCCCGCGCGTCTCGATGCAGCACGGGGAGCGTCGCCGGCCTAACGAGCTTCGTTGCCCGCTCAGCGACGGCAATAGTTGTGCAAGACCTTGACAACATTGCGCAAGAAGGGGCATCGTTGTGTCAGCCGTCACACGACAAACGAGGAGTGGCCCGTGGCACCGACCCTGACGCAGGTGGCCGAGCGAGCCGGCGTGTCCCTGTCCACCGCGTCGCGGGCGTTCAGCACGCCGGACCGGATCGGCGCGGACACGCTCGCGCGCATCATCGCCGCCGCCGACGAGATCGGTTACAGCGCCGCGCGGGGTACCGAGCGGCGGCAGACAGCGACCACCATCGCCGTGGTGGTGCCCGACATCGGCAACACCGTGTTCGCGTCGTTCGTCAAGGCGGCTCAGGCCCAAGGGTGGCACCGCCGCCAGACGGTCGTGCTCACCGACACCGACGGCAGCGCCGACCACGAACGCGAAGTGGTGGGGGAGCTGCAGGGTCACGTCGACGCCCTGGTGGTGTGCGCACCGCGGCTGCCCGCGGAGGACATCGTGCAGCTCGCCGGCGACACCCCGCTGGTGCTGGTGAACCGGTTGTCCGATGAATGCGACTGCGTGGTGGCCGATTCACGCGACGGCCTGCGCCAGGCCGTCGACTACCTGTTCGCGCTCGGCCACACCCGCATCGCCTACGTGCAGGGTTCGGCTCAGTCATGGTCGAATGCGCAACGCACGGCGGCGGTCGAGGAGCTGTGTGCCGACCGCGGGGTCCGGCTCGACGTCCTTGGCTGGCAGCAAGAGACACCGGCCGGCGGGCACGCCGCCGCCGCGAGCGTGATCGCCACCGGCGCCAGCGCCGTCATCACCCACAACGATCCGATGGCCATCGGGCTCATCAACGGCGTTCGCGCCATGGGCTTCTCGGTGCCGAACGACCTCAGCGTCATCGGCATCGACGATTCGCCGCTTGCCCAGCTGTTCCATCCCACCCTCACCAGCATCAGCGTGCCGATGGCTCGCGCCGGAGTCGTCAGCGCCGATCTGGTGGCGCAACGGGCGGCGGAACCCGACGCCGCGCCGCGGATCGTCCACCTGCCCACCCAGCTGGTCGTCCGCGAGTCGAGCGGGCCCGTCCACGACCGCGTCTTCGGCCGGACGGAAGGTAACCCGGAATGAGAATCGTCGTCGCCGACGCGAATTTGACGCCACACCGCGAGCGGTTCGAGAGCCGGCTACCCTCCGGGACCACGCTGGTCTGGCACGACGAGCCGCACGGCGACGCCGTGGCAGCCGACATCCCCGATGCGGAGGTGTTCGTCGGCACGAAACTCCCGGCGCCCATCGCCAAGCTGGCACGCAACCTACGGCTGGTTCACGTCAGCGGAGCGGGCACCGACGGCATCGCGTTCGATGCACTGCCGGCGGACGTGGTGGTGGCCAACACGTTCAACCACGAGCAGTCGATCGCGGAGTATGTCGTCGCGACCGCCATCCTGCTGCGTCGCCGGTTCCTCGACCAGGACCGGCAGTTGCGCAAAGGCGTCTGGGCGACGTCGGTGTACGACGACGCGCTGACCCAACCCGACGCGCTCGGCGCCGCACACGTCGGCTTCGTCGGATTCGGGCACATCGGCCGCCGATGCTGGAACCTGTTGCGGCAGTTCGGCTGCAGCGGATCAGCAATCACGGGCCGCGGCGTCGTCGACGAGAGCGCAGGCTTGCGCTGGGCGGGCCGAACCGATCGCCTCGGCGAGCTCATGGCCGAATCCGACGTCGTCGTGGTGTCGGCACCCCTGAGCGAGAGCACCGCGGGCATCATCGGTGAGTCGGAGCTACGCGCTCTCGGACCGACCGGCGTCCTCGTCAACGTCGGCCGTGGACCGCTCGTCCAAGAGACGGCCATCTACGGGGCGCTGGCCAACCGGGACATCGCCGGCGCGGCGCTCGACGTCTGGTACGACTACCCGGCCAACGGAACCGGGTCACCCAGCCGGTTGCCGTTCGCCGAATTGGACAACGTCCTCATGACCCCGCACTCCTCGGGAATCACTCGTCAGACCTTCATCGGCCGCGTCGACGACATCACCGCCAACATCGGACGCCTGCAACGCGGTGAACCCCTACTCAATCTCGTTGCCGCCAAGGGAGGAACCCCCTCGTGACCGACCGCATCGTCGCCGCCGACGTCATCGTGTGCAGCCCCAGCCGCAACTACGTCACGCTGAAGATCACCACCGCCGACGGTGTCGTCGGCTACGGCGACGCCACCCTCAACGGTCGCGAACTCGCCGTCGCCTCCTACCTCAAGGACCACGTCGCACCGCTGCTCGTCGGCCGCGACGCCGCCAGGATCGAGGACACCTGGCAGTACCTGTACCGCGGCGTGTACTGGCGGCGTGGACCCGTCACCATGGCGGCGATCGGCGCGGTCGACGTCGCGCTGTGGGACATCAAGGGAAAGACGCTGGGACAGCCCGTATATCAACTCCTCGGCGGCTCCGTGCGCGATCGCGTGCTGTCCTACACCCACGCCACCGGCTGGGACCTGCCGCAACTGCTCGACTCCGTGGACAAGCGTCTCGCCGAGGGCTTCATCGCGGTGCGCGCCCAATCCGGGGTACCGGGCCTGGAGTCCGTCTACGGCGTACACCGCGACGCCGCCGGCTACGAGCCCGCCGCCCGCGGTGCCGCACCGGTGGAGGAGATCTGGGACACCGACGCCTATCTCACCCACGCCCCCGGCGTACTGCGGTCGGTACGCGACCACGTCGGCCCGTCGATCAAGCTGTTGCACGACGCGCACCACCGGCTCACGCCTCAGCAGGCGGCCCGGCTCGGCAAGGCCGTCGAAGACGTCGACCTGTTCTGGCTCGAGGACGTCACCCCGGCCGAGAACCAGGACGCGCTGCGGCTGGTGCGCCAGCACACCACGACGCCGCTGGCGATCGGCGAGGTCTTCAACACCATCTGGGACTGCCACCAGCTGATCAGCGGGCAACTCATCGACTTCATCCGGGTCGCGATCGCCCACGCCGGCGGAATCAGCCACGTGCGCAAGATCTTCGGCCTGGCCGAGGTCCACCAGGTGCGGGGCGCGCCGCACGGTCCCTCCGACGTTTCGCCGATCACCCTCGGCGCGAGCATCCACCTCGGGCTGGCCACACCGAACTTCGGCATCCAGGAATACATGGGCTACGACCCCCTCGTCGACGAGGTGTTCCCGCACGCGTGGAGCTTCTCCGACGGTTACCTCACTCCCGGCGAACAGCCCGGGATCGGCGTGGAGATCGACGAAGAACTCGCCGTGAAGTACCCGTACGACGCCGCCTACCTACCCGTCGCCCGTCGTCTCGACGGCTCGATGACCGATTGGTGATCCCGTGACCGACTGCACCACCGACCGAACCGGCCTCGCCCCGGCGGCGGTACTGACGAGAACCTCGGTGCCCGCGAGCGCGTTGATCAATCCGCGGGCCGCGCGTCGAACGGGAATCGTGCATCTGGGCCTCGGCAACTTCCACCGCGCTCACCAGGCGGTGTACACGGCCGCGGCGCTGGCCGCCGAACCGGGACCGTGGGGCATCCTGGGTGTCGCGAATCGCTCACGCACCGTGGTTGATTCGATGAACGCACAGGACCTGCTGTACAGCGTGGTCGAGATCTCACCCGCAGGGTCGCGGGTAGCGGTGCCCGGCGTGCACACCGGCGTCATGGTCGCCGACGATGCCCCCGAGACGGTCGTCGACGCCATCGCTGCGCCGACCACGCGCATCGTCACCCTCACGGTGACCGAACACGGCTACACGACCTCGCCGAGGACCGGCACCCTGGACGTCGACTCACCGGCGGTCCGGCACGACCTCGCCGACCCGTCGTCGCCGATGACGCCGATCGGTCGCATCGCCGGCGGCCTCGTCGCGCGCGCACGCACCCACGGAGAGCCCGTCGCCATCCTCAGCTGTGACAACCTGCTCGCCAACGGCCAGCGCACCGAGGCCTTGGTGCGGGAGTTCATCGCGGCACTGCCGTCCGCGGACGAGACGTTGGCGTGGATGGACCGCCACGCCTCCTTCCCGAATTCGATGGTCGATCGCATCGTGCCCAGCGGTGCCCACCGGTACAACGAGGCGGCTCGGACTTCGCTCGGCGTGATCGACGAGATCGCCGTCCCCGCAGAGCCCTTCACGATGTGGGTGATGCAGGACCGCTTCCCGGGTGGGCGGCCCTCCTGGGAAGTCGGCGGTGCGACCTTCGCCGATGACGTCGAACCCTACGAGCTGATGAAGCTGCGTCTGCTCAATGGCACGCACTCACTGATCGCGTATCTGGGGGCGCTCGACGGACGTGCCTCCATTCCCGAGTCGGTCGCGCAACCCTTCATCGAATCAGCGGCGCGGCAGGTGATGCTCGAGGACTACCTGCCCACCGTCACCGTGCCAGGTGACGTGAGCGTCGACGACTACACCACCCAGCTGTTCGACCGCTGGTCCAATACCGCGCTCGGGCATCGCACCGCGCAGGTCGGTTCCGACGGATCGGTGAAACTGGCCCAGCGGATTCCCATCCCGGCGGACATCCATCTGCGCGCCGGCCGCACACCACGACACCTCGCCCTGACCGTCGCGGCCTACCTGTGTTGCATCGCCGCACCGCACGGTTTCGACCCCGGTCCGCAGGCGGGCGCGATGGCCGACCCCGCGCGGCAGCGCCTCGTCGAATTGGCCGCGCGATCCGCCTCCACCCGCGACTTCGTTCGCGGCGTGCTCGCCCCTGGCGTGCTCTTCCAGGGCGACCTAGCGTCATCCGATGATTTCGTCTGTGCAACAACTCGATTCGTCGAGACAATCGTCGCTCACGGTCCGCACGCTGCGGCCGAGGAGGCGATGAGTTGATGACGTCGCCCATACAACCATCCAGCCCTGGCCGGGCACCAACCAGCGAGGAAGACATGACGACAACCATTGATCCGTCGGCGAACCAGTCCGGGGACCAGGTGACCCACGATCCCGCCGCCGTCCGGCGTGCGGCGTGGGCGGGCCTGATCGGTACCACCCTCGAGCAGTACGACTTCGTCATCTACGGGACCGCCTCGGCGCTGGTCTTCAACAAGCTGTTCTTCCCCAATATCTCGCCGGCCGCAGGCATCGTCGCCAGCTTCAGTGCGTACGCCGTGGGTTTCCTCGCTCGACCACTGGGTGGCCTGTTCTTCTCCCGCTACGGCGACCGCCTCGGACGCAAATGGGTGTTGGTGGCCACGCTGCTGTTGATGGGTGGCGCGACGCTACTGATCGGCGCGCTCCCCACCTACGGCCAGGTGGGCCTGCTCGCCCCGATCCTGTTGGTGCTGTGTCGATTCCTGCAGGGCTTCGGCGCAGGCGCGGAACAATCCGGCGGTGCCACCCTGTTGACCGAGACCGCGCAGATCGGGCGGCGGGGCAGACTCGCGGCCCTGGTGATGACCGGCGCCGCACTCGGCACCGCACTCGGCGCGATTGCCTGGATCCTTGCGCAGATGCTGCCAGAGGACGACCTGATGACCTGGGGCTGGCGGCTCGTGTTCGGCAGCAGCCTGTTCGTGACCATCGCCGCCTTCGTCATCCGGCGCCGACTCACCGAGAGCCCGGTCTTCCAACAGCTCAAGCAATCCCACGTGGTACCCAAGACTCCGCTGCGCGACGTCTTCGCGAACGGCAGGCGTTCGGTACTGCTGGTCATGTTCATGACGATCGGGATCAGCTCGCAGTCCTACACCTATCAGGTGTTCATGGCGTCGTACCTCAAGAACGACGTCGGGGTGGATCCGGCGTTCATCCCCAAGGTCCTGCTGATCGGGGCGATCTGCGGCGGCATCGCGGCATACGGTTTCGGCAGGCTGTCCGACCGGGTAGGCCGCAAGCCCGTCTACATCGGCATCGTCATCTGCCTGGTGCTGTTGCCGATTCCGACGTTCCTCGCCCTCAATACCGGTTCGCACCTGTTGATCACGTTGGTGATGATCGTCGGATTCATCCTCGCCTGCCAAGGTGCCGTCGGCGTCACGATGAGCTACTTCCCCGAACTGTTCGGTGCCCGCTACCGCTACGCCGGCGTGACACTCGGCCGGGAGTTCGCCTCGGTGTTCGGTGGCGGCGTCGCGCCCCTGATCTGCGCGTCGTTGATCACGGCCTTCTCTGGGTCCTGGATCCCGGTGGCGGTGTACATGATTGCGATGGCGGTCACCGTCCTCATCGCGGCGGTGGTGGCCCCCGAGACCCGCAACCGCGACCTGACGGACACCCGTGACGCGCTGACGGTGCGGGCCGAGGAGGCGCGCGCATGACGGTCGCCAAGCAGCGGGACCACGCGAATCCCCGGCCTGCCGTGACGCCCGTCGTCATCGCGGTGCTGCGCGCGGCCGACGCGCGCCGATACGCACCCGTCGTCGACGTATTGGCGGACAACGGCATTCGCGGTATCGAGCTGACGATGAGCACACCGGGAACGCTCGACGTGCTCGCCGACATCCGCGCAGGCATACCCGACGAGGTCCAGGTGGGCATCGGGACGGTCACCACCGTGGCGCAGCTGAACGAGGCGCTCGGCGTGGGGGTCGACTTCGTGGTGACACCGACGACCGACGTCGCGGTGATCGACGCGGCCGTGACTGCCGGTGTGCCGATCTATCCCGGCGGTCTCACCCCAACCGAGCTGTGGAAGGGGTGGGCCGCGGGTGCCACTGCCGTGAAGGTCTTTCCGGCCGCCCTGGTGGGTCCGGATTACGTTGCGCACCTGCGGGGCCCGTTCCCCGACATCGAGGTCATCCCATCGGGTGGCGTCGGCATGGCCGAGGCGGTCGAATGGATCCGCGCCGGTGCCTGCGCGGTGAGCGTGGGCGGGCCGCTCATCGGTGACGCGCTCAGCGGGGGAGACCTCGATGCCCTCGCGCGACGGTGCCGCAAACTCAACGACACCGTGGCGGCCGCGGAGGCGCATCGATGAGTGTGCTCACCTTCGGCGAGACGATGGCCCTGCTGCGTCCGACGGGCACCGGTCCGCTGGCGCACACCACCACCATGCATCTCGGTATCGGTGGCGCCGAGTCGAACGTGGCGGTGGCGCTGCGCCGGCTCGGCGCGGAAGTGACCTGGGTAGGGCGCGTCGGCGACGACAGCTTCGGCGACCTGGTGGAGCGCGAACTGCGCGCCGAAGACCTTCGCCCACACGTCGTGCGCGACCACGACGCACCCACCGGGCTGATGGTCAAGGAGCGCCGGACCGCCTCCGCCACCCGCGTCTGGTACTACCGCGATGGCAGCGCTGGTTCACGATTCGCCATCGGTGACGTCCCAGAAACGTTGTGGGACACCGTGACCTTGCTTCACGTCACGGGAATCACACCAGCGCTGTCGGATTCGGCGGCGAAGGCGACCGTGCACTACGTCGAGCATGCCAAGGGGCTGGGAATCACCGTGTCGTTCGACGTCAACCATCGTCACTCGCTGTGGTCAGCCGACGAAGCGCGTCCGACCTATCGTGTGCTCGTCGCGCTCGCCGACGTCGTGTTCGCAGGCGCGGACGAGGCCGCCATCGTCGTCGGCAGCGGTACTCCTGCGCAACTGGCGGTTGGGTTGTGCGCGATGGGCCCGGCCGAGGCCGTCGTCAAGCTGGGTGCCGACGGCGCACTCGCCGTGGTGGATGGCGTCGAGTACCGCCAACCCGCCGTACCCGTGTCGGTGATCGACACCGTCGGCGCCGGTGACGGTTTCGTCGCCGGTTACCTCGCCGACCGGCTCGCCGGCTGCGACATCCAGCAGCGGCTACGCACGGCGACGGCCGTCGGTGCACTCGCCTGCACCGTCGACGGCGACTGGGAAGGCATGCCCCGCCGCGACGAACTGGACCTGCTGACCACGTCGGAACCGGTGGCGCGATGACCACTTTCGACACACCTCCATCGACTGCCCTGGCCGTCGTCGCCCACGGGGCGGGGGATCTGCGCGTCGAGGAGGTCCCGGTGGCTCCGCCCGAAGCCGGCGAAGCGGTGGTCCGGATCGCCTACGGCGGAATCTGCGGATCCGACCTGCACTACTGGCAGCACGGTGCGGCAGGCGAATCCATTCTGCGGGCACCGATGCGGCTGGGGCACGAGGCCTCTGGCACCGTGCTGGTACCGGCGGCCGACGGCACAGGTCCCGGCGCTGGAACTCGGGTCACCATCCACCCGGCGACGCCCCGCGGGGGCGGCGCCAAGTACCCGGCAGATCGGCCGAACCTGTCACCCGGATGCACCTATCTGGGCAGCGCCGCGCAGGTGCCGCACAACGACGGCACATTCGTCAGCCACCTCGCCGTCCCCAGCCGCATGCTGCGAACCCTGCCCGCCGGCCTCGATCTGCGCACCGCGGCATTGGCGGAGCCCGCGAGCGTCGCGTGGCATGCCGTCGGGCGCGCGGGGGAGGTGGCGGGACGCTCAGCGCTCGTGATCGGTGCCGGGCCCATCGGAGCGCTCATCGTGGCCGTGCTCGCGCGGGCCGGTGCGGCCGAGATCGTGGCGGTCGACGTGCACGACCACGCCCTCGACATCGCACGCAGGGCAGGCGCACACCGCGTCCTGCATGCCGGCGACGTTGATGCGATCGCCGCGGTCGAAGCCGACGTCGTCTTCGAATGTTCGGGCAACCACCGGGGATTGGCGTCGGCCATCCGCGGAGCCGTTCGGGGCGGCACCGTGGTCATGGTCGGACTGCTGCCCACCGGCGATCAGCCCGTGCCGATGTCGCTGGCGATCACGCGTGAACTCGACCTCATCGGCAGCTTCCGCTTCAACGACGAGATCGACGACGTCATCGCGGCGTTGGGCGATGGATCGCTGAACGTATCGGCCGTCATCACCGCCGAGTATCCGGCCGCCGATGCCCTCGAGGCGTTTGCGATCGCAGGCGACGCCGCGAGATCGAGCAAGGTGCTGCTGGCGTTCTGAACGCGTAGGCCGACCCTCAGAGCTAAATGGGTTGACCGCTCGTCGGTCGCGTGCGACTCTGTAGGGCTGCCTACGACTGGATGCCGACAACGCGATGACGCTCATCAACGACGATTCAACCGATCTGAGCGCCGAGCCAACCGGCGGCGCTGACGCGCGCCTGCCCATCGCCGACGTCGATGAATGGCTCGACAACCTAGACCGCGGTGTGCAGCCAGCGCTGCGCGCACTGGGTGAGTTGCTGATCGGCGTCGCAGAACGCCAAACTGCCGAAACCGCAGAGCGGTTCACCGCCCGCTGCTTGGGCGTGACGGACTGCGGTCACCTGCTCGACGAGCAACGTCCACTCAATCCGGTGTCCCGGTTGACCACCGCGATGGCACTGGCGGAGTGGATCGATGAACATGGGAGCGTCTGCGAGATCGGCCCGGGCGAGTACGCCAATCCACCGAAGTGGTCCGAGACCGAGATCGGCGGCCAGCGCTACCGCCACCCGCTCTGTCTGCGTGTGCACTTTCCGGCCGGGACGCTGCTGGATGACGCCGGATGCGTCATCTTCTTCGAGGCCCGCGCGGCGATCCTGCTCTCGGCCGAGGTCTCGGTGTACGTGACCGCGGAGGCCCAGGATCGTGCCCGTGCGGTATTGGACCGGCTTGCCGTACGCGCCAACGATCTCAACCCATACCGGGGCCGGGTCGCGCGTGCCACCGATGCGCAGGGGCTGAGTCTGACGGTCATCGACCTGCCGTCGACGGCGACGCGCGAGAATGTGATCGTCGGCGACGAGGTGTGGAACGAAATCGACCTGGGAGTGGTCGCCGTGCGCGACCGCCATGCCGTGCTCAACGCGCATGGCCTCGGCGCGCGGCGCGGCGTGCTGCTGTGCGGCCCGCCCGGCACCGGCAAGTCGGCGGTGAGCGCAGTCGTCGCCGGTGAGCTCGTCGGCGAATTCACCGTCATCTACGTCGAAGCCAAGGCAGGGGCCGAACTGCTGACGTCCGTGGTGGAGGAGGCGCAGCACCTTGGGGGTCCTGTGCTGCTCGTGCTCGAAGACGTCGACCTGTGGTGCCACGACAGAGCAGTCGGCGGCGGCGGCCTGTCAGAACTGTTGCAGGCCATGGATATTCAATCCGACGCCCGGATTCTGACGTTGGCCTCCACCAACGATGCCACCACCCTGGACAAGGCGGCCATCCGCACCGGGCGGTTCGACTCGATCGTCGAGGTCGGCTATCCGACCCGCGCTGATGCTGCCCGCATCCTTGCGGCGCTGGTCGGTGACCTCACCGACGGCGAGGCCTTGGACACGGCGGCCGTCGTGGCCGCTCTTCCTGAGTGCACCAGCGGGAGCGACATCCGCGAGATCGTCCGCCGCGCCGTCTTGGCCGGCGATGGAGAGCATCTCAGCACGGCGGCGCTGTTGGCCGAGGTCGGCAGCGGACGCTACCGCGCGACGGTTCCGGACGGGATGTACCTGTAGGCCGGAGTGCTCTGGTATCGGCGGGATGGGGCTTGGCGGGCGACCGGTTGTCAGCCGGGCAAATCCACGTCGCCGCGCTGCACGTCCACGTGGAACCGCTTTAGTCCCCATCCGTCGGAGACGGCAAAGAACACCTTCTTCGGCCTACCGAGCAACGTGGTCGCCGCTACCGTGCCACGGGACCCCTCCGGCACCAACGGTACGTTCATTCCTTCGATCTGTCGGCGTGCAGTGACTTCGTCGCCCTTGCGACAGCGCATGATTCGAATCCCCTCCGCAGTTTCTTCGGCGCCAGGCAGACCGTAGAATGCTCGAGTCACGAGGGTGTGCCGGGCAAATCGATTGTGGCCGTTCACTACCCACGTTGGCAATCGATTTCTTCGACACTGACAGCCAGGTGTTTGCGGAGAATCAAGATCAACGTTCGTTGGGACGTCGACTCACCCACGGCCGCACACTGATCCCGCAGCGCATCCCGTCAAAGGCCAGTGTGACGAAGCGCGAGAAATTGACGTCTGCTGAATTTGCCTTCTGCGCCGGATGATTCAGAGTGCGAGCCGGATGAGCACCTTGCTGCTGCCGCTGTCGCGGTCGGCCGCGACGGCGATGGCGGCTGCGGCCTGGTCGATCGGATAGCGGTGGGTGATCAGGGGATTGACGTCGAGACCGTTGCGCATCGCCGCGATGGCGTCGGTGATCTCGTCGACGAACCGGTAGGACCCGATCCACGTGATCTCCCTGGTGACCAGGCTGCCCAGGTTCGCCGGCGTCGGCGTGCCCGGCAGGTTTCCGACCTGGACGAGGGTGCCGCCACGCGCCGTCGCCTGGAGGACGGCGCCGAGGGCCGCGGGGGAGCCGGATGCCTCGAAGACCACCTCGACGTCCGCCGGCAGCGCGTCACCGGAGCCGAGGTTGGCCAGCACGTCCGCACCCATCGCTCGGGCGATCGAGAGCGGGGCATTGGAGACGTCCGCCGCGATCACGGTGGCCGCGCCCGCATGCTTCGCCGCCGCGACGACCAGCGACCCGATCGGACCGGCGCCGTTCACCAGGACGTCGCGACCGCGAAGGTCGCCCGCTCTGTTGACGGCGTGCATGGCGACCGCAAGCGGCTCAGCGAGCGCACCCTGATCGGTTCCCACGTCGTCCGGAAGGGGGCGAATCTGATCCGCCCGAACCACTTTCAGCTCACTGAACCCACCGTCGGTATGGGGATGGAACGCGGCGGAGCCGCAGTAACTGATCTGCGGGTACAGGTTGGTGCGACCTGCGAGGCGATCCGGCAGCACGTCGCCGCCGACCGGTGTGGCGGGATGAACCGTTACCGGCTGCCCGACGTTCAGGCCGCTGACGCCGGCCCCGGTCCGAACGATCCGTCCCGCCATCTCGTGACCGAGGACGAGCGGGTCCTTGAGTACCGCGGTGCCCGACGCGCCGTGCCGCCAGTACGCGACGTCGGATCCGCAGATCCCGCCCCACTCCATCGCGATGAGCACTTCGCCGGCATGCGGAACGGGATCCGGTAGTTCGTCGACCCGGAGATCGCCGGCGCCGTGGACGACGACTGCCTTCACAGTGCGTCCTGCAGCTGGACGAGGTCGCGGCCGCGGGTCTCCGGTGCGATCGCGGCGGAAACCAGGGTGATGAGCGAGTACACGATGAGCATGGCGGCGATGGGCCACCAGCTTCCGGTCGCCGCCGTCAGGCTGGCGGCGAGGATGGGCCCGATCGCGGTGGCGAGGATGCCGCCGATCTCCTTGGCGAGCGCGAGCTGGGTGAACCGGGTGCGGGACCCGAAGAGTTCCGCCATCGTGACGCTCTCCAATGAAAACAGGCCAAGCACACCGATGTTCAGGCCGATCACCATGGCCAGCAGCAGTGCGACGTTGCTGCCGCTGGTGATCATGAGCAGCATCGGAAAGGCGAACAGGATCGTCAACGAACTCAGCGCGATGTAGACGGGGCGCCGTCCGAACCGGTCGCCGAGCCATCCCACGACCGGGATCGTGGCGAATCCGAGCAACGAGCCGTACATGATCGCGCTGGTCGCCACCGACTTGTTCATCAGCAGGGTCGATGCGATGTAGCCCACCATGAACGTCTGCACCAGGCCGGAGTTGCCTGCCTGCCCGAACCGCAGGCCGAGCGCGACCAGGAACGCCTTGCCCTTGCGCTGGTGCAGCCCGGCCTCGAGAACACTCGCTTGCTTCTTCGCCGCAGCTGCCTCGAGTTCGTCGCGGGAGAGCGCGACACCGTCCACGACGTCCGGCCGTTCCTCGAAGACGGGGCTTTCCTTGAGGTTTCGTCGCACCCAGACCGCGAAGATCATCAGGACGAAGCTCAGCAGGAAGGGCACGCGCCAGCCCCAGCTGAGCAGTTGTTCGTCGCTCAGCACGGCGAGCAGCAGCGCCCAGAGTCCCGAGGCGACGAGTGTTCCGGAGTTGGTGCCGAGGCATACCAGTGACGCGATGACGCCGCGGCGTTTCGCTGGTGCGTACTCGGCGAGCATCGTTGTGGCACCGGCGATCTCGGCGCCGGCGCCGAAGCCTTGGATGAGCCTCAGCACGACGAGCAGAATCGGCGCCAGGATGCCGATGGCCGCGTAGGTCGGCAGCACGCCGATCAAGGTCGTCGAGGCGCCCATCAACGCGATCGTGATGAAGAGGACCTTCCGTCTGCCGATCCGGTCACCCATGCGTCCGAAGAAGATCGCACCCGCCAGCCGCGCGACGTAGCCGACGCCGTAGGTCGCCATCGCCGCGATCAGGCCGATGGCCGGGCTGACGTCGGGGAAGAAGATCTTGTTGAAGACGATGGCGGCCGCCAGTGAGTACAGCTGGAAGTCCATGAACTCCATCGCCGTGCCCAGCCAGCCCGACACCGCCGCCTTGGTCAGATCGCGCGTCGACCGTTCGGCGACACCCCCCGATGGCGCTTCCACGTAGTTGGTCATCGCTGTGTTCCTCGCTCGTAGGGGTGGCCGCACGTGAGCCCGATCACTTACATACAAGCCCTGACAGCCAAGCCTTGTCAACATCTGATTTCGACAAAGTTGGTCCGTGCCTCGTCAGGCGGACGGGTACGTGGGACTGCCGCTCGAGAGGGCTACTGGGAGACGGCTAATGCCAGACGGCTATTGCCAGACGGCGACGACGCGGCGGGTCGGCCGGGTCGTGGTGCCGTCGGAGAAGAGTTCGGGCGAGCGCGTGCGAATCTTCTCGATGTCGGTGAAGACCTTGCGCAGATGGGTGCGCAGGGCGGCCGTTGCCTGCTCTTCGTCGCGCGACTCCAATGCATCGACGACGGCGGCATGCTCGCAGGTCAGGGACTGAATCGAGCTCTCGCTCATCATTCCGAGCCGGCGCGCTCGATCGAGATGCGCCTTGGCTCCGACGACGGTGCGCCAGGCGTTGCCGTGACCGCCCGCGGCGAGCAGCGACCGGTGGAACTGTTCGTCGAGCTCGAAGAAGGTGTCGACGTCGGTCGTGGCGTTCTGGGCCGCGATCAGCTCACGCAGTTCGGCGATCGCGACGTCGTCGACGAGCTTCACGGCATCCGGCATGGAGGCGAGCTCGATGGCCTCG
This sequence comes from Mycobacterium sp. URHB0044, assembly GCF_000620625.1. Classification (GTDB taxonomy): domain Bacteria; phylum Actinomycetota; class Actinomycetes; order Mycobacteriales; family Mycobacteriaceae; genus Mycobacterium. The sequence goes on along the minus strand of NZ_JIAW01000004.1, from coordinate 322,733 downwards.
CGGACGAACTGCGCGTCGGCGACCTTCACGGGGTCGATGCGGGCGACGAACGATCCCAGCTTGGGAAAGATGTGGACCAGGCCTTCGTCGGCAAGCAGGATCAGGCTCTCGCGCACCGGCGTGCGGCTCACCGAGAGTTGTGCGGCGAGCTCGTTCTCCGACAGCGAGGCGCCGGGCGCCAACTCCAACGTCACGATGCGTCGACGAAGCTCGGCGTACACCCGTTCCCGATTGGAGCCCTTGGAGGGGACCGTCGTCATTGCGACAGTCTATTCCATACCGCACCTGTTGACAGAGCCTGCGAACTAGAGCTTGTATGTAAGGACTAGGACGTGGCACTCGCACTCCTCGAAGGAGACCAGCAATGAAGATCGTCGGCGCGGATGTGCTGATCACCGCACCCGGACGCAATTACGTCACGTTGAAGATCACCACCGACGAAGGCTTGATCGGGTGGGGCGACGCCACCCTGAACGGCCGTGAACTCGCCGTCGCGTCGTACCTTCGAGACCACCTCTGCCCTCAGCTGATCGGCCGCGACGCGCACCAGATCGAGGACACCTGGCAGTACCTCTACAAGGGTGCCTACTGGCGTCGCGGCCCGGTCACCATGACCGCCATCGCCGCCGTGGACGTCGCGCTGTGGGACATCAAGGGCAAGGTCGCCGGCTTGCCCGTGTACCAACTGCTCGGCGGCGCCGCGCGTGACGGCGTGATGGTCTACGGCCACGCCAGCGGCGGCAGTCTCGACGAGATGCTCGACGACTTCGCCGGCTACCTCGACCGCGGGTATCGGGCCGTCCGCGCCCAGTGCGCCATCCCGGGCATGGACACCGTCTACGGCGTCCATCCGGGGGAGGTGCAACTCTACGAGCCGGCGTCGGGGCACCTGCCCGCCGAGGAGAGTTGGGAAACCGGCCCCTACCTCAGATTCGCGCCCCACATGCTGGGCGCGGTGCGGGAACGCTTCGGCTTCGACGTGCACCTGCTGCACGACGTGCACCACAGGCTCAGCCCGATCGAGGCGGGCCGGCTCGGCAAGGATCTCGAAGAGCACCGCCTGTTCTGGATGGAGGACGCCACGCCCGCCGAGGACCAGGAGGCGTTCCGCCTGATCCGGCAGCACACCACCACGCCGCTCGCGGTCGGAGAGGTGTTCAACACCATCTGGGACTGCCAGCACCTGATCACCGAGCGCCTCATCGACTACATCCGCACCTCGGTATCGCACGCCGGCGGCATCTCGCACCTGCGGAAGATCTTCTCGCTCGCCGAACTCTATGGCGTGCGCAGTGGTTCGCACGGTGCCGGCGATCTGTCCCCGGTGTCCTTCGCCGCGGCGCTGCACGTCGACATGGCGATTCCGAACTTCGGCGTGCAGGAGTTCATGGGTCACCGCGATCCCGCCGGTGAGGTGTTCCGCACCGATTGGACCTTCCACAACGGCCTGATGCATCCCGGTGACGCGCCGGGGCTGGGTGTCGAGATCGACGAAGAGGCGGCCGCGCGCTTCCCGTACGACCCGAAAAGCCTTCCGGTCAACCGCCGGACCGATGGATCGGTCCACGACTGGTGAACGCACCCAGACCCGGCGTCGACGTCGTGCTGCTCGGTGAGCCGCTCATCGAGATCAGCACGCACGGGCCGATCGCGCCCGGTGTGGAGTGCTCGTTCGCGGTGTCGGGCGACGTGGTCAACACCGCCGCCGCGGCCGTCGCGGCAGGCGCCCGCGTCGCGGTCATCGCCCGGGTATCGAACGACGAACTCGGCACCGCCGTGTACACCCGGCTCGCCGAGATCGGGGTGGACACCCGCTTCATCCGCCGCGACGACGGCTTCCAGGGCATCTACGTCCAGCACGCCGACCCCCTCGGTGATCGTCAATTCTGCTACGCCAGAACCGGATCCGCAGGGTCGGGTCTCAGCCCGGAGGATCTGCCTAAGGCGCTGCTCGAGGACGCCGGTGGTGTCCTGGTCAGCGGCATCACCGCAGCGCTGTCCGCGACCGCTCGGGCCACGGTGCTCGAGGCCGCACGACGTGCCCGGCGCTTCGTCTACGACCCCAACTTCCGGCCACGCCTGACCACCGCTGAGGAGGCCGCGGCCCTGCTGGCCGAGATCGCGCCGTACTGCGCCCTCGTCACCCCATCGGCACCCCACGAATGTGCCACTCTGCTCGGCGTTTCCGATCCCGCGGACGCCGCCGCGAAACTACGAGCCGGTGGCGCCGCGGCCGTCGCGGTGACCTGCGGCGCCACCGGTGTCCACGTCGACGACGTCACGGTGCACTGGCAACCCGCCTATCCGGCGCCGCAGGTGGTCGACCAGACCGGGGCCGGCGACGTGTTCGCCGGCACCGTGACCGCGCGGCTCGCCCTCGGCGACGACCTGCGGACCGCCGTCCAATTGGGTGCTGCGGCAGCATCATTGGCTGTCGGCGGAACGGGTGGCAGCGGCGGCATCGCGCCACTCGAGACGGTGCGTGCCCACGCCGGGGTGCCGGCATGACCAGGCTGAGCTACCAGAACTACGGCACGTCGAGCGCACCGGATCCCGATCCGCGGTCCGTGACCGTCGGACAAGTCCATCTCGGGCTCGGGGCGTTCCACCGGGCGCATCAGGCCGTCTACACCGAAGACGCCATGCGCCACACCGGTGATACCCAGTGGGGGATAGCGGCTTTCACCCAACGCAGTGGCGCCGCCGCCGAGCGGCTGAGCCCACAGGACGGGCTGTACACGGTGGTGGAACGCGGCCACGCAGCGGCGGCACCCCGCGTGATCGGCGTACTGCGCGAGGCGCGCGACGCAGCCGCCGACCCCGCCGCCGTGATCGACCGGATCTGCGATCCCGCCGTTCACGTGGTCACCCTGACCGTCACCGAGAAGGGCTACCGGCGCGACGCCGTCACGGGGCGCCTTCGCCTCGACGATCCCGAGGTGCGCGCCGACCTCTCCGCAGAGAGTCCGCGGACGGTGCCCGCGGTACTCGCGCGCGCCATCGCACGCCGCGTGGCTACCGGAGCGGGGCCGCTGACGGTGATTTCGTGCGACAACCTGCCCGACAACGGACGTCTGCTCGAGGCGCTGGTCCGGGACTTCGCCGCGGCGGCGGGACTCGACGGCGATGCCTTCGATCGCACGGCCGCGGCGTTCCCGTCGACGGTGGTCGACCGAATCGTCCCGGCCACCACCGACGCCGACATCGCCGAGCTCGAACGTCGCACCGGTGTCCGTGACGACAGCCCGGTCATCTGTGAACCGTTCCGGCAGTGGGTCATCGAGGACCGGTTCGCCGGCCCGGCGCCGGCATGGTCTGCGGTGGGCGCTCGGCTGGTCGAGGACGTCATGCCGTGGGAACACTTGAAGCTGCGCATGCTCAACGCCGCGCATTCGATGCTGGCCTATCTCGGGTTGCGGTTGGGACATCGGTCGATCGCCGACGCCGTCGCCGACCCGATGCTCGCCGACGTGTGCAGGCGACTGTTCGCCGAGGACGTCGGCCCGTCGCTGGTTGCGCCGCCCGGTGTCGACGTCGCCGAATACGGCGAGTCCGTGCTGGCCCGCTTCCGCAACACCGCGTTGCCGCACACCACGATTCAAGTCGCGTCAGACGGTTCCCAGAAGATCGGGCCGCGCCTGCTGAGCACCGCCTCCGCCCGCGCGGCGCAGGGCGCGACGGCAACGTGGGCGGCGCTAGGCATCGCCGGATGGGCGCTGCACGTCATCGATCCGGTCGATGCGGCCGGTCATCCGCTCCCGCTCAGCGACCCGCGCGCCGACGAACTCCGCGACGCGGTGGCAGGGACGACCGTGCCCGCCGCGGTGCGGCGACTGGTCACCGATCCCACCGTCGTCGGCGACGAGGTGGCCGGCGATCGCGCGTTCACCGACCGGGTCGTCGACTTCGCCGACAACCTGCACCGGCACGGATCCGCCGCCCTACACGCCGAGGTACGCCCATGACCGACCAGCCGAAGACCGCCATCGACGTGATGAACCGCGGGCCGGTCATCCCGGTCGTCGTGCTCGACCGCGCCGCCGACGCCGTGCCGCTGGCCCGTGCGCTGCTCGCCGGCGGCATCGACACCATGGAGATCACCCTGCGCACCCCCGAGGCGCTCGAGGCCATCGCGTCGGTGGCTCAGCAGGTTCCCGACATGGCCGTCGGTGCCGGCACGATCATCCGGCCCGAGCAGGCGTCCCAGGCCGTCGGCGCCGGCGCCACCTTCCTGGTCTCACCCGGCGCCAGCCCCCGCCTGCTGGCCGCCATGCTCGAGCAACCGGTGCCGATCCTGCCCGGCGCGGTCACCGCCAGCGAGGCTCTGACGTTGCTCGAACGGGGCATCACCGAGATGAAGTTCTTCCCCGCCGCCTCGTCGGGCGGCGTGCCGGCGCTGCGTGCGCTGGCCGGCCCGATGCCCGACATCACCTTCTGCCCGACGGGCGGGATCGACCGGGCCGACAGTGCGCACTACCTGGCGTTGCCCAACGTGGCCTGTGTCGGCGGATCATGGCTCACACCAGGCCATCTCGTCGCCGCACACGACTGGGAGGCGATCACCGCGCGCGCCGCCGAGGCCATCGAAAATCCGCCGCATGTGCGCGCGATTCGAGATCAAACTCTCTGATTCTGATATTATGATTGCCATGCGAGAGATCACCGCTTCCGAGGCATCGCGAAACTTCTCCGCCGTTCTCGACTCCGTCGAACACGGCGAAACGATCGTCGTTACTCGAGCCGGCCGGCGCATCGCATCAATCACGGCGGCACCCGCCTCCAACGGGGCCGCGTTAAACGAAGTCATCACCCGATGGCGCAACACCGACGCGCTTGACGAGGCGTTCGAAGAACGCGTCGCTGAGGCACGCAACTCGGCGTCGGCCGAACAAGACAGCGACCCGTGGACCGCCTGATCCTCGACACAGGCGTCCTCGTAGCCGCAGTCCGGGGACGATCCACGGTGCCCGCCAACGCAGACATCACAATCCCCGCCGTCGCGATTGCCGAATACCTCGCTGGAGTCCACCTCGATCCCGACGCCGGTCGTCAGGCCGCACAAAAGGCGTTCCTGACAGAGGTTCTGGGAGTCATACCAGTCAGCGACTACGACACTGCCGTCGCCGAACACCACGCCCAGCTACTTGCCGAGACAGCCCGCGCCGGTCGAACCCGCGGCCCGCACGACCTCATCATCGCCGCCACGGCGCGCGCCACCGGCCGCACACTCCTCACCACAGACAAGCGCGCTCGCTTCGACGAACTCACAGGCGTCATCGCCCGCCTGGCGTGACGGTAGGAAACGTGGGGGAGATCCGCCCGTCGACCTCGGATTCGCGATGTCACTGCCCAACGGGATCAGTGCAATGTGCAGGGCCTTTGCTTCTCACCTTGTGTCTGTGCCGCGCGCCGAAGCTCCACTGCAATTGAGGTAGCGCCCGAAATCGTGGCGAACCAGACGAGAGCAGAGGGTCTTCTAGTGACATTGGGATTCAAGATCGATGGCCGTCCTGGCGAGGACATCGCCGGGCTGGCGAAGAAGGTCGAGCGCGCGGGATTCGCCGAACTGTGGGTATGCGAGGACCTCGGTCTCGCCGGCGGGATGAGTCAGGTGGTGGCAGCCCTGGCGAGCACCGATCGACTCCACGTCGGACTCGGCATCGCGCCCGCGGCAGCAAGAAACGTCGCCTATCTCGCGATGGAGTTCGCCACCGTCATGCGCATGTTCCCCTCCCGCTTTCGGCCGGGCATCGGCCACGGCGTGCCGTCCTGGCTGGAACAGGTGGGCGCCCACCCCGACAGTCTGATGACCTGCCTGGCCGAGGTCGCCGCCGTCCTTCCCCGGCTGATCAGTGGGGAATCGGTGACGTTCTCCGGTGACCACGTGCACCTCGATGCCGTGCAGCTGACGCAGCCGCCCTCGGAGACGCCCGTCGTCAGCCTCGGGGTGCGCGGACCCAAGGGCATCGCACTGGCTCCCAAGGTCGGCGCCGGCCTGATCCTCGCCGAAGGGTCCGTGCCGGAGTACGTCGCCGCGGTCCGCAAAACGGTGGGGAGTGGAACCCGCATCACGGTCTTCGTCTGGGCGAACATGACCGACGCCGATCAGCTCGAGTCCGATTCCAAGTTCCACGACATCGTGCGCGCGAAACTCGTGAAACCCGCTCTCGCCCACCAATTGGGCGGCGCCGACGGGGCCGCGATTGCAGTCTCTGACGTTGCCATCACCGGCTCGGAGGATGACTGCCGCCGAGCGGTGGAGCGACTGTTCTCCCATGGCGCCGACGCCGTGATCCTGCAACCGCTCGCAAGCACCGAAGAGACCCAGATCGAACGCTTCGCGGCGCTCGCGAAGGAGTTCAGCTCCGCAGCCGTCGGCAGGCTCGGGTAGGAGGCGCATCATGCGGGTATCGGATACCAGATTCCACGACCGATCGGGGTTGAGCTTCACCGCGCTGGGCTTCGGCGGCGCGCCGATCGGCAACTTCAACGGCGTCTTCACCGATGATGAAGCGCACCAGATGGTCTCGCAGTCATGGCAGCAGGGCGTGCGGTTCTTCGACACCGCGCCGGGCTATGGCAACGGCCTCAGCGAGTATCGGCTCGGTCAGGCCATCCGTGCGTACGACCGAGCGGACATGGTGCTCTCGACGAAGGTCGGGCGCGTCCTGACGCCCACGAAGGGCGCCCCCACGGTCAATGGCCAGTACCAGGACATCCCGCCGTTGGTCGCGGACTTCGACTACACCTACGACGGGGTGATGCGCGCCGTCGAGCAGAGCATGCAGCGGATGCTCACCGACCGCTTCGACGCCCTGTTCATCCACGACTGCGATCGCTACACCCACGGGGCGGCGCAACCCGAGTACTTCCGGCGCGCTCTCGTCAGCGCGTTTCCTGCGCTGGAGTCACTGCGTGACCAGGGCGTGGTGAAGGCGATCGGCTTCGGCGTCAACGAAACCGACGTGATGACCGACGCGATCAAGGCCACCGACGCCGACCTGTGCCTGCTGGCGGGCCGCTACACATTGCTCGAGCAGGAACCGCTGGACACGCTGCTGCCGATGTGCGAAGAGCGGGGCGTCGGCATCGTTCTCGGCGGCGTGTACAACAGCGGCGTCCTTGCCACGGGTGCGGTGCCCGGTGCGCGGTTCAACTACGCCCCGGCACCGCAGGACGTCCTGGACAAGGTAGCCGCGATCGAGCAGGTATGCCGCCGCCACGACGTCGAACTCGCTACCGCCGCATTGCAGTTCGCCTACGCGCACCCTGCGGTCACCAGCATCTGCATCGGCGCCCGCAACGCCCAACAGCAAGCCCGCAACGCGGAACTGTTCGAAACGGCTGTGCCAGCTGATTTCTGGGACGAGCTACGCAGCGCGGAGCTGATTCGCCCGGATGCGCCGACACCTGCGTCCTGATGCCAATCCGCCGCCGCCCGGTGCATCGGGCGGCGGCGGAGAGATCGGTTCCTACTGGTGTTGCTCGCTGGCGCGCATCGCGCGGTACTCGTCGGCGCGCTCGTCGGTGATGTGAGGCAACGGCGGGAAGTCCAGCCAGCCGGGCACGAACGGGCTGGCCAGATCGCGGTCGGTCGGCACCTCGACCAGGACCGGAGCCTTCGCGTCGAACGCCCGCTTGAACGTCGGCTCGAGGTCGGCCACCGAGTCGACGCGGAACGACTCCAGCCCGAACGACTTGCCCAAGTCCTTGAAACTCGGGCTGTACGGCGTGCCGTCGGGGCGGTTGAACTCCGTGCCGATGATCCGGTCGGTGGCGTTGCGCTGGCCGCCGCGGATCGAGATGTACCCGGAGTTGTCCTGCACGACGAACACGACGGCGATGTCGTGCTGAATCGCGACACCGATCTCCTGGGCGGTCATCAGGAAGTCACCGTCGCCGGTGATGCACGCGACCTGACGCTCTGGTGCGGCCAGCTTCGCGCCGAGCGCGGCAGGCACGGGCCAGCCCATGGCGGAGAACCCGCCCGTCGTCAGGTGCGTGCGGGGCTCGTACACCGGGAAGGTCTGCTTCACGGCGCCCTGCGTGTTGCCCGAACCGGCCAGCACGATGCCGCCGCGGTCCATCACCTGACGTAACGCCGCCAATGGACGCTGCAACGTGAACGGAAAGCGGTCGTTGTCGCGACGCGACGACAATTCGTTCTCCCACTCCGCCTTTCGCTCGGCAACCTCGGCGAGGTATTCCGTGCGGTCCGGCTGCGCGGGCAGTGAGTCGACGATTGCCGCCACCGCGGGCTTCGCATCGGCGAGGATCCCGACCTCGGCGGGGTAGATCTTGCCGATCTCGTGCGGGTCGATGTCGATGTGGATCAGCTTGGCCGGTGGGAACGAGAACGACTTGCCGCGTGCGTAACTCGATGACGACCAGTCGGTGAAGCGGCACCCGACCGAGACGACGACGTCGGCGTTGGCGGCGAGGTAGTTGCCGTGGATGGTGCCGGTCTGGCCGACGCTGCCGACGAACAGGTCGTGGTCTTCTGGGAAGGCGCTCTTGCCGTTCCACGTCGTCACCACCGGGATCGACAGGCCCTCGGCCAGTGCGCGCACCTCGTCGGTGGCGTTCGCGCTGATGGCGCCGCCGCCGACGACGATCACGGGACGCTTGGCCGTCGCCAGCACCTCCACCGCGCGGGAGATGGCCTCGGGGTCGGGGTACTGCAATCCCACGGGAAGCCGGCGGGCCAGGTCGTGAAAGTTGACCTCGGCCGTCTCGGCGTGCAGATCCCACGGCACCTCGATGTGCGCGGGCCCCCGCCGTCCGGTGAGCATGGCGCTGAACGCCCGATGCATCACGAACGGCAGATCCTCGATGCTGTTGGCGATCCAGCTGCGCTTCGACACGGCCTCCGCCACTTGGGGAAATCCGTTGTCCTTCTGGCGTTCGAGCTCCTGGAGGACGCCCCGGCCGCGCATGTGGCGGGGCGGGCCGCCGGTGATCACCAGCACGCTGGTCGAGTCGCTGTAGGCGGTGGCCATGCCCAACACGGTGTTGGCGGCGCCCGCGCCGATCGACGTGACCGCGCACATCGGCTTGCCCGAGACCCGGTAGTAGCCGTCGGCGAGGTGCACCGCGCTCTGCTCGTGATAGGTCTGAATGAACGGGATCTTGGATTCGTCCTCGTTGAACGCGTCCATCAGGCCCCAGATGCCGTGTCCGGGAATGCCGGCCACATACGGCACCCCGTACTCCTTCAGGATGCGGGCGATGACCTGCCCGCCGTTGAGCTTTGGCATCGGATGTCCTCTCTGTCATGACCTTTGGCCGGCGCACCGGCAATGGAGTTGCGACGACCGTCACGTCCAGTGTGACGGTCCCCGGTCGCTCGGCGTTAGACTCACGATGTGCAGCCGATTCCACATCGCATGCACAGGGTGAACGGAGACGCGTCTGTGGCGATGACTGTTGAGGCAGCGCTTCGGCTCGAGGTGTTCGATCGCATCCCCTGGAAGGTGTACTCCGGCGAGGAGAGTCTGAGCCGAGCCATCCGGTGGGTGCACCCCACCGAGATACCCGACATCGCCCAGTTTCTCAGGGGCGGTGAGATGCTGCTGACCGCCGGGCTCGGCATCGGCTCAACCCCTGAACGCCAACGCCAGTACATCGCGGAGATCGCCGACGCAGAGGCCGCCGTGCTGATCATCGAGCTCAGCGGACGCGCCTTCGACACCATGCCGCCTGCCCTCGTCGAGGCCGCCCAGGAGCGGGGCTTCCCGGTCGTGGGACTCGATGGGGAACTTCCCTTCGTCGAGGTGTCGGCACAGGTGCACGAGTCGATCGTCGATCAGCGCGTCCTGGACCTCAGCGCCTACGAGCGGCTCAACGCGACCTTCATGCAGCTGCTGCTCGCCGGCCGCGACCACGTGTTGTTCACCGATGCGCTCGCCGCCGAGGTGGGCTTTCCGGTGGTCCTCGAGGACGCCACCCGTCAGGTCGTCGCCTATTCCGGGGGTTCACCCGCCGGCGATGAGGTGCTCACCCAGTGGGAGCACCACTCCCGCATCGATCACGACGCCGCGAGCACCGACGGCGCCAACGGGCACGAAGCGCACAACTGCACCAGGCGGGCCGTCGTGCTTCGTGGCGAGCGCTGGGGCTGGTTGCACGTGCTGCACGGCGGCGGCGCGATGGTCGGCACCGCCGGGTACGCCCTCGACCGGGCAACGGACGGCATCGCGATCGCGCTGTTGGGTGCGCGAGAGAGCGGCGCCAAGTCGGCGCAACGCCAGAACGCCCTGGTGAGCAGGCTGCTGCTGGGCGACATCTCCGGCGACGCGTTCGTCGCCCGTGCACTGCGCATCGGCCGCGACCTGCGCGACCGGGCGTTGGTCGCCGTCTTCGTGGTCAAGGAGGAACCGACCGGTCCCACCAGCGACGAAGCGATGGAGGAGCTGTGCCGGGCGCTCCACGTCCCGGCCGTCGTCGCGGACCTCGGCGACCACACCCTGGCGATCATGGGCCTGTCGCGGACCAGCTCGGAGAAGCGCGTGGTCGAGCGGCTCGCCACCCTCGACGTGCGCGCCGGGATCAGCCGCCCGGTCGGCGCGGACCAACTCGTCACCGCCATCGAGCAGGCGCGCAACGCGGCGTCGGTCGCCGCGGCCCGCCCGGACAAGGGCGTGCACCGGTTCGACGATCTCGGGGTGCTGCGACTGCTGGCCTCATTGGCAGGAGGCCCCGAACTGGCCCGCTACATCGAAGACGAGTTGGGGCCGATCCTGAAGCACGATGCGAAGGCGACCAATCCGCTGCTGCCCACGCTGCGGACCTATCTCGCCTGCGACGGAAACAAGAGTCAGACCGCTCAAGAGCTGTTCGTCCAGCGCCGCACGCTGTACTACCGCCTCGAACGCATCACCGCCCTGCTCGGGCGCTCCCTGGACGAACCGGACACCCGCCAAGCGTTGATCTTCGCGGTGCGCGGGCACGACCTACTCCAGCGCAAGAACGGCTGAGCTTCTTCCACTTCGGAGCCTGCACAGAGTGTGCAGGCGCTCGGCGACGGCTGCACACTCTGCGCCTCGCCCGGCGGCCTGCACGCCTCTAGGTTGAGTCTTGAAGTTCTTTGTCACGGTCTGATCCGTGAGCCCTCAGTCCAGGGAGCCATCATGTCCACCGCAGTCGCGGCGTTGCGTTCGCAGATCGTCACCGATCCACCCGACATCCTCGAGACCGACATCGCCATCGTCGGCTCCGGCATGGGAGGTGGCACTCTCGCGTATGCCCTGCGGGACAGCGGTGCCGACGTCCTGATCATCGAGCAGGGCGACTTCCTCCCGACTGAGCGGGAGAACTGGTCCTTCGACGCCGTTCACACCCAGGGCCGCTACAAGAACTCCGCGGCGTGGCGCGACGCCACGACCGGCAAGGACTTCGTCCCCGGGAACTATCACTACGTCGGTGGCAGCACCAAGTTGTACGGCGCAACGCTGCCGCGCTTCCGGGAATGCGATTTCGGCCCCATCGAGCACGTCGACGGCACGTCGCCGGCCTGGCCGATCGACTACGCCGCGCTGGAGCCGTTCTACGGCCAGGCGGAACACATGTTCTGGGTGCACAGCAACAAGGGGGAGGATCCGACCGACCCCTGGCGCACCGCCGACTATCCCTTTCCCGGCGTCCCGCACGAGGGGGCGATGGCACGGCTGGTCGAAAGCGCGAGAAAGCAAGGGCTACATCCGTTTTCGGCACCGCAAGCCCTCGACCGACACCTGGGTGGGTCATGCGTGCTGTGCTACACCTGCGACTCGTTCGCCTGCATGGTGGACGCCAAGGGCGACGCGGACGTCGCCGCCGTGCGTCCGGCCCTGAGCGCGCGCTCGAAGAACGTACGGCTGATGACCAACGCCGAGGTGCTGCGGTTGGACACCGACGCCAGCGGCAAGCAAGTCACGGCTGCCCGGATTCGGCACCACGGCCGCGAAATACAGGTCCGCGCCAAGCGTTTCGTGGTGGCGTGCGGGGCGGTCAACACCGCGGCGCTGCTGCTGCGGTCGGCCTCACAGGCGCACCCTCGGGGCCTGGCGAACTCCTCGGATCAAGTCGGCCGCAACTACATGGCACACGTCACCACCTTCCTGCTGGCGATCGACCCGCGCCGCAAGAACGAGGCGGTCTATCAGAAGACGGTCGGCATCAACGACTGGTACACCGCTGGGCCGACGACCGAGTTCCCGCTGGGGAACGTGCAGGGCCTCGGCAAGTTGCGCGGACCACAAGCCAAGATGGGCAAGCCCTGGGTGCCCATGCCGATCCTCGACACGGTCACCGAGTACACCCTCGACCTGTTCCTGCAGACCGAGGACCTCCCGCTGCCGGAAAACCGCGTCTTCCTCAGCTCGTCGAACCAGATCTGCCTGACGCGGCGCGAGACCAACCTCGCCGCCCACCGCGAGCTGATCAAGCGGATGAAGAAGGTGGTGCGCAAGGCAGGCTTCCCCATCGCGCTGACCCGCAGCCTCGGCGTCGAAGCGACGTCGCATCAGTGCGGCACCGCCCGCATGGGCGACGACCCGGCCACCAGTGTCGTCGACGCGGACCTACGGACCCACGACGTCGAGAACCTCTGGATCGCCGACAGTTCGACGTTCCCCTCGTCGGCCGCCGTCAATCCCGCGATCACCGTTGCGGCGCTCGCCCTGCGGCTGGGCCAGTCAGGCGTGCTCACGTGACGTCGACGCTCGGCGTCGACCCGGTTCTGGCCCCGCTCTTCGAGCCGATCACGCTGGGCAGGACCGAGATTCGCAACCGGGTGGTCATGACCGGGCACGGGACCGGCATGGCCAAGGACTACCTGCCCACCGATCAGCACGTCGCCTACTACCGCGAGCGGGCGATGGGCGGCGTCGGCCTGATCGGGATGGCCTTCCCGCAGATCCATCCGACCTCACAGGACGTGCCGGGGGAGCCGCGTGCGTGGCTGCCGGAGATCGTGCCGGGCCTGCGCAAGATCAGCGACGCCGTCCACGGGTACGGCGCCCGAATCGTCATGCAGCTGGGACACGGTGGCCGACAGGGGCATTCGACGTTCACCGAACGTGCACTGTGGGCTCCGTCGAATACGCCGTGCCCGTTCAACCTCGAGATGCCCAAGGAGATGGAACCCGAGGACATCGACGAGATCGTCGAGGCGCACGCCGTCAGTGCACGGCACGCCAAGCAGGGCGGGATGGACGGCGTCGAGATCCACTCCGGCTACGGGGGATATCTGCTGGCTTCGTTTCTGTCGAACTTCTCCAACCACCGCACCGACGAGTACGGCGGCAGCCTGGAGAATCGGATGCGCATCGTCCTGCGCGTCATCGACGCGGTACGGGAGGAAACCGGACCGGACTTCCTCATCGGAATGAACCTGCAGGGCCACGACTTCAGCCCCCGCGGACTGGAGGTCACGGACGCCCAGCAGATCGCGCGGGCGTGCGCGGCCACCGGCAAGATCGACTACATCTGCGTGAAGGCGGCCACCTACAACGAAGCGCACCAGAACGTGCCGGACATGCAGCATCCCAAGCGCATCTGGGAGGGTCTCGCCGCAGCGGTCAAGTCGGTCGTCGACGTTCCCGTCATCGCGGTCGGGCGCATCATCGAGCCGCTGGACGCCGCCGACATCCTGCGCCTCGGGCACGCCGACATGGTGGCGATGACGCGCCAGCAGATCGCCGACCCGGAGACCGTCAACAAGATGAGGGACGGCCGAGTCGACGAGATCCGACGCTGCATCGGATGCAATCAGGGCTGCATCGATCGGCTCTTCGACGTCACCCACTCGTCGTGCGTGCACAATCCGGCGGCCGGCTACGAGCAGGAGCTCGGCATCGGCACGTTGGTGCAGGCGACCTTCCGCCGTCGCGTCGTGATCGTCGGCGCCGGGCCTGCGGGCATGAAGGCCGCGGAAACCGCTGCGCGCCAGGGCCACGAGGTGATCCTCGTCGAGCGGCGCACGCGCACCGGCGGCCAACTGCGGATCGCTTCAAAGATCGAGGGCCGCGGTGAGATCGCCGGTGTCGTCGATCATCTCGACGTGATGATCGCGGAAGTACGGCGTGGACCTGCGGCTGGGCTGGTCGCCGACGGCTGAGGAGATCCTCGCGCTCGACCCCGACCACGTCATCGTGGCCACCGGCTCGGCGCCTGGCGACGACATCGTCGGCAACCTCGCCCAGGGCATCACGTTCACGCCCGGCCTGGACCAGGAACACGTCCTGTCCGTATGGGACGTCCTCGAACACGACCGGCCCGTCGGTCGGCACGTGGTGATCGTCGACGACGGCGAAGGCGGGTGGAAGGGCATCGGCCTGGCGCTGCAACTGCAAGTCCAACGCCACCAGGTCGAGATCCTGACGCCGTTGCCCTACGTCGGCGCCAAGCTGGGACCGTTCAGCGCGAACCTCGCCGTTCCGCGAATTCACCAGTCCGGCTTGACCACTCATCCGTTCACGACGATGACGGCGGTGGACGGCAGCACCGTGCACCTCACCGAGAAGGGCCGACCCGCCACCATCGCCGACGTCGACACCGTCATCCTGGCCGGGTGGCACCGCCCGGTCGCCGACCTGTACTTCGCGCTGAAGAACCGCGGAGTCCGGGTGGAGCGTATCGGCGATGCGATCGCCAGCCGAACGATGATGGAAGCCGTGCACGAGGGCGAGCGGGCCGCCCGCCGGATTCCGGCGACCGCCCGCGCCGCGGCACGGGTCTGAAGTGTGCACCGGATCGCCGATCCGCTGCACATGATGCGTCTGTCCGCGGGTGTGGGCGTCGCCGAGACTGGAATTACGTCGGCAGCGCTTAGACGCCAGCGACGTTCGAAGTCCAGTAGCGCAAGGAGATACACAGTGCCGGAGACACTCAAGGCGCCGACCGCCAACGTGCACGCGCCGAGCAAGAGCAACCCTCGGGTCGTGGAGACCGTGGCAGAAGTGCTCGATGACATCCGCACCAACGGCGACGAGGCGGTACGCAAGTACTCCCAGGTTTTCGACGGCTGGAGCCCCGAGACGTTCCGCCTCGACGAGGCGGCGGTGGCGGCCATCGTGTCGAGCCTGCCGACCACCGTCATCGACGACCTCGAGTTCGTGCAGCGCCAGGTGCGCAATTTCGCTCGCGCTCAGCGCGATTCGATGCTCGACGTCGAAATCGAGACGCTTCCCGGTGTGCGGCTCGGGCACAAGCACGTGCCGGTGTCGGCCTCCGGCGCATACGTACCGGGTGGGCGATACCCGCTGACCGCGTCCGCGCACATGACGGTCGTCACCGCGAAGGTGGCCGGCGTCGAGCGCGTCGCGGCCACCACGCCGCCCAACAACGGCAGCGCACCGCCGATCAGCGTGGCCGCCATGCACCTGGCCGGCGCAGACGAGATCTACGTGCTCGGCGGTGTCCAGGCCATCGGCGCCCTTGCCCTGGGCACCGAGACGATTGCCCCGGTCAACCTGCTGACCGGCCCCGGCAACGCCTACGTCGCGGAAGCGAAACGGCAACTGTTCGGCGAAGTCGGCATCGACCTGTTCGCCGGTCCGACCGAGGTGCTGATCGTCGCCGACGATACGGCCGATCCCTTCGTCGTCGCCGCGGATCTGCTGAGCCAAGCCGAGCATGGGCCCGACTCGCCGTGTGTGTTGATCACGACGTCCGAGCGGGTGGGGCGCGAGACGATCGAGCAGGTGTCGCGACAGCTGCAGAACCTGCCGACCGCAGGCGTGGCAGCGGTGTCATGGGACCAGCACGGCGAGGTGCACCTGGTCGACACCCTGGACGAGGCGTTCGCGATGGCCGATCGTTACGCCAGCGAGCACGTCCAGATTCTGACCGCCGAGCCGCGTGCCGCGCTGACCGGCATGCACGACTACGGCGCGCTCTTCCTCGGTGAGCAGACGTGCGTGTCGTACGGCGACAAGGCGATCGGCACCAACCACGTTCTGCCAACGTTGGGCGCGGCGCGTTACACCGGAGGATTGTGGGTGGGCAAGTACCTCAAGACCGTCACCTACCAGGAGATCGACAACGTGGACTCGAGCGCCGAACTCGGTCGGATCGCCGGACGCGCCGCCCGACTGGAGAACTTCGAAGGACACGCGCGGTCGGCCGACGTTCGCGCCGCGAAGTACGGCGGGGACCCGCTGCCGTGGTCCGATCACCAGTTCAGCGCCACGGTCTCGTAGCCGCACTCATCGAGGAGAACGATCCATGACATCGAGTGTGCAACCGCGGATACCGACGATGCGTGCCGTTGACCACGTGGCCTTCACGGTGCCCGACCTCCAGGAGGCCGTCCGGTTCTTCGTCGACCATCTGGGAGCGGAACTGATCTTCACCGACGGACCGTTCGCCGACGAGAAGTCCGACGGGATGCGCCGGCGCCTCAACGTCGACCCGTTGGCGAAGTGTTCGCTGGCCATGCTGCGCCTCGGTCAACACCACAACGTGGAACTCTTCGAGTACGTTGCGCCGCAGCAACAGTCGGTGCCGCCCGGCAACAGTGACGTCGGTGGCCACCATCTGGCGTTCTACGTCGACGACATCAACGCGGGGTACGCCTACGTCCGGTCGATTCCCGGCGTTACGGTGCAGGAGGGCCCGAACGGGGTCGACCCGCAGGCGCCGGTCGCCGGCCAACGCTGGTTCTACTTCCAAACGCCGTGGGGCATGCAGATGGAGTTGACCACGTGCAGCACCGACGGCTTCTACACCGGTCTGCCGGGCGCTGCGATGGTGGCGCCGACCCGTACCTGGCGGTGAGCGTGTCACTCGCGTTCGACGTCGACGGTTCGACACGTCAGGAGCGCGACTCGCTCGGCGAGTACGCGGTGCCGGCCATCGCCTACTTCGGCGTCCACACCGCGCGCGCCTTGCACAACTTCCCCATCTCGGGCATCGCGCTGTCCACCTACCCGGAGTTCGTATCCGCCCTCGCAGCGGTGAAACAGGCGGCGGCCATGGCCAACTGCGAGCTCGGCCTGCTGGACGCGCGGCGCGGTGACGCGATCGTCGCCGCCTGCGTCGAGATCCGTTCCGGCGCCTTGCACGACGAGTTCGTCGTCGACGTCATCCAAGGCGGCGCGGGTACGTCGACGAACATGAACGCCAACGAGGTCATCGCCAACCGCGCGCTGGAAATCCTCGGCGCCGCCCGCGGCGACTACGACGTGCTGCATCCCCTCGAGCACGTCAACCGCAGTCAGAGCACCAACGACGTCTACCCGACGGCGATCAAGGTGGCGCTGCAAGTCCACATCGCCGCGCTGCACGCAACGCTGCTCGACGTCGCTGCGGCATTCGGTGCCAAGGCCGCAGAGTTCGAATCCGTCCTAAAGATGGGTCGCACGCAACTGCAGGACGCCGTGCCCATGACACTCGGCCAGGAATTCGGCACCTACGCGGTCATGGTCGCCGAGGACGCCGAGCGGCTGCTGGAGGCGGCGCGGCTGGTCTCGGAGATCAATCTCGGCGGCACCGCCATCGGGACCGGACTCAACGCCCATCCCCGGTATGCCGCCCTGGTGTGCGCCAAGCTGAACGCCATCACCGGGCTCGTGATGTCGACCGCGCCCGACCTCGTCGAGGCCACGCAGGACGTCGGCGCGTTCGTGCAGATGTCCGGCGTGCTCAAACGCACCGCGTTGAAGCTGTCGAAGATCTGCAACGATCTTCGCCTGCTCTCGTCCGGGCCGCGGTCGGGCTTCAACGAGATCAATCTCCCTGCGGTGCAGTCGGGTTCGAGCATCATGCCGGGCAAGGTCAATCCGGTCATCCCCGAAGTCGTCAACCAGGTCGCATTCGAGGTCGTCGGCAACGACGTCACCATCAGCATGGCCGCCGAGGCGGGCCAGCTACAGCTCAACGCCTTCGAGCCCATCATCGCGCACAGCCTGTTTCAGTCTCTGACCCACCTCGACAGCGCCTGCCGCACGCTGATCGACCGGTGCATCACCGGGATCAGCGCCAACGAGCAGCGGCTGCACGACTCGGTGACGAACTCGATCGGCGTGATCACCGCGCTCAGCCCATACATCGGCTATGCCGCGTCGGCGCGGGTCGCCAAGACGGCGTTGCACACCGGCAGGTCGATCCCCGACCTCGTCGTGGAAGAGGGGCTGATGACCGCTGATCGCGTCGCCGAACTTCTGCTGCCAGAATCGTTGCTCAAGCCCAGAGAAATGGTGTCGTCGAGCACGGTCGCTGACCTCACGCACGGGAAGGACGCATTTCGATGACCAACGTCTTGTACCTCTACGGCGGCTGGCCGGGGCACCGGCCATACAACATCGCCGAGTGGACCCGAGAACTGGTGGGGGAGTTGGGGTTCGACGTCGAGGAGTCGCAGGACATCTTCACGCTGGACCGCGACCTGACCGCCTACGACCTCATCATTCTCGGGTGGAACAACGCGCTCACCACGGAGGACCTCTCCGACTCCCAGGAAGATCACCTGCTGGCCGCCGTGGAGGCGGGGACCGGCGTCGTGGCGTGGCACGGGGCGGCGGCGGCATTCAGGTCCAGCCTGCGCTACCACCTGATGCTCGGAGGGGACTTCCTCGCGCACCCGGCGGGGGAGGGCTATCCGCAGCCCTACGACGTCAACGTGATCGATCACGACCACCCCGTGAGCCGTGGGGTGAACGACTTCGCGGTGGCGTCGGAGCAGTACTACATGAGCACCGACCCCAACAACACCGTCCTCGCCGAAACGACCTTCACCGGTGAGCACTTCGCGTGGCTCGACGGCCTCAAGAGCCCGGTGGCATGGGTGCGGCAGTGGGGTGCGGGTCGGGTGTTCTACCACTCGATCGGACATGCACCGCAAGACTTGGCAGGCGAGGACGTCCGCCGCCTGACCAAGCAGGGCATCGCGTGGGCGGCCAGGCAGTAGCGTTCGGCTGGCAGAGCATGTCGAAGCGTAAGGAGGTCCGCCGCAATGGCATTGACCTGCACGTTTCGGCCGCATTACCGCGCCGTGACCGGCTCCAGTCCGTTAGTCACTGCGTGAAATCACGTGAACATCCCTTGCACACAATGGGTCTGCCTCGGTCCCTTCCGTTCAACCACAATTCAACTGTGGCGGCAATCACACGCGGCCCGTAGCGATCACGAGAAGACCCAGTCTTGAAGGGAATCGAAATGTCAGAAACCAACGGTGGGAGGACGTCGCTCTCCGGCGACGACGCCCATCTGCGCGTGCTGGGGTACGAAGAGAAGTTCGATCGCAAGATCGGCCAATGGTCGAACTTCGCGCTCGGATTCCTCTACCTGTCACCCATGGTGGGCGTGCTGTCGATGTTCACCCAGGCGCTCACCACCGCCGGTCCACCGTCCATCCTCTGGCTGGTGATCGCCGCGTTCGGCCAACTGCTGGTGGCGATGGTCTTCGGTGAGATCGTGTCGCAGTTCCCCATTGCCGGCGGTCTCTACCAGTGGGCGCGGCGACTGTGGAACGGCCAGTACGCCTGGATCATGTCGTGGATCTACATCGCAGGCGTCATCGTCGGCTGCACCACCACGGCCATGTTCAGCGCCGACTTCGTCCTTGCGCTGTTCAACGCCGATTCCAACATCTCGTCGACACCGCTCGAGAAGCTCGTCATCGCGACCATCGTCGTTCTGATCTGCTTGGGGCTCAACTCAACTGGATCCAAGACGCTGGCCACCATCGCCAAGATCGGCCTCGCCGCCGAAGTCGCGGGCATCGTCGTGGTCGGGCTCTACCTGCTCATCTTCGCGCGCAAGAACGACTTCTCGGTTCTGTTCAACACCTTCGGCACCGGCGGTGACGGCGACTACCTCAGTGCCTTCATGACGGCGGCCATCATCGGCCTGGTGCTCTACTACGGCTTCGAGGCGTGTGGCGAGGTTGCCGAGGAGACGCCCAATCCCGGCCGCGCCATCCCACGGTCGATGGTCCTGACCGTCGTTCTCGGCGGTGGTGCCGCCCTCTTCGCCTTCGTCGGCTACATCCTGGCCGCACCGAACCTGGCGGCCATCGTCAATGGCGAAGTGGCCAACCCGATTACGGCGATACTCACCGCAACGTTCGGCGAAGTCGGGACGAAGATCTTCCTCGTCATCGCGCTGACGTCGTTCCTGGCGTGCGTAATGGGTCAGCAAGCCGCGGGCAGCCGGTTGATCTTCTCCTTCGCCCGCGACGACATGTTCCCCGGCGCCGCGATCTTCAAGAAGATCTCGAGCCGCAAGGTTCCGGTGAACTCGACGATTCTGGTGGCCTTCCTGCCCATCTGTCTCTTCGTGCTGCTGTACTTCCTGCCCGACGCGTTGTTCCGGGTGGCGGCGTTCCAGATGTTGGCTGGCTACTTCGCCTTCCAGATGGTGGTGTTCGCCTCGCTGCGCGCCCGCGCCAAGGGCTGGAAGCCGGGCGGACAGTGGTCGCTTGGCAAGTGGGGCTGGCCGGTCGGAATCGGGGCGCTCGTCTACGGCGTGTTCTCGATGATCGTTCTCGCCAGGCCCAACGGTGACCCGAGCTTGCCGTTCTTCGACCGCTGGATCGCCCTCATCGGGTTCCTGATCGTCGCCGCCGCCGGTCTGCTGTACATGTGGATCGCCAAGCCCTACCGCAAATCCACTGCGCCGGAAGGCGATGCCATCGCGATCGCGGATCTGCTGCGCGAGCACCGCGCTCGTCACGACATGGCATCGTTCGCGGGTGACGTGCCGTTGGCCGAGCCGACTCCGCCGGTGGCCGAGCCGCGGCACCCCCACCGCACGCCACCTCGTGAGCCGGTCGGAACAGCCGACTGACGGGTCGGCCGACCATAACGGGGCCGCCGGGACGCAACGTCCCGGCGGCCTTGTCTTGTGTGGGGCCGTGGTCTCGGGTGGGGACCAGGGTGCTATCGAGGTGGCGATGCCGTCGTGGACCGCACCACCACGTCGGTCTTCTTGATCGAACGCCGGCGCGTGTGCCCCGCGATCAGGTCGAGGAGAATTCTCGCCGCCGTTCGGCCCTTGTCCTGCAGCGGTTGGTGCACCGTCGTCAGGCCCATCAAGTCGGCGATCGGTGCATCGTCGAATCCGATCACCGAGACCTGCGCCGGTACGGCAACACCGTTGGCGGCCAACACCTTCAGGGCAGCGACGGCGTGCACGTCGGACGTCGCGACGATCGCCGTCGGGGCGAACTCTCGAAGGAGTAGCTCGGCTGCGGCCATGCCGCTGGCCATGTCGATGTTCGCCGCCTCCACCAGTGCAACGTCGGTGACGCGGATGCCGCGATCGTCCATCGCCCGCCGATAGCCGCTCAACCGCTCACGGAGGTAGAGCTCCTTGGACACCGCGGCGTCGGACCAGTACCGGAAGCCGGACGACGATCCGGGAGCGAGCCGGTCGGTGATCACACCGATGCGTTCGTGGCCCAGGTCGAGCACGTGGTCCATCTGCTGGATTCCCGCGAGCTCGTGATCGACTGTGACGTACGGGAGATGGGCGATGCGCGGCGAGTCGATGGCCACCGCGGGGATTCCGCGGGCCAGTACGGCCTGCACCACCGGATGATCGGCCACGAGGGCGTGCATCACGACGCCGTCGACCAGCCCACGCAGCATCGCCGGTTTGATCGGGCCACCGTCGGCCTGCGGTGCGTCGACGGGCAACAGGGTCAGTGCGACGTCGGCGAGTTCGCCGACTTCGACGATGCCCTTCAGCAGCAGCATCGTGGATGGATCCTCCACGGCCAGCGACAGTGAGCCGGGAATCAGGACGCCCACAGCACCGATACGGCCAAGGCGCAGACTGCTTCCGGCGACGTTCGGCCCGGTGTAGCCGATCGCCGCAGCCACCGTCAGGATGTGCTCGCGCTGAGCCGCCGACACGCGCGGTGAGCCGCTGTAGGCGTAGGACACCGATGCCTGCGAAACGCCGGCGGCTGCGGCGACGTCCTTCATGGTGACCATGCCGCAGAGTAGCCCTTCGGCGATCAGGACTTGACGATGAACCCCGCGTCGATCACCAGCGTGGTGGCCGTGATGAAGCGGCCTGGTTCGGTCACCAGGTAGAGAATCGCGTTGCTGACGTCGCCGGGCTCGATCCACGGAACCGGCAGGATGTGCGTGCCGGAGAAGGTGTCGACGACGTCCTCGCGGGTGGGCTTGTCGAGGTCGGGACGGAAGAGGCCGTAGACGAAGTCGTTGTTGATCATGTGGGTGTCGACGCACGTGGGGTTCACGGAGTTGACCCGAATGCCGTACTGGCCCAACTCGCGCGCCAGTGACGTCATCAATCCGGTCACGCCGTGCTTGGACGCCGCATAGGACGAGATGTTCTCGGCACCCTTGAGCGCTTCGGTCGAGCCGATGAAGACGACGCTTCCGCCGTCGCCCTGAGAGATCAGTGTCGGCACCGCGGCCTTGACCGTGTGGAAGACGCCGTTGAGATTGATGTCGATCATCTCGCGCCAATCCTGCGGGCTGATCTCCCACGTCTTGGCGCCCGAGCAGATACCCGCATTGGGGATGACGATGTCGACACGGCCGAATTGTTCGATGCCCCTGTCGAACACGGCCTTGACCTGGTCATAGTCACGGGTGTCGGCGACCTCCGCGACGATGTCGCCGCCGGCCTCCTTCACCAATCGCACGGTGTCCTGCAGGTCTTCCTCGGTGGCGCCGTCATACGCCGTGGTCGACGGTTTCGCGCACATGTCGAGGCCGATGATGTTGGCGCCCTCGCGGGCAAGGGTCTGCGCATGCGAACGGCCCTGGCCACGGGCGACACCCGTAATGAATGCGACCTTGCCATCTAGCTGACCCATGGTGGTGCCTCGATTCATGTTCGACGTCGTGTTTGGTGAATCGTATCACCTCCTGTCGGACTGCAATATTGGTTATTAATGGGCGGATCTACTGATTCGTATCAATCGTCCGTGCAAGGGTCATACGACGACGAAAGGCCTCCTCCATCGCCCTGATGGAGGAGGCCTGTCGCTCGCGTTACTTGGAAGTGCTCGCCTTCTTCGTCGCGGAGTCCGCACCCTTGTCCGCGCTGCTCTCGGATGTCGCGGTCTTCGTACCCGCGTGCTCTGTCGCGGTCTCGCCACCAGCGGCGGCGGTGTCGCCTGACTTGGTCGTGGCCGAGCCGGCGGTGGTGTGCGGCTCCACCTTGTTGCCGGTCGTCTCGTCGGCGCCCTTGTCCGTCGGCGTCTTGCCGCCGGCAGCATCCGTTGATTCGGTCTTGGTTGCCGAACCCGCTGTGGTGCCAGAGGATTCGGTTGTCGGGGCCTTCGTCGTATCGGCAGCAGGCGCGGGTGCCTCAGGATTCTGCGCGGAAGGCTCTGCGGCGCCGGCGGTCTCAGTGGACGGCGTCTCGGTGGACGGGGTCGCTTTCGCCGGGATGCTGGGCGTCGACAGGGTGAGCGTCGCAGCGCCCGCCGAGGGAACGCTGGCGATGTCGGTCTTCGCGACCTGGGCAGTCGCCGGTGCGGGCGGCGCGATCGCCGTGGCGATCTTCTGCAGCACCTGCTGCAACGCGGCGAGGGGGCCGCCGGTGTTGACGAAGAAGCTGCCGTCGTCGTTGAAGACGAGGCCGGGGGAGCTGAGCAGACCGCCGGCCTTGACCGTCAATCCCGGCGACACCAGGGCGCCGAGATCGGGGCCGTAGCCGCCGTTGAGTAGTCCGTCGGCGACCACGGCGGGGGCGGCGAGGATCGCACTCGCAACCGCCACGGGGTTGAGCGTGCCGACCGCGCTCAGGACGTTCTGGAAGGCGACTGCCGCGGCCGCGGGCGTGCTGATCAGTGGAGCGATGAAACCACTGAGCAGCAGTTCGGTGGCCAGTGGGTCGGAGGTGAACGAGTTGACGACGTTGACCAGATTCTGGAGCGGCTTGGTGAGGATCGTCTGCAGCGCGGGAAGGAGATCCACCGCGGGCAGCACGACCGCCAGCGGACCCTGCAGCAGGCTGTTCACCGCGCCCGAGACGTTGCCCGCCGCGAGCTGTGTGACGGCGGTCTGCAGCAGTTGCGGCACCTGAGTGGTCAACGCGGTGGCGATGTCCCCACCCGTGGTCTGCACGGCCGCGGCGAGCGTGGCGGCACTGCTGACCTGATTCGCAATCAGCTGCTTGAGCAACTGCCCCGGCAGTGCGTTGTCGGCCAGGGTGCCGGCGTTGGCGAGCGCATCCTGGAAGACCTGGGCGTACACCTCGAGCGGATTCACCAGCGCGGCGAGATGGACGTTCGCGGTGTGGATCGCCGGTAGGTGCACTTCCGGCAGGTGGATGTCCGGCATCGGTGAGATGGTCGAGGCGGCGATCAGACTGGCCCCGACGAGCGCGACGCCCGCGGTGACGTGTGGACGGACGGCAACTTGCATGCGAACCCCTTGGGTGGTGTGAGCGCGTACTCGGCGCAACTTACTTGCGAGTAACTTCGCAAGCAGCGATGACTCAATCACCGATGGCTCGTCCTGCCCATCGCATGAATTGATGATCTTTGGCGGCCGCAGACGATGAGGTGGTCGAACGGTCCGCTGTCAGGCAATTGCCAGGGGAATCTTTCGTGCGCAACCGCGTTCTCCAAAGCATCCCCGTGCTGCGGATCAGTGGCCGGATCGCCCGGCTGAGCGGCGTCGACGGTGTCGTAACGGGGCGTGATGGGATGGACGGCTGATGGCTCGGTTCGCGCTCCGAGGACGCAGCGACGCGATGTCGCGCGCGCTCGACGCGTTGCGTCGCGCGGCCAGGACCGGGCAGGGCGCGCTGGTGGTGATCAGTGGTGAGCCGGGCATCGGCAAGTCCGCGGTTCTTCGCGCCGTCGTCGAACAGGCATCCCGGGCGGGATTCAAGGTGGGTGGCGGCAAGGCCGAACAAGGCGACCAGATTGCTCCTGGCGCACCGCTGTTGGTGTCCCTGCGATCCGGCCCTCAACCGCTGCTGTCAGGCGACGCATTCGCCAGCCTCGCACCGCTGTACGACAAACCGCTGTGGTTGATCGACCGGATCAGCGCGGTGCTGGAGGAGCTGGCCGTGCACACTCCGGTGCTCATCGCCATCGACGACGTCCAGTGGGCCGACCGGCTGACCAGGTTCGCGCTGCGCGTCCTGCCGGCGCGGCTGGCCGGGTCGCCCGTGGTGTGGGCGGTCGCCAGCCGGTGGGTCCCCAGCGATCCACTCGAAGAGATGATTGCGGGCACCGACGGTGCCACGACCATCACGCGCATCGCGCTAGGTCCACTCACCTTCGACGACATCGACGGCCTTGCCTCCGACCGGTTGGGCGCCGAACCGTCGGCGGACATTCGGTGTCTACTCGGCGGGGTCGGCGGAAACCCCTTCTGGGCGGCGCAGGTGATCGACGGTCTCGCGCGTCGGCACGAGCGGGGGCAACGCGTCGGCGATCTGCACGCCGAGTTGTCGGTCGGCGTCAGGGGTCGACTCGATGGACTCTCGGAGCAGGCGGGCGCCCTGATCCGGCTGACCGCCGTGTGGGGCCGCGCTTTGAGCACCACCGATGCGGCGCATCTGCTCGGCGGTGTTTCGGAGGCACAGGTGGCAACGTTGGTGCGGGAAGGCGTCGACAACGGGCTGCTCGGCAGCGCCGATGGCGAGGTGTTCTTCCCCCACGACCTGGTTCGTGAAGC
This sequence comes from Mycobacterium sp. URHB0044, assembly GCF_000620625.1. GTDB lineage: Bacteria > Actinomycetota > Actinomycetes > Mycobacteriales > Mycobacteriaceae > Mycobacterium. The sequence continues at coordinate 297,132 of NZ_JIAW01000004.1, read as the reverse complement.
CGTATACGCAGACATCCGGCCGGACGATCGCCGGGCGCTACACCGTGCCTGCGCCCGCTACGTCGTCGGCGCTGGAGAGTCGGTGTTGGTGGCGGCGCCGCACTTCCGGGCGAGCGCCGTGCAGGACGACGAAGAAGCGGTCCTCGCGCTGGAACAGGCGGCCCGCGAGTGCATGGCCTCGATGCCCGATCAGGCAGCCGAACTGGCGCAGCAGGCGTTCGCGCTGACGTCCGATACCCATCCGTCGTGGTTGCTCGCCGGCGAGCGCACGGTCGAGACCTTGGTCAACGTGCAGCGGGAAGGGGAGGCGCTGGCCGTGGCGGACCGGCTGCTCGCAGTCGCGGTCGAACCCGAGACCATCGCCAGGATCGAACTGCAGGCGTGCCGGGCGCTCTGGTGCGCCGGTGACTGCGTCCAGATGGAGAGGCGCGCCGGCGGTGCCTTGGTTCGAGACGGTGTCTCGGCGGTGCTGCGCGCTCAACTCTCGGCGGCGCAGGCACTTGCGGCATCCCGGACACGGTCGGCGGCGAGCGCCGAGGCGATGGCACGGGTAGCGCTCGGCGAGGGTCACCGACTCCAGGACGCCTACTCTCAGCGGCTCGCCGTCGTGGCCTTGATCGAGGCCGCGCGCAATGAGGGTCGACACCAACTAGCCCTTGACCACTTCACCCACCTGCGGCGGTTGTCGGATTCGGCGTACCAGGACGAGGAGATCAGGACGCTTCAGCATCTCGACCGCTACGACGACGCCGAGGCGATGCTGGCCAAGATCCGCGACGCCCACGATGACGACGGCCTGCTGCCCTCGATGCTCTACGCGCAGATGTGGCAGGACCACAACCTGGCCCGTTTCGACGCCGCCGAGGCGGGTGCCCGCACGCTGCTGAGGCTCGCGGACGAGACCGGAAACTACGGGTTTCGGCTCAACGCACGCATGGTGCTGGCCGCCGTGGCGACCTACCGCGGCGACCTTCCGAAGGCGGCGGAGCTGTTCGCCTCCGCCGAGGACGACGACGACGGCACGGATGGACGCGGTGTCCCGCGCCTGCGCCTGATGCAGGGCTGGCTGAAGGCCACCTCCGGAGACTACGACGGCGGCCTGGCGATTTTGGCGCCGCTTCTCGACGGGGCAGAGGAGTCCCGCGATCCCTGGCCCTGGTCACCCCCGTGGATGCGGATGCTGGCCCGCATCGGCCTCGACGCCGCGAACCGGGAGTTCGCCCGCAAGGCCGCCCATATCGCCGAGCTTGTCGCACAACGCAATCCGGGTGTACCGACCTTGGCGGGAACGGCACTGCACGTCCGTGGATTGCTGGCCGACGACCCGGGTGTGCTCGCCGACGCGGTCGGGGTCCTTCGGGAATCACCCCGCCCGCTCGTCCTCGCCGACGCGCTGAAGGACCTCGGGTCGGCGCTGCTGAGCCATGGCCGGCCCGACGCGGGTGTCCCGGCGCTCGTCGAGGCGGGAGAGATCTATCGACGGGTGGGAGCCCTGTCGAGCGGTCGCGCCGTCGCGAAACTTCTTCGTAGCCAAGGCATCCGCGGAGTCCGGATTCTCGATCCGGCGCCCCGGCCGCAGACGGGTTGGGCGGCCCTGACCCCAACGGAGTTGCGTGTCGTGGAGCTGATCAGCGCAGGGCACACCAACCGCTCCGCCGCGGCGGAGTTGGGTGTCTCCCCGAACACGGTCAATACCCATCTTCGGGCCGTGTTCCGAAAGTTGGACGTGAAGTCGCGTGTGCAGCTCACCATCGCCTTTCGCGAGCAGCACGGCCAGACGTAAACCGCCGCCGTCCGGATCCGCAGTCGCCGGACTAGTGTGGGTCGGGTGGCCGAACTCTCCGAAGACGTGATCGCCTTCCTTTCCTCCGGTACGCGTACCGGAATGCTCGGATTCCTGGCCGCCGACGGCCGACCGTTGGTGGCGCCGGTGTGGTTCGTGGTGGACGGCGGCGACCTGGTATTCAACACCGGCAAGGACACGGCGAAAGGCCGTGCGCTGGCACGTGATCCGCGCGTGGTCCTGTGCGTCGACGACCCGCACCCACCGTATGGCTTCGTGCAGATCCAGGGCGAGGCGACCACCAGCGACGATCTCGACGAGGCGCTCGACATCGCGACGAGGACGGGCGCGCGTTACATGGGCGCCGAACGCGCCGACGAGTTCGGCCGCCGCAACGCCGTTCCCGGCGAGATCACCGTCCGAGTCCGGCCCACCAAGGTCGTCAAGGCATTCGATCTCGCCAACTGAATCGGCTGCAGCGGAATCTCGACGATGACGACCGAACCAAGCACTCAGGCGTTCGAACGGCTGGTGGCCACGCTGGACTACCCGATGTTCGTGGTGACGACCCGAGCTGCCGACGGAGCGCAGGCGGGGTGCCTGGTCGGGTTCGCGAGTCAGACCAGCATTCACCCGCCGCTGTTCTTGATCGGGCTTTCGCGCCGCAACCGCACCTACCGGGTCGCTGAGCACGCGACGCATCTGGCCGTCCACGTCCTATCTCGGCGCCATCGAGACGTGGCCGAGTTGTTCGGTGGGCAGACGGGCGATCGGATCGACAAGTTCGAACGGTGCGCGTGGCGGCCCGGACCGGAGGGGCTACCCATCCTCGAGGACGCGTCGGCGTGGTTCGTCGGTCTTGTCCTGAACCGCTTCGACGTCGGCGATCACGTCGGACATCTCCTCGACCCCGTGGCGGGCATGTCGCCCGAGGGCTTCGAGGATTGGCTGTCGTTCTCCGACCTGCGCGACGTCGAACCGGGCCACGAGGCGTAAGCGGACGCCTCCTTTAGCTCAGCTCGGCCCTGGCATATTGCCGCACAGCCTCTTTCGCGACCTTGCCGTTACTGGTCAACGGGAGAGCATCGACGAACAACACGTGCCGTGGGCGCTTGAAGGCGGCGATCCGCGACCGGACGTGCGCGGTGAGGTCCTCGGTCGACGGTCGCCGGTTCGGAGGGGTCACGACGACGGCGCAGATCGCCTCGCCCCAATACTCGTCGGGCACGCCGACGACGGCCACCTGATCGACGTCCGGGTGACTCGACAGCACGTCCTCCACTTCCCGTGACGACACGTTCTCGCCGCCGGTGATGATCACGTCCTTGCGGCGATCGACCACGACGAGACGACCATCGCCGTCGATGCGGCCGACGTCGCCGGTGCGCAACCAACCGTCGACCGTCGCCGGCACGTCACCCGGCCAGTAACCGGCCGCGACTTGCGCACCGCGAACGAGAATTTCACCGACACCGTCCTTCTCGGAGTCGATGCGGATCTCGACGCCACCGTGTGGGCGCCCCGCGGTGGACAGGATCGAGGTGTCGCCACGCGCTCCGGCACGGTGCTCGGCGGGACCGAGAAACGTGACGTTGCCGCCGGTTTCGGTCATTCCGTAACCCTGATGAAAGTTCACGTCGAGACGCCCCAGCGCACGTCGGAGCAGATCGGCGGGAATCGCGGCGGAGCCGTACGCGATGTCGCGCAGCGTGTGCAGCTCGATTCCTGTTTCCTCGAGATGAGTGAGCAGTGCGTGCAGCATCGTCGGTGCCAGCGAGCAGGACGTCACGCCGTGGCTGTTGATTGCCGCGGCGAAGGTGTCGGGACGGAACGCCGCGACGGGCAGCACCGTGGAGCCCGCGCCGTGGTGCACCAACATGTTGTAACCGGCGACGTGGCACATCGGAAACGGCAATAGGTAGATGCCACCGGACTGCACCGAACGCCCGGCGATCGTGCCCCGTACCGCGGCCGTGATCGAGCGATGGGTGTGCAGCACGCCCTTCGCCGGCCCAGTGGATCCACTGGTGAACAACAGCCAGGCGGGGTCGTCGGGCGCGACGGTCTCGGCGCAACCCTCCCAATCATCGTTCGCGCGTTGCCAATCCGGCTCGTCGAACGCCACGACGTGCGTGATCGAGGTGTCCTTCGGCAGCGCCTTCAGATAGCGCGCATCACCAAAGAGGACGGTGGGCTGGGCCGATGCCAGCTGGGCAGCCTGCTCCCCGGGGCTGAGCCGTTGGTTGATCAGCGCCAGGATGCGGCCGCTGCGTGGAACGGCGTAATACAGCAGGGCGTACGCGGCGCTGTTGTCCGCGATGACGGCTACGCGGTCGCCGCGGCGCGTACGTCGGCCGACCCAGGCCGCGACCGAGCACACCTGACGGTCGAACTCGGCGAAGGTCGTCGCCGTGCCATCGGAGGAGATGATCGCGGCCCGGTCGGGCACGGCGGCGGCGGCCGACGACACCAGCTCGTGAATCAGGTCGATCCGTTCGGCAGTCATCCCGTCGACAGGGTACTGGGGCGGGACCGGTCGACGGCCGTGGTGCAGACGATTCGCGCTACGACGCCGCCCTGCGAACCGGGTAACCGTTGCTCTCGGCCAGGGAGCGCAATTGCCTCAATGCGAACTGGCGACCCCGACCTGCTTCGGGGATGAAGATGCCGGCCCACAGGCCTTCCGCCCCGGGTGTCCGGCAGGCGTCCTGCGCGCAGAGCCAACGGCGGGGACAGGCGCGGCAGAGCGCCTTGGCGCCCTCGTCAGCAGTCGTCGTCCACCGGTCGGGATCTCGTGTGCACGCGAAGTTCGACGACCCCTCGAACGACATCGAACTTCGTGTTTCACGCGATCTGGTCTGGATGGCCGTGTCGGCGGGCCGCATTCCGTCGTGCACTGCGATGGCCTCCACATCACCCGGCGGGTCGACAATACGTTTGTATCGGAAAACGATACACGCGTATTGTCTACTCTGGTGGTGTGACCGGGCAGTCGGAGACTGATCGAGTCGGTCAGGACGAGCCCTCGACGTTCGAGCGGATACGCGATGCCGCTCTGACGAGCTTCGCGACCGTCGGCACGTCGGCCACGACGTTGCGCAGCGTTGCCTCTGCGGCCGGGGTGTCCCTGGGACTGGTACAGCACCACTTCGTGACGAAGGCCGGCCTCATCAAAGCCGTCGACGAACATGTGCTGGCTGTGGTGAGCGCGACGTTGTCCGAACCCATCCCCGAGCCGCCCGCCGATTCGATCGCCGACGTCGGGAAGAAGGTGACCCAGTTCATCGCCGAGCAGCCAGACGTGGCCGACTACATCGGTCACGCGATCGTCGAAGGGACCCCGCTGGGAATCGCGGTGTTCGACACCCTGGTGGCGCAGGGGACCGCCCGCTGGGTCCGGCGCAGCGAACACGGTGAGACGGGCCCGGACCTCGACCTGACGTGGGCCGCCCTCAACTCCCTCGTGTTGGCCCTCGGCGCGCTCATCCTGCGTGGTCACATCGAACGCCATCTCCCCGAACCCTTCAACACGTCCGAGCAGCTGCAACGATGGCAAAACTCCGTCAACACACTCCTGCGGGACGGACTGACTCGACGCAGCGGCAACGACCAAGCGATCGAGTCGTAGGCCGAGGTTCCGTCAAATCCCTGCTCCGCCAACTCTTTTGCGGTACGTCGATGGCGTCTCTCCGCTGAACAGCGTGAACGCCCTGGTGAACGAGCTCAAGCTGTCGAACCCGACCGCCGTCGCGGTCTCCTGCACCGACTGTTCGGGCGCCGCGAGCAGCGCCATGGCCCGCAACATGCGCGCGTGCAGCAGGTAAGTGCGCCACGACAGTCCGAGCGTGTCGGCGAACAGGCGGCGCAACGTCCGCTCGGACACCGAGACGGCGCGGCATACCTCGTCGGCGGTCACGGAGTCGAGGTGCTGCTTGGTATGGGCCAGGGCCGCCGCGACGATTGGATGGTCCGACGTCGGCAGGCTCAACGGCGCCTCGTGGTCGAGGGCCTCGGAGACGAGATCGGCCAGGGTGCGGAAGAAGCCGTCCGAGACGTCATCGCCATGCGCACGGTCGATCGGCCACCGCAGCCCGTAGATCATCATCTCGCGGATCAGCGGCGACACCGCGATGATCCGCGCCCGGTCACCGCCGTCGGGAATGAGTTGCGGGTCGAACATCACCGCGACGGTCTTGACGTCGGGATTCATCACGGCCTGGTGTTCCAGCCCGACCGGGATCCAGGCCGCCTGCTGCGGAGGCAGCAGATAGTGCGCGGAGTCGGTCTCCACCTCGACCACGCCGTGCACCGCGTACTCGATCTGGTGCACCTCGTGGGAGTGCCAGCCGGTGATGAGCCCGTCGCCCTCGTAGAGGTAGCTACCGGCGAGCGCACGGCCACCTCGGCGAAGTTCGATCACGGGCCGGGGAATCTTGGCCGATTCGGATAAACCTCTGTCCGAAAGCGCAGAGACGGTCACACCGCTAGACGGTACTACTTGGGTATGCAGACCGAAGACCTGATCCTGGTGAGCATCGACGACCACGTCGTGGAGCCGCCGGACATGTTCCTCAACCACGTCCCTGCCAAGTACAAATCCGAGGCACCCATCGTCGTCACCGACGACAAGGGCGTCGACCAGTGGATGTACCAGGGCCGGCCGCAGGGCGTCAGCGGGCTCAACGCGGTCGTGTCCTGGCCGGCAGAGGAGTGGGGCCGTGATCCCGCGGGTTTCGCCGAGATGCGGCCCGGCGTCTACGACGTCCACGAACGCGTTCGCGACATGAACCGCAACGGCATCCTCGCCTCGATGTGCTTCCCGACGTTCACCGGCTTCTCCGCCCGGCACCTGAACATGACGCGGGAGGACGTCACGCTGGTGATGGTGTCGGCGTACAACGACTGGCACATCGACGAGTGGGCCGGTTCCTACCCGGACCGCTTCATCCCCATCGCGATCCTGCCGACGTGGACGCCCGAGGGGATGTGCAACGAGATCCGCCGGGTGGCGGCGAAGGGCTGCCGGGCCGTGACGATGCCCGAGCTTCCGCACCTGGAGGGGCTGCCCAGCTATCACGACGAGGACTACTGGGGCCCGGTGTTCCGGACGCTCTCGGAGGAGAACGTGGTGATGTGCCTGCACATCGGCACCGGCTTCGGGGCGATCAGCATGGCGCCCAACGCGCCGATCGACAACCTCATCATCCTGGCCACCCAGGTGTCGGCGATGTGCGCGCAGGATCTGTTGTGGGGCCCCGCGATGCGCAACTATCCCGACCTGAAGTTCGCCTTCTCGGAAGGCGGCATCGGCTGGATCCCGTTCTATCTCGATCGCAGCGACCGGCACTACACGAACCAGAAGTGGCTGCGCCGCGACTTCGGGGACAAGCTGCCCAGCGACGTGTTCCGCGACCATTCGCTGGCCTGCTACGTCACCGACAAGACCTCGCTGAAGCTGCGCCACGAGATCGGCATCGACAACATCGCATGGGAGTGCGACTACCCGCACTCCGACTGCTTCTGGCCCGACGCGCCCGAACAGGTGCTCGCCGAGTTGAACGCAGCGGGCGCCGACGACTCGGACATCAACAAGATCACGTGGGAGAACTCCTGCCGCTTCTTCGGTTGGGATCCGTTCGCGCGCACCCCTCGCGAGCAGGCCACCGTGAAGGCGCTGCGGGCGAAGGCGACCGACGTCGACGTGTCGATCCGGCCGCGCAAGGAGTGGGCGCGGCTGTACGAGCAGAAGCAACTCGCCAAGGCCTGATGCGTCCGGTTGTGGATGAAACGCGCTCTGTGGATGAGTCGCCACTAGCGCTCCTGGCTTGTCGTCGCTCCGAGTGATGGTCGTCGCAACAACTGCGACGAGGAGTGATCACGATGGGCAATCGAGCCAACCTGGTGATCGTGGAGAACGGTCAGTGGCAGCTGCACTATTCGAATACGGCTGGCTGTTGCATGCTCGATGCGCTCGCGTTCGGGCCGGAATTTGCCTTGAGCTACATCACGTTGCACCGGCGGTGCCCACGGGACGAGTGGACCAGTCCCACGTGGGCGGAAGGCGGAGCGCTGGTCGACCTCGACGCACGCCGGCTCTTGTTCTTCGGCGACGAGCTCATGACGACCATGCCGGAGCGGCGGGCGATGCTGGCCGCACTCGGAATCACCTGGCCCGACTACTCGGTCGGCTGGGCGTACGGAGGGACAGATGAGCTGGCCGCGTACGTCGAAGCCGAGCGGAGATGGGAGACCGGCAGGGTCGGCCAACCATTGCAGCGCGCCCGCGGACGAGACGGACTCTGCCATGTCGTATCAGTCGTGGGCGAAGATGGAGCCCTGCGGCTGTGGCCGCTGTGGTGGGGTTACAGCGCCGGATGGCAGGGGCCGTCGATGCTGAAAACCCTTCCGGGCAAGGGGTTTACCAGGATGCGCCGTCTTGCGATTCCAGAGAGCGGCGTCCATGTCGACGTGCCAGCCCGGTCGGTAGGTGTGTGGACCACCTCTGAGGCGCGGGGTCTGTTCGATGCGATCGATGATCGATGGCCTGGGTGGCGGACGGATTGCTGGGACGATCGCTACGAGGAGCAGTTATTGAGGTGTCGGGGCGCTTTGCAGGTGCCGGAGCTCGACCTCGCCAAGGGCGTCCACAATGCGATTGACTGGATTCGCATGCGCACGAAGGGCCCCATGAGTACGCCTTTGCAGCCCGATGGTGCTTCTTGGAACCGCTTCCAGGATGCCTGCGCGCAGCTGCGGCTACTATATACGCGGAGTGCGTGATGTATATAGGAGGCATTCGGGTGACCAAGCGACTCATCGACATCGAGGACGAGCTCCTTGAGGCCGCGAAGCGGGAACTCGGCACGACCGGAATCGCCGACACCGTACGGTCTGCATTGCAGTTGGCCGCAACCCGCGCCGCACGGGCACGTGAAATCGAGTGGCTCATGTCGGGTGGTATGGCCGAGATGACAGACCGCGGCGCACGGGACGACGTGTGGCGGTGACGGCGCGGTACTTGGTCGACACCAGTGCCGCCGCACGAATGGGGATTCCAGCCGTCGCCGAACTGTTGGCTCCCGTCATCGACTCCGGCCTGGTAGCTACCACGCCGGTCCTCGATGCCGAGGCCTTTTACAGTGTCCGATCCGCCCGAGAGTTCGCTCGCGTGAGAGACCGACGCAGGGCCGTTTACGAGTATCTGCCAACCAATGACCAACATTGGCAAACGGCGCTCGAAGCTCAGTTCCAGCTGGCGATGTCGGGCAAACATAGATCTGTGGGTGTGGCAGACCTCCTCACCGCGGCCATGGCCGCGGCCCACAGGCTGACGGTTCTACACTACGATGCTGATTTCGACACGGCGGCAACGGTCTTGGACTTTCAGCACCGATGGGTCGCGAAGCGTGGCGCGCTGTGACGCGCCAGCGCCTCGGTTATTGTCGGCACTGAAGTAGCTTGTGACCGACTCTGTACGTCGATGACGAGGTGTGCCAATGAGGAACTCCCGGGATCCGAAGTGAACGAACGGAACTCGCGCGTCGCGCAAGCACTCGCTGAGGCGGGCGTGCAGCCGGCCATCCGCATTCTCGACGCCGACGCGAAGACCGCGGCCGCCGCTGCCGCGCAGCTCGGCTGTGAGGTCGGGGCGATCGCCAATAGCCTGGTCTTCGACTGCGACGGCGGACCCCTGCTGGTCATGGCCAGCGGCGCGCAGCGCGTCGATACCGAGCTGCTGGCCAAGACACTGGGCGCCGAGACGATCGCCAAGGCGAATCCGCGGATGGTCCGCAACGCGACGGGCCAAGTCATCGGCGGCGTCGCACCTCTGGGTCATCCGAGCCGGCTGCGCACCGTCGTCGACGAGTCACTCGCTCAGTACGCCGTCATCTGGACCGCGGCCGGGACTGCGGACTCGGTCATGCCGCTCACCTACGAGCAGCTGCTCGCCGTCACCGAAGGCGTTGCCCTCCGGGTGCGTTGACGGTCGCCGACCGGTTCAGCGTGGCCCGGCTTGAGTCGGTTCCGACACAACCGGCTCCGCGTCGGCCCGCCGGGTAGCCAACACCAACCCGGCGAGGATCAGGCCCAGTCCCGCGACGTTCCACGGAGTCAAGGGCTCGTTCAGGACGATCACTCCTGCCGCGAGTGCCACCGCGGGATTGACGTAGGTGAACACCAGTGCGCGGGCGGCACCGACCTCGCGGATCAGCGCGAAGAAGACGATGAACGCCAGTGCGGTGCAAATCACGGCAAGTGCGGCGAGTGCCAATAGAACTCGCGTGCTTGGCATCTGGTCGGGCCACGTCGCCGCCGCCGGCCCGGCGTACACCAGCGCGGCAAAGCCGAGGCACGCGGCCGTCATCGGCAGTGTCGGCACGTCGCCCAGATAGCGCGCGGCGACCAGGGGAGCGATCGCGTAGCAGACCGCGACCAACAACACCTCCGTCACCGGCCAGGCGCTGCCGCCCGTGAGTTCGGGGCCCGCCAGCACGGCGACACCGACGATCCCGAGCGCCAGACCGGCGATCCGTTTGATCCCGAATGTCGTTTCGCCACCGGTGAACCGGTCGAGCACCGCGGCGATGATCGGTGCCGCTGCGATAAGGAGACCGGTCAACGAACTGGAGATGCGGCGCTCGGCGTCGGTCAGCAGCAACCAGGCGGCGATGATCTCGAAGAACGCGAAGACCAAAACCGGGCGCCAGTGCCGCAGCACCGGAGCCCACGCGGCCCGCGACAGGGCCAGCGGCAACAGCACGGCCGCACCGATCGCGGTCCGCGCCAGCACCAGAACGGGCGGCGAAACACCCTCCACCGCAACCTTGATCAGCAGATAGGGGATACCCCAGATCACGCTCATCGCAGCGAACAACACCCATCCGCGAAGACTCACGCCCTGGTCAGCTCCACATACCGCGCGACGTGCTGATCGGTCGACCCGAACTCGTACTGCACGGCCGTCAGCCGCTTGAAGTAGTGCCCGATCGCCAGTTCCTCGGTCATTCCCATGCCCCCGTGCAATTGCACGGCGTTCTGGCCGACGAACCGTGCCGCTCTGCCGATCGTGGCCTTGGCCGCCGACACCGCACGCGCTCGGACCGCGGCCTCGGCTTCGAGGTTCAGCACTGCCAGGTACGTGGCGGCGATGGATTGCTCGAGCTCCATGTGCATGTCGACCATCCGATGCTGCAGCACCTGGAAGCTGCCGATCGGCTGCCCGAACTGTTGCCGCTGCTTGCAGTATTCGACGGTGTCGGCCAACACCTTTCGCATGTTACCGACCGCCTCCGCGCACACGGCGGCCGCACCTTCGTCACGGGCATGATCGACCGACGGCCACGCCTGCCCGTCCCCGCCGAGCAGCGCGTCGGCGGGCAGCCGCACCCCGCTGAAGACCAGGTCGGCGGCCCGACGGTCGTCGACCGTGCGGAAGCCGTGGACCTCGATGCCGGCCGTGCCGGTTTCGACGCAGAACAGCGACAGACCTGCGCCGGTGCGGGCGGTGACCAGCAGATGCGTGGCCAGCGGGGCGTGGCAGACCATGATCTTGGCGCCGTCGAGGACCCAGTCGGCTCCGTCCCGGCGTGCGGTGGTCGCGGCGTCCTGCCAGCGGTCCCCGGATTCCGCTTCGGCGGCGGCCAGCACCACGATTGCCTGGCCGTCGGCGATCCGCGCGAGCAGGGCGGTGGCGGTGTCGCCGCCCGCGCGGCGGAGCAGACCCGCGGCCACCACCGCGGTGTCCACGTACGGCTCGACGACCAAGGCATGGCCAAGTGCCTCCGCGATGATCATCATCTCGACCGGCCCGCCGCCGATTCCGCCGACGTCCTCCGGAAGGGCGGCGCCGAGGACGCCGAGCTCCTCGGCGAGCGCACGCCAGACGTCGGGCTGCCAACCTGCGCCCGTCTTCGCCGCCGACCGGCTCTTCTCGAGGTCGTAGCGCGTCGCCAGAAACCGGGTCAGGCCGTCGCGCAGGAGTTCCTGTTCGTGGGAGAGGGTGAAGTCCATTTAGAGTCCCAGAGCTGCCTTCGCCAGAATGTTGCGCTGAATTTCGTTGCTACCCGCGTAGATCGAGCCCGCTCGGTCGTTGAAGTACCGCAGCGGTGCCGCCGCCTGCCACGGCTCACCGCTGACGTAACCGTCCGGCGGTGGCTCGAATTCGGATACCGGCCCGCCCGGACACGTCGCGTGCGGTTGGTAGGCGCGGCCGCGTGGCCCCGCCGCCTCCATCGCCAGTTCGGTGAGCGCCTGACTGAGCTCGGTCGACAGGATCTTGAGCATCGACGACGCCGAGCCGGGGTGCCCGCCGCCGGCCATCGCGGCCAGCACCCGGTACTCGAGGATCTCCAATACGTCGGTACGGATTCGTGTGTCGGCGAGCTTGGTGGCGAACGCCGGGTCGTCGAGCAGCGGGCCGCCGCCGGGACCCGGCTGGCCTGCCGCGGCGGTCGCCACGTGTTCGGCCATCACCTGCAACGCGGGTGCATGCGCACCGCCGCCGCGCTCGAACTCGAGCAGATACTTGGCGACGGTCCACCCGTCGTCGATCTCGCCGATCACGTTGGTCTTCGGCACGCGCACCTCGTCGAAGAAGACCTGATTCTGGATCTCCTCGCCCGACGTCATGACGAGCGGCCGGATCTGGATGCCGGGCGAAGCCATGTCGATCAACACGAACGTGATGCCCTGCTGCTTCTTGCCGGTGCGCGACGTGCGCACCAGACCGAACATCCAGTTGGCTTCGCGGGCGTGGGTGGTCCAGATCTTGCTGCCGGTGCAAATGAGGTCATCACCATCTGAGACGGCGGCCATCGATAGCGATGCCAGGTCCGAACCCGACTCCGGCTCGGAGTAGCCCTGACAGAAGAACACTTCGCCGGTCAGGATGCGGGGCAGGAAGAAGTCCTTCTGCTCCTGCGTGCCGTAGGCGATGATCGCGTGCGCCACCATGCGGATTCCCATCGGAGACAACGCCGGTGCGCCCGCCAGCGTCGACTCTCGGCTGAAGACGTAGTGCTGCGTCAGGCTCCAGTCGCAGCCGCCGTATTCCACGGGCCACGCCGGCGCCGCCCAGCCGCGATCGTGCAGAATTCGCTGCCACTCCAGGCTCGCGTCGTGGTCGCTGTAGACGCTCGTCATCAGCCGACCGGCCCGCCGTAGATCAGGAGTCAGCTTGTCGTCCAGAAATGCGCGCACCTCGTCGCGAAAGGCGATGTCGGCCGCCGACCACGTCAGGTCCATGGGTTCCCCGTCTGTCGAAACTTGGTACGGACAGAGTAAACCTAGTTACCCAACTCAGACCCGCGTCGTGGGCCGGGGGCGATAATCGACTCGTGGAGAGGCGTCGAGAAGGGGAGACCGCGAAGTCGCCGATGGCACTCCTGACCGAATTGCCCGCGTTGGTGGTGTTGGAGCGATTTCCGGTGCCCGTCCTGGCGATCGCCGAGGACGGCTCGGTGCTCTTCGCCAACGGCGCCTTCGGCGAGATGGTGGGCAGGGACGTCGACGAAGTGACGAACTCGACGTTCCGACGACTGTTTCACACGATGCCGACCGACGAATCGGTGTTGTCCGTTCTGCGCGCCCACGCCGGCCTGGTCGTCGCGTTGCGCCATCGGGACGGTTCGATCGTGCGCGCTCGGATGAGCAAGTCGGCGCTGCTTCGGGGCAATGATCCCGTCGCGCTCGCCACGTTCCAGGATCTCACCGAGAAGCTGTGGTCCGACGGGCTCTGACGGCCGGCTATCGGCTCGACGGCGAGTTGCGCATCGACTGACGAGCGAGGAACTCCCGGTAGTAGTTCAGCGAGTCGGCACGGACGATCGCAGGCAGCAGGACCTCCAAGTTGAGTGCGAAACGCCGGCGCAGATCGCGGCCGTCGGCCAACGCGCTCGAGACCATTTCTGCTCCCAGCATCGAGGCGAGGACCGCGGCGACGATCGTGTCGGCCTCGATGTCGGACCGGAGGTCGCCCTCCTCGAGGGCGGACGTCACGCCGACGGCGAGCTCGTCTTGGAGGATGCCGTACGTCGCCTTGGCGACCGGATTGAATCCGCCGAAGGTGCGCAGCAGCCGACACGCCGCCTCAGCGACGCTGTCGGCGTTGATGGCATCGGCAACCGTGAAGATGCCGTGCACGATGTTCTCCAGCGCGGGGGAACTCGTTCTGGCGGCGGAGCGGTAGGCGCCGACCACCGTGGCGGTGCCTTCCTCGATGATGGCGGTGGCCACCGCCTCCTTCGAGTCGAAGTGGTAGTAGAGGGCGCCCTTCGTGAGTTCCGCACGCTCGATGATGTCGGCCAGTCCGCTAGCGGGATAACCAATCTCGTTGATGAGCTCTACGGCTGAATCGATGATCCTTCGCCGGGTGGCTTCGGATCTGGCCTGGCGCACCATCTTCGTGCACCTCCATCAGCTGATATCGACCGCGCCTTCGGCGTCCATCGGATCATAGATTGTCGGCGTGCAAAGGGACGGTATTCTTGATCGCGAGTGCCGAGCGGCGTCGGATGAACCCCGCGAAGTAAGCGATGCTTTCAGGGTTCGCGAAGCCGGACAGGACCATTAGCCAGGCCGACTCGAAATGACCGATGTACGTGTCGGGTTCGTCGAGATTGCTCGTCTGACGCAGGCCGAGATACAACGCGACCATCAACCGTGCCACGTGCTCTGGGTCGCTTCCGGCGACCACGTCTCCTTCGGCGATGGCACGGCGTGTCATCGCCGCGAAGGCGACTACCCAGTTGTCGAGAACCTTTGCCTGAAGCCCGTCGAAGCGGCCGATGGACTCGAGCAGATTGAGACCGGCGCGGCACATGTCCTCGGAGATGTCGGCCACGGCGATCATGTAGGCGACATCGATCATGGTCTCGAATCCTCGGAGTCCGCGATTCGACGATTGTTCGAACGCCACCTTGTCCAGTTCGCCGCGGTGTTCGACGATCGCGGCGGCCAGCGCGTGTTTCGACCGGAAGTGGGAGTAGAGGGCGCCCTTGGTCACGTCCGCACTGGCCAGGATGTCATCGAGGTTTACCTCGCTGTAGGGACGGGCGGCGAACTGGTGAGCCGCGGCATGCAGGATCTGCAGCCGCGTCGTCCCGCCCCGTCCGTCGACCTGCTCGGTCACCACTACGCCTTCCCAATCTCCAGCCGACCGATGATTACTCGATTCCCGGCATTTCTCCTGTTTGACGCCCCGGGGGACGGTGACCAATTTTGCTCCAGACTTTAAGTCATCACCAGGGCAGCAGAACATTCCAAAGGTATGTAAAGTACGCGTTGTGATGACTCTCGGTCTGCGGCTGCGCCCACACCAGAATCACCGCTCCGCTCCAGCAGAGACGAGGTAGTCAACGCAGATGTGGGACACAGAAGTCGACCTGGTTTGCATCGGTGCCGGGGTCGGTGGCCTGGCAAGCGCCATTGCCGCCGTCGACGCCGGTGCGGACGTGATCGTCGCGAGCACGGCACCCGGTCGCGACCATGACGGATCGTCGCTGGTCACCCGTCGGCGTGTCGGATCCCTAGGCGGGTGGCTGCAGCACGAGACGGTCGACGTCGACACCAATGAGTACTTCTCGGCCCTCACCGAGGGCCTCGTCCCGCTGGCTCACGGCGCGGACACCGCACGGGTGCCGACGCGGGTGGCAAGCGAGTGGACGGCCGACGAGCGCACCGTCGAGCCCTTCTTCGGTGCCGCGATCCGGACGTGGGATGGCCAATGCCTCGGTTCGCCGTACGGACTGTTGTCCTCATTCGTCGTCGATGTGAAACACCCGAGGATGCGCTCGTCCGATGGTGAGTTCGTCGCGGTCACGCCGCTCGGCGAACTGGACTGGTACGACGGTCTCGGCGAACACGAGTTGCTCGGCTGGATGGCCGCGCAGGCAGGTGAGCGCGATGTCGAGGTGCTCGCGGCCAGTCCGCTGCAACGGCTGGTCTGGGATGAGGACATCATCGTCGGCGTCGTGCTCGACACGCCCGACGGCCCATTCGCCGTGCGCACCCGCCGCGGCGTGACGTTGTCACCCCCCGAGCACGAACAGGCTCCGAGCGTGCGCCTGAACGACGACCCGTCCTCGGATGACTGCAAGCAGGTGTGCCTCGTCGGGCGGACCGCCAGCCGCTTCGCGCGCGTCGAGCTGGTCACCACCGTGGCAGCGCCGGTCGTCGATCGGCCGGTTTGCGCGGCGTCGGGCCGCCAGCTGCGCGGCCATCTGCACGAGTCCCGGCAAGTGCCGTCAGACGCTTGGCGTTACCGAAAAGTGCACGGGCACCCGTCCTTTGGCCAATAGCGCCTCCATGTCCTCCCCGCTGAGGGGATGCGACAGCAGGAACCCCTGCGCGCGGTGGCAGCCATGGCGCAGCAGCGTGACCGCGGCGGCCTCTGTCTCGACACCCTCGGCGACCAGCTGAAGTCCGAACGCCTCTGCAAGCGCGATGATGGCCCGAACGATCGCAAGGTCGTCGGGATTGGCGCCAAGGTCCGCGACGAATCCCCGGTCGATCTTCAGCAGGTCGACGGGCAAGGCCTTGAGATGTGAGAACACGCTGTAGCCGGTGCCGAAGTCGTCGATAGCGAGCTGGACGCCCGCCCGCTTGAGACCTGCCAACGTGATGCTGGTGGTCTCCAGGTCCTGGACCACCACGCTCTCGGTGATCTCCAGACACACCGAACCCGGCTCGAGATCGAACTCGCGCAGGGTGCTGGCCACGGACTCGACGAAGCCATCCGAAACCAGTTGCACCGGAGAGACGTTCAACCGCAAGACGGTGTCGAGGCCGAAGCCGCGGGAACGCCACCTGGCGAACTCTGCACATGCGGTGCGCATTACCCACCGCCCGAGTTCCCCTGCGAGATTGATGGATTCGGCGACCGCGATGAAGGAGGCAGGCGAGAGCAGTCCGCGGGTCGGATGCTGCCATCGGACCAACGCCTCCGTGGCGAGCACCTCACCCGTGCGCATGTCGATCTCGGGTAGATATCGCAGGAACAGCGCGCCGTTTTCGATGACGCTCTGCAGATGCAACTCGATGTCGTTGCGGAACTCCGACTTCAGCGACATCTCGGCGGAGAACACCGCAACCTGGTTCCCGCCCGCGCCCTTCGCCGTGAGCACGGCCTGGTCGGCGCGGCGAATCAAATCCGAGGTGGTGTCTCGCCCCGGCATGCCGAGGGCGACGCCGATGCTCACCGTCCGCGTGAGCATTTCGCCGTCGATCGTGACCCGTTCGCGCAGGATCGATTGCAGTCGGGAGCCCAGCGCTTCAGCCGCCTCCGTCGACAGGGGCGATGCGGGTACCACCACGAACTCATCGCCTCCGAGACGCGCGATCATGTCCTGGCCTCTGGTCGCCTCCTCCAGTCGGTCGGCCAGCGCCCGGATGAAGCGGTCGCCTGCCGTGTGGCCGAGGTAGTCGTTGATGGCCTTCAGCCTGTCCAGATCTATGAACAGCGCCGAAACGGGACCAGGCTGCCCCGGCATCAGTCGCGCCTCGAGGTGTCTCAGCAGCGCGCGGCGATTGTGTAGCCCCGTCAGGTCGTCATGCTCGGCCAGGTACCGAAGTTGGTCTTCGGCTTCCACACGCGCCTGCACCTGTGCGAATAGTGACGCGATCGCCATCAACGCATTGAGTTCTGCCGTACTCCATTCGCGGATGCCAAATTTGACGAAACCGAGCACCCCCGTCGTGACCTCACCGGACAACAACGGCACGCATGCCATGGAGGTGGTGGGCACCTGCCTGCCCTCTTCGATGGTGCGTTGGTAGTCCTCGGTCGACTCGGCGCGAAACACCGTCGGCTCGCGGAGGTTCTCCGCGAGCGCGAAAACCGGGTCGGCGTCGGCGAAGTAGATCAGTTCGAGCGGATCGACTTCCGAGATCGCTGGCCGCGGCGGCCACTCGGCGATCAGCCTGGTGGCATGAATGCGGTGGTCATTGTGGCGCAGAAAGCTGACATTGACGTCGAAGTGGGCGACGAGCTCGCCCAGCACCTGCTGGCTCACCGCCGGCGAGGTCGCGGCATCGACCGCCATGAGTCGCGTTGCGACTTCGGTGACGACGACGTCGAGGCTGCTTGGCACCCGTTCCTCCGGTATCTCGTCAGCCTTGCGGAGGAAGGCACTGGCGATTCGCGCGGCGGCGGCTGCGTACCGACGGTCGCGGGGCCCTGGTAAACCTGAGCACCAGTGCCTGCGACTCGTCCGGTGGTGTGCTCGCCAATTCTCGGAAATTGTATTGCAGTCGCTCGAGCTCGTGCTGGAAGGCCGGCGACAACTCCGCCATGTCGCGGCGGCCATGGGCGTAGAGGAAGACCGGTGAAACCGGTTGTACGGCCAAGCCGTACCGCCCCGCGGTGATCCAGACGGCCTCCACTGCCGATCCGGCCCGCGCATAGTCGGCCAGTGTGTCGCCGCGCATCGAGACGACGCCGACTGCGGCACCGGCATTCACCCTGTCGCGGGTGTCTTCGCCGAGCACCTCGCCGGCGTCCCACTCGGCGAGCTGGGCCACCACCTCGGGGCGCCGGAGCACGTTCAGCACGGCGAAGTCCGCAGGGGACAGCTCCAGGCTGCGTACGTCGATGCCGGACTCGGGTGCTGGGTCGAGTGGCCAGCGAATCTCGGCGAACATCTCGGCGTGCAGGTGCGGTGTGAGATACCGAATCCGGTCGGCTGCGGCAAGAAGCGCGGCGCTGGACTGGATTTCGTTGCGCGACGTCAGGAGTCGCAGGCTGGCCCCTTCTCGTTCGGCGGCCGTCCTCAGCGCGGTCGCGAGGTCGTCGCCGATTGGAACGGATGTCCCGTGGTGGCGGTTGGTCTCCCGCGCCAGCATGGGTTCGTGGAGGTCGGCCAGTTCGGGTTCCTCGCCGCTTGCCCACCGCACGGTGGCGATCAGCGGTGTGTGCTCGCCGCCCGGTGCGAGGGTGACTTCGCCGCGGTGTCCACGAGCCGCGACGGCGACGCGGGCGTTGAAGGTTGCCGCGCCCATCGCGACGGCGCTGGCGCGGAACCCCACGTCCATGGTCGACGTGTACTCGGTGGCGAGGCGAAGCGTCACGGAGCTGTCGGCCACCTCGACGTGCCACGGCTGAGCGTTTCCACCGGAGGGGGCGCGCAGGGCTGCGGCGGCAACGGCGCCGGACAACTCAGCGGGCGGCTCCGGATCGTCGTCGACCGGGGTGGCCGATGGGGGATCGGGATGGGTGAGCGGGTCGTCGATTCGATCGAGCACGGCACCCGCGTCGATCCGTACCCGGCCGGAGGGCAGGTGTTCGCGCAGTCCGATCCGCCGCACGGCCTCGGCAACCACGGCAGCCCCGAGCGACACTTCGCCCGACAGCTGTGGCCAGGTGGACAGCGTCTTGCCCACCTCGAACAGCGACGCCGCCATGCGCGGCGAAAGTCCATCCGCGTCGAGGAGCCGCAGCACGTGCGGGACCTTGTCCTCGGCGGACAGGTTCGCGAGGTCGGCGGCGGCGAGACCGCCGAGCAGGCCGTGCAGGACCGGACGCGTCGGGTCGAGGTCGAAGCGCTCCACGTCCATCAGCCCCCTGTCGCTGGTGGCCATCAACACGGGAATGCGCTTGGCCCGGGCCCTTTCGCGCACCAGAACCTTGGCGTCTAGGGAATCGCACTCCTCGACGACGACGTCCAAACCGTCCAGGAATTCGTCGACGGACTCCGGCGTGACGCCGGTCGTGTCTACCGTCACCGAAAGGTAGGGATCCAGCTCGGCGATGCGCCTGGCCGCGACGATTGCCTTGTTGAGGCCCTGGTCGAACACCGAAGCCGGGACCCGGTTGAGATTCGTCAACTCGATCTCGTCGAAGTCGGCAAGCCGCAGTTCGCCGCACAGGCCTTGCGCCGCGAGGGTATGTGCGACGGCGTGCCCGACGCTCAGTCCGATGACGCCGACTCTCAGCGTGCCGAGCCGCTCCTGTTCCTCCGCGGTGATGAGGTGACGATTCCGGTCCAGTCGCAGCCGTCGGTAGGCAGCAGAACCGAGGATGCCGACGACCGCCCGGCGCCACGGGTAGTAGGCCCAGCGAGTCGGTTCGTCGATCAGCTCCTGGCCGGGAGGCGGGATCAACCCCCGCAGGGCGGCACGCTGTTGGTCCAGGTGCTCGGTGAAGACGACGCCTGCATCGCCTCGCAGCTCGGCCAGCAACGTGTTCTGAGCGGCATCGAGGGGGTCGAGAATGATTGCTCGGTGTTGATCCTGATCCCGGTCCGCATGGACCGTCATTGCTGCCCTCCGGCCACCGGCACGGACTCCCCGGATCGGTCCAGGTGCCGTGCCAGGAGCCGGAACTCCGCTGCGATCCGCGAGATCTGCCGAGGCACCGCATGCTGGGAGAACGTGCTCCGATCCCACCACATCATCTTGGTCTGGTATCGCTCGTCCGGATACGGCGTGGCTGGAACCTGCGACGCCACCACCCCGCCCGAGGAGCGCCATCGAGCCAGTACGTGGTCCCCACTAGTGGCCAAGGCGAATTTCGCATCGAGCAACATCGTCGAATGCAAAGGAAAGCGGGCGAGGGCGTTGGTGAGCGAACGATTTCGATCCGGATCATCGCCAACCCACGCCGTTTTAATTTCCACGACGCCGAACGGTATTCGATCGGCGATCAACTTTCTCACCGTGGGCAAACCGGGTTGTCCGGCCCACTCGATGGTGGCGTGTGATTCGTCGGCATCCAGGTAGGGACCCTTCGCGCGGACGCCTGCGACCATTCGGCCGGACTGGTCGACGGCGCCGAGGAACAGCGAAGTTTCGCTGGGATGGCGCAATGACGCCTGGTCAAGTGCGCGTTCCACGCCGTGCTTGCGGTAGCTGTCCTGCGCTCCGCGTACGTATTCGGCCCACAGTGTCGGCTCGGACTTCGGCTCGGACACCACGAGCGTGCACTCCGTGTCCGGGTCGGACCACTCGATGCTGCCGTCTAGGCAAAGGGGAGCGGCATCGCTGGCATCCAGCGTGGAAACACTCATACGTGTCCGTTCTCCCTGCGGCCCAGCTGTCGTACGCGCCGCTGCATATGCGCATCCAACGGGTAGCAAATACCCGCTAAGTATCGCTTGTTCGTGGCCGTTTCGAGCCATTGCGTTGATCTAGTATTGACCGTTGTTTGCTCGTTAAAGCATCGGAACTTGAGCCTAGCGAATTAGTTTCTTACCACAGTTTCCGGTATGCCTGCAGTCCGGTAGTCATCGCGAGATGATGGCAAACGTCGCGCAGGGGTTGGTGGGTGGCGGGAATCGAGGCAATGAGTTTCCCACGCGCTTCTGCAAGTGGGCCTGCAGACCGCGTCGGAAGCTCGATTCCGCCCACGTTTCGCTGCCTACGGATGCCGGAGCGGGGTACCCCCTGGTGTCCCGGATACCCCACGCGCTACACATAGTGAAACGGCATCATTTCTAAGGAGTGCGGTGAAGGTCTTCGAGGGTCTGGTTGAGTTCGCGGCGGCAAGAGGCAGTCAATTCGGTCCCACCGAATGGCTGGAGATCACTCAAGACCGCGTCAACCTGTTTGCCGACGCCACCGACGACCATCAGTGGATCCACGTCGACCCCGAGAAGGCGGCCAACGGCCCGTTCGGTGGCACCATCGCCCACGGCCTGCTGACCTTGTCGCTGCTGCCGCACTTCTCGCACCAGTTGTACCGGGTGGACAACATCGCCATGGCCATCAACTACGGCTACAACAAGGTGCGCTTCATTACGCCAGTCAAGGTTGGCGCGAAGGTGCGGGCGCGCGGTGAGCTCACGGCCGTCAATCAGCTGAACGGTTCCGTCCAGGCGACCACGACGATCACCGTGGAGATCGAGGGATCCGAGAAGCCCGCTGCGGTGGCGGAGTCGATCGTCCGCTACATCGGCTGAGCGGCTCTGCAGGGGTCAGGACGACCGCTGCGCGGCCCTGACCAACCCGCCACCGATGATGAGCCGCTGGATCTCACTGGTGCCCTCGTACAGGCGGAGCAGTCGGACGTCGCGGTAGATGCGTTCGACGGGCACCTCCCGCATGTATCCACTGCCGCCGTGCACCTGAACGGCGAGATCGGCGACCTTGCCGACCATTTCGGTGCAGAACAGCTTCGCGGCGGACGGGGCGATGCGACGATCTTCGCCCGAGAGCCAGAGGCGTGCGGCGTCGCGCACCAGCGCGCGCCCGGCCATCACCCCGGTCTGCTGATCGGCGATCATCGCCTGCACCAGCTGGAAGTCGCCGATCGGCGTGCCTCCCTGGGTGGCGGTGGCGGCGTAGCTCACCGACTCGTCGAGTGCGCGCTGCGCGGCGCCAACGGCGAGCCCGGCGATGTGGATGCGACCGCGGGCCAGTGACGTCATGGCCGCCCGGTAGCCGATGTCCTCGGCGCCGCCGACGAGCGCCTCGGCACCCACTCGGACGTCGTCGAAGCTGACGTCGGCGGTCCAGGCGCCCTCCTGGCCCATCTTCGCGTCCTTCGCGCCGATCACCACGCCGGCGCTGTCGGCGGGCACCAGGAACACCGCGATGCCAGGGCCGTCGGCGTCTGCGGGCCTGCTGCGCGCGAAGACCACGAACAGGTCCGCGTTCGGCGCGTTGGTGATGAACCGCTTCTGGCCGGTGATCACCCAGCCTGCGTCGTCCCCGGAGCCATCGCGAACGGCCTTGGTCCGCAGGCCGGCCGGATTCGAACCTGCGCCCGGCTCGGTCAGCGCAAACGACGCCACGACCTCGCCGGAGGCGATGCCGTCAAGCCAGCGCGTCTTTTGTTCGTCCGTGCCGAATCCGACGAGTACCTGGCCGGCGATGCCGTTGTTGGTGCCGAACATCGACCGCAGGGCGAACGTGGTGTAGCCGAACTCCATTGCCAATTCGACGTCCTGGGCGATGTTCAGGCCGAGCCCGCCCCACTCCTGCGGTATCGCGTAGCCGAACAGGCCCATCTGCTTGGCCTGGTCGCGGAGGTCGTCGGGCACCCGGTTGCCGGTCATGATCTCCAGCTCACGAGGCATCACCACCGACCGGATGAAGTGCCGCGTCGCGTCGAGGATGTCCCGGAAGTCGGCTTCTGAGACAGCAGGGTCTGCCATGGGGGCGCTCTCCTGAGGCTGGTTGGACTTGCTGGCTACAAATATCATATTTTATGTTGGATTCCGTAAACCTCTCAGATTGGACGGGGCGCCACATGTCATTGCTCGACGGACGGACCGCGGTGGTCACGGGGGGAGCGCAGGGGATCGGCTTCGCGATCGCCGCACGCTATGTCACCGAGGGGGCCCGGGTGGTGCTCGGCGATCTCGATCCCGATGCCACCGCGGCGGCGGTGGAGAAGTTGGGCGGCAGCGGCGTCGCGATAGGGGTGCGCTGCGACGTGACGAACGCTGCCGACGTCGAAGCCTTGGTGGTCGCGGCGGTCGATACGTTCGGCGGACTGGACGTGATGGTGAACAACGCGGGCATCACGCGGGACGCCACGATGCGGAAGATGACCGAGGAGCAGTTCGATCAGGTCATCTCGGTGCACCTGAAGGGCACCTGGAACGGCACGCGCAAGGCGGCCGACGTCATGCGGGAGAACAAGCGTGGCGCGATCGTCAACATCTCGTCGATCTCGGGCAAGGTGGGCCTCGTCGGCCAGACCAACTACTCGGCGGCGAAGGCCGGCATCGTCGGGCTAACCAAGGCCGCGGCCAAGGAGGTTGCCCATCTAGGTGTTCGGATCAACGCCATCCAACCTGGCCTCATCCGGTCGGCGATGACCGAGGCCATGCCGCAACGGATCTGGGATGCCAAGCTGGCCGAGATCCCGATGGCGCGCGCGGGCGAGCCCGACGAGGTCGCCAACGTCGCGCTGTTCCTCGCCTCGGACCTGTCGTCGTACATGACCGGGACCGTGCTGGAAGTGACTGGGGGAAGGCATATCTGATGCGCGAAGCCGTGATCTGCGAACCCGTTCGTACGCCCATCGGCCGGTACGGCGGAATGTTCAAGTCCCTGACGGCAGTTGATCTGGGCGTCGCGGCGCTGAGGGGTCTGCTCGAGCGCACGCGCGTGGCACCCGACGAGGTCGGTGACGTCATCCTTGGCCACTGCTACCCGTCGAGTGAGGCGCCCGCGATCGGGCGGGTGGTGGCGCTGGATGCCGGCCTGCCCGTGACCGTTCCCGGCATGCAACTCGACCGTCGATGCGGATCAGGCCTACAGGCCGTGATCCAGGCCTGCCTCCAGGTGGGCACCGGCGCAAACGATCTCGTCATCGCCGGCGGCGCGGAGAGCATGAGCAACGTCGCTTTTCACTCCACCGACATGCGCTGGGGTGGGTCGCGCGGCGGCATCACGGTGCACGACGGCCTGGCTCGCGGCCGCACCACTGCGGGCGGGCGCAACTACCCGGTGCCCGGCGGCATGCTGGAGACCGCCGAGAATCTGCGCCGCCAGTACGCCATCCCGCGCGCTGAACAAGACGAGCTCGCGGTGGCCTCGCATCAGCGCGCGGTGGCGGCGCAGAAGAACGGGATCCTGGCCGAGGAGATCGTCCCGGTCACCGTGCCCACCCGTCAGGGCGAAGAGGTCGTCGACACCGATGAACATCCCCGCGCCGACACCTCTGTCGAGTCGTTGAGCCGACTCAAACCCGTACTGCTGCGCGACGATCCAGAGGCCACGGTCACCGCAGGCAACTCCAGTGGTCAGAACGACGCGGCATCGATGTGCATCGTCACCACGCCGGAGAAGGCGGCCGAACTGGGCCTGCGACCCTATGTCCGGCTGGTGTCCTGGGGCGTGGCGGGAGTGGCGCCGAACGTCATGGGGATCGGCCCCGTCCCGGCGACCGCGCTGGCGTTGGCCAAGGCGGGCTTGACGATGTCCGACGTCGACCTGATCGAGCTCAACGAGGCATTCGCCGCGCAGGCCCTGGCCGTGATGCGCGAGTGGGGCTTCACCGACGCCGACGCTGAGCGCACCAACGTGCACGGTTCGGGCATCTCGCTCGGGCATCCCGTGGGCGCCACGGGCGGGCGGATGCTGGCGACGTTGGCACGCGAACTCGACCGCCGCGGAGCCCGCTACGGGCTGGAGACCATGTGCATCGGAGGCGGCCAGGGACTCGCCGCGATCTTCGAACGGGTGAGCGCATGACACGCCTCGCACAGACCGTCGGATTGACGGAGTTCCAGACCGAAATCGTGGCCACCGTACGGCAATTCGTCGACAAGGAGGTCATCCCCAACGCCCAGGAGCTGGAGCACTCCGACACCTACCCGCAGCACATCGTCGACCAGATGCGCGAGATGGGGCTGTTCGGGCTGATGATCCCCGAAGCGTACGGCGGGCTCGGCGAATCGTTGCTCACCTACGCGTTGTGCGTGGAGGAGCTGGCCCGCGGTTGGATGAGCGTGTCCGGTGTCATCAACACCCATTTCATCGTGGCGTACATGCTGCGCCAGCACGGCACCGAGGAGCAGAAGCAACGGTTCCTGCCGCGCATGGCGACCGGCGAGGTCCGCGGTGCCTTCTCGATGTCCGAGCCCGAGCTGGGTTCCGACGTTGCGGCCATTCGCACCAAGGGTGTTCGCAATCCCGGCGGCGGCTACACCATCACCGGACAGAAGATGTGGCTGACCAACGGCGGCAGTTCCACCCTGGTGGCCGCGCTGATCAAGACCGACGAGGGAGCGGACAAGCCGCACCGCAACCTGACCGCCTTCCTCGTCGAGAAGCCCGCCGGCTTCGGCGAGGTGGCACCCGGCCTGACCATCCCCGGCAAGCTCGACAAGCTCGGCTACAAGGGCATCGACACCACCGAGCTGATCTTCGACGGCTACCAGTGCAGCGACGACGACGTCCTCGGCCACGCGCCGGGGCAGGGCTTCTTCCAGATGATGGACGGTGTCGAGGTCGGCCGGGTCAACGTCGCCGCGCGTGCCTGCGGTGTCGGCATCAGGGCGTTCGAGCTCGCCGTCCGCTACGCCCAGCAGCGCAGCACGTTCGGCAAGCCGATCGCCGATCATCAGGCGATCTCCTTTCAGCTGGCCGAGATGGCGACGAAGGTCGAAGCCGCTCACCTGATGATGGTCAATGCGGCGCGGCTGAAGGATTCGGGGGAACGCAACGACGTCGCGGCCGGAATGGCGAAATACCTTGCCAGCGAGTTCTGTTCGGAAGTCACTCAGCAGAGCTTCCGCATCCACGGCGGCTACGGCTACTCCAAGGAGTACGAGATCGAGCGGCTCATGCGCGATGCGCCGTTCCTGCTCATCGGTGAAGGCACCAGCGAGATTCAGAAGACGATCATCAGCAAGAGCCTCCTTCATGAGTACCGAATCTGACCCCGACTTCGTCGCCAGGCCGCAGCTGTCCGACGACGTGGCGCGCTACGTGCGACGGCGAATCTTCAACGGCACGTACGGCGCCGGCGAATATCTGCGGCTGGATCAGCTGGCGGTCGAACTCGGCATCAGCGTCACGCCGGTGCGGGAGGCGCTGCTGAACCTGCGTGCCGAGGGACTGCTGGTGCAGCAGCCGCGACGGGGATTCATGGTGCTGCCGGTCACCGCGCGTGACATCGCCGACGTCGCCAACGTGCAGGCCTTCATCGGCGGTGAGCTCGCAGCGCGTGCCGCGGAGAACATCAGCGATGAGCAATTGGCCGCCCTACGCGCGATTCAGGATGACCTGGAACGGGCCTACGAGCAGGACGACCTGGAGCGCACCGTGCGGCTCAACCACGAATTCCACCGCACCATCAACGTCGCGGCGGACTCGCCGAAGCTCACCCAGTTCATGTCGGGCATCACGCGGTACGCCCCCGAGTCGGTGTTCCCGACCCTTGCCGGCTGGCCGCGCCAGTCGATGAAGGACCATCGCCGGGTGATCGCCGCGTTCGAGAACCGGGACGCAACCCGCGCCAGGATGGCGATGGCGGAGCACTTCACGATCGGCGTCGCGCCGCTCACCGACCACCTGATCGAGCGTGGCGTCATCGCCGACGGCGAATCCGCGGCCAAGGCGGCCGGCTCGTAAGCGTCGGTTCCTGGCCGGGCCATCGCAACAACGGCTTCGGCTACCCCATTGTCCCGTCGAGCATCAATGGCCACTGGGCGCGATGATAGTGGAATTGCCCACCTATCAGCGACTTTCGTGCAGCTAAGTGCGAAAGTCGCTGTGAGGTGGGCAGAAAATTCATCGTATGTTCCGGCAGCTGCGATCGATGATCTCGGATGTGGTTCGTCGTCAGCGTTGAGGCATTGATTCTGCGTGGAGGGCGCAAGAGTGCGAGCAGAGCGCGCCACCACCGCATAGTCGACGGCCGGTCACTCCTGCGGCCCGTACCACGCCGCCACGTCCGCCGGCCTCACCTTCATCGCCGCGTTTCTGGGCAGTTCGGCGGCGGTGACGACCGCGACGGGCACGTGATGGCTGGGCAACGCGTCGCGCACCAGGTCCTTCAATTCCGATTCGGTCGGCGGTGTCGCCCCGCGCCTGAGTTCGACTGCGGCGAAGGGTACTTCGCCGAGTCTGCGGTCGGGAACGCCCACCACGCAGGCGTCGCGCACCGCCGGATGGGTGATCAGGACCCTGCGCACCGTTTCGGGCAGCACCTTGAAGCCGCCGCGGTTGATGGCACCGTCGCCCCTGCCGTACAGCGTGACGAAGCCGTCGTCGTCGACCGCGGCCACGTCGGTGGTGCGCACCCACTCCGGTCCCATCACCTCGACCCTGGCCTCGAGCATGCCCTGCTGTCCTGCAGGCACCTCCCGACCGGTGTCGGAATCGACGATCCGGACCTGAACGCCCGGCAGTGGCCTTCCGGAGCTGTCGGGTTTGTCGGCGCCGAAGCGGTGCCGCAACTCGGGCGTCCAACCGCACACCGAACCCGCGAATTCCGTTGCGCCGTAGGCCCACAACAGCGGCACGCCGAACCGCCGCTCGAACTCCTCCCGCAGTTCGCGCTCCAGCGGGCCGGCGCCCCCGACCAGGTACTCCAGCGATGCGAGGTCCTCTGCGGCCACGTCCGATTCGAGCAGCATCCGCACGATCGCCGGCTGCACGCCGCCTCGGCGCAGCTGGTAGGTCTTCACCGCGCGAACCCATTCGTCGACGGTGAACTTCTCCAGCAGCACCATGCGCTTGCCGGTGTATGCGGCGGCCAGCAGCTGACAGACGCCGATACTGCCGAACGGCCAGAACACCACGTCGGGTGGCTCGTCGGGCGACGTGGTGTGGCCGTGGGTGATGCTGAACACCGTGTGTTGCAGCACGGCGGTCCTGATCGGCACCCGCTTCGGCGGTCCGGTGGTTCCGCTGGTGAGGATGTGCACGCCTGCCAGCCGCAGCGCCGGGTCGGGCTCGATGCCCTCGATTCGTGCGCGGGCGGAGAGCAGTTCGACCGACGGCGCACTGCCTGCGGACCCCGAGGACACCGCCACCGCCGCCGTACCCGTGCGCCGCGCAGCGTCGACGACCGGACCGGTGCAGTCCTGCGCGTCGGCCAGCACGGCCGGCAGTCGAAGCCCTTCGACGTCGGTAGCGATGGACCGTTCGGACTGGAAGGAATAGATCATCACCACCGGCCGTCCGGTCGCGACGAAGCCGAGCACCGCCGCCGCGTGGGCCAGCCGGTTGCGCACCACGACACCGACCGGCTCATCCGCCGAGACGCCCGCGGCGGTCAGGGCGTGGTCGATGCGGGCCGAAAGATCCGCGACGTCATCGCCCGTGTACCAGGTGCGCTCAAACTCGATGAACGGCTGGTCGCGGTACCCGGCCAGACGTCGTGCCAGGGTGTCGGCGAACGGTTTCGGGGTCATCACACCGGGTTATCCTGGGTAGGGTGAAGCGCTTCATCGCCGGTATCACGACCGCGGTGGCCTGCGCAGCGGGCGCCGCCTTGATCACCGCACCGCCGTCGGGTGCTGACGAGATCGGCTACCTCGTCAACGTGACGGTACGGCCCGGATACAACTTCCCGAACGCCCGCGCGGCGCTCGACTACGGCTACGGATTGTGCGATCGGATCAGTCAACACCAGAGCTACGCCGATCTGGCGAATTCGATTCGGTCCGACTTCAACACCTCCGACGAGTTTCAGATCTCGTACCTGCTCAGCCAGGCCAGCCAGGAACTGTGCCCGGCTCAGATCTGGCAGCTGCGGCAGTCTGCCGCCGGTTACCGCGCACCCGCACCCTGACGTCATCGCCGCCTCAGTACTGGGTCGCGCCCTGGTCGATCGACATGGCCGTCGCGGTGACCAACCTCGACTCGTCACTCGCGAGCCACAGCACGGCGTCGGCGATGTCCTCGGGCTCCGCAATCCAGGTGGGCAGGAACGGGGTGATCATGTGCGCCAGCTGAGGGTTGCTCTCCATGGTCCGGCCGATCGCACCGATCATGTCGCCGGATCCCATGTCGGAGTTGACTGCTCCGGGATGCACGCTGTTGACCCTGATCGAATGCCTGCCCAGTTCGGCGGCGAACGCGCGCGCCATGCCGGTGACCGCGTGCTTGCTCGCGGTGTAGTGGATCATGAACGGCTGCATCTTCACGCCCGCCGCCGAGCTGATCAGGATCACCGATCCGCCACGGCCGCCGTCGATGATGTGCTGCGCGCCGGCCATGACGGCGTTCCAGGTGCCGGTCACGTTGACGTCCATCACGTCGCGGAAGTCGGCGGGCGTGATCTCGTTCCAGACCTGCGGTGCCGCGATGCCGGCATTGGCGACGATGACGTCGAGGCGGCCCAGCTCCGCGACACCGGCGCTGACCGCCTCGCACATCCCGTCGTAGTCGCGGGTGTCGACCACCGAGGCGACGATCCGTCGTCCGGTGGCCTCGACCAGACGGACCGTTTCGTCGAGGTCCTCGGTGCTGGCCGGTAGATAGGGCACGCAGTCGGGCAGCTTGCCCGCGATGTCGACCGCGATGACGTCCGCGCCCTCGGCGGCCATCCGCACCGCATGTGCGCGGCCCTGGCCCCGTGCGGCCCCGGTGATGAATGCGACCTTGCCCTCGAGCCGACCCGTCATTCGAACTCCTTCTCCGGCCTTGCGGCCCCTGAGTGAACCCGCATCTCCAGTGTCTGAGAGCCAGTGAGCATTTCGCGAATCCCTTGGACATCAGCCTTGCCGGTGGATCCTCTCGGCACGTCGTCCTCGGAGTCCAGCAGCAGCCATACGGTGGGAACCTTGAACGAGCTCAACAGCGACCTGGCGGCGGCATGCAGCTCGCGCGCCGTGGTGCTTTCGGTGTCGCACACGACGACCGCACCCACCCGGTCGCCCCGGTCGTCGGGAACGTTGGTGACGAACGCACCGTCGACGCCCGCGATGGTAAGCAAGGCCTGCTCGACTTCGCTGGGGCAGACACCTGCGCCGCTCACCTTGAACATGTCGTCGGATCGACCGTGGTAGAACATGAACCCGTCCTCGTCCAGATGGCCGAGGTCGCCGGTGGGGTAGAAGCCGTCGGCGGTGAACACGTCCTCCCGGCTGCGCCTACAGATGCCGCGCAGGGCGTGCGGTCCCCGGATCTGGATCATGCCGACGTTGCCGGGAGGCACGGGTGTTCCGTCGGCGAGGTCGACGACGCGCACCTCCATGCCGGAAAACGGCCTGCCGCAACTTCCCCACGCGGATTCCGGCATGTCGGTGTCGGCTCGGAAGCCGCAGTACGGCCCGAACGCCTCGGTCATGCCGAACAACGTGGCCCGGGTGCCCTTTCGGCCGCGTTGCTCCGGTGGTAGCAACGCCTCCAGGCTGCCGGGTCGCAGCGGGGAAAGGTCGGCACCAGCCGAATCGGCGTGGCGGGCAAGCGCTTCGGCTTGATCGGGCCAGCCGCGGAACAACGTGACCCGCTCCCGCTCGATCAGTGGCAAGGTGGTGTCCGGGTGGGGCGAGGGTTCGGTGACCAGGGTCGCACCGGCCAGTAGCGCGGACAGCACGCCGCCCGCGAAACCGCCGACCCAGAAGAACGGCATCGGAAGGTAGAGCCGGGTGCCGGGGCCGATGCACCGCGGTTCGAGGCCGGACCGCACCGCGCCCAGCGCGCTGCCGTGGGAGTGCACGACGCCCTTGGGCATGCCCGTGCTGCCGGAGGTGAACATCACCACCAGCGGATCGCTGGGAGTCACGGCGGCGGTCATCGCGTCGACCACGTGCGTCGGGCCGGGACGGGCGACTGCGGCGAGCAACGCATCGGGCGCCCAGACGTGGCGCAGCGCCGGAAGTTTCGGATGCCGCATTGCCTCGTCGCCGAAGCCCGAGATCTCCAGCTCTGCGCACAGCTCGTCGCGATACCGGTGACCGCGAAACTCGCCGACGGCCACCAGGTACTGGACCGAGGCGACGCGCAGCTGCGCCACCAGCTCACGGGGTGACAGCAGCGTGCTCAGCGGTACCAACACGGCGCCGATCCTGGTAAGCGCGACGGCCAGCAAGACCCAATCGACACCGTTGGGCATGATCAGCCCTACCCGGCTGCCCTTGCCGACGCCCCGCTCGACGAACGTGGCCGCGAGTCGCAGGGATACGGAATCGAGAGTGGCATAGTTGATCCGGTCGGTCGGGTCGATCACCGCCGGTGTGGTGCCATCACTAGCGGCGCGCACCCTGACGAGCGCGTCGATGGTGTCAGACATCGAACACCGTCCGCAGTCCCCGGACGTCGATCTTGCCGCTGGACAGCACGGGAATCGCGGCCGCTGGTAACGCGACGAACTTGCGCGGCACCTTGTACGCGGACAACTCCGTACCCAACAGCGCCCGCAATCCGATCTCGTCGAACCCGTCGACGTCGTCGGTGACCACTACCGCGGCGACGACCTCACCGCGGTCGGCATCCGGAATGCCCACCACGTGCGCCACCATCCCGCCGGTGACCCTCGCGATCACCTTTTCGACCTCGGCGGGCGAGACGTTGGCGCCGGAGGTCTTGATCATCGTCGTCCTGCGCCCGACGAAGTACACGAACCCGTCGAGGTCGGCGCACACCAGGTCGCCGGTGTGGAACCAGCTGTCGGGGTCGAAGCACTCCTCGCGACTTCGCCGGTGGTAGCGCTGCATCAGATGCGGTCCGCGGATGTGGAGTTCCCCGAGGGCCCCTGGCGCCACGACCGCACCGGTGTCCGCGTCGACGATCCTGATCTCGAAGCCCGGTGCCGGTTTGCCGTACGAGCCACGCCGCACCTCGGGCTGATCGGATTCGTCGGCACTGATCAGCAGGGTGCCGCCGGCCTCGGTCATGCCCAGCATGTTGTGCCGGAGTTCGGGATCCGCCGGGCGAGCGTCGGGAGGCATGATGGGGTAGAGGTTGCCTCGTCGCATCGAGGAGAGGTCGCGCCGGCTGAAGGTGTCGTGACGGGCGAGATGTGCGATGGCGGCGGCGAATCCGTTGGTGACGGTCGGGCGTTGCTCCTCGAGCAGATCCAGCGTTTCGCCGGTGTCCACGGCGTTCGAGCACACCAGCGTGCTTCCGGCGACGAGCGTGGCGAGCAGCGCGAATCCGAAACCGCCGACCCAGAAGAACGGCGAGTTGCAGAACAGCCGGTCGTCGGCGGAGAGGCCACGGATCGCGTTGAGGTTCTGCTGATGGGTGAGCATCGCGGCGTGGGTGTGGATGGCACCCTTCGGTGCACCCGTCGATCCAGAGGTGTAGACGACGACGAGCGGGTCGCAGCCGTCGACGTCGTCCTCCAGCGCCCGCAGCAACGCGTCGTCGACCGTCTCCGCGCGTGCTGCGACGTCGGACTGGTCGAACGCCACGTGCCGCAACTGCGGTGCAGCAGAACTGAATACGGGCACAGTGACGTCGAAGAATTCGACGTCGAGCACCTCGGACAGTCGTCGTGTGTAGTCGTGGGACCGAAACTGCCGCGTGGCCAGCAGGATCGAGACGTCGGCTTCGGACAGTTGTTCACCGAGTTCGCGCGCGGTGGAGAAGGTGGTGAACGGCACGACCACGGCACCGATCCGCGCGGCGGCCAGCATGCCGACGACGAAGTCCGCACCGTTCGGGTAGAGCAGCCCGACGTGGGTGCCCTTGCCCGCTCCGAGGGCGACGAGTCCGCGGGCCAGCTTCGCCGAACGGCGTTCCGCATCGACGTAACTCAACTGATCGCCGTCGCAGACCAGCAGCGGATGCCGACCACGCGTCTGCGCCTGCTCGCGTACGACGCGTGCCACGGTGAGTGAACCAACCGTCACGGCTCGGTCCGGGAACTGGGAATGCGGTCGGTGAAGTGCCTGCGGACCGCAGTCAAGTCCGCCTTGCCCGACGGTGTCCGCGGGATGGCGTCGACGACCGCGATCTCGGCGGGAATCTCGTAGCGCGCCAACCGGATTCGCAGGTACTCGACCAGATCGTCGGAGGAGACCTCGTCGCGCAGCTCGACCATCGCGACCGGCGTCTCGCCGAGGCGGTCGTCCGCGATCCCCACGACGGCCGCCCCAGCGACGGCGTGGTGGCTCTCAAGTGCCGTGCGCACGTCGTCGGGCATGACCTTGAACCCGCCGCGAATGATGGCCTGGTCGGCACGGCCGAGGATCCAGAGAAAGCCGTCGGCGTCGATGCGTGCCATGTCGGTGGTCCGAATCCAGTCCGCCATAGGCCCGAACTGGCCGGGCTTCACCTCGAGCAGTCCAGGCTCGTCGGGGCCCAGCTCGTTGCCTCCCGCGTCGACCACCCGCAACCGGGCGCCGAGGGTGGCCCGACCGACGCTGCCGCGCTTGGCGTGCCAGTGTCTCTGGTGGTCGGCCAATGTCCAGCCGGCCACGCCACCGCCGAATTCGGTTGCGGCATAGGACGTCAGCACGGGGATGCCGAACTTGTCGGTGAAGGCGTCGGCGTCCGCGGCCGACAGCGGCGCGGTGCCGGACGTGACGGCCCTGACGCTCGACAAGTCGTCGCGCGTGAGCTCGGAGTGCAGCACCATGCGCAGCGCTGCGGGCACCAGCGATACCGCCTTCGGGCGGTACTTGCGCACCGCGTCGGCCCAGCGCTCCAGCTCGAAGCGCGGCAGCAAGACGAACGGGCGCGCCTCGGTGACACACTGCAGCACCCGGAACACACCGCCGATGTGCACCAGGGGAGCGTTGACGATCGCGACACCGCGCCGCAGCTCGGTGGGAGCGGCCGCGTCCGGCCCGGCGCCGAGCACGCTTCGGGCGAGCATGTCGTAGGTCAGGTCGACGCGTTTCGGCGGGCCGGTGGTGCCGCTGGTCAACATCCGCACCGCGACTCCGGGCCTGCCGTCGTCGGTCGTCGGCACGGTGGCCGCGCTCACCTCCGGGGCGTCGGTGAGGTCCGAGATGGTCAGCAGGGTCGTCGTGTCCGCCGGGGTGACCAGCGTGGCAACGTCGTCGGCAGTTCCGATGATCAGCGGCAGATGCATGGCCGCGACGTCGGACCGGGTGCGGTCGTCGCCGCGGGCGGGATTGATCACCACCAGCGTCGCTTCGGCCAGCAGCACGCCGAGGAAGGTGGCGACGTGGGCCGGCGTATTGCGGAGCAGCACCCCGACCTGGGGTTGGCCGCCACCGTGGCGCGCGACGAGTGCCTCTACGCGACGGGCGTGGAGGCCCACCTCGCCCCATGTCGACCACCGACCCTCGTACTCGAGCGCGGGGGAGTCGGGCGCCAGCTCCAACACGTCGGCGAGCCGCTGGCTCAGCGGGTGGACCATCAGCGGATCCTCGGCGGCTGCGGTCGGCGGCCGGGGTCCAGTTCGGCCTGACCGAGCGGGTTGCCCAGCCGGGTGTAGATGAGGTTTTGGTCGAGCGCTGCGCGATAGGGCTTGTCCAGTGACTCCCAGATCGCCTTGACCGTGCCCTGTGTCGCCGACGTGGGGTGCGCGGCGATCATGCTGGCGATTTCGTGGGCCCGCGACCACAGGTCGTCGGCGTCGACGATCTCGGTCACCAGACCGATCCGCAGCGCGGTCTCGGCGCTGACCCGTTCGTCGTTGCCTACCAACGCCATTCGCAATGTGTCGCCAAGGCCAATCTTGCGCATCAACCCGATGGGCTCGAGTGCGGACACCAGCCCCGCACTGACGTGCGAGTCGAAGAAGGTCGCATCGGTGGAGCAGATCACGACGTCGGACTCGTTGACGAAGTAGAACGCGCCCGCCGTGCACATGCCCTGCACGGCGCACACCACGGGTTTCCACATCTTCTGCCACTTCGGACTCAGCAACTCGCCAGGATCTTCGTGGTTCCACACGTTCTCCGGCTGGCCGTACGACGACTTGACGTCGAGACCGGCACTGAACGCGCGGTCGCCTGCGGCGCGCAGCACGACGGCGTGCACGCGCTCGTCGAGTTTGATGGTGCGCCAGACGCGGACCATTTCCTCACACATCGCGCGGTTGAAGGCGTTGAGCCGTTCCGGCCGGTTGAGCGTGATGGTGGCGACGTGCGCGGCTTCGTCCACGTCGAGCAGAACGGTCTCGAAGGTCATTAGCGGCACTGCCAGTTCGGGGCCCGCTTCTCCATGAAGGCCCGCGGCCCCTCGAGCGCGTCTTCCGTGCGCACCACCCGCTCACGGAACGTCTCGGCGAGGATCTCGCCCTCGTGCAGCGGGAGGTCGAGCGTCTTGTGGATGGCCAACCGGGTGCCGCGCACGGCGAGCGGCGCATTGGAGTTGATGACGTCGGCGATCTCGTGCGCGCGCTCGAGAAGCCGGTCGTGTTCGACGATTTCGGTGATCATCCCCAGGTCGAAGGCGCGTTGCGCGCTCATCCGTTCGTGCTTGCCCATGATCGCCATGCGCAGTGCGACGTTGCGCGGCAGCACCCGCGCCAGCCGCACCATCTCGCGTCCGGCCACCAGGCCGATGCTGACGTGGGGATCGAAGAACGTCGCCTGCTCCGATGCGATCACGACGTCACCCGTCGTCACCCAGTCGAGCCCGGCGCCGCAACACAGTCCGTTGATGGCGGCCAGCACCGGTTTGGCCATCCGCCGGAATGGGGGAGTGCCCTCCTGCGGGGCCTCCCACTGTTCGAAGGTGGACAGGTAGGGACGTTCGTTGAGGACCTTGCCGTCGCCGGGGATCTCCTTGACGTCGGCACCGGTACAGAACGCCCGGCCGGTGGCGGTGACGATCAGGATCCAGACGTCGTCATCGTTCTCGGCGGCGTCGTAGGCGGTGCGCAACTCGGTGATCATGTGCGGGCTCAGTGCGTTGAGCGCGTCGGGGCGGTTCAGCGTGATGGTGGCCTTGTGGTCGGCGACCTCGTACTTGATCGTGTCGAACGACATGCTGTTCCCTTCGGTCATCGACCGTTGAAGTCAGGCGTGCGGTGTTCCTGGAACGCCGCCAGGCCTTCCTTGAAATCCTTTGTCCGGCTGGATAACTCCAGGGCGTAGAGTTCCTGCGTCATGGCTTGCTCCAGGGTGGACGCCTGCCCGGTGCGGATGGCCTGCTTGGCCAGCCCGATCGCCACGGTGGGCCCGGAGGCCAGCCGGGTCAGTAGTTCGTTCACGACGCCATCCAGTTCGGCCGCCGTGGCGGCGTGATGGATCATGCCCCAGTCCGCGGCATTCGAGCCGCTCACCTTCTCGCCGAGCAACAGCATCCGCCGGGCCCTCGCCACCCCGACCAGTCGGGGCAGCAGCCACGTCGCCCCCGAGTCCGGGCTGAAACCCCTGGAAATGAACGGCTCCCAGAAGACGGCGTCGTCGGCCGCCACGGTGAAGTCCGCCGCCAGGGCGAGGTTGCAGCCGAGGCCCACCGCCCATCCGCGCACCGTGCACACCACGGGCAGCGCGACCGTCTGGACCAGTTCGATCACGCGGTGCGCGGTGAGCGGTATCCGCCGCACCAGATCGCCGGTGCGGGGGCGTTCTCCGCTGGTGTTGGTGGCCACCCAGTCCGCCCCCGAACAGAAGTCGTCTCCCGCACTGGTGATGTGTATCGCGCGCAGTCCGTCATCGGTGGCAGCGTCGGTGAGCGTGTCGACCAGCGTGTCGATCATCGGATGGCTCAGCGCATTTCGCCGACCAGGGCGGTCCAGTATCAGCCGCAATACTGCGCCGTCGCGGGACACCGTCACCGAACCGTCGGTCGCATCCGGATCGGGCCCTTGACTCACCGTTGGGTACACCCTTTCGCATTGTCTACGGTTAGCCCTACAGTAGGCGATACCATTACTATCCTGTACAAGTTAGCAAGGAAAGACCGCCGACGGAAGAACCGGTGTGCGGAAGCGGAACGAGGTGACGGATGGCTGAGCGCCCCACCTTCGGTGAGCAACCGCTACCACAGACCGTTGCCGCGGCCGCGTCGATGCGCAGGCTCACCAGCTTGTTGCTGTCCCTCGAACACGATCACCCCACCGTCGAGAAGATGCTGGCCCGATTCGCCGAATGGGAGGCCCAACTCGCCGCCGCCGTTCCGCCCGACCCGACGCCACGCTTCGGCGAGGATCGCGAGGGCACGCAACGGCTGTACCTCAACCACGCCACGGACGTCGCAGCGTTCAACCCGTGCTTTCCCGAGTACGAGTTCGAGCGCATCGACGCCGACACCGCGGCGGGCACGGTCACGTTTCCGGTTGCCTACGAAGGCCCGCCCGGAATGGTGCACGGCGGCTTTCTCGGCGTGTTCTTCGATTGCGTAGTGCAACACCACAACTGCGCCACGGACCCGTCCGGCATGACCCGGACGATGACCGTGACCTATCGACGGCCGGTGCCCTTGCTCGCGGAGCTTCGCTTCGACGTGGTCCGCATAGAGACTGAAGGGAAGATCCGTTCGACGGGCCGCCTGCTGCTCGGCGACGACGTGCTGTGCGTCGGCGAGGTACATGCGGTCGTGCTACCGCCGAACCGTTTGACGCGTCTCGTGTTTGGGTCGCGGCGGGGCAGCGCGCCGTGAGCGCCACCCGCATCCGCTCACCCAGGGTCGCCGAGATCGTCGCATCCCGATTGCGCGAGGACATCCTGTCGGGGCGACTGACGGAGGGTGACGTCCTGCCGTCTCAGGAATTCCTGCTCGGCGAACTCGGCGTGAGCCCGCCGGCGCTGCGCGAGGCGATCCACATCTTGGAGGCCGACGGGCTCATCTCGGTGCGGCGCGGCAACGTCGGCGGCGCTGTGGTGCATCTACCGTCGGCGGAGAGGACCGCGCACATGATCGGCATGGTGTTGCAGTCGCGCGACTCGACACCCTCCGACGTGAGCGGTGCGCTGATGTATCTGGAACCGGTCTGCGCCGGCATGTGCGCTGCCCGCGAGGACCGGTTGACAGAGGTCGTCCCGTACCTCGAAGCCGAGATCCGCATCCAGCACGAGCAGTTCGACGACACCGCGCGGTACGTGCCGAACGCGCGCCGGTTTCACGAGGCGCTCGTCTCGCGGTGCGGCAACGAACCGATGATCCTGCTGATCGGTTCCCTGGAGCTGATCTGGTCTGCGCACGAGTCGGCAGTGTGGAGTGATGAGTCCACCCCCGACGGCCGGGATCCCGCCATGCGGCGCGGAACGATGCGTGCCGCCCTTCGCGACCATCAACGCATCGTCGATGCGATCCGTGAGGGCAACCGCAGCAAGGCAATTCGACTGGCACAGGACCACCTTGCGGCCGCTCGACGCAACACCCTCGCGTTCGGGATGGACAAGACGATCGAGGCGAAGCTGATCTCTGGGTCCGATCATCTCGGGTCGCGGATGCACACCAATGGCCGCGCAAGAGCCGACGAGGAGAACGACCGATGACATCCACCGACGAGCGCGTGCTGTTCGAGGTCGACCGCGAACTGCGGATCGCGACGATCACGTTCAACAATCCGAAGCAGCGCAATTCGTACGACGCCGCGATGCGCGACGCCGTCGGTCGTTGCCTGGACGTCGTCGCCGAGGACGACGACATCACGGTGGTGCTGCTGCGCGGCGCCGAAGGCGTGTTCTCCACGGGCGCCGACATGAACAACGCCTACGGCTGGTACGGCGACAAGGAGGGCGCGGAGAAGCCGGCCAAGAGCCGACCGAGTCAACGTCGGCGACTTACGGTGGATCGCAAGTCGTTTGGGTTCTACCACAACCTGATGGGCTTTCCGAAGGTCACCGTTGGTGAGATCGGCGGGTTCGCGCTCGGTGGCGGTTTCGAGATGGCGCTGATGACCGACATCTCGGTCATCGCGCGGGACACCAGGATCGGCATGCCGGCCACGCGGTTCCTCGGCCCCGCCCTTGGCAGCCTGCACATGTTCTTCCACCGACTCGGTCCGGTGCTGGCCCGGCGCATGTTGCTGACCGGCGACATCATCGAGGCCGGCGCGGTGGAGCACCTCGGCGTCTTCACCGAGACCTGTGCGCCCGAGGCGGTGAGTGCGCGGGCCTGGTACTGGGCGCAGAAGGTGGCGAAGATGCCCGCCGACGGCGTCGTCATCGCCAAGGAGGCGTTCCGCTGGGTCGAGCAGAGCCAGGCCTACCAGGGCGAGGAGGTGGCGAGCTACCTGTTCCACGCCTACGGCACCAATCTGCAGTTCGCGCCGGGGGAGTTCAACTTCGTCAAGACCCGCGCTCAGCACGGCACCAAGGAGGCGTTCCGCCTGCGTGACGAACATTTCCACGTGCCGGAGCCGGAGTGACCGCGCTGCGCCTCGGCGGCAATACACTATCTGCTAGTTTTGTAACGTCGCTCAACGTCCGAAATGCTGCCTGACTTGCAGCGAGAGAGTTCGAGGTCAACACCATGTCCACACCCGTCATCGTCGGAGCCGTCCGGACAGCGATCGGGCGGTCCTTCAAGGGCACGCTGGTCAACACGACACCCGAGACGCTGATCACCACGGTCCTGCCCGAGGTCGTTCGACGGTCGGGCGTCGACCCGGCCGACATCGACGACATCATCGTCGCCGAGTCGCATTACGGCGGTGGTGACCTGGCGCGCTACGCGGCCACTGCCACCGGACTGGAGCACGTCCCCGGCCAGTCGGTCAACCGGCACTGCGCGGGCAGCCTGACCGCGATCGGCAATGCCGCGGCACAGATCGGCTCGGGCATGGAGCGGGTGCTCGTGGCAGGCGGCGTGCAGTCGCTGTCGATGACGCCGCTGACGAACTGGCGGATCCCAGGGCCCGAGTTGAAGTTCGAGGAGCGGTGGATGCCGCCCACTCACGTCGAGACTCCGGACGCCCCAGCCAAGGACATGTCAATCACGGTGGGCTGGAACACCGCTCAGGCCGCCGGCATCACCCGCGAGGAGATGGACGCGTGGGCGGCGCGGTCACACCAGCGCGCCATTGCCGCGATGGACGCCGGCAAGTTCCTCGACGAGATCATTCCCCTCAAGGTCGAACTGCCCGACGGATCGGTGATCGACTTCAGCGTCGATGAACATCCGCGCCGCGACACCACGGCGGAGAAGCTCGCCGGTCTCAAGGTGCTTCACCCCGAGATCGAGGGCTTCTCCATCACCGCGGGCAATGCCAGTGGCACCAACGACGCCGCCGCAGCGGTGGCCCTCGTCGAGCAGGGTTACGCACAGGCCAACGGCCTCGCCGTGATGGCCACGGTGAAGGCTTGGGCGGCCGCAGGCGTGGCGCCGCGGGACACCGGCCTCGGTGCGGTGAAGGTCATCGGCAAGGTGCTCGACCGCGCGGGCTTGAAGCCGTCGGACGTCACGCTGTGGGAGGTCAACGAGGCGTTCGCGTCGGTGCCGATCGCGGCGTGCAAGGAGTACGGGCTGGACGAGGAGTTGGTGAACTTCTCCGGCAGCGGTTGCAGCCTGGGACATCCGATCGCCGCCTCCGGTGCGCGGATGATCACCACGCTGATCTACGAACTGCAGCGTCGCGGCGGGGGCATCGGCGTCGCCGCGATGTGCGCGGGCGGTGGCCAGGGCGGCGCAGTCGTCGTCGAGGTCTGACACCGACGGGCATGGTTGGCGTTCTCGATGGGCTGCGGGTGCTCGACTACGGGCGGTTCATCGCCGCGCCTTGGTGCAGCGCACTATTGGCCGACATGGGCGCCGACGTGCTGCGGGTGGAGAAGCGCGAAGGTGGCGAGGACCGCTGGGTGCAGTCCGTCGCGGCAGGCGGTGAGGGCGGCACGTTCCTGCAGTGCAACCGCAACAAGCGGTCCCTGACGCTGGACTCGACGACGCCCGAGGGTGCGGAGGTCACGCGCCGACTGGTCGCCCGATCCGACGTCGTGATCGCCAACATGCCGTTGAAGGGGATGCGGGCCAGCGGGCTGGACTACGACAGCCTCCGCGACATCAAGCCCGACATCATTCTGGCCAGCGCCACCGCCTACGGCGAAGGCGGACCATACAGCGACCGAATCGGTTTCGACGGAGCAGGCCAGGTGATGTCGGGGGCCGTCTACCGGCAGGGATTGCCGGACATGCCGATCCGAACGGTCGTGCCGCAGGCCGACTTCGGCACCGCGCTCACCCTCACGATCGGCGTGATGATGGCGCTCTACCATCGCGTTCAGACCGGGCAGGGGCAGCACGTGGAGGCCGCATTGCTGCCGACCGCGCTGATGCTGTCCAATGCCTTCCTGATCGAGCGCCACCTGCTCGGCGTCGACAAGCCGAGGATGGGCAACCGCGGCACCTCGGTGGCGCCGTGTGACCTCTACGAGGTGACCGACGGCTGGGTGCTGCTTCAAGTCGCGGGTCAGCCGATGTTCAAGCGCTGGTGTCGGCTGATCGGTCGCGAGGATCTCATCGACGACCCGAGATTCGTCGACGACGACTCGCGGTGGGAACACGGCGACTTCCTCAACGACCTGATGCAGGACTGGTGCCGCGGCAAGACCAAGGCTCAGGTGCTGGCCTCGCTCGAGGCGGCGAAACTGCCCGCGGCACCGTTGAATTCCACGCAAGACGTTCTCGACGACCCCCACGTCAAGGCGATGGGCTATCTGAAATCAGTGGAGTTTCCCGGGACCTCACGCGACGTACCGATCGTCGAGACGCCGTTTCGCCTGTCGCACACCCCCGGCGTCAT
The DNA here is from genome assembly GCF_000620625.1 of Mycobacterium sp. URHB0044. Taxonomy (GTDB): domain Bacteria; phylum Actinomycetota; class Actinomycetes; order Mycobacteriales; family Mycobacteriaceae; genus Mycobacterium. The sequence goes on along the minus strand of NZ_JIAW01000004.1, from coordinate 255,391 downwards.
CCGGCACAGGGCTCCGCTACTCGGTGAGCACACCGACGAGGTGCTCGGCGAGATCGGCTATGGCGCAGGCGAAATCAGCGAGCTCCGCGAGCGCGAAATCGTCTGATGCGCGTGGTCGAGGTCGAGGGGAGCCGGCTAGCGCGCGGCGCTGGACTTGGTACGGCGCGGTGTTGCGGCCTTGCGGCGCTGCCCGGCGCCGGACTTCGCAGACGTCTGCTCGATCAGCCGCTCGGCGTGATCGAGGATGCAGTCGAGGCCGTACTCGAAGTTGGTCTCGTCGGAGGCCCCGATCCGGTGCCCCTCATCGGTCACCCGCGCCAGCAGCGGTGTGATCTCGGGGTCGATGACCATGACCTCCTCGAAGTCGCCGGGTCCTCCGTCGGACGACCGGTTCTTGTCGTAGAGGCGTTGCAGCACAACCGATCCGCGCACGTGCACCGACACCGCGGAATAGGTGTCGAAGGCGTCCTCGACCGACAGCCCGGCTTCGACGAGGCTCTCGATCGCCTTCTCCACCGCGACCACGCCGAGCTTGGCGGCACGCGGGCTCAATGCCGAGCGGATGAGGATCAAGTCGCACAGAATCGGGTTGCCCAGGAACGTCTTTCGCATCACTCGGGCGTGGTTGCGCAACGTCTCACGCCAGTCCTTGGCTTCCACGTACGGGGTCGCGAAGACGTACTGCTTCAGCGCGCGGTCCGTCATCGCGTTGAGCAGGTCGTCCTTCTTGCGGAAGTACCAGTAGATGCTCGTCACGCCGACACCGAGGTGCTTGCCCAGCAACGGCATGCTCAGGTTGTCGATGCCGACCTGCTCGGCCAGCTCGAAGGCGCCCTTGATGATGTCGTCGGGGTTGATGGAGCCGCGTTCGCGACGTTGTCGCTTTTCGGCGGTCGCCGGCTTGGCCACGTGGGCACCTCCATCAAGATCGATACCTCTGGTGCCGGTCCCGTGCGGGTTCGGCAGAATTCAATCTACCGGCAACGGGCGGCTGAACCGCCGCTACGAGCGCGTGTCGTGAGCGGCGTCACCGTCGAGCTTACCGGTACCCCTTCGAGGCACGTCGAACGTGCTGGTCAGGAGATCGCAGAGGATAGTTATCGAAAGCGATACGGTAAGTACCACCTGTCGCGGCGGGATGCTCCATTCCCTCGTCCGCGATTACCGAAATACCTATAGTAAGTTTCTCCGGGCAATGGGTTGCCCGACCGAACACGAACAGGCGGAAACAGCCAAGTGGCCGACGAAATTCTGACGGAGCGCCAAGGGCGCACGCTCGTCATCACGATCAACCGACCGCAGGCGCGCAACGCGTTCAACCTGGCCGTGTGCCAGGGTCTCGCCGACGCCGTGGACGAGCTCGACGAAAGCCCCGAGCTGTCGGTCGCCATCGTCACGGGTGCCGGCGGAACGTTCTGCGCCGGCATGGATCTGAAGGCGTTCGCCGCGGGCGAGGTGCCGTCGATCCCCGGCCGCGGAATCGGATTCACCGAGCGGCCGCCCCGCAAGCCCGTCATTGCGGCCGTCGAGGGTTACGCGCTTGCAGGCGGTACCGAGCTGGTGCTCGCCACCGATCTGGTCGTCGCGGCGAAGAACGCAAAGTTCGGCATCCCGGAGGTCAAGCGAGGCCTGGTGGCCGCGGGCGGTGGGCTGCTGCGGCTGCCGCATCGCATTCCATATCAGAAGGCACTCGAGCTCGCGTTGACCGGCGACAACTTCACCGCCGAGGAGGCCGCCGATTGGGGCTTCGTCAACGTACTGACCGAGCCGGGGGAGGCACTGGCCGGTGCGCTGGCCCTGGCCGAGCGCATCACGGCCAACGGTCCGTTGGCGGTGGCGGTGACCAAGGAGATCATCGTCAAGTCGGCCGAGTGGAGCGAAGCCGAGATGTGGCAGAAGCAGCAGGAACTCATCATGCCGGTGTTCACGTCCAAGGACGCCATGGAGGGCGCCGTCGCGTTCGCCGAGAAGCGCGCGCCCAACTGGACCGGTTCCTGACGATCCGCCGCTGAGGCCGCGCCGTGGATCTGGGGTTCGCCAACGCGACAGCCGTCGTCGTCGGCGGTGGCCGCGGCATGGGGCTTGCGACGGCCCGCTGTCTCGCGGAGGACGGGGCGCGGATCGCGGTCGTCGGCCGCTCGCAGGCCGTCCTGGAAGGGGCCGCGGAGGAGTTGCGGAACAGCGGCAGTCCGGACGCCATCGGCATCGTCGCCGATACCGGTGACGCCAGTCGGGTGGACGAGGTGTTCGCCGAGCTGGCGCAGCGCTGGGACGGCGAGCTCAACGTGCTCATCAACACCGTCGGCCCCAGTGCCGCAGGCACATTCGAGGAACTGACCGACGAGCAGTGGCGCGCGGCCGTCGACGACGGCGTGATGGGCATGGTGCACTGCGTGCGCTCGGCCCTGCCGCTTCTGCGGAACGCGCAGTGGGCGCGCATCGTCAACTTCTCGGCGCACTCCACGCAGCGACAGAGCGTCCTGCTGCCCGCCTATACCGCCGCCAAGGCGATGGTGAACAGCGTTTCCAAGAATCTGTCGCTGCTGCTGGCCAAGGACGAGATCCTGGTCAACGTCGTGTCGCCGGGCAGCATCGCGTCCGAGGCGTTGGTCGGCTGGGCGGCGTCGGTGGGTGTCGACGGCACCGACCCGTACCGGCTGATGGAGGCCATCGACGAACACTTCGGGCATCCGGCACACCTGCCCCGCGCCGGCCTGCCCGACGAGATCGCACCCGTCGCCGCCTTCCTGGCGTCGCGACGCAACTCCTACATGACCGGGGCGAACGTGAACGTGGACGGCGGGTCCGACTTCATCTGAGTTGTCAACCACGGCAAGGGAGCACGCATGGCGACGGCGAAGGACGCACGGGAGTGGGCGCGGCATGCGTTGCGGGGCATCGGCGATTCCCTCTACACACCGTTCCAAGGTGACGACGGCGACGACATCGACTGGGATGCCTACCGCACGCTGGTGCGCTACTGCGTCGGAGACCTCGGTCACGAAATGCTCTGGTGCACCAGTGGCTTGTCGGAATTCTGGGCGCTGACGCTCGACGAGCGCAAGCAGCTGCTCGACGTCGCGATCGCCGAGGCGCGCGCCGCGAACCCCGACGTGGTGATCCAGTCGTGCACCTCGTCGATGTCGGCAAAGGACTGTCTCGCGCTGACGCAGCACGCGCAAGACGCTGGCGCCGACATCGTGTACCTCCAGACGCCGATGATGGAGGTGCACGGCGGTGAGGGCGTGCTGAACTTCTTTCGCTACATCGCCGATCGCACCGACATCGCTCTCGGCATGTTCAACTCACCGTCCTCCGGTTACGTACTCACGCCGGCCGAGAGCGCACGCATCGCCGCAGAGATCCCAGCGGTGTGCGCCACCAAGGAGGGCGCGTTCCGTCCTGCTGCCAGCCGGATGCTCCACGACCTGGCGCCGGAGCTGCAGATCTGGGAATGCGACAGGACGGTGTACCGGGCCGGGTGGTTGCGCGACGGCATCGTCTGCTCCGCGCAACTGGGCACCGCCGGGTACCTGTTCGAGACACCGCAGCGTCGGGTGTTCACGGAGTACTGGAACCTGATCTGGGACGGCAAGCTGATCGAGGCAATGGACTACGCCAGGGTCTCCGGACTGGACCGGTTCGACGCGGACATGGGCTCCTGGTTCACCTGCTACCCCGGTCGCGCGGACTACTTCACGCACTGGGGCGCGGCGTTCAAGTACGCCGCATCGGTGCTCGGTCTCCCGGTCGGCGATTACCCCCATTCGCGGCCCCCGCAGGCGGCATTGCCCGAGGCGGCGAAGACGCAGATTCGCAAGGCCTACCAGAACTTTGGGTTGATCGGCGGATGACCGGTTCCCGCCTTGCGGAAGGCACTACCGATAGGTGTACAGTATGTCCATACTGCCAGTTGAGGACCCGTTCGAGTAGGTGAGGTTGGCGCAGTGACCATCCCGGATCAGAAGAGCCCGGTGCTCTACGACGCTCGCGACAGCGGGGTGGCCGTGGTGACGCTGAATCGGCCCGACCGGCTCAACGCCTGGGGCGGGGGACTGGCGGCGGAGTTCTACCGGTGCATCGACCGCGCGGAGGCCGATCCGGCGGTGCGCGTGATCGTGCTGACGGGCAGTGGGCGGGCGTTCTGCGCCGGTGCCGACATGGGCGACCTCGACGGGATCGGCGGCGCGGACCCGTCATCCGGAGACACCGACGTGACTCAGTTGGTCGGAGAACGTCACCCGCACTTCGTCACGGGCATGCGCAAGCCCATCATCGCGGCCATCAACGGTGCCTGCGCGGGCATCGGGCTGACGCAGGCGCTGATGTGTGACGTCCGATTCGCCGCCGCCGGTGCCAAGTTCACCACCGCGTTCGCCCGCCGCGGCCTGATCGGCGAGTACGGCATCTCGTGGATCCTGCCGCGCGTCGTGGGCTGGAGCGCCGCGCTCGATCTATTGCTGAGCGGCCGCACGTTCCTTGCCGAGGAGGCAGCGGAACTCGGTTTGGTCAAGGAGGTCGTCGCACCCGACGAACTACTGACCCGCACCCTCGCCTACGCCGAGGACATGGCCGCGCACTGCGCGCCGAGCGCGATGGCCGTGATCAAGCGTCAGGTCTACGACGACGCACTGAGGGACGTCGAAGCCACCAGCGCGCGCGCCGAGAAGCTCATGCACGAATCGATGCAGCGCCCCGACTTCATCGAGGGCATCACCGCCTTCTTCGAGAAGAGACCGCCCAGTTTTCCGCCGCTCAAGGAGGACGCGCCATGACGGACCCGATCACGCTCGACTACCCGGCGATCGACGTCGACAACCACTACTACGAACCGGTGGACTCCTTTACGCGGCACCTGCCCAAGGAGTTCAAGCGCCGCGGCGTGCAGATGGTCGCCGACGGCAAGCGCACGCTGGCCGTGATCGGCGACCGGGTCAATCACTTCATCCCCAATCCGACGTTCGACCCGATCATCGAACCCGGCTGCCTGGATCTGCTGTTCCGCGGCGAGATTCCCGAGGGGGTCGACCCCGCCTCGCTGATGAAGGTCGACCGGATGGCGAACCATCCCGAGTACCAGAATCGCGATGCGCGCGTGAAGATCCTGGACAAGCAAGGGCTCGAAACCGTCTTCATGCTGCCGACGTTCGCGTGTGGCGTCGAAGAAGCGCTCAAACACGACGTCGACGCGACGATGGCGTCGGTACACGCATTCAACCTGTGGCTCGACGAGGACTGGGGATTCGACCGACCCGACCACCGGATCGTCGCCGCGCCGATCATCTCGCTCGCCGATCCGGTCAAGGCAGTCGAGGAAGTCGAGTTCGTCCTTGCCCGCGGCGCGAAGCTGGTGTTGGTGCGGCCCGCGCCAGTGCCCGGCGTGGTGAAGCCGCGGTCGTTGGGTGACCCGCTGCACGATCCGGTCTGGGCGCGGCTGGCGGAAGCCGGTGTTCCGGTGGGGTTCCACCTCAGCGACAGTGGCTATCTCGCGATTGCGGCGCTGTGGGGTGGCAAGGCGACGTTCGAGGGATTCGGCAAGAAGGATCCGCTCGACCAGATCCTGCTCGACGACCGTGCGATTCACGACACCTTTGCCTCGATGATCGTGCATCAGGTGTTCACCCGCCATCCGAAGTTGAAGGTCGCGAGCATCGAAAACGGTTCCTACTTCGTGTACCGGTTGATCAAGCGCCTGAAGAAGGCTGCCAACACCGCGCCGTATCACTTCACCGAGGACCCGGTGGAGCAGCTGCGCAACAACGTCTGGATCGCCCCGTACTACGAGGACGACGTGTCCGTGCTCGCCGACACCATCGGGGTGGACAAGATTCTGTTCGGCTCCGACTGGCCGCACGGCGAGGGTCTCGAGGAACCGCTGAGCTTCATCAACGACATCCCGTCCTTCCCCGAGTTCAGCGCCGAAGACATCCGGAAGGTCATGCGGGACAATGCGCTTGACTTGCTGGGCGTGAAGGTTACTTCTTAATGCCGAGCAGACGTAAATGCCCCCTTCTGACGGCGTGTCGGGGGACATTTGTGTCTGTTCGCGGGGGAAACCCATGAGCGAATGGACCATTGGTGCGGTGCTCGACGCCATCGCCGACGCCGTGCCCGACCGTCCGATGACGATCTGCGGGGACCGGCGGAGCACGTTCGCCGAAACGGCTGACCGCACCCGTCGGCTGGCGAACTTCCTGGCTGGCAACGGCTTCGGTGCGCACCGGGAACGTCACCAACTCGAGCAGTGGGAGTGCGGGCAGGACCGCGTCGCGCTGATCATGCACAACGACCTGTACCCCGATGCGGTGATCGGATGCCTCAAGGCCAGGACCGTGCCGGTCAACGTCAACTACAACTACACGCCGCGTGAAGTCGCCGAACTGCTCGCCTACGTCAAACCACGCGCGGTGATCTATCACCGGTCGCTCGGGGCGAAGTTCGCCGACGTCCTGCCACCCGACGGCTGCGATCTGCTGATCGCGGTCGACGACGATACCGACGCGTGCGCACTTCCCGGCTCGGTCGACCTGGATGACGCACTGGCACAGGGTGATACTGATCGGGCCATTAGCCCGTCACCCGACGACCTGCTGATGATCTGCACCGGCGGGACTACCGGCCGGCCCAAGGGTGTGATGTGGCGGCAGGCCGACACCTACGTGGTGAGCATGAACGGCGCCGATCACGACGCTGCCGAGGAGATCCACGCCAAGGTGGCGCATGCCGGGCCGCCGTGGTTCGCGGTGTCGCCGCTGATGCATGCCGCGGGCATGTGGACGGCCTTCGCCGCCGTCCTCTCCGGGCAGACCGTCGTGCTGTACGACCGGACCAGATTCGACCCGCGCGTCGTGCTCGAGACCGCCGAGCGCGAGAAGGTCGGGATGATGACCATGGTCGGCGACGCCTACGCCGCCCCGTTGGTCGACGAGCTGCGAGCCGGATCCTACGACCTGTCGTCGATGTTCGCCGTCGCCACCGGCGGAGCGGCGACCAATCCGAAACATCAACGAGCGCTGCTGGAATTGCTCCCGCAGATCACCCTCATCAACGGCTACGGCTCGTCGGAGACGGGGAACGTCGGCTTCGGGCGCAGCCAACGCGGAGCCGAGAAGGACACGTTCGAACTGCGGGACGGCGCGCTGGTGCTCTCCGACGACTACGGCCGCTTCCTCGCCGCCGGCGAGGACGAAATCGGTTGGGTCGCGCGGGCAGGGCGAATTCCGTTGGGCTACTTCGACGACCGCGACGCCACCCGCAAGATCTTTCCGAACGTCGACGGCCAACGGGTGGTGATCTCCGGCGACCGCGGGGCACTGGCCGAGGACGGCACCCTGCGGTTGTTCGGCCGCGATTCGCTCGTCGTGAACACCGGCGGCGAGAAGGTGTTCGTCGAGGAGGTCGAGACCGTCGTGCGTGCACATCCGGGGGTGGCCGACGCGCTCGTCGTGGGCCGGATCAGCGAGCGGTGGGGCCAAGAGGTGGTTGCCCTCGTCGAGGTGCACCCAGGTGGATCCACCACACCGGACGAGCTGGCCGCACTGTGCACCGAGGCGTTGGCACGGTTCAAGGCGCCCAAGGAGTTCATCTTCGTCGACAAGGTCCGTCGCCTCGGCAACGGCAAGGCCGACTACCGCTGGGCGAAAAGCGTTGCAACACAGGAGGCAATGGCATGACGCACAGGGCCATCGATTGCCTGGTCAACGTGCACTTCGGGGAGACCGAGCAGCAACCCGGGTGGATGGTGAAGGTGCGCGACGACTACTTCAAGGGCCCGGAGTCGATGTTCGCACCCGTCGACATGTCCGAGCTGCTCGACGAGATGGACGCCCAGGGCGTGGCCAGGGCGATCCTGATGGACAACCTGGTCAAGCCGTCGGTCACGGCGCGCAAGTTCGTCGAGGCCAGGCCCGACAGGTTTGCGTTGGCGATGGGCGGCGTCAACCTGCTGCGGCCCGTCCCTGCGCTGCGTGAACTCACTGCGATCACCAAGGATCTGCCCGTCGCGTACGCCGCTGTAGGACCGAGCTTCTGGGGCGACGGCCAATATCCGCCCAGCGACGCGGTGTACTACCCGCTCTACGCCAAGTGTGCCGAGATCGACCTACCGCTGTGCGTGAACACCGGCCTGCCGGGACCGCCGATTCCCGGTGAGGTGCAGAACCCCATTCACCTCGACCGGGTGTGCGTGCGCTTCCCCGAACTGAAGCTGTGCATGATCCACGGCGCCGATCCGTGGTGGGACGTCGCGATCCGGCTGCTGATCAAATACGAGAACCTGCGGTTGATGACGTCGGCCTGGTCGCCCAAGCGATTGCCCGAGAGCCTGCTGCACTACATGCGGACCAGGGGACCGAAGAAGATCATCTTCGCGTCCGACTGGCCGGTGTTGAAGATGAACCGGGTGGTCCCCGAGGCGCGCGCGCTGGATCTGCCTGCCGACGTGCTCGAGAACTATTTGTACGACAACGCGAACGAATTCTTCTTCGCGCGTCTTTCGGAAGGGCAGTGACGTGGACCGCTACGAGTTGCGCAGGGAAGACTACAGCCTCTCCGAAGACCAGACGGATCTTCAGGCGGCCTACCAGAAGTTCTTCAAGGCCAACTGTTCGATCGAGGTGGTTCGCGCCGCCGAGGCAGTTGGTTTCGACAAGAGCCTCTGGGAACGCTTGTGCGCCACCGGTGCAACGACCATGGCGTTGCCCGAGGCCGTCGGCGGCGACGGCGCCACGATGGTCGACCTCGCCCTGGTCGCCGAGGAGGTCGGCCGCGCGATCGCACCCGTCCCGTGGATCGATCACGTGTGCGCGGCCCGACTGCTCGCCAGGCTGGGTGCACTCGACGACGGCAGTCCGATCGTCAGCGGAGAGCAGATCATCGGCCTGGATGCGCAGGTCGAGAGCACGAGCGGTAGCCGGTTGATTCCGATCGGCTCGATCGCCGATCAGATCGTGCTTCGCGACGGCGAGGACGTCGTACTCCTGACCTTCGGCAGCAGGCCCGCACGGGTGGACAACATCGGGAAGCTGCCGATGGCGTGGGTCGATCCGGCCGCCGCGGACAGCAGGACCGTGCTGGCCAGTGGGGCCGACGCCATGGCGAGTTATCGACTCGCGCTCGATGAATGGCGCCTGCTGACTGCCGCTGCGCTCGCCGGCCTGGTCGAGGAGACCATGACCATCGCCGCGGAGTTCGCCAAGACCCGCTACACGCTCGGCGTCCCGATCGGGACACTGCAGGGCATCTCGCATCCGCTGGCGAACATCGCCATCGCGGTGCAGGGCGGTCGCGGCCTGGCCCGACGCGCCGCGTGGTACCTCGACAACGAGCCGGGGGAGCGGCCAGAACTCGCGCCGTCGGCGTTCGTCTTCATGGCCGAAGAGGCGGCGAAGGCCGCGACCATGGCGGTGCACGTCCAAGGCGGCCTTGGTGTCTCGGCAGAGGCCGCCGCCAGTGCGTACCTGGTGCGGGCCAGAGGATGGGCACTCGCGGGTGGTGACCCCGGCGCGAGCGCACAGCAGATCGCGCGGATCGTCGCGGACCGTGAAAGCGCTGCTACGACCACGGTTTCGGTCTAAGGGGAGACGACAGATGAACTTCGAACGGGTCGAAATCTCTGACGACGACCAAGCCTTCCTCGACGAGGCGCGGGAGTTCCTGCGCACTCACGTGACAGAAGACGTCATCCGCCGAGACAGGGAGACCGGCGACAACTTCGACGAGGACGTCCACCTCGCCCTCGGCGCGGCGGGTTACCTGGCCGCCGAATGGAAGCCGGAGTCCGAAGGTGGCTTCAGCCGGCTGCGCAACCGGTTGTGGCAGCTCGAGAAGCGCCGCTACCACGTGCCGTGGGTGACCATGGGCACCACGTCGATGATCGCCAAGTCGGTCGACAAGTTCGGGTCGCCGGAGTTGCGGGACGAGGTGCTACCCCGCGTCTTCAGCGGGCACGTCAGGTTGTGCCTGGGCTACACCGAACCGGAAGGCGGCTCGGACATCGCGACGTGCAAGACCCGCGCAGTCCGCGACGGCGAGAGCTGGGTGATCAACGGTTCGAAGATGTTCACCACCGGGGCGCACAACTGCCAGTACGTCTTCCTGATCACCAACACCGATCCGAATGCGCAGAAGCACAAGAGTCTCACCATGTTCCTGGTGCCATTGGACTTGCCAGGCATCGAGATTCAGGGCATCCGCACCGTCGACGGTGACCGCACCAACATCGTCTACTACAGCGACGTCCGCGTCGACGACAAGTACCGGCTCGGCGAGGTCAATGGGGGCTGGACGGTACTTCGGGAACCGCTCAACGCCGAGCACGGCGCCGTGGACGCTGCCTCCGACGGCCTGCAGGACGTCTCGATCATGGCTCACCAGGGCGGCTTCATGGTGACCGCCTGCGACAAGGCGGCCAAGGTCGTCGGCACGCCGGACCCGAACGGGCACAGGCCCGTCGACGACGGCGCGGTCGCCTACCGGTTGGGCCGCAGCGTCGCCCGCATGGAGGCCGCTTTGTCGACCCCGAACATCTTCGGCCGCGTCGCGCTGGCGCAGACCATGCGCGACATCTCGCCCGACCTGATGGACCTGCTCGGCGGGGCGTCGGCGTTGCCCGTCGGGACGGACGGCGCCGTCGACGACGGTGCTGCCGAGTACGTGTTCCGCTTCGCGCCGCTGGTGGGTATCTACGGCGGCACGCTGGAGGTGTTCCGGAACATGATCGCTCAGTACATGCTGGGACTGGGCAAGCCCAACTACTCGCCGCCGGTGCAGAAGACGTCCTAACACTCCTCGAAACTGCTAGGAGATCGCGGAAGCGCGCAGACTCGCGATCTCCCAGCAGTCTCGGCGCCCTGAGTGGGAGGCCAGCTAGCCGCCCGCGGCCTTGACGAGCTCGACCGGCAGGTTGGAGAACAATGGCATTCCGGTGATCTCGTCGATGTCGTCGACGCTGGTCAGCTGGTTGACGTTGTACCGGCCTTCCCAACCGTGCGGGACCGAGATGGCACCGGCGACCAGAGTGGGGTCGACCTTGACGTGGCCCTCGAGCTCACCGTGGCGGCTGCGAACCACGGCGACGTCGCCGTCGGACAAGCCGCGCGTGCCAGCGTCCTCCGGGTTGACGTAGATGCCGGGGGTGTCGTGTCCGGTCGACTTGCGAGAATTGTGGTGGTGCAGCTGCCGTCGGGAGATCAGCACCAGATCGGGCGGCGGTGCCAGGCGGGCGAGCTGCTCGACCAGCACGCGGGGCGCGAGCCGCCAGCCGCCGAACTCGTCGGCGCGGGACTGAAGCCAGCCGAACGCGCGGTCTTCGGCGACGGTGTAGTGCGCCTCGCCAGTCGTGTCGATGGGCACCCGGCCGCTGAGGGCGAGAAGCGCCACCACATCGTCATCGGTAGCGGTGTCGGCGTCCACGCCGGGGAAGAAGTCCAGCCCCATCCGCTTGCCGAGCTGGGCCAGGATCCACCAGTAGGACCTCACCTCGCCGAGCGGTGCGACCATCGCAGGCGTGTACTGCGCACCGAGTTCGGGAAACGCAATGTCCACGGCCAGCGACACGTCGGGCCGTTCGAGCTGATCCTTCGCCGGTAACGCGTGCGTCGACGCCGCGACCATGGTGTTGTCGACGATCTCGACCGTCAACAACACCTCGAGCTTCTCCAGCGCCGCGGTGATCCGCTCGGTGTCCGGCATGCAGGTGATGAGGTTGCCGCTGAGGTTGATCAGCGCGCGCAGGTTGCCACTCTCGATCTCGTCGGGCATTGCCGCGCAGACGAATTCTCCTGCCACCGTGCGTAGTTCGGGGCGGCTCGGGGGGCCGGGGCGGCGGAAACCCTCCTCGGGCGCCGTGGGGATCCTGCGCTTGTCGAGCTGGGTGAGGAATCCCGGGTTGGACCACGCTCCGCCTTCGCGGTCCAGCGAGCCGGTGACGATCATCAGCGCCCACGTCATCCACGCGGTGACGTTGGCTGCCGGTGACATCGATACACCCGTACCCGACTCGACGCAGAGCCTGCCCGCACGGCGGACGGCGGCGAGGAACTCCACCAGATCCGCTGTCGGGATGCCGCTGAGGGCCGACGTCCGCTCGCACGTGAACGGCTCGACGGCAGCGGTGAGCGCATCGACGTCCTGCGCATGCGCGGCCAGGTAGTCACGGTCGGCGCCGTCGACGAGCAGCTCGCGAATCAGGTAGGCAAGGATCGCGTAGTCGGTGCCGGGTCTCGTCGGCAGGTGACGCGTCGCCTTCGCGGCGGTCTCCGAGCGGCGAGGATCGAGCACCCACACTTCGCCGTCGGTGGTGAACTCGCGCATTCGCACGCCCGGGCTGTTCAGCATCGTGGTGTGGCCATGTGAGACAAGGGGATTGGTGCCGACGTAGATCACCATCCGGCAGCGCCCGTAGTCCGGGCGTGGCATGGCGGCGAAGCCCCCGATCATCTCGCCGACGACGACCTTGGACAGCGTGTCGATCGACATGTCGCTGTAGTACGAGCGCGTGCGCAACGCCTTGCGCATCATCTGCAGAGTCGCGTACGCGGGACTGTCGAGATATCCGCCGCCGCCGAGGAAGATGCCGACCGCGTCGGGTCCGGACTCGTCGATGATTGCGCGGAGCTTGGCCGCGGCGTCGTCGAGTGCCTCGTCCCATGACACGTCGACGAGTTCGCCGTCCTTGCGCATCTTCGGGTGCAGCAGCCGGTCTTCACGGTGGTGGCCGTGCGCCATCGCGCGGCCCTTGGAGCACGTGTAGCCGCGGGACACCGGGTTGTCGACGTCGCCACGGACGCTGACCACCCGTTCGTCGTCGTCGACCTCGACGAGAACGCCGCAGGCCGACGTGCAGATTCGGCAGAACGACTTTCGGATCATCGGCGTTACCTCGTCCGTGCGTCGGCGTTGCGGGCAGCGTCACTGTAGCTGTTCCAAAATGTGACCGCGGTCACCGACGAGGCGCGGCTAGGCCCGAGCCATCGCGGGTGGGTGTGCCGCGCTGGGATCGGGGTTGGCGATGGGCAATCCCATGAAGCGCCGCGCGTTGTCGCCCATGAAGTCATACGTCCGCCGGACGTCCATGCCCTCGGCGTACCTCCAGAAGCCCTTCGGCTCGGCCAGCCCCTCGGGATGTGGATAGTCCGAGCCGAACATCACCTTGTCCCACCCGACGGTGGTGACCACGTCGGACACGCAGCCTTCCCAGAAGGGGCTGACCCAGATGTTGCGACGGAACACGTCGTGCGGATGCTCGGGGAAGTTCTGCGGCATCTTCCTCTGTAGGTCTTCGAAGTCGTTGAAGAGCGGGAAGATCCAGCCGCTGCCGTTCTCGACGCTGGCGATCCGCAGCTTCGGGAAGCGCGTGAGCGTGCCGTGGCAGATGAGGCTGGTGATCATGTCGGCGATCTCGCGGTGGCCGAGCACCATCCACCGGAACGCACTCTGCGCCATGAAGCTTTGGGTGTGCGGCGGCTCCCACCGGCTGACGTAGTCGTCGAGCGGCGGATAGCTGGCGTGCAGCACGATGGGCAACCCGGCCGCTTCGACGTCGCGCCAGAACGGATCGAACTCCGGCAGCGCGGGGGAGCGCCAACCGTGCAGGCCGTTGACCGGACCCGGCTTGATCAGCGCCACCTTGGCGCCGCGCTCCAGAATCCACGCGAGCTCCCGCTGGGCCGCATCGACCTCGGACAGGTTGATGATCGGGGTGGTGAACACGCGGCCTTCGTAGTCGAACGACCAGTGCTCGTGAATCCACTCGTTGAGCGCGTGGATGATCGCCAGCGTCAACTGTGGATCGTCGGCGCTGGAGTGTTCCACCAGACTGCCGAGCGTCGGATAGTTCAACGCCTCGACGACGCCTTGGCGGTCGAGCTCGGCGACGCGGTCCTCGGGATTGCGGGTGGCGGCCGGCGCCTCGATCGCCCTGCCCTGCATCTCGCGCAGCGTCAGGCCTTCGGTGTTCTCGCCCGCGAAGAACTTCTCGTGCGCACCTGGCGCGGCGACCCGCTCGAACGTCGGATTCGGGATGAAGTCGGTGACCTTGTTGTTGATCACGATCCGGGTCTGCTTGCCGAACTGGGCGTACTGCACGGCGCGTTCGTACCGCTCGGGCAGGTACTTGATGAGGGCGTCGCCCGTCTCGTACATGTGCTGATCGGCATCGAAAACCGGTGCGTCCCTGAACTGTTCAGTCATGAGTGGGTTCCCTGTCCGGGTATGGGTCAGAGCGTCACGATGGTCGCGCCGGCAGTGCCGGGGGCGCCGTAGAGCTGAGCGAAGCCGACGCGTGGATTTCCCGGCACTTGGCGGTCGCCTGCCTCCCCACGCAACTGCCGGACCAGCTCGTGGATCTGTCGCAGGCCCGACGCACCGATCGGCTCGCCGTTGGCGATCAGCCCGCCGTCGGTGTTGATCGGCATGGACCCGGTGATCTCGGTGGCGCCGTCGGCCAGCAGCTTCTCCTGATCGCCGTCGGCGCAGAATCCGGCCTCGGCCATGTGGATGATCTCGGCGCCGGCGTCGGTGTCCTGCAACTGGATTACGTCGACGTCCTCGGGACCGATGCCTGCCTTCTCGAACGCCGCGCGCGACGCGTACACCGTTGGCGAGACGTCCTCGTCGACGGGTGCGCACGTGGTGTTGACCTCGTACGCGCCGTAGCGGCGAGTGCGAATCTCGACGGCACGCAGGTAGACGGGCTTGCTGGTGTAACGGTGGGCGATGTCGGCTCGACACATCACCACCGCGGCGGCGCCCTCGTCGGGTGCGCAGAACATGTATTGCGTCAACGGATAGTTCAGCATCGGCGCGTTGAGGATCTCGTCCTCGGGAATCGGCTTGCGGCGGAAGGCGTTCGGGTTCAACGCGCCGTTGCGGAGATTCTTGGCGGCCACCTTGGCCAGCGTCTCGTGGGCGATGCCGTGCTCGTGCAGGTAGCGGTTGGCCTTCATGCCGAAGAACTGGGTGGTGAGGTATTGACCGTTCTCTGCGTACCAACGCGGCATGCCCACCAGGGCGGGATCCTCGGTGAAGGCGCCGCGCGGGTGCTTGTCGAGGCCGACGGCGATGCCGATGTCATAGTCGCCCAACCGGATTCCGTCGGCGCACGTCTTGGCCGCGCTGGCGGCGGTGGCACAGGCGTTGAACACGTTGGTGAACGGGATGCCGGACAACCCCACCATGCCGACGATTGCGTCGGGATTGGCGACCGTCCAGCTGCCCCCCGCGGCCGCCCCGATGTCCTTCCACTCCACGCCCGCATCGCCGACGGCGGCGAAGATCGCATCGACCGCCATCTCCAGGGCGGACTTGCCCTCGAACCGGCCGAACGGGTGGATGCCGACGCCGATGATGGCCACGTCGTGGGTCATGTCTGGCTCCTGTCTAAACCGGCTGGAAGGCGAACGTGACGATCTCGGTACCGTCGGCGTCCGTGGCGAAGGGCACCATGGTCAGCTCGACCTCCATGCCGAACTTCAGCTTCTCCGGGTCGTTCTCGGTGAGCCGGCCCTCGACGCGCACCACGTCACCGAGTTGAACGAGGCCCACGCCGAACGGAACGAAGTCCTTGCCGATCGGCCCGACGTACGGCGTCCCTGGTGGGAAGCCCTGCGTCGTCCATGCCACCACGGTGCCGCGCCGGGGCAGCAGCAGATCCGACATCGCGGCCTTGCTGCACTTCGGGCAACGAGCCTGTCGGGGGAAGACGGTGGCGCTGCAGTCGCCGCACTGGCTGCCGATCAACTGGGGAGCCTCGTCCGGCCACGTCGAAATGTCCGGAGCCAGCGCCTTCTGCATGAAACTCCTCCGTCTGTCCGCAACAGGCCATATCAACTGTAACTCTTACAGTAACGTAGTTCCCGTGATCGAACACAGGGCCACCTTTTGCCGCATCTGCGAGCCGCTGTGCGGCATGGTGGCCACCGTCGAGGACGGTCGACTGGTGGCGCTGCGGCCCGACAAGGACCACCCGTTGTCGGCCGGATTCGCCTGTCAGAAGGGCATCGCCTTCACCGAGGTGCAGAACGATCCGGACCGTGTCACGACACCGCTGCGGCGCACGCAGGGCGGTTTCGAGCCGGTGTCCTGGGACGAGGCGATGAGCGACATCGCCGCCCGACTGACGGCCATCCATCGCAGCCACGGCTCCGGTGCGATCGGCTGGTACATGGGCAACCCGGCGGCGTTCAGCTATTCACACGTGATCGGCGTGATGGCGTTCATCAAGGGCATCGGGCGCCGCAGTCACTACTTCACCGCGTCGTCACAGGACACCAGCAGTCGACTGCTCGCCAGCCAGTTCCTCTACGGAACGCCGACGTCGGTGCCGATACCCGACCTGATGCGCACCGATCTCCTGGTCCTGATGGGTGCCAATCCGGTGGTCTCCCATGGCAGTTTCCTCACCGCCCCGCGGATCAAGGACCGCATGCAGGACGTGGTGAAGCGCGGCGGGCGGGTGATCGTCGTCGATCCACGCCGGTCGGAGACCGCGGCGGCGTTCGAGTGGCTGGGCATCGTTCCCGATGGGGACGCGTACTTCCTGCTGTCGCTGTTGCAGGTCCTGTTCGCCGAAGCCCTCGTCGACCGGAAGGCGGTGGCAGCGCAGGCCGACGGGCTGGACTGGCTGGCCGGCCAGTGCGCGCCCTTCACGCCGGAAGACACCGAGCGGCACACCGGGATCGAACCTGCGGTGGTTCGCGCGTTGGCGCGGGACTTGGCGCAGACACCGCGAGCTGCGGTGTACGGGCGGCTCGGCACGTGCGTCGGGCGCAACGGCACGCTGACCACCTATCTGATCGACGTCGTCAACCTGGTCGCGGGCAATCTGGACACACCCGGCGGCAGCGTGTTCGGCACGCTCGGAATTCCAGGGGAGCGGTGGGGGATGAAGGTGATGGGGGCGTCGCTGCGTCGGTCCTATCGCCGAAAGCGCACCCGCATCGGGGGATTTCGGGCCGTGATCGGTGCGGAGCCTGCGGCGATGATGGCCAAGGAGATGTCCACCGCAGGCAAGCGGCAGATCAAGGCGTTCTTCGTCAGCGCAGGCAATCCGGTGCTCTCCGTACCCAACGGCCTGGAGTTGGAAGCGGCGCTCGAGAAGGTCGACCTCGCGGTCGGGCTCGATCTGTACGTCAACGAGACGACAGCACACTGCGACTACGTGCTGCCAGTCACCACGATGTACGAGCGCGACGACTTCGCGTTGACCTTTCAGCAGTTTCAGGCCACCCCGTTCCGGCAGGCCACCGAGGCGGTCGTCACGCCACCCGGCGAGGCACGCACCGAATGGGACATCATCGATGACCTGATGCAGCGAATGGCGCTGCGCACACCGGTATTCGCGGTGCTGGGCAGCGTGCGACGGCTTCTCGGTCTGTTCGGGCGCCCGCTCGATCCGCGGCGACTGGCCGACGGGATGATCAGGCTCTCCGACGCCGGTGACCGCTACGGCCTGCGTCGCGGGGGTCTGACGTTCGACCGGCTGAGCCGACACCATCCGCACGGCGTCGTCGTCGCGCCGAACATCCGGACATCGGTCCTTGGCGAGGTGGTGGTGTACCGGCATGGCCTGGTCCGGCTGGCGCACGAGGAGATCAGCACCGAGATCGCCGCCATGGTGGGGCGCGGTCAGCCGGCGGACTACCCGATGCGGATGATCGGCATGCGCGAGCCGCGCTCGGAGAACTCCTGGATGCACAACGCGCCACTGCTGATGCGCGGCGACCGAAGCCACCGCGCGCTGATGCATCTCGACGATGCCGCGCAGCGCCGGATCGCCGATGGCGACACCGTCGAAGTCAGCTCGCCGCACGGCCGGATCGCGCTGCCCGTAACACTGACTGCCGACATCGTTCCCGGCACCATTGCGATTCCGCACGGCTGGGGGCACAAGGGCACCGGAGGGTGGCAGCTGGCCAACCGCGCCGGTGGCGTCAACGTGAATCAGTTGATGTCGACCGACCCGCGCGACGTTGAGGCGTTGGCGGGGATGTCGTGGCTCACCGGCGTGCCGGTTCAGGTCGGCCGAGGCTAAATCTGGACTGCGATACTGTAACCTTTACAGTTGATATGTCGTCAGCCGGTGTGGGGAGATGCACGTGAGCGATGTCGCGCAGCAGCGGGCCGCACCCAGCGTCGAGATCGGCCGCCGCGCCGCCGGACGTGCCGAGTCTCGGATGCTGATCGACGGCGACCTGGTTGCCGCGGCCTCCGGAGCGGAGTTCGACAACGTCAGCCCCGCAACCGGTTTGGTGCTCGGTGCGACCGCCGCGGCCGGTGCAAATGACATGAGCCGCGCCATCGCCGCCGCGCGCCACGCGTTCGACGAGTCCGATTGGTCGACGAATCGTGCGCTGCGCAAGCGCTGCCTCGAGCAACTGCAGTCGGCGATCGAGGCGGAGCGCGACGACCTACGGGAGGAGCTGATCGCCGAGGTCGGCTGCCCCGACATGACGATCACCACCGCCCAACTCGACTGGCCGCTTGCCGAATCCCTGCGCTACCCAGCCGGACTCATCGACGGGTTCGACTGGGAGCGGCCGCTCGAGGGCGGCGGGCTCTTCGGCGACCGCAACGTGCGCAGCGTGGTCAAGGAGCCGGTCGGCGTGGTCGGCGCGATCACGCCGTCCAACTTTCCGATCGAGGTCATCCTCAACAAGCTCGGACCCGCACTGGCGACGGGCAACACCGTCGTCCTCAAACCGGATCCCCACACGCCGTGGAACGCGACCCGACTGGGCCGCCTGGTCGCCGAGCACACCGACATCCCGGCCGGCGTCCTCAACGTGGTCCCGACCCCCGACAACGACGTCGCGGAACTGCTCGCGACCGACCCTCGGGTCGACATGATCTCGTTCACCGGTTCGACCGCCGTTGGAAAGCTGCTGGTGCGTCAGGGCGCCGAGACCATGAAGCGGACATTCCTGGAGCTCGGCGGCAAGTCGGCGCTCATCGTCACCGACGACGTCGACCCCGGCAAGCTGGTGGCAAGCGCGGTCGGGGTCTGTGTACACGCGGGCCAGGCATGCGCGCTGACCACGCGCATGCTGATCCACCGATCGCTGTTCGACGACGCGGTGAACGGCGTGACCGCGGCCTTCGGCATGGTGCCCGTCGGCGATCCTGCGCTGCCGCAGACTCTGGTCGGCCCGGTCATCAGCGCGCGACAGAAGCAGCGCGTGCTCGACGCCTGCGAACGCGCCCGTCGCGCTGGTGCCGAGATCACCACCGGCGGAGGGGCATTCGACGATCTCCCGCCCGAGCTGGCTGGCGGCTTCTACGTGCAGCCGACGGTGGTGGTCGGTGTCGACAACTCCGCGGCGATCGCGCAGGAGGAGATCTTCGGGCCGGTGTTGGTGATGATTCCGTTCGACGACGACGACGAGGCCGTCCGGATCGCCAACGACAGCGCCTTCGGCCTGGCCGGCGCCGTGCTGTCGGGTACCGCGGAGCGGGGGATGGCCATCGCGCGGCGCATCCGGACCGGGTCGATCGGCGTCAACGGCGGCATGTTCTACGGCGCCGACGCGCCGTTCGGCGGGTACAAGAGCTCCGGTATCGGCCGCCAGTGCGGCATCGAGGGCTTTCAGCAGTACCTGGAGACCAAGACCATCGCCCACCGGGTGACCCGGCAGGGCTAGATCGAAGGACACGAACGAATGGGCAAGCTGGACAACAAGATCGCGGTCGTCTCGGGCGCCGGACGTGGACAGGGCCGCTCACACGCGGTGAACCTGGCCGCCGAAGGCGCGAGCATCATCGCCCTCGACATCTGCGCGGACCTCGAGGGCAACACCTACCCGCTGTCGCGGCCGGAGGACCTCGACGAGACGGCGCGCATGGTGGAGAAGCAAGCGGTGCGGTGTCACACCGCGATCGTCGACGTCCGCGAGCGCAGCGCCGTGTGGAAGGCCATCGCCGACGGCGTCGCCGAACTCGGCGGCCTGGACATCGTGGTGGCGAATGCCGGCATCTGCGCCATGGGCAAGAACCAGACCATCCAGTCGTGGTCGGACACCATCGACACCGATCTGGTGGGCGTCTTCAACGTGATCCAGGCCAGCCTGCCCCACATCAGCGACGGCGGATCGATCATCGCGACGGGATCGCTTGCCGCGCAGTTGGGTAGCTCGACGAGCCAAGGTCCCGGCGGGTCCGCCTACAGCTTCGCCAAGCAGATCGTCGCCCGCTACGTCAACGACCTGTCGATCCAACTGGCCAAGCGGATGATCCGGGTCAACGCGGTCCATCCCACCAACGTGAACACCGACATGCTGCAGAACGACGGCATGTACCAGGTGTTCCGGCCGGACCTCGCCTCACCCACCCGCGAGGACGCCGAGGCGACGTTCTCGATGATGCAAGCCATGCCGGTGCCCTACATCGAGCCGCAGGACGTCTCCGACGCCGTGGTGTTCCTCGCCAGTGACAGCTCCCGCTACATCACCGGCACCCAATTACGGATCGATGCAGGCGGTTTCGTCAAGTCGGTACCCTGGAAGGGGTAGTCAACTCACGTCACGCCGTCGAAGGCGACCGGCAGCACGTTCGGTGAGCGGAACGGCTGACCGTGAATGTGCGGATCGTCCTGGTCGAGCAACCGCAGATTGGTCATCCGCGTGAGAAGGCACTCGACGGCGACGCGGGTCTCCAACCGCGCCAGATGCAGGCCGAGACACGTGTGTTCGCCTGCCGCGAAGGTGATGTGCGGCGTGCGCTTGCGGAAGATGTCGAACTCTTCGGGACGTTCCCACCGGTTCTCGTCCCGGTTTGCCGACCCCATGCAGACGTCGACCACCGACTGTGCCGGGATCTCGACGCCTTCGAGTTCGGTGTCCTCGGACGTGAACCGCTGCACGGTGGTCAGCGGAGTCTCGAACCGCAACCCCTCTTCGATGGCGGGGCCGATGAGCCCGTGGTCGGCCTGCACGGCGTCGAATTGGTCGGGATGGGTGAGCAACAGGTAGAGCAGGTTGCCCGACGACCGGTAGGTGGTCTCCAGGCCCGCGGGAAGCAGCAGACGCAGAAAGGAGTAGATGGCCTCGTCGCTGAGTCTCTCGCCGTCGATCTCGGCGGTGACGAGGTCGCCGATGATGTCGTCGGTCGGATGAGACTTGCGCTTGTCCATCTGTACGAGGAAGTAGTCCTTCAGTGCCGCCGACGATTCGAACGCCTGCTTGTACCTGACGGTGTAGCTGATCAGGTCCACCGCCCACTTGCGAAACATCGGCAGGTCCTCTTCGGGCAGACCCAACAGCTTGGCGATGACCCGGGTGGGGAACTCGAAGGTGAACTGCTTGATCAGATCCGTCTCACGGGAGTCGACGAACTCGTCGATGAGCGCGTTGACGATCGGGCGGACGATCTCGGGCTCCCAGCGCACCAACGACTTCGACTTGAAGGCAGCGGAAACCAGGTTCCGGTGCTCACGGTGCGTCGTACCGCCCATGGCCAGGATGGTGGGACCGATGAACAGCCCGATCGTCGCGTCGTACATCGCCGAGTTGAACGACTTGCCATCCCGGAACACGGTGTTCACCGCGTCGAACGACATGGCCGCGTAGGTCTGCGTGGGCCGCATGTGCTCCGGCGTCTTGGAGTAGTCCATCACGGTGCCGCGGAACACGCCGGCCTCCGCACGCTTGGCGGCGAAGTATGGATACGGGTCGCGGAGGAAGTTGGCGCGTTCCTCGGCCGACCGGTCGGCCCGAAGTTGGGATTCCACCGCACCTCTCCCGCATCTCAGGCCGGGCAGCGTCGCTACACGTTCCTATCCACATTCCTACTGTAATTATTACAGTATCCTACCCGTCAGGCTTACCGAAGACCATTACGATAGCCATGTGCGGGGCCGCTGACGTCGGTCCGCTGACCCGGAGGGCGGCAGGCAGATGAGTACGACGGAGGACGGCGTCGACACGGTTGAGCGGCTTCGCACCGACCTGCGCGGCACCCTCGACCGGCAGCGGCAGGCGTTCGTGGCGGCCGGGCCGCCGACCGCTGCGGAACGCCGCAACCGCATCGACAGGCTGCTGGCGCTGGTGTTGGACAACACCGATGCGTTCGTCGGCGCGATGGCTGCCGACTTCGGCACCCGGTCGCCGGCCGCGTCCCTGTTCACCGAGATCGTGGGCATCATCCCCGTGATCGAACACACCCGTGCCCACGTCGCCGAATGGATGCGACCCCAACGGATCATGCGCGGCGGACGGCTGTTCGGGTTGAAGGCCCAGATCGAGTCGACGCCCCTGGGGGTGGTCGGAATCATCGGGCCGTGGAACTTTCCGCTCAACCTCGTGGTGCTGCCCGCGGCCGCGGCGTTCGCGGCGGGCAACCGCGTGATGATCAAGATGTCGGAGGTGACACCGCGCACCGCCGAGCTGATGAAGCGCGTCGCGCCGCGGTACTTCGGATCCGACGAGCTCCAGGTCGTGACAGGCGGTCCGGACGTCGCCGCGGCGTTTGCCGAGCTGCCTTTCGACCATCTGTTCTTCACCGGCTCGCCGTCCGTCGGCGCCATGGTGCAGCGGGCGGCCGCGCAGAATCTGGTTCCGGTGACGCTGGAGCTCGGTGGGAAGAACCCGGTGGTGGTGGCGCCCGACGCCGACCTCCGGCGCTCGGCGACGCGAATCGCCCAGGCGCGCATGGTCAACGGAGGCCAGGTATGTGTCTGCCCGGATTACGTGTTCGTGCCCGACGATCGGGTCGAGACGTTCGTCGACGTCGCGCGCGAGACGCTGCGCGGGATGTTCCCCGCCATCGTGTCCAACGACGATTACTGCTCGTCGGTGAACGACGCCAACTTCGACCGGGTGCTCGGCCTGATCGACGACGCCCGGGCGAACGGAGCCCAGGTCGAGGCCGTCGCACCTGGCCGCGAGTCGCTACCCGACCGCGCCAGCCGCAAGATCGCACCGACCATCGTGCGCGGCGTCGACGACCGGATGAAGATCGCCAGCGAGGAGATCTTCGGTCCGGTGCTCGTCGTCATGGAGTACTCCCGGCTCGCCGACGTCATCGACTACGTCAACGAACGGCCGGCGCCCCTGGTGGCGTACTGGTACGGGCCGGAGAGTGACCACTTCCGCGACTTCGTGCGCAATACCCGCAGCGGGGGCGTGGCCCGCAACGACTTTGCGGCGCAGATGATCCCGTCGGCGGCGCCGTTCGGTGGCGTCGGCCGTAGTGGCATGGGCGCCTATCACGGCAAGGCCGGCTTCGACACGTTCAGCCACCAGCGGTCGGTGGTGGGCACCGACCTGCCGTTCAGCATCACCGGGTCGGCGTCGCCACCGTTCCGCCGGCCGATGAAGGCGTACGCAGACTTCTCGCTGCGGATGGCCCGCCGCCGCACCAATCGGCGGCTGAAGGCGCACGGGGCGGGTACGGGCTAGGAGTAGTGGGGAGCGCGACCGGTCCGAAATCGCATGCCACATGAGTCACCGGCACAGGAGTGAGCGCCTTTGCCCACCTCACAGCGACTTCTAGAACGGATCCAGCCGAAAGCCGCTGTGAGCGTTGAGGGGGCTACGCGAGTGTGCTCCTGACGAGACAATCCGGGCTCAAATCTCGTCAGGCTCACAGTCGCGCTGCGCCCGGTGTGGAGGTCGGAAAGCGCGGCCGAATGCGCAGGTTCGCCGAACACCGGCGACCTGGGCATTCGCACTGTTTCCGAGTGAGGCGGACAAACGGGTATTGCTTCGCGACGGGGCGCTTAGTGCACGACCCTGGGCGGAGTGGTGCTGGAATTGCCCACGTACGAGCGACTTTCGTGCGCCTGTCGACGAGAAGTCGCTCAGAGGCGGGCATTTGCACTACAGCCCGATTGCGGGGTGAGTGGACCGGCTGAAGTGCAGGCGAATCAAGCACCTCAGGTGCTGGCTTGTTCGCGCGCCCACCGGTAGTCGGCCTTGCCCGCCGGACTGCGTTCGATGACCGGACGGAACACGACGACCTTGGGTAACTTGTAGCGCGCCACCGACTTCGCGGCGTGGGCGATCAATTCCTCGGCATCGGCAGACGCTCCCTCGGCGAGTGCGACCACGGCGACGACCTCCTGCCCCCAACGCTCGCTGGGCCTGCCGGCCACCACGACGTCGGCAATCGCGGGGTGCGACGCGATCGCCGTCTCGACCTCCTCGGCGAAGATCTTCTCCCCGCCCGAGTTGATGGTCACCGAGTCGCGGCCGAGCAGCTCGATGTTGCCGTCGGCGAGATGGCGCGCCCGGTCGCCAGGCACGGCGTAGCGGACTCCGGCGACGACGGGGAACGTCGCCGCGGTCTTCGCGGCATCGCCCTTGTAGCCCAACGGAACATACCCGCGCTGCGCCAGCCAGCCCATGCCGTCGTGCGCCGGTTTCAGGACACCGTCGAGGTTCTCGGAGACGACGCAGGTGTCCGGACCCGGCTTGAACGTGCCGGTCGACACGGCGCCCGGCGCGGACATGTGGGTGAGCTGGGCGCCCGTCTCGGAGGAGCCGACACCGTCGATGACGATCAGGCCGGGCTTGGCGTCGATCAACCGTTGCTTGGTGGTCGGCGTCAGCAGCGCGCCGCCGTTGGCCACCGCCGCCAGCGACGAGACGTCGGCGCTGCCACGCTCGATCGCGGCCGCCAACGGTCTGGCCATCGCATCGCCGACCACCGTGGCCACCATGACCTTCTCGCGCTCGATCGTCGCGACGACGTCGTCGGCGTCGAAGTGGTCGACCACCGACGCGAACACCACCGACTGACCCGTGGTCAGTGCCGTCATGAGGCCCCACTGCGCGGCGCCGTGAATCAGTGGCGGCAGCACCATCAGCTTGGTGCCGGGTCCAGCGGCCGCACGCTCGGCGAGCTCTGCGTAGGACTCGGCGGCCTTGCCGCTGTAGATATCCCGTCCGCCGAACGAGGTCATGAAGATGTCGTGCTGGCGCCACAACACACCCTTCGGCATGCCGGTGGTGCCGCCGGTGTAGAGCACGTAGAGGTCGTCGGGCGAGGGTTGCACCGGCGGTGGCTGCGGGCTGGACGCGGCCAGCGCCGCCTCGTAGTCGACCGCGCCGTGCACCAGATCGTTGCCCGAGTCGTCGGCGATCTGGATGAGTACGCGTAGGTGCGGGAGGTTCGGCAGGACGTCGGCGACCCGCGGGGCGAACCTGGCGTGATAGACCAGCGCCGTTGCGCCGGAATCAGCCAGCAGATAGTGCAATTCGTTCTTCACGTACCGGTAGTTGACATTGAACGGCGCGACGCGGGCCCGGAACGAGCCGAGCAGCGACTCGACGAACTCGTTGCCGTTGTAGGCGTAGATGCCGAGTAGGTCCTGGCCGACGTCGTGGCCGGCCAGCTTCTCGCGTGGGGTGTGACAGCCCAGTCCGCGCGAGTGCAGGTACGACGCAAGGCGGTTGGACCGTTCCACGATTTCGGCGTAGGTATAGCGACGATCGCCCTGGGTCAGAAGTACGCGGTCACCGATCTCGGCCGTGACGGCGTCGAGAACGGCGGGAACGGTGAATTGCATTGTGCTCCTTCAGGGCTGGTGGGGGAGCAACCTGATCATCAGGCCGTTGGCCTCGCTCAACACGGTGCCGTCGGGGTCAGTCATGGTCGCGGTGACGAACGCCTTGCGGCCGTCGACGCGTTCGACGCGTCCGCGGCTGATCAGCGGTGTGTCGATCGGTGTGACCGCGCGGTAGTCGACGTGGAGGTAGGCGGTGCGGCTGATGGGCCGTCCGGCGGCCGACACGATCGTGCCGAAATGCCAGTCGTAGAACAGCGGTATCACGCCGCCGTGCACGGCCATGTTGCCGCCGACGTGGTAGCGGGTGAAGTTGCCCTCCATCGTCACCCCGTCCTCGTCGAACGAGGTGATCGTCCACGGGGGAATCAGAGGGTGGCCAAGTCCGGGCAGTTTGATGGCGCGTCCTGCCGGGGCCTGCCCGTCGGGTACCTGGTGCGGCTCGAGTGCCGCGCAGGCGCGTTCGATGGTCTCGGACACGGCGGACCACGTGTCGGCGTCGGGGTTGGTCGACACGGCGAGATCCTGGAGGCGGCGCACGGCTGCCGCGAACCGTTCCAATTCCGGTGGCGCATCAACGGGTTTCAGCTCGGGGAAGCCGCGCGTCTCCGTCATGGGACCTTCCAGGCCGCGAGAAGTTCGTCGGTGGTCGTCACGGTGGCCAGCAGCGACAGGCTGTTCTCTATCACCGCCGTACCGTACTCGGCGGGGATTCCGGCGACGGCGTCGCGCGGCAGCACCACACGGTAGCCCTTGTTGACGGCGTCCATGACGAGGTTCGGTATCGCGACGTTGAGCGACACTCCGACCGCGACGATCGTCGACACACCGAGGTTGCGCAGGACCGCGTCGAGGTCGGTACCGCCCATCGGACCGAGACCGTGCCACCTGGCCAGGACGAGATCGGAAGGCTCAGGGCCGAGTTCGGGCAACAGCGTCGCTCCCTCGCTGCCCGGTGTGACGTCGACCCCCTTGGCCGCTGCGGCGAAGAGGCGAGCGTTGTGGTTCGAGCCGAGCCCGTCGGGGCGCCGCTGCACCACACAGTGCACGACCCGCACGCCCGCGGCGCGGGCCGACGGAACGATTCGGGCGATGTTGGGCAGGGCCTCCCGACGGGCTTCGGCGGCCAGGGCCGCAAGATCGGCGTTGGGCGACATCACCGCGCCTTGGCACTCCTGCGTGATGACCGCGGTATGCGCGGGGGCGGCGAGGTCGGCGAGGTCGGGTTTCATGCGTGGGCCTCTACCGGCACGGCGGGGGGAACCTCGTAGAACTGCGTCGCCCACTTCCGCAGGGCCATATACGGTTTCGCGTCCACCTTGGACAGCGCGGGGTGCTCGACGTATTTCTGGTAGCGCCAGATGTCGCAGTCTTCCCACACCGTCTTGAGGTACTGCTTCTCGACCTTCGCGCGCACGTGGTCCGGCGGGACGTCCGAGGTCTCGCCGGGAATCTTGGGCCACCAGATCGAATAGAACAGGTCCGACACCTCGTCGTCGACGGGGGTGCAGGCGAAGATCAGCCGGTGGTTCGAGGAGCCTTCGAAGGCGCTCATGGCGAATCCGAGCCCGGAGAAGTGGCTGTGGATGCGCAGGGCCATCTCGTTCGGGTCGTCGCTGCGGGCGTCGGGCCAACCGGTGAGGAATCGCCACTCCTCGCCGACGTTCTCCCACTCCAGGCACACCGGTGTCACCGTCGCGCCGTGGACGTATCGGAAATGGCTGCTGTCGGGCCCATTTTCGGCGACGATCTGCGGGTGCACCGGGATGGCGTCGGCGCGGCTGGAGAACTCCGGATAGGGCCGGTAGTAGGCGTCGGGGTCGGTCTCGAACTGCGGGAACTTCAAGAAGATGTCGGGCAGTTCCCAGCGTGGCGGGTCGCCGCCGGGGTGGTACCACATGAAGATGCACCCGTACTGCTCCTTGACAGGATACGAGCGCAGCCTCAGCCCGCGGTTCGGGCGGTCCGGCTGGTACGGGATGTAGCGGTTGGTGCCGTCGGGCCCCCATCGCCAACCGTGAAACGGGCACTCCACGCAGTCGCCGACGACCTTGCCGCCGTGCCCGATGTGCGCGCCGAGATGCTGGCAATGCGCCTCCATGACGTGGAGTTCGCGCGACTCGTCGCGATAGGCAACCAGATCCTCGCCGAAGTACTTGAGGGCTCGCACCGCACCGACGTCGTACTCGGCCGACCAGCCGACCATGAACCAGCCGGTGACCTTCCAGGTGAACGGAACCTTCACGGACTGATCCTCCACTGATCCGGCCTACTACTGTAAGAGTTACAGTAACATGCGATCCACATGGTTCCCCGGTGAGTCAGGACGGCAATGGATGCCCGAAAAGCCCTGGTCATGGGCGCGCAAGTAAGGTGCTGACGTGACCGAACAGACGGTGCGGGTGCGCACGATCAGCGGCACCGTCCAGGGGTTCGTGCGCAACGGCACGGCGCGATGGCGGTCCATCCCGTACGCGCGGCCCCCGGTGGGGCCGTTGCGTTTCCGGGCGCCCCAGCCGCCGTTGCCCTGGCGCGGCGTGCGGTTCTGCGAGGAGTTCGGCAGCTGCGCGCCTCAGGATCCGCGGTACACGTACATGGGCCGCAGCGGTCGTCAACCGATGAGCGAGGACTGCCTGACGCTCAACGTCGTCGCCCCAGCCGAACTGCCGGACGAGCCGCTGCCGGTGATGTTCTTCATCCACGGCGGCGGTTACATGTTCGGCAGCTCCGCGACGTCGGTGTACGACGGGGCGGCCATCGCGCGCCGGGGCTGTGTGTACGTGTCGGCGAATTACCGCCTCGGGGCGCTCGGCTGCCTGGACCTGTCGTCGCTGTCGACGCCGGAGCATCCACTCGAGGCCAACCTGTTTCTGCGCGACCTGGTGATGGCCTTGCGCTGGGTGCGGGACAACGTCGCCGGATTCGGCGGCGATCCAGACAACGTGACCATCTTCGGCGAGAGCGCGGGAGCGCACGCGGTCGCGACGCTGCTCGCCGTTCCCGATGCCGCCGGGCTGTTCCACCAAGCCATCTCGCAGAGCCCGCCCGGCGGGCTCATCCATCACGCCGAGTACTCCGCCGATATCGCCCGCCGGTTCGCGGCCGCACTCGGTGCCGATCCGGGCGACGGCGCTCGGGCCGTCATGACCGCGCGACCGTCGCAGCTCGTCCGCACGCTGGAGCGCATTATGACGGACACCATCCGGGCGACGCCCGACTCCTTCGGGATCGGCGCGATAGTGGGCGGCGACTACCTGCCGTGGACGCACGTCGACGCAATGACCCGTGGGGCGGCTCACCGGGTTCCTCTGATCATCGGCAGCAACGCCACCGAGGCCAGCCTGTTCGCCAAGTTCATGGACTATCTGCCGACCAACGAGCCGGTCATCGAGAAGTTCCTCGAAAGCGCGGAACCGCAAGTGGCGCAAGGAGTGCGAGAGGCCTACCCAGGGTATCCGAGCAAGGCCGCGTGCCTGGCGTTCGGCAGTGACTTCACCTTCGGCGCGAGAGCATGGGAGCTCGCCGAGGCGCATTGCCTGCACGCGCCGACGTACCACTACCGTTACGACTACGCGCCGCGCCCACTGCAGTGGACCGGCTTCGGCGCCACGCATGGCAGCGAGTTGCTCGCGGTGTTCGACGTGTATGCCACGCGGCTGGGTGGGCTGTTGACGGTGGCGGGTGACCGCCGCTCGGCCCGGTCCGTCAGCAGGGACGTGCAGCGCCGCTGGCGGTCGTTCAGCCGCACCGGAGTACCCGGCGACGACTGGCCCCGCTACACCACCGATGAGCGGGCGACGATGATCTTCGATCGCCGCTCCCGCGTGGAGTCAGATCCCACATCGGCGCGGCGCGCGGCATGGGCAAAGCTCAGCGTGTCCCGTGAGAACCATAGTCAGCGATGATTCGCGTCCTGGAGAAATCCAATTCCTTTGCGAGGTCGTAGCGTTCGGGCATCACGATCCAGTGAAACGCGATGCCGAAGGCCGCCGCGCTGATGTCGTTGACTGCCCGCTCGACGTCGATGTCGGGCCGGACGGATCCATCGGCCACCCCGGTTCGCAGCCCCGTCTCCACGGCTTCGACGCCGCGGTCGAACCAGGTCTGCAGCAGAGTGCGCACTGGCGAGCTGGCCTTGACCGCCTCGAATGTCATCACGAACATCGCACGCAGAAAGTCAGGATCCTGCGCGTACATCTCCTCGATCCGGTGGAAATGGGCGACCGCGTTCTCCATGCCCGTAGCGCCGGGCTGTGGAGCGGGCAGGAGACGTTGCACGTGGCCGTCTAGCAAGAACGCGTCGAGGATGGCGTCCTTGCTGCCGTACCGCGCGTGAACCATCGCGCGGCTGTAGCCCGCCCGTCGGCCGATCTCGGCTGCCGTGGTTGCCTCCCAACCCTTTTCGGCGATGAGTGCAGCGGCGGACTCGACCAGTCGACGGTTGGACGTCTCGACTCGTTGCGGTTGCGTAAGCCCGCGGCTTGGACTGGGCACTCTTGCATATTAGACGCTCGACAACTAACTTAGTTGTCGAGCGTCAAATACCTCGATGGGGAGGCCCGTGTGACTTCGGCTACCGATGCTGTCCCATACGGCATCGAAGGCGTCACCGTGCCGTGGCTGTCCGAGGCACTCGGCGCGGCGGTCGGCGCCGTCCGCAGCGAGCAGATCGCGCAGGACAGCGGGTTCTCCTCGCTGCTATACCGGCTCCACCTCACCGGTGCGGACGTGCCAGACACACTGATCGCCAAGCTGCCCAGTCAATCGGACGCTCGCGGAGCGATGGAGATGATGGGTGGCTACACCCGCGAAGTGACGTTCTACCAACGGGTTGCGGGCAGCGCACCGATGGGGACGCCGCACGTGTATGCCGCGCGTATGGCGCAGGACTCGGGCGATTTCGTTCTCATACTGGAAGACCTGCAGGGCTGGGACAACGCCGATCATCTGGCCGGGTTGTCGTTGGACCGGCTCCGCTGCGGCATCACGCATCTCGCCGGCTTGCACGCATGGTCGAATGATCCGGCCAATGCCGATGTGCGCGACGCCTTCCCGAGCATCGATACGCCAATGATGCGGGACCTCTTACCGTCCGCATTCGGCGTTGGATGGCAGATGTACCGCGAGAACGCTGAGGCGCCGGTTTCCCCTGCAGTGGCGAGGTTCGCACAACGGTTCGCAGAGCACGCGCCTGCCGCCCTGAAAGCTCTGACAGAGCGCGCGACGCTCATGCACGGCGACTTCCGCGCCGACAACATGTTCTTCGCCGGGGATCAACTCAAAGTCGTCGACTTCCAGTTTGCCGCCCGGGCGGTCGGCGCCGCTGATATCGGCTACCTACTGAGTCAGGGTCTGCCAGCGGCGGTACGGGCTGGACGCGACGAGGAACTGCTCAGGGAGTACCTCCTCGCGCTGGAAGAGCGCTCGGTCACCGATTACCCGTTCGACGAGGCTTGGCGCCATTACCGATTCGCGGTCGCCTACCTGTTGGTCATGCCCGTCGTCGCCCTGCTCGGCTCGGCGAGCATGCCAGAACGGGCGCGCCGGTTGTGCATGACACTCATCGACCGGGCGGTCATCACCATCGATGACATCAATGCGCTGGAGGTATTCGAATGACCATGCAGACACGGACGGCGCGTGAGGTGGTGGAGCTCTACAACCTCGTCGTCTGGAACGAGCGCGACTTCGATCTCGCGGAGGAGCTGATGGGCGACACCGTCATTCGCCACGATGTGGGGGAGTCGACAGTGCTCACGCACGAGGAGGCGGTGCAGCGGATCGTCCACCACTGGGACCTGTTCGAGACGATTCGCTTCGGCTTGAACCTGGTGGTGGCCGGCGACGACGGCGTGCACGTGGCGATCGTGTACCAGTCGCCGATGACGATGAAGGACGGCAGCGACCTGACGATCAGCAGCATGGAACTGTTCCGCGTGGTCGACGGCAGGATCACCGAGGTCTGGAACTGCGGCTACAAGCAAGGGGTTTGGGCGTGACTCGCACATTGGATGAACTCGGCTACTACCTGCTTGCCGGCGCGGGCGGTGAGGGTCCGGCGACGCTGATGGACGAGGCCCGCCGCGGTGAGGAGCTCGGCTTCGGCACGGCGTTCATCTCCGAGCGGTGGAACGTCAAGGAGGCCTCGTCACTGGTCGGTGCAGCGTGCGCCGTCACCGAGCGCATGCAGATCGCCACTGCCGCAACCAATCACAACACCCGCCATCCGCTGATCACTGCATCGTGGGCCACCACCATG
Organism: Mycobacterium sp. URHB0044; assembly: GCF_000620625.1. Lineage (GTDB taxonomy): Bacteria > Actinomycetota > Actinomycetes > Mycobacteriales > Mycobacteriaceae > Mycobacterium. The sequence continues at coordinate 223,634 of NZ_JIAW01000004.1, read as the reverse complement.
CACCGGCTGTCGGGCGGGCGGTTCACCCTCGGGCTCGGGCGTGGTGTCGCGGCCATGTATGCGGCGTTCGGCGTGCCGTCGGTGACGACCGCGCAGATGGAGGACTTCGCGCAGGTGATGCGCAAGCTCTGGCACGGGGAAGTGGTCTTCAACCACGACGGGCCGATCGGCAAGTATCAGGTGTTGTTCCTCGATCCCGACTTCGACGAGGACATCCGGTTGGGCCTCGTCGCCTTCGGACCTCGGACGCTGGCGCTGGGCGGACGCGAGTTCGACGACGTCATCCTGCATACCTATTTCACGCCCGAGACCCTGCAGCGCAGCGTGAAGACGGTGAAGGACGCCGCCGAGAAGGCCGGCCGCAACCCGGACGACGTCAAGGTGTGGTCGTGCTTCGCCACCGTCGGCGACCATCTGCCAGAAGAATTGCGGCTCAAGAAGACCGTCGCCCGGCTGGCGACCTACCTGCAGGGCTACGGTGATCTGTTGGTCAACACCAATGGCTGGGATCCCGCTGTCCTGCAACGCTTCCGGGAGGATCCGGTGGTGACAGCCATCCCCGGCGGCATCGACCACAAGGCCAGCGCCGACCAGATCGAGCACATCGCCACGCTGATTCCCGACGAATGGCTGGAGCCGTCGGCGACCGGCTCCGCCGAGCAGTGCGTCGAGCGCATCCGCAAGGAATTCGAGTACGGCGCCGACGCCGTCATCATGCACGGTGCCACGCCCGACGAGCTGGAGCCGATCGTCGCGCAGTACCGGGCTACCGACGCCTAAAGCGTGTCGCCGGTGGTGCCGCCGTAGGTCGCGATCTTGAACTCGGTGGCGGCCAGGGAAAGGGTGAGTTCGCGGATCTGGCGGCGGATGGTGTCGCGGTGCTCGACCAACATGTCGAGGCGTTCCGGCACCGTCTGCTCGCCGGCGTCGACGAGCTCGATGTAGTGCTGCAGATCACGGATCGCCATGCCGGACAAGCGCATCCGGGTAAGGAACACGAGTCGGCGCACCGCCTCCGGCTGATAGCTGCGGTGGCCACTACTGTCGCGGTCGACTTCGACGAGCCCAGCGCGTTCGTAGTAGCGCAGCGTGTGCGCGGAGACGTCGAGGAGATCGGCGACTTCGGCAATGGTCATCGGCTCGGTGATCTCACCCGTGTCAGCGAGACGGTGAATCACCTCGACCGACATCGGGCCGTCGACCTCGCCGAGCGCCGCGAGCGCCCTGTTCATCAGGTCGTTGGTGGACATACCTGAGCTTAAACCGGACGCGCGGACGCAGCGACGCCGGGAAAGTCGGCTCTGCGGGCCAGGTCGGCCCACTGGGCGACCTCGTCCAGACCCCGTTGGTACGCCGCCGTGATCCGCTGGACCGCTTCGGCGCCCAGCGGCAGCCGCAGCGGTACCTCCTCGGAATGTGCCAGCGAGACGATGATCTGCGCGGCCTTGGCGGGGTCACCCTCCTGCCTCCCGTCCGCGCCGGCCATGTCGGATCGCACGTCGGCCAGGATCTCCCGATAAGTCGGCGAAGCGTCGGCGAAGTCGAGCACGTCGGCGGCGTTGAACGCGGTACGGAACCGGCTCGGCTCGACCAGCATCACGCGGACGCCGAACGGCGCGACCTCGCCGGCCATGGACTCCGACCACCCCTCCAGCGCGAACTTCGACGCCGAGTAGGTCGACACTCCTGGGAAGGACATCCGTCCGCCCTGGCTGCTCATCTGCACGATGGTCCCTGCTCCCTGGGCGCGCATGACGGGTAGGGCAGCGCGCACCAGGGCAGCGGGACCGAACAGGTGCAGGTCCATCAGATCGCGCAGCTGCGCGTCGGTGATCTCCTCGGCCGCGCCGACGATGGCGCGCCCCGCGTTGTTCACCAACACGTCCAGGCGGCCGTAGCGATCGACTGCTATCTGGACCAGGCCGGCGGCTGCCGTCGTGTCGCGGGCGTCGAACTGAACGCTCGTGACCCGGTCGCCGTAGGTGCTCGTCAAGTCGGCAATGCTGTCGCGGTTTCGTACCGCGGCCACGACCTGATCCCCTCTGCTGAGCGCGGCCTCGGCCAGTGCACGTCCGAAACCTTTCGACGCTCCGGTGATGATCCAGGTTTGAAGTGCTGTAGGTGTCGTCATGCCGGCGACGTTAGAAGTTCGAGCGCGCTCGAACGCAAGCGCTCCCCGAGGTCTACAGCGTGTCGTCGAGCTGCCCGAGTCGCTCGGTCAGGCGCAGATTCTCGGAGTAGTCGACAGGGCACGAGATGATCGATACGCCGTCGTCGTCCAGCGCGGTTCGCAGCGTGGGCAGCAGTTCGTCGGCGTTGGTGATCCGATATCCCTTGGCGCCGAAGCTCTCCGCGTACATCACCACGTCGGGATTGGTGAGCCCGACGTAGTAGTGGTCGCCGAGCTCGAGGTCCATCTTCCACTCGATCAACCCGTACCCGCCGTCGTCCCAGATCAGCACGACCAACGGGATCTGCTCGCGAACGGCGGTCTCGATCTCCTGGGAGTTCATCAGGAACGCACCGTCACCCATCACCGCGAGCACCTTCGACTCGGGCCGCGCCAGCTTCACGCCCAACGCCCCCGGCAGCGAGAACGCCATGGTGGACAGGCCGTTGGAGATGAGGCACGTATTGCGCTCGTAGGTCGGGTAGAGCCGGGCCATCCACATCTTGGCGGCGCCGGTGTCCACCAGCACCACGTCGTCTCGGCCCAGCGCTGCCCTGGTGTCGGCGACGATCCTCTGCGGCGCCAGCGGGAAGCTCGAGTCATGTTGTCCGCGAGCGAATTCCTCGGCGAGCAGGCCGGCCCCGGGGGCGCTGGACTCGACGTCGTAGCGGTGTCCGGCCATGGCCTCGCGCATGGCGTCGAGGGACGCGCTGATATCGCCGATGATCCCGACGTCGACCGGGTAGTGCATGTCGACCTCGGCGGGGAAGCGATGGACGTGGATTATCTTCTTGTCGGAGTTGGGATTGATCCGGACGGGGTCGAACTCCTGCAGTTCGTAGCCGACCGCGATGATCAGGTCGGCGTCGTCGAAGCCGAAGTTGACGTAGTCGTGGCGCATGAACCCGATGGTCCCCATGGTGTTGGGATGGTCGTCGGGCATGACCCCCTTGCCGTGAAACGTGTTCGCGACCCGTATCCCCAGCTCCTCGGAGAGTCGGATCAGTGCCGCGGTCGCGTCGGCGCGGGCGGCACCGTGGCCGGCCAGGATGACGGGCCGTGTCGCCGAACGGAGCACGTCGACGGCGCGTACGACCTGGGATGGTGACGGCGCTTCGGGTCGAACGACGTTGCGGGGCAATGGTTTGAGGTCGTAGTCGTGCTCGTCGGCGTCGATGTGTTCTGGGACGGCGAGGTAGACCGCCGCCGGCCGCTCGGTCTCCGCGAGCTTGAACGCCTTGCGGAACATCTCGGGAATCGCTCGCGTGGTGGGGACACCGTCGGACCAGCGGGTGATCGGGGCGAACATCGACACCAGATCGACGTACTGGTGCGACTCCTTGTACTCGCGGTCCTGCCCGACCTGCGCGGAGATCGCCACCAGCGGGGTGCTGTTGGTGGTGGCGTCGGCGACACCGAGCTGCATGTTGATGGCGCCGGGCCCGAGCGTCGCCGATACCACCGCCGGACGTCCCGTCACCCTGCCGTACATCTCGGCCATGAAGGACGCAGCCTGTTCGTGCCGGGTCAGGATGTACCTGATCTGTTTCGACCCCGCCAGAGCCCGTACGAAGTGGATGTTCTCCTCGCCCGGTATTCCGAACACCAGGGAAACGCCTTCTGCTTCAAGGCACTTGACCATCAGCTGTGCAGCGGTGCTCATCGTGGTCCTCCGGCTCCGGCGCCCGGCTGATTCCGGGGTGCGCCACGGTGGAAGACCAGGCTATCCCGCGGGGCCTCCCGGTCACGGCAGGATGACGGTGCGGCTCACCGGCTCCGCGGGGGCCTGTCTGCGGGACAGGCCGCGCTGCAGCCCGGCCAGCAACGCATCGCGGGTTTCTCGAGGATCGATCAGCTCGTCGAAGCCGAGGTGCTCCGCCGACCGGTAGGACGCCTCGAGTTCGGCTTCGCGCAGTTTGGCACTGAGATCCTCCTCGGCGTGCGACGCGCGGCTCAACGCCGCCGCGCTCATGGCTCCCATCGTCGCGCCCGGGTAGGCGTAGGTGGCGTCCTGCGAGTCGAAACCCAGCAGGGACATCACCATCGAACCGAAGCCGTACGCCTTGCGCAGGGTCAGGTGCAACTTCAACGTCGTGGCCGCGGTCTGAGCGGCGAACATCCTTCCGCCGGCGCGCAATACGCCGGTGCGCTCCGACCGGCTGCCCGGCAGCATGCCCGGATTGTCGGCGAGGAACACGATCGGCAGGTGGAAGGAGTCGGCGACCATGATGAAGTGTGCGGCCTTGTCGGCGGCGTCGGCGTCGATCGAGCCGGCCAGCACCTGCGGTTGGTTGGCCACCACCGCGACGGGATGACCGCCGAGGTGAGCCAGCGCGCAGATGATGGCCCGGCCGAACTTCGGTTGCACCTCGAACCAATCGGGTCGGTCGAAGACCACGTCGAGCACTGCCCGCATGTCGTAGACCCGCTTGTTGTCGCGGGAGACGATGTCGAGCAACTCGGGGGTGGGCCGGGGCGCGGTGCTCTCGTCGGCGGGTAGCGCCGCGGGATACGACCACGCACTCGGCGGGAAGTAGGACAGATACCGGCGGATGTCGTCGATCACCGCCTCGTCGTCCTCGCCCAGGTTGTGAATCACCCCGCTGGCCAGGGCGACGCCGGGACCGCCGAGGTCCTCCTTCGAGATGTCCTCGCCGGTCGACTCCTTGACCACCGGGGGACCGGCGGTGAAGATCGCGCCCTGGCGGCTCATGATGCGGAAGTCGGACACGGGCGCAACCAGTGCGCCGTGACCGGCCGACGGGCCGAGGACGGCGGCGACTGTGGGCACACGTCCCGAGCAGTTGGCCTGTGCCAGCAGGTCGGTCGGCGTACGCCCGTAGTGTCCGCCCGTGGGCCGGAACCCGGCGCCCTCCAGCAGCATCACCAGTGGAATACGGTCCCGCACAGCGAGTTCGGCGATGCGATACCGCTTCGCATTGCCGCCCGGACCGATGCTGCCCGCCAGCGTGGTGAAGTCCTCGGCGCCCACCATGACGGGGCTGCCGTTGAGCATTCCTGAGCCGACGACGATGCCGTCGGCCGCGATCTCACCCCCGGCCAGGGTGCCCAACTCGTGGAAGGAACCCTTGTCCAACAGTCGGTCGATCCGCGCTCGCACGTCGAGCTTGCCCTTGTCGCGATGCTTGGCGACGCGCTCCGCGCCGCCCATCGCCCAGGTGCGTTGACGCCGACGCTCGAGATCGTCGAGTGTGCCTTCCCAGTCCTGGGCCTTGGTCATGACTTCCATCCTCACAGGTGCGCCGCCGATGCCGACGGGGAATCGGCGTTGACCATACTGAATTGCTTACTGTAGCGTCATTCGGCATGGTGACGAGGGTCAGGTGCCGGGTGCCGGTGCATGGCTGCTGACGGTGCCGTCCGCCTGAGGATCGACAGGGGCATCCCGAGCGAACTGGTCCGCGTGCCGGAGGCGGTCGGCTCGCTCGAGCGACGCGGCTACGACGGCTGCTGGGCCGGCGAGATCAACCACGATCCGTTCCTGCCGGTGCTATTGGCCGCCGAACACACGTCACGGCTCGAGGTGGGCACCAGCATCGCGGTCGCGTTCGCGCGCAACCCGATGACCGTCGCGAACCTGGGCTGGGATCTTCAGTCGTATTCCGGCGGCCGGTTCAACCTCGGGCTCGGCACTCAGGTGCAGGCGCACGTCGAGAAGCGGTTCAGCATGCCGTGGAGTCACCCCGTCCGGCGGATGCGCGAGTTCGTCGATGCGCTGCAGGCGATCTGGACCTCGTGGCAGGACGGGACCCGGCTGCGCTTCGAAGGCGAGTTCTACACCCACAAGCTGATGACTCCGATGTTCACCCCGGAGCCGACGGATCACGGGTTCCCCAAGGTCTTCATCGCGGCGGTCGGCGAAGCGATGACGGAGATGTGCGGTGAGGTGGCCGACGGCCTGCTCACCCACGCGTTCACGACCCGCAGGTACGCAGAGGACGTCACGACACCCGCACTGCTGCGCGGACTGCAGCGGGCGGGCCGCGACCGCAAGGGATTTCAGGTATCGTGTCCGGTGTTCGTCGTCACCGGTGAGACGGACGCGCAGATGGCCACCGCCGCCGCGACCACCCGCAAGCAGATCGCGTTCTACGGCTCAACGCCCGCCTACCGCAAGGTCCTCGACCTGCACGGCTGGGGTGACCTGCACGTCGATCTGCACCGGCTGTCGAAGGAAGGCCGCTGGGACGACATGGGTGCACTGATCGACGACGGCGTCCTGCGCGCGTTCGCCGTGGTCGCACCCCTTGCGGAGGTTGCTGATGCGCTGCGGGCCCGCTGCGCGGGTGTGATCGATCGCGTCCTTCCCGCGTTTCCGGCAGGCATGTCCGAGGATGCGGTCGATGCGGTGCTGGACGAGCTACGCGCGCAACCGAATCCGGTCCCGCACGACGCGCATACCTCCCGGGCGTGGAAGGAATGACCATGGACAACATCAAGGGCAGAACGGTTGCCATCACCGGGGCCGCGCGGGGCATCGGCCATGCGACGGCACGGGCGCTGCTGGCGCGAGGTGCTCGCGTCGTCATCGGTGACCGCGACGTCGCCCGCCTCGAATCGGCCGTCGCCGGACTATCCGAAGAAGGCATGGTGTCGGGTCATCCGCTCGACGTGACGGATCCGGAGTCGTTCGCGACGTTCCTGGACAAGGCTCGCTCCGATGGCTCGGGCCACGTCGACGTGTTGATCAACAACGCCGGCGTGATGCCGATCGGCGCGTTCCTCGAGCAGTCCGAGCAGGCAATCCGCTCCGCGATCGAGGTCAACTTCTGCGGCGTTCTCACCGGATGCCGACTGGTGCTCCCCGACATGGTGAAGCGGGGTCGCGGGCACATCGTCAACATCGCGTCGTTGGCCGGTGTGATGGCGGTGCCCGGTCAGGTGGTCTATGCCGGAACGAAGTTCGCCGTCGTGGGTTTGTCGACCGCGTTGGCCGACGAATTCGTCGACCGCGGCGTCGAGGTAACCGTGGTGATGCCGCCGTTCACGAACACCGAGCTGATCGCGGGCACCACGGCGACCGGGGCCAGCAAGCCCGTTCAACCGGAGGACATCGCGGCCGCGGTCGTCAAGGCGCTCGACAAGCCGAAAACCCATGTGTCGGTGCCGGGACCGGTGCGCCCGATACTGGCGCTCACCACGATGCTCGGCCCGCGTGGCAGGCGCTGGCTCAACCGGCGCTCGGGCGCCGACCGGCTGTTCCTGGACTTCGACACCGCCGCGCGGCAGTCGTACGAAGAGCGCGCGCAGACCGCGACGGGTGTCTTGCCCGCCGCGCACGGCCACGAGAACAGGAAGCGCCCATGAGCACCCCGACCATGGATGAAGCCGCGAAGATACTTGCGGACCCGAAGGCATGCGCCGACGAGCAGAGCTTCCATCGGGCACTGGCGCACCTGCGGGCGAACGCCCCGGTGTCGTGGGTCGACGTGCCCGGGTACCGGCCCTTCTGGGCCATCACCAAGCACGCCGACATCATGGCGATCGAGCGCGCGAACACGCGCTTCACCAACTCACCCCGCCCGGTCCTGATGACCGCGGAGGCCGACGCACAACAAGCAGCCATGGGAATCAGCACCCTGATCCACATGGACGACCCGCAACATCGCGTAGTGCGCGCGATCGGTGCCGACTGGTTCCGGCCGAAGGCGATGCGCGCGTTGAAGGTTCGCGTCGACGAGCTGGCCCGCACCTTCGTCGACAAGATGGTGGACGCCGGCGGCCAGTGCGACTTCGTGCAGGAGGTCGCGGTGAACTTCCCGCTGTACGTCATCATGTCGTTGCTCGGGCTTCCGGAGGAAGACTTCCCGCGCATGCTCAAGTACACGCAGGAACTGTTCGGCAGCGATGACGAGGAGCTGCAGCGGGGCGTGACGAAGGAAGAACAGGGACTCGCGCTGTTCGACATGTTCAACTATTTCAACGACGTGACCGCGGCACGGCGCAGAACGCCCACCGGGGACCTGGCCTCGGCGATCGCCAACGCGCGCATCGACGGTGAGCCGCTTTCGGACATCGACACGGTGTCCTACTACGTGATCATCGCGACCGCGGGACACGACACCACCAGCGCGACGATCTCCGGCGGCCTGCAGGCGCTGATCGAGAACCCCGATCAGCTACGTCGGCTGCAGGACGATCCCAACCTGATGGGGCTGGGAGCCGAGGAGATGATCCGCTGGGTCACGCCGGTCAAGGAGTTCATGCGAACCGCCGTCGAGGACACCATGATTCGTGGTGTGCCGATCGCGGCGGGGGAGTCGGTGCTGTTGTCCTACCCGTCCGGCAACCGCGACGAGGACGTGTTCACCGATCCGTTCCGCTTCGACGTCGGCCGTGATCCCAACAAGCACGTCGCTTTCGGGTACGGCGTGCACTTCTGCCTCGGCGCGGCGCTCGCCCGCATGGAGGTGAACAGCTTCTTCTCCGAGCTGGTGCCCAGGCTGAAGTCCATCGAGCTGGCAGGCGAACCCGAGCACATGGCGACGATCTTCGTGGGCGGGCTCAAGCACCTACCGATCCGCTACGAATTGACCTGAGCCGCAAGGAGGTCAGCAGCAGCGACTCTGTGGGTTGCGCTCCGTGGCGTCGTGGCGCATGCGCCAGTAGTCGCGCTCCGACATGACCATCTCGCCGGGATGGGTGCGGCGGCGGTGCTCGACGTAGCGCTGGTAGTGGTTGTCGCCCATCAATGAGCCCCAGAACCAACTGATTTGGCGTGCGACTTGGGTAACTCGTCCCATTGCTTCTGCACCTCCTTCTCGGTGGCGGTCGGGATCATGTTCGACGGGGCGAAGATCCGCGACGGGGTGGGCTCGTCCTCCGAAAGCGTGACGTTGCCGCCGCGGATGGCCCGCAGTGCCACGATGACACCGGCGGCGAACACAATGCACACCAGGACGGCGAACACGATGGACAGCGTGCCCTGGATGAAGGTGTTGCGGATGACGGCGTCGAGCTGATCGGCGTTCTTGGCCGCGCCAAACGTCGTCTTGCCTGCGTCCTTGGCGTTGCTGTACTGGAAATGCTGGGTCCAGTAGCCGACCTTCGGGTCGCCGGAGAAGATCTTCTGCCACGACGCCGTCATCGTGACGACGAGGTCCCACATCAGCGGAACACCGGGAATCCACGCCCATTTCAGCAGTCCCCGTTTGATGATCACGACGGTGACGACCGTCAGGGCGATGGCGGCGAGCAACTGGTTGGCGATGCCGAACAGCGGGAACAGCGTATTGATGCCGCCGAGCGGGTCGGTGACGCCCATCAGCAGGATGCTGCCCCACGCGGCGACGACGATGATGCTGCACGCCCAGGCGCCGACCCGCCAGCTCGGGTTGCGCAACTTCGTCAGTGGCCCACCGAGGTTGGCGAGACCATCCGACAGCATGAAGCGCGCCACCCGGGTGCCCGCGTCGACGGTGGTCAGGATGAACAGCGCCTCGAACATGATCGCGAAGTGATACCAGAAGGCCTTGAGGCTCGTGCCGCCGAAGACCTGATGCAAGACCTCCGACATGCCGAACGCCAACGTGGGTGCGCCTCCGGTGCGCGACACGATCGTGTCCTCGCCGACCCCTTCGGCAGCGGCGGTGATCTCGGCGCCCGTGATCGGCTGACCGGAAAGGCCCAACCCGTTGACGTAGTCCGCGGCGGTCTGCGCGGTGGTGCCGGTCGACGCGGCAGGGGCGTTCATCACGAAGTACAGATGCTGGTTGAGGATCGCGGCGGTGATGAGCGCCATGATCGCGACGAACGACTCGGTGAGCATGCCGCCGTAGCCGATCAGCCGCATCTGGCTTTCCTTCTCGAGCAGCTTCGGCGTGGTGCCCGAGGAGATCAGCGAGTGGAAGCCAGACAGTGCTCCGCACGCGATGGTGATGAACAGGAACGGGAACAGCGACCCGGCGAACACCGGACCGGTGCCGCTGGCGGCGAACGACGACACCGCCGGGGCCTCCATGATCGGGCGGGCCAGCACGATGCCGATGGCGAGGAGGGCGATGGTGCCGACCTTCATGAAGGTCGACAGATAGTCGCGCGGCGCGAGCAGCAGCCAGACCGGCAGCACCGATGCGGCGAGGCCGTAGATGATGATGCACCACGACAGCGCCACCTTGGAGAGCGTGAACCAGTCTGCCCCCCAGGTTGATTCGGCGACCCAGCCGCCCGAGACCACGGCCAGCAGTAGCAACACGACGCCGATCAGTGACACCTCGGAGACCCGGCCGGGCCGAAGGAATCTCAGGTAGAGCCCCATGAAGATGGCGATCGGGATGGTCATCGCGATCGAGAAGACACCCCACGGACTCTCGGCGAGGGCGTTGACGACCACCAGGGCGAGCACCGCCAGCAGGATCACCATGATGACGAGGACGCCGACGATTGCGGCGACACCGCCGACGACGCCGAGTTCGTCCCGGGCCATCTGTCCGAGTGAGCGGCCGCGGCGGCGGACGGAGATCGACAACACCAGGTAGTCCTGCACGCAACCGGCCACGACCGCGCCGACGATGATCCAGATGGTGCCCGGCAGATAACCCATCTGCATCGCCAGTACCGGACCGACGAGGGGGCCTGCCCCCGCGATCGCCGCGAAGTGGTGACCGAAGAGCACCCGCCGGTCGGTCGGCATGTAGTCGGTGGCGTTCTCGAACACCTCGGCGGGCGTGGCGATGTCGTCGCGCGGGCGGACGATCTTCATCTCGATGAGCCGGGCGTAGAACCGATAGCCGATGAGGTACGTGCAGATCGCCGCGATGACGAACCAGACCGCGTTGACGGTCTCACCGCGGAAGAACGCGATCACCGCCCAGGCGACGGCGCCCAACAAAGCGATCGCGGCGAAGACGATCTTGTGCTTCGTCGTGATCGGTGACCGGTCGATGACGGCGACCGGCGGCAGGTCCTTGTCGGTGCGGACGAGGGTGATGTCGCCGTCGGTCTCCTCGATGCGTTCTGAGGACGTGGGTGCGGGGGATGGAGCCATACGGTTGATCCTGTCAAAGGCCGCGGGGCGATTGGTGGAATCCCCGTGTTTTACCGGTCGTACAGCGCGCGCACCGTGTCCACGGTGTCGGCTTCGGCGGGCCCCTTGTCGTCGCGGTAGCGCAGGACGCGTGCGAACCGCAGCGCCATACCGCCTGGGTAGCGGGTGGATGTCTGCACGCCGTCCAGCGCTATTTCGACCACTTGTTCGGGCCGCAGCTGCACTGTGTAACCGTCGGTGGGGCCGACGGCGAGTTCGAGGAATCGGGCGGTCTGCCATTCGAGCATCGCGTCGGTCATGCCCTTGAACGTCTTGCCCAGCATGACGAAACCTCCGGTCGCGGGATCTCGCGCGCCGAGGTGGATGTTGGACAGCTTGCCGGTACGCCTGCCGGAGCCCCATTCGACGGCGAGCACGACGAGATCGAGCGTGTGGACCGGCTTGACCTTGAGCCAACCGGCGCCGCGACGACCGGCCTCGTACGGCGCCGTCGGCGACTTGGCCATCACGCCTTCGTGTCCCGCGGCAATCGTCGTCGCAAGGAACGCCTCAGCGGCCTCGCCCTCGGCGGTGGTCAGTCGGTCGACGCGCTGCGCGATGGGCACCATCGCGTCCAGCGCGGCGAGGCGTTCGGCCGTCGGCAGGTCCAGCAGGTCGGTGCCGTCGAGGTGCAGCAGGTCGAAGAAGAACACCGAAAGTGGCTGTGCGGCCCTGGCGGCGGCGATGTCGGCGGTGCGTCCGAAGCGGGACGCCGTCACCTGGAACCGGTGCGGCCGGTTGTCGGGGCGCAGAGCGATGGCTTCGGCGTCGGCGATGAACCGGCCGGCGGGCAATGCCAGTGCTGCCTCGACGACCTCGGGGAGTCGCGCCGTGACGTCGTCCAGGCTGCGAGTGTAGATCGAGACCGTGTCACCGGCGCGATGGACCTGCACCCGCGCGCCGTCCAACTTGGCCTCGAAGATCGCGGTGCCGCCGAGACGCTCCAGCGCATCGGTCACGCCGGTCGCCGTTTGCGCGAGCATCGGGCCGACGGGTCGACCGACCACGAGCGTGAACTCGGCGAGCGCCGCGGCGCCGCCCGTCAACGCCGCCGCGGCGACCGTCTTGAGGTCGCCGCCCAGCATCGCGGCGCGCCGCACGTCGGCGGCGGGCAGGCCCGCGGCCTTCGCGACCGCGTCGGCCATCACCCCGACCAGCGCGCCTTGGCGCAGTTCGCCGCCGAGCAGGCGGCGCAGGAACGTCTGCTCGACCTCTGTTGCGGCGCCGAATACCTCGCCGACCAGTTCCGACCGGCGGGCCTGCGACCCCTTGCCCGCGACCCCGCCGATCTCGGTGAACGCGGCGTCGACACCTTGCACCGTCAGCGACGGTTCGGCCGCGGGTGCGGGCAGTGACCGCAGCGCGGCCCACCCCACGCCGATCTGGCGCTGCGGCAGTTCCCCGGAGAGCCAGGCGACGACGACGGCGACGAGCGTCGGGTCGGCCTCGGCCGCGGCCCGGCTCAGTAGCTCGGCGATGCGGCCGATCTTGGCCGACCGCGCCGATACGGCGCCGACGTCGGCGGAAGCGGTGGCGACGTCGACGAGAAGCACCCGTCCAGCGTGGCACGGGGGTCAGACAACAGGACAGCCTTGTTGCGCTCAGCCGGCGGTGGAGGCGTCGTAGATCGCCTGAATCGCGGCGTCGAGGGTGGCGTCGAAGTCCTCGTCGGACTGCCCCGCGGACAATCCTTCTGTCAGTGCGCGGCTGAAGCTGGCGATCAGGCCGTGGTTGCGCGCCAGGTGCGCGTTGGCCTCGTCGCGGGAGAATCCTCCCGAGAGGGCCACCACGCGTAGGACGTTCGGATGCTCGATCAACGGGCGGTAGAAGTCGTCCACCGACGGCAGCGACAGCTTGAGCATGACCTGCGCGCCGTCGGGAAGCGCGTCGAGATGCTTGACGATGGCCTCCCGCAGAATGACCTCCGCCTCGGCCTTGTCGGGGATGGTGATCGTGACCTCTGGCTCCAGGATGGGCATCAACCCGTGGGCGCGGACCTGCTCAGCCAACTCGAATTGCTGATCGACCACGGCGGCGATGCCCGCGCGGTCGGCAGCACCGATCACGGAGCGTTCCTTGGTGCCGAATATCCCGTTGTCCACCGCCCGGGCCAACAGCTCGTCCAGTCCGGGGATGGGCTTCATCAACTGCGCGCCGTCGGCGGCGTCGGCGAGGCCCTTGTCGATCTTCAGGAACGGAACGACGTCCTTGCGCTGCCACAGGTAGGTGGCGCTGGGCTCACCGCCGATCTGGCGATCCATCGTCTGCTCGAACAGGATCGCGGCGAGGATGCGGTCGCCGCTGAAGGCCTTCGACGTGATGATCCGGGTTCGCATCTGGTGGATCAGATCGAACATCTGCTCCTCCGATGAGTACTCCGATTCCTCGATCCCGTAGAGACGCAGCGCCTTTGGCGTCGATCCACCGCTTTGATCCAGCGCGGCGATGAAGCCCTTTCCCGACCGCATCCGCTCCGTCTGTCGAGGGTCGGCCATGTCGATCTCCTATCGTCGAAGTTGTTTGGTTGACCAGTCTTACGTCACCTCGAAGCTCACCGTGTGCCATCCGGTCGCGCCGTCCGGGATGACGTCGGCCTGCTCCGACGTCTGCACCGCACCGGAGTTGTCCATTGCCCGCACGGCGATCTCGTGCCGACCGGGTTGGTCGGCCTGCCAGTTGAAGCTCCACAGCCGCCAAGCGTCGTCGGTGTAACTGGCGCCCAGCTGCGCGGGTTGCCATGGGCCGTCGTCGATTCGGACCTCGACGGCCTTGACGCCGCGAGGCTGTGCCCAGGCCACGCCGCCGAAGCGCACGGGGCCGCGCGACACCTGCGCGCCGCTGCGCGGCACGTCGATGCGGGACTCCGTCTTGATCGGACCGCGGGCGGACCATCCGAGGCGCGTCCAGTACGCCTCGGCCCGATCGAAGCGGGTCAACTCGAGGTCGACGAGCCACTTGGTCGCCGAGACGTAGCCGTAGAGCCCGGGCACCACGAGGCGCGCCGGGTAACCATGCTCGACGGGCAACGGCTGGCCGTTCATCGTGATGGCCAGTAGTGAATCGCGGTCGTCGGTGAGCGCCTCGACGGGCGTTCCCGCCGTGAATCCGTCGCTGGACGTCGACAGCACCATGTCGGCATCGGGGTGAACGCCCGCTGCCGCCAGCAGGTCCCGCACGCGGTATCCCGTCCACACCGCGTTCGAGATCAGGTCACCCCCAACCGGATTGGAGACGCACGCGAGCGTCACCATCTTCTCGACGAGGTCGAACTTCGCCAGATCGTCGAAGCGCAACGTGACTTCCCGGTCGACCATGCCGTGGATCTTCAGCTGCCAGTCGGCGCGGCTGAGCTGCGGGACGCTCAAGGCCGTGTCGATCCGGTAGAAGTCCTCGTTGCTGGTGACGAAGCTAGGCAGCGCCACCCCCTCGGGCTGGACGGTCGGTGGCACCGGGGGAATGGGCTTCTTGACCGTCGGCGGCGTGAACGCCTTCCGATCGCCGGAGACGGAATGCAGTTGCCGGGACAGCACCGCGCCCAGCACGCCCGACAGCACGCCGACCCCGACGAAGCCCATCGCCGCCAGGGACAGGCGGCGGCCGGGATCCCTCGGCTGTCCGGACCTTTCGTCGACGCGCTGCGGTCGGCGTGGTGCGCCGTCACCGTCACTGAGCCGTCCCGACGTCAGGAACCGCATCGTCGCGATCCCGCACAGCGCACCGATCAACGTGGGAACGATGTCGAGGAGCGATGCGCCCGCCCTGGACAGCACGGCGGCGGAGCCGGCCGCCGCGGCGAGCACGATCACCAGGCTGCCCGTCGGTACGCGCGAGCGCTCCCACAGCGCGGCGACCGCGGCGACGACCGCGATGACGACCAGCACCATCACCGACAGGAACAGCTTGTCGGCGGTGCCGAAGGTCTGGATGGCCCATTCCTTGACCGGGCCCGGCGTCACCTCGATGACCGCCGAGCCGACCGCGGTGCGGGAATCGGCGCTCGCTCCGAACGGCACGGCGACGAGGGCCGTCGTGCCGAGGGCGACCGCAGCGGCGGCGATTCCGCAGAACATCAGGGTGCCGCGCGCGATAGCCGCCATACCGTCAAGGTACCGACTCCGCGACTCGTAAGGCTTACCGTAAAGTGACGTCGATCGACGGCTTTACACTTTGACCATATTTTGGAAAGGGAGCTAGATGGAGATCTCGGGGAAGAAGGCCATCGTCGTTGGCGGCGCATCGGGCTTCGGGCGGGCCACCGTCGAGTCGCTCGCCAAGCGCGGCGCGACCGTTGCGGTGCTGGACCGGCCGCAGTCGAAGGGCCAGGAAGTGGCCGACTCGATCGGCGGCACGTTCCACGAGGTCGACGTCACCGACTTCGCAGGCACCGAGCAGGTGCTGCAGCAGGCCGTCGACGGCCTCGGTGGCCTGCACATCGCCGTGACCACCGCAGGCGGCGGCATCGGCGAGCGCACCATCACCAAGACCGGCCCGCACAGCCTCGACTCGTTCCGCGCGAGCGTCGACCTCAACCTGATCGGCACCTTCAACATCAGCCGCCTGGCCGCGTGGCAGATGAGCAAGAACGAGCCGGAGGACGAGGAGCGCGGCGTCATCATCAACACGGCGTCGATCGCCGCGTTCGAAGGGCAGATCGGACAGGTCGCCTACACCGCGTCGAAGGCCGCCATCGCCGGCATGTGCCTGACCATGGCCCGCGATTTGGGCAGCATGGGCATCCGCGTGCTGGCCATCGCGCCGAGCCTGTTCGCCACCGGGCTGACCGAGGGCATCCCCGACGAGTTCGCGGCGCAACTCACCAAGGACGCCGCGTTCCCGAAGCGGCTCGGCCGTCCCGACGAGTACGCCAAGCTCGCGCTCGCGATCGTGGAGAACCCGATGCTCAACGGCCAGTGCATCCGCTTGGACGCCGGCCAGCGCTTCGCCCCCAAGTAGAGTGATTTGGGCGTGATCCGTCTCGCTGAAGGCGACGGATCACGCCGAAATCACTAGGGGAAGGGCGTCATGGCAACCATCGCCACCCAACTCGTCGCGGCGTTGGCGCGCAGCGGTGTTCGGCGCGTCTACGGATTGCCGGGCGACAGTCTCAACGGGTTCACCGACGCCATCCGGCGCTCGAGTGACGTCACGTGGGAGCACGTCCGCCACGAGGAGACGGCAGCGTTCGCCGCGGCGGCCGACGCCGCACTGACCGATCGGCTCGCGGTCTGTGCGGGCAGTTGCGGCCCGGGCAACCTGCACCTGATCAACGGATTGTTCGACGCCAATCGCAGCCGTGTCCCGGTGCTGGCGATAGCCGCACACATCCCGCGCTCGGAGATCGGCTCCGAATACTTCCAGGAGACGCATCCGCAGGACCTGTTCGCCGAATGCAGCGTCTACTGCGAACTGGTCAGCACGCCGGAGATGGCGCCACGCATCATCGAGATGGCGATGCGGGCCGCGGTGGAGGAGAACGGTGTCGCCGTCGTCGTCGTGCCCGGCGAGATCTTCCTGGCCCAGGCCGGCGAATCCGGTTGGCTGACAAGGCCGATCGAGGCAACCCGGGCGGTGGTACGGCCCGACGACGCGGCACTGCGCCGGGCAGCCGACCTGCTCAACGGCGCCGAGAATGTCACGATCCTCGGTGGCGCGGGGGTGGCCGGCGCCCACGACGCGCTGGTCCGGCTGGCCGGCACGCTCAACGCGCCGGTCGTGCATGCGTTGCGCGGCAAGGAGTTCGTCGAGTACGACAACCCCTTCGACGTCGGCATGACGGGCCTGCTCGGATTCGCCTCCGGGTACAAGGCGATCAAGGAGGCCGACGTCCTGCTGATGCTCGGCACGGACTTCCCGTACCAACAGTTCTATCCCGACCACGCGAAGGTGATTCAGGTCGACGTGCGGGGCCGTCACATCGGCAGGCGCGTGCCGGTCGATCTCAGCCTGCGCGGGACGGTCGCCGACACGCTGGCGGCGCTGCAGCCGCTGGTGACGCAGAAGGCCTCGCGCGCCCATCTCGACCGCTCACTGAACCACTACCGCAAGACCCGCAAGACGTTGGACGCGCTGGCGGTCAACGACCGCGACCGTTCTCCGATTCGGCCCGAATACGTTGCGGGACTTGCCGATCGGTTGGCATCGGACGACGCGGTGTTCACCGTCGACGTCGGCTCACCGGTGGTCTGGGCGGCGCGCTACCTGAGCATGAACGGCAAGCGCAGGCTGGTCGGCTCCTTCAATCATGGCACCATGGCCTGCGCGCTCCCGCACGCGATCGGCGCGCAGACCGCGTTCCCGCATCGCCAGGTAGTCGCTCTGGCGGGTGACGGCGGCCTGACGATGATGTTCGGCGAGCTGATCACGTTGATCCAGAATCGACTGCCGGTCAAGGTGGTCGTCTTCAACAACTCGTCGCTGAACTTCGTCGAGCTGGAGATGAAAGCTGCGGGCATCGTCAACTTCGGCACCGACCTGGTCAATCCGAACTTCGCGGCCGTGGCCCAGGCAATGGGCATCTTCGGCAGGCGCGTCGAGCATCCCGGCGAGTTGGAGCAGGCGATGTCCGAGGCGTTCGCCCACGACGGCCCGGCGATCGTCGACGTGGTGACCGCACGCCAAGAGCTGTCCATCCCTCCGGCCATCACCGCCGAACAGGCGAAGGGATTCTCGCTGTACGCGATCCGGACGATCCTGGCCGGCCGTGCCGACGAGCTGCTCGATCTGGTCACCACGAACGTGGCCCGGCGACTGCTGGATTGAGCGTTCCACGAGTTAACTCACAGAAATAGCAAAGTGCGGCTAATGTTTGCGCGTGCACAAGAGCTCTTTGGCGATCATCGCCTCGATCGCGCTTCTGGCTGGCTGCGGTGGTCCCAAGCCGGAGATACCCACGCCGTCGGCGCCCAAAAAGGCCGATACCAGCAACATCAAGATCGAAGGCGACCCGTCCACGCCGGTGAACAAGCTCGCCATCGAGGCGATCGCCGACCTGCAGGCGTTCTGGTCGGAGCAGTTCCCAAAGCTCTACGGCGAGGACTACAAGCCCGTCGAGGGTGGCCTCTATGCTCTGACGCCCGACTCGGAGACGGGTCCGAAGTGCGCGTCGGGCTACAGCGACGTGGCGGGTAACGCGTTCTACTGCAAGCTCGACGACTCGGTCGCCTGGGATGCCTCCGGACTGTTGCCCGACCTGCAGAAGAAGTACGGCGACTTCGTCATCCCGGTGGTGCTCGCACACGAGTGGGGCCACGCGATGCAGCAGCGGTCGGGCTTCTTCGACAAGAACGAGCTGACCGTGAGCTCCGAACTGCAGGCCGACTGCTTCGCGGGTGCCTGGTCGAAGCACGCTCAGGACGACAAGGTCTTCGACGTCAACAGTGCCGACCTCGACAGGGCCCTCGCCGGCATCCTCGACTTGCGCGACACCCCAGGGACGAACGTCCAGGACCCGTCGGCCCACGGCAGCGGGTTCGACCGGGTCAGCGCGTTCCAGGACGGCTACGACAACAGCGTCGAGAAGTGCAAGGAGTACAAGGACGGCGAGCCGATCGTGCTCGAGCTTCCCTTCAACGACGCCGAAGACGAGGCCAACGAGGGCAATGCGCCCTATGACTCGATCGTCAACGGCGTGCCGTACGACCTGGAGGACTACTGGACCCAGGTCTATCCCGAGGTGGCCGACGGGCAGGCCTGGCCCCCGATGAAGGGTCTGGAAGCATTCGACCCGTCCAGCCCGCCGGACTGCGGCGGTCAGCCGGCCGAGGGATACGTGTTGTTCTATTGCGTGCCAGACGATTACGTCGGCTGGGACAACGTGGAGACGATGCCGAAGATCTACGCCCAAGGCGGCGACTACGCCGTGGCCACACTTCTGGCCACCCAGTACGGCCTGGCGGCACTGACCCGGCTGGGCGACGACTCCGACGAGAAGACATCGACGCTGCGGGGCGACTGCCTGGCAGGCGCGTACACGGCCAGCGTCATCCTCTACAACCGCGAGGCCACCAGCACCTATCACATTTCGCCGGGTGATCTGGACGAGGGAATCAAGGCGCTGCTGCTGTTCCGCGGAGCAGGCGACGTGGACCGCCAGGGCGCGGGATTCGACCGGACCCGCGCCTTCCGTGAGGGCGTCATCAACGGTGCTCAGCCGTGCTTGGAGTACCAGGCGTAGCCGAAAACGCTTGTCGCGCAATACGGCTCAAGCCGGTCGTGGCACGGCCGCCTTCGTGCCCTGCCCGACCCACGACGGAATGGCGCGGCGCACGTCGGCCGGCCCGGAGACTGCGACGCTGCCGTCGAGCAGCGCGTGTGACCAGCCGACGTCGCCGCGCCAGATCCGGGTGAGGGTCAACAGGCTCGCCTCCACGGTGGCCGTGACGTCGTAACCGGGGTCGAAGTCGCAGACGTCGGCTCGGCCCTCGTGGACCACGAGCCACCACCGCGACGCCTTGGGCGCCACCCCCTCGAGCCGGAACGCGACCGTGGTGCGCGACCGCGGCCACGCGTCGATCGGGATGGTGCGGTGGATGTCCCACATCAACAAGTGCGGGTCGAGGTCTGCCTCGCCAAGCTCGCCGATCCAGCGGGTGCCCCACGAACCGAGCGCGTCGACGACCTGCGCCAGCTCCTGGCCGCAGGGCGTCAGCGAATACGCGGTCCGGCCGTCGGCCTCGTCGCGTTCCACGATCCCCGCTCGGGTCAGCGACTTGAGGCGCCGTGACAACAGCGCAGGCGACATCTTGGGGACACCCCGCCGCAGTTCGTTGAAGTGTCGACTCCCGAGCAGCAACTCCCGAACGACGAGCAAGGTCCACCGCTCGTCGAGTACCTCCATCGCCTTGGCGACGGGACAAAACTGGCCATATCCCGACATTTGCGCACCTCCGGGCGTTCAGTGAGCAGTACAGACATAGAACCAGCGCCAGTACAGATCTGTAACTAGATCCGCGCGATTGCCGGCGCGACGATGTCTACAGCGATCTAGGAGGGCACCGATCATGACCAATCCGACCGTAGCCGTCGATCAGAGCCAGGTGGCGGCCAAGCACCGGGCGATGTGGGCGTCGGGGGACTACCCGAAGCTTGCCGACGAACTCGTTTCTCCGCTCGGCCCCGTGCTGGTGGAAGCCACGGGGGTGGGCCCGGCCGACAGCGTGCTCGACGTGGCGGCAGGCACGGGAAATGCGGCCATCCCCGCCGCGCAGACCGGAGCGAGCGTGATCGCCAGCGATCTGTGCCCCGAGCTGCTGGAGCACGGTCGCCGGCTGGCCACAGAGCGTGGCGTCGACCTCGAATGGCGCGAGGCCAACGCGCACGAATTGCCCTTCGGGGACGACGAATTCGACGTCGTGATGTCGTGTATCGGCGTCATGTTCGCGCCGTTCCATCAGCTCGCGGCCGACGAGCTGGTTCGAGTGTGCAAACCGGGCGGCAGGATCGGAGTGATCAGCTGGACGCCGGAAGGGCACATCGGGCAGCTGTGGGCCGCGATGAGGCCGTACGCCCCGCCACCGCCGCCGGGTGCGCAACCACCTCCGCTGTGGGGCAACGAGGATCACGTCCGCGCGCTGCTGGGCGATCGTGTCATCGACGTCACCACGGAGCGACGGATGCTGGCCGTCACCCAGTTCGCCGACGGCGCGGAGTTCCGCGACTACTTCAAGACGCTCTACGGGCCGACGATCGCGGTGTACCGCAACATCGCGGACGATCCGGAGCGCGTCGCCGCACTCGACGCGGACATCGCACGGGTGGGCGACAGCGTCCTGAGTAGCTCGTCGACGATGGACTGGGAGTATCTCCTCGTGGTGGCCCGCAAGCGGTAGCCACGGGGCGGTACGGCACTCTGGACTCCGTCGTCCAACGAAGGAGCCCTGACGTGACCGATCGAGAAGATCGGCAGGACATCGCCGACGTCCTGCTGCGCTACGCCACCGGGATCGACCGCCGCGACTGGACCTTGTTCCGCACCGCGTTCACCGACGACTGCGAACTCGACTACGGCGAGATTGGCACGTGGAGCGGCGTCGAGGCCGTCGCCAAGTTCATGGACGACGCGCACGCAATGGCCGGACACACGATGCACCGCCTCACCAACCAGGCGATCACGGTCGACGGCGACCAAGCCGAGGCGCGCACCTACGTCGACGGCCTGATCATGGCCCCCGACAACGGTTCCGGCGTCAACGCCATCGGTTTCTACGACGACGAGCTGGTCCGGACCACCGACGGCTGGCGCATCACCCGGCGTCGCTTCACAGCCGTTCGCGTGAGCGCGGTGGGCTCGTGACGTTCGCCGAGAAGTATGGACCGTGGGCGCTGGTGGCCGGCGCCTCGGATGGCGTTGGTGCGGCGTTCGCCGAGGAAATCGCCCGGCGCGGCGTGAACGTCGTGCTGCTCGCCCGGCGTCAGGCGGCCCTCGACGAGGTCGCGGCAGGCATCGGCGCACGCACTGGAGTCCAGACCCGTACGCTGGCAGTCGATCTCGCCGACGCCGGCGCGGCAGCATCGATCGCCGAGGCCACCGCGGACCTGGACGTCGGCTTCCTCGTCTACTGTGCCGGGGCAGACCCCAACTTCGAACCCTTCCTGGCCAATCCGGTGTCGACGGCCGAGGCGATGATCCACCGCAATTGCACCGCCCCCGTGCAGTTGTGCCACCACTTCGCCCAGCCGATGGTGCGACGCGGGGCCGGGGGCATCGTCGTCTTCGGTTCGGGCGCAGCGTTCGCCGGCGCTCCGAACATGGTCGCCTACGGTGCCACGAAGGCCTTCGACATGGTGTTCGCCGAGGCGCTCTGGAGTGAACTGCACGACAAGGGCGTCGACGTGCTCGGCCTGATCCTCGGCAAGACGGACACGCCCGCGCTGCGCCGGCTGGAAACCCAACGGGGGTCGACGACCGCCGCCGATGAACCGCTGGCCGATGCCGCCACCGTCGACGAGGTGGTTGCCGAGGCGTTCGACAACCTTGCCAACGGACCGACGCGGATCGTCGGCGAAAACCTGCGTGCCGCCCAGCAGATGATCGGCTCACTCACCCGCAACGAGGCCGTCAACCTCATGATCGCGGCCAGCGCCGCCACGATGGGTCCGTAGGTGAAAGACGATGTCAGCCATGGCCGATGACGCAGCCGCGCAACCGACCCTGAGCGACGACGACCGGACGGCAGTGCAGCGCTGGGCGCGCGCGACGGGCCTCGGCTCCCGGGTGACCGACGTCGAACCGCTGACCGGCGGCAGCCAGAACATCGTGGTGCGGCTGCGCGTCGACGATCGCCCGATGGTGCTGCGTCGGCCGCCACTGCACCCGAGGCCGACCAGCGACAAGACGATGCTGCGCGAAATCGCGGTGCTGCGCACGCTGGCGGGCACACCCGTACCCCATCCGGAGTTCATCGCCGGCTGCGACGACCTCGGTGTTCTCGGGGTGGTGTTCTACCTGATGGAGGAGGTCGACGGCTTCAACCCCGGCAACGAGATGGCCACGCAATACGTCGACGACCCCGGCATGCGGCACGACGTCGGCCTCGCGTACGCGGCCAGTCTGGCGCAGTTGGGCAACGTCGAATGGGAAGGCAGCCCGCTGGCGGAGCTCCGCCGGCCGGAATCCTTTCTGGCGCGCCAGGTTCCGCAGTTCCTGGGCCTGCTCGCCAGCTACCGGCACGACCGCTACGACCCCGAGTCGCTCGCCGGCGTCACCGAACTGGCCGACTGGCTGGAGGCCAACCGCCCTCCCGATGGCGAGCCGGGCATCATGCACGGCGACGCCCATCTCAACAACGTGCTGTTGCGCAGGGACCGGCCCGAACTCGCCGCGTTCATCGACTGGGAGATGTGCACGGTGGGGGATCCGCTGCTGGACCTCGGCTGGATGATGGTGTGCTGGCCCTCCGAGCCCAACACCATCGACGCCGGGTCGGAACTCGCCGCGCTTGGCGGCCTGGCGGGCCGCGACGAACTGCTCGATGCGTACGCGGAGGCCGGAGGGCGCAGCACGTCCCGGTTGGACTGGTACGAGGCGCTGGCGTGTTTCAAGCTCGGCATCGTCATCGAGGGCACCTGGTCGCGTTACCTGGCCGGCCAGGCCGGCAGGGAAGCCGGTCAGCGGCTGCATACCTCCGCGGAATCCCTGATTGAACTGGGGACGCGCGTCGCGAAGGGCGACGCCCCGTTCACCTGAGGCGCTGCTACGTTCGGGACATGCGTACCAAGTTCGACTTCGACTTCGAAACGACCGCCTCGCCAGACCAGGTCATCGAGGCGATGATCGACTTCTCGCCGAACCGGACGCGCCGGTGGCCCGCCTTGTCGGAGAAGGCGTTCGAGGTCTATCACGTCGGCGACACCGAAGCCGACGTCCGCGAGGGCCAGGACTTCCCGAGGCTGTGGTCGACGTGGCACTACGACTGGTCGGTGCCGGGCACGGTGACGCTGACCGTAACCGCCAGCGATGCGATGGCGCCCGGCGGTTACATGACGTTGACGGCGGTCCCGAGCCAGCGGGGCGGGAGCTCGGTGCACGCGGAGTGGGAGCAGACGTCGACGAACGCCAGAGGGCTTCTCGGGGTAGCCATGATGCGCGTGATCGGGCGCCGCTTCCTGGCAAGCTATTACGAGAAGGCCTACGACGGGATGGCCGGCTAACCGCAGCAGCCACCTCGCCGTTATCGGTGCGATTGACGCGAGTGTCAGTACAATTTGCTCCCGAGCAGGGGGAACGAATTGACCGGACCGCGCATGAACGGGCCGTTGGGACGCCTCGACCTCGAGGGCAGGGGAGCGGCCGAGCAACCATCGCATGGCACGCTCCACGACTCAGTGGCCGCCGACATACCCGTCCTCCAGTCGTTGCTGCGGATCTCGCAGGCCGTGCTGGGGGCGAACTACTTCGACGAAGCACTGGAAGTGATTGCCGAGCAAGCCCTGACCGCCCTCAAGGCGGCGTCATTGTCGATAAGCCGCTGGGATCGCCACGACAACGTCCTACGCACGCTGATCAACGTCGGTGAACTCGGCCCTGGCGAACAACGCTGGCCGGAGGGCGAGCGCTACGAGATCACCGAGAACACACTCCAATTGCTCGAGCACGGCCGGCCGTACCTCAACAGCATCGACGACGAGGACGCCGACCCGACCGGTCTTGCGCTGCTTCGTCGGCTCGACAAGGAGAGCGAACTGGCAGTGGCCGTGATGCACCAGGACGAGATATGGGGTGAGCTGTGGGTCGCCGGCGTCGACGGGCGACGCTTCGGCCCCGACGACGTGCAGCTGCTGCAGGCCATTGCCGCCCACATAGCCGTCGCCATCGGTCGCTCCGAATTGTTCAGTACCGTATGGAGTTACGCCTTTGAAGACCCTCTGACCGGTCTGGCGAATCGACGGAAACTCGATGAGTTCCTCGAGCAACTGGACTGCGACGCCGTCCACCCCGCCGTATTGGTGTGCGACCTCGACGAATTCAAGGTCGTCAACGACCGAGACGGTCATCCGGCCGGAGACGCACTGTTACGTGCGGTGGCCGACGTGCTGGCCGAAACTGCTTCGACACGTCCGGGTTCCCTGGTTGCCCGCCTCGGCGGCGACGAATTCTGCGTCATCTTGTTGCACTCCACCCTCGCGGGGGCCGAACGGTTCGCCCACGATGCCGGTCGCGGCCTCGCCAGTGCGTTGGGGACGAAGGTGACGTTGAGCTGGGGAGCTGCCGCGTTCACGTCGCAGGCGCGTTCACCCCACGTGCTCGTGGCTGCCGCCGACGCAGCATTGTTGGAGGCAAAACGACACGGCCCCGGACGATTCAGCGTCGGCGTGGCAGGCGATGCCGACCTGCCGGCCAGTGACCGGCGACGGCTACGCGGAAGCGGTAGGCGCGCGTTCGACGACCTCGTTCCGTGGGTTGTCCGCCTGATCGACCACCACCGCCCCCAGACCACCGCCGCGGCGCTGGAAATCCTCGGTGTCGCAGTATCCAACGAGCTCAACGCCGCGGGCTGGTCGGTATCGATCGCCACCGACGACGGCCTTGCCGTCCGCAGCCTGAGCGGGATCGACAGCCTGCATCACGGAGGTTCCGGCTTGCGTGTCCTAGACGCAGCCGAGGACACCGCGTATCGGCTTGTTTACTTTCCGGCGACGGCTCGCGCGATCGCGTACGGCGAGGTGTTCGTCGCCGCCCTTGATCTCGAGGGTTCCGACCCCGCCGAGGTCGCACTCCTGTTGGAGTATGAGTACTACGGAGTGCTCGGAGTCGGGATCGCCGACGCCCAGCGTCGCTACCTGTTGGAGATCTACTCCGACAGCGAAGACGTCGATCTGACCGGAGTGGCCCCATACGTGCGCGTCCTGGCGCATTACTGCGCAGCCATGACGAGCGGGCAGCGCCCCCATCACTGGTAGGCGTCGAACCCCAACTTGACTGCCAGGCCCAGCCCGGCAACGGCGATCAACATGCGCAGCGGCGTCGCCGGAGCGTGGCGGACGACCACTGGTCCCAGCCTCGAGCCGAGCAGGCATCCGATTGCCAGCGGCACCACCGCGATCCAGTCGACCGGCGCAAGCAGCACGAAGGCAACTGCCGCAACGAAGTTCGCCACACCGAGGACGACGTTCTTGCTGGCGTTGGCCTCGGCCAGGGACGCGTGGGTGGTGCTCAGGAAGAGGGCGAGTAGGAGCACGCCCGCCGCGGCGCCGAAGAAGCCGCCGTACACGCTGATCGCGAAGAGCGCGGCCGCCTCGAGCACATGATGGCCCCTGGTGCGTGCGGCACCCTCGACGAGCTTTCGGCGTGGAAGCGCGATCATCACTGCCGATGCGCCGAGCAGAAAGGGCACGACCTTCTCGAAGCCGTCCGACGGGATGGACAACAGCAACGCGGCGCCCGCCGCGCCGCCCGCCGCGGCCACTGGGATCAGCTGGAGCAACCGGCGGCCCTGCCCCCGCAGCTCCGGCAGCGACCCCCATACCGAGCCGACCCCGTTGAAGACCAGGGCGACGGTGTTGGTGACGTTGGCGGCCACCGGTGGTAGCCCCACGAGAAGCAGCGCGGGATAGGTGGTCAACGACGCCAGCCCGGCGATGCTGCCCACCAGGCCGCCGCCGATTCCGGCCACGAGAAGCAGCATCCATTCCCAGACAGTCATTGCGCAGCAGACCCTATGCGACGCCGGAACCGCGGCCGGGGCGCCCGCCCCGACCGCAGCCACCCGACTGCTAGGTCTTCTTCCTGCCAACCAGCGCGTCGACGGGATCTGGCGCGCCCTCGCGATCCTTGACCACGCGATACGCGACGTACCCGACCGCGAGCGTCAGGACGACGAAGATGAGCGCGAAGTACTGCAGGAACCACGACGTCCCCGCCGGGTCGTAGACCTCCTGCCGCGGCCAGCCGATGTTGATCACCAGCAGGCCACCCATCACGACGGCGATGAGGTTCACCGGGATGCCCCACTTGCCGAGGTCCATGATGGGCGGGCCGTAGGACAGGCTGGTGCCGCGCAACCGATGCACCAGCGCCGGGACGGTCACCATCAGGTAGGCCAGGTACACGATCACCACCGAGACCGATGCGATGGCCGCGAAGACGCCGGATTGTCCGATGTTGACCAGCAGGACCAGGATCGCCAGCGAGCTGACCGCCACCCCGGTGATGACGGGTGTCCCGGTGCGCCGGTTGACCTTCGACAGGAACTTGCCGAAGGGCAGTCGATTGTCGCGGGCCATCGAGAACATCACCCGCGACGCCGACGCCTGGATGGCCAGGGTGGCCGAGAAGATCGCGACCGCGACGAGCCCCAGTAGCGTCTTGCCCAGCCAGGTGTCCAGCTGGCTCTCGATCACCCAGGCGATGCCGCCGGTGGCGAGGTCGTCGCCCAGCTCCGGCGCCGACATCAGCGCGGCGATGATCATCAGCCCGCCGCCGACGAACGACACCAGCAGCGCGTTGACGATGGCCTTGGGCGCGGTACGGCGCGGATCTCGCGTCTCCTCGGAAAGCTCTGCGGCGCTGTCGAATCCGTACATCACGTAGGCCGCCATCAACATCGACGCCAGGAATGCCCCCACGTAGCCGAGGCCGGACCCATGTCCGCCGGTATCCGCGACGGCGCGAACCGGGCTGCGCTCGGCGGTGAGGAACATCGCCCCGATGATCAGCACGACGCCGATGATCTCGAGGGTGACGCCCGCAACGGTGATCCTGCCCATGAACGCCACGCCTGCGGCGCTGATGATCGTGCAGAGCGCGATGGTGATGCTGCCGAGGATGATGCCGTTGGTCGCGCCGCTCACCGACAACGGATCCATGTCGCCGCCGATGATCTGGAAGCCGCTCCAGATCGGCGGCAGGACGGTCTGCATGGCGATGGCCAGCGCGGCGATGCTGACGATGTAGCCGATCAGCATGAACCAACCCGCGAACCAGCCGACGGCGTTGCCCGCGAGGCGGCGCGACCACTGATAGATGGCGCCCGCGACCGGGAACTTGCCGGACAACTCCGCGAAGATCAGGCACACGCAGAACTGGCAGACGAACACGATCGGCCACGTGAAGAAGAACGCGGGACCACCGAGGTTGAAGCCGAGCGGGAAGAACGCGAACACCGTGGTGAGGATCGAGACGAACGAGAAGCCGGACGCGAATGCCGCGTAGCCGCCGATGCCGCGATGCAATTCCTGGGTGTAGCCCAGTTCTTCGAGCGTCGAGGCGTCCTCCTGGGACGAGATTGCGGGGTCGGAGGCGGCGGTCATGGGTTTCTCCTGGAGTGGGAAAGAATAACTGTCATGCGATAGAAATTAGCGCCTACTCCTGTTTCCCGCATGTCGAAGGGGTTTCGACTGTGTAACCAGGTGCCTGGCGGGCGACAATCATCGGCATGCCGCCTGTGCTTCCCTCCGGTCGTGGGATCGCCGCGACCATCGGTGACATCGATGCTGCCGGAGACGAGACGCAACTGCGTGCGGGAGTCGACGCGGCACTCGCGGCCGTCGCCGCCGAACTGCGCGCACACACGCCGGTACCGGCACTGGCCGCGGCGTGGTCGGAAGTGCTTCGACACGGCCTGGCCAGCGCCGTCCGGCTGGTGCCGGCACCCGCGGAGTGGACGTGGTTCGTCTCCGGCAGCGTGGCGCGAGGGGAGGCCGCACCCGGCTCCGACGTCGAGACGATGGTGGTGCTCGGCGACGCCGTCGACGACGACGGCAAGGCCGAACTGCTGGCCCGCGCCGCCGACGTGCACGCGCTGCTCGAGCGCTGCGGGATTCGCGGCGACGCCAACGGCGTACTCGCCAGCCGGCCGAGATTCTGCCGTCGCGCCGGCAGTTGGGCGGAGGGAATCGAACGCTGGACGGTCGATCCACGCGAGGATCGCGGCGTCGTGATGACCGGCCTGCTGGCGGATTCGGCAGGCGTCACGGCCACCGCGGACATGGGGGAGGATGCGCTGCGATCACAGAACCTGGCAGCCGTCGGGCGCAGCTACGCGGTGCGCCAAGCCCTGCTCCAGGACGCGACGGCCGTACGGGCGAGCCTCCCGTCGCGGTTGCGCATGTTCGCCACCCACTCCGACACCGTGGACCTCAAGCTCGCGGCGGTCGATCCGGTGGTGAAGATCGCGCGCTGGGCAGCGCTGTCCGCCGGGTCCGACGCGTTGTCGACGCTCGGGCGCCTCGACGACGCGGTGGCCGGCAAGGTGCTCGACGGCGACGACGTCTCGAGCTTGCGTGACTGCTTTGGCTGGTTGCTCCGGTTTCGCTGGCGCACGCGAGCCGGCGCGTTCCTGGATGGGCGGAGGGTCGACGACGTGGTGTCGCTGACCGAGATGCCGCCGTCGGAGCGCGCCATGTTGCGCAGTGTCGCGCGAGAGGTGTCGGGCATCGGCCGGAAGTTGAACTACCTCGCGTCGACGTCGACGTTCCGCTGACATCGAATGGATCCCCGCAGTGCGCTGCCGCCGCCGTTGCGCCACGCCGTCGATCAGACGATCGCCGCCGAACGGCTCGAGGGCTGGGCGCCCACCGACGCACACGTCGCCGAACTGGTCGCCCTGGCCCGCGACGAGCTGCCGTTCGGTGAGTATCTCGGCGCGCACCGCGCCAGGTACCCACCAGCGGCGCCGCCACCGCGCACCCTCGGACGGATCTTGCGACGCAACAGGCCGTACCTGCTGCCCGGAAGCACCGTGCTGCGCAACAACTTCGGTGCCGAAACCCACACGATGCTCGCCGACCTGGAGTACATCGCGACCGCAGGCCGGCTGTTGCAGTGGCACCGCGGCCTGCTCGATGGCCACGTAGAACTGAGCGTGCGGGCGATGCACCAGCACGTGTTCGGAGACGTCTACGCGTGGGCGGGCAAGTATCGCGTCACGGAACTGGCGCGCGGCGAGTCCGCGTTCATCTGGCAAGCGGACATCGACCGGGAGATGGCGGACATCGACGAGTGGGCCGGCGCGCTGGCAGGCTCCAGCGATCTCGACGACGCCAGGCTCGGCTACGAACTGTCCCGGCTGTACGCCGACTACAACCAGGTGCACCCGTTCCGAGAAGGCAACGGCCGCACCGGAACCCTGCTGCTGCACACCGTTGCGGCCGCATGCGGTCGCAGGTTGGACCTGTCGCACGTCAGTCGCTCCGAGTGGTACGCCGCGTCGCGCGACAGCACGCCGTTCCGCCGCGACGGTCGAGCCAACCACCGGCCATTCATCCCGCTGCTGGTGCGTGCCGTGCGCTCCTAGGCCGCCGCACCAACGTGGCTGCGGGCGTGGGCAATCGCGTCGTCCAGGGAGCCGATGAGGTGATTCTCGTGGCGCAATGAGTCGATGACCCCGACGTTGGTCAACAGGTCCATGTGCTCGGCCTGCACCCCCTTGATGATCACCGTGACCCCGCGGGACTCGAGTTCCTCGGCGATGCGCGACAAGGTGTGCGCCCCCGTCGCGTCCAGCATCCCCAGCGTCGACATCCGGATGATGACCACCGACACGTCGGGATGGTCGGCGTCGGTGATCAGATTCGAAATCCGTTCTGCGACACCGAAGAACATCGCCCCATCGAGCCGCAACAGCGCGATCCTCTCGTCACCGGACTGACGTGCACCCGGCAACTCCTCACGGATGACGCTGCTGCGCCGGGCCACGGAGCGCAGTGCGAAGATCGCCGCGACCACGATGCCGATCTCCACGGCCTCGATGAGGTCGAAGCACACGGTGACGACGGCGGTGAGCGCGAAGATCCCCGCATCCGACCGCGTCGAGCGCAGGATCTTGGCGATCGTCGTCGCCGAGATCATCCGGAACGACGTCACCATCAGCACCGCGGACAGGGCGCACAGTGGAATCGCCGACACCGGACCGGTCGCGAAGTAGACCACGCCGATGAGCACGAGCGAGTGCACGATGGCCGACACCCGGGTTCGGGCACCGGCCCGCACGTTCACCGCCGTGCGGGCGATCGCGCCGGTGGCCGGCATCCCGCCGAACACCCCCGACGCAACCGACGCCAGGCCCTGGCCCACCAATTCGCGGTTGGGGTCATAGGGGCCGGTGGGTGACATGGTGGCGGCCACCCGCGCCGACAACAGTGACTCGATGGCAGCCAATGCGGCGATCGCCAGTGCCGCGCCGAACAACGCACGCAGCGCGTCCAGATCGGCATGTGGCAGAAGGGGATTGGGTAGGTGCGAGGGCAGTTCACCGATGCGTGCGACGGAGAGGTCGGCGACGATCACCAACACCGTCGCGGCCAGCACCCCGGCCAGGGACTCGGGGATGGCACGGTGCAGCCGGGGCAGTCCGACCATCAACACCGCGACGAACGCCGCCACCAGAAGTGGCGTGATCGCCGTCGCCCAATCGGCGTGGCGGACGACGTCCCACGCCGCGACCAGTGGACGCTGACCCGCCGCGGCTGCGCTGCCGAAGGCGGCCGGCACCTGCTGCAGGAAGATGATCGTCGCGATGCCGAGGGTGAAGCCCTCGATCACCGGCCACGGTATGAACGTCACCGCCCTGCCAAGCCCCGTGACGCCTGCGGCCAGCACGATGAGGCCGGCCAGCACGGTAACCATGGCGATGCTGCCGAGCCCGTAGTGCGCCACGATGGGGGCGAGAACCACGGCCATGGCGCCGGTCGGACCGGACACCTGGACGTGTGAGCCGCCGAACACCGCGGCCACCAGGCCGGCGACGACGGCGGTGACGAGACCCGCCGCTGCGCCGACGCCCGAGCTGATGCCGAACGCCAGCGCCAGCGGCAGGGCCACGACGCCGACCGTGATACCGGCCAGGATGTCGCGCCGCCACGACCGTGGCAGGTCGGCGTAGTCGGACCGGTGGGGGATCAGGCGGGACATCGTGCGGGCGGCTGTGGCGATCGCCGCGGTGTTCATCATGGCTGAATGCCCAGGGGCGGCAACGATTCCAGGGCGTCGAGCTCGTCGCGGCGGGCGGTCAGGGTGTCGGCGAGAAAGGCTCGGGCGATCAGCAGCAGCTCCGAGATCTTCGGGTGGGCGAGTTCGTAGTAGACGGCGTTGCCCACCCGCCGCGCGCTGACGACGTGGTGGCGCTTCAGCACCGCGAGGTGCTGGGACAGCAGGGTCGGCTCGATCTCAGTCGCCGCGAGGATCTCGCTGACCGGGGTCGGGCCGGCGCTGGCGGACAAGATCTCCAGCGTTCTGATCCGCGCGGGATGCGCCAGCGCCTTGAACAGGTTCGCCTTGATCTCGTACAGCGGCCGTTCGGACCCGTCGAGAAATGACTGCGGCACCCGGGCCCCCTGCATTTGATGGATTGAACGAATTCTCAATCCACTCTAACGGTGCGCTTCCCTTTCGCCAAAAGGGACCGCTCGCGGGGACCGCACGGTCGGCGTCGATCAAGTCCCTTGCGCGGACCGCATCCGAGCGCCTACCCTCGCCAACGTGCGAAGTCTTCTCGTAGTAGCAACCCGCAGCGGGGTCTGATCCAGACCGACCCCTCGCTGTGGGTCGTTGCTACACCGTCGGTCATCCCCTCTGGCAAGAGAAGACCGGCACATGTTCACCACCGCACCGACACAATCCGCAATCTGCGCAACGCCCCTTTTCGCAACGCAATTCGACGCGCGGCTGCCGCAGGGGTTGCGCGAGGAGGCCGAAGCGATGTCGTCAGACGCATTCCACGCCACGTACGCCCCGACGTCAGGGCCCCTGCGGCTCGGAAACTGGCAGTGCACCGACGCCGCCTGCGACGCGTCCCGCTTGGGGCTACAGGCGCGCCACTATCAGGCCACGATCGCGATCGGGGACCGGCTCAGCACCTCGACGGCAGCGGCCACCGGCCCCGTCGCCGCGCTGACGGCGATGCTGCACGAGCACGGCATCACCGTCGAAATGCTCCGCTTCCACCAGCTTCAAGCCGACGACGGCATCGCGACCTTCATCCGCGGCACCGACGGCGCACGCTCCGAATGGGCCATGGGCCTGTCGGACGACGCGACGCAATCGGCGCTGCGTGCCCTGGTCGCGGTGGCCAACCGGTTGACCGCCGCGTGATCGGCTAGCGCAGCGGGCGCAGCACGATCGGCATGCCGTCGAGCGGAACCGGCATGCCGCCGTAGTCGTAGCGCGGCTTGTATCCGGGATGGGTCAGCTCGAGCCGGTACTTGCGCAGCAGTCGGTGCATGACGGTCTTGATCTCCAGCTGACCGAACACCATCCCGATGCACTTGTGCGCACCGCCGCCGAACGGGGCGAACGCATAGCGGTGCTTCTTGTGCTCATTGCGCGGTTCCGCGAACCGGTCCGGGTCGAACTTCTCGGGGTCCGTCCACAGTTCGGGCAGCCGGTGGTTGAGCGACGGCCAGGTGACCACATCGGTGCCCGCCGGAATGAAGTAGCCGAGCAGGTCGGTGTCTCGGACGGCTCGGCGGAAGTTCATCGGCAACGGGGTGACCATGCGGAGGGCCTCGTTGATGACCAGGTCGTAGGTCTCGAGCTTGTCCAGTGCCTCGATGTCCAGCGGGCCGTCGCCGATGCGGGCCGATTCGTCGCGACACCGGTCCTGCCACTCGGGGTTGGCTGCCAGGTGGTAGGCCATCGTCGTCATGGTCGACGTCGAGGTGTCGTGGGCGGCCATCATCAAGAAGATCATGTGCGCCACGATGTCGCTGTCGGTGAACCGCTGACCGTCCTCGTCCTCGGCCTGACGCAACACGCTGAGCATGTCGGTGCCCTCGATACCGCGCGTTTCGTGGAGTCGTTCGGTGAAGTAGTTCTCGAGCGTCTTACGCGCCTCGATGCCACGCCACCACGTCAGGGGCTTCACCGGCTTGCGGATGATCGCGTTGCCCGCCCGCGTGGTCGTGGTGAAGGCCCGGTTGACCGTGGTCACCAGTTCACGGTCGGTACCGGCTTCATGGCCCATGAACACCACCGAAGCGATGTCGAGCGTGAGTTCCTTGGCGGCCGGATGGAACAGGAACCGTGGGTCGTTGGCGACCCAGTCGTTGGCCACTACCTGGCTGGCCACCGCGTCGATGTGTTCGACATAGCCGGACAGCCGCGTGCGGGTGAACGCTTCCTGCATGATGCGGCGGTGGAACATGTGCTCGTCGAAGTCGAGCAGCATCAGCCCGCGGTCGAAGAACGGCCCGATGACCGGGTCCCAGGCGCGCTGGGAGAACTCCTTGTTTCGGTTCGAGAAGACAGCCTGCGTGGCGTCCGGGCCTAGCGCCGCCACCGCGGACAGCGCCGGCGACTGGTTGTAGTGGATCGGGCCGTACTTGCGGTAGATCTCCACGGCATAGTCCGGGCCCATGCGGAAGAACTCGATCAAGTGGCCGATGATCGGCAGCCCCGAGTCGCCCGTGACCGCCTTGAGGCCACTGCCTGCGGGTGGCTGTGCCAACGGGAACTGCTTGAACTCGTGCTTGCGCAGCCGCTTCTCGGCGAGGCCCATGCCAGGGATCGTGACGGGTGTCGGCTTCAACCGGCGCTTGGCCTGGTCGAGCAGGTAATCCGTGGTGCTGATGGTCGGCATTGACACGCTCCTGGAATCACGCGCTGTGGTGGATGTCACCTGGGCATCCATCCTGATATGGTGACTTGACGCGTGTCAAGTTTTGATCTGGTGAGTCGCGATGAAAAGGTCATAAGCCATGACGGCCCAACCCGCTCCACAGCAGATCCGCCGCAGTCGCGGCGACCGTCAGCGGGAAGCCATCGTCACCGCCGTCCGGGAGCTGCTGCAGGAGCGGTCGTTCGCCGACCTGTCCGTCAGCACCATCAGCGAGCGCGCCGGCGTCGCGCGGTCGGGCTTCTACTTCTACTTCGACTCCAAGTACGCGGTGCTTGCGGTGATCCTCGCCGAATTGGATGAGCTGCTCGACGAGCTGACTCATCACTTCGCTCCACGCGAGCTTGGCGAGACGCCTGCAGCGTTCGCGAAGCGGATGGTCGGCAGTGCTGCCACGGTCTACGCCAACGACGACCCGGTGTTGAAGGCATGCGCGGTGGCCCGCAACACCGACGCGCAGATCCGCGAGATGATGGACGACTTCTACGACTCCGTGATGGACAAGATCGTCGCGCTCCTCGAACAGGACGCCGACGCCCGCCCGATCTCCGACGACCTGCCGGCCCTGGTGCGAACGTTGGCGGCGACGACCGCGATGACGCTGACGCATGACAGCGCGTTCGTCGGGCGCGGCCTGGATCCCGCCCGGGCCATCGACGTCGTCGAGCGGTTGTGGCTCGCGGCGCTCTGGGGCGGCCGGTAGCCGCGCCGGTATCGTCAGCGCCATGGCGCAGGGGAGCGGTTTTACCGGCAAGCGTTGTCTTCTCACCGGGGCCGCCAGCGGCATCGGCCGCGCGACCGCGCTCAAGCTCGCGGCGCAGGGCGCCGAGCTGTTCCTGACCGACCGCAACGCCGACGGACTCGCCGAGACCGTCGCCGACGCACGCGCGCTGGGCGCCATGGTGCCCGCGCACCGGGCCCTCGACATCGCCGACTACGAACAGGTGGCGGCCTTCGCCGCCGACATCCATGCCGCGCACCCCAGCATGGACGTGGTGATGAACATCGCCGGAGTGTCGGCGTGGGGGACCGTCAGCCATCTCAGCCATCGGCACTGGGAGCAGATGGTGTCGGTCAACCTGATGGGACCCATCCACGTCATCGAGACCTTCGTGCCCCCGATGGTGGCGGCGGGTCACGGCGGGCACCTGGTCAACGTCTCCTCGGCGGCGGGGCTGGTGGCGCTGCCGTGGCATGCCGCCTACAGCGCGAGCAAGTACGGGCTGCGCGGCCTGTCCGAGGTGTTGCGATTCGACCTGGCCCGCCATGGCATCGGCGTGTCGGTGGTCGTGCCGGGGGCGGTGAAGACGCCCTTGGTCCAGACGGTCGAGATCGTCGGCGTGGACCGTGAGCACCCGCAGGTGAGTAAGTGGATCGACCGGTTCAGCGGCCACGCCGTCTCGCCGGAATCGGTGGCGGACAGCATCCTTCGCGGCGTTACCCGCAACCGCTATCTGATCTACACCTCCCACGACATCCGTGCGCTCTATGCGTTCAAGCGCGTCGCGTGGTGGCCCTACAGCGTGGCGATGCGACGGGTGAACGTCATCTTCACCCGCGCACTCCGTCCCTCGAAGACGGGCTGAGCGTCAGCGCTTGCCCCAGTCCCACGGCGGCGCGGTCAGGGTGGTCTGGCCGGTGACCCGGGTCTCGCCCCACTCCTTGTAGAGCTCGATCTCCACCGCATCGTCGCCGCCCAGATGCTCGCGCATCGCCGCCGAGTGCGTCACCACCACGACCTGCGTGCCCCGGGCGGCCGATCGGATCATGGCCGCGAGCGGCGCGACGAGGTCCGGGTGCAGGGAAGTCTCGGGTTCGTTGAGCACCATCAGCGACGGTGGTCGCGGGCTCAGCAAGGCCGCGCCCCACAGCAGGAATCGCAATGTGCCGTCGGACAATTCGGCCGCCCGCAACGGCCTCAGCATGCCCCGCTGATGTAGCTGCAGCTCGAATAGCCCATCGTGCACCGCGACCGAAACGGTTGCGCCGTCGAAGGCGTCGGAGACGGCGCGGGGCAGATCGTCGAAACCCGCCTCGAGAATGGTCTGCACGGCGGCGGCCAGATCGCTGCCGTCATCGGCGAGCACGGGCGTGCGGGTGCCGACCTGTGGCCGACGCGCAGGTGCGGCTGCGTCGACCCGGAAGCCGTCGTAGAACCGCCAGCCCCGCAGTCGATCCCGGACCGCGGCCAGCTCCGGCAGCGCGTCGGGATGCGCGTACTCGGCCAGCACGCTGCGGTAGGCGGGCAGCGACCGGGACAACTCGGCGAAGCCCCGGCCCGATTCCGCTGCGGCCTCGGCGTAGTCGCGGCCGCGGCGCACCAGCGTCGAGCTCGGCCGCAACCGGGGGCCCGCGAACACCGTCTCCCGCTTGATCTCCGGATCGCGGCCGAACAACGAGTTCGCGCCCGCGCTCTGCGGCAGTCCGAGGTCGATCAGATAGCCGAAGTCGTCCGACGCGTAACCCAGCTCGAGCGACACGGGCCGGGTTCTGGTGGTGCCCTGCACCGAGCCGGTGCGACGGGCACCGCCGAGTTGTTCGGGACCCGCCCACAGCACCGACTCCAGCCCGCCCTCGCGCGCGAGGGAGCCGATCACCTCGCCGCGACCACAGTCGGCGAGCAGTCGCAGCGCCCGGTACACCGACGACTTGCCGGTGCCGTTGGCCCCGGTCACGACGGTGAGCCCCGCGAGGGGCACGACGACCTCGCGCAGCGAGCGGTAGCCCCGGACCGCGACGGTGTGCAGCATGGCGTCGACGTTATGCGCCGGTGGTGACAACCGGCGCCGTCGACTGCGGCATCGCCAGCTCCAGCCGGACGCCGAGCAGCCGCACGGGGCGGTCGAGTTCGAACTGGTCGAACACCGCCAGCGCGGTGTCCACGATCACCGACTCGTCGGTACTCGGGGCGGCCAGCTTGCGGATCTTGGTGCGCGTGAAGAACGTCTTGGTGCGCATCGTGACCGCCACGCGGGTGACGACCCGGTCCGCGGCGACCACCTCGGCAAGCGTCCGTCGCGCCAATTCGCCGATGGCCGAATCCATTTCGGAGCGGTCGGTGAGGTCCTCGGGGAAGGTGACGACGTGGCTGCGCGAGCGCGGCACCCACGGTTCGGCGCTGACGTTCGTGTCGCCGCCGCCCTTGGCGAGCAGCAGGATCCACAGCCCCGTGGTCGGCCCGAAGGTCGCTGTGAGCAGTGTCGGGTCGGTCGCGGCCAGGTCGGCGACGGTCGTAATGCCGAGTCCGGCAAGGCGTTTGGCGGTCTTGGGCCCCACGCCCCAGAGTGCGTCGACGCCACGGTCGCCCATCACGGCCATCCAGTCGTCGTCGGTGAGCGCGAAGACGCCGCCCGGCTTGCCGAACCCGGTTGCCACCTTGGCCCGTTGCTTGTTGTCGCTGATGCCAACCGAGCACGACAGGCCCGTCTCGGCGGCGACCACTGAGCGGATGCGTTCGGCCAACTCGAAGGGGTCGTCCACTTCGGCGCCGAGGTAGGCCTCATCCCAGCCCCACACCTCCAGCGGGTGACCGAGGTCGCGCAGCAGTCCCATTACCTGCTCGGACGCCTCGTCGTAGGCGTCGGGATCGGACGGCAGGAAGGTGGCGTCGGGGCAACGCCGTGCGGCCGAGCGCAGCGGCATGCCGGCGTGCACGCCGAACTCCCGTGCCTCGTACGAGGCGCACGTGACGACCTTGCGCGGTTCGGTCGGGTCGCCACTGCCGCCGACGATCACCGGAAGTCCGACCAGCTCGGGATGGCGGCGCAGCTCGACGGAGGCGAGGAACTGATCGAGGTCGACGTGCAGGATCCAGCGCACGGTTACCGCCCACAAAGCTTGCGGGCCACGCTTTCCCATGCATCGCCCTGCGTTTCGAGACTGCGACCGAGATCGGTGACCTGGTGCCCGACGTAGTCGGCGTCCAGCAACGCGGTCAACGCGTCGACTTGCGCGTCGAGGTCGCCCGTGGTGCCCGCGGACTGCAGCAGCATGCGCACGTGGGTGCGGTGCAGCGTGGCCGGGGCGTTGAACCGCGTCTGCGGATCGCGTCCGGCGTCGGAGAGTAGCGCGCGGTGACTCCACGCGAACCGCAACCGTTCCCGGCCGTAGGCCAGCAGGCGTTCCAGCGGCGGAGCACCGGGGCCCAGCGGCGGCGGACCGAACATGAACGCCTGCTGTTGGACCTTCTCGTCCTCGTCGAGCAGCACCAGCATCAGGCCGGCGCGGCTGCCGAACCGGCGGAACAGGGTGCCCTTGCCCACGCCTGCGGCGGCGGCGACGTCGTCCATCGTCACGGCCTCCGCACCACGGTCC
This sequence comes from Mycobacterium sp. URHB0044, assembly GCF_000620625.1. Lineage (GTDB taxonomy): Bacteria > Actinomycetota > Actinomycetes > Mycobacteriales > Mycobacteriaceae > Mycobacterium. Next base: position 185,056 of record NZ_JIAW01000004.1, on the reverse strand, counting down.
GCGATCAGCCGGCGCGCCGCGTCGAGCAGCAGGACGCGGTTGCGGGCGGCGTCACCGCGCTCGGACGGGGCGGAATCGTCGACCGGCAGCCCGGTCAGCCCGTCAGTGACGCTCATACCTGCACTTTAACTCAGCCGGAATTAATCGGACCACAGTCCGGTTAAACTCGGCAAGGATCGTGACGGACCATCGAAAGGAACTTGAAGACATGTCGGACAGCAAGGTCTTGGTACTCGTGGGCAGCCTGCGGGCAGCATCGATCAACCGGCAACTGGCGGAGTTGGCCGTGGAATCGGCTCCCGCAGGCGTGACGCTCGTTGCGTTCGACCGCCTTGGCGAGCTGCCGTTCTACAACGAGGACATCGACGGCGACGACGTGGCAGAGCCCGTGCGGGCGCTGCGCCAGGCGGCGGCCGAAGCGGACGCCGCGCTCGTCGTCACCCCCGAGTACAACGGCAGCATCCCCGGGGTGTTGAAGAACGCCATCGACTGGCTGTCGCGGCCATTCGGCAATGGTGCGCTCAAGGACAAGCCGGTCGCGGTGGTGGGCGCGGCGCACGGCCAGTACGGCGGCGTCTGGGCGCATGACGAGACCCGCAAGTCGTTCGGCATCGCAGGCACCCGGGTGATCGAGGATCTCAAGCTCTCGGTCCCGTCCCCGGTGTTCGACGGCAAGCATCCGCGGGAGAACGCCGAGGTGGCCGCGAACCTGCGCGAGGTCGTGGAGAAGCTGGTCGCCGAGATCGCCTGACGTACGCGGAGCCCTCGCCGACCAATGTGCGTCGGCGAGGCGGCTGCGCCGATAGGCTGCCAGCTCTAGGGCCGATGGGGGACGGTTCGGCCTGCGAGTAGAGGCTGGTGGACCGATGGCCACGATCCTGGCGTACACCTCTCCGGCCTTCGGCAACCTCTACCCGCTCCTGGCGCTGCTCGCGGAACTGCGGGAACGGGGCCACCGCGTCGTGCTGCGGACACTTCCCGGCGGGGTGAGCACCGGCAATGCGTTGGGTCTCGAGACCTCGGCCATCGCCCCGCGCATCGAGGCAGTCGCGATGACGGACTGGATGGCCGCGAATCCCCGTGCGGCCATGGCGGCTGCATTTCGCGTCTTCGCCGAGCGCGCGGCCATCGAGGCCGACGACATCCGGGCATCCATCGATTCGGTACAGCCCGACGTGGCGATCATCGACGTCAACTGCTGGGGCGCGCCCTCGGTGGTCGACGCAGCGTCGATGCCATGGGTGTCCTTCTGGCCGTATCCGCCGATTCTGAAGTCGCGGGGTGTTCCGCCGTTCGGCCCGGGCCTTCGACCGTGGCCAGGGCTGCTGGGACGCATCCGCGATGAGGCCCTACGTCCCTTCGTCGTCAAGACGTTCGAAGAGGCGATGCTGGATCCGCTGAATCGCGTCTGCAGTGCCGTCGGTGCGAAATCGCTTGTGTCGGTTGAAGACCTGGTGAGGCGGGCACCGTTGATGCTCGTCGCGACTGCGGAACCATTCGAGTATCCGCATCCCGACTGGGATGACCGCGTGCAGATGATCGGCCCGTGTGAATTCGACCCGCCAGACTCTGGCGGCAATGCCTGGCTCGATGCGATCGAGCGCCCGATCGTCTTGGTGACGACGTCCTCCGAACGCCAATCCGACGGGGTGCTGCCTGCCACCGTGATGGCAGCCATGCAAGACGAGTCGGTTCATGTCGTCGCCACGTTCCCGTGCGGAATCCCGGATGCCCTCGTGGTCCCGGACAACGCCACCGTGAAGCGATTCGTCCCGCATGGATCCGTGCTCGAGCGAGCCGTGTGCGCCGTGACGCACGGAGGGATGGGTGTCACTCAGAAGGCCCTGACACACGGGGTGCCGGTATGCGTGGTTCCCTTCGGCCGTGACCAGTTCGAGGTGGCGCGGCGGGTGGAAGTGGCGCGCTGCGGTACCCGCCTGCCCAGCAAGATGCTCACTGCAGCCCGGCTCACGTCGAAGATTTCCGAGGCCACGTCGATGGCAGACGGTGCTCGCCGGGTAGCGGCGGGGTTTGCGGCAGCAGGTGGCGTTGCACGCGGGGCGGATCTCGTCGAGCGGCGCCTGCTCCGTCTCGGGCCGGCAGCGGAAGTTTGACGATGAGCGTGGCGTGCGCGATATGCGGCACCGAACCACGCGAGGGTGCCAGGTTTTGCGATGCGTGCGGATCCGCGATCACCGCGCCGACCCAACCTCCGGAGTTCAAGCAGGTGACCGTCCTGTTCGCCGATGTGGTCCGGTCGATGGACATGGCTTCGGTGCTGGGCACGGAGCGGTTACGCGAGGTGATGAGCGAACTGCTCACCCGCTCGCGAGCCGTCGTCACCCGGTACGGCGGCACGGTGGACTTCACCGGTGACGGCATCATGGCGCTGTTCGGCGCGCCGATCGCTCTGGAAGATCACGCGATTCGCGGCTGCCTGGCGGCCCTGGAACTGCAGCAACAAGTGCAGTCCTTCGCCGCCGAACTGTGCCGACGTGACGCCGTCCAGCTGCAACTTCGGGTGGGACTCAACTCGGGAGAGGTAATAGCCGGCGAGATGGGTTCCGCCCCAGGCAGTTACACGGCCATCGGGGCCCACGTCGGAATGGCGCAGCGGATGGAGTCGGCTGCACCGCCAGGGGGAGTGATGCTGAGCGCGTCGACCGCCCGCCTCGTCGAGGGTGTCGTCGACATGACGGAATCCGAGATGGTGCGGATCAAGAATGTCACGGACCCGGTACCTGCCCGGCGTCTGTTGTCGGTGGCGCCGAAGGGGTCTCGGCTGCGGGCACAGTCGACACTCGTCGGCCGTGACCGCGAGGTGAATGCGCTACGCGACTCCATGGATGACGCGCTGCGCGGGAATGGGGCCGTGTTCGGGATAGTGGGCCCACCGGGCATCGGCAAGAGTCGCCTCGTTGCCGAACTCGTGTCGCTGAGTGGGCAGCGCGCTCTCGTCGCCTCCGCCTTCTGTGAAGCGCATGCCCGCAAAGTCCCCTTCCACGCCGCGACACGGCTGTTTCGCGACGTCACCGGGGTAACGGATCTGCCCGATCATCTCGCGCGTCAGCGGGTGCGTGCGCAATTGCCCGATGCCGACCACGAAAGCCTGTTGCTACTCGACGACCTGCTCGCCATCGGGGACCCCGACATCGAACCTCCCGCGATCGGTCCGGACGCGCGCCGGCGTCGACTGACGGCACTGCTGAAGACTGCCGCCGTCGCGCGTGCCGCACCCGCGCTGTACGTCGTCGAGGACGCCCATTGGATCGACGAGGCCAGCGAGTCGCTGATCGCTGAATTCCTCGGCGACATTCGGGAGACGCATGCCTTCGCGCTGGTCACCTATCGTCCCGAATACCACGGGAAGCTCTCCGAGCGCGCGGCCAAGAGTGTCGCGCTCGAGCCCCTCGCTGATTCGGAGGCCACGACGCTGATCGGCGAGCTACTCGGTGCAGACCCTTCGGTCGCGGTCGTCGGCTCGAAGATCGCCGAGCGTGCGGGCGGCAACCCGTTCTTCGCCGAGGAGTTGGTCCGCGATCTAGCTGAGCGTGGCGTTCTTCGGGGCCGGCCCGGGGAGTACGTACAGCGCGGGGACGCCGCCGATACCCATGTGCCTGCGACGCTGCAGGCGACCATCGGCGCACGCATCGACCGGCTCGGCACCGGCGCCAAGCGCACGCTGAACGCGGCTGCCGTGATCGGCGCGCGGTTCACCGATGGCCAACTCACCAGCTTGGTCGACCCGGTATGCACCGCCGAGTTGTTGGACGCCGACCTTATCGACGAGGTGACGTCGATCCCCGTCGCCGAGTACGCGTTTCGGCATCCACTGATCCGATCGGTCGCCTACGAATCACAATTGCGGTCCGCCCGCGCGGAGCTACATCAACGTCTCGCAGCAGCGATGCAGCGCGAGGGAACACCGGGGTCGCTGGACGAGAACGCCGCCCTGATCGCGATGCACGTCGAGGCGGCAGGGGATCTGCGGTCGGCCTTCGACTGGCACATGCGGGCGGGGACCTGGCTCACCTTGCGCAACATCGTCGCGGCGCGCACGAGCTGGCAACGCGCGCGGCAGGTGGCGGATCGGTTGCCCCCCGAGGACCCGGACCGGATGCGGATGCGGATCCAGTCGAGCACCTTGCTGTGCGGGAGCGCCTGGCTCGCCGGTTTGGGCTCAGCGGAAACCGGTTTCGAAGAACTGCGCCAACTGTGCGCCGAGGCCGGCGATCAGCGATCGGTCGCGATAGGGATGTCGGGCATGGTGATGGCGCTCGCCTTCCACAATCGTGCGCGGGATGCGTCCGAACTCGGCTCCGAACTGAGCGCGCTCGTCGAGCAACTCGACGACGACGAGCTGGCGTCCGCCGTGCTGACCGCCACCATGGCGGCGAAATGGGAGACCGGTGAAGTCACGGAGTTATGGCGATTGGCGCAGCGGGTCATCGACCTGACCGGTGGCGATCCGACCGCGGGAACCCTCTTCCTCGGCTCCCCGTTCTGCCTCTCCATCGCGATGCGGGGGGTCGCGCGCATGTCCCTGGGACGCCCGGGATGGAAGGCGGATCTCGATGAGGCCATCGCGGTCGCTCGCGCGCTCGACCCGTTGACGCAGATCGTCGCGACCCTGCACAAATATGCGCACATCGGGCTCGGTGCGGTGAAGGCCGACGGTCAAGCGCTTCGCGATACGGCCGAGTCGTTGGTCATCGCCGAGCAGTCCGGCGACGACTTCACGTTGTCGCACGCGCATCTGGCCCGCGGCATCGCCCTGGTCGCGCATGGGGGACCGGAACAAGAGGCTGGGCTGGAGCATCTTCGCCGCGCCCGTCGGGATGGTGTCGAAGGGCGCGGCAATGGGTCGATCGTGCAGATCGCCGACATTCAGCTCGCGAGGTGGCACCACGAGATCGGTGATCTCGATACCGCGGTCGCGCTGTCGGGTGCGGTACTCGACCGACTCTTCGATTGCGGGGCGATGCTGTGGCGCGGGCCCGCCACCACGGCGCTCGTCGAAGCCCTACTGGTCAGGAACGCACCCGGTGACGTGGGCGCGGCGCGTGCGGCGATCGAGCGTCTGGCCGCGGTGCCCACCGACCCGGGGTATGTCCTGCACGACCTGCCGCTGCTGCGCCTGCGAGCCCTGCTTGAGCGGGCCGGCGGCGATGAGCAGGCATACCGCGGCTTCGCCGCTGAGTATCGGGCGATGGCCGACGCGTGCGAGCTGGAAGGGCACCAAGCGATCGCGTCGTCCATGACATAGAGGGCAGGCGAGCCCATGAGCGCGGCTTTGCTGTCTGGCGGCAGGAATCGGGGGCTTGTCGGTGTCCGGTGGTAGACCGGTCGATACGGCGCGACACGACCGCGCCGGTGTGTTGCGACACGCCGGAAAGTCGGGTGGTGCGGAGCTTACGACCTGGGAATTCCATGAATGTCGTTCAGAACATCTTGTATCCGTATCGGATGTCGGCCACTAGGTGTAGTGTCTTGCTGACCGACAGGCCCCCGGGTTCGGGGGTCGGCCGGAGCTCCAAATCCGCTGGTGTCCGGTCCAGGACACGGCGGATTCGGAGCCTCGGTCGGCAGGAATTTCGAGGGTCCCGGTTCCGCTGAACATAGTGGAAATGCAGGAACCCCGATCAGTTGCCAGTCACGTCAAGTTCACGTCTTAGTTTCCGCAGAGGAGCCGTACCGCAGATGACCGTCACCGTGTACACCAAGCCCGCTTGCGTGCAGTGCAACGCCACCTACAAGGCGCTGGACAAGCAGGGCATCGCCTACGAGAAGGTCGACATCAGCCTGGACACCGAGGCGCGTGACTACGTCATGGCCCTTGGTTACCTGCAGGCGCCCGTCGTGGTCGCGGGGAACGAGCACTGGTCGGGCTTCCGGCCGGACCGGATCAAGTCGCTGTCCGGCGCGGTCGCAGTCACGGCCTAGCGGGTACTCGGCGGGTAGGAACGGGAGAGAAGGAGAACGGCGATGAGCGATCTCGTCTACTTCTCCAGCGTCTCGGAGAACACCCACCGCTTCGTGGAGAAGCTGGGCATGCCCGCCACCCGGATCCCGCTGCACGGGCGCATCGAGGTCGACCAGCCGTACGTGCTGGTCCTGCCGACTTACGGCGGCGGGCATGCCAACGGCCCCGATCCGGACGCCGGGGGATACGTCCCCAAGCAGGTCATCGCCTTTCTCAACAACGAACACAACCGGTCGCTGTTGCGCGGCGTCATCGCCGCCGGCAACACCAACTTCGGCGCCGAGTTCGGCTACGCGGGTGACGTGGTCTCCCGCAAGTGCTCCGTGCCCTACCTGTACCGCTTCGAACTGATGGGAACCGAGGACGACGTCAACGCCGTCCGCGCGGGTCTCGCAGACTTCTGGAAGGACCAGACGTGCCACCAACCGTCACAGCTGCAGAGCCTGTAACCACCGGCGCTCACGCGCTTCCGGGGGAAACGGACTACCACGCGCTGAACGCGATGCTGAATCTGTACGACGCCGACGGCAAGATTCAGTTCGACAAGGATCGCGAAGCCGCGAATCAGTACTTCCTGCAGCACGTCAACCAGAACACGGTGTTCTTCCACAATCAGGACGAGAAGCTCGACTACCTGGTCAAGGAGAACTACTACGAGCGCGAGGTGCTCGACCAGTATTCGCGCAACTTCGTGAAGTCCCTGCTGGACCGCGCGTACGCCAAGAAGTTCCGTTTCCCGACGTTCCTCGGCGCGTTCAAGTACTACACCTCCTACACGCTCAAGACGTTCGACGGCAAGCGCTACCTCGAGCGCTTCGAGGACCGTGTCGTGATGGTGTCGCTGACGCTCGCCGCCGGTGACACCGTGCTCGCCGAGAAGCTGGTCGACGAGATCATCGACGGCCGGTTCCAGCCGGCCACCCCGACGTTCCTCAACTCGGGCAAGAAGCAGCGCGGCGAGCCCGTCAGCTGCTTCCTGCTGCGCATCGAGGACAACATGGAGTCCATCGGCCGCTCCATCAACTCCGCGCTTCAGCTGTCCAAGCGCGGCGGCGGAGTCGCGTTGCTGCTGAGCAACATTCGCGAACACGGCGCGCCGATCAAGAACATCGAGAACCAGAGCTCGGGCGTCATCCCGATCATGAAGCTGCTCGAGGACTCGTTCTCCTACGCCAACCAGCTGGGTGCCAGGCAGGGTGCGGGCGCGGTCTATCTGCACGCCCACCATCCCGACATCTACCGGTTCCTCGACACCAAGCGCGAGAACGCCGACGAGAAGATCCGCATCAAGACGCTCTCGCTCGGCGTCGTGATTCCGGACATCACCTTCGAGCTGGCCAAGCGCAACGAGGATATGTACCTGTTCTCGCCGTACGACGTCGAGCGGGTGTACGGGCTGCCGTTCGCCGACATCTCGGTCACCGAGAAGTACTACGAGATGGTCGACGACGCGCGGATCCGCAAGACGAAGATCAAGGCGCGCGAGTTCTTCCAGACGCTGGCGGAGCTGCAGTTCGAGTCCGGCTACCCGTACATCATGTACGAGGACACGGTGAACCGGGCCAACCCGATCGAGGGCAAGATCACGCACAGCAACCTGTGCTCGGAGATCCTCCAGGTGTCGACGCCGTCGTTGTTCAACGAGGACCTGACCTACGCCAAGGTCGGCAAGGACATCTCGTGCAACCTCGGTTCGCTCAACATCGCCAAGGCGATGGACTCGCCGGACTTCGCCCAGACCATCGAGGTGTCGATCCGCGCGCTGACCGCCGTGAGCGATCAGACCCACATCTGGTCGGTGCCCTCGATCGAGCAGGGCAACAACGACTCTCACGCGATCGGCCTTGGCCAGATGAACCTGCACGGGTATCTGGCACGGGAGCGCATCCACTACGGCTCCGAAGAGGGCGTGGACTTCACCAACATTTACTTCTACACGGTGCTGTATCACGCGCTGCGGGCCAGCAACCGCATCGCGATCGAGCGGGGCACGCGCTTCGGCGGTTTCGAGCGCTCGAAGTACGCGTCCGGTGAGTTCTTCGACAAGTACACCGAGCAGGTGTGGGAGCCGAAGACCGAACGGGTGCGAGAACTGTTCGCCAACGCCGACATTCGCATTCCCACGCAAGAGGATTGGCAGCGGTTGAAGGAGTCGGTGCAGACGCACGGCATCTACAACCAGAACCTGCAGGCCGTTCCGCCGACGGGGTCGATCTCCTACATCAACCACTCGACCAGCTCGATCCACCCGGTCGCCAGCAAGATCGAGATCCGCAAGGAAGGCAAGATCGGTCGCGTCTACTACCCGGCGCCGTATCTGACCAACGACAACCTGGAGTACTACCAGGACGCGTACGAGATCGGCTACGAGAAGATCATCGACACCTACGCCGCGGCCACCCAGCACGTGGATCAGGGATTGAGCCTGACGCTGTTCTTCAAGGACACCGCCTCCACGCGCGACGTGAACAAGGCGCAGATCTACGCCTGGCGCAAGGGAATCAAGACGCTGTACTACATCCGCCTGCGCCAGATGGCGCTGGAGGGCACTGAGGTGGAGGGTTGCGTCAGCTGCATGTTATGAGCTGAGCTAATCAATTGTCGCGGGCCCTATCCTCGTGCAGCGCCTTCAGCCTTCGCTCCTCGCGCAGCACGCTTTGGTAGCTCTCGCGTTCGGCGACCAGCCACTCCGGCTTGTCCTCGAGCAGCGCGTTGATCTGCTCGGTGGTGAGCGCCTCCGTGATGCCGCCGCGCGCGAGACCGGCGATCGAGACGCCCAGCTTGGACGCCACCAAGTTCTTCGGATGCGGCCCGTTCTTGCGGAGGTCCTTGAGCCACTGCGGCGGATCCGATTGCAGTGCGGCGAGTTCGGAGCGGGTGATCGCGTTCTCCTGGAACTCCGCAGGCGTCGCCGGCAAGTACACGTCCAGCTTCTTCGCCGCCGTGGCGGGTTTCATGGACTGCGCGTTTGGCCTGGTCATGGCCACCAGCCTATCGGGCGGCCCATCGGTAGCCTGATGCGATGACCCCGCTCCGCCTCACCGTCGGGTACGTCCCTGGTGTGACGCCCGCGAAGTGGGCTCGGACCTGGGCCGAACGCCACCCCGAGGTGCCGCTGCGGTTGGATGCCGTCGCCGCCGCCGACGCGGCCGACGCGTTGCGGGACGGCACCATCGACGTGGCGCTACTCCGACCGCCGGTCGATCCGTCCGGACTGGCCGTCATCCCGCTCTACGAGGAGACGACTGTGGCGGTGGTGCCGACCGACCACGTCGTCGCAGCCGCCGACGAGATCACCGCCGCGGACCTCCACGGCGAGCCGATCCTCATTCCACTCGACGACGTCGTCGCCTGGGCAGCTACCCCCGGTGTCCCGGTGGATCACCGGCCCGAGACCACCAAGGACGCAACGGAACTCGTTGCATCTGGCATGGGCGTGCTCATCGTTCCGCAGTCGCTGGCGCGGCTGTATCACCGCAAGGACCTCACCTACCGCCCCATCACCGACGCGCCCAACTGCCCCGTGGCGCTCGCCGTCCCAGACGGGCAACAGCCGGAACTGGTCGAGGAATTCGTCGGAATCGTGCGCGGGCGCAAACCCAGTTCGTCGCGAGGGCGGTCCGAGCCGGCGCCGAAACGCACCGCACGGGAGAAGACTCTCGCGAAGCAGGCCGCCCGCGCCGCCGCGGGCAAGGTCGCCCGCAAGCCGGGCCGAGCCGCCCGCGGCAAGCGCTGACGTAGCCCTTCCACCTCGTCAATTTCCCGTCGGGAACACCGACCATCGGAGTAGCGTCCCGGCGAGATATCAGCGCGGGCCGGAGGATCGGAGACCACCAATGGGACTGTTCGACAAGGCGAAGAAGGCAGCAGCTCAAGCGCAGCAGGCATTCGCCCCGCCGACACAGCAGCAGGGTGACGGCATGGTGCACGTGCAGAACGCCGGACCCATCGACCCGGCCGTGCTGGGCGGGCCGTCGACCCGCTCGGTGGCCGCGGACGACGCGATCTGGGCGCCCATCAACGGCATATCGCTGCAGGACTACGCCGACCTCGCGCGCGAGGCGCAGGCCCGCGGCATCAACGACGAGGCCGGCATGATCACCCTCGCCCAGGAACGCGGGTGGAGCCCGGCCGACACGAAGGCGGCGCTCGACGGCTGGGTGCAACGGATGGGCCAGTCGATGGCCGTCGGACAACAGTTCCGCAAGTTCCTCGGCTACTGATCCGGGACTGACGGCTGATTCGGGTTGACGGCGATGCCCAACCCGTTCAAGGACTGGGCGCGGATGTACGGCGCCAACAAGCAGTACCTGGAATCGCAGGGACGCCCGTCGTCGTTCCTCGGCCAGATTGGCGACATCCCCAACCGGATTCACGAAGCGGCCGACGCCGGTGAGATCGGCATGAAGATGATGCGCCACGCGCAGCTGACCAACGGTGCGGGCCTGCGTGCGACCGTCACCATCGACGGCGTCTGGCAGGTCGGGTCGTATATGAACATGTCGCCAGTGCTGCGGATCCAGGGCAGGGTTCAGCGTGAAGACGGCACCCCGCTCTACGGGGCCGTCTTCGACGAAGTCGTGGCGCAGCTGCACGTGGCGCGGGCACAACCGGGTGCGACGATCGCGGTGTTCGTCGACCCGCAGAACCCCGTCGACATGGCGATCGACTGGATCCGCACCGGCCAAATCAGCCCGCCGCCACCCGGTTCCACACCGGGTCCTGGCGAGCCGGGAGCCCGCCCCGTTCGGTAACCGCGGTCGCGACCGACAACGTCGGCGGTTCGCAGCGCGCGGAAAATCAGTGGAATTTCGCGGCCGAGTTCGTCACGCTCGAAGACGTGGACGCCCAGCTGTACGACACCGCGACGGATTTCGGACCCGTCGCGCGATGGGTCTATCGCCGAGATCCGGTGCTGTTCACCTGCGAACTCACGGTCCTGCGTGCGGCGAAGGGAGCAGAAGATCCGATTCTGCTGTCCGTCACCGACTGTGACGGTTCGGTGGGTGCGGCGGTGCAGATGCCGGGGGAGACGTTGCTGGTGAGCGGATTACCGCCGGCGATGGCGAAGGTCGCGGCAGCAGAGGTGGCGACCGTACGCTCGGCGCTGCCGGGAGTGCGGGGAACCCCTTCGAACGCAACGGCTTTCGCCGACGCATGGTCAGGCGTCACCGGCGTCGAGGCCGTGAGGTCGTGCGAGGAGACGTTGTACCGCCTCGACGAACTCAGTCCGCGGGACAACGTCGTCGGAGTGCCACGGCTTGCCGGTCCGCGCGATGCCGAACTGCTCGTCTGGTGGTTCGACGCGTTCTTCGTCGAGGCATTCGGTGCCGCGTCGAATCCGTTGGCCAGCCGTGAGCTCCTTCGTACCGTCTACGACAGCGACGGTGAAGTGGTGTTGTGGACGGTGAACGGTGCGCCCGTCGCCATGGCGCGGGTGCACGCGCCCGCCGCTGGAACGTCACGCATCGGACCGGTTTATACCCCGCCCGAGAGCAGGGGCCGCGGATGCGGCGCGGCTGTCACCGCGGCGGCGGTCCGCCACGCCCACCGACGCGGCGCCCGGGAGGTCGTGCTGTTCGCCGACGTCGCGAACGCGACATCCAACCGGATCTACCGGCGGCTGGGCTTCGTTCGCGTGGCCGAGAACGTGCAGTACGCGTTCACGGCCTGACAGGTGCGCTAGCGGACCGACGCGACGGACACGGAGGGAAGCCGCGTCGGCGCGGGCTTCTTCGTCGGCTCGGTCCAAATGGGTTCGGCCGTCGCCACTTCCGGCAGCGAGCCGGCACGCGACGGGCGAAGCGGCGTCGCGGCCTCCTCGTCGTCGGGAGTGGTGACCGGTCCGATGGCGCACGCTTGATGGTTCGGTCCCTCGTCCAGGGACCCGCCGTAGAAGACGCAGCACACCGCGAAGCCCTCGCTGTCGGGGTGATCCTTCACGCACTCGTTGAAGCCCGCTTCGTCGCCGATCTGTCCGATCGGTTGGGCGTTGGCGGTCGTGGCGAGTCCGACGGCCAGTCCGGCGGTCAGCGCAGCAGCCGCCAGGTATCGGCGCATCAGTCGAGTAGTGGTCATGGTCGTTTCGCTTTCGTGGATGGGCGGTGATGCGTCCAAGCGTCCGGCGATCCGGTGAAAGTCATAACGGGGCGGACGCCCCCGGTGGGCAGCGTCGGCTACGGGTTGGCGCGGTCGATCGGACTAGGGGCGTAGGGGATCGCGTTGCCGTGACAGCGGGTGCATGTGCCCACGGCGCACTCGTTGCTAGTTGGCCTCGTGCGTGCACCCGTCGCCGAAAGGCTTGTGCATGACCGGGTTTCGCCTGTTTGCTCGACGCGGAAATTCGACGGGTGTCAACGCAGCGTTCTATATGAAACGTTTCAAAACGGTCGGATTTTCGCTAGTGTCCCTCGCGGAAATCGCTTCATGCCCGGCCACGCGCCGGCTACGGAGTAACGCTCGCGGTGGCAGCACGGGCGTCGTCAGACAACGAGAGGCAAAGGATGCCATCAGTGCCCACCCCGCTGACCGCCGCGCCGTTCTTCAGCCGTGAACGCATCGTCGCGCCGCCCGGCTGGAATCGATGGCTGGTGCCACCGGCGGCGCTGTCGATTCATCTGTCGGTCGGCGCCGCGTACTCGTGGAGCGTGTTCAAGAAGCCGATCGAGGGGGCGCTCCACATCTCCGGCACGCTCAGCGCCCTGCCGTTCACCATCGGGATCGTCATGCTGGGGCTCTCCGCGGCATGCTTCGGAACCTGGGTGGACCGCAACGGTCCGCGGATGGCGATGTTCGCGGCGATGTGCTGCTTCAGCGGCGGATGGCTGGTCGGTGCCGTGGGCCTTGCCACGCATCAGTACTGGCTCGTGTTGCTCGGCTATGGCGTGCTTGGCGGGATCGGTTGGGGGATCGGTTACATCTCACCGGTTTCCACGCTCATGAAATGGTTCCCCGACAAGCCGGGAATGGCGACCGGGCTGGCGATCATGGGCTTCGGCGGCGGTGCGCTGATCGCGTCACCGTGGTCCACGGCGATGCTCAAGGCGTTCGGCTCTCAGCCCACCGGCATCGCCAAGACCTTCCTCGTGCACGGCCTCGTGTACGCGGTGTTCATGTCGTTGGGCTGGCTTCTGGTCCGGGTGCCCCGGGCGGACTGGCGGCCGAACGGCTGGACTCCTCCGCCGGTGCAGGCGGGTTCGATCGTCACCGGCGGTCAGGTTTCGGCGGGGAATGCGGTCAAGACCCCGCAGTTCTGGCTGCTCTGGGTGGTGTTGTGCTTCAACGTGACCGCTGGCATCGGCATCCTGGAAAAGGCCTCGCCCATCTACCAGGACTACTTCCCGGCCGCGGGAGCGGCGGCGGGAGCATTGGCCGCTGCGGCGGCCGGCTACGTGGCGATGCTCTCGCTGGGCAACATGCTCGGGCGCATCGGCTGGTCCAGCCTGTCGGACGTGATCGGCCGCAAGAACGCCTACAGGCTCTACCTGGGCGTCGGCGCGCTGCTCTATCTGACGATCACCGTGCTGCAGAACTCCAACAAGGTGATCTTCCTGGTCGCGACCATCGTCATCCTGTCGTTCTACGGCGCCGGATTCGCCACCGTGCCGGCCTACCTGCGCGACCTCTTCGGCACGTTCCAGGTAGGCGCCATCCACGGCCGGCTGCTTACCGCGTGGTCGGCAGCGGGGATTCTTGGCCCGATCATCGTCAACTCGGTCGCCGACCACCAAGCGGCGCTGGGCAAGAGCGGCCCGGCGCTGTACACGCTGTCGTTCTCGATCATGATCGCCCTGCTCGTCGTCGCGCTGGTGTGCAACGAGCTGATCCGGCCGGTCTCGTCGAAATGGCATGAGCGCGAACCCGATTCATCCAAGCTGGTACCGCAGGAGGCAACCCGGTGACCGATTCGTCCGTGGAATACCACGAATACGCACCAACTGTCCCGAAGGGCTACATCGCGCTCGCGTGGCTCTGGGTCGCAGCGCCTTTCGGGTACGGCGCCTACCAGCTGCTACTCAAGGTCGGCCAGCTGTTCGGCTAGGGCTGCGAGCGGACGCTACTTCACCTTGTGCTGCGGGCCCTGCTCCTTCTTGTACAGCGCCTTGAGCATGCGGTCGCGGAAGTGTGCGTTGTCGAGCAGCTTGATGCCCGCGTTGGCGATGCGCGGCTGACCGAGCAACTTGTGGAAGTAGCGGCCGCGCTTGTACTCCCGCCCCCACGCCGCTTCCATCCGCTGCGCGTAGTTCGTGAAGTCGTCGGGACCGCCGTTCTGCAACGCCGCGATCGCGCATTCGCCTGCAGCCAAACCGGATTCGAGTGCCTTGGAGATGCCCGCACCCGATGCCGGCTTCCCCGCCCCCAGCGAGTCGCCGGTGAACAGGACGCCAGGGCGCCAGGGCGGCCACGCGGTGAAGCCCATCGGCAGCCGCCAGGCACGGACGCTCTTGTTCTTCTTCAGATCCTCGATGGCGGGCAGCTCCCAGTCCCGCGGCAGCGTCCGCAGGAACTCGCCGAGGAACTGGGTGGCGTTGATCGACTGCCAGTTCTTGTAGCTGTTGACGTAACCCAGCCCGATGTTGAAGACGCCGTTGCCCATCGGGAAGACCCAGCCGTAGCCGGGCAGCTGATCGCCCTGGAACGCCAACTTCAGGTAGATGTCCAGGCTGTCGGAGTCCGCCCGATTGGCATGCATCTCGGAACGGATCGCGATGGCCGAATAGCCGTTGTACTCGGAATCGATCTTCAGCGCCCGCTTGATGGGGGAGTACGCGCCATCGGCGGCAATGACCGCGTCGCCGTAGACCTTCTCGCCACCCTTGAGCGTCACGCCGATGACGCGACCGTTCGCGTCGAACTCGGGGCCCGCCACCTCGGCGGACTGGCGCACCTCGGCGCCGGCCGACTCGGCGTGCTTGAGCAGCAGGGTGTCCAGTTCGGTGCGGCTGACGGTGTGGCCGTGATCGGGCATGCCCGGGCGCTTCGGGAACGACAGCTCCCACGCGCTGGGACTGAACACCGTCACGCGGTTGACCCGGTGGAACTTCGAGACCTCCTCGGCAAGTCCCATCTTCTGCAGGTAGCTCACCGCGCGCGCCGTCAGACCGTCACCGCACGGCTTGTCGCGGGGGAATTCGGCCTTGTCCAGCACCACTACCTTGGCGCCGGTCTGCGCCGCCTGCCATGCCGCGGCCGAGCCGGAAGGGCCGCCGCCGGCAATGACGAGGTCGTATCGCTGGGTCATCTGTTCCGTCTCGTGTCGCTGGGCTGTTCGGGCCAATATTACCCGGGCGTCGAAACCCGGCGGGACGAGGACGGCGACGCGCGAAGTGCAGGGCCACACCACGATGCGGCGCGGTCTTGGCAGGTCAGGCGGCCCCAGCCGGTACAGTGGGTGGGTGCGCAGACCGTCCATCCCCAGACCGGGTACCCAGCCCGGCGTGAAGGTCGACGCGCGCAGCGAGCGGTGGCGCGAGCACCGCAAGAAGGTGCGCTCCGAGATCGTCGACGCGGCGTTCCGCGCGATCGACCGGCTCGGGCCCGAGTTGAGCCTGCGCGAGATCGCCGAGGAGGCCGGGACGGCCAAGCCGAAGATCTACCGGCACTTCACCGACAAGTCGGACCTGTTCCAGGCAATCGGTGAGCGGTTGCGAGACATCCTGTGGGCCGCCATCTTCCCCACGATCGACCTGTCGTCCGACCCCGCCCGCGAGGTGATCCGGCGCAGCGTCGAGCAGTACGTGCTCCTGGTCGATCAGCATCCCAACGTGTGCCGCTTCCTCATCCAGGGGCGCTTCGCCGAGCAGAGCGAGTCGACCATGCGGGCCCTCAACGAGGGCCGCGAGATCACGCTGGCGATGGCCAGCATGTTCAGCAACGAGTTGCGTGAGATGGAGCTCGACGGGGCGGCGATCGAGCTGGCGGCGTTCACCACGTACGGATCGGCGGCAGCGGCGACGGACTGGTGGCTCGGGCCCAACGTCGACAGCCCGCGGCGGATGCCGCCCGACGAGTTCATCGCGCACATGACCACGATCATGTTGGGCGCGATCCACGGCACCTGTGAGTTGCTCGGTATCAAGATCGACCCGGATCTGCCGCTGCACGAAGGCGTCAGCCGGCGCGAATCCGTCGCCTGACCTGCCCGAATGCCCGGGGCGTTGACACGTTTGGCGCCTGACGGGACACTGGCGGAATACCCGGTACCGGCGTTCCCATGAAAGGACACCGTCCCCATGACCGTTGCCGAGCAGGCCGACGAAACTGCAGTCCGCACTGACGCCGTGCACACCCGAGCGCTCATCATCGGGACGGGCTTCTCCGGCCTGGGCATGGCGATCGCGTTGCAGCGCCAAGGCGTCGACTTCCTCCTGCTGGAGAAGGCCGACGAGATCGGCGGCACGTGGCGGGACAACACCTATCCGGGGTGCGCGTGTGACATCCCGTCGCACATGTACTCGTTCTCGTTCGAACCGAAGGCGGACTGGCGGCACATGTGGTCGTTCCAGCCGGAGATCTTCGACTACCTCAAGGGCGTCGCGGACAAGTACGGCCTGCGCCGCTATGTGCGGTTCAACTCGCACGTCGAACGCGCGCACTGGGACGACGACGAACAAAGTTGGCACGTCTTCACGGACGCGGGGAAGGAGTACGTCGCGCAGTTCCTCGTCTCGGGGGCGGGCGGGCTGCACATCCCGCTGATCCCCGACATCGAGGGCATCGACGAATTCCGCGGTGCCGCATTCCATTCCGCGCAGTGGAATCACGACGTGGATCTCACCGGCAAGCGCGTGGCAGTGATCGGCACCGGCGCCAGCGCCATCCAGATCGTGCCGGCGATCGTCGAGGACGTCGCCGAGCTGCACGTCTACCAGCGCACGCCTGCGTGGGTGATGCCGCGGCCCAACAACGCCTTTCCGGAGTGGATGCGGCGGATGTTCGCGACGGTGCCGGGCACGCGGGCGTTGATGCGCGACGGAATCTACTGGATTCACGAAGCAGTCGGCTTCGCCATGACGCGGGAACCCAGACTGCTGAAGATCGGCGAGCTGATGGGCCGGTGGAACATCCGGCGCAGCGTCAAGGACCGCGAACTGCGGCGCAAGCTGACACCGAACTACCGCGCCGGCTGCAAGCGAATCCTGAACTCCGACACCTACTACGGCGCGATCGCCGATCCCAGGACCCAGGTGATCACCGAGGGCATCGCGCGCATGACGCCGGACGGCATCGTCACCACCGACGGACGCGAGCACCCGGTCGACGTCGTGGTGTTCGCCACCGGATTCCACGTCACCGACTCCTACACCTACGTCGACATCAAGGGCTCCAACGGCGAAGACCTGGTGGACCGGTGGAACCGCGAGGGCATTCAGGCGCACCGCGGCATCGCCGTCGCCGGCATGCCCAACCTGTTCTTCCTGCTGGGTCCCAACACCGCGCTGGGCCACAACTCGGTGGTGTTCATGATCGAGTCGCAGATCCGCTACGTCGCCAAGGCGATCGCCGCCGTCGACAAGTCCGGGGCTCGCGCGCTGGCTCCGACCCGCCGCGCCCAGGACGAGTTCAACGCCGAGCTGCAGGGCGATCTCGCCACCACGGTGTGGAACACCGGTGGTTGCCGGAGCTGGTACCTCGACGACCACGGCGTCAACCGCACGTTGTGGAGCGGGATGACGTGGCAGTACTGGCTGGCGACACGCCGGTTCCGACGGTCGGAGTACGAGTTCACGAGGCGGTGAGACGACTTTGAGGGACGACACGCGACACAAGTGGTTGTGTTGGCCCTCGATGTCTGACACCAGGGGTAGTGTCGCCTTCTACCGGCCGGGTCGGTCTGGCAAATACACTTCCGCAGGTGAAATGAGGTTCGGGTGTCCGACGGAATGAAGCTGATAGACCGCGTATCGGCCATCAACTGGAACCGCGTGCAGGACGAGAAGGACGCCGAGGTCTGGGACCGGCTGACCGGCAATTTCTGGTTGCCAGAGAAGGTTCCGGTGTCCAACGACATCCCGTCCTGGGGCACGCTGAGCGCCCATGAGAAGCAGCTCACCATGCGTGTGTTCACCGGCCTGACGCTGCTGGACACCATCCAGGGCACCGTCGGCGCGGTGAGCCTGATTCCGGACGCGCTCACCCCGCACGAAGAGGCGGTGTACACCAACATCGCGTTCATGGAGTCGGTGCACGCCCGTAGCTACAGCAACATCTTCTCGACGCTGTGCTCGACCGCCGAGATCGACGATGCCTTCCGCTGGTCCGAGGAGAACCAGAACCTGCAGCGCAAGGCCGAGATCGTCATGCAGTACTACCACGGCAACGAGCCGCTGAAGCGCAAGGTCGCGTCCACGCTGTTGGAGAGCTTCCTGTTCTACTCGGGCTTCTACCTGCCGATGTACTGGAGCAGCCGCGCCAAGCTGACCAACACCGCCGACATGATCCGGTTGATCATCCGCGACGAGGCCGTGCACGGCTACTACATCGGCTACAAGTACCAACGCGGCCTGGCCCTGCAGGACGAAGCCACCAAGAACGAGCTCAAGGACTACACCTACGAACTGCTCTTCGAGCTGTACGACAACGAGGTGGAGTACACGCAGGATCTCTACGACAGCGTCGGCCTCACCGAGGACGTCAAGAAGTTCTTGCGCTACAACGCGAACAAGGCGCTGATGAACCTCGGTTACGAGGCGTTGTTCCCGCGCGACGAGACCGACGTCAACCCGGCGATCCTGTCGGCGCTGAGCCCCAACGCCGACGAGAACCACGACTTCTTCTCGGGGTCGGGGTCGAGCTACGTGATCGGCAAGGCCGTCAACACCACCGACGAGGACTGGGACTTCTAGCGCGGGTTACGCCGAGTCGGCCAGGGAGATCACGACTTTGACGTCGTCGTCGGCGGCGTCGAACGCGTCGTCGAAGTCATCGAGAGGCACCCGGCGGGTGATCAGCCGTTCCAGCCAACCGATGTCCGCGTCGGCAAGGGCCTCGGCTGCTTGGCGATAGTGCCGTAGGTTCGCGTTGACCGAACCGACCACGACGTCGTTTTCCAGGACGATCTCACGGTTGATGCTGCCGGCGTCGACGTGAAGTGTGCGCCCCGTCGGCGACACGCCGGTCAGGCAGACGATGCCGTACGAGCTGGTGTTGGCCATGGCGGCGAACACCAACTCGCCAACGCCGGTGGCTTCGATCACCACGTCGGGCTGGAGCTTCGAGGCGACGTCATCCATCGACTCGTGGTGGTACGTCGCACCGAGGGACTCCACCAACTCGGGCTTCGGCCCGTCGGTCACCCGGTCCAGGACATGGACTTCCAGGCCCTGCTGGGATCCGAGCAGTGCTGCGAGCAGACCGATCGGTCCGGCGCCGGTGACCAGCACGCGGTGGGGTTCGAACCAGGCGCGTTGCCCGACTCGTCGCACTTCATCCCATGCCTTGGCCACTACGGTGGTCGGTTCCATCAACATCCCGACGCGGCGCAGACGGGGGTCGAGCTTGACCGCGTAGTCCTCCTCGACACACCACATCTCGCTGCCGTATCCGTCGATCTCCTTGATGCCCCGCTCGGTGTAGCGGCCATTTCGGCACATGTCGAACTCACCGCGGGCGCAGGCCCCGCACGGCACCGGGTCGGGGCGGCGGACGACACCGACCACCAGGTCACCCTTCGAGTAGTCGCTGCCCTGCGGAGCTTCGACGACACGCCCGAGTGATTCGTGGCCCAGGATCAGCCGGTCTCGATGTGGAGGCGCCCAACCATATTCGCCCCGCACGATCTCCTTGTCGGTGCCGCAGACACCGATGGCCAGCCCGGCCACCAAGAGTTCTCCGGCAGCGGGTTCGGGGTCGGGGCACTCATCGATTCGAAGCGAACCGGTACGGCCCGGCTCGACAGTCAATGCACGCATGACGTTGGCCTACCCGGCTATTGCTGCGGCACACGCGCCCGATGAACTTCACAGCAATCGGTCAGGTCGTCGGCACCCGTCAGGTCGTCGCCACCAACAGCTCTTCGGTGGTGAACGGCTTCAGGCCGTCGCTGCGACCGGCGAAGTAACGCTGCGTGTAGTCGGCCGCCGTCACGTGTCGGGCGGTCGCGAAACCGGCGTCGCGGGCCATCGCCAGGATGTCGTCGGGTGCGTAGTAGCTGATGAACGGCGTCCCCGAGGCACGGGCGGCGGCGTCGGTCGCCCGAAGCATGTCCTGCTCCTCGGGTTCGACGAGCTCGAGCGGCTTCATGAACGTCATCGCGCACGTGGAACCCGGTGCCAGTTGGGCGCTTTGGCGCAGCGTCGCCATCGTCGCCTCCCTGGTGAGGTACATGGACACGCCGAGCGACGAGACGACGGCCGGCTGCGTCGCGTCGAACCCGTTGGCCAGCAAGCCGTCCCACCAAGATGTGGTCTCGAAGTCGACGGGCACCAACCGCAGCCACGGCGGGACGCCGAGGCCGAGTTCTTCAAGGCGGTGCCGCTTCCATTCCTGTGGGCCCGGCTGGTCTACTTCGAATACCGTGATCTCCGAGGCGATTTCGGGCCTGCGCTGTGCGAACGTGTCCAGCCCTGCGCCAAGCAGGACGTACTGTCCGACCCCGCCGGCAGCCTGTTCGACGACCAAGTCCTCGATGAAGCGGGCGCGCGCGACGATCGACGCGCGGACACCCGGCGTGGCGTACTCGTTCATGTCGGGCCGCTGGCGCCACTCGTCGCCGGGTGCTGCGAGCTGCAGGCCGATCCGGTCCTCGATCACGTGCGGCGGCGCGTCGACTTCCAGGTGCAGCGCCCGCCACAGGGCGGTGCGGACGGCAGTGCTGTCGGGTGTTGCTGTCGTCTGGCTCATTTCGCCGGTGCCTGCAGCATCCACTCTCGGCCGTCGGGGTCGCGGACAGTCATGAGCTTCGTGCCCCAATGGGTGTCCTCCCACTCACCGACCACCTCGACGGAGGCATCGAGTTCGAAGGCGTCCGCATCGGCGACGGCCAGCACGATGTGCCGTCGAGTCGGCTCGCTCTCCGGGATCTCGGAGATGAACAGGGACGGGCTGTCGCCGCGACGCAGCTGACCGGAGTTGTGGTCGGTCGCGAATTCGATTTCGTAGCCCAGCCCCTGAAAGAACTTGGCCGCCTTGCCCCAGTTGTGGGTTTCCAGGAACACGGCTTCGATGCCGTCGGTGCTCATCAGTCCTCCTTCGTCGGGCTGTCCAGGTATGCGCGCAGCGCATCGGCGACGAGCGCGGACAGCGACGTCTCGGTTTCGATGGCGTGATGCTTCACCTGCCGGATCAGGCTGAGCGGCAGGTAGACGTTGAACTGCTTGACGTCCTCATCGCTCACGGAAGCCAGGCTAGCATGCTAGCAAGCTAGGAGCGAGCGCTTTTTGGACGAACGCAACGAAACACTCTCCGAGAGCGCGGCATGGTCTGGTGCCGCGGCGAATGTGCGCCTGACGAGATTTGAGCCGCGAGTTCCTCGTCAGATGCACACTCGCGCAACGCAAAGACCCCCGTCACGCCGGTGGGCGTGCGGGGGCCGTTGCGTCAGTGCGCGTCAGGCCGGGGGAGCGGTCTCCTCCGCGCGCTCGTGCGCGTCCTCCATGACGGTGCGCCCGATCTCGGCGTACAGGGCCGGTTTGGCGGTACGCATCCACACCGCGTACGCCAGCCCGATCACGAAGACCGCAAGGATCATGTAGGGCGCAACCTTGAACACGTCCGACTTGGCTGCGAGTCCCGCGGCGAACTCGCGGTTGTCCCACAGCAGCCACACCACGTACAGCATCGCCACGCCACCGATCAGGGGGCAGATCAGCGTGGTGATCACATTGCCGCGGTGCGTCTTTCGTACCCAGAAGAACCAGATGACGGCCGCCGAGCAGATCGCCTGCACCAGCAGGATCGCCGCGGTGCCGATCAACGCCAGCAGTCCGTAGATGTTGACGTAGGGCACCAGTGCCGGCGTGTCGACGGGAACACCGTCGGCATCGGGGACCTGCACGGCGGTGAAGACCGCGAAGGCCAGCACGATCACCAGCGTGATGACGCTCTGGATCGTCGACGCGATCCACGGCGAACCGTGCACCGGGTGGGTGCCGCCGACCGTGGCCTTGATCTTGTCCGACGGCACTTCGCGCCCGAGCGCGAACAGGTAGCGGGACGCGGCGTTGTGGAACGCCAGGGCACAGGCGAACGAGCCAATCACCAGCAGGGCCTTGTAGACGTCGAGCAGGACACCGCCCAGTTTCGCGTCGACGAGGCCGAAGAACAGGTCGAGCGGCGAGGCGCTGATCGATGCCTCGACGGACGTCTTCGCGCCGTTGCCCGCGATCACCATCGCCGAGATGAACGTGTAGAAGAGGCCGAGTCCGACGACCGCGATGATGGTCGCCCTCGGGATGATCTTCTTCGGGTTGCGGGACTCTTCGCCGTACACGGCCGTGGTCTCGAAGCCGACCCAGGACCAGAAGGCGAAGAACAGGCCGATGGCCATGGATCCCGCTGCGGCCGCCGTGCCGAACGCGCCTGCGGGCAGGCCCTCGAACGCGTTGTTGATCAGCACGGTCTGATTCAGCATGAAGCCGTCGGGCCCGCCGCCGGAGAAGATCACCGAGAACGCGAGCGCGAACAGGATCAGGACCTCGGCGGTGAGCGTGACCCCGAGGATGGCCGCGGTGAGGCTGATGTCGAAGTAGCACAACGCGGCGATGGCCACGATGGCGAAGACGGCGATCGCCAGCCAGGGGATGTTGACGTTGAAGATGGTGTTCAGGGCGTCATTCGCGAAGTAGGCGCAACCGCCGATGAGCGAGCCCTCGAACACCACGTAGGCGAACGTGGCCAGCATGCCGCTGGCCATGCCCCAGGTCTGGCCGAGCCCGTGCGAGATGAAGCCGTAGAAGGCGCCCGTCGTCGTGATGTGTCGCGCCATCGCCACGTAGCCGAGGGCGAACAGGGTCAAGATGACCGTCGCGAACAGGAATCCGGCGGGGGCGCCGAGTCCGTTGCCAAATCCGACGGCGATGGGCACGTTGCCCGTCATCGCCGTGATCGGCGCGGCATTGGCGACGGCCATGAAGATGACCGCGACGATGCCGATGGACCCCTTCTTGAGGCCGGTGGTCGGCGCAGCCGACTTGTCGTCGGTCGTTGCGGATTCGGTGGTCACGCAGGCCTCCTGGCTCGGATCCGAGTGTGAATATGGCCCGCGACACTGCAGTCCGTCGATGAGCGTCGCACCCCGGCGGGCACTCGACAACTCGAGGAGCGATATTTCCCGATGATTGACAGCGAACCTTCGCTCAGAAGGGCGCGATTACGGTGCCTGAACGGCTGGTGAATGGCCGGAGAACTGTCCGGCGTCGTGGTGGCGGTGGCATCGGGCACCCGTGAGACTTGGCGGCGTGACCAACACCTCGCTTCTGGGTTCCATCCTGAACTGGCTTCGCGCCGGTTATCCCGAGGGCGTTCCCGGCCCGGATCGCGTTCCGCTGCTGGCGCTGCTGCGCGCCACTCCCTTGACCGAAGACCAGATCAAGGACATCGTCCGCAACATCACCGCGGACGGCTCGGCCGCCCTCGTCGACGGCGCGATCGGCGCCGACGAGATCGAGGCGTTCATCTCCGACGTCACCCATTACGACGCGGGCAGCGAGAACGTCCAGCGCGTGGCGGCCAAGCTGGCCGCGGCAGGGTGGCCGCTGGCCGGCGTGGACAACGCCACCGCCGCATCCGGCTAGCCAAACGGGCAGAGCCCAAAACGCCGCAGAGCCCAAAACGCCGCCGAAACTGCTGTGAGATCGCGGAAGAGCTGAAATCCGTGATCTGACAGCAGTTTCGGCGGCGTTGTCGAGGGTTCTTACAGGGTCGAGGTGTCGATGACGAAGCGGTACCGGACGTCACTCGCCAGCACGCGCTCGTAGGCCTCGTTGACGTAGTCGGCCGAGATGATCTCGATCTCGGGGGTCACGTCGTGCGCGGCGCAGAAGTCGAGCATCTCCTGGGTTTCGGGGATGCCGCCGATCATCGAACCGGCCAGGCTGCGGCGGTACGCGCCCAGCGGGAAGAACGGCACCTCCATGGGCTTCTCCGGCGCACCCACCTCGACGAGCGTGCCGTCGGTGGCCAGCAGGTTCAGGTAGGCGCCCAGGTCCAGGTTGGCGGACACGGTGTTGACGATCAGGTCGAACGTCCCTGCCAGCTTGGTGAACGTGTCGGGGTCGCTCGTGGCGTAGTACTCGTTGGCGCCGAGCCGCAGCCCATCCTCCATCTTCTTGAGCGACTGGCTGAGGACGGTCACGTCGGCGCCCATCGCGTGGGCGATCTTGACGCCCATGTGGCCGAGGCCGCCGAGGCCGATGATGGCGACCTTCTTGCCCGGACCCGCGCCCCAGTGGTGCAGCGGCGAGTACAGGGTGATGCCTGCGCAGAGCAGGGGAGCGGCCTTCTCCAGCGGGATGCTGTCGGGGATGCGCAGCACGTAGTTCTCGTCGACGACGATCGCCTGGCTGTAGCCGCCGTAGGTGGGGGTGCCGTCGCGCTCGGTGGCGTTGTAGGTGCCGACCATTCCGGTGTCGGTGCAGTACTGCTGCAGCCCGGCCTTGCAGTTGTCGCACTCGCGACAGGAGTCGACGAAGCAGCCGACGCCGACGTGGTCGCCGACCTTGTACTTGGTGACCTCCGAGCCGACCTCGGTGACGACACCGGCGATCTCGTGGCCTGCGACGACGGGGTAGTTGGGAACGCCCCACTCGCCCTTGACGGTGTGGATGTCGGAGTGGCAGATGCCGGCGAACTTGATGTCGAATGCCACGTCGTGAGGGCCGACGTCACGGCGCTCGATCGTGGTCTTGGTCAGGGGCGCGGTGGCCGACGTGGCGGCGATCGCGGAAACGGTCTTGGTCATGGATGTAGCCCTCTTTGCTTGTCTCGGCGTCTTCGTACACATGGAGTTGGCGAAGCCAACTGAATCGGGCGCAACGCTGCGGCCCTGAGCAGTGCCAACCGTGGACGACGCCGGATTAGTCCCGGCACCGATGATTCAAGGTTAGAGACCCGGCGCCCGGACCGCACCGTTGAACGGCACGACGTCGTAGCGGGCGATCCCGGCCACGGTGTACGGATCGCGGTCCACGATGTCTTGAACCACGGCGGTGTCGATGTCCGCGGTGACGAGCACGCCACCCACCCCGGACTCCTGCCGCCCGGCGAGCAGCAGTCGGCCCGCAGCGACTTCCTCCTCGAGGAAGGCCAGATGAGCGGGGCGAGTCTGTCCGATCACGTCGGGCGGTTGCAGATAGGTGGACGTCAGCACGTGGAACACGTTTCGAACACTAGTTGATCCGCGCCCTAGTTGATCGGTGCGTTGAGCCAGCGCAGGTCGTCGAGGATGCCCCGCGCCGCGACGATGCCCTCGCCGGTCTGCCAGATCTCGTCGTTCACCGCGAACACGCGGTTGTCCCGCGTCGCGGACAACTTGCGCCAGGCGTCGCTGCCCAGAACGGTGGCCGCACGCTCCTTGGCTGCCGGCGAGTCGAACGACACGTAGACGATGTCGCCGTCGGCGGCGGAGAAGTCCGGCGAGTTCTCGAGGTCCTCGTCCGTGGTGCCGATCTCGACGTAGGGCTTGTCGGTAAACCGTTGCGCTGCAGGACGATCCACGCCGACGGTGGCGAGCACGCTGCCGGGGAAGTCGTCGACGCCGTACACGCGCATGGTGGTCTCGGTCAGTCGGACCACCGATGCCTGGAAGTGGGTGGCGTCGTTCTGCACACCCGTCTTCTCGGCGTCGGAGACGAATCCGTCGACCAGTCGGTTGGCGGCGTCGACGCGGCCGGTCGCCGCGCCCACCGTGCGCAAGGTGTCCTGCCACGCCGCGCCACCGGGACCGGTGAAGACCGTCGGCGCGATGGCCGACAGTGGCCCGTATTCCTGCGGCGTGAGCGATTGCGAACCGAGGATCAACTCGGGTGCGGCGGACCTGATGGCGGTCAGGTCGGGGGCCGTGCGGCTGCCCACACCAGGGAGGTCGTGCACGACGGTGCCCAGATAGGACGGCTGACTGGACGAACCATCCGGTAGCGCGGCGGCCACGACACGGGATTGCAGGCCCAAGGCGCACAGCGCATCGAGCTGGTCACCGGACAGCACCACGATGCGCTGTGGATCGGCGGGCACCTCGGTGTTGCCTGCAGCGTGGCGTACCTCACGGGTGGGCGGTCCCTCGTCGAGCGGGGCCGGGTCGGGGGCGCACGAGTCGTCCGGTCGACGCTGGTTGCCGAGCACACCGGCCCCTGCGATTCGGGTGGTGCTGGTGATCAGCGGGTTCGTGGTGGACTGTTGCGCTGGGGTGCCGCCGAGGCTGTCACAGCCACTGACCAGCGTCACCGAAACCGCGGTGGCCAGCGACGCCGCCGCGGCGACCAATCCCATCCGCGGTGTGAAGAACGGCACGCGGCCGACGGTATCAACTCCGCCATCCCCACGCTGCGGCGCTCCGACGAATCGTGCCCGTTTCCTCCTGGTCAGGCGCCGTCCGCCGTAAGGCGCGATTCGAATACGACGGTTTGTAGGACCCGGGCCGCCGCCGTCGGTTTTGGGGGATAGGATTCACCAAGAGCACACGGGGAACGTGGGACTGGACCCGTCGAACTTTTGGAGGATCTGTTGGTAGCCGAAGCGCCCCCAATCGGAGAACTCGAGGCCCGGCGTCCGTTCCCGGCCCGGCTCGGCCCCAAGGGCAACCTGATCTACAAGCTGGTGACCACCACCGATCACAAGCTGATCGGCATCATGTACTGCGTCGCCTGCTTCATGTTCTTCTTCATCGGCGGGCTGATGGCGCTGTTCATGCGCACCGAGCTCGCGTTGCCCGGCCTGCAGTTCCTGAGCAACGAGCAGTTCAACCAGCTGTTCACCATGCACGGCACGGTGATGCTGCTGTTCTACGCGACGCCCATCGTGTTCGGCTTCGCCAACCTGGTGCTGCCGCTGCAGATCGGCGCGCCCGACGTGGCGTTCCCCCGGCTGAATGCGTTCTCGTTCTGGCTGTTCCTGTTCGGCGCGTTGATCGCGATCGCCGGCTTCATCACCCCCGGTGGCGCGGCCGACTTCGGCTGGACCGCCTACTCGCCGCTGACCGACGCCATCCACTCGCCGGGTGCTGGCGGTGACCTCTGGATCATGGGCCTCGCCGTCGGTGGTCTCGGCACCATCCTCGGTGGCGTCAACATGATCACCACCGTGGTCTGCATGCGCGCGCCGGGCATGACGATGTTCCGGATGCCGATCTTCACCTGGAACATCCTGGTGACGTCGATCCTGGTGCTGCTGGCGTTCCCGCTGCTGACCGCCGCGCTGTTCGGCCTGGCCGCCGACCGCCACCTCGGCGCGCACATCTACGACCCCGCCAACGGCGGAGTGTTGTTGTGGCAGCACCTGTTCTGGTTCTTCGGCCACCCCGAGGTCTACATCATCGCGTTGCCGTTCTTCGGCATCGTGAGCGAGATCTTCCCGGTGTTCAGCCGCAAGCCGATCTTCGGCTACACCACGCTGATCTACGCCACCCTGGCCATCGCCGCGCTGTCGGTGGCGGTGTGGGCACACCACATGTACGCCACGGGCGCCGTGCTGCTGCCGTTCTTCAGCTTCATGACGTTCCTGATCGCGGTTCCAACGGGCATCAAGTTCTTCAACTGGATCGGCACGATGTGGAAGGGCCAGTTGACGTTCGAGACACCAATGTTGTTCTCGGTGGGCTTCCTGGTCACCTTCCTGCTCGGTGGCCTGTCGGGTGTGTTGCTGGCCAGCCCGCCGATCGACTTCCACGTCACCGACTCGTACTTCGTCGTGGCGCACTT
>NZ_JIAW01000004.1:0-157212 GCF_000620625.1 Mycobacterium sp. URHB0044 | reverse complement strand
TGGCGCACCGAGTAGACGTCGACCTTGGTGGAGGCGTTCTCGGTGAATCCGCCCTTGAGCAGGTGGGGGATGCCGCAGGCGAATTCGACGACTTCCTGGCCGCGAGACACTTCACCCAAAGCGTCGGAGACGACCTTGCCGTGCTCGCTGGTGATGATCTCGGCCAGCTCGCCCTTACGTTCGTTGAGCAGCTCACGAAACTTGAACAGCACCTGGGTGCGCTTGGCCAACGAGGTGTCACGCCAGGCCGGGAACGCCGCGGCCGCCGCGTCGATCACGGTGCGCGCATCCTCGGCGGTGGCCAACGCCACCTGCCCCGTCACGGCGCCGGTCGCGGGGTTCGTCACCGGCAGTGAACCGCCACTGCCCGCGAAGGCCTTGTTGTCGAACCAATGAGTAATCGCATTCTGCACGGGTCCAGCTTGCCTCCGATGCGCGGCTACCGACTGCTGCAGAGTGTCAATAATCTCCGCTAGCTGTTTACACTATGTAAATGCCGCTCACAGTGTCCGAAGTCGTCGAGATGCCTGTCATCCAAGCTGGGCAGCCCGAGGTGCTGAGCGACTGCCGATGGGACGATCAGATCCGCTGGATTCACGTCAGCGATGTCGCCGACTTGTCGAGCCTGTTGCAGGGCGGCGAGCTGGTACTGACAACCGGTGCCGCGCTGCGCAGATCTCCGGCCCGGTACCTGCGAAGCATTGCCGAGGCGGGCGCCCTCGGGGTCATCGCAGAACTGACCCCGGACGCGCCTCTGCCGAGCACGGCGGCCTCGGCAGCAACGAATGCAAACATCGCGTTGATAGTGCTGCACCGCGAGATCAAATTCGTCGAAGTGACCGAGGCGGTGCACCGACGGATCGTTTCCGAGCAGTTCGAAGCTGTCGCATTCGATCGTCGAGTGCACGAGACTTTTACCGACCTGAGCATGAAACGGGTATCAGCGCCCGGGATCGTCACCGCCGCCGCTCGAATTCTCGATGAGCCGGTCGTGCTGGAAGACCTTGCGCACCAAGCACTTGCCGTAGCGCCGGGGCCGGGTACCACGGCGACGCTGCTCGATGACTGGGAATACCGCTCCCGGCGAGCCTCCGAAGGCCGCGACGGCTGGGCGATGACTGCGGTGGGCCCCCGCGGCGAAGAATGGGGGAGGTTGGTCGTCCCGCGTCTTCCCGCGGACGCGTCGCGCGCCAAGATGGTGCTCGAGCGTGCTGCGGCTGCACTCGCGCTGCACCGGATGGTCGAGCGGGACCGGTCCGGACTTCACCAGCAGGCTCAGAGCGGGCTGATCGACGACGTCCTTCGCAGCCGGGTCACCGACGAACGAGAGATCACCGCCCGGGCGTACGCGCTGGGTCTCCGAAAGACCTCGCGGTATCACCCGGTGGTGGTGCGGACGGAAGACGCGTCGACGGGATCCGATCCAGTTGCCGGGCAGCGCCGCAACGTCAGGCTTCTCGATGCGGTGGCACACACCGTGAACGCGTCGGGCCACACCGGGCTGTTCACGATCCGCAGCGACGGGGAGATCGGCGCCGTGGTGGCATTGAGCGCGAGCCGGGCAGGTGCAGCGGAGAAGGCTTGGGGCGCATTGGGGCTGGACGTGGCGCAAGAGGTCGCGCGAGTCGATGGCGGTCAGCGGTCGGTACTCGCAGTGGGCGAGCCGTCCGGACTGATCACCGACGCCATCGTCGGGATTGCCGGCGCGGCGCACGTAGCCGAGGCAGCATTGGCGATGGGCGGGCAGCCTCGGCCCTTCTACCGCACCTCCGATGTCCGACTGCGGGGGCTGGTCTCGTTGCTGCAAGACGACCCGCGAGTTCAGGCGTTCGCCGAAACCGAACTCAAGGCGCTGCTGACAGCCGAGAGAGTGAGTAAGCCAACGGATTTCGAGATACTGCGGCAGTACCTGCGGCTGGGCGCGAACAAGGTCGCGCTTGCGACCCGGCTCGGCATCAGCAGGCCAGCCCTCTACAAGCGGCTATCGGGTATCGAGACGAAACTAGGCGTCGACCTCACGGACGCAGAGTCGACGGCATCGCTGCATGTCGCGATGCTGGTATTGGAGGTACGCCGCGGCAGCGAACTCGGGCTCACACCGTCGCGGGCACTCGCGCGGCGGCAGCCGATAGCGTCATCTCCTGCCGCAAGCTCGTGAAGTCCGCGATGGTCTTGGTCGCCACGGTCGCGACGGGCCGGGCATTGCGGCCGCTGGCCTCCTTCTTCGACACCATGACCACGCTGTCGATGTAGGGCTGGATCGTCGTCGCGTTCTGCACCGTGGCGACGATGACGAGCTGGAAGCCGAACTTGCGGAATGCCTGCAGCGCCTGCTGCGCGAACTGCGGGTCGGACTTCGAGAACGCCTCGTCGAGCATCAGCTGCGCGAAAACCGGTTTGTTGTCCGAACTTTCGGGACTGGCCAGGTTGAAGCTCAACGCGCCCGCCAGGCAGAACGCCATCAGCTTCTCCTGCTCACCACCGGAGTTGTCGCCGGCGTTGCTGTGGGTGCGGATCAGCTCCTCGGTGCTGACATCCCACTCTGCGCAGTCGAACGTGAACCGGTTGCGGACGTCCAACGCGTCCCGCGTCCACGCCTTGTCCTCGGGCGCCGTGGACGCCAGCCGGTTGCGCAGCCGCAGGATGTCGGCGTACTGGTCCAGGATCGCCTGCTTGTCGCCGAGGCCGACTTCCGCGATCCGCCGCGAGATGGCCCTCACGATCTCGGTGAGCTCGGCGACCGCCGTCAGGCTGCGCGGGGTGGCGCGCAGCGTCAGCCGGGTGCCCCGGTTGAACTCGACTGAGCCCAAACCGGTGTTGACGCGGGCGATCTGCTCGCTGATGCGACGGGTTTCCTGCTCGGCCACCCGGTGCAGCGTGAGGATCGCATCGGGAGCCTGCTCGGTGACGAGCCGCATCATCCGCTCATAGGCCTCGGGCAGTTCGCGCTCGTCGATGTGCCGGCACATCGCCACGTAGTCGTGCACGCGCTCGTCGAACACGTCGCTGTCGTTGGGGATCGCGTCGGGGAACGCGGTGTCGAACGTGTTGAGGATGCGGGCCAGCTCATCGTATGAGCGCCTGCGGCTTTCACGCAGCTGATCCCGTTCGCGGCGGATGGCGTTGAACACCGCCTCGCGGTGCGGCTCGGGGTTGAGCAGCTCCAACGCCACCGGCACGTCGCTGGCGTAGCGGTTGAGCAACTCCGTCAGCGGCTCCGACACGAACGCCGGCGTCAGGCGCTCCTGCAGCTCCAATAGCCGGGTCCGGCGACCGTCCAAGTCGTCACGGCGCGTCTCGATCGACCCACGCCGCGTCATCAGCGTCTGGATCTCCTCCCAGCATTCGTCGGCACGTGCCGAGAGTGCCTCGATGTCGGGATGATCGGCCAGCAGCAGCTCATACTGTTCGCGCAGTCGGTCGGCGTGACCGTCGGCGGTCTCGGTGTCGACGTGGTTCCACTGCGGGAACTGCTCGCAGATCGCCTTGCACGCCGCGGCCCGGTCCCGCCACTGCTGGCGCTCGGCGGCGATGTCGTCGGCCGCACGGCGCGCTGCTTGAAATGCCTCCTCGGCGTTGGCCAGGTCTACGGTCAGCGCGTCGATCTTCGCGGCGACGTCGCCCTGGAAGATGTACTCCGACTGCTTGAGTGCGCGCCGGTCGTCCTTGATGGCCAACCGATCGGAGTCTTTGTACAGGCCGGTGTCGGTGACTGCCCGGCGGAAGCGGGGAAAGACGTCAGGGGTGTCGACGCAGATGTGGTCACCGGCCGCGGCGATGACGTCGGCGGCCTCGGCAGCGCAGACGTGCGTCGGGTCGACGATGAACAGCTTGCCCGCCAACGTGTTTGGCTCGGCCTCGCGCCCGCTGGCGGACGAACGGACGTGGTGCAGCTGCAGCCGTCCGCGCATGTTGGTCTCGTTGACGAACCGCAGCACCGCCGCGTAGTGCGAGTCGGGAACGAGCAGGCGCAGCCCGACTCCGCGCAGCACCTTCTCCACCGCGACGCGCCAGCGGCTCTGCTCGGGCCGCAGATCCATCAGCTCGGCGATGTAGGGCAGCGCGCCAGGGTCGACACCGACGGCGTCGCAGATGTGTTCGCGCATCGTGATCGCCGACTCGGGGAGCGCCGAGCCGACGTGCTCGACGCGCTTGAGTTCCTTGGCGGCGTCGTCGCGGGCCATCCGTGCGACCTTCTGCGCGTATTCGGCGTCGGTGGACGCTTCCCGGCCACGGTCGAGTTTGGCCAGCAGTTCGGTGGCCTGGGTGCTGAGTTCCTCGCGTAGGTTCCAGAATTCGTCGGCGGTGTCCGGGATGTCGACGTCCTGCGCGGTCAGCATGGATTCGTAGGCGGCGCGGCGGCGCGAGACTTCCTCGGCCTGCGCCTCGGCGGCCTGCACCTGCGACTGCAGCGGGCCGATGCTGGCACTGGATCCGTTGATCTGTGCGTTGAGCGAATCCGCCTCGGCCTTGGCGATGTTGAGCGCCCGGGTGACGTCCTCGTACTCGTTGCCGAGCTGGTCGATGGTGCTGTCGAGCGAGTCGATCTGGGCCGGGCACTGGCTTAGTCGGACGTGATCGGTGTAGGCCCGCACCATCGGCTGGTCGACCAGGTCGATGATGCCCAGGTCGGAGGATTCGGAGGCATAGCGCTGCTGAATCTTCTCGATGTCGCCGAGGATCTTGCGCTTGCGCTGGGCGACCGCCAGCAGCTCGCGGGCCTCCACCAACGGATCGATCTGCTTGAGCGCTTCGGGCAGTCGGGTCAGGCTGCCCGGCTCGTCGAGCATGAACTCGCGAACGAACTGTTCCAGGCCACCAACGCTTTTCAGCGACTTGGCCTTGCCGAGCAACTGCTGGGCGGCGTCGGAGGCGCGGATGCCGATGGTCGCGTACAGCTGGGCCAGGTACTGCGACTCCACCTTCGTGGAGAACCGCCAGTTGTCCTCCTTGAACACACCCGAGTCGAATCGCCCGGCGGCCCAACGGTTGCAGACGTCTTCGATGTCCCGGTCCCCGTCGGCCAGGACGAACCGGCTCGAGGAGTCCGAGCGTGATTCACCGGTGAGCCACTTGAGGACCAGCCCGGTGACGGTGCGGCCGCTGTTGCCGGTGTAGGTGACGGCGACGGCCGACCACGCGGTGCCGTCGCCGCGCAGGTACATCACCCGGCTGGTGCCGCCGTCGCTGCGCTGACCCCACGCGCCGCGGACGTACTTGTCGACCGTGCGGCGGCCCGCGCTGGATCCAGCGGCCGAGTTGTCACCGGAGGCGTTGAAGTTGCGACGGTTGAAGGGCAGGAAGCCGAGCGAGATCGCGTCCAGCAGTGAGGATTTGCCGCTGCCGGAGGCTCCGGCGATGAGTGCGCCGCCTTCGCTGAACGGGATGGAGTGATACCCGTCGAAGACACCCCAGTTGATGACCTGTAGGCGCGAGAGGTGGAACTGCTCAGGCATCAAGGTCTGCTTCCTCCTGTGGGGCGCCGCCGCCGTTGAGCAGCAGCTCGAACTGCTGCTGCAGTTCGGTGATCACCGAGGCGGTCATGACCGCCGTGATCACCGGGCTGACGGTGTAGCTGTCTTCGTCGTCGCGGGTCTTGCGCAGGATCTCGAGCCCCGTGAGGCGGGCGATCGCCGCGTCGATGCGGGCGGTGAACGTGACCGCGTCGCGGTCGGTGTCGTTGAGCACCCCGGCGAACAGGCCGTGCACCTCGTCGCGGCTGATCAGCACGGTCTGATCGCCGGAGGCGCGCATGATCTGCGCCAAGTGCAACGCGAGGATCGAGTCGTAGGTGCCCAGCGGTTCGCGTCGCAAAAGCTTGACGCCCCTGGCGGATTCGTAGCGGGCCTGTTCGACGAAGGCGACGTCGACGCCCTCGACGATGCGCAGCAGCAGGTCCAGCTCGGATAGGCGCACGCTGAGCTGTGCGCGGTACTCCAGCACCCAGGTGTAGAGGTCGCGGTCCGATTCTGCGCTGATGTAGCGCCGGGTGAGCAGCTGCTGCAGCGCCCAGCAGGCGCGGTCGGGCAGCTCGCTGACGTCGCCGTCGAAGCGGGGCCGACGCTGGTGCGGAGTGCGGGCGGTCTGATCGACCTGGGGGAGCGAGGAGAAGTCGATGCCCTGATCGGTGGTCACGGAGCGGCTCCCAACAGACTGGAGATCGGTTCGGTGAACATCAGATGCGGAACCTCCATCTCACGGTCGCGGCCGTCCAGGGACTGGAAGCGGACCGTGACCGAGTCGGATGACTGTGCGGCGCTTGGCTGTTTGAGCGCCCAGGACCACAGCACGATGACGTGGCCCAGATAGGCCGAGTCGAGCATCTCGACGGCGTCGGGCAGCGACAGCCGAGCGCCCGTGCTGATCGCCGCGTTGATCATGTCCGACATCGCCGGGGCGTCGACCTGCGTGGTCAGCGCGGAGAAGCTGGACAAGTCGACCTCGCCATCGGCAGCCTGGGCGGGCTTCGGATTGGACAACTCGCCGATCCGAAAGCTCAGGGCGCCGACCGAGCTGATGGCGTGGCGGGCGAGGGGCAGTTCGAGGTCGAGCCGCGAATCGGTCAGCGACGCCTTCAGCAGGGCGCGGGCCGCGCCGATGGCCTCGTTGAGCTGACGGGCCACCCCGCGGCTCTGCTCCAGCGTGCCGAACGCGGTGAACCGCTTGACCCGCTGGGCGCAGCGCTGCTGGATCCGTTCCACCTCGTCGATCTGGTGGCCCACCAGTTCGAAGAACCCCGCCATCACCCTGCGCAGCGCCGGGTCGAGGGCTGGCAGCGCCTCGGCGACCGCGGCCACGTCGGCCTCGAACTCGGCGCGCTGATCGGGGTCGTTGATCATCCGGAGGAACGCGCGGTGCGAGTCACGACCCTGGGAGTCCCAGGCCGCCTGGTAGTCGGCGTACATCTGGCGCTGGCGGTCGCGGTACTCGACGTTGCTGTCGATCGGCTCGTCGAGGGCGGCAGTCGCCTGCTCGATCATCGTCCCGTACTGGCCGATGTCGGTGATGAGCCGCTCCATCTGCAGCGCGATGGCGCGGGCCTCGTCGTACATGTCGGTCAGGTCGGGTTCGGAGAGCCGATCCTCCCGAAGGCCGTCGTCGAGTTCGTCGAGTTCCGCTCGCAGGGAGGCGATCTCGGCTTCGATGCCGGCGCGGATCCGGTCGGGATCGTTGCCGACGCGGATGGCGACCTGCTTGAGCCGCGACGCGATGCCATTGATCGAGCCGCCGGTGGCGATGGTGTCCTGGCGGCGCATGCCCCGCAGAAAGTCGAGGGCACGACGCGCGTCCTGCGTCAGGTAACACAGGTTCCGTTCGACGCCCGCGCGCTGGTCGGCCACCCGGTGCAGCCAGCCCTGGCTGGCCCATGACTTGATCAGGCCCAGGCCGGACTGCTCGCCGCCGGGACGGTCCAGCTCCTCCAGATCGCGCTCGAGGTGGACCACCAGTTCGGTTTCGGGGACCACGCCGCCGCTGAGGTGGCGCTCCATCAGCGTGGCGTAGACGCCGAGGTTCAGCGTGGCCAGCAGCCGGATCGTCGGCGAACCCTGAATGTCGCGGTTGAGGTCGATCAGGTCGGCAGCCGACATCGCCGTGTTGTTGTCCACCTACTCCCTTTCGACTGGTGCCCGGACGGTCCAAGATAGGGCACGCCGACGACAACGAGCGGCGCCTGCAGCGGCGGGTCGGGCGTGTCGGATTTGGGCGGATCTCAGGGATCTCAACAGTAACGTGAGCCCCTCCAGCAACCACAAAAACGGCGGTCAGGACGCGATCTTGAACCGCTCTCCGACGTGTCGGGTGAGGGTGGCCCACACCTTGCCTTGCATGTGGGCCGTCGCGGGCCACTCGAGCCTCAACGTCGAGCCATCACGTGTGTTGATGCGCATCGAGTGTTTGAACGGACCGTTGCGCGCCACGATCGACGCGATGTCGTCCCAGGCCAGGTGCCGTGCCCGACCATTGGCGAGCACATCGGCCGGTTGCTGAGCGGCCAACCGGTTGACGTACGTCCTCCCGGCGTCGCGGAAGCTATGCGTCGCGATAGCCGCCGCCCAGTGGTCGCGGAACCGAGGTCTGCAGATCAGCAGTCCGCTGTCGGCGACGCCGAACACCGCTCGACGGCTGAAGAGGTCTTCGTTGACCGGCGCCAGCAGCCCCAACCATCGGGTGGGCTGCACCGGGGTCTTCTCTACGGGGAGCGGTGGCATCTCGAGGTCGCGGCGCACGCCGTGCCGGTCCAGCCATTCTTCGAGCGCCGCCACCGCGTCGTCGTCCCCGCTGAGTGCTTCGTAGGCGGGGGTCAACGGGTCGAGCGGCTCGCCCGCGGCGTCGACGAG
The DNA here is from genome assembly GCF_000620625.1 of Mycobacterium sp. URHB0044. Classification (GTDB taxonomy): domain Bacteria; phylum Actinomycetota; class Actinomycetes; order Mycobacteriales; family Mycobacteriaceae; genus Mycobacterium. Next base: position 148,873 of record NZ_JIAW01000004.1, on the reverse strand, counting down.
TCGTGGCGGACCGCCCCAGTCGAGTTCGTATGTCGCCGAGCCGTCTTCGATGAGAGCGTGTGCGATGGCGTGGCCAAGAATGCGCGCGAACGTCTGACGTCGACCGTCAGGGTGATCGAGTTCCGAGTTTTCCACCAGACCGAGCAGCGCCTCGGACTGCCCCTGCTTCAGCGCCGCCACCACGCCGCCAAGGGTCGGACTCGGAACGTCGCACTTTCGCACCACGTCGAGCAGGATCTGGGCCATCAGGGCAGCGCCGGATCTGGCGGCGAGAGGCACCATCTCCTCGAACTCGGCGGGGCGCAGATCGGTATCGGCGTACAGGACGTCGGCGAGGCGCGCCAGGTCGGCCTGGGGGTCGCGCAGCATGGTCATCGCCGGTTCCGACACGTCCGGCTGAGCAGCGCCACCATCGACCGCCAGGAAGGCCGCCAATCGCTCGGCGGTCGGTGGATGGCTGTCGTAGACGGACCGCGGCGGTTCGGGAAGGTCTTCCCGCGCCTCGGCGAGCTGGCGTCGACGCTCGGGATCGTCCACGAAGCGGCGGAACCCGTCGAACAAATCCCTGGGACGGCAGCCGAAGTCCTCGCCAGGGGCGACGTACCGATCGAGGAAGAGGCGCCACGCCAAAACGAGCACCTCGTTCTGCCGCAATGCCTCCGCGGCGGTTGCGCCGCCGACGAGTTCGGCGCTCAGCCGATCGGCCTCGAACTCCTGGCGGCGGTTGACCGCCTGCGAAATGGCAAGGTACCAGTCGCCATACAGCTCGAGCGGCTTGCGAGCGAAGCTGTCCTCGAGATCGTCGAGAACCCGTGCGATGGCCTCCTGGCCGCGATAGGTGAGCGCACCCAGGGCGGTGTGGCGGCCGCTGTAGTGGCCGAGCTCGTGTGCCAACACAGCGCGAAGCTGCTGGCGGGTGAACCCGATGAGCAGTGGGGCTCCGAGGAACATCCGCCGCGTCCCGCCCACTAGTCCGAGCAGCGTACTGTCCTCTGACACAGCAGCATTCGCGACGGCGACGAGCCGGATCTCGTCGGGCGGCCGCGTTCCGGCGAAACCCGCGAGCTCCCGGACCTCGTGCCACAACTCGGGTTGCTCCTCCTCACCGAGAAGGACGCTTCCCCGGCCCGGGTCACCGTGCTTTCGCTGGGCGGCGATGCTCTTGCCGATGGCGACCGCGACGACGACCGCGAGGATCCAGAAGCAACCCGCGATGAGCCCGATTCCGATCACCGAGAACAGGTATCCGACGTAGGCCAGTGCCACCACGATGGCCAGACCCACCAGGTAGAAGCCCGCCAGCATGCTGACGGCGAGCATGGCCCGGAGCGTGTACTTCACGATGCACCTACGGGGCGGGGACCCCGGCATCCCTCGCCGCGCAGACGTTTCGCGCGATCTCGTCGAGGTGGGTGTCCCACGTCCCGCAGCAGCCGCCCCACATGTCGATGTGTGGGTACCGCCGGGCCACGTCGCCCATCAGCTTGCCGAGCTCCACCGGGTCACCCGCCTCGAGGTGCCCGAGCGTGCACAGCGAAATCTTGTCCATCAGAGCGGCATTGGGTCGCAGGCACCGCACCCGCGCGAACCAGTCGCCCGGCTCGATGGCCGGCATGAACTCCAAGGGGTGCGAGCAGTTGATGCCGTAGAACGCGGGCCGGTCATCCCCGGCGTGGGAGTCGATCGTCTCGATCGCGTCCTTCAGGGTTGGCCCCGACGGCAGCTGGTGGGTGGCGTTGTCGAGTGTGAACGACACCGCGAGGGGCAATCCCGCGCCCGCTGCGGCATGCGACAAACCGATGACTTCGGGCACCGAGGTGAACGTCATCGCCTCGACCAGGTCGACGCCGGCACGGGCCAGGTTGGCCAACTGTTCGCCGTGGTACTCCTGCGCCTCGTCGGCGGTGATCGTCTTGTTCAGTTCGTAGGCATCGCCGCGGGGGCCGACGATACCGGCGTACAGGAGTGCCGGCACCTGACCCTCGTATGGCCGTGCGACGTCGCGCAGGAAGTCGACCGAACGCGACTGCATCTCGGCCAGCGCCTCCCGGGAGTAGCCGAGCAACGAGCCCCAATCCGGGCTGGCGCGGTAGTCGAAGCCGCCCATGACCACGCCGAACCCGTGGAGGGCCGCGGTGTCCAAGTAGCGTCCGTACATGCCGCGCAGCTCGGAAACGGCGCGTGGGTCGTCGAGCAGGGGAAACATGGCGAAGTGCGGGAGGTCGAACCCGTACTTGTACATGATCTCGGTTTCCTGGCCGCCCTCGGTGAGGTAGTTCAATCCGGGCTGCTGCGTCGGAAATTGGCCAGTCATGGCTGCTCCTCGGGTCGACGAATCAGAATGAGCGTCGCGACATGACTGAAGTGTGGCATTTGCTAGACCTGCACAAACGTGATTCGCACGATTGGCGGTGGCCGTTTCACCCGTTCGGTCGCGGCGGCCGTCGTCGGGACGCCACGCGTCGAATCGCGCAAGATTCGGGGTTCAGGCTTTATCGTGTCGCTGTGCCTCAGATCGATCGCCGAAGTTTGATGTTCATGACGGGGGTCGGCCTGCTGGCGGCCGCCATCCCCGCGCCCGTCGCCGGGGCCGATCCGGCCCGTCCCGGTGCACCGCCGAACCCGGTGCCCGCCGCGCCGCCGGCGACTGCTCAGACTCAGGCGTACCTCTTCCACGACGAGTTCGATGGTCCGGCCGGCTCGGCACCCGATGCCTCGAAGTGGATGGTGTCGAAAGCCCGCGAGCTGATCAAGAACCCGGTGTTCTGGGATCGACCCGAGAACATGGGTCAGTACCGCGACGATCGCCAGCACGTGTTCCTCGACGGCAACTCGAATCTCGTCATCCGCGCAACGCGCGACAACGGCAAGTACGTCAGCGGCAAGGTTCGCGGCACGTGGTGGGGCGGTATCGGCACCACGTGGGAAGCCCGGATCAAGTTCAACTGCCTGACGGCGGGCTGCTGGCCCGCCTGGTGGTTGATGAACGACCATCCCGAGGTCGGCGGAGAAGTCGACCTGGTCGAGTGGTACGGCAACGGGGAGTGGCCGTCGGGAACGACCGTGCACGCACGGTTGGACGGAACGTCGTTCGCCACCAACCCGTTCCCGGTGGACGGCGGGTGGCACACGTGGCGCATGACGTGGAATGACGCCGGGATGTACTTCTGGCTGGACTACGTCGACGGAGCAGCACCCTATTTCGAGGTGCCGGCGAACTCCCTGGACAACTGGCCGTTCAACTTCCCGGGGTACTCGTTGTTCCCGGTGTTGAACCTCGCGGTCGCGGGCTCCGGCGGTGGTGATCCCAGCACGGGGACATACCCCGCGGAGATGCTCGTCGACTGGGTGCGCGTCTTCTGAGTCGTGGTCGGGCTCAGCCCCGGTCCGCTGCGGCGACCGCACGGGCCGGCTGGGCCAGGCCGAGATGGTCGCGCAACGTCGTGCCCTCGTAGTCGGCTCGGAACACGCCGCGGTCCTGCAGCAGCGGCACGACCTTGTCGACGAACGGGTCCAGTCCGCCGGGTGTGACGTGCGGAACCAGGATGAATCCGTCGCTGGCATCGGCCTGGACGAGGTCGTTGATCCTGTCGGCCACCGTATTTGGTGATCCGATGAAGTTCTGCCTGCCGGTGACCTCGACGATGAGTTCGCGGCTGGTCAGGTTCTCGGCTTCGGCCTTGGCTCGCCACTCATTGGCGGTGGCGATGGGGTCGCGGTGCATCCGCACGCTGGCCCGGCCGCGCGCGATGGTGTTCTCGCCGACGATCGGATCGACGGTCGGCAGTGGGCCGTCCGGGTCGTGATCGGACAGGTCGCGGTTCCACAGTTGCTCGAGGAACTTGATCGCGGTCTGCGGCGAGACCTGTGACAGGCGCACCTCCTGGGCGATTTCGGCGGCCTCGGCATCGGTGTCACCGAGGACGAACGTCGCGGCGGGGAGGATGAGCAGCTGATCGCGTTCCCTCCCGTACTTCGGCAGCCGACCCTTGACGTCGGCATAGAAGGCCTGGCCGTCCTCCAGTGTTCCGTGCCGGGAGAAGATGGCATCGGCTGCGGCGGCGGCGAATTCGCGCCCGTGGTCGGAGTCACCGGCCTGGAAGATGACGGGCCTGCCCTGCGGACTGCGGGGGACGTTGAACCGGCCGCTGATGTCGAAGTGCGCGTCCGAATACGTGAACGCGCCTGCCGCCGGATCGGACAGGAAGACGCCACGCTCCTTGTCGGCGACGATCTCGTCACCGCGCCAGGAGTCGAACAGTACGTGCGCGGCGTCGAGGAAGCTCTCCGCTCGTTCGTAGCGCTTGTCCTCGGCGAGGAATCCGCCGCGGCGGAAGTTCGCGCCCGTGAAGGCATCCCACGAGGTGACGACGTTCCACGCGGCACGGCCCTCTGAGAGGTGGTCGAGCGACGCGAATTGTCGTGCCACCTCATAGGGTTCGTTGAAAGTCGAGTTGATCGTGCCCGTCAGCCCGAGCCGGTCGGTGACGGCGGCGAGGGCGGCGAGGACGGTGAAGGTGTCGGGCCGCCCCACCACGTCGAGGTCGTAGATCTGGCCGCCCTGCTCGCGTAGGCGCAGACCCTCGGCGAGGAACATGAAGTCGAACTTCCCGCGTTCGGCGGTTTGGGCGAAGTGCACGAACGAACTGAACTCGATGTGGCTGCCCGAGGCGGGATCGCTCCACACCGTGGTGTTGTTGACGCCGGGGAAGTGTGCGGCGAGGTGAATCTGCTTGACTGGCTTGGTCATTACTGTACCTTTCCCGTCGCTTCGCTCGCCCCTGATACTCCTGCGTACCGGTTGACGGGGCGCGACAAGCCGAGCAGATCGCGCAGGGTGGCCCCCTGATAGTGGTCGCGGAACGCGCCGCGGCGGCGCAGCTCGGGCACCAGCGCATCGGTGATTTGCGTCAGATCGTGCGGCAGGGTGGCCGGGCGCAGCCGGAACCCCGCCGCACCGGCGGCGTGCCACTGCTGCAGCAGATCGGCCAGTTCGCTCACCGTGCCCACGAATACCTCGGCATCGCTGCGGTATTCGGCACCAAGCCGCTCATCGAGACGTTCCTTGCGGGCACGCGCGCCCTCGGCCGTGTCGGCGAGGAACACCACCAGGTCGGCGAACACCCGCACCGGGGCCAGCCCCGCCGGCCGCTGGGCGGCGATCGTTTCTACCAGTGCGCCCGTTTCTTCCGCGCTGTGCGGGGTGACGAAACCGACGTCGGCGCCACCGGCGATCAGCTGATACACCGGGTCGACGTGACCCAACGCGGCCACGATCGGTTGCCCCTGCGGCGGGCGTGGCGTGATGGACGGCCCCTTCACCGAGAAGTGCGCGCCCTCGAAGTCGATGTAGTGCAGCTTGTTTCGGTCGATGAACCGCCCGGTGGCGACATCGCGGATCTCGGCGTCGTCCTCCCAGCTGTCCCAGAGCCGCCGCAGCACCTCGATGTAGTCGGCGGCCTCGCCGACCAGATCGTCGGTGAGGGCGGGGGAGCGCTCCGGGATCTCGCGGCGGCCGAAGTGCCCGGCCGCCTCGCGGCTGGCCGAGATCTGCACCCGGACACCAGCGCGCCCCGAACTCACGTAGTCCAGCGTGGCGATGGCCTTGGACAGGTGGAACGGCTCCGTGTGTGTGGCGATGGCGGTGGGGATCAGGCCGATGTGGCTCGTGGTGGGTGCGACTCGGGACGCGATGAGCACCGCGTCGAGCCGGCCACGCACACGATCGGTGCGCTCATCGGACCGCCAGGGATGGTCGGACTGCAGGGCCAGACCGTCTTCGATGGTGACGAAGTCGAGCTGCCCGCGCTCGGCTCGTGCAACCAGATCGGTCCAGTAGCGAGGTGTCAGCAGGTCGGCGGGTCGGGCGTCGGGCTCGCGCCAGGAAGCCGGGTGCCAACCCGCGCCGTCGAGGGCGACGGCCAGATGGATTGATTCCGTGGAAGGGGACACAGACGATTCTCGCTTTCCTACGCGGTCACAAGGTCAACACTGCGTTGCACGCGGGTAATTCCTGGTGCGGAGCGCCAATGCCTTCAGTGTGAGGCTCTGTCCAGCGCATTCAAGGGATGAACGCAGAATGATGCCAAGTCCGCCGACCGCTCAGAGGCGGCCGGTGCCGTCGTCGGATGCGGCCGCGATGACGCCGTCGAGAACGTCACGGGAGTACGCCAGATCCCGGATCGCCCTGTCCAGGCGCAGCCGCTCCGCGTTGAGGTCGCTGACCAGTCGCGGCGTCGCTTTGGACGATGGGCCGCCGTCACCGTCCCGCATACACGGTAGAAGTGACGCGATCGTCCTGCTGTGCAGTCCGGCCGCGTACAGCTCCTGGATGCGGATCACCCGATCGACCGCCCGCTCGGCGTATTCGCGCTGCCCGCCCGGCGTACGGTCCGACACCAACAAGCCTTGCTGTTCGTAGTAGCGCAACGACCGTTCGCTCACTCCCGTTCGCCGTGCCAGCTCACCGATCCGCATGCGTTCCGTTATACCGCCGCCCAGCTTGACCCTGACACTGATGTCAGCTCCTACCGTGCGGGCATGACCACAGCGCAGCCTCGTCCACCCTTCGACTACAGCCCCATCACCGAGCGCCCGCCGATCACGTGGCCGGGCAACGCGAGGGTCGCCGTCTACGTCGGTCTCAACGTCGAGCACTTCCTCGTCGACCGTCCGTCGACCAGCATCTGGCCGGGCACCGCCGAGCTCACGCCGGACGCGTTGAACTACGGGTGGCGGGACTACGGTGCGCGGGTCGGGATTTGGCGCACCATCGAAAGCCTCGACCGGCACGGCATTCGGCCCAGCGTCCTGCTCAACTCGACGGTCATCGACAACTACCCGCAAATCATCTCGGCCGGAATGGCCCGAAACTGGTCGTGGCTCGCGCATGGCAGCACCAACTCGATCCTGCACACCGGCATCACCGTGGCCGACGAACGTAAGGTGCTCGCCGAGATCGTCGATGCCATGGTGGCGGCAACCGGCCAGCGGCCCCGTGGCTGGATGGGGCCGGGCCTCACCGAGACGCACCACACGCCGGAATTACTGGCAGAGTTGGGGTTTCACTACGTCCTCGATTGGACCAATGATGATCAGCCGTACCCGCTGACCGTGCCGGGAATGATCAGCGTTCCATACTCAGTGGAGCTCAACGACCTGCTGATCTTCGGCAAGGGCATCACCGGCCCCGAGTTCGTCCAGATGGTCAAGGACCAATACGAGCAGCTCCACGCCGACTCGGCGACCAGCGGTCGCGTCATGGCTCTGGCGTTGCATCCTTTCGTCATCGGCCAGCCGTTCCGGCACAAGTACCTCGACCAGGCGCTGGCCTTCCTCGCCGGCCAACCGGACGCGTGGCTGGCCACGAGTGACGAGATCGCCGCGCACTTTCGCGCGCACGTCGGCGCCGGTGCATTGTCAGCGGTCATCACGCCCGTATGCGATGGCGGCGATGAGCCACAACACGGCGATGATGAGGAACACCGCTCCGATGGGGCCGAGGTCAAACATATGGGAACTGCTTCGTTCTGACGTCCGCATTGATGCAGAACCTGCCAGCAGTGCCATCGTTGGGCGAGGACGTGTGTTCGGCGGCGGTGCACCGGTGATCTTCCTGTATGAAGGCCGCGATGACGGCACGGAGGGCTCTGTTTTGGGCGAGTAGTTCTCTTTCGCGGGCTTGAAGTTCACGAACTCGGCGGTGCGCCTGGTTGAGTTGGTCGTTCAGCGTGGCGAACGTGGGAACTGTTGGAGACACGGCACTTCCTTTTAACCGCCTGTGAGCGTTCGGGTTTGATGGCTGTCCGAACTCATTGTCGAGCAGACTGGTTCAGCTCGGCGACGTGAAGGGCGTAGGGCCCCACGATGCCCGCACCGACCGCGATTGCCGACTGGGGCCCGCCGTCAATGCGCCCGCCGCCGCCCATCGCTAACCTCCATATCCGGATCTTTCGGTGTTGGTTCCATGGTGTTGCACCAATTGCATGGACCGTTTGCTGAACTACGACAAGCAGCCAAGCCCCGGTTGTACCGATCCGACAACGCAGCCCCATGACCGGGCCGATCCCGCGAAGGAATGAGTACATGACGGGTGAAAAGCGCGAAATAGCTAGGCAGGTGGCTTTTTATTCTTTCTGACGTATGGTCGGGGGCAGGTGGTTGCCACTTCGTATTAAGGAGCGACAATGGCTGACAAATCTCCGGGCAAGACTCTTCGGAAGCCCGCACTGTCCATCAAGGAACGTCGGGCTGCCAAGCGCACCAAGGTCATAGAGTCGACACCGATTCTGCGGAAGCGCAAGCGCTGACCCCATAGCCGGCGTGTCAGCCGCTTCATCAAGCCATTCCGCGCTGTGATTTGCCGGGCGCCGCTGCTCGGCCCGGGCGAACTGATGTGCAGCAGGTTGTCGTCGGTGATCGCCGGGGTGACAAGGTGAGGAGTGTCTCCCTGCTGGGTGTAGACATCGCGGCGTGAATCATGAACGGCGGTACCGACCGCCGCGGCGATCGGGACGACCAGCAACGACACCATGACAGCCAGCGCCACGACCACTACCTCAAACCGATCGCTAGCACGCAGCAGAGGATTACGGCGAAACAGCCCGACGACGGACCACTGCAGTAGCCGCAAAGTCAAGGGTTCGAAGGCTTCGACAGCCGCGCGCCTGAATGCCGATCGGGCGATCATGCGGACGTGAGATGGTCACCGAAATCCACTCTGGGCAAGTCGATTTGTAAAACGACCAATGAGCGGTCGACGCGTGGAGGACCGGCGAGGCGCCCGCCGCGGGGCTCGGTGCGCGGGCAGCTTTGACCTGAGCCGCGTTGACGCCGGAGTCTCGGCCAGGTGGCGACGACCCAGCTAGGTGCGCACCAGCTGCGACGATTGATCGCGGTAGCGTTCTGCGTCGTCCATCAAGGCTCCACCTCTCATACCGTTTGGCTTCAACGTCCATGGTGGTCCGGATTGCCTGTCCGGGCTTGCCCGCGCCGAACAACGATGCCGCCGCGCATTGTCGGGTTTCGACAGCGCGCATCGTCAGTACTGTCATTGTTGGCGAGGTCGATCATCCTGGCCGGCTGCCCTTTTGGGAAATGAAGTTGCAGCTTGGTGATCTCGGCCACCTTGCGGAGCCGGTAGCGCACGGTGTTTTCCGTCCGTTCCCAGCCGACTGCCCGCTTCGGCGGGGTCGCGCCGTGGTGCGCAGTCGTTGCAGCAGGATGTCGTCCGCAGGACTCGCCGTAGGCGGGAGGCATTGGAATCCCTTTAGGCGCCTCGGTGCCGCGGCTAGGTGACTAGCCTGAACGCAGTGTCGGCAGGGTCGAGAAGGATCCCTCGATCGGGATCGATGGCTATGGCGCCCAGGGCGATTGCGTGCGCCATCCGTTCCGATACGTTGCCGGCTCGGAGGTTGATCAGCCATGGTGAGCTGAACGTGGACTCCACGTTCAGTGCCGATGGTCGCCAGGTTCCGACGACCGCTCCCTGACAGTTGATGGAACCGGAGTCGTCGAATGTCCAGCCGGTGGCGGCGTTCCAGAACCGCTTGATCTCGGCGGCGTCGTCTACTGTCAGCTCGAAACCCGCAAGGGTCCCCGGCCTCTTGGACACCCACGACCCACGGTGGCCGGTCGGTTGCCATAGTGCGAACGTCGCGCCGTTCGGGTCTTGTGCAGTGGCCGCGACTCCGGAGTCGCCCGCCTTCGCTGGTGCGGTCACGATTGATCCGCCTGCATCGACGATGCGGCGCGCGCTTGCGTGAGCGTCGTCGGTGTGGAGGTAGACGGTCCAGTACGGTGCGCCGGGATCTGCTGCCGGCCCGAACGCGGCAACGAGGTGATCCTCCAGAGTGGCGAGACGATAGCCGTCGGAATCCGGACTAGCGACGTTCCAACCGAACAGCGCTTCGTAGAATCGAACCGTCGGCGTCGGATCGGGCGTACCAAGATCGATCCAGCAGGCCGACCCGGCCCGACGTTCGTCGGCGGCGCTCATGATGGGGAATCGATCACCGAGTTCGCCTTGGCGTGACCGGCGATCGAGTTGATCAGCTCGTCGCCTGTGTATGCCTGCCCGGCGATGCCCCAGCCGCCGTCGGGCGCGTTGATCACGTTGACCCAGATGTTCTTCGGATCATGGTCGGGGCGTGTCGATTCGGCGACGATTCGGGTCGCGGCGTCAATGAATTCGCGCCGGTTGTCCACTGACGGCAGCCCGATGTTGGGCAGTTTGAGTTCCACGATGACTATCGGTCGATTGACCCCACCGCCATAGATGGTCGTGGGGGGCAGGATGTTGACGATGCCGCCGATGAGCGATGTGAAGAAGTCATTTCCGATGCCACCGCTGATGTCGAGCACGGCGTGAGTCAATCGAGGAATCACCGCCCGTACGCCGTCGTCGGTGAGTACTCCGGCCGGGGCTGTGACTGTGATCGGCATTGAGGCTCCAAGGTCGAGGACTAGGATGGGCGTACTAGTCGAAGAGTACTAGGATGTACGTACTAGTCAAGTCGTGAAGAGAGCCAATCATGCGCGATACTCGAGGGCGAATGATCGATGCCGCCATCGTGGAACTCCAACGGCGCGGACTGTCGGGCATGTCGTTCAGTGACGTCCTGGCACGCAGCGGCGCCGCTAGAGGCGCGATCTACCACCACTTTCCCGGCGGCAAGACGCAGTTGGCGGCGGAGGCCGCGGAGACCAACGGCCGACAGGTCCGCGGATACCTTGCCGCTCTGGAGGCGACGACTCCACGCGGCGTGGTCGAGTCGTTCGTTCAGGGGATCCGGCCCGTAGTCGAGGCGTCCGCTGCGGGCGGAGGGTGCGCAGTAGCGGCTGTCGCTGTTGGTTCTACCGGTGAGTCCGACCCGCTACGAGCCGTCGCAGCAGCCTCCTTGTCCTCATGGGCTGGTCAACTCGCAGAGCGCCTCGCGTCAGCGGGCATGGACCACAACGCTGCATCCGACCTGGCGCAGATGCTGCTGGCAATTCTGGAGGGTGCCCACGTCTTGTGTCGAGCGGCGGGCAGCATCGAACCTTTCGACCACGCCGCGCGTGCCCTCGCAGCACTTCTGCACGACGAGCGATAGGCATCGCCCAGGCCACCACGCCGATGTTTCAGGCGACAACGGTATCGGTTGACTCACCGGGTTCAGCGGGCCTGTGCGGTTCGATCAGCTTGTAAGCCATGGTAATTCCCGCGGCGCGGGCGCCGGGTCCCTTGGTGGCTTTGGTCCGCAACCGCACGGTGGCAAAAAGACTTTCGATCGGATCCAATGCTCGGCGCCCAGGACGGAGGATCGCCGAGGAAAACCTCAGCCGTTCACCAGAAACGGGATCCACCCGCCGGTCGTTGACCCGCGGCGCGGTCACCTCGACGGCGCCCGCGACCGTCAGCACCTCGCGGGACTGGTGATAGCCGTTGCGCACCACCAAACGGCGGCCGTCCGCATCGACCTCACGGGCGTGCGCGTCGATATACGCGTCGACCTCGGCCTGCAACGCCGCAGCCAACATCGTCCGGGGCGCCGTCGCGGACAATCTCATCAAGCAGCGAACGCTTGACGGCCTCATTGCCATTGGCCTCATCAGCATCGTGAACTACGGTGAGCATGGGCGTACCTTCCCAGCCAGCGCCAACGCCGGTCTTGATCGAATACCTGATTCCGCGATGGATCGTCCTCGGGAATGTGCGCCCACCTTCACGCCGCCTCGCCGAGCCTCATCCACAGGTATCGATCATTGCTCCGAGCCCACGCCCGTCATCTCAAATGCCAACCATGCCACCGTGAATGGCCTCTCAACGGCAACCGACGTGCCACCTATGTCGCCAGACGCCTGCCAAAGCCGTGATAGCAAGGCGCATTTCGCACGGAACACTCGGGAATAGAAGCGACTGTCCTCCTGTTTGGACTAGGTGACTTCTGGTTGACACCCGCCACTGGGCGGACGATGGCCGACAGTACGCTGCCACAGCAGTTCAGGCCCGACGAGCATCTCGTCGGGTCTCATTTCGATGTTGGGGCACAGGCAACTTCGTATGCGATGGCCAGAAGGCAGCGAAATAGCTACCTACAGAGGGAGATTGAGATGAAGAATATTGCCACCACAGTTGGAACCATCGTCGCGATCGCGGCGCTCGGGCTGGGCACCGCCGCCGCGGCCAGCGCTGCCCCCAGCGGCGTCAGCACAGCCGATCAGACCATCGGCAAACTTCAATCCGACGGCTACAACGTCATCGTCAGCCGAACCGGTACTGGCCTCATGGATCAGTGCACGGTAACCGAAGTGCGCCCCGGCCAGACATACTCGCGTACCGACTCGGGTGTGCCTGGAAACGTGCTCGGCACGCCTGGGCCTAACATCGCCACGACCGTGACGAACATGACGGCGTATGTGACGCTCAGCTGCTGATGATGCACAGGTGTAACCGCCTCACCGAGGCAGGCCCCCACGACAGGGGGCCTGTCCCGTTGTCGACGGATGTATGTGTCGGCCGCGGCACGGTCAGAGCCCAGAACGCTGCGATAGAGGTCGGCTTTTTCGGAGTACGACCTTGGCGCCTGATCGACGACTGTTGAAAAGGCAGCAGCGAAGGTGGATTGCAGAGATCGTAGTGATCGCCTAGCGCGCGAAACACCCGTAATCGGAACCCTGGACCGAAGAATGGTTTTCCAGCGTCGCGGCCTTCGCAGTGTTGCTCTGCCTAGGCGGCGATCTTGCTGCTGGTGTGACGCGCTCAGGCCCGCAGAATCGGCCAGAAGAGATCGAACAATCTGCTTTCCCATCCGGTGGCGACCCGCCCAGTTCGGGCGCGCTCGGCGATGTGTGCGCCGACGACGCCATCGATGAGTGTGGCCGGGTCGATGTCGGGGCGGAACGATCCGTCGGCCTTACCCGCATCGATTACCGATTCCAGTTCGGCGCGCTGCTTGGCAAGGATCCGGCGGAAGAGTTTGGTGAAGTCAGGATCATCGTCCGTGAGCATGGCCGCGAAGCCGCCGAAGCCGATGCCGACCTCGATTGCCTTGACCGCTTCTCTGATGAGCCAGCGCAGTGCATCGGCCGCATCCGCCTGCGCAGCAAGCGGTTCGGGAGTGGTCGTCCGTGCCAACGCGACGGACAGCATCTCCCTGCGGTCACGATGCCGTCGGTAGATGGTGGTCTTCGCAACGCCCGAGCGCGCCGCCACGGCCTCGACGGTCACCGATCGGGGACCCTTTGTGCGCAAGAGCGCCAAGGTGGCGTCCGCGATTGCATCGTCAACGTCCTGACGCTGCGCCATCCGCGACTCCTTCCCAATCGGCGGAATATCGGCCGCCAAAGAAACGCTACACTAGGCGTAGCGCTACGATACGCGTAGCGTTGTGAACAAGGATCGATGTTTCGAGAGGTGATAGGCGTGTTGAGGGCATTGCGAAGGGTTTCGATGACTGTGGTGGCGTACGTGTGCCTGCTGTTGGGATTCGTGGCACTCGGGATGTTCGTGTACGCACTGGCGGCCGAAAGCGCATTGGCCGGGATCATCGGCGCCAGCATGGTCGTGTTGATGATCGCGTCGGTGGTCGGGTTCCGCGTCGGCGCCCGGCAACGGGCGGCGTCCAACGACAGTGGCATCGAGATTCCCGGTGAGAACATCTGGGCTCGGCCGTTGCGCCGTGAACAGATCGAGCGCTATCTGTCGAGCTACCGCGGTATTCGGGACGGCCACGAGCAATTGCTGCGGGCCGTCGCCGTCCCGGGCGGCGACACCTCGAGATGGATCGATCGGCGAACGGCCTGACCGTTGCCCTGCGTCACCACCATGTGCCGGCGCGCCCGTCTTCAGATTGGGGTGCGCCGGCACGGCGTCGAGTGCGGAATGGTGCGAGCGCGGACGTCAACGTCGACCAGGATCTGGCTGAACGTGCTCAAGATGCCACCGCCAACCATGTTGCGAAATGCGCCGATCACCCGGGTGAATCAGTTCGCTGGGTGATGACCACTCATCCCACTTCGTTGAATGCTGGCTCAGCAGATGGCCGGAGTAGGTGCAGCCGATCTTGTAGCTGACTCGTATTCGCACATCAGCGAGCAACGGGTCGCATTGTCGGAGGACGAGGTGTGGCTGCGTTGACCACCGCGCAAAGCCGTCACCACAAACGGGAGAAACCAGAGTGAAGCGTTGCAAATCAAAACGATCGCCTGGTGAGGCGAGCGTCGCCCGAACACCGTGGCAGCTCCGTCGACTGCGGGACGTCGTTGCGTCTGTCCGGCGTTCGGCGCAGCGAAAAGGAGTCGCCGCAATCGACACCGTTCCCGCGATCGAGGATCAACTTCACACGTTGAGGCCCATCTGCAGTGCCCAGCGGGTGTCGACCGGCACTGCGTGCGGCGCGCCGGCAGTGGCGGTCGCCGAGATACATGCCATCGACGGATGCGAGCAGATGGGGTTGAGCCCAGACGGCGACGTCGTCGAGACGCTATGCCGTGGCTGCCTGTCCATCATGCGACGGGCGATGGCCACGTACGTGGGCGACAAGTGCGAGATGGCGTTTCGACGCGGCACCCAACCGATGTGCAACACCTGTGGGCGTGCCACTGAGTGCCTGCGCAACGTCTTCGCCGTTCATCCTGTCTGGCCGAAGTGACCGACATCATGACGCCACTACGCATCGCGTTGTTGTTCGTGGCTGTGGTGGCCGGTGATTACGCGGCCTTGATGTTGATCGACTGTCAGCTAGTCCATTTCGGCGTCGCCGCCGCCGTTTGTGGGGGATCCTCGGTCGCGGCCGGGCTGATCGCCTACGCCGACGACGAGCACGCCCGGCGGCAGCACGCGCTGAGTAGGCGCCGCCGCATGGCGGTGGCGCCGCGGCCGTTATGCGGAGGTTGCCAAACACGGAGCGACTCACCCAGATTCGCTGACAGGCAGGTATCGCGCGGATGCGAGGAGTGTGCGCCGGCCCCAAGTCAGGGGCGACCCGATGAGCTCGACACCGGCCGGGGCGCCCCCTGGAATCGAATCGGGTGGCGTCGCACATCTGGTGACTCTCGCCTGGAAGCATCGACATGAGCGCACCTGCCGCCATGTCCGGGTTCGCGGTCCCCGCTCGAAGAGCAGCCACGGCCGGAAGGGGCCGACGCCGCCACCCACTCCGCGCGGGCGCTGTCGTAGAAGTCGTGCAGGACGGTCCTAGCCTCGCGGGGCGGCTCGCTTGGCTCGGCGCCCGGCTGATGATTCGGCCGACGCTGAGCGTGGGTAGTTGCCTGCCCTCGGCGCCGTGGCCGTGGGGCGCCGTCGAGTTCGGCGCCCGGGCCATCGCGCCGACACAGGGCACGGTGCGCACCCGCGTTGAGCTTGCGCACTGCACCGCGCAACTCGTCCGCGCCGCCGGAGTGCTACCGGCTGACGGCACCCGCCGGGCTGTTCTGTATCTGCACGGTGGGGCATTCCTCACGTGCGGTCCCTACTCCCACGGACGACTCGTGAGCATGCTGTCGGGTTTCGCCGATAGCCCCATACTGGTGCCCAACTACCGCAAGATCCCCAAACATTCCATCCGCGAGGCGGTCGACGACTGCTACGACGGCTACCGGTGGTTGCGCCGAAAAGGCTACCAACCCAACCAGATCGTGCTTGCCGGTGACTCCGCCGGCGGCTATCTCGCATTCGCGCTGGCCCAACGCCTGCTCGAGCACGGCGAGCAGCCCGCAGCGTTGGTGGCCATGTCGCCGCTATTGCAACTGCGCAGACCACAGAGAACGCCGCATCCCAACTCTGGTTCGGATGCAATGTTTGCCCCCAGAGCTTTTCATGCCTTCCACGGCCTGATCACCCGCGCCGCAGCCCGCCGCGACCCGAACGCGCATCCCGACGCGCTCTACGAACCGCTCGATCACATCCAACCCGGACTGCCACCCACCTTGATCCATGTGTCTGGTTGCGAGGTGTTGCTGCACGACGCGCAGCTGGCGGCCCAGCGACTCGCCGCGGCCGGCGTGCCCGTCGAGGTGCAGCTGTGGCCGGGCCAAATCCATGTATTCCAGCTCGGCGCGCCGATGATCCCCGAAGCTGCCCGCTCACTGCGCCAGATCGGCCGCTACATCCGCGAAGCAACCGGATGACCAAGGGGCGCCAGCCGACCGGCCCTCAGTACTGCCTTTCGTCCTCACCCGGGTGAATTGGTTCGCCGGGTGATGCCCGATCACCCCGCGTCCGGGAATGCTGACTCGTCAGTCTCAAGAAAACAACCCACGTGAGGAAGGACGTCTAATGAAAGCCATCGCTGTTTCAGATCGTGAGGCCGGGGTCGCCGGCCTGTCGTTTACCGACTTGCCCAACCCCGAGCCAGCCTCGAACGATGTCGTTGTGCGCGTGCACGCTGCGAGCTTCATATTCAATGAGCTTGAGTGGCCAGACACCTGGACCGATCGCGCCGGTCGTGACCGCACGCCGAGCGTGCCCGGCCATGATCTGTCCGGAGTCGTGGTTGAATTGGGGTACGGCACTACCGGATTGAGTGTTGGCCAGCGGGTGTTCGGCCTGACCGACTGGTCGCGCAACGGAACGCTGGCGGAGTACACCGCGGTCGAAGCCCGAAATCTGGCACCATTGCCGATCGACATCGATCACACTGTTGCCGCCTCGCTGCCGATTACTGGACTGACCGCCTGGCAGGCTCTGTTCGACCACGGCCACCTCACGGCTGGACAGACGGTTCTGATCCACGGCGTTGGCGGTGCGGTTGGATCGACCGCAGTGCAGCTTGCTCGTGAGGTCGGTGCGCGCGTCATCGGCACCGGCCGGACCGCGGATCGCAACCTGGCGGCCGAGCTGGGAGTCCACACCTTCCTGGATCTGGGTACCGAAAAGCTGGAGGATGCAGGGGAAGTCGACGTGGTGTTCGACGTGATCGGCGGAGACATTCTGGCCCGCTCGGCCACATTGGTGCGCGCAGGCGGAACGGTCGTCACCGTCGCCGAGCCGCCGCACATCCAGCCGCCGGACGGTCGGGCCGTGTTCTTCGTTGTCGAAGCTGATCGCGCCCAGCTCGCCGCCCTCGCTGCGCGAGTGCGCGATGGACGCCTCAAGGCGCCGGTTGGCGCCGTGCTGCCACTCGCTGAAGCAGCTGCCGCGTTCGCTCCGAACAAGCGCATTCCTGGCAAGACGATCGTGCGCGTAGTCGAAGACTGACAAGAAACCATCGCATGATCGGCCGGCGCCGCCGGGGACTCTGAGGCTGAGCCCGCCGCTGACCGGGATGCAACTCCAGCGGCGGGCACGACCCCAAACCGCATCACATCAGTTAGTCGTCAAGACTCCCGAAGAGAAGGCACCCAAACATGGCGGTAAAGACCATGCTCCCTGCGTTGATCGCGATTGCGTTTCTTGCTCCTGCAGCCCACGCCGAGCCGGCGACCGGGGACTCAGCTCGAACACCGTTCACCCGAACGGTTTTCGATCGTCCGACCAACGTTTCCGGCAAATCGCTGGTAGGAGTGACGGTCAGCTATCCGCCAGGGGCGAAGAGCGGACCTCACCACCACGCAGAATCGGCGTTCATCGTGGTGTACGTGATCTCCGGAGCGATCCGCAGCCAGGTCGAAGGCGAGCCCGCACGTGTCTATCGCGCTGGCGAGACGTGGAATGAACCCCCAGGCGCACACCACACGATCAGTGAGAATGCCAGCGCTACCGAACCCGCCGAACTACTCGCAGTGTTCTTGGTCGATACGGGAGACGGCCCACTCACCACGGACGACGACGCACCAGGATGAGCGTCACCGATGGCGACGAAAGGGTTCGACGACAACTCACCCACGTCACTGAATGCTGGCTCAACAGCAGGAGAGCGAAGGGCAAGTGCAACCGACGATGAACCGGACGTGACAATGGGAATGAATCGTGGCGCGCGCGCATACTGAATGTGCCAGCGCAACAGTGGATCCGGCGAGCGCCGTTCACTTCGAACGTGAGATGATCCCGCTGCTCGAGCCGCTCCGTAGGCGGGCGATTCAGATGACCACCGCCCTCGCGGACGCAGAGGATCTGTTGCAGGAAACGCTGCTCAAGGCGTACGCCGGTAGGGATTCGTTTCAACCGCATACGAATCTGAAGGCATGGTTGTTTCGGATCATGACCAACACCTGCATCAGCAGCTATCGAACCGCGAAGCGCCGGCCGGTGCAGTACCCCACCGACCACATCACCGACCGACAGTTGGCAGCCAGCGCGGCGCACGGATCGGCGGGCCTGTGGTCGGCCGAAGACGAGGCTCTCGCAACGCTGCCCGACTCCGAGATCAAGGCCGCGATGCAGTCCCTGCCCGAACAGTTTCGCGTGGCCGTGTACTTCGCCGATGTCGTCGGCCTCTCCTACAAGGAGATCGCCGCAATCATGGAGACCGAACAGGGAACCGTGAGTTCACGGATCAACCGCGGCCGAGAGCAATTGCGTAATCTGCTCGTCGACTCGCCCAGCCGGCGGCCTGGGGGAGGACCACGTCACCGGACGGTGCGGCAGAACCACTCACCCGGGTGAGATGCACAGCCGGATGACGACAACTCACCCACTGTGCACGGATAGTAAGCGCTGACCTGAGCCGCATGGCAGCAGCCGGACATCGCCACAGCGGTGCAATGAAATACCAAGGGAGACCGCATGTCTTACGATAGCGCCACAAGCACTGTGGCTGATGAGCTTCGAAGCGCCCGGACGTCCGCGCTCGCGGCGATCGTCGCTCGGTATGGCCTGGTCATAGTCTTGGCCTGGTTCGGCGCCATGAAGTTCACTACCTATGAGGCCCAGGGTATTTCACATTGGGTAGCCAATAGCCCTCTCTTGAGCTGGATGTACGACCTCATGTCGATCGACGCCTTTGGTCGATTGAACGGATCAATCGAGTTGATTGTCGCAGCACTGCTGGCGGTCAAGCCGTGGTTCCCGAAGGCGTCCGTGGTGGGCGGCGTATTCGCCTCGCTGTTCTTCGTGACCACGCTGAGTTTCATGGTCACGACCCCCGGCGTGGGTGAAGCCTCTGCGGGCGGCTTTCCCATCTTGTCCGCCGACGGCGAGTTCCTGATGAAGGACATCGCGAACCTCGGCTTGGCGCTGTGGCTCCTGGCGGATGCGATCGACGCAACCCGCAGACGGGCCATAGTCGCCAAGGCAGGCTGACGCTCCCCGCTGATCACCGAAACGTCAGTCCGCCCGACAAAACAGGAGCCAAGATGACATCGCCCGCCGGCGACCACTTCGACCTCATCGTCCTCGGCGCGGGCTCCGGCGGATACGTGGCAGGCATCCGCGCCGCCCAGCTGGGAATGCGTGTCGGCATAGTCGAGGAACGCTATTGGGGCGGAGTGTGCCTCAACACAGGCTGTGTTCCGTCAAAAGCGCTGCTGCGCAATGCTGAGATTGCCTCCATCGTCACCCACGACTCTGCGGCATTCGGTATCTCCGGTGACATTGGTCTCGACTACGCCCGTGCCGTGTCGCGCAGCCGCGAAGTTGCCGAGGCACGTGTCCGCGGAGTGCACTTTCTGACGCGCAAGAACAACATCACGGAGATCGACGGCCACGGTCGTTTCATCGATTCCCACCAGCTTCGGGTGGACCTGCGTGAGGGAGGTAGCAGGTTACTCAGCTTCGACCACGCCGTCATCGCGACCGGATCGCGGGTGCGCATGCTGCCCGGAGTTGACCTCAGCGACAACATCGTCACCTATGAGCAGCAGATTCTCAGCGCTGATCTGCCCGAGTCCATCGTGATCATCGGTGGCGGCTCCATCGGCATGGAGTTCGCGTACATCCTGCACAGTTATGGTGTCCGCGTTGAGATTCTGGAATTCGCCGACCGCGTTCTTCCGAACGAGGACGCCGATGTTTCACGGGAACTTCAGCGGCACTACCGGCGACGCGGGATAGCGATTCACACATCCACCCGGGTGGACAAAGTCGTTGACCACGGCGAGCATGTCGTCGTCAGCCACACCGGCGCTGACGGAACGTCCGCGAGCGCGCAGGCCGCCCGTGCGTTCATCTGCATCGGATTTTGTCCGAACGTCGAGGAAATCGGTCTCGATGCAGCTGGAGTGCGTATCACCGCCGCTGGCGCCATCGACATCGACGACTACATGCGTACGTCCGCACCGCATATCCATGCGATCGGCGACGTCACCGCCAAAGTTACACTGGCGCACGTCGCTTCCGCGCAAGGTGTGGTCGCTGCCGAAGCCATTGCTGGCGTGGCGACGATGCCGTTGGACTATCAGATGATGCCGCGTGTGACGTTCTGCCAGCCACAGGTCGCCAGCTTCGGCTACACCGAAGAGCAGGCCCGTGCCGCAGGCCACAGCTTGAGGGTCGCTACTTTTCCCATGCAGGCCAGCGCCAAGGCACACGGACTGGGCGAACGCGGCGGTTTCATGAAGATCATTGCCGACGATGCCCATGGCGAGCTACTGGGAGCGCATCTGGTGGGCAGCGAAGTCAGCGAACTCCTTCCCGAGTTGACGCTGGCGCAGCAGTGGGACCTCACCGCCACCGAGTTGGCGCGAAACGTACACACCCATCCCACACTCGGTGAAGGGCTACAGGAATGCTTTCACGCCCTGGTCGGAGGGGCCATCAATCTATAGAACCGCGCCGGAGAACGGGTCGCCCGACATTCGACCATGCAGTCAAACAAGGAGCATCGTGTACACGAGTACCACAAGGACCTGGGCGTGGTGGACGCGTTGAACTCGAAGGCGGATCGCATGACACGCGAGAACGCGGCCGAGCGTGCAAGCGCAGCGATAACAGACCCCGACTCGGAATACGAACGGGCACACCAATGGCGCGAGGTCACCCGTGAGTTGGTCTTGGTCGAAGCCACTGCGATGGCTGCGGCAGAACCGCCGCAATCGCATTGTTCGATCTCGATCACTCTGACCGGCAATGCATTGTCGAACGAGTTATTGCTTGCCGACACCGGCATCATCGTATTGACATCCCTCCGCGGCCGTACAGCCGGCAGCAGCCACCCGATGAGGGTGGTACCGATGCGGCTCGACATGCTCAGTGATCTGCCCGAGGTCCGGGTCCTGGGACGTGGCGTCACCGAGTCGACGCGACTGCGGCTGGTGGTCGAGTTGATCGGGCGCAACCCGCATACCGACGCCACGTCGGTGATGGCGTGCGAATACGATTCCGTTCTCCTCGATGCGCAGATGCCGCTCGCCGTACTGGATTTCCAGCTACAGCACGACGCACCGTACTTCGGGCCCCCCGTTCTTCGGAAATGAGGGTAGATGTGACTGGCGAAGAGTTCGACGTGATCGTCCTCGGTGGCGGGGTGGGCGGTGTGGCCGCCGTGCGTAACCTTGCGTCGGCCGGCCTTGCGGTAGCGCTCGTTGAGAATCGGCTGGTCGGTGGTGAATGTCGTTACTGGGCTTGCAACCCGACCAGAACACTGCTTCGTCCGATCGAGGTGTTCAACCTGGCGAAGGCCGTTCCTGGTGTACGACAAGCCGTTTCGGGACAGGAATTGGACATCCCGGCTGTCTTCGCGAAACGCGACTCGATCATCGAGCATCTCTCGGATCGAAGCCAAGTATCTTCATTGCGGGAAGCCGGTGTCGCCGTGTTTCATGGCTTCGGTCGGTTGAGCGGCGAACGAGCAGTGCGCGTGGCGTATGCGGATGGCGCCGAAGCTGTCCTGACCGCACGCCACGCGGTCGTTGTGGCCACGGGCACTCGTCCTAGCGTGCCGGCGATACCTGGGTTGGCGCACGCATGCCCATGGACCAATCGGGATCTGGCGACCATGACGCGCGTGCCACCTCGCGCGCTCCTGGTGGGTGGCGGCGTAGTCGGTGTTGAGTTCGCGACAATCCTGGCGGGTTTGGGCTCCGCAGTGACACTTCTGGTACGTGGGAACACCCTGCTTCGCAACTCCGAACCCGAAGCCCGCGAACTGGTCGAGCAATCACTGCGAAGCAAAGGCGTCGAGATTCACTTCGAGACGGAGTTGTCAAAGGCAGCGCGCGTGAAAGCGGGCGGCCCAGTGACCGCAACTTTCAACGACCAGACGATCGAGGTAGACGAAATCGTGTTGGCGGCTGGACGCTGCGCCAATACCGACGACATCGGACTGGAAACCGTTGGCCTGCCAGTCGGTGGGTTCGTTTCCGTGAACGATCATCTACAGGCGATCGGTGTCACTGGCGACTGGCTGTACGCCCTCGGTGATACCACCGGACGCGCTCTGCTATCGCACATCTCGACGTACCACGGCCGCGTCGTGGCCGACATCATCGCCGCCCGCGCCGGCGGGCGACAACTGTGGGAGAACGAACTAACTGTCCGTGACACCGGCAACGCGGCGCAAGTCATCTTCACTGACCCTCAAGTCGCCGAGGTGGGGCGCACCGAATGTCAGGCTCGCGCAGCCGGGTTCATAGTACGGACGCGAACTGCCCACTACCCCGAAACCGTGACACGGCTTGCGCTTTATCGGGATGGCTTCGAGGGGTGGGCGAAACTGGTCATCGACGCCGTGACCAACACACTGCTCGGAGCGACCTTCGTCGGACCGGAGTTCTCCGAACTGATTCAAGCAGCCACCCTGGCTATCGTCGCGAAGGTCCCAACCACGGTGTTACGTCATGTTGTCGCGCCACATCCAACGGTCAATCAGGTCTGGGATCCGTTGCTCGCCGAGGAGTCCGAACTTGTCCATTACTGAAGACCCTCGTCAGCCGACCACGGCAAGCGGACCATCTGGTGGGAAGGAGTAATCGATGTCCGAGGACGCGCACGTCCAAGTAGCGGGAACCGACGAGCTGATCACCAAGCGCCTGCGGTTGCGCCCGTGGACAGTTGACGATGCCGACGCTGCGCTGGCGATATTCGGCAAGCGGGAAGTCGCGCGCTGGCTCACCCCCGCGATGCCGCGCGTGGTCGATCGCGACGAAATGCGGCAACTGCTGGCACGGTGGATCACCGAACACGATGAAGCCGGGCGGCCACTCGGCCACTGGGCCATCGAGATTCGTGACAGCGGGCAGATCATCGGAGCGGTCGCCCTGTTGCCATTGCCACCCGGATGTACCGACCTTGAGATCGGCTGGCAAATCACCCCCACTGCCTGGGGGCACGGCTACGGCTCCGAGGCCGGTCACGCGGTGGCCCATCGGGCTTTCGCCAACAGAGTATCGGAGGTGTTCGCGGTTGTGCGCTTGGGCAACATCCGAGGCATCGCCACTGCACGGCGGGTCGGAATGGAGTGGGTCGGCGAGACCGACAAGTACTACGGCCTCACACTGCAAATCTACCGGCTGACTGCAGCCGATCTGGACTATCCGGAACCCAGCGCGGGCGTGCGCCGATAGTGGCCCTCCCTTCGACGTCGCCGTACCCCAACCCATCCCTTCACTCCACAGGAATCACCATGAGCAACGGAATCCCCATGACCAACGGAATCACCATGACCAACGGAATCACCATGACCAACCCCGTCATTGAAAGCCTCGTGAGCCGGAGCACGACGAGTCTGTACGATCCGGCGTTTTCCTTGACGGACGACCAAATTCGCGAACTGGTGAGGATCGCGACCACTGCGCCGACGTCCTTCCACTTGCAGAACTGGCGCTTCATCGCGGTACGGACGCCGGAAGCCAAGGCTGCGCTGCGTTTGATCGCCTGGGATCAACCCAAGGTCACCGCCGCGGCAGTGACCTTCATCATCTGCGGCCAGTTGCCCGATCACGAGGTCGTGCGTCAGCGGCTGGCACCCGTGGTGGAAGCGGGCATCATGCCGGCAGAGATAGTACTGGACTACGAAAATGCAGCGCGCCGGTTGTATTTCGAGAAGCCGCAGTGCCAACGCGACGAGGCCTTACGCAGCGGCGCCATCGCCGCGACGGCGATGATGTATGCGGCCAACGCGCTGGGCCTGGGTTCAACGCCCATGATCGCCTTCGACCCGGAACCGCTGGCGCGCGAGTTCGCGTTGGCTGAGGACGAAGTGCCGGTCATGCTGCTGGCGGTGGGGTCGAAGCTTCCGCAAAACTGGCCGCAGAAGCCGCGCCGTCCTGTGGCCGATGTTCTGGAATTCGTCTAGTCGAGGACGTCGGACAGCCTCAGCGAGGAGATCGCCAATTACCCTGGAGTCCATATGGTTTGACCTGGTTTGCGGAGCTCGACACGAGACGGTACGTCCAGCACGTCGAGGCTGGCCTGCGTCAGTAAGTCCAGTGCGGCAAGGCTTCTGGTCAAGTGACTAGGTCGGGAGTTTTCACACCGGTGCGAGCGTTCTAATCATCATGCCGACTGGAATAGTGTTGTTTCCCAACCCGCAAGCAATCAATCGTGTCGATGAGGTGGTGGCGCAAGCCACCCGTGCATACGAACTCGGCGTCCGGCAGGTCTGGCTGAGCCAGCAGAATGATCACGACGCGATCGCCCTCGCCGCCGTGGTCGGCGCGGCCGTGCCGGGGCTCGGTGTCGGCACGTCGGTGGTGCCGATCAACCCCCGTCATCCGCTGATCGTCGCGTCTCTGGCGCAGACGGCACAGGCTGCGTCGCACGGGAACTTCAGCCTCGGACTGGGTCTCGGCTCGCATCAGCCTGAACGGCAGGCCTTCGGTTCGTCGTGGCCGAATACGATCACACGCCTCCGCGAGCACTTGACGGTGCTGCGGTCGATCTTCGATACCGGTGCGGTGGACTTCAGTGGCGACGAGATCAGCGCACGTCCCGCATGGCCGGTGCGGGTCGCCGGGGGCACGCCCGTCCCGGTGTACGTCGCCGCGATGGGCCCAAAGGCGTTGCAGGTCACCGGCGAGCTGGCTGATGGCACCCTGCCCTACCTCGCGGGTCCGCGGACCATCGCAGAGTTCATCGAACCGGCCGTCGCGAAGGCGGCCGCGGACGCGGGACGGCCGAAACCTAGGATCATCGCGCAGGTGCCGGCAATTGTGTCCGACGACGTTGATGCGGCAAAGAACTTCGTGGCCGAGCAGTTGAGTTTCTTCGAGACCATTCCGTCGTATCAGAAGGTGATTGCGCGAGAGGGTATCTCTGGCGCGACAGACCTCGCGGCGGTGGGTTCAGCGGAATCGGTCAGGCGTCAGCTTCAGCGCTATCTGGATGCGGGTGCGACCGACGTGGTGCTCAGTGGACTTGCTTGGACCGACCCCGCTGTGGCCGAAGAACTTTGGGCTGTCGCCGCCTCGCTCTGACCTGGCTCGGTCTCCGGCTGCACGCTGATGAGCTCAAGGCCCAGATCGCGCAGCCGGTCGAGGAATCCGTAGAGTTGTGCCTGGTCCTTGACTTCGCCGGTGAACACGGTGTTGACGGCGCCGCCATGGAGGGTCATCCCTTCGAGTGCCGACGCCAGCCGCTCGGTCAAGCGGCCCTGAACACAGATCTGGTACATCGTCGGCTTCACCGCATCCTCCGCACTCCGGCTGATGATGATCTTCCACCGACGTGGGATCAGCGGTCATCGCCCGACGAACTAATTCACCCGGGTGATTTTTGGGGGTTAGGCGATGCCATATTCGTTGATCTTGCGGTAGATGGTGGCGCGTGACATTCCCAGGGCGTGTGCCGCCTCTTTCTTGTCCCCGCCGTTGTCTTGCAGACTCCGGACAATCGCGTCGCGCTCCAATGCCTCCATTTGGGTCAGCTTGCGTCGGGTGACGGAGCGGCACTCCGGTGGCAATTTGTCGGAGGTGATGACGCCGGATCGTTGGCGGGCAACGGTTTCAGTCAGAACTCGGCGCAACTGCGAGACGTTGCCGGGCCAGGGCAGTTTGCTGAGTTGGCGCATTGCATCGGGAGCCAGCCCCACATCGGCACCCCGGGTGATCTCGCGCAGTAGGACGGACACGAGTTCGGGGAGGTCGTCAATCCTGTGTCGCAGAGCCGGCACCGTGACGGTGAGAGAAAGCAGTGGCAGCAGTCGCTTGATCGCTCCTGACGGGTGCGCACTACTGCTGGTCGCGGCGATCCATCCTCGCCCAGCGCGCGTGACCAGTATCGAGGTCATCGCGTCGAGTGTGTCCTCGTCGATCTCATCCACGTCGGCGAGCACCAGCGCGAAGTCGTCATCGCCCGATTCGGCTGCCAGCTCGGCGACGAGACGTGCGGCGCTTGGAAACGTCTCGGCGCGCATCACCCGAACGGTTCGCCCCGGGTTCAGGTCCTGCGCGACCGCCTGAGCCAGCCGTGCCCGGCCGGAACCCTTCTCTCCCTCGACCATCACCCAGTCGCGGTCGCGGCAGGATTGGCGCACCTGCTGGCAGCAGCGCAGCCAGGCGCTGTTGCGGCCTGCCAGGCCAGGAATGTAGACGTGCGCCGAGCGGCTCAGTCGAGCAGAGTGCGAGCCGATCCCGTCGGAAAGATCAACGTGGAAGACGACGTTGGTGCGGCCGCGTGATGTCGACCGATCGGCAGTAGTGATCTTGGCGATGCGTCCGCTCGGCAGAACAGCCAGCGCTGTCCCCGACACCGTGCGACTAAGCAGGTCGGAGGCGTGTTCGAGCAGCACGTTCTGCTCGTTGCCATCCAGTGTCAGACGCAGCTGGGAATTCATCAACACCATATCGCCACCGATGGCAAGTACACCGCCGGAAGACCGTCGTGCCTGCTGTAGGTACGCCTCTAGAAGCGCGTTCTCGCGCTCGTGAGCCACTACCCGCATCCGATCCTCGATGTGGCGACTGGCGCTGGTAGCCAATGCGAACAACAGCGGATCGGACTCGTCTGCGAGGCAACTCAGATTGACGGCGCCGATCAACCTGCGCGTCATCGGATCCCGGATCGGCGATCCCGCGCAGGCGAAACCGGTGAACATCCCGACGTAGTGCTCGCCGCCACGGATGTAGGCGGGCCGGCCAGTCTCCAGAGCGGTGCCAATCCCGTTGGTACCCGCCACGTCTTCGGCCAAGCTATAACCCGGTGCGAGGCTAATCGCGTCCAACGCGTTGAGGATGGACACTTCTGCGGCGTGACGTTCAAGCACCACGCCGTTGGTCGATGTCAGGACAACGCTGACAGCTTGCGTAGCCAGGTCTTCGGTGACGCGCTGCAGCACCGGCGCGGCCGCGCGGGCCAACCGCGAACCCCTATTTGGTTCGCGCACGTAGGGCAGCTGGACCCGGTCGGGGTGAACGTGCAGGATCTGGGACCGACGCCAAGAGTCCAGAACACCGGGCCGCAGCGAGTCCTCGTCGACTGGGCGCACCACGTCGGTCGAGCCGACGGTCAGAAACTCTTCCCTGACCCGCTCAATTTCAGTGGTGTGGCCGGCCTGCGACCTCATCCTCCAGCTACCTCGACCTCGGCTCGCCGTCACTTAGCCCCGACCCGTGACCGTCCCTGTAGCTGAGGGCTCAGCGCCCTCGGGCCACAGGCGTCAAACACCTCCCGAGACGCACTCACTGTACGCGCGACGACGGCGTTGCTCAGACGAACCGAGACGTTCGGGGAAGCCGAGCGGGACGACGATGACGGGCGGTTCGGCACGCCCACGGGCATGCCGCTTCGAGACGCCAGTACGCGATTCACAGCAAATAAGGCGGAGGAGCACGCTAACACTGACTGTCAGCGCTAGCGTTGCCGAGAACTGTGGACGACACACCTTGGGGTTCCTTCACCCGCCTACTCCGCGTCGGTGGGCGGCGGTTCGCGTGAACACCACGAGGGCGTCGGGGAAGGCGCGCGTACCGCCGATTCGGGGCCGGACGGGCGAGTTGAAGGTAATCGGCGCGCTGATCTCTGCCGTCGCTCAGGGGCGAGGCGGAGTACTGGTCATCGAGGGACCGCCCGGCATCGGGAAGAGCCGCCTGTTGACCGAGGTCTTGGCGCTCGCCGAGAAGGCCGGTGTTCGGGCACTCTTCGGCGAGGCGTTCGAGTACCAGCAGACGGTGCCGTTTTTCTCGCTGTTCATGGCGACCCTGCGCGCTGATCCCCCTGTCGGTGATGCGGAGGCTTTGCGTCGCTTGGGCACGGCGGGCGATCTCCGCTATTGGGTGGTGCGCGACCTGCAAGCCGCCATACACGCGGCGGCGTCCCGGACACCCTTGGCGATCCTGCTCGAGGACATCCACTGGGCCGATAACGCCACCCTGCTGGCGCTGCGGTCGTTGGCCGCAACGCGGCCCGATGCCCCGGTGCTGTGGGTGCTCACTGCGCGAACCGGCGCTGGGGGACCGGCGGTTCGCGAGACGCTGACCGCCCTGGAACGGGAGGATGCCAGGTTTCTGCGGTTGACGGCCATGACACCGACCGCGGTCGCCGACATCGTGCAAGACGCCGTGCGAGCCAACGCGGATGCGTCACTGCTCAGTCTGGCCGACAAGGCGCACGGCAACCCGTTCCTACTTACGGAGCTGCTGCGCGGACTGGATGAGGAAGGCCGGCTCGATGTGAGCGGCGGCCGCGCGGCCGCCACCGGAGACGCGTTGCCGCGACGGCTCAGCGACACCATGCAGCAGCGACTCGACCAGCTCTCCAACGCTGCGAGCGAAGTCGTGCGTGTAGCCGCGGTGCTGCCTGACCGGTTCTCGGTCCGGCTGCTCGCCGCGATGCTCGAACGCCGACCGGCAACGCTGATATCGGCGGTCAAAGAAGCGGTCCGTGCCGACCTGCTCATCGAAGACGCTGATCAGATGAGGTTTCGTCATGATCTGCTTCGTGAAGCGACTCGGCAATCCCTGCCCCGGTCGCTGCGCCGAGCGATGGAGCGGCAATCGGCAACCGTCATGCTGGACATGGGCGCGGCGCCCGAGGAGGTCGCAACCCAACTCGCTCGC
Organism: Mycobacterium sp. URHB0044; assembly: GCF_000620625.1. Classification (GTDB taxonomy): domain Bacteria; phylum Actinomycetota; class Actinomycetes; order Mycobacteriales; family Mycobacteriaceae; genus Mycobacterium. The sequence goes on along the minus strand of NZ_JIAW01000004.1, from coordinate 120,082 downwards.
AGCGCCGAGCCCGGAGACATGGAAGCAGTCGACGCGCTGCGCCAGGCCGCTCAATCGTTGGGCCGCAGCGATGCCAGCGCGGCCGCGGACCTGAGCAAGCGCGCACTGGAACTACTGCCCGCCGAGCACCGTGACTACGGATCGTTGGTTGCCGAAACGGTGGAGTGGCTCAACCGGGCCGGCCGCTATGGCGAGGCCGAAGAACTGGCCATCGTGGCGCTCGCGGAGGCGGCCTCTCCCCAAGTCGAGGCCGAGATCCGCCTCCGGCTTCCGACGCATACCAAGCACAGCACGCCCTGGCGGGTAGAGGAGAACCGCCGAGCGCTGCAATTGAGCGGCATCAGCGAGGTCACCCGGACGCGGCATCTGGCATGGCTGGCTTACAACCTCGTACTGCAGGACAAAAGCGGGCAATGGCGCACCGCAGCCGACGAGGCTGCCGCCGCTGCGGCAGCCATCGGTGATCTCGAGGCCACCATCATGGCCGAGGTCACCCACGCTTTGCTCGATTCTGGTGAGGGGTACCCGGCCCGCGCACTAGGCCGCATCGAACGGCTTCGACCACTCGCCTATACGAATGAGACGGCGTTGGCACATGCCTATGCCGCGATGTTCCACGCAAACCTGCTGGCAGTGGTCGGCCGATTGGGCGACGCGACCGCCAGGGCCGCCGAAGGCATGGAGCAAGCCGGCCGGGAAGGCAACGCGTTGGCCCTCGAAACGTGGGCCGTCTATAGCGGATGGGTGCACCTCGCTGCGGGCCGGCTGTCGGCCGCTCGCGACGCTGCTGATTCGCTTCCGCCTCCGCAGCCGACAGGCGCGAGCGAGCAGGACGTACATCGTATGCTGATCCTCGCCGAGGTGGCCGCCCACACCGATGACCGAAACTTGCTGCAGCAGACAGCTATTGATGCACGCGATGCCCACTCCGGTTCGCCGGGCCAACGTCGAGCATCAGCGTATGTGCTGGCGCGGGCAGCGTGGTCTCGCGATGACGTTCACGAGGCAGCGCGCTGGCTTGCCGACATCAGCCTGCTGGGGACACCCCTTTTTCCCCATGCATTGGTTCGGCTGATCTTGGGCGCGCGGGTGGCCTCGGCCGCCGGTGATGCCGGCTTGCGCGCGCGGGTCTTGCAGGCCAGCGAGGTGCTGGAGCGTGAACGGCCTGTGGTGCCGCTGTTGGCGGCGGTGGCCGGATATGCCCGCGGGATACTGGAGCGTGACGCGCAGGCGCTAGTGGCCGCCGCGGCGTTGCTTGGATCGTCTGAGCGGCCGCTTCTCTATGCCGGCGCCGCCGAGGACGCGGGCGCCCAACTCGCGCGCGTCGGCCGCATGGACGAGGCGGTCGACCAACTCAATGCGGCATTCGACGCCTACATCCGACATGAAGCGCTCGCCGATGCCCGCCGCGTCGGCCGCTCGTTGCGCCGATTGGGTGTGGAACGGCGCGTCGTCACGCACCCGCGAGCACGAACGGGCTGGGACAGCCTGACCCATTCAGAACTCACGGTCGTCCATCTCATCGCCGAAGGCGCGACGAACCGCTCTGTCGCACAGCAACTGCACCTCTCGCCTCACACCGTTAAAACGCATCTACGCAATGCCTTCGCCAAGCTCGGCATCACTTCGCGCACCCAATTGACGCAGCTCATGCGCGGCGCTGATTGACCGAGAGCACTCGGGTACGGACGTGCGCGGGCATACAATGACGTGCATTGCAGTGACAATCGGTAAACGGTAGATAGGACACCCGGTGGGTCCTCCAACCGGCCTATTTGATGTCGGCGGCCAACGACTGGGCACGCCGCCGATTCGGGGCCGGGCGGATGAGCTGAAACTGATTGGCGCGCTGGTGACTGCGTTGGGCCAGGGGCGCGGGGGAGCGCTGGTCATCGAGGGCCCACCCGGCATCGGCAAGAGTCGGTTGCTGACCGAGGTGTTGGCGAGCGCCGAAAGGTCCAGGGTGCGCACCCTGTTCGGGGAAGCGTTCGAGTACCAGCAGACGGTGCCGTTCTTCTCGCTGTTCATGGCCACCCTGCACGCTGATCCTCCCGTCGGGGACGCCGAGGCATTGCGCCAGCTCGGCGGCTCGGCGGATCTGCACTACTGGGTCGTGCACGATTTGGGCGACGCGATTGATACGGCGGCCGCCGGAACTCCGCTGGCAATCGTGCTGGAGGACATTCACTGGGCCGACAACGGCACGCTGTTGGCGCTGCGGTCGCTCGCCGCGCGTCCGGATGCGGCGGTGCTGTGGGTGTTGACCGCACGCACCGGGGCAGGCGGGCCTGCAGTGCAGGAGACCTTGTCCCTGCTGCAGCGCGCGAACGCCACCTTCTTGCGGTTGACGGCCATGACGCCGGACGCGGTCGCCGACATGGTCCAAGACGCCGTTCGGGCGAAAGCCGATGCGTCGCTACTGAATCTGGCTGCCAAAGCCCACGGAAATCCATTTCTGGTCAGCGAGATCCTGAGGGGGCTGGGCGAGGAGGACCGGCTCACTGTGAACGGCGGGCGTGCGGTGGCCGCGGGATATGCGCTGCCGTGCCGTCTCGGCGCCAGTATGGAGCAACGACTCGACCTGCTGTCAGAGGATGCATCAGAGGTGGTGCGGGTAGCCGCAGTGCTGCCGGACCGGTTCTCGGCCGGCTTGCTTGCCGCGATGCTGGACCGCCAGCCGGTCACGTTGCTGTCGGCGCTCGAAGAGGCGGTACGCGCGGATCTCTTCGTCGAAGACGGTGACCAGTTGAGATTTCGGCACGACTTGCTGCGGGAGGCCACCCGGCAGTCGTTGCCGCAGTCGCTGCGCCGGGCGATGGAGCGACAATCGGCGTCGGTCATGCTGGGTATCGGCGCCGCGCCGGCCGAGGTGGCCACCCAGCTGGCACGCAGCGCCGAGCCGGGAGACCGCGAGGCCATCGAAGCACTACGGCAAGCTGCCCAATCGGTTGGCCACGGCGACGCGAGTGGGGCTGCGGACCTGAGCAAGCGTGCGTTGGAGCTGTTGCCGGCCGACGACGCTGAGCATGGATCCCTGGTCGGGGAAACGGTGGAGTGGCTCAACAGGGCCGGCCGCCACGTCGAGGCGGAAGAGTTGGCCGTCGTGGCGCTCTCAGAGACCGCGTCGCCCGAGCAGGAGGCCGAAATTCGTCTGCGGCGGGCGGCGCACACCAGGCACAGCACACAACGACGCATTGACGAGAATCGCCGAGCGCTGCAATTGGGCGACATCAGCGAAGTCACCCGGGCACGGCACCTGGCCTGGCTGGCCTACAACCTGATGTACGACCAAGGCGGCGAACAGCGCGCGGCCGCCGACGAGGCTGCCGCCGCCGCGACCGCCACCGGTGATCTCGAAGCCAGCATCCTGACCGATGTCACCCTGGCGCGCCTCGACGGCGGGGACGGGTACGTGGGCAGCGCGCTACGCCGCCTAGAGAAGGCTTGCGCGCTTGCCCGCGCGGGTGATGTGAACACAGATCACTACCTGGCCGCCGCCATGCACTACGCCAACCAGCTGGCGCTGGTCGGCCGGTTGGAGGACGCTGCGGTCCAGATCGCCGACGGAACAGAGCAGGCCCGCCGGGAAGGCAACACGATGCACCTCGGTATGTGGGCGCTCGTTGTCGGGCGTGTCCATCTCGCCGCGGGCCGGTTGTCGGCCGCTCGCGCCGCCGTTGAGTCCCAACCGCCGCCGCAGGCCACCGGGGCGACCGAGGCGGACATGTTGCGCATGATGATTCTGGCCGAGGTGGCGGTGCGCACCGATGACCGAAACCTGTTGCAGCAAATGGAAATTGATGCTCGCGATGCCTACCCCGCAGGCTCATCGTTCGTACGTCGGATGGCAACGCACGTGCTGGCGCGGGCAGCGTGGCAGCGCGACGACATCAATGACGCAATGCGCTGGCTCGGCGGCGACATCACCCTACTCGGGACACCACTTACGCCAGAGGTCTTAGAGCTCGTGATCTTGGGTGCGCGAGTGGCGTCGGCGGCCGGCGACGCCGGCCTGCGCGCACGTGTCTTACAGGCGAACGAGGTGCTGGAGCGTGAGCGGCCAACGGTGCCGCTGCTGGTAGGGGTGGCCGAATATGCCCGCGGGATAATCGGGCGTGACGCTTCAATATTGGTGGCTGCTGCGGACATGCTTCGTGCGTCTTCGCGGCCGCTTCTGTATGCAAGCGCTGCCGAGGACGCCGCTGCCGAACTGGCTCGCGCACAGCGCAACGGCGAGGCGCTCGACCAACTGAACGCGGCATTCGACACCTACATCGCCTGCGAAGCGATTGCCGATGCCCGCCGGGTGGGCCGCGCGCTGCGCCGATTGGGTGTAGAGCGCCGCATCGCCACGCACCCGCGGACGAAAACGGGTTGGGACAGCCTCACCGATTCCGAACTCAAGGTCATCAACCTGATCGCACAGGGCGCGACCAACCGCTCCGTCGCCACCGAGCTGCACCTTTCCCCCCACACGGTGAAGACCCACGTGCACAACGCATTTGCCAAACTGGGAATCACTTCACGCGCCCAATTGGCGCAGCTGACGCAGGACTCCGATTGACCAATCGGTCAATTATCGACGTCACTAGCCATACACCGACCCGCCATTAAAGATCACCCGCTGGGCGATGGTGACGGCGGTGTCTGCCTGCCAACGTTGTCATTGAATTCCGAATCGCCGCGACCGCCGCAGCACAAACCAGACACCGGCGGCACAGAGGATCGGATACAGAGGAATCGAGAAGTCAATGATGAGCACGGTATTGGGAATGTTGATGATGGTGCCGGTCGTGTTCGGCGTCGGTGGGTACGCGTTGGTGTCACGACGGCCATGAGTTCGCGATGGCGACGACGGAGGCCGTCAGCGCGCCGCAGACGTCTCACTTTGAGACGCCGATTCACCTCGTGTTGAGACGCTCGTGATTCGTGTTCGGGGCTGTCATGAGGTGCATGAGTAAAAGCATTGCTGGGCGAAGAGGAGAAATACGGTGAGCGGGCACAGTGGGAGCGCGGCTTACGAGAAAATCGCCGAACCGATGGCGGCAAGCGGGTTCACCAGTTCAAACGGTTACCGCCAGCGGGCGCCTGAAGTAGTCGGGGAGAACACATCTGATTCAATGAAATCTCCGCGATCGCCCCGCGGGCCGAACCCGGGCGAGCCCGTAGCGAGCGGCGGGGAAGGCGAGAAGCCGGCGCCAACCCACGATGCCTCGACACCGAGTGTTCCGGCCCAGACGCTTGGTTCAACTGATTCACGGAGTTCGGACATGCTCGGCTCGGATGGACCTGGCGACAACGGCGTCGCAAGAGGCGCTGAGCGAGCTGTTCTGCTCGCGACCAAACTGCACGTCCCGGCGATCGCGGGCGAGGTCGTTGAGCGCGAGACGCTGCTGGCCGCCCTGTCCGCGGGGCGGCGCCGCAAGTTGACCATGCTGAGTGCGCCGGCGGGCTGGGGCAAGACGACATTACTGGCGCAGTGGGCGATGAGTGCGGGCGACGACCTGCGGTTCGGTTGGCTGTCGCTTGATCGGTCCGACAACGACCCAGTGTGGTTCTGGATGTACGTGGTCGCCGCGCTGCAGGAAGTCAGTCCGGGGGTGGGAACTCGCGCGGTCGAACTCCTGACCATGGGCGCCGACCCCGTGCAGGTCGTCCTGCCTACGTTGCTGAATGATCTGGACATGATCGCCAGCCCAATGGTGCTCATTCTCGATGACTACCACGTGGTGATGAATCGAGCGGTTCACGAGCAGGTGGCGTTCGTCATCGGTCGGATGCCGGCGAACCTTCGGCTGGTTCTGGCGACCCGATCGGATCCGATGTTGCCGTTGGGTCGACTGAGAGCCAGCGGCGATCTCGTCGAGATGCGAAGCGACGATTTACGTTTCGGGGCTACTGACGCGGCCCGCCTGCTGAACGATGTGTTCGGGCTCGACTTGGCTGACGCAGACATTGAACTTTTGCACCGCCGCACCGAAGGGTGGGCCGCAGGCCTGTATCTTGCCGCGCTCTCGCTTACCGGGCGTCCTGATGCCTCCTCGTTCATCAGGACCTTCGCGGGCGACAACCGTCATATCGTCGACTACCTGATGGCCGAGGTCCTCGACAACCAATCACCTGAACTGCGCAGCTTCCTACTGCACACGTCAGTGCTGGCACGGCTCAGCGGCGCGCTGTGCGATGCGATGCTTCAAACGTCTGGCTCGGCCTCGGTCCTGGAGGAGATCGAGCGCGAAAACCTATTCGTGGTCCCACTTGACATGTCGCGTCGCTGGTATCGGTACCACCACCTGTTCGGGGAATTGCTGCGCACCGAACTGCAACGCAGCGAGCCCGATGTCGTGCCGGGCCTGCACCGACGAGCCGCGAACTGGTTCGAGGCCGAGGGCCTTGTCGATGAGGCGGTGCGCCACCTCGTCGCTGCGGGTGACATCGCGGCGAGTGCGGATCTGATCGCCGCGGACTGGGTCAACGAATTCAACAGCGGCGGACTGTCGACGGTCTCCGGCTGGCTCGATCTGCTGCCCGACGAGTCTGTTCGAGAGGATCCGCGGCTGTGCGAAGCTCGCGCATGGATCGCGTTGAATGTTGGCCAGTTCGATGACGCGCACTCGTGGATCGAGGCGTTCGAAGCCGGCTCCGCGGTCGACGTCAACGATCATCGCAGACTCGACGCTCGACTCGTCGCGTTGCGTGAGGTCCACGCATTCAAGACCGGTGACGTTGCTGCGGCGCTCGAGGCGGCTCGTCGAGCGATTACCCTCGACTTCGACGACGCACTGCAAGCGCGGTCTGCGGCCAACTGCATCTATGGAGCAGCGCTGTACTTTTCGGGCAACATCGACGAAGCCCAAGCCATCTTCCGACGGGCCGTGCGGTTGGCCGAGAAGATAGGCGATCGACGCCGCCGTATCTACGCGCTGGGCTATCTCGCTCTGATCGCGGCCGAATCGGGTCACCTCCAAGATGCCGAGCAGCAGATTCGCCGGGCAACGGGCGCTGGTACGGACTCGGCTGGCGGCGGGCAGTTCGTCAATGCGATCGTGCCGCTAGCGGCGGCCACCGTCCTTGAGATGCGTGGTGACAGGACTGCTGCCGCGGACGCGGCTCACCTGGCCGTCAGTTTGGCTCGCAATGGTGCAGGAATCCTCGAAGTCGCCAAGGCGCTGATGGTCAGAGCCAAGATCCTGGGGGACCTCGGTGATTCCGAGATGGCTGCGGTGAGCCAGAATGAGGCTGGCGCGCTGCTTAGAGCTTGTGCGCACACCGGAATAGCGCAAACGATGCTCACCACGGCTCGGCGCAATAAGGCCGTTGCGGCCGCGGTGAGTCCCCGCAACCAGGCAGACATGGTCGCCGAAGAGCTCACGGCCAAAGAACAAGAGGTCCTTCGGCTGCTGGCCACCCGATTGTCGCGCCGTGAAATCGGCCAGCGGCTCTATGTCTCACTGAACACGGTGAAAACTCACCAACGCGCGCTTTACCGCAAACTCGGCGTTGAGAACCGCGCCGCCGCGGTCACTCGAGCCCGCGAGCTCGGGCTGCTCTAGCCCACCAGCGCCGCCCCGCCCGATCCGGGCCCGTCTCACACCCTCGCGGGGATGGAGAGTTCGGAGCAATCACCCGGGTGAACAGGCAGTAAGGGTGATGACCATTCACCCCGCCCGGCGGCAACCTCATCTACAGCAGGCGTTCTGCGAGCTCTGATTACACCGGCACGTTGAAGAACGGCCGCCGCAACGGCGCGGCGACCGCATCCTCATGAAGACGCTGAATAGCAAACGGTCGTCCGCCATGAACCCAGTCTGGGAAGGAAACAGAACATGCGTTCAGACGTCGAGGCGGCATGCCTCGCACCGAATCGAACATCAAACCGCACTCCGCTGATGATTCGTCCGGCTGGTGTTGGTGCCGCCGACGGTCACGCTGCCCCCGCCCCACAGTGTGGGCTCGGGTTCCTCGACAACGGATTCCGTTGCGCTGTAACGGCAGTGGCGTACGTGGAATTTCACATGGTCGGGCACTGTCAACGCTTCGACTGTGACGCGCACGGCAACGCCTGTGGCTACGTGTGCGCCGACCATCTAGACGCGCTGGAGTACACCGCGCAATGCACGACGGCAGAGATGCGGCCCACGGCCCTGTCGCGGTGGCTGTTCAATCGTGTCGCTCAATGCCCGACGTGTGGGAAGACGCTTCTCAGCGCGTCCGACATCCTGCAGGCAGTGGTGGCACTGTGATGCCGGACAGGTGGGCAACTTACGTTCATTCGCGGCCGCGTCGCTACGGCGTTCACTGCGACATCACCTGGCCTGCAACCCATCGCATTGCCATGCCGGCGGACAGCGCGGCCTGACGTGACTGCGACATTGGTTCCAACCTTCAGGGTTAGACCCCCTGGGTCGTCATCGCCGACGCTGACCACGTCTGACTCGTCGATCATCTCGGATGCGAACATGGCGTGGTTGCTTGCCGATGCCGCAGACGCGTGCCTGGCGGGCTATGAGCGCACCATTACATTTGTTGAATTGGGCTCCGGCGAAGATCATCTCGCGATCGATCGAATCCTCAACGCCGTTGTGTCCAGCCGGATCACGTTGCCGGCGGCGGTATTCCACAGGCTGACCCAGTGGCTAGACGGGTACATCGGCAGCCAAGAAGAACCGCGACTTCGCGCAATGCTTGCCGAGATTCGGTGCCGGCAGTTCGAACCGATCCCATTGCGCACGCAATGCGGCGATGTACGGCTCACCGCTACGCCTGCGTGCAGCGTAGGCGTCCCGCTTTGATCGAGGGAGCGGGCCGAATTCGTGACGTCCTCATCATCGGCTCGGGTCCCGCCGGCTACACCGCGGCCATCTACGCCGCGCGGGCAGGACTCGACACCCTGGTCGTCGAGGGCCATGTGCCCGGCGGAAACCTGATGGCCGCGGGGCAGATCGACAATTACCCCGGCCATTCTGCGCCGGTGTGCGGACCCACCCTTGCGCGCGAGATGCGCGCACAAGCACACCGTTTCGGCGCCGAGTTTCACACCGGCGACGTCGACGGGTTCGATGTGGACGGTGAGGTCAAGTCAGTCGCCGTCGACGACGAGCTGCGTCACGCATCCGCCCTGATCCTTGCGATGGGTTCAGTCAACCGGGCCCTCAACGTGCCGGGGGAGCACGAGCTGCAAGGCAATGGAGTCAGCGCCAGCGCCAAACACGATGGTGAGCAGTTCGCCGACCGCGAGGTCGCCGTCATCGGCGGCGGCGACGCTGCCACCGAAGAGGCTCTGTTTCTCGCGCCGCTCGCCCGCCGGGTGACCGTCATCCACAATCGGCCCCGGCTGCGCGCATCCACTGCCATGGTTGCCCGGCTGCGTGCTCAGCCCAATGTCGCTGTCGTCGGCTCCACGAAAGTGCTCGCCGTAAAGGGCCGGCGCCACGTGACAGGGCTGCGGGTACGCGGGTTGCACTCAGCCGCCGAGTACGACATCGACCTCGCCGCGGTGTTCGTGGCCATAGGTCAGACGCCGCGCTCTGAGCTGTTGGTGGGATTGGTCGACGTCGACGCCAGCGGCTATGTCCTGACCCGGGGGCAGGGTACCCACACCCATGTCGATGGCGTTTTCGCCGCCGGCGACCTGATCGACCGCCGGTATCGCCAAGCCGTCACCGCCGCCGCGACCGGCTGCCAAGCCGCGCTGGACGCGCAGCGCTGGCTCGACCAGTCAGACAGTGCCACAACCGATGTCACAATCAGGAAGGACACCATCCCAAAATGACCCAGCCCCATCCGATCACTGTCACCGATGCCTCGTTCACGGCCGACGTCCTGGACAGCGCCACACCCGTACTGGTGGACTTCTGGGCTCAATGGTGCGGTCCCTGCCGCGCGGTGGCGCCAGTGCTCGAACAAATCGCTGCCGAGAATGTCGAACGCCTCACTGTGGCAAAGCTCGACGTCGACGCCAACCCCGTGACGGCTCGGCAGTACCAAGTGGTGTCGATTCCCACCCTGATCGTGTTCAAGGATGGCCAACCGGTCGCCCGGATGGTTGGAGCACGCAGTAAATCCACCCTCCTCGGCGAACTGAGGGACCATCTTTGAACCGCTTCGCAGAAGCGCACAAGGCTTCTCACCCGGGTGAATCACGCAGTGGGCGAGGACAGCTCGCCCCACTGCGCGGGACGCTCATGGCCGAAAGCCGGTACAGCCGAGCGCGCTGTGCGGCGAGACCGCGATAGGAAACGGAGACCGCGCCGATGGGGATTTCTGAGTTCGACGACGTGGCAGCCCATCTGCTCGAACCTGAAGAAAGCCTGGACTCAGAACAGACGGGCATCGACCTCGATGAAGGCTACTCACCCCCGGAAAGTCCGCGCGAACTCGGGGTGTGGGGACTGACCGTCGATGAAGCGCGCACCCATGAACCTCTGGCGCGCCGGCTGGCCCGTGAGGTGCCCGACGTGACCGACCGGTGGGATGGCGACGGAATCGGCGACAGCACCGACGGCGACGGCGAGCCGATCGACGATCAGGTCGGGGACAGCCGTGCAGGGCGGCTCGTCGCCTTCGGCGTCGACCCGACGGATCCCACCACCGATTACCGCGCCCACGATGTGGGGATCGACGGCGGCGCTGCGTCGGCCGAGGAAGCAGCCATGCACATCGTCGACGAAGACGACACCCTGGCCTGGGATGACCTCAATCCGTGGCTCTGATCCGCGAGATCATGGAAGGCGAGACGGCGCAAGCCGCCGAGGCAATGCTGTTGCTCAGGCCTCGCTGGAAGACGGTCGGCGCCGTTATCGACTTGATCGACACCAAGCTTCGACCCACGGGCTATCGGCTGGTCGGTGTTTTCGAGCATTCCTCGGGTGCGGCGGTATCAATCGTTGGTTTCCGCGAGTTGTGGTCGACCGCTTGCGGATACCACGTGTACATCGACGATCTGAGCACGCTGGAGACGGCGCGTGGCAAGGGATTTGCCGACGAACTTCTGCGCTGGGTGATCGCTGAGGCCGGGCGTCGCCGGTGCGAAGGAGTCCACCTGGATTCCGGCGTGGGAAGCGATCGGGCTACGGCGCATCGGCTGTACATGCGGAACCGCATGCGGATCTCGGCCCATCACTTCTCGCTCGCACTCACCCGGGTGATTGGCGTTGCGGGGTGACGACAGCTCACCCCTAGGCGGGCCAGGCTTGACTTCCGACAGACCTGCACGGCCGTCGACAAATGTTTCGGCGTCACGACAACGAAACGTTCAACGCGGCGTAGCAGGTGAAGAAATGAAACAAAGGAGCCTCACCGATGGGCGCAGAGTTCGAGGGTAAGAAGATCATTGTCGTTGGCGGCAGTGCCGGCATGGGACGCCAAGTCGCGCTTGACGTCATCGATCGCGGTGGCAGCGCGATAATCATCGGACGCTCGAAAGATCGTGTTGATGACACCGTGGACCAGCTGAACCGACGAGGCCATGCCTGGGGGATCGCCGCCGAGCTGACCGACCGATCCGCGGTTACCGATGTCCAGCGCGCACTATCGGAGCAGCACGGCGACGCAACGCTGATGGTCAACGCGGCCGGGTACTTCATCCCGAAGCCATTCCTGGACTACGACTCCCAGGCCTATGATTCCTACCTCGATCTGAACTTCGCGTTGTTCTTCCTCACCCAGACAGTGGTCGCCGGCATGGTCGCCGAAGGCAATGGCGGGTCAATCGTCAACATCGGCGCCATGTGGGCGCATCAGGCCATCGGCGCGACGCCATCGTCGGGGTACTCGATGCAGAAGGCAGGGCTACACGCCCTCACACACAACCTGGCCATCGAACTGGCCGGCCATAAGATCCGCGTCAACGCGGTCGCACCGGCGGTGGTGAAAACACCTCTCTATGAGCGGTTCATCCCCAAAGGCGAGATCGATGACACGCTGGCGACATTCGCACCACTTCATCCCCTCGGCCGCGTCGGAACCGCCGGCGACGTCGCCAACGCCATCACCTTTCTGCTCTCCGAGGAAGCAAGCTGGATCACCGGCACGATTCTCAACGTCGATGGCGGCATCATGGCCGGCCGCAACTAGACCATTGGCGTAGCGGCGGCAAACCAAGCCCCACACTCACCACGAGGAGCACCTGTGACACACGACTACCAGAAGAATCCGGCGGCGATTTGCGCGTTGCACGCCGAGCAGTACTACGTCACCCAGCAAGGCGGCACCGAGCGCCCCTTCACCGGCGAATACCTCGATAACCACGAACCCGGCATCTATGTCGACGTGGTATCTGGTGAGCCGTTGTTCGCCTCGGTCGACAAGTTCGACAGCGGCACCGGCTGGCCAAGTTTCACCAAGCCGATCGACGGCGACAACATCGTCGAAAAGCCCGACCACCGCCACATCATGCTGCGCACCGAAGTACGCTCGCGCCATGGCGACAGCCACCTGGGCCACGTCTTCACCGACGGACCTCGCAACGAGGGCGGCCTGCGCTACTGCATCAACTCCGCAGCACTGCGCTTCATCCACCGGGACGATCTCGAGGACGAAGGCTACGGGCACTACCTGAGCATCTTCGAAACCACCAACAACTCGGCACAGCACAATGATTCCGAACTCGCCGAGAAGCAACGATGACCGACACCAAAGTCGCGATTCTCGCAGGCGGATGCTTCTGGGGCGTCCAGGACCTCATCCGACAGCTGCCCGGCGTCGAATCGACCCGGGTCGGCTATACCGGCGGCCAAAACGAGCATCCCACGTATCGCAACCACCCCGGCCATGCCGAGGCGATCGAGATCGCCTACGACCCCGCCAAAACCGATTACCGCACCCTGCTCGAATTCTTCTTCCGAATCCACGACCCGACGACGAAGAACCGCCAAGGCAACGACGTCGGCACCAGCTACCGGTCGGCGATCTTCTATCTCGATGACGATCAGAAGCGCATCGCGCGCGACACCATCGCCGATGTCGACGCATCCGGGCGGTGGCCCGCCAAGGTGGTCACGGAGGTGACGCCGGCAGGTGCCTTCTGGGAAGCCGAACCAGAACATCAGGACTATCTGCAGCGTTACCCCGGCGGTTACACCTGCCACTATGTGCGTCCCGAATGGAAGCTCGCTTCCCACAGCAGATCTGGTGGAGCACAGGCGGCCACGGTTGAGTCGAGCAGCGATGACTGAGCGCTGCCCTGCTCGGTGTCAGCACGTGTCGGCGCGCGATCGGCAGATGCTGGCCGCCGCCATCTTGCCGGTTATCGTGTTCGGCGCCGTCTTGATCGGCGTGCGAACGCGCCGCGACCAGGTGCAGGCGGCTCCGCAATGATGCAGAACCTCACTCTGAACGCATTGTCAGCGGCGGGGGTATCGGTCTGGCTGGATGACCTATCCCGTGACCGCCTGGCATCAGGCAACCTGCAGCAGCTGATCGACACCAGAAACGTCGTGGGCGTAACCACGAATCCGTCGATCTTTCAGCACGCGATCTCACACGGGCAGGCCTACGCGCGGCAGCTCGCCCAATTGTCCGAACGCGGCGTGCGGCCCGAGTCGGCGATCCGCACCATCATCACCGACGACGTGCGGGCTGCCTGCGACGTCCTTCGACCGCAGTGGGAAGCCTCCTGCGGCGTGGATGGGCGGGTATCGATCGAGGTCGATCCGCGGCTGGCTCACGACACCGAGGCGACGGTCAGCCAAGCCGCCGAGCTGTGGAAGATCGTCGACCGGCCCAACCTCTTCATCAAGATTCCCGCCACGACGGCCGGGATGGCGGCGATCACCGCCACAGTGGCCGAGGGCATTTCGGTCAACGTGACACTCATCTTCTCCCTCGAGCGTCACCGGCAGGTGATGGATGCATATCTGGTCGGACTGGAAGCCGCGCAACAGGCTGGGCGTGACCTCGCCGGAATCCATTCGGTGGCTTCTCTGTTCGTCTCCCGCGTCGATACCGAAATCGATCGGCGCTTGGAAGCGATCGGCACTGATTCCGCCATGGCGCTGCGCGGACAGGCGGCAATTGCGAATGCTCGCCTGGCCTATGCGGCCTACCAGGACGTATTCGAAGCCGGAGCGCGTTATGCACCACTCAGTTACGCCGGTGCCCACGTGCAGAGGCCGCTGTGGGCATCCACGGGGGTGAAGAACCCCGCCTACCCCGACACCATGTACGTCACCGAACTGATCGCACCGCACACTGTGAGCACCATCCCGGAACACACTCTGGAGGCAGTCGCCGACCACGGCGTCATCGTCGCCGACACCATCACCGGCACGGCCTCTCACGCACGAGCGGTGCTCGACCGCGTCAGCGACGTCGGCGTCGACCTCGCCGACGTCTTCGCGGTGTTGGAAGACGACGGCGTCGCCAAGTTCGCAGCCTCCTGGCGGCAACTGCTCGACGCGTACCCCACCTCAGCGCGGGACAACATCCAAAAGAGTGAACGTTAAACCTTGAGAAGGTGCGGCGTGAACCGCAACCAGAGAGTAGAGAAGAGATGGGCATCAGTACTTTTCGCGAGGTCGTTGATATTCTCGACGCGGCCGTCAACGGTCCAGGAACTGAGGTGGGTCCACCGCACCACGCCTTCTGGCGCGATGTCACTCGCGATGAGTTCGTCGCAACGAAGGTGCTTGGACACCCGATCCTGGTTCTCGGTGACGGAGCGCACTCGAACTTGATCCTGTCCTTGAAAGGCGAGCCGCCATTCGGCTCCGGTCCTGATGCGAAGTTCCCCCGCATGCCAGTTGGTTTCGACCCAGTACCGGACGACGCCATACGCTCGATCGAGTTGTGGATCAACGACGGCTGCCCCGACGGGTGTTGACCCAATTGCGGCCGCACCGAGTAAAGCGCTCGTCATCATGACTTCTGTCGTAATCGTCGGCGGCGGGTTCACCGGTTTCGAGTGCACCCGTCATCTGGTGCGGCAGCTCCGCAAACACAACGCGTCGGCCGATATCTCGGTCATCTCGCCGGTCGATTACATGCTGTACACACCGCTGCTACCCGATGTGGCGGGCGGCGTTCTCGACGCCCGCTTCGTCGCGATTCCGCTCGCCAACACGCTGCGCGGCGTGCAGCACATCCGCGGCAGGGTCGACAGTGTTGACTTCGACGGGCGCACAGTCATGTTCACCGACCCAGAAGAGCGCATGCGGACCATGTCGTGGGATCGCCTCGTCCTGACGCCGGGATCGGTGACCCGACTGTTCGACGTGCCCGGGCTCGCAGAGTACGCGCGGGGGCTGAAGTCGACGGCTGAGGCGCTATATCTGCGCGACCACCTATTGGAACAACTGGAATTGGCCGACGTTGACGACGACGCCGGTAGGGCGGCGGCGCGGCGAACGATCGTGGTTGTCGGCGCATCGTATTCAGGGACCGAACTGGTGCTGCAGCTGCGGGCGCTGGCCGATTCAGCCGCCAAACAGATGAACCTCGACCGGGACGACGTCCGGTTCGTGTTGCTGGACCTGGCCGAACAAGTGATGCCCGAAGTGGGGGAGAAGCTCGGCGCGGCAGCGCGGCGCGTGCTGGAGATCCGTGGCATCGACGTCCGGCTGGGCGTCACACTGAAGGAAGTCCACGCAGCACACGTTGTGCTCAGCGATGATTCGCTGATCCGAACCCACACCGTGGCATGGGTGACCGGTGTGACCGGTGCTCCGCTGATCGAGGAACTCGGCCTGCCGACCGAGAAGGGTCGGCTCAGGGTGCATTCCGACCTACGGGTACCCGGCCATCCGCACGTGTTCGCAGCCGGGGACGCCGCAGCGGTGCCCGACCTCACCCAGCCCGGCAAGATCACCCCGCCGACCGCACAACACGCGACGCGGCAGGGAAAGGTTCTGGGGCACAACGTCGCTGCGAGCCTCGGCTACGGCAGGAAAAAGATCTACAAACACCGCAACTTGGGACTGGTGGTCGACCTCGGCCCTCGCCACGCCGTGGCCAACCCCCTCAACGTCCAGTTGTCCGGGCTCGCGGCCAAAGTTGTCACCCGCGCCTACCACCTCTATGCGATCCCGCGGTTCGTCAATCGCTGGGCGGTGGGGCTGGCCTACCTGACCGACCTCTTCTTCGATCGTTCAGTCGTCTCGATCGGGCTGTCGTCGGAAAAGGATGCGCGCTTCCACGCCAGCGAGGGCATCCCCATGCCGGAACCGAAGTCTAGGAAGGCTTCTCACCCGGGTGAATGATGCGGCCGGGCGAGGACAGCTCGCCTCGCCGCGCGGCATGCTCATTGCCGGGAGCCGACGCAACGGTCTCCAAGTGTCCGATTAGGGCAGCGGGCGGCGCTGCGTGGCGCGATCGCGATCGGGAATGGAGGGGGGCACAGATGGGAAATCCTGGGTTCGATGATGTGGTGACGCCGTTCGCGGCCTGCTGGCATCAACTGCTCGACGCGCTCCCCGCATCTGCGGGGAGCGCCCAAAGTGCGCAGGGCAGTGGAGAACCGGACCGTTGACAATCCACGCACCCTTCATCGGCGAGCTGCAGCCCGGGCGTCCCTTTCCAGCGCGATTGGGCGCCAAGGGCACACTGCTCTACAAGCTGGTGACGACCACCGATCACAAGGTGATCGGCATGATGTACGTCGTCACCTGCTTCGCGTTCTTCTTCGTCGGCGGGCTGATGGCGCTGTTGATGCGCACCGAACTGGCCTCGCCTGGCTTGCAGTTCCTGTCCAACGAGCAGTACAACCAGCTGTTCACCATGCACGGCACGGTAATGCTGCTGTTCTACGCGACTCCGATCGTGTTCGGGTTCGCCAACCTGGTTCTGCCACTTCAGATCGGCGCTCCCGACGTGGCGTTCCCCCGGTTGAATGCGTTGTCCTTCTGGCTGTTTCTGCTCGGCGCGCTGATCGCATTGGGGGGCTTTGCTTCCCCTGGCGGTCCCGCCGACTTCGGCTGGACCGCCTACACCCCGCTATCGAATGCCGTCCACTCGCCGGGTGCGGGAGGGGATCTGTGGATCATGGGCCTGATCGTCGGTGGTCTTGGGACCATTTTGGGCGCAGTCAACATGATCACCACCGTGGTGTGCCTGCGCGCCCCGGGTATGACGATGTTCCGGTTGCCGATCTTCACCTGGAACATCCTGGTGACGAGCGTGATAGTCCTGGTCGCGTTCCCGCTCCTGACCTCTGCGCTGTTCGGGTTGGCCGCCGATCGCCACCTGGGCGCGCACATCTTCGACCCGGCCAACGGCGGGACCATGCTGTGGGAGCATCTGTTCTGGTTCTTCGGCCACCCCGAGGTGTACATCATCGCGCTGCCGTTCTTCGGCATCGTCACCGAGATCATCCCGGTGTTCTCACGCAAACCACTGTTCGGCTACACGGGAATGGTCTATGCGACCACCTCGATCGGCGGTTTGTCGATCGCGGTGTGGGCGCATCACCTGTACGCGACCGGTGCGGTGTTGCTGCCGTTCTTCAGCTTCATGACGTTCCTGATCGCGGTGCCGACTGGCATCAAGTTCTTCAACTGGATCGGCACGATGTGGAAGGGCCAGTTGACGTTCGAGACGCCAATGTTGTTCTCGGTGGGCTTCCTGGTCACCTTCCTGCTCGGTGGCCTGTCGGGTGTGTTGCTGGCCAGCCCGCCGATCGACTTCCACGTCACCGACTCGTACTTCGTCGTGGCGCACTTTCACTACGTCTTGTTCGGCACGATCGTGTTCGCGACCTACGCGGGCATCTACTTTTGGTTTCCGAAGATGACCGGTCGGCTCTTGGATGAGCGGTTGGGCAAGCTGCATTTCTGGCTGACCCTGATCGGTTTTCACGCCACGTTCTTGGTGCACCACTGGCTCGGCGCTGCCGGCATGCCGCGCCGCTATGCCGACTATTCGGCTACCGACGGATTCACGACGCTGAATGTGGTATCGACGATCGGCGCGTTCATCCTTGGCGCATCCGTACTGCCGTTCGTATGGAACGTATTCAAGAGCTCCCGTTACGGCGAACCGGTCATGGTCGACGATCCGTGGGGTTACGGCAACTCGCTGGAGTGGGCCACCACTTGTCCGCCGCCGCGGCACAACTTCACCGAACTGCCCCGAATCCGCTCGGTGCGACCGGCATTCGAGCTGCATTACCCACACATGGTTCAGCGGACGCGCGACGAGGCCCATGTCCGCCGCACCCGCCGCGACACACGTCGTAATCACGCGGCGGCGGTCGGCGCATCGTCGGAAAGGAGGGCACCGTGATGGCCGTACGTCTCCTGGAACGTCCTGTCGACGAGATCCTGGACATCGGTGAGGACGAACGCCTTTGTGACACCAAGACGGTCGACAACACGGTGCGTCCCTTCAGGGTGATCGGTCAGTGTTTCAAACCAGCCGAATGGATCTACGTGATGAAGTGCTGCGGGGTCCAGGCACTGGCGTGCGACCCGTGCCACGAGCAGCATCTACAGCGCCCGCTCTACCAGCGGTACTGCGCGGAATGCTTTCATCCGTTCAGCACCTTGGCCGACGGCGCGCGTGCCGTATATCGGGTGTAGGGGCATTCCATGCGACTGGATGCGACGGCCGGCTCTCCACTTCCGTTGGCACGCCTAGCCCTCTGCATCATGCGGGGTTCCGGCGCGTCCACTGAGCTGCCTGGAAGCGGCTGATACGAGCATGAATAAACCAGGCTACCAAAGGTTCTCACCCGCACCACTGCGGTGAGTCAGCTATCAAAACGAATCGATTGGAGATGTCATGATGGAAAACTCGAATGCCGTTCGCCTGGCACGTGTCGTGGGAGGTGTGGCGGTTCTGGCTGGGTTGGCGGCGTCGATCGCCAGTTGTAGCGGTAACGACTCGAACGCGCCGTCGACCACCCAATCGTCAACGACGACAACCATCACCACGCAATCCCCGGCCCCGGGTGCGCCGCCCACCGCGCCGACCGAGAAGAGCATCAACCCCACCGGAGGAAACAAGTTCACGCCGACGGTGCGTGCACCAATGGCTCCGACGGCCATCCCCGGAAACAGGGAAAACACCGGATAGCGGATGAAAACGAGCCGAACTCGATCCATGACTCAGCACGACAAGGAACGCTAATGACTGTTTCCAACAGAGGGTTTCGCGGGCGCCGCACTGAGCCGGCCCGCCCGTTGCCACCCGGCCAGCATCTGACTGCGGACTTCCCGGTACTGCAAGCAGGACCGACTCCGCAGATCGACCTCGACGACTGGCGATTCACGATTCGCGACGAGCATGGCGGCCAACACGGCTGGACGTGGGCCCAGCTGAACCTACTGCCCAGCGAGCAGCTCACTGTCGACATCCACTGCGTCACCACCTGGTCCAAACTGGATACCAAATGGGAAGGCGTTTCGCTCGACACACTTCTCGAAACGATCGACACCACCGCCGAATTCGCGCTGATCGGTTCCTACGGCGGCTACACCACCAACATCCCGGTAGTCGATCTTCTCGGCGGGAAGGCCTGGATCGTCTACGGCTACCAGGGCGAACCGCTGAGCCCGGTGCACGGAGGCCCGGCGCGGTTACTGGTGCCGCACTTGTATTTCTGGAAGTCCGCGAAGTGGGTGCGATCCATTGAGTTGCGCAACAGCGACACAGCCGGATTCTGGGAGGGTTTGGGTTATCACAACTACGGTGACCCGTGGCGCGAACAACGCTACACCGGAGATTGAGTCGTGGACGATGGTTTGACGTCGAAGCTACGGTGGCGGGTTGCGCGTGTGGTGGCTTCCGAACCCGAGACCGCCTCTGCACAGACGATCGGGCTTGCCGTGCCGGGTTGGCGCGGCCACTTGGCTGGTCAACACATTGATCTGAAGCTCACCGCAGAGGACGGGTACAGCGCACAACGCAGTTATTCGCTGAGCAGGCCGACCGACGGTGAGCGCATCGAGCTCACCGTGCAGCAGATCGCCGACGGAGAGGTCTCGCCCTATCTCACGGGAGTGGGCCCAGGCGAGGAAATCGAGCTTCGCGGACCCATCGGCGGCTGGTTCGTTTGGCGACCCACCGATGAGACGCGGATTCTATTGGTCGCTGGCGGATCGGGCATCGTACCGTTGATGGCGATGTTGCGACAGCGGATGCTGCTGGGCGGTGCGGAGTTTCGGCTCGTGTACTCGGCGCGCAGTCCCGCCGACGTCTACTACGCCCAAGAGCTGGCCCGCCTCGAGCGCGACTGTGACTGGCTGCACGTCGCCGTGGTCTATACCCGGGCGGCCGCACCGCAGACCGCCCGGCCGCCCGGCCGGATCGGCGTCAGTGACCTCGCATTGCCGGGATGGGCCCGCGGCGACCGCATCCGCGTTTACGTCTGCGGCCCAACGGCATTCGTAGAATCGGTGACGGCAATGCTGATTGGACAGGGGCACCAGCCATCAGACATCCGGACCGAGCGGTTCGGCCCGAGCAGCTAATCGAGGAAGAAGGAATCATGACAGAACCAACACACGTCGACGGTAACGCCGCCGCGGGTGCCTTCGCGGACGTGCTGGGATTCGATGTCACCACCGCCACGCTGACCTGCGCGGGATGTGGTCGTGTCGGGGTCTTCGCGGAGAGTCACGTCTATCACCGCGCCCCGGGCCTCGTGGTGCGCTGCCCGGGATGCGACCACGTGCTGGCCCGGCTAGTGCAAACCCCGACCGACGTACGGCTTGACCTGCGCGGCGCCCAGTCCTGGCGCATCCCTTTCCCGGCCCGATGATGGAGTCCCTCGACGCACTCGCCAGTCGGGTGCGCACCGCCGAGATCGTCGACGCGATGGGGCGACTGCACCGTCATCGTTGTCATCTCCTCGACCTGGTGAGCCCCACGCCCGGTCGTCGGCTGTTCGGCCCCGCCGTGACCATCTCCTATTTCCCGGCGTGCGGGACCGCCTTGCCGCCCGAGCGCTACAACTTCAAGAGGGTGTTCTACAAAGCCATCGAAGACGGTGCCGACGGCCGCGTTCTAGTCTTGGCGAGCAACGGCTACACCGATGCGTCACTGGGCGGCGGAACCAAGCTGTCGCGTGTCCAAAACCATGGGCTTGCAGGCATTCTTGCCGACGGGCGGGTGCGCGACTTTGCTGAACTCGAGCACTACGACCTGGCCATCTACTGCCGTGGTGAAACAACGCGATGGGGCGGTGACACCGTCACCCCCTACGAGGCGAACGGTCCGGTGGTGATCGGCGGGGTGGCAATCCGTCCCGGTGATTACGTCTTCGCCGATGCCTCCGGCGCCGCGGTCATACCGGCCGGCGACGTGCGCGCTGTACTCCACGCCGCCAACCAAGTCGCGTTCGAGGACGCGGCGGAGATCGCCACCATCAGAGGCGAAGCCCCAAACATGCTGGGAGGCAGCGGAAACCTTCTAGTGCGTAGGAGAACCGAAGCGCCATGACGGCACGGCCGATACTGAGGTGGTCTGCGAACCGCGGACGCAAGACTGCGTCGTGAGCGGATTACCGGTGTGGCTGCTCGTGGTGATGTTTCTCGCTGCGGGAGCGGCGATCTGGGCGGCGGGCATACAGCTATCGGACCAAACGGATGTGCTGACGATGCGGCTGGGCCTCGGCTCGGCGCTCGGCGGCCTGATCCTGTTGGCCATCGCCACCAATCTGCCCGAGATCGCCATAGTCGGCGCCGCGGCTGTGTCGGGCAATATCGGTGTGGCGGTGGGCAACATCCTCGGCGGCATCGCCATCCAGACGGTGGTGCTGGTGGCTATCGACGCCTTCGGCGTGCGCGGATCGAGGCCGCTCACCTATCGCGCGGCGTCGCTTGTGTTGGTGCTGGAGGCCGCGCTGGTGGTCGCGGTGTTGGCCATTGTGATCGGCGGCACCCAGCTGCCCGCAACGCTGATCACAGTGCGACTGACACCCGCCCCGGTGCTGATCCTGCTGGTGTGGGTGCTTGGCGTGGTCCTGTTGCAGCGGGCAGCACGGTCCTTGCCCTGGCAGGAGTCGGGACAGCCGCCCGACGGCCAGCAGCAGCCCTGTGGACACCGCACCGCGATGACCGAGCGGCGGGCCACTGCCGCGGGCACCAGAACTGCCAGGGCGGTGATGAGCTTCGGCCTCGCCGCCGCGGTCACGCTGATCGCCGGCGTCGTGTTGGAGCGCAGCGGTGACGCCATCGCCGACCAGATCGGTCTGTCCGGTGTGCTGTTCGGGGCAACCGTGTTGGCCGCGGCCACCTCGCTACCCGAACTGTCCTCCGCCCTGCGGTCGGTGCGTCATGGCGACTACCAACTCGCGGTATCGGACATCTTCGGCGGGAACGCCTTCCTGCCGGTGCTCTTCGTCCCTGCGACGCTGCTGTCGGGGCACGCGGTGTTGCCGGCTGCGCAGCGCACCGACATCTATCTCACGGCGCTCGGGATCGCGTTGACACTGATCTACGCGGCGGGTCTGCTGTTTCGGCCCCGCCGCCGCATCGCCCGCCTGGGGGTGGACTCGTTGGCCGTCGTCATCCTGTACGGACTGGGCATGGTCGGACTCTTCACCGTCTCGAACATGCGTTGACCTTGACGAAACGATCAGCCTCTCACCCGGGTGAAAAGACAGCCGGATGAAGACAACTCGTCCCGTGCAGACGGATAGTGATCTCTTACCCAAGCCGCCGCCCGTCAGGACGAGTGCACGACAGGAGAACACGGTGACCGAGGCCTATTTGCTCGGCGGGGTGCGCACCCCCTTCGCCCGCTACGGCGGAGGCTTGTCGCACCTGCGGCTCGACGACCTGCTCGGGCTCGCCATGGCTGGGGCCTGTGAACGCGTCGGTGTTGATCGCGACCAGGTCGAAGACGTCGTCGCCGGGTGTGTAAACCCCGCGCATGAAGGCATGGGAGATCTCGCCCGTTGGGCGGCGCTGGCCGCCGGCTTCCCCGACCGGGCAGCGGGAGTGACGGTCAACAGATTCTGCGGATCCTCGCTGAGCGCCACGGCCATGATCGCGCATGCGATCAAAGCCGGCGACCTCGGTGTCGGGATCGCCTGCGGCGCCGAGTCGATGTCCCGCTCGGGGTTCGCGTACATGAAAGGCGAGGCCCCGTTCAGCCCGCGCGGACCCCAACTGCTACTCGACACCATGTGGTCCGGCGCCGGCGGCCCGCCCAACCCCTCGTTGCTGGGTCGCAACGCCTACATCGGCATGATCGAAACAGCGCAGAACGTCGCCGATCGCTACCAACTCAGTCGCGAAGAGATCGACGCATTCGCGCTGCGCTCCCAGCAGCATGCGCGCGCCGCCCGAGACTCGGGCAGGCTCGCCAAGGAGATCATGCCCGTCACGATCCCCGCGACCCGAAAGACCCCACTCCGCACCGTAAGTCACGACGAGTTCATCCGCGATGACACCACCCGCGAGCTGCTGGCAGCCCTACCCGCCCAGCCCGGGACCACCCAAATGACCGCCGGCAACTCCACACCGCTGTCCGACGGGGCCGCCGCGCTGATCCTGGCCTCGCCCGCACGGACCGACGAACTCGGCGTCAACCCGTTGGCCCGGGTGGTGTCCACGGCCGTCTACGGCAACGATCCATTGTTGATGGGCATCGCGCCGGCGTGGGCGCTACCGCTGGCGCTGCGACGCGCGGGCTTGAGCCCTGAACAGATCGACGTGTGGGAAATCCACGAGGCCTTCAGCGCGCAAGCTCTCGGTGTAATACGAGAGCTGCCCAACCAACTCGACGGATTTCAGGTCCCCGACGACAAACTCACCCCGAACGGGGGAGCCGTGGCCATCGGGCATCCGTTCGGAGCCACGGGTGCACGGTACGTCCTGACACTAGCCACCGAGCTGCGCGAACGACAGCTCCGCTACGGCGCCATCGGCGTGTGCATCGGCTCAGGGCAAGGGGTGGCAATGATTCTGGAAAACCCAGAAGCCGCCTGACCGCGACTTCCCGCCGCCGGACAGACCAGCACCTGGAACACTCAGCTATGGACGTCTACGACTCCCACGATCGAGCGCGCACCGTCCGCGTCGCGGCGTGCACCATGCGAACCACGCTGGGCGATCCAGCGGCCAACGCAGAAGCGGTGCTCGACATCGCGCGCCAATGCCACGACGAACGCGCCGCACTGGCGGTTTTCCCCGAACTAGCAATGTCCGGCTACTCCCTCGACGACATCCTGATGCAAGACACCGTCCTGGACGGCGTCGAAGACGGACTTCGACGCATTGTCCAAGCTTCCATCGGGTTGATCCCGGTTCTGGTGGTCGGCGCCCCGCTGCGCCATCGGCACCGCATCTACAACACCGCCGTCGTGGTCCACCGCGGCCGCATACTGGGCGTCGCGCCAAAGTCCTATCTACCGACCTACCGTGAGTTCTACGAACTTCGCCAGATGGCGGCAGGCGACGACATCTGCGGCGAAATCGCCCTGGGGCGCGGCACAACCCGCGTAAGAGCGCCGTTCGGTCCCGACCTGCTGTTCACCGCGTCCGACATGACCGGCTTCACGCTTCACGTTGAGATCTGTGAAGACATGTGGATCCCCATTCCGCCCAGCGCTCACGCCGCCCTGGCCGGCGCCACGGTGCTCACCAACCTGTCTGGAAGCCCCGTCACCATCGGCCGCGCCGAAGATCGAGGTCTGCTGGCTCGATCAGCGTCGCTGCGCTGCACCGCCGCGTACGTCTACGCGTCGGCGGGGCAGGGTGAATCGACGACCGACCTCTCATGGGATGGCCAGACCATGATCTGGGAAAACGGCGTGTGTCTAGCCGAATCACAACGCTTTTCAACCACGCCGACATATTGCATTGCCGACGTCGACCTCCGCCTTTTGTGCTCAATGAGGCGACAGACCGGAATATTCGACGCGAATCGCAAACACCATCACCCCAACCAAGCCGGGTTCCGCGAGATCGAGTTCAGCATGGAACCGCCGACGACCGTACGCAGTTAAGCCAGCAAGTGATCAGCGAGAGCGCGGGGGCGGCCGACTACCTGGGTGCGCGGCGTCCCACTGCGCTTCGATGCGGGTCACGCGGCGATTCTCCACGACGAACCACAGCGCTCCGGCGACCGCGCCGAGAACGGCGATGAGGATCGTGGTGGACAACCATTCGAAATTTCGATAGGCGGCAGCCACCGCCGTGCTGATCGACCCGAACGTCGATACGGCCAGCAGGATCAGCCCTGGCCAGAAGAAGTTGTCCTTCAACACGATGCCAGCGTGCGGTTGCGTGGTCCGAAAGTGATCCGTCGGATCATCATGGGTGTCTCCCATCACCGCTCCCTTCGTCGTCGGGCGAAATCGCAAGTTCAATCAATGAGCGGGGGCCGCCGCGGTGAGTATGCGGTCAGGCGGAGCCGGTCCCATCGCGGAAGAGCAACTCGGGCAGCGTAATCGCCCCGATCGTCGTCACCAGCCACACCACAGCCGTCGTGGCCAGCCAGGATTTCGTGCCGTCGATAGTGAGGCCGTTCGTCAAAGTCGACGCGAGGATCAACGCGATGATCGTCAATGCCAATCCGGTGCCCCCGAGGAGCAGCGACGCATACCGGTGGGGCAACTTCAAGATCGAGAAGGACAGGATCGCCTGCGTTACCGCGAACACCAGGACGGCGATGACGAAGCCCGGTACCGACGACGAAACTCCCGGAACGATCCACGCCGCAACCACGAGTCCGGCCGCCCACGACGGCAGAAGCAAGACCGCCCGAAACACGATTTGTCTCATGGGAATAGCGGTAGGTCGCCGAGTTCGGGCTCGGTAGCGAACAAGAAATCCGCTAGTGAGATGTCGGGCAACGCGCCCAGCGAGTCGAGTTCGAACGAACGTCGCCAGTCCGGGGATTGTCGATCCCGGGTGGCTAGGTGTCGGTCGATGAGGTACTCGCTCGGCCGGTGATGCGCGCGGACGAGGTAACTGATGTAGGTGCTGATCATGATGCGGAACAGCCACGTCAGAACGTTCGCCCCCTCGGAGAGGGTGTTGAAGCCGGCGTACGCCTTGAGCATCGTTTCCTGCACGAGATCTTCGGCATCCACGCAGTTGCAGGTCAGTCGGCGGGCGCTGTCGTCGAGTTGGCTCAGATGCGGGAGCGCCTCGTTGATGAACCTCGCGGTCAGCTCTGGGTCGCGCGTAGCGAGCAATGAGTCGCTGTCTGCTAGGTGGTCAACTGTTGGTGCCATGGGCACATCCTGGCCAGGGCCGGGGTGAGTTGTCGTCATCCGGATCGCCGATTCACCCGGGTGATTCCGCCGCAAGGCCTTTCGGCTCCGGCCGCACCGAAACGTAGCTTTCCTTTCAGCACCCCGAAGCGCCTGCCGGCCTGCCCGTCGTGTCCAGAAGCTGGACACCGCGGCGTCGGCTCGCCGTGTGACGCTGAAATTCGGTAACCAGGCGGCATTTCGGTAGCTCGCTACCGGGTGGCGCGCCGGATTCAGTCCTAACTCGTCGCTGGCGAAGAAATGTGAGAAGACCATGTTGCTGCCGATCGCGATCTTCATGATCGTGCTGTCCCCGCTGTTCATACCGGTCGGCGTCACGGCATTGCATGCCCGTGACAACTTGCGCCATCGGCGGGCGGCTCAACGCTCCAGCTAGCGAGCTGGGGAATGTAACAACGGTCATTCATCGAACAACAACCGTGTCACGGCAATGCCGGTACGGAGAGTTACGTGATGAGGAGCTGCCACATCGTCCATCCGATGGTTCGTCAAACGTCCGGGCGACGCGCACCTGAACCAAATGTGTCATCTTTCTTGACAACGAGCTCTATCGTGTTACATAGTGACGGCGATCACAACGGTTACCGACGCTCGACGGAAGAAGCGCATGCCAACACTGGACGCTCCCGGCGCCACGTTGCATTACCGGACCGCCGGGGACGGGCCGCCACTCGTTCTGGTGCACGGCTCCAGCACGGACATGACCACCTGGGACGGGGTGATCGACCAGCTTGCGCAGGACCATCGGGTCATCGTCTACGACCGGCGCGGCTACGGGCAGTCGCGACACCGGCCGGTTCGTGATCACCGCATTCATGCCCGAGATCTGACACTGCTTCTGCAGGAAGTGGCGGCGGCCCCAGCAACGGTCGTCGGGTGGAGCTCGGGCGGTAACGTCGCCCTTGCCGCCGCGGTCAAGAATCCCGGACTGTTCTCGGCACTGTGCGCTGTGGAAGCACCCTTCCACGGGTTGCGCCATGCCGATCGCGCCGTGCTCGCCACGGCCTTGCGGCTCAAGCTAACTCAATGGCGCGGCCGCCCGATCGAGGCCGCCGAAGCGTTCCTCCGGTTCGGCTCGGCCCTGCGGTCGGGCGGCAACGTCTACGACATGCTCGACGACGACGCGCGCAAGGGGCTGCTGGCGAACTCCGCACCCGTGCTCGCGGAATGGGATCCGTACTACTTCGGTGTGATGGCCGAGCACGTGCCGCTGCGAGCCGTGGCGGCCATACCGGTGCCGATGACCTGGATTCTGGGTGCCGAAAGCGCGCCGTGGATCGGCGGCCTGCACGCTCGGGTGGCGAGGCGCAGGCCCGACATGCGCACGGTGGTGATTCCCGGTGCCAGCCACCTCGTACACCTGGACAGGCCCGCGGAGTTCGTGGCCGCCGTTCGAGACGTCGTCGCGAATCGCGACGCGTCACGAAAGATTAGTCTCGTCAAGGGATGTCGTGACAACGGCTAGCTTCGAAGGATCCACCAGGGCGCTCATCGAAACGTCCTGGCGTCGGGTCGCGATGAGCGGCCTGTGTCCATCGGCGTCGGTCGACGATGCGGCGATCGAGGAGATCGACCGCCGCAGCCGGCTCATGGTTGCGGCGACACCGGTTCTCGACGAGATGGCCGCCGAACTGACCGGCACGCGTTTCGCGGTAATCCTCGCCGACCGCAACGCCTTGCTGACCGACTTCCGCTTCGGGCAAGAACGGCTGCGGCCCAAACTTCACGACGTCGGCACCGTAGAGGGCCGCCGATTTCGCGAGGAAACGACGGGAACCAACTCGATTGCCACCGCCTTCGAGCTCCGGCGGGGCGTGGCGGTGCGCGGCGACGAGCACTACGTCGAATCCTTGAAGCGGTTCAGCTGCTACGGCCAACCGATCATTCATCCAGTCACCCAGCGGGTGGAGGGCGTGCTGGACATCACCTGCTTGGTGGAGGACGACCACCCACTGCTAGCGCCGTTCGTGATCCGCTCGGCCCGCCAGGTCGGGGAACGCCTGCTGGAGCACGCCCGCGAGTCGGAAAGACGCGTGTTCAACAACTTTCAGCATGCCGCCGCACGGGCACGCTCACGGCCCGTCATCGCGATCGGTGACGACATCTTCCTCGCCAACGCGGCGGCGATGCAGATGGTCCAGCCGGACGATCAGGCCGTGCTGCGGGCAGCGTCCGTCGACGTTCCCACGAACCAGGAAGCGATGCTCCCGATCCGATTGGTCTCCGGCCGCGAAGTGATCGCTTCGCTGAGCCCGGTGCCAGGTACCACCGCCGTCGTCATCACGCTGACCGACGAAGCCGCGCCCCGCCGCGTCGCGGTAAGCGCGGGCACACGGACCAGGACGTTGATCTGCGGTGAGCCAGGCTCGGGCAGGACGACGACTGCGGGCACCATGGCCGGCGCGGCTGCCCGATGGTTCGACTGCGGCGAAGTCCTCGAGCTGGGTGAACGTGCGTGGTTTCGTCGCCTCGACGAGTGCCTGCGCGAACGCGACTGCGTCGTCATCGAATCCGTCGACACCCTGCCTGCGGCGCCGGTCCATCGCATGGCCGCCTCCATCAGATCCGCGACGGCCCGGGTGATCCTCACCAGTGTTCCCCCCGACTGGATGGGGCCGGAGTACGCGGCGCTCCTCGCCGACTGTCGGGAGAGGGTGGACCTGGCAGCGCTGCGTCAGCGGCGTGCCGAGATTCCCCTTCTGATCAAGAACGTCCTCGACGAGTTGGGCGCGGCACCGCAGCTGCGGTTCACGCCCGCCGCGCTGGAGGCGTTGGCACGACACGAATGGCCAGGAAACTTCCGCGAACTCTGCTCCGTCGTGGGCGATGTATGCGTGAGGCGCCGCGTCGGGGACGTCACCGTTGCCGACCTCCCCGAGAGCTACCAGAGCCCGCCCCGGAGACGGCTGAGTCCGATCGAGCAGGCGGAGCGCGACGCGATTGCCACTGCCCTCCGGCTCGCCGGAGGAAACAAGAAGGCAGCCGCGCAACAACTGGGCATAAGCCGCACGACGCTGTACAAGGCGCTGCGTTCCTACGGGCTCGCTGCGGCGTCATAGGCCGTGTCCAGAAGTTGGACACGCGCCGGGTGGGATTCCTGTGAGGCTGGACGAAAGTACCGATACCGCAGTTACTTCGGCATGAGTGAGGATTCCAGATGAAGACGCAGGCGGCCATTCTGTGGGAGCGAGGTGGCGCATGGAGTGTCGAAGAGGTCGACCTCGATCCGCCCAAGCACGGTGAGGTGCTCGTCGAGATGGGCGGCAGCGGCCTGTGCCACTCCGACGAACATGTCGTCACCGGGGACCTGCCGTGGCCGATACCGATGATCGGTGGGCACGAGGGTGCAGGCACGGTACTCGAGACGGGGCCGGGTGTCGAAGGACTGGCCGCAGGCGACCGCGTCATCTTCGGCTTCATACCGGCGTGCGGGCGGTGCTCGGCATGCTCGGCCGGGATGCAGAACCTGTGCGAGCTGGGCCAGTATCTCGGCGACGGCACGCAGATCTCGGACCACACCTCGCGCCATCACGCCCGCGGCCAAGACATCGGCCTCATGTGTCTGCTGGGAACTTTCGCCCAACACACCGTGGTCAGCGAGGCGAACTGCATCAAACTCGACGACGACATCGCACTGGACAAGGCCTGCCTGCTGGGCTGTGGCGTCGTGACCGGCTGGGGTTCAGCCGTGTTCGCCGGCGGCGTCAAGGCGGGTGACACAACGGTGGTCATCGGCACCGGTGGCATCGGGATCAACGCGGTCCAGGGCGCCGCCCTGACCGGATCTCAGTACGTCGTCGCCGTGGACCCGGTTGCGTTCAAGCGGGAGAAGGCTTTGGAATTCGGCGCCACCCACGCCGTCGAGAGCAGTGATGCGGCCGCCGCGCTGGTCGACGAACTCACCTACGGTCGCGGCGCGAACGTCGTGGTCAACACCATGGGCGTCGGTGAAGGCGATCAGATCGGCAAGAGCTTGGCCATGGCCGCCAAGCGGGGCACCGTGGTGGTGACCAACCTGCATCGCGCTACCGAGGAAACGGTGTCGCTGAATGCCCTGGATCTGGTGCTGATGGAGAAGAAGGTCGTCGGTTCCCTCTTCGGCACAGCCAACCCCCGGTTGCACATTCCGAAGCTGCTCAGCCTCTATCGGAGCGGCCATCTCAAGCTCGACGAACTCGCCACGCGCACCTACAAACTCGACGACATCAACACCGGCTATCAGGACATGCGCGATGGTCGCAATCTCCGCGGCGTGATCACCTTCTAGGGGTTGAACATGGATTACGACAAGCTGTTCATCGATGGCCAATGGGCGCCGCCGAGTTCGGCGCAGCGGATCACGGCGGTCTCGGCGAGTACCGAGGAAGTGATCGGCTCGACCCCGCAAGCGCAGGAACTCGACGTCGACGCGGCCGTCTTGGCTGCCCGTCGCGCGTTCGACGATCCCTCGGGGTGGGCGCACTGGGCACCGGCGCATCGCGCGGCGACCATGGAACGTCTCGCCGACGTGCTCGAGCGCCGTGCCGAGGACGTCGTGCAATGCGTCAGCGCCCAGAACGGCATGCCCGTCGCGGTGGCGCGACAGCTCGAAGGCGTGTTTCCCGTTGCGTTGCTCCGCTATTACGCGAGCCTGACGCGCGACGCCGGCGCCGACGACCTTCGGCCCGGGGTGTTCGGCGGCAACATCCTGGTACGCCGGGAACCAGTCGGCGTCGTCGGCGCGATCGTGCCGTGGAACTTCCCGCAAACCCTGGCGGCATTCAAGTACGCGGCCGCGTTGGCAGCCGGGTGCACCCTCGTCATCAAGCCGTCGCCCGAAACCGTCTTGGATTCTTATGTTTTCGCCGAGGCCGTGGCCGAAGCCGGACTTCCGCCCGGCGTGATCAACGTGGTTCCCGGTGGCCGCGACGTCGGCGCCTACCTCGTCGAGCACCCAGCCGTCGACAAGATCGCGTTCACCGGTTCGACGGCGGCAGGCCGGGCGATCGGGGAAGTGTGCGGCAAGCTGCTGAAACCCGTGACCCTCGAACTCGGCGGCAAGTCGGCGGCAATCGTGCTCGATGACGCGGAGCTCGATCTGGAGGCCATCGGCCAGGACCTCTTCACCGCCACGCTGCTGAACAACGGCCAAACGTGCTTCCTTGGCACCAGAGTGCTGGCGCCACGTAGTCGGTATGCCGAAATGGTCGATCTCTTCACGGCTTTCGCGGAATCGCTGAGGGTGGGCGATGCGCTTGACGACGCCACCCAGATCGGTCCCATGGCCACCGAAGGACAGCGGGATCGGGTCGAGCGCTACATCGCCAAAGGTCGCGGCGACGGCGCGCGCATCATATACGGCGGCGGTCGGCCCGCCGGATTGGACAAGGGCTGGTTCGTCGAACCGACGGTGTTCGCCGATGTCGACAACCAACACACCATCGCGCAGCAAGAGATCTTCGGCCCCGTGCTGTCGATCATTCCCTACGTCGACGACCAGGACGCCGTGCGAATCGCCAATGACTCCGACTACGGACTCGGCGGGACGGTATGGACCAGTGACCCCGACCGTGGGATCGCGGTCGCCAAGCAAGTCCAGACGGGCACCATCGGTGTCAACACCTACCTGCCCGACCCCGCCGCCCCGTTCGGTGGTACCAAGGCGAGCGGCCTGGGGCGCGAGCTCGGACCGGAGGGCCTTGCCAACTACCAGCAGCTCAAGTCCATCTACCTCCGCTAGAGAACCCTCGCGAGCAGACGCAAATGTCCCTAAATGACCGGCGTGTCGGGGACATTTGCGTCTGCTCGCGAAAGAAAAGTGAGCCCCTCGCGCGGGATTACGAGGAGGTTTGTGAACTCAGCTCGGTCCAATACCGTTGCGCCGCCGCATGCCATTCGTCGTGGCGGCGATGGAAGAGCTTCGCGGCACGCGGGCCGGGCCAGTTGTGATCGAGCAGTTCGCGGGGGAGTGCGGGGTCGAGAAACGGAAAACGCCGCCACTCCTGCACCAGCCGCACCTGATCCTGAAATGCCTGTAGCGGCGTGGTCGCGCGAACCTTGCCGAAGGTGGCCAGAAATTCGTCATAGCGCTGCTCGACGTCGTCGAGCGACCAGGCGTCCGCGATGAGCGCGCCCGGGTCGCCGATCGACGCGCGTTGTCCCGTCCAGGCGAAGGCGCGCGAGTTGAGGTCGAGTTCGTCGATCACGGCAGCGACGTCGGCCACCTTGTTGGCGTCGGGCAGAATCCACAGCCCTGGGCTCGGCGAACCCATCCCCAGCCAGGTGAGCCGCGTGCGCAGCTTGTGTCGAAGTTGACGTTGGGTCTCGGGGATGGCGACCGACAGGACGAGCCAACTGCCGTCCCACGGTCGGGTTTCGCTCATGAAACCGTAGATGCGCCTGGTGCCTTCGGCGAGCAGCCGGGTACCGGGCTGGGTGATGTGCCAGCTCACGCGGCGGCCCGACTTCTCCGACTCCAACATCCCGTCGGCGGCCGACCGGGCGATCGCTTGGCGAGCAGACTTCTCCTCGACGCCGAGCGCCGCCAGACCCGCGACGAGGGTGGCGGTCCAGACGGGCGTCCCGCGCGGGTGCACGAACTCGCCGAGCACGGTGAGCAAGAGGCTGCGCGCGCTTGCCGACCCCAGTTCGCGCCGCCGTGAGCCGGCAGGCAGCGCCTCGTCCTCCGCGGCGCGCTCACCTGCAGTCACGCGCTCGTCCTTACCCAACGGGCGAAACTCATGCCGTGGAGCGTACAACCACGGGCAAAGATGCTGGCCGAGATCGATAACATACTACAAACTATTGTGAATCCGAGATAGAACTGTAGAGTGTTAGGAGTGATCGACGGCCGCACAATCATCGACGCACACGTGCACGCCCCGCTGTTGAGCACGCTGAACCCGGCGTGGCTGGAATGGGCCGACACGTTCTCGCGTGACCATCCATGGCGGGACGCCTATGACGCGGACACGCCTGATCCGGCGGGACTCGACGCCCTGCTCGGTGCCGAAGGCGTCGATCATGCGCTGCTGTTCTGCGAATACAGCCCCCGCGCCACGGGGATCCAGGCGATCGAGGACGTCGTCCCGATCGTGCGATTCAACAGCGACCGGTTCAGCCTCGTCGCGAACATCAACCCGCACCTGCACTTTCCTCTGGTGGATGAGTTGCAGCGTCAGCTCGACCTCGGTGCTGTCGCCCTCAAACTGCATCCGGTGCACGCCCGGTTCGACCCGGGAGGCAAGGAGCTGTACCCGGTCTTCGCGCGGTGCAGTGATCTCGGCGTGCCGGTGATATTGCATTCCGGTGTGTCCAGTTTTCCCGGAGCCCAGACCAGTTGCGGCAACCCGGAACTGCTGCTCGACGCGACCGAGTACTTCCCGGACCTGCAGTTCGTGTTCGCCCACGGTGGGCGTGGCTGGTGGTACGACGTCGCCGCCTTCATGGCGCAGTCGAAGCGCAACGTCTGGCTCGACCTCGCGGGCCTGCCGCCCAAGAAGCTGCCCGAGTACTACCAACGGTTCGACCTGGCCAAGATCGCGCAGAAGATGATCTTCGGAACCGATTGGCCCGGCGTCCCAGGAGTGCGGCGCAACGTCGAAGCACTGATGGGACTTGGTCTGCCCGACGAGACACTCACCGCAGTGCTGTCAGGAAATGCGCGAAAGATCTTCACCCGCATGATGTTCGAGCCGAAGGCGGCTCGGTGAGCCCGGTATCGGCGGTCGGCGTGATCGGGGCAGGCACGATGGGTGTGGGCATCGCCTACGTCTTCGCTCAAGCCGGCTGCGCCGTCACCGTCGTCGAACCGGATCGCACGCGCGCCCTCGCCGCGCACCAGACGATCGTCGCCAGGGCGGATCGGCTGCGCGCTGAGAACCGGCTGCCCTCCGAGACCGCCGAACGCATCCGCGACTCCATCGCCACCGTCGATTCCGTCGATGACCTACCGATGGGCTTGGATCTGATCGTCGAAGCGGTGCCCGAGGATCTCGACCTCAAGCAGTCGATTCTCGCGGCCGCCGAGTGCCGCGAACCCGCCTTGCTCGCGAGCAACACCAGCGCACTGAGCATCTCGCAGATGGCGAAGTCCCTGCGCCGTCCGCAAGGACTCGTCGGCCTGCACTTCTTCAATCCGGTCTGGACGATGCCGCTCCTCGAGATCGTGCGTGGCTCGGCGAGTCCCGACGACGTCGTCGACACCGCACGCGACATCGGCAGGCTCATCGGCAAGGAGACCATCGTCGTACGCGACCATCCGGGCTTCGCCACCAGCCGGCTGGGAGTCGCGCTCGGACTCGAAGCAATTCGCATGCTCGAGGACGGGGTGGCGTCGGCCGACGACATCGACCGGGCGATGGCGCTGGGATACCGCCACCCGATGGGCCCGCTGCGCTTGACCGACCTCGTCGGTCTGGACGTTCGGCTGCACATCGCCCGTCAGCTCGCCGACAGCCTCGGCCCACGATTCACGCCGCCGCAGCTGCTGATCGACAAGGTGGCCTCCGGCGACTTGGGCAAGAAGTCGGGCCGCGGCTTCTACGACTGGGATGCTCGATGACCGCACGGGAATACCTGCGTCTCACCGAATCCGACGGTGTCCTCGAAGTGGTCTTGGATCGGCCGGCGCAGCGCAACGCCATCGACGCCGGCATGGTCAGCGAGCTCCACGCCGTGTGCGACGAACTCGAACGCCACCCCCGCCCGGCGATCATCACCGGCGGCGCCGACGGTGTGTTCGTCGGTGGTGCGGACATCGCGCAACTTCGCGCACGCGGCCGCGATGACGCGTTGGCGGGAATCAACCTCCGACTCTTCGACCGCCTTCGCGCGCTGCCGATGCCGACGATTGCGGCCATCGACGGGTTGGCTCTCGGCGGTGGCGCTGAACTCGCGTACGCCTGTGATCTCCGAATCGTCACTCCCAGGACGGCGTTCGGGCAACCCGAGCCCAGGCTGGGAATCATCGCCGGCGCGGGCGCGACCTACCGCCTGGTCCGGCTCGTCGGCGAAAGCGTCGCCAAGCAAGTACTTCTCGCGGGCGTGCAAATTTCCGCGGCTCGCGCACTCGAGCTCGGCCTGGTGCACTCCGTCGTCGAACCTCACCAGCTGCTCGAGGCCGCCCGTCAACTCGCCGCTCAGATGCTGCACAGCTCGGCCATCGCCCTGCGGATGACCAAACTCGCCGTCGACGCCGCACCGGAAGCGCATCCGCAGCTCGATCTGGCGATCCAGGCCATGTTGTTCGAAGACGACGAAAAGTACCGCCGGATGAGCGAATTCCTCGACCGGCGGAGATCCCCTGAGAGGACGTCCCCGCGATGACCGACATTCTGCCCAGCTTCGTCTGCGGCCAGTGGCAACACCCTGCGGATCAGGGCAGGGTCCTGCTTGACGCGGCCACCGCCGAACCGATCGTCCGGGTATCCAATCAGGCGCTCGACTATCCGGCGGTGCTCGACTACGCCCGAACCGTCGGTGGTCCTGCTTTGCGCGACATGACGTTCCACCAACGGGCAGGCATCCTGAAATCGCTCGGCAAGCACCTCTCCGCGCGGATTCCGCAGTTGACCGACCTCTCTCTGCGTACGGGCGCCACCCGACGCGATTCCGCAATCGACGTCGACGGCGGTATCGGCGTGCTGTTCGTGTACGCCAGCAAGGGCGTGAAGGAGCTGCCGGATCAACACATCCTGCGCGACGGCGACTTCGAACCCCTTGGCAAGGAGGGCACCTTCGGTGTCCAGCACGTGATGAGCCCGCTACTCGGTGCCCTCGTCCAGATCAACGCATTCAACTTTCCCGTGTGGGGCATGCTCGAGAAGTTCGCGCCCGCCTTCCTGGCCGGGATGCCCAGCATCGTCAAACCGGCCAGCCAGACCGCCTACCTCACCGAACTGGCCGTTCGGGAGATCATCGCCTCCGGCCTGCTACCCGACGGTGCCCTGCAATTGGTGTGCGCACGACCGGACGGACTCCTCGAATCGCTGACCGGTCAAGACGTGGTTTCGGTGACGGGCTCACACGCGACGGCCAGCACTCTGCGCCGGCATCCCACCATCGCAGGCAACGCCGTGCGGTTCACCGCAGAAGCGGATTCGCTCAACAGCAGCATCCTCGGCGAGGACGTCACGGCCGGCAGTCCGGAGTTCGAGATCTTCGTCCGCGGGCTGGTCACCGAGATGACCCAGAAGGCAGGGCAGAAGTGCACGGCGATCCGGCGCGCCTTCGTACCGCGAGCGCTCGTCGACGACGTGGAATCCGCCGTGTGCGAGCGCTTGTCGAAGCTCACCGTCGGCGATCCGCGCGACGAGACGGTCAGAATGGGGCCGCTGGTGGGGCTCGGACAGCGCGATGACGTCCGTGCGGCAACCGCGCGGCTCGCCAAGACGGGCCGAATCGTCTTCGGGGACATCGAGTCTGCGCCGCAGAACCTGTCGGCGGGAGCCGACGCCGAGCGGGGAGCGTTCCAATCACCTGTCCTGCTGCGGTTCGACGACCCACGGGAGCAGGAACCCCACACCACGGAGGCCTTCGGCCCGGTGAGTTCGATCCTGCCGTACGCGAGTCTCGACGACGCGTTGGAACTGGTGACCCGTGGTGACGGGAGCCTGGTGGCATCCATCGTCACCTCCGACGCCGCGATCGCGCACACCGCGGTGGCCGCAACCGCGCCCTGGCACGGTCGGCTACTGGTGTTGAACTCCGACAACGCGGCCGAAAGCACCGGTCATGGTGCGGCCGTTCCCCATGCCGTGCACGGAGGTCCCGGCCGGGCCGGCGGCGGCGAGGAGCTGGCCGGCCTGCGCAGTCTCGGGCACTTCATGCAACGCACCGCCGTGCAGGGGAGCCCCGACTTCCTCGCCGAACTCGGCACCCGCTGACGCATCGAGAAATAGTCTACAAAATAGTGGACGCTACGCAGAGAAAGTGTAGAATGAATGACAAGCATTCAGTCGGAGGAGAACACCATGACCGTTGACCACGAACGCACCGGAGCCGCGCCGGTGCCAACCGGCCCGGTGAGCAAGATCGACTACAGCGAGCGAATCCCCAACAACGTCAACCTCTCCGAGGACCGGCGGCTGCAGCGCGCGCTCGAAGGCTGGCAGCCGAAGTTCCTGGACTGGTGGAAGACGCTCGGACCGGCGCTGCAGACCAAGGACGTCTACCTGCGCACGGCGATTGCGGTCGGACGCGACGGGTGGGCCCACTTCGACCACGTCCCGATGGAGGAGTACCGCTGGGGCATCTTCCTGGCGGAACGCGACGACGAGCGCACGATCGCGTTCGGACAGCACAAAGGCGAGCCGGCGTGGCAAGAGGTGCCCGGCGAGTACCGAGCCGAGCTGATGCGGCTGATCACGGTGCAGGGCGACACCGAGCCGGCCTCCGTCGAGCAGCAACGCATCCTCGGCAACACCGCCCCCAGTCTCTACGATCTGCGAAACCTGTTCCAGGTCAACGTCGAAGAGGGCCGCCACCTCTGGGCGATGGTGTACCTACTGCACGCCTACTTCGGCCGCGAGGGCCGCGAAGAAGCCGAGCAACTGCTCAAGCGAAACTCCGGCGACCTCGATTCACCCCGCATCCTCGGCGCCTTCAACGAGGAGACCACCGACTGGCTGCAGTTCTTCATGTTCACTTACTTCACCGACCGGGACGGAAAGTATCAGCTCGGCACGCTGAAGGAATCGGCGTTCGACCCGCTGGCCAGGACCTGTGAGTTCATGCTCAAGGAAGAGGCTCACCACATGTTCGTCGGGACCACCGGTGTGCAGCGCACCGTGGAGCGCACCGCCGAACTGATGGCCAGGCACCAGACGGCTGACATCTTCGAACACGGCGGGATACCGCTCGACGTCATCCAGCGCTACCTGAACTTTCAATACTCGGTGTCGATGGACCTGTTCGGCTCCGAGCAGTCCACCAACGCCGCCGCCTACTACACGGGGGGCTTGAAGGGACGCTGGCAGGAGGCGCGCCGCAAGGACGATCACGTCCTGGCGGATGCCACGTACACGGTGCGGACCGTTCGCGACGACATCATCGTCGAAGAAGAGGTGCCCTACCTGACGGCACTCAATCTCGACCTGCGCGACGAGTACGTTGCGGACTGCCGCAACGGTGTTCGGCGCTGGAACCAGGCGCTCGAGGACGCCGGTGTCGAGCAGCGGCTGTACCTGCCGCACGAAGGCTTCAACCGCAGGGTCGGCAATTTCTCCGGTCACTTCGTCTCGCCCAGCGGCGAGGTCCTCGGCGAGGACGACTGGAATCGCCACGCGGCGCAGTGGCTGCCCAGCGACGACGACCGTGCGCGAGTCGCCGAACTGATGGTGGCCCACTACGAGCCAGGTGAGTTCGCGGGCTGGATCGCCGCGCCGAAGACCGGAATCAACGACCAGCCAGTCGAATTCGACTACGTACACCTGCGCGAAGAAGCACTGGCCTGACGGCCTCCAGCTCGACACCGGATCAATGAAGAGAGTGAACTGATGACAGCAACGCTTATCCCCGAGCCGTCGACGGCGACGGACGTCCCGGTGGTCGACTTCGACACCGAGCCGTCGGCGTATCGGCACTGGAGACTGAAATTCGACGGAGCGGTGGCGACGCTCACGTTGGCCGTCGATCCGCAAGGTGGCCTCGTGCCCGGCTACGAGCTGAAGATGAACTCGTATGACCTCGGCGTCGACATCGAGCTCTACGACGCCGTGCAGCGTCTGCGGTTCGAACATCCGGAAGTGAAGGCCGTCGTCGTGACCGGTGGTCTGGATCGGATGTTCTGTGCCGGTGCCAACATTCGCATGCTCGCGCAGTCGACGCACGCGTGGAAGGTCAACTTCTGCAAGTTCACCAATGAAACGCGCAACGGCATCGAGGACGCGACGGAGCACTCCGGTCAGACGTACATCGCCGCACTCAACGGGACGTCCGCCGGCGGCGGCTACGAGCTGGCCGCCGCGTGCGACCAGATCGTCTTGCTCGACGACGGCTCGTCGGCCGTGTCGCTGCCCGAGGTGCCGTTGCTCGGCGTGCTTCCCGGCACGGGCGGCTTGACCCGCGTCGTCGACAAACGCAAGGTACGCAAGGATCGCGCCGACGTCTTCGCGACCAGGTCCGAGGGGCTGCGCGGCGCCACCGCGGCCGAATGGGGACTCGTCGACGAGGCCGTGCCGCGCGCCCGCTTCGACGAGCGGGTGCAGGCCCGCGCCGCGGAAGCCAGCCTGAAATCGTTGCGGCCCTCGGACGCAACCGGTGTCGCCCTCACCCCGTTGGCCCGGCACACCGACGGCGACGTCATCCGGTACGACCACGTCCATGCGACGCTGAACCGTGCCGACCGGCGCGTCGACATCACGGTCACCGGACCCACCGCCGAACCGCCTGCGGACGCGGAAGGCGCCGTCGCGCAAGGCGTGGACTATTGGCCGTTGGCGATGACACGTGAACTCGACGACCTGATCCTGCAACTGCGAACCAACGAGCCCGAACTCGGAACAT
This sequence comes from Mycobacterium sp. URHB0044, assembly GCF_000620625.1. Taxonomy (GTDB): domain Bacteria; phylum Actinomycetota; class Actinomycetes; order Mycobacteriales; family Mycobacteriaceae; genus Mycobacterium. The sequence continues at coordinate 80,436 of NZ_JIAW01000004.1, read as the reverse complement.
GGGTCTTCCGCGTCGTCGGCGACACCGAACTCGTCCGCGCCTACGACCGGCAACTGCAAGAGCACGCCGACAACTGGTTCATCAACGAGGTGCGGCTGTACTACAAGCGGACGTTGAAGCGCCTCGACGTCACCAGCCGCAGCCTGTTCGCGGTCATCGAACCCGGCAGCGCGTTCGTCGGACTGCTGCTCGAGCTGGCGCTCGCCAGCGACCGCCAATACATGTTGGACGGCGTGTACGAGGACATCGACCCGGACGCGACGCCTGCGGCGATCGAGGTCACCGAGTCCAACTTCGGCGCCTACCCGATGGGCAATGGGTTGTCCCGCATCGAGTCCCGTTTTTACGGTCATCCCGAGCAACTGGCGGCGATCAGCGACCGCATCGATACGTCGTTGGTGGCGGCCGACGCTGACGCGCTCGGTCTGGTCACCACTGCCCTCGACGACATCGACTTCGCCGACGAGCTTCGCATCGTGCTCGAGGAACGGGCGTCCCTGTCGCCGGACTCGTTGACCGGTATGGAGGCGAATCACCGATTCGTCGGGCCCGAAACGGTGGAGACCAAGATCTTCGGGCGGCTCACCGCGTGGCAGAACTGGATCTTCGTGCGGCCCAACGCGGCCGGCCCGGAAGGTGCGTTGCGGCGATACGGCACCGGCCAGCGTGCCAGCTTCGACACCAAGCGGGTGTAGCGGTGAACGCCTTCAACGCCGCCGACTTCCTGGTGCACCGCCACGTTCGAGACGGAGCCGAAGAGAAGCTCGCACTGAGTGGTTCGCGGACGCGCACGTACGGCGAACTCGCGCGTGACGTCGCGGCTCTGGCGAGCGGCCTGCGCGGTCTCGGTCTGCGCCGCGACGACCGCATCGTGCTGGTGATGGCCGACGACGTCGAAATGGCCACCAGCATCCTGGCCGCGTTTCACGGTGGCTTCGTCGCGGTCCCGGTGTCGACGATGCTCAACGATCGCGAACTCGCGAAGATCGTTGCGGACTCGGGCGCACGGGTCGTCATCGCCACGCGGGAGTTCCTCGACGCCGTCGCATCAGCAGTCGGCGGGTCACCCGACGTGGCACACCTGGTGATCGCGGGGGACTACCAAGGCGTTTCCCCGTCGATCCCCGAGGACGTAACCGTCACCAAATGGACGGACCTGCTGGGTGCCGGCGAGCCGCCCGCGGCCACCGAGCCCGACTCGTGGGCGTTGTGGCTCTATACGTCGGGAACGACCGGCACACCGAAGGCGGCAATGCATCGGCACGCGAACATCTTTCACGTGTACGAGACGTACGGCCAGCAGACTCTCGGAATCGAGGCCGACGACAGCTGCCTGTCGGTGGCGAAGATGTTCTTCGCCTACGGAATCGGAAACAGCCTGTTCTTCCCGCTCGGTGCAGGGGCGACGGCGATCCTGCAGCCCTTGCGTCCGACGCCGGAGTCCATCGGCGAACGGTTGATCGCCGAGTCGCCGAGTCTGTTCTTCGCGGTGCCCACCTTCTACTCGGCCCTCCTGACCTCCGAACTGCCCGCCGAGGCGTTCGCCTCGGTCAGGATGTGTGTTTCGGCGGGTGAGACGTTGCCCGAGGTGGTGCAGAGCCGGTTCAAGGACCGGTTCGGTGTGGACATCCTCGATGGCATCGGTTCCACCGAGGCGTTGCACATCTTCCTGTCGAATGACCCCGACGACATTCGACCGGGCACCACCGGAAAGCCGGTTCCCGGTTACAAGGTCGAACTGCGCGACGCCGACGGGCACGCGGTGGTGACGCCCGGGACACCCGGGGATCTCTACGTCAGCGGCGAATCGATCGCGCTCGGATACTGGCGACGCGCCGACGCCAATCGGACTGTGTTCCAGGGGGAGTGGCTGCGTACCGGAGACACGTACGTGCTCGACGACGACGGCTATTACCACTGCCTTGGCCGGTCCAACGATCTGCTCAAGGCGGGCGGGATCTGGGTGGCTCCCACCGAGGTCGAGGAACGCCTGCTCGAACACGAGGGTGTGGCCGAGGCCGCAGTCGTCGGACTGCCCGACGGCGATGGCATCGACAAACCCGCCGCCCTGATCGTGCGCTCGCCCGGTCACGGCGACGTCTGCGCCGACGACCTGATCGCCTGGTGCCGTGAAGGTCTCGCGGCCTTCAAGCGACCGCGATCAGTGGACTTCGCCGAAGAGCTGCCGAAGACTGCGACCGGCAAACTACAGCGATTCCGCGTCCGCGAGATCATGCTCGAGCGCGCCAGAACGGAAGTGCTGCAATGACGATCCACTCCATCGATCTACTCATCGTGGGAGCCGGACCGGTGGGCCTCTACGGCGCCTACTACGCCGGAGTGCGCGGAATGCGCGTCGCCCTGATCGATTCGCTCTCCCAGCTCGGTGGCCAGGTCACTGCGATGTATCCGGAGAAGCAGATCTTCGACGTTGCCGGCTACCCGGCCGTGAAGGGTCGCGACCTGGTCGACGCACTGGCCGCACAGGCAACGTCGGCGAGCCCGCTCTACCTGCTCGGCCAGGCGGCGCAGCAGCTTTCGACCGATTCGTCGGGCACCCACACCATCACGACCAGCAGCGGGGATGAGATCCGCTGTGGCGCAATCGTGATCACGGCGGGTATAGGAACCTTCACGCCGCGCAAGTTGCCCGCCGGGGACGACTTCCTTGGCCGCGGACTCGAGTACTTCGTTCCCGATCCCAGCCCATACGCCGCGGCCGACGTGGTGATCGTCGGTGGTGGTGACTCGGCCCTCGACTGGGCGCTCATGTTGGAGCCCATCGCGTCGTCGGTGACGGTCGTGCATCGTCGCAACGCGTTTCGCGCACACGCAGGCACCGTCGCTCAAGTCGAGCGGTCAGGCGTCGAAGTGATCACCGACGCCGAGGTCAGCGCCCTTGGCGGCAACGGCGCCGTCGCGCATGCAGACGTCTCGATCAAGGGCACCGACGGCGTCCGTCGCATCGCGTGTCAGCGGGTGGTCGCAGCACTGGGTTTCATCGCCAACCTGGGCCCGCTGCGCGAGTGGGGTCTCGACCTCCGCGACAACCGGCACATCGTCGTCGATTCGGCGATGCGGACCGGACGCGCGGGAGTCTTCGCCGCGGGAGACGTCGTCGACTACGACGGCAAGGTACGGCTGATCTCCGTCGGCTTCGGTGAAGTCGCAACCGCGGTCAACAACGCCGCCGTGCACATCGACCCTCGCGCGCAACTGTTCCCCGGTCACTCCACCGACGAGCAACCGGCGCCGACGCTCGCCCCCGCGTGAGCACCCCGGACGGGAAGGAGACGACATGCCGTATGTGATCGCAGGGCCGTGCATCGACGTGATGGACAAGTCCTGCATGGAGGAATGCCCCGTGGACTGCATCTACGAGGGTGACCGCAAGCTGTACATCAATCCGAAGGAATGCATCGACTGCGGTGCCTGCGAACCGGTCTGCCCGGTGGAGGCGATCAGTCAGGACCGCCGGGTGAGCGACGACGACCTCGACTTCGTCGAGGACAACCGGCGGTTCTTCACCGACGTGCTCACCGGGCGCGACGCGCCGATCGGAGCGCCGGGCGGGTCACAAGCGACCGGTGCGATCGGGGTCGACACGCCGATGGTGGCAGCGCGATAGCTCAGAAGACGATGGTCTGGTTGCCGTATCGGATGATGCGGTCCTCGCAGTGCCACAGCACCGCCCGTGACAACACCGCGCGTTCGACGTCGGCACCGAGCCGGACGAGGTCGCTGACGCCGTGCCGGTGGTCCACCCGCACGACGTCCTGCTCGATGATCGGTCCTTCGTCGAGATCTTCGGTCACGTAGTGCGCGGTGGCGCCGACGAGCTTGACGCCCCGCTCCCTGGCGCGCCGATACGGTGCCGCGCCGATGAACGACGGAAGGAACGAGTGATGAATGTTGATCATCGGGCACCCCACGTCGGCCAGAAACGTCGGCGTGATGATCTGCATGTAGCGGGCCAGCACCACCAGGTCGACGTTGCCGCGCAACAGGTCAAGCTGGCGTTGTTCGGCGTGCGCGCGAATGTCCTTGGTGGCGGGCACATGCAGGAACGGCACACCGAATGGGCGCACCTGATCGGCAAGATCGGGATGGTTGGAGATCACCATCACCACCGACATGTCGAGCTCGCCACGGCGGTTGCGCCACAACAGGTCCAGTAGGCAGTGGTCGTCCTTCGACGCCATGATGGCCACCCGTTTGGGTTTGGCCGCCTCCGTGAGCCTGAAGTCCATGTCGAACCGGGCGGCCAACTGCTCTCGGAAGTCGCGCTCCAACGCGTCTCGGGCGGCGGTCAATCCGGGAAGGTGAAAGATGGTCCGCTGCACGAACGTTCCACCCGACTGCTCGGTGGAGTGCTGATCCAGCGAGACGATGTTGGCGCCTGCCGCGGCGAGGAAGGTGCTGACGGCCGACACCAGGCCCGGCCGATCGGCACAGCGCAACAACAGCCGGCCCACGTCCTCGACCGGCAACGCCCCTCGACCGATCGGTGGGTACCCGCCGTCCGTCGCGCTGACGTCGTCTGGATCCGCCATGACCTCACCTCCTGGCGTTGAGCTTGCCGTGACGGAGGCCGCCGCCACAAGATCGGCAGCATTCGGCCGGGATCGGCGGGGAACACGAGCTCGCCTAGTTTGTTTGCCAGCCAACGCCACGGGTATTCGGTGCCCGCTCGACAACTGCTAGTGGAAAGGCACCCCGATGAGTGCACCGAATCGTCCCTCCACATCGAATGTGTCCACGCGACGGCACCCGGTCCAGTGGGCCAGCCTCGCAGTGGGTGCAGTGTTCCTGCTCGTCGGCGTGCTCGGTTTCGTACCAGGCGTGACGTCCAACTTCGACCAGCTCACGTTCGCGGGCCACGAGTCGAACGCCGCGCTTCTCGGCATCTTCGGCGTCTCGATCCTGCACAATGTCGTGCATTTGCTATTCGGCATCGCCGGTGTCGCCATGGCCCGGTCGATCACCGGTGCCCGCGCGTTTCTGATCGGTGGCGGCGTGATCTACCTGGTTCTCTTCCTGTACGGACTGTTCATCGACCACGACAGTGCCGCCAACTTCGTGCCGGTGAACGTCGCGGACAACTGGCTGCATCTGGTGCTATCGGTCGGAATGATCGGGCTCGGTGTGGTGCTCACGCGCGACACCGAAACCGCTCGCACCGCAAGGGATTCCGGTGGTGAGACCCCGGGAATCGTCAACTAGCGAGGAGTCGCGCAGCCAAGCGCAGGTCCGCAACGAGGCCGTCGAACGCCTCGTTGCGGGCCTCGCTCGGCCCGCGCAGCACCGAGGACGGGTGGATCGTGACGACCACGTCGGGATCGACGGTGTCCATGGCGTCGTCCGACGGCAGGTGAATCACCTCGCCGCGGTGCGCGGTGAGGCGGAAGTCGTTGCCCAACAGTGATTTCGCTGCCGTCGCGCCGAGCAGGACCAAGACGTCGGGCTGGATCGACTGCAACTCGGCCAGCAGCCAGGGGCGGCAGGCCACCACCTCAGTGCGGCTGGGCGTCTTGTGGATGCGGCGCTTGCCACGTTCGGCCGGCACGAACTTGAAGTGCTTGACCGCGTTGGTCACGTACACGGGTCCACGGTCGACACCGGCCGCATCCAGTGCCTTGTCCAGCAGCCGACCTGCAGGCCCGATGAACGGCTTGCCCGCCCGGTCCTCCTGGTCGCCCGGCTGCTCGCCGACGAGCATCATCCTGGCCGTCTTCGGGCCCGCACCGAACACCGTCTGGTCGGCGGCTTTGAACAGCTCGCAGCCGCGGCACGACTGCGCGGCATCCGCGAGCTTGGACAGTTCGTCGGTGTCCGGCACGAACGCCGCGGCACCGCCCAGAGCGCTGCTTGACTTCACGCTCCATCGAATACCCGCCGAGGCGACAACCATTCACACGTCGTGACCGACGTCCGGTCATGGCTCAGCGATTGGACAGTTCGTTGCGAACCGCGGCCAATCCGTCGTCGAGCGTGGCGTAGAGCGGGAAGACCTCGTCGAGATGGGTCAACTTGATCGGCCTGCTGGTCGCGGGGCCGTCCGCAACGACCGCGAAACATCCCGTCGGCGCGAGGTCACGGTGCGTGGCCGCCAGGATCTTCAGGCCCACCGACGCAAGGAACGTCACCTCGCGCACGTCGATGACCAGTGCGCTGGGCTTCTGGCCGACGAGTTGGTCGGTCACCTCTTCGAGTGCAGGCGCGGTCGCCAGATCCACCACGCCACTCACCGTGAGCACCGCGATGTCGCCGCGGTGCTCGACAGACGTACTCATCGCATCGGGTGTGGGCACCGACCATCCTTCATGTGTGCAGCGAACACGGGGGAGCGTAACCCGCGCTATCGTATGGCGTTGACAAACCACCTGTTTGGCCTCGGTGCTCAGGCTAGTCTCAGCACTGCAACTCGCGCGGTGAGCAACGCGCGGGCGGGATCGGGAGAGCACATTGAGCGATTCACCGACTGACGTCACCGCTGGCGGCGTCGGCTCCAGCGAAGGGCTGCTGCCACAGCTCGTCAAACATCTGCGCCAGAATCGCACCGTGCTGCGCGAGGAGTGGGCGCGCCGCATCACCGAGGCCGAACTCCTCACCGCGATGTCACCGGAGGAGATCTTCTCCGAGGCCACCACGGTGTACGACAGCTACGTCGAGGTGCTGGAGACCGGTAGCGTCGAAGCGCTGCAGGACTATGCGCGCGACCTGTCCGAACGCATCATCCCGCGAGGCGTCGAAACCGACGAAGTCGTTGGCATCGTGCTGTTGCTGCGCGACGTGCTGGCGCGCTCGCTGTTCGAGAAGTACCAAACCGACTTCGACCTCTTGAACCGCGTTCTCGACGCCTACGAGCCGGCGGCGAACCGCATCGCGAACACCGTGGCGGTCGGCTTCGTGCAGGAACGCGAGCGCATCATTCGACAGCAGCAGGAAGCCATCCGCGAGCTGTCCACCCCCGTGCTGCAGGTGCGTGAACAGCTGCTGATTCTGCCGATCATCGGCGTGCTCGACAGCCAGCGCGCCCGCCAGGTCACCGAACAGCTGCTGCGGGCGATCCGCGCCAACCGCGCCAAGGTGGTCGTCATCGACATCACCGGTGTGCCGACCATCGACTCGACCGTGGCCAACCACCTCGTGCAGACCGTCGATGCTTCGGGGCTGATGGGTGCCAGCGTCATCATCACCGGCCTGTCGTCCGAAATCGCGTTGACCCTGGTGACGATCGGGTTGGACCTCTCGAAGATGAACGCAGTCGGTGACCTGCAGGGCGGTATCGAAGAAGCCGAACGCCTGCTGGGCTACGAAGTCAGTCGCACCGGAGAACAAAACGGCTAGAGGGCCCCGGCCTCCGACGCAGCTGTGAGACTTCATGCCAGTACCGATTCTGAAACAGGGCACCATCCTCATCGCGACGGTGCAGGCGGCCCTCACCGACTCCGACACCGAGCGGCTGCGCTACGACCTGATGGAGCGCGTCAGTCGCTTCCGTGCGCACGGAATCATCGTCGACCTGACCGCCATCGACGTCATGGACTCGTATGCGGCCCGCTCCCTGCGGACCATCGCGCACATGACCCGGCTGCGGGGTGCGGACACCGTGATCGTCGGTCTGCAGCCCGAGGTGGCGTTCGCGATGGTCCAACTCGGGCTCGCGTTCGACGGCATGCATACCGCGCTGGACCTCGAGGAGGGCCTGGCGCTGCTCAACCGCCACCTCGAGCCGAAGAAGCTGACGGATGGACGCGATGGTGGCGGATGACGTCGTCGTTCACGTCAACAACCCCGACGACATCGTCGCCGCTCGCCAGGCGGGCCACCAACTGGCCCGCCAACTCGGCTTCTCACTGACCGACGTCACGATGATCGCGACCGCGATCTCCGAGATCGCGCGCAACATCACCAGCTACGCGGGACGTGGCGCGATCCGGGTGGCGGTCGCCGATCGGGAGGGACGCAAGGCGCTGGTGGTACGCGCCGAGGACGACGGTCCCGGCATCGTCGACATCGAGCGTGCGCTCGAGGACGGATACTCCACCGGCCGTGGCCTCGGACTCGGGCTCCCAGGAGCGCGCCGACTGATGGACCGGATGTTCATCGAGTCGACCCCAGGCCGAGGGACCGTCGTCGAGATGTGGAAATGGACGCCCGGCCATGGGTGAGTCCATCGTCGAACACGGACGGCTGGGACCCATCGAATGGGCCACGGCATCGCAACCGATGTCCGGACAAACCGAGTCCGGCGACCGGGCGATCGCAGTGGATCATGACGGCGATCTGGCTCTGCTCGGCGTGATCGACGGACTCGGCCACGGGGCGGCAGCCGCCACGGCGGCCAAGCGGGCCGCGCAAGTGCTCAGCCGCACGCCCGCCGATCCTCTCGACGTACTGATCGGTTCTTGCCACCGCGAGTTGGCTCGCACCCGGGGTGCCGCCATGACGCTGGCACAGATCGATCTACGCGCCGACCTCCTACGTTGGATGGGCGTGGGAAACGTGACGGCGACGCTCGTTGCGCGCGCGTCCAGCGGCATGGAGACCAGATCGTCGGCGCGTCTTCTCGGCGGCATCGTCGGCTACCAGTTGCCCGACCTGCCCACACCGGAGGACATTGCGATCCGGCCGGGGCATCTGCTGGTCGTCGCGAGCGACGGGATCGCCGACGATCACGTCGCCGGCCTCGACTTCGCCGCGTCCGCCGAGGCCACCGCTGAACGCATCCTCGATCAATACGGCAAGTTCACCGACGACGCGCTGGTCCTGGTGGCCCGCCACCGGGGGCTCCCGTGACGAACGACGCCGGCTTCCAGGATCGCTACGCGCACGCGCTGCACGTCCACCTACGCATGCGCGACGAAGCCACCCTCGCCGTGGGACACGAGCTGGGCCGGCTCGCGCTGCAGACCCAGCTCAGCATGCTGGAGATCGTCGAAGGCCACTTCCGATTGCTCGAGGACGTCTCTCCGCTGAGCGAGGACGACCACTCCACGGCGCTGCAGTTCCTGCTGCAGACCTTGGCGACGTTCGACGTCGCCACCCGCGGATTCGTCGACGGGACAAGGCGTTACGAACTACAGCGGGCGCGGGCGGACGACCTCGCCGACCGCGACGCCTTCCGGACGGCGTTGGTGAACTCACTCCAGGAAGGATTCTTCGTCGCCAACGACGAAGGCACCGTGATCGAGGTCAACGAAGCGTTCGGCGCGATCACCGGCTACCACCAGGACGGGCTGCCCTATGCGTGGCCGCATCCGTGGGTGGCCGATCAACCGACCGCCGCGGAGCGTCTCGCGCAACTGATCGAAACCGGCAGCGCCACCTATGAGACCCAAATCCGGTGCGGCGACGGGCACCAGGCCTGGGTTGCCGTCAGCATCAACGCGGTGACCGCCGCGGCGACCGACCGCCAGACGTTCGTCGGCACGGTCCGTGACGTGACCGATGCCAGGGCCTCAGCGGCGCGGAGCAGCGCGGTGATGCGCCTCGCCACCGCGACGGGGAAGGCGAACAGCGTCACCGAGGTGTTGGCCATGCTGCTTCAGGAATGCCGCTCGGCCATCGACCTTCGCCGGGTGGTGGCGGTCACCTGGCCGACGAGCGAAGGCGAACCGACGATTCAGATGGCGGGTGAGCCGTTCGTCTCGAGTTGGCGAGACCTCGACCCGGGCCTGCGTGCGATCCTCGAGGACGCGCGTGAGGCACCCGCGTTGACGGTCCAGCCGGCCCGCCCGCCGGGGGGTTCCGGGATGGTCCGCGGCATCGTGGTTGCACTCTCCGACTCCGCAGGTGTCACGGTGTGGCTGGAACACGAAGGGCCCCGGGAGTTCAGCGCCGACGATCGGCTGTTGCTCACCGCCCTCGTCGGTCACCTCAGCGTGGCCATCCAACACGTCAAGCAATTCGAGTACAGCCGCGAAGCGTCGTTGACGCTGCAGCGGGCGATGTTGCCGCCGACGCGACCGCTTCGCGGATTCGCGGTGCGCTACGAGCCGGCGGTCCGTCCGCTGGAGATCGGCGGTGACTGGTACGACGTGCTGTCCCTCGGAGAGCACCGCATCGGCATCATCGTCGGTGACTGCGTCGGGCGCGGACTGGCCGCCGCTGCGGTGATGGGTCAGCTCCGCAGCTCGGCACGTGCGCTGTTCCTGACGGGGGCCGAACCCGGACGGTTACTCGAAGAACTCGACTCCGTGGCGGCATTGATCCCAGATGCCTACTGCGCCACTGCTTTCGCGGCAATCCTCGACACCAGCACCGGAGTGTTGCAGTACAGCAGCGCAGGCCACATGCCCGCGGTGCTCGCCTCGCCGGATTCGCCAGCGGTGATGCTGACCGATGCGGAATCCGTGCCGCTCGTCGTACGCGGCGGCACGACGCGCCCCCAGGCGCAGCGAACACTGGCGCCAGAGGCGACGTTGATCCTCTTCACCGACGGCCTCGTCGAGCGCAGGGACAGCTCGATCGACGCCGGACTGGAGCAGGTCGCCGAAGTCCTGAACGACACGTTGGGCCTGACTGCCGAGTCCGTCGCCGACGAAGTGCTGCGCGAGATGGCGCCGGCCGAGGGGTACGACGACGACGTGGCAATCGTGGTGTACCGGGACCTTCATGCGCCGCTTCGGTTCGAGCTTCCCGCCGAGGCGGAGCGATTGAGCGAAGTGCGCCAACGACTTTGGTCCTGGCTGCGGGCGGTGGCTATCCCCGACGAGCTGGCCAGCGACATCGTGCTCGTGGTCAACGAGGCTGCCACGAATTGCGTCGAGCATGCGTACGTCGACAGCGTCGCGGGCATCATGGGTGTCGATGCCCGCATCGTCGACGGCGCCGTTCAAGTCCACGTCGTCGACGACGGCAAGTGGAAGACGCCCTCGGGCGACACCCGACTGCGGGGACGTGGACTCCCGATGATGGACGCGGTCAGCGAATCCGTGTTGGTGCAGCGCGCACCGACCGGGACGACCGTCGAAATGCGATTCCCGCTGCCCGGCGAGAGCGGCTGACCGCGTCGCTCTCGTCGGTGTGCCGCCGCTTGATCATGAATGGCGACATAACGATTCAGTTTCGGCGGCACTCCTTCATTCGTACCGATACTTTAAGAAATCTTAGAAACGACGGCGAAGTCTGGTCGCACGCTTATCGAACCCACCGATATTGGGATCCAATTCACCCGTCGAGCCTGTAACGCTGCGGCACTTGCTCACTCGGCGGTTCTTCCTCCCTCCTACCTGGCCGACGGCGTGGGTAGCTTGGAGAGCGGTCGGGGGCATTGGTGACCATTCGCAAGTGAGGGAAATTCGATCATGAGATTCATTGGTGTCAACACGCGTCGCCGGATCGTCGGCATGGGGGCCGCCTGCCTCATCGGTGGCGGGCTGGCCGCGGCGACCATCGCCGCGCCCACGGCGTCCGCAGCGCCGGACCCGTGCAGCGCCGACGCGGTGGCCTCCACCGTCAGCTCGGTGACCGGGGCGGCGCAGCAGTACCTCGGCAACCACCCCGGTGCCAACCAGGTTGTGACCGCGGCCTACACCCAGCCGCGACCGCAGGCCGAGGCCAACGTGCGCGGCTACTTCACCGCCAACCCGCAGGAGTACTACGAGCTGCGCGGCATCCTCGCGCCGCTCGGTGACAAGCAGCGCCAGTGCAACGTGCAGGTCCTGTCACCCGAGCTCGCGTCGGCGTACGCGCAGTTCATGGCCGGCTGACCGGAATGGCCCCTGAAGGTCCACCGCCGAACACCTCGGCGGTGGACCTTCATGCGCTGCGCGGCAACGATCGTAGGGCGCCCCGCCCAGCCGTATGCCGCCGACGTTGCGGGTGTGCATAAGGTGGGAGGCGATATAACTGACGTCGTTACGGTAAGGGGTTGAGTTGACCAAGGTGATGCAGGGCGTTCGGGTCCTCGAGGTTGCCCAGTTCACGTTCGTGCCCGCCGCCGGGGCGATCCTCGCCGACTGGGGTGCCGACGTCATCAAGGTCGAGCACCCGGTGCGCGGCGACACCCAGCGCGGCTTCATCAACATGGGCGGCTTCGAACTCAACCCGGACCGGCATCCGCTGATCGAGCACCCCAACCGCGGCAAGCGCAGCGTCGGCATCGACGTGTCGAAACCGGAGGGCCAGGAGGTGCTCTACGAGATCGCCAAGACCGCCGACGTGTTCCTCACCAACTACATGCCCGCGCAGCGCCAGAAGAACAAGTTCGACGTCGAACACATCAGGGCGGTGAACCCCAACATCATCTATGCACGCGGCAGTGCCTACGGCGACAAGGGATCCGAACGCGACACCGGCGGCTTCGACGGCACCGCCTTCTGGACGCGCAGTGGCGTGGGCCACGCCCTGACTCCGGAAGAACTGGGTGGCGCACTGTCGCAGGGCATTCCGGCCTTCGGCGACTCGATCGGCGGGATGAACATCGCCGGCGGAATCTCCGCCGCACTGTTCCACCGGGAGCGTACCGGCGAGCCCAGCGAGATCGACGTGTCGCTGCTGAGTACGGCCTGGTGGGCTGCGGGTGCGAGCGTGACGCAGGGCATGGAGACCGGTGAGACCATGCGCTCCCTGATGCCCAATTCGACTGGCCCGTCGGTGAACCCGTTCCTCGGTAACTACACGACCTCCGACGGTGGAACCATCAACCTGTGCATCGTCAGCCCCACCGGCTACATCCGCGATGCCTTCGAGCACCTCGGCATTCCCGAGGCCGCCGACGACACGCGCTTCTCCGAGGTCCTTCCGCTGATCGAGAATGCCGACGCGGCAGCTGAATTGATATCGCAGGCCATTCGCAGCAAGCCCTTCGACTACTGGCGCCAGCACCTCAAGACCATGAAGGGGCAGTGGGCGCCGTTCCAGAGTTTGGTCGATCTGGGCACCGACGAGCAGGCCATCGCCAACGACATGATCGTCGAGGTGGAGGCGGCCGACGGGGGAGCGCCGTTCAAGGTGGTGCGTGGGCCCATTCAGTTCAACCACGAGCCGCTGGAGACGACGCGGGCGCCGCAGGCGTCGGAGCACACCGAGATCGTGCTCATGGAGGTGGGCCTCGACTGGGACCGCATCGAAGCGCTCAAGGATTCCGGAGCGATCGCCTAGACCGGCTACGCGGAGGTGGCCACCGCGTCGGCGAACAGAACTGGATCGTGCGACGAGACGACGAAGAGGTCGGGCTCACCGCGGGCGTTGAGTTCGGCGAACCGGGAGTGGTTGTCGCGCACGCGTTTCAGGTCGAACGCGACCACCGTCTCGAAGAGCTTGACGCCGATCGGCACGCGCGAATGGCCGTCGACCGTACCGTGGTGGTAGAACGCGTCGCCGCAGTGCAGTATCCAGCGGTGGCCTGCGTCGACCGCGACGCACGAGTGGCCGCGCGTGTGCCCGGGAAGCGGCACCAGGACGATCCCCGGGGCGATCCCGACCAGTTCCTTGGCGGCGGCGAATCCTCGCCACGGCTCGCCGTCGGCGTCGTGCTCGACGATCTTGGGGCCGTGCGCCCACTGGTACGAGTTGAAGCGGATCTTCTCCCGTAGGGTGGGCGGCCGCATCGCTCCGAGTGCCTCGGCGGCGGTCACGTGGATCTGGGCGTCGGGAAAGTCGGCGATGCCGCCGATGTGGTCGACGTCGAAGTGGGTCGTGATGACGTGTCGGACGTCGTCCCTGCGGAACCCGAGTCGTTCCACTTGGCGCGCGGCGGTCTCCTCGACGTCGAATCGCGGCCGGACGAGATGGCGCAGGGGCCCGATGAGCGACGGCTCGGCGCACTCGCGAAGCCCGTAGCCGGAGTCGACGAGTACCAACCCGTTGTCCGTCTCAAGCAGCAGGACGTGGCAGACGAGCGGGCTTCCGGGGAAGTCCATCGTGCCGCAGTTGAGGTGGTGCACCTTCATGGCGCGAGCCTTCCGATGAGCAGTGTCTCCACTTCGCGGCGGCACGCGTCCAGGTCGACGTCGTCGTCGAGCATCGATTGCAACGCGACACCACGCAACGTGCCGATCACCACGGTGGCGAGACCGATGGGATTCGTCGACTTCGCGAACTCGCCGGAGGAGACGCCCCGTTCGATGCCCTTCGCCAGTTCCTCGCGGAACTCGCGGTCCGACGCGACCATGGCGGGTCGGACGTCGGGCGAGTCGGTGGCCGCCGCGTCCGCCCACAACACGAGCCGTGCGCGGTTGGCAGGCTTCGGATTTGCGAGCACCTGAAAGTAGGCGCGCACCAAGCCCAGAAGCTCGTCGAGTGCCGAGTCCGACGCGCTCGAGGCGACGACCTCGTCGCGGAAGCGTACGGTCACCGAGTCGACGAGTCGCCGCATCATCGCGCCCTTGGAGCCGAAGTGGTGGGTCGCCAGTCCGCGGCTGTAGCCCGAGCGTTCGCCGATGTTGGCGAGCGTCACGCGGGTGGGCCCGATTTCGGCGATCAGTTCCGCGGCGGCCGCGAGCAGGCGCTGTTCGGCCTCGGCGCGGCGTTCCTCCTGTGTGCGACGGGAATCCGTCATTCGGCATTCGGGACGCCGGCCATGGCGAGCAGCTCACCGCGCCCGATCTGCGTCACCAGGCTGGCGGAGTCGAAGTAGATGCGTTCGTTGACGATGCGGTCGCCTTCGAAGAAGAACACCGCGATGATGGGCACGCGGAACGCCTTCCCGGTTGGCGGGAGCCCGTAGAACTCGCCGAGATTCGTTCCGAGCAGGTCGAATTCGACGATGACCGCGTCGTCGGCGACGTGGAAGCGGGAGTTGTCGTGACGCTGGTCGGGGAAGGCCGTTCTGGTGGTCCGGTAGTAGCCCATGACGTCGCCATCGCCGTCGAACACCTGACCGGTGGCCATGATTTCGTAGTGCGGGTGGCCGTTGAACGTCGCCAGCGTGCGGTCGAAGTCGTGCGTCACCTCGGTGTCCATGTGTTCCTTGATGACCGCCAGCCGGCGCTCACGTAGTTCTTCGGTCAGCATGGGCACCCGTTCCGGTCGTCGTAACTAACTGGTTGACCAACAAGTTACTGATATGAGCAGCGTTCGTCAATGGCTCGGGGACCTTCACGCGCCATCTACCGCGCCCGACCTCCACCCGCCGCGCCCAACCTCCACATACCGCGCCGAAACTGCTAGGAGATCGTCGATCGGGCGATTTTCGCGATCTCCCAGCAGTTTCGGCGTGCGTCAATGGCTCGCGGACCTTCACCACCTACAGCGCCCGCAGGTACCTTCGGCTGATCACGCGTTGCGCCACGGACGTGATCGGGCCGGCAAGACGGCTCCACCAGGTTCCGTGCCGGGAGAACGCCGTCACCTCCGCGTACACCGCCTGGCTCGCCGGGTCGTAGCGCACGGCGAATAGTTCCTCACCGGTCTCCGGATGCCCGGGCAGGGTGCCGTAGGCAAATCCGCGCCGATCGGGTTCGTCGATCACGTACACCACCCGGCAGGGGGCCCGCAGCGGGCCGAGGCCGACGAGCACCTCAGAGCCGACCGCCGCGACCTCCGTCGTGGGCTCGACCCGGACTCCGGCGTCCCGCAGCATGCCCCACCGCATCACCGCGTCGGCGGCTTCCTCGAAGCGCTGCCTGCCGTGCCCGATCATCGCGGATGCGTCCAAGTGGTGGTAGCCCGCGGGAAGCGGCCCTGCGGTCGCACCGACCTCGGTGTAGGTCAGGGGAAGGGTGGCGAGGTCGCTGAGTCGGTTCCGGCGAGTCACCCCATTCACCTTGCCATGCGCAACCGGTACCCCGAATCCCTCCCGAGCTCGACCAGATGGTCGAAGCGACGGGGCGTCAGAAACTGATCGGCCGTGGAGTAGTGGGGGAAGCCCGGATCGGCGATGGCATATCGACGAAGATTCTTCGACATTGCCTGGCAGCTCTGCAATTTCACGTAGTGAATCTCGACGGTAATGGGTTGTCCGCCGATCCGGCGGTGGATGGGTATCTTGGTGACATTGGTCAGCGCCATACCGTCGTTGACCGGTTTCAGTTGAGCCAGCGCGTCTTCGACGTCCATGTCGTCAGCCTCGAAACCGTCCAGTTCGAGGGACGCCAACGTGAGCGCTTGGCGAAGCGTCGCAAAGGTACCAATGGCATCGCCGCTGGCATCCACGCAGTAGATCACGTTGCAATTCCTGCGAAGTAGTTCAACCAGTCCGAGGTTGTCCCAGTGCCCGCCATCGGTCACGAAGACGTACTTGTCGTAATTGCTGTACCAGCCGAGAATCTCCTTGAGCAGATAGCCCATGTGTGGTCGGGGCAGCGTGGAACCACTCAACCTGTGTCGAATTCGCCGCCACCCGCCTGAGTCGCTGGCGGCTGCCTGGCACGCTGTCTGAGACGACGGGTGGCCACCTTCTTGAAGTCCGATCACACTGGGCAGCCAGATCCCGAGGTCGGCATTGATGGTTGCCAGAAAGGCGTTCGTGCTCCCCAGGCTGGACCGGCCCATCGCAGAGGAGAACGCTGCGCCCGTCGTCGCCAACCACGATGAGACGTACTGCAAGTCCTCGAATCCGCCCCTGCCCATGGTCCGGCGGATGCCGGCGGCGACGTTCAGGTAGTCCTGCGTGGGCATGGTGCGGCCGCCCTGACGTATCCACCTCGGAGAGACGGTGAACGTCTCTGCGCGGAGTCCGCCGAGTGCAATCCCGTTGCGCTGTTGGGCGCAGCACAGCAGGAGTTCGGGTACAACCTCCGTATCCGAGCGTCCCGGCTCATCGCTTCCGCGAGTGCGACTTTCGAGTCGGCCCCAGTCCCAGGCGGCCGCCAAGTTGGGTTCGCCGTGGTAGGCATCGGCCGTCGGATCGAACGACGTGCGCAGACGCTTGGAGAAGACGTTGTGCAACGTCGGCCAGTTCGGGCTCAGCACCATGGAGATGAGAAGCAACAGTGCCACCGGAATCAAGACCACCCACGTCGGCCACCAGCCCTGCGCCGAGATGTACATCACGGTAAGCAGCCAGATGGCGAACAGAACCGTCAGCAGCACACCCAACAAGCGCGGCAGCATGCGGGCCACTCGTCCTTGCACCTGATGCAGCAGTGGGCCGCCAAAGAGCTTCCAGATGATCCCGCCGATGCTGAGCGCCACCGACGTGCTGATCGTGGACCACAGCGAGACCCATGCGTCCGCACCGTCCTCAATCAGTTTGAACAGTGCGGGCAAGGCGGCCAAGAACACCGCGGACAGCAGGGCAAGCCCAAGGAGCGCGGCACCGATGGGCCACTTGGCCGCCCACCGTGGACGCATCCCGCAGGCGAGCAGGGCCACAACGGCAACCACTGCGAGCCCGGCGCTCGGAAATAGCGCTTCCGGAACGCCTGCCCCACCGTGGCAGCCGGGTGCGTACCTGCACGAAATCACCGGACGATCGATGAACCAGCCCAGCGGCCATGCGATGAGAAAGAGCAGCGAGTACACGTACAGGATGTTGGTTGTCGAGCAGCACAGCACCCACGCAAGCGTTGGCAACAAGCCGTGGCGGCTGTTCAACAAGTACTTCTGCCGTTGGTAGGGCGACGAGAACGATGGGGCGACCAATCCGTCGATCACGGCGTCGGCACTGTTGGTGCGGTCAGCCGACGGATTGCTCTCTCGCGAATTCGTAGACGCTTCTTGCAGGGTCCAAGCGGTCGCCGCCCACGCCCCACCCGATACCGCAGCCAGATAACGTGCCTCGCTCAAGGGGCCCCACGGATCGAACGCCGGGACGGAGTGGTGGTCGGGCGAGACGCTCCGAACGCTCGTGGCCGTCGGCGCCCCGGTCCTCGCGCTCGGCAAGAGTTCGGGATCGTCGTCCGCCCCGGGGTGGTCGAGCTCTCGGCGGCGGTCGGCGTGACGGCCGGGATCTGCGGTGATCGAACCACTCCTCGTTTGATCCGCGGGTGCAGATGCGGTGTCCAGCGCGCGACCGACTCCGGCGCCCACCCGTCCCGTCGGACCGTCCGCTTTCCGCGCCGGCGTCGCAGCCGAGCCCCCCGGCTCCAATTCGCTCAACACCCCGAGCGCGAACGCGCTCGCGCGAATCCCACCCCCGCTCACGCAGACACCGACCACTCGCTCATCGCCTTCGGGTGCGGCTGGAACGGCGGGGGTCTCGGTTCCTGACTCGGTCACCGTTGTTTCAAGTGGCAACAGGGGATACAGCTCGGCACGCCGGGCGACCCACACCGAGATGGCCATGACGATTGCGACGGCCGCCACGGCCAGGCACATCCACTTCAACCATGCGGCGGTGAGGAGCACCGTCTCGAAGAACCATTGGACGCGCCAACCCGAATAGTCGAATACCGGGTGCCTGTCGGGTCCTGGTTTCATGACCGCCCACAACACGAAGTTCTCGACGAGGTCGCACAGCGCTGCAATGGCGGGCAGCCAGATGACGAACGAGGCGCGGCGCAAGGCCTGCGCCTCGTAGCGCCACCAGCCGGCGATCAACACCAGGCAGCCAACGAGGCCGTACCCGACGAGCAGGAGGAAGTCCCACTTCACCAACTCCCAGCCCGACGGGTTCGCCGCACAGCCGACCACCGCGCTCTTCAGCCGATCCGACGTTCCGGCCAGCTGGGACGCAATCTGGAATTCCGCGCATCCGGCGGTGCGAATGTGGGTCAGCCACAGGCCGATCGCCACCAGCACGCCGCCGACGACCAGTCCAGCCCAGAACAGCCCGTGCAGTCGACGGCGCTGACGAATCTGCGGCGGCTCCTCGCTGGCGGGTTTTCTCCACCGACTCGAGCCCGGCGGAACCGAGACTCGCGAAAAGGCCCGCTCGGCAAGTGAAAGATCCACTCCGCCGTCTGGGCGGCCCGCCCCCTGCTGACGCGTCATCACGCACCCCCCACCGAAACGTTCCCCGGAGTCAGTTTCTAGCCGCACTTGAACCGGAATGGGGAGCTTTTCGACATGCCGGCACCGTCACGGCCCACCGCGAACGCATACGGTGGCCTGGTGCAACCCGATCCCGAAGACGAGCACCGCGGCGGCGGATTCAACCCGCCGGTGCCCACCAACCGCGGCGGCCCGGACTACGGGCGATTCGTCGAGGCCGTGCGCTCATTGCAGGACCACGCCCGTGCCGCCGACGCGCCCGACGACGTGATCGCCAAGGCCGCCGACATGCTCGAGGACCTCAATCACCTGCTGGCGCCCTACGACGCCGATGAGTGGCAATCGCCGTCGGGACGGCGGATGGACCTGCCCAACCGGGGCAACATCATGCAGGTGCCCGTCGACCTCGTCGTCACAGAAGACGGCCGGGTCGGTGGCACCGCGAAGTTCCGCCGGTTCCACCTCGGCCGCAACGCCGCGGTGCACGGCGGCGCCGTGGCGCTGCTGTTCGATTCGCTGCTGGGCTTCACCGCGTTCAAGCTCAGCAAGACGCGCTACCAACGCACGGCCTACCTGCACGTGAACTACCGGCGGGTCGCACCGGTCGAAAAGGAACTGCAGGTCGAGTCTTGTATCGACCGGATCGACGGCCGCAAGATCTTCGTCTCGGGGCGCCTGCTCGACGGCGACGCGGTGCTCTGCGACGCCGAAGCACTGTTCGTGAAATTGAAGCCGGGGCAGCCATGAGCAAGACCAACGAGTTGAAGCGGCGCTGGGCTCGGTGGCGCGACAAGCTGCGCGACCGGCCCGCCGCCGACTTCACCTACCGCATCGTGGTCGGGGTCATCGGATTGATCGTGCTCGTCGCGGGAATCCTGGCGATCCCGTACCCGGGTCCCGGCTGGGCCATCGTCTTCATCGGCCTGGCCATCCTGGCCACCGAGTTCGAGTGGGCACACCGGCTGCTGCGATATACCCGCGACCGCTACGACCGCGTGATGGCCTGGTTCAAGCGGCAAGGCCTGTGGGTGCAGGCCCTGGGCGTCGCGTTCACCGCCGCGGTGGTGCTCGGCACGCTGTGGCTGCTCGGAGCGCTCGCCTGGGCCGCGGGTCTGGTGGGCCTCGACTCCGCGGCACTGAAGAGCCCCATCGGTCTGGGGTCCTGACCACCCGCACCGATAGCATGGTCGCGGTCAGAAAACCCCGCACACCCGCATTGAGGAGATCCACCGATGAGCGCCGCCGCCAGCCCAGCCCTAGCAGCCCCGATCCGGGTCGCTGCCGGGACGACCGCAGGGGCGGCGGTTCGTGCTGCGGAGCTGCCGACCAGGGGAGCGCCTGACGCCGTCGTCGTCGTGCGCGACGCCGAGGGCCAGCTGCGTGATCTGTCCTGGGTACCCGAAGTCGACGTCGAGGTGACCCCCGTCGCCGCCGACACCGAGGACGGGCGCAGCGTCATCCGGCACTCGACTGCGCACGTCCTCGCGCAGGCGGTGCAGGCCCTGTTTCCCGAGGCGAAGCTCGGCATCGGCCCGCCGATCACCGACGGCTTCTACTACGACTTCGACGTGCCGCGGGCCTTCACTCCGGAGGACCTCGAGGCCCTCGAGAAGCGCATGCGCCAGATCGTCAAGGACGGGCAGCTGTTCGACCGGCGCGTCTACGAGTCCAAGGACCAAGCCCGCGAGGAATTGGCCAACGAGCCATTCAAGTTGGAGCTGATCGACGACAAGTCCGGCGACCCCGACGTCATGGAGGTCGGCGGCGCTGAGCTGACCGCCTACGACAACCTGAATCCCCGCACCAGGGAACGAGTTTGGGGCGACTTGTGCCGCGGACCGCACATCCCGACGACGAAGTACATCCCGGCGTTCAAGCTGACCCGTAGTTCTGCCGCGTACTGGCGCGGTGACCAAGAGAATGCCAGCCTGCAGCGCATCTACGGCACCGCCTGGGAGTCGCAGGAGGCGCTCGACCGCCACCTCGAACTGCTCGAGGAGGCGCAGCGCCGCGACCACCGCAGGCTCGGCGCCGAGCTGGACCTGTTCAGCTTCCCCGACGAGATCGGATCCGGCCTGCCGGTCTTCCACCCCAAGGGCGGCATCGTCCGCCGCGAACTCGAGGACTACTCGCGGCGCAAGCACATCGAGGCGGGCTACGAGTTCGTCAACACCCCGCACATCACCAAGGCGCAGCTGTTTCACACCTCGGGCCACCTCGACTGGTACGCGGACGGGATGTTCCCCCCGATGCACATCGACGCCGAGTTCAACGAGGACGGCACGGTGCGCAAGCCCGGTCAGGACTACTACCTGAAGCCGATGAACTGCCCGATGCACTGCCTGATCTTCCGGGCTCGCGGCAGGTCGTATCGTGAACTTCCACTGCGCGCCTTCGAGTTTGGCTCCGTATACCGGTACGAGAAGTCGGGCGTGGTGCACGGGTTGACCCGGGTGCGCGGCCTGACCATGGACGACGCGCACATCTTCTGCACGCGCGATCAGATGCGCGGTGAGCTCACCTCGCTGCTGCAGTTCATCCTCGATCTGCTGGGCGACTACGGCCTCCAGGACTTCTACCTGGAACTCTCGACGAAGGATCCAAAGAAGTTCGTCGGCTCCGACGAGATCTGGGAGGAGGCCACCACCACGCTCGCCGAGGTGGCCGCCGAGTCGGGTCTGGAACTCGTGCCCGACCCGGGTGGCGCGGCGTTCTACGGTCCGAAGATCTCGGTGCAGGCCCGCGACGCGCTCGGCCGTAGTTGGCAGATGTCGACCATCCAGCTGGACTTCAACTTCCCCGAGCGGTTCGAGCTCGAGTACACCGCCGCCGACGGTTCCCGGCAACGCCCGGTGATGATTCACCGTGCGCTGTTCGGCTCGATCGAGCGGTTCTTCGGCATCCTCACCGAGCACTATGCGGGTGCGTTCCCCGCCTGGCTGGCACCGGTACAGGTGGTGGGCATCCCGGTTTCCGATGCGCACGTGGAATATCTGGAAGGCGTTGCGGCGCAACTGAAGGCGCGCGGCATCCGAGTCGACGTGGACGCCAGTGACGACCGCATGGCCAAGAAGATCGTCAACCACACCAACCAGAAGGTCCCATTCATGTTGCTCGCCGGCGACAAGGACGTCGACGCGGGCGCGGTCAGCTTCCGGTTCGGCGACCGCACGCAGATCAACGGGGTGCCGCGTGACGAGGCGGTCGAGGCCATCGCGGCCTGGATCGCCGCGCGCGAAAATGCCGCTCCCACTGCGGAACTGCTCGAGGTGGGCGCCAAACCGTGACGGAAGACCCCGCGCGAAGCGATGAGACCGGGATCGTCGATCACGGTGTAGGCGAAGCCGACCATCTTCAGCGCCTCTGGACGCCGCACCGGATGAGCTACATCGCCGAGTCGCCGATGAAGAAGGGCGAGCAGGGTGGTTCGGCGGCGTCCACCGAACCGTTCACCGACATCCCGACGCTGTCCGACGAAGAGGGCCTGGTGGTGGCCCGCGGTGAACTCGTGTACGCGGTGCTCAACCTCTACCCGTACAACCCGGGACACCTGATGGTGGTGCCCTACCGGCGGGTGTCCGAACTCGAGGACCTAACGGTCGAGGAGAGCGCCGAGCTGATGGCGTTCACGCAGAAGGCGATTCGCGTCATCAAGGGTGTGTCGCGGCCGCATGGCTTCAACGTCGGACTGAACCTCGGCAGGTCCGCGGGGGGATCCCTTGCCGAGCACCTGCACCTGCACGTCGTGCCGCGCTGGGGTGGGGACGCCAACTTCATCACCATCATCGGCGGCTCCAAGATCATTCCGCAGCTGCTGCGCGACACCCGCCAACTGCTGGCCACCGCATGGGAGGCGCAGCCGTGAGTGACTTCTATCTGCTGACCAGGGCGGCCTACGCGAAGCTCAGCAGGCCGGTGGCGAAGGCCGCACTGCGCACGGGCCTCACCCCGGACAGCATCACCATCATCGGCACTGCAGGCACGATCATCTCCGCGCTGACGCTGTTTCCCATCGGGCAGCTGTGGTGGGGGTCGTTCGCGGTCTTCGTCTTCGTGCTGGCCGACATGCTCGACGGCGCGATGGCGCGTGAACGAGGCTTCGGCACCCGATTCGGTGGTGTGCTCGACGCCACCTGCGATCGGATCGCCGACGGCGCGATCTTCTGCGGCCTGCTGTGGTGGGCCGCCTTCGGCATGCACAGCACCGAGTTGGTGGTGGCGACGATGATCTGCCTGGTCACGTCGCAAGTGGTGTCCTACATCAAGGCGCGCGCCGAGGCCAACGGGCTTGAGGGTGGCGGCGGCCTGATTGAACGGCCCGAGCGGCTGATCATCGTCCTGGCCGGCGCCGGGTTGTCGGGCGTGCCGTTCCTGCACGTGCCGTGGCTGGTGCACGTCGCGATGTGGGCGCTGGCGGCGGCCAGCCTCATCACGCTGGGCCAGCGGCTGCACACCGTGCGCACGTCGGAGGGCGCGATGGATCCGCTGAAGAACGAGCCCGCACAGCAGCCGCCCGCCGATACCTCGGAAAAGGCGAGCGACGCGTGAGCACGCCGTCGGCGGGTCTGCCGCGGGTGCGCGGAATCAAGCTTCCGCTGGGTGGACAACTGACCGACTTGGGGTTCGCCGCGGGCTGGCGGATGGTGCGCGCCATGCCAGAGTTCGCCGCGCGCAACGCCTTTGATGCCGGCGCGCTGTACGCCGCACGTGGCGGGGGACCGGAGCAGCTGCGAAAGAACCTCGCCAGGGTGATCGGGGTACCTCCCGCCGAGGTGCCGGCCGAGCTGATTCGTGCTTCGCTGGCCTCCTACGCCCGATACTGGCGGGAGGCGTTCCGGTTGCCGTCGATGAATCATCAGGTGCTGGCCCGTCGGCTGGACGCGGCGGTGGTGGGCAGCGAGAACGTCGCGGCAGGGCTGGAAGCCGGCCGTGGCGTCGTGCTGGCTCTGCCGCACAGCGGCAACTGGGACATGTCCGGCGTCTGGCTGACCAACACCTACGGTGCGTTCGCCACCGTCGCCGAGCGGCTCAAGCCGGAGTCGCTGTACAAGCGGTTCATCGACTACCGCGAGAGCCTCGGCTTCGAAGTGCTCCCGTTGACCGGCGGCGAGCGGCCGCCGTTCGAGATCCTGACCGAGCGACTCCGTGACAACGGCCTGGTCTGCCTGATGTCCGATCGCGACCTGACCCGGTCGGGCGTGCAGGTCGACTTCTTCGGCGAGCCCACCCGACTGCCCGCCGGGCCGGCCAAGCTCGCGCTCGCCACCGGTGCGGCACTGCTGCCCGCGCACTCGCACTTCGAGCCCGACGTGTCGGTGACCACGATCCATCCGCCGCTGGACACGTCGTCGGGCAGCGTCGACGTGATCACCCAGAAGCTGGCCGACCAGTTCGCCACCAACATCGCCGCCCACCCCGCCGATTGGCACATGCTGCAACCGCAGTGGATCGCCGACCTGTCGGAGGAACGCCGGGCCCGGCTCGCGGACGGGCCTCGACTGAAAGAAGTCGGGGAGCCCTGATGCGCATCGGGATGGTCTGCCCGTACTCGTTCGACGTACCCGGCGGCGTCCAGGCGCACGTGCTGCAACTCGCCGAGGTGATGCGCGGGTACGGCCATGAGGTGAGCGTCCTTGCCCCGTCGTCGCCCGGCGCCACGCTGCCCGACTACGTCGTCTCCGGCGGCAAGGCCGTCCCCATCCCGTACAACGGGTCGGTCGCGCGGCTGCGGTTCGGCCCGGCGACCCACCGCAGGGTCAAGAAGTGGCTCGCCGAGGGTGACTTCGACGTGCTGCATCTGCACGAGCCGAACGCGCCAAGCCTGTCGATGCTGGCGCTGCAGGCCGCCGAGGGGCCGATCGTCGCAACGTTTCACACGTCGACCACGAAGTCGTTGACGCTCAGCGTATTTCAGGGCATCTTGCGCCCGTTCCACGAGAAGATCGTCGGCCGCATCGCCGTGTCGGATCTGGCCAGGCGCTGGCAGATGGAAGCGCTGGGCTCCGACGCGGTCGAGATCCCCAACGGGGTGGACGTCGAATCGTTCGCGTCGGCGCCGCGGCTCGACGGCTACCCGCGACCTGGCAAGTCCGTGCTGTTCCTCGGCCGCTTCGACGAACCGAGAAAGGGCATGGCGGTGCTACTCGCGGCGCTGCCCGCGCTCGTCGAGGCGTTGCCCGACGTCGAGGTGCTCATCGTCGGGCGTGGCGACGAGGAGGAGTTATCGGAGGAGGCCGGCGCGCTCGCCGGTCACCTGCGCTTCCTGGGTCTGGTCGACGACGCGGCCAAGGCGTCCGCCATGCGCAGCGCCGACGTGTATTGCGCACCGAACACCGGAGGCGAGAGCTTCGGCATCGTGCTGGTGGAGGCCATGGCGGCCGGTACCGCCGTGGTCGCCAGCGACCTCGACGCGTTCCGCCGGGTGCTGGAGGAAGGGGCGGCGGGCCGGCTGGTGCCCGTCGACGATCCGGCTGCGCTCGCCACGGCGCTGATCGAGGTGCTGTCCGACGATGCGGCGCGTGAGCGCTACGTCGGGGCCGCGACCAAGGCCGTGCGGCGCTACGACTGGTCGGTCGTCGCCCACCAGATCCTGCGGGTGTACGAGACGGTGGCCGGCGCCGGTGCGAAGGTTCGGGTCGCGGGTGCGGGTGCGAAGGTTGCGGCGGCGGGTAGTCCACGCAAGCGCGGTTCCAGCGGAGCGGCGCGAGCGCGCAAGAGCGAAGTGACCGGGGGAATCGAATGATCACGTGGATCGTCGTGATCACACTCGTCGTCGTGGCCGTGGTGCTGCTCGTCGGCGGCGTCTGGGCCTTCCAGACCGCCAACCGGCTGGATCGCCTGCACGTCCGCTATGACCTGTCCTGGCAGGCGTTGGACGGGCTGCTGGCTCGCCGCGCCGTGGTGGCCAGGGCGGTCGCCACAGACGCCTACGGCCGAGCTCCCGAGGGCAGGCGGTTGGCCGCGCTGGCCGACGCCGCCGAGCGGGCGCCGCGTTCGGGGCGGGAAGCGGCCGAGAACGAACTGTCCGCCGCGCTCGCGATGGTGGATCCCGCGTCGCTGCCGGTGGGCTTGGTGGCGGAGTTGGCCGACGCCGAGGCGCGCGTGATTCTGGCCCGCCGCTTCCACAACGACGCCGTCCGCGACACCCTGGCACTGCGCGAGCGGCCGCTGGTGCGATGGCTTCACCTCGGTGGAACCGCCGCATTGCCAACTTATTTCGAGATCGCCGAACGATCCGCTCAGCGCTCCATCGGGCCGGTGAGTCCGCGGATCTCGGCGCGCGTCGTCCTGCTCGACGAACTGGGCTGCGTATTGCTGTTCTGCGGGTCCGATCCCGGGGCACAGTCCGCCGTCGTGCCGCGGTGGTGGTTCACGGTCGGCGGCGCCGTCGAACCGGACGAGTCGCTCACCGATGCCGCGGTGCGTGAGATCGCGGAGGAGACGGGGCTGCGCGTCAGTCCGGCGGACCTCATCGGTCCGGTGTGGCGGCGCGACGCGGTGTTCGAGTTCAACGGCACCGTGATCCGCAGTGAGGAGATGTTCTTCATCTACCGCACGACGCGGTTCGAGCCGTCGACCACCGGCCACACCGCCCTGGAGCGTCGCACCATTCACGGACACCGATGGTGCGACGCGGCCACCATCGCCGAACTGAACGACCGCGGTGAGATCGTTTACCCGCTACAGCTGGCCGAACTGCTCGTGGAGGCCAATGAGATGGCCGCGGGTGGACCGGCCAGAGAGTTGCAATCGATCCGCTGAGCTGCGGATTAATTCGATTTGGCCGGGCCACTAGACTGGTTCCGTACTTATTTGGAGGAGAAGGCAGTGGATATCGGCGGGCAGGGGCAGGAGCGCAGGGGCAACACCGCGCCTGAGACGAACGGGTCGGTCACCGGCACCGCGCGGGTGAAGCGTGGCATGGCCGAGATGCTCAAGGGCGGCGTCATCATGGACGTCGTCACCCCGGAGCAGGCTCGCATCGCCGAGGGTGCCGGAGCGGTCGCCGTGATGGCGCTCGAGCGCGTCCCGGCCGACATCCGCGCGCAGGGCGGCGTGTCGCGGATGAGCGACCCCGACATGATCGAGGGCATCATCTCCGCGGTCACCATCCCGGTGATGGCCAAGGCGCGGATCGGCCACTTCGTGGAGGCGCAGATCCTGCAGAGCCTGGGAGTCGACTACGTCGACGAGTCCGAGGTGCTCACTCCCGCCGACTACGCCAACCACATCGACAAGTGGCGTTTCACCGTGCCGTTCGTCTGCGGTGCCACCAATCTCGGCGAGGCGTTGCGCCGCATCACCGAGGGCGCGGCGATGATCCGCTCGAAGGGCGAGGCGGGTACCGGTGACGTGTCCAACGCCACCACGCACATGCGGTCCATCCTCGGCGAGATCCGCCGGATCGGTTCGCTGAGCGATGACGAATTGTTCGTCGCGGCAAAGGAATTGCAGGCACCCTACGATCTGGTCGTCGAGGTGGCACGGGCGGGCAAGCTGCCGGTGACGATGTTCACCGCGGGCGGTATCGCCACGCCCGCCGACGCGGCGATGATGATGCAGCTGGGCGCCGAGGGCGTGTTCGTCGGTTCGGGCATCTTCAAGTCCGGCGACCCCGCCGCGCGTGCGGCGGCGATCGTCAAGGCCACCACGTTCTACGACGACCCGGACGTGTTGGCCAAGGTGTCGCGCGGGCTGGGGGAGGCCATGGTCGGCATCAACGTCGAGGACATCGCGCAGCCACACCGGCTCGCCGAACGCGGCTGGTAGGGGTGCGACGCTCGCGCGATGCGCGGATGGCACAGTAGCCGCATGTCGATCGAAACGATCCTCGATCTCGAGCAGCTCGAGGTCAACATCTACCGCGGTGGTGTGTTCAGCCCCGAATCGGGGTTCCTGCAGCGCACTTTCGGCGGTCACGTGGCCGGCCAGTCACTGGTGTCGGCGGTGCGTACGGTCGATCCGCGCTACCAGGTCCATTCGCTGCACGGATACTTCCTGCGGCCGGGCGACGCCAGGGCTCCCACGGTGTACCTGGTCGAGCGGCTCCGCGACGGCGGATCGTTCGCCACCCGACGGGTCAACGCTATCCAGCACGGCGAGACGATCTTCTCGATGTCGGCGTCGTTTCAGACCGACCAGAGCGGCATCGAACACCAGGATGCGATGCCGGCCGCGCCGCCGCCGGACGACCTGCCCAGCTTCCGGTCCGGTGGCGCGTTCGACGACGCCGGATTCGCCCAGTTCGCCGAGTGGGACGTCCGCATCGTGCCGCGTGACCAGGTGGCGCTGTTGCCCGGCAAGGCTTCCCAGCAGCAGGTGTGGTTCCGGCACGCAGACCCGCTGCCCGACGACCCGGTGCTGCACATCTGCGCGCTCGCCTACCTGAGCGATCTGACGCTGCTGGGTTCGGCACAGGTCAACCACCCCGACGAGCGCAAGCACCTGAACATCGCCTCGCTCGACCACGCGATGTGGTTCATGCGGCCGTTCCGCGCCGACGAATGGCTGCTGTACGACCAGTCGTCGCCGTCGGCGTGCGGGGGACGATCGTTGACGCAGGGCAAG
The DNA here is from genome assembly GCF_000620625.1 of Mycobacterium sp. URHB0044. GTDB lineage: Bacteria > Actinomycetota > Actinomycetes > Mycobacteriales > Mycobacteriaceae > Mycobacterium. Next base: position 52,044 of record NZ_JIAW01000004.1, on the reverse strand, counting down.
CTGTTCAACCAGTACGGGGAGATGGTCGCGGCGGTGATGCAGGAGGGGCTGACCCGCTACCAGCGTGACTTCACGCCGCCCCGCAAGTGAGCCCGCCCCGCGTCGGTGTCCTTGCGCTGCAAGGTGATACCCGAGAACATCTCGCCGCCCTGACCGAGGCCGGCGCCGATGCGGTGACGGTGCGCCGTCGGGCCGAGTTGGACGGCGTCGACGCGCTGGTGATCCCCGGTGGCGAATCCACGACGATGAGCCATCTGCTGCGCGAATTCGAGCTGCTCGAGCCGCTGCGGGCCCGGTTGGCCGACGGCATGCCGGCGTACGGATCCTGTGCGGGCATGATCTTGCTGGCGTCCTCCATCAACGACGCCGGCGTGCCCGGCCGCGAGGCCCTACCGCTCGGGGCGATTGACATGACAGTGCGCCGCAACGCCTTTGGTCGACAGGTGGATTCCTTCGAGGGTGACATCCCCTTCGAAGGACTGGACGGACCCGTACACGCGGTGTTCATCCGCGCACCGTGGGTCGAGCGCGTCGGCCCGGACGTCGAGATCCTCGCCGAGGCGGCAGGGCATCCGGTCGCGGTCCGGCAGGGCCGCATGCTGGCCACGTCGTTTCACCCAGAGATGACCGGCGATCGCCGCGTGCATCGCCTGTTCGTCGCCTCCCTGTAGGGATTTCGGCGTGATCGGTAACGGTGCGGGTGACGCCGCACGCCGAAATCACCAGAGGGACGCGAAGTAGTCGGCGACGCCGGTGTGATCGTCGAGTGCGGTGACCGCGCCGATGTAGCCGTCGGGGCGCACCACCACGCGGCCGCCGTCGCGCAGGCCGTATCGCCCGGCGACCGACCCGCCGGGATCGGCGACGACGGCGTCATAACCATCGACGGGTGTGTCGTCGCCGGTGATCAGGACCTGAACCGACTCGGGTGCGGCGGCGGGCGCCGGTCTGCCCGCTGCGACGGTCAGAATCGTGTGTCCGGTGTTGGCGCCGCACGCCGCGCCGAGCTGCTTCTGCACCATCGCGTCGGAGACGTGCGGAAGATGCTGACCTGCAACCACTTCGGCGTGGCGAGGGTGCCGGTCGAGGACCGCCGGGCTGCCCTGATAGCCGACGCCGACTTCCTCGACGACGGTGGCGATCTGTCGGCCGACGGCCGGGATGGCGCCCATCACTCGCAGGATGGCGTTGCGCACCACGCGGGCTCCGCCACGCAGCGTGCCGGCCTTGGTCAGGGTGGTACTGAAGTCGATGACCTTCTCGGCGACCGGATGACGCTCGTCGTGGTAGCTGTCGAGCAGCGCTTCGCCGCCGACGCCGTCAATCACCGCGGCCAGCTTCCACGCCAGGTTGAACGCGTCCTGCATGCCGGTGTTCATGCCCTGCCCGCCGGCCGGGCTGTGGATGTGGGCGGCGTCGCCCGCCAGGAACACCCGGCCGTGCCGATAGCTGGGCACCTGGCCGTGGTGGATCTCGAAGCAGGTCAGCCAGTGGCTGTTCGTGATCGTGATACCCCCGACGCGGTCGTCGAGGATCCGCTGCAGGTCGGTCTGGCTGGGGTGCAGGTTCAGTGGTGTCGAGTCCGCATCATGGATCTCGGCCATCAAGCGGGCGCGGCCGCCGCGCATCGGCATTGCGATCACTGGACCCTCGGGTGCGAAGAACGTGTACATGAACTCGTCGCCGAGGTCGTGCTCGGCGTCGCAGTCGCCGAGGATGAATCGCTCGCCCTTGAACGAGCCCCGCAGTCGAGTGCCGACGAGGTGGCGCGCGGCGCTGTGCGCGCCGTCCGCCCCGACTACCCACGACGTGTCCACCGTCGTCTCGGAACCGTCGGAACGTCGCACGGTCAGCCGGACACCGCTGTCGTGCTGGGTCAGTCCGACGAGTTCCAGACCGCGGCCGACCGTCACGCCGAGGCCGGTCAGCCGCTCCGTGAGCACGCGTTCGGTTTCGGTCTGGGGCGTGAGCAACGAATAGGGGTGAGCGCTGTCGACTCCGCCGAACGCGACGTCGAACAGCGGGCGTCGATTGCTGAACATCTTCATGCCCGTCGACTTCACGGCGGTCGCGGCGAGATCGTCGATGACTCCCATTCGGTCGAGCATGTCGAGGCTGCGGGCGTGTACGGCGATCGCGCGTGACTCACTGGTCGGCTCGTCCAGCTTGTCCATGATTTGGATGCGCACGCCGCGGCGGGCGAGCTCGCAGGCGGCGATCAGGCCGACCGGGCCCGCGCCGACGACCACGACCTCGGGGTTCTGCGCAGCGGTCATGTCGACCTTCCAATCTCGTGTTCCGTCGCCGGGAATTTGACGCTAGTGCAACCATGGCTGGGAATCCGGTTTCGCCAGGCCGAGGGATGAACGCGGCGCACTCGAGCGTCCACGTAGACTCGTCGGGTTATGAGTGGCGAGCGAGAAGAGGTAGTAGGGCGATGAGCGGCCATTCCAAGTGGGCCACCACGAAGCATCAGAAGGCCGTCAAGGACGCGCGCCGCGGCAAGGAGTTCGCCCGGCTGATCAAGAACATCGAGGTGGCCGCGCGCACTGGTGGCGGCGATCCCGCGGGCAACCCGACCTTGTTCGACGCCATCCAGAAGGCCAAGAAGACGTCGGTACCGAACGACAACATCGAGCGGGCCCGCAAGCGCGGCGCCGGTGAAGAAGCGGGCGGCGCCGACTGGCAGCCCATCACGTACGAGGGGTACGGGCCGAACGGCGTCGCGATCCTCATCGAGTGCCTGACCGACAATCGCAACCGTGCGGCCGGCGAGGTCCGTGTCGCCATGACGCGCAACGGCGGCAACATGGCCGATCCCGGCTCGGTGTCCTATCTGTTCACCCGCAAGGGCGTCGTGACGCTGGAGAAGAACGGCCTCACCGAGGACGACGTCCTGACCGCTGTGTTGGACGCGGGCGCCGAGGACGTCAATGACCTTGGCGACAGCTTCGAGGTGATCTCCGAGCCCACCGACCTGGTGGCGGTGCGAACGGCGTTGCAGGAAGCGGGAATTGACTACGAATCGGCCGAGGCCAGCTTCCAGCCGTCGGTCACGGTGCCGGTCGACCTCGACGGTGCCCGCAAGGTACTCAAGCTGATCGACGCGCTCGAGGAGAGCGACGACGTGCAGGACGTCTACTCGAACGTCGACATTCCCGACGACGTCGCCGCTGCCCTCGACGAGGACTGACCTTCGAGGATCAGCGGTGGCCGCCCATGCCGTGGCCGCCATGATCGAGGCCGCCGTGGTCGAGGATCACGAGGCCGCCGAAGTACGGATATTGCTGCTGATACTGCACATCTGGCGGGGTGGCGGTGAGCTGAACGTTGCCCGGTGTCTGGCATTGCGTGCTCGAACTGCTCAGCGTCGTGCAGGTAGGCGGTTGACCGCTTTCGGCTGCGAGAGCCACGGGGGCTAAGGCGATGGATCCTGCCGCTGCGGCTGCTAGCAAGGCCGGCGTGGCGAGGCGCATTTTCATGTTCACGATGAATCTCCTGACGGGAACCGAACATTCGTTTCCCACTCAAATCCAGCGTCGGTGTGACCCGAGTCGATGCCCACCCCTGCGGTGGGATCGGTCACACGGTGCACCCGGCGTTCACCGGGCCAGGAACGCGCCGATCTCGCGGGCGGTCTGCGCGGGCTGGTCGAGCATGATCAGCACGTTCGCATCCTCGACGTAGCGCAGGGTTCCATTCGTCAGGCCAGCCAGGCGGGCAGCGTGGTCGTCGGGCATGACGGGGTTGTGGCTCCACAGCACGAGCACGTCGCCGTCGAAGTCGGCGAGCCTCATGGTGCTGCGCAGCAGATCGGGTTTGACGAACTTGGTGCGGCAGTACTTCACCAGATCGCGCCGGATGCGTGCGTCCTCGAGGCCGGCGTCGAACCACGCGTCGACGATCCGTTGGGGGATGGGCTTCTTCGCCATCATCCCGAAGATCAGCCACTGCCGGCGTAGCCAGCCGACGCGAAGCTGGCGCATCGCCAGCGACACGGTCAGCGGACTGCGGCTGGCCAGCCAGGCGACCTTGCCCGGAACGCCGGGTGGAAAGTTCTCGAACGCCTCCGACGGGCAGATCACCAGACTGCCCACCCGCTTGTCGCGGCCCGCGGCGGTCAGGAAGAGCGCGCCGCCCCAGTCGGTGACCACCAACGTCACGTCGCTCAGGTCCAGGGCGTCGAGGAAGTCGGCGACGATGCCGACCATGCCGGGCATGGTCAGGTCCGCATCTTCGCGCATCGGGATCCGGTGCCCGCCCATCGGCAACACCGGCAGCAGATAGCGGAAGCCCGGCGGCAATAGGGGCAGCGTCAAATCCCATTGGGCGTCGTTCATGAGCAGACCGTGCAGCAGGACGACCGGGGGACCGCTCGGGTCGCCCTCTTCGCGGTACTGGATGGTGCCGGCAATGACGTCGACGGACTGCATGGCGCCTCCCGACATTAGAACGCTGATTCTAGAACGTGTGCTCTAGTCTGTAGCCAGGAGGAACAAATGGCAAGGTCCACGCGGGAGTCGATCCTCACCGCCGCGTCAGAGCTGATGCGGCACAAGGGCTACGCCGCCGTGGGTATGAAAGACGTCGTCGCAGCGTCCGGTGCGCCGATCGGCTCGCTGTACCACCACTTCCCGGGCGGCAAGGCGCAGATCGCCCGCGAAGCACTGCTCAACGCCGGTGCGGCTTACGGACTGCTCATCCCGACCTTGGTGGATCCGCACGACGATCTCGGCGAGGCCATCGAGTCGGTCTTCAACCAGGCCGCGGCCGACATGGCCGCCACCGGTTTCGCCAACATGTGCCCGGTCGCCAGCGTCGCGGCGGAGATCGCCGACACCGTCGAGGAACTGCGCGAAACCTCCGCTTCCGTCTTCGCGGGCTGGCTCGACGGCGGCACCGCGTACTTCGTCGCGCGTGGTCTGCCGCCGAGCACCGCCCGCGACCTGGTGGTCGCGCTGGTCGGCGCGCTGGAGGGTGCGTTCGTGCTGGCGCGGACGTTGCGGGACACCGAGCCGTTGGTGGTCGCGGGACGCGTACTTGCGCCGCCGTACCGCGGAATCGCCCTCTCCCCGCGCGCGTCGGCGACAATGACCGCGTGGCAATAGTCCTCGACCCGCACGGCACGGCCTGGTCGGTACACCGTGTGTGGTGGCCGTTTCCCGGTGATCTGCTCGATTTCACCGACCTGTTCGAGATCGTGATCGGGCTGCTGTCCGTCCTGTTGTGGCCGTTCTGGCTGCTGACGAAATTCCTCGGCGCGCGCTGGGTCATCGTGATCGAGCGTGACGGCCACCGAGTGGGGCGGGAGCTGGTGCGTTGGTCGGGACCGGCGAAGCGGCGTGTCAACGACCTGCTCCTCGAGATCGGCCAGGGCAAGGTTCATGGCGCGGGGTCTGCGCAGTTCCTGATCTGAGACGCAGCGGGCGTGTCCTCCCCCGAGCCGTCCGAGCCGCCGGTTAAGGTATCGAACAGCTGTTCGGGAAGGGGCTGGCGTGCGGGTAATGGGTGTCGACCCTGGGTTGACGCGCTGCGGGTTGTCGGTCATCGAGAGCGGCCAAGGTCGCAAGGTGATCGCACTGGACGTCGACGTGGTGCGCACGCCCTCCGATCAAGCCCTGCAGATGCGACTACTGACCATCAGCGACGTCGTCGAGCACTGGCTGGACACCCACGTCCCGGACGTACTGGCGATCGAGCGGGTGTTCGCCAACCAGAACGCGAACACGGCGATGGGCACCGCGCAGGCCGGTGGCGTCATCGCCCTCGCTGCCGCCAGACGCAACATCGACGTGCACTTCCACACACCCAGTGAAGTGAAGGCGGCCGTCACCGGCAACGGTCGTGCCGACAAGGCTCAGGTCACCGAGATGGTCACCAGAATCCTTGGGCTGCAAACCAAGCCGACACCAGCCGACGCGGCGGACGCACTCGCGCTCGCAATCTGCCACTGCTGGCGTGCACCGATGATCGCGCGGATGGCCGCTGCCGAGGCCATGGCCGCCGAACAGCGGAAGACGTATCGGGCCAAGTTGAAGGCGGCAAGATGATCGCGTCGGTTCGCGGCGAGGTGCTCGACATCGCACTCGATCACGCCGTCATCGAGGCCGCCGGCGTCGGCTACAAGGTGATGACCACCCCGACGACGCTGGCGACGCTGCGGCGCGGAGCTGAAACCCGGCTGATCACTGCGATGATCGTCCGCGAGGACTCGATGACCTTGTACGGCTTCGCCGACGCCGAGTCACGCGACCTCTTCACCACGATGCTGGGGGTCTCCGGAGTCGGGCCGAAGATCGCGCTCGCGACTCTTGCGGTGTACGACGCGCAGTCCTTGCGCCAGGCGCTCGCCGACGGCGACGTGACCGCGCTGACCCGCGTGCCTGGCATCGGCAAGCGCGGCGCCGAGCGCATGGTGCTCGAACTGCGCGACAAGATCGGACCCGTGACGCCCGGCGCCGGGGTCAACGCCATCGGCCACGCCATCCGCGGGCCCGTCGTGGAAGCGCTTGTGGGCCTTGGGTTTGCGGCGAAGCAAGCCGAGGAGGCCACCGACAAGGTGCTGGCCAACGATCCCGAGGCCACGACGCAGAGCGCATTGCGCGCGGCGCTGTCGATGCTGGGGAAGACGGCATGAGCCGCTTCAACGACGATCAGGAATTCGAGGACACCACCGAACGGGAGGTGTCCGCGGCGCTGACCGTCGGTGAGGGCGACATCGAGGCGAGCCTGCGGCCGCGCACACTGGGTGAGTTCATCGGCCAGGCGAGGGTGCGCGAACAGCTGCAGCTGGTCCTGGAGGGGGCGAAGAACCGCGGCGGCACACCGGATCACATCCTGCTGGCGGGTCCGCCCGGTCTCGGCAAGACGTCGCTGGCGATGATCATCGCCGCAGAACTTGGCACGTCGCTGCGCGTGACGTCCGGCCCGGCGCTGCTGCGCGCCGGTGACCTGGCCGCGATGCTGTCCAACCTCGTCGAGCACGACGTGTTGTTCATCGACGAGATCCACCGCATCGCACGGCCTGCCGAGGAGATGCTCTATCTCGCGATGGAGGACTTCCGCGTCGACGTCGTCGTCGGCAAAGGGCCTGGGGCCACGTCGATTCCGCTCGACGTGGCACCGTTCACCCTCGTCGGCGCCACCACGCGATCCGGCGCACTGACCGGTCCACTGCGCGATCGGTTCGGCTTCACCGCCCACATGGACTTCTACGAACCGCCCGAACTGGAACGGGTGCTGTTTCGCTCGGCGGGCATCCTCGGCATCGAACTCGGCTCGGAAGCGAGCACCGAGATCGCCCGACGATCCCGAGGGACGCCACGCATCGCCAACAGGCTGCTACGCCGCGTCCGCGATTACGCCGAGGTGCGCGCCGACGGCGTCATCACGCGCGACGTCGCCAAGGCCGCGCTTGCGGTCTACGACGTCGACGAATTGGGCCTCGACCGGCTCGACCGTGCCGTCCTCTGGGCCCTCACCCGCAGCTTCGGCGGGGGCCCCGTAGGAGTCTCCACGCTCGCGGTGGCCGTCGGCGAAGAGTCGACGACCGTCGAGGAGGTGTGCGAGCCCTTCCTGGTGCGCGCGGGCATGCTCGCACGCACCCCCCGCGGCCGGGTCGCCACCCGGCTGGCGTGGACGCATCTTGGTCTGACGCCGCCCAGCGGTGTGACCGCGTTGGGGCAACCGGACCTGTTCGAGTAGGCACGGAGCCAATCGAGCAAACTCACCGTGACGAACGGGTTAATAGTTCCGGATCGGGGTAATCCGTCGACTACGGAAGGATTGCCCATGAACAACGACGTGACAGCGGTGATGCCGCTCTCGAAGCCGCCGAGCGCACCAGCGGAGCCGGCGGCCGCGGCCGCCATCTGTCCGGCGTGTGGCTATCCCACGCTCGAACCGAGCCTGTGCGCCTACTGCCGTCCGATGGTGGCGATGTAGAGCGCTGGCCGGCGAAGAGCGCACGCCGGCGGGGGAGGTGTGCGAGCCTTTCCTGACACGAGCGGGCATCCCGCGTAGTCACGGAGGACGCAATGGTCACCGCGGGTTTGATCTTCGCCGCGCTCGCTGCGGTACTGCACGTCTACATCTTCGTGTTGGAGTCGCTGTTGTGGACCGCGCCGCGAACCCGAGCCACGTTCGGCACCACGCTCGAAGAAGCCGAGGCCACCAAGCTCCTGGCGCTCAACCAGGGCTTCTACAATCTCTTCCTCGCCATCGTGACCGGCGTGGGCGTCGGTGTCACGAGCTCGGGCGGCACTCTGGTGGGTGCGGCCTTGGTCTTCGCGGGCGTCGGCTCGATGCTGGCCGCCGCGATCGTCCTGGTGGCGTCGTCGCGGGACAAGGCGCGTTCGGCAGTGATCCAGGGGGCGTTCCCATTGGTGGCCGTCGTCCTACTCGCCGTCGGCTTGGCGACGTAGATCTCCTCGGTGCGGCCGGCGACGTACACCTGGTCACCGCCCGCGCGCTTGGCCTTGTACATGGCACGGTCGGCCGACTCCACCAGATCCTGAACGAAGGCACGAACGCCGTTCTCCGGAGCGCGTGCCAATGATGCGGTCGCCACTCCGACACTGGCCGTGACGTTCCACGGCGTCTTCGCGATCTGGTGACGAAGCCGTTCGGCCATGCCGATGGCGGCGTGCTCGGCTCCCACCACGGCCACCACGAACTCCTCACCGCCGATGCGCGCGGTGATCGAATCGCTCCGCCGGGTGCGCCGCAGGATGTTGGCGATCGCGATCAGCGTCTGGTCGCCTGCGGCGTGCCCAGCGGTGTCGTTGACGCGTTTGAACGCATCCAGGTCGACCATCACGATCGCAAGAACGGCCGACCGGCTGCCCATCGACTCGGCGGCCAGGGCACGCGCCGACCGGTCGAAGGCGCGCCGGTTGGGCAGGTCGGTCAACGGATCGGTGTCCGACTTGAGGGCGTCGGTGCCGAGCACGTGGACCAGCACTTGGGCCGAGAACGGCACGGCGAGGATGCTCACGAAGATCACCAGAAGTTTGCTCACGGCGAGCGCAGGTCCGACGTATTCGCTGATCTGGATTGCGAGGACGGTGGTGGTACCCATCGCCACCAACAGCGTCAGGGCGAGATAACGGCTGGTGTGGAAGAACGCCACGTATCCGGCGAGCGCCGCGAACACGGTGGCGATCTGAAGGCCCGAATCGGCTCTGGATTGAGCCAGGCACGACGCCGCGATGCACGCACTGGCAGCGGTCGCGAACACCAGGGATTGGGTACGCGTCGGCCACCGGGTCAGCCACAGCGTGGCCATCACCGCGCAACATGCGATCACCGCCACGCCGATGACGCGAAACAGCAGGTCGTCGGGCCCGACGTCGCTCAGCAGAATCAGCAACGGAACCAGCGCGAGCACGAGCACGATGCCCGCCATCATGAAGCGAGTGAAGCGCTGCAGGTTGCGTGCCGCCAGATAAGTCGACAGCCACTCGTAATGGTCGGGCTGTCGCCACCACCGGCGAATCCAGTCCACTGCTCTATGCCCAACTCTTCGAGGTCGTCGGCCCTAGCCGTGGAGACGGTGTGGGCGGGTGGTCCGATCTATCGAAACTCCGTCGCGGCATCCCCCGACCAACGCATGCTACCGACAAAATTGCACTTTGCTGGAGAGTTGGGCGACTTTCAGCGGATGACGGGCAACACGGCGTGCAGCGACGTCGCCGGCAGCGGTTAGGTGGTCCGTCCGAGGGGTATGTCTTCCGGCGACTGAGGAGGACAAATGAACGATATCGATACGCGCCACAGCACCCGCGGCGGACGACTGCGCATGCCGCGCAGCCGAGGTGCGGCAAGTGGCTTCCTGCTGATTCTGCTGGGCATCTGGGGTGCGGTGATTCCGTTCATCGGCTCCAACTTCGACTTCGCCTACAGCCAAGGACAGGCCTGGACGGCGGGCCGAGGCTGGCTCGAAGTCCTGCCGGGTGCGGTCACCGTCTTGGGCGGGTTGTTCCTGCTGGTGTCGAGCAACCGTGCCACCGCGATGCTCGGTGGCTGGCTGACCGTCATCGCCGGGGCCTGGTTCGTGGTCGGCCGGGCCTTCGCCGGGCCGTTGGCGCTCGGCGACGTCGGCACGCCCGTTGCAGCGAGCGACACCAAGCGCGTGTGGCTCGAGCTCACGTACTTCTACGGACTTGGTTCGTTGATCGTGTTCCTCGGTGCCCTGGCGCTGGGACGCTTGTCCGTCCGCAGCGTGCGTGACGTCGAGTACGCGCGACGACCGATCGCCGCCGCGGCGGAGCCGGCACAGGTGCGGGAGCCGGTGCCGGTCAGTGAATCGAGGACCGAGGTGCTGCCGCCAGCAGACGAGTCGCAGCCGCGGCGCCGCGGTTGGCGCGACGTGTTCCGTGGCGGTGGCGGCCGCAGGCTAGTCCACCACTGATCGCTGGACCTGGTCGTTCATTGACGACGCGCGACCATTGACAGCATAGCATCACGAAGTGTGATGCTATGCTGTCAATTGTGCGCACAACCGTGACTCTCGACGATGACACGCTCTCCTTGGTCCATCGCCTCATGAAGGAGCGCGGAGTCTCGTTCAAGAAAGCCCTCAACGATGCGATCCGCGAAGGCGCACAGCACCGACCGGCGACCGCACGGTTTGAGACCAGTACCGCGGACCTGGGCGTCCCCACGGTCAACCTCGACCGGGCCCTGCAAGTTGCGGCTGAGTTGGAGGACGAAGAACTGATTCGCCGTCAGCGGCGAGGCGCATGAGAATCGTCGACGCAAACGTTTTGTTGTATGCGGTCAACTCGGTCAGCGAGCACCACGCGGCTAGCAAACGGTGGCTCGACGGCGCCTTGTCCGGTGCCGATACGGTCGGTCTGTCTTGGGTACCGCTGCTCGCCTTCGTCAGACTTACCACCAAGCAGGGATTGTTCCCGACGCCGTTGACCATTGGCGACGCGATGCAGCAGGTCGCGGACTGGTGCACCGCCCCAGGCGCAGTCGTGGTCGGTCCCACCCCGCGCCACGCCGATGTCCTCGCGGGCTTGCTTGCGCGGGTCGGCACCGGAGGAAACCTCGTCAACGACGCGCACCTGGCTGCCCTCGCGGTGGAGCATCGCGCCGGAATCGTCAGCTACGACAGCGATTTCAGCCGCTTCGAGGGTGTCCGTTGGGATACCCCCGACGCCCTTCTGTCTTGAGTCAGCCGGTGTAGACCATCACGTGCTTGATGCGCGTGTAGTCCTCGAGCCCATACATCGACAGATCCTTGCCGTGGCCGGAGGACTTGTAGCCACCGTGCGGCATCTCGGCGACCAACGGGATGTGGGTGTTGATCCACACGCAGCCGAAGTCCAGCGCATTGGACATCCGGATCGCCCGCGACACGTCCTTGGTCCACACCGATGACGCCAGGCCGTATTCGACGCCGTTGGCCCAGGCGAGTGCTTCGTCCTCGTCGGTGAACGACTGCACGGTGATGACGGGTCCGAAGATCTCGTTCTGGATCATCCGGTCATCCTGTAGCAGGCCGCCGACGACCGTCGGCTCTACGTAGAAACCCTTGTCGCCCTGGCGGTTTCCGCCGACGGCTACCTTGGCGTGAGTCGGCACGTCGGAGAAGAAGCTCAGGACGCGTTCCATCTGATTGACGTTGTTCACCGGGGGGACCCACGCGTCCTCGTCGTCGGAACCCCGTCCGAACGTCGTGGTCGCCGCCTTGGCCTGCTCGGCCAGCGCGTCAGTCAGGTCGCCTGCGATGGAGGCGGGCGCGAGGACCCGGGTGGCGGCAGTGCAATCCTGCCCGGCGTTGAAGTAGCCCGCCATGGCGATTCCCTCAGCGGCAGCGCCGATGTCGGCGTCGTCGAACACGATCACCGGCGCCTTGCCGCCCAGTTCCAGATGGGTGCGCTTGAGGTTGCCGCCCGCACTGACCGCGACAGCACGGCCCGCGGCGACCGACCCCGTGATGGACACCATCTCCGGTGTCGGATGGGCGACGACGGCGGCACCGGTTACCCGGTCGCCGGTGACGACGTTGAGCACACCCGGAGGCAGGTGTTTGGCGGCCAGTTCGGCCAGCATCACCGTGGTGACGGGGGTGGTGTCGCTGGGCTTGATCACCACCGTGTTGCCCGCGGCGACGGCGGGGCAGAACTTCCAGATGGCCATCATCATCGGGTAATTCCACGGCGCCACCTGGCCGATCACGCCGACTGGCTCGCGCCGGATCCACGACGTGTGACCCTCCATGTACTCGCCGGCCGACTTGCCCTCCAAAACCCTTGCGGCACCGGCGAAGAAGCGGATCTGGTCAAGCATCGGCGGAATCTCTTCTGCCGCGGTGACGTGGTTGGGCTTGCCGGTGTTGCGGCCCTCGGCGGCGACGAGGTCCTCGGCCGCCTTCTCGACCTCGTCGGCGAAGGCCAGTAGCGCCTTCTGCCGCTGCGACGGCGTGGTGCGCTTCCAGTCCTTGAAAGCCCTTGCGGCAGCGGCGTAGGCGTTGTCGACGTCCTCGTCGTTGGAAATCGGCGCGGTGCCGTACTGCTCGCCCGTGGCTGGATCGACCAGCGGCATCGTTGCACCGCTGACCGAGTCGACCAGCTCTCCGCCGATGAAGTTCTGCACGGTGGTCACGAAGATCGACTCCTATCGGTTAGAGGTCCGCGAGGACTTGGGCGAGCACGTCGAGCCCTTCTTCGAGGAGCTCGTCGCTGATGGCCAGGGGTGGGAGGAAACGCAGCACGTTGCCGTACGTCCCGCAGGACAACACGATGACGCCTGCCGCATGGGCGCCAGCGCACAACGCCTTGGTGAGGTCGCCGTCGGGTTCGGTGGTGCCGGGCTTCACGAGTTCGACGGCGATCATCGCGCCACGACCGCGGACGTCGCCGATCCGGTCGTCGTCGGCCTGCATGCGGTGCAGGCGCCCCTTCATCAGAGTCTCGATCTCCTTGGCGCGCGCGACGAGGCCGTCGGCTTCGATGGTCTCGATGGTGGCCAGGGCGGCGGCGCACGCCACCGGATTGCCGCCGTAGGTACCGCCGAGCCCACTGGCGTGTGGTGCGTCCATGATCTCGGCGCGGCCGGTGACCGCCGAGAGGGGCATTCCGCCGGCGATGCCCTTGGCCGTGACGATCAGGTCGGGGTCGATGCCCTCGTGCTCGCAGGCGAACATGGCGCCGGTGCGGGCGAATCCGGTCTGCACCTCGTCGGCGATGAACACGACGTCGTTGTCTCGGCACCAGGCCAGCAGCGCAGGCAGGAATCCCTCCGCGGGAACGATGAAGCCGCCCTCGCCTTGGATCGGCTCGATGATGACGGCGGCGAGATTCGCGGCGCCGACCTGTTTGTCGATCACGTTGATCGCCCGCAGCGCGGCCGCCTCACCGTCGGTGGCCAGTTCCTTGCCGAACTCGGCGTCGCGGAACGGGTACGACAGGGGAGCCCGGTAGATCTCCGGCGCGAAGGGGCCGAAGCCGTGCTTGTAGGGCATCGACTTCGCGGTCAGCGCCATCGTCAGGTTCGTGCGGCCGTGATAGGCGTGGTCGAACGACACCACCGCCTGCTTGCGCGTGTAGGTGCGCGCAATCTTGATCGCGTTCTCGACCGCTTCGGACCCGGAATTGAACAGAGCCGAACGGGTCTCACCGTTGATCGGCGTGAGCCGGTTGAGCTGCTCGCAGACGGCGACGTACTCCTCGTACGGCGTCACCATGAAGCAGGTGTGGGTGAAGTCGGCAGCCTGTGCGGCGACGGCCTCGACGACCCGCGGCGACGCGTTGCCGACGGTGGTCACCGCGATGCCCGAGCCCAGGTCGATCAGCCGGTTGCCGTCAACGTCCTCGACGATGCCGCCCCCCGCCCTCGCGGCGTACACGGCCATCGTGGTGCCAATGCCGGCCGACACGGCCGCGACCTTGCGTTCGATGAGGGCCGCGGACTTGGGTCCCGGAATGGGTGTGGCCAAATGGCGGGTCTGTTCGAGGGTGCTCACGGAAGACTCCTGCAGGGTGGCGGCGATGTGGTCGATTGGCGCCAGGGCGGCGTCACGGCGTCGTGTCAGAGCCTAGTCGGCGAATGTCGACGCGCGACCGAAAACGTCGGCACGGAGCGCGTTCCAGCATGGAATGCGTACGCGTCAAGCACAAATGGTGCGTATTCGGTCGTTCAGGGCCTGTCGTAGTGACAGACCGCCTCGAGTTTGAAGCCCCACGGGTCCAGCCAGAACGTGGCGTAGTAGGGCGGCGGATACTGCGCGAAGTGCTGCGGCTCGTGCAGCACTTCGCCGCCGGTAGTGAGAGCGAGTTCGGAAACCACCCGATGAACGTCGTCGACGACTGCGCGCGTGCGCACGATGAACGCCAGGTGCTGCAGTCCGGTTCGGTGCGGGGAGTACTCGGACTCCTCGGCCGACGGATAGAAGAACAGGTAGGTACCGGGTTTTCCGCCGGCGGGACGGTAGGCGAACTCGTCGTCGTTCGACAGGAACAACTGAAATCCCAGCAGCGGCATCAGTTCGCCGTAATAACGCTTTGCGGCGGGCAGATCAGGCACGTTCACGCCCATGTGGCCGAGCATTTCGTGACGCTAACAGCCAGGACGGGTGACGGGGCGCTCGGCCGGCCGCGGCCGTGATGGCACACTGGATGACCAAGTGGCCGCCCGGTGATCCGTCCGTCCGGGGACCGTCAACCGCATGACCGACATGAAAGACTGTTGCCGCGATGGACCTCGTCGTCTTCCTGCCCCTACTGATCATCCTCGGCGCGTTCATGTTCTTCGCGTCCCGCCGCCAGAAGAAGGCCATGCAGGCCACCATCAACCTGCACGAGTCCTTGATCATCGGTGACCGCATCCACACCACGTCGGGTCTGCAGGGCACCATCACCGGCATCGGCGACGACACCGTCGACCTCGAGATCGCGCCGGGCGTCGTCACCACGTGGATGAAGTTGGCCGTCCGCGACCGCATCGAGACCGACGAGGACGACGACATCGACGAGGACGACACCGACATCGACGAGAACGACGTCGAAGAGAACCCGGTGGTCACCGATGCGCCCGCCGATCCCAACCAGGTCAAGAAAGACTGACCGCTCCACCACCAATTCGGGTCTCAGCCCGACCCCGTACCCTTTGCGGTGCTGACTTACAGACCTGAGGAGATCCAAGCAACGTGGCATCGTCTTCTGCGCCGGTGCACCCGTACCGCTACCTGACGCTCTTTCTGGTTCTACTGATCGGTGCTTACCTCCTGGTGTTCCTCACCGGGGACAAGCAAGCCAAGCCGAAACTCGGCATCGATCTGCAGGGCGGGACGCGCGTCACGTTGACCGCACGTACCCCGGACGGCTCGGCCCCCACCCGCGAAGCACTGGCGCAGGCACAGGACATCATCAGTGCCCGCGTCAACGGGCTGGGCGTCTCCGGGTCCGAGGTCGTGGTCGACGGCGACAACCTCGTCATCACGGTGCCGGGAAATGATGGCAACGAGGCCCGCAACCTCGGCCAGACCGCGCGCCTCTACATCCGACCCGTGATCCACGTGATGCCGGCCCAAGGCAAGGCGCCAGCACCAGGCCAGGCCCCGCCGGGATCGGTCCCCGGCGCACCGGGCGCCCCTGGCGCACCCGGACTGCCCGGCGCGCCTGGACTGCCCGGCGCACCGGGCATGCCGCCACTCATCGCGCCTGCCGAGCCGGGCGCACCGATCGCGCCGCCCGGAGTGCCGGCGGGGGAGGCGCCGCCTGCGGAGCCAGCACCGCCGGCTCCCGCGCCCCAGCCGCGGCCCTATCCGGAGGCGCCGCCGTCGCCCACGCCTGCGCCTACCCCGGCACCAGGTCCCGCGCCGAGCCCTGCCCCGCCGAGTCCTGCGCCGGGGAAGCCCAACCCGAAGGCCGACCTGGCCCAGCGGATCGCCGACGAGAAGGCGCTCCGCCAGAGCACCGACCAGCAGATCCAGGTGCTGGCGTTGCAGTTCCAAGCCACCCGCTGCGGTGACGAGGACGTGCTGGCCGGCAACGACGATCCCAACCTGCCGCTGGTGACCTGCTCGCAGGACCACACTCAGGTGTACCTGCTGGACAAGTCGATCATCAGCGGCGAGGGCATCCAGAACGCGACGTCCGGGCTCGATCAGCAGCGCGGCGAGTACGTCGTGGATGTGGAGTTCAAGAGCGACGCGGCTAACGTCTGGGCCGACTTCACCGCGGCCAACGTCGGCACGCAGACTGCGTTCGTCCTCGACTCGCAGGTGGTCAGTGCGCCGGTGATCAACGAGGCCATCCCCGGTGGACGTACGCAGGTCACCGGTCAGTTCACCGCCGACTCGGCACGCGAACTGGCCAACGTGCTGAAGTACGGTTCGCTGCCACTGTCATTCGAGTCGTCCGAAGCCGAAACGGTCTCGGCGACACTGGGATTGACGTCGCTTCGAGCCGGCCTCATCGCGGGCGCCATCGGTCTGGCGCTGGTCCTGGTCTACTCCCTGCTCTACTACCGGGTGCTCGGACTGTTGACCGCGCTCTCGCTGGTCGCCTCCGGCGCAATGGTTTTCGCGATCCTGGTATTGCTGGGTCGGTACATCGGGTACACGCTCGACCTTGCCGGCATCGCCGGTTTGATCATCGGCATCGGCACCACCGCCGACTCGTTCGTGGTGTTCTTCGAACGCATCAAGGACGAGATTCGTGAGGGACGTTCGTTCCGGTCGGCCGTGCCTCGCGGTTGGGCCAGGGCCCGCAAGACCATCCTGTCGGGCAACGCCGTGAGCTTCCTGGCCGCCGCGGTGCTGTACTTCCTGGCCGTCGGACAGGTGAAGGGCTTCGCGTTCACGCTCGGCCTGACCACCATCCTCGACGTCGTGGTGGTGTTCCTGGTCACCTGGCCGCTGGTGTACCTGGCGTCCAAGACGACCACGCTGACCAAGCCGGCGTTCAACGGTCTCGGAGCGGTGCAACAGATCGCCCGGGAACGTCGCGCCGCAGCAACTGTGTCTGGAGGGAGGTAGCGACATGGCCGCCAAGCACGGTAAGGACACCGACGACGACGTCGTCGTCGACGCCGATCTCACCGGTGAGGAACTGACCGCATCCGGTTCCGCCGCACCACGGCACGGCTTCTTCGTCCGGCTCTACACCGGGACGGGCGCGTTCGACGTCGTCGGCAAGCGCAAGCTGTGGTTCGCGATCAGCGGTGTGATCGTGGGTATCGCGCTCATCAGCATTCTGGTTCGCGGCTTCACGTTCGGCATCGACTTCGAGGGCGGCACCAAGGTGTCCTTCCCGCGCGGTGACGCGTCGACCCAACAGGTCGAGGACGTGTTCGCCCGGACACTGGGCGCGGGCCCCGACTCGGTCGTGGTCGTCGGCAACGGCGCGTCGGCCACGGTGCAGATCCGGTCGGAAACGCTGGACAACGCCGAGACCGAGAAGCTGCGCAACGCGCTGTTCGACGCCTTCCAGCCGAAGGGCGCCGACGGACAGCCCAGCAAGCAGGTCATCAGCGACTCCGCGGTGTCGGAGACCTGGGGTGGTCAGATCACCAAGAAGGCGCTCATCGCGCTCGTGGTGTTCCTGGTGCTGGTCTCGGTCTACATCGCGGTGCGCTACGAGCGCTACATGGCCCTGTCCGCGCTGGCCGCGCTGGTGTTCGACCTGCTCACCACGGCGGGTGTCTACTCACTCGTCGGATTCGAGGTCACGCCTGCCACGGTCATCGGCCTGTTGACGATTCTCGGCTTCTCGCTCTACGACACCGTCATCGTGTTCGACAAGGTGGAGGAGAACGTGCACGGCTTCGAGCACACCACTCGAAGGACCTTCGCCGAACAGGCGAACCTCGCGATCAACCAGACCTTCATGCGGTCGATCAACACCAGCCTCATCTCCGTGCTGCCGATCGTGGCGCTCATCATCGTCGCGGTCTGGATGCTCGGTGTCGGCACGCTCAAGGACCTGGCGGTGGTGCAGCTGGTCGGCGTCGTGGTCGGCACCTACTCGTCCATCTTCTTCGCCACGCCGCTGCTGGTCACGCTTCGCGAGCGGACGGAGATCGTGCGGGCCCACACGCGCCGGGTGATGAACCGGCGGAAGGGCGCGGCAGCCAAGAGCGGTCCCAACGACGTCACCGACGCGGCCGAGCCCGAGGCGATCGGCGTCTCCGCGGCCGCCGCGCCGGCGCCCGACAAGCCCGTGCCCGGAGCGAAGCCGATCCGTCCGAGCGGGAAGCCGTCGGGCAAGCGGAGTCCCAGGCGGTAAGCCCGATGACTGCCCGGTCCCGGCGCGCCGCGATCGTGGCGACCGCGCTGCTGCTCGTCGGTGCGCTCGCGCTGTCAGCGTGTTCGGTGGGCACCGCCGACGAGATCGACTACGCCGTCGACGGAACCCTCATCACCTACAACACCAACACGGTGGCGGGTGCGGCGTCGGGCGGACCGCAGGCGTTCGCGCGCGTACTGACCGGCTTCAACTACCACGGCCCCGAAGGCCAGGTGATCGGTGACAGGGACTTCGGGACCATCGCGGTGGTCGGCCGCGCACCGCTGGTGCTGGACTACCAGATCAGCGACAGCGCCGTGTACTCCGACGGAAAACCGGTCACGTGCGACGACATGGTGCTGGCCTGGGCGGCGCAGTCGGGTCGCTTCCCGGGTTTCGACGCGGCCAGCCGCGCGGGCTACGGCGACGTCGCGACCGTCGACTGTGCGTCCGGGCAGAAGAAGGCACGGGTCACGTTCGCCCAGGACCGGGCCTTCGTCGACTTCGGACAGCTCTTCGCGGCGACCACGATGATGCCGTCGCACGTGATCGCGGACGAGCTCGGCGTCGACGTCACCACGGCACTGCAGACGGGTGACGCCCCGACCATCGACCGCATCGCGTCGATGTGGAACACCACGTGGAACCTCACACCGGATCTGGATCTCAAGCGGTTCCCGTCCTCCGGCCCCTACAAGCTGGACTCCGTCACGGCGGACGGCGCGGTGGTGCTCGTCGCGAACGACAAGTGGTGGGGGGCGAAGCCCGTCACGGGCAAGATCGTCGTGTGGCCACGGGGCGCCGACATCCAGGAGCGCGTCAACAAGGGCTCCTTCGACGTCGTCGACGTCGCCACCGGGTCGTCCGGCACGCTCAACCTCCCCGATGACTACGTCCGCACCGATGCCCCGTCGGCGGGCATCGAGCAGCTCATCTTCGCGGCCGGGGGACGCCTGGCCGATCCGGCGGCCCGCCGCGCCGTCGCCCTCTGCACGCCCCGCGACGTGATCGCCCGCAACGCCGAGGTACCGATCGCCAACAGTCGACTCAACCCCGCAGCCGAGGATGCGGTCACGGCCGCCGAGACGTCGCCGGAAGCCGACCAGTTCAACGTGGCGAACCCGGACGCGGCGCGAGCCGCGATCAACGGGCAACCCCTGACCGTGCGCATCGGATACCAGACTCCGAATGCGCGACTCGCGGCAACGGTGGGCACCATCGCCAGATCGTGCGCGGCCGCCGGCATCACGGTGCAAGACGCCGCTTCCGACACCGTCGGCCCGCAGGCGTTGCTCCACAACCAGATCGACGTCCTGCTCGCCAGCACGGGGGGAGCGGCGGGTAGCGGCTCTACCGGGTCGTCGTCGATGGACGCCTACGGCCTGCACAGCGGCAACGGCAACAACCTGTCGGGATACGTCAACGAGCGGGTCGATGGTGTCATCAACGCGCTCGCCGTGACATCGGATCCCAAGGAGCTGGCGCGGCTGCTGGGAGAAAGCAGCCCGGTGCTGTGGGCCGACATGCCGACATTGCCGCTGTACCGCCAGCAGCGAACCCTGGTGACGTCGACGAAGATGTACGCCGTGAGCAGTAACCCGACGCGCTGGGGCGCAGGCTGGAACATGGACCGATGGATGCTGAAGTGAGCGGCAGTTCCGGTAAGCACGCCGCGAGTGGCGACGGTGACGTCACCGACGTGTCGACGGTGATCGCCTCGCTCACCCGCGAGGTCGCCGACTTCCCGGAACCCGGGATCCAGTTCAAGGACCTCACGCCCTTGTTGGCCGATGCGCGGGGCTTCGCGACGGTGACCGATGCGCTGGCCGAGACCGCCTCCGGCGCGGATCTGGTGGCGGGTGTCGACGCCCGCGGGTTCCTGCTCGGCGGCGCGGTCGCGCTGCGCCTGGGCGTCGGCGTGCTTGCCGTCCGGAAGGGCGGCAAGCTGCCGCCGCCGGTGCACTCGGAGTCCTACAAGCTCGAATACGGGACGGCCACGCTCGAGGTTCCGGCCGACGGCATCGAGCTCGCGGGACGCAGGATCGTGATCATCGACGACGTGCTGGCCACCGGAGGCACGATTGCCGCCACGGCACAGCTGCTCGGCGCGGCCGGTGCGATCGTCACCGGTGCCGCCGTGGTGCTCGAGTTGGCGGCTCTCGGCGGCAGGGAAAAGCTGCATCCGTTGCCCGTCACCAGCCTGTACGTGGTGTGAGGGATATCCTCGAGGAGGGTACGACCGAGCAGGAGGTGTTGCGATGGCCGATGATGCTCTGACGCAGACCCAGCCGATGCCGGTCGTCGTGCCCGACGCCCCTGCCGATACCCCCAAGACGACCACCAGCGCGTCGCGGCGGGTACGAGCCCGGCTGGCCCGCCGGATGACCGCACAGCGCAGCACGATCAATCCGGTGCTCGAACCGTTGGTTGCGGTGCACCGCGAGATCTACCCGAAGGCCGATCTGGCGTTGCTGCAGCGTGCCTACGAGGTCGCCGAGCAGCGGCACGCCGGGCAGTTGCGCAGCTCCGGTGATCCCTACATCACGCATCCGTTGGCCGTGGCCAACATCCTGGCCGAGCTCGGCATGGACACCACCACGCTGGTCGCTGCGCTGCTGCACGACACCGTCGAGGACACCGGCTACACGCTGGACGCGCTGACCGCCGAATTCGGTGAGGGGGTCGGCCATCTGGTCGACGGGGTCACCAAGCTCGACAAGGTGGTGCTGGGCAGCGCCGCCGAGGGCGAGACCATCCGCAAGATGATCATCGCGATGGCCCGCGATGCGCGGGTGCTGGTGATCAAGGTCGCCGACCGGTTGCACAACATGCGG
Source organism: Mycobacterium sp. URHB0044 (assembly GCF_000620625.1). GTDB lineage: Bacteria > Actinomycetota > Actinomycetes > Mycobacteriales > Mycobacteriaceae > Mycobacterium. The sequence goes on along the minus strand of NZ_JIAW01000004.1, from coordinate 30,971 downwards.
ACCATCCGATTCCTGCCGCCCGAGAAGCAGGCCCGGAAGGCCCGCGAGACGCTGGAAGTGATTGCGCCGCTGGCACATCGGCTGGGCATGGCCACGGTCAAGTGGGAGCTGGAAGACCTGTCGTTCGCGATCCTGCACCCGAAGAAGTACGAGGAGATCGTCCGGCTGGTCGCCGACCGGGCGCCGTCGCGTGACACCTACCTCGCCAAGGTACGTGCCGAGATCAACGCCACACTCTCCGCGTCGAAGATCAACGCCGTGGTGGAGGGCAGGCCCAAGCACTACTGGTCGATCTATCAGAAGATGATCGTCAAGGGTCGCGACTTCGACGACATCCACGACCTGGTGGGCGTGCGGATCCTGTGTGACGAGATCCGTGACTGCTATGCGGCCGTCGGCGTCGTGCACTCGCTGTGGCAGCCGATGGCCGGCCGGTTCAAGGACTACATCGCCCAACCGCGCTACGGCGTGTACCAGTCGCTGCACACCACGGTGGTCGGGCCCGAGGGCAAGCCGCTGGAGGTGCAGATCCGCACCCGCGACATGCACCGCACGGCCGAGTACGGCATTGCGGCGCACTGGCGGTACAAGGAAGTCAAGGGCCGCAACGGCGTTCCGACGGGACACTCCGCCGCCGAGATCGACGACATGGCCTGGATGCGGCAACTACTGGACTGGCAGCGGGAGGCCGCCGACCCCGGTGAGTTCCTGGAGTCGCTGCGCTACGACCTCGCCGTCCAGGAGATCTTCGTGTTCACCCCGAAGGGTGACGTGATCACGCTTCCCACGGGGTCGACGCCCGTCGACTTCGCGTACGCCGTGCACACCGAGGTCGGGCACCGCTGCATCGGCGCCAGGGTGAACGGCCGCCTGGTGGCGCTGGAACGCAAGCTCGAGAACGGCGAAGTGGTCGAGGTGTTCACGTCGAAGGCGATGAACGCAGGCCCGTCGCGGGACTGGCAGACCTTCGTGGTGTCGCCGCGCGCGAAGGCCAAGATCCGGCAGTGGTTCGCGAAGGAGCGGCGCGAGGAGGCGCTGGAGTCCGGCAAGGACTCCATCGCGCGCGAAGTCCGTCGTGGCGGACTTCCGTTGCAGCGCTTGATGAACGGCGAATCGATGGCCGCGCTCGCGCGGGAGTTGCGCTACGTCGACGTGTCGGCGTTGTACACCGCGGTCGGGGAGGGCCACGTCTCCGCGCGGCACGTCGTGCAGCGCCTGCTGGCCCAACTCGGTGGTGACGAAGAGGCCGAGAACGAGATCGCCGAGCGGTCGACGCCGGCCACCATGCCGGTGCGGCAGCGCACCAACGACGACGTCGGTGTCGCCGTCCCCGGGGCGCCCGGCGTGTTGACCAAGTTGGCGAAGTGCTGCACCCCGGTGCCCGGTGACAACATCATGGGCTTCGTCACCCGCGGTGGCGGCGTCAGCGTGCACCGCACCGACTGCACCAATGCCACGTCGCTGCAACAACAGTCGGAACGCATCATCGAAGTCGAGTGGGCCCCGTCGCCGTCGTCGGTCTTCCTGGTGGCGATCCAGGTCGAAGCGCTCGACCGGCACCGGCTGCTCTCCGACGTCACCCGGGTGCTGGCCGACGAGAAGGTCAACATCCTCTCGGCGTCGGTGACCACGTCCAATGATCGGGTTGCGATCAGCCGCTTCACGTTCGAGATGGGCGATCCCAAGCACCTCGGGCACGTGCTCAACGTCGTCCGCAACGTCGAGGGCGTGTACGACGTCTACCGCGTGACGTCCGCGGCGTAACCGGTTAGGCCGTTTCCGGTGTCTTTCGTACCCGAGTGCTGACGGCACCGACCACGGCTGCGACGATGCATGCGATGGCCGTGGCCCCGGCGAACCAGGGGAACACCGCACTCAGCGGCCACCGGGTCGCCGCCCAGCCTGCCACGATGGTCGGGACTGCCATGGCCGTGTAGGCCAGTAGATAGAACGCCGACATCGTCTCGCCGCGCCGGTCTGCGGGCACCACGTCCGCCAAGTGCCGAAGTGAGCCACCGAAGCCGAGGCCGAACGTCGCGCCGAGCAGCGCTGCGGCGGCGAGCACCCAGATCCAATTGTGCGTGGCCAATACCGGAATCATCGCGAGCAGCACCGCTCCCATGCCGACGTCCCCGAGGATTGCCGCACGCCGGGCCGGCACCCGCGACGCGCAGAGCTGGCACAGCGCAGCCGCGAATGCCGTCGTGCCGGCCACGGCGCCGCCGAACACCAGGTTGTGCATGTTGGCCTGTTGGGCGGCCAGCGATGGGTACAGCGAAAGCAGCACGCCGAGCACCGACCAGGACGCCATGGCGCCGAGGGCCGCGAACCAGAAGTCGCCGCGGATCTCATGCGGCACTGCGGGTTTGGCGATCCGGATGGGCCCACGTGTGCGCTCGGAATGCGGTTCGCGCAGGGCGATGACACCGACGCCCACGACGGCGCAGATCACCGCGACCACGGCGTAGGGGGTGCGCATCGGATGTGGGGCGTACTGGGCCAGCACCGCCGAGCCGAGGATGGCCACCGTCATCCCGATGTTGAAGCTGACGCCGCTGAGTTGACCGGACCGCGCGCCGTGGTCGGGACGTAGGTCGAGCAACGCTGCCGCGCCTGCCACCACGATGGACCCGACGGCGGCGCCGTGGATGGTGCGCGCCACCAGCAGCAGTGCCATGTTGTCGGCGACGAGGAACACACCGAGTCCGACGATCATCGCCACCAGCGCGCCGAGCAGGACCGGCTTGCGGCCGATCACGTCGGAGATGCGACCCGACACCAGCACCGCGCCGAGAGCCGCGACCGCGTAGACGGCGAACACCACGGTGGTGGCCAGCGGGGAGAGGTGCCAGACCTCCTCGTACATGCCGTAGAGCGGCGCAGGGAGGCCGGATACGCCCAGGGCTACGCCGCTGAGGACGAGCAACAGGGAGTAGGCCCCGCGCTGTGTCTGCGTAGTGACTCGGTCGGCCGCGACCACTGCCACGATCCCTCCTAGCCGAGGTAGGTTTGACGAAGGTCGAACCGAATCGAGGGTACGCTTGGTTTGATGATCGTCAAACCTGCGGTGATGATCTGGGGCGAGCGAAGCGACGGGGGATTGGAGGCCACAGCATGACGCCATCGCAGGTTGGCGACCTCGCCGCGAATCCCGTCGGCACCGTGCAGCAAGTACTGGCGGCGCTGGCCGATCCGGTCCGCCTCGAGATGGTCCGTCGGCTGCGCAACGCCGGCGCGGCGGTGCCGTGCGCCTTGCTCTACGACGGGATCAACAAGTCGACGGCCACGCACCACTTCAAGATTCTGCGCGAGGCAGGTCTCACCGAGCGCCTGGTCATCGACGGTCACACCTACCAGCGGCTGCGGACCGAACAGGTCGATGCCGCCGTGCCGGGACTGCTGAATTCGGTTGTCGGAAGCGCCAACCGCGAGGTCGGATCGGCCTAGTCCAGGCGTTTTCGGCGTGATCGGTCGCGCTGGGGATAACCGATCACGCCGAAATCGCAGGCGGGCGGTGTCGCGGAAGTCTCAACCGCTCGTCGCCAAAGTGACCTGCTGCATGGCCGGCGCTCTTAGGCTCTTGGGGTGCAGTTGACGTGGCCGTTAACCGGTCGCTCGGGGGAGATGGCAGCTATCGATGCCGCCATCTCCGCTCCCGATGTCTCCGGGATCGTCGTTCGTGGAGCGACGGGTGTCGGAAAGAGCGCGATCGCCCGCGAGGGGTTGTCGGCTGCCGCGGCGCGGGGAGGCGAGGTCCGGTGGGCCGTCGGCACATCCTCGGCGCGGGCGGTTCCACTGGGTGCGTTCACCGCGTGGGCCGAGTCGGGCGTCATCGACACCGTCCAGTTGTTGCACGGGGTGATCGAATCGTTGACCGCCGCCTCCGTCGGCACCACGGTGGTCGTGGGTGTCGATGACGTACACCTGCTGGACGACCTGTCGATCTTCGTCGTCCAGCAGATCGTGCAGCGCGGCACGGCCAAGCTCGTGCTCACCGTCCGCGACGGTGAACCGATTCCCCCTGCAATCCAAGAGATTTGGACAGGTGGCCGGTTCAACTACCTCGAGGTGCAGCCGCTGTTGCCCGACGAAGCCACCACGCTGCTGTCGGCGGCCTTGGGCGGAGCGGTGGATCCAGACGCCGCCCAACGGCTCTGGCGCCTGACCCGCGGCAACGTCTTGTACCTGCGCAACATCGTGGAGCAGGAACTCGCCGACGGGCGAATTGCACTGCAGCACGGCCTGTGGCGGTGGACCGGCGAGCCGATCATGCCGCCGAGCCTCGTGGAGTTGATCGAATCGCGCATCGGAGCGCTGCCCATGCCGGTCGGCGACGTGATCGACGCGCTGGCCGTGGGGGAGCCGATCGAGCTGGCGTCGCTGCACCGCATCACCGATCCAGCGGCGGTCGAGGACGCTGAGAGTCGTGGCCTCATCACCCTCGAACCTGCTGCGGGCGGTCCGCAGGTGCGGGTGGGCCATCCGCTCTACGGTGAGGTGCGGCGTAGGCGCGCGCCGGCGACCCGGCTGCGGCGGCTGCGCGGGCTGGTCGCCGCCGAACTCGCGGCGTCCGACGACCGCGACGACATTCGGGTCGTCGTGCACCGTGCGACGCTGAGCATCGACTCCGACCTCACCCCGGAACCCGACCTGCTCGTTCGGGCTGCTACCGGAGCCGTGTGGCTGGCGGATCTGCCCCTTGCGGATCGGCTCGCCCAAGCGGCAATCCGTGCCGGAGCGGGCCTGGAACCGAACTTCGTTCGCGTGCATGCACTTTCGTGGCTGGGCCGTGGCGAGGAGGCTGATGAAATTCTCGCGAAGATCGACGCCAGTCGATTGACGAACGGCGACCACGGCAGATTTGCGTTCTTGCGCGCGAGCAATGCGCTGTGGGCTCTTGGCGATCCGGCGCGCGCGAAGGACATCATCGACGACGCGTCCCGCACCACGTCACCGCAGTCCCGCAGTTACATCGATGCCTTTCTCACGGTGTATTGGTTCGCGATGGACCGACCCGATTTGGCGATCCAGGCGTCACGAGATCTCGCACTGGACACGTTGCCCGAGGTCGTGGGCGCTGAGATTGCCGGGGTGCTCGCCGTCATAGCCGGGGACGCGGGGCGCACCACCGAAGCTGTGGCGATCGCAGACGCCGGCTATACCGCCGCGACTCGCTCGCTCGATGCGCCGCACATGCGATTCAACATCGCCGACGCGCACGTCAGCGCGCTGCTGTTGGCCGGACGGATCGAGGAAGCCGTCGATGTGGCCGAGCGCACGCGCCGCCAGGCGGCCGATCTGCCCGGGGCAGCTCAGCTACTGGGTCCCGCCATTGCGGGCCGGGCCGCACTGGGTGCCGGCCAACTGGTTTCGGCGTGTACGTCGTTGGAACAGGCGACGATTGCGCTGTCCGCTTCGGGCTACGCCATGGGCTGGGGGTTCCGGTATCAGGTTCCGGGCACCACCGCGCTCGCGATGTGCGGCTCGGAGGAGGAGGCCGCCGCAGGACTTGCCGCGCTCGACACGGTTCGGCGTCCGTTTCGATCGCTCGATTATGAGCGCAGCCTTGCCCGGGCTTGGGTGGTAGCCGGCCAGGGTGCGGTCAGCGAGGCGATCACCGTCTTGTCATCGGCGGCGGAAAGGGCCGCAGGAACGGGCCGATTCGCCGCCGAAGTGATGTGCCTGCAGACCGCGGTTCAGTTCGGGGCGCGATCGGTCGCCGAGCGGCTGCGCGAGCTCGAAGCGCTCGTCGAGGGGCCGCGCGTCGGGCTTGCTGCCCGGTTTGCCGAGGCCCTGCGTGACGGCAATGCCGCCGAATTAGAGGCTGTCTCTGAAGAATTCGAGCGTATGGGCGATGTCGTCGCGGCCGTCGATGCGGCGGCGCACGCCGCCCTCGTGTACCGTCGCGAAGGTCGGCGGGGATCGGCATTGCGCTGCTCCGAACGGGCGTCGGCCATCGCTGAACGATGCGGCGTCAGCACCCCGGCGCTTCGTCAAGCCGCGGAACCCTTGCCGCTGACGGATCGCGAACGAGAAGTCGCAAACCTGATCGCTCAGGGGTTGGCCAACCGCGAAATCGCCGAACGGTTGTCGCTTTCCCATCGCACCGTCGAAAGTTACATCTATCGGGCCATGGCGAAGACCGGTACCAGTACCCGCGAAGAACTCGCCGCGCTCCTGTCCCGCCGCAAGCCCCGAACGGCGTGAACAGCGCGCCCTGACGCCTGCACCGGGGCGCCGTCGCCATGGTTGTCGCGAAACCACAGTCAAGCAGCCTCCGTGCGGAGGTCAGATTGCAGTGGCGCACTACTGCGCACGTCGCAACTAACGCGAGCGACGATTGTCTGGTCACAACTCCGAAGGGAGGCGCAAAGTGTCCGACTTAATCGCGGCACAGAATGATTCACGGTATGCCGCCGAAGATCCTGAGAACGTCACTGTAGCGGCGAGCCGGCCGCTGGTCCTCATCACCGAACAGGAAGTGGCCTTTAGCACTGCGGCAGCCGCGGCGTTGCCGCGGTCGAAGCCAAGCCATGGGCTGATTGCCGCCGTGCGCGCGATGTTTTCGAGTTCGGCTGGGGATGCGCAGCCAGTACCGCGGCATTATCCACCGCGCCGCCCTGCCTACCTCGAGCATGCCGCAATGGCGCGAGAAATGCACAGGCTGTGACGGCGAACCGACCCGTTCTTCGACTGAGGTCTTGGATCTCTTGCCGTCGTTTCGCCAGGACATCGCGGAAGGCAGGATTATGGGTGAGGCAAGCACATCGGTCGCATCCGACGGCATCAGCGTTGACCGGCCTTCGCCCCCCAGCCAATCCGATCCCCTGGCCGTCCTTGGCCATATCCGGGATCCGCATGACTTGCAGGGATTGTCGCGCGATGAGTTGACGAGACTCGCAGATGAGATCAGGGCATTCCTCATTGAAAAGGTGTCGGCTTCAGGGGGACATCTCGGTCCGAACCTTGGTGTCGTCGAGTTGACCATCGCCCTTCATCGGGTATTCGAGTCGCCGCGTGATGCATTGATCTTCGACACCGGCCATCAGGCCTACCCGCATAAGCTTCTGACGGGCCGCCAAGACGACTTCGACCGGTTGCGGGCCTCAGGCGGCCTGTCGGGGTATCCGTCGCGGGCAGAAAGCGACCACGACTGGGTCGAGTCTTCGCATGCGTCGGCGGCGCTTTCCTACGCGGACGGGTTGGCAAAGGCATTCGAACTGACCGGCAGTAAAGATCGCCGCGTGGTCGCGATCGTTGGTGACGGCGCCCTCACCGGTGGAATGTGTTGGGAGGCAATGAACAACATCGCTGCCGGCAAAGCCCGTCGCGTCATTGTCGTGCTCAACGATAACGGCAGGTCTTATGCACCAACGATCGGCGGAATTGCCGACCGTCTGACGAGCCTCCGGACGCGCCCCGGTTACGAGCGGCCCCTGGCCTCGGTGAAAAGGGATATTGCCAAGCTGCCGCTGCTCGGACGTCCCATCCATTCGCTACTGCACGCGGTAGGGGAAGGATTGAAGGATGCGTTGAGTCCGCGAACGTTGTTCGGAGATTTGGGCATCGGGTATCTCGGCCCGATCGACGGACACGATATTTTTGCGCTAGAGACGGCCCTACGTGAGGCAACGGACGTGGGTGGCCCAGTCATCGTCCACACGGTGACCCAGAAAGGAATGGGATACCGCCCGGCGGAGGAAGATACGGCTGACCGCATGCATGCGTGCGGACCGATCGATCCTCGAACTGGCAAACCGAAGCCAGCCACCGATGCTCCGCAATGGACGGACGTCTTTGCCAGTGAGCTGCTCCAATGGGGTACGCGCCGCGACGACATCGTTGCGATCACCGCCGCGATGCCGGGGCCGACCGGTTTGGCGGCGTTTGGAAAGCGGTTCCCCAACCGGATGTTCGATGTGGGGATCGCGGAGCAACACGCGGTCACATCCGCAGCGGGGCTGGCGCTCGGCGGCATGCATCCGGTGGTCGCCATTTACTCGACCTTTCTGAACCGCGCCTTCGACCAAGTGATGATGGATGTCGCACTGCTGAAATTGCCCGTGACATTCGTTTTGGACCGGGCAGGCATAACAGGGCCCGATGGGGCCAGCCACAACGGCGTGTGGGATTTGTCGCTGTTGGGCATGGTGCCCGGCATGCGAGTCGCAGCCCCACGCGATGCCGCTTCGCTCCGCGAACTGTTCGGCGAGGCGCTCGGTGTCGATGACGGCCCGACCGCGGTCCGGTTCCCGAAGGGATCGGTGGGTGCGGATATCGAAGCCCTGGAACGAGTCGATGGCGTCGATGTACTTTGCCGCCCAAAGGATCCAGATGTTCTGTTGGTCGCGGTCGGGCCGATGGCGTCGGTCGCCCTGAGGGCGACGGCGACACTGGCGAAGCGTGGTGTGGCCGGTCTGGTGGTCGATCCTCGGTGGGTGCTTCCAGTGCCCGCGCAAGTGGTGAAACTTGCCGGCGATGTTCGCCTGGTCGTGACGCTCGAAGAGTCGGGGCTACACGGCGGGGTTGGCGCGGCCGTGGCGGCCCGGATGCGCGAGGCGCGGATCGACACACCGGTGCGCAGTGTCGGTGTGCCGCAACGGTTCCTCGCTCACGCCTCGCGCAGCGCAATTCACGCCGACCTCGGACTGACGGCCGCGGACCTGGTCACCAACATTTGTTTCTGGGTTCAGGCGCTGGCATCCCCCTTGGCCGGCGGTGTCGAGGGCGCTGAGCTGGAATTGCGTTGCGAGGGAGCGCATAGCGTCGGCGTCGCGGAGTGGCAGCCGTTCCAGGGCGCCGAAGGCCAGATGGTCGGCGATCATCATGCGGCGCACTTGGATCTGCGGCAGTTCGCCGGTCAGCGGTGCTTCCGGCAGGGCTTCGATGAGGGCGAAGGTGGCGGCGACGAGAAGCGGTCCCGTTGAGGGCGACATCGAGCGCAGATCACCGAGGCCGAGGACGTCGGCGGCCGGGCCCGAACTGTTGGTGAGTCCAGCCTCGGCGGCGGGCTTGGGCGACGCAGCTAAAAGCTGGTGGATCGCGCCGTCGGCGGAACGCCGCACCCGCTTCAGCATCGTGGCCCAGCGAACCGGCGATTGGGCGGCCCGCACCGCTTCCACCAGCCCCAGACTTCGCCGGTAGGGCGTCGGCGCCCCGACGGCCATGCAAAAGTACGCGGTGGTGGTGATCGTCAGATAGGCCATCGCCGCCCGGACGGCGCGACTCGGGGTGCTCGGGCCGAGCCGGTCCAGCAGGGCGAAGCTGCCGAAGGCGGGAGCCAGCAGGCGGAGCATCACCGCCCGGGTCAGTTCTTGGCGGTCGCGGGTGCCATACACTGCCAGTTCGCCGTTGCGTAAGTCGTTGGCCAATTGGGCCGTGACGCCGACGCATCCGGCCAGCTCAGTAAGATCGGCCTCCGCACAGGCATCTTCGGTGACCAGTGAGCAGGCGTAGAGCACCACCCGCCCCAGCACGCCCTCGCCGTATGCGGTCCGCGACAGCGGCGAATCGAGGTTGTGGGCCATCACGTGTCCGACATCGACCAGCATTCGGCCGATCCGCTTGCGGCCCTCGATGGGCAGCGCCAACAGCAGCGCCCGCACATCGCGAACGGCGATCGCCTGCAGCGGCGGTGGCGGCGTTTCGGTGTCGCCTGTCAGGTAGTCCACGGCAGCCACGACGGCGCAGCGAGCCCGCCAACGGTCACTCAAGTCTTCGTAGGCGCTGAGCATCCGGCACGCCAGCAGGGCGGCGGTGACTTCGGCCCGTAGGTCCGCAGGAAGGAAACAGGCCAAGATGCCGAGCCGCCCCGCGTTCATCGGGAGACCACCCGCGCCAACAGTTCGCGCAAGTGCTCACGCGCTGGGGAGGGCGGGAACACGTCCATGGCCCAGCAGGCCTTCTCGGCGGCGCGGACGGCGACGGACCGGGCAGCGCGGGTGGCCCCGCTGTGCACCAGCTCGGCCTGCAAGTCGGCACTGGAAGTCAGCCCGGAGAGCCACATTTCACGAGAACCAGGTCGCATGGCCAGCCATTCGATCACCGGCCAGGTCGGTACCCGGCGGTCAAGGTCGCCGCCGGCCTCCTTGCCCAGTGACGGGCCGCCCTCGACGTCGCGGACGTCATCCATGATCTGAAAGGCGAGGGTGAGTTGGTCTGCGTACCGCATCAGGGCGGACAGCCGTTCGTGGTCGAGTCCACCCGCAGTGCCGCCGTACGAGCAGGCCAGCCGGAGCAAAGTGCCGGTCTTCGCGCCGGCAACGAGTTCATAATGCCGGCGCAGGACGGCGTCATCGAGCGCGGGCGGCAGACTCTCGATGATCTGGCCGGCGGAGAGGTCGGAGATCCGATCGAGAAATGTGACACCCGAGATCTCACCGAGCCGCGCGAACGCCGCCGGGTTGTCGGCCAACACTCGCGCGAGCAGCTGTAAAGCCTTGCTGACCAAGTGAAATCCCGCCCGGGCGGCGCTGCGAACGCCGAACGCAGCGGCTACGGACGGCGCATCGCGCCGCAAGAGCGATCCGTCACAGATGTCGTCGTGCACGAGCGACGCCTCGTGGAACATCTCCATCGCACAGGCCACGTCGACGGCGTCGCGTAGCGGCACCGCGGCGGCCGAGGGCAACAGACGGGCGCAGGCCAGCGCCATCCCGGCCCGGATCCGTTTACCGGGCACGGCCAAGATGTGGCGGTAGATGGCGTCGAAACTGCCACCGCTGACAAGGACTTCGTACAGCCGATCGGCGACCAGGGGCAATTGATCGGATGGACGGGTCAGCAAAGGTGGGTCGACGCTGAGGGCGTCGGAGGCGACGGATGTGCTTGCCTCACCCATCATCGTCCCTTCCGCGGTGTCTCGGCGAAACGACTGCCACCGGATCCGGTATTTCGCTCCACAACGGAAATCCTGGCTGCCCCGTGTTGCGACGAGTGCAGTAGCGCGCCACTGCAATCTCGGCTGGTATCAGGCGTTACCACTTTGGTCATGGTCTTGAGCTGGCACACCCGTCGCAGCAGGCGCCCATCACAGCGGCCGCCCCTCGCGGAACAGATGGTCGGCGCCGCGCCGGAACCGGCTGAATTGCAGTGGTGCACTACTGCTGCCGTCACGCCCACGGAGAGCGACGGTGTTACGGGGAAGACTTCCCGACGTGCGGTCGCCGTCAACCACTCCGACCGCTGACGCAGGAGAGACCACGATGCTAGACCGGCTGGCACGACTTGCCGTGGCAAGACCGAAGACGGTTCTCGCCGCCACTTTGGTGCTCGTGGTCGCCGCACTTGGGTATGGGTCGGGCATCGGCGAGCGGCTGTCAGGCGGCGGCTTCTATAGCGTTTCTTCCGAATCGCAGCGGGCCGCTGCCATGCTCGAACAGCGGTTTCACGTCGGCAAACCGAACCTGGTGATTCTCGCGACCGACACCGGCGGCGGGTCTGTCGACGATCCTGGCGCGGTTGCGGCCGGCGAGGGTCTTACTCAAGAGCTTGCCGCCACTCCTGGTATCACGACGGTCAGCTCGTTCTGGGGTCCAGACCGGTCCGAATTGCTGCGTAGCGATGACGGGACGAAGGCTCTGATCGTGGCGCACGTCGAAGGCGATGAGCGCGAGTTTGCGGCGGCGGCCAAACATCTCATCGCTACTTACCGTGACACCGAACGCGGTCCGCTGAAGCTGGAACTCGGCGGTGAGGCGGTCAGCTACAACGATGTGACGGATCAGCTCAACCACGACTTGGGGATCAGCGAAGCAATCGCGATGCCGATAATCCTGGTGCTGATGACACTGGTGTTCGGCAGTCTCGTGGCAGCCGGCTTGCCGCTCCTAATCGGTGTGCTTTCGATCGTGGGTTCACTCGGCCTTCTCGCGTTGTTATCGGATGTCACCCCGGTGTCCAACTATGCGCTCAACGTGACGACGATCGTCGGTCTGGCTCTGGCCATCGACTACAGCCTTCTCGTGCTGACCAGGTTCCGTGAAGAACGGACTCGAGCCCAGTCCCTCGATGATGCGATCATCGAGTCGGTTCGAACCGCCGGCCGCACGGTCGTATTCTCTGCCACCACGGTGACGCTGTCGGTGCTGGCTCTGCTTGCCTTCCCGATGATGTTCCTGCGGTCGATCGCCTATGCGTGTGTCGGTGTGATACTTCTCGCGACGGTGTGCGCGCTTGTCGTCATGCCCGCCCTGTTGCGCCTTCTGGGTTCCCGAATCGATTCGCTCAACGTGCGCCGGGTGATTCCGCAGCTGTTTGGGCGTCACGCGCCGGCTGAAGCGCGGGCTAAGGAAGACGGGTTCTGGTTCCGCAGTTCACGGCTGGTCATGCGGAGGCCGGTCGTGATGGGGGGCGCGGTTCTGGTTTTGGCTCTGGTGCTTGCGGCACCTTTCGGTGCCATCCGCTTGAACTTTCCGGATGACCGGTCGCTGCCGGCGACGATTGAAAGCCGAAGTGTCGGCGACGTGATCCGCTCCGAATTCCCGGCACAAGCGACCGCTGCGATGGATGTGCTCCTCGACAGTTCCGCGAGTGCGGATCAGCTGGACGGGTACGCCGGGGCGCTATCACGGTTGCCGCATGTCGTGGCCGTAAAGCTCGGAATGACAAGCTATGTCGACGGACAACGGATAGGCGAAGGGCCGGTGCCCGACGTGAATGGCGCCTATCTACGGCTGATCCCAGACGTCGATCCCTACAGCGATGCGGCCAACCTGCTGCTTGATCAGGTACGCGGAACACCAGCTCCAGGTACCGCGCATGTCGGCGGACTCACTGCAGAGAACGCCGATACCAAAGATGCGTTGTTCGACCGAGTTCCGTTGGCCGTGGCGCTGATGGTGCTGGCGATGTTCAGCGTGCTGTTCGTGTTCACCCGAAGCGTGGTACTGCCGATTAAGGCGTTGCTGCTCAACGTAGTCAGCCTGTCTGCGACTCTCGGCGCGATGGTGTTCATCTTTCAGGAGGGTCACCTCAAGTGGCTGGTCGGAGATTTCGCTGTCACCGGGACACTGCCGGCACCGGTCCCGATCCTCATCATTTGCCTCGCGTTCGGGCTGTCCATGGACTACGAAGTGTTCCTGTTGTCGCGCATCGCTGAGGAGTATCGCGCGCACGGCGACACGAACCTGGCGGTGATGTGCGGGCTGCAACGCGTTGGCCCCGTCGTCACTGCGGCGGCACTGATCATGTCAGTCGTGTTCATCGCCATGGCCACATCTGCGGTGTCGTTCGTCAAGTTGCTTGGCGTCGGGTTGACGCTAGCAATCCTGTTCGACGCCACACTCATTCGCGCGATCCTCATGCCCGCCGCGATGAGACTGATGGGTCGGGCGAACTGGTGGGCGCCTCACTGGCGACGGCGTCCCGCGCATCTGCTCGTGAATGGGGCTCGTCATCGGGATCAATTGACCGTGCGCCAATTGACTGCGCAATTGGCAGCGAATTGACATGCGCGCGCTACGACGGGATGCGTTCGAAATGACCGCGCAGCAGCGCGCGCTGGCGGAGGTGGCAACGCAAGCGTCGGCGATAACCGAACGGCTGTTGGCCAGCGATTCAACCGGCGATCACGCAATGGGGACCTTTGTCGACACATTCTTCGCCATGATTCCGTTGGACGGCTCCGCGCCCAGCATCAACGGCATCGTCATGCTGCCCGTGCTCGTGTTCGGCGCCGAGACCGCTGCACCGATGCGCGCCACACCCATAGCGCTGATTCACACACTGTGGTGGGCGGCGGCGCGGTACCTGGACGACATGATCGACTCTCCGCGACTCGCGCAGTCCGATCCAGCGGAATTCAACCGCGGGGTGATGACCGCAATTGCGGTGGGAAATTATCTGCCGCTCAGAATCTTTGGCGACCTCTCTGTATCCGATGCCGCTCGCTTTCGGATGGTCACCGAGTACGGCAACGGATGTATCGACGCACTAAGCGGACAGCTGACCGACCTGGTTCTCCACGCGGAGACCGCAACTCTCGACGACGTGCTGCGCAACTACGAGAACAAGACGGGCGCGCCCTACGGGATGTCCACCGCGCTCGCCGCGCAGCTCGCGGAGTGCGATACCGACCGGGTCGATGCCTGGCGCTCGTTCGGCAGGGCGCTCGGAGTGCTTCGTCAACTGGTCAACGACCAGCGCGACCTGGTTACCGAGCGCGACGAGGACCTGCGAAACGGCACTGCGACCTATCTGCTCGTTCATCTTCTAGGCACTGTGTCAACTGCCCGGCGTGCGGAATTGATCGGCCTTCACCGGCAAGCGCGCACTTCGGAGGAGGCGCGGGCCGAACTGAAGCGAGCGATGTTGGCGGCGGACATCGTTTCCAGCTACGCGGAGACGATCCAGCCCATCGTCCGTGCCGCTCGCGACACGCTCGCATCGCTCGGCGGTGACCCGCAGTGTGTCACTGAGCTGGCCGGGATCATCGACGAGACGATTTCCTACTTTCCGCAGTTTGAACTCCGGTGACACGAGGACCCACGAGTACCGACGAATGGATCAGCGCTCTCGAGGCGGGGTGGCGAGATAGGGATCCAAATGCGATCGCCGGCCTCTTTACCGACGATGCGTACTACCATCGCGGCCCGTTCGGTGAACCGCACCGCGGACGGGACGCGATTCGCGCACATTGGGTCGAGACCTTGTCCAGACAAGTCGAGCCGCGAATCTGGTTCGGCGGTGCGATCGAGTCCGCGGACTGCGCCGCGGTGGAATTCTGGTGCGTTCTTCATGATCCCGCGACGCGCGAACCGCGGACCGCATCCGGCTGCCTCACGCTCCGGTTCGGACCGGACGGACGCTGCTCGGTCCTGCACGAGTATTGGCACGCTGAGTTGAACGTGGGAATCGATCCGGCAGAGGATTGGTTCTCGCCGCGCGCCGAGGGGCGGGGCACTGTTCGCGCGGGATACCGAAGCTAACCGAACGCTCCGACGACGGCGAAGGCGACCAGCGTGCCGAGTAGGCCGAGAGTTGATACCGCTGCCGGCCATCGGTTGTCCTTATGGCTGAGGTACTTGATGCCGATTCCGGTGACACCGATCGCAGGCAACGCAACGAATGCCTTGGCGAGCGGCGAAACAGGCGCAGCGATCGCGAACAGCGCGACGGCGAGCGGCCCGGTGCCGATCGTCAGCAGCAAAGTCGCATGGTAGCCAATCGAATTGACGTAGCTTCGTTCGCCTGGTGCGGGCCGGCGGACAAGCTTCTTTCCGAACTCGACCTGGCCGGCGCACAGTGTGAGGATCAGAATTCCCAGCCCGCCAACGACTGCGGTCGGCGCATCGGCGCGGATGTTGGCGAACGTTGCGAGCAGGTACACATACAGCAGAAGTTGAACCGGAAAGCTGACAAGCAAATTCAGAACGAGGTTGTCGCCGCGGGTGGCCGGGAATCGCTGCCCGACAGCCGTCAGCGCCCCGGTGTAGAGAAGCTGCACGACGATGATGAAGAGTCCGCTGGGGAAGGACAGATTCGCAACGACGATGACCGTCACGCATAGGGCGCACAAAGTGGACAGATCACGTTGCGCAACTGCGCCGGACGCCAGCGGGCGCTGTGGGTTGGCAATCCGGTCGTAGTCGCTGTCACGGATGTCGTCGACGACACGCATGATCAGCAAATCGGCGAACAAGGTCACGGCGACTATCCCCAACATCGGTATCGCGCGAGCAGGAATCCGTTCCCCAGCGAGCGCGGCGAATAGACCGATGCCTCCGACGCCGAACGTCAAGACGTACACGCTCGATAGAACGGGTGGGTACCGGTTGAGTACAAAGTTCGCGATGCCAACCGCAGCAGTCATGGTCCGCCTCCTTGCCACATCACCGGCAGGCTCGATACTCCCCGGGTGAACATCCCCGTGCGCCAGTCGATCTCGGACGCAATCCCAAGAGTTAGCCCGCTCAGTCGGGACAGCACGGTTTCCAGCCCAACTTGCAGTTCAAGACGAGCGAAAGCCATTCCGATGCACTGGTGTCGACCGTGGCCGAATGCGAGATGCGGGTTCGGACTGCGGTGAGGGCAGAACTCATCAGCGTCGGGGAACACATCGCGATCGCGGTTGGCGACATCGAGTATGGGCACGACGATTTCGCCCTTCGAAATCAGACGGTCGCGCAGCTTCACGTCAGCGGTTGCGATGTGCGGACGCCCCGCCGTACCACCGATCGTGCCGCCGAACCAAACCCACCGCAGCAGCTCTTCGACCACGCAAGGAATCTGCTCGGGACATTGGCGCAGCGAATCCGCCAGTCCGGGCCGCTGAAGTACCTCAATGAGACTCAATGCGAGGTGACTGGCGGTCGTCTCTGCGCCCGACATGAGCAGCCCCATGGCGAGCGTGACGATCTCTGCGTGGGTCAATCTGTTTGAGGATTCGTCCTGTACGAGGGCATCGATCAGCCCACCCGTTGCCGTCTGGCTACGCGATCGACTGACTCGACTTTCGAAGTAGTCGTGCAAGTCGCGGTTTGCCTTGGTGACCTCGTCGCGTTGGTAGTGGCCAGCTGACCAAGCGACCGTCATTCGCGGCACCAGAAATGGCAGATCGGCGGTGTCCAGACCAAGGAGGCTCATGTGCACGAGGTTCGGAAGAGGCTGGCAGAAATGCGTGAAGATGTCGGCCGGTGGCCCCGCCGCGAGCAGGTCGTCGAGAAGTTGGTCGGCGACGCGGCCGATGAGCGGCCGAGCCATCTGCGCCCGTCGCTTCGTAAACCATCCTTGAACGGCCTGGCGTCGACGTGTGTGGATTGGCGGATCCGAAGTGACCAGTGCCAGAGGCAGATCGGCGCCCGCGCCAACGGAAGGCACGTGAAAGTGTGCCCTACTGAACCGGTCGTCACTCAACACTGTTCGTACGTCGCACTGCCGAGTTACCGCAATCGCCGCCGTGCCGTCAGCCAACGTGATGTCGAGGGTCGGTTCAGTGCGAAACAGATCGACATGATGTTGCGGGAGCGAAGTACGCGGACAGCTCTCCAGCGGCAATTGCATGATGTCACCGCGGTCTCTGCGAGTGCGGGCGGAGGATGCGGACGGTTCCCGACCTACCGTCGATCTCGACCTCGTCGCCGTCGGATATCTTAGAGGTCGCGCCAGCAACCGCTACTACGGTCGGGATACCGAGCATCCGTCCTGTTATTGCGGTGTGGGAGACCATGCTGCCGCGCTCGACGACGATTCCCCTTGCGTTGAGCATCAGTGGTAGCCATCCAGGATCGGTTTCGCGGGCGATCAGGATCCGCCCAGCGCAGTCAGTCGGCGGAACATCCGGTCGCAGCACCAATTTCGCGCGACCACGGGCGATACCGGCGCTGGATGGAAGGCCGGTCAGCTCGGTGTTGGAGTCTGCGGTCGCCGATGTGGCAGCACTGCGACGAAGGTCGGCGGCAGCAATCGGCGGCGGGCCAGTTGTGAGATTGGCTGCGAGGTCGGGCCGATCACACGATCGTAGGTAGGCATCCCTTCGGGTCCGTGCCAGGACGCGAAGATCGGAATGTGTGGAGGTGCCGTCGAAGGCCCCCAATAATTCCTCAGCCTCAAGATGAACGTAGTCCTCTGGCGAGTCCAGGCACCCGGCAGCGGCCAGGTCAGACCCAAGTCGACGCATGACCTCCCGCGAGAATCCGTATAGCTGGGTGCGGCAGAACCGGGTGTCCTCGCGAGCTTTGACCAGGAACCTACCCACCCGCAGCGCGGCGCGAAGAACAGCGCATCTCCATCGTGACGGGCAGATGCGGTGTAATTCGTCGAGTGCGGCTGCGGCCGCGGCCGATTCCTGGAGCCGCGTCTGCTGCATTGTCGCTCCCGCCGCAACGAACGGCCGCACGGCGTCGATGACCATCTCAGGTCTCTGCCGTGGCGTCGGCTCCTCGATCTTGAGGTCGTGCATGGCGCGATCGCCGAATTTCGTGATGTGCGTGAGGGCATCCGACTCCAGTTTGCCGCCGTAGGCCCCTCTTGCGATACGGTCCCAGGTATCGCGTGCGTCGGCAGTCAGCACTCGCGCCGACAACGCGGGGTTCGCATTTATCTGCTCGGCGAGCGCCACCGTTGAGTGCACCGACTGCAACGTTCGGTTCGGCGGCCCTCCAGGCAACAGGACAGTGAGGTCCACCTCGGGGGAGTCGGCCCACCGCTGCACCAGGACGCTCGCTGCGACATAGCCGACCAGGGCGAGATAGCCAGCTAGAATCGGTATGCCCCAGCGTGATTCGACTTCTGACCACACTCGTCGGTACGTCTCGATTACTTCTTCAACCGGCTTTTGGGCCAGTTCTGTCCCGAGGATGTGCTGGGCATCCCACCAGGACAAGAATTTCCGCAATTTGCGGGGAAAACCTATGGCCGCCGATATCAGTCGCGGTGAACGCCCGATGATACGTGTGACGGAATGGCGGTCGAGCGCATGGCGCGGGTTGGTATTTCGTTCCGCGAGCCCCAACGACCGCTCCCACATCGGACGAAGCAAGTCCCATCCGGGGAGCTGGCTGTGCAGTGCGTACCACGCGTCAAGGCGGTAGTAGGCCCGGCCGTCGAGGTATCCGATCATGCGACGAAGTTGGTGCTCCCCGCTCCGCAGCTGGCTCTCTGGGACTCCGACGATGCGATAGAAGTCGCGGAAACTCGCGCGGTAGAAGACTCGTGCGTGCGAGTACGTCATCGCGGTCGTCACGCCCGGAAAACTCTCGGTCAGATTGTGATTGGTCCATTCGATCGTGGTCGCCGCCGTTTGGGGCGACGTGGCGGGCCGTGCCTGCACCAGGTGAATCGCTGAGTCGGCGGTGACGACGCCCTCTACGTCCTGGGGTCCGGACAACAGCCGCTCGGTGGTCTCCGCCAGCGCTGCGATCTGACTGATCTGCCCATCGGAGAGCACCGGTAGGTCGGCGAGTTCATCCGGTACGTGATATTCGGCAACGCCACCGCCCGGTGCTCGGCGGAGCATTCTCTTCTTGTGAGAGATGAGCCGCCCGATCCCGCCCGCGCGTACGAAAAAGTGGTCGATGTCCGCACGTTCGGCTACCGCACCTTCTCCGATGCCGTAGACCGCAGCGACCACGGTTTCTCTGGCGCCGGTGACAGGATCGTGGGTGAACGCGACAAACGACCGCTCGCCATCCATCATCTGCTGAATTCCGACGCAGATGCTGAGGGCTCGTGGGTCGATTCCTCGCCGCGCGCGGTAGAGTACCGATCTGACGTTGAAAAGCGATGCGGTGCAGGACGAAACGGCATCGATGAGCGCGTCCGCACCAACGTACAGGTAACTATCTGTGAGGCCCGCGAACGGGTCGGCGGCGTCATCTTCGCCCGGCTGTGCGTGCCGGCCGACCACACATGCTCGGACTGCGACGTCGGGTGAGCCAAGGGCGGCGTATCTGTTCCGGATCTCGATTTCCGTCTCCGGCATTAGGCGCATGCGTTCGGTAGCGCTGTGAGCCGCCTCAGCCCAGGCCGTCAATTTCTCGACACTGGCCCCCACACCAGGAAAGATGCCAACCACATCGGCGATGGCTGTCCACGGAGTTTCTCTGACGACGCAGAAGAATGGCGGAACGGGAACTCCGGCAGCACGTAACTGTTGTTGACGGGCGAACTTGTGCCCAACCACGCTGGCGTCAGCCAGTTCTGCAGACGCGTCGATGATCTTGATCATCACCACACCCCCGGCACAATCCGGCATCGTGTGTTGGCGAAGGCGCGATAGTGGGGTGACTCAGTGAGGATGTCTTCTTCGACTTTGATGCGCCAGAGAACCGCGGCGACAAGGAAAGTCAGTGCCGCGATACTCGCAGGACTCGGAAAATAGCCGACAAAACCGATGTTGGCGAGCAACATCCCGGCGTACGCCGGGTGGCGCAGCACCCTATACGGCCCGGATGAAATGACGCCACCCTCGGCGATCCGCACCACTCGGTGCGAATATTGGACGCCGAATTCGCGAATCGCCCAGGCACGTAACGTCACACCAGCAACGAAGATCCCCGCCAGCACGATACCGAACTTGTCGGGCATCACGGGCGCGGAGTACGCGGCCGTAAGAGCCGTCGTGACTCGCGCTACCGCGTATGGAACGAGGGTGCGAGTCTCCGCGGCCGACTGTGTTGGTGTCCCGACAGTGATTCGCGCTTCGGAAAGCACCCACACCAGATATGCGGCGACGAAAGCCGCCGCAGCGGGGCGCCCGCCGCCAAGGTGTACCGCGACCGCAAAGGTCAGGCCGATAGCGGTCAGTGCCAACAGAGTACGAAGAACGTACATGGCGACTCGATCGGTCATTACCAGCCTCCATCGAGTCGAGGGTCTAGCCCGCGCGCAATTGCGCATACTCGACTTCGTCGACGCACCGACTCGCGATGACGATCGAGCCGACTTTGATCGCTCGATCGCCTACTGCGTGCACGTCGATGTGGAGTTTGCGCGTCTGTTCTGGCGGAGTCGGCTGCCACGACAACGCCCGCGTCATGTGGCCCTGCGGCACCGCAGTGGGCACGTCTGCGGTGAGCCCGACGAATATCATCTTCGCCCCCATCGGTTGCTGACCCCATAAGTGAAGAATCGCGATGACGAACTGGCGGGCGGCTTCGATGATCGAGGCGACCGCGCTAGCCCGCGGCGGTATTCCGGCGATGGCGGCCTGCTCGTGTACGCGGACCCATACGCGTCCGGCGTCGACTGTGAGCGGGCCGACTGCGATATTTCCGGGGTCGGCCCGGTGCACCAGTTCACTCGGGATCGAGCCGTTCCCAAATGCTGGCACCTGGGCAAGCTCCGCTGGCAACGCGGTCTCGCGTCGGCCCAGCAGTCCCGTCGCGATACTGCGGCCGGTCTGGATGACTTCGATCCGGCTGGTTCCGCCGACCTCCCGGGTGGCAGTCACCTCGACCGGGGCCCCGAGCTCACAGAACTTGGCGAAGGTGAGGCGGAAGGTTACGTTTTCGGGCTCGAGCATCGAATCATGCTCTGCCAGTTCAAGGATGGCTGCCACGAGCAGCATGCCGGGCACGTGGTCGAGCGGATGATCGAAGAAGATGGGGTCGCCGAGGTCAACACGCGCAAATCCGCGCGACATACCTAGGTCCGGCTCACCGTCCGCGATGTCAATCGTGCGTCCAGGAACCACCCGAGGCGCAATCGGGGGGACTAGATGCATCGTTGGCTCCTTCGCTCGTTGCCGGTGTTGTCTCTAACGATGAGAATCTTCACGCGCACTCGGTTGGACGAGCGCAGTAGTGCCCTACTGCAATTGCGAGGGTTTCGCGAGGCGCTACTCATGGACTGCCTGCTCCGTTGAGGCCCGGCGGATTGCAGTGGCGCGCTACTGCGCTCGCCACACCGGAGGCGAGTGACGATTCCAGTCGTGGAACCTCGACCGAGGGCTGCCATCTGATTCGCGATGACATGGAGGTACGACGATGGTCAACGCAAAGCCCATCGATGGCGTTGGGGCATCGGCTGCCGCGCTCGGGGAGTTTCGGTATGCCGCCACGCAGATGGGTCTAGCGATTCGCGACACAACGCTCGTGGTGATTGCCTTGTTGCGGCAGTGCGGGTTTCGATGGCGTCGCCGACCGTGAACCTGTGTGCTGCCGGCGCCACGGAGTCCCGCGGGAACTGAAGCCGACACCGTGGCCATCCTTCCGCCATGACAGAGAAAGGGAACGACGATGAGTACCGCAAGATTCGACGGACTCGGGGCAGGGTGATGACGATGATCGCTCCACATACGACCGGCCACGCCCGGGCCAAGGACGGCACCCTGCTCCGCGTCGACTGCGAGCGCGGCATCGGCTGGGTCGCCAGACACTACGACCTGGATTTGCGCGTCATTCAGCAGGTCAGAGGTTCCGATGACGAAGTGCACCGCGCGGCGGCGCGGTGGGAATTGCGCTAAGGAGAGCCGTGACGTTTCACGTGTGGTGCGGAGTCACCCGGAGTTTGCGACCGTGAACCCGGCTCCCAAGCGTCACTCGGCCATGCCGTGGGTGTTGTCCGCGAAGTCGGCGTCTGCATTCGCTGAGCAGGCGGCCCGGTTGCAGCGGTTCGTCGAGCAGCGCACCGAGGTGGATCCGACGGATGTCGGCTACTCGTTGCTCGCCACCCGGGCGTCTTTCGAACACCACGCCGCGGCGGTCGGGACCGACCGTGACGAGCTGTTGAGCGGGTTGGCAGCGATCGCCTCCGGCACGTCCGCACCCAATGTCGTGACTGGAAGGGCCGCTGCCACAGGCCGAACTGTCTTCGTGTTCCCTGGCGAGGGAACGCAGTTGACGGGCATGGCGGCAGAACTGTTGGACACCGCGCCGGCGTTCGCCTCTCAGATGCGACTCTGCGACGCCGCGTTGGCCGAGTTCGTCGAGTGGTCACTGCTCGAGGTCGTGCGTGGTGGCGCGGGTTCTCCCGGCCTCGACGGGGCCGACGTGGTGCAGCCCGTGCTGTTCGCGGTGATGGTGTCGCTGGCCATCCAGTGGCGGGCTCTGGGGATCGAGCCGGATGCCGTCCTCGGCCATTCGTACGGCGAGATCGCCGCAGCGTACTTCGCAGGCGCCCTCTCGTTGCGAGATGCCGCGAAGGTCGTCACGCTGCGCAGCAAGGCGATCAGCGCGATCGCAGGAACGGGTGGCATGGCTTCGATCGCGTGGCCCGTTGAACGGGTTCACGCTCTCATCGAACCATGGGGTAGATCGATTTCCGTTGCCGCGCACAACGGTCCGTCGTCGACCGTCGTCACCGGGAACGCAGCGGCATTGGACGATCTGATGGCGGCGTGTGAGCGGGGTGACGTTCCTGCCACGCGGATTCCCGTCGACTACGCCTCACATTCTGCGGACGTCGAGGAATTGCGGGAGACGTTGCGCGAGTCGTTGTCTGGGCTGCGGCCGCGAACCGGCGACATCGCATTCATCTCGGCGGTCACCGGCGCCGGTCTGGACACGTCGGTCCTCGACGGCGACTACTGGTTCGCCAACGTGCGGCAACCGGTGTTATTCGAGCACAGTGTCCGATGGTCCTACGATCATGGTTATCGGACGTTCGTCGAATCCAGTCCACATCCGGTGCTGACCGTCGGCATCCAGGAATCGTTGGAGTACTACGGGGACGATCACAGCGTGATTGGCACGTTGAACGCAACGAAGGTGGCTGGCACCGATTCCTGCTGTCGGCCGCCGAGGCAAACGAAGAATTGACCGTACCGACGGCAGCGCCGATCCCTTCGGCTGTCGGCGACTCGTCTGACCGCGACGTCAGCGGTTCCGAACGCACATGATCTAGCGCCAGCCTGTCCCGGGCAGCGTCCGGGAATTGCTTGTTGACGCGCATCAAGGGTTTCGTGTCTTGACCATCAGATACTTGGGCCAAGCTAGTTCTTGACTCCGCGGTTCTCGAACAGAGTAGCGAGCCAGATTGCAGTGGCGCGCTACTGCGCTCGTCGCGACGCAGAGGAGTGACGATTGCCCCTGCGGAACGTGACACCTCAATCGGTGACGATCGTTTCGCCAGGACATCGGGGAGGGAACGACACAATGGATATCGCAAACTATTCGGTCGCATCGGAGCGCTGCGCAAGGGCGGCGTCGTGGCCGACTGTTCGCCGTCAACTGGCCGCGGGTGGCGCCGTCGCCAGTGCCGCCATTCTCGCGCTTGGCCTCGTGGTGGCACCGCCCGACGTTCGTGGCGCGCGAACCGAAGTTCGTCAGGTACAACTCAGCGCGTTGACGCTATCGCCGCCGGCACTCTTGGGTGCGCTCGAGAGATTCATTGACAGTCGTGTCCACGCCGTCGTACCAGCTGCCCAAGCGGTCGCCGGCGGCGCGGACATCCCTGCGCCGGTCGTGAAGACCCCAACCGCGGACGTGACGACTGCGTCCACATTCGACGCGGCGACGGACCCGGCGCCAAATCCTCGAAGAGTGGATGCCGCCGCTGTGGCCCCGACCACCGCTGCCCTCGCGATACCAGCGCCGCTGCTGGCTCTGATACCACAGCCGATATTGGCCATCGTCGGGATTGCCCTCTTGTTCGGTCCGATAATCGTGCTCGTCATCCTCGCGTGCCCGCCATGTGCGCTCTTCAATTTCCTCAGCTTCACGATCCCGAGTCTCTTCATTCCGTTCGCACCGCTGTCCGCGGTTGCTGAGGTATCTGCCGCGTCCGTCGAAGCAGACGCCACCGCCGCTACGTTGCCCAGCGACCCAGATCTGAGCAATTCCGAACCAGGCAGCGATCCCGCAGCAGGGCCCGCGTCACGGACCCGCAAGATCGGGAAGGCAGATGCTCCCGCGCCGACGATGTCAGCGGAACCCGCATCCGAAAACGACGAGTCGTCGACGGATACGGTGACGCCGACGAAGGACCTCACCGAAACCGCCAAGCCTGACGAACAGTCGACGGGACCGACAGCTGGGAGTGCACCCGAGTCTTCGGCCAACGACTCCGCACCGGAGCCGACGAAGCCGACCCCACGGCGGCTGACTCCTCGCGCGGTGGTGCACGATTCGCTCGAAGTGGGGGAGCATCCTCGTGACCTTCCGCACCATGCCAAGGGTGGCCATCCGACCAGCGGAACAGCCGATGCCGGAGCGGCGACGGCCGGAGACGCCGCGCCAGCCGGCAAGACCTCGGGCACTCAATCACCCCGCGGAGACTCCGACGATTCCTGAATAACCGAGCCCGATTCAACGTCAGCCTTGGAGGGGGAGGCTGGCGTTGAATCGTTTCCGCCGCGCGATGATTCGCCTTCGCAGGGCGAGGAGACTATTCAACAGCCTCGATCATCGCCTCGGACAAGGCAATGTGGCCCTCGAAGCCGAGCGATTCGGCCCGCGCACGATAGCGACTCACCAAGTCCCGGTAGGCGATGTCGTCGCCGCGGCTCCGCGCAAGTAGTGCACGCAGTCGGAGCAGTGTTACCTCGCGGATCGCCGAACCATCGGCTGGTACATTCGCCAACCAGTCCACCGCCCGTTGGGCTTCGGCCACGTCGCCCTCGGCGCCACGTCCCAGCAGCGTCTCCACGAGAACGCCCGTGCCCCAACCGGCGAAACCGAGCCGCCCTGCGTCGCACAGCAAGTCGACGGCCTCCCGCATCACCGCAATCGCAGCGTCTCTGTCACCTCGCCACGCTTGCTCCCGGGCGACCCACAAGTCGGCGACCGGGACCAAGAAGGGACCGTGCTCGCGCAAGGTGTCGCGGACATGCACCATGACCTCGAGGCCGCGGTGACGGTCAGAAGCGTCGTCCCGACACAACAGCGCGGCCGCCAACGCCTGCTCCGCCAATGACAGGGCGTGATCATTGCCGGCCCGTTGGGCGATCAGCACGGCCTCCTCGCTCGCGCGCACCGCCGACTCATCGGCTCGGAGCACGCCATTCTGTATCGCCGCACCGTAGGCCCAGGCGACGACGAAGGCGACGGTTGTCGGGTCACCGTTTTGGGCCATCGCGACGGCGCCGTGGAGGTCTTCGCGCCATCCGGGACGCCCCAGTGACCACCGCGCAGTGCCGCGACATGTCAACGCGAACGCCAGGGGAGACCCCACACCGAAGCCAGCCCCTTTGACGGGATCACCGTCCGCGAGGTCGACGACGGTCTGCGACCACCGCAACATCTCGCCGAACTCACCGGTATCCGCCCAATTGACGAACGCCATCACCGACAACGCCATGGTCGGGGTGGGATCGTCGATCGACTCGAGCAGCGCCATCTGTTCAGATGCCAGCCGTGAACCCTCAGGCGAACGGCCTGTGTACACGAGCTCGGTGACCAGTCCGGTCATGCCGATGGCCAGCGAGATCTTGTCCCCGGCAGCGCTGGTCAGCTCCCGCAACTCGGCGAAGCGGCGACCGCTTTCCTGAACTGCTCGGGAGTAGAAGTCGGTGGCGCACAGCATGGTTCGGGGGGCGATGCGCATCGACAGCTGGTCGGGGCTGTCGTCGGGAAGTTGGTCGGCGATACGTTGTGCCCGTTCCCAGCTGAGTCGGGCGGCGCCGAGATCGCGGTTGCTCGACCATGCAGCGGCACGCATGTGCCAGCCATAGGCGGCATGCAGCTCGCCGGCAGACTCGAGATGTTCCGCGATCAGTGCTGCGTTCTCCTCCAGCGCGCTGGCCTTGCACTCTTGGATCGCGGTGGCCAGACGCCGATGCCATTGGGCCCGATCGGCTTTCAGCTGTGATCCGTATGCCACCGCGCGGATCAAGGGGTGTCGGAAGGCGTATTCGGCAGCCGGGGTGAATCGCACCTGATCGATGAGGTCCGCGGTGAGCAGCTCGTCGACCACCGGATCGATGCCAAGCGCTGAGAGCAGCTCCGCCTCGAAGCGGGCGCCGATCACCGACGCCGCGTTGAACGTCTGCCTGGCTGGGGTGGTCAGCCGGTCGATGCGCGCCGCGATGGCCGCCTCCGCCGTGGCCGGCACGGCGACGTCGGCAATCTCCGTGCGACAGACGTAGTCGCCGTGTTCACCGATTAGCACGCCGCGCTGGGCCAGCTCGCGCACCATCTCCTCGGCGAAGAACGGATTCCCCGCGGCGCGTTCTGCGATGATCGCCGCCAGCTCGCCGACCGAGGGATCCCACCCCAGCAGCTCGCCCAGCAATGCCGTGGTGTCCGAATCTCCCAGCGGGGCAAGCGCTATCGTCTGCGCGCCGGGCGCTCGCGTCAGCGGTCCTTCGTATTCCGGGCGGGAGCTAATCAGCACCATCGTCGGGCTGCGCGGAATGACGGTGAGCAAGTCGGCCAGCAGCGACTCGCTGACCGCATCGATCCAGTGCGCATCCTCGACAATGAACAGCGCCGGTTTGGTACGCATCAACGAGGTGGTGTTGATCAGCGCGGTCAACCGGCGGCGGCGGGCATCCGGGTCGATCTGGGGGAGCGGCACGTCGGGGTCGGCGATGCCGAGCAGATCGTCCAGCAGCAGCACGTCCTGTGGGTCGGCGTCGGGCACTCGAACCCGCACGTGCGCGCGAGCAGCTTGGTCGTCGAGGTCCGCGACGCCGGTTTCCGCGCGGAGCAGCTGGGCCACGACGAGGAAGGCGATTTCACGTGTGTGCGACTCGCAGAACGTCCAGAACACCTCGACTCCGCGATCTGCCGCCAGTGTCGCCGTCTCTCGGGCCGCCCGGCTCTTGCCAATGCCAGGCGGTCCAACCACGTTCACGACGCCGCCGCGGCCATGCGTGGTGCGGTCCACCAGTGCGTCGAGGGCGGCCATCTCCCACCGCCGACCGATCAGGCCCGCCTCGGCGCGCACAACCTGACCATCTCGCGGCCTGATGTCGATCAGCCGCTGGGCACGTACCGGTTTCTCGGATCCCTTGACGTGCACCCACTCCGGCTCCGCCAGCACTGCGCGGTGTTCGACCAGCCGCGCGGTCGACTCGGACAGCATCACCCCGCCCGGCGGCGCCGCCGATTCCATCCGCTGGGCAAAACCGACGTGCTCGCCGGTCGCGGCGTACCCCAGGGACCCCGAGCCGATGTCGCCTGCGATCACCCGGCCCGAATTCAGGCCCACCCGCACTCGAAGATCGACACCGTCTCGGTTTGCTACTTGGGCCGCCAGCCGGTCCGTCTCCTGTTGGATGGCCAGCGCGGCCAGGCAGGCTCGAAAAGCGTGGTCCTCCAACGCGGCTGGCGCTCCGAAGATGGCCATCACTCCGTCGCCGTTGTACTCGGCCCTTCCGCCGTAGCGCTGCACCACTGCTGCCGAACGCTTCACCAGCTCGGTCATGATCTCGCGCAACCGCTCCACGTCGAGGGCTGCCGCCATGTTCATCGACTGCACCACATCGGCGAACAGCAACGTCACCTGCTTGTACTCGGGCGCCTCACCGGAAAGCCCAGTAGCGGCACCACATTCGTCGCAGAAGTTGGCGTTCTCTCGTAGCCCCGTCCCGCAGGAAGCGCACACCACGGCCGTCGTCATCGGCCTAGCTCCCTCATCTCTTCGGCCCAGGCCAGGTGTCCTTCGAAGCCAAGCGACTCGGCCATCGTGCGATATCGATTCACCAAGTCCCCGTAGCCGCGGTCGTCGCCGCTGGCCCGCGCCAACAGGCAGCGCAGCCTAAGCAACGTGATCTCGAGCATCGCCGAACCGGGATCGCTTGGCACATCGGCCAACCGGCCGATCAGCCCTTCGGCTTCTGCGAGGTCCCCTTCGGCGCCACGTTCCAACAGCGTCTCCACCAGGACGCCGGTGCCCCATACCCCGAAGAAGAGCCGGCCTTCCTGGTGCAGCTCGTCGACGCCCCGGCGCATCACTTCGATGGACGCGGCGCGTTCGCCGCGCCTGGCCTTCTCTCGGGCAGTCCACACCTCGGTGACCGAGACCAGGTTGGGCATGCGCTCGCGTCGAAACTGGCGGCGCTCCACCATGATCTCCAGCCCGCGGTGGCGGTCGGCGTCGGATTCCCGACTCAGAAGTGTTCCCCCCAACCCGTATTCGGCCACAGACAGTGCGACGTCGTTACTGGTTGCCTCAGCCAGCTGCAACGCCTCCTCGACCATGCGCGTCGCGGAGTCATCTGCTCGAAGAACCCCGAACTGCGTCGCGAAACCGTAGGTCCAGCAGACGACGGCGCCGAGGGTTGCCGGGGTGCTGTTCCGTGCCATCGCGACGGCGTCGTCGAGATCAAGGCGCCACCCGGGACGGCCCTGCCACCACCGGGCAACGCCTCGAAATGCCAACGCAATCGCGAGCGGTGATCCCACACCGAAGCCCGCGCCCATGGCCGGATCGCCCTCGGCAAGGTCGATGACGGTCTGCGACCATCGCAGGAGCTCGCCGAATTCGCCGGCATCCCCCCAAGTGATGAACGCCATCATCGCCAATCCCACGGTCAAGCTGGGATCACCGATCGACTCGAGCAACGCCATCTGTTCGGACGCCAGCCGCGACCCCTCACGCGAACGCCCGGCGAACATGAGCTCGGCTATCACCCCGGTCATGCCGACGGCCAGCGAGACCTTGTCGCCGGCGGCGCTGCACAACTCGCGCAGCTCGGCGAAGCGGCGCTGGCTGTCCTGGACCGTTCGGGCTTGCCAGTCGGTGGTACACAGCATGGTGCGGGGGGCTATGCGCAACGACAATTGGTCGGGATCGTCGTCGGGTAGCCGGTCGGCGATCCGGCTCGCCCGCTCCCAGCTGACCCGCGCCGCGCCGGTGTCGCGGTTCGTTGACCTCGCGCCGGCGCGCATGTGCCAGCCAAATGCCGCGCGCAGCTCGCCCGCTGATTCGAGGTGTTCGGCGATGAGCGCCGCGTTCTCCTCCACTGACCCCGGGTCCCGCTCTTGAATGGCGGCGGCCAGCCGACGGTGCAATTCGGCGCGGTCGGCTTTCAGCTGCGCTTCGTAGGTCACCGCGCGAATCAGCGGATGCCGGAAGGCGTACTCGGCGCTTGGCGTGAACCGCACGTGATCGATCAGCTCTGCATGTAGCAGTTCGTCGAACACGCCATCAAATCCCAAGGCCGCGAGGAGGTCCGCGCCGAAGCGGACGCCGATTACCGACGCCGCGTTCAACGTCCGCCTGGCTGGGGCGGACAGGAGGTCGATGCGCGCCTCGATGGCTGCCTGCACCGTGGCTGGCACGTCGACGTCGGTGGGATCGGCCGCAGACAGGTAGTCGCCGTGCTCACCTACCAGCACCCCACGATGCGCCAACTCCCGCACCATCTCCTCGGCGAAGAACGGGTTCCCGGCCGCACGCTGGGCGATGATCGCTGCCAGTTCGGACACCGAGGGGTCCGACCCGAGCAGCTCGTCCAGCATCGCGCTGGTGTCCGAATCAACCAGTGGCGCAAGCGCAATCGTTTGCGCGCCGTTCACCCGCGTCAACTCTCCGTCGTACTCGGGGCGCGACGTGATCAACACCATCGACGGCGTGCGCGGAATCACCGTGAGGAACTCGGCAAGCATCGACTCGCTGACCGAATCGACCCAGTGGGCGTCCTCGACGACGAACAACGCCGGTTCGGTGCGTGCCAGCCACACGGTGTTGATCAATGCGGTCAACCGCCGCCGTCGCGCATCGGGGTCGATGGCGGGCAGCGCGACGTCGGGGTCGGAGATGCCGAAGAGATCATCGAGTAGCAACAGATCCTCTGTCTCGGCACCGGGAATCAGCTGGCGTACCTCGGCGCGGGCGGCGTCGGCGTCGTGGTCGGCTATGCCCGTGACCGCGCGCAACAGCTGCCTCACGGCATAGAAGGGGACGTCGCTCGCATGCGATTCGCAGAAGGTCCAAAACACCTCGACCCCCCGGCTGACCGCCAGCGCGGCGGCCTCGCGGGCCGCCCGGCTCTTGCCGATGCCGGCGGGTCCCACTACGTTCACGACGCCACCGCGGCCCCCGATCGCCCGATCGACGATGGCGTCGAGCACGGCCATCTCCCAGTGCCTACCCACCAGGCTCGCTTCCGCGCGCCCGACTACGCCATCCCGCGGATCGATCCCCACCAGCCGGCGGGCGCGCACCGGTTCGTCGGCCCCCTTGATGCGGACCCACTCCGGTTCAGCCAGCACGGCGAGGTGTTCGACCAGCCGTGCGGTCGACTCGGACAGCATCACCCCGCCAGGGGGCGCCACGGATTCCATCCGCTGGGCGAACCCGACCGGCTCGCCGGTCGCGGCGTACCCCAGCGACCCAGAGCCCATGTCACCGGCGATCACCCGGCCCGAATTCAGGCCCACCCGCACTTGGAGGTCGATGCCATCGCGGCGCGCCACCTCGGCCGCCAACCGGTTCGCCTCCTGCTGGATCGCCAGGGCGGCCAGACATCCCCGAAAGGCGTGATCCTCCAACGCCGTTGGGGCGCCGAACAGAGCCATCACCCCATCGCCGGTGTACTCCACGGTCCCGCCGTAGCGGGTTATCACCGCGGCCGAACGCTCCACGACTTCGGTCATGACCTCGCGCAACCGCTCGATGTCCAAGGCAGCCGCGACGTCCATCGA
>NZ_JIAW01000003.1 GCF_000620625.1 Mycobacterium sp. URHB0044 | reverse complement strand
TGAAACCGGTGACGGTGCCCACCGATGTGGCGGCGGATCCGGGATACACACCGTCGGCGAAGACCAAGGAGTTTGTCCGGTGGCGGGATTTGACGTGCCGCTGGCCGGGCTGCGACAAACCCGTCGCCGCGTGCGATGTCGACCATACGGTGCCGTATCCGGTGGGGCCGACGCATCCCTCGAACACCAAGGCGTACTGCCGTACCCATCATTTGATCAAGACGTTCGGGGGTGGTCCGGGCGGCTGGTCGGATCAGCAGTTACCGGATGGCACGATCGTGTTGACCGCCCCGACCGGGCACGTGTACCGCACCGAACCCCACGGTGCGGCGATGTTCCCGGCGTTGGGCGTCACGACCGGTGACCTCGACATTCCGCAATCACTGCAGACACCGCAGACGGATCGGTCGGTGATGATGCCGCGCCGCAAGCAGACCCGCGATCAGGACCGCCGCGACCGCATCACCGCCGAACGCCGTCAACGCCACGAACTCAACGCCGAACAACGACGCCAACGACGAGCCTGGCGCGCCGCCACCTACGAACCACCACCCTTCTAAGAGCGGCTTCTCATGAGCCACGGACCCATCCGGCGCAGCGCCTCGGTGATGTCGGAGGTCGGGCCTGCGAATGACAGCCGGACGTACGCGCCGCCGTGCACGGTGTCGAAGTCGATGCCGGGTGCTATCGCAACGCCGGTGTCGGCCAACAGCTTTGCGCAGAATTCCAGCGAATCGGTGGAGTAGTCCGAGATGTCCGCGTAGACGTAGAACGCGCCATCCGCCGGGGCCAGTCGGTCGAGACCGATCTCGGGCAATCCTCGCAGCAACAGCTCACGGTTGACCGCGCACTCCGCAACCAGCGCATCGGCCGCCGCGATGGACTCCGGCGTGAACGCGGCGACGGCGGCCTTCTGCGGGAGTGTGGGCGGGCAGATCGAGAAGTTGCCCGTCAGGCGGTCCACCGCGCGCAGCAGGGGTCGCGGCACCAGAAGCCAACCCAGCCGCCAGCCCGTCATCGCGAAGTACTTCGAGAAGCTGTTCACCACGATGGCGTCGCGCGACGTCTCCCAGGCCGAGCTCGTCGGCGGCGCACCGGGATACACCAAGCCGTGGTAGATCTCGTCGCTCACCAACTGCACGCCCTCGCCCTCGCACCACCTGGCGATGGCAGCCAGATCGGCGGGCGGGATCACAGTCCCGGTGGGGTTGGCCGGGCTGGCGAGCACGACGCCCTTGATGGGCGGGCTGATCTCGGCGAGCATCTCGACGGTCGGCTGAAACCGGGTGTCCGGCCCGCACGGCACCTCGACCACCTCGCAGCCCAACGCCGAAAGGATGTTGCGGTAGCAGGGATAGCCGGGGCTGGTCACGGCCACGCGGTCACCGACGTCGAAGCACGCCAGGAACGCGAGCAGGAAGCCGCCCGTCGACCCGGTGGTGACGACGACGTCGTCCGGCTCGACCGCGATGCCGTGCCGGTCGGCGTAGGACTCCGCGATCGCCTCGCGCAGTTCGGGGATGCCCAGCGCGACGGTGTACCCGAGGGTGTCGTTGGCCAGCGCCTCGGCCGCTGCCGCGCGAATCGGCGCCGGTGCCTGGGCGCCGGGCTGCCCAGCCGACAGATTCACCAGATCGCCATGCGAACGTTGCCGTTCGGCGGCGGCCAGCCACACGTCCATCACGTAGAACGGCGGAATTCCGGCGCGTAGCGCAACGCGATCGGTCACCCGAGTCAGGCTAGAGCACCTCGGCTTCGAGGCGGCGCAGGTGTTCCCGGGGCGGCCCCAGGAGTTGCGCGCTGCCGTGGGCCCGCTTGAAGTACAGCTGGATGTCGTGTTCCCACGTGATCGCGATGCCGCCGTGCATCTGGACGGCCTCGGCAGCGACGGCGCTGAACGCCTCGCTGGCCGCGATCCTGGCCAGGGCGGCCGACGTGGGCGTCGGGTCCGCGACGGCGTCGTCGACCACCGCGCGCGCCGACTGCACCTTGACGTACAGGTCGGCCATCCGGTGCTTGAGCGCCTGGAAGCTGCCGATGGGCCTGCCGAACTGCACCCGGTCCTTGGTGTACGCGACGGTCAGGTCCAGGCAGCGGGACGCCGCGCCGATCTGCTCGGCGGCCAACAGGATCGCCGCAGTGTCGGCGAGCCCTGGATCGCTGCCGATGCGGCTGGTGTCCCCAGCCTCGACCCGGGCCAGCCGACGGGTGGGATCCATGGACGTCGCTGGATGCGACGTGACGTCGGTCCAGCGGGTCAGCGTGCCGTCCTCGACGCCGATCACCACATCGGCGACGTCACCGTTGATCACATAACGGGCGTCGAAGACGATGGCACCAATCGACGTTCCCTCGGCGAGCTTCTCCAGGGCGTCGACGTCGGGTTCGTCGGCGGACAGCAGAGCCAGCTCGGCGAGGGTCGTGCCCAGGAGTGGCGTCGGCACCAGGCCCTTGCCCAGTTCCTCGAGCACCACGGCGGCGTCGGCGAGCTCGCCACCCGCGCCACCCAGTTCCTCGGGGACGACGAGCGCGGCCGCACCGACCTGCTCGCACAACAACGTCCACAGCGACTCGTCGAATCCGCGTTCCGAGGCCATCGCCTCGCGGACCGCTTCCGGCGATGCGTGCTTCTCGACGAGCGCGGCGACGGTGTCGCGCAGCATGTTCCGTTCGTCGCTCATGCGATTCCCTCCAACACTCGGCGACGGTGCCACGTCGGGTCGCCCCACGCCGAGCGCAGTGCCTGCACCCGCAGCAAGAGCAGGGACAGGTCGTGCTCCTGGGTGAAGCCGATGGCGCCGTGCGTCTGCAACGACGATCGCGCGGAGAGCAACGCCGCCTCCGCGGCAGCGGCCTTCGCCGCACTTGCGTCGCGCGGGGTGTCGGCCGATCCATCCGCCAGCGACAGCGCCGCGCCGTAGACCAGCGGGCGGGCCAACTCGACCGCGATGTAGACGTCGGCCAGCTTGTGCTTGATCGCCTGGTACGAGCCGATAACCCGGCCGAACTGGCTGCGCTGCTTGGCATAGGCGACCGACGCGTCCAGCATGGCCTGCCCGGCGCCGATCAACTGCGCGGCGGTGGCCAGCACGCCGAACTCGAAAGCCGTTGCGGTGTCAGCCTTCTGCGATTCACCGGACGCGGTCACGTCGAATAACCGGCGCGCCGGGTCGACGGACTCGTGCAGGGCCCCCGCGGTGCCGTCACTGACCACGCCGTCGCCGGCCACCAGGATCAGACCCGCCGTGTCGGCGTCGACAGCCCTCGGCACGAGGGGTGGCTGTGCGACCGTTGCGATCAATTCACCGGCGGCCAGGCCGGCGCTGCGCTCATCGTCGGCGAGCAGAATCGGTGCCACGGCGATGGATTCGGCGACGGGACCGGGCACACCCCAGTACCCCAGTCGTTCGGCGGCCACCACCAGATCGACGGGATGCGCCCCGATGCCGTCGAACTTCTCGGCGACCGCCAGCGCGGTCACGCCAAGGTCGCTCAGCGTGGCCCACACCTTGCGGCCGGGGCCGGTATCACCAGCGCACCAGGCCCGCACCGCGGCAGGCACGTCCGCGGCCCCGAGCGCGGCGTCGATGCTCGCGGCGAAATCGCGCTGCTGGTCGTCTATCTCGAAGTTCACTTCGCCTCCCTGGGCAGTCCCAGCAGCCGCTCGGCGATGATGTTGCGCTGGATCTCGTTGGTGCCTGCGTAGATCGGGCCACCGAGGGCGAACAGCAGCCCATCGGTCCACGAGTCGGCAAGCTCGGCATCCGCGCCCCGGAGGTCGAGCGCTGTCTGGTGCAGCGCCACGTCCAGATCCGACCAAAACACCTTGGTGATCGACGATTCGGCGCCCAGCTCACCACCTCCGGCGAGCCGCGTCACGGTGCCGAACGTGTGCAACCGGTAGGCCTGCGCCTTGATCCACGCGTCGGCGACGCGGTCGGCGAACGCAGGGTTGGGGTCGGCCTGCCACAGTTCGACGAGCCGTTCGGCCGGGGCCAGGAACCGGGCCGGACTGCGCAGCGACATGCCGCGCTCATTGCTCGACGTGCTCATCGCGGCGCGCCAGCCCTCGTTGGGCTCACCGATCACGTCCTCGTCGGGTACGAACACGTCGTCGAGGAAGATTTCGCCGAAGCCGGTGTCGCCACCGAGCTGCGCGATGGGCCGCACCGTGATGCCGTCGGCGTGCAGGTCGAACATGAAGTAGGTCAGGCCCTTGTGGCGCTGCGCTTCGGGGTCGGACCGGAACAGCCCGAAGGCCCGCTCGCCGAACGGCGCCCGCGAGCTCCAGATCTTCTGCCCGTTGAGCTTCCAGCCGCCGTCGGTCTTGGTGGCCGTCGACCGCAGCGAGGCCAGGTCGCTACCCGACTCGGGTTCCGACCAGGCCTGCGCCCAGATCTCCTCACCGCTGGCCATCTTGGGCAGCACCCGCTTCCGCTGCTCCTCCGTGCCGTGGGCGAACAGCGTCGGCGCCAGCATCGACGTGCCGTTGGCGCTGGCCCGGCCGGGCGCGCCCG
The DNA here is from genome assembly GCF_000620625.1 of Mycobacterium sp. URHB0044. Taxonomy (GTDB): domain Bacteria; phylum Actinomycetota; class Actinomycetes; order Mycobacteriales; family Mycobacteriaceae; genus Mycobacterium. The sequence goes on along the minus strand of NZ_JIAW01000003.1, from coordinate 513,962 downwards.
CGCGGAAGTACTCCTCTTCGTAGACGATCCACTGCAGCAGCGTCGCGTCGCGGCCGCCGTACTCCTTGGGCCACGCGATCACCGAAAGGCCGGCGTCGAACAGCACCTTGTCCCAGTGCCGATGCTGTTCGAAACCCTCTGCGGTGTCGTACGACTTCGTCGGGAACTGCGCGGTGTTGCTCGCCAGGAAGTCGCGGACCTCGGCCCGGAACTCTTCTGTCGCCTCGTCGAGGTGCAAGTCCATATCGGTTCTATCCAGCCATCTCTCGCAGTTGTGGTTTGACCACCTTGCCTCCTGGGTTGCGCGGCAGGGCGTCGATGAACGCCACCGAGCGGGGGGCCTTGAAGTTCGCCAAATGCTCTCGGGTATAGGCGATTACGGCCTGCTCATCGAGCACCGCACCCGGCTTGAGTACGACGAACGCCTTGCCGACCTCGCCGAGGCGCTCGTCGGGTACCCCGATCACCGCCGAATCCGCGACGCCGTCGAGGCGGGCCAGCACCTGCTCGATCTCGGCGGGGTAGACGTTGAAGCCGCCGCAGATGTACATGTCCTTGAGCCGGTCGGTGATGCGCAGATTGCCGCGCTCGTCGACGCTTCCGATATCGCCGGTGTGCAGCCAGCCCTCGGCGTCGATCGCCTGGCCCGTCGCCTCCGGATCGTCCAGATATCCCAGCATCACGTTCGGGCCGCGCAGCAGCACCTCGCCGGTGCCCTCGGCGATCGAGAGTTCGAAGTCGGCGATCGGGCGTCCACTGGTCGTCGCCACCGTCACCGCGTCGTCGTCGGCGCGGCACATCGTCCCGAAACCGCTTGCCTCCGTGAGCCCATAGGCCGTCAGCACGATGTCGATGTCCAACTCGGCCTGCATCCGCTCGATCAGCACCACCGGGATGGTGGCGGCCCCCGTGACGGCGAACCGCAGCGACGACAGGTCGTAGTCGGCACGCTTCGGGTGGTCGAGCAGCGTCTGGTAGATCGTCGGCGGCCCCGGCAGGACGGTGATGCGGTGCTCGGCCACCGTGCGCATCGCGGTCTCCGGATCGAAGGTCAGCTGGGGGATCAGCGTCGCGCCGGTCTGCAGGCACGCCAGGATGCCTGCCTTGTAGCCGAAGTTGTGGAAGAACGGGTTGATGCACAGGTAGCGGTCATCGGCGGTGAGTTCACCGCACGCCGCCCACGCCGCGGGGGCGTCCAGCGACTGCCGGTGCGCGCACAGCACGCCCTTGCTGCGCCCGGTCGTCCCGGAGGTGAACAGGATGTCGGACACGTCGTCGGGGGAGAGCGCGGCGACGCGGGCGTCGACCGCATCGAGGTCGGTGCCGCGGGCGACGAACTCGTCCCATGTGCCGTCCTGGCGATCGATCGGGACGCGCACGACGTCGCGCAGCGCGGGCAGTGCGTCCCGGTCGAGGTCGCCGACGCGGTCGGCTCCGAGGAATTCACCCATGCCGATCAGCAGCGGGGCCTCGGTGCGGGCCAGGATGTCGGCGGCTTCGCTGGCGGTGTAGCGGGTGTTCAGCGGTACGACAACGGCGCCGGCGTGGTGCGTGGCCAGGCACGCGACGACCCAGTGCCAGGTGTTCGGCGACCAGATGGCCACCCGGTCGCCGGCCTGCACGCCAAGGTCGATCATCGCGGCCGCGGCCTGCCTGACCTCGGTCCTCAGCTGGGCGAACGTCAGGCTGCGGTCGACCGTGATGACGGCGTCGCGGTCTGAGTAGCGGTCCGCAACTTCGTCCAAGACCTGCGGAATCGTCCGGCGGCCGCTCGTCATTGATGCTCCTCTAACAAAGCAAGTGCTTGGTAGGTTAGCCTACAAGGGTGATAGGGGTCCAGGAGTTCCGGGCCGAGGTCCGGCAGTGGCTCGCCGACAATCTCGTCGGCGAATACGCCGCGCTGAAGGGCCTTGGCGGGCCGGGGCGTGAGCACGAGGCGTTCGAGGAACGACGGGCATGGAATCAGCATCTCGCGAAGGCGGGGCTGACATGCCTGGGTTGGCCGGAGGAGCACGGCGGCCGCGGCCTGTCCGTCGCGCACCGCGTCGCGTTCTACGAGGAATACGCCCGCGCGGACGCACCGGACAAGGTCAACCACTTCGGCGAGGAACTGCTCGGCCCGACGCTGATCGCGTACGGCACACCCGAGCAGCAGACGCGCTTCCTGCCCAAGATCCTCGACGTCACCGAGCTGTGGTGCCAGGGCTACTCCGAGCCCGGCGCAGGCAGCGATCTCGCCAACGTGTCCACCTCCGCCGAACTCGTCGGTGACGAATGGGTGATCAACGGGCAGAAGGTGTGGACGTCGCTGGCGCACTGGGCGCAGTGGTGCTTCGTCATCGCCCGCACCGAGAAGGGCTCCAAGCGGCATGCTGGCCTGTCCTACCTGCTGGTGCCGCTGGACCAACCCGGTGTGCAGATCCGCCCCATCGTCCAGCTCACGGGCGACTCCGAGTTCAACGAGGTGTTCTTCGACGACGCCCGTACCGATGCCGATCTCGTGGTCGGCGATCCGGGCGACGGGTGGCGCGTCGCCATGGGCACGCTCACCTTCGAACGCGGCGTGTCCACGCTGGGTCAGCAGATCCGTTATGCGCGTGAACATTCCGGTCTCGTCGAGCTGGCCAAGCGCAACGGTGCCATCGACGACCCGCTGATCCGCGAGCGGCTGACGCGGTCGTGGACCGGGCTGCAGGCCATGCGGTCGTATGCGCTCGCCACGATGGATGTCGAGCAGCCAGGCCAAGACAACGTGTCGAAGTTGTTGTGGGCCAACTGGCATCGTGAACTCGGCGAGATCGCGATGGAGATCCAAGGCATGGCGGGGCTGGTCCTCGACGGCGGCGAGTTCGATGAATGGCAGCGGCTGTACCTGTTCTCCCGTTCGGACACCATCTACGGCGGATCCAATGAGATCCAACGCAACATCATCGCTGAGCGCGTGCTCGGCCTGCCCCGAGAGGTGAAGGGATGAGCGCTTGCGCGAAGACCATCAAGGGAGCTTCATGACGTTATCTACCCCACCCAAGGAGATCGACGGGCACGGCCTGCTCACCGGCAAGGTCGTGCTCGTGACGGCCGCCGCCGGTACCGGCATCGGCTCGTCGACCGCACGGCGGGCCCTCGCCGAGGGCGCCGACGTCGTCGTCTCCGATTACCACGAGCGGCGGCTCGGCGAGACCCGCGATCAGCTCGCCGACCTCGGCCTCGGCCGGGTGGAGGCCGTGGTGTGCGACGTGACGTCGACTGAGGCCGTCGACGCGCTGATCACCACCGCGGTGGAGAAGATGGGCCGGCTGGATGTTCTGGTGAACAACGCGGGCCTCGGCGGCCAAACGCCCGTGGTGGACATGACTGACGACGAGTGGGACCGCGTCCTCAACGTGACGCTGACCTCGGTGATGCGGGCCACCCGAGCCGCGCTGCGGTACTTCCGCGGCGCGGGTCACGGCGGCGTCATCGTCAACAACGCCAGCGTGCTCGGCTGGCGCGCGCAGCACTCGCAATCGCACTACGCCGCGGCCAAGGCCGGCGTGATGGCGCTGACCCGGTGCAGCGCCATCGAAGCCGTCGAGTTCGGCGTCCGGATCAATGCGGTATCCCCGAGCATCGCGCGGCACAAGTTCCTGGAGAAGACCAGCAGCTCCGAACTGCTGGACCAGTTGTCGTCCGACGAGGCGTTCGGCCGCGCCGCCGAGCCGTGGGAGATCGCCGCCACCATCGCCTTCCTGGCCAGCGACTACTCCAGTTACCTGACCGGCGAAGTGATCTCGGTGTCCAGCCAGCGCGCCTGAGCCGAGCAATCTCCACGGTTTCTTCACAAACGCTGCCCAGAAGCACCACACCAGCCACCTACAGTCAGGTGGGTGAAGCGAATCCTGGTGGTCGACGACGAACCGACCATCCTGGCCGCGGTCGCGACCCGGCTGCGCGCGGAGGACTTCCTGGTCGAAACCGCCGTCGACGGACCGTCTGCGGTCGCGACGGCCGCGGCCACTGATCCGGACCTGGTGGTGCTCGACGTCATGCTGCCCGGGTTCGATGGTCTGGAGGTGTGCCGACGCATCCAGGCCGTGCGATCGACGCCGGTGCTGATGTTGACGGCGCGCAGCGACGAGACCGACATGCTGGTCGGCCTCGGCATCGGGGCCGACGACTACCTGACCAAGCCGTTCAGCATGCGTGAACTCGTGGCCCGCGTCCGCGTGCTGCTGCGCCGCGTGGACCGGGCGAACGACACCACCCCGGTATCGGTTGGCGACTATCGAATCGACCTGCAGGCCCGCCGCGTTCATCGGGGACCGGACGAAGTGCACCTCACCAGGATCGAATTCGATCTACTGGCGTTCCTCGCCGGCCGGCCCCGAACGGCGGTGGCCCGGGAGACCTTGCTCGAGCACGCGTGGGGTTGGGCGTCTGGTGTGGAGACACGCACGGTGGACAGTCACGTCAAGGCGCTGCGGCGCAAGCTCGGATCGGGTCTGATCCGCACCGTGCATGGCGTCGGCTACGCGTTGGAGACGCCGCGGTGAGCGGCCTTGCCGCACTGTGGGATCGGTTGCCACGCCCGCTCGACCCGTTTGCGTCGTTCAAGGTCAAGACCGGGCTGCTGGTCGGCGGCGCGATCTTGTTGGCGTCGTTCACCTTCTGGGTGGGCGCCAGTTGGCAGTTCCGCTACGCGCTGTTGGCGGCGTTGGCCACGTCACTGGTCTTCACCCAGTTCATGGCACACGGAATGACCTCCCCGCTGCGGCAGATGACCGCAGCGGCAGGAGCCATGGCCCGCGGCGACTACAGCCGCCGGGTACGCGCCACGTCGCGTGACGAAATCGGCCAACTAGCAACGGCATTCAACCAGATGGCCGCCGACCTCGGAGCCGCCGACGAATACCGGCGCGGGCTCATCGCGAACGTCTCGCACGAGCTGCGCACGCCGATCGCCGCCCTGCACGCGGTGCTCGAGAACGTCGTCGACGGTGTCGCGCAACCGGATGCCGACACCATGCGGATGGCGTTGTTGCAGACCGAGCGACTCGGTGAACTGGTCTCCGACCTGCTCGACCTGTCCCGTCTCGAGGGCGGCGCGATCCCTTTGCAGCTCAGCTCCTTTCGTGCCGCTGACTTCCTGAGCGACGCCATCGCCCACGTCGCCGTGTCGACCCCCGGCGTGGACGTCGTCGTACGGGTGTCCCCGCCGGATCTGGTCGCCGTTGCCGACTCGGCGCGGCTCCGGCAGGTCGTCGTCAACCTGGTGGACAACGCGATCCGGCACAGCCCAGCCGGTGGTCGCGTGTCCGTCGAGGCGAGTACGGCGCAGCCTTCGGGACTGCGGTTGGAGGTGTCGGACTCGGGACCCGGCATTCCGGCAGCCGAACGCGAACGCGTATTCGAGCGCTTCACGCGCGGCGCCACGTCGGCAGGGGGTACCGGCCTCGGCCTCGCGATCGCACGATGGGCGGTCGAACTGCACGGCGGCGCAATGGAAGTCATGGATGAGAGGGCGGGATGCCGCATCGGGGTCACCATCCCCGCGACGATGGAGGAACGCACGTGACGATGATGGTTCCGGGCTGGCACACCGCGCAGCCCCTGCCGCCGCCGGTGTTGGGGCCCGCGCGACCCAGCTACGGCGAACCGGGCTGGACGATCTGGCCGCACCGCGTCTGGCCCATCGACCCGTTGGCCCGGGCGCCGCGCCGTGTCGTCGTGTCGGCGCTCGTGGCGGGCCTGTTGGGCACCGCGGTGTGGCGGCCGTCGGTGCTGAGCATCGGCTACCTCATCACCGGCGTGCTGGTCTTCGCGGTGGTCTATGGCACCGGTGACCGTCGGCCCGCCCGACGCGAATGGCTCGGAATCGGACTGACACTCGCGCTGCTCGCGGTGCCTGCCGTGCTCGCGGCCGAGTGGCTCGGCGTGCTCTGCCTCATCGCCGCGTGGCTGGTCGGCTGGGGCACGCTGGTCGGCGGCCGCACGTGGACGTCGGTGTTCTCGGCGCCGTTCATCCCGTGGGTGCTCCCCGGCCGGGTGACCGGTTGGATGCGGCGCTCGCTGCCGGAGTTGGTTCCACGCGGGGTGGGCGTACCGAAGCTGGGCCGCGCCGCCGCCGTCGTCGCGATCACCGTGACCCTGGTGCTGGTGTTCGGCGGCCTGTTCGCCGCGGCCGACCCGGCCTTCGCGCACGTGGCTGGCACCCTGATGCCCGCGCTGGACATCGGCGACGTCGTCGCACGCGTCTTCGTGCTCGCCGTCGTGGCGGCGTTCATCTTTGGTGGCGCCTACCTGATCCGGTTCGCGCCGAAGCTGGACGCGTTGGCACCCGCGCCGATGCGGCCCGTGCCGAGGTGGGAATGGGCGGTGCCGCTCGGCGTGCTCGACGCGCTGTTCATCGCCTTCGTCGCCGTGCAGGCGACCGTGCTGTTCGGCGGGCACCGCCACGTCTTGGAGACCGAGGGGCTGACGTACGCCGAGTACGCCAGGCAGGGTTTCTGGCAGCTGCTCTGGGTGTCGGCGTTGACGCTGCTGGTGCTGTCCTGCGTGATCCGGGTGGCCGGCCGCACCACCACCGCCGATCGTCGAATGCTGCGGGCGCTCGTCGGGACGATGTGTACCGCGTCGGTGGTCGTCGTGGTCTCGGCGATTCACCGGATGTGGCTGTACCAACAGGCCTACGGGTTCAGCGTGCAACGCGTCATGGTCATCGCCATCGAGTTGTGGCTCGGTGCGGTGTTCGTCCTCATCGCCCTGGCGGGCATCGGGATGACGGCCCGGTGGCTGCCGCGCGCGGTCCTGATCGCCGGTGTGGCGACGCTGCTCGGGCTGGCCGGCATCAACCCGGAACGGTTGATCGCCGAGCGCAACATCGACCGCTACGAGCAGACCGGGCTGCTCGACACCGACTATCTGCTGTCCTTGTCGCCGGACGCCGAGCAGGCTCTCGCACGCCTGCCCGAGCCGATTCGGCAGTGCGCGCGGTACCGCGACGACGGGCCGGACGCCTGGTACGAGTTCAACCTCTCCCGCTCGCGCGCCAGCCACGATGGGACGCCACCGGCCGACGCGTGTGCGGTCTACTGGGTCCCGGCGTATTCGCGACCGTAGCCCGGGCTAGCCGAGCAAGCGCTTGGTTGATACTCTGATCTGGTGGACAAGGCGCTTCCGAGCCGCCGCGACGAGCTGCTCGACCTCGCCGCGGCGATGTTCGCCGAACGTGGCCTGCGCGCCACTACGGTGCGCGACATCGCGGACTCCGCCGGAATCCTGTCCGGCAGTCTCTATCACCACTTCAAGTCCAAGGAGCAGATGGCCGAGGAGGTCCTTCGCGACTTCCTCGACTGGCTATTCGCCAGGTACACCGAAATCGTCGAGGGCGAGCGCGATCCGCTGGAACGCATCAAGGGCCTGTTCATGGCCTCGTTCGAAGCGATCGAGCACCGTCACGCCCAGGTCGTGATCTACCAGGACGAGGCCAAGCGGCTGTCGGCGTTGCCGCAGTTCTCCTTCGTCGACGAACGCAACCGGGAACAGCGCCAGATGTGGGTGGACGTGCTCAAGCAGGGCGTCGAAGAAGGCTGCCTCCGCCCCGACCTGGACGTCGATCTGGTCTACCGCTTCATCCGCGACACCACCTGGGTCTCGGTCCGCTGGTATCAGCCGGGCGGGCCACTCACTGCCGAGCAGGTCGGCCGACAGTATCTGGCCATCGTTCTTGGCGGAATCACGAAAGAAGGAGATTAGACATGGGCGAGGCGTACGTCATCGACGCTGTACGGACCGCGATCGGCAAGCGCAACGGGTCGCTGGCCGGCGTCCACCCGGTCGACCTCGGCGCCGCCGCCTGGCGCGGCCTGTTCGAGCGCACCGACCTCGACCCGGGCGCCGTCACCGACGTGATCGCGGGTTGCGTCGACGCCATCGGCGGGCAGGCGGGCAACATCGCCCGGCTGTCGTGGCTGGCCGCCGGATACCCCGAAGAGGTCCCCGGCGTCACCGTCGACCGTCAGTGCGGCTCCAGCCAGCAGGCCATTTCGTTTGGCGCACAGGCGATCATGTCCGGCACCGCCGACGTCATCGTGGCGGGCGGCATGCAGAACATGAGTCAGATCCCGATCAGCTCGGCCATGATCGTCGGCGAGCAGTTCGGCTTCACCTCGCCCACGAACGAGTCGAAGAGCTGGCTGCACCGCTACGGCGATCAGGAGATCTCGCAGTTCCGTGGCTCCGAGATGATCGCGGAGAAGTGGAACATCTCCCGCGAGGAGATGGAGCAGTACTCGCTCACCAGTCATCAACGGGCACAAGCGGCGATCCTCGCCGGGTACTTCGAGAACGAGATCATCCCGGTCGACGGCTTCGTCACCGACGAAGGGCCGCGCGACACGTCGCTGGAGAAGATGGCCGGGCTCAAGACCCTCGTCGAGGGTGGTCGGCTGACCGCGGCGATGGCCAGCCAGATTTCCGACGGTGCCAGCGCGGTGCTGCTCGCCTCAGAGCAGGCGGTCAAGGACCACGGCCTGAAGCCACGGGCCCGCATTCACCACATCAGTGCGCGCGGTGCGGATCCGGTGTTCATGTTGACGGGGCCGATTCCCGCGACGCAGTACGCGCTGGACAAGGCTGGCCTCACCATCGAGGACATCGACACCGTCGAGATCAACGAGGCCTTCGCCCCCGTCGTGATGGCCTGGCTCAAGGACACGAAGGCCGACCCGGAGAAGGTCAACCCCAGCGGCGGCGCCATCGCGCTCGGACATCCGCTCGGTGCGACCGGCGCCAAGCTGTTCGCCACGATGTTGAACACGTTGGAGCGCACCGGCGGTCGCTACGGTCTGCAGACGATGTGTGAGGGTGGCGGCACCGCCAACGTCACCATCATCGAACGCCTCTAGCGCTCAGTGATCGTGAATGATCACGCCGCGGATGTTGCGGCCCGCGAGCATGTCGTCGTAGGCCTCATTGATGTCGTTGAGCTTGTACTCGGCCGTCACCGTCTCGTCGAGTAGCAGCTTGCCCTCGCGGTAGAGGCTCAAGAGGCGCGCGATGTCGGCGCGCGGGTTCGCTTCACCGTAGAGACTTCCGAGCAGCCGCTTCTGAAACAGCGTGAAGATGGCCATCGGAAGCGTCGGCGTCACATCGGTCATCGACGCGATGGCCGTCACCACCACCGCGCCGCCCTTTCCGACGATGTTGAGCGCTTCGTTGATCATCGGGCCTTCGAGAAGACCGACGGTGAGTAGGGCGGAATTCGCCATCACGCCCTTGGTGAGCTCGGCAACCAACTCCGTCGCTTCCGGCATCGACGTCGCGAAGTGGGTAGCACCGAACTGAAAAGCCTTGTCACGCTTCGTCTCAACGATGTCGACGACGACGATCTTCTCCGCTCCCGCCAGACACGCGCCCTGGATGGCGCCGGCTCCGATGCCACCGCAGCCGATCACCACCACGGTGTCGCCTGGACTGACGTCCGCGGTATTGACGGCCGAGCCCCATCCCGTCGTGATCCCGCAGCCGAGCAGGCAGGCGCGGGACAGCGGCAGATCGTCGTCGATCTTGACGAGCGAGGTCTCCGAAACCGTGCCGTACTGGGCGAAGGTGCCCAAGAGCGAGGCCGCTCCAACGTCCTTGCCGCGAGCCCGTCGTCGGTACGTGCCGTCGACCTGGGTGCCGGTCAGGATGAGCGCTCCGAGGTCGCACAGGTTCTGGTGTCCGGTCGCGCACCAGCGGCACCGCCCGCAGGCAGGCAGGAACGACGCCACGACGTGGTCGCCGACCTGCAGGTCGCGGACGCCCGGTCCGACGTCCTGCACGATTCCGGCACCCTCGTGGCCGCCGATCACCGGCAACGGGAGCTCGCCGAAGTCGCCGGTCCGGACGTGGTGATCGGAGTGGCACAGCCCGGTGGCCTCGAACGACACCAGGACTTCACCATCCTGCGGCCCGTCGAGTTCGACTTCCTCGACGCTCCATTCGGTGTTGAAGTCCCACAGCACGGCCGCGTTCATCTTCATGTGACGTCCCCCCGATTGTTTGCTGTCCTGACAGCCGAGTGTAGGAACGCCGAGTGCCGGGGGAGGGGTTTTCGCCGCTCCGGCTAGTGCACCAGCGCCAGGCCGCCCAGCGCCAGGATCCAACTGGCGAAGCTGCCGACCAGGAAGTACTCGGTCACGTCGTCGATCCCTATGCCGCCGTTCTCCCTGGCCTTCTGTGCGGTGATCTCGGGGAACCGGATGATGCTCTTGGCGGCGACGACGGCCGTTGCCATCGTCAGCTGCCCGCCGAGTCCGAGACCGACGATGAGCAGCCGCTCCATGGGACCGAGCAGCCGGCCGCCCTTGAGCTTGTCCGACGCCTGCGGCTGGCCGACGGGCTTCACCGCGCCCACCGAGCCGAGCACCAGACGAACCAGCTGATTGCCGGTGGCCAGTTGCACCAGCAGCACGCCGACGATCATCAGCAATCGGTCGGGATCGACGGGGTGTGCACCGAACAAGCCAGCCCAATTCGACCATCGCCCGACGAGGCCGTTCACCTCAGATGCCCAGCCGGACAACAGGATCAACAGGGCGGCGCCCCCGCCAAACACTGCCAGCGGCACGGCCTGGCGGATGCCCGCCCGATCCGCGCGACCACCGAGCACCAGCCAGGCGACGGCGGTCGCCGCGGCGATGAGGAGCAGCGGAAGGTCGCCGAGATGCCACAGCCCACCGAGCAGCATGCAGACCACGACGGTGGCCAGCGCCGCCACCGTCGGCAACCACCGCGCGCGGATCAGACGCCGGCACACGTCACCGACCCCCACCGCGATCAGCAGTACGGCCAGCGCGCTCATCGGATCTCCGAGAGATACCGCGACGCGGCGACGATGAGATCCAAACCGTCGCGGCCCGCGCGTTGCGATACGGCCGACGCGCTGATGCCCTCCTCGTCGGCGAGTTCCTTCTTGGACCGGTGGTGCACGAGACCTCTCAGGATGCGGATGGATCGTTCATCGAGCGATCCAAGCATGTGGTCCCGACACATCAGCGCCGCGTTGATCGGGTCCGCCGCGGGCCCCGCCGGATCGGCCGTTCGGTACGACGTGCGCACCAGCGCGAGACCGGGTTGACGCTGGGCGGTGGCGGTCCATTCGATCGCTTCGCGCGCCACCCACCAGCCCGGCCCGTCCTGGATCCCGGTGTCGTGGTCGAGCACGGTGGCCGGTCCCCAGCCGATGCCGAAGCGGACGTCGACATCGGGCGCGATAGCGAGCCGAACCGAGAGCGCGGCGGCGATCGCCTGACCGACGGTGGGATAGCTGCCCTGAAACTCGTCGCCGACCGTGAAGGCCGGGACGTCGATGGAGCCGTCGGCGATGGCCGTCAGCGCGGTGGTCAGGTTGCGGTGCAACGCGCGACGGTCAGCGGCGTCGCGCGATCGGACGACGTCACCGATCAGCGTCGCCTTCGATGAAGCTTCTGCCTTCGATGAAGCTTCTGCCTTCATCACGGTCATATGAAGACTATAGCTTAACCATGCGAAAGTGAAGAGTATGGCTTCACCTCATGTCAGGACGCGACGAACGCCACCGCGGCCTGCAGGTGTTTGACGGCGTCGTTGACGATCGCCGGGACGAGTTCCGCGCACGATGGCAAGTCGTTGACGATGCCCGCGACCTGTCCCGACGCGAGCACGCCTGCATCGGTGTTGCCCTCCACCAGGCCGGCCTTCAACAGCATGGGCGTGTTGGCCGCCATCACGACTTGCGACCAGGTCAATTCCTTGCCGTGGCGCATCGCCAGACCGTCCGTGACCATCGATCGCCAGGTCATGCCCGACATCTTCTTGAACTTGTGTGCGTTGCGCACCGCCGCGGCGAAACCACGCGCCCGCGATCCGCTTTCCAGCTTCTCGACCAGCCCGGTGCGCAGCACGCGGTGCGGCATGCCGTCCACGCGCGTCGACACCACCGTGCCGTCCAGTCCGGCATCGAGGTAACGCTGCTTGACCGAATCGGGCACGGTCGAGTCCGACGTCAGCAGGAAGCGGGTGCCCATCGCGACGCCCGCGGCACCGTAGGACAACGCGGCGGCCAGCCCGCGACCGTCGAAGAAGCCTCCTGCGGCCACGACGGGGATGTCCACCGCGTCCAGCACCGACGGCAGCAGCAGCGTCGTCGCTACCGGCCCGGTGTGGCCGCCGCCCTCTCCGCCCTGCACGATCACCGCGTCGGCGCCCCAGCCTGCGACCTTCTTGGCGTGCTTGGCCGCTCCGACCGACGGAATCACCACGACACCAGCCTCTTTCAGCTTGGCGATCAGTTCGGGTTTCGGCGCCAATGCGAACGACGCCACCTTGACGCCCTCGCGGATCAGCAGGTCGACACGGTCGATCGCGTCGCCGGCATCGGCGCGGATGTTGATGCCGAACGGCTTGTCCGTGGCAGCCTTGACCTTGGTGACCGCCGTTGCCAGTTCCTCGAGCGTCATGGTCGCCGAGGCGAGGATGCCGAGACCGCCGGCGTTCGACGTCGCCGCCACCAGTCGTGCGCCGGCCACCCAGCCCATGCCGGTCTGCACGACGGGATGCTCGATGCCGACCAACTCGGTGAGCGGGGTGCGTAGCTTGCTCACCGTACTTCTCACCGTACTTCCTTGTCCCGCAGGCTTTTCGGGTCGATGACTTCCTGGATGAGCTGCTGTTCCTGTTGCGTCGGCAGCCGCGTGGGCTCCGCGGAGTCCAGGTCGTGCACCTCGAAGGAGGTGTTCTCCCGGACCTGCTCGGGCGCGACGCCAGGATGCAACGACACCGCCCGCATCTGGTGCTCCGGCCCGTTGAAGTCGAAGACGCCGAGGTTCGTCACCACCCGGAAGACGTTGACGAACCGGTATGCCGGATTGTCGGGATCCACCTTGTCCCAACCGATGCCGGACACGATGTCGACGGAGTCGCCGAACACGCGCTTGGAGTGGTTGCCCACCCAGTAACTGGTCGCGTGGTTGATGGTGTTGCCCGGTGCACCGCGAACGCCGAACATCTGACGGGTCGGATGCTGCAGCGGGCCGAACGCCGACAGGTTCTGGTTGCCGTAGCGGTCGATCTGGTTGGCGCCCATGACCACATGGCGCCTACCCCAGGCGAGCGTCTCGAAGACGCGGCCGAACGGCATCCAGCCCTCGATCGCGCCGGTGACCCCGATCGCCGGAGTGTCGGCCAGCAGCCGCGCCTCGCCATCGGTCAACACGATGTCCGGCGAGAACGTCAACCGGGCCAGCCGGGCGCCGATGGACACGATCGTCGTCATCGGACTCACCATGATCTCGCCGGCGTCGCGGAACAGCTCCGCGCACGCGACGGCACACACCTCGGCACGGGTCACGGCGATCACTTCGAGGCCTCCTTGGCCGACTCTTGAAACTTGCGGACCGCCGCTTGGTAATCGGCCTCGCTGCCGGACAGATACGTGTCGACGAACTGCTTCCAGGTCTCGTCGGACCCGGCCGCCTCGGCGTAGTGCCGCTGGAACTTCTCGTCGCGGCGGTAGTCGGGTTCCGCGGTGGTGAAGTGCGCGCCGCCCGGCGCTTCGACGACGGTGTCCACCATCATCCGGTTGATCAACAGTGCCTGCGGCGGTACGGCTTTCACCAGCTCGTCGGTGGAGACCACCCGCTCGACGGACAGGAAGCGCTTCTCGGCCGACATCAGGAACAGGTCGTCGAAATAGGGATCGATGCCGGTGTAGGCCGCGTTGCCTTGCGCATCACCGAGATTCATGTGCACGAATGCGGCGTCGAGCGTCAGTGCGGGCATCGCGACGAGTTCTTCGAACGCCCCGTCGGTCTCGTAGGGAGACGTGACGGTCGTCAGCTCGTCGCCCCAGAACGCGCGCACGTCGCTGCCGAGTCCGGCGCGGATCGGCAGGAACGGCAACCGTTGCGCCGCCGCCTGCAGGCCGCAGCGCAGCATGCCCTCGTCCATCTCGCGGGCCTCGATGGCGCCGCTGGTGCGCGCCTTGGCGAACCACGGGTCGTAGAACGGCGGCGAATCCAGCGACACGAAACCGTAGTAGACGCGCTTGACCTTGCCCGCGGCGCACAGCAATCCGATGTCCGGCCCGCCATAGCTGACGACGGTGAGGTCTGTGACGTCGGTGCGCAGCAGGGCCCGCACGAACGCCATCGGCTTGCGCCGCGATCCCCAGCCCCCGATGCCGATGGTCATGCCGCTCTCGATGGACGAGACGGCGTCATCGAATGTCGTTCTCTTGTCTGTCATTTGCCCTTCTTCGTCCCGGCGAATGCATCGCGATGTTCATCGGACACGCCGGACAGGTTGAGCTCAAACGTAAAGCCCTGCTCCATCCGATATCTGGCGTTCGGCGGTTGGACGTCGATCAAGTTCAGCGCCTCCTTCGCCGCCCGGATCACCCTGGTGTCCTTGACTGCGATGTCGCGGGCGACGCGCAACGCCGCCTCGTCGAGGTCGGCGCGGGGCACCACCTCGTGCACCGAACCGAAGTGATGCAGCGTCTGCGCATCGACGGTGGCCGCGGTGAAGAACAACCGCCGCATCATGTGCTGCGGAACGAGGCGGGACAGGTGGGTAGCCGCGCCGAGTGCGCCGCGTTCCACCTCCGGCAGGCCGAACGTGGCGTCGTCGGAGGCGACGATGACGTCGGCGTTGCCGACCAGCCCGATGCCGCCGCCGACGCAGAACCCGTTGACCGCCGCGACCACGGGCACCTCGCACTCGTAGACCGCGCGGAACGCGTGGAAGCAGCCGCGATTGGCGTCGATGAGTGCGGTGAAGCCCTCGGTGTTCTGCATCTCCTTGATGTCGACGCCCGCGTTGAAGCCGCGGCCCTCGGCCCGCAGGATCACCACGTGGGTGCTGCGGTCCCGGCCTGCCGCGGTGATGGCGTCGCCGAGTTCGAACCAACCCTTCGACGGGATGGCGTTGACCTTCGGATAGTCGACGGTGACGGAGACGATGCCCGGTTCGACCGTCTTGGTTGTGATCGTCATGGGGGTCACTTCCTGGGGGATGGCTACCTAAGCAAGCACTTGCTTGGTACGCTAGCACAGTGACCGACGCGGCTGGAATCAATCTGCAACTCGATGGCCGGGTCGTCCTGGTGACCGGCGGCGTGCGAGGGGTTGGCGCGGGCATCAGTGCCGTCTTCGCCGGTCAGGGCGCGACGGTCGTCACCTGCGCCCGTCGCCCCGTCGACGATCTGCCGTACGAATTCCACCCGTGCGACGTCCGCGACGACGAGTCGGTGGCGGCGCTGATCGAGGCGATCGTGGCCGCGCACGGCAGGCTCGACGTGGTGGTCAACAATGCGGGCGGATCGCCCTACGTCCTCGCGGCGGATGCCTCGGCGAAGTTCAGCACCAAGATCATCGAGCTCAATCTGCTTGGCCCGCTCTCGGTTTCGCAGCACGCCAACGCACAGATGCAGACCCAGGCGCAGGGCGGCTCCATCATCAACGTCGCCAGCGTCAGCGCGCGCAGGCCGACCCCCGGCACCGCGGCATACGGCGCGGCCAAGGCGGGCGTCGAAAGCCTCACCAGCACACTGGCCGTCGAATGGGCGCCCAAGGTCCGGGTGAACTCGCTCGTCGTGGGCATGGTCGAAACCGAACAATCCGAACTGTTCTACGGTGACGCCGAATCCATCGCCGCGATCTCGGCCAACGTGCCACTCGGCCGGCTCGCCAAACCCGCCGACGTGGGCTGGGCCGCGGCATTCCTGGCGTCCGACGCTGCCTCCTACATCAGCGGCGCATCACTCGAGGTACACGGCGGTGGCGAGCCGCCGCACTATCTCGCCACCACCAATGCGATCAAATAACAAGGGAAACAAGGGATATGGGACTGGTCGACGGCCGGGTCGTCATCGTGACCGGATCGGGCGGCGGCATCGGCCGTGCGCACGCGCTGGCGTTCGCCGCTGAAGGGGCGCGCGTGGTGGTCAACGACATCGGCGTGGGCCTCGACGGCTCACCCGCCGGTGGAGGCAGCGCAGCGCAGGCCGTCGTCGACGAGATCAAGGCCGCCGGGGGCGAGGCCGTCGCCAGCGGCGCCAACGTGGCCGACTGGGCGCAGGCCGAGGGTCTGATCCAGACGGCGGTGGACGCGTTCGGTGGTCTCGACGTGCTGGTCAACAACGCCGGCATCGTGCGGGACCGGATGTTCGCCAACACCAGCGAAGAGGAGTTCGACGCCGTCACCGCCGTGCACCTCAAGGGGCACTTCGCCACCATGAAACACGCTGCGGCGTACTGGCGGGCGCAGTCGAAGGCCGGCAACACCGTAGACGCCCGCATCATCAACACCAGCAGCGGCGCCGGCCTGCAGGGCAGTGTCGGGCAGGCGAACTACAGCGCCGCCAAGGCGGGTATCGCCGCACTCACGCTGGTGGCCTCCGCCGAGATGGGCCGCTACGGCGTCACCGTCAACGCCATCGCGCCATCGGCGCGCACCAGGATGACCGAGACCGTCTTCGCCGACATGATGTCGACGCAGGAGTCCGAGTTCGATTCCATGGCGCCGGAGAACGTCTCGCCGTTGGTGGTGTGGCTGGGCAGCGCCGAGTCCAAGGACGTCACCGGGCGGGTGTTCGAGGTGGAAGGCGGCATCGTGCGGGTCGCCGAGGGGTGGGCACGCGGCGCCGAGGCGGACAAGGGTGCGCGGTGGGATCCGGCCGAACTCGGCCCGGTCGTCGCGGACCTGCTGGCCAAGTCACGCACCCCACTCCCGGTCTACGGCGCCTAACCGGCGATGGGTTCGCACACCACGAGCGGTATCACCCGATCGGTCGCATCCCGGTAACCCTTGTACGGCGGGTACATCCGGATCAGCGGCGGCCAGTAGCGGCGCCGCTCCTCGTCGGTTGCGTCCCGCGCGGTCATGTCGAGGTGCTCGCCACGAATCTGCACGTGCACCTTGGGATTCGACTTCAGATTGAGATACCACAGTGGGTCGCGGTCACGACCGCCGAACGACGCGGGCAACACGACGCGGTCGCCGTCGCGTAGATACAGCGTCGCGGTGATGCGGTGCTGCCCGCTCTTGCGGCCGACCGTGGTCAGCAGCGCGGCGGGAAACCAGAGCAGCTGCGCGCCGAGACGGCCGTTGGTGCGCTGATACACCCAGATGTGCGCGCGGGCGAAGTACTTCAGCAGCAGCGCGACGAGCTTCGAGTTGCGGATCGGATGCTCGCGGGACATGCCTTGGCGTGTTGCCGCGAGTCAGGGCTCGCAAACCACCAAGGGGATCTTCCGCTCGGTCCAGGACTGGTAGTCATCGTAGGTCGGGTACATCTCGACCAGCTTCGGCCAGTAGAGGTTGCGCTCGTCCTCGGTGGCGTCGCGCGCGGTCAGGTGCAAGTTCTCATCCTTGATCTGGACCTTCACCTTGGGATCGGCCTTCAGGTTCAGGTACCACATCGGATGCTTGTCGCTACCGCCCTTGGAAGCCGCGACGATGACCTTGTCACCGTCGCGGTGGAAGTACAGCGGGCTGTCGCGCGGCTCGCCGGACTTGCGGCCGGTGGTGGTGAGGATGGCGACCGGGATGCCCTGGAAGTTGCCGCCGAGGCCCGAGCCCTTGTTGCGTCGGTAGAAGTACGTGTTGATGCGCGACATCCACTTGACGATGAAGTCGCCCCACGCGGTGTCCATGTACTTCGGACGTGAGTTGGCCATGTGTGCAACCTATCCGTTGTGCAGGAACGGGCGGACGGTCGCCTTGATGTGATGGATCTTCCCGTCTTGGGCGGGGATCAAGAAGGTCTCGTCGACGTGGGCGCCGACGCGCCGGCCGGCGAACGAGGGTTTCGTCAGCAGGTCGAACCGGGCCCGAACCACGTCGCCGTCGACGGCGATCTCCAAGACGGTGGCCGACTGGATGACGCGATACTGGGGTCCGCCATTCAGGCTGCGGCGCAAGTGGTTTCCCGAGAATCCCGTCTTGGCGCCGAACTCGATGCGGGTGCAGTCCGGAGCAAACGGCACGTCGCTCGCGTCGTGGCTCACCAGCGCGTCGATGTACGCCCGCGCTGCGGCGATCCGCTCGGTCTCCGTGACCTGGACGTCGACCACTTAGATCCGCTCGATGATGGTGCCCGTCGACAGCGCACCGCCCGCACACATGGTGATGAGCGCGGTGCTCTTGTCGCTGCGCTCCAACTCGTGCAGCGCCGTGGTGATCAGTCGGGCACCGGTGCTTCCCACTGGATGACCGAGCGCGATCGCGCCGCCATTGACGTTGACGCGGTCCATGTCCGGCTCGTGCACGCGGGCCCAGGACAGCACCACCGACGCGAAGGCCTCATTGATCTCGACGATGTCGATGTCGCCCATCTTCATGCCGGCCTTCTCGAGCACCTTGGCGGTGGATTGCACGGGACCGTCGAGGTGGTAGTACGCCTCCGCGCCGACGTTGGCCTGGCTGACGATGCGGGCCCGCGGCTTCAGGCCCAGCGCCCGGGCTTTGTCCTCGTCCATCCACAGCACTGCGGCCGCGCCGTCCGAGATCTGCGACGACGTACCCGCGGTGTGAATTGCGCCCTCCATCACCGGTTTCAGCTGTGCGAGGCCTTCGAGGGTGGTGTCGCGCAGCCCCTGGTCGCGGGTCACGGGCGCGAGCTCCGACGTCGGTCGCTTCTGCTCGTCGAGCACCGGTGCCAGTATCGGCGAGATCTCCCTGTCGAACCGCCCCTCGGCCCAGGCCACCTTGGCCTTGCGCTGGGAATCGAACCCGAACTGGTCGATCTCCTCGCGGGTGATGCCGCGCCGCTTCGCGATGCGCTCTGCGGCGGTGAACTGATCGGGCATGTCGATGTCCCATGACGACGCCCGGATGATCGAGCGGTCGGGTCCGGCGTTGGCACCGAGACCCACCCGGCTCATCGCCTCGATGCCGCACGCGATGCCGATGTCGATGGCCCCGGTCGCGATCAGACCGGCGATGAGGTGGTTGGCCTGCTGGGCGCTGCCGCACTGGCAGTCGACGGTGGTGGCGCCGACGTGCTCGGGCAGGCCCGCCGTCAGCCAGCCCACCCGGGTGATGTTGTTGGACTGCTCGCCGAACTGCGTGACGCAGCCGCCGATCAGCTGTTCCACGTCGCCGGGGTCGATGCCGGCCTTCTCCACTAGCGCCTTCTGCACCGCGCCCAGGAGCTCGGTGGCGTGCAGGCCGGACAGCCAGCCGTTGCGCTTGCCGATGGGGCTGCGGGTGGCTTCGACGATGACAGGGTTACCCATTCCGCCAGGCTAGAACACGTTTCATTAGTCTGACAAGCTGCGATGCGGCCACGCCTTTGATCTGCGGTGAAGCCGTGTTTTACTGGCACTAGAACACGTTGCAATTGACGTTGTAGAGGAGCGCACCCCGTTATGGCACCCCCCAATATTCCGGCTGACTTCGACTTCCTGGATCCCGACGTCAACCTCGCCGGACTGCCGATCGCCGAACTCGCCGAGCTGCGCAAGTCCGAACCGATCCACTGGGTCGACGTGCCGGGCGGCACCGGCGGCTTCGGCGACAAGGGCTACTGGCTCGTCACCAAGCATGCCGACGTCAAGGAGGTCTCGCGTCGCAGCGACGTCTTCTCCAGCTGGCTGAACGGCGCCATCCCGGTCTGGCCGCAGGAGATGACGTTCGAGAACATCGAATTGCAGCGCAACGTCATGCTCAACATGGACGCGCCGCACCACACCCGGCTGCGCAAGATCATCTCGCGCGGCTTCACGCCACGCGCCATCGGTCGTCTGGAAGAGGAGCTCGCGCAGCGGGCCCAGAACATCGCCAAGACCGCGGCCACCGAGGGCACCGGCGACTTCGTCGAGCAGGTGTCGTGCGAGCTGCCGCTGCAGGCCATCGCCGGGCTGCTCGGCGTCCCGCAGGACGATCGCGACAAGTTGTTCCGCTGGTCGAACGAGATGACCGGCGGCGAGGATCCCGAGTTCGCCGACGTCGATCCGGCCCAGTCCTCGATGGAACTGATCATGTACGCGATGGCCATGGCCGATGAGCGGGGCAAGAACCCCACCGACGACATCGTCACGACCCTGATCCAGGCCGACATCGACGGCGAGAAGCTGTCGGACGACGAGTTCGGGTTCTTCGTCATCATGCTCGCCGTGGCGGGCAACGAGACCACCCGCAACTCGATCACCCACGGCATGATCGCGCTGGCGGACAACCCGGATCAGTGGGAGCTGTTCAAGAAGGAGCGGCCGTCCACGACGGCCGACGAGATCATCCGCTGGGCCACCCCGGTGTCGGCGTTCCAGCGCACCGCACTCGAGGACACCGAGCTGGCGGGCGTACCGATCAAGAAGGGCCAGCGGCTGGTGATGTCCTACCGCTCCGCCAACTTCGACGAGGACGTCTTCGAAGACCCGCACTCGTTCAACATCCTGCGCGACCCGAACCCGCACGTCGGCTTCGGCGGCACCGGTGCCCACTTCTGCATCGGCGCCAACCTGGCCCGGATGACGATCAACCTCATCTTCAACGCCGTCGCCGATCACATGCCCGACCTCAAGCCGGTCGGCGAACCCGAGCGGCTACGGTCGGGATGGCTCAACGGCATCAAGCACTGGCAGGTCGACTACACCGGCGCCAGCGCCGCGCACTGACCCGCCGCACCGGCGCACCAGCGCAATTGAATCGCCGCACCAGCGCATTTGAATCAAGGAGGATTCGGTGGATTTCAGTCCGGACCCCGAGCAGCAGGCCGTCGCCGACGTGGTGACCTCTGCTCTCGGGCGTGACAACAGCTGGGCCGCGCTGGTGGACGGGGGAGTGATCGCCCTCGGCGTTCCCGAACGTCTCGGCGGCGACGGGGTGGGTCTACCCGAGATCGCCACGGCGCTCACGGAGATCGGTCGGCATGGCACCGTCAGCCCGGCGCTGGCCACGCTGGGCCTCGGCCTGGTGCCGCTGCTGGATTTGGCGTCCGACGAACAGCAGGACCGTTTCCTGGCAGGGGTGGCGAAGGGCGGCCTGCTCTCGGCCGCACTGAACGAGCCGGGTTCCTCGTTGCCGGAGCGGCCTGGCACGGTCTTCGCCGGCGGAAAGCTGTCGGGCACCAAGGTCGGCGTTCCCCATGCAGAACAAGCGGATTGGCTCGTCGTCACTGCCGACAACGCGGTGGTGGTGGTGTCTCCCAAGACGCCCGGCGTGACGCTGACGAAGACCCCCACCTCGAACCACTCCGACGAGTACGTGGTGACGTTCGACGGCGTCACGGTCCCCGATGCCGACGTCCTCGCGGGCGCTTCGGTACGTCGAGTCAACCAGCTGGTGCTGGCGACGACGGGTGCGTTCGCCGCAGGACTCGTCGCGGGAGCGCTGCGGCTGACGGCGGATTACGTGGCCAGTCGCGAGCAGTTCGGCAGGCCGCTTTCGACGTTCCAGACCGTGGCGGCGCAGCTCGCCGAGGTGTACATCGCGTCGCGCACCATCTCGCTGGTGTCCACGTCGGTGATCTGGCGGTTGTCGGAAGGTCGGGACGCCGACGAGGACCTCGACGTCCTCGGGTACTGGGTGACGTCGCAGGCGCCACCGGTGATGCAGCTCTGCCACCATCTGCATGGCGGCATGGGCATGGACATCGCCTACCCGATGGACCGCTACTACTCGACGATCAAGGACCTGACCCGGCTGCTCGGCGGTCCGTCACACCGCCTCGATCTGGTGGGAGCGCTATGTACATCGAACTGACCCCCGAGCAGCGTCAGCTGCAAGCCGAACTGCGGCAGTACTTTTCGAACCTCATCTCGCCAGAAGAAGCCAAGGCGATGGAGTCCGACCGGCACAACGAGGCCTACCGGGCGGTGATCAAGCGGATGGGCTCGGACGGCAAGTTGGGCGTCGGCTGGCCCAAGGAATTCGGCGGACTGGGATACGGCCCCATCGAGCAGTCGATCTTCGTCAACGAGGCGCAACGGGCCGACGTCCCGCTGCCCGCCGTCACGCTGCAGACCGTCGGGCCGACGTTGCAGCAGTTCGGCAGCGAGTTGCAGAAGAAGAAGTTCCTGCCGGGCATCCTCGCCGGCGAGGTGCACTTCGCGATCGGCTACACCGAACCGGATGCCGGCACCGATCTGGCGTCGTTGCGCACCACCGCGGTCCGCCACGGCGACGAGTACATCGTCAACGGGCAGAAGGTCTTCACCACCGGTGGGCACGACGCCGACTACATCTGGCTGGCGTGCCGGACCGATCCGGAAGCCGTTAAGCACAAGGGTATTTCGATCCTGATCGTCGACACGAAGGATCCCGGCTACTCCTGGACCCCGATGATCCTTTCCGACGGCGCGCACCACACCAACGCCACCTATTACAGCGACGTGCGGGTGCCTGCCGACATGCTCGTCGGCGAGGAGAACGGCGGCTGGCGGCTGATCACCACCCAGCTCAACAACGAGCGGGTGATGCTCGGTCCCGCCGGTCGGGTCGCCGCCATCTACGACCGCGTACACGCGTGGGCGTCCAAGCCAGGCAGCAACGGCAAGACTCCGCTCGACCACGACGACGTCAAGCGTTCGCTGGGTGAGATCAAGGCGATGTGGCGGATCAACGAACTGCTCAACTGGCAGGTCGCGGCGTCCGGGGAGAACATCGACGTCGCCGACGCGGCGGCGACCAAGGTCTTTGGTACCGAGCGCATTCAGTACATCGGGCGGCTCGCGGAGGCGGTCGTCGGTGCCCACGGCAACCCGGCCGACCCCGAAACCGCGGAGCTGCTCGAGTGGCTGGACGTGCAGTCCAAGCGCAACCTGGTGATCACCTTCGGCGGTGGGGTCAACGAGGTGATGCGCGAGATGATCGCGGCGTCGGGGCTCAAGGTGCCGAGGGTCCCGCGGTGATGAGCGCTTGCGCGAAGAACGGACAAGTATGAGCGCGGACGATTTCCAGGCCGAGATCGACAAGGTCAAGGCGGCCGGCCGGAGCAAGCCGCGCGCGGGGCGACACCCCGTCAACGAGCCGATGATCGATCACTGGCTCGACGCCATCGGTGACCGCAACCCCATCTACGTCGACGAGGCGGCTGCGAAGGCCGCAGGCCATCCTGGCGTCGTCGCGCCCCCCGCCATGATCCAGGTCTGGACCATGATGGGTCTTGGCGGCGTCCGTCCCGACGACGATCCGCTCGGCAAGATCATCGAATTGTTCGACAACGCAGGCTATGTCGGCGTCGTCGCGACCAATTGCGAGCAGACCTATCACCGGTATCTGCGTCCCGGCGAGGTGGTCAGTGTGGCCGCCGAGTTGACCGACGTCGTCGGACCAAAGCAGACGGCCCTCGGCGAGGGCTACTTCATCAACCAGAAGATCACCTGGCAGGTCGGCGACGAGGACGTTGCCGAAATGCTTTGGCGCATCATGAAGTTCATCCCCGCCGATCAGGCTTCCACCGCGGCACCCGTGCCCGACGACCTCGACGCCGACGCCATGATGCGGCCCGCGTCGTCGAAGGACACCAAGTTCTTCTGGGACGGTGTCAACGCCCACGAACTGCGCATCCAGAAGCGCGCCGACGGCAGCCTGCAGCACCCGCCTGTGCCCGCGCTCTGGCTGGACAAGGAGCTGGAGACCGAATATCAGGTCGCCAGCGGCAAGGGCACCGTGTTCAGTTTCGTCGTGCACCACGCTCCCAAGGTGCCCGGCCGCACGTTGCCGTTCGTCATCGCGCTCGTCGAACTCGAAGAGGGGGTCCGGATGCTCGGTGAGCTTCGCAATGTCGATCCCGCGGCTGTGGAGGTCGGAATGCCCGTCCGCGCAACGTACATCGACTTTCCGGAGAACAACGTCGGACCGGCGTGGACGCTCTACGCGTGGGAGCCGGACGCATGAGCGCGCCAACGATGGAGGTCGGCACGAAACTGCCCGAGTTGAGTTTCTACGGCGATCCCACGTTCATCGTGTCGACCGCCATCGCGACCCGGGACTACCAGGACGTGCACCACGACCGGGACAAGGCGCAGGCCAAGGGGTCCAAGGACATCTTCGTCAACATCCTGACCGACACCGGCCTCGTGCAGCGCTTCATCACCGACTGGGCAGGCCCGAACGCGGTGATCAAGTCGATCGCACTGCGGCTCGGCGTGCCGTGGTACGCCTACGACACGGTGACGTTCACCGGTGAGGTGACGGCCGTCGACGACGGACTCATCACGTTGAAGATCAAGGGCAGCAACAGCCTTGGCGATCACGTCATCGCCAATGCGACGCTGGTCATGGGAGGGGTCGCGTGAGCGGCGAACTATCGGGCAAGGCGGCCATCGTCGGCATCGGCGCCACGGACTTCTCCAAGAATTCCGGCCGTAGTGAGCTTCGGCTGGCCGCCGAGGCCGTGCTCGACGCACTCGACGATGCCGGGTTGACGCCAGCGGACGTGGACGGCATGACGACGTTCACGATGGACTCCAACACCGAGATCGCCGTCGCGCGTGCCACTGGCATTGGAGACCTGAAGTTCTTCTCCAAGATCCACCACGGCGGCGGTGCGGCTTGTGCGACGGTGCAGCAGGCGGCCGTCGCGGTCGCCACCGGTGTGGCGGACTGCGTGGTGGCCTACCGCGCGTTCAACGAACGCTCGGGCATGCGGTTCGGCCAGGTGCAGACGCGGCTGGTGGAGAATGCCGACTCGACGGGCGTGGACAACTCCTTCTCGTATCCGCACGGATTGTCCACCCCCGCAGCACAAGTGGCGATGATCGCCAAGCGGTACATGCATCTGTCCGGTGCGACCAGCAAGGACTTCGGCGCGGTCTCCGTCGCCGATCGCAAGCACGCCGCGAAGAACCCGAAGGCGTACTTCTACGAGAAGCCGATCACCATCGAGGAGCACCAGAGCTCGCGGTGGATCGCCGAACCGCTCCGACTGCTGGACTGCTGCCAGGAGACCGACGGCGCCGTCGCCCTGGTCATCGTGTCGGCGGAGCGGGCCAAGGATCTGAAGAACCGGCCCGCCATCATCGAGGCGGCTGCCCAGGGCGCCAGCCCCGATCAGTACTCCATGGTGAGCTATTACCGACCGGAACTGGACGGGCTCCCCGAAATGGGCCTGGTCGGCCAGCAGCTCTGGGCGCAATCGGGGCTCCAGCCGACCGACATCCAGACCGCGATTCTGTATGACCACTTCACGCCGTTCACCCTGATTCAGCTGGAGGAGCTGGGCTTCTGCGGCTGGGGCGAGGCGAAGGACTTCATCGCCGATGGCGCCATCGAGATTGGTGGCCGGCTGCCGATCAACACCCATGGCGGCCAACTCGGCGAGGCCTACATCCACGGCATGAACGGCATCGCCGAAGGCGTGCGGCAGTTGCGCGGCACTTCGGTCAATCCGGTGCCCGACGTCGAGCACGTGCTCGTCACGGCAGGCACCGGCGTGCCGACGTCCGGTCTCATCCTCGGTTAGCTGGCGCCTCCAGGAGGCACCGGTACGCGCGGCGGTTCAGATCTAGCAAAGTTTGCAGGGCGGATGCCGTAATTCGTGCCCTTTTTGGCTAGATAGTCAATATTGCCGATTGGCCGTATGCTCCACTAGGGCTGACACGCAAAACGTGGGCCAGCATGCGAAGTCGAGGGTCCGGTATGCGAAACGGGGGTCGGGGATGGGGCGAGCAAATGATCACGGTGACGTGATTATGGCAAACAATACGTGCGTACCGAAGAGCATCGTCGGCGGGTTTGCTGAGGACGGTCGAGTATCTGCGAGGGCGTCGTTCGGCGGCTGGCCGAAGCACGCTCGTGATGGAGCGTTGCCGACTGATTTGCGCGGCCTCGTAGCTTCGCTGCACGGGTCGACGGACCTCCTGGAGCCACTCGGTGACACGCGGGATCGAGCGTTCGGATTCGGAGTCGCGCCGAGCGATTGTGTACGGGGTCCGACCAGGATCTTGGTCGTAGATGACTGCACGCTATATCGCGAGAATCTCGTCACGTTGTTGGCCGTGAATGATGCCGTCGAATCCACGGTTGCGTGGGATTTGCTGTCACTGAAGTCGGCGCTCGAAGGATGCACGCCGGACATCGTTCTGCTTACTGTGTCGACTAGAGACAGTGCGACTTTGCTGAAAATGGCGACCTCGACCAGTCCTGCCGCCAAGGTGATCGCCGTAGGAGTGTCGGAGGACGACGAATCGACGATCGTCGCGTGCGCCGAGGCCGGAGTAACTGGCTATCACCTCCGGTCTGAGTCGCTCGACGATCTGCACTTGTTGATTCACAAGCTCAGCCACGGCGAGTCCGTCTGTTCGCCGAAGGTTTCGGCGATTCTGCTTCGCCGCCTTTCGACGCTTGCGGCGGAGCGTAAACCCAGCGCGGAGGAACTAGTTCTGACCGCACGCGAGATTCAGATCCTGCGCATGCTGGAAATGGGACTGTCGAACCGCGAT
Organism: Mycobacterium sp. URHB0044; assembly: GCF_000620625.1. Lineage (GTDB taxonomy): Bacteria > Actinomycetota > Actinomycetes > Mycobacteriales > Mycobacteriaceae > Mycobacterium. The sequence goes on along the minus strand of NZ_JIAW01000003.1, from coordinate 487,572 downwards.
ATTGCAGACCAGCTCTGCATCGCGCTGCATACCGTCAAGAACCACGTCCACAGCGTGTTGGGGAAGCTCGGCGTCAGAACGCGGGCACAGGCCGTGGCCGTCTCGCGCTCGTTCAGCTTCAGCCAGCAAGATCCAGGTCTGGAGCTGGTCTGAAAATGGCTCCAACGGTCCATGTACGGCGCGGCAGGCGGGGTTGATAGTGGATCGGTGCGCTGTGAGTTAGCTCAATCCCCTTGTTCGGCACACACTGACGCAGTTCTGCCGATGTCCCCGTGGTGCGTGGCGACTGGTTCGGCTCGGTTGGAACGCACACGGAAAAACGGGCGGGACGGGTTGCTCAGGACATGGCGTCTCCGTGCGTGTATTCGCATGGTCTGCCGAGTCTCCACCGCCGTGGTGCGTCGAGCGGCGGTAGCCCGATGCGGCGACACCACAGCATCGACGGTGTGGTGCTCGCAGCGCGGGCCGCTAGGTGGGATTCATGACCGGCCAGACGACTTCGTCGAAATCGCTGACCCAGCCGCCCAACACCGGACGGCATCGCAGTGAGTCCGAGCGACCAGCCAGTCGAGCCATTGGTGCCGCGCTGGCCGCCATCGGATTGGCATTGACCGTCTCGCTGTATCCACTGCCGCATGGACCAGAGCTGTTTGACATGTTCACCCCGGATCAAGAGTCCGTCCTCGCATCGCTTTCTAGATCGAAGCCAGGAGATGCCAAGTGCAGAAGGGAATGTCTACAGGATCGGGTGAGCACACCCTTCATCTGGTGCGTGACGGCCAGCAGGGTGGGCATGATCCCGGATCCGAGCGAAGGGTCCCCCGCCAACACGGCGGCCAATACTGGCGAAACGGAAAGGTGGCTTTCCAAGTGGATTGGCAGAGAACGGATTCCGACGATGGACTTCGTGACGAACGCATCTTGATCATCGATGACTGCACGCTCGATCGCGATAACTTGGCCGCCATCCTCGTTCAAAACCACATGGCCGCACCGAGCGTCGCCTGGGATTTGCCGTCTTTGGTCAGGGCGCTCGATGAGGCCGAGCCCAGCGTGGTCCTGCTGAACCTGGCGACCCGCGACAGCGCATCGTTGCTCCGGGCGGCGATGGACATCAGCCCTCACATGCGAGTGATCGTTCTGGGAGCGTCGGAGGGCAACGAAACTGAGATCATCGCGTGCGCCGAGGCAGGTGTGGCCGGGTACCACATGCGAGCCGATTCGCTCGAGGACCTGATCGCTTTGATACGCAAGGTTGCTGCTGGGCATACGGGCTGCTCCCCGGCCGTCTCCGCGATTTTGCTCCGCCGACTGTCGATGCTGGCCTCGCAGCGGCAACCTGCGATGAAGGAACTAGCTCTCACGACCCGGGAGGCTCAGATCCTGAGGATGCTGGAACTGGGCCGATCGAATCAGGACATTGCGGATCAGCTCGCCATCGCCGTACACACGGTCAAGAACCACGTGCACAGCCTGCTCACCAAACTGGGTGTCAGCACGCGCGCGGAGGCGGCGGCACTGTCCCGCACCATCCGGTTTACACCAGGGGTGACCCGGACGAACTAGACCTCGGTCCAGCAAAAGTTAGCTCGCATGGTCCATGTACGTGCGCATTGCGGACCCCGATAGTGAAGTGGTGTTCTTCGGGTTAGCTCTAGACGGTGACAGGCGATCGCTCGCCAACGAATCCTGGCCGGCCACAACGGATCAGGCGGCCGCGTGATGTGCGGGATCATCGCGTGCCGGACGCATGCGCCGGCAATCGATTACCTCCTGATCGCACTTCGCCGACTCGAGTACCGCGGCTACGACTCGGTTGGGGTTGCCGTGCAAACCACCGGAGGCGATGTCGTGCGGTTGCGGACGGTCGGAAGGATTAGCGCACTTCGTCGTTCAGTGCGCGACTGGACCGGACCGGAGCTCGATGGCGCGGGTATCGGTCACACCAGATGGGCGACGCACGGGCCGGCGACCGAGAGCAACGCACACCCTCATACCGACTGCACAGGCCGGATCAGTCTCGTCCACAACGGAATAATCGAGAACGCGGACACGCTGCGGCGCGCGCTAACGACGTCGGGCCATCACTTCGCTACATCCGTCGACACTGAAGTCGTGTGCCATCTGATTGAGGATCAGCTGCGTCTCTCCGGCGACCTCCTCGACGCAGTGGAGACCGCGCTCACTCCACTCGAGGGATCGTGGGCGCTCGCGGTGCTGGACGAACGAACCGGTCGAATCGTCGTCGCCGCCAACCAGTCTCCACTCCTCATCGCGCATACCAGCCACGGCGACTTCGCGGCGAGTGACATCACCGCAGTGGCTGAATGGGTGGATGAATTCCGTGTCCTGAACGACGGTGACGTAGTCGAGTTGACAGGGAACAACGGCTGGCACGCGCACGGAGTTGGCACCCCGGCGCCCGTCATGGCGCGATACATCTGGCATCAGAGTGACGCCGAGTTGAACGGTCACGCCGACTACATGGCCAAGGAGATCGACGAACAACCCGAAGCCGTGGCACGGGTGCTCGACGCGGTCGGCTCCTGCGCCGCGAACGGATCACTCTGGGCCGATCTCGGATTGGAGCCGTTCGACCGTCTACAGATAATCGGTTGTGGTACTTCGCTGAATGCGGGTCGCGTGATTGGGAACGTCGTGCAACGCCTCGGCGGAATCCCAGTGGTGCTCACGGTCGCCAGTGAAGCCGCCGAGGAGATCGTGGAGCCACGGACGCTGCGCCTCGCCGTCAGCCAGTCCGGGGAGACCGCCGACCTGTTGAAGGCCCTCGACTTTCCGACGATCGTCCGGTCAGACTTGTTGGCCCTCACCAACAACCCGCTATCAAATCTTGCGCGCCGTGCGGATGCAGTCATCACGTGTTCGGCAGGCCCGGAAATCGGCGTGGCGGCCACCAAGACCTTCGTGTGCCAGATCGTTGCGGGTGTCGCGGTGATGGTTTCGGCGCTCGTAGCCACCGACCGGCTCTCCGCGGCCGCCGCCAGCACGATTTTCGATGACCTTCGACGGCTGCCGGAACAGCTGGTGACGGCTGGCACCGTGGCCAAGTGTGACGTTCCCCCGATTGCCGAAGAGTTCACCGGCGCCAGTGGTTTCATCTTCATCGCCAGGGGAACCGGGCTTCCCTATGCGGCCGAGGGCGCGTTGAAACTCAAGGAACTCAGCTACCGATGGGCTGAACACTATCCGGCGGGTGAGCTCAAGCACGGGCCCCTCGCGCTGATCGGTTCCGGCACACCGGTCGTCGTCGTCGACAATGGCGACCGCAAACTTGTCAGCAATATCGCCGAAGTCCAGGCGCGTGGTGGTCGCATCATCAGCATCGGTTCGAAGGGCAGCACCGTACCCGTGGTGTCCGCACCGGCCGCGCCATGGGGTCCCCTCGAAGTGATTGTCCCGCTGCAGATTCTGGCCCGGACACTGGCGCTGGCCTTGGGCCGAGACGTCGACAAACCCCGCAACCTCTCCAAATCAGTGACGGCAGAGTAACTCGATGAACCGACAGATAACCGCAGCTCGTTGCGGTGCGCAATGAGCAGATTGGAAAGTAGCTGCTGGGGAGTCTGTCTGCCCGCCTCGAATCTCGGCGATTCTGCTCGATCGCCTCGGTATTTGGAGCCCGGCGCCGGCCGGCGTCCAAGGAGCTAGTTCTCACCGTGCGTGAGACCCAGATTCTGCAGATGTTGGAAATGGGACTGTCGAATCGAGACATCGCCGATCGCCTTTCGGTTGCATTGCACACGGTCAAGAACGCTGTCCACAGCGTGCTGACCAAACTTGGAGTCAGTACTCGGGCGGAGGCTGCCGCCCGAGTTCGGGCCCTCGATCTGCCTATGACTGAACCGGAGAACTAGATCGTGGTCTGGATTGAATTTGATTCCTATGGTCCATGTACGAGATGGCAAGCGTGTCCCATAGTTGAGACATACGGAGGGGAGGCCGAAGTGTTGCTAGAAGATGAAGTTTGGGTGAATCTCTATCTCCGCGTGGAAGCGACGCGCCGGACTCAGGGTAAAGTCGGGGACGCTGGTCGCCAACCGAGGCGAACCATCGTGAGCGCCAACGACATCGGTCCGTTAGCCGGGTACGCCCGGAATCTGCCAGTGCGACTGAGCCGACTCCGATGAGCCAGCCCTATCCAGCTCCGGCGGCGAATGGACTTGCGCACGAGGGCCATTCAGTGTGCCCGCGACCCAAGTACGACTCGATGACACGAATCGGCGCCTCGCCTGCGTTGACGTCGCACAATGGGCACTCGCCGCGACTGGCGGAACCTCGGCTTGAGTTTGCGAGGGCCGAGATACTTATCGTCGATGACAGCATGCTTCACCGCGACACGCTGGCCGCTGTCATCCTTGCCAGCGGGGGCTGTGTAGCTGACGCGGCGTGGGATCTGCTGTCGCTGCGGAGGGCGCTCGACGAATTCGCCCCGGACATCGTGCTGCTCAGCATGGCCACCCGTGACAGTCATACGTTGATCCACCTGGTTCGGGAGACTCACCCCCAAACGAAAGTGATCGTCACCGGCCTCTCCGACGATGACGACGCTGGAATCATCGGTTGCGCTGAAGCAGGTGTCGCCGGCTATCACCTGCGAACCGAGTCACTTGGCGAATTACTCGTTATCATAGGCAGAGTACTCACCGGTGAATCACATTGTCCGCCAGTTGTTTCTGCGATACTGCTGAGACGCCTGTCGACGCTTGCCGCGCGACGGCAGCTTCAGCCAGGGGGGCTTGTCCTCCTTACCTCACGCGAACTCCAGGTCCTGCGAATGCTGGAGATGGGCATGTCCAATCGAGACATCGCGGGTGGGCTCTGCATCGCGGTACATACGGTCAAGAACCACGTGCACAACGTGTTGACCAAGCTCGGTGTCAGTACACGGACCGCCGCGGCGGCTTATTCTCGTTCGATTCGATACGACGGCATCGGTGGGGATCTAGGCGCAACGCCCGCATAAAGTGAATCCAATAGCCCATATACGACCAGCCACGACCGAGTTGATAGTGGATCAATGCGATGCTTGTCTACTCCGGTCGAGACTTCGGGCGGTGGCGAGGTCTGCACCGGCGAATCTCGAATTCTGACTGCGCTTTTCGCCGAACACTCCCGGCAGACCTATGCAGCCGACGCCGGACCCCCGTCTGCTGTCAGATCGAATCAGCCTTCGGGTCCGGGGGATGCCGTCATGGGCACACCCGTGATCGTCGGTGCTCCGTGAATCGTGCATTGGCTAATTTCTTTGTGACCGTCAGTAGCGTTGCTGGCGGTGCACCCCGGCGACCCGTGCTGGCGCTGGGCGGGACAACGGTCATGCAGGATCATGCGGCGCGTTGCCCGCGCCCGTTCTCGGTCGCCATATGAGGGTGGCGTCCGATCGGACTGACGGGCCCGCCGCGTCGTGCGGCGAAAGCATTCTGATCATCGACGACTACCGGTTGTACCGCGAGAGCCTGGCGGGCCTCGTCGCGCTGAACGGGAGATACCACCCGATCGTTGCCTGGGACCTGCCCTCGTTGGTGGTGGCACTCGAAGATTCCGAGCCGGTGGTCGCGGTGCTGAACCTGGCTACCCGGGGGAGTTCCCTGCTGCTCCGCGCGATGAAAGACATTCATCCGCACATCCGGGCGGTTGCTTTGGGCGCCAGGGAAGATGATGAGTCTCAGATCGTCGACTGCGCCGAGGCCGGGGTATCTGCCTATCACATGAGAGGCGACTCGTTCGAGGACTTGCTCGGCTTGATCGACAACGTCGCTGCCGGGAAATCTGACTGGCCTCCGAGGATTACGGCGATTTTGCTCCGCAGGGTATCGACACTGGCTGCCCATCCGCAGCCGGCAATGGTGGAACTAGCTCTGACGGCCAGAGAGGCGCAGATCCTGCGACTGCTGGAATTGGGCCAATCCAATCGCGACATCGCATCGCAGCTCAGCATCGCCCTCTACACGGTCAAGAACCATGTCCACAGTCTTCTGACCAAGCTCGGCGTGCACACGCGCACCGAGGCGGCGGAACTGGCACGGGGTATTCGGACGAACAGGCACCAGGGCGGGGACTAGATCGCGGTCTACCGAAAATTGGATCCGATTGCCCATGTACGCCCGGGTTGCGGAGACCGATAGTTATTGGGTGCTCGCAAAGTTAGCTATCGCCCCCATTGGGACTTTCCTAGCGAACGACTGTGAGATCGACATCCCGGCCGGCATGCGCAATTTGTGGGTCGGCTGATGTGCGGCATCATCGCGTGCCGCACCAGCGCGCCTGCAATCGACTATCTCCTGGTCGCACTTCGGAAGCTCGAGTATCGCGGTTACGATTCGGCGGGGGTTGCGGTACAGACATCAGCCGGTGACGTCGCACGATTGCGAACCGTGGGCCGAGTCGCTGCGCTTGATCGCGCCGTCGAGAGCTGGACCGGACCTGAATTCGCCCACGTGGGAATCGGCCACACTCGTTGGGCGACACACGGAACGGTGACCGAAAACAATGCCCATCCGCATTCCGACTGCGAGGGCCGAATCAGCCTGGTCCACAACGGGATAATTGAAAATGCCGACGTCCTCCGTCAAACGCTGGCGACATCGGGACATCACTTCTCCTCAGCGGTGGACAGTGAAGTGCTGTGTCATCTCATCGAAGACCAGCTGGAGTGCTCCGTCGATCTGCTGGTCGCCGTGCAGGCGGCGCTCACTGCAGTAGAGGGCTCTTGGGCACTGGCGGTGCTGGAGGAGCGGACAGGCCGCATCGTGGTCGCCTCGCAGCATTCTCCGCTTCTCATCGCACGGACTGGACATGGGGATTTCGCGACGAGCGACATTGCAGCGGTGGCCGACTGGGCGGATGAGTTTCGGGTTCTCGAAGACGGCGACGTCGTGGAGTTGACAGACGCTGACTGCTGGCGAAACGGGGGGAGCGAAGAACGGAAGCCGTTGATGGCCCGAAGTGTCTGGAACGGCGAGGATTCCGAGCTGGGCGGATACGCCGACTACATGGCCAAAGAGATCGACGAGACCCCGATCGCCGCGCGCCGATTGATCGACGAACTGATTGGCGGAGTTGCCGACGGGGCGCTGTGGGCCGACTTCGGCCTGGACTCATTCGATCGGTTGGAGTTGATCGGCTGTGGCACTTCACTCAACGCCGGTCGGGTGATAGCCAATGTGGCCCGCCGGTTGGGCGCCATCCCGGTCAACTGCACAGTCGCAAGCGAAGCTGCCGACGAAATCACCGAACCCCGTACCCTGTGCCTACCGATAAGCCAGTCAGGGGAGACCGCAGACGTACTGCGCGCCCTCGCAGGTCGCAATGGCGGCACTCCCGTTCTGGCCATCACCAACAGTGCACACTCCACCTTGGCGCGCGGCGCGGATGAGTACCTCTGCTGCTCTGCCGGCCCTGAGATCGGCGTAGCAGCCACCAAAACCTTCGTATGCCAGGTCATTGCCGGTGCGGCACTGATGATTTCAGCGCTCGTCCATATGGGAAAACTCCCGACCGAACATGCTGCGCTGCTGGTCGATGAGCTGCATCGACTCCCGGATCAACTTGCCGAAGCCGCAACGGTGGCGAAGTGCCTGGTGCCCCCGATCGCGGAAGACTTGAGCGAGGCAGGCGGCTTCCTCTTCATATCGAGGGGAAACGGATTGCCATACGCGGCCGAAGGTGCACTCAAGCTCAAAGAACTGACCTACCGCTGGGCCGAGAGCTACCCCGCAGGAGAGTTGAAACACGGGCCACTTGCGCTTGTCGGCAACGGAACTCCGGTTGTGATCGTCGACAACGGCGACCCCAAACTGGCGGCCAACGTTTCGGAGGTACTGGCTCGGGGTGGCCGAACCATCAGCATCGGTCCCGCGGGTAGCACGATTCCAGCACCGGGTGATCCCTTCGCGCCTTGGGGCCCGCTCGGGAGCGTGATCCCGATGCAGGTCTTGGCCCGAACACTTGGGTTGACCCTCGGATGGGATGTCGACAAACCCCGCAACCTCGCCAAGTCTGTGACGGTGGAGTAGCCACATGAACTCGCAGATTTCATGAGAGTCATGGTGACCGGCGCGGCCGGATTCATCGGGTCGAACCTGATCGACCGTCTGCTCGCGGACGGACACCAGGTCATCGGCGTCGACAACCTCAGCACCGGCACGATGGCCAATCTCGAGCCCGCGTTCAGCGTGAACATGCCCGGCAAGCAGCGATTCATCTTCTTGGAGAACGATATTCAGGCACCGGATCTGGCCGGACTTGTGGCAGGCTGCCACCCGGACGTGATCTTCCACCTTGCGGCTCAGGTGAATCCACAGACGGCGATGGACGATCCGCAGTTTGACGCCCGCTGCAATGTGCTCGGAACAATCAACCTGTGTGAGGCCAGCCGACAATCCGGTGTCCGGAGGGTCGTTTACGCCGGGTCCAGCGCTTCGACCCGTGGGGTCCTGGACGACGCCGCGCTGACGTATCCCGCATCTCCTGGTGCGGCAGCCAAGCTGGCTGGCGAAATGTACTTGCACGCCTACGGCGAAATGTACGGATTGGCACCGATCTGCCTCGCGTTGTCCAACGTCTATGGCCCCCGCCAGAGTTCATACGGCCCCGCGGGCGCGGTGGTGCACCTCGGTGGCGGCGAGATCGCCGGTCAGCCGTGGACGAGATGCTGGAATGACGCCGCAAAGCAGGACTTCATCTATGTCGATGACGTGGTCGATGCCTTCGTGCGGGCCGGCGGCGCTGCTATTGAAACGACCGGGACATACAACATCGGCACCGGACGGCATACGAGCTTCGCCGAGCTGGCTGATCTGATGTCAACGATCCGCAATGGGGGACCGGCGCCCTCCTGGTATCCCGGTATCGCCGAGTTGCGTCCTGGCGCAGCGTATGTAACCAGAGCCCAGAGCGATCTCGGTTGGACGCCGACCTTCGACCTCGCTGCGGGTCTCGATCGCACAATCCGCTGGCTGAGCGCCACTCTCGCGCTCGACCTGCCCTACCTGATCGGTGCTTGACGTGGGCAATCGGGGGTTCGCGCGATGACCGGAACAACTGGCCAATCCGAAAGCGATACGACTTCGGTGCCGGCGGCACTCTTGAGGCGCTACGGACCCAGGGGCGGTGCGACGAAGAACGTGCCGGTATCGCCGTGGTGGGTGCCCGACACTGCGATCTGGTTCATCGCCGTTTGGGTGGCAACCTGGGCGCGCTTCGATTTCGACTTCGAGTTCGTGAAGGTCAGCCCGATGACCATCGTCGCGCTGAGTGCCGTGCTGGCGAATGTCGTCGTGGGTGGCGCATTGGGAATCTATCGACACCGTTACATCGTCGCGAGTTTCGAAGAGAGCGTGGCGTTGGCGGCGGTCGCGACGATCTCGTCCACGCTTCTGCTGCTGAGCTTGAGTTTGTTGACGCCCTTCCTCGTGCCGCGGTCGGTGCCACTGCTGTCGGGAACATTCGCGCTGGGCGGCATGCTGGCTGTTCGATGGATCGGCCGCACATTGGTTCGCCGGCATCGTAAAGATGACACCCGCCGCCGCAAGGTGGTGGTCCTGGGTGCGGGTTCTTATGGCCAAAATCTGGTGCGCCAGATGCAGCTCGATGAGCGAATGCCGTTTGAGCCGGTCGCCTTGCTTGATGACGACCCGGGTAAGCGCCGCTTGCACGTCGCTGGAGTGCAGGTACGCGGGACACGACGTGATCTCGCTTCTGTCATCACACGTTTCGGCGCGGATGCGGTGGTCATCGCGATCTCGGATCCGGATCCTGAGCTCGTCAGGGGCGTGTCCACGGAAGCTGCGCTGCTGGGTATCGGTGCTTTGATTGTTCCGCCTGTGTCGCAATTGGTGCGTAGTGCGCGACCCGACGGCGACGTGCGGGATCTCAACCTCCACGACCTCCTCGGACGGTCACCGGCACACCTGGGCGAGGAAGCGATAGCGGCCGAGATCGCCGGTCGTCGTGTTCTGGTCACCGGCGCCGGCGGATCCATCGGCTCGGAAATGTGCCGCCAGATCCATCGGCTCAACCCTGCGGCGCTCGTCATGCTTGACCGTGACGAATCAGCGCTGCATGCTGCGCAACTGTCGATTCATGGCCGTGCGATGCTCGACAACGACGAGACGGTTCTTGCCGATATCCGTGACCTGCGCGCGATGCGACGGATCTTCGATGTGTGCCGGCCTGAAGTGGTGATACACGCGGCGGCTCTCAAACATTTACCGCTGCTGGAGAAGTACCCTCTTGAGGCCTGGATGACCAACGTCGTCGGTAGTTGGAATGTCCTACGTGCGGCGCAGGAGTCGCGGGTGGAGACTTTCGTCAACATCTCCACGGACAAGGCGGCCAATCCGACCAGCGTTCTTGGCTACAGCAAAAGAGTTACCGAGCGCCTCACGGCGTCTGCCGCAACTTGTATGGACGACCGTTTCCTCAGCGTCCGCTTCGGGAATGTTCTCGGATCGCGTGGCTCGGTTCTGGAGGCGTTCGCACGGCAGATCGAAGAAGGTGGCCCGGTGACGGTCACGCATCCTGACGTCACCCGGTTCTTCATGACCATTCCAGAGGCATGTCAGCTGGTGCTCCAGGCAGCCGCAATAGGCAGCGGCAGCGAAGCTTTGGTGCTCGACATGGGCGCGCCGGTGAGGATCGATGATGTTGCGCGGTCACTGATCTACCGAGCGCAGCGCAATGATGTCGAGATCGTTTACACCGGCCTGCGCGCTGGAGAGAAGCTGCACGAGGAGCTCTTCGGGTGTTCCGAAGTCAGCGACTACCGTCCGTCACATCCGCTGGTTTCGCATGTCCATGTGCCCCCGCTGGCGTTGCTCGACGGCGAGACGAGCCTGGATCGGTTCGCCGACCATGATTCCGCACTGCGTTGGATGGCATCCGAGGCTGCGGCGATGCCTGCGTCCGTCATCGAACTGACACAACGCCTGATGCCTGAGCGCGGACTTACGGGCGCGACGAACCAAGCACGGGGGTATGCAGTATGAACAGCCGCATCTACCTCTCAGCTCCCGATGTTGGTGAGCGAGAGGAAGAGTTGTGTGTCGCCGCACTGCGATCCGGCTGGGTCGCTCCGCTTGGACCGATGGTCGACGCATTCGAAGAAGCCCTGGCCGACCGATGCTCTCGGCGCTACGCGGTCGCGCTGAGCTCCGGCACCGCAGCACTGCATCTTGCGTTGCTGGAGCTGGGAGTCGGGCCGCACGATGTGGTGGTCGTCCCTACGATGACGTTCGCCGCGACTGCCAACGCTGTCGTATACACCGGGGCCACACCGGTTTTTGTGGATTGCGATCCGCATTTCGGCAACTTGGATCCTGAACTACTGGGTCTGGCACTCCGGTCGCTCAGACGCGACGGCAAGCGAGTTGCTGCGGTGATCGCGGTCGATCTCCTTGGACACTGTGCGGACTACCCGCAGATCGAGAGCATTTGCCAAAGCGCGGGGGTTCCCCTGTTGGCAGATGCCGCAGAGGCGCTGGGAGCCAGCCGCGAAGGTCGTCCCGCCGGCTCGTTCGGCGTCGCCGCCATCCTGAGCTTCAACGGCAACAAGGTGATTTCCACCAGTGGCGGCGGGGCGTTGCTCACGGACGACGCACGACTGGCCGAACGGGTGCGGTATCTCAGCACACAGGCGCGGCAGCCGGCTACACACTACGAACACAACGAGATCGGCTACAACTACCGATTGAGCAATGTGCTCGCTGCCCTTGGTCTCGCGCAGTTGGAGCGACTGGACGAGATGCTCGCACGCCGTAGGCGATTGCGAGAGGGCTACCGTCAGCTCTTCGCCGACGTCGAGGGCGTGAAGATTTTCCAAGAGGAAGGTGACGTCGAGGACAACTGCTGGCTGACGGCGATTCTCGTCGATTCGGTTGCAGCGGAGTGGAAGCCGGCCGAACTCTCGGCCATGCTGACTGCTGCAGACATCGAGAGCCGTCCGCTCTGGAAGCCCATGCACCAACAGCCTGTTTTCGCCGGGTCCCGTGCGTTCCTGCGCGGACACGCCGACCGGCTGTTCGCGACAGGCCTTGCCTTGCCGAGCGGATCCGTACTTTGTTCGGCTCAGGTCGATCGGCTACACACGCTCATTCGGGCGTTCCTCACCGCTCGTCCCGACCGCGGAGCCTCGAATCATGTCTCGTGACTGCGCTCGGCCCTCACAACTGAAGCGGGCTCTCGACCTGTTGACGGCGTCTGCGCTTCTTGTCCTGCTGGCCCCACTCTTCGCGATCATTGCGTTGCTGATTTGGTGCACGTCAGGTCCTCCCGTTCTCTTCCGTCAGCGACGGCCGGGATGGCACGGGGAAATTTTCACGATGTACAAGTTTCGAACAATGCGCCCACTTCTGCCTGGTGAGGACCCCTGGTCGGGCGCCGACGACGATGTGCGGTTGACCCGTGCCGGACGGATCCTGCAAAGGGCCGGCCTTGATGAATTGCCGCAACTCGTGAATGTGGTCGGCGGGCGAATGAGCATGGTTGGGCCCCGCCCGCTTCTGGTGGAATACATCGACAAGTACTCGCCACATCACGCTCGGCGCCACGATGTCCGCCCGGGAATCACCGGTTTGGCCCAGGTGAACGGTCGTAAGTCTGTGGCATATTCGGAGAAGCTGGACCTCGATGTGCGCTATGTCGACGACTGGTCGTTCGGGCTGGATATGCGCATCTTGTTCAAGACTCTCATCGAACCATTCCGGCGCCCGGACTATCGGGGAGCTGCCGAATTCGACGATCTTGGACTCACTCTCAGATCTACGGTTTCGCCGACCCCCGTCGAGAAAAGGGGATCTGGTAAATGAATCGCGCGCGAGCCGCTCGTATTCCAATCGAAAACCCAGAGATAGGACCGCCGATGAGTGGGTGCGACCGCCGATTTCAAAGAATGGTCAAGGGAATCACAGACAGATGTCTCGCGTTCGGTTTGATCGTTCTTCTGTCTCCCCTCATGATTGCCATTGCCATCGCCGCTTATTTCAGCATGGGGAGGCCCGTTCTCTTCGCTCAGCCGCGTCCCGGTAAAGATTCGAAGATCTTCACCTTTTACAAATATCGGACGATGGTTCCTGATCGGGGTGAATCATTGCTCGACGATCCAAACTACACGGGTAGTGCGCCGCCTGACTCGCAACGGATAACACCCTTCGGGCAGTTCCTCCGCAAGACCAGTCTGGATGAGCTTCCTCAGCTCTGGAACGTACTCAAGGGTGATATGAGCTTGGTCGGACCACGCCCACTGCGAGCCTTTTACCTCTGCCGATACAGCCCAGAACAAGCGCGCCGCCACGAGGTCAAGCCGGGTGTCACCGGATGGGTCCAGGTCAATGGTCGCAATTCGCTCACCTGGGATCGAAAGTTCGAACTCGATGTCTGGTACGTCGACCACTGGAGTCTTTGGCTTGATCTGAAGATTCTTTTCTTGACCGTCTTCAGAGTTTTGCAAGGGGCAGGGATCCGCAAGGAAGGCGCTTATACGGAGGTCGTTTTCCAAGGTTCACTTGGTAAAGAACCAGAATCACGGCGAGAACCAGAAGTTCCACAGTTTGTGACGAACTGCCGGAGCTTGAATCAGAAAGATCGGCCATCATGACGCTCGACGAGATCGGCTCGGTGGCCACTTCACTTCCCCGGCCCGTGACGCCGTCATTCGAACTCACGGCTGAGCAAGAGGCTTTTCTGCCTGATGATGACGACATAGCGTTCTATGAAGCGAACGGGTACTACATCACGAAAGAAGAGGTTATTCCGGAGGCCCTGTTGAATTCAGCTTACGCTGGAATCCAGGAGTTCTGGGATGGGAAAGTCGATGCGGTCCTGCCTTACGACACCGGGTACGTGAACTGGAAGAAATCGGACGGTGCGGGGCAGCGGATCAACGAGTTCATTTCTTTGCAAAAGAGAGAGCTACTGGAACTCGCCACCTATTCGCTTCTCGGTGCGATTGCCGCAAAGCTCATGAACGGTAGGTCTGTTCGATTGCTCGACGATCAACTTTTCTACAAGCCGTCCGGCTCAAGCGACGCTCCTGGCATCGGCACCGGGTGGCATGCCGATCACGCGTATTGGGGTACATGCAGTTCAGATGACCTGACCACGGCTTGGGTGCCATTCCACGATGTGCCGCAGAACCGCAGCCCGCTCGCCGTGATGCGGGGTAGCCATCGCTGGAAGGGTATGGAGCACACCCGCTATTTCAACAAGCAGAACTTTTCCGAAGTAGAGGAAAGCCTTCGCGCCGAGGGCCACGACGTCGACGTGGTTCCGATGATCTTGAAGCGCGGGCAGTGCAGCTTTCACCATGGCTGGACTGTGCACGGCAGTTACCCGAATACCTCTGGCGCGCCTCGTCTTTCGTACGCAGCACATTATCAGGATGGCGGAAACCGCTACCGCGCGTTGCTCGACCCTCATGGACGCAACGTGGAGATGTTCGACGAAAAGCTCTGCCGCAGATTGCCGAACGGTGACCCGGACTTCAGTGATCCGGCTGTTTTTCCGACGGTTTGGTCTCGACCATGACTGTCAAATGTCAAGCCTTCCAAACTGTCCTAGAAAAATAGGCTGGCCGTCCAGCCCGAGATCACGACTATTTCGGGTTGGTTGCCACAAACTGACTTAGGAGCCCCTCTTGTCCCTTCGCGAATACCTGCAACTCATGCGCTACGGGAAATGGTGGATCGCCGCCGGTCTACTTTTCGGAATGCTCGGCGGTCTCGCGTTCGCCCTGACCAGCGTTCCGACCTACGTCGCGACCACGACGCTGTACTTCGCAGCTATCGAGGGTGGCGGCGAGCCTGGGCAGGCATACCAGGGCGCTCTGCTCGCCGAGCAGAAGGCCCGCGCCTATACCCAGCTGATCGTCAGCGACCGGGTACTGAACGAGGTCAGAAACGACACGACCGGCGCCTGCCGGGACGGTTGCGGCCCAGTTCCGGCCAACTCGATCACCGTTGAGGCCAGCGCGGGAAACCCGACAGTGATCGTGAAGGTCACCGATTCATCTGCCAAACGCGCCGCGATGGTCGCAGACAGCCTCGCCGAGAAGACTTCCAATCTCGTGGCAGATCTGGAGCGCCCTCGTGACCCGACACTCTCCACGGTGACGACGCTGCGGGTGCTCGCCCCCGCTGACATTCCGACAACGCCGACGTCTCCCAACCTCGAAGTCGACGTGCTGGTGGGGGCCGTGATCGGTGGATTCCTCGGGCTGTCGGTGGCTCTCATCAGGCGCAATCTTGATAGATCGGTACGCACGAAGGATGCATTGGAAGAGCTCACCGACCTGAACGTGCTCGGGTCAGTCCCCTATGACAAGCAGTCTCGGCGGACCCCGAGTCTCTTGCCGGATCGTCCGCACGGGCAGGTCGCTGAGGCTGTGCGGCAGCTACGGGTGAACCTTCGGTCTGCCGGGATCGGTGACAACTGCACCAGCCTGCTCGTGACGAGTGCAGTAGCTGGGGAGGGCAAGACATCCCTGGCATGTAACCTCGCCGCCGCGTTTGCCATGGAGGGCGACAAAGTCCTGGTGGTCGACGCGAACCTGCGCAGGCCCAGCATTGGCAATTTTCTCGGAATCACGAAGACAATTGGCCTCAGCACGGTCCTTCTCGGCCAATGCCAGCCGTCCGATGCAATTGGGTCGTGGAGGGATGGGTTGTTTGATGTCCTCACGAGCGGGCCGTCTCCCGAGAACCCGAGCGAGCTGCTCGGCTCGGACCGTGCCTCGGCGATGCTCGCCGAGTTCGAGAGTCACTACGACATCGTCCTGATCGACTCACCTGCGTTGCCACAGGTAGCAGACGGAATCGTGCTCGCTCGTGCTTGCGATGCGACCCTGCTCGTGGTGCGGTACGGCCGGACACCTGCTGCGGAGGTCACGGAAGCCCTCGAGGCCCTGCGCGCGGTCTCTGCACGCGTGCTCGGCTGCGTATTCTCCATGGAGCCGCGGCCGAAACGAACCCGCCGCTCTCGTGCTTCGGCCGCAGAGTCCTTTACCCGTCGGCCGAAACCGAGCC
The DNA here is from genome assembly GCF_000620625.1 of Mycobacterium sp. URHB0044. Classification (GTDB taxonomy): domain Bacteria; phylum Actinomycetota; class Actinomycetes; order Mycobacteriales; family Mycobacteriaceae; genus Mycobacterium. The sequence continues at coordinate 471,532 of NZ_JIAW01000003.1, read as the reverse complement.
AGGTGCCGGAATCCGTCGACCCGCAGATCGACAAGGACCTTCCAGAACTGGACGCGGTGCCCGAAAACCTCAATCACAGCGGCGATTCGACTGTCTTCAACTCGAGCGAGGCCCGACTGTGAACCACTGCCATCCGCCCCCGGGACACGGTTCGGCGAGCACATGACCCGAATCGTCCACATCGGACCATCCACGTTGCCTGTCGGGTATTCCTTTGGCGGCGCGGTCGAGCGGCGGATGGTCGAGCTGGCGGCAGCGCAGCTGCAGCGCGGCGACGATGTTCTGGTCGTGTCCCTCGCCCCGGAGGGCGACGAACCCCGCTCGACGGGGGCGGCGCGTTCGGTCCCGATGCTCGACGTCGCCTGCCGAACGCGGCGCCCGGTGCGCGACATCGAGTTGCTGCTGCGTGCCCGATCCGGTATCAGGAAGTTCGCCCCGGACGTCATCCACGTCCACAACAGCTCCACGGCGGCGGTATGCCTCGCCGGGCTCCCCGCTCCGAAGGTCCTCACATTCGACTTCTTCCGTTACCGGGGCAGCGAATTCCCGATTGTGAAGGCGGCACACCGTCGCACACTGAGATCGTTCGACCTGCTCATGCCGGTCTCGGATTTCTGTGCCCGCGAGGCCGCCGAGTACTGGTCCTTTCGGCTCGACGACCTCCGCGTCCTTCCCAACGGTGTCAACGTCGAGCAGTTCAGTCCCGACGAGTCGCGGCGGGTGGCTGCGCGACTGCGCTACGAATTGAATGGCCAGCTGGTGATCGGATACGTGGGCCGCGTGTGCGAACAGAAGGGATCCGACACACTCGCCGAGGCTTTCCGGAGGGTGAAGGAGGCGCATCCCGACACCGCTCTACTGGTCGCCGGTCCTACTGACTTCTTCGGTCAGACCCGGTCTACGGCATTGACGGATCACATCAAGGAGCTGGGCGGGCGCTGGCTCGGTGCCGTGCCCGAGGACGAGGTCGCCGACGTCTTTCGCTCTCTCGATATCTGCGCGATGCCGACCCGCGAGGACGAGATGTTCGGCATGGCCGCTGCAGAGGCGCTGTCGTCGGGAACTCCGGTGGTCTGCTCCAACCTCGGTGGCCTGCCGGAGGTGGTCCCGTCTTCTGCAGGCGTCCTGGTGCAGCCCGGCAACGCGGAGGCCCTGGCCGTAGAACTGATCGCGCTGTGTGACGACCGCCCCGCATTGGCACGGTTGGCCGCGGCGGCACCGGGGGAGGCGCGAAAGTTCACCTGGCCCGCCATCGCCGAGCGGGCCGAGGAGCTGTATCGCGAAGTGTTGGACCGATGACCGGGGCGAAGTGGTCTGTGTGATTGGTTCCTGGACGGTGTTGACCCGACCGCTCAGCGACATGACGCTGCGCACCGCGCTGCGGGGTAGCAGCTGGGCTCTGGGCGGGACGTTCATCGGTCGTATTGCGAACGTCGGCGCGCTGCTCCTGGCTGCCAGGCATCTCGGCAGCGAGCAGTTTGGTGGTGTATCGCTTGCGCTGTCGACCACGCTCGTCATCACGTCGGTGAGTGTTCTCGGGCTGCCGGTAGCCGCGCAGAAATTGGTTGCCGAAGCCCGCGAGGTCGACATCGCCCGTCGGGACCGGTTGATCGATCTGACTCTCTGGGTCACCGCATCCGTTGGTCTACTCGCGATGATCGGCGCCGTGCTGAGCAGCGCGTGGATCGCAGACTCGATCCTGGAACAGCCGCGTGTCGCCCCGCTGATGGCCGTCGCGTCGATTCTCATACTCACCACCCCGATGGTCGAGGTCCTGGCCGGCCTGTTGGCCGCGCTGGAGAGGTTCGAGATGGTCGGACTCTTCCGCGCCGTTCACGGATTTCTGTGTGGGGTGTTGTTGGCCGTTGTTCTTCTCAGCGCATCCGGCGCAGAGGCGGTGCTCTGGGCACTGGCCGCGGCGGACGTACTGGGGTGCCTCCTGGGGTTTCAGCTCGTCATGTCTGCCCGCGGGCCCCGTTCAGCCCTCCGTTACGGGCGCGCCCAACTGCTGATCGAAGCCAAATCGCTGTTGCGCGTGTCATTTCCGGCGTTGATCGCGAGTGTGTCGGTCCAGCCTGCACTTTGGCTGGGGCAGGTACTGCTGAGCAGGCAGTCAGATGGTCTCGCGTATGTTGGCACGTTCGCCGTCGCCATGCGATGGCACGCCATCGCGCTGTTTGTCCCCGCGACGATGGGTTCGGTTCTACTGCCCATGCTCGGCCGGCTGCGGGCGACGGGCCGCAGCACGGACGCACGGACGTTGTTCGTTCAGTACGGTGCGATGACGCTGGCCTTTTCGACGCTGACGTGCCTCGGCTTCGTCGCATTCGCGCCCGAACTCATGGGTCTGCAGGGCCCGGATTTCACGCTCGCGTCCGGAGTGCTCGTCGTACTTGCCATTGCGACCGTTCCGGCCGCGTTGAACAACGTACTGAGTAACCGCGCTCTTGCCGAAGGGCGTCTGGCACTGTGGGTTTGGAGTGATTTTGCACTCGCTATCACGCTTGTCGTTAGCGCGGTCGTCCTGGTGCCTGTGCTCCAGGGCGTCGGACTGGCCTCGGCCTATCTCGCTGCTTACATTGCGACTTGCCTTGTGCTGCTGCCGATTGCGCTGGCGGCCCGCCCACCCGCGAGAGGACTGACATGATGGCGGTGAGGACCGTGGAAGTCCGTCGATACCCGGCGATCTCACCACCCGCCGCAGCGGTCTGCGTGGCGGCGATTGTCTGGGCCATCGCCATGCAGCGGGGAGGCTATGCGAGCAGATATCCGGCTGTGCCGATATCGTTCGCGACATTCCTGGCCATCCAGCTGCTAGTGCCACGAGTCAGGTGGAACCGTGACCGCGTTCTCGGACCCGGCAACGTTGCCGCGATGCTCTTCTTTCTCCAACTCGTGGTCATCCCAACGGCTCTCGTAGTATCCGGGCCCTTTCTGGGCACGCTTCGCTTCTATCCCGCCAACCAGTTCGTCAACACGGCGGTGCTGCTGCAGGCGTTGGCATATGTGTGCTTCGCGGGCGGATACATTGCGTACCCGAAGCCTGCGCGACCACGGCCGCTTCTCCTGGAACCGGTTCGTACAACTGGAATTGCCATGTGCTTCATCGCGCTCGGGGTGGTGGGACTGGGGCTAGCGTTTCCATCCGTCGGCGCGCTCGTCGACTACTTCAGCGGGCACGGCGACATCTTCGAAGAGCAGGGCCCGGCCACCCTGGCGGCGGCGGCAGGACAATTCCTGCGCCCGTTCCTGGCGTACGGCGTCATTATTCTGTGGGCCGCGCGGATCGCTCGCCGACGGCCGGGGGCCCGCCTCCAGCCTGTCGAGATCGGCCTCATCGTCATCGCCATCGGTGCATCGGCGACGTACAACTACAACCGCGGATCCGTGGTTGTTCCCCTGCTGGCCCTCGTTACGGCCTACAGCTGCTTCGGTCGGCGACAGTCGCCGACTCGCATCGTGGCGCTACTGGCGCTGTTGGCTGCCGTCGGCTTCCTGTTCGGGGAGTACCGAGACGTCTATTCGGGCACACGCGGGGGCGAGATCAACCCGGCGGCCGCCGGAATGGACCAGCCGGGTGCCTCATTCGCAGACAATGTGCAGGGTTACGGCAATGGCCCACAATTCTGGGCGGTGGTGATCCAGGAAGTGGATCAGACGGGACTGCGCTACGGCGATTCCATCGTCAGTTCCGCAATGTTTCCCGTACCGGTGCTCGGAAAGTCCTTCCGGGCGACCAGTGGACCCACGCTGTACAACGAATTGGTTTACGGCGAGCCCGATATCAGGGACCAGAATCTTCCGTTGGGTGCGGAACTGTATTGGAATTTCGGCGTCCCTGGAATTGTGATCGGATATCTACTGCTCGGCTTCGCAATACGCAGACTCGACGATCGTGTCGAGGTGGCGCCAGACGCGCTGGCGTCATTCACCTGGTCGTATTGCGGCATTTGGGTGGCGTTGCTCATCATTCACTCGATTTCGGTCCTCGCGCAGATGGTTGTGTATTTCTTCTGGCCGATGATCGCAATGGTCGCTGTCGCATATTTGACAGGTTCCCGCACGAAGGAGATTCAGAAGTGAGAGTCCTGATTGTTGGTGGCGTCTTCGGGCGTGACGAGGAGTATCGACGCAGTATCAATCCGACCCCGGAGATGACGCTCGAAAAGGGTCTCCGTGGGCGGGGGATCGAAGTCGTGGTGGCACCACACAGCTGGAACCATTCGCTGACGGGCATCGACATCGTGCACGTCCACCACTTGGCCAAAAGCGTGCCGGGGCTTGCCGCCCGCCGTGCGGTTCGACCCACGCCGATTGTCTTCACCAGGCACAACGAGGAAAGGACTCTGCCGGCAAAGCGGGCTGTGGCGCTCCGGTTGATCAATCGGGCCGCCGATGCCTGCGTGGCGTTGTCGTATCAAGAGGCGGATCGCCTGCGCTCCGAGGTGCGGGGCCGCGTCGTGATGATCCGCAACGGAATCGACGCGCCGACGGATCCGCCGCCGCCCGTCCTGCCGCGGCAGGACGGCCCGTGGCGGCTGCTGTTCGCAGGTCAATTGATTCAGCGAAAGGGTCTTGACGTGCTGTTCCGTGCGATGGCGACCATCCGATCGCAAACCCCCGTCACTCTCCGGATGGTTTATCACAACTCCGCGGAGCTGGAGAACCTGCAAGACCTGGCCCGGCAGCTGTCGATCGACGACATCGTGACGTTCGTCGGCAAGCGGGACACCACCGGCATGCTCGCGGAATACCGCCTCGCCGACGCTCTGGTTCTTCCGAGCCTCGCCGAGGCGGAGTCACTGCCGAGTGTGATCACCGAGTCTCTGCTTGCACACAAGCCCGTAATCGCGAGCGCTGATGCAGGAATTCCGGAGCAGGTTCAAAACGCCGGCGTGCTGGCTCCGCCGGGAGATGACGTTGCGCTCGCGTCCGCGATCGTGAAGCTGACTTCGGACTACCCGGGCTTCGTGAGCAGGGCGCAATCCCGTGCGCGCGAAGTCAGACAGGAATATGCAGTCGAGACGATGGTCGACCGACATCTGGAGCTGTACGAGTCGCTTCTGCAGGGCGACAGGGCAGTGACGCGACTAGCCCGTGGAACGGGGGGATGACTGCGCCATGGAACCCGCCGTCAGCATCATCATGCCGGTCCGAAACGTGCAGGCCACCCTCGGTCCAGCTGTCCGCTCGATCGTGGCGCAGACATGGAAGGCGTGGGAGCTCGTCATCCTTGACGACGGATCCACCGACGGCACGGTGGACCAGCTTCGAGCGTGGGCCGATCTCGACGATCGGATTCGTCCCTTCGTCGATGGCCGCTCGCTTGGGATCTCAGCTCGCCTCAACGAGGGCGTGCTGCACAGTCGCGCGTCGATCATTGCGCGGATGGACGGCGACGACATCTGCTATCCGCACCGGCTGGAGACCCAGCTTGCCTTTCTGCGGGAGAACTCAGAGGTCGACGTCGTGGGAGCGGGAGCCATGGTGTTCACATCTGATGGCACCCCTCGCGGTCCACGTTCTTGTCCCGGCGGCCATGAGGAGCTCACCGCCAATCCCATGCGCAACGGCATCCCCCTGGCACACCCCACCTGGATGGGACGGCGATCGTGGTTCCAGCGGTTTCCCTACGATCCGTGCGCCCGCGGCTGCGAGGACTGGGAGATTCTCCTGCGCGGGCACACGTCAAGCCGCTACGCATCGCTTCCCGACGTATTGCTCGGCTACCGGGAGGATCAGATCAAGCTGCGCAGAAGCGTAGAGGCGCGGTTGCACCAGGTGGTCTTGCTGATGCGCTATGGAGCTCGGCATCGCCGGATAATGTCGAGCCTGGTCGGGTCGGGCGGCCAGCTCGCGAAGGGGGTTCGTGACACCGTGGCCGTCATCGCGCGAAGACAGGACCTCGTGCTCGTCCGACGCAACCGGGTTCCGTCGCCCTCCGAAATCTCCACCTGGAACACGATGTGGGCGGAACTGACCGGTCCATGACATCAAATTCGACTGGTCATTTCTGGATTCGGTGACACACGGCATGCAGGTGCCCCGTCATGCCCTGCAGACCCCCCGAGCTCGGGCCGGTAGGGCGACTCGGCGACTCGCGCTCGGCCTCGTCGTCGTACTTGTCACATACCTGGTGGTCCCGCTCCCCGTCCCGGCTCCGTTGTCGCCGGCTGGCCGGTCCACCGCGCAGCTGGGATCACCATCCATGACCCGCCCCTTCGCCTTTCTCACCGAGGTGTACGGCGAGAGTGGGCCACTGCTCGACCAGCGACTCCACGACACCTTGGCCAATGGGGCCAGCCTGCACCCACCCGTCGAGGCAGATGAACGGCGCTTCGTGGACGGAACCGGTCGCCCTTTTGCGTACTTCGCGATTCCCACCGAAGCGAACGTGTCGGCCTGCTATCCGGCTTCGTCCGACCCTGACGTTGCGCGGACGCTCGGCGAGCTCGGGGTCACGGCACAGTCGTGGGCGTGGCGCCTCGGAATGCCAGAGTTCGATCAAGGCGGAGGATGTTGGGCCAAGAACCGCCCGAGTCTCGCTGGCCTCACCGATGAGCAGGCGTACGCAACCTGGTCTCGTTTTTACCTCGACGCGAAGGCGCTTCGGCCTTACCTGGAACAGTCCGCCCAACAACGCGGATACAAGTGGATGTCGGTGTGCGTCTACGCCTTCTGCCCCCAGTACGCGTACGACCTCGGATCCGACGCCGTGCTCCTTGAGCGAAACCTCGACGAAGTCAGCGGGATGAGCCCGGGTCTCGCAATGGTCCGGGGCGCGGCTCGACAACACCTGGGCCGTGAGTGGGGGATCGACATCTCGACCTACCGCTTCTGGAACGGCGGTCCGACGACATTCGATGACAGCGGCAAGCTGGTCACCGGCTGGTCACCGTCGATGTTCGAGCGAAGCATGTACGCGGCGTACATGGCTGGCGCCGACGTGATTCTGAACGAGGCCGCCAACTACGGCTTCGGCGCCGGAAACACCGGCCGCAACCCGCTCGGTGCGGTGGTGGCCGATTTCGCCGACTTCAGCTTGCGACGCCATCCCAACAGGGGTGTCCCGGAGGTGTCGATGGCCATCTTGCAGAACCACTTCTCTGGATATGAGCCGCCGTACGGCGAGTTCGACCAGGAGCCACTCAAGTGGTACCGACAGAACTCCTACACGGCAGGTGACCGCATGTTTGGCGGTCTCCTGGACGTCGCTTACCCCGGACACCAGACATGGGGAACGATCGTGGCGAACGCGGACTGGCGGGTGACCGACACCGACGGGACGCTGGATACCCGTGCCACCCAGGCTGCCTACCGCCGTGCTCTGGCCGCACCGAACGCCGACCCGCGGGCGTGGGAACCGATGGGAAGCACGCGGTGGGGCGAGTCGCTCGATGTGATCACCGATCAAGCACGACTCGACACGCTGCTCCTCTACCGGGTCGTGGTTCTGGCCAATAGCGGACCGTTGTCGGCGGACCTGCTCTCGGATCTCAAGGAGTTCGTCCGGCGGGGCGGCACGGTCGTCGTCAACGCGGATCAGCTGAGGCTTGGCGTCGATTCGCTGACCAATGTCGACATCTCTGCAGAGCACCGGCCGGCGAACTCGGTCACGTGGTCGGACGGCTCGGTCATCACGGAGAACCAGTTCAACTACGTCCTCGTCAAACCGGGGTTGGAGACCGAGATCGTTGCCACCACGACCGATGGTCATCCGGCCATCGTCCGCCACAAACTCGGGCACGGATCGGTATATCTGACTACGGCAGACGGCCTGCTCGATGCCGAGGGACAAGGTGTGCTCAAGTCGGGCCAGCGACTGCTCGACCAACTCCATGCCGCTGCCGCGACGGTGAGCGTGGACGGGCCGCCGCTGCAGTATCTGGTGAACAAGGTCGGCACAGGCACTGTCGTGACCTTGATCAATACCGATGTCGGCGGCTCCACGTGGCGCGGCCGGTTGCGCTTTCGGACCGATGCCGCGACCGCGTCCGTCCAGGAGTGGACGACGGACATGCCAGTTGCCACCTCGCTTGCTGCAGGTCAGGTGGTTGTCGACGCATCCGTGCCGCCGTTCGGCGTCCGGGTGTACGGGATGCAGCCGCAGAGTTGATGACACCGCGAGGCGACGGCAGACGATCAGTCGCTTGGCTCAGGCGTTGCGCGGTAGGCGGGGAAGAAGCCCGTGCCGAGCAACTCCGCACTGGATGAACCGAGACGACGTGCCCGAGCCGAGATCAAACCGTCGTACAGGTCCTGGTTCGCCACCAGCCGCAACGTCCGATAGGGATGCCGACTGTGTGAGAAGCCAGCTTTGAAAGTGAACAACGAGTCATCGATCGTCCCGCCGACCCCTCCACCGAGATGGACGATCGAGTTCTCCCGTTCCCTGGCCCACTGCGCGATGGAGTGGATCATCAGGTGCGACGGGGACGGTTTTCGGAACTCGGTTCGGGGTCCGCCGAGGTGCATCTGGACGATGCCGTGGCTCTCGAAACAAAGATATGCGCCTGCCACCACATCGCCGGCGTAGGCGACGGCGACGAAGGCTTCGTTCAGTGCGGCCAGCCGGCCGAGGGACTCGTCGCTGAAGTGGTAGGTCTCGTCCGCGCCGAGGCGCTGCAAGGTTTCGGCATACACCGCCGCGAACTCGTTGATCTGGTCGCTGGCTGGAGATATCTCGACGCGGAACTCAGCTCGGTTGGCTCGATTGATGGCGTTTGCGTGCCCCTTGCTCATGGCGGCCCACGCCTGGTCGGCGGGCACCGTCAGATCGATCGACACCGTGAGGCCGTTCTCGGTGACCGGGTGTCGCCTCAGCTGGGGGCCCAGCGAAGCGTTCAACACCGGATGCAATCGGACGAACGCAGTGCACACGTCAACTCCGCGGAGCGCATCGAGGCACGCAGCGAGGCAGTCATCCGCAAAGTCATCGTCCGCGGCGCCGTCTTCGTCGAGCACGATGCCGGGATAGCCGTAGGGCGAGATCGCGTCCCTCGTCGATCCCTCGTCGCCTTCGACACTCCGGAGCAGCAGAGGGAGCAGGAACAGACGGCCACCGTCGTCGATCAGGCAGCCCACCGGCTCCGCCTGAATCCGAAGCGCCTCAGCAGTGACATAGCCGGGCGTGGCGTAGACATCGTGGCCCACTCGGGCCAGAGCGGACGTCCATCGCTCGTCGGTGGGGTCGATGAGGGTCACGGGCGGCGTCGGCATCAGGTCAGTGTGGGGACTGGGTCAACGGAAAGGCGTTCGTTCTTCGCCTCGGGCGTCAGATGGTCGATCGTCCGGAAGTCCTCGGTACGCACCGTCCTGCCTTCATCGTTAGACGTGGTCGATGTGTTGCGCCAATCTCACGTCGCCCCCCGACAGCAGGCCACGCCGCGCCCACGCTAGCAGGCCCAACCGCAGGTAGGAGGGAAACTCCTCGACGTCTCCGTCGCGTTGCCAGTAACACCCGCCCGAGTCACAGGAGGTCTGGCTGGCGACCGTCTGCGCCGGGTTCGCGTGGGGCTCCCCGAGCTCTGTCCCTCCTGCCCCGCACCGTTCTCACGACTGAGATCAACACCCCAAGCACGACTCCGATACCGAGTCCGAGGAGGTTGTCGACGACATCCTGGCTCTGGCATCCACGCCCGAGCATCGGTACCAGCGATTGGATGGCTTCGATGGCCGGCGATAGCACGACAGCAGCCGCAAACACCCGGGCCGTGGTGGGGGATCGACCGAGGAGCCCGATCGCAAGACCAAGGGGCACGAACAGAATGAGGTTCAGGCTGGTGTCGCCAAGGTGGACATACTCAGACAGAGGCGCGAGCCCGACGCGGCCGAAATCGCATCGACCCGCTGCCGGTGGTCGGCCACTGAAGCCACCTTCTTTCGGCGGGATCGTCGCCGCGAGCACGGCGCCGGCGCTCGTCACGAGGAGGAACGCCACCCAACTCTTCGTGCGCAGCCGCCGCGCCACACGGCCCGCGACGGCGAGTGCGATCACGGCGGCAATGGCCAACCCGGGAAGGAACCACGGAAGGACATCCGCAAGCGTCGTCAATGGCGTGCCAACGACGGGCCGATGACGCCCCTCGCAAGGATCCCAGGCATGGGGTCAGTTTGCCTCACCTGGACAGCGCCGCACTGCGAGCAATTTCTAGCGCGGCGGGTCAGGACGCGAGATGATCCTGACCGAGGGCTGTGACCTAGATGCCAGCCCGACGGCCGACTACGAGGGGTGGCGATGTCGGAGACCGGATCGCGGGCGTCCAAGCTCATGGTGACGTCGGTGATATGGACGGTCCTGGCCCCTTCGTCGGTTGTGCCAACGCGATCGAGAGCGGCGTGACCGCCAGTGCGACGCGGGAACGGATCGCGCGACTATTTCGCCACGGGCGTGGTGTGGATGCGCGGCCGCTGATCGTGTACGGCGCGGGCGGGCATGGCAAAGTCGTGGCCAACATCCTGATCGCATGCGGTGAGACGGTCACCGGCTTTGTCGATGACACCAAGTCCGAGAGCATGAAAGTACTCGGTCTGCCGGTGCTCGGCTCGTCGGATTGGCTCGACGTGAATCCGGATGCGCGCGTTGCGCTCGGCGTGGGAAACAGCATCGTGCGAGCACGCACAGCCGAGCTGTGTCTCGCCAAACAGGCGGAGCTGGTCACCGTGATCCATCCGAGTGCAGTGGTCGCGCCGTCTGCGATCGTGGAGGACGGCGCAGTGATCATGCCGCTCGCCGTGGTCAATCCTGACGGTGTCGTCGGGCGCGGTGCGATCGTCAACACGTCGGCGGTGATAGAGCACGACTGCGTGGTGGGGGCGTTTGCGCATATTTCGCCGCACGCGACGCTCGGCGGCAACTGTGCGGTTGGTCCTTTCGCTCAGCTCGGCATCGGCGCCACAATGCTGCCCGGCACGAAAATTGGCGAGTACTCGGTCGTCGGCGGCGGCGGACTCGTCGCCCATGACATTCCGCCGCACACAATTGCCGTCGGGATACCTGCGCGGCCCACACGATCGACCGACGCGCGCATCAACAACGGCAGGGAAACACGGGTCTCGGTGACGGCGCGGCTGCTGACTGCGGACGATCCCTGGTGGCCGCGGGTGCTCGCCGAAACGGAGCACGACATCTATCACCGCCCCGAATACGCCTGCGCCGACGCGGACACGGACGAGCAGCCACTGGCGGTATGGCTGGAGGTCGCGGGGTGCGGCCTGCTCGTGCCGCTGTTGCGCCGGCCTGTACCAGGCCGAGGGGACCTGTTCGACGCAATCAGCCCCTACGGATACTCGGGTGCGCTGTGGCGGCGGAACGAGCTCCCGGCGCCAGAGCAGCGCCGCGAGGTCGCCGGTGCGTTTCTGGAAGTACTCGCAGCTGAATCGATCGTGACCTTCTTGATGCGTCTGCATCCGCTGCTCAACGCGTCGACGCTTCCGCTCAACGAATTTGGTCTGCTGGTCGATCACGGTGAGACCGTTCCGATCGATCTCGACGGCGACCTGACCACGATCCGCGCGCGCATGCGCCAGACGCATCGCAACGAGATCGCCCAAGCGGTGCGCAAAGGCGTGATGGTCGAGCATGACCCCACCTGCAAGAACCTCGATGACTTCATCGCGCTCTACGACGCGACGATGCACCGCGTCGGTGCGCTCAGTGCATACAGGTTTGACCGCGCGTACTTCGAGAAGCTGCGCGAAGACCTGTCTGACAACTGTCACCTGTTTCTCGCACGCACGCGGGAGGGTGAGCTGGCTGCTGCTTCGATGTTCTTCGAGGAAAGTGGAATCGTGCAGTACCACCTCTCCGCGATGGACCAGGCGCATGCCTCGACACATGCGACAAAGTTGATGATCGCGGAGGCAATCGAGTGGGCGCATGCGCGCAGACATCGCTGGCTGCACCTTGGTGGTGGCGTCGGTGCGCGCGCCGACGGTGTGTTCAAGTTCAAGGCCGGGTTCTCGCCGCTGCGTTGGAAGTTCCGCACCCTGCGCGTCATCGCCAACGAAACGCAGTATCGAGAGCTCAGCGGTCTGACGAACGACGATCCGATCCCAGCCGCAACCGACTTCTTCCCGATCTACCGCCGCAGCGTTTCGATGAGCTTCCCAGAATGGTGAGCGTCTGGATCAACTGCGCGAGCGCAACTATGTCGCCGAGCCCGCCGCGCGCCCGTCGGCGCCACGCCCGTGGCGGCCGAAGTGTCGAAGCAGTCCGCTCTGACGCTGCAATTTCCATTTGTCGCGTAACGCGGTGAGCCCGTCTGCCTGTCGCCCGGTCAACCTGTGTGCGTGCTGGAAAATATTGATGTCGCGCGCACTGTGGACGGTCGGATGCGGGCCTACGAAGCGCGGATCGGTGACGTCATTCGCAGGCTGGAAGCGCGCGTCGATGGACGTGCGGAAACCCTGACTGCGGTTGTCGAGTGTCGCGTGCACTGCGCGCGTGCTGAAGATGATCACGTCGCCCAGTCGGTAGTCGGCGCTGAGCCAACGTGTGCCGAATTCATCACGAACGCGATTGGGCCGTCGGCTGTAGTTCCCGCCGTGCACTAGCGTGCCGTGCTTGAAGCGCATCGCGTCGAAGTAGCCCAGTTCGTCGGCATCCATCCGCAGGTAGCCGCGGGTGTATGGATTGTCGAGATGTGAGTTCTCGAGAATCATCAGTGGGCCGTGTGACAGCGGCAGATCCATCAGCGGAATCCACGCCGTGTACAGGCGTGGCGTCCCGCGCCGCATGAAGACCCAGTCACAATGTGGCTGCTCGCTGCGACCCGGGCCGGCGATTCGAGGCCAGCTGTAGTCGAGCGACTTCGCCTCCTCGCCGAAAATGGCGCGGAAGATGGCTTGGAGCGCGGGCTGGCCCGTCAGCGCACGGCGTTCGGTATGGCTGATGTTGTCGGCCACCTTGTAGAGCGACAGACCGGCCCGCGCGGGGAACAGATGAGCGGAGCGGTCGCCGTCGGGATCGAGCGCGTCTAGGCGGTTCAGCTCGTCAGCGATAGCTCCCTGCACCTGCAACAGCACATGCTTGTCGAGCACGTCGCGCAGGAAGACGTACCCATCCTCGCTCAGGCGCTCGCGCAGCACGGCGCCATCGGCGGCGTACTCGCTCGATTCCCGAAAGTGTCCGAATTTGGCTGGATCCTGGTCGATGACACAACCGTTTGAAGTGAGTGTGGTCTGCACAAATCCCCCACTGGGTTCTCAATGTTGTGGAGGTCATCGTACACGTTCACAATCGTGTTTGACCATGCCCAGGGATATGCTTTTAAGCGAATTTGATCGTGGCAGAAGATGGAGAATTGCCACCGCCTGAATGGCCCACATGGGTAAAAGGATCTATTCCTGTGAATGGTTCCATATAGGTGAAATGATCCATTTATCCGGCGCGGATTCTGTCCTACACTGCCACTCGCGATGCCGGTGCGCCACAGCATGAAGTCCGGGGGTTCTCTACATGGTTCGTTTGGTGCATGTCACCACGGTGCCTGGATCGCTCACGTTCTTCCATGGCCAGGTCGGCTACCTGAACGCCCGGGGAATGGACGTATGGGCGCTTTCCTCGCCTGGTGAGCTGCTGGACCAGTTCGCCGCTCGCGAGGGCGTCCGAGTTCACGGACTGGAGATGCCACGGCGGATCACACCGCTGCGTGACATGGCGACGATCGCCCGACTGTGGCGCTGGTTGCGCGAGGTGCGCCCAGACATCGTCAACGCTCACACGCCGAAGGGCGGTTTGCTCGGCATGGTGGCAGCATGGCTGGCGCGGGTGCCGGTGCGGGTCTACCACATGCACGGCCTGCCGCTCATGACGGCGACCGGGCTGAAGCGGCGGCTTCTACGGTGGGCCGAAATGGTGTCTTGTCTACTGGCACACCAGGTTTTCTGTGTCAGTGCCTCGTTGCGTGAAGCTGCAGTCGCGGAAGGGCTGTGCAGGCCGGACAAGATGATGGTTCTCCATCACGGCAGCATCAACGGTGTCTCAGCCGACAGGGTGTTCAACCCAGCCGGTGTCGGGGCGACCGTCCGTGCCGACGCACGTGGCCGCTACGGCATCCCACTCGATGCCGAGGTGGTGGGTTTCGTCGGCCGCGTGGTCCGGGACAAAGGGCTCGTTGAGCTGGTCGAGGCGTGGCAGACCCTGCGCGTAGAACGTCCTGAGCTGCACATGTTGGTGGTAGGCCCGTTCGAGCCGCAAGACCCTTTGCCTCCGGATGCCGAGAGACTGCTGCGCACGGATCCACGCGTTCACTTGACGGGGATAAATTGGGATACCCCACCGTTGTTCGCGGCGATGGATGTATTTGTGCTGCCGACCTACCGTGAAGGCCTACCCGTCTCCCCGCTCGAGGCTGCCGCGATGGAGCTGCCCGTTGTCGCCACCGAGGTGCCCGGCTGCGTCGACGCTGTCCAGGACGGCGTGACGGGAACGCTCGTGCCACCGCGGGACGCAGCTGCGCTGACCGAAGCGATCCGCCGGTACCTGATCGATCCGGAGCTACGTCGTCGGCACGGCCGGTCTGGGCGGGAACGGGTGCTCAAAGAGTTTCGGCAAGAGGATGTCTGGGCAGCGCTGCATGTCGAGTACATGCGTCTTCTGGACCTGCGTCACCACGCACAATCACTCGTCTACACGGAAGGACCGTAGCAATTCTGTTGCGGGGCAGCAAATTTCGATGTTGAGACCAGGGCGCGCCGGGGTGAGAATTGGATCCTGCACCCGACATCCTCGATTGGGTGCTCACTATCGAACTGTGCCGACGTCCGGTCTCATCCCCGGCTGAGCCTCGGAGCTTCCCCAGAAACGACGAAAGGCTGCAGGTAAGGGATTACCCGCAGCCTTGCGTCGCTGCTGAAGTCGGGCCGAACTGCGGCCGGTTTAGTTGAAGAGCCGCAGAATGCCCACGCGGCCGTCGCCGACGTTGACGGCGCCCAGGTTTCCGCAACCGACGTTGACGGCGCCCACGTTGGCGCAGCCGACGTTGGCGACCCCGACCTGGCCGGCACCGATGTTGGCAATGCCCGACTGCAGGGTGCCGATGTTGGCGATGCCGCCTTGGATGTCGCCGATGTTGAGCAGGCCGTTGTTGAAATTGCCCTGGTTGGCGATGCCCTGGTTGAACGAGCCGCCGAGCAGGCCGTTGGCCACGCCGAAGTTCCCGGTACCGGGGCCCAGGAGGTTGTTGGCGATGCCGGTGTTGCCCGTTCCGCCGTTGAGCAAACCGTTGTTGCCGGGCGTGAGGTTGATGCCGCTATCGGCGCTTGCCGCACCTGCGCCGACGAGGGCGATGGCACCGGCGCCGATCACTGCACATCCAAGAAGAAGACCTGAGCGGATGAATGACATTGCCATTCCTTTGCTAGTTGGGAAGTGTGACGGCCTTCACCATAAGCCGCGTTGCGACGCTGTGCAACGATTTCAGCAAACTAAATTCGTGTCGTTATGATGTTGCCCAAGCGGACGGTATCCGCTCCGATGACTTTGCCTTCCCCGCGGATGCCGGGCCGCAGTTCGGCGGCGATCGCAAACACGCTGGAAGGCGCATCCAGGTCGATCCTGGGCATTGACTAGCACGTCAATAGGGTGTTTGGCCTGGATGATGGCGAGTTTCGTGGCACCCCGGCTATCGTTCGAGCGGTCGCAGCATCGACCGGGGAGGCGGCGAAGGGCGCATCTCGCCGACGCCGGTGAGCGCTTCATCGACCTTGCCAGCACGCAGCCACCTGGAGTGTCAGAAAACTTCCCCTGGGAAGGATATTGGTAGGACGGCCCCGACGCGTGGCTGGCGAACGTCCTCGCGGTGTATTTGCTGTATTGGCGAATCCCGGACAGTGCCGCCGTTGGCGCGGCTGACGTTCCGTTGGTGCATCACGGCTTCCCCAGCGGGCGGTAATCTCGATTCACAGCGGAACGCGCGGAAGGGGAGCCGTGTCATGGGATTGCAAGCCGACGTGAGCCCGTATGGGTCGCAGACGGTGACTGGTCCTGCCTGGCCGAACGTCGAGGAAGAGCAGCTCGCCGCGGCGGCGGCGGAATACACGGCCTTCGCGACGAAGCTGACGGGATCCGTCGTGCCGTTGCAGCAGAGCCAACTGGAGTCGCTCGCGGCGCAATGGACCGGCGTTGGTTCCGTCGCCGCAGCGGGCGAGGCCACCACGATCATCGCCGGCCACGAGGCAAACGCCGCCCACGCGGCGGCGATCGCGCTGAAACTGCAGGCCATGGAAGTCAGCGTCGCGAAGACGAAGGCGCTCGTGAACGCGACGGCTGAAGAGGTGCAGCAGGAATGCATGGCGCTTCAGGCCGCGTCGGCGGTGGTCAGCAACACCGAGGAGCTGATCCAGAGCCGCATCAAGATGGGGCTGTCGCAGAACATCGCCTACGTGAACGCGAACGCGGCCGAGCTGGCCAACGGGCTCGGGGTGCCACCGAGCACTCCCAACCCCGGCGCCCCTCCCGGTACGGCGCAGGCGTCGCAGGCGGCGGACAAGGGTTCACAGCAGGCGATGCAGATGATGATGCAGATGGGCCAGATGGGCGGGCAGCTGGCGCAGCAGCTCGGCGGAATGGTGACGCAGGCTCCGCAACAGCTCATGCAGCAGGTGTCACAACCGCTGCAGCAGATCACGTCGATGTTCGGGGGCAAGGGAGGCTCGAGTGGGGCCATGGGGACGAGTCCCTTCCCCGCCTTCTCCAACCACCCGTTGGCCGGCGGCTCGGGGGCAAGTGGCGGTGCCGGCATGGTGAAGGCTGCGTCCCTCCCGGGATCGGGTGGTTCCCCGGCGCAGACTCCGATGATGGCGAATCTGGTGGGAGCCACCACGAGTGACGTCGCGGTGCGGCCTGCGGGTGCGGGCAGCATGGCCGTCGGCGGGGTGGCGCCGGTGGGCGGAGGCATGGGCGGCCCCATGGGCATGATGGGTCAACGCGGTGAGGGCGGCGGAGGCACCACCGCCTCGCTGGCGCCGCCACCCGCGCTCGAATACGACTTGGGTGACGAGGTCGACGATGACTGGTGAGACAGGAGGTCCGCGCTGATGGGCGGCCCATTGCAAACTCCGGGCAACATCAACTGGGATCCGGCGTCGGTGGACATGCCGCCGATGCCGACGATCCCACCAGGGGCCGACGCGATCAGCATGACGATCGCCGCCGTGCTGCCGACGTTGGCCGCTCCTCTCGCCGCCAATGTGGCAGCCCTGCAGGCGAAGGAGACGACGTTCTCGGGCAAGGTCACGTCCGCCCAAGCGGCGTACGACACCGCCGACGACCAAGGTGGGCAGTCGGTCGGCCAACTGTCCAGCATGCTCGGACAGGTCGGTCAGATGGCGCAGCAGGCGGGTCAACCGGCACAGGCCCTCGGCGGGCAGACCGGCATGTTCGGCCAGATGATGCAGCAGGCCATGCAGGCAGCTCAAAGCGCAGGCTCGCAAGGCGGCTCCAGCGGCGGCGGCTCGCAGAGCGGCGGCTCGCAGAGCGGGGGAGCGCAGGCGGCGGGCGGCCAACCACCCGCGGGCCAGCCCCCGGCAGCTACGGGCGCCCCACAGCAGGCGCCCCGCGACGATGCGGGCCCGCAGCAGGAGCCCGAGCGGAACGAGGAGCGTCGCGAACGCGATGAACGGCCACCGGTGCAACCCGCAGCCCCCGAAACCGCCGCACCCGACGCCGCCGGACCCGGCGAGAGGGCGCACAACGCCGGGCCGGCTCCTGTCGCGCCGCCAGAGCCGCCGCGTCACCGTGGCGACGACGATCTTGCGCGCAGGATGTAAGCGGCCACCATTCCGTTGACCCGGACATGCGGGCGCCCGGAAGGCCGTCGCCCATTACCCTCATTACCGATGCACGGGGATTGCGTAGTGACAGTGAGGGACACGGAGGCACGGGCATGACGTCGCCTCCACCGCCGGATCAATGGCCGTCGCAGGACGCGGTGCACGGCGACCCCGATGAGGACACCGGACCGATCCGCCTCGTCGGTCCCAGCGGCGAGAACGTCAGCGACGCGGGCTGGCCGCAGGGCTACTACGCGCCACCCGCCGCGGATGACGTCGTCGAAGATCCGAACCCAGGGCAGTGGCCGTCGACGCGTCGTCCGCCACCCGTCGAGCCGGAGACGTTCGCAGGCCGGTTCACCGCACCGCTGACGGTTGACCCGCGGACGGTTCCGGTGAGGCACAACGTCATTCGCGTTGGGCCAATCGTCGCCGGCGTGGCGGGTCTGCTCGCGGTGGGCCTGGCGGCATGGCTGTTCTGGCCGTCATCCGATGCCGCCGAATCCTCGAGCGCCCCTTCGGCGCCCTCGACCACCGAAAGGCCGGTGGATGCCGAGGCGCAGGCCAAACTGCTGCGATTCCTGCCCCCGGGTTACCCGTCGAATTCTTGCGAGCAGGTCGACCCGCCGAATGACTCACTGGCGCAAGTGAATTGCCAGAAGAATGCCGATGCCGGTGGTCCGCCGTCGGCTACGTACACGTTGCTGAGGGACGGCGCGGCGTTACGTGCCGCTCTCGACGTCGAAATGCGAAGCGCCGCCGTGGTCACCTGCCCGGGCAACATCCAGTCGCCGGGACCGTGGCGCCGCAACGCCACGCCGCAACAGGTCAGCGGCACCCTCGTGTGCGGCCTGCAGGGCGGCCGTCCGACCCTGGCGTGGACCGACGACATCATCGGATTGCTCGGCGTGGTTCGTGCCGACGCCAAGGGGCCGACCCTCGACCAGCTTTACGCGTGGTGGTCAACCCACTCCTGACTACTCAGGAACCGGGAGGCGGCGGCGCAATCGTCGTCGTGGTGGGTGTCGCCGGGGTGCCCTGGCTGCCCGCGGGAAGCGGGGTGCCCTGGCTGACGGCGGGCGCCGGTGCCGGCGCAACTGCCGGGGCGGGCGCAAGTGCCGGCGCCTCCTGCGCGCTGGCGGGCAGGGGAGCTCCCTCGGTGCCTGCGACGGCGGGAGTGCCCTGGCTACCGGCCGGAAGCGGCGTGCCCTGGCTGCCGGTCGGGAGCGGGGTTGCCGGAGTTCCCACGGGAAGCGGGGTGCCTGAGCTACCCGTGGGGAGCTGTGCTCCGCTGGCGGGAAGCGGCGCGCCCTCGGTGCCCGTGGCAGTCGGGCTGGCCGCGGGAGCGGGCGTTGCTGGCGTCGCCGCGGGGGCCGGCGAGGTCTGACCACGGGACGGTGCGGGGGTCCACTGGGTTCCGCCTTGACGTGCGGGCGGCGGGGCCTCCACCCAGACGAGCAGATCCTGACCGCCGGCGTTGTAGACGACGCTGTCCGGCTTGTCCCCGGTCACGTCGAAGTACACCTTGCCGGTGGTCTTCTCTCCCTGCGCGAGCGTCGACGGGTTCACGCCCTGTGGTGTGGCGACACCGAACAGCACCCGGTAGGTCTCGCCACTCTTGGCCCGCGCGTTGAGGTTCGAGACGATGGGGGTGGCACCGCCCTCGAGGGCCTCGTCAGTGGCGGTGGCCTCCCACAAGGTGCCGGCCACCGGGTAGGGGATGGCGTCCGAACTAGGCTTCAGATTGGTGATGGTCCAGGCCTGGACCACGTTGCCGTCGACCAGCTTTGCCTGAGACCCGATGGTCGTCGTGGTGGGATCGGCGGACGCGATCGGCGCGCCGAGGATGCCAACCGAGCCTGCTGTGGCGACGGCTGCGGCTGCTGCCAATGCATGGCTGATCTTCACGTGAAGTGCCCTCCTGAAATCGTCCAACCGGCGGCATCCCCCCGACGGGAATGGTCACGGATTCCGAAGTTATCAGGTTGCGCACAGCTCGTGACTCACCATTTTGCGGCGTCGGAAAGCAGCGAGTTGGCGGAGGCTGTCGTCCGCAATCTCGCCGCAGGCAGCAACGTATCGGCACACCGCGGCTTTCCGGGCAGAGAGCCGATGGCGGCAAAAATTTCGTGCCGCCTTGAAGTCCATGGCGGACGATCCGTGCGATCGATCTCGCGGAGCGCGGCCAGATGCGTCGCGCAAGCGCAGTTCTAGCAATCATTTCATCGGTCGTCGTCCACGCCAGGCCTGGCGTTGCTAGATGCGCTAAGGAACGTCCATTTCCGTGAACAACCGCTCAGGGCATGGTCCGTGTGGCGAAGTCTCGTTGCCCGTGCTGGGATTCGGGTGCGGATTCTTGCACGAGAGCACACGGCGGCGGGCCGCAATGACGTGAACTGCGTGAATACGCTTCGGCCCTTTCTGGGCGGGCGACGCTGGAGCCGACGGGATCGGGCGGCATCGAAACCACGACGTGCATCCTGAACGACGGCTCGAGGATGGACAGCCAAGCCATACGAATTCGGCGCCGAAATCAATTCAAATTTGCTCATCGGTTAATTGATGAACGCTTGACAGTAGTTTTAGCAAAGGCCTAGCGTTTAGGGCAATGCCACATCCAGACCGCGGTGTGGGCCCCAGCCGTTGGGAAGGGGGTGCCGACCATGAGTCAACTGCAGTTGGACTGGTCGTCGCCTAACGGCTGTGGGTCCACGCCCACGTCGCGGGCGCCACCCGCAGGTGTCGACTGCATGTTGCAATCGCCAGTAGGGGGTGGGTACGGCCGCTGTCCGCACTCACGAGGGATTCAACTCGCGGTTAGGGATCTGAAGCGCCAGCCTCGAATGGGGGAACGAACCGGCCGGCGTTGTCGGCAATGAAATCGAAGGACCACTCGTCGGGCGAGGCCGCAATTCGCGGCCTCGCCCGACGAGTTCTAAAGGGTCTGAAGGCTCCTCGGCACGCATCACAGCAATCTCGTGGCAGTTGGTGACATATAGCCCAATTGGGTTGCCGGAGTTACTTCCCCGTCGGCGTAGCCAAATGCTCCGATCGGCAGGAACGGCAAGATCGGACTAAGGAACTAATTGTCGACGCAAATGGTTTCTACCTGCATATTCATGATGACTTGCGGCTGGTGCCCCGCGCCCACGCGTTGAATCGGCCGTGGCACTTCGCCGCCTGAGGCCCCTGATGTGCCTGGGGTTGACCCAGGCGTCGAAACTCGCGTCGGTGGCGACTCATGCGCTTGACGGCGTTTCTAGCAAAGAATAGCCTGGTGTGATCTGCGCCACACGGCGTTGGAGTCGATGATCTCTACGGGGGTTTTGGTCACTCGACATCACTACTCGCCGGTGAAGGAGATTCGCACACGTGGCTAGGGGGGATAGCGCGGGCGTCGTGATCGCGATGCGGCCGCGCCACAGTAGCCGAGCCCAATGCAGCTGCGGCTGGATCGGCAGATCGCACATGCTGCTGTCGTCCGCCAAGATTGACGCGCTCATTCACGCAACGAAAGGCGGTTGTCAGCCAGCGATTCCGTTGGCTCAGTCGGAGACCGCAGGTTCCTTTGCATCACCGGAGGTCCTCACCGTCGAATGCCCGGGTGGCTGCGGGGAAAGCCTTTCCGTCCCGTTGGTGATCGTCTCGTTGACCGCGGAGGCACCTGAGTTGCACGATCTCGTCTACAAGCACCTGCGGAGGTGTCCGTCCGCCCGGTCATGGGCCGACACGGCACTGCACGACGTGCCGATTGTGCGTCCGAAGCGCCGGACCGGTTGAGCCCCAGAGGATTTAAACGGGGATCAACTCGACGCCGGCCAGCGCGACAGCGTCTTCACGTCCGGGCACGGTGACCGCGGCTTGGAAGCCGTCGCCTTCCTTCCAGACGCTCACCTTCAGCGTCTCCCCCGGGAACACCACGCCGGCGAAGCGGGCACCGTAGCTGCCGACCCGCGAGCTGTCGCCGTCGAGCAGCGCGTCGGTCATTGCCTTGCACGTCATGCCGTACGTGCAGAGGCCGTGCAGGATTGGCCGCGGAAACCCAGCGGCTGCAGCGAATTCCGGATCCGAATGGAGCGGATTGCGGTCCCCGCACATGCGGTAGAGCAGCGCTTGCTGGGGGGACACCGGAACGTCGAGCTCGAAGTCCGGCGCGCGTTCGGGAGGTGCCGATGACGTCGAGGGTCCGCGGTCGCCGCCGAAGCCGCCCTCGCCGCGGGCGAAGATCGACCGTTTCTGCGTCCACAGCGGGGTGCCATCCGGCGTGGTCACCGTGGTTTCGGACCAGATCACCGCGGCCTTGCCCTTGTCCCAGATCTCGGTGAACCGCGTCACCGCCCGTCCGGTGCCCGACGGTGGGATCGGCCCAGGAACGGTGATGGCCTCGCTGGCGTGCAGCACCTTGGACAGTTCGATGTCGATGCCAGGGAACCGAACGGTCGGCGGCTCGGTCATGTGGAAGGTCTGCGCCACGTTGCCGAATGTCGGCAGCACCTGTGGGGTGTCGTCGGCCAGGTAGCGCAACTCGCGCTTGTCCATGGGGTCGGTGCCTGCTCCGAGGCCCAGCTGGTACAGCTGCACATCGCTACTGCTCCAGGAGAATTCGATGGGATCGAGTTCGGCCCCGAGCGCCTCGGCGAGATTGATCGGCATCCGGTCTACGCCTTCCCTGCCACGTGCAGCGCGGCCAGATAGCCGAATGTCATGGCAGGCCCGATGGTGCCGCCCGGACCGGGATAGGTGTGGCCCATCACCGGTCCGCTGGCATTGCCCGCTGCGTAGAGGCCATCGATGATCGAACCGTCGTCGCGCAGGGCCCGGCCGTACACGTCGGTGCGCACGCCGCCCTTCGTGCCGAGGTCGCCGGGCACCATCTTCGCCGCGTAGAACGGCCCGTGGCTGATCTCGCCCAGATTGGGGTTCGGCTTGTTGGTCGGATCACCGTAATAACGGTCGTATGCGCTCTCGCCGCGCTTGAAGTCTTCGTCCACACCCGAGCGGGCGAAACCGTTGAACCGCTCGACCGTGGCCTTGAAGTCCTCCACCGGCAGACCCGTCTTCGCGGCGAGCTCCTCCAGGGTGTCGGCCTTGATCACCACGCCAGAGTCCAACCACTTCTTCGGAATCCGTTGTCCGGGTTGCAGACCCGCGAAGATGTAGCGGTCGCGGTACTGCTGGTCGAACACCAGCCACGCGGGCACGTTCTCGCCGGGCCCGGGCCCTTGACCGTATTCGCCGCCGTACATCCGGTGGCACGCCTCGACGTAGGGCATCGACTCGTTCATGAATCGCTTGCCGCTGGTGTTGACGATGATCGACCCGGGTGAGTTGCGCTCGGACAAAGCGAACCACGGTGCGCCGACGAGCGGCACCGTCGGCCCCCACCACGCGTCCTCCATGAATTCCAGTGCGGCACCGAGCTTCTCGGCGGCGAGGATGCCGTCGCCCGTGTTCGCCACCGCGCCAACGGTCCACTCCGTGGTGATCGGGGCGCGCTGGTACTTCACCCGCATCTGCTCGTTGTGCTCGAAGCCGCCGCTGCCGAGGATCACGCCGCGGCGAGCCCGAATCAGGCGGGGCTCATCCGATTCCGGTGCGCTCGTGTCGCGCACGTAGATACCGCGGACAACGCCGTCCTCGACGTACAGGTCGGTCAGCGCCGTATTCAGCTCGACGGGCACACCGGCCTTCTGCAGGCCGATGCGCAGCGGCGCAATCAGGGCCCGGCCCATGCCGACGAGGTTCTTTCCGGTGGCCTTGGCCCACATGGTGCGGCCGCCGATCTTCAGACTGCGCAGCACACCACGCGGGTGGCGCTTCAGCATGTTGAGCCGGACGTAGTCCTGCTGCATCACGACGACGTTCAGCGGCACCTTGCCGTACGCAGGCTCCAGCCCGGCTTCGTCGGCACCGAGTTTGCGCGCGTTGAACGGCTTCGGCTCGATGGAGCGTCCGGCCGGGCGGCCACCGGGCGTCTCCGGGTAGTAGTCGGAGTAGCCGGGCACCCAGCACATCTTCAGCGGTGAGTTCTTCAGCACGAACGACAGCATCTCCGGACCGCGGTCCAGGTAGGTGTCGATCTTCTCCGGCGGGACGACGTCGCCGATGATCGTGTGCAGGTACGTACGGGCCGCTTCGGCCGTGTCGGTGACGCCGTCGCGCTTGAGGATCTCGTTGTTCGGGATCCATACGCCACCACCTGACCGCGCAGTGGAACCGCCGTAGTGCGGAGCCTTCTCGACGACTAATGTCGAGAGTCCCTGGTGGGCGGCGGTGAGTGCGGCCACCAACCCTGCCGCGCCGCTTCCGACTACGACGACGTCGTACTCCTGTCCAGTCATGTAGAACACGTTATAGAATTGCCCGGCCGACCCACAACTGTGCCGGTCGACGAAACGAGGGGACTTCACCGATGTTGTCCGAAGAAGTGCGGGATGAACTGGCCGCCGAGCTTGCCGATGCCGAGCGCAGCAAGGTGCCGATGAAGCCGTTGACCGACGCCTATCCCGACATCGACGTCGTCGATGCGTACGAGATTCAGTTGATCAACATCCGGCAGCGGGTCGCCGAGGGCGCACGGGTCATCGGGCACAAGGTGGGCCTCTCGTCGGAGGCCATGCAGAAGATGATGGGTGTCGACGAGCCCGACTACGGCCATCTGCTCGACGAGATGGCGGTCTTCGAGGACGTCCCGGTCGCTGCGGGCCGCTTCCTCTATCCCCGCGTCGAGGTCGAGGTGGGTTTCATCCTGGCCGACGATCTGCCGGGGGAGGGTTGCACCGAGGACGACGTGCTGGCCGCGACTGCCGCGTTCGCACCGTCGATCGAGCTGATCGACACCCGCATCACCGACTGGAAGATCAAGTTGTGCGACACGATCGCCGACAATGCGTCCTCGGCGGGCTGGGTGCTTGGCAAGGGTCGGGTGTCGCCCAAGGACATCGACATCCGCAACATCGACGCGGTACTCACGCGCAACGGTGAGAAGGTCGCCGAGGGACGCAGTGACGCGGTGCTCGGCAATCCGGTGACGGCCGTGGCATGGCTGGCCCGCAAGGTCGACCAGTTCGGCGTGCGCCTGAAAGCCGGCGACATCGTGCTGCCGGGCTCCTGCACGCGTGCGATAGATGCACGTCCAGGCGACGATTTCGTAGCAGATTTCGACGGACTAGGTTCAGTCCGACTGTCTTTCGAGTAATGAGGAGTTAGGCATGCCGCACAAGGCATCGGTCGCGATCGTCGGGTCCGGCAACATCAGTACCGATCTGCTCTACAAGCTCCTGCGCTCGGAGTGGCTCGAGCCGCGCTGGATGATCGGCATCGACCCCGACAGCGAGGGCCTCGCGCGGGCCCGCAAGTTGGGCCTGGAGACGAGTCACGAGGGCGTCGATTGGCTGCTGTCGCAGTCGGAGAAGCCGGATTTGGTGTTCGAGGCGACCAGTGCCTACGTGCACCGCGACGCCGCGCCGCGTTACGCCGAGGCGGGCATCCGCGCGATCGACCTGACGCCTGCGGCCGTCGGCCCAGGGGTGATCCCGCCTGCCAACCTGCGCGCGCACCTCGACGCACCGAACGTCAACATGGTCACCTGCGGTGGGCAGGCCACCATCCCGATGGTCTACGCCGTCTCCCGCATCGTCGACGTGCCGTATGCCGAGATCGTGGCGTCGGTGTCCAGCGCATCGGCGGGGCCTGGCACGCGGGCCAACATCGACGAGTTCACCAAGACCACCAGCGCCGGGGTCGAGGTGATCGGCGGCGCCAAGCGTGGCAAGGCGATCATCATCCTCAACCCCGCCGATCCGCCAATGATCATGCGCGACACCATCTTCTGCGCCATTCCCGAGGACGCCGACCACGACGCGATCACGCAGTCGATCAAGGACGTCGTCGCCGAGGTGCAGACCTACGTGCCCGGCTACCGGCTGCTCAACGAGCCGCAGTTCGACGAACCGACGGTGTACAACGGCGGCAACCACCTCGTCACCACGTTCGTCGAAGTGGAGGGTGCGGGTGACTACCTGCCGCCGTATGCGGGAAACCTGGACATCATGACCGCCGCGGCGACGAAGGTCGGCGAGGAAATCGCGAAGGAATCCCTCGCCGCGGCCACTGGAGGGCAGGCATGAGCACCGACGACATCTACTTCGACCCGATGTGGGACGTCCGGATGACCGACACGTCGCTGCGCGACGGGTCGCACCACAAGCGCCACCAGTTCACCAAGGACGAAGTCGGTGCGATCGTCGCGGCATTGGACGCCGCAGGCGTGCCGGTCATCGAGGTCACCCACGGTGACGGACTGGGCGGCTCGAGCTTCAACTACGGGTTCTCCAAGACTCCCGAGCAGGAGTTGATCAAGCTGGCCGCCGAGACGGCCACCGAATCCAAGATCGCCTTCCTCATGCTGCCCGGTGTGGGCACCAAGGAAGACATCAAGGAAGCGCAGAACAACGGCGGCTCGATCTGCCGCATCGCGACCCATTGCACCGAAGCCGACACCTCCATCCAGCACTTCGGGCTGGCCCGCGAACTCGGCCTGGAAACGGTCGGGTTCCTGATGATGAGCCACACCATCAGCCCGGAGAAGCTCGCCGCTCAGGCCCGCATCATGGCCGACGCCGGCTGCCAGTGCGTCTACGTCGTCGACTCGGCCGGGGCGCTGGTGCTCGAGGGTGTCGCCGACCGGGTGGCCGCGCTGGTCGCCGAGCTCGGCGACGATGCTCAGGTGGGCTTCCACGGCCACGAGAACCTCGGCCTCGGCGTCGCCAACTCGATCGAGGCCGTCCGCGCGGGCGCCAAGCAGATCGACGGGTCCTGCCGGCGGTTCGGCGCGGGTGCGGGCAATGCGCCCGTCGAGGCGCTCATCGGCGTGTTCGACAAGATCGGCGTGAAGACCGGCATCGACTTCTTCGACATCGCCGACGCCGCCGAGGAAGTGGTCGCCCCCGCCATGCCCGCCGAGTGCCTGCTGGACCGCAACGCCCTCATCATGGGCTACTCCGGGGTGTACTCCAGCTTCCTCAAGCACGCCATCCGCCAATCCGAGCGCTACGGCGTGCCCGCACACCAGCTGCTGCACCGCGCAGGGCAACGCAAACTGATCGGCGGCCAGGAAGACCAACTCATCGACATCGCGTTGGAGATCAAGCGCGAACAGGACGCGGCCGCCTCGGCCTAGCTGGTCCTCCTCGTCCGACGAGGTAACTCAGGCACACGGCCATCAACGGATTCCGTGCCTGCCACCCAGATTTTTCTGTGTCGGGTTAGCAAATCACTGAGCGGGTAGTACCATCAGCGAATGCAAAACAACCGGTTCCGTTATTAGCTGGCACGAAATGGCTTGTTGACTGAAGCGTTAGTTTTATACTTCACTAAATCGCCAGTACACCGGCTCACAGAGGGAAAATCATGATCAGGACCGTTTGCTGCTTCAGTGGCACTGGGATCGCCGCAGTTGGTGCTGGAGCGTTGCTGCTCACTCATTACGCTCTGTCCACCGCTAATCCCGCACCGGTCACCATTCCCGAGGTGCGGCCGGTCTTCAGCTTCAGTCAGATCTATCCGTGGGTCGTTGCACCCGACCCGTCGACCAGCACTGCCGGCGCGGCCGCCTTGTCCGCCGCCGCTGGGGCCGCCGCCGGTGGCAACTTCGCCACCGGGGCGACGGGTGCCCTGCAGGCAGCAAATCAATTGGGTCCGCTGGCCTTCGGCCTGGATTCGTTGAGGGCCTTCAGCGCCAGCCAGCCGCCGCCCGGTAGCAACACGGCCACGGCCAACTACACCCAAATGGACCAGTGGGTTACCGGGGTCGTCGGCCTCGCCAGCAGCACCGGCGCAGTGGGCTTCACCGACAATGCCGCTTCGTGGGATCCGATCATCGGCACCCACGCCGGCGTCCTCCAAACGTCCAACCAGCTCGGCCCTGCCTTCTTCAATCTCAACGTCCTCAAGGCCATCGGCTTCACCCAGGCTCCGGGCGGGGGCCTACTGCCCATACCCAATGGTCTGAACGACAACTTCAGTGCCGTCGACATCGGCCGGTGGTCAGCAGGCATACCCGGGGTCATCACCAATACCGGCACCACGGGCTTCGTCACGTCGGACAACTTCACGGGTGGCCCGCCGAACGACTTCCGCATCGGCGGCCTGCACACCACGACGCAGGTCGGCTCGATGACGTTCGACTTCAACGTCCTGCCGGCCATCACCACCAATGCCGGTCCGTCGTTCATCTCGTTCGCGATGGCCCCCGACATGACCGCTGGCAGCACCCCGTTCGCGCCTCTCACTCCGCCGCCGCCCGGCGTGGTCCAGCCCGGTGGTGGGCTTCCGGTCCCGGCCCCGGTTCCGGTGACCCTCGCCGCTCCGGCCTCCAGCGCCAGGTCCGTCGAGGCGGCACCGGAGACATCCGCCGACGAGACCGAGACGCCGGTATCGAAGACCTCCCGGGTAAACGACGAGAAGTCAACGCCCGTCATCCCGGGCGTCAACGGCGCTCCCCCCGTCAAGCCATCGACCACTGCGTCTGATGCGGCAGGAAGCAATCCGTTCAAGCCGGTCACCGACTTCATCAGCAACGGGTTCGGCGCCTTCACCGGCAACCGGCCCGAGACGACGAGTGGCACCGACTCGACCGGCGCAGGCACCGACGGTGCGGGCGACGGATCCGGAGAGGGCTAGGCCGGACCGGTCCGACGACTCACTTGCACAGCACTCACTTGCACAGTTCGACGATCTTCGCGCTCGTCGCCTCGAGGTCTTGCAGGCGCGTGACCTGACCCGTGTCGGCGTCGGTGGTCCCGGCCAGGGCGTTGATCGTGAGGTCTTGAAGGTCCGTCGCGACCGAACGCAGTAGTCCCGCCAACTCGGACGGCACCTCTGGGCTCAGATTGTCGATGATGTGCTGGCTTCCGACTGCCATCGCCAAGCGCGCGTTGGCCGCGACCGCTTGGGCCGCGGTCGGGTCCGTACCGACCTCGGTGCGGGTTTGCAGCGCGACGGCGGTGCGGGCCCGGCCATACGCGTCGCACGCGCGCCCCTTTGCCTCGGTGACCTGCTGCGCAGTCGGTGCTGGCGGGGTGTCGGACCGCGGGCTCGTCAGCGCCCAGATCGCAATCCCGAGTGCGACGACCGAGATCACCGTGGGTGCGAGGGTCGCCGCACGCGACACGATGGGTGCGTACGCGCCCCACCGATGCGTTTCCTCGTCGTCCGGTTCAGCGCTGTGCGTCATGGTCACCGGATCGTAACCGCTGGTTTTGCCAAGACTGCGGATCTGAGCGTCGTCACATAGCCGGGCTAACCAAGAATTTTCGGTTGTCCGGTTCGCGGGGGTGGCCTGCACGAACGAAGGCGGGGCGAGGAGCCGCGAGTGGGGCGGCGTGTTTTGGTCCGCGGTCATTCGGCTAGGCCTTCGGCGGCGATGAACACATCGCAGACCGAAGGAGGCAAACATGAGGATGTCCGAAACGACCGTCCGTCGCGGGCTGTATGTCATGTTCGCAGGCGGCCTGCTTGGAGGCATCGCATCAGCGGCAATTCTGATGCCGAGCGCGAACGCGGCCCCCGACCAGTGCAGCGCGAGCGGGGTCGCGACCGCCCAGAGCTCGGTGCAGCTGTCGATGAGCACGTATCTGCAGACGCATCCGCAGACCAACCAGGCCTTGACGGACATCGCGAAGCAGTCGCCCACCGAGGCGCAGGTGTCGTACCGCACCTACTTCGCGGACAACCCGAAGGTCGCCGATGAGCTCAAGGGCATTCAGCAGCCCGTCACCGAACTGTCGTCGCAGTGCGGCATCCAGGTGTCACCGAACGAGCTGACCGACGCGCTGCGGACGGCCGTCTAACAGCAACAGTGGGCAAGATGGCACGGTGACCACCGCGCCGACCGAGCACAAACGACGTGTCGGTTCACTCGAAGTCTTGCTGATCAGCCTCATCGCGCTGGCGATTTCCGCCGGCGCGATGAGTGCGTTCGTGGCAGGTTCTCCGGACCTGAGTACCGCGGCGACGGTGTTCTGCGGCGTGTTCGTCCAGGCACTGCCGTTTCTGGTGCTCGGCGTCGTCGTGAGTGGACTGATCGCCGCATTCGTCAGCGCCGAGCGGCTGTCCCGCTGGTTGCCGCGCAGTCCGGCACTGGCCGTCGCGGTGGCCGGGGTGGGCGGCGCGGCGCTGCCGGGTTGCGAGTGCGGATCGGTGCCCGTGGCACGACGGCTGTTCGGGCCAGGCACGAGCGGAGCGGCCGCCTTGACGTTCATGCTGTCGGCGCCCGCGATCAACCCGGTTGTGCTGGTGGCGACGGCCGTGGCGTTTCCCGGCGAACCCGCGATGGTGTTGGCCCGCTGCCTGGCCTCGCTGGCCACCGCGGTCGTGATGGGACTGTTGTGGTCGCGCTTCGGTCGGGACGAATGGGTCACCCGCGATCTTCCCGAACCGCCCGCCGAGGGCTCATCGCGGTGGACGGTCTTCACCGAGGCGGCGCGCCACGACTTCCTGCAGGCCGCGTCCTACCTGGTGGTGGGTGCCGCCGCGGCCGCAGCATTGCACGTCCTGGTGCCCGCCTGGGTGTACGGCCACCTCGCAGGCAATCTCGTCATCAGCGTCCCGGTCATGGCCGTGCTCGCAGTCGTCCTGGCGCTCTGCTCCGAGGCCGACGCATTCGTCGCGGCCAGCATGACGATGCTGCGCTTGGTTCCGCGGCTGGTGTTCCTCGTCGTCGGACCCGCGTTCGACGTGAAGCTGTCCGCGATGCAGGCAGGCATGTTCGGCCGCCGGTTCGCGGTGCGGTTCGGCCCGGCCACGTTCGTGGTGGCCACGGTGATCGCGACGATCGTCGGGTTGGCGATTCTGGGCGGCGGCCGATGACCCGCGGCACGCAGAACGTCGTCCTCCTTCTGATCGGGCTCAGCACCGCGGTGATGCTCGCCAAGGGGACCTACCTCAACTACGTGAAGCCGGGACTGCTGCCGTGGTTGATCCTGGCCGCGGCGGTCCTCATCTGGCTCGGAGTGGCGGCCGTCGTCCGCGACCTTCGGCACGCCGCCCGCGAGGACGACGGGCACGGGCACTCGCACCGCACGTGGCTGACGTGGCTGCTGCTCGTCCCGATCGCCATGGTGGCGTTCGTGGTGCCGCCACCGCTGAACGCCAGCGGCGCCAGTCCGCAGGCGGCCGTGTCCGCACCGCAGCGCAGGCCGTTCCCGCCGCTGCCGCCGGGTCCCGCGCCGTCGGTGTCGTTGCCGGAGGCCGTGATGCGCGCGGCCGCCGATTCCGCCAACTCGCTGGACGGCCGGTCGATCACCCTGTCTGGTTTCACGCTGCACCACGCCGAGGGCGTCGACCTCGGCCGCGTCGTCATCGTCTGCTGCGCGGCAGACGCGCAACTCGCCCGCGTGCACCTGACCGGTGCCGGCGTCGAGGCCGCGGCAGGCTATCCCGAGGACACCTGGCTGCGGATCCAGGGCCAGATCGTCCCCGGCTCGGCACAGGCCGGTGACGGCTTCATCCCGACGATGGCCGTCGAGAACGTGACCCGGATCGACAAACCCGCGAACACCTACGCGTATTGATGTCATTGCCGACTGACACCATGGCCTCATGATCTCCCCCCGTCGCTTCGCTCGCCCCTGATGGCCACCCGCGAACAGGCGCAAGCGATCCTCGAGCAGCTGGCCGGACCGCAGGCGGTGTTGCGCGACGACCAATGGGTCGCGATCGAGGCGC
Organism: Mycobacterium sp. URHB0044; assembly: GCF_000620625.1. Taxonomy (GTDB): domain Bacteria; phylum Actinomycetota; class Actinomycetes; order Mycobacteriales; family Mycobacteriaceae; genus Mycobacterium. The sequence goes on along the minus strand of NZ_JIAW01000003.1, from coordinate 440,029 downwards.
TGGTGGTGCAGCGCCGTCGCGCGCTCGTCGTGCAGCGCACCGGGTGGGGCAAGTCGGCGGTCTACTTCATCGCCGCCAAGCTGCTGAGGGCGACCGGTCACGGGCCGACGGTGATCGTGTCGCCCCTCCTGGCCCTGATGCGCAACCAGGTGGCTGCCGCCGATCGGGCGGGCGTCCATGCCGCGACCATCAATTCGAGCAACGTCACGGACTGGGACGAGATCCACGAGAGGGTCCGCGGCGGCGAGCTCGACGTGCTGCTGGTCAGTCCGGAACGGCTCAACAATCCCGACTTCCGTGACCAGGTGCTGCCCGCGCTCGCCCATGACGCCGGACTCGTCGTGGTCGACGAGGCGCACTGCGTGTCGGACTGGGGTCACGACTTCCGGCCCGACTACCGCCGCATCCGGACGCTGATCGCCGAGCTGGGTACCAACGTTCCGGTGTTGGCGACGACGGCGACCGCCAACGACCGCGTTGTCGACGACGTCGCGAGTCAGCTGGGCGTCGGGGGACAGGACACGCTGGTGTTGCGTGGCGGGCTGGACCGCGAGTCGTTGCGACTGTCCGTGGTCAAGGCCGGCAACCCGGCGCAGCGCGCGGCATGGCTTGCCGCACATATCGATTCGCTTCCCGGGTCGGGCATCGTGTACACGCTCACCGTCGCACAGGCCCACGACGTCGCGGCGCTGCTGCGCGAGCAGGGCCACCCGGTAGCGGCGTACACCGGTTCGACCGAGACGGCCGAACGCGAACAACTCGAGACCGACCTCCTCGCCAACCGGGTCAAGGCGCTGATCGCCACGTCGGCACTCGGCATGGGGTTCGACAAACCGGACCTCGGATTCGTCGTCCACCTCGGGGCACCGTCCTCGCCCATCGCCTACTACCAGCAGGTCGGTCGTGCCGGCCGGTCGACGGCCAGCGCCGAGGTAGTGCTGCTGCCCGGTCACGAGGACCAGGACGTCTGGCGCTACTTCTCCTCCGTCGCATTCCCGTCGGAGGCCATGGTGCGCAACGTCATTCGTGCGCTCGAGCCCGACCGCCCGCAGTCGACGCCCGCGCTGGAGCCCCTCGTCGACCTCGGCAGGACCCGGCTGGAGATGGTGCTCAAGGTGCTCGACGTCGACGGTGCCGTGCGTCGCGTGAAGGGCGGCTGGGTCGGTACCGGGGAACCGTGGGAGTACGACGAGGCGCGCTACCGCAAGCTCGACGAAGCGCGCAAGCGCGAACAGCAGGCGATGCTCGACTATCAGGCCACCGACGGCTGCCGGATGGCATTCCTGCGCGGTCAACTCGACGACCCCGAACTCCGCGAAGGGGAGCGCTGCGGGCGGTGCGACAACTGCGCGGGAACGCGCTACGACGCGAAAGTCGACGCGACCGCCGCCGAGGACACCCGCGCGCGGTTGATGCGCCCCGGCGTGGAGATCACGCCCCGCAAGCAGTGGCCGTCCGGCCTCGGGAAGCTCGGCGTGCAGCTGAGCGGACGCATCGGCGACGGCCCCGCACCCGGCCGCGTCATCGGCAGGCTCACCGACCTCGGGTGGGGTGCCAGGTTGCGACGTCTGCTCGACGAACCCGACGGCGAGGTCTCCGACGACGTCGTGCAGGCCGCGGTGAAGGTACTGGCGTCGTGGGACTGGCAGACCCGACCCACCGCGGTGCTGGCGATGGACTCCGACCGGCACCCGCTACTGATCTCGTCGCTGGCGCGCGAACTCGCCCGGCTCGGCAGGCTCACCGACCTCGGCAGACTCGAGTACGCGCCGGAACGCAGGCCGGTGACGGCGGCCAACTCGGCCTACCGGGTGGCGGCGCTGGAGGGATCGTGGCTGCCGCCGGATCCTGGCGTGATCGGCTCGGCGGGCGGCCCGGTGCTGCTGGTCGACGACGTCACCGACACCGGCTGGACGTTGACGATGGCCGCCCGCGTCGTGCGGGCCGCCGGTGCGCCGGACGTGTTGCCGTTCGCGCTGGCGGCCACCAGCTAAGGCGTCGGCCGATCCGGCTTGAGTCCGCCGAGCCCGGCCGTCAGTGCGTCGGCGGCTGCCACCAGACCGCGGGCGCATCTGGTGATCTCGCCGTCGGTGATCGCCCGCCCGATCTGTAACGACACCACCATCGCCTGGCGCCGGTGGTGATCGAAGACGGGTGCGGAGATGACGCTGACGTCATGGCGTTGCCGGGCGGAGGCCTCACTGCGCAGGTAGACCCGCTCACCGATGTCGGAGACCAGTTCGCCGAGCAGGGCCCGCAGTTCGTCGGGCAGCGCGCTCGACATGCCCGCCATCAGTGCGTAGAGGCGTCGTCCGCCCGGTGTCAGCCGCTCCACCAGGTAGCCCGAGGCGCGGCATTCGGCGATCACGCGGTCCAACCGGTCGGTGTCGGTGCGCAGCGGGATCGTCGGCTCCTTGCGCAACCAGCCCCGCAGCGCTTCGTCGTCCCAGAGGACGAACATCAGGCCCACCGGCGGGGCGAATGGGTAGCTCTGGCCGACTCGGACGCCGACGTCCGCCCCCGGCGGCCCGACGAGTTCCAACAGGGTGATGCGATCGTCGATGACCGCCGACAGTGCAGCGGTGGTGCCGAAGGTCGACGAGAGCCGCCGCAACTGCTCGCGGGCAGCGGGGTTCACCCGCATCGACTCCTGTGCGGTGTGCCCGAGCGAGATCAGCGCCGGCCCAAGCCGATACGTCTTGTCCTGCCCGTCACGCACCAGATAGTCCGCCGCGGCGAGCGTGCTCACGATGCCGAGGCACGTGGGCTTGCTCAAACCGAGGCGCCGGGCCAGGTCCGATACCCCGAAACGGTCGTTCGGGTGCCGCGCCAGGAAGTCGAGCACCGCCACCACCCGTTCGGTGGGCGGCGACGTCCGACGGGACGACTCGGTGCTCGTCATTGCAGAATTGTACCCATCTGTTACAGATATGGAACGGCCACAGCTGATCATGCGTTGACGAAAACTAGAACGCGTTCTAGTGTCAATATCGAAATGTCTACCACCCCGGTCCAATACTGAACCGCGAAGGGCGAACATCGATGTTCTCAACCCCGTTGGCCGAGGCGATCGCCGAGGCCGAAAGTCTGGTCGCTGCCGCGCCCTTCATCGAATCCGAGGCCGACCTCCTCGAAGGACTGCAGTACCTGGCCGGTTGCATCGCGGCGTGCACGCACGTCGCGTTCGACTACGACCGCGACCATCCGTTCCTGCACAGCGGCACGGGCCCGTTCACCAAGATGGGCCTGGACAATCCGGACACGATGTACTTCGGCACGCGGGTGCAGCCCGGCCACGAGTACGTGGTGACGGGTAAGCGCGGCACCACCACCGACGTGAGCTTTCAGCTCCTCGGCGGCGAGTACACCGACGACAACGTGCCGGACAGCGAAACGGCGTTCGACGACCGCAAGCTCGACATCGCCGCCGACGGCACCTTCGAATGGCGTTTCACGCCGCCCGGTCCGTCCCAGCTCGTCATCCGCGAGGTGTACAACGACTGGTCGGCGCAGCGTGGCTCGTTCGCCATCTCGCGCACGGACACCGCGGGGACCGCCCCACCGCCGCTGACCCGTGAACTGATCGAAAAGCGTTACGCCGTAGCGGGCAAGCAGCTGGTCCAGCGGGTCAAGACCTGGCTGCAGTTCCCGCAGTGGTTCTACACCGACAGCCCAGCCAACACGATGGTCCCGCCCCGGCTGACGCCCGGTGGGCTGGCCACCCAGTACTCGTCGGCCGGACAGTTCGACCTGACGCCGGACCAGGCGCTGGTCATCACCCTGCCCGTCACCGACGCGCCGTACCTCGGCTTCCAGCTCGGCAGCCTGTGGTACATCTCGCTGGACTACATCAATCATCAGACTTCGCTGAATGGCACTCAGGCGCAAGCGGATCCGGACGGCAAGATCCGCATGGTGGTGTCCGATCAGAACCCTGGCGTGACGAACTGGGTGGAGACCCTCGGGCATCGCAAGGGCTTCCTGCAGTTCCGCTGGCAGCGGGTGTCGCGGGAGCTCACCGAGGCCGACGGTCCGACCGTCGAACTCCTCGACATCGATCAGGTGCCCGCCGCGTTGCCGTACTACGAGTCGAACAAGATCTCCGAGCAAGACTGGCGAGCGCGGATCGCTCTCCGCCAGAAGCAAATTGGCGAAAGAATGGTGGGCTAGCAGATGGCCGGATTGCTCGAAGGCAAGGTAGTGGTGATCAGCGGCCTCGGCCCAGGGCTCGGCACGACCCTGGCGCGGCGATGTGCCGAGAACGGCGCCGACCTGGTGCTCGCAGCGCGGACCGTCGAACGTCTCGAGGACGTCGCCAAGCAGGTCACCGACATGGGCAGACGCGCGGTGTCGGTGGGCACCGACATCACCGACGAAGGGCAGGTTGACAACCTGGTCTCCGAGTCGCTCAAGGCGTACGGCAAGGTCGACGTGCTCATCAACAACGCCTTCCGGGTGCCGTCGATGAAACCCTTGGCGAACACCACGTTTGAACACATCCGCGAGGCCATCGAGCTGACGGTCTTCGGCGCGCTGCGGCTGACCCAGGGCTTCACACCGGCGCTCGCCGAGGCCAAGGGCTCGGTGGTCAACGTGAACTCGATGGTGGTCCGGCATTCGCAGGCCAAGTACGGCGCCTACAAGATCGCCAAATCGGCATTGCTGGCGATGTCACAGTCGTTGGCGACTGAACTGGGTGAGCAGGGCATTCGAGTGAATTCGATTCTGCCCGGATATATCTGGGGCGAAACGTTGGAAAGCTACTTCAATCACCAGGCCGGCAAGTACGGCACGACGATCGAGCAGATCTACGACGCCACCGCCGCCGCGTCCGACCTGAAGCGGCTGCCCACGGAGGACGAGGTGGCCTCGGCGATCCTGTTCATGGCCAGTGACCTGTCCAGCGGCATCACCGGTCAGACGTTGGACGTGAACTGCGGGGAGTACAAGGCGTGACCCGCACCGACGTCGGCACCGTCGAGGATCTACACGCGTCGGCCACCAAGGCCTGCGGTCTCGACGACTTCGGCAGCGACGACGACAACTACCGCGAGGCGCTCGGCGTGCTGCTCGAGTCCTATCGCCGCGACGCCGACCTCACAGAACTCGGCAGCAAGATGAATCGCTTCTTCGTGCGCAACGCGTTGGTCGCACGGTTGGTGTCGGAGGCGGCGTTCAAGCAGTATCCCCAGCACGCGGACGTGAAGATCGAACGACCGATCTTCGTCACCGGGCTGCCGCGCACCGGCACCACCCTCATCCATCGCCTGCTCACCGCGGATCCGTCGCATCAGGGCCTCGAGCTGTGGCTGGCCGAGTTTCCGCAACCGCGTCCGCCCCGCGAAACCTGGTCGGAGAACCCGGTTTTCGCGCAGCTCGACGCTCAGTTCACCAAGGCGCACGAAGAGGACCCGGACTACACGGGCCTGCACTACATGACCGCCGATGAGGTCGAGGAGTGCTGGCAGCTGTTGCGACAGTCATTGCATTCGGTGTCCTACGAGACGCTCGCCCATCTGCCCACCTACTCGCAGTGGCTCGCCAAGCAGGACTGGACGAAGTCGTATCAGCGGCACCGCAAGAACCTTCAGCTCATCGGCCTCAACGATGCCGAGAAGCGGTGGGTGCTCAAGAATCCCAGCCACCTGTTCGCGCTGGACGCATTGTTCGCGGCGTATCCCGATGCGTTGGTGGTGCAATGTCACCGGCCCGTGGAGACCATCATGGCATCGATGTGCTCGCTGGCCCATCACACGACCGAGGGTTGGTCGAACAGCTTCAAGGGCGACGTGATCGGGCGCGACGAGATGGAGACGTGGTCGCGGGGCCTCGAGCTGTTCAACGCCGAACGCACCAATCACGATCAGGCCCAGTTCTACGATCTCGACTACTTCGAGTTCATCGCCGATCCGCTACGAGCCGTCGAGGGCATCTACTCCCACTTCGGCATCGAGCTGACCGACGCAAGCCGCGCCGCGATCGAGGCCAGCCACGAGGAGAGCAAGAGGGGTCCGCGGACGCCCAAGCACACCTACTCGCTCGAGGACTACGGGTTGACCGCCGAGGCGGTCAAGGAGCGGTTCAAGGGCCTCTGAGAGAAGAGCTAGCCGTCGCCGGGGGACGGCGCGGTCGACACCTCGTCGAGGCAACCCTCCGCCACCGCATGCTTGATGCTGTCGGCGAGCCGCGGGCAGGACGGGCTGCGGCTGGGATCCCCGCCGCCGGCGCGGATCTCGGCGAACGTCGCGCAACGCTGTGACGCCTCCGAATTCCATTGCACCGCAGTGTGTCCCGGTCCCAGTTTCTTGACGGCGACCGTGACGTGGCAGAACCGGCAGTCGACCGGCGTCAGGCCCGCGTTGAGGTAGCGCTCGCGGTCCCGAGCAGTCGCCTCCCGCACCGCCGCGGCGCGTTGCGGATCTTCGGCGAAATCCGGCGCCTTGCTCCACGAACCAGTGCTTCGGCCATCGCCGACGGGATGATCGTCGTCGTCGTGCGCGCCGTGCAGGAGCAGCATCGAGCGAGCCAGCCGGTCGACATCTGGCGTCTGCATCCGCTCGTCGTGCGCGGTCATGTCGCCTGCTCGGCAGCTTCCTTCTCTTCGGCCTGGTGCTTGAGGTTTTCTTCGACCTCGACCTGCCACTTCTCGTTCGCCGCGGTGGTGTCGACCTCGATCTCGAAGCGGTCGGTCATGTCCGGGGTGACATCGGCGACGTCGACGTAGAACTGCTGATACCAGCGCCGCATCTGATAGACCGCGCCGTCCTCCTCGACCAGCAGCGGATTGTCGATGCGGGTCTTGTGCTTCCAGATCTCGACGTCCTGCAGGAAGCCCTTGCTGACGCCTTCGGTGAAGACGCGCGACAGCTTCTCGGTCATCTTCTCGTCCATGCCCTTGGGCTTCTCGACGATGACGCCCCACTGCAGCACGAACGAGTCCTGGGTGACGGGGTAGTGGCAGTTGATCAGGATCGACTCGGCCTTGTAACCGCCGTAGTTGTTGTGCAGCCAGTTGATCATGAACGACGGGCCGAAGTACGACGCCTCCGAATCGAGGTGTGCCTCACCGTACGAGGTGCCCAGGTCGTTCACGTCGGGCCGACCGACGTTGTGCAGGTACTGCGAGGCGATGTGGCCCTCGAAGACGTTCTTGAAGTACGTCGGCAGCCCGAAGTGGATGTAGAAGAAGTGCGCCATGTCGGTGACGTTGTCGATGATCTCGCGGCAGTTGGCGCCCTCGATGAGGATCGAGTTCCACCGCCACTCGGTCCACTCGTCGGTCGCGTACTCGGGGATCTCCGGGATGCGCACCTCGGGCGGGGGCGGGTTGCCCTCGACGTCGTGCCAGACGAACAGCAGACCGCTGCGCACGTCGGTGGTCCAGGAGCGGGTGCGGGCCAGGCGCGGGGTGCGCTTGGCGTAGGGCACCAGCTTGCACTTGCCATCGCCGCCCCAGCGCCAGTCGTGGAACGGGCAGGCGACCGTGTCGCCCTTGATGGTGCCCTGCGAGAGGTCCCCACCCATGTGCCTGCAGTAACCGTCGAGGATCTTGAGGTCACCGTTCGAGTCGGCGAACACCACCAGCTTGGTGCCGAACGCCTCAACGGAGTGCGGCTTACCGTCCTGGTAGTCGGTCACTGGGCCGAGGCAGTGCCAGCCCCGCGCGAACCGGTCCGGCAGGGTGCCGGTGTCGATCTCGCGGACGCTTGCGGTTTCCGTAGTCACGGTGGGCCTCCCGTTTCTGGGGTCTCTAACTAGAACACGTTACAGTTTTTGGCCCCCGTTGCGCAATGTCGGCGCATCTAGCTGCGGTATATCTAGTGGATGCCGTTGTTCTCGTTCGAGGGACGTTCTCCGGTCGTCGACCCAAGCGCCTTCGTCGCGCCGACGGCCACGCTGATCGGCGACGTGCACGTCGAGGCGGGAGCATCGGTGTGGTTCAACGCCGTGCTCCGAGCCGATTTCGCGCCCATCATCATCAGAGAGGGCGCCAACGTGCAGGACTGCAGCGTGTTGCACGCGCCTCCGGGCATCCCGACCGACATCGGTCCCGGCGCGACCGTCGCGCACAGCTGCGTCATCCACGGCGTGCACGTCGGTCAAGAAGCGGTGATCGCCAATCATGCGACGGTGCTCGACGGTGCGATCGTCGGGCGCCGCAGCCTGATCGGCGCGCACTCGCTGGTGGTCGGCGGCACGAAGATCCCCGACGAGGTTTTCGCCGCCGGCTCGCCGGCCAAGGTGCGCGGTCCGATCGCCGGCACCGGCGCCGAAATGTGGGTCAACACCAACCCCGGTGCGTACCAGGAGTTGGCCCGCCGCTACCGCGACGGCCTCGAGCCGGTCTAGACGGGTGTGGCGCTCGCGGCGGCGCGGTCCAGCTCCCAATAGGCGCGCAGCGCGACGATCTTGCCCTCGTCGTTCACGCGGTAGGTGAAGACGCCCTCGGCAGTCACCCGGAAGCCCTGCGCGACGATTTCGATGGTGCCGACGTTGGCTTCCTCATTGCCGCACTGATAGGTCTTCTCGAAGTTGAACTGCAGCTGGCTCGGTGCGATCGCCATGTCGAAGAACGCCGCGATGGCCTCCTTGCCACGGTGCCCCTTGCCCTCGGGGTCGAAGTGCGACGGGCCGATCGGATCCTCGACGATGGCGTCGTCGGCGAACAGTGCCAGCCAGGCTTCCTTGTCGCCCGCCATGGCCGCCTCGCGGGATCGCTTGCCCGCCAGGTGCACCGGGGCCTCGGGGTTTGTCATCGGTTCGGCTTGTCGGCAGACACGACCCACATCGAGTAGTACTGCGAGCCACCGCCGTACGCGTGACCGAGCGCTTTGCGGGCACCCTCCACCTGGTGGTCGCCCGCCTTGCCCATCACCTGGATCGCCGCCTCGGCGAACCTGATCATGCCCGACGCGCCAATGGGATTCGAGGACAGCACGCCACCCGACGCGTTGACCGGGATGCGGCCACCGATCGCCGTCTCACCAGCCTCGGTGAGCTTCCAGCCCTCGCCTTCGGCCGCGAAGCCGAGGTTCTCCAGCCACATCGGCTCGAACCAGGAGAACGGCACGTAGATCTCGGCCACGTCGATCTCGTCGATCGGGCTGGTGATTCCCGCCGCCTTCCACAGCGCCGCAGCCGCGTCACGGCCGGCCTGCGGGTTCACCTGATCGCGGCCGGAGTAGGCCAGCGGCTCGGTGCGCAACGCGGTGGCATGGATCCACGCCACCGGATGACCTTCGGCCACACGGGCATCCGCAGTCTCTTCGTTGCCGATCACCAACGCACAGGCACCGTCGCTCGACGGGCACGTCTCGTCGAAGCGGATCGGATCCCACAACATCTGCGATGCCATCACCTTCTCCAGCGTGATGTCCGGCTGATGCAGGTGGGCAAGCGGGTTCTTGGCGCCGTTGAGCCGGTCCTTGACCGCGACCATGGCGCCGATGTGCGTCGGCGCGCCCGAGCGGCGAATGTAGGACCGCACGTGCGGCGCGAAGTAGCCGCCCGCGCCTGCGCCAACCGGCTTGGTGAAGGGCACCGGAATGCTCAACGCCCACATGGCGTTCGACTCCGACTGCTTCTCCCACGCCATGGCCAGCACGCGCTTGTACTTCCCCGACTGCACCAGGCTGGCGGCGACGACGGCGGTCGACCCGCCCACCGACCCGGCGGTGTGCACCCGGATCAGCGGCTTGCCGGTAGCACCCACAGCGTCGGCCATGAACAACTCCGGCATCATGACGCCCTCGAAGAAGTCGGGCGCCTTGCCGACCACGACGGCGTCGATGTCGTCGAACGTCGAACCCGAGTCGGCCAGCGCCTTGTCGATGGCCTCGCGCACGAGGCCGTTCATCGAGACGTCCTTGCGCTTGGCGACGTACTTGGTCTGTCCGGTGCCGAGGACGGCGGCTTTGTTTCCGGCCATCAGTTCTTGCCGTCCTTTCCTTCGAGCACTGCAACCAGGTTCTGTTGCAGCGCAGGGCCGCTGGTGGCATGAGCCAGTACCCGTTGGGCGGAGCCGTCGAAGATGTGCCGAGCCGCGAAGCCGATGCGCTCCAGCCCCGCGGAGAACATCGGGTTGGCAGCCAACGTGCCGCCGGAGGGGTTCACCTTCGTCGATGCGCCGAGCCCGATGGCCTCGGTGAGGATCAGGTGCTGATGGGTGAACGGCGCGTAGATCTCCGCCACGTCGATGGAGCCGGTGTCACCGCCCGTGGCGGCCTTCGCCGACGCCGCTGTGGACGGCGACGTCGTCAGGTCCCGTGCGCCCAGCACCGGGGTTTCGATGCGGTGCTCGAAACCCGTGATCCAGGCGGGGTTCTCGCGCAGTTCGCGGGCCTTGTCGCCTGCGGCGAGCACGATCGCCGACGCACCGTCGGTGATCGGCGCGATGTCGTGGCGCCGGAGCGGGTCGGCGAAGTACGGTCGGTTCAGCAGTTCGTCGATGCTCTTCGCGGGCTTCTCCGAATCCACTCGCTCCGCGACGGCGAACGAGTCGAGTGCGACCTGGGCCATCTGCTCGGCGGTCCACTTGCCCGAGTCCAGCCCGAATCGGGCCTGCAATCCGGCCATCGAGACCGAGTCTGGCCAGAGGGGCGCGACGGTGTAGGGATCGGTCTGCATCGCCAGGACGCGGCGCAGGGTACCCGCCGACGACTTGCCGAACCCGTACACCAGCGCGGTGTCGACCTCGCCGGTCAACAGCTTGATATAGGCCTCGTACAGCGCCCAGGCGGCGTCCATCTCGACGTGCGACTCGTTGATCGGCGGTACCGCGCCGATCGAGTCGATCGCCGAGATGAACGAAAACGCCCGGCCGGCAAGGTAGTCGGCGGAGCCTGAGCACCAGAACCCGATGTCGGTCTGCTTGATGCCGAGGTCTTCGTAGATCTCGGCGAAGCAGGGCATCAGCATCTCGACACCGTTGGTGGTGCCCTCGGTGCGGCGGACGTGCGGGGCGTGTGCGAACCCCACGACGGCTACGTCACGAAAAGTCATGTGCTACATCCTCTGGTCTTCGCGCAAGCGCTCATCCGGGCGCCTTTACAGGTGGTGCTTGTAGGTGTCGTACTCGGCGTCCGGTTCGCCCGTGGGCCGGAAGTACTCGATGTTGTCGATCCCAAGGCCCCACTCGTCGCGTGGCCGCCACACCGCCTCGACCCGCATGCCCATCCGCACGTCGGCGGCGTCGATCTCGAGAATCAGGTGCAGGAACGGGATGTCGGCGCCGTCAAGCAGTACGTAGGCCGCGACGTAGGGCGGCTTGATGCGCTGGCCGGCGAACGGGATGTTGATGATCGCGAACGTCGTCACCGTGCCCTTGTCCGGCAGCTCGACGAACTCGGTGAGTTGCTTACCGGTAGCCGGATCTGCCTCGCGCGCAGGGAAGTACACCTTCCCCTTCTCGCCGCCGTCCAGGATGGCGTAGGCCCCGACGAGCTTGCCGTCCTCGAGCCCCCGCAGGAAGGTGCTCTCGGGCAGCGACGCGGTGTGCTGAATCTCGATGGAACTGGGGGTGACCAGCAGCGTCACCGGGTCCCGCTCGTCGGTGCTCTCCGCCACGTCCTCCGGGGTGTCACCGAGCGCGAAGTAGGCGATGTCGGTGATCGCGCCAACGGGTTCGTCGACCCAATGCACGTGCACGCGTGCTCCCGTGGCGATGGCATCCGGAGAACCCGCGTCGACTGCATGCAGCAGCGGGGTGTCGGCGCCGTCGAGTTTGATCAGCGCCCACGCGAACGGGCGGTCCAGCGGCTGACCTGCCAACGGCTGCGGCTGCCAGGTCCACGACACCACCGTTCCGACGCTGGCCACCGGTACGATCTCCGTCAACGGCTCGTAGGTGACGGGGTCGAACTCGGCAGGCGGCACGTGCACTCGGCCGTCCGAACCGCGGACGCCAACGACGTGGCGTCCGCGCAGTTCGGTGAAGAACCGGCTGAGCACGGAACCTACTGAACGGGTGTAGTCGAATGACAGCTTCAGTGGAGCTGAAAGGGGCGGCTCGTGGTCATCGATCTGCACCGGGCTGCTTTGGCTGGGGCTCACGGCATCGAGTAGAACAGGTTCTAACAATCGAGGCAAGAACGGGCTCCCGGGCTCGGAAAGGTCGGTCGGCATGAAACTCGGACTCCAGCTCGGATACTGGGGCGCGCAGCCGCCCACGGACCATGCGGAACTCGTCGCCGCCGCCGAGGAGGCCGGGTTCGACACGGTCTTCACCGCCGAGGCGTGGGGGTCGGACGCCTACACGCCGCTGGCGTGGTGGGGCCGGGAGACCACGCGGATGCGGCTCGGCACGTCGGTCATCCAGCTCTCGGCCCGGACCCCGACCGCATGCGCGATGGCGGCGCTGACGCTGGACCACCTCTCGGGCGGGCGGCACATCCTCGGCCTCGGCGTATCCGGCCCGCAGGTGGTCGAGGGCTGGTACGGCGCGAAGTTCCCCAAGCCGCTGGCCCGCACCCGCGAATACGTCGACATCCTGCGCCAGGTGTGGGCCCGCGAAGCCCCCGTGCACAGCGATGGGCCGCACTACCCGCTGCCCCTGACCGGCGAGGGCACCACCGGACTCGGCAAGAACCTGAAGCCGATCACGCATCCGCTGCGGGCCGACATCCCGGTGATGCTGGGTGCCGAGGGACCGAAGAACGTCGCGCTGGCCGCCGAGATCTGCGACGGCTGGCTGCCCATCTTCTACTCGCCGCGCATCGCCGACATGTACAACGAGTGGCTCGACGAGGGGTTCGCCCGGCCAGGCGCCCGGCGTACCCGCGAGACCTTCGAGATCTGTGCGACGGCGCAGGTCGTGGTGACCGACGACCGGCCGGCCATCATGGAGCTGATGAAGCCCCACCTCGCGCTGTACATGGGCGGGATGGGCGCCGAGGACACCAACTTCCACGCCGACGTCTACCGCCGGATGGGCTACTCGGAGGTCGTCGACGACGTCACGAAGCTGTTCCGTACCGATCGCAAGGACGAGGCGGCCAAGGTCATCCCCGACGAACTCGTCGACGATTCGGCGATCGTGGGCAACCTCGACTACGTCAAGGAGCAGGTCAAGGCGTGGGAGGCGGCGGGCGTCACGATGATGGTCGTCGGCGCGCGCTCGTCCGAGCAGATCCGCGACCTCGCCGACTTGGTGTAGGGAGTAGACACTTCTTGCAGATTGTCTAGAACGCGTTCTAGATTTGGCGTGTGACTCACCCCACTTCCCAGCACACCATCGCAGGCACGGTCCTCACCATGCCGGTGCGGATCCGCAAGGCGACGCAGCACATGGCGATGTTCTCGGTCGACGCCGACGCCGCCCAGCGCATGATCGACTACAGCGGGCTGGAAGTGTGCCGGTACCGCCCGACCAAGGCCGTGGTCGTGCTGATGCTCATGCACTACGTCGACGGTGACTTGGGCGAGTACCTCGAGTACGGCACCAACGTCATGGTGAATCCGCCGGGGTCGCATGGGCGCGGCCTGAAGGCGTTGCAATCCGCGGGCGCATTCATCCACCACCTTCCCGTCGATCAGGCCTTCACCTTGGAGGCCGGGCGGTCGATCTGGGGTTATCCGAAGGTGATGGCTGACTTCGCAATTCGAGACGGCCGCAACTTTGGATTCGACGTCACCATCGACGGTCAGTTCGCGGTGGGAATGGACTTCGGGCGCGGGCTGCCCGTGCCGTCGGCCCTCACGTCAAAGACCCAGGTCCATCCCACCTATTCACATCTGGATGGCGTCACGCGCGAAACCGCCGGGGAGATGCGGCTTTCCGGTGTCCGCTATCGGCCAGGCGGCGTGCGGGTGCGGCTCGGTGAACATCACTACGCCAAAGAGCTTGCGGCACTGGGCTTCCCCAAGCGGGCGATGATCTCGAGTTCAGCAGACAACGTCGAGATGACCTTCGCCGATGCCAAGGAGATCTCGTGACTGCGCTACTTGGCACCAAGCCCGACGTCGACCTCACCGACGGCAACTTCTACGCCGACGGCGGTGCCCGCGAGGCGTACCGCTGGATGCGGGCGAACCAGCCGGTGTTCCGGGACCGCAACGGCCTGGCCGCGGCCGCCAGCTACCAGGCGGTGCTCGACGCCGAACGCAACCCGGAGTTGTTCAGCTCGACCGGCGGCATTCGCCCCGACCAGCCGGGCATGCCGTACATGATCGACATGGACGATCCCGCACATCTGTTGCGGCGCAAGCTCGTCAACGCCGGCTTCACCCGCAAGCGCGTGAAGGACAAGGAGCCGTCGATCGCGGAACTGTGTCACACGTTGATCGACGCGGTGTGCGAGCGCGGCGAGGCCGACTTCGTCCGCGACATCGCGGCGCCGTTGCCGATGGCGGTGATCGGCGACATGCTCGGCGTGCTGCCCGAGGACCGCGGCACACTGCTGAAGTGGTCCGACGACCTGGTGTGCGGGCTGAGCTCGCACGTCGACGAGCTGACCATCCAGGCGGTGATGGACGCCTTCGCCGCCTATACGGCGTTCACGATGGACGCCATCGCCAAGCGGCGTGCCGAGCCCACCGAAGACCTGTTCTCGATTCTGGTGAACGCCGAGGTCGAGGGTCAGAAGATGTCCGACGACGAGATCGTCATGGAGACGCTGCTGATCCTCATCGGTGGTGACGAGACGACTCGTCACACGCTGTCCGGCGGCACCGAACAGCTCCTGCGCCACCGGGATCAGTGGGAGGCCCTGGTCGCCAATCCTGAGCTGCTGCCGGGTGCCATCGAGGAGATGCTGCGCTGGACCTCGCCGGTGAAGAACATGTGCCGCACGCTGACCGCCGACACCACGTTCCATGGGACGGACCTGCGTGCCGGCGAGAAGATCATGTTGATGTTCGAGTCGGCGAACTTCGACGAGTCGGTCTTCGAGAACGCCGATGAATTCCATATCGACCGAAACCCGAACAGCCACTTGGCCTTCGGCTTCGGTTCGCACTTCTGTCTCGGCAACCAGCTGGCCCGTCTCGAGCTGTCGATGATGACGAGCCGCATCCTCGAGCGGCTGCCCGACCTGCGGCTCGCCGAGGACGCCGAGGTGCCGCTGCGGCCAGCCAACTTCGTCAGCGGCCCTGAGGCCATGCCGGTGGTGTTCACCCCGACGAAGAAGGTGCTCACCTAGGAAGACGCGCGGCGACTGTGCGCGTGACGAGGAATGCGCGCGAAATCCCTCGTCAGGCGCACAGTCGGGCCAAGAGCCCTACTTCATCTGGAAGTTGGGGGCGCGCTTCTCCTTGAAGGCCATCGGGCCCTCCTTGGCGTCGTCGGACAGGAACACCTCGATGCCGATCTTGGTGTCGATCTTGAAGGCATCGTTCTCGTGCATGCCCTCGGTCTCGCGGATGGAGCGCAGGATCGCCTGCACTGCCAGGGGGCCGTTGTTGTTGATCACCTCGGCGATCTCGAGCGCCTTGTCCAGCGCAGTGCCGTCGGGCACGACGTAGCCGATCAGTCCGATGTCGAGAGCCTCGGCGGCCTTGATGTGGCGTCCGGTGAGCAGCAGGTCGCACGCGATCGTGTACGGAATCTGGCGGACCAGCCGCACCGCGGAGCCGCCCATCGGGTACAGGCTCCACTTCGCCTCGGAGATGCCGAACTTCGCGCTTTCGCCCGCGATGCGGATGTCGGTGCCCTGCAGGATCTCGGTGCCACCGGCAATGGCGGGGCCCTCGACGGCGGCGATCAGCGGCTTGGTGAGCCTGCGGCCCTTGAGGAGACCATCGATGCGCGACGGGTCGTAGGCGCCGCTCTTGAACGAGTCGCCAGGAGGCGCCTTGGTGGCGGCCTTGAGGTCCATGCCGGCGCAGAAGTAGCCGCCGGCACCGGTCAGGATGCAGGTCCGGATCTCCGGATCCTCGTCGACACGGTCCCAGGCGTCCACCATTATCGAGAGCATCTCGGTCGAAAGCGCGTTGCGGGACTCCGGCCGGTTCAGCGTCACGATCAAAGTGTGTCCGCGCTGCTCAACGAGGGCGTCGGGGCCTTTTTGGGGGTCGCTCACGGGTATCCGCCTTTCACCGTTGTCGCCGGAGACTTGTCTCGAAATGTAACACGTTCTAGTTTAGGTCTCGTGGCCCTGAACATTGCCGATCTTGCCGAGCACGCCATCGACGCCGTGCCAGACCGTGTTGCCCTGATTTGTGGCGACGAACAGCTCACCTATGCCGAGTTGGAGGACAAGGCCAACCGCCTCGCCCACTACCTCGTCGACCAAGGCGTGAAGAAGGACGACAAGGTCGGCCTGTACTGCCGCAACCGCATCGAGATCGTCATCGCGATGCTCGGCATCGTCAAGGCAGGCGCGATCCTCGTCAACGTCAACTTCCGCTACGTCGAGGGCGAGCTGAAGTACCTCTTCGAAAACTCCGACATGGTCGCGCTGGTGCACGAGCGCCGCTATGCCGACCGCGTCGCCAACGTGCTGCCCGAGACCCCGAACGTGAAGACCATCCTGGTCGTCGAGGACGGCAGCGATGACGACTTCCAGCGCTACGGCGGCGTCGAGTTCGCGTCGGCGCTCGAGAAGGGCGCGCCGGAGCGCGATTTCGGTCCGCGCAGCGCCGACGACATCTACCTGCTCTACACCGGCGGCACCACCGGCTTCCCCAAGGGCGTGATGTGGCGCCACGAGGACATCTACCGGGTCCTGTTGGGCGGCACCGACTATGCGACCGGTGAACCCATCGCCGACGAGTACGACCTGGCCAAGCAGGCCGCCGCGAACGCGCCGATGATCCGCTATCCGATCCCGCCGATGATTCACGGCGCGACGCAGTCGGCGACGTGGGGCGCGCTGTTCGCGGGACACACCGTGGTACTCGCACCGGAGTTCAACGCCGACGAGGTGTGGGAGACGTGCGAGAAGAACAAGGCCAACCTGCTGTTCTTCACGGGTGACGCAATGGCGCGCCCGCTGCTGGACGCGCTGATCGCTGCGCAGTCGAAGGGCAGGGACTACGACCTCTCGTCGCTGTTCCTGCTGGCCAGCACCGCCGCGCTGTTCTCCACCAGCATCAAGGAGAAGTTCCTCGAACTGCTGCCCAACCGGATCATCACCGACTCGATCGGCTCCTCGGAGACGGGCTTCGGGGGCACCAGCATCGTGGCAAAGGGCCAGTCGCACACCGGCGGCCCGCGCGTCACCATCGACAAGACGACCGTCGTGCTCGACGAGGACGGCAACGAGGTCAAGCCGGGCTCGGGCGTGAGGGGGCTCATCGCGAAGAAGGGCCACATTCCCGTCGGCTACTACAAGGACGAGAAGAAGACTGCGGAAACCTTCAAGACCTTCAACGGGGTTCGCTACTCGATCCCGGGTGACTACGCGGAGGTCGAGGCGGACGGCAGCGTGACGATGCTGGGCCGCGGCTCGCAGTCGATCAACAGTGGTGGCGAGAAGATCTACCCCGAGGAGGTCGAGGCCGCACTCAAGGGTCACCCGGACGTGTTCGACGCGTTGGTGGTCGGCGTTCCCGACGATCGCTTCGGTCAGTGCGTGGCTGCCGTCGTGCACCGCCGCCCGTCGACCAACCCGACGCTGGCCGAACTCGACACGTTCGTGCGGCAGGAGATCGCGGGATACAAAGTGCCGCGCAAGGTTTGGTGGGTCGACGAGATTCAGCGGACCCCGGCAGGCAAGCCCGACTACCGCTGGGCCAAGGACACGACCGAGGAGCGTCCGGCGGACGACGTGCACGCCAACCACGTGGGGACTGCTTCCTAGATGAGAACCGAACTGTGTGACCGCTTCGGGATCCAGTACCCGATCTTCGTCTTCACGCCGTCGGAGAAGGTGGCGGCCGCGGTCAGCAAGGCGGGCGGTCTCGGCGTGCTGGGCTGCGTGCGGTTCAACGACGCCGACGACCTCGAAGCCGTGTTGGGCTGGATGGACGAGAACACCGACGGCAAGCCGTACGGCGTCGACATCGTCATGCCCGCCAAGGTGCCCACCGAGGGGAGCAGCGTCGACATCAACAAGCTGATCCCGCAGACACATCGGGACTTCGTCGCCAAGACGCTCGCCGACCTGGGTGTGCCTCCGCTGCCGGACGACGAGGAACGCTCCGAAGGCGTGCTGGGCTGGCTGCACTCCGTCGCCCGCAGCCACGTCGAGGTGGCGCTCAAGCATCCGATCAAGCTGATCGCCAACGCACTTGGTTCTCCTCCGAAGGACGTCATCGACCAGGCCCACGCCGCAGGCGTCCCCGTGGCCGCGCTGGCAGGCAGCGCCAAGCACGCGCAACGTCACGTCGACAACGGCGTCGACATCGTCATCGCCCAGGGCCACGAGGCCGGCGGCCACACCGGCGAGATCGCGTCGATGGTCTTGGTGCCGGAAGTCGTTGATGCCCTTGGTGGTAAGGCCGCGGTGCTCGCGGCGGGCGGGATCGGCAGCGGCAGGCAGGTCGCCGCGGCGCTAGCGCTCGGCGCGCAAGGTGTGTGGATGGGTTCGGCGTTCCTCACCGCGGCGGAATACGACCTCGGCGTGCGCACGGAGTCGGGCACGTCGGTGATTCAGCAGGCGTTGTTGGCTGCCAGTTCCAGCGACACCGTGCGTCGCCGCATCTACACCGGCAAGCCGGCGCGGCTGCTCAAGAGTCGTTGGACCGAGGCGTGGGACGCCGACGATGCACCGGAACCGCTGCCCATGCCGCTGCAGAACATCCTCGTCAGCGAGGCGCACCAACGGATGAGCGAATCCACCGATCCGTCGACGGTCGCGATGCCGGTCGGTCAGATCGTCGGCCGGATGAACGAGATCCGCCCGGTCGCCGACATCATCGCCGAACTGGTCGAAGGGTTCGAGGCCGCGTCCAAGCGCCTCGACGGCATCCGGGAAGCCTGAACGCAGAAACGCCGCCGAAGTGCTGAGCACTTCGGCGGCGCCTTCAACTGTCTGGTGTCAGGGCTCGATGGTGGTATCCGAGTCGATGACGTCCGTGGCGGCACCGACCAATTCGGCCTGATCCTCGAGGCCGTCGGCGTTGAGCTGCAGGACGAAGACGCCGTCTTCGGCAGGGATGACGACGGTCTTCTGCGCGACGATCTTGGTCTGTCCGTCGGAATCCCACGTGCCGCCGAGCTGGTAGGCCGGGTAGTCACCGAGCGTGCTGGTGGCACCCTCGTTCAGCGGCTTGTACCCGGCGAGGTTGTTCAGCTCGCCCGGTGCCAGATCGATGATCGTCTGTGGGTCGACGTCGCCGGTCAGCTTCGACACCAGCGCCACGATGCTCGGGGTGTACGCCTCGCCCTCGGGCCCGGTGTAGATGATGGCCCCGAAGGCCCACTCCGGGGTGTTCTCGCCGGCCGGCTCCCAGCCGTCAGGAACCGGCAGGTTGATCGTGGGTGCACCGGGATCGCCCATGTGGACGGCGGTTTCGGTGATGCCGTGTTCCTTGATGTAGCTGGCGATGGTCGGATTGGGGCCCGCCGCATCCTCTTCGCGCGGTGCCACCGTGGGCTTCTTCTTCGTCGTCGATGACTTGCTCGACGACGTCTTCGAGCTCTCGGTGCTGGAACTGCTTGACGTTGCGGTCTTGGTGTCCGAGCCGCAGCCGGACAGTACGACGGCCAATGCGGTAACCGCCGCGGCCACACCGGTGAGCGCCGATGCCTTCATGAATTAACTCCTCGTATTTCGATGACTGGTTCCTGGGCGCCACGGGCAATCAAGATCGACCCCCATACCGCAGCGAAGCGTATCCCAAAAAGCGCCATGGCCAGGATGAGTAGATCTACTCGAATTCACCGACCAGAACCCGGTGCAAACCACCGCGGGCCTTCTAAGATGATTTGCTCGATCCCCGCCTGCGGGTCAGCCGGGGCCCAGGGTGTAGGCGCCGGTCTCGGGATGCGGATACCAACCACCGGCGGCCGCCGTCCCGCCGTCGACGTGGATCGTCTGGCCGGTGACGTAGCCCGCCAGGTCCGAGGCCAGGAACACTGCGGCACCTGCCATCTCGTCGACGTGGCCTGCCCGTCCCAGTGGGACCATCCGGGCCGAGCGCTCCAGCCTTTCGGGTCCAGCGAGTCGGGCCAGTCCCTCGGTCAGGGTGAAGTCGGGCGCGAGCGCGTTGACGCGGATGCCGTGCGGAGCGAGTTCGAGTGCCGCGGTTTGGGTGTAGTTGATGACGCCTGCCTTCGCGGCGGCGTAGGCGGCGTAACCGGGCGCGGCCCGGGAGCCCTCGATCGAGGTGACGTTGACGACGCTGCCGGGGATGCCGTGTTCGACCATCACCCGCGCAGCGCGTTGCGTGCACAGCAACACGTGTCGAAGGTTGGCCCGGTACAGCGCATCCCAGCCGTTCTCCGACGTCTCGAGCAGCGGCGACGGGAACGTGCCGCCCGCGTTGTTGACCAGGATGGAGACCGGTCCGAGTTCGGCGACGGTGCGTGCCAGCGCCACATCGACCTGCTCGGGTTCGCGGACGTCGGTGACGACGCCAAGTCCGCCGACGGCGTCGGCTGCCTCGCCGCAGGTCTGCTCGTTGCGCTCCCAGATCGCCACCGACGCACCGAATGCGGACAGGCCGGCGGCGATCCCGCGGCCGATGCCTTCGCCCCCTCCGGTGACGACGGCGACCCGCCCGGTGAGCAGGACAGCCGACGGGTCGATCGCCATGGCGTCAGCCTAGGTTGTCCGATTCGTTCACGACGGCGCCGCACCGGGGGCCTAGCGTCGAATCATGGACATTCACCTGACATCGGCAGTGTTCCAGGTCTTTGCCTCGGACCTGCAACGGTCGCTGGACTTCTATCGCCTTCTCGGACTGACGATCCCCGACGGGGACGCGCCGCACGTCGCCGTCGAGCTGCCCGGCGGCAACACGCTGTCGTTCGACACCGACGAGACCATTGCGGGCATGCACCCGGGCTGGGAGCCCTCGAACCAACCCGGTCGCGTCGCCCTGGCAATCGGCTTGGGTTCCCCGGGACAGGTCGACGAGCTGTTCGATAGGGTCACCGCGGCAGGTCACGCCGGAGCGCTGAAACCCTATGACGCGCCGTGGGGCATGCGTTATGCGACGGTGTCCGACCCGGACGGAAACTGGGTCGATCTGTTCGCCCCGCTGGAAACCTGATCCTCGAGCAGCGTTCGCAGCGGCACTCCGGCCAAATCCCGGACCTCACGGTGTAGGTGCGGCTGGTCGGAGTATCCGGCGGCCGCGGCAACGGCGGCGAACGGCCTACCGTCGCGCACCATTTGCACCGCGTGCCGGAAGCGCAGGACGCGCCGCAACGTGGCGGGACCGTAGCCGTAGACGGCGCCGCACTGGCGCTGCAGGGTTCGCCCGGACCAGCCGACCTCCGACGCCACGTCGGTCACGGACGCTCCCGCCGCCAGCCTGGCCGTGACGAGGCTCAGCGTCGGCACCGACCATGGCGTGGTCTCGGGCCGCGGCCGGGCGGCGGCGAGCTCGGCGACCAACTCCGTCAGTCGGTGTCGCGGACGTACCGGGCGCAGCGCATCGAGGGGGACGCGTTGATCACGCAGTTCTGCCGCGGGTACGCCGAGGAGCCGGGGCAACATCCCCGGCCGAAAGCGCAGGCCGACGAACGGTTCCTCGTCACGGCGGCTGACCGACGCCGTGGTGTCCGGCCCGGCCACGACGACGTGCCCGTCCATCCGGATCAGGTCCATGCATCCGTCCGGCAAGACCCGGACCGCATCGCCGGGACCGTCCACCACCCACGCGGCTTCGACGTACTCGCCCAGCGGGGTGGGCGGCGAATATTCGCGGTATCCCACCCGTGCCACGCTACCGCCGCACGGGCAGCACCGGGTCAACACATTCGGTGCCCTCGGCCGAGAGGATCCGCTTGAGCACCTTGAAGGTTTCGGTACGCGGCAGGGCCGCGCAGATTCGGACGAACGACGGCCACTGCTTGGGGCCGAGGTCGGGTTGTTCGGCCAGGAACGCCTCGAACTTCCCCACGTCGAACGCGGCGCCCTCACGCAACACCAACGCCGCCATCACCCGATCACCAACGGCGGGATCGGGAATGGCGTACACCGCCACCTCGACGACGTCGGGATAACGCATCAGGATGCGCTCGATCGGGGCGGTGCCGAGGTTCTCGCCGTCGACGCGCATCCAGTCGCCGAGCCGGCCGGCGAAGTAGATGAAGCCGTCCTCGTCGCGGTAGGCGAGGTCACCGGTGTGGTAGACGCCGTCGGCCATCCGCTGTGCTTCGGCGGCCTCGTCGCGGTAGTAGCCGCGGAACCATCCGCGGCCCGTGGGGTTCACCAGCTCGCCGACCTTGCCGGGCGGACAGGGCTCTCCGGTGTCGACGTCGACGATCGCGACCTCGTCGGTCAACGGCCCCAGCGAGCCGTCCGGGGTGTCCGGGGTGCGGGCGATCGCCACGCCGCCCTCCGTGGAGCCGAATCCGTCAACGACGATCACGCCGAAGCGACGGGCGAACCGCTCGAGATCGCGTGGTGCCCCTTCGTTTCCGTAGAGGAACCTCAGCGGATTGTCGGCGTCGTCGTCGCGCGCCTGCGTGGCGAGGATGTAGGACAGTGGCTTGCCGACGTAGTTGGCGTACGTCGCACGAAAGCGGCGGACGTCGGGCATGAAGCCGGATGCGGAGAACTTGCGACGCAAGGCAATCGAAGCGCCTGCCGCCACCGCGACGGCCCAGCCGGCCATTACCGCGTTGGAGTGGAACAACGGCATCGACAGGTAGGCGGTGTCGGTCGGCCCCAGTCCGAACCGCTGCGCGAGCATCCGGCCAGGGAAGGCCACCTTGTCGTGGGTGATGCGCACCGCCTTGGGCTCCCCGCTGGTGCCCGAGGTGAAGATCAGCATGTAGAGGTCGTCCGGTCCGAGGTCGGCGAACGTCACGGGGGCGCCGCGGTGCGAGGCGAGTTCGGTTGCCCACTCGGGAGATTCGACGTCGATGTAGCCGACGCCATCGGGCAGCGCCCCGGCCACCGACTGCGGATCGTCGGTCAACACCAACTGGCAGTCCGCGTGGGAGATGTCGCGAGCCAGCGCGTCGCCGCGCCGAGTCGGATTCAGGCCCACCGGCACCAGACCGGTGAGCCCAGCCGCCGCCAGGACGGTGGAGAAGAACGGAGTGTTGCCGAGGAGGACACCGACGTGCGGCGGCCGATTCGGATCGAGCCGGGCGGTCAGTGCGGCCGCCAGTTCCGCGGCGGCGCCGATGTGGTCGTGCCAGCTGACGAACGTGTGCTCGTCGTGCACGCCGCGGTCGGTCACGTCGACGAGCGGCACCAGGAGATCGGTGACGGTGGGGTTGCGTGCAGCGGTCACCTGCGGCAGTCGGGTCAGGCCGGCGTCTCGGCCAGCTCGCGGCCGATGCGCAGCAGCTGCCCGGTGGCACCGCCCACCGCGAACTCGGTCTGCTTGGCGGCCAGGAAGTAGCGGTGCACCGGATGGTCCATGTCGATGCCGACGCCGCCGTGCACGTGCACCGTGGTGTGCGCAACCCGGTGGCCCGCCTCGGACGCCCAGAACGCCGCCGTGCCGACCTCCAGGTCCGCGGGCAGATCCTCCGCCAGTCGCCACGCCGCCTGCGTCACCGTGAGCCGCAGACCCTTGATGTCGATGTACCCGTCGGCCAGCCGCTGGCCGACGGCTTGGAAGCTGCCGATGGGCCTGCCGAACTGTTCGCGTTCGCGGGCGTATTCGGCGGTCAGCTCCAGCGCGCGCTCCAGCACGCCGAGCTGGAAGGCGCTGCGTCCCAACGCAGTCTGAGTAACGAGCCAGTTCACCACTTCGCCGTCACCGACGACCCGGCTGGCGTCCACGTCGGTGCCCTGCAATTCCAGGTGCCCGACACTGCCGTGTCCGGTGGTGTTCAGCGACGTGACCGTGACGCCAGGGTCGGTCGCGGCGACCACGAATACCTTGACACCCGAGTCGGTTTCGGCGGGTACCAGGTATGCGTCGGCAACCGGGCCGTAGCCGACCTGCGCGCGGGAGCCGGACAGCCGGTAACCGGAGCCCTGCGTCTGGGCTTGCACCGGGCCCTGCCCCATCTCGCCGTCGAGCGCGACGGTGAGGATCTTGTCACCCTTGATCGCGGGCGTCGCCCAGTCCCGCTGCAACTCCGCGGAGCCGAACTTGGCGAGGGCGCCTGCGGCGAGCACGACGGACTCCAGATACGGCACCGCCGCGATCTGACGGCCGAGTGCGACCAGCACCGCGGTCTCTTCGAGCACCCCGAAACCGCCGCCGCCCAACGACTCCGGTGCGGCGGTGGACAGGATGTCGGCGTCGATCAGCGTGGACCACAGGTCGCGGTCGAAGCGTTCGTCGAGCTTGTCGAGCTCACGCTGGTGCTCGGGCGTGCACACCGAATCGGTGATGGTGCGCGTCAGCTGGCCCAGGTCGCCCGCGGCCTCTGTGGTGGTGAAGTCCATGTTCGTCCTATCGGTTGATGCGCGGCAGGCCGAGCGCGACCATGCCGATGATGTCGCGCTGAATCTCGTTGGTGCCGCCGCCGAACGTGAGGATCAGCGCCGACCGGTGCATGCGTTCCACCCGACCGCGTAGCAGCGCGCCGGGGGAGTCGGAGCGCAGCGTGGCCGCGGTGCCGAGCACCTCCATCAGCAGGCGGTACGCCTCGGTCGCGAGTTCGGTGCCGTACACCTTGGCGGCCGACGCGTCGGCGGGCGACGGTGCGGCGTCCTGAGCCGATGCGAGCTCCCAGTTGATCAGCTTGAGCACCTCGGCCTTGGCGTGCACGCGAGCGAGGTTGAGCTGCACCCACTCCGAGTCGATCAGCCGCCTGCCGTGACTGTCCTTGGTGTTCTGCGCCCACTCCCGGACGCCGTCGAGCGCCACGTAGATCGGCTGCGACGAGACCAGCGCGACGCGTTCGTGGTTCAGCTGGTTGGTGACCAGCTTCCAGCCGCCGTTCTCCTCGCCGACCAGGCTGGAGGTGGGCACCCGGACGTCCTGGTAGTAGGTGGCGCTGGTGTCGACACCGGCCATGGTGTGCACCGGCGTCCAGGAGAAGCCTTCGGCGGTGGTGGGCACGATGAGCATCGAGATGCCGCGATGCTTCTTCTCGTCGGGGTTGGTCCGCACCGCGAGCCAGACGTAGTCGGCGTAGGCGATCAGGCTGGTCCACATCTTCTGACCGTTGATCACGTAGTCGTCGCCGTCGCGCACCGCCGTGGTGCGCAGCGCGGCCAGGTCCGTGCCTGCGCCGGGCTCCGAGTAGCCGATCGCGAAGTGCAGGTCACCCGACGCGATCTTGGGCAGGAAGAACTTCTTCTGCTCCTCGGTGCCGAACGCCATGATCGTCGGCGCGACGCTGTTGATGGTCAGGAACGGCACCGGGGCGCCCGCGATGGCGGCCTCGTCGGTGAAGATCAGCTGATCCATGGGGGAGCGGCCCTGGCCGCCGAACTCCTCCGGCCAACTCAACGTCAGCCAGCCGTCGACGGCCATCTGCTTGACCGTGTCGCGGTACACGTTGCCGCTGCCGACCTCGCCCTCCGACGAGCTCAGCGCTTCCACCCGCTCGGGGGTCATCAGGCCGGTGAAGTACGCCCGCAATTCACGGCGCAACTCCTCCTGTTCGGGGCTGTAGCCGATCCGCATCGCCGTCGTCCTATCTGGTCCGTCACCGTGCCGCGGGTACCCGTCGACACTCCCGGTTGTAACACGTTCTAGTCTTGGAATCCAGGCGGCGCCTGGGGTGGCATCCGGCGCCCGGGGTCGTATTCTGGCCCCTTACCGAGGGCGGCGCACCAGAACCAGGCCGAGAGGAGACAGTCATGCGAGTCGAAGTAGACCGTGATCGCTGTGAAGGAAACGCGGTGTGCGTGGGTATCGCGCCGGACCTGTTCGATCTGGACGACGAGGACTACGCGGTCGTCCTGGCTGACCCGGTGCCCGCCGACCAAGAGGGATTGGCGGAGCAGTCGATCGCCGAGTGCCCAAGAGCCGCGTTGCTCCGCAAAGACTAGAGGTATTCATAAATTGAGCACGAATGAGCAGGCGACGGATCTGTCCGGTCTGGTCGCGGTAGTGACGGGCGCGGCCGCAGGTCTTGGTCGAGCCGAGGCCATCGGACTGGCCCGTGCCGGCGCCACCGTGGTCGTCAACGACATCGCCGGTGCGCTGGATCGGTCCGACGTCCTCGACGAGATCGCCGCGGTCGGCGCCAAGGGCGTCGCCGTCGCGGGTGACATCAGCGCGCGCAGCACCGCCGACGAGTTGGTGTCCACCGCCGACGGCTTGGGCGGCTTGAGCATCGTGGTCAACAACGCCGGAATCACCCGCGATCGCATGCTGTTCAACATGTCCGACGAGGACTGGGACGCCGTCATCGCCGTGCACCTGCGTGGCCACTTCCTGCTCACCCGCAACGCCGCGACGTACTGGCGCGACAAGGCCAAGGCGAACGACGGAAAGGTCTACGGCCGCATCGTCAACACGTCGTCCGAGGCGGGCCTCGCCGGCCCGGTCGGACAGGCGAACTACGGGGCGGCGAAGGCCGGAATCACGTCGCTGACCTTGTCGGCTGCCCGCGGGCTCGGCCGTTACGGCGTGCGTGCCAACGCCATCGCGCCACGGGCCAGGACGGCGATGACCGCCGACGTGTTCGGCGACGCACCGGAGCTGTCGGACGGTCGGATCGACAGCCTGTCGCCCGAGCACGTGGTGACCCTGGTGCGGTTTCTGTCGTCGCCGGCGGCCGAAGGGGTCAACGGGCAGTTGTTCATCGTCTATGGTCCGACGGTGACGCTGGTTGCGGCGCCCGTGGCGGAAAAGCACTTCACTGCCGAGTCCGATGCGTGGGCCGCAGCCGACCTCGACGCAACGTTGCGTGACTACTTTGCTGACCGGGATCCCGAGCTCGGATTCTCAGCGACGGGACTGATGGAGTCCCGAGACTGACGGTCTTGATCGACGCTGGCCTGTGAGAGGTAGAACACGTTTCAGAATGACCTACGTCACACTAGCCCTGACCAGCGCAAATCTGCTTGCAGTGGCGGATTTTGCGGTTCTTTGACACTGCGAACGTGTTCTAGTTAATATGAGCCGGCTCACTAAGAGCACCGCTTAACCCTGGGTGGGAAGGCCGTTTGGACCGGTAGTCCCGGGCTCTTCGCCAAACGACCGTTCGACCCCCGTGCCGAGAACGGAGCCGAGGTTGATCGAACAGCTTGCGGCTCCGGCCCGGGCCGTGGGCGGGTTCGTCGAGATGTCGTTGGACACCTTCGTCAAGATCTTCCGGCGACCGTTTCAGTTCCGAGAGTTCCTCGATCAGACCTGGATGATCGCGCGCGTCTCCCTGATTCCCACGTTGCTGGTGGCCATCCCGTTCACCGTGCTGGTGGCCTTCACGCTCAACATCCTGCTTCGGGAGCTCGGCGCGGCCGACCTGTCCGGCGCGGGTACCGCGTTCGGCACCGTCACCCAGCTGGGTCCGGTGGTGACGGTGCTCGTGGTCGCCGGCGCCGGAGCCACGGCGATCTGCGCTGACCTCGGTGCACGCACCATCCGCGAAGAGATCGACGCCATGCGGGTGCTCGGCATCGACCCGATCCAGCGCCTCGTCGTGCCGCGCGTGCTGGCGTCGACCTTCGTGGCCCTCCTGCTCAACGGGCTGGTCTGCGCGATCGGCCTGTCCGGCGGTTACGCCTTCTCGGTCTTTCTGCAGGGTGTGAACCCCGGTGCCTTCATCAACGGCCTGACGATCCTGACCGGCCTCGGCGAGTTGATGCTCGCGTTCTTGAAGGCCATGTTGTTCGGGGTCGTCGCGGGCCTCGTCGGCTGCTACCGGGGGCTGACCGTGAAGGGTGGACCCAAGGGCGTTGGCGTCGCGGTGAACGAGACCGTGGTCTACGCGTTCATCTGCCTGTTCGTCATCAACGTGATCGCCACGGCGATCGGCGTCCGGGTCCTGGCCAGGTGAGCCGCCCATGAGTTACGACGCCACACTTCGCCTGCGCCGGTTCTTCCGCGGCGTGCCAAAGGCCGTCGACGTCATCGGCGAGCAGGCGCTGTTCTACGGCGAGTCGATGCGCTACATCCCCAACGCGATCACCCGCTATCGCAAGGAGACCATCCGCCTCATCGCCGAGATGACCATGGGCGCGGGCGCTCTGGTGATGATCGGTGGCACGGTGGGCGTCGCGGCGTTCCTGACGCTGGCGTCCGGCGGCGTCATCGCCGTCCAGGGCTATTCGTCGCTGGGCAACATCGGCATCGAGGCGTTGACCGGCTTCCTTTCGGCGTTCCTCAACGTGCGCATCGTCGCCCCGGTGATCGCGGGCATCGCGCTCGCCGCCACCATCGGAGCGGGCACCACTGCGCAATTGGGCGCCATGCGGGTGGCCGAGGAGATCGACGCCGTCGAGGCGATGGCCGTGCACTCGGTGTCCTACCTGGTGTCGACGCGCATCATCGCCGGCCTCATCGCGATCGTCCCGCTGTACTCACTGTCGGTGCTCGCCGCGTTCTTCGCGGCGCGCTTCACCACCGTCTTCATCAACGGCCAGTCGGCGGGGCTGTACGACCACTACTTCAACACCTTCCTGGTGCCGACCGACCTCTTGTGGTCGTTCCTGCAGGCGATCGTGATGTCGATCGCGGTCATGCTCGTACATACCTATTACGGCTACAACGCGTCCGGCGGTCCGGTTGGCGTCGGCATCGCCGTCGGTCAGGCCGTGCGCACGTCGCTCATCGTCGTCGTCACGATCACGCTGTTCATCTCCCTCGCCGTCTACGGCGCCTCCGGCAACTTCAACCTCTCCGGATAGGCAGGGACGAATGTCGAACGGTGACGCCAAGCGCAGCCACGTCAGGATCGCTGCGGCGATTCTGGGTGTGCTGGTGCTCGCCGCCACCGTGTTCACCTACCTCTCCTATACCGCGGCCTTCACCTCCACCGACACCGTCACGGTCACCGCGCCGCGGGCAGGCCTGGTGATGGAGACCGACGCCAAGGTGAAGTACCGCGGCATCCAGATCGGCCGGGTCAAGGAGATCGAGTACGCAGGCAATCAGGCCAAGCTGACGCTGGCGATCGACAGCAACCAACTGCCGTACGTCCCGTCCAACGCGAAGGTGCGCATCGGCGGCACAACGGTGTTCGGCGCCAAGGCGGTGGAGTTCCTCCCGCCCGATTCGCCTGCGGATCACTCGCTGCGGGCCGGTGCGCAGGTGGCCGCCTCGGACGTCCAGCTCGAGGTCAACACCTTGTTCCAGACGCTGACCGACGTGTTGCAGAAGATCGACCCGATCAACCTCAATGCGACCATCACCGCGCTCGGGGAGGGTCTGCGGGGCAACGGCGACGACCTCGGCGCCGCCATGGCCGGCCTGAATTACTATCTCCAACAATTGAATCCGAAGCTGCCCACGCTGCAGCAGGACTTCCAGAAGACGGCGGTCGTCGGCAACATCTACGCCGACGCGGCGCCCGACCTCGCGACGGTCTTCGACAACGTGCCCACCATCAGCAATACGCTCGTCGACCAGCAGGACAACCTGAACGCCACATTGCTCGCCGCCACCGGCCTGGCCAACAACGGCACGGCGACCTTGGAACCCGCGGCCGAGGACTACATCGCCGCCATCCAACGGCTGCGGGCGCCGCTGAAGGTGGCCGGCGACTATTCGCCAGAACTCGGCTGCATCATCACCGGTACCAAGAAGGCGCTGGATACCTTCGCACCCATCATCGGCGGCATCCGGCCGGGCCTGTTCGTGGCGTCGAACTTCCTGCCAGGCGCCCCCGCGTACACGTACCCGGAGAGCCTGCCGTACGTGAACGCGTCGGGCGGCCCGAACTGCCGGGGCCTGCCGAACGTGCCGTCCAAGCAGTTCGGCGGATCGTGGTACCACTCGCCCTTCCTGGTCACCGACAATGCCTACGTCCCGTACCAGCCGAACACCGAGTTGCAGTTCGACGCACCGTCGACGCTGCAGTTCCTGTTCAACGGGGCATACGCGGAACGGGATGATTGGTGATGAACCGCGAACGCAGCACGCTCATCAACGTCGCCGTCTTCACCACGGTGATGCTGCTGGTGGCAGCGGGCCTGGTGGTGGTGTTCGGGCAGTTCCGCTTCGCGTCGGGCAACACCTATCACGCCAACTTCTCCGATGCCTCTCGGCTGAAGTCCGGGCAGGACGTCCGGATCGCCGGCGTCCCGGTGGGCTCGGTCAAGGGCTTGAAGCTCAATCCCGACAACAGCGTTGACGTGACGTTCGACGTCAACGAGCGCTACCAGCTGTACACGTCGAGCAAGGCCGTGGTCCGGTACCAGAACTTGGTGGGGGACCGGTACCTCGAAATCACCTCTGGCCCAGGCGACCTGCGTAAGCTGCCTGCGGGCGGCACCATCGCCAGGGAGAACACCCAGCCGGCTTTGGACCTCGACGCGCTGCTCGGTGGCTTGAAGCCGGTATTGAAGGGCCTGGACGGCACCAAGGTCAACGAGGTCAGCAACGCGGTCATCGAGTTGCTGCAGGGGCAGGGCGGCGCGCTGTCCAACTTGCTGGCCAGCACCGGATCGTTCACCCAGGACCTCGCCGCGCGCGATCAGCTGATCGGCGACGTGATCAACAACCTCAACACGGTGCTCGGCACGGTCGACGAGAAGGGCGCGCAGTTCGACGCCAGCGTCGACCAGCTCGAGCAGCTCGTCACCGGACTGGCCCAGAATCGCGACCCGATCGCGGGCGCCATTCCGCCGCTCGCCTCGGCCGAGAACGACCTGACCGAGATGCTGGAGACCAGCCGTCGCCCGCTGCAGGGCGTCCTCGAGAACGTGCGGCCGCTGGCGCAGCGGCTCGATGAGCGCAAGGGCGACGTCAACAAGGTCATCGAACCGCTCGCCGAAAACTACCTGCGGCTCAACGCACTTGGTGCGTATGGCTCGTTCTTCAACATCTACTACTGCTCGATCCGGATGAAGATCAACGGCCCCGCGGGCAGTGACATCCTGATCCCGTTCGGTGGTCCGCCAGATCCTTCGAAGGGAAGGTGCTCCGAGAATGGCTAGGCCGGACAGCGGCAACCCGGTACGCACGGGGGTCTTCGGCATCGTCCTGGTGGCGTGCCTGGTCCTGGTGTCGTTCGGCTACACCAAGCTCCCGTTCTGGCCGCAGGGCAAGAGCTACCAGGCGTACTTCACCGACGCGGGCGGCATCTCGCCGGGCAACGACGTCGCGGTGTCCGGGATCAAGGTCGGGCAGGTGTCGTCGGTCGAACTGGCCGGTGACGCCGCACGGGTCACGTTCACGGTGGACCGCGGCATCAAGGTCGGCGATCAGTCGCTGGTGGCGATCAAGACCGACACCGTGCTCGGTCAGAAGTCGCTGGCGGTGACGCCGGGTGGCAGCGGCTCGTCGACGACGATTCCGTTGGGCCGCACCACCACTCCGTACACGCTCAACACTGCGCTGCAGGATCTCGGCCGCAACGCCAGCGAGCTGGACAAGCCGAAGTTCGAGCTGGCGCTGCAGACGCTCACCGACACCTTGCGCGACGCGACCCCGCAACTGCGCGGTGCCCTCGACGGCGTGGCGAACCTGTCGCGCAGCCTCAACAAGCGCGACGAAGCGCTGGAACAACTTCTCGGCCACGCCAAGCGGGTGTCCGACACCCTCGCGCAGCGGTCGGGTCAGGTGAATCAGCTGATCACCGAGGGCAACCTGCTGTTCGCCGCGCTCGACGAACGCCGCCAAGCGCTGAGCAACCTCATCTCCGGCATCGACGACGTGTCCCGTCAGCTCTCGGGTTTCGTCGCGGACAACCAGCGCGAGTTCGGTCCGGCGCTGGAGAACCTGAACAAGGTCATGGACAACCTCCTCGAGCGCCGCGAGCACATCGGTGAGGCGCTGAAGCGGCTCCCCGGCTATGCGACGGCGCTGGGCGAGGTCGTCGGCTCCGGCCCCGGCTTCCAGATCAACCTGTACGGCCTGCCGCCTGCCACGATGTCCGAAGTGCTGCTCGACACCTACTTTCAGCCGGGCAAACTGCCCGACAGCCTCGCCGACATGCTGCGCGGATACATCTCGGAGCGCCTGATCATTAGGCCGAAGTCGCCATGACACAAGACGATTCGAAGTTGCGTCGGTCCCGGTGGATCCGGGTCATCCTGGCCGCCCTGTTGGTGGTGGTGCTGGCAGGCGGCGTGTACACGTTGTGGCCGTCGCGTCGCGGGCACGAGGTGGTGGCGTACTTCCCGTCGGCGGTGGGCCTGTACCCGGGCGACGACGTGCGGGTGGTCGGAGTGCCCGTCGGCACCATCGACTCCATCAAGCCCCGCGCGTCCGACGTGCAGGTCACGATGACCGTGCGCGACGGGGTGAAGTTGCCCGCCGATGCCCGCGCCATCGTCGTCGCCCCAAACCTGGTGTCGGCCAGGTTCGTTCAGTTCACCCCCGCCTACACCGGGGGTCCGGTGCTCGCCGACGGCGCGCAGATCGGACTCGACCGCACCGGCGTACCCGTCGAGTGGGACGAGGTCAAGGAACAGCTCACCCAGCTCAGCACCCAGCTGGGTCCGCAGCAGGGATCGTTGCAGGGTCCGCTCAGCGAGTTCGTGAATCAGGCCGCGGACACGTTCGACGGCAACGGCGACTCGTTCCGAAAGGCGTTGCGGGAACTGTCCCAGACCGCAGGCCGCCTCGGCGACTCCCGTTCCGACCTGTTCGGCACCGTGCGCAACCTGCAGGTGCTCGTCAACGCGCTGTCCAACAGCAACGAGCAGATCGTGCAGTTCTCCAACCACGTCGCCTCGGTGTCGCAGGTATTGGCCGACAGCTCAAAGGATCTCGACGTCACGCTGGGCACGCTCAACCAGGCCTTGAGTGACGTGAAGGGCTTCCTCAACAAGAACAACGAGGCCCTCATCGCTCAGGTCGGCAAGCTGGCCGACTTCACCCAGATCCTCACCGATCACAGTGACGACATCGAGCAGGTCCTGCACATCACGCCGAACGGCCTCGCGAACTTCTACAACATCTACAACCCCGCTCAGGGCACCGTCGGCGGTCTGCTGTCGCTGCCGAACTTCTCGAACCCGGTGCAGTTCATCTGCGGCGGTACCTTCGACACCGGCGCGAACCCGGACAACTACAAGCGCGCGGAGATCTGCCGCCAGCGGATGGGTCCGGTGTTCAAGCGCATCGCGATGAACTACCCGCCGATGTTGTTCCACCCGATCAACAGCATCACGGCGTACAAGGGCCAGATCATCTACGACACACCGGAAACCGAAGCCAAGGCGCAGACCCCGGTGCCGTATCTGCAGTGGCAGCCCGCTCCTGGCGTGACGCCCTCGACCCCTGGCCCGGACGGCATGCTGAGCGATCTGATCCTGCCGCCGCCCGCCGAGGTGGGACAGGTCTCCCCAGCTGGTCCGGCGCCCGGCCCGGCGCCCTTGCCTGCGGAAGGAGCGGGCGGATGACCCGAACCACGGCGCGCCGCCGTGTGCTGCGGCAGTCCCGGAATGCGCTCGCTCTCGGCTCCGGGGTGGTGCTGCTGGCCGGCTGCCAGTTCGGCGGCCTCAACTCGCTGAACATGCCCGGTACGGCCGGGCATGGCAGCGGTTCCTACAGCATCACCGTCGAGCTTCCCGACGTCGCGACGCTGCCGCAGAACTCACCGGTGATGATCGACGACGTCACGGTCGGCAGCGTGTCGGGCATCGACGCGGTGCAACGGCCCGACGGGACGTTCTACGCGGCGGTGAAGTTGTCGCTGGACGAGAACGTCAAGATTCCGCAGAGCTCGCGCGCGACCGTGGCACAGACGTCACTGCTCGGCTCGCAACACGTGGAACTCATTCCGCCCGTTGACCAGTCGGGGCAACCCAGGCTCGTCGACGGCTCGAACATCCCGCTGAGCCAGACCGGCCGGTACCCCACCACCGAAGAGGTGCTGTCCTCGCTGGGCGTCGTGGTGAACAAGGGCAATCTCGGTGCGCTGCAGGACATCACCGACGAGGCATACAACGCCGTGGCCGGTCGGGCGGGCAGCTTCGCCGAATTGATACCCCGGCTCGCCGAACTCACCGGTTCGCTTGACCAGCAGACCGGCGACATCATCGCCGCCGCCGACGGGTTGAACCGGTTCGCGGGAATTCTGGCGCGCAGCAAGGACGGCCTGGGCCGCACGCTGGACTCGCTGCCCGCCGCACTGAAGGTGCTCAACGACAACCGCACGAACATCGTCGACACGTTCACCGCGTTGCGCAGGTTCGCAGGCGTCGCGTCGCACGTGCTGTCGGAGACGAAGAGTGACTTCGCGGCGGACTTGAAGGATCTCTATCCGGTCGTCAAGGCGTTCAACGACAATGCCGACGACTTCATCTCGGATCTCGAACTGCTGCCGACATTCCCGTTCCACTACAAGTATCTGCGCAACGCCGTGCGCGGCGACTACCTCAACGTGTTCGTCACGTTCGACCTGACCCTTCGGCGACTTGGCGAGTCGGTGCTCACCACCTCGTTGGGCTTCGATCCGAACATGAAGCGCCTCGACGAGGTCGTCAATCCGCCGGACTTCCTCACCGGGGCGATGGCGAACCTGTCCGGCCAGGCGGCCGATCCGTTCAAGATCCCGCCGGGCACCGCAACTCAGCACGACGGGGGGAGCCCGTAATGCTGGACCGCCTTACGCGCCTGCAACTGTCGATCTTCGCACTCGTCACCGTGCTCTGTGTCGGAGCCATGGCGGCGTTCTATCTGCACGTGCCGTCGGCGATGGGCATCGGCTCATACAACATCACCGCGAACTTCGTTGCAGGCGGCGGCCTTTACGAGAACGCCAACGTCACCTACCGGGGCGTGACCATCGGACGGGTCGAATCGGTCGGGTTGTCCAACGACGGCGTCGTGGCGCACATGCGCCTCAACACCGACACCCCCGTCCCGGAGAACGTCACGGCGACGGTGAAGAGCGTGTCGGCCGTCGGCGAACAGTACGTGGACCTGGTGCCACCGGCCGACGCGTCCAACGAGATGCTGCGCAACGGTTCCGACATCGGCACCGACCGCACCGCGATCGGTCAGGACATCTCCGGCTTGCTCACTAAGGCCGACGAACTCGTCAGCAGCATCGGTGACAGCCGCATTCAGGATCTGCTGCGCGAGACGTTCAAGGCGTTCAACGGATCCGGCCCCGAGCTGTCGCGGCTGATCCAGTCTTCACGCCTGCTGGTGGATGAGGCGAATTCCAATTACGGGCAGACCACGCAGCTGATCGACCAGGTCGGGCCGTTCCTGGATTCACAGATTCGCAGCGGTGACGACATCAAGTCACTGGCCGACGGGCTGGCCCGCTTGACCACCGAGGCCGCAGGAGCCGATCCGCAACTGCGCAACGTGCTGCAGACCGTGCCCGGCGCGACGGAGGCGGCCAACACCACGTTCGACGGCATCCGGCCGACGTTCCCGATGCTGGCCGCCAACCTGGCCAACTTCGGCCGCATCGGCGTGATCTATCACAAGTCGCTCGAGCAGGCACTGGTGATCTTCCCTGCGCTGATGGCGGCATTGATCACGGTCGGTGGTGGGCTGCCCACCGACGAGGGCGGCAAGCTGGACTTCAAGGTCGACCTCGGTGATCCGCCCCCGTGCTCGACGGGATTCATCCCTCCGCCGCTGATCCGTTCGCCTGCCGACACCACGCTGCGCGACCTGCCCGGCGACCTGTATTGCAAGACGGCGCAGAACGATCCCGCCGTGGTGCGCGGCGCGCGCAACTACCCGTGCCAGGAATTCCCCGGCAAGCGCGCCCCGACCGTGCAGATCTGCCGCGATCCGCGCGGCTACGTACCGATCGGCACCAGCCCCTGGCGTGGGCCGCCCATTCCGTATGACACCCCGATGGATCAACGGGAAGACAATCACTACGAGCCGCCGGGGCGAAACATCACTCCGCCCAACAAATTTCCCTACATTCCGCCATACGCCGACTACGATCCGGGTCCGCCGGCCGTGCAGCTGCCGCCAGGGGTAGTACCCGGGCCGGGGCCCGCGCCGCAGGCGCCGTTCCCACTGCCGGTGCCGCCGAACGACAATGGGCCACCACCGCCGTTGCCGTTCTACGCTCCACCGGACCAGGTGGTGCCGCCGTATGGCCGGATGCCACCCGCACCGCCGCCCCCGCCGCCTGCGCCGGGTCCGCTGCCCGCGGAGGCGCCGATCCCCGACGCTCCGCAGGCCGCCGGTGCGCCTGCGAGCACGACGTACGATTCGAGGACCGGTGTGTTCGTCGACCCCGCCGGAGGCACGGGCGTATACGCCGGAGGTACGGACAAGGTCGCGACTGCGGAGACGTGGGTCGACCTGATGAGGGATCCAAGGCAGGCATGACTGAACAAGAATCGACGGCTGCCGCCCGCAGGCGCCGCCGCGCTTCTCGGGCGGCCGGACCGGCGGCGGGCGAGACTGCGGCGTCCGTAGGCGTCAAGGTCGACAAGCCGAGCACGGTCAAGGTGCGGCTCGCGCGCCCGATGGGACCGCCGCCACGCCGTCGGCCGAACGTCAACCTGGTCGCGCTCGTCGGGCTGGTCGTCACTGGGGTGTTGGTGGCTCTGCTCGCCGGCGTGGTGGCGCTGCTGCTCACCCAGCAGCGCACCGCCGACGCCGATCAGGCGCGGCAGCAGGAGTTCATCGACACCGCGTCGCAGACCGTGGTCAACATGTTCAGCTACAACCAGAACAACATCGACGAGAGCGTGAACCGGTTCGTCAACGGCACCAGCGGTCCGCTGCGCGACATGATGAGCCAGGCAGGCAACGTCGACAATCTGAAGGCCATCTTCCGCGACACCCAAGCCAGCTCCGAGGCCGTGATCAACGGTGCGGCGCTGGAGAAGATCGATGAGGTGGCCAACAACGCCTCGGTACTGGTGTCGGTGCGGGTGACGGTGACCGACTTGGACGGCGTGAACAAGCCGTCGCAGCCTTACCGGCTGCGGGTCATCGTGCACGAGGACGACAACGGCCACATGACGGGCTACGACCTCAAATACCCGGACGGGGGCAACTGATGGGCCGCTGGACCACCAGGCTGGCCGCGCTCGTCGGGGCGCTGTTCGCCGTCGCGCTGGTCGCACTGGGCGGTATCGGTGGCTATCTGTTCTGGAACCGCTTCGAGATCCGGGCCGAACAACAGACGCGCCAGGAACTGCCTCCGCTTGCCGCACAGCAGATCCCGATGATTCTGGGCTTCGACTACCAGACGGTGGAGCGCAGCCGCACCGAGGTCTACAACCTGATGACGCCGGAGTTCCGGCGCCAATACGAGGACGACACCACCAAGAACGTGATCCCGCAGGCCAGGGATCGGCAGGTGATCAGCCAGGTGAACGTGGTCGGGGTGGGAATGCTGGCCGCGCAACGTGATTCGGCGTCCGTGATGGTGTTCATGAACCGCACCGTCACCGACAAGTCCAAACAACCCGTCTACGACGGAAGCCGCTTGCGCGTCGAATATCAGAAGATCGACGGCAAATGGCTCATCGGGGGCATCAACCTTCTCTGACGTCACCTTCTCCGACGTCCGACGCGTTGTCCGCGTCGCGCGTGGCGGCCAGCGCATCGAGGAACGAGCGCGCCCACCGGTCGACGTCGTGGGCGAGCACCTGGCGGCGCAGTGCGCGCATGCGTCGCCGACCTTCCTCGGGGGACTGCGTCAGCGCGGCCTCGATGGAGTCCTTCACGCCGTTGAGGTGATGCGGATTGGTCAGGTAGGCCTGCCGCAATTCCGCTGCGGCACCGGTGAATTCGCTGAGCACCAGCGCGCCGCCGAGATCGCTGCGGCAGGCGACGTACTCCTTGGCGACCAGGTTCATCCCGTCGCGCAGCGGCGTGACGAGCATGACGTCTGCGGCAACGAAGAAGGCGATCAGCTCGTCGCGTGGGATCGGCCGGTGCAGGTAGTGCAGGACCGGGTGGCCGACCTCGCCGTATTCGCCGTTGACGTGGCCGACCTGACGTTCGATGTCCTCGCGCATCGCCTTGTAGCTCTCGACCCGCTCGCGGCTGGGCGTGGCCAACTGGACCATCACCGTGTCGTCGGCGTTGATGCGACCCTCGTCGAGCAGCTCGGAGAACGCCCGCAGCCGGACGTCGATGCCCTTGGTGTAGTCCAACCGGTCGACGCCGAGCAGCACCTTGCGCGGGTTGCCCATCTCGGCGCGGATCTCGCGGGCCCGTTGGCGAATGCCACGATCGCGTGCCCTCCTGTCGAGCTCGGCGGAGTCGATCGAAATGGGGAAGGCGCCCACCTTCACGGTGCGGAAGCCGACCTGGACCTCACCCAACCGGGACCGCACCCCGACCGAGGCGCGCGACGTGTTCGCACCGACCAGCCGGCGCGCCAGGATCAGGAAGTTCTGCGCCCCGCCCGGCAGGTGGAAGCCGATCAGGTCGGCGCCGAGAAGGCCCTCGATGATCTCGGTCCGCCACGGCATCTGCATGAACAGCTCGACGGGAGGGAACGGGATGTGCAGGAAGAACCCGATGGTCAGGTCGGGCCGCAGCATCCGCAGCATCTTCGGCACCAGCTGCAGCTGGTAGTCCTGAACCCAGATGGTGGCGCCCGGCGCCGCCGCGCGTGCGGTGGCCTCGGCGAACCGACGGTTGACGTCGACGTACCGGTCCCACCACCTTCGGTGGTAGATCGGCTTGACGATGATGTCGTGGTACAGCGGCCACAGGGTGGCGTTCGAGAAGCCCTCGTAGTAGTCGGCGACGTCGTCGTCGGACAGCCGAACCGGGCGCATCTCGAGGTCGTCCTCGAAGATGGGTTCCTCGTCGCCGTCGGTGATGCCCGGCCACCCGATCCAGGCCCCACGGCGACGCCGTAGCAGGGGCTCGAGTGCGGTTACCAGTCCGCCCGGGCTGCGCTTGAACGTCGTGGAGCCGTCGGGAAGACGCTCCATGTCGATGGGCAGCCGGTTGGCCACCACAACGAAGTCGGAGTGCCCGGAGTCAGCCGACGAATTTCCGTCCGGGCCGCCTCCAGCAGCCACTACGCTTCGATCTTCGCCGGCCCGATGCCCAGCATCGACAGGAAGACGCGGCACTCGTCGGCGTCGGTGGCGTAAGCGGCTACCACGCGCCGGGCCTGCCGGGCGGTGCTATCGGCCAATGGTTCGACGTCGCCCAGTTCGGCGGGATCAGATTTTGCAGGCATATGACAACTGTAGGCGACGCGCCGGGCAACCCGGAGCGCCGCCTACGTTTACTAGCCGACGCTTCCCGTGCTGCCAGTGACGGTCGGGCTGCTGCCGACGGTCGATTCGGGCTGCACGAACGCGGGTGCATCCTCGGCAAGGCCGATGCATTGGCCGGAGTTGCGCCCGGTGCACGGCACGCCGCTGATCTCCGGGATGTCGGGGTTGGCGGCATCGGTGGTGAAGGGAGAGGGCGAGCTCGGCACGGTGTGCGGGATGCACATGTCCGTGTACAGGTCCTCTTCCTCGCCCGCGGGGCACGAAGCGACGGACGTGCCGGGGTTTGCCGGCACGGCGAACGCGGCAACCGCGGGAGCCGCGGCGACGGCAAGCGCGAATCCGCCGGCCAGGATCAGTCGTCGGGCTGAGATCTCGTAGATCGCCATCGTCACGCTTTCTGTCGTAATTGACCGTCTCGTCGGGAGGATTGTATGGAACCTGAAAGGAATCTGCATGGGTTCCACCAGTTCCCTGAGAACTGGTCTCGTCGACTTGCGGCGAGTGTGATCTTGATCTAAGCGGTGCCAGCCCCGGCGATTACGGGCTGGAGCTCACCGAGGAGTGCGGCACCGGCATGGGGCCTGCCGACTGCTCCTCCTCGGAGAGGCCGATGCACTGGCCGGAGTTGCCGCCGCTGCACGGGATGCCGTCGACCGAGGGCAGTCCGCCCGGAGAGGACTGGAACTCAGGCGAATTGGGCACCATCTCGGGTGTGCACTCGCCGGTGTAGATGTCCTCGGTCTCGCCATTGGGGCATGCGGCGATGGACGGTGCGGTGGCGGCGGGCACGGTGAAGGCGGCGACCGCAGGCGCCGCGGCGATCGCCACGGCAAACCCTCCGGCAAGGATCAGTCGTCGTGCTGAGAACTCAAGGGTCGCCATCGTCACGCTTTCTGTTGTGTTGACCGACTCGACTTGGAATCAGCTGATTGCCAGCCGATTACCTCCCCGAGGATACGCGGAGAGTAGGCGAAACATCGGTCGAACACCACTTGGATTGGTGCGTTCGTCCCAATTCTGTGAGGCCACTGCCAGCGCCCTGTGGCATTGCTGGATGACGCCTCGGGCGGAATTCCGTCGAGCAACGCGTCGGGCGTGGTTCGATGACGAGAACGTGTTCCAGTTTTGTGATCATTCGAACTACTCGAAGGGGCAGCGGTGCAGCTTTCGTTGGCGGAACGGACCATCCTCGTCACTGGCGGTGGCAGTGGGATAGGCAAGGGCGTGGCGGCAGCGGTGGTGGCCGCGGGCGGCAACGCGATGATCGTGGGGCGCAACGCCGATCGGCTGTCCGCCGCCGCGGACGACATCACGGCGGGCGCTGGCGACGGCTCCGGTTCGGTGCGCTACGAACCCGCCGACGTCACCAACGAGGACGAGGTCGCCGCGGTCGTGGAGGCCACCACCGCGTGGCATGGCCAGTTGCACGGCGTCGTGCACTGCGCGGGCGGGTCGGAGACCATCGGACCGATTACCCAGGTCGACTCCGACGCGTGGCGGCGCACCATCGACCTGAACGTCAACGGCAGCATGTACGTGCTCAAGCACAGCGCCCGTGAATTGGTGCGGGGCGGGGGCGGCTCGTTCATCGGCATCTCGTCCATCGCCGCCAGCAACACCCACCGGTGGTTCGGCGCCTACGGCGTCGGCAAGTCCGCGCTCGATCACCTGATGATGCTGGCGGCCGACGAGCTGGGTGCCTCCTGGGTGCGGGTCAACTGCATCCGGCCGGGGCTCATTCGCACGGATATGGTTGCGCCCATTCTGGATTCGCCGGAGATCAGCGGCGACTACGCCAGCTGCACCCCGTTGCCGCGGCCCGGTGAGGTCGAGGACATCGCCAACACCGCGGTGTTCCTGCTCAGCGATCTGTCCGGCTGGATCACCGGCCAGGTGATCAATGTCGATGGCGGACACGGCCTGCGGCGCGGGCCCGACATGTCGGCGATGCTCGAGCCGGTGTTCGGCGCCGACGCGCTGCGCGGCGTGGTGGGTTAACCGACAGGGCTCTTGCCGCCGGCCTCCCATGCGCTCAACGCGCCGACGGCCGACCAGTCCAACTCCCCGCCGCCGTGCGCCAACAGGGTGAGGAAGCGGTCGCGCAGCAGGCTGGCGATGGGAAGCGGCACTTGCAGATCCTCGCCGGCTTCCAGCGCCAACCGCACGTCCTTGAGTCCGAGCGTCGCCGCGAAGCCCGCCGGTTCGAACTCGTCGCGGGCGATCATGCCGCCATACGTCTGGTAGACGGGTGCCCCGAACAGCGTCGAAGTGAGTAACTCGAGGTACTGCGACTTGTCGACCCCGGCCTTGCCGACGAGTGCCATCGCCTCGCCGAGCGACTCGATGACCGAGGCGATGAGGAAGTTGCCGCTGAGTTTCACCAGGCTGGCCGCCTTGGGGTCGTCGGACACCACGAAGGTGCGCTGGCCGATCGCATCGAACACCGGTGAAACCGCTTGCAGCACCGCATCTTCAGCGGCGGCGACGACGAACAGCTTCGCGGCTGCGGCCGCCTCGGGCCTGCCGAACACCGGCGCCGCGACGAACCGCTGCCCGGCATCGGCGTGGGCGGCGCTCAGGCGGGTGGCGAGCGCCACGCTGATCGTCGAGCACGACACGTGGACCGCCGCTGCGGGCAGTGTCGCGAGGATGCCGCCAGCGCCGAAGGTGACGGCCTCGACGGCCTCGTCGTTGGCGAGCATCGAGATCACGACAGAACCGCCGCAGGCCTCGGCGACGGTGCGGGCGGGCCGCGCGCCTCGTGCGGCGAGCGCTTCGACCTTGTCCTGGGAGCGGTTGTAGGCGGTCACGTGATGTCCGGCCTTGAGCAGATTGGCGGCCATTCCGGCGCCCATGTTGCCCAGTCCGATGAATCCGATGTCCATGCTTCACTTCTACGCCGGCTGGTTGAGAATGACCCGGTGAGGTTCTCCACCACGATGTTGCAGACCGGAAACAACACCGGAATCGAGGTGCCCGCAGACGTCGTGGAGGCGCTCGGAGCGGGCAAGCGACCGCCGGTCGTGGTCACGGTGAACGGCTACGAATACCGCTCGACGATCGCCCCGATGGGCGGGAAGTACCTGATCCCGTTCAGCGCCGAGCGGCGCGGCGAGTCGTGCATCGGCGGCGGTGATGCCATCGACGTCGAACTGGAGCTGGACACCGCGCCGCGGGTCGTCGAGGTGCCCGCGGATCTGCGGGCGGCGCTCGACGAAGCGCCGGAAACGGCGGCGGCGTGGGAGAAGCTGTCCTTCAGTCACCAAAAGGCCCATGTCACATCGGTGTTGGGAGCCAAGGCGGCCGAGACCCGGGCGCGCCGGATCGCCGCCGTCGTCGCGAAGCTTGGCGGCTAAAGCCTACTTCGGCGTCTTGTCGCGGCAGTAGGCGTACACGGCCACCCCGGCGAAGGCAGTGACGTCGTCAACCGACCACTTCGTGGCGTTCTTGACGTGGAGCAAGGCGTCGTTCACCGTGCCGCCGCGGTGCAGCAGGTCGCAGGTGGAGTGGGCGAGGGCGATGGCGGATCGGTCGGTTTCGACCCGGACGCCCTTCTCCCGAATCGCGTTGAGGAACGCCTGGTCGAGTTGCTCGTCTTGAGGATCGGCGTACGCAGGGGCGGCGACGGTCGTCAGGCCCGTTCCGATTGCCATGGCGACGACGACCGCAGCCACGATGTTCTTCGATCTCATCTGTCTCCCCTGTCACGGACAACGCAGGGGCCCACAATACGCCAGCAAACCCGATATGACCATCGGAGCACGTCGATCAGGCGCTGGCAAATCAGCTGCGCATCGTCTCCGCGGCGCGGTGCACTGCATTCACGATGCCCTGATAGCCGGTGCAGCGGCAGAAGTTGCCGGACAGTCCCTCACGAATCTCCGCATCGGAGGGTTGCGGGTTGTCCCGCAGCAGCGCCGTGATGGACGTGACGAAGCCGGGCGTGCAGAACCCGCACTGCAGGCCGTGGCAGTCCCGCATGGCGGCCTGCACCGGCGACAGTTCACCGTCGGGTGAGGCGATGCCCTCGACGGTGGTCACCTCCTGGCCGTCCACCTGGACGGCGAAGATGAGGCACGACCGCACCGCCTGACCGTCGAGCAGCACCGTGCACGCGCCGCACGCACCGTGCTCGCATCCGAGGTGGGTCCCGGTCAGTCCGCACTTCTCGCGCAGGAAGTCGGCGAGCGTGACGCGCGGCTCGACGACGCCCTCGTAGGCGCGTCCGTTGACCGAAACCGCAACTGGCAGTTCATGCATCGCGCACCTCCGTGGATTCGACGGCCTGGGTCCAGGCCCGCGCCACCATCGCCGCACCGACCCTGGTGCGGT
Organism: Mycobacterium sp. URHB0044; assembly: GCF_000620625.1. GTDB lineage: Bacteria > Actinomycetota > Actinomycetes > Mycobacteriales > Mycobacteriaceae > Mycobacterium. The sequence goes on along the minus strand of NZ_JIAW01000003.1, from coordinate 396,485 downwards.
AGGACGCGGATCCCTGTAGGTCGGACGGCACGTCCTCGAGTCCCGACATGGCCAGCGTGCCGACCTCTGCGGCGGTGACGTCGGTGACGGGCCTGCCGATGACGGCGTCCTCGGCGGGCGTGGCCCGCTTCGGGGTGGAACCGAGGCCCAGCAGGCCGATGCCGCACCGTGTCACCCGGTCGTCGTCGTCGAGTTCGACGGCCACCGTGGCGCCGGCGATCGCGAAATCGCCGTGGCGGCGGGCGAATTCCTGGACGCCGAAACCGCAGCGGCCGGACCAGACCGGGAAGCGGACGGCCACCAGGATCTCGTCGGGCGCCAGTGCGGTCTCCCACAATCCGGTGAAGAACTCCGCTGCCGGGATGCGCCTGCGCCCACGGGCCGACTCGGCCTCGATGGACGCGTCGAGTGCCAGTGCCACCGCGGCGTACTCCGCGGCGGGGTCGGCGTGGGCGATCGCACCGCCGAGCGTGCCCCGGGTGCGGATCTGGAAGTGCCCGATGTGCGGTGTGGCCAGGGTCAGCAGCGGCACGGAGTCGGCCACCTCGTCGTCCATGCCGACGAAGGCATGCGGGGTGGCCGCCCCGACGCGGATCTCGTCGCCCTCGAGATCGATGCCCTGAAGTTCGCTCACCCGCGAGACGTCGATGAGGTTGTCGAAGAACGTCAGCCGCATGGCCAGCATCGGTACCAGGCTCTGCCCGCCTGCCAGGATCTTCGCGTCGTCGCCGTACTGGCCGAGCAACCCCACCGCTTCGGCGACGGTGTCGGGGCGGTGGTAGGCGAAGTTCGCCGCTTTCACGATTGAGCCTTCACTTCACGCCCGCCTACCCAGCAGGTAGCCGACGGCGCCGGCCGCCACCGCAGCGGCCACCACCGGCGCGGCGCGTTTGGCGATGGGCACGGCCATCACCTTGACGAGGTTCACGGAGTCTCCGGCGGTGGAGGGCTCGGTGAGTTGGGTTGCCGCCGAGACGGTTTCACCGGGTGCGCCGCCGAGCAGGTCGGCCTCCAGCCGCTTGGCGAACTGGCCGATCAGGTTGGCCGCGACGTCGGCGAGCACACCCCTGCCGAACTGCGCGGCCTTGCCGGAGATGGTCAGGTCGGTGGTGATGACCACGGTGGTGGCGTCACCCTCGTCCTTGAGCTGTGCGGTGACGACGGCTGCCGCGTTGCCGTTGCCGCGGGTCTCCTTGCCATTGGCCCTGAGCACCATGCGCTGGGCGGTGGCGTCCTTCTCCTGGAAGGCCGCTTCGCCCTGGTAGGACACGGTGATCGGGCCGACCTTGACCTTGACCGCGCCGGTGAACTGGTCGCCGTCGACCGAGAGCAGCGTGGCGCCAGGCAGGCAGGGAGCGACGCGCGAGACGTCGGTGAGCACCTCCCACGTCTTCGCCGCGGGCACCGCGACCCGGAATTCGTTGTGCAGCTCCACGTCTAGTGGTCCTTTCCCTCGATCAGTTCGACGATGTGCGCGGGGCTGGCGGGCAGCTGCGTGATCGTCACGCCGAGCGGTGCCAGCGCGTCGTTGATGGCGTTGATGACGGCAGGCGTCGACCCGATGGCGCCGCCCTCGCCCGCGCCCTTGTAACCACCGATGCCGGGGCCGGGGATCTCGACGTGGCCGAATTCGATGGCGGGCACCTCGGTGGCCGTCGGCAGCAGGTAGTCGACGAACGTCGACGCGAGTGGGTTGCCGTCGGCGTCGTAGGCGAGGTTCTCCAGCAGCGCACCCCCGATGCCCTGGACAGTGCCACCGGCGACCTGGCCTTCGACGACGTTGGGGTTGATCATCGGCCCGACGTCCTCGCTGACGATGTAGCGGGTCAGCGTGACGTGGCCGGTTTCCACGTCCACCTCGCACGTGCAGGCGTGAGTGGCGTTGGCCCAGTGCACGAATTCCTTCGAGGTGAACTGAGCGGTTGCCTCCAGGGTGGCCGCCATGCCGGGCGCGAGCTGCTGCGGCTCGTAGTAGGCGCGATAGGCCAGGTCGGCGAAGCTCACGCTCTTGTCGGGGGCCGACGTGGCCGTCGCGCGCGAGCCGGCGAGTTCGATGTCGGACTCCTCGACGCCGAGATAGTGCGCGGCCATCGCCACGACCCGCCCGCGCAGGATGCTGCCTGCCTCGTCGACCGCGCCTGCCGTCATCGGCCCGCTGCGGCTGCCCTGGGTGCCTGCGCCGTACGGCGTCACCGCGGTGTCGCCCTGGATGGTCGCGACGTCGTCGATGTCTGCGCCGAGTGCGTCGGCGGTGAGTTGGACGACGGTGGTCTCGATGCTGTTGCCGCTCGACCCTCCGTTGACGTAGACGTTGATCTTGCCCGTCGCCTCCATGCGGATGCGCGCGCCCTCGGTGGCCATGAAGCCCTGCGCGGACGCGGTCGGTTCGATGTAGGCCGAGAAGCCCAGCCCGAGATACCGTCCCTGCGCCAGGGCATCCGCCTGTTCCTTGCGGAACCCCTCGTGGTCGAGGATCTTCACGGCCTGCTCGAACGTGTCGGCCGGGGCAACGTGGTCATACGGCATGCCGTTGGCGTTGAAGTAGGGCATCTCGTCGCCGCGCAGGATGTTGATCCGTCGCAGCTCGACGGGGTCCATGCCCATCTTTCGCGCGGCGCAGTCGAGAAGTATTTCGCGCGTGAGGGTTTCGTATTGCCAGGGTCCGCGGTAGGCGTGCAGGCCCGCGGTGTTCGAGAACACCGTCTTGTACGAGAAGCTGGCCTTGGGTACGCGGTAGGGGCCGGGGAAGAACATGCCGATGGCCGCCGTGGTCAACACGGGGTAGGGCGTCGGATAGGCCCCGACGTCCTGCGCGAAGTCGATGTCGGCAGCCAGGATTCGGCCGTCGGCGTCGAACGCCATCCGCGCGGTGCCGTCGACGTGCCGGGACTGCCCCGCCGACATGAGGTTCTCGCGGCGGTCCTCGATCCACTTCAGCGCGCCGGGCACCTTGCGGGCGGCCAGCAGGATGCACATGTCCTCCCGCATCGGGACGACCTTCTGGCCGAACCCGCCGCCGGTGTCGCGCATGATGACCCGAACGCCGTTGGCGGGGATGCCGAGCAGACGCGCGCTGAACGCGCGAAGTTCGTGCGGCGTCTGCGAGGACGCCCAGATGGTGAGTTCCTCACTGGCAGAAGACCACTCGACGACCATGCCGCGGGTCTCGATCGGCACGGGCACGTACATCTGTTGGTAGACGTGCTCGGAGACGACGTGTGCCGCGCTGGCGAAGACCTCTTCGTCGGGTGGCGCGCCCGCCATGCCGCCCGCGTTGTTGTCGGGGTAGGCGTCGTGCACGGTGACGTCGGACTCGAGTGCGGTGCGGAAGTCGGCGACCGCGGGCAGCGGGTCGTAGTCGACGTCCACCAGGTCGACGGCGTCCTCGGCGAGGTAGCGGCTGTCGGCCACCACCAGCGCCACCGGATCGCCGACGAACTTCACCTCGGCCTCGGCCAGTGGTGGGCGCGGCGTGTCGGGCATGTCCTTGCCTACGACGGCGTGCCAGGCCTCTCGGACGTCGGGATTGAGATCCGCCGCGGTGAACACGGCGTGGATGCCGGGCAGGGCCAGCGCCGCGGACGCGTCGATCGCGTTGATCCTGGCGTGCGCGAACGGGCTGCGCACGAAGCAGGCGTGCAGCATGCCCGGCCGGACGACGTCGTCGACGAAGGTTCCGCGTCCGGTCAGCAGCCGGTTGTCCTCCACGCGGGCTACCCGGGTGCCCGCATAGCGGGCGGTGACGGCGGACTGCGTGGTGGCGGTCACGGCGTGAGATCCCCCTCGATCACTTTCGCGTGTAAGTGGCGGTCGTCACAACACTTCGCGAGTGTCGTTATCGTACACAGAGAAGGCGTGTGGCAAAAAGGGAGAGTGGCGTTATCGCACGTCGGAGGTGGTGGCCGGGGCGATCTCAACGGCGTCGTGGTGGATTCGGGAGTCGATCGCAGTCAACGGACGGCCTCCGCCGCCCCACCGCCGGGCGATGATCTCGGCGACGATCGACACCGCTGTCTCCTCGGGCGTGCGGGCGCCGAGGTCGAGCCCGATGGGACTGGACAGCACGCTGGTCTCGGCCTCGGTGAGGCCCACCGCGTGCAGCCGGTCGAGACGGTCGAGGTGCGTCTGGCGCGACCCCATCGCCCCGACGTACCCAACCCGCGGCAGCCGCAGCGCCACCTCGAGGACCGGCACGTCGAACTTCGGGTCGTGGGTGAGCACGCAGATCACGGTCCGCGCGTCGATCTCGCCGACGGCCTGCTGCCCGGCGAGGTAGCGGTCGGGCCAGTCGACGACCACTTCGTCCGCGGCCGGAAAGCGGGCGGGCGTCGCGAACACCGGACGCGCGTCGCACACCGTGACGCGATAACCGAGCAGGGCGGCCTGACGGGTGAGCGCGGCGGCGAAGTCGATGGCGCCGAAGACGATCATCCGGGGCCGCGGCGCATGGCCTGCGACGAAGACCTCCATGCCCTCGCCCTGACGTTCGCCGTCGGGACCGTAGGTGAGCACGCCGGTGCGTCCGGCGGCGAGCAGGCCGCGGGCATCGTCGGCCACCGCGTCGTCCGCGCGGGCTGAACCGAGGGAGCCGTCGGCGCTGGACTCGCCGATGACGAGGCGGCGGCCCACCCGGTCGGCGTCGGGGTGGGCGATGACCGTGGCCACCGCGACCGGGCGGTGCATGGCGATGTCGTCTGCCACCGCGTCCAACTGCGGGAAGGACGTCCGCGACACCGGCTCGGCGAAGATGTCGATGATGCCGCCGCAAGTCAGGCCGACGGCGAACGCGTCGTCGTCGGTGATGCCGTAGCGCTGCAGCTGGGGCCGTCCCGTCTGCACGACCTCGCCGGCCAGCTCGTAGACCGCGGCCTCCACGCAACCGCCCGACACCGAGCCGGCCACCGATCCGTCGGGGGAGACCACCATGGCGGCGCCCGGCGCGCGGGGTGCGGACTTCATGGTGCGCACCACGGTGGCCAGGCCGGCCGTACCGCCGGCGCGCCACACCGCCAGCAGCTCGTCGAGAACGTCACGCACAGCTGAAGTCTATGTTCCGCGGTCAGCGACCCGCTGTGCGAGTGCCCAGCGGTGCACCTTTGTACCCTCGGCTCTAGGGTCAACGTGGCTCGGCGAAGGGACACCAGTGAATCTGCCCGTCTTGGGGCCAATGCCGCTGTCGGCGTTCGCGCATGCGTGGTTCTTCTTGTTCCTCATCCCCGTCGCGGGTCTGGTCTTGCTCTACCTCGGCGTGCTGCGGTCCCGCCGGCAGCGGCTGTCACGGTTCGCCGACTCCGAGATGATCGTCAGCGTCTCGCCGCAGCGCGCCAGCCGGTGGCGCCACCTGCCTGCCGTTCTGCTGGCGCTCGCCCTGGTGTTCCTCACCATCGCGATGGCGGGACCGTCGCTGGACCGCAAGATTCCCCGCAACCGCGCGGTCGTCATGCTCGTCATGGACGTGTCGACGTCGATGGACGCCACCGACGTGCCGCCCAGTCGGATGAAGGCCGCGCAGGAGGCTGCCAAGAAGTTCGCAGGCGATCTGACGGCGGGCGTCAACCTCGGCCTGATCTCGTTCGCCGCAAATCCCACGATGCTGAGCTCGCCGACCACCAACCACGACGCCACCAAGATCGCCATCGACAAGATGCAGGTCTCCGAACGGACCGCGACTGGTGAGGCGATCTTCGCTGCGCTGCAAGCGATCTCGACCGTCGGCGCGGTGATCGGTGGGGGTGACACGCCGCCGCCCGCGCGCATCATCCTGTTCTCCGACGGCAAGGAGACCAGCCCGTCGAACCCGAACAACCCGCGCGGAGCGTTCACGGCGGCACGCGCCGCGCACGATCAGGGCATCCCGATCTCGACCATCACGTTCGGCACGCCCGACGGCACCGTCACCGTCGACGGCAGCCAGGTGCCGGTGCCCGTCGACGACACCACGATGAAGCAGGTCGCGCAGCTCTCCGGGGGCACCGCCTATTCGGCGTCCGACCTCAAGCAGCTCGAGGACGTCTACAAGTCACTGCAGGACCAGATCGGCTACGAGACGGTCCGCGGCGAGGCAAGCGCGGGTTGGCTGCGGCTTGGCGTTGCGGTCCTCGCGCTCTCGGCCATCGCGGCGCTGGTGATCAACCGGCGGATGCCGGTCTGAGTTCGGGGAGTTTGCCGGTACCGTTTGCCCATGCTGCGCAAGGTGGTCCTCGGCCTGTGCGTTGCGGCGCTGGCGCTTTTGCCGGCATGTAGCCGTGACCGCACGCCCAACTCACTGTTCGACACCGCCGGCTATCACGTCAAGGGCGACACCGTCTACTACCTGAACGCGTTCCCCGGCAAGGCATTTCAGATCGACGGCGCCGACGCCGGCTCGTTCGAGGTGTTCGACCAGACCTTCGCGCGCGATCGGTCCAACGTCTACCTCAACGGTTACGTGCTGCCCGGCGCCGACGCGGCCAGCTTCCAGCCGCTCGATCGTCCGGGCTGGGCCAAGGACGCCCATCACGTCTACCTGCGCGACGCGCCGATCAGCGACGACCCAGCCCACTTCGACTTGCTCGACGGCAATCTCGCGAAGGACGCCGCAGCGGTGTACTGGTCCGACGGCAGTGTGTTGTCACGCGACCCCGCGCACTTCGCGATCGTCTCCAACGTCGACCACTACCTGTTCACCAAGGACGGCGACACCGTCCACGTCAACGGAAGCCCGATCGACGGGGCGGACCCGGCCACGTTCCGCGTGCTCGGCGGCGCCTACGCGACCGACGGTCCGAGCGTCTTCTACTTCACCGACCGGATTGCGGGCGCCGACGCGGTGGCGTTGCGTCCGCTCGAGGGCCCGTATGCCGGCGACGGGAAGCGCGTGTACTGGATGGGCAAGCCGATCGACGGTGCCGATCCGGCGACCTTCCGCGTGCTCAACGCCGACTTCGAGTGTTCGGCCGATGCGCGGAACGCCTACTACCGGCAGACCGTGATCGCCGGGGCGGACCCGCGGTCGTTCCCGCCCGGCCGTGCGGTGACGAACTGCTCGGAGACGTCGATCAGCTTCGCGAACTAGGCCCGAAGTTATTCTTGACTGATTCCAGAAAAGGGGCCAGACTACGGACGTGGCTTCCCACGCAGACTTCCGGCAGATGTTGCAGGAGGCCACTCTGCGCGTCACCCGTCCAAGGGTCGCGGTGCTCAGCGCCGTGTACGCGCATCCGCACGCCGACACCGACTCGATCATCCGTGCCGTGCGCAGCGACCTGCCCGAGGTGTCACACCAGACCGTCTACGACTCGCTCAGCGCGCTGACGGCCGCGGGATTGGTGCGACGCATCCAGCCATCGGGCTCCGTGGCTCGCTACGAATCGCGGGTCGGCGACAACCACCACCACGTCGTGTGCCGGACGTGCGGTGTCATCGCCGACGTCGACTGCGCCGTCGGAGAGGCGCCCTGCCTCACCCCTTCCGATGACGAGGGCCTCTTGGAGGGCTTCGCCATCGACGAGGCCGAGGTCACCTACTGGGGTCTGTGCCCCGACTGTTCCACCGCCCGAAGTTCCTGATTATCAACGTGATTGCAGCCCGCATCACTCAACTCCGGAAGGAATGTTGTGACATCCGATAGCCGCCCGCCCGCCCCCGAGGCACCGACCCACAGCAAGAGCGAGAGCGAAAACCCGGCACTCGCCTCCCCGACGCCCAAGGCGCATCGGCCCCTGACGAACCGGGACTGGTGGCCGGAGCAGGTCGACCTGTCCGTGCTGAAGAAGCATGCGCCGCAGGCGAACCCGCTGGGTGAGGACTTCGACTACGCAGAAGAGTTCAAGAAGCTCGACGTCGAGGCCCTCAAGCAGGACGTGTTCGAGGTCATGACGAACTCGCAGGACTGGTGGCCCGCCGACTATGGCCACTACGGTCCGTTCTTCATCCGGATGAGCTGGCACGCCGCCGGTACCTACCGCATCGCCGACGGCCGCGGTGGCGGCGGCGAGGGCGCTCAGCGCTTCGCCCCGCTCAACAGCTGGCCCGACAACGGCAACCTGGACAAGGCGCGCCGGCTGCTCTGGCCGGTCAAGCAGAAGTACGGCAAGAAGATCTCGTGGGCCGACCTGCTGGTGTTCGCGGGCAACGCCGCCATCGAGCACATGGGCCTGCCGACCTTCGGCTTCGCGTTCGGCCGCGAGGACATCTGGGAGCCCGAGGAGATCCTCTTCGGTGAGGAAGAAACCTGGTTGGGCACCGACAAGCGGTACTCCGGTGAGCGCGAGCTCGCGAACCCCTACGGCGCGACGACCATGGGTCTGATCTACGTGAATCCGGAAGGCCCGGAAGGCAAGCCGGATCCGATCGCCGCCGCCATCGACATCCGCGAGACCTTCGGCCGGATGGCGATGAACGACGAGGAGACCGCCGCGCTGATCGTCGGCGGCCACACCTTCGGCAAGACCCACGGTGCGGGCGACGCCGACCTCGTGGGGGCCGAGCCCGAAGGCTGCCCGCTCGAATACCAGGGCCTCGGCTGGAAGAGCTCGTACGGCACCGGCGTCGGCAAGGACGCGATCACCAGCGGCCTCGAGGTGGTCTGGACGCCCACTCCGACCAAGTGGGACAACAGCTTCCTGGAGACCCTCTACGGCTACGAGTGGGAGCTCACCAAGAGCCCGGCCGGCGCGTGGCAGTTCACCGCGAAGGACGGGGCGGGCGCGGGCACCATTCCCGACCCGTTCGACGGGCCGGGTCGTGCACCGACCATGCTGGTGACCGACATCTCGATGCGGGAGAGCCCCATCTACGCCGACATCACGCGGCGCTGGCTGGACCACCCGGAAGAGCTCTCCGAGGCGTTCGCCAAGGCGTGGTACAAGCTGCTGCACCGCGACATGGGACCCGTGTCGAGTTACCTCGGCCCGTGGGTTCCCGAGCCGCAGCTGTGGCAGGACCCCGTCCCTGCCGTCGACCACGAGTTGATCGGCGAGCAGGACATCGCAGCGCTGAAGGCCAAGGTCCTCGAGTCGGGACTCTCGGTAGCCCAGCTCGCGTCCACCGCGTGGGCGTCGGCGGCCAGCTTCCGCGGCACCGACAAGCGCGGCGGCGCCAACGGTGCGCGGATTCGCCTTGCGCCGCAGAAGGATTGGGAAGTCAACCAGCCGGCCGAACTGGCCAAGGTGCTCCCAGCCCTCGAGAAGATCCAGCAGGACTTCAACGGTTCGGCGTCCGGCGGCAAGAAGGTTTCGCTTGCCGACCTGATCGTGCTGGCCGGTTCCGCAGCGGTGGAGAAGGCGGCCAAGGATGCCGGCTTCGACGTCACGGTGCCCTTCGCGCCGGGACGTACGGATGCCTCGCAGGAGCAGACCGACGTCGAGTCGTTCGAGGTGCTCGAACTGCAGGCGGACGGCTTCCGCAACTACCAGCGCGCCGGGATGAAGACGCCGGCGGAGCACCTGCTGGTGGACCGGGCCTACATGTTGAACCTGACGGCACCGGAGATGACGGTTCTGGTCGGCGGCCTGCGTGCTCTCGGCACCAACTACGGCCAGACCAAGCACGGCGTCTTCACCGACAAGCCCGGCGCGTTGACCAACGACTTCTTCGTGAACCTGCTCGACATGGCCACGGAGTGGAAGGTGTCGGAGTCGGCGGAGAACGTGTACGAGGGACGGGACCGCGCCTCGGGTGCGCCCAAGTGGACCGCCACCGGGGCCGACCTGGTGTTCGGTTCGAACTCGATCCTGCGTTCCCTTGCCGAGGTCTACGCCGCCGACGACGCGAAGGAGAAGTTCGTGAACGACTTCGTCGCGGCGTGGGTCAAGGTGATGAACAACGACAGGTTCGATCTGTCCTGACCTGATCGCAGCCCCACGCGGCACCCCGCGAGCCACCCCGGCTCGCGGGGTGTCGTGCGTTTGGCGTCAGTTCGAAGTGTCGGTGGAAAAAGTGAGGGAATCGGCGTTGGCGACTGCTCCTAACAGGTGAACGCGGCACACGTCCGCGGTGAACCCACAAGAGGAGACATCATGTCCGCCACCACCAACCGCGCCGCTGCCAAGATCGTCCTGGGAGCGGCAGCCGCTGCGATCGGCGTGATGGCGTTGGCCCCCGCCGCTCAGGCCGCCCCGATGACGTTCGCGCAGGCGTGCGCCGTCACGCACGGCTGGGTGGCGACCGTCGTCGGCGCCGGTATCGAGGAGTGCCACTGGCAGGATCCGAACACCGGAAACGAGTGGATCGAGACCAGCCCGATCGGCGCACCCGCCGTGTCCGCAAGCGGTACCACCTTCGGACAGGCCTGCGTCATCACGCACGGCTGGGTGGCGACCGTCGTCGCCGCCGGCATCGAGGAATGCCACTGGCAGGAGAAGTACACCGGCAACGAGCACGTCATCTCGAACCCGCTGCCCAAGAAGAAGCTGCCGGTGCAGAACACCACAGTGCCTTCGCGGCAAGTGCGCTGACCGACTACCAGCCGGACCCGGGACCTGAATCGCCCTGATCCACCTTCTGCCACAGGCAGTTTCCACTCATCTCGATGGTGACCAGGGTGGGGACCACCTCAAGGGACAGCGGTTGTCCGGGCTCGCCCTCTGCCGTTCCCGCGGGTGCGACGATCGGAGCCCCGCGCACTACGGCGGTTTGCGTGGCAGCACAGCGGCTTTCGCCGTCGAGGGGAGTGGCGGTCCAGGCGCCCGACAGCAGCGTGGGGTTGGCCCGGCCCTGTCCGTGCAGTGTCATGACGGGTCCGTAGCTGACCCATCGGTCACTGATCGGATACGGGTTGTCGACGGGTTCCCAGCGCCCGGGCTGGGCGCACTGAAGAGGCGTCTTGGTGTCGGCAGGCCACGTCAACGCGCCGACCAAGCTTGCCGCGCACGCCGTACCAGGCTGTGGCACAGCGGGTTCGGCGCTTGCCGGGCCGGGTGAGGATAGTAGCGTCGCAGCCACGGCGACGACGATCGCGGACGAGCGCAGCACGGTGTGCCCTACACCTTGGTGAGGTCGGTCTTCATGAGCATCACGTTGTACTCCGACCACAGCGAGAGGTTCCAGTACAGGTCGTTGCCGGTACCCATCGTCGACGACGACCACGGGTGCATCATCGGCGCGTAGATGCCGCCGGGCTGCTGCGGCAACAGCACCTTCGCCGTCGACCACTTGCCCTGCGGGCTGTCCGACGTCCGCATCACGATGTTGTTGAACTGGTCGCCGTAGAGCACGACGTACTTGTTCAACTGCTTGTTGAACTGAACGGACATCTCGCTGACCTGGTTACCGGGATTGGCGACGCCGCAGGCGCCCTGATCCTGGCCGAACACCGGTGTCGCGGCGGCGGGATTGTTCTTGTGCCAGCCTGCGGCGGTGGCGCCCCAGCCGAACCACCCGCCGGTGGTGCCCTTGCTGTAGTACTCGTACTTGCTCACGTCCAGGATGTCCTTCTCCAGGACCCGCGACACATACGCCGCTCCCTGCCGCCCATTCGGTGTGCCGTAGTTGTACACGTAGCCGTCACCCGGCCGGACGAACGCACCCTGCTGGAAGTTCTGGTTGCCGGTCCACGGCTGGTTGTAGCGGACGGAAGTCGGTGCCACCGTCCAGTTCTCGCCGTTGTCGACCGAGTAGGCGATCGCCGAGTAGTTCGTGGTCCAGCTGCCCGGGGCGCCCCAGTTCGTCACCGACATGAAGTTGACGTACTGGGTCACCCCGAACCTGGTGCCGGGGGTGGGCAGCGAGATGCCCGCCGTCGGGATCAGGGTGATGCCCGCAGGCAGGCCGTCGGGATGGATGATCTGGCGAGCGAACGTCGGATTGCCGAGAGGTGTGCCGCCGAACATGTTGCCGTTGAACCACTCTCCGTTGGGAATGGTCATCCCGTCGGACAGCACGGTGTCGGCGCTGCGCAGCAGCACGTTGAAGCGCCACGCGCCGGTCATGTTGTCGCCGCTGAACGTGTCGCCGAACGCCATCAGGATCTGGTGTTCGTTGTACGGCGTCGACGGGTCGTCCTGCATGCCGTTGTCCCACATGACGCCGACGTCGGTCCCCGCGATGCCGAACCGGGTCAACGTGTCCGCGATCAGCGGATTGCCGGTCTGGTAGTCGCCGGTGACCCACTGCACGAACTGCGTCGACGGGCTGAGTTGCGCGCCCGGCGTCGGGAAGGCGGGCACGTTGATCGCGCTGAGTGCCAGCGGCGCCGCGGCAAGAGCGAGGCTGGTGGTCGTCTGCGTGGCCGCGAGCGCGACGTTCGACGCGGGGCTGCCGCCCAACGACGCGACCAAGTCGTCGAATTCCCGCCGGACGAAGGCGAGCATCGTCCACGCCAGCGGCGGCTGGGCAGGCGTCGTCGGAGCAGCGCCCGCCAGTGGGCCGAGTGCCCAGCCGATGACACTGGACACGACGCCGGTGACCACGTCGGCCACGGTCTGCAGCGGATTGGCGGGGGCGTGGGTTGGGGCGGTCACGGTCACCGCGGGGGAGTCGACGGTTCTGTTCACCGCCGACGCGGTGGCGAGGCTGAGCGCTGAAACGGTGTGCGCCGCGACGGTGTCCGCCGGTCGGCTGGCGGTGGTGGCCGCCGCGCGGGCCTGGGTCGTCGCCGTGGCCGGCGGCGTGGACGGTTCGTCGGTTGGCCTGTTCGGCGTGCTGGTGCTGCGTTGGGGCTTGGGTTCGGGTGACGGTTTGGCGTCGTTGGTCGGCGTCGGCTTCGGGGTGGCCGTGGGTTCCGGAGTGGCGGTCTCCGTGGGCGCGGGATCGGCCGTCTCGGCGGTGCTGGTGGCACCGGTCGTGCCCGTCGTGGTCTGCGCGCTCACCACGACGCCCGACGGCAGGGTGCTGGTGGTCGTATTGGAGGTGGTCGTCTTCGTCGATGTCGTGGTCGATGTCGTCGTGGCGCCGGGCTCCGTCGGTTCCGACGCGGTCGGCGCGGTCGGTTCCGGTTGCGCATCCGCAGTTGGGGCAGTGCCCGTCGACTGCACGCTTTCGGTCGACGAGTTGGCGGGTGGCGCATCGTCGGCCACGGCCACGCCGTGACTGGTGGCGATCGCCGTGCCCACCCCCAGTGCGACGGCCAGGCGACCGACACGACCTACGTAGGAAGCTGCTCCCATGCTGAAACCCCTCTGTGCTGCCAGTAGCCGCCCCCGTCAATATGGCCATTCAATCTCAGCAGCCACGGCGTCGCGGAGCAAATCGCGAAAATGCCTCATAGCTCCCATCCGAATCATGATCATGGGGTTTTGACCTTGATTCGGTGCGATGGGACATCGCCAGCTATGTCGAGGGCGTGCCCTCGTCGAGGCGTGTCAGGGCGTCTTCGTAGAGCTCGATGGCGTCGGCTAGGCCGTTGTTCACCCAGGCGTCCACGATCCCGACCCGGTCGGCGACCAACTGAACCTGGGTGACCCAGCGCCCGAATTCGGCGTCGTTGCGCAGCGCGTCGATCTGCGTTTGGGTGCCCTGAATCAGGATGAAGCCACCCAGTTCCGTGCTCTGCGGCTTGAGGATCGCGGCATCGAAGCGTTCGATCCGTTGTTCCTGCTTCAGGCGCTCGAGGTAGTCCGTGGTGGTGTGTTTGAGGAGATCGAGGGCCTGCCGTTCACGCCCGCGGGCCGGGATACCCCATGCCACCCAGAACCCCGCTTCAGCCATGGCCTTCCTCCTTCGTCCAGACGCTGCGCACGCTACTGAGATTGCGCGCGCCGCACATGGGTAACACGTTCAATGAGTGGGAGACGTCGGTTGGCTGCCACCGACCTCCCACGAGGAGGCCGTTGGGAGCAACCCTGTGTTGAGAACACAGCGCAGCCCGCGGCCGCCGCACCCTCTATGCCGTTGGGTCTATCCGCTTGTGCACGGTCATGAGAGTGGAGTCGTACACCGTGCGCGGCTGCAGCCCCTCGATCTTCGCGAGCGCGACGAATTCGTCGGTCAGCTGCTGTGCCAATGGCCGCAGCTTGGTATTCGTGTCCTGTGAGCGCCAGCGCAACAGCTGGAACGCGAGCTCTTCGGTGATGCCGTACACCATCATCAACATGCCCTTGGCCTGTTCGATCACGGCGCGGTTCTCGGCGATTTCGATCACCGCCTCGGTGATCGCCTCCTGTGCGTCGCGGTCTTGGGATTCGGTGATGTCGATGTAGAAGCCGTGGGTGCCGACCACCGAGTCGTCGTCGTGCATGAGGTCGCCGACGACCACCACCGAATGCTCTTCCCCGTGGGTGTCGATGATGCGGTGGCGCGTGCTGAAGGGCTGGCGGGTGACCAGTATGTCCTCGAGCGTCGCGGCGACCTGCTGGCGGTCATCGGGATGCTTGTGTGACAGGACCAGTTCGGTCGTGGGCTCGACGGTGCCGACCTCGTAGCCGTGCATCCGCTGGACTTCGGCGGACCATTCCCAGCGCTCGGAGTCGAAGTAGAAGCGGAACCACCCGACGCGCTGCGGAACGCCTCCGACCAGCGCCTGCTCCAGCAGGTCGGGATCGGCTTGGTCGTCGGGCAACTGTTCAGCCACAGCTGAAGACTAAACCGCCACCTCGTGAGGGGCGCGCGGCTCAGATGATCGGGTCATCGCCAGCGGGTGCGCGGTCCCCGAGGGCAGCCGGTGGATCGTGGTCTGACGACATGGCTGCGGTGAAGCCTGCCCGTTCGGCATGCTGTTCGTCGTCGAGGCGATTCGGGTCGCCCGGTTCGGGGTAGAGGGGAGCGTGGTCGAAGTGAGGTCGTTCGGTGTGGCACTGGCAGTGGCATGGGCCGCACTGTTCTGCGCACCCCTGCCCAGCGCATCCGCCCAGCCGTGTCCCGACATCGAGGTGGTCTTCGCGCGCGGTACCAACGAACCGCCAGGTCTCGGCTGGGTAGGCCAGGCGTTCGTCGATTCACTGCGCGCGCAGGCGGGCCAGAGGACGGTCGGGCAGTATCCGGTCAACTACCCGGCGAGCGGCGATTTCGGCAGCCCGGACTTCCCCCGAACCGTCGCGGACGGGATCAGGGACGCGATCTTTCGGGTCCAGTTCATGTCGACGGAGTGTCCCAACACCAGGATGGTGCTCGGCGGCTACTCCCAAGGGGCGGTGGTGGCCGAATTCGTTCCCGCCGAGGTCATTCCGAATGGCGTAGCCGCCTCGTCCGAACCCACGCCGCTGCCCCCGGAGGCCGCCGACCACGTCGCCGCAGTCGCTCTGTTCGGGAAGCCGAACGGTCAGTTCCTGCAGAAGTACGGCGCGCCACCGGTCGTCATCGAACCGCCGTTGGCCGACAGGGTCGTCTCGTTGTGCGCACTCGGTGATCCAGTCTGTGGCGAAGGCGGCGACGACGCGGCGCACGGGTTGTACGTCGTCAATGGACAAGTCAACGAGGGCGCGGCTTTCGCAGCCAGTCGGCTCTGACTCAGTCGGTTTGGGGGATTCGTGATTGACACGCCGCAAACCCGGCTATCCCCTATCTGAGCCCGCCGCTACTGGCCGGATCGACGCATCCAGCTCAGGCGGTGGGTTCAGCGAATCCCCCGGCGTGGGATCCGCTACGGGTTTCCGCATGTGGGGTCGGGGGATTCGCCCTCGCAGGGGACGGTGCCCGGCTTCGCTGCTTCGTCGTCTGCGAATGCCACCGATATGTCGCTGAGCTGAGCGCAGATCATCGTCGCGGTGCTGCGCGCTTAGAGTCTCGTTCTGGCTTCAGGTTTCGCGGTTGCACCGATTTCGAGCGGCGCCGCGAATAACCTGGATGCATGTCGGAGGGGCGGCCGATTTCGGGGTCCATCTACAAGCTGGCTGGCTGCTGTGTGATGGCCGGAATGTTGGTGGCAGCGCTACTGTTCCCGTTGGTCGGCGGCCTCGGGTTGATGTCGAATCGCGCCGCGGACGTGGTCGCCAACGGCTCCGCTCAGCTGCTCCAGGGTGACATCCCACAGGTGTCGACAATGGTTGACTCCGAAGGTAATCCGATCGCGTGGATTTACAGCCAGCGCCGGTTCGAGGTGCCGACCGATCAGATCGCGAACACGATGAAGTTGGCGATCGTGTCGATCGAGGACAAGCGGTTCGCCGAGCACAACGGTGTGGACTGGCCGGGCACGATGACCGGACTGACGGGGTACCTGCGGGGTGACCTCGACACGCGGGGTGGCTCGACGATCGAGCAGCAGTACGTCAAGAACTACCAGTTGCTGGTGACGGCCCAGACCGCTGCGCAGAGGCGCGCGGCTGTCGCCCCCACTCCGGCGCGCAAGCTGCGTGAGATCAGGATGGCGCTGACGCTCGATACGACATTCAGTAAGGCCGAGATTCTGACGCGTTACCTCAACTTGGTGTATTTCGGGAACGGCGCGTTCGGCATCCAGGACGCGGCGCAGACCTACTTCGGCATTGATGCCTCGCAGCTGAATTGGCAGCAGGCCGCGCTGTTGGCCGGAGTGGTGCAGTCGACGAGTCTGCTCGATCCGTATACGAATCCACAAGGTGCGTTGGAGCGGCGAAACGTCGTGTTGGGCACCATGATTGCCAATCTTCCTCAGTATGCCGATGAGCTGCGTGCCGCAAAGGCCGCGCCACTGGGCGTGTTGCCTCAACCGAACCAGCTTCCTGGTGGCTGCATCGCAGCTGGCGACCGTGGCTTCTTTTGCGACTATGCCCTCGAGTACCTGGCCCGGGCCGGCATCAGCAGGGATCAAGTGGCCCGCGGCGGCTATCTGATTCGCACGACGCTAGAACCGAAGGTGCAGACGTCCGTCAAGTCGGCGATCGACGAATTCGCCAGACCGACGCTCGACAGCGTCGCCAGCGTGATGAGCGTGATCAAGCCCGGCAAGGACGCGCATCGAATCATGGCGATGGCCAGCAACCGAACCTATGGCCTTAACGGTGACGCCCGGGAGTCGGTGCAGCCGTTGCCGTTCTCGCTCATCGGCGACGGGGCGGGCTCGATCTTCAAGATCTTCACCACCGCGGCGGCGCTCGACATGGGCATGGGTATCGATGCTCAGCTGCAGGTGCCCGGCTCGTTCCAGGCCAAGGGGCTCGGCAGCAGCGAGACGCCAGGCTGCCCGAAGGAGACGTGGTGTGTGAAGAACGCGGGCAACTACCGCGGCTCCATGAATGTCACCGACGCGCTTGCCGCCTCGCCGAACACGGCGTTCGCGAAGCTGATTCAACAGGTGGGTGTTACCCGTGCGGTCGACATGGCGGTGCGGCTAGGACTTCGGTCCTACGCGCTTCCCGGAACGGCACGGGCCTATGACCCCGAAAGCAACGAGAGCTTGGCCGACTTCATCAAGCGACAGAACATCGGCTCGTTCACGCTGGGCCCGTTCCAGCTCAATGCGCTCGAGCTGTCCAATGTGGCGGCGACGCTGGCATCGGGCGGCGTGTGGTGCCCGCCGAGCCCGATCGACAAGATCATCGACCGCCACGGCAACGAGGTGCCGTTCACGAGCCAGCCCTGCGATCAAGCGGTGCCCACGGGACTGGCGAACACCTTCGCGAACGCGTTGAGCAAGGACGCGTCGAGCCCGGGCACTGCGGCCGGCGCCGCGGCTTCGGTCGGCTGGGATCTGCCGATGTCGGGCAAGACCGGCACGACCGAATCGCATCGGTCGGCCGGATTCGTGGGATTCACGAACCATTACGCGGGGGCCGTATACGTCTTCGACGACTCGAGCAGTCCAGGGGGAATCTGTTCCTTTCCATTGCGCAAGTGCTACGACGGCGACTTGTTCGGCGGTAGCGAACCCGCCCGGACATGGTTCGAGGCGATGAAGCCGATCGCGACGGACTTCGGTGACGTGCGTCTGCCGCCGACGGATCCCCGCTATGTCGAGGGCGCGCCGGGTGGCCGCGTGCCCACGGTGTCCGGCTTGAAATTGGATGCCGCGCGGCAGCGCTTGCTGGACGCCGGTTTTCGGGTTGCTGATCAGGCAACGCCCGTGAACAGCGGCGCGCCGTACGGATACGTGGTCGGTACCACCCCGACTGGCCAGACCATGCCCGGGTCGATCATCACGATCAACATCAGTAACGGCACTCCTCCGCCGCCCCCGCCACCGCCGGAGCCCCCACCAGGAGCGTCGCCCCCGTTCGGCACGACGGTGGTTGAGATTCCGGGGCTGCCGCCGATCACGGTGCCACTGCTCGGGCCGCCGCCGCCTGAGCCGCCGCCACCCGCCGAGCCGCCACCACTTCCGCCACCACCGCCGCCTCCGCCGTGACGTCGACGTTCCGTCAGTACGACTGGCCGTTCGCGTAGCGCTGCCTGCGGTAATGGCGGCCCTTGCCGCGGTTCCGGCTCTTGTACGTCGCAAGCTGTGAATCGCAGTTCGGACAGATCAGCCGGAGGTTCTCCCGCCGATTGTTGGTCGAGTCCCCGTCGATGTGGTCCAACACGAAGGCCAGCGGCAGGTCCAGCCAGACGCTGGCTCCGCCGCAAATCGCGCAGCAGCCGGACTGAGCGGCGGCGAGATACTGCCGGATGTAGTGGTCGTGGTAGGTGGCGACGACCGCCTCGCCGGATTCGAGCCAACGTTTGGTACCGATTTCGCGCCGGACCAACGACTGACATGCGTTACTGCAGTAGATCTTCTGGCTGCGTTTCACGAGTTCCGAACCGCAGCCGCGGCACTGTCTCATGCTCCGAAGCTACGACCGGGCACCGACAACCAGCCGGCGTTGAAGTTGGAGCCTCCTATCGGGATTGAACCGATGACATTCCGCTTACAAGGCGAACGCTCTACCACTGAGCTAAGGAGGCCTGCGAGGCAGGAGTTTATCGGGTCACTCGTCGGCGTCGATAACGCGCTGCGACGTCACGGTCCGTGACGGCGGACGGCTCCTCGGGCGGCGGCCTGGGAACGGGATTCGATCGGCGATGTTGCTCAGCGGGTTGACCACCGCGCTGAGCGTGATGACGGCCTCGCGCAACGCCTCGATCGTCGGCTCCAATGCCTCGAGCCCCGGGGTCAGTCGGTTCAGCGTGTCCGCCACGGTCGCGAGCTGTTCGAGCGGACCGTTCTTCGCGGTGAGGGTGTCGATCACGCCGCCCTCGGCCAGTAGCCGATCGGCGACGCCATCCTCGGCCAGCACTCGGTCGAGCAGCCCGTCCTCGGCCAGCAGTTGGTCGACGAGTCCGCCCGGCTCGATGGCGCGCATCAGGCCGCTGTTCTCCTGCGTCAGCCGGTCGATCACACCGCCGGGCATGGTCAGCTTGTCCACCAGACCACCGGGCTGCAGCAGCCGGTCGACGGGTCCGTCCGGTGCCAGCGCCCGGCCAAGGGGCTGGTCCTCGTCCATCAGCTTGGCCAACCGATTGGCGCGGGCGACGGCGTCGTCGATGCCGAACATGCTGGCCACGGATGCCGGCCCTGGCCCCGCGCTGGTGTCACCGAGCGTGGTCTTCGCGACGCCCAGCGCCCCGTTGGCGACCGTCAGACCGGCGTCGGCAACGGCGAGGCCGATGCGGGCCGGCGCGGTGGCCAGGTCGACCAGGGTTTTGCCAAGATTCATCCAGCCAGTCTATGGCGGCGGTCACAGTCGCCCTGGTGGTTGCGCTTATCGCCTGGAAAACCAACTCACAGGAAGCTCACAGCGCTCCTGCAGGTGTAATGCCAGTAAATGGGTGGACGCTAGTCGCATGGCCATGGCTGCTGCGATCCCCGAATCCGTCCCAGAAGCGCGCGTCCTCGTCGTCGATGATGAAACTAACATCGTGGAACTGCTCTCCGTGAGCCTCAAGTTCCAGGGCTTCGAGGTGCATACCGCGTCGAGCGGTCCCGCCGCGCTGGACAAGGCCAGGGAGATACGGCCCGACGCCGTCATCCTCGACGTCATGATGCCGGGAATGGACGGGTTCGGCGTGCTGCGCCGCCTGCGCGCCGACGGCATCGATTCGCCGGCACTGTTCCTGACCGCACGCGACACCCTTCAGGACAAGATCGCCGGCCTGACGCTCGGCGGCGACGACTACGTCACCAAGCCGTTCAGCCTGGAAGAGGTGGTGGCCCGGTTGCGGGTGATCCTGCGGCGGTCGGGCCGCGGCGTCGAGGAGCCTCGCAGCGCTCGCCTTTCGTTCGCCGACATCGAGCTCGACGAGGACACCCACGAGGTGTGGAAGGCCGGCGAGCCGGTATCGCTGTCGCCCACCGAGTTCACGTTGCTGCGGTACTTCATCATCAACGCGGGCACGGTGCTGTCCAAGCCGAAGATCCTCGACCACGTCTGGCGCTACGACTTCGGCGGCGACGTCAACGTCGTCGAGTCCTACGTGTCGTACCTGCGGCGCAAGATCGACACCGGCGAGAAGCGGCTGCTGCACACGCTGCGCGGAGTTGGGTACGTGCTGCGCGAACCGCGGTAGTCAACAGCCGAAGATCTAGCTCGACCTAGCGAACAATAGGGGGATGGCGAGACTGCGCGGACGGGGCATTCCTCTTCGGGTCGGGCTGGTTGCCGCCACCCTGCTCCTGGTGGCGTGCGGCCTGCTGGCCTCCGGTGTCGCCGTCACGTCCATCATCAAGCACAGCCTCATCAACCGCGTCGACCAGACGTTGCTCGACGCCTCCCGCGGCTGGGCCCAAGCCCCCCGCCGGACGCCGAGCACCCCGATCGAAGGTCCCAACCCGGCCAGGCCACCGTCGAACTTCTACGTCCGCGGCATCGATCCGGACGGTCGCGTGTGGATGGCGGTCAACGACCGCGACGCCGAACCGGCGCTGCCCGACAACAATGACGTCGGACCGGTGCCTGTGACGGTCGGTTCGATCGACCACTCGAACGTGCAGTGGCGGGCGATGACGGTGCGCGGGCCCCGCGGTGAACTCACGACCGTCGCCATCGACCTGTCGGACGTGTCGTCGACGGTGCGCGCGCTGACCTGGTCGCAGGTCGGCCTCGGTGCGGCGGTGCTGCTGGTGCTCGGGATCGCCGGCTACGCCGTCGTGCATCGCAGCCTCCGGCCGCTCGTCGAAGTGGAGCAGACCGCGGCCGCGATCGCCGCGGGAGAGCTCGACCGCCGCATTCCACAACGTGACACACGCACCGAGGTTGGCCGATTATCGTTGGCGCTCAACGGAATGCTGGCCCAAATTCAGCGTGCGGTCGCGTCGTCGGAGTCGTCGGCCGAGCAGGCGCGTACCTCCGAAGACCGGATGCGCCGGTTCATCACCGACGCCAGCCACGAGCTGCGCACACCGCTGACCACCATCCGCGGCTTCGCCGAGCTGTACCGCCAGGGCGCCGCGCGCGACATGGAGTTGTTGATGAGCCGCATCGAGAGCGAGGCTCGGCGGATGGGTCTGCTCGTCGAGGATCTTCTGCTGCTGGCCCGCCTCGATGCGCAGCGCCCGCTCGAACGCAATCGCGTCGACCTGCTGTCGCTGGCCAGCGACGCGGTGCACGACGCCAGATCCGTTGCGCCCAAGCGCGACATCACGATGCAGGTCTTCGACGGGCCAGGCACGCCTGAGGTGCTCGGCGACGAGGCCCGGCTGCGGCAGGTGCTGAGCAACCTGGTCGCCAACGCGTTGCAGCACACGCCCGAGTCCGCGGGCGTCGCGGTGCGCGTCGGCACCGACGGCGGGAACGCCGTGCTCGAGGTCTGCGATGAGGGGCCCGGCATGACCGGCGAGGACGCGCAACGGGTGTTCGAGCGGTTCTACCGCACCGACTCGTCGAGGGCGCGGGCCAGCGGCGGCACCGGGCTGGGACTGTCGATCGTGGACTCGCTGGTGTACGCGCACGGCGGCACGGTCAGCGTCACCACCGCTCCAGGCAGCGGGTGCCGGTTCACGGTCACCCTGCCGCGCATCGCCGACGTGGCGGTACCGGTCGGTTAAATCGATTCCCCGGTCGCTTCGCTCCTGCCCGCCGGTTAGCCGAGTTCGGCCAGCGCCGCCTTGATCTTGGTCTGTGCCTCGTCGAGCGATTCGGGCGACGGGTCACGGTCGACGTTGGCGAAGCCGAAGTCGGTCAGGTTGTACGCCGGGAAGACGTGCACGTGTAGGTGCGGCACCTCGAGTCCGGCGATGATCACGCCGGAGCGCTGCGCCCCGAACGCCTTGCAGACGGCCTTGCCGATCTTCTGCGACACCGCCATCACCTGATTGAAGGCGGCGGGTTCGACGTCCTGCCAGTTGTCGATCTCCTCGCGCGGCACCACCAACGTGTGGCCCTGCGTCATCGGCTGGATGGTGAGGAACGCGACCACGTCGTCGTCCTCGTACACGAAGCGGCCCGGCAGTTCCCTGTTGATGATCTTGGTGAAGACGGAGGACATGGGTTCGAGCATGCCAGAACCGCGCTGCCAGCAACTTCCCAGCCTCGCCGCAGACCGGTGGCAGCTTGCTGGGCGACGGTTGACGCCATGTTCGAATGTCGCCGCCGGGCGGCTCCGTGACCGACCTGGCAGGGCCCAGACCGGCCGAGTTGGCTGCGCTCCCGGCGAAGCGCGACTACGTGCTGGACATCGTGATCCCGGTCTTCGACGAGGAACGCGACCTGCCTGGCAGCGTCCGGCGACTGCACCACTTCCTGGCCACCGAGGTGCCGTATCCGGCCCGGATCACGGTGGCCGACAACGCCAGCACCGACGGCACGCTCGCGGTGGCGCGGCAGCTGGCCCGCGAACTGCCCGACGTCGAGGTCATTCATCTCGACCGCAAGGGCCGCGGCGGCGCTCTGCACGCGGCGTGGATGTCGTCGACCGCGACGGTGGTGGCCTACATGGACGTCGACCTGTCCACCGACCTGACCGCGCTGATGCCGTTGGTGGCGCCCCTGATCTCGGGTCATTCTGATGTGGCCATTGGGTCACGCCTCTCGGCGTCGTCGCGGGTGGTCCGTGGGCCCAAGCGCGAATTCGTTTCGCGCAGTTACAATCTGATCCTGCGCGGCGCACTGGGTGCACGGTTCTCGGATGCCCAGTGTGGGTTCAAGGCGGTGCGCGCCGACGTGGCACGGCGATTGCTGCCCCTCGTCGCCGACACCGGTTGGTTCTTCGACACCGAACTGCTGGTCATCGCCGAGCGCGCTGGGCTGCGGATCCACGAGGTGCCGGTCGACTGGATCGACGACCCCGATTCCCGGGTCGACGTGCTGCGCACGGCGGTCAACGACCTCAAGGGTTGCTGGCGGGTGGGCCGGGCGCTGGCCACCGGGGCGCTTCCGGTGCGCGAACTGCAGGCCAGTCTCGGCCGCGAGCCCTTGGTGCCGGGCGTTCCCCACGGCATGGTCGGGCAATTGGTTCGGTTCGGAATCGTCGGTATCGCAAGCACATTGGCCTACGCCCTGCTGTATCTGATGTTGCACTCGACGATGGGTGCACAGGCCGCCAACCTGACCGCGCTGCTGCTCACCGCCGTCGCCAACACCGCAGCCAACCGGGCGTTCACGTTCGGCATCCGCGGCCGCGGCGGTGCCGCCCGCCATCAAATGCACGGCCTCGTCGTCTTCGCGTTCGGGCTGGCCATCACCAGCGGCTCGCTGTACGTCCTGCACCGCTTCGACCCGACGGTCGGCAAGGTCGTGGAGTTGTCCGTTCTCGTGGTCGCCAACCTGGTCGCCACGATGGTCCGGTTCGTCGCGTTGCGGCGGGTGTTCGGCGTGCACCGCATGTGACCCGCACCCGTTGGGCCCTCGCCGCGCTGCTCATCGGCAGCGCGGTGTTGTATATGTGGGACCTCAGTATGCAGGGCTGGGCCAACGTCTTCTATTCGGCTGCCGCCCAAGCTGGTTCGCAATCGTGGAAGGCCTTCCTGTTCGGATCGTCGGATGCGGCCAACTCCATCACCGTCGACAAGCCGCCGATGTCACTGTGGCCGATGGCGTTGTCGGTGCGGCTGTTCGGGCTCAACTCGTGGAGCCTCCTGGTGCCGCAGGCGCTGGCGGGCGTGGCGAGCGTGGCGTTGATGTGGGACACCGTGCGCCGCAGGTTCGGCGACGCGGCGGGTCTGATCGCGGGCGTGGTATTCGCGCTCACTCCGGTGGTGGTGGCCATCTTCCGGCACAACAATCCGGACGCACTGCTGGTGCTCTTGCTGACGGCTGCGCTGTGGGCGGCCCTGCGCACGGTCGACGACGGGCGCACCCGCTGGCTGGTGTTGTGCGGCGTGCTGGTCGGCTGTGGGTATCTGACCAAGCAACTGGTGGTGGTCCTGATGCTGCCCGCGTTGTTCGTCCCATACCTGATCGCCGGCCCACCGACCTGGCTGCGCCGGACGTGGCAGGTCGGTCTCGCGCTCGTCGCGGCGGTGCTGGCCGGCGGCTGGTGGGTGGCGTTGGTGCAGCTGTGGCCGGCCGACGACCGGCCGTGGATCGGTGGCTCCCAACACAATTCGGAGCTGGAACTGACGTTCGGCTACAACGGCTTCGGCAGGCTCAACGGGCACGAGGTGGGTAGCGTGGGCATGCCGCTCGGGCCGTCGGCGAAGGTCGCCCACGGTTTCGGCGGGCCGGGTGCCGGGCGGTTGTTCCAGGCGGCGCAGATCGGCCAGATCGCGTGGCTGCTACCGGCTGCCGTCGTGTTCTTGATCGCGTTGCTTGCCTGGCGATGGCGTGCGCCGCGCCGTGACGTCCGGCGGGCGTCGGTGCTGGCGTGGGGATTGTGGCTGATCGCCGCCGCAGTGGTGCTGAGCTTCATGGCCGGCATCTTCCACCCGTACTACACCGCGATACTCGGTCCGCCCATCGCGGCGCTAGTCGGCATTGGAGTCGCGGTGTGCTGGCAGCGACGCGGCCGATTGTGGGCGCAGGCGACGCTGGCTGCGGCGGGGGCGGCCACCGCGGTGACGGGATACGCGATCCTGCAGCACTTCCCGCGCTACTACCCGGGGCTGCGGTGGATCGTGGTGGCGTCCGTCGCCGTGCTGCTGGCGTGGCTGATGCGGGTCGATGCACCGTGGACACGGCGGCGCGACGTCCACGCGGTCGTACTGACCGCCGCGGTGGTGCTGGGGTTGGCAGGGCCGGCGGCATACGCGTTGACGACGGTGTCGCATCGCGCGCCCGGGGCATTGCCCGCCGCCGGTCCGGTGACGACGTCGACCGCTGCGTTGCTGGCCACGGCGGCGTTCAAGCAGTCCGAGACCGATGGGTCCACAATCGAGGCGGGTAGCTGCGGCCTCCTGAAGGCGGTCGCGCCACCCGTCGCAGTGGTGGACCGTCTCGAGGTGAATGCCGGTCACTTCACCTGGGTCGCGGCGACGGTCGGATCCACGTGCGCCGCGGGTTATCAACTGGCGACGCAAGATCCGGTGATGCCGGTCGGCGGCTTCAACGGCTCCGACCCGGCGCCGTCACGCAAGCAGTTCGAGCAGCTCGTCGCCGCACACCGCATCCACTACTTCATCACGATGACGGGCGACCATCGCACGGACTATCGCGTCGGCCAGCACCTGCTCGTCAGCGGGAAGATCCAGCAGTGGGTGCAGATGCACTTCACGCCGATCGTGGTGGGCGCCGCGACGATCTACGACCTGACGGCGCCGCGTTAGACGACACTCGTGCAGAACTCGCGTAATCCACGCCGATTTCTGCGTGAGCGTCGTTGCGCGGGGCCGAAGCACGACGCGTACGCAGATCTCGGCGCAATCCTCGCGAGTTCTGCACGTCAAGAATTTCCCAAGCGGTCGGATGCACTCTCTTGTTGTCACATATCACCGACCACCAGAGAGCTGAATCAACATGATGCGACGAATCGCAGTACTGGCCGGAGCGGCGCTGGTGTCGGGCGGGATGAGTCTGGCCTCGTTGGGGCTGGGCGCCGGCATCGCCCAAGCAGACCCCACGTCGGGTACCTGGTGCCCGGGCCAGCCAGTCCCCGGAGGTTTCGTAGAAGTGGACTGGGACTGGACGGTCTGCCACAACTTCTACGCCCCGGTGCGCGGATATCCGCCGCAGATCGTTGGACTCAAAGTCGAAGACGGCGGCCGTGGCGGCAACTGGCGCCTAGTCGCTGGCGAGGACACCAACGCAACCTGCCGATTCTTGGGGTGCTAGCGGACCTGCGCTAACCCGCGTCGACGAACCCGTCGAGATCCTCGATCGACCACGGCGGTGAGCCGTGGTGGTCCCGGTACGCGACGATGCTCGGAGTCTGACGGTCGAAGCGGCCGACGAAACCGCCTGCGGCGATGAAGATCTGGCCGGTGACGTCCTTGGCGAGGTCGCTGACCAGATAGGCGTACGTCGGTGCGGCGTACTCGGGCGGCGCGGCGTCGAGCGCACCCTGCATGCTGACGTCGTCGAGTAGCCCACGGCGATTCAGCTCGGCGATGTGAGCTTCGTACTCCGCACCGGTGGACAGTCGGGTCTTCGCACCTGGGCACACCACGTTCGCGCGCACCCCAAAGGCCTTGAGCTCGGCGGCGATCGCCAGCGTCAGGCCGTTGACGGCGCCCTTGCCCGCCGGGTACCCGGTGCCGCCGTAGTCGCCCAGGAACGCGAACGAGCTGGTGTTGACGATCGCACCGCCGCCGCGCGCCACCATCTTCGGCGCCGCCGCGCGGCACGTCTCGAACACCGTGCCGAGATGCGCGTCGAGCAGCTCGTGGAACTGCGCGGAGGTGACGGTCAGGATCGACGAACCGGCAGGCTCGGCCGTGCCCGCGCAGTTGACGAGGATGTCGATGCCACCGAATTCGTCGACGCAGAAGTCGATCAGCGCGTCGGCGGTGTCCGGATCGGCTGGCGACCCGGCGAACGCGCTCGCCCGCCCGCCGATGCGTTCCACGGCCTCCGACACGGCGTCGAAGTCTCGGCCGTTGACCACCACGCCGGCACCGAGGGCGGTCAACAGTTCGGCGACCGCGAGCCCGATGCCGCGGGAACCACCGACCACGACGGCGCCGCGGCCGGCCAGCGGCCCGTCGATGGTCAGCTTTGGCCCTCCTGGCCGAACTGCATCACGTCCATGTTCCAGTAGCCCCGCATGTTGGCGATCAGACCGGCCTCGTTGACGCGGTAGGTGAACACGCCGCGCACGGTGCTGGTGAAGCCGCCCTCGAACTTGCTGCGCAGCACCAGAATATGGGCCACCTCGTCGGGGGAGCTGGAGGGAAACGTCTCCTCACAGGTGATCCGGAGTTGGTTGGCGGAGATGTTCGCGTCGTAGAACGCGGCGAGGGCCTCCTTGCCGCGCACACCGGTGCCGTCGGGGTTGGTCACCGACGGTCCGATCGGATCCTCGACGACGACCTCGTCGGCCATCAACGCCAGCCAGCCCTCGCGGTCGTGGGCCTGCACGCACCGCCACGACGACTGCGATGCGGCGAGCGCGGGTGAGTGCTGAGCGGTCTCCTGTGACACGGTGATTCTCCTTTTACTAGATGGCGCAGGCGGCGCGGGCGCCGTCTTCGGTGGCCTTGCGGACGAGTCCAAGACCCGTGCAATCACCCGCCGCGGTGACTGCAGAGTTCGGTAATGCGGCGCTGAGCTTCTCGTACAGTTCGGTATTGGCCTGCAGTGCGCCGGCGACGACCACGCTGTCGGCGGACAGGTGGCGGCTGGTGCCGCCGGCCGGGGTGAACATCAACCCCGCGGGAACGATCCGTTCGACCTCGGCACGTACGTGGACGGTGACGCCAAGATGGTCGAGCCGGTCCATGTGTTCGGTCTTCCGCTTGCCGCCGATCTCGGGGGCGACCACCTTCCCCGATTCCAGGATGGTCACGAAACGTCCACGTGCGGCGAGGAATTCGGCCAGTTCCAGCGCGACGAGGTCGCCACCGACGATGGCGACGCGGGCACCAAGCGGCATCCACGCCTTGGTCGCCAGCCTTACCGCTGACGGGCGCACCAGGCGCTGCCGCCAGCCACCGAGGACCCGCGCACCGAGGCGCTGCCAGCCCGGGGCGTCGGCGTCGGCGTGTCCGGCCAGCAGTTCGCGCAGTGCTGGCCCGCGCTGCACCAGCGGGAGGTGATCGCCCGGGATCGAGGGCAGCACCACGTGGCCGCCGTTGGCCACCACCACGGCGTCGGGCGCCGTCTCGACGACGTCGTCGGCGCACACCTCGTGGCCAAGCACCACGTTCACGCTGCTGCGGGCGATCTCGTCGCGCAGGTAGCGCAGGAACGGCTCGTTCTCGGGATGCAGGATCGACGCCCAGACCAGGGCGCCACCGAGCTGGTCGTTGCGCTCGAACAGCGTGACGTGGTGGCCGCGCTCGGCCGCCACCCGTGCCGCTTCCAGTCCGGCTGGGCCGCTGCCGATCACGGTCACCCGCTTCGCGCGCTCGGCGCGACGGACGGCCAGTTCGCGTTCCTTGCCGGTCCGCGGGTTGACCGCGCAGTCCACCGAGAAGCGTTGTTCCATGGCGTCGATGCAGTTCTCGCAGGAGATGCACTTGCGGACACGGGTGGCCTGGCCGGAGGCGACCTTCAGCGCGAGTTCGGGGTCGGCCAGCATCGGGCGGCCCATCGCGATGAAGTCGGCGCGACCGTTGGCGAGGATCCATTCGGCGCGCGCCGGGTCGTGGATGCGGCCCACCGCGATCACCGGGACGTCGACCACCTGCTTGACGGCCGCCGCCGCCCCCACGTTCAGCGCGTCGCCGTCGTCGGCGGCGTTGACCATCCCCGTCACCAGCCGGTCGATCACGCCGCCGCTGACGTGGAAGGCGTCCACACCGGCCGCGACGAGTTGCGGTGCCACCTGGGCGGTTTCGGACATCGGACGGCCGCCCGCGACGCGTTCGTAGCCGGAGATTCGCAGCGTGATCGGGAATGCGTCACCCACCTCGGAGCGGATGGCCGCCAGCGCCTCGAGCACCACCCGCAGTCGGCCCTGCACGGAGTCGCCGCGGTACTCGTCTGTGCGCCGATTGCGTTGCGGGGCAAGGAAGGAGCCGAGGAACATGTACCCGTGCGCGGCGTGCAGTTCGATGCCGTCGTACCCCGCCTCGGCGGCACGCCGCACCGCAGCCTTGAACAGGTCGAACACCTCGACGATCTGTTCACGCGTCACCTCGGCCGACGGCCGGCCGGTGAGGTACGACGGGATGACCGACGGCCCGATCGACGTGACGCCGTGCATCTCCGGCCCGAGGCCGTCCGGGCCGGCATGCACGATCTGGGGCTGAATCTTGGCGCCGTGCTCGTGCACGGCGTCCACCAGCGCACGGTGCGCATCGACCGCGGCGTCGGTGCCCAGGTGCAGGCCGCCGGGTGTCTCCGGGTGGTGATGGTCGATGCCCGTGGCGCCGACCGTGATCAGCCCGACGCCGCCCTTGGCGCGGGCGACGAAGTAGTCGCGAGTGCGCTCGGACGGCAGCCCGTCGGGTGTGCCGTACATGGTTTCCATCGGCGACATGACGATGCGGTTGCGCACGTGCATCGAGCCGATGCGGCCCGGCGCCAAGAGGTGGGCGAATTGGCTCAACGTGCGAAGCGCCCGGCGAATGCGCGCAGCGGCCGGCCGGCGCTGGTGACGATGCCCCGCACAGGGCTACTCACCCGATCATCTCCTACCTGTCGGCATCGGTGTAGCGGATGACGCCGCGAATGTTGCGACCCTCCAACATGTCCTTGTAGCCGTCGTTGATCTGCTCCAGCTTGTATTGGCGGGTGATCATGTCGTCGATGTTGAGCTTGCCTGCCTTGTACATCGACAGCAGCTGAGGGATGTCGTAGTGCGGATTGCCGCCGCCGAAGATGGTGCCCTGCAGGCGTTTCTGCATCAGGGTCAGCATCGCCAGGTTCAAGCTGACATTGGAGTCCAGCAGGCTGCCGATGGCCGTCAGCACGGTCGTACCACCCTTGGCGGTCAGGTTGACGTAGCTGTCGACGTCAGCGCCGTGCAACTCGCCGACCGTCACGATGACCTGCTTGGCCATCAGCCCGTGGGTGACCTCGGCGATGCCGCCGAACGCCGACTCCAGGTCCGGATAGGCATGCGTGCCACCGAACTTCAGCGCGGCGTCACGCTTCCACTCGACGGGTTCGATCACGAAGATGTTGCGAGCGCCCGCGTTGGCCGCACCCTGCAGTGCGGACATGCCGACCCCGCCGACGCCGATGATGGCGACGTCGTCGCCCGGGCGGATGTCGCCGGCCTTCACGGCCGAACCGTAGCCCGTCGTCACGCCACAGCCCACCAGGCAGGCGACCTCGAATGGAATCGACTTGTCGATCTTCACCACCGAGCTCTTGTGCACCACCATGTACGGGCTGAACGTGCCGAGCAGCGTCATGGGGAAGACGGGCTGGCCGTTGGCCGTAATGCGGTGGGTGTTGTCGGAGACGGCCAGGCCACCGAGTAGGCCCGCGCCCAGATCGCAGAGGTTGCGCATCCCGGCCTGACACGACGGACATGCACCACACGACGGGATGAAGGACAGCACGACGTGATCGCCGGGCTCGATGTCCTCGACGCCGGGGCCGACCTCGGTGACGATGCCGGCGCCCTCGTGGCCGCCGAGCACCGGGAAGCCGGCCATCGGGATGCCTCCGGTGACCAGGTGGTGGTCGGAGTGGCACATGCCCGACGCTTCCATCTGGATCTTGACCTCGTCCTTGACCGGATCGCCGATCTCGATCTCCTCGATGGACCACGGCTTGTTGAACTCCCAGATGAGAGCGCCTTTTGTCTTCATCGCGACCTGCTTTCCGTAGGGGACGTGCATCCGAGGTTAAGTTATCTACATCACAGCATGACCAACCGGGTGGTTGGCCGCCAGACCTACCAAATCGGGACCGGGCTCTTGCCAAGCGGGTAGTAGCCGGGCAGCTTCTCGCCGGCCAGGCTGCGCTCGATGCGCTTCTGCATGCCGTCGGAGAGCTTGCCCGCCTTCATCAGGTCGAGGTAGAGCTTCTGGACGTGGTTGAAGTCGAAGAAGTCGCGCTGCCACTCGATCTTGAGCTCGGCGTTCAGGCGGAACCAGCTGCCGCCGATGCCGTAGATCTCGGACTGCGTGCCATCGGAGTCGGTGGCGACCTGCTTCCAGAAGCCGACGATCTCGCCCTGCTTGTCGTCGATGATGACCTTCTGGTACGGGTAGGTCCAGTTCTCCAGGCCGGCCATCTCGAGGCCAAGCGCGATGTCGCGGATCTCGTCGATGCCGATGCACATCACGTCTTCCTTCGGGCCGATGTTCCAGCCGTAGGTGGCGTCGTCGGCGTAGAAGTCCGCCAACGGCTTCCAGTCACCGGCCTTCTCGGCGTCGCGGTTGACTTGCAGCCACCGCTCGACCCAGTTCTCCAGTTCGTCCCGCGACAGTGAGGGCATCAGTCTTCCTTCTCTCGTATCAACAAGGCTTGGGTGGGACACATGGCGACGGCGCGTTCGATCTCGTCTCTGGCGTCGCCGGGCGGTTCGGCGTCGAGGATCTCGACCTTGCCGCGCTTGGGCACCGTGAAGTAGTCGGGTGCCTCGAGTTCGCACATCGCGTGGCCCTGACACAGGTCCAGGTCGACTTCGATCCGGTATGCCATCGCGTCTCCTAGCCGGTGCGCTTCCGGTAGCGCACCTTGGCAGGGCGCTCCAACTGCACCACCATCTTGGAGTGATCGTTGCGGTACGAGTCGGCCGGTTGCGCCATCTCGAAGTCATACTCGCGCAACAGGACCGAGAAGATGGCCTTGATCTGCATGGTGGCGAACGCCGCCCCGACGCAGCGGTGCCTGCCCGCCCCGAACGGGATCCAGGTCCACCGATTGATCAGATCCTCCTGCCGCGGCTTGTCGTACCGGTCGGGCACGAACGCGTCGGGGTCGGGGAAGTCCTCGGGAATCCGGTTGCTGATGGCGGGGGACGCTGCCACCATCTCGCCTTCGTGGATCGGGTAGCCGGCCACCTCGAACTCGCCCTTGGCCACGCGCATCAGGATGATCAGCGGCGGATGCAACCGCAGTGTCTCCTTGATGACGTTCTCCAGCTTCGGAATCTGGCGCAGCGCATGGAAACTCACCTCCTGGCCGTCGGCGTAGAGGTCGTCGAGCTCCGCGATGACACCGGCCATGACGTCGGGGTGGCGCAGCATCTCGATGAGCGTCCAGGACGACGTCCCGGAACTGGTGTGGTGCCCGGCGAACATCATCGAGATGAACATGCCGGTGATCTCGTTGGCCGAGAAGCGCAGGTTGCCCTCCTCGTCCTTGATGGTGATCAGCACGTCGAGCATGTCGCGGTCGGCCTTGTCGGGGCGCCCGGCCGCGATCCGGCTGTTCATGATCTCCTGCACCAGCGCCACCAGACCGACGCGTGCTTCGTCGCGCAGGCGGAAGCTTTCGATGTCGAGGTACGGGTCGACGTAGCACAGCGGGTCGGTGCCACGCTCCAACTGGTGGTACAGATGGGCGAACCGGTCGTCGAGTTCCTCGCGGAACTTGCGGCCGATGAGACACGCCGACGAGGTGTAGATGGTCAACTCGGCGAAGAAGTCGAGGAGATCGATTTCACCGGAATCGCCCCAGCCGGCGATCATCCGGCGGACCTCGTGTTCGATGGTGGCGGCGTGGCCCTTCATCTGCTCGCCCCGGAGGGCGGAGTTGTGCAGCATCTCCTTGCGCCGCTCGGGATCGGTGTCGAACACCACGCCCTCGCCGAAGATCGGCGTCATGAACGGGTAGGCGGCGGCCTGGTCCAAATCCTCGTCGCTGGAACGGAAGAAGAATTCGTTGGCGTCGGCCCCGGACAGGAACACCACCTGCTTGTCGGCGAGTTGGAAGATGCCGACGTCGCCGCATTCCTCGCGCACCCGCTGCATCAGGGCGATGGGGTCGGTGCGGAACTCCTCGAGGTGTCCGTGTTCTTCCTCGCCGCCGGACACCCGGGGGACAGCGGTCGTCGTGGTCATGCCGGAGGCATCCCTTCTTCACCGAGCTTGAGCTGTTGACGTTCCTCGGGGGCGCTGGCCAGCGGCGCCTCCGGTTGAAGTTCCATGTTCGCGATGAACCCGCCACGCGGCGT
Source organism: Mycobacterium sp. URHB0044 (assembly GCF_000620625.1). Lineage (GTDB taxonomy): Bacteria > Actinomycetota > Actinomycetes > Mycobacteriales > Mycobacteriaceae > Mycobacterium. Next base: position 363,623 of record NZ_JIAW01000003.1, on the reverse strand, counting down.
CTCGGCGACGAACGTGATGGCCCGCGCGAGATCCGATGCGCGCAAGAAGTAGTCGTGCCGGGCCTGACCCCACTTGGCCCAGTCCTCGAGCGCGGGTCCGATGGCCTCGGCGGGCAGACTCCAACCCATGGACGTCTTCGTCGGGCCGGGGTGCACGATCGAGGCGCGCACGCCGGTGCCCTCCAATTCCATCTGGAAGTTGGTGACCATGGCGACGAGTGCGGCCTTCGCCGCGCCGTAGGCGCCCATGTGCGGACGTTGGCGCAGTGCGACGTCGGAGCCGACGAAGATCAGGTCGCCGCGTTGACGTTCCAGCATGCCGGGCAACACCGCGGTCGCCAATCGGTTCGCGCCGATGAGGTGGATCTGGATCTGCGATTCGAACGTGTCGGTGCTGATTTCGTGCAGCCGCCCGAAGAACGTGTCGCCTGCACCGGCGACCATCACCTCGATCTCGCCGAGTGCGTCGACGGACTGCGAGACGAACGACTTCACCGAATCGGGATCGGTGACGTCGAGGTGGAAGGCGACGGCTTCGCCTCCGTCGCTGCGGATTTGGCCGACGAGTTCGTCGAGCTTCTCCACCCGCCTGGCGCCGAGCGCGACGGGAAAGCCGCGGCTGGCGAGTTCGATCGCAGTGGCCGCGCCGATGCCGGATGACGCACCGGCGACGACGGCAGGTCTGCGGTCGGGGAGTGGGGAGAACCGGGGCATCAGCGAACCTCCACGGTGATGGGTAGGCGGGCGAATCCGCGGACGTTGCTCGAGTGGACGCGGACGGCGTTGGCCTCGTCCACCTCGAATCCGCGGATGCGCTTGAAGAGTTCGGTCAGCGCGACGCGCGCTTCCATCCGAGCCAGGTGCGCGCCGAGACAGAAGTGGGCACCGCTGCCGAAACTCACCAGCTTCGAGCCGATGTCGCGGCCGATGCGATAGTCGTCGGCGTCGGTGAACACGCGGTCGTCGCGGTTGGCGGACCCCGGCAGCAGCAGCAGCACGTCGCCGTCGGGAATCGTGGTGTCGTACAACGTCAATTCCCCTGACACGGTGCGGGCCAGGATCTGGCTGGACGTGTCGTAGCGCAGCGTTTCCTCGACCCACAGCGGGATGAGGGAGTGGTCCTCGTAGACCGGCGCCAGCTGATCGGGGTTCTTGAAACCCCAATAGGCCGCGTTGGCAAGCAGTTTGGTGGTGGTCTCGTTACCGGCGACGACCATCAGGAACAGGAACGCCATGATCTCTTCGTCGGTCAGCCGGTCGCCGTCGATCTCGGCCTCCAGCAGCGCCGACGTCAGGTCGTCGGAGGGCTGCTTGCGGCGCTGGGCGACCATCTCGGCGTAGTAGACCATCAGCTCCGCTGACGCCTGCATCGCCTCGGCGGGCACGTCGGCCACGCCCTCGTCGCGGTGCATGACGCCGTCGGCGAGGCCGCGGATGCGGTCGCGGTCGGCCACCGGCACGCCCATGAGTTCGGAGATCACGTCCATCGGCAGTTTGCCCGCGAACTCCTCGACGTAGTCAAAGGCGGTGGACTGCAGCGCGGAATCGAGGTGCTGGACGGCGATCTCGGTGACGCGAGACTCGAGCTCGCGAATGCGCCTCGGCGTGAAGCCCTTCGACACCAACGTGCGCAACCGCAGATGCGCCGGGTCGTCCAGCGCAAGGAACGACATCACCCGATGGGCATCGGTGTTGCGCGAGATCGGATCGAGCGAGACGCCATACCGGTTGGACAGCGTGGTGCTGTTGCGGAAGCCGGCCAGCACGTCGCTGTGTCGCGACAGCGCCCAGAACTTCAGCTCCTCATTGCGGTACAGCGGTGCCTCGTCGCGCAGGCGCCGGTAGTAGGGGTACGGCTCCTCGTGGAAGTGGTAGTCGTACGGGTTGAGAATCGGGGCAGTCGTCTCGATGCTCATCGGTCGTCTTCTCCAAGAATGAGGCCGACGACGTAACTGAGCCGGTCGGCGATCTGGTGATAGGTGAAGGCGCCGCTGCCTGCGTTCACCAGCGCGCCGAAGTACGTCATCTCCAAAGCCGAGACCACGCGGGCATCGGCGTCGGGCCCGACGGCCGACCTGATGCGACGGTGGATCTCGCCACCGATGCGGTCGCGAACCTTGCGGACGGTGGGGTCGCTCGCGGACAGCAGCGCGGTGGTGCACGCCGCCGCCACCTCGGGTTCGTCGGCGACCGCGAGCGTGAGGCTGCGCAGCGCCTTCTCGACGCGGCTCGGCATGGGCTCGTTGACGTCGGTGAAGTACGGCACCTGCTGCATCAGGTCGAGGTACACCTCGGCGATCAGGTGGTTCTTCGACGAGAAGTAGGTGTAGGCGGTGGCGGGTGCGACCTTCGCGCGCGCGGCCACGGCCCGCACGGTCAGGTCGGCATAGGACGACTCGCGGAGCATGGCCATGCCTGCAGTGAGGACCTTGCGGAAGGTCTCCTCCTGCCGCCGGTTGCGCGTCGTCTCGCCGGGGTCGGTCGGTGATCCGCCTGGGGCGGCAACCACGGCATCGCTGGACACATGTCCAAGTTATCCGACGACCGCGCCCGGAGGCAAGCACATCGGACAAAATGGCGCGTGAAGTGCATGAATCTTCAGCATCGCGGCTAGGCGGCGGCCCACCCTTGCGACCGGCGGCGGTCTGCGGTTATGGTTCGATGGAACGTGGTCGGACAGTTGTCCAGGCATCCACACCGGATTCGGCACAGGGGAGTTCCGATGGCGCTATTGAGCGATCGCGAGAGTCGACTTCTCATCGACGGCAAGCTGGTCACGGGCAGCGGAGGCACGTTCCCGACGGCCAACCCCGCCACCGAAGAGGTGCTTGGCGTCGCGGCCGACGCCACCGCCGATGACATGGATTCGGCCATCGGGGCCGCCCGTCGGGCGTTCGACGAGACCGACTGGGCCACCAACGTCGAGCTCCGCGTGCGGTGCATCCGCCAGCTGCAACAGGCGATGCGTGATCACGTCGAGGAGCTGCGCGAGCTGACGATCGCGGAGGTCGGCGCGCCGCGGATGCTGACCTCGATGGCTCAGCTCGAGGGCCCTGTCGAGGATTTGAGCTTCTGCGCGGACACCGCGGAGTCGTATGAGTGGACCTCCGACTACGGCATCGCATCGCCGATGGGCATCAAGACCCACCGCACGATCGCACGGGAAGCGATCGGCGTGGTCGGCGCCATCACGCCGTGGAACTTCCCGCATCAGATCAACCTCGCCAAGATCGGTCCGGCGCTGGCGGCGGGAAACACGTTGGTGCTCAAGCCCGCTCCCGACACACCGTGGGCGGCGGCGGTTCTCGGCGAGCTGATCACCGAGTACACCGACTTCCCCGCGGGTGTGGTCAACATCGTCACGTCCAGTGACCACTCGGTTGGTGCGCTGCTGTCGAAGGACCCTCGCGTGGACATGGTGTCGTTCACCGGGTCGACGAACACCGGGCGCGCCGTCATGTCCGACGCGGCGGCCACGCTCAAGAAGGTGTTCCTCGAACTCGGTGGAAAGTCGGCGTTTCTGGTGCTCGACGACGCCGACCTGGCGGCAGCGTGCTCGATGTCGGCGTTCACGGCGTCGATGCACGCAGGGCAGGGCTGCGCGATCACCACGCGGCTGGTGGTGCCCCGCGCACGCTATGACGAGGCGGTCGAGGCCGCCGCGGGCACCATGGCCGGGCTGAAGCCGGGCGACCCGAACGATCCGGGCACGGTCTGCGGGCCGGTGATCTCCGCGCGCCAGCGTGACCGCATTCAGGGCTACCTGGATTCCGCCGTCGCCGAGGGTGGCCGGTTCGCTTGCGGCGGAGGGCGACCCGCCGACCGGGACACCGGTTTCTTCATCGAGCCGACGGTGATCGCGGGTCTGGACAACGGTGCGAAGGTGGCGCAGGAGGAGATCTTCGGCCCGGTGTTGACGGTCATCGCCCACGACGGCGACGACGACGCCGTGCGCATCGCGAACGACTCGCCGTACGGCCTGTCGGGCACGGTGTTCTCGGGAGACGACGAGCGGGCGGCCGCGGTGGCGGCGCGGATGCGGGTCGGCACCGTCAACGTCAACGGTGGGGTCTGGTACTCGGCGGACATGCCGTTCGGCGGCTACAAACAGTCCGGCATCGGCCGGGAGATGGGGCTCGCGGGTTTCGAGGAGTACCTCGAGACCAAGGCGATTGCCACGGCAGCGAATTAAGGAGACATCGGTGGGACTCTACGGCGATCAGTTCAAGGACAAGGTGGCCATCGTCACCGGATCCGGTGGCGGCATCGGTCAGGCCTACGCCGAAGCGCTGGCTCGGGAAGGTGCGGCCGTGGTGGTCGCCGACATCAACACCGAGGGCGCCCAGAAGGTCGCCGACGGCATCAAGGGTGAGGGCGGCAACGCGCTGGCGGTGCGTGTCGACGTGTCCGACCCGGAGTCGGCCAAGGAGATGGCTGCGCAGGCACTTTCGGAGTTCGGCGGCATCGACTACCTGGTCAACAACGCCGCGATCTTCGGCGGGATGAAGCTCGACTTCCTCATCACCGTCGACTGGGACTACTACAAGAAGTTCATGAGCGTGAACCTCGACGGTGCGCTGGTGTGCACCCGCGCGGTGTACCGCAAGATGGCCAAGCGGGGTGGTGGCGCGATCGTCAACCAGTCCTCGACGGCGGCGTGGATGTACTCGAACTTCTACGGGCTGGCCAAGGTTGGCATCAACGGCTTGACTCAACAGCTGGCCACCGAACTCGGCGGCCAGAACATCCGGATCAACGCGATCGCGCCCGGCCCCATCGATACCGAGGCCAATCGGAGCACCACGCCGCAGGAGATGGTCGCCGACATCGTGAAGGGAATCCCGCTGTCGCGCATGGGCGAGGTCGACGACCTGACCGGCATGTGCCTGTTCCTACTGTCGGATCAGGCCAAGTGGATCACCGGGCAGATCTTCAACGTCGACGGCGGACAGATCATCAGATGAGTGAGCTGAAGTTGGGGTACATCGGCCTGGGCAACCAGGGGGCACCGATGGCCAAGCGCCTCGTCGAATGGCCTGGCGGCCTGACGGTGTTCGACGTGCGCACCGACGCCATGACGCCGCTGGCCGAACTGGGCGCCAGCCTCGCCGACAGCGTGGCCGACGTTGCAAAGGCTGATGTCATCAGCGTCACCGTGCTCACCGACGAGCAGGTGCGCAGCGTCGTCGGTGAACTCGCGGCCCATGCCGAGCCCGGTACCGTCATCGCGATCCACTCCACGATCGAACCCGGCACGGCCGGTGAGCTGGCGGACGAGTTGCGGCCCAGGGGGATTCACATCGTGGATGCGCCAGTCAGTGGTGGTGCCGGCGCTGCTGAAAAGGGTGAACTCGCGGTCATGGTCGGGGCCGACGACGAGGTCTACGACATCGTGAAGCCGGTGTTCAAGCAGTGGGCCTCGATGGTCGTCCGCGCGGGGGAGCCCGGCGCGGGAACCCGGATGAAGCTCGCCCGGAACATGCTGACCTTCATCGGCTTCGCCGCCGCGTGCGAAGCGGCGAAACTGGCGGAGGCGGCGGGCATCGACCTGCAGAAGCTCGGCCGGGTGGTCAGGCACAGCGACGCCCAGAGCGGCGGGCCAGGCGCGATCATGGTGCGCGACGACACCAAACCCCTTGGGCCCGACCACTTCGTCTACGACATGTTCATCCATACCCGCGGACTGGCCGAGAAGGATCTGCGGTTGGCGCTCGGCCTCGGCGAGGCCACCGGGGTCGAACTGCCGCTGGCCGAGATCGCCTTGCGTGACCTGGCCGCCGGGCTCGGCGTGCCGCACACGACTTCGACGTACGAGGGTGAGGGATAGCGATGGACGAGCTGCGCCGCAAGGGCCTCGACAAGATGAACGAGGTCTACGGTTGGGAGATGCCCGACATGCCGGGTGATTACTTCGCGCTGACGGCCGATCACCTGTTCGGAACGATCTGGAGCCGCCCAGGCCTGTCGATGCGCGAGAAGCGCATGATGACGCTGACCTGCGTCACCGCGCTGGGCATAACGGATCTCGCCGAGATTCAAGTCAACGCCGCCCTGCACAACGGCGAACTCACCGAGGAAGAGCTCAAGGAGATGGCGATCTTCCTGACCCACTACCTAGGCTTTCCCCTTGGCTCCAAGCTGGACGGGGTCGTGACGAAGGTGGCGGGCAAGCGGAGGAAGGATGCGGAGAAGGGGAGTGGGAAGGACACGGCCGAAGAAAGACGAGCCAACGTCAATGCGGCCCTGAACATGCACTCGGGGAGCAAACTCGATGAACAGTAGGTACGCTGCGCTCTCCCGCGACGAACTGGCCACCCTGGTACCGGAGCTCCTGCTGATCGGACAGCTCATCGACCGCTCCGGAATGGCTTGGTGCATATCCGAATTCGGCCGCGAGGAGATGCTGCAGATCGCCATCGAGGAGTGGATGGGCGCCAGCCCGCTCTACACCAGGCGGATGCAGAGGGCGCTGCGCTACGAGGGCGTCGACGTCATCACGATCTTCAAGGGCCTGCAGCTGGACATCGGCGCGCCACCGCAATTCATGGACTTCCGCTACACCGTGCACGACCGCTGGCACGGCGAGTTCCACCTCGACCACTGCGGCGCGCTCATGGACGTCGAGCCGATGGGCGAGGACTACGTGCGCGGCATGTGCCACGACATCGAAGACCCCACCTTCGACGCCACCGCCGTCGCCACCAACGCGAAGGCGCAGATCCGGCCCATCCACCGGCCACCGCGGACGCCGTCGGACCGCCAGCCGCACTGCGCGTGGACGGTGATCATCGACGAGTCCTACCCGGAGGTCTCCGGCATCCCGGCGCTCGAGGTCGTCGGCGCCTCCCGTGCCGCGCACACCGAACTCGACCCGATCGATCCGTCCGACGAGGGCCAGGCCGACTACTCCGGGCCATTGCTCTCGGACGTCGACTTCGGCGCGTTCTCCCATTCGGCATTGGTCCGAATCGCCGACGAGGTGTGCCTGCAGATGCATCTGCTGTACCTGTCGTTCGCGCTCGCGGTGCGCGCCAGGGCGGGAAGTGATGCGGCCCTGGCGGATTCGATTTGCACCAAACAGCTCATCGGGATCGCGGGCGTCGCGGCGGAGCGCATCCGCGGGGCGCTGTCGCTGCCCGGCGGCGTCAAGGGCGCGCTGCGCGTCCTCGAGCTGCATCCGCTGCTGAACCCGGCGGCCTACGTATCGGTCGACGTCGACAAGGACTTCCTGCACGTCCGAAGGTCACCGGCCTACGAGGACGGCGCCTGGATCTCGTTGTGCTCGCCGGTGGCGGACAAGCCGCTGCAGGCCATCGTCGCGGCGGTCGATCCGCATCTGCGCGCCGAACTGTCCGGTACGCAGTCCGACTGGACTGTGCGCGTCATCGAAACCGATACGCCCGCCAAGGAATTCGACGAGGTCGCGGTCGCCAAGATCAGTGGCGGCGCGACGTGGGTGTTCCAGGATCGGAAGTCGTTGCCGCTCACGGTCGTGTGACGGCCGAACCCACCCATCGTCTCAAGTAGTCGCGCAGGCCCTCGCCGGTCCGCGGCGGGCGGCCAGGGTCGATGACGAACGACTGGATGATGCGCAGCAGGTGTTCGGCGAGCTCGTCGAGCTCGTCGTCTGTGTAGCCCAGCGCGGCCCAGTCGACGTCGAAACGGCGCAGCATCGAGTTGGCGAATTGCAGCGCGACGTCGGACGTCACGGACTCGGTGTGCGCGGTGGCGCGGCCGGGCACGATCAGCAGGCCGATGTGCTTGTCCTTCGGCAACCACTCGAGCGCGGTGGCAATGGCCTCGGTCACGGCCTCGACGGGCTCGGTGATCCCGCGCAGGTGCTCGGCCAGCCGCAAAAGGAAGTCGTCCGCGGCGCGCACTGCTGCGGCAATCAGGAGCGCGTCGGTGCTTGGGAAGTACCGGTACACGGTTTGGCGCGTGACGCCGAGCGTGCGGGCGACGTCGGCGATGCTGAAGTCGGCGCCACGCTCGTCGATGGCCTTGCCTGCGGCGACGAGGATCCGCTCGACGGCCTCGTCGTCGCTTGCCGGGGCCGATCCCGACCAGCCGTGAGTGCGCACGCCGGGAATGATAGCTGGCCCGGCGCGTCAGCCGCGGTAGGAGACCTGCAGATCCTTGACGCCGTTGAGCCACCCGGACCGAAGCCGTTGCGGCTCGGACACTTTGGCGATGTCGGGCAGTTGGTCGGCGATCTCGTTGAAGATCAGCTTGATCTCCATGCGGGCCAGGTTGGCGCCGATGCAGAAGTGAGCGCCGTTGCCGCCGAAGCCCAGATGCGGGTTCGGGTCACGCAGGATGTTGAACCGGAAGGGGTCGTCGAACACGGCTTCGTCGTAGTTGGCGGAACTGTAGAAGAGGCCGGCGCGCTGGCCCTCGCGGATGGTGACGCCACCGAGTTCGGTGTCGGCCAACGCCGTTCGCTGGAAGCAGTGCACGGGGGTGGCCCAGCGGACGATCTCGTCGGCCGCCGTCTCCGGCCGGTCCCGCTTGAACAGCTCCCACTGGTCGGGGTTTTCGAAGAATGCGTTCATTCCGTGCGTCATGGCGTTGCGGGTGGTCTCGTTCCCCGCGACCGCGAGCAGGATGACGAAGAATGCGAATTCGACGTCGCCCATCGATTCACCGTCGATGTCCGCTTCGACCAGGCGGGTGACGATGTCGTCGGCCGGGCAGCGGCGACGCTCCTCGGCCATGTTGTAGGCGTAGCCCATCAACTCGGCATTGGCGGCGGCGTAATCCGATTCGAAGTCCGGATCGTCGGTGTTCATGATCGAGTTGGTCCAGACGAACAACTTCTCCCGATCCGACTCCGGCACGCCGATCAGGTCGGCGATGGCCAGCAGCGGCAGGCGCATCGCGATGTCGTCGACGAAGTTGCCGGATTCCTTCTCCGCTGCGGCGGCGACGATTTCGCGGGCGGCCACGGCCAGCTTCTCCTCGAGCGTCGCGACCGCCCTCGGCGTGAAGAGCCGCGACACGATCTTGCGCAACCGGGTGTGCTCCGGCGCGTCGTGGTTGATCAGCAGCGCCTTGGTCAGCTCGAGTTGCTCCGCGTCGGTGCCCTCGGGCAGGCGCATGACGACACCCTTGCGGTTCGTCGACCACAGGTCGCCGTCGCGCGAAATGGCCTTGATGTCCTCGTGGCGGCTGATCACCCAGTAGCCGCCGTCGTCGAAGATCGACTCCGGCTGCTCGTTCCACCACACCGGCGCGGTCTTGCGCAGCTCGGCGAATTCGGTGACGGGGATGCCCTTGACCAGGACATCGGGGTCGGTGAAGTCATACCCGGCGGGCAGGAATGGACAGGCGTTCTCCGTGACGGCCACGGCGCACCTCCTCGTGTGACGTGAAGCACTTTTCCTAAGACCATACACCGTGCAGTCAAGTGTATGCCCGCAACTAGTGGGCATCGCCGACCCAGAGGCTGCGCTGCGATTAGGGTGGGCAACCGTGCGCGTCCTCGTCGTCGGTTCCGGAGCCCGTGAACATGCGCTGCTGCTGGCGCTGCGGCGAGATCCCGACGTGGAGGAGTTGGCGGTCGCGCCGGGCAACGCAGGCACCGCGATCATCGCCGACCAGTACGACGTCGACATCACCTCCGGCGAGGCCGTCGTCGAGCTGGCCCGTCGCCTCGGCTCCGACCTGGTGGTGATCGGACCCGAAGTGCCATTGGTGCTTGGCGTGGCCGACGCCGTCCGGGCCGCGGGCATCGCCTGCTTCGGGCCGAGCAGGAGCGCGGCGCGCATCGAAGGTTCGAAGTCGTTCGCCAAGGACGCGATGGCCGCCGCGGGCGTGCGCACGGCGACCAGTGAGATCGTCGACAACCCCGCGCATCTCGATGCCGCCCTCGACAGGTTCGGGCCGTCGGCTGGCGACCGGGCATGGGTGGTCAAGGATGACGGCCTCGCGGCGGGCAAGGGCGTCGTGGTGACCGCCGACCGCGATGCGGCCCGAGTTCATGCGGCGGCGCTGCTCGACTCCGGGCACCCGGTGCTGCTGGAGTCCTTCCTCGACGGTCCCGAGGTGTCGCTGTTCTGCGTGGTCGACGGCGAGACGGTGGTTCCCCTGTTGCCTGCGCAGGACTTCAAGCGGGTCGGCGACGGCGACACTGGACCGAACACCGGAGGCATGGGCGCGTACGCACCGCTGCCGTGGCTGGCCGACGAAGCGGTCACGGCGATCGTCGACGACATCGTCAAACCCGTTGCGGCCGAGATGGTTGCGCGCGGCTGCCCGTTCTCGGGTCTGCTGTATGCGGGGCTGGCGATGACGTCGCGGGGCCCCGCGGTGGTGGAGTTCAACTGCCGGTTCGGCGACCCCGAGACGCAATCCGTGCTGGCCCTGCTGGACAGCCCACTCGGGAAGCTGCTGTACGCCGCGGCGACCGGGGAACTGGACACACACCCGCCGCTCGTCTGGCGCGACGGCGCGGCCGTCACCGTCGTACTGGCCGCCGAGAACTATCCGGGGCGGCCACGTCTCGGTGACGTCATCTCCGGTTCGGAGGCCGACGGCGTGCTGCATGCCGGCACCACGCGACGCGACGACGGCGCCGTGGTGTCGTCGGGCGGGCGCGTGCTGTCGGTGGTGGGCACGGGCGCCGATCTGGCCGCGGCACGCGACGCCGCGTACACGCTGATTGGCGCGATCCGCTTGCCGGGCAGCCACTTCCGCACCGATATCGGGCTGGCAGCGGCTGAGGGCCGGGTCGGCGTTTAGCGGGTCAGGCGACCAGCAGCGGCGCCAGCCAGGCGATCTCCGCGGGCAGTTGCGCATTCCAGAACGCGCTGTCATGGCCGCCGGGGGAGAAGCCGCCCGCGGGCGGATTCGGCAACTGCGCGATGAACTGCTTGGTCGCCGAATAGAACGGATCCCCGTTGCCGCAGTCGATCCGAATCGGGATGGACGCCAACGCAGGCAGGCCGGAGACGCTGTTGGCGGCGAAGTCGTCGGCGCCGTCGAAGGCCCCGGGAGCCGTCGCGCCCGACGACGTCCACAACGCCGGGCTGACCGCGCAGATCGCCGCCGTGCGAGCCGGGCCCAGCCGGGCGCCGAGTAGCAGGGCGCCGTAGCCGCCCATCGACCACCCGAGGAAGCCGACCCGCGACGTGTCGAGTCCCTGTCCGGCCAACATCGGGATCAGTTCGTCGAGCACCATGGCGCCGGAGTTCTCGCCCGACGCGCGCTGATGCCAGTAGCTTCCGCCGCCGTCGACGGCGACCACCGCGAACGGCGGTAAGCCCGCCGCGACCGCCTGCGCCAGACCCGACTCGACGCCGCCGGCCATGACCATGGCGGCGTTGCTGTCCTTGCCGTGCAACGCGATCACTGGTCGGAGTGGACCCGTCTGGCCCGGTGGCCGCGCGATCGCCCAATTCGTGGCAACTCCGCCGCGCGCCGCCGAGATGAACGATCCGGTGACGTAGGTGGGCGCGGCCGTCGGCGCCGGTTCCGGCGGCGGGGCCAGTGGCGCACCGACACTCGTCATCGCCACCGGCGGCGTGCTGACCGCTGGACCGGGCAACGCGGACCCGAGCGCATAGGCGCCCGCCGCGCCGGCCGCGGCGCCGAGCCCGAGACGCAGAATCGCGCGACGGTCGAGGTCTGGCATGCGGGCCATCATGCCATCGAGGCTCCGGTCGACCCGCGTGGGGCGACTTTCCTGTGGAGAGGCTTAAGAGTGGCCGAAAGCCCGAAACCACACGGCCTTTGCTGGCAGAGTGCATCCTGTGAACGGAGCGGTCACTCCTAAGGGAGAGCGTCGGCGGTACGCGCTAATCAGCGCGGCTGCCGATCTGCTCTGTGAAGGTGGCTTCGACGCGGTGCGGCACCGTGCCGTCGCGCGCCGTGCGGGTCTGCCGCTGGCGTCGACCACCTACTACTTCTCCTCTCTCGACGATTTGATCGCGAAGGCCGTCGAACACGTCGGCCTCCGCGAATCCGAACAACTCCATTCGCGGGTGGCAGCGTTGTCGAAGCGCAAGCGCGGGGCCGAGTCCACCGCCGACGTTCTGGTCGATCTCCTCGTCGGTGATGGACCGGGAACCCGCGACGCCGAACAGTTGATCTCGCGCTACGAGCGCTACATCGCGTGCGCGCGCCAACCCAACCTGCGTGACGTGCAACGCCAAATCATGAAGCAACGCACCGATGCCGTGGTCGAGGTGGTGGAGCGATCCGGACGGTGCGTGCGTCCGGAACTGTTGACGGCGTTGGTGTGCGCCGTCGACGGCGCGGTCGTCGCCTCGCTGGTGGGCGTCGGCGAAGGTCCGCGCGCGACGGCGCGGGCCACCTTGGTCGACGTCATCGACGTGCTTGCACCGTTGACCGAAACGGCGCCGGTGGCGCTGAGCGTGGGCTGACCTGGGGGAGGACGTGATGGCGGAGACGGCGACAGTCGAGGAACAACCCGAACTCCGGCGGGTAATGGGTCCGGGACTGTTGCTGTTGTTCGTCGTCGGGGACATCCTCGGCACCGGAGTGTATGCGCTCACCGGTGAGGTGGCGGGGGAAGTCGGTGGGGCGGCGTGGATTCCGTTCCTCGTCGCGTTCCTGATCGCGACGGTCACCGCGTTCAGCTACCTCGAGTTGGTCACCAAGTATCCGCAGGCCGCCGGTGCCGCGCTGTATGCGCACAAGGCGTTCGGCGTCCAGTTCATCACGTTCCTGGTGGCGTTCATCGTGATGTGTTCTGGCATCACGTCGGCGTCCACGGCATCGCGGTTCTTCGCGTCCAACTTCTTCGAAGCGTTCGACTTCAGCTTGGGTACCGCCGGAATCGTCGCCGTCGCACTGCTTTTCATGGTGATGGTGGCGGTGGTGAACCTGCGCGGCGTCAGCGAGAGCGTCAAACTCAACGTGGTGCTGACCCTCGTCGAAGTCACCGGGCTGGCCATGGTGATCCTGGTGGGCCTGTGGGCCTTCACCGGCGGCAGGGCCGACGTCGACTTCTCCCGGGTGGTCGCGTTCGACACGGCGACGGACAAGGGCGTGTTCCTGGCAATCACCACCGCGACGTCGCTGGCGTTCTTCGCCATGGTCGGGTTCGAGGACTCGGTGAACATGGCCGAGGAGACCAAGGATCCGGTGCGGATCTTCCCGAAGGTTCTGCTGACGGGTTTGTCGATCGCAGGCGCCGTCTACGTCGTCGTGGCGATCGTCGCCGTGGCGCTGGTGCCCGTCGGAGTGCTGCAGGAGAGCGAGACGCCGCTCATCGAGGTCGTCAAGGCTGGTGCGCCGGGCCTGCCGATCGAGGACATCCTGCCGTTCATCTCGATGTTCGCGGTGGCGAACACCGCCTTGATCAACATGCTGATGGCCAGCAGGCTCATCTACGGGATGGCCAAGCAGCGCGTCCTGCCGCCGGTTCTGGGCACCGTCGCAGCGAGTCGCCGCACGCCGTGGGTCGCGATCGTCTTCACCACCGTGATCGCCTTCGGGCTGATCTTCTACGTCACCGCGTTCGCGAACAGTGAGGCGATCTCGGTGCTGGGTGGCACCACGGCGCTGCTGTTGCTCGCGGTGTTCGCGATGGTCAACGTCGCGGTGCTGGTGCTGCGTCGAGACGTCCGCGCTGACGGCGCCCACTTCAAGACGCCGACCGTGCTGCCGGTGATCGGGTTCGTGGCGTCGCTATATCTGGTGACGCCGCTGTCAGGGCGGCCCGCGCAGCAGTACGTGCTGGCGCTGATCCTGATCGCCATCGGCGTCGTGCTGTTCGGAATCACCATGCTGATCAACCGCCAACTCGGCATCCGCGGTGCTGGGATCAGCGATCCGACGCATCTGGCGGAGGCGCCGGACTAGCCAGGCCCGCACGCAATCGTTCGAACCTGTTCTCCAGCAACTCCTTTCGGTGCGCATTGCCGTGCAGATCGACGTACCGCTGCCCGAAGCTGGCCAGCAGTGCGTCGTCGAGGCGGCGCACCGCGCCTGCCGGGTAGCGGTAGCCCATCGCCAGGTTGATCGCGTCGCCGTCAACGCCGTCGAGCACCGTCGACAGCTCGTCGAGCGACGTGATGCCCAGCTCGAGCAGCAGCCCCGAAATCCAGCCGTAGTGATCGGTGCGGGACCAGCCGGCGTCGGCGTACCGGTTGCCCAGATAGGTCGCCAGCACCGGGGTCGCGATCCGTGGATCGGCCGATGTCTCCGCTTCGACGTCGATGGACTCGTCGTCGGTCATCGTGACGAGCAACCGCTCACGGATGCCGGTGAACTCGCGGTCGGCGAGCTCCAGAAGCCCCGCGGCGAGTGTGAATCTGCGGTCCAGATCGGGGGCGTGCTCGGCGGGAATCGAACCCTTGTAGCGGATGTCGTGCTCGAACTCCGCCCACGCGTGTTGCAACACGGTGCGCACCTGGATCGACGCCGGCTGCTGCTCTCCCTCCACCCCGACCAGAAGGTGCCGGCTGGCGTACCCCCATCGGCCCTCGCGCGCGGTTTCCAGACCCATGTCGCGATCGTCGAGCAGCCGCATCTCGTCGGCGAGCAGCGTGGCCACCGCGTCGACGTCCTCGCGCAGATAGGTGATGACGCGCAGGCCAACCTGGTCGGTGATCTCGACCAGCGGGTCGCTGTAGAGCCGCCGGTCGCCGACGATGCGGACGGCCTTGGCGGCGAACGACTCCACGCTCTTGGTGCGCGCGGTGATGCTCAGGTAGTTGATGCCCGCGTCGTCCAGCAGCGCCGTCACCAACTGGAGGTAGTGGTCGGTGGAGGCCACCAGGGCCGGGCGGCGGGCGGCGTACTCGGCGACGGCGGATTGGCTGCTGGGCTCGGTTTCGGTGCGCGGCGTCTTGACCCCGTGGGCGAGCGTCGGGGTGAGGATGTAGCCGGTTTCGAAGTCGCCGTAAATGGTCACGTCCTCGGGCCGGTGATACGAGTAGAGCGCGACGTAGGCGCAGACGACGGCGTCGACCGGGTCCTCGTCGAGGTCGAGTTGGCTCGGCCGCGTCGCCGCCTGCACCCGCTTGCGCAGTTCCACCCAGGTGATGTTGCGGTTCGCGCGCAGCCGAGGTGACGCCGTGTCGAGGTCCTCGATGAACGTCATCAGTCGGAGCAGCTCGCGCTGACGGTCCGCGAAGGATCCCCTCTTGTACTTGACCGTCTTCGCGAGACCGAACAGCACGATCGTCGCCGGATGCGGGTAGACCTCGATCGCGCGCCGATTCGAACCGGACGTCGGATCCATGTCGAGACCGAGCGCCGTGGCCAGCCGCGCGCCACGCGGATGCTTGAACTCGGGCTTGTCCGAGAACGCCGGCCGCGCCCCCGCCTCGAACTTCTGGAAGTCGGCGTTGAGCGCCTTCTCACACGGCCGCAGCCCCGTGGGATTGGGCACGATGAGCGGCGCATCGATCGCCACCAGGCAGTCGCCGGCCACGTACGGCTTGATCGCCGCCTCGATACCGGCGTCGTCGTGCGCTGCGCCGACGTGGACGAGCCTGCCGTCGGGCTCGACGACGGCGATGCCGGTCTGCTTCTTTTCGCCCCACGCCAGATCGAGGCCGATGAAGTACATGTGACATACCCTGCCGCACGGCGCCTCGTAAGCTGTGTCTTCGTGACGATTCCCAATGTCCTGGCCAACCGTTATGCCAGCGACGAGATGGTGGCGATCTGGTCGCCGGAGGCCAAGATCGTCGGCGAGCGTCGACTGTGGCTCGCGGTGCTGCGCGCGCAGGCCGAGCTGGGCGTCTCGGTGCCCGACGGCGTGGTCGACGACTACGAGCGGGTGATCGAGGACGTCGACCTGGCGTCGATCGCCGCCCGCGAGCGGGTGCTGCGCCACGACGTCAAGGCCCGCATCGAGGAGTTCAATGCCCTCGCAGGCCACGAGCACGTGCACAAGGGCATGACGAGCCGCGACCTCACCGAGAACGTCGAGCAGCTGCAGATCCGGCGGTCGCTGGAACTCGTCCACTCCCACGGCGTCGCGGTGGTGGCGCGGTTGGCCGAGCGGGCGGTGTTGTACCGCGACGTGGTGATGGCAGGCCGGTCGCACAACGTGGCCGCGCAGGCGACGACGCTGGGCAAGCGGTTCGCATCCGCCGCCGAGGAGACGCTGGTGGCGCTGGCGCGGTTGGCCTCGTTGATCGACCGCTATCCGTTGCGTGGCATCAAGGGGCCGATGGGCACGTCGCAGGACATGCTGGACCTCTTCGACGGCGACGCGTCCCGGCTGGCCGACCTCGAGCGTCGGGTCGCCGAATTCCTGGGTTTCACAAACGTTTTCACCAGTGTGGGGCAGGTGTACCCGCGGTCGCTCGACCACGACGTGGTGTCCGCTCTGGTGCAGCTCGGTGCGGGGCCGTCGTCGCTGGCGCACACCATCCGGCTGATGGCCGGCCACGAGCTCGTCACCGAGGGCTTCGCGCCGGGCCAGGTCGGCTCGTCGGCGATGCCGCACAAGATGAACACCCGTTCGTGTGAACGGGTCAACGGGCTGCAGGTGGTGCTGCGGGGTTACGGCTCGATGGCCGCGGAACTCGCTGGCGCGCAATGGAATGAGGGCGACGTGTTCTGCTCGGTGGTGCGCCGGGTGGCGCTGCCCGACGCGTTCTTCGCCGTCGACGGTCAGATCGAGACGTTCCTGACGGTGCTGGACGAGTTTGGTGCCTACCCGGCGGTGATCCAGCGCGAGCTGGACCGCTATCTCCCGTTCCTCGCCACCACCCGGATCCTCATCGCCGCGGTGCGCGCGGGCGTCGGCCGCGAGACGGCCCACGAGGTGATCAAGGAGCACGCCGTCGCGGTCGCGCTGGCGATGCGCGAGCACGGCGCCGAGCCGGACCTGCTGGACCGGCTGGCCGCCGATCCGCGGCTGCCGCTCGACGCTGCTGCACTGGACGCGGCGCTGGCCGACAAGCAGGCGTTCACGGGTGCGGCGGCCGAGCAGGTGGATGCCGTGGCGGCCGCGGTCGACGAGCTCGTGAGCCGGTATCCGGAGGCGGCCAAGTACACGTCGGGCGCGATTTTGTGACGCTGGCGGGCGCTCTGGCGGGGGTTGACTTCACCGACCTGGACAACTTCGCGTCGGGTTTCCCGCACGAGCTGTTCGCGGTGCATCGCCGCGAGGCGCCCGTCTACTGGCACCAGCCGACAGAGCACACCCCTGACGGCGAGGGCTTCTGGTCGGTGGCGACCTACGCCGAAACCCTTGCGGTGCTGCGTGATCCGGAGACCTACTCGTCGGTGACCGGTGGTTCTCGGCCCTTCGGTGGCACGCTGCTGCAGGACCTGTCGATCGCCGGCCAGGTGCTCAACATGATGGACGACCCGCGGCACTCGGCGATCCGCAGGTTGGTCAGCTCGGGCCTGACGCCTCGGATGATCCGGCTCGTCGAGGACGATCTGCGGTCGAGGGCGCGGACGCTGCTCGATTCCGTGCAGCCCGGTGTGCCGTTCGACTTCCTGGTCGACGTCGCCGCCGAGCTGCCCATGCAGATGATCTGCATCCTGCTGGGAGTGCCTGAGTCGGAACGGCATTGGCTCTTCGAAGCCATCGAGCCGCAGTTCGACTTCGGCGGTTCGCGCACCGCGCCGGTTGGGCAGATGTCTCCGGAGGAGGCCGGCTCGCGGATGTACGCCTACGGCCAGGAGCTGATCGCGTCCAAGCGCGCGCACCCGACCGACGACATGCTGTCGGTCGTCGCGAACGCCATGGACGACTCCGAGCCGACGATGTCGGATCTGGAGTTGTACCTGTTCTTTTCGCTGTTGTTCAGCGCGGGCGCGGAGACGACGCGCAACGCCGTCGCCGGTGGGCTGTTGGCGCTGCTGGACCATCCGGACCAGATGCGGGCGCTGCGCGACGATCCTTCTGGGTTGCCGGTGGCGATCGAGGAGATGGTGCGGTGGACCACGCCGTCGCCGTCGAAGCGACGGACAGCGACCCGCGACGTGGTGCTCGGTGGATGTGAGGTCGCGGCCGGGCAGAAGGTGCAGATCTGGGAGGGCTCGGCCAACCGCGACTCGTTGGTCTTCGCAGATGCCGACTCGTTCGACATCGCTCGTAAGCCCAACTCGCACTTGGGTTTCGGACAGGGTGTGCACTACTGCCTTGGCGCCAACCTCGCGCGCCTGGAGTTGCGGGTGCTGTTCGAGGAGCTGCTTGGGCGGTTCTCCTCCGCGCGACTGGTGAAGCCGGTTGAGTGGACCCGCAGCAACCGGCACACGGGCATCCGCCACCTCGTCGTCGCCCTCACCCCCTAAATACTCGCGATTTGTGGAGTGTCACCGGCGGTGAGCACCGGTCAGACGCCACAAGTCGCGCGGCGGACCTCGGCGATGACCCGTTCAGGTTGTTCAGTCAGGTCGAGCCAGGTGAACCGCAGCACTTGCCATCCCAGCAGCATCAATCGGTTTTGCCGGATGCGGTCGTTCCGAAAGTCCTCCGGGCTGGAGTGGAACGCGAACCCATCGACCTCACAAGCGACCTTGCTTGCCGCGAAGCCGACGTCGACGGCATAGCCCCCGACGGGGAGGTTCGCCACCCAACCGGTGATCCCTGCCTGCTTGAGCAGTCGTATGAGGATTCGCTCCGCTTCTGAACGGCTACCGTCGCCGGCAGCCTGGAGTAGCCGTCGCGCTCGAGGTGAACCATGCCGGCCCTTGTTGCGCAAATGTGCCCGCCACAGCGGAGATAAATCAGTGTGGCGCTGCAGTGCCGAGTCCAGAATCTTGGCGCCACCGCCGCGGCGGCTGGCCGCCTCGATCACCGTGAGCTCGAGCGATGTGACCCGGAGGCCTCGGCGCTCAACGACATCAGCGGCCTTGAGATCACGCCTGCGCAAGCGGGTACCTGGGCGATGCGCGAGTCGCCGATCGCGGGGAACCGTGACTTCGACTATGTCCGGCGGTAGTCGGAGCACACCGTGCCACCACGCGGCGGCCAGCCCGCTGGCTGCGGCATCGGCGCCGTAACTCCACACTGCGATGCGATACCTCGCAGCGTCGGTGTACTGGTGGTCTTCGGCGAAGAACACACCCGGAGTACATCGACGCCAGCGGCCGGAACGGATTAATCGATTGACCGCGTCCTGACTGAGGCCCGCATCTTTGGCCTGAGCAAGCGTGATGACGCCGTCTTGGTCGCGAAGGTAACCGTCGAGCACCTGTGAATTGACGCGTGCGGGGTCGCACGGGTTCCATTCTCCGCGGTTTGTGGAGTTTAAGCGGCGGTGGGCGCCGGTGAGACTCCACAAATCGGCTAGCGGCGGCGGGTGACTCCTGCCGCGCGCAGCTCCAGGTTGGCCAGGCCCCGGACGGCGATGGCGTCGTCGCGGCGCCAGGCGTTCACGGGGTCGATGCTGACCGCCGCGAGCTTGGCCAGCGGACGGTTGGCCAGCGCGCGCAGCGCCAGCAACTGCTCACCGGCCGGGGTGGCGGCCAGCGCGATCGCCGTCCACTTCCGCCGGAAGAACCGCACCCGCAGAAACAGCCACGGCATCGCGACCGCAAGGATCGGCGGCGAGGCCACCGCAAGCGCCAACACCCACGCCAGCCAGGTCGCCGTCGTGTCGAGGCTATGGCCCGCGCCGGCGATGTCGAGCGCCGCCTCGCTTGCCGCGCGCAGCGGCTTGCTCAGCGCGTCGCCGATCAGGGGCACGTCGTCGGCGCTGTCGCCCGCCGAGTTCAGATTGCCGGAGACGCCGTTGGCGCCTTCCTGCACCTGTCGGCCGACGGCGGCGATCGTCGACACCGCGGAGTGCACCGCCAGGCCGACGGACACCCAGACGGCGGTCCACGCGATGACGACGATGTCGCTGACCAACTGCGCGAGCAGCCGGGCAGGCGTGGTGGCGTACGGCAGATAACGGGACGTCATGTCGAAGATCTCAGCAGATAGTCTTGCCCGATGCGCCCACCTCTGACCGACTACGTGCATTTGGCCAGCGGCAAGGTTCGCGAGCTCTATCGGATCGACGACGACCACCTGCTGTTCGTGGCCTCCGACCGCATCTCGGCGTTCGACTACGTGCTGGACACGCAGATCCCCGACAAGGGCCGCATCCTGACCGCGATGAGCGTGTTCTTCTTCGACTTCATCGATGCACCGAACCACCTCGCAGGCCCGCCCGACGACGAGCGCATCCCCGCCGAGGTGTTGGGCCGTGCGCTGGTGGTGCGCCAACTCGACATGGTGCCCGTCGAGGCAGTGGCCCGCGGCTATCTCACCGGCTCAGGGATCATCGACTACCGCAACACCGGACGGGTATGCGGCATCGAGCTGCCGCCGGGGCTCACCGAGGCCAGCAAGTTCGCCGAGCCGCTCTTCACCCCGGCGACGAAAGCCGATCTCGGACAACACGACGAGAACATCAGCTTCGACGACGTCGTCGAGCTGGTGGGCGCGCAGCGCGCTGCCGAGGTGCGCGACGCCACGTTGCGGATCTACCAGCAGGCCGCCGAGCACGCCCTGACCAAGGGAATCATCATCGCGGACACCAAGTTCGAGTTCGGCGTCGACGAGCGCGGCACGCTGGTGCTGGCCGACGAGGTCTTCACCCCCGACTCGTCGCGCTACTGGCCCGCCGACGGCTACCAGGAGGGTGTCGTGCAGCCCAGCTTCGACAAGCAGTTCGTGCGCAACTGGCTGACGGGCCCGGAGTCGGGCTGGGATCGCGGCGGCGACGAACTGCCCCCGCCGCTGCCACCCGACGTTGCCGCAGCAACCCGCGCGCGTTACATCGAAGCGTACGAACGTATTTCGGGCCTCAGGTTCGACGACTGGATAGGAGTCGCATGACGGTCAACCCGCCGATCGCGAAACGGGGCGAGCACCGCCGCGAGCATCACGGCGACGTGTTCGTCGACCCCTACGAGTGGCTGCGCGACAAGTCGAACCCCGACGTCATCGCCTACCTCGAGGCGGAGAACGCCTACACCGACCAGCAGACGGCCCACCTGGCGCCGCTGCGGCAGAAGATCTTCGACGAGATCAAGGCCCGCACCAAGGAGACCGACCTGTCGGTGCCGACGCGCCGCGGCGACTGGTGGTACTACGGCCGCAGCTTCGAGGGTAAGCAGTACGGCGTGCAATGCCGTTGTCCTGTCGGCGATCCCGATGACTGGACGCCGCCCGAACTCGACGAGCACACCGAGATCCCCGGCGAGCAGGTGCTGTTGGACGAGAACGTCGAGGCCGAGGGGCACGAGTTCTTCTCGCTCGGCGCGGCCACCGTCAGCGTCGACGGCAAGACGCTGGCGTTCTCGGTCGACGTCGTCGGCGACGAGCGATACACGTTGAAGTTCAAGGATCTAACGTCGGGCGAGCTGTACGACGACACGATCGTCGGCATCGGCGCGGGCGCCACCTGGGCGGCCGACAACCGCAGCGTCTACTACGTCACGGTCGACGATGCGTGGCGGCCGGACACGGTGTGGCGGCACCGGCTCGGTTCCGAGCTGCCCGACGAGAAGGTCCACCACGAACCCGATGAGCGGTTCTGGCTGGCCGTCGGTCGCGCCCGAAGCGACAAGTACGTGTTCATCGCGGCGGGCAGCGCGGTGACCTCGGAGATGTTCTACGCCGACGCGGAAGATCCCGACGCCACCTTCACCTCCATCCTGCCGCGGCGCGAACTCGTCGAATACTCCGTCGAACACGCGGTGGTCGGTGGCGAGGACCGCTTCCTGATCCTGCACAACGACGGCGCCGAGAACTTCACCCTGGTCGAGGCGCCGGTCAGCGACCCGACGGCGTTCCGCACCCTGATCGAGCATCGCGCCGACGTCCGCCTCGACGCCGTCGACGCCTTCGACGGCCACCTCGTCGTGAGCTACCGCAGCGAGGCATTGCCCCGAATCCAGTTGTGGCCCATCCACTCCGACGGCCAATACGGTCAACCTGAGGAGATCACCTTCGACACCGAGCTGACGTCGTCGGGCTTGTCGGCCAACCCGAACTGGTCGGCGCCACGGCTGCGGGTGGCCACCACGTCGTTCGTGGTGCCGGTGCGCGTCTACGACATCGACCTCGCCACCGGTGAGCGGACACTGCTGCGCGAGCAGCCGGTGCTCGGCGACTACCGCCCAGAGGAATACGTCGAGCGGCGCGACTGGGCAGTGGCCCCCGACGGCGCCCGCATCCCGGTGTCGATCATCCACCGTGCCGGTCTGCAGTTCCCCGCGCCGACGCTGATCTACGGCTACGGCGCCTACGAGTCGTGTGAGGACCCACGCTTCTCGATCGCCCGGCTGTCGCTGCTCGACCGCGGCATGGCGTTCGTCGTCGCGCACGTGCGCGGCGGCGGCGAACTGGGCAGGCCGTGGTACGAGCACGGCAAGATGTTGGAGAAGAAGAACACCTTCACCGACTTCATCGCCGTCGCAGCGCATTTGGTGGGTACCGACGTGACGAGGCCGCAGAACCTGGTGGCGCTCGGCGGCAGCGCAGGCGGCCTGCTGATGGGCGCGGTGGCCAACATGGCGCCCGACCTGTTCGCGGGCATCCTGGCCCAGGTGCCGTTCGTCGACGCACTCACCACGATCCTCGATCCGTCGCTCCCGCTCACGGTCACCGAGTGGGAGGAATGGGGAAACCCGTTGGCCGACGCGGACGTCTACCACTACATGAAATCCTATTCGCCCTACGAGAACGTCGAGGACAAGAAGTACCCGGCCATTCTGGCGATGACGTCGCTCAACGACACCAGGGTGTACTACGTCGAGCCCGCGAAATGGGTTGCGGCCCTGCGGTATGCGAACGCCGACAACCCGGTGTTGCTGAAGACCGAGATGAGTGCCGGGCACGGCGGGATCAGCGGACGCTACGAACGCTGGAAGGAAGCTGCGTTCCAGTACGCGTGGGTGCTAGCCACCGCCGACCCCGACAACTACGGCAGCGGCGAGGTAGGCGACCTCTTCGGCGGTCCGAACGTCTAGCCGCGACGTCATCGACTTCGGCGGGTTGGGCATCCGCGCCGCGTAGACGTTGGCAGGGAACATCACCAGCATCAGCACGAAGAGGCAGACCGCGGCGGCGACGCGGGTGGGCGGGTAGAGCAGGCCCAAAGCACCGAGCAGTTCGAGCACGCCCGTCACGGTGACCAGCAGACCCGGCGCCGGGAGCCGCGGCGGCACGATCGCGATCATGTCGCGGCGCATCCCGGGCGCGAAGTGGGCCGCCCCGGTCATCGTGAACATCAGCGCCATGCCGACGGCAATGGCCGCCGGCCAGGAGTCGACGTACTCGACGCCGAGCCATCCCACGGTGCGCGCGGCGAGGCTGCCCAGAACGAGGGCGAGGAAGACGGCCATGGACGCTCCTTATCTAGACAGTGACAAGATGAGCGGTACCCACAATCTATCCACTGTCAAGATTCCGCGGTATGCTGGGCCCATGAGCCGGGACTCCTATCACCACGGCGATCTCAAGGCCGTGATCCTGGCCCAGGCCGCCACCCTGGTAGCCGAACGCGGCGCCGACGGGATATCGCTGCGCGAGCTGGCCCGGGTGGCAGGCGTCTCACACGCCGCGCCCGCGCATCACTTCACCGACCGCCGCGGCCTGTTCACGGCGTTGGCCACCGAGGGGTTCCGGCTGCTGGCCGAGGCGCTCACCGACGCGCGGCCCCGGTTCATCGACGCGGCCAAGGCCTACGTCCGGTTCGCGCTCGACCATCCCGGGCACTACGCCGTGATGTTCGACAAGTCCCTCTACGACGACACCGACGCCGACCTCGTCGCTGCCGCCGTGGCCGCGGGCGCCGAACTCAACCAGGGCGTCGGAACGCTCGGCGACCCGCATGCCAAGACCGACCCGCAAGGCGCCGCACTGGCGGCATGGTCTCTGGTGCACGGCTTTTCGCTGCTGTGGCTGAACGATGCGGTGGACAGGACGGGCGACCCGATCGCCACCATCGAGCGGCTGGCGACGATCCTGTTCGACGGTTAGGGCGCCACCATCGGAGTCGGGCCCTCGGCCCGCTTCTTCGGCAGGAACGCCGCCGGAATCAGCGTCGCGAGCACGAAGCCCACCGCCACCGCGAACACCACGGTGTACGCGTGCGCGAGATCGTCGGTCACCCGCGACATGAAGTCCGGCTGCAGCACCTGCGGCGGCAGGCGCGACGGGTCGGGCGGTACGCCGGTTCTGGCCGCCTCCTCACGCATGCCCGCGGCCCGATTCGCCGCCGAGACGTATGAGCTGGCGTTGAACTGGCTGGTCAGGATCACCGACATCAGCGCGCTGCCGATCGCACCGGCGACCTGCTGGTTGACGTTGATCAGCGTGGATCCGCGGGCCACCTGGTGCGGACCGAGCGCCTGCACCGCGGCACCCGACACCGGCATCATCGTGCAGCCCATGCCCATTCCCATGACCGCAAGGCCGATCATCAGCACCGGCGCGTACGCGTAGTGCTGGCTGACGCCGTAGGCGAACGTGCCCATGCCGATCGCGATCACCGTGATGCCGACGAGCACCACCCAGCCGGGCCCGCGCTTGTCCATGATCCGGCCGGCGATCGGCATCGTGAGCATCGCGCCGAGCCCCTGCGGGATGAGGTGCACGCCGGACTGCAGCGGCGTCTGGCCCAAGAGCTGCTGGAAATAACTCGGGAACAGCAGGCCGGCGCCGAAGAACGCGATGGCGAACAGCACCATCGTGGCGTTGGCCAGCGCGACGACCCGGTTCTTGAACAGTCGCAGGTCGATCAGCGGATGGTCGGTGCGGAACAGCGCGTGGAAGACGAATCCGACGATCAGCACCAGGCCGATCGCGGCGGGGACGTAGACGTGCGGGTCGGCCGCCGTGCCGCGACCGGGTATCGACGAGACGCCGTAGAGGAAGCTCGCCAATCCGGGGGAGAGCAACAGCACGCCGACGACGTCGAACGCCTCCGACGGCTGCGGCTCGTCCCTGCGGAAGACGACAAATGCGAGCACCAGTGCGAGCAGGCCGATCGGCAGGTTGATCAGGAAGATCCACGGCCAGCTGAACGAGTCGATCAACCAGCCGCCGAGGATCGGCCCTCCCATGGGACCGAGCAGCATCGGGATGCCCAGCACCGCCATCAGCCGGCCGAGCCGTTTCGGTCCCGCCTCCCGGGTCAGGATCGTGAACGTCAACGGCATCAACATGCCGCCACCGAGGCCCTGGATCACGCGGAAGGCGACGAGCATCGTGATGTTGGGCGCCATCGCGCACAGCAGCGAGCCCAGCGTGAAGAAGAACACCGACGCCATGAACAGCCGCTTGGTGCCGAACCTGTCGGCGGCCCAGCCAGTCAACGGGATGACGGTGGCCAGCGCCAGCGTGTACGCCGTCATGGTCCAGGCCACGACGGCCTGGGTGGTCTCGAATTCGGTGATGAACGTGCGTTGCGCGACGCTGACGACGGTGGTGTCGAGGATCGCCATCACCGCGGCGAGCACGCAGACACCCGCGATCTTCAGCAGACCGGCGTCCAGGTTCTCCGGGTACTCGTCGGGCGCGACGTCCGTCGGATTGTCGGTGTGATGAACCATGGCCCGCGGGTTTCCCGTTACCTAGCCTGCCAAACGACTTCTACCCCCGGTAGCGTCACGCACATGACGCAGCCCGTGACCGACATCGCCCTGACCACGCTCTCCGGCGAGCTCACCACGCTGGCCGAGTACGCCGACCGCGCGGTCCTGGTGGTCAACGTCGCCTCCAAGTGCGGCCTGACGCCGCAATACGCCGCGCTGGAGAAGCTGGCACAGGACTACGGCGACCGCGGTTTGGCGGTGGTCGGGGTGCCCTGCAACCAGTTCATGGGCCAGGAGCCGGGCACCGCCGAGGAGATTCAGACGTTCTGCTCGACCACCTACGGCGTGACGTTCCCGCTGCTGGCCAAGACCGACGTCAACGGCCCGGATCGGCACCCGCTGTACGCCGAGTTGACCAAGGCCGCCGACGCCGACGGCGAGGCAGGCGACGTGCAGTGGAACTTCGAGAAGTTCCTGCTGGCGCCCGGTGGCCAGGTGGTCAACCGGTTCCGTCCGCGCACCGAGCCCGACGCCCCCGAGGTCATCGGCGCCATCGAGGCCGTCCTGCCTGGGTAACACCGGATCGTCAACTCCCGCGCACGTGTCGTAAACCGTTGAGACACCTGGCGTTGCCATACTGCGGGGGTGGCTGGAGAACTGATCGTCTCGATCTCCGGGATCAAGGACGCGACGATCGACGACGTCGACGCCTTCCGTAGCGAGCTTGAGGCCCGTCGGGTGCCGGTGTCACTGCTGGTGGCGCCGCGGCTCAAGGGCGGCTACCGGCTCGACGCCGATCGGGCGACCGTCGAATGGCTGCGGCAGCGCCGCGCCGCCGGTGACGCCGTGGTCCTGCACGGCTACGACGAGGCGGCCACCAAGAAGCGCCGCGGCGAATTCGCGACGCTGCCCGCGCACGAGGCCAACCTGCGCCTGATGGGCGCCGACCGCGTCCTCGAACACGTCGGCCTTCGCACCCGGCTGTTCGCCGCACCCGGCTGGACGGTGTCGCAGGGCGCGATGATTGCGTTGCCGCGCAACGGCTTCCGTCTCGTTGCCGGCATCGGCGGGGTCACCGACTTGGTGCGTCAGACGACGGTCCGGTCGCGCGTGCTCGGCATCGGCGAAGGCTTCCTCACCGAGCCGTGGTGGTGTCGGACTCTGGTGCTCGCGGCCGAGCGCACCGCCCGCCGCTCCGGCACCCTGCGCCTCGCGGTATCCGCCAAGCAGCTGCACAAGCCGGGCCCGCGCCAGGCGCTGCTCGACGCCATCGACCTCGCCCTCATGCATCGGTGCGCGCCCGCCGTGTACCGCTGGGCACCCAAGCCGGCATTGACGGACGCCGCCTGACCCGTGACGGCTAACGTGGCATCTCATGGCTGATGCTGACGTCATCGTGGTGGGAGCGGGGCTCGCGGGACTGGTCGCCGCATGCGAGGTAATCGACCGCGGCCGGTCGGTCCTGATCGTCGACCAGGAGAACGCGGCGAACCTGGGCGGGCAGGCGTTCTGGTCGTTCGGCGGGCTGTTCTTCGTCGACAGTCCCGAACAGCGCAGGGTCGGCATCCACGACAGTCACGAGCTGGCGTTGCAGGACTGGCTCGGCACCGCCGGGTTCGACCGGCCCGAGGACCACTGGCCCCGCCAGTGGGCGCACGCGTACGTCGACTTCGCCGCTGGCGAGAAGCGCAGCTGGTTACGGGAGCGCGGACTGCAGACGTTCGCGCTCGTCGGCTGGGCCGAGCGGGGCGGATACGACGCCCGCGGGCACGGCAACTCGGTGCCGCGCTTTCACATCACGTGGGGCACCGGGCCAGCCATCGTCGACATCTTCGCCCGACGGCTGCTGGCCGCAGGCCCCAAGGTCCGCTTCGCGCACCGCCACCGCGTCGACGAGCTGGTGGTCGAGGGTGGTGCGGTGACCGGTGTCCGCGGCGCGGTACTCGAGCCGACGTCGGCCGCCCGCGGTGTCGCGTCCTCCCGAACTGCCGTGGGAGAGTTCGACTTCCGTGCATCGGCCGTGATCGTCGCCAGCGGTGGCATCGGCGGCAACCACGACCTGGTGCGCAAGAATTGGCCGCCCCGGATGGGACGGGTGCCGGAGCAGTTGCTCAGCGGCGTGCCCGCGTACGTCGATGGCCGGATGATGCAGATCAGTGAGTCCGCGGGCGCTCGCGTGATCAACGCCGACCGGATGTGGCACTACACCGAGGGCATCACCAACTACGACCCGATCTGGCCCATGCACGGCATCCGGATCCTGCCAGGGCCGTCTTCGCTGTGGCTCGATGCGACCGGAAAGCGCCTGCCCGCACCGCTTTACCCCGGGTTCGACACCCTCGGCACGCTGGAGTACATCGCGCAGACGGGCCACGACTACACCTGGTTCGTGCTCAACGCCAGGATCATCGAGAAGGAGTTCGGGCTGTCGGGTCAGGAGCAGAATCCGGACCTGACCGGCCGCAGCGTGCGGGAGGTGCTGGCCAGGGTCAGGCCGGGCGCGCCGGCCCCCGTGCAGCGCTTCGTGGACCGCGGGGTCGACTTCGTCACCGCAAACTCCTTGCGGGACTTGGTGTCCAAGATGAACGACGTGCCCGACGTGGAGCCGCTGGACTACGCCACGGTCGAGGCCGAGGTGACCGCCCGCGACCGCGAAGTGGCCAACAAGTTCACCAAGGACAGCCAGGTGACCGCCATCCGCGGGGCGCGCAACTACCTCGCCGAACGCTTCACGCGCGTCGTCGCTCCGCACCGAATCACCGACCCGAAGGCCGGCCCGCTGATCGCGGTCAAACTGCACATCCTGACGCGAAAGTCGTTGGGCGGACTAGAAACCGACCTCGACGCGCGGGTGCTGAAGCCGGATGCCACGGTGTTCGACGGCCTGTACGCCGCGGGCGAGGCTGCCGGCTTCGGCGGCGGCGGGGTGCACGGTTACCGCTCGCTGGAGGGCACCTTCCTCGGCGGCTGCGTGTTCTCGGGCCGCGCCGCTGGGCGCGCCGCCGCACGCGACACCGCCTAGCCGCGCACTAGAACTCCGTACCGTTCTCGGGGTCGAGCACCTGGAAGTCGGTGTCGGTCATCTCGGACAGGCGTCCGTAGTAGATGCCGCGGGCGCCGGGATCGATGATCCCCTGGTGGATGGGCACCGCGCGGGTCGGCGCCACCGCGCGCAGGTAGTCCACCGCCTCGGAGATCTTCATCCACGGGGCGGCGGCAGGCACGGCCAGCACGTCGACCGGCTCGCCCGGCGCGAACAGCGCATCGCCGGGATGCATCAGCCGGGCTGCGTGCACGCCGTCGCCGACGAGGTAGGAGATGTTGTCGATCACCGGAATCTCGGGGTGGATCACCGCGTGGCGTCCGCCGACCCCGCGGACGGACAGGTGCCCGATGCTGAACTCGTCGCCGACCCGAACTGCCGTCCATGGGTCGCCGAGCTGGGCGGCCGTCTGCGGATCGGCGTACAGCGCGGCCTGCGGATTGGCCTCGATCAGCGCGGGCAGGCGTGCGGTGTCCGCATGGTCGGGATGCTGATGCGTGACGAGGATCGCGGACAACCCGGTAATGCCCTCGAATCCGTGCGAAAAATTGCCGGGATCGAACAACACCGTCGTATCGGTGCCCGATTCGTCAGGAAAACGCGCGAGCAGGCATGAATGTCCGAAGTGCGTGAGCTGCATACCTATATTGTGGCGCGCATTGGGCGTGGCGGGGGGTGCGACGTGCGAATGATCTTCGCGTCGGCGTTGGTGGTCTGCGGGACCATCAGCGGGGTGCTCTGCGCGACGGCGCCCGCCCTCGCCGGGCCGGGCAACTGCCCGCCGTTCTGCGACGGCATCCCCGATTCGGCCTGGATCGCGCCGGGTGACGTGCCGCTCGCCGACGTCTACCGGTGGCCGGGTCTGGCCGGGCTGGCGACGAGCGCGCCAGCGCCGACGTTCCGCTTCGAGCAGACGTGCGCGTCACCGCCGGTCGGGGCGGATCCGCGCACCTACGCCGTCGCCGCCATGGCCCAGGTGACTCAGCCCATTGGGCAGTGGCAACTTCAGGTGCAGGTGCTGCACTGGCGCGGCGACGCCTGGCAGTCGGGGCAGACGGCCGACGCGGTGCTGCAGACCGCGCTCGGTCGGCTGAGGGACTGCGGAGTGACGTCGCCGCGGACGTCGCCGTCGATCACCACCGAGCAGCCCGGCACGGTGGCCGCGGTCATCAGCAGCCCGGGCCAGGAGGTGTTGCGCGAATACCTGCTGGTCGACGCCCGCAGCGGCACGCTCGTCGAGTTGGCGATGTGGACGGCGTTGCCGCAGGCGGTGCCGTGGCGCTCGACGCCCGATCCGGTGATCTTCGACGCGCTGGCCGCCCCGCTGTGCGCGGCGTACGCCCGCTCGTGCCGGTGACTCGCGGCAGTCGTCACCGCCGGTAGAGTGGGCGCCGGTTGATTCGTCAGACTTAAGGAGCGCGCGTGGCCCGTGTCGTAGTGCACGTGATGCCGAAGGCCGAAATCCTCGATCCGCAGGGCCAGGCGATCGTTGGGGCGCTCGGCCGCCTCGGCGTGGCAGGCATCTCCGATGTCAGGCAGGGCAAGCGCTTCGAGCTCGAGGTGGCCGACGACGTCGCCGACGACACCGTCGCCGAGATCGCCGAGTCCCTGCTCGCCAACACCGTGATCGAGGACTGGACGGTCACCCGCGAACCTGCGGGAGATCCGCAGTGAGTGCGCGCGTCGGCGTCATCACCTTCCCCGGCACGCTCGACGACGTGGATGCGGCGCGTGCGGTGCGGCTCGCAGGCGCCGAACCGGTCAACCTGTGGCACGCCGACGCCGATCTGAAGGGCGTCGACGCGGTCGTCGTCCCCGGCGGCTTCTCCTACGGCGACTACCTGCGCTGCGGCGCCATCGCGAAGTTCGCGCCGGTGATGGGCGAGGTCATCGACGCCGCCGGCCGCGGATTGCCGGTCTTGGGGATTTGCAACGGTTTTCAGGTGTTGTGCGAGGCGGGCCTGCTGCCCGGGGCGCTGACCCGCAACGCCGGGCTGCACTTCGTCTGCAAGGACCTGTGGCTCGAGGTCGTGTCGAATTCGTCGGCGTGGACGACGCGCTACGAGGTCGGCGCCGACCTGCTGGTGCCGCTGAAGTCGGGTGAGGGTCGCTATGTCGCAACCGAAGACGTGCTCGACGAACTCGAGGGCGACGGCCGCGTGGTGTTCCGCTACCGCGACAACCCCAACGGCTCGATGCGCAACATCGCGGGCATCAGCTCGGCCAATGGCCGCGTGGTCGGCTTGATGCCGCACCCCGAGCACGCCACCGAGGCGCTCACCGGGCCGTCCGACGACGGGCTGGGGCTGTTCTACTCGGCGCTGGACGCCGTGCTCGCCGCCTGAGTAGCGCCGCGAAACCGGGGGACGAGCCCGCACAGAACACCCACGCTTCGGCCCGCACACATGACGGTGCGGTCGGGTCGGACGACGGCGACGGTGGCACGACTGCGGCGCAACCACCTCTCCAGTTCGCTGCCCCGTTCGGTGACGTGCACGACGACGCCGCGTTCGGTGAGCAGGGCGCGCTCGGACGGTGTCGGCCGGACGGTGGTCACGACGCCGAACCCGTTGCCCAGCAACGTGTCCAGCCGGGCACCGTCGCCCAATACGGGATTCGGGCACAGCGTGCCCGCCAACTGCCCCGGCATGCGACGTTTGAGCACCGACGCCGATCGGCGCAGCGCAGGTGTCCTGCCGGTGACGATCTTCGCCCGCAGGCCGGGAATGAGATGCAAACGCGGAGCAACGGTGCGCCTGACGGCGCTGCCGAACCGGCCGCCCGCGGTCATCGCCCATCCGATTCCGAGAGCAAGGCGGATCATCGTGCGAGCGTGCGGCTTTCGCTCCTGCTCGTAGGTATCCAGCACACTCGCGGGGAAGTCACCCGTGATCACACCTGCCAGTTTCCAGGCGAGGTTCATTGCATCGCGAAGTCCCGCCCCCATGCCCTGCCCGATGAACGGCGGTGTGAGATGGGCGGCATCGCCAAGCAGAAAGACGTTCCGATCCCGCCATCGCTCGGCGATCTGCGCGCGAAACGTGTACTCGGTGATCCGCACCACCTCGAGGTCGTTGTCGGGTATGTCCTTGACCCAAGGCGCAATCAGCCCGTGAAGGGCTCCGTGCGTGCCGTAAACGTCGGCGGTTTCGTTTGGTAACAGCCGGAACTCCCAGCGGTATCGACTCGGTCCGATCCGCATGTACGTCGCGGCGCGGTCCGGATTGCACACCTGGTGCACGCCGTCCCACTGGTCCAACTCGGCCTCGGTGACCACGTCGGCCACCAGCCACCGCTGCTCGAACCGCAGATCCTCCATCCCCACCCCGATGGACGAACGCACGATGCTGTTGGCCCCGTCGCAACCGAGAACATAGCCGGCGTCGACGACGTGCTGCTCGCCCGTCAGCCGATCGGCGAACGTCACCCGGACGCGACCTGGTTCGTGCTGGGTGATGCCGGTGACTTCCGAATTGCCCCGAACCTGCACGTTGGACCGTGTCTTCACGTTGTTGCGTAGCAGCGCTTCCAGTTCGGGTTGGTCGAACATGTTCGCCTGGGGAAAGCCGTGCACACTTTCGCCTGGGGCACGGTGAAATTCGGCTAGTACACGTAGCTCGCGGTCGAGCAATCGCAGGCCGAGCGCGGGCCGGGAGATTGCGGCGAACTCCTCGGCCACGCCGATGCGCGCGAGGAGGCGGTAGATCTCGTCGTCGAGATGCACCGCGCGGGGTTGCGGGTACACCCCGTCCCACCGGTCGAGGACGAGACTTGAAATGCCGTAATCGGCAAGCAAAGTAGCCGCTGTGACGCCAGTCGGCCCGGCGCCGACGATGACGACGGGTACGACATCCGGAGTCACGCGTATTTCACCGCGGTGCGTTGGGTGCCGAGATCGATGCTGCCGTCGTCGGTCGCCACCGAGAGCTCGACGACGTCGCCGTGCTGCAGGTACTTCGGGTTGTCTGCCTGGCGCTTGAAGAAGGCTTTCCACTTCACCGCCGGCGGCAGCAGGGAACCGATGATCTCGATCGGTTTCGGCGGCGCACTCAGGGCAGTGCCTGCGGGCGTGCCGGTCAGCACCAGATCGCCTGCGGTGAGGTCCTGGAAGCGCGCCAAGGACTGCAGCGCTTGCAGCGGCCCGTACAGCATGTCGCCGTCGACGAGCATGTTCTGCCGCACCTCGCCGCTGACCCGCGTTTGTAGTCGCAAGTCTCCGAAGCGCTTCAGTTCGTCGGCGTCGAGCAGCACCAGGGCGGGGCCGACGGGGGTGAACGTCGGGTAGGACTTGGCCTCGTAGAACTGCGTTTGGGGGAGCTGAACGTCGCGCGCCGAGACGTCGTTGGTGACGACCAGGCCGGCGATGAAGTCCGGGAGGTTCGCCTCGGTGATCTCGGTGCCGACGGGAATGTCGCGGCCGATGACCAGGCCGATCTCGACCTCGTAGTCGAGGAACTTGACGTGCGCCGGCTTGACGATGTCGTCGAACGGGCCACAAATCGAGCCGGACGTCTTGCGGAAGAAGGTGAGCGGGACCGTCTTTGGGTCCATGCCGGCATCCTTGACGTGCGAGACGAAGTTCGTCATCTGCGCGACGACGCGGCACGGGGCGGTAACGGGGGAGAGGAGGGCAAGGCTGTCGACCGGCACGGTGTCGGCGCTGTGGGTGGCCTCGTCGATGGCGGCGCGGTCGGCAAGGAGCTCGCCAGTCGTCGTCGCGGTGGTAGCGATTCTGGCTGCGCCGGTGGACGTTTGAACCCACCACGCGTCGTTGGTCCGCAGGATCGAAATGGTCACGACGTGGCTGCTTTCAGTAGACCGCGTAGGCGGGTGAGGGTGAACTCGTTGTCGCCGCGAAGGGCAGCCACGATCGAACGCGCCTCGGACGGAAGGGATCTGGGGGTGGTGCCGAGGAAGTCCTTGGTGACGGGTGGACCCCACTGCGACAGGCCGGACGCGGTGAACGGCGCCCAGCCGGGTTCGAGCGTGTCGTCGAACATGTCACCATCGGTGAAGTGCTCGACGAGGAAGCCGTCCGGGTCGCGCCAGTAGTCGAACAGCTGGCTGCCCTCGATGTGGCGGCCGATACCCCACGACCGGTGATAGCCCCGATCGCGCAGATACTCGCCGCCGGCAGCCAGCGCGTCGAGGTCGCTCACTTGGTATGCCGAGTGCAGGTAGCGGTTGGTGGGGCCGAGCGCCATGGCCAGCGTGTGGTGATCTGCGGGTGTGCTGCCGCGGTCGCATCGGATGAAGCTCATCACCGGCCCGCGGTCGCGCTGACCCGGGAAGTATTGGAAGTCACTGACGATCATCCCCAGGTTATCGAGGTACCAGTTCACGGCTTCGGTGAATCTCGTCGTCTGCAGTACGACGTGGCCAAGCCGCTGGACGGTGGCCGGCTGGCGGGGTGGGCGCTGGGTGCGGTTGAAGCGGTGAAGCTCTTCGCCGACGTTGAAGGTGAGGGGTTGTTGCGTTGGGAGCGTGGATAATTCGTGCATTCCCGCGACAACGTGGACCGGAATGCCGCTGGGATCCACCAGATCTGCCGACACGCCGCCGATGGCTTCCGGGAGCGGTCGGACGGGCACTCCGGAGGCTTCTGCGAGCCGCAGGACGTCAACCTCGTCGGCCGCCTTGAACGCCACACCGGTGAACCGTGACACCGCGCCACGGCGCAGGATGACGCACTGCGCGCCTGGGTCGGCGCCGCGCAACCAGACCTGCTCGGGTGTGCGGGACCCCGTGGCGAAGCCGAACGCCCTGGCGAACGTCTCGGCACGCGTCAGGTCGGGTTTCTCGAACTCGAGCCACGCGATGTCCTCGACCTTGATCACGGGGTTGCGAGACCGTCCGGGGTGCTCGCCCCGGCGGGCGCCGCGCTCGCTGTGCAGGTCATTGTGGGCGCCGACCATCTCATCCATGTCCCGTTCCTTCCATGCTGACGAAATCGTCACATACGACGTCGTGATCAGTCAACACTTTCTGACGAAATCATCAGTAATGGAATCGTCCGCTACAGTGGTTCCCGAAGGGGGGTGACCATGGCCGATCGAGCGGAACAACCCGCCAATCGCTTGGAGCGTCGCAAGCAGCGCACTCGCGGTGCACTGATCAGCGCGGCACAGACGTTCATCGCCGCAGGCAAGCTCAACGTCCCCGTCTTGGAGATCACTCAGGCCGCCGACGTCGGAATGGGGTCCTTCTACAACCACTTCGACAGCAAGGATCAACTGTTCGAGGCCGCGGTCGCCGACGCACTCGACACGCACGGCGCGCTGCTGGACAAGCTCACCGAGGCCCTCGACGACCCCGCAGAAACCTTCGCGTGCAGCTTCCGGCTCACCGGAAGGCTGTTTCGTCGCCGCCCGCAGGAAAGCAAGATTCTGCTCGCCAACGGATTGTCGCTCTTGTCCTCGGATCGTGGCCTGGCGCCGCGCGCGCTTCGCGACATCGTGGCGGCTTCGCGCTCCGGACGGTTCGACGTCCAGGATGCCGAACTGGGGCTTGCCGTGGCCGGCGGCGCTCTCTTGGGCCTTGGCAAGCTGCTGGCCGACGACCCCGAACGCGACGACGGTGAGACTGCGGACAAGGTGACCGAAGACGTGTTGCGGCTGTTCGGCATGACGGCCGACGAAGCCCGTGAAATTTGTCAACGGCCATTGCCGGACCTCGACGAGCTGATGAACCCGAATTCGGCCGCCTGACAGCGAAATTCGAGGCCAATCAGGCTTCGAGGCGAAGTGCCGCCACCGGGCACGCCGCCACCGCGGACGATGCAGCGTCGCGTTGATTTGCCGGTAGGTCAGCAGCCTCGAAGCGATGGACCAGGTCCCCCCCATCGTCGAGTTCGAAGATCTCCGGTGCCTGGTGCGTGCAGAGACCATGCCCCTCGCACCTGTCGTAGTCGGCGATCACCTTCACTGTGCCTCCTCCTCGTTGATGGACGCCGGCGTGGGAACCAGTCGAAGTGGCAGCCGATCGAATCGGTGGATGATGTTGTTGCGCGCGAGTTTCGGTACTCCGTCGAGCTCGATGCGCTCGACCCGGTCCAGCAGCGCGGTGAGGATCGATTCGGTCTCCAGGCGTGCGAGCCCCTGGCCACCGCAACCGTGCACGCCGAGGCCGAAACCGAGTTGCGCGGAGGTGTTTCGCGTGATGTCGAAGTCGTCCGGGTTGGGGAACACGGCGGCGTCGCGGTTGGCCGAGGCGTAGAAGACGTTGACACGTGAACCCTCGGGCAGCTGGACGCCGGCTAGTTCGGTCTCCTCGGCGACCCGCCTGCTGAACGAGCGCAGCGGGGATTCGATCCGCACGACTTCGTTCACGGCGTTGGGCAACAGCGACCGATCGGATCGCAGCAATTCCCATTGGTCGTGATGAATGGCGAACAGCCACAATGCCGCCGAGATCGCCCCGGCCGTCGTGTCGATCGATGGCGCGAGGTAGTCGATCATGAATGCCCGCAACTGGGCCTCGTCGATCTTCCCGGCTTCGTGGGCGGCCTGCAGGTCGTGTGCCATGCTGCCCTCCGCAAGGTCGCTGCGGCGCACCACCTTGGCGGTGAACCGCATCATGCCCAAGGCCGTGGGCATCGCCGAAATCGCTTGTCTATTCAGGGGTCCCAGGACGTCGAAGGTGGCGCCGGCCCACGTGACCAGGTTCTCCCTGGCGTCTTCAGGCCATCCGATCAAGTCGGGTACCACCGTCAGCGGCAACCCCAACGCGAGGTCGCCGACGCCATCCACGCGAGACAGGGTCAACGCGCGGTCGACGACTCGTCGAGCGGCCTGCTGTACGTCGTCCTTGATCGAGCGAAGCGCCTTGGGCGTCAACCGGTGCGCGAGCATCTTGCGCCGATCGTCGTGCACCTGCCCGTCGCTGTTGAGCGTGGTGCCCTTGCTCAGCTTGTTGATCGGGGCGTTGAGCGCCACGCCGCGGCCAGACACGAAGACGTCCGGTTGCAGGAGGACGTGCTTGACCTCGGCATGACGCCCGACGGCGAAGACCCGCTGCGCCCGCAGCCAGACCACCGGTCCCAGTTCGCGCAGGGCTGCGTAGTGCGGATACGGATCGGCGATGGCCTCCGGAGCGAAGATGTCCGGTTCATAGACGGGCACGCCGGACGGCGCGTTGCGTCGCCGTGGTCGCAGCGGTGCGGTCACCCCCATTAACTGACGATATCATCACCAATGAGAGTGTCGTCAATAGCCGCCATCGCGACTTGGGCGTGAAAACGCTCGCTCAGCAAACGTAATCACGCCCAAATCGCAGGGGGAACTGGAGACCGCTACCGCGTCAGGGCGACCGACGCCTCGGCGGTGTAGCAGAGGAACGTCATCGTCTCCTGCAGGTACAGCTGCACGGTGTCGGCGTCGTGTGACAGGTAGCCGATCGACACGTCGGTGCCGAGCTGCAGGTCGAAGTCACCGCCACGGGTGGACAGCACGAACGCGCCGTCGATCGCGGGCGCCCAGATGATCTCGCCGTCGATCAGCCGGTTGAGGTGTTCGCGGATCGGATAGCCGTGCTCGGTGGTCTCGCTGACCTGGGTGTAGACGTCGGCCGACAGCAGTACGCAGTACGGGCCGTCGACGCCCGCGAGCCGCAGCTCCGACAATGCCTGCGCGATCACGTCCGGGATCTCCCGCGGATCGGACGGCAGCGCCAGCGCGGGGTTGGAGCTGCTCTTGCGGATGCCGCCGATCGATGCCGCCTCGTAGCCCTCGAAGATCGCCCGGTCCTCGGCGAACGCCAGCTTCTTCGCGGCGTCCTTGACGGGATCCCAGTCGGAGTCTTGCGAGCCGCGCTCGACGTCGTCGATGTCGGTCCTAGACAGGGTGAACGGCACGCGCAGCCGCACCAGCGGCCTGCTCTCCCGCAGGTGCGCGACGACGCCGTCGCCGGGCGGGGAGACGTCGAGCAGATGGCCGGTGCTGATCGCTGCGGTGGCCGCCCCGCCGGGCTCGCTGACGTCGACGACCCTGCGCCCGGCGATGTTCCGCTTGAACGTGCGGGTGGCCTCCAATTCGATTTCCGCCCAGGCGACTTCGGTGATCGGAGCGAGGTCGCGGTAGAGATTGTTCACTGGGGTAGTCCTTTCAGGCTGCCGATCGACAGCGAGCCGTCGTCGGCGGGTGTGGGTGCGGGCGGAGCTGCGACGGTCTCGGCGCCTGGCATGGGCGGCGGGTCGTCGAGGAAGTCGGCGGTGGGAGTGAAGAACATGTTCCCGGTAACCGCCGTGGAGAAGTCCAGGATTCGGTCGGTGTTACCCGGCGGGTCGCCGATGAACATGTTGCGCAGCATGCGCTCGGTCACGGCGGCGGTGCGCGAATAGCCGATGTAGTACGTACCGAATTCGGCCTTGCCGACCTCTCCGAACGGCATGTTGTGCCGCAGGATCTTCAGCTCGTTGCCCTCGTCGTCCTCGATCACGTTCAGCGCCAGATGGGAATTGGCGGGCTTGACGTCGTCGTCCAGCTCGATGTCGTCGAGCTTGGTGCGGCCGATCACCCGTTCCTGCTCCTCGACGGAAAGCGAGTTCCACGACGACATGTCGTGCAGGTACTTCTGTACGTGGACGTAGCAACCGCCGGCGAAGTCGGGATCCTCGTCGCCGATCTGGGTGGCGCTGGTGGCCAGCGGCCCGTCCGGGTTCTCGGTCCCGTCGACGAAGCCCATCAGGTCCCGGTTGTCGAAGAACTTGAAGCCGTGCACCTCGTCGACCACCGTGATGGCCCCGGCCATCGCCTCGACGAGCCGTCCCGCCAGCTCGAAGCAGACGTCGAGGAACTCGGCCCGGATGTGAAACAGGAGATCACCCGGCGTGGACGGGGCGTGGTGGCGCGGGCCGGTCAGCTCGATGAACGGATGGAGTTCTGCCGGCCGGGGACCGGAGAACAACCGGTCGTACGCATCGGAGCCGATCGACGCCACCACCGACAGCCGTTTCGTCGGATCCCGGAATCCGATGGCGCGCACCAGACCCGAGATGTCGGGGAGTGCGTCGTGCACCTTCTCCTCGCCACCGGAGTCAATGGTGGCGACCAGGAAGATGGCCGCTGGAGTCAGCGGAGCCAGTACCGGCTGCGGCATCGGATCGGGCACATCAGGACCCTAGCGCCACGGCCGCCGAAAACGCCCGTCAAGATGGAAAGATGCCAGCTAGCCCCCAAAGTCTCTGCGAGTTCATCGACGCCTCACCATCGCCGTTCCACGTGTGTGCCACCGTCGCGCAACGGTTGACGGCCGCGGGCTTCACCGAACTCACCGAGGAGCAGGCCTGGCCGTCGGACGCCGGTGACTACTTCACGGTGCGCGCCGGATCGCTGGTGGCCTGGCGGTCGACGGCCGAAGCCGGCGCCCCGTTCCGCATCGTCGGCGGGCACACCGACAGCCCGAACCTGCGGGTCAAGCAGCATCCGGACCGGCTCGTGTCGGGCTGGCAGGTGGTGGCGTTGCAGCCGTACGGCGGGGCGTGGCTGAACTCCTGGTTGGACCGCGACCTCGGCATCAGCGGCAGGCTGTCCCTGCGTGCCGGCAGTCAAGTCCGGGACGTACTGGTTCGCATCGACGACCCGATCCTGCGGGTGCCTCAGCTGGCCATTCACCTGGCCGAGGACCGCAAGGCCGTCGAACTGAATCCGCAGCGCCACGTCAACGCCGTGTGGGGTGTGGGCACCGGCGCCCGGTCCTTCGTCGACTTCGTGGCCGAGCGCGCCGACGTCGACCCTTCGGACGTCCTGGCCGTCGACCTGATGACCCACGACCTCACGCCGTCGGCGGTCATCGGCGCCAACCAGGACCTGATCAGCGCGCCCCGACTGGACAACCAGGGCACCTGCTACGCCGGGCTGGAGGCGTTGCTTGCCGCGGACGCCGGGGCCCAGCTGCCGGTGCTGGCCCTGTTCGACCACGAGGAGGTCGGCTCGACGTCCGACCACGGCGCGCAGTCCGAACTGCTGCTGACGGTCCTGGAACGGATCACCCTGGCCGCGGGCGGCAGCCGCGAGGACTTCCTGCGCCGCCTGCCCGGGTCGATGGTCGCGTCCGGCGACATGGCCCACGCCACCCATCCCAACTATCCCGAGCGGCACGAGCCCGGCCATCTCATCGAGGTGAACGCCGGGCCGGTGCTCAAGGTGCAGCCCAACCTGCGCTACGCCACCGACGGGCGCACCGCGGCGGCGTTCGCGTTGGCGTGCGCACAGGCGGGAGTGCCGCTGCAGCGTTACGAGCACCGAGCGGACCTGCCGTGCGGCTCGACGATCGGCCCGATGACCGCGGCGCGCACCGGCATCCCGACCGTCGACGTGGGCGCGGCGCAGCTGGCCATGCACTCGGCGCGCGAACTGATGGGCGCGCAGGATGTACACGCGTATTCCGCTGCGTTACAGGCATTCCTATCACCGGCCTGAGTTAGTGTCCCGGGCATGCCGATTGCCGTGGAAACCATCACCTTCGATTGCGCCGATCCCGACACGCTGGCCCAGTGGTGGGCACGCGCGGTGGACGGGGAAGTCAACGCCGTCGTGCCAGGCGAATTCGTTCTCGTCAGCCAGCCCGAGGGCTTCAAGCTGGGGTTCCAGAGAGTAGACGACCCGACGCCCGGCAAGAACCGGGTACACGTCGACTTCAGCGCCGCCGACATGGAGGCGGAGGTTCAGCGGCTACTGGACCTCGGTGCCAGCGAGACCGCCAGGCACAGCTTCGGTGACGCCTTCCGCTGGGTCGTGCTCGCCGACCCGGCGGGCAACGCGTTTTGCGTGGCGCCCGCTCCCTGATCCGACGTCCTGACAGCGCAGGCTGGTCGCTGGCAAGATCACGCGAGTGCTGTTGTCACTCATCGCCGTCTCGGTCGTCCTGGCCGGATGGGCTCTATCGGCCCGGCGAATGGAGCGATGGCGCATCACGTCGCCGCTGTTCCTCGTCCTCGCGGGGGCGATCGTCGAATACACGACGCATGGCTCGCTGGCCGACACGCTCAATACCACTCTCGCCCAACACATCGCCGAGATCATCCTCGCGGTGCTGCTCTTCGTCGACGCCGCCGACGTCCGGGGCGGCCTGCTCGGGGCGTACCCGCGCCCGGCCATGCGGTTGCTGTTCCTTGCCCTGCCGCTGAGCGTGGGACTCGCGCTGCTGCTCGGTCTGTGGCTGCTGCCCGGCGCCGCGTGGTCGACGGTCCTCATCATCGCCTGCGTCGTGGCGCCCATCGACTTCGCGTCGGCACCATCGATCCTGC
The DNA here is from genome assembly GCF_000620625.1 of Mycobacterium sp. URHB0044. Taxonomy (GTDB): domain Bacteria; phylum Actinomycetota; class Actinomycetes; order Mycobacteriales; family Mycobacteriaceae; genus Mycobacterium. Next base: position 322,860 of record NZ_JIAW01000003.1, on the reverse strand, counting down.
GCGATGAGCGGATCCCCAGCCGCGTTCGAGACCTGCTGCACGTCGAAGCCGGCTACAACGACGGCATCGTCTCGCCGATCCTGTTGTTCGCCCTCGTTCTCGCCGGCGACCACACGCACGCCGAGTCGCCGATGGAAGCGCTGAGCTCCGCGCTGCCCCATGCCCTCAAGGCCATCGTTCTGGGACTGTGCATCGGCTCCGCCCTTGCGCTGGCAGCGAACGTCGCCGAGCGGTACGGCCTGATGACCGAGCAGTCGAAGCGCCTCATCATGGTCGCCGCGCCCGCGCTCGCCTACACGCTGAGTCTCGGGGTACAGGGCAACGGCTTCGTCGCCGCATTCGTCTGCGGTATCGGCTTTCACTACTTCCGTCGCTCGCCGGACGCGACGCGTGAGTTGGAGCTGATCGACGACATCGGCTTCCTGCTGACGGCGGCGATGTGGTTCGTGTTCGGCGGCGTGACGTTGATCGCCTACTGGGCGTCCGGCGTCACCGTCGGGGTGGTGGTATTCAGCCTGCTGGCGTTGACGCTGGTGCGGATGCTGCCGGTCGCGGTGGCCATGCTGCGGTCGAAGTTCTCCTGGTCGGAACGGCTGCTGTTGGGTTGGCTCGGGCCGAGGGGCACCCCGTCCATCGTCTTCGGCCTCTTGGCGTTCAACGTCCTCGAGGGCGGCGCCGAACACGCCGTCCTGCAGGTCATGGTCCTCGTGGTGCTCGGCAGCGTGCTGCTGCACGGCGTCGGTGCACCGGCAGCGGCGCACCGGTTCGCCCGGGTGCGGCTGCCGGTGGGCGACCGCGCTACCTAATCCGGTTGGCCAGCAATTGCTTGGCCATCTCGGCGCCCTTGCGGCTATCGGACTGCGCCTTGCGGAACAGATCGACGACTTCCTTGTCGCCGTCGCGCTCGGCATCCTGGATGTAGGTCTCCAGCCGCAGGGCGTTCTCGAGGCACTGCTCCGTGAACCAGATGAGGTTGTAGTCCTTGTCCTTCGTGCCGGTCACGTGGCCGGTTTCGCTCATCGTGGTCATGCGAAACCTTCTCCTTCCTTCTTCGTGATTGATGTGACACAGATCGCCTACCCGCCGGTTTTGAGCCGCAAACGGGGGTGGATGCCCGCCTCGCGCACGTCCTCGTACGCGGTTGATGGCGCTGGCCACCTAAACTGTCTGAGTGACGTCGGAGCTTGTCCCCGCGCTGGACACCGTTGAGCATGCCGCTACCACCCCCGAGCAACCACAGCCCTTCCGGGAGCTTGGCCTCAAGGACGACGAGTACGAGCGAATCCGCGAGATTCTCGGTCGTCGTCCCACCGACGCCGAACTGGCGATGTACTCGGTGATGTGGAGCGAACACTGCTCCTACAAGTCGTCGAAGGTGCATCTGCGCTACTTCGGTGAGACCACCACCGACGATATGCGCACGGCCATGCTCGCGGGCATCGGGGAGAACGCCGGCGTGGTCGACATCGGCGACGACTGGGCGGTGACGTTCAAGGTCGAGTCGCACAACCACCCCTCGTACGTGGAGCCATACCAGGGCGCGGCCACCGGCGTCGGCGGCATCGTCCGCGACATCATGGCGATGGGCGCTCGGCCCGTCGCGGTGATGGACCAACTGCGGTTTGGTGCGGCCGATGCACCCGATACGCGGCGCGTGCTCGACGGCGTGGTGCGTGGCATCGGCGGCTACGGAAACTCGTTGGGATTGCCCAACATCGGCGGCGAGACCGTCTTCGACCCTTCGTATGCGGGCAACCCGCTGGTGAACGCGCTGTGCGTCGGCGTGCTGCGCAAGGAGGATCTGCACCTGGCCTTCGCGTCGGGCACCGGCAACAAGATCATCCTGTTCGGCGCCCGTACCGGGCTGGACGGCATCGGCGGCGTGTCGGTGCTGGCGTCGGAGACGTTCGGTGGCGACGAGGGAGCGGGCCCCGGCCGCAAGAAGCTGCCCGCGGTCCAGGTCGGCGACCCATTCATGGAGAAGGTGCTCATCGAGTGCTGCCTCGAGCTGTACGCGGCGGGCTTGGTGATCGGCATACAGGACCTCGGCGGGGCCGGATTGTCCTGCGCCACATCGGAACTGGCATCGGCCGGCGACGGCGGCATGTCGATCGAGCTGGAGAAGGTGCCGCTGCGCGCCAAGTACATGACGCCGGCCGAGGTGCTCTCCAGCGAGTCGCAGGAACGCATGTGTGCGGTCGTGTCGCCCGAGAACGTCGACGCCTTCATGGCGGTGTGCCGCAAGTGGGAGGTACTGGCCACGGTCATCGGCGAGGTCACCGACGGCGACCGCCTACAGATCACGTGGAACGGCGAGACCGTGGTCGACGTGCCACCGCGCACGGTGGCGCACGAGGGTCCCGTCTACCAGCGCCCCGTCGCCCGGCCCGACACCCAGGACGCGCTGATCGCAGACACGTCCGCCAAGCTGCCGCGCCCCACGACCGGCGACGAACTGCGCGCGACGTTGCTTGCGCTGGTGGGCAGTCCCCACCTCTGTAGCCGCGGATTCATCACCGAGCAGTACGACCGCTACGTCCGCGGCAACACCGTGTTGGCCGAGCATGCCGACGGCGGCGTCTTGCGCATCGACGAAGCCACCGGACGGGGGATCGCGGTGTCCACCGACGCGTCGGGGCGCTACACGCAACTCGATCCGTACGCCGGAGCCCAGTTGGCGCTTGCCGAGGCCTACCGCAACGTCGCCGTCACGGGCGCCACCCCCGTCGCCGTGACCAACTGCCTGAACTTCGGCTCGCCCGAGGATCCGGGCGTGATGTGGCAGTTCTCCCAAGCAGTCCGCGGTCTCGCGGATGGCTGTGCGACGCTGGGCATTCCGGTCACCGGCGGCAACGTCAGCTTCTACAACCAGACCGGTAGCACGGCGATTCTGCCGACGCCGGTGGTCGGGGTGCTCGGCGTGATCGACGACGTCAAGCGGCGCATCCCCACCGGGCTCGGCACCGAACCGGGCGAAACGCTGATCCTGCTCGGCGACACGCACGACGAGTTCGACGGCTCGATCTGGGCCCAGGTCACGGGCGACCACCTCGGTGGCGTGCCGCCCAAGGTGGACCTGGAGCGCGAACGCCTGCTCGGCGAGGTGCTGGCGGCCGCGTCGCGCGACGGGCTCGTCTCGGCAGCGCACGACCTGTCCGAGGGCGGGCTGATCCAGACGGTGGTGGAAGCCGCGCTGGCCGGTGAAACCGGTTGCCGCATCGTGCTTCCCGAGGACGCTGACCCGTTCGTGGCGCTGTTCTCCGAGTCGGCAGGCCGGGTGCTGGTCGCGGTGCCGCGCACCGAGGAGAGCCGATTCCGCGCCATGTGTGAAGCGCGCGGCTTGCCGGCCACCCGGATCGGCGTGGTCGACGAGGGCAGCGCCGACGTCGAGGTGCAAGGCCAGTTCACCGTCAGTCTCAGCGAACTGCGGGCCACGTCGGAGGGCGTGCTGCCCGGACTGTTCGGGTGAGGGCGCCTGCCGACACTCGACATCCCCTCCTGGTATGGGCGTGGGGCCTGGTCCGACTCGACTTCGTCGGCGTGGCCTTCGGCGCCCTGTTCTTCTGCCTGTCGCTGACGCCGTCTCTGCTCCCACGTGACTGGCTGTTCGCCGGCCTGATCGGCGGCATCAACGCCGCGATCGGCTATGCGATCGGCGTCGTCATCGGGAAGGCATTCCGCCACTTCGTGTTACGGCGCAGGAGGTGGTGGCCACCCAGCAAGCCGGTGCTCTATCGGCTGAAGACCGCGACTGTCACGCTGTCGATCATCGCCAGCGTGCTGGTGCTGATCCCGGCCGCTGCGTGGCAACGTCAGGTGTCGGCGCTGATGGGCATCGAGGGCCCGGCGACGCTGGGCTACCTCCGCACCCTCGGTCTCGCGCTCGTCGTCGGTGGCGCATGCGTCGGGGTGTCACGCATCGTGCTCGACGCGATCAAGCTGCTGGCGTTCGTCATCATCCGCCGCTGGCACCTGCACCAGGAAGTCGCGCTCTTCATCGGAACGGCCATCGTGGTGGTGCTGCTCATCACGCTGATCAACGGCGTGCTGTACCGCGGGTTCCTGGCCGGAGCCAGCCGGGTGTTCCAGCCGCAGAACTCCACCACCCGCGACGGCATCTCGCAGCCCAAGGAGCCCGAACGCTCGGGTAGCCCAACGTCTTTCGCGCCGTGGGACACGCTCGGCTACCAGGGCAGGAACTTCGTCGCGACGGGTCCCGACGTCGACGCGCTGGCGCGGGTGAACGGGCGGCCAGCCAAGGAGCCCATCCGGGTGTACGCCGGGCTGCAGACGGCCGACACCGATGCCGCCCGGATGGACGTCATCGTCCGCGAACTGGACCGCACGGGCGCCTTCGACCGCAAGCTGCTCGTCATCGTCCCCACGACCGGCACGGGGTGGGTCAATCCGGTCGCGGCCAGGGCCATCGAGACGATGTACAACGGTGACACCGCACTCGTCGCCGTGCAGTATTCGTATCTGCCGAGCTGGATCTCGTTCCTCGGAGACCGGCAGAAGTCGGTCGAGTCGGGGCGGCTGCTCATCGACACGATCCACGACCGCTGGCGCCAGCGTCCACCGGACCGGCGACCCAAGCTGGTGCTCTACGGCGAGAGCCTGGGTTCCCTTGCGGGACAGGGCGCATTCCCGTGGCTGCCCGACATCGCCCGGATGGACTTCTCGGCGGTGCTGTGGGTGGGCCCACCGCACGAGAGCTCCCTGTGGAGCGGGTTGGTGCAACGCCGCGACCCGGGCACCCGCGAGGTCGAACCGCGGTACGACAACGGCCGCACGGTCCGGTTCAGCCAGGCCACCGACGCAGCGGACATCGCCACGACCGGCGAGCCACCATGGGACGGCACCCGCGTGCTGTTCCTGCAGCACGCCTCCGACCCGATCATCTGGTGGTCGCCGAATCTGCTGTTCTCCCGGCCGGATTGGCTCATCGAGCCGCCGGGCGCAGACCGCACCGCGTCGATGCGCTGGTACCCGATCGTCACGTTCTGGCAGGTGAGTGCCGACATGACCAACGCGTCGAGCGTCCCCGGCGGGCACGGCCACAACTATGGCGAGTCGGTACTCGACGGCTGGGCGGCGGTCGCGCCGCCGGACGGCTGGACCGCCGACGACACGGAGCGGGTGCGGGTGTCGCTGCAGGACTCCGAAGCCGCGAACGGCCCCGAGTATTGATGCGGCGCAAGCCCTTCCGCCCGGCCGGAGCTCTGACGCTCGCCGCCGGGCTGGTCGGGTGGAGCGCGTTCGTCGGGCCTCGACTGTCGCCACGGTGGCAGGTGCCGATACACACTCTGTTGGCTGCCGCGCTGGTTCGCCTCACCAGGGCGCCGCTGGGACTGCGGCAGCCCGAGCTTGGCCGTGGCCTGCGGCTGGGCCTGGCGGTCGCCGCAGCCGTGTCGGCGGGAGTGGCCACGACGACGGCCGTGCCTCGGGTGCGCGGCGGGATGCTCGCCCGCGAGCTACCTGATCCTGCCGCATGGCTGTTGGTGCGCATCCCGGTCGGCACCGTGTGGAGTGAGGAGGCGGCGTTCCGGGCGGCGTTGGGCACCATGGCCGCCGACGCGTTCGGGCCGCGGGCCGGCCGCGTCGTTCAGTCCGCCGCGTTCGGCCTTTCGCACGTCGCCGACGCCCGCCGAACGGGCGAGCCCGTACTGGGCACCGTGCTGGTGACCGGCGCCGCAGGCTGGGCACTGGACTGGCTATACGCGCGGTCGGGCAGCCTGGCCGCGTCGATGCTCGCGCACCTGGCGATCAACGAAGCCGGTGCCGTGGCCGCATTGGCCGTGCAGGGGCGCTTTACACGTCGCGCGCGTCCATCTTGAGCAGGTGCGGCTCGGTGTCGGTGTCGTCGATGCCGAAGCCGATGATTCGGCGTGGTGTGATCCGGATGATCGCGGTGTCGAGTTCGTCGCCGGCCGCTGCCCGTGCAGGCGGCGCCTCGGCCTGCTCGGCGGTGCCGCGGATCTCCAGGCAACGCACCCGCCACGGATCGGTCGAGGCGATGTCGTCGACGACGAGGGCGACTCTGGGATTGGCGGCGATGTTGCGGTACTTCTGGCTCTTCGACATGCGGTAGCCGCGGACGTCGATGGTGCCGAGGGACTCGTTGAACGTGAATCCGACCGGGCTGTTCTGCACCGTGCCGTCGGGTTGAACGGTCGCCAGCCGGCCGAGGACTGCGCCGCGCAGGTATTCGATCTCGTGTGGTTTGAAGGTCATGCGCCCAACGTAGAACCTCAACGATGGTTGACGTCAAGCGTCAGGGATTGATCGTCAACTCGCCGAACTGACGGCCCCAGACGTAGTCGATGAACATCGGCGCGCCGAGCGAAATGTGGTTGTACGGCGCGAGGTTATAGCCGGTGTCCATCACCAGATACGGATGCGGCCACAGGTCGCGCGTCAGCTTCTGCCAACAACCCGGCCTGCCCTCGGGTCCGCCGTGCGCGTTGGTCCGCGGCAGGTTGTCGGGGTAGATGAACGGGTTGCCCGCGCCGAGCACCGTGCCGAACGCGACCAACGAGTAGCCGTTGTCGCCGCCGAGCGCCCTCTTCACCCGGGGTTCGACGTCGTGGTAGTTGCGGATGGTGCAGAAGATCATGGCGCGGTAGTCGTCGAGCAGTTTGGCCGTCGGCACCAGGTCGGCGGCAGTGCGGACGAAGTACGGTGCGGCCTCCTCGAGCGGCCCGGTGGCGGTGTTCGCGAATCCGAGCGCGGCCATCAACGCCGCATCGACGTCTGCGCTTTGCGCGTTGAACGTGCGTGCCGTCGTCGTCGCGGCGTGCAGTCCGTTCCACAGGTCCGGCGACGCTGCGGCGTAGACGTCGATGAGGTCCGCAGCCCCGGTGACGTCGCGGCGCAGCTGCGGCATTCGGGGGTTGAGGTCGTCGAGAATGACGTTGGCGTGCTCCAGCGACACCCCGAATCTCGACCCGAGACCGCTCAACGCCTGGGCCGCCGCCGTCAGCGTCTGGTTCAGCTTGATCGGATCGACCTTCTCCGAGATCGACGTGACCGTCTCGAACAGCGTGTTGAACTCGGTGGTCACCGATCCCGCGGGAATGACGTCGCCGCTCGAAATCCGTTGCCCGGACGGGTGTTCCGGCGAGCTGAGGGCGACGTACTTGTTGCCGAACACCGTGCTGGCGCGGATGTCGGCAATCACGTTGGCGGGAATGAGGTGCAGGTACCGCGGTTCGACGTCGAGCGCGAGTTCGGCCTGCGGGGCGCCGTCCCCGTCGGCCGCGGAAATGCCCACCACGCGGCCGATCTCCACCCCGTTGAGCGTGACCTTGGAACCCGGATCTACCACCAAGCCGGCGCGGGGCGAGACAACGGTCAGATGGGCGGGCGCGCCGAACCCGCCACGGAACTGCACGGACACCAGCAGCCCGAACAATGCGACGAGGACCAGCAACACCGCGCCCGCCAGCTTGTACGGCGGATGGTGGCGGTCGACGGACACTTTGCGACACTAAGGTATGGCGACTCGCCGTACCGCGGATCCGATGAAGACCCGCGAAGCCGTCCTCGAGCTGGCCGACTGGCTGCGCGACGAGGCAGCTCCCGCACCCGAGCGGACCAGCATCGCCGAGGCCGTCCGTCTGACCGCGCGCACGCTCGCAGCGCAGGCGCCAGGGGCGAGCGTCGAGGTGCGGATTCCGCCGTTCGTTGCGGTGCAATGCATCTCGGGTCCCCGGCATACCCGCGGCAACCCGCCCAACGTGGTCGAAACCGATGCGCGCACCTGGCTGTTGCTGGCCACCGGTCTTCAGACGTTGGACGATGCGCTCGCCAGCGGCACGCTGCAGTCGTCCGGATCGCGGGCCGGGGAGATCGCCGACCTGCTGCCGGTGGTCAGGCTGCCGGACTGAGCCCCTACTTGAAGAACGGCTGCTCCTGCACCCAGTGGAACCCGCGGTTGCGCAGGAGGAAGTCGTCCAACGGCTGGCGCCGAAGCGACATGGTGACCGGCCGGCCGTCGAGTCGCCCGTCGAGGTGCAACCGGTCCGGTGCCGGTCGGTCGACGGTGAACGTGGCCATCGGCGTGGCACCGGTCCCAGAAGTCAGGGTCAGGGTGTTGGGTCCCGCCGCGGCGACCACGTCGACCAGTTCGCCGTCCATCCGCTGATAGGTGACCGCACCCGGTGTGTCGAATACCAGCCGCTGCCAACGGGTTTCGTCGGTCGTCAGCGGCGGGAGCGCCGAGCCGTCGACGGTGAAGTCGGTGACCTCCCAGATGCCGTAGAACTCGGGCTTGGGACTACCGCCGCCGACCTCGTTCCAGACCTGCACGTTGAGCACGAGGCAGCCAACGGTCACCCACACGCCCAGTGCGACCTGCACTGCCGCCGCGATCCGATTGCGCCGGTCGGTCGAGAACAAGGCCGGCTGGGTGGCGGGCTCCGCGGGTCGCTCGAGCACCAGGACGTTGGCGAGGCGCCGAGCCTGCGGCGCGACCAGCACGGCGCTGATCAGCAGGAGGTGGAACGAGAGCAGCTTCACCGGCACGTCGTAGGTCATGTTCAGCAGGAAAACCTGCGCCATGCTGGCCAGGCTGAGCACGGCGCCCAGCGTCGCCGTGCGCGGCAGGAAGAGCAGCAGCCCGGCGACGACCTCGATGGTGCCGAGGGCGATCTCGTAGGGATGCGAACTGCCGACCTGCAACCACAGCACCGCCATCGGGCTGAGGTCGCCGAACGGCTGCAGCAGCGCGGGTAGCGGCGGGGCAGGCATCTGGGTGGGGATCACCTTCGCGAAGCCGTAGAACAACATCTGCCCGCCAAGACACAGGCGCAGAAACACCAGGAACCACGCCATCAACCGGGGATAGGAGGTGCGGCGCCGGTCGACGATCGACCAGACGACAGTGGCGGCCACCGCGACGACCAGCAGGGTGAAGATCAGCACCCAGATCGAGGCCTGGTCACCGCTGCCGGAATCGGGGTTCAGCGCGGCGTCGACGCCGAAGACGGCCCGGCCCACCCAGCGGGTGACGGGATCCAGCTGCACCATCTGCCACAACACGGCGCGGTCGGGGAACCGTCTGCCGAGCACGCCGGTGTAGACGAACGTGACCTGGGCGAACGTCAGGCAGAACAATCCGAAGTACGCGACGCAGAACCGGAAGGCGATCCGGGTGAGGGGATGCCAGGGCGTCGGCGAGAGGCCCACGTCGTCGTTCTTCTCATCGCTCAACACATCCGCCGTCGTCACATCCACCTCGCCGAATTCACACCGCCAGACGCTACCGACGGGCGGCGACCAAACCAGTGGTGCTGGCACGACGAAATGATCCGACGGGCAGAGTTGTTGAAAGACGCGACACCGCGGTTCGATTCCACCTTCGGCCGGTGTGCACCGTAGACTCACCACTGTCACCCACAGCCCCCAGGGAGCAGCCTGATCGTGACCGCCGAGCAGATCGCACCGCCGGAGAACGAACCCCGAGAAGAGTGCGGCGTCTTCGGCGTCTGGGCACCTGGCGAACAAGTGGCCAAGCTCACGTACTTCGGTCTCTATGCGCTACAACACCGTGGCCAGGAGGCGGCAGGCATCGCCGTCGCCGACGGCTCGCAGGTGCTCGTCTTCAAGGATCTCGGCCTGGTGAGTCAGGTGTTCGACGAGCCGACGCTGGCCGCGATGGAGGGCCACGTCGCCATCGGGCACTGCCGCTACTCCACCACGGGTTCGACGACGTGGGAGAACGCCCAGCCGGTGTTCCGCAACACGTCGGCAGGCACCGGCGTCGCCCTCGGGCACAACGGCAACCTGGTCAACACCACCGAACTCGCGGCACGCGCCCGTGACGCCGGACTGATCAACACCCGCGGGGCCGCAGCGGCCACCACCGACTCCGACATCCTCGGGGCGCTGCTGGCCCACGGTGCCGCGGACGCGACGCTGGAGCAGGCCGCGCTGGAACTGCTGCCGACCGTCCGGGGTGCGTTCTGCCTCACCTTCATGGACGAGAACACCCTCTACGCGGCGCGCGACCCCTACGGCGTGCGGCCGCTGTCGCTGGGTCGCCTCGATCGTGGCTGGGTGGTCGCGTCGGAGACGGCCGCCCTCGACATCGTCGGCGCCTCGTTCGTCCGCGACATCGAACCCGGTGAGCTGCTGGCCATCGACGCCGACGGCGTGCGTTCGACGAGATTCGCCAACCCGACGCCCAAGGCCTGCGTATTCGAGTACGTGTATCTGGCCAGGCCGGACAGCGTGATCGGCGGCCGGTCCGTCCATGCCACCCGCGTGGACATCGGCAGGAGGCTGGCCAGCGAGATGCCCGTCGAGGCAGACCTCGTGATCGGCGTCCCCGAGTCGGGCACGCCGGCCGCGGTTGGCTACGCCCAGGGCTCGGGAATCCCCTACGGCCAGGGCCTGATGAAGAACGCCTACGTCGGGCGCACCTTCATCCAGCCCTCGCAGACCATCCGCCAACTCGGCATCCGGCTCAAGCTCAACCCGCTCAAGGAAGTCATCCGCGGCAAGCGGCTCATCGTCGTCGACGATTCGATCGTGCGCGGCAACACGCAGCGCGCGCTGATCCGGATGCTGCGCGAGGCGGGCGCCGTCGAGGTGCACGTGCGGATCGCGTCGCCGCCGGTGAAGTGGCCCTGCTTCTACGGCATCGACTTCGCCACCCCTGCCGAGTTGATCGCCAACGCCTCCAGCTTCGAGGCCGACGAGGACGAGATGGTCGACGGAGTGCGGCGGGCCATCGGCGCCGACTCGCTCGGCTACATCAGCCGCCAGGGCATGATCGCCGCCACCGAGCAGCCCGCGACGCGGCTGTGCTCGGCGTGCTTCGACGGCAACTACCCGATCGAACTGCCCGGAGAGAGCGCGCTCGGCAAGAACGTGGTCGAACAGATGCTGGCCACCGCGGCGCGGACCGGCATCCCGATTCAGCCGGTCCAGTCCGACAACGACAACGCCTCGGCGCTCCGGCGGCCCTGAACTCCATCGAAAGTCATTGCGGCACAGTCGAACTGAACCGCAGTAGGCGGCGGCGTTCGTCGGTGGCCGTGGTCCCGTCCTGCTCCAGCGCCTGCGTGACGGCCTCGCGATAACCCGTCGGCCCTCCCGGCGGCGGCGGAATGACGGTATCGATGTCGTGCTCCCTGCACACCGCGTCGCAGTGCAGGGATTCGACGAGCGGCCGCGCGAGTCCCGACGGAATCGGCGTGACGAGCCCAACCCACCAGCTCGCCAGCCACGGCGTCAGCAGCGGCAGCGCCACGATGATCCGCCTGCGCAGCCGGGCCACGTCGGCGTAGCCCTGCATCGCATCGCCGTACTCGAGCACGTCGGGTCCGCCGACGTCCCACGTCCGCGATTCCGGCACGGGCACGTCGGCCGCCTCCGCCAGGTAATGGAGGACGTCGTCGATCGAGATCGGCTGAATCTCGTTGTGCACCCACTTCGGAGCGGTCATCACCGGTAGCCGGTCGGTGAGGTGGCGGATCATCTCGAACGACGCCGAACCCGACCCGACGACGATGCCCGCCTGCAGCACCACCGTCTCGATGCCGGATCCAATCAGGATGTCGCCCACCGCGGTGCGCGACCGAAGATGGGCGGACAGTTCACCGTCCGGGTGCAGTCCCGAGAGGTAGACGATGCGCCGCACCCCGGTCCGCTCGGCGGCGGTCACCACGTTGTGGGCCGACCGGGCCTCCTCCCGGACGAAGTCCGACGACGTCCCCATCGAGTGGACGAGGTAGTACACCACCTCGATGCCGTCGAACGCCGCGGTCAGCGTGTCGACGTCGCCGAGATCGCCGCGCGCCACCTCGACCCGGTCGCGCCACGGGGCAGCGTCGAGCTTGTCGGGATTGCGGGCCAGGGCCCGCACGGTGTGGCCGCGCTCCAGCAGCTTCGGGACCAGCCGCCCACCGATGTAGCCGGTCGCCCCGGTCACCAGGCAGCGGCGCATCGCTTCGTCCGGCATCGGTGGGGCATACCGCCGATGGCCGGCGCACCCCTTACTCGAACGGGCAGCCCGGGTTCGGCACGTCCGTGGTGAGCGGGCTACCGGCCGGAACGATGTAGGTCACCCACATCACCAGGGGATCCGGACCCAGGTTGCGGCCCAGGTGCACGTTGTCGGGGCCGGTGCCCTCGGTGACGGGGGAGCCGGCGGGATAGACGCCGTCCTCCTCGCAGTTGGCCGCGTCGTGGGTCAACGTGCCCTCGCGGATCACGCCGAATACCCGTCCCGGGTGCCAGTGCCACCCCGTGCTGCCGCCCGGCGCGATCGTGATCTGCTTGGTGACGTAGTCCTCACCCTTGACGGTGGCCTGCGACAATGTCTCCACCTCGACGAGTGAACCGGGCGTTGCCGACGCCGGGGCGGCGAGCCCCGTCGGGACCAGGAATGCCACAGCCGCGACGGGTGCCCACCAGCGAAGTTTGCTCATGACCGGTCAGGGTGTCACATGGGACCGGTGCACGTGGGCCGACTTGCCGAAGTTGCCAGACGGCTACGTGTACACCCCGATCGTTTGGACCGGTAACCTTGGGCGCGATGAGCGAGGGTCAGCGGGCGAATCAGCGATGACGGTCAAGGACGGGCAAGCCGAACCGCACGGCGCCTCCTACGCATCGGCCGGGGTGGACATCGAAGCGGGCGACCGTGCCGTCGAACTGTTCAAACCACTGGCCAAGAAGGCCACGCGGCCAGAGGTCCGCGGTGGCCTCGGCGGGTTCGCCGGGCTGTTCGCCCTACGGGGCGACTACCGCGAGCCCCTCCTGGCCTCCTCGACCGACGGAGTCGGCACCAAGCTGGCCGTCGCGCAGGCCATGGACAAGCACGACACCGTCGGGCTCGACCTGGTCGCCATGGTCGTCGACGACCTGGTGGTCTGCGGTGCCGAGCCGCTCTTCCTGCAGGACTACATCGCCGTCGGGCAAACCGTCCCGGAACGGGTCGCCGAGATCGTGTCGGGCATCGCCAACGGCTGCGTGATCGCCGGATGCGCCCTGCTGGGCGGCGAGACCGCCGAACATCCCGGCCTGATGGCGCCCGACCACTACGACGTGTCGGCCACCGGCGTCGGCGTCGTGGAGGCCGACGACGTGTTGGGCCCCGAGCGGGTCAAACCGGGCGACGTGCTGATCGCCATGGCGTCCACCGGCTTGCACTCCAACGGTTACTCGCTGGCCCGCAAGGTGCTGCTCGAAATCGACAGGATGAACCTGGCCGGGCACGTCGAGGAGTTCGGCCGTTCACTCGGCGAGGAACTTCTCGAGCCCACCCGCATCTACGCCAAGGACTGCCTGGCGCTGGCCGCCGAGACGCAGGTCCGCACCTTCTGCCACGTCACGGGCGGCGGTTTGGCAGGCAACCTCGAGCGGGTGATCCCCAACGGCCTGACGGCCGAACTGGACCGCGGCACGTGGACGCCCGCGCCGGTGTTCGGGATGATCGCCCAGCGTGGACGGATCGACCGCGCCGAGATGGACCGGACGTTCAACATGGGCGTCGGGATGGTCGCAATCGTCGCACCGGAGGACACCGACCGTGCGCTGGCGATCTTGACCGCCCGCCACCTCGATTGCTGGATCCTCGGCACCGTCAACAAGGGCGCCAAGGGTGAGTCGCGCGCGCACTTGGTCGGACAGCACCCGCGCTTCTGATCAAGCTGCGCTTCTGGTCACGCCGTGAGGCATGACCAGAAGCCGACTAGCGGCGCCAGTCATCCTCTTCGATGAAGTCATCGGGTACGTCACTCGTGCCGCCGATGGGGTCATCGGGAGCGTGCGACAGCTCCCGCTGTAACTGCCTCAAGTCGGTCTGCGGTGAGCTGTACTTGAGCTCACGTGCGACCTTGGTCTGCTTTGCCTTTGCCCGGCCGCGGCCCATGAGGGACCCCCTCGCGCAATAACGGAGCGGCCCGATTATCAGGCGGCTCCGATCTGAGTGTGTTTTATCGTCCTGACAACACTTTACCGTGCCCTCCGGTTCCGTGCTGGCAGCCCCGGCCCAGCGGCGCCTACCGAAGCTCCCGGTTCAACGCGAACGGCCGCGAAGTCGTTCCACCGCGAGCCGTCCGGCGCCCACTCCGTCGTCCACCGGCAACGAATCCGGGTCGATCGCGGCGGCCACCGCAGACTCGCCGCCGGTGGTCAGTTCGAGGTCGGCGGGCAGGCCCCGCTTGACCAAGGCCAGCGCGATCGGACCGAGGTCGACGTGGTCGACGACGGTGCCGAGCCGCCCGACGGCGCGCCCGGCGGCCAGCACCGGATCCCCGGTGACGGGGCGGTCGGACTCGCCGTCCAGGTGCAGAAGGACCAGCATGCGCGGCGGTTTGCCCAGATTGTGGACCCGCGCGACGGTTTCCTGGCCGCGGTAGCAGCCCTTGTCCAGGTGGACGGCGCCCTCGCCGGGCCCGCCGATCCACCCGACCTCGTGCGGGATGGTCCGCTCGTCGGTGTCGACGCCAAGGCGGGGGCGCACCGCTGCCACCCGATGCGCCTCGTACGCCCAGACGCCTGCTGGCCGGACACCCGCGGCGACCAGCTTGGCCTGCCAGTCGGCTGCCGCGTCGCGGGGGACGACCACGTCCACCTCGCCGTCGTGCACGCTCCGAATGAAGCCGCCGCCGGCCAGCGGGGTGGCGGTGGCCGGTGCGGGCAGTTCGTCGACCCCGAGGGCCGTGAGGACCGCCTGGTCCCGCAGGCCGGGCCCGAGCAGCGAGAACACCGCGAGATCGGCCGGTTCGACGACGACGTCGGCCCAGAACACCATCTTGCGGAGGTAGGCCAGCAACGGCTCGGCACGCCACGGCTCGGTGTCGATGATCGTGGCGCCGTCGACTTCGGTCTGTACCCAGTGATCTTCGACACGGCCCTGGCCGTCGAGGCTCAAATTCTCGACGACGGCCCCGTCGGGGAGTTCGCTGACGTGCTGGCTGGAGATGCTGTGCAGCCAGGTGCGCCGATCGTTTCCGGTCAGTCGAAGCGTCGCGCGGTGCGAGCGATCCACGATCACGGCGGCCTTTGCAGCGGAGCGTTGTTCCCCGAGCGGGTCGCCGTAATGCCACACGGCGCCTGAGTCGGGGCTGGCGTCGGGTGTGGGTACGGCGGACATGACTCAACTCTACGGAGTTCGGTTGAGCGTTTACCCTCGGTGCTCGTGGTGATCGGAACAGTCGTCGTCACGCTCGACGGGCTGGTGATCGACCCACGGGCCGCGTCGGTGTGTGCCGACGATCCCATGCTGCTGCGCGGCGACGGGGTGTTCGAGACGGTGTTGGTCCGCGACGGGCGACCCTGCCTGCTTGGCGCGCACCTGGCGCGGCTGGCCACCTCGGCCGCGATCACTGGGTTGCCCGCACCGGAGCCGGCGCGGTGGCGGCACGCCGTCGCTGCCGCGGTGGGGAACTGGGCGCATCCCGGGGATGCGGTGCTGCGGTTGCTGCTCGGCCGGGCCCGAACGCTGGCCTTCGTCACGGTGTCGGCCGTTCCCGAGCGGGCCGTGACCGCGCGGCGGGACGGCATCGCAGCCGTGACCCTCGAGCGTGGACCTTCCGCCAGCGCCCCCTGGTCGTTGGCCGGCGTGAAGTCGCTGTCGTACGCCGCCAACGCGGCGGCGTTGCGGCACGCCCAGCGCATCGGAGCCGACGACGTGGTGTTCGTCGCCGCCGACGGCACCGTGCTCGAGGGGCCGCGCTCGGCGGTCCTCATCGCCACCGAAGACGGCGAACTCCTCACCCCGCCCGCGTCGCTGCCGATCCTGCCGGGCACCACCGTCGGGGCACTGTTCGTCGAGGCACGTGGCCGCGGGCTGGCCTGCCAGGAGCAGCAGTTCGGCGTCGCGGATCTCGTTGCCGCTCAAGGTGTCTGGTTGCTGTCGAGTGTGACGTTGGCCGCCCGCGTGCACACCCTGGACGGGGCGCCGCTGCGCCAGGCGCCGAGGGCGGCGGAGGTGACCGACCTGGTCGACGCCGCCATCCTGCGTGCCGATTGAGCGGAGGGCGAAAATCGGTTGTCGGTCTCCCGCTTCGGGAGTACGGTCGCTCGTACACAGGAGAGGAGGTGGTCCGAGATTTCGATTGACTCATGGACATGTGAGGTGGCTGCCAGCTAGCAGCGCCGGGCGTATTCGTTGCTCAACGTGCAAGTGAATTACCTGCGCGCGCTGGCGAATTCCCCGCAGCCACCCGGCCCCCGAGCCCCTCGGTCCGTCCATACCAGGAACCAAGGCTCGGGGGCCGCTCCATGTCTGGGGTCGCCCGCGCCCGCTAGGAGACGGGGCCCGGCGCCTTGTCCGCGCAGGCCTGCTGGGCCTGCGCCCAGGTCTGCGGGTCGACGCCGGCGGGCGCCCCCGGACCGAGCGGCGGTGCCTGCACGCCGTGGTCGGCGAGGCATGACGCGTAGGAGCCGTGACCGGCGGCGGGTGCATTCGTCGTCGGTGCGGGCTGCGGGTCGGTCGACGAGGCGCACGACGCCGTGCTGAGCGCGCACGCGGCGAGGACGGCCGCAGCCAGGGGAGTGAGCCGCACTAGCCGACGAACCGCGCCAGCCGGGCGGACAGGTGCGGCACCAGGCCGCCGTCGGCGTCCACCCGCTCCTCGACGTACGCCAGATCGCCGCCCTCGACGATGCCGTAGAGACGCTTGGCGCCGCCGACCAGGACACCGGACTTGCTGCGGGCCAACGCGTCGGTCACCAACTCCCAGGACGACTGGGTGATCGGGCTGCCGTAGAACAGTTCGACGTAACCGGCGGAATGGGCCAGCAGGAGTTCGATGGCCTGCGATTCGCCGGGATCGGTCGGGTCGTCGACGAACCGCCAGTAGCCGGTCTCACGCAGGTCCGGTGCCTCGTATTCGCCGGTTTCGGAGAGTCGCCAGGAGCGCGCCTCCCAATTGAGATAGTCGCCGCCGTCGTGGGACACGATGATCTGCTGGCCGAATCGGTAGTCGCCGTGGGCGTCGCGGCCCTCGCCCTCGCCGCGCCACACTCCGACGAGGGGCAGCAGAGCGAGAAGTGCGTCGTTGAGTCCGACGCCCTTGCGGAGATTGGCCGTGTCGGCGGGCAGCGGAAGGTCGCCGAAGGCCGGAACGTTGCGGGCGGCCGTGGTCTTCGCCCGCTCGGCGGCGGCCGCGACGGCGCGGTCCCCGGAGCGCGGCGGAACTGCGCCCGCCTGCTTGTCCTCGGGGGTCACTAGTCGTCAGTGACCAGGCGGTACAGCGCGTAGAGCGCGAACCAGGTGATGACGACAACCGCCGCGACGAGCAGGATCTCGAAGAAGAGCACCACGATGACGAGTCTAGTTCCGGCGGGGCGGAGCGGCGCGACCGGGGCCGCGCCCATCCCCGCCAGTCCCAGGCGACGGTGAGGTCAGGCGACCTTGACGTCGACCTCGTGGATTCCCGCTCCGGACGGCGCCACGCTGGCGTCGCCGTTGCCCGCAGGCGACAGGGCGCGCAGCGTCCAGGTGCCCGGCGCGGCGAAGAACCGGAAGTCACCGGTGGCCGACGCGACGACCTCGGCGGTGAACTCGTCGCTGGCGTCGAGCAGGCGCACGAACGCGCCGCCCACGGTCTGGCCGGAGCCATCGACGACGCGGCCGGTGATCACCGTTTCCTTCTCGAGGTCAACGCTGGAGGGCAACGTCAGTCCTTGCTTCGGTGCAGAGCACATATCAACTTCCCAACTCGATCGGGGCCCCAACGAGGGAGCCGTATTCCGTCCAACTGCCGTCGTAGTTCTTGACGTTTTCGTGTCCCAACAGTTCCTGCAGCACGAACCAGGTGTGCGACGAGCGCTCACCGATCCGGCAGTAGGCGATGGTTTCCTTCTGGCCGTCCAAGCCGGCCTCGGCGTACAACTTCGCCAGGTCCTCATCGGACTTGAACGTGCCGTCCTCGTTGGCCGCCTTGCTCCACGGAACGTTGATGGCGCCGGGGATATGCCCGGGCCGCTGGCTCTGCTCCTGCGGCAGATGCGCGGGAGCGAGGATCTTGCCCGAGAACTCGTCGGGGGACCGCACGTCGACCAGGTTCTTGTTGTTGATCGCGGCGATGACCTCGTCGCGGAACGCGCGGATGCTGTTGTCCGGCGCCTGTGCGGAGTACGACGTGGAGGGCCGGGAGGGCACCTCGGTGACGAGCGGGCGGCCGTCGAGCTCCCACTTCTTGCGGCCGCCGTCGAGCAGCTTCACGTCCTGGTGGCCGTACAGCTTGAAGTACCAGTAGGCGTAGGCGGCGAACCAGTTGTTGTTGCCGCCGTAGAGGATCACCGTGTCGTCGTTGCTGATGCCCTTGTCGGACAACAACTTCGAGAACTGCTGCTGGTCGACGAAGTCACGCTTGACCTGGTCCTGCAGCTCTGTCTTCCAGTCCAGCCGGACGGCGCCCTTGATGTGGCCGCCTTCGTAGGCCGACGTGTCCTCGTCGACCTCGACGAAGACGATGTTCGGTGCGTCGAGATTGCTCTCGGCCCAGTCAGTCGTGACCAGGACGTCGGAGCGAGCCATGTACGGAATCCTTTCGATTGCCTTGCTTTTGAAGTTCAGACGGATGTGGGTGTGCGTCGCAGACGGGTGACGAGCGGGTACAGCTGGCAGCCAAGGCAGATGCCGAAGGCGGCGTTGAGAAACGCGGCGACCAACGCGAAGGCGGTCGCCGTGAGACCCAGCGCCGTCACCCCCGCCGCGAAGCCGGCCGCGCCGACGACCGCGAACAGGAGGCCGACGAACTGGGCGAACTTCAGCGGTGCGACGGGCTCGCGATCGGTGACCGGGCCCAGCCGCGGAGCGACGAAGGTGGCGAAGAGCCGGCCGTAGGGATGCTGGCGCGGGCCTGCCGCCGCACCGATGGCGAACACCACGGCCTGGAGGCCGAGGATGACGGCCGCGGCGGCGGTGCTGAACGCCGAGACGATGAGCGTGGCCGCGATGACGAACGTGGTCACCCAGGCCGCAAAGCGGGGACCCCGGACGTCGACCTGTTGTGGTCCGGTTGTGATGTTCGACACGAGAATGAATGCTCCTGATGTTGTCAATGTCGGGTTGCGAGCAGGCCACCAAGGCTGCTCCGAGCGCGGCGCGAAGTGGGGGCGCGGCTACTCAGCAGCTACAACAACAACAGCAGCAACCCGCGACGCGGCACAGATCAACTGCGCGGCGCTTGGTGAGCCGGAGCTCGAGGCGGGTTGGCACGCCCGTCAGCTTACCCAAGTCCACGGTAAAAAACGAAGCCGTCAAGCCAATAGCGGTTCGAGCGCGGAGCGCAGGTCAGCGGCCGTGGGAACGCCGCTGGTGCGGTATCGCTGGCGACCGCCGGCGTCGAAGATGAAGGTAGTCGGCAACGACAGCACCGAAAGCCGCCGCGCCGCCGCGGGATTGGCGTCCATGTCGATCTCGACGTGAGCCACCGCCGGCAGTTCGGTGCACACCTGGTTGACCACCCGGCGGACCCCCGCACACGGGCCACACCACACCGCGCTGAAGTGCACTACCGTCGGTCCGGTGCCTGACAACCCCAGGTCGGTGGTGTCGACGTCGGCGGCGTCGTGGGCCGTCTCGCGCATCATCCCGGCTCGCAGCGTCATCAGCCGGCCGATCACGTATGCCAGGCCCAGTGCCGCGATGAGCACCGTGATCACGATGGCCAGTGACGTACTCATGACTGTCTGAACCCCCCGAGCGGCACGGTTACTCCCGTGGTGATCCCCTCGATGATGACGTCCGAGCCCCTGGCCCCCTCGCTGGTGGGCCCGATCCCGAAGGGCAGCTTCATTCCGGGCATGCTGCCGCTGAACGCCTTCAGTACGGCGGCCTGCTTCTCCTCGGGCACCTCCTGATCGGCCGTCCCAGCGCCGGTCAGCACCCCGGTGGCGGTGAACACCAAGGTGGTGGCGTCGGCGCCGCCGATGGACAGGTCGACCGACACGCTGACCTTCTCGTCGTACTGTGCGGCCGTCGGCGTTCCGGTGAAGACCAGCCCCTTGTTGTTGGAGATGCCGGACTCGGTGGTGCCGCCCGTGGCGTCGTTGGTCTCCTTCGGCGGCGCTTCGACCAGCAGGTCCTTGATGCCCATGAAGCGCCCGAGGTGCGTCGAGTCGACGATGATCCGGCTCTCCAGCTTGCCGGCCGGAAGTTTGGCGTCCGGGCCGATCAGCCAGGACGTGCCGGTCAGGTCGAGGTCGTGGAACGTCGCCTCGAGCGACGCCTTGCCCACGACGGGGTGGTCGACGCCGTTGGCGCGGATCTCCACCTCCCGGTACTCGCGCCCGGCTGGCTGCGTGGCGAAGGGGAATCCCAGGATGCCCACCCACGGGTCGAACCCGAGGGAGTTGGCCGTGCGTACGCTGCGTGCCCAGCGGTACTCGGCGTAGATCGCCGCACCGAAGTCGGCGCCGACGGCGACCATGATCAGCGATGTCAGCGCCGCTAGAAGGCCGATCAGCAGCTTGCGCACCTGCACATTCTTGCCCACCGGATTCCGTCCCTGATGCTCAGCACGGCTAATTCGCAGGTGGCACGCTATCGTTAGACGATCGTTGGTCGGTAACGGCCGCGTGTCAGCCATGAAACTGGGCGGTGACCGGAACTCCGTCGTCGTTGATGGAGCCGGGCAATCTTCCCGGGCGTGCTGGAGGACCCGTTGGACCTATTACTACTGACCGTCGACCCACACCCCGAATCGGTGTTGCCGTCGTTGGCGCTGCTGGCGCACAACGTGCGGTCTGCACCGACGGAGGTGTCATCGCTATTGGAGGCGGGCACCGCCGACGTGGCGATTGTCGACGCGCGCACTGATCTGGCCGCCGCGCGCGGGCTGTGTCGGCTTCTCGGTACGACCGGGACGTCGGTGCCCGTTGTCGCCGTCGTGAACGAGGGCGGACTCGTCGCCGTGAACGTCGAGTGGGGCTTGGACGAGATCCTGCTGCCGAGCACCGGGCCCGCGGAGATCGACGCCCGGCTGCGGCTGTTGGTGGGACGCCGCGGCGGCGTCGCCGACCAGGAAAACCTCGGCAAGGTCAATCTTGGCGAACTCGTCATCGACGAGGGCACCTACACCGCGCGGCTGCGCGGCCGGCCCCTCGACCTCACGTACAAGGAATTCGAGCTGCTGAAGTACCTGGCGCAGCACGCGGGCCGCGTCTTCACCCGCGCGCAACTCCTCCAGGAGGTGTGGGGCTACGACTTCTTCGGCGGTACCCGCACCGTCGACGTCCACGTGCGGCGGCTGCGCGCCAAACTCGGGCCCGAGTACGAGTCGCTGATCGGCACGGTGCGCAACGTCGGCTACAAGGCGGTGCGGCCCGCGCGTGGCCGGCCGCCTGCCCCTGGTGCCGAGCTGCAGGACGACCTCGATGACCCCGACGGGTACGACCAGGCGCCCGACGCGATTCCGGAGTCGTTCAGCGACCCCCTGCGCAATTAATGAGCACCAGCGAGGCCGTGAGCATCGGCAGGGTGACGGCGCTGTCCAACGTCGACCAGGACCGGATCCGGGACCTGATCGATGCGGCCACGGGGCATGACGGCGTAGCCCCCGTTGGCGATCAGGTGCTGCGGGAGCTGCCCCACGACCGCACCCGGCACTTGGTGGCCCGCGTGCGCGACGGCATCGTCGGCTACCTCAATCTCGTTGCGGCGACGCCGGATTCACCCGCCATGGCGGAGGCCGTTGTGCACCCGACCGCCCGTCGGCGCGGCATCGGGTCGGCGCTGATCGAAGCGGGCCTCAGCGAGGGCGGCGCCGGTGCGCGGGTGTGGGCACACGGCAATCTCGAGCCGGCGCGGGCAACCGCCACCGCCATGGGTCTCGACGTCGCGAGGGAGCTCCTGCAGATGCGCCGCCCGCTGGCCGACCTGCCTGCCGTGACCGTGGCGCACGACGTGCGGCTGACCACCTACTCGGGTCCTGACGACGACGATGAGCTGTTGCGGGTCAACAACGCGGCGTTCTCCTGGCACCCCGAACAGGGCGGGTGGACCGAGGCCGAGATCGCCGAGCGTCGCGGCGAGCCGTGGTTCGACGCCGAGGGACTGTTCCTGGCCTTCGATGCCAGCGGTGGGCCGTTGCTGGGATTCCACTGGACGAAGATGCATGAACACGAGTTGGGCGAGGTCTACGTCGTGGGCGTGGACCCGCAGGCGCAGGGCCGCGGGCTCGGCGCCACCCTGACTCTCGTCGGGTTGCACCATCTCGCGAAGCGCGGGGCCGACACCGTGATGCTCTACGTCGAGGCCGACAACGCGGCGGCCGTCAAGACGTATCAGCGGCTGGGATTCGACGTCTTCAGCGCCGACGTGGCGTACACCCGCCGTTAGCCCGCCGGGTGGCCGGCGTCATCCCGCCGACGGGCGCCGGTTCATCTTGCGTTCATCCAAGCAAGGTCGGGCATTCACCACGGCCGCCTAGGTTTTGTCGCGGATGGCCATGGGGCCTGCCCGCGGACGGACATCATCCGCGCGTTCTACCGGTGGCGGCGGTGACCGTTCACCCTGAATCTTTGAAGGAGCTACGTGAAGCCCAATCGGACGGGTGCCGCGCTCAGCCTGCTGGCTGCCGGTGCCTTGCTGCTGTCGGCATGTGGGAGTGACAACAATGCCTCGACGGAGACCACCAGCGGTGGCACCAAGGGTGACGTTGCGGCCGCCGCGGACTGCGGCGGCAAGAAGGCGCTGAAGTCGAGCGGCTCTTCGGCCCAGGCGAACGCGATGACCAGGTTCGTCACCGCCTACGAAACCGACTGCCCCGGACAGACTCTCAACTACACCTCGAGCGGATCCGGCGCCGGCGTGTCCGAGTTCCTCGGCGGCCAGACCGACTTCGGCGGCTCCGATTCACCGCTGAACGAGTCGAAGGGCGAGATCGCCAAGGCGGCCGAGCGCTGCGGCAGTCCCGCGTTGAACCTGCCGACGGTCTTCGGCCCGATCGCGGTCACCTACAACGTGGCAGGCGTCGACGGCCTCGTCCTGGACGGCGCGACCGTGGCCAAGATCTTCAACGGCGCGGTCAAGACCTGGGACGCCCCGGAGATCAAGGCGCTCAACGGGAGCGCAACCCTTCCGGCCGAGCCGATCAACGTCGTCTTCCGCAGCGACGAGTCGGGTACGACGGACAACTTCCAGAAGTACCTCGACGCAGCGTCGGGCGGCGCCTGGGGCAAGGGCGCAGGCAAGTCCTTCGCAGGCGGTGTCGGAGAAGGCGCCAAGGGCAACGAGGGAACGTCGGCGGCCATCAAGAACACGCCGGGCTCCATCACCTACAACGAGTGGTCGTTCGCCAAGTCGCAGGGCCTGTCGGTCGCCAAGATCATCACGTCTGCCGGCCCGGATCCCGTCGAGCTCAACGCCGAGACCGCAGGCAAGGCGATCAACGGCGTGAAGATCAAGGGCGAGGGCAACGACCTCGTGCTCGACACCGCGTCGTTCTACCAGCCCACCGAGGCGGGTTCGTACCCGATCATGCTGGGTACGTATGAAATCGTGTGCTCGAAGTACTCGGACCCCGAGGTCGCCAAGGCCGTCAAGGCGTTCCTGACGTCGGCACTCGGCAACGGCCAAAAGGGCCTCGAGGACAACGGATACATCCCGATCCCGGATGCGTTCAAGTCCCGGCTGACGACCGCCGTCGCCGCGATTTCCTGAGCACTACCTCGCAATGGCCTTGACACCAGACGCGACTGACGTGGGCTCGTCAATTTCGACGGGCCCACGTCAGATCGGAGAAAATCGCTCCATGCCGACCAAACCAGCCAAGGCGTCGACCCTCAAGAGTGGGAACAGTCGGCGCGGCGACACGATCTTCCACTCGATCGCCATCGCCGCGGGCGGGACGATCATCGCGGCGATCGCGTTGATGGCGCTCTTCCTGATCATCAGGGCCATTCCGTCACTGGGTGCCGACCAGGTCAACTTCATCACCAGCACTGAGTTCAACACCACCGACGCGGCCAACCTCCGGTTCGGCATCCGGGACCTCTTCATGGTGACGGTGCTGAGTTCCGTCTTCGCCCTCGTGATCGCCGTCCCGATCGCCATCGGCATCGCGACGTTCCTGACGAACTACGCCCCGCGACGGGTGGCGAAGCCGTTCGGATCGATGGTCGACCTGCTGGCCGCGGTGCCGTCGATCGTCTACGGCCTGTGGGGCATCTTCGTGCTTGCGCCGTGGCTGTCGCCGGTGGCGCGCTTCCTCAACGACAACCTGGGCTGGTTCTTCCTCTTCTCCAAGGGCAACGTCTCGCTCGCCGGTGGCGGAACGATCTTCACCGCGGGCATCGTGCTGGCGGTGATGATCCTGCCGATCATCACCTCGGTGACCCGGGAAGTCTTCAGCCTCACCCCCAAGGGGCACGTCGAGGCCGCGCAGGCCCTGGGCGCCACGAAGTGGGAAGTGGTGCGGATGACCGTGTTTCCGTACGGCCGCAGCGGAATGATCGCCGCGTCCATGCTGGGGCTGGGCCGTGCGCTCGGTGAGACCATCGCGATCCTGATCATCCTTCGGACGGCCGCACAGGCCGGACATTGGTCTCTGTTCGACGGTGGCTACACCTTCGCGTCCAAGATCGCCTCGGCCGCAGCGGAATTCAGCTCACCGCTGCCCACCGGCGCCTACATTGCGGCCGGTTTCGTGCTCTTCGCACTGACATTCGTCGTCAACGCCCTCGCTCGTCTCGCAGCCGGAGGAAGGGTTAGCGCCGGATGACACAAACCACGCTCGACACGCCCGTCAAGGCGCCGACGTTTCATGCGATCAGCGTCAAGCGCAAGCTAAAGAACAACCTCGCCAGCACGCTGTTCACCGCGTCGTTCCTGATCGCGTTGATCCCGTTGGTATGGCTGCTGTACACCGTCGTCGCCAAGGGTTTCAAGGCGATCCTGTCCTCGACGTGGTGGACCCGTTCGCTGGCCGGGGTGCTGCCCGAACAGGTGGCAGGCGGCGTCTACCACGCGATGTACGGCACGATCATCCAGGCCTTCATCGCAGCGGTGCTGTCCGTGCCCTTGGGCGTGATGGCCGCCGTCTACCTGGTGGAGTACGGCAAGGGTCGGTTGGCGAAGGTGACGACGTTCATGGTCGACATCCTCGCCGGGGTTCCGTCAATCGTCGCCGCGCTCTTCATCTTTGCGTTGTGGGTGACGACACTCGGGTTTCCGCAGAGCGCCTTCGCGGTGTCGCTTGCACTGGTGCTGCTGATGCTTCCTGTCGTGGTCCGCAACACCGAGGAAATGCTCAAGCTCGTTCCCGACGAACTGCGCGAGGCCTCCTACGCGTTGGGCATTCCGAAGTGGAAGACCATCCTGCGGGTCGTCATCCCCACCGCTCTTCCCGGGATCATCAGCGGCATCCTGCTTGCCCTGGCCCGGGTGATGGGCGAGACCGCACCGGTTCTGGTGCTCGTCGGTTACAGCCGGTCGATCAACTTCGACGTGCTCGACGGAAACATGGCGTCGTTGCCGCTGCTGATCTACACCGAACTGACCAACCCTGAGGCAGCCGGCGCACTGCGCGTGTGGGGCGCCGCGCTGACCCTGATCTTGCTGATCGCACTGCTGTACCTGTTGGCCGCGCTCGCCAACCGGTACCTCGCGCGAAATCGCTAACGAGAGTTCTTGAGGAGTAACTATGGCCAAGCGCTTGGATCTCAAAGATCTGAACATCTACTACGGCTCCTTCCACGCGGTCGCCGACGTCGGACTGTCCGTACCGCCGCGCAGCGTGACGGCGTTCATCGGCCCGTCCGGTTGCGGCAAGTCGACCGTGCTCCGCACGCTGAACCGGATGCACGAGGTGCTTCCCGGTGCGCGCGTCGAGGGTTCGGTGCTGATGGACGGTGAGGACATCTACGGCGCCGGCATCGACCCGGTGAGCGTGCGCAAGACCATCGGCATGGTGTTCCAGCGGCCGAATCCGTTCCCCACCATGTCCATTGGCGACAACGTGGTGGCCGGTTTGAAGCTGCAGGGTGTGCGCAACAAGAAGACGCTCGAGGAGGTCGTCGAGCGGTCGCTGAAGGGCGCGAACCTGTGGAACGAGGTCAAGGACCGGCTGGACAAGCCGGGCGGTGGCCTGTCCGGTGGGCAGCAGCAGCGCCTGTGCATCGCCCGCGCGATCGCGGTGCAGCCGGACGTGTTGCTGATGGACGAGCCGTGTTCGGCGCTGGATCCGATCTCGACGCTGGCGATCGAGGACCTGATCGGTGAGCTCAAGCAGGACTACACCATCGTGATCGTCACCCACAACATGCAGCAGGCCGCTCGCGTCAGCGATCAGACCGGCTTCTTCAACCTCGAGGCGACCGGCAAGCCTGGCCGGCTCATCGAGATCGACGACACCGAGAAGATCTTCTCCAATCCCACCCAGAAGGCCACCGAGGACTACATCTCCGGGCGCTTCGGCTGACGGTGTGAGTTCAGTTGGCTCACAGGGGAAGTGCGTACCGTTGGTGACGGTGAACGGACACGGCCCGGCGACGCGGGGCAGCCTGGTCCTCGCCGAAGCCGATCAGGCGATGGCGGCCGAGCTCGTCGAAGCGGCAGCACAGATCGGCATCGAGACGACCTGGTGTCGCGACGGTGCAGAAGCGCTCCTCGTCGTCGGTGCCGAGTTGCCCAACGCCCTGGTGATCGCTGCGCACACCGAGGCCGTCGATGCGGCGCGGATCTCCGCAGCCGTCCGCAGCCGATCCACGCTGCCCATCCTGGTCGGCGCAGCCCCCGGTGAGGAAGAACCCGCCCGCCGTGCGCTGGCAGCGGGGGCTTCCGCGGTCATCCTGCGGCCCTACGACATCGCCGCCATCGCCCCGTTCGCCCTCGACACCAACGGTCACTCGGCGCTGGAACCCGCCGTCTTCACCGCCGGTCCCATCCACGTCGACCGGCGTGGATACGAAACGCGCGTGCGCGGGCGCGACGTGCAGCTGACGCAACGCGAACTCGAGCTGCTCGTCTTCCTGATCGAGCGCCGCGGCAGCGTTGCCAGCAGCGAGGAGATCAGCACGGCCGTGTGGGGCCACCCCTCGCACACCAATACCGTTGCCGTGCACGTCAAACGGCTCCGCGCCAAGCTCGGGGCCGACCCCGAGCACGGCGAGTACATTCGCACCATCCGCGGCGCCGGATACCGGCTCGCCCCATCGATCTGCGCCTGACGTCCTCACGCGGGTAGTCTCCCCGAGAACGTTGAGGAGCACACGGTGGCCAAGCGGCTGGATCTCGAGAATGTCAACTGCTACTACGGGTCGTTCCATGCCGTGGCCGACGTCGCGCTGGCGGTGCAGCCGCGCAGCGTGATGGCGTTCATCGGGCCGTCGGGCTGCGGCAAGTCCACGTTGCTGCGCACCATCAACCGCATGCACGAGGTCGTCTCCGGCGCGCGCGTCACGGGTTCGGTCTTGCTCGACGGTGAGGACATCTACGGTGCAGGCGTCGACCCGGTGAGCGTGCGCAAGACCATTGGCATGGTGTTCCAGCGGCCGAATCCGTTCCCCACCATGTCGATTCGCGACAACGTGGTGGCCGGGTTGAGGCTGCAGGGAATGCGCAAGAAGGCGACGCTCCACGAGGTCGCGGAGCGGTCGCTCAGGGGTGCGAACCTGTGGAACGAGGTCAAGGACCGGCTGGACAAGCCGGGTGGCGGTCTGTCCGGTGGTCAGCAGCAGCGGTTGTGCATCGCACGCGCGATCGCGGTACAGCCCGACGTGCTGCTGATGGACGAGCCGTGTTCGGCGCTGGATCCGATCTCGACGCTGGCGATCGAAGACTTGATCTCCGAGCTGAAGCAGGACTACACGATCGTCATCGTCACCCACAACATGCAGCAGGCGGCACGGGTCAGTGATCAGACCGGTTTCTTCAACCTCGAGGCGACCGGCAAACCCGGCAAGCTCATCGAGATCGACGACACCGAGAAGATCTTCTCCAATCCCACCCAGAAGGCCACCGAGGACTACATCTCGGGCCGCTTCGGCTAGGCCGTCACGGGGTCAGCACCACTCGGGTGCCCGACGGCTCGGTCGCCGTCCAGACCTGCTCGACGTCGGAGAGTGGCCGCTGCCGCGTGCGCAGCTGCAGTTCACCGCTCGCAACCATCGCGAACAGCCGTGGCAGAGCCTCGGTGCGCATCCGTGCCATCACCTCGGGCGGCATGCTCCCGATCCCGATGCCCGACAGCGTGATGCCCGTACTGCGCAGGATGCCGGCGGGCAGGTTCAACGTTGGCCCGGCCATGGAGCCGATCTGGACGAACCGGATGGCGTGGTAGCCGGCGGCCAATGAGTTGCTCGCCAGGGCCTCGAGCACGTGTTCGGCAGGCTCGCCCCACAAGTAGTCGAGCACCGCGTCGAACGGATGCTCGGCATGCAGGGCGGCGACGCGGGCGCCCACGTCTTCGGCGCCGAGTGTGATGGCCTCGTCGGCACCCACGTCGCGCAACCATGCCAGGCGGGCGGTGTCGCGGCCCGCCACCACCACCCGTCCAGCCCCGAATGCCGACTTCGCCAATTGGACGGCGATGGAGCCGGTGACGCCGGTGGCGCCGAGCACCAGTACGTGGTCGCCGGGTCGGATCGCCGCCGCGTGCTCCAGCGACATCCACGCGGACACGCCGGGATTGGGGATGGCGGCAGCGGTCACGGAATCGATGCCGTCCGGTAGTTCCAGCGCGGTCTGCGGGTCGACCAGCGTGCGTTCGGCCATCATCCCGTACGGCGGCAGCGCGCCTACGTAGACGCGACGGCCGTCGTCCAGCCGGGCGACTCCGTCGACGCCCGGAATGGCGGGAAGCGCAATCGCCTTGCTGGCGTAGTGTTTTCCCGACACGATGCCGCGGGTGAGGTTGGTCAGCGCGGACGCCTCCACGGTGGCCACCACCGCGCCATCGCGGGCGGATGGCTCGGGATGGTCGGTGTAGACCGGTGCGTGGCCCCAAGCATCGACGACTGCGGCTTTCATGGTGCCACCCTTCGGTAAATGGTTTCTCTGGAAACAATGTACCGACGGATGGCGAAGCTGGCAATATGGTTTCCGTGAAAACCAAGTCGGCGCTCATCGCGGACATCGACGACCTGCTCGGCGTCGTGGGGGGCAAGTTCGACACCGATGAGGACGGCGACGCCGAGCGCGACTTCATGGCGGAACGCTGTCCGGCCCGGTTGGCGCCCACCGTCCGGGCGCTACCCAGGCTGTCGATGCACCTGCTCGCGGCGATCGCCGAGGGCCCCGTGAGCGTCGTCGGACTCGCCGCGCGGTCGGGTCAGCTGAAGGGCACCGTGTCCAAGCACGTCCAGCGGCTGGTGGATGCCGGGCTGGTGGCCCGCACGCCCGTCCCCGGCAATCGCAAGGAAGTCCAGCTCAGCCCGACCCCGGACGGTGAGCTGGTGACGGACGTCCACCGCCGCATGCACGACGAGATGACCCAAGGCCTGCACGACTTCTTGAAGCGCTACAGCAGTGCCGAATTACAGGTGCTCACGAAGGTGCTTGCGGACCTGGCCCACGCCAGAAAGGTGGGCGTCCGCCTGGTGATCGGCGAGTAGTCGCGTCAGTGCGGCGCGGGAACGTCCTCTTCCTGGGGGAAGTGGCCGGTGACCTGGAAGATGACCCGCCGGGCGACCTCGACGGCGTGGTCGGCGAACCGCTCGTAGAAGCGGCTCAACAGCGTCACGTCGACGGCCGCCGTCACGCCGTGCTTCCACTCGCGGTCCATCAGCACGTTGAACAGGTGGCGGTGCAGGTCGTCCATCGCGTCGTCTTCTTCGCGGATGCGGGCGGCCTTCTCGGGGTCACGGGTGAGCAGCACCTCTTGGGCACTGTTGCCCAATTCGACTGCGACACGGCCCATTTCGGCAAAGTAGCCGTTGACTTCCTCGGGCAGCGCGTGCTGTGGGTGACGTCGCCGGGCGATCTTGGCGACGTGCAGCGCGAGCGCACCCATCCTGTCGACGTCGGCGACGATCTGAATCGAGCTGACGATGGCCCGCAGATCACCCGCAACCGGCGCCTGCAGCGCAAGGAGTACGAACGCGGCCTCTTCGGCGCGCGCGCTCATCGCGGCGATCTGTTCGTGGTCGGTGATGACCTGCTCGGCGAGCACCAGGTCGGCCTGAAGTAGGGCCTGGGTGGCGCGTTCCATCGCTCCGCCCGCAAGCCCGCACATCTCGCCGAGCTGGTCCGTCAGGGCGGCCAGTTGCTCGTGGTAAGCGGTACGCATGCGCCAAGCCTACGGTCTGGCACGCGGAAAGGTCATGACGTCGAGGGTGAACGAAAGATGAATGCCACCTGCCACGATGGCACTGGCGCCGTCACTCGCAGCTGGTGTCCGCCGCGTTGGTGACCGTCAGGTCCTCCGGCAGGTGGGTGGGTTGGCTGCTGCTGTCCTTGACCACGTGCACCTGGATCGGGGAACCGCTCGGCGTCGGCGGGGCGACCGCATTGAAGTCGGACCCCAGGACCACCCTGACCACGTTGCCCATGCCCGACACCCGTTCGATGGTCGGATTGGCGAAGGACGACGCGACCGTCGCCGCGGCCTGCTCGTTGCCTGCGGAGAAGAACACCGTGGTCGAGTCCAGCGGCCCGGGATAGTCGTCGGGGTCGGTGACGTTGAAGCCGTGTTGTTGCAGCTCACTGGCCGCGACGGACGCCAGACCGTCCTCGCCGGTCGAGTTGGAGACCCGCACGGTGATCTCGCCGGGGCTGGTGGTGACGGCGTCGACCAACTCGCCATTGGGGCCAGGAGCGGGCTCGCTGGTCGGGGTTCCCGGTACCGGGGTGTTGTCGGCGTTCTTCTCCTCGGGCAGCGGATCGTCGTTGATGATCGCGTCGAACAGCGCGCGCATGTCCTCCTCGCGCGGCGGCTCGTTGCCCTCGGAGTCCGTTTCGCCGGTCGGCACCGTCACAAAGGTGATGCGGCCGGCGTTCACGCCTTGAATGGATTGGCCGAGGTCGACGAGGTCCTTGGTCTGGATGTTGTCGACGTAGCTGTCGTTGATGAACATGTTGACGACGTTGTTGAGCTTGCTGAGGCTGAAGAACGTGTCCTTCGAGATGAGCGACCGCAGCAGCGACGACAGGAACAGCTGCTGGCGTTTGATGCGGCCGTAGTCACCGTTCGTCTCGGTCGTGACCTGACGGGCGCGCACGTACTGCAGGGCGGTGTGACCGTCGACGACTTGGCGGCCTGCGTTCGCGAGGACGGTGCCGAGTTCGTAGTCCTCCAGCGGTGTGGTGCTGCATACCTCGACGCCACCGAGAGCGTCGACCATCGTCGCGAAACCGGCGAAGTCGACGGCCATGAACCGGTTGATGGACAGGCCGGACAACTTCTGGATCAGTTTGACCAGGCACTTTGGCCCACCGAAGGAATAGGCCGAGTTGAGCTTGGTCTCGGTGTAGACCTCGTCGGGACCGTAGGTCTCGGTGTCCTCGTCGTAGAGCGGGCCGTATGCGCCCGTCTCGGCGTTCCATGGTTCGCACTTGATCGGCGTGATCGCGAGATCGCGTGGGAAGGAGACGGCGACGACGCGTTTGCGGTTGGCCGGGATGTTCACCAACATCACGGTGTCCGACCGGGCGCCGCCGGCGTCGGCGGTGTCGCCCGCGCCCATGTCGGCGTTCTGCCCGAACCGGCTGTCGACGCCGACGATCAGGAAGTTCTCGTCGCCGAACTGCGCGTTGGGGTCGAGGATGTCGCGCGAATTGAGGTCGAGCGCGGAGACCTTGTTCAAACTGCGGTTCTTGGTCGATTGCCACTGCCATGCGGCGCCGGTGAGCGCGAGCGCGAGGACCGCGATCAGCGCGACGGCGACTCGCCCGACGACCATCGCGGTACGTCGGCCGCGGTGCGATTCGGGTTTCTCGGTGAGCGCCGCACCACCGATGCGCTTCGGCGGGCGACGCGCATCCGACAGGATCGGCAATTCGGAATCGGTGTCGGAGAGCCGAGGGAAGACCTCGGTGATCGGATCGCCGTCCCGCTCGCTCGAGTACGCGGGCAGCGTTGGTGGGGCAACGCGGAGCGGGGGTTGCGGCTCCGGCTCGTATGCGGCTTCGGGTTCGGGTTCTGGGTCTGGGTCGGCGCGATGGCGCGGTGGTTCGTCCAGGGGTTCGGCGCGGGTGCCCGACAGCTTGGCGATCAGGTCCGCGACGGTGACGCCGTCGGTGTGCTGGGACGGGGACGGCTCGTCGAGATGCTGGTCGGAGGGCTCATCGTCCACCGGACTGGGGCCGAACGCCCTCGGGCTGCGTTCCCACGGCGCGGCGCCTGGCATCGGCCGTGCAGATCGGGTAAGCCATTGGTTGTCGTCGCCGGATTCGCCGCGGCCGGAAGAACCGGGACGGCCAGGAGTGGCGTTGTCGCCGTCACTCATGTCCTACCGGCCTCCGACTCCCAGGCGTGTGTAGCCCGGCTTCATGAACCTCAGGGCGCAGATTCTCTGCGTGCTTCCTGATTTCTTTAGCAGTACGTCGTCGGCTCCGCCACTCGGAGCCGTCGCGATAAGGCACTCATCGTACTGAGACATCCTGAGAGAGGGCCAGTCGGAGGAAGTGTCAGTGCCGTCTCGATGACGTCTCGGCACTGAGACGATTCCGCCTCCGGCGTGGACGATTCCGCCTCCGGCGTGGACGATTCAGCCTCCGGCGTGGACGAATCAGCCTCCCGAGTGCATGACGTCGGCGCCCGCGGGAACCGTGCAGTCCTCTGGATCGCTCAGCCAGTTCTCCGGCAGCGCCACCGACCCCGGTGAGCCCTGGCGTCCGCGCGGGCCCTCGGCGGCCGAGGGGAACGGCACGTCGGGGTCGAGGCGGGACAACAGCTCGTCGAGCTCCGCGAGGGTCTTGACCAGCGCCATCGCGCGTCGCAGATCGGATCCAGCGGGAAATCCGTGCAGATACCAGGCGACGTGCTTGCGGATGTCGCGCATGCCCTTGTCCTCGCCGAAGTGTTCGACCAAGAGCTCTCCGTGCCTACGGATGATCGACGCGACCTCGCCCAGCGTCGGCGGAGTGGCCACCTCGCGCCCGGAGAACCCGGCGGACAATTCGGCGAACAGCCACGGGCGGCCCAGGCAACCGCGTCCGATGACGACTCCGTCACACCCCGTCGTCGCCATCATGGCCCGCGCGTCGTCGGCGTCGAAGATGTCGCCGTTGCCCAGCACGGGCACGCTGGTGACGTGTTGCTTGAGCAGCGCGATCTGCTCCCAGTCCGCGCTACCCGAGTAGCGCTGCGCGGCGGTGCGGGCGTGCAGCGCTACCGCGGCCGCACCTTCCTCGGCGGCGATCCGGCCGGCGTCGAGGTGCGTGTGGTGGGCGTCGTCGATGCCGACCCGGAACTTCACGGTGACGGGTATGCCGGAGCCCTCGGTTGCGCGCACGGCAGCGGCGACGATCTGGCCGAACAACTTCCGCTTGTACGGCAGGGCCGCGCCGCCGCCGCGCCGGGTGACCTTGGGCACCGGGCAGCCGAAGTTCATGTCGATGTGGTCGGCCATGCCTTCGTCGGCGATCATCTTGGCCGCAGCGAACGTGGTGTCCGGGTCGACGGTGTAGAGCTGCAACGACCGCGGTGACTCGTCGGGCGCGAACGTGGTCATGTGCAGCGTGACGGGATGCCGCTCGACCAGCGCGCGGGCCGTGACCATCTCGCACACGTAGAGACCGCTGACGGTGCCCGCCCTGGCCAGTTCCAACTCTCGGCACAGCGTGCGGAACGCGACGTTCGTCACTCCGGCCATGGGGGCCAGCACGACGGGGCTGCGCAACGCGATCGGCCCGATGTGCAGGGCCCGGGGCTGAGCCGGCGCTAGGAGGCTGCCGATGACGTCACCAGGAGGTTCTTCATGGCCTTCTTCTCGGCCATCTTCTTCTCGCGCTCGAGGCGGCGCTCCTTGGCGACCTCGAACTTCACGCAGGTCTCCTCGAGTTCCTCGACCAGCTTGCCGAGATCGTCGCGCATCTCGGCGGCCTCGCCGGTGAAGTCCTCACGCTCGAAGATGCGCCACTTCTTCAGTACGGGCATCACGACGTCGTCGAGGTGGATGCGCGGGTCGTAGACGCCGCCGACGGCGATCACGACGGCCTTGCGGCGGAACTCGGGGACCGTGTATCCGGGCATCTTGAAGTTGCGCAGCACGCGGTGCAGGGACTTCATCGCCTGGTTGGGGGCCATGTCGATGCCGGCCTCGCTCACGTCGCGATAGAAGATCATGTGCAGGTTCTCGTCGGCGGAGACGCGCTGCAGCAGCTGGTCGGCGATGGTTTCGTTGCACGCCTTGCCGGTGTTGCGGTGCGACACCCGGGTGGCCAGCTCCTGGAACGTCACGTAGATGACGGAGTCGAACAGGCTCTCCGCGAACATGTCGCCTTGGCCGTTCTGGCCGGGGCTGAAGCCACGGGTGACCTGCTCGACGCGCAGTTCCTCGAGTTCCACGGGGTCGATGGCGCGGGTGACGACGAGGTAGTCGCGCAGCGCGATGCCGTGCCGGTTCTCCTCGGCCGTCCAGCGGTTGACCCAGAAGCCCCATGGGCCGTCCATGCCGAAGTTCATCGCGATCTCGCGGTGATAGGAGGGCAGGTTGTCCTCGGTCAACAGGTTCTGCAGCATCGAGACCTGGGCGACCTCGGAGAGCTTGGATTGTCCGGGCTCCCAATCCTGACCACCGAGGGCGTAATAGTTCTTGCCGTCGGACCACGGAATGTAGTCGTGTGGGTTCCAGTCCTTGCGCATCCGCATGTGCCGGTTGATGTTCTGTTCGACCACCGGTTCCAGCTCACGCAGAAGCTGCAGGTCGGTCAACTCGGTCGACATAGACCCTCCAGTTATCTGTACCTATTGGTTGCACTCAATATATCTGTGTACCCCGGTGACATTCAAGTCTATGAGGTTTCGAATGTGACTGGTGTTGCCTAGCTATCACTTAGATCCGCTCACTGGCTGTACGATTCCCATGGGTGCCCGGGCTTCCGGCAAACTAATCCGCCCTGGCGATGACGAAAGGCCGCAACACGTGAAGAAACTCCTGGTTCTCACCGCCGGTGCATGTGGAGCGGCCGCGGTTGCGTTCACCTTAGTCGGCAGCGGCGTGGCGAACGCCGATGATCAGGTAGTGGGGCAGTACTACAAGGACGCCAAGGCGGCCATCAACCAAATGGGCCTGGTGCCGATCGTTGCCACGACTGTTGGCGACCGCAAGGACTGGGACAACTGCATCGTCACTAGCGCAAACAGGGCATCCCGCATGGACGGGTCCGGCAACCGGATCACGAACCAGATGTTGGTGAACCTGAACTGCTACGCAAAGTACGGAACGGCGCTCTGGCCGGGCTTCTCGCTGCAGAGCCCCGAGGGCCGCAAGATGTGGGAAGCGGACATGGCAGCAAAAGAGCAGCGCGAGGCCGAAGCAAAGGCTGCGGCCGAGCAGGCCGAGCAGGATCAGCTTGCTGCCGTCGACGCGGGGCAAGCCGGCGAATAACTCCCTGGTAGCTGAGCAATCCACGTCCCATCTGACGTAGTCACACGAGGGCTGCGCAGGCGTCTCGTCAGCGGTACTATCCCCGCGGGTATGACTGTTTCGACTGGCAGATAGGGCGTTACGTGAAGAAGTTCATGGTTATTGGTTCCGGCGCGATTGGTGCGCTGGCTCTCTCCACCGCGCTCGGCACCGGTGTGGCCTCGGCGGACGACTATGCCGGGCAGACGTACTCAGATGCATCATCGGCGGCCAGCGATGCCGGTCAGACGGTCGTCGTGGCGGCCCGCGTCGGCGACAAGGTCGACCAGGGTGACTGCTTGGTGACTCGGTCGCAGACGGCTCCCTTCGCCAGCGCCAACGACGGCGCCCACGTCTCCAACACCGTGCAGTTCTACTTGAACTGCAACGGCGGCGTCGCCTCCGCGACCATGCCTGGCAATTCGTTGGCCAGCGAGGCCGGTCGCGCGGCGAAGGCAGCCGAGGAGCAGGCCGCCGCCGAGGCGGCAGCCGAGGAAGAGCAGGCGCTCGCCGACGTCTCCACGCCCGACCACTAACTAGTGGCTTGACGCCCGGCTGAGCAGCATGTCGACGCAGTAGTCGATGAACTGCTCCCGGGTGGTCGCCAATCGGCCGTTCAAGTAGGCCGTGAACAACGCCGACAGCGCGCCGACTAGGCCCGTCGCCACCATGGCCTGCACGGCGGGATCCGTGATGCGGGTCAGTTTGCGCTGCAGCAGGTCGATGAAACTGGGCATCCACTCGGCGCCCGACTTCGCCAGCACCGGCTCGCGTTCGGGCGCGATCAGCAGAACCCTGCCGCGGATCGGGTCGTCGACCATGAGCGCGACGAACCGTTCGACCGCGTCACGCGGGGTGTCGGCCGACGCCAGCGCCGCCATCGCCGTGCTGCAGACGTGGTCGTAGACCGCGCGGACGAATTCGTCCCGGTCGGCAAAGCTTTCGTAGAAGTAGCGCTCGGTCAGGCTCGCCTCGCGGCAGACGGCGCGGACGGTCAGCGCGGGGCCACCTTCCCCACCCAGGAGTGCGACGCCAGCCGCGACGAGTTCGTCGCGGCGCAACGCCTGCCGGTCCTGCAGCGGCACGCCGGACCATCTGCCCTGTCGTTGACCGGAAGGCACATTGCTCCTAAGCTGTAATTGACAACGCTCGTAGTCAGAATATCCCGCCTGGCCACCAGGAGAATTCCACCAGTGAGTCAAGATACGTCCGAGGCAGGTCCGATAACCAGCAGTGGCTGTCCCGTCGCGCCGGGAGGCTACGAGGCACCGCCGACGCCGCTCGGACCGGACTCGCTGACATGGAAGTACTTCGGTGACTGGCGCGGCATGCTGCAGGGCCCGTGGGCCGGATCGATGCAGAACATGCATCCGCAACTCGGTGCGGCGGTCGAGGAACATTCGACGTTCTTCCGGGAACGGTGGCCGCGGCTGTTGCGCTCGCTGTATCCGATCGGCGGCGTCGTCTTCGACACCGACCGTGCGCCCCAGACCGGCGCAGAGGTGCGTGACTATCACGTCGACATCAAGGGTGTGGATGCTCAGGGCCGCCGCTACCACGCGCTGAATCCCGACGTCTTCTACTGGGCGCACGCAACGTTCTTCGTCGGCACGTTGATCGTCGCCGAGCGGTTCTGCGGAGGCATCACCGAAGCCGAGAAGCGTCAGTTGTTCGACGAGCACCTGCAGTGGTACTCGATGTACGGCATGAGCACCCGGCCGGTGCCGAAGACCTGGGAGGAATTCCAGGAGTACTGGGAACACATGTGCCGCAACGTACTTGAGAACAACTACGCCGCTCGCGCGGTGCTCGACCTGACCGATCTACCCAAGCCGCCGTTCGCGGAATGGATTCCGGACTGGATGTGGCGAATGCAGCGCAGGATCGTGGCGCCGTTCTTCGTGTGGGTCACCGTCGGCCTCTACCACCCGGCGGTGCGCGAGCTGATGGGGTACACGTGGTCGGCGCGCGACGAGTGGCTGCACCGCCGGTTCGGCTCCGCCGTGCGAATCGTCTTCTCGCTCTTGCCAAAACGGGCCCGCATGCATCCCCGCGCCCGCGCAGGCTGGGACCGGGTCACCGGACGCATCGCGCCCGACACACCACTTCCGCAGACACCTGCGCGCAACCTGCCGCCGCTCGAGGAGCGCGACAACCCGATGCACTACTGCCCGAAGGTCTAGGTCTACGGGGCGAAAGCCCAATACCATTCGGCTGAATGCCGTGCGGTGAACTGCTCGGCGGTGCCGACAGATGGGGATGGCCAGCACGGTGCGGCTGGGCAACAACTCGACGGCCAACGTCGACAACAGCGTCCGGTGGCGCATTCAGCCCGCCGCGGCCGACGAGTTGTACCTCGACTATCGCGACTTCGAAAACGTGCGCGACAACCTGGTGACCCGGGAACTGCGCGCCAAGGTGGGCGGGCAGATCGAGATCATCAACGTCATCGTGCCGCTGGTCAACTACGACAGTGCCACCTAGGACCGGATCAACGCGCTGAACGTCGAGAAGGCCAACACCCGCGTGGCCGAGCAGCGTGCCAAGACCGCCGAGGCGGAGGCCCGCGCCAACGGCATCCTGGCCGCGTCGGTGTCCAACGATCCCAACGTGCTGGTGAGCAAGTGTCTGGACTCCGCCCGCGAGGCGGCGATCAGCCCGCTGGGCTGCTGGCCGGGCTGGCAGGTCGTGCCGACGGTGCCTGCGGTGCCCGGCCGCTGACGGTCGGCATTCGCCGTCGGATGTTTGAGCGAACCGCTTAAGTGCTTAGCCGAGCTATTTTGTTGGGAGTTTGTGGGTAGCCCCGCGATCGGGTTTCACGCGTTGGCCGAGCTGTCTGGATTGCCTTGGATGCCAAGGGGTTTGCTCATGGCCTTCAGGCGGATCGGTCGCGAGTAAAGCCTGATCGTTTCGCCATGAGTGAACGTCAATTTTCCTGCATACTCCCGCAATGTCCATCAACGAAGGAACCGTATCCAGCCGGGTCACTGCCCGCGTCTACCGCTTGGGATTCAACCCGTACGTCATGAAGGCCTTCGCCAAGGTCTTCTACCCGATCTTCACCCGCATGATCGGCGGCGAGGGTCTGTTCCTGAATGACGGCTACGAAGAAGACCCGCCGATGGCCGTCCCGATGGGGGAATCCGACGAGCCACACAGGTACCCGAGCCAGCTCTATCACCGCACTGCCGCCCAGGGGGACATCAAGGGGAAGAAGGTGTTGGAGGTCGGCTCCGGTCATGGAGGCGGCGCCTCGTATCTCACCCGCACGTTCGAGCCGGCCTCCTACACGGGACTGGATCTGAACCCGGCTGCCATCGCGTCGTGCCGCAAGCGGCACCACGACGTCGCGGGCCTGGACTTCGTCGAGGGCAACGCGGAGGACCTGCCGTTCGCCGCGGAATCGTTCGACGCGGTGGTCAACGTCGAGTCGTCCCACTGCTACCCGCACTTCAGCCGATTCCTCGCCGAGGTGGCCCGCGTGCTGCGACCGGGAGGGCACTTCCTGTACGCCGATCTGCGGCCGCGGCTCGGCATCGCGGACTGGGAGAAGGCGCTCGCCGAGGTCCCGCTATGCATGCTGTCGGAACGCGACATCAACGCCGAGGTGCTGCGCGCCCTGGACGAGCGATCAGAGGGCTCGCTGGAGGCGCTCAGCCGTCAGCTGCCCGGTCCGTTGCAGGGCATCGGGCGCGAGGCGTACCACGTGAAGGGCTCGCGGTTCTATCGCGACCTGGAATCGGGTGAGTTCTCCTGGCGGATGTACTCGTTCATCAAGGAGTGAGGCGACACGCGGTGCCCCCACCAGGGCTCGAACCTGGGACCTGCGGATTAAAAGTCCGTAGCTCTACCAACTGAGCTATAGGGGCGCGGTGAATCAGGATACTGGCTGGCGTCACCGGGGTTCGGAGCGGAGCGGCCATCGACGGTTGGGGACCTCGTTTGAGGATTCGGGTGTCGGTGCCCTAAGCTATCGACGCTCCCAACGTGAGTTTGTTGCGAGTACCCCGGAGAGATTCGGATCTGGCCCCCTTCGTCTAGCGGCCTAGGACGCCGCCCTTTCAAGGCGGTAGCGCGGGTTCGAATCCCGTAGGGGGTACACGCAGCACCGTTACGATGGTGTCGCAAAGCAAGGCCCTGTGGCGCAGTTGGTTAGCGCGCCGCCCTGTCACGGCGGAGGTCGCGGGTTCGAGTCCCGTCAGGGTCGCCATTTCGGCGAGGCACGGTTGTGCCTTCCGGGCCAGGTAGCTCAGTTGGTACGAGCGTCCGCCTGAAAAGCGGAAGGTCGCCGGTTCGATCCCGGCCCTGGCCACTCAATCTCGTTGCGGTCAGCGTTGTTTTTGAGA
Organism: Mycobacterium sp. URHB0044; assembly: GCF_000620625.1. GTDB lineage: Bacteria > Actinomycetota > Actinomycetes > Mycobacteriales > Mycobacteriaceae > Mycobacterium. The sequence goes on along the minus strand of NZ_JIAW01000003.1, from coordinate 283,036 downwards.
GCTAATCTCGTCCAGCTGGGCACTTCGAAACGAGGTCTATATGGCTAAACTTTCGGGCTACTCAGACGGACGGTCGTCCAGCGCATCGAGCGCCGACGCAACAACGTCGAGTTCATCGTCGTAGAGATCGGCATACACGTGGGCGGTCACCGTGATCGACGCGTGTCTCGCGGCCGCGACACCAACCACGCCTACCTCTACACCCACTACGACGCCGAATCCGACCACGCCCACCGCCACCCCGTCACCGATGGAGAAGTCCATCAACTGCGGCGCGGCACCAAATATTCAGCAGCGCACCACCTTCTCGGCATCGCCGCCCACGACGACCGGCCCCGCACCCTGCACGTCCAAGCCCGACAGGCCGCGGGTGGCTTAGTGAGAACTTTCCGTACCGCTATCGACCGTGAGTGCCTTGCCTGCGTCAAATACTCCTTGCACACGGAAACTGCGAGGTAACGTTCCGCCCCAAAGCATCTGACACAGAGGGGTAAGAATGAAGATTCGGAAACTTGTGGCACCTGTCGGCATCGCTGCGATCGCGGTCGTCATGGCCGCTGGTACGGCGGTCCCGGCTTCAGCGGCCAACGACATCAAGCCATTCGGCGTGCCGGAGTCACTCAACGATGTCTACGGCAACCCAACGATCACTTACACAGTGCAAGGGCTGAGACCGAGTTCGGACGCCGTGTTTCACAACGGCCGGTTGTACGAAGCAACCGTGACCAACGACGGGGGCGTACCCATCGCTGCGCTGTTCAACGCCCGCGCTCAGAGCGGCCAGAACTATCGGATCATTGGCGGCGGAATCCCGGGCAAGATCTACTTCGACGTCGTTGGCGACACTCCCAACAGCGTCGTCTACAACGACGGTGTCCAGGACTTGATGGTGTGGATCTCAACGAGCGGTGCAAACCAGGGAATTGGCGCGGAAGCGCCTGGAGATACCAGCGAGATCATCAGCGGTGCCCCAACCGACGGCGGTGGTGACGTAGCGAGTGCACCGGGCGCCCCGGAGGTCGCCGCGCCGGCCCCCTACGAGCTCACCCCAGCGGAGGTGGCTGAGCCAGGGTTCAACGCCGGCGGCGGAGGCGGCCGTCGCTGATTGTTCCGTAACCTACGGACGATCACAGCGGCCGCGGGTTGGATAGCCCCTGACGCTTCGGAATGACAGATTCGGTGATACCCGAGCGCATGGGCATTCGCCATCAACGCAGAGGCTTCTGATGAAGCTGCCTGCTGCGAAGCCAGAGTTCGACGGCGTTACGCGATCATCGGGTCGATCGACGCCCGCGGCACCAGCACCTGCAACGGCCCGACCGAGTCGGGCAGCAACACGCCCTGGTTGAAGAAGAAGATCACCCCGTCGTTGACGATCGCGAAGTTCTGATAGTTGTCGGGGTTGTATAGCGCGGTTGGCGCGATCGGCAACGGCGGTGGCGGTGGCGGCGGCGTGGTGGTGGTCGGCGTGGCCGCTGCTGGCTGTCCCGGCGCGGGCGTCGTGGGGGGCGCAACCGGCGGTGGCGGTGCCAGCTGCTGCTGCAGTTGAGCCTGGACGATCGGCGCGACGACCTTCAGCGGATCGTCCACCCGCCACAACGGCGTACTCGTCTTGTCGTCCGGTGCGGCCGTGTAGTTGATCGCCTTGCGGTAGCTCTGGTCCCAGTTGAACGACTTGTACGTCGTCTGCGGCTTTGCGGCACCGAGGTTCTGCTCCACCTTGAACACCACGGCCTGCGTGCCGCGCGGGGGAACCGCCGAGGTGTATTCCGTCGGCGTGATCTTCAACTCGTACGGCGCAGTGCGCGGGGCGCCGGACTTGGCCGCGTTGAGGAAGGTGTCGCGCGTCTGGGACATGTACTCGGCAACCGACTTCTGATCGGGGTAGTCCAGCGGAATGCTGATGTCGACGCTGTACCCGGGGTCGGTGAGCTGGATCTCGCACGTGCTGCCGGTGTTGCCGCCCTTGAGGTCGGCGCAGTAATCCTTCGGCGCGGCCACCGCCACGCCAGACGAACCGAAGATGCCGGCAACCGCGACGAGCACGGCCACGCTAAACGAGCGCATGGGTAGTCCTCCTAGCAAACGCGGCACCGCGCCGCGGACGACAGGTTAACTCGTGCAGCGCGCCAGCAAAGTCTTCAGGGGCGCAGTTGCCGCTGCTATGCCGCCCTCGGAGTGGGCGTCAGCCGACGGGCATCGTGGCCGTGCGCCAAGCGAGGGGATTGAGTTCGCGGTAGGGGTCGTGGCTGCGGACCTCGAGCAGGTCGGCGAGGATCTGCTCCAGTGCGTCCTGCGTGTTCTGCCTGACGGTGCCCGCCCAGTCCTCGTCGGCCGTCGACGTGGGCGGTGTCGTGTCGATGGGGGAGCCGAAGCGCAGATACATCCGTTGCGGGCGGGGGATGAGGGTAGGGCCGATCCCACGCATGAGCGGCATGGCCATGTCCGTGCGGCCGGACAGTCGCTCGGTCAGGCGTTGACTGAGTCGTCCCCATGCGCCGTCACGCGTCGTGAAGCTGCGGTAGACGTCGTCGCCGCCGATGAGCCCCACCGGCACGATCGGGTAGCCGTATTCGGCTGCCAGGCGGGCGAATCCGCTGCGGCCTTGCCAGCGCAGGGTGTTCTCCTCGCCCTTGAACTTGGAGATTTCGCGGCCCCCACCGGGGAACACGAGAATGGGTTCGTCGTGGCGCATCAATTCGCGGGCGGTCTCCGGCGCGCCGACCACGGCGCCGGCCGCAGCGAGGAGATCGCCGGGCAGGCCGCCCATGCGGCCGAAGTTCCGGTCGGCAAGGGGCCGCACCCGCATGCCGATCGCGCGACGGACGAGCAGGGGGATCAGCAGGCCCTCGGCGCCGGCCTGGGTGTGGTTGCCCACCAACAGGAATCGGCCATCGGCGGGCAAGCCCTGCAGGCCGTCGACGTAGGGGCGGTAGAGATCGACGAGCGGCGCGACTCGGTCGGCGACGGTTTCCACCATGCCGCGCAGGGTCTGGACCCGCTGCGGCTGGTTCATGATCCCGTCGATGTTCGTGGTGGTCATGACTGTTCAGACTCCTTGGGCTGCAGTGCATTCACCGATGTCGCGGTGGGTCGGGAGAACACCAGCGTGGTCGGGGTGAGGCCGAACCGTTTCGTCGGCGGCAGGAATTCGATGTTCATCTGCGAGTCGGCCGCCTTGCCCAATGCGACGAACGCCGAAGGACTGTAGGCGCGCAGCGCGCTGATGAACCCGTCGTGCATGATGCGTCGGATCGACGGTCGTACCAGCACGGCGAGCGCCGCGACCGGTGCCGCGACCAGTGGGGTGAGGAGCAGCGCGAGTGAAGGCGGACGCTTGATGTCGATCACCAGGAAGCGCCGACCCACCCGGGTGGCTTCGGCGATCGCTCGGACGGCGGTTTCCGGCGGTAGGTGATGAAACGCCTGGGCGAAGACCACCAGGTCGTATGCGCCGTCGTCGGCGGCGATCGCGGTGGCGTCGACCACCTGCGTCCGCACCCGAGGATGCGTGCCGAGTTCGCCGTTGGCGATGTTCGCGACGGACGTCGGGTCCAGGTCACTGACCGTCACCGTCGCGGTGGGATGCAATCGCAGAATCTGGGCCGACAGCTTGCCGTGTCCGGCGCCGAGTTCGAGGATGCGCGGGTGGGGAACGTCTGCCACCACGTCGAGTGCCGTGCGGGCGTGCTTCTCGTGCTGGCCGCCGCGTTCGCCGACACGGTCGAGTGCCGAGATCACCGTCTGCTTGACCTCGTCGGGGATGTCGTAGCGGTCGGTGTACTCGAGCAGATCGGTCTGCAACCGCCTGTCCAGCCACGAGGCGGTCGGACCACCGCGCGGCATCCGCCCGATGGCCGAATTCACCTCCACTGCATCAGCCATGCCCGCTCCTTCTCGTAGACGCCACGGCTCCACCCTACCGAACGAACGAGTTCGTCTGGCATATGATTCTCCTGTGAGAAATACAACCGAGCTACGCGACGTGATCCTGGCGGCGGCCCGGGCGGAGTTCGCCCAGTACGGCTTGGCCGGGGCGCGCATCGACCGGATCGCACGCACCGCTCAGGCCAGCAAGGAGCGCATCTATGCGCACTTCGGCGACAAGGAAACCCTGTTTCGCGAAGTGCTGGCCGCTGATAGCACCGAATTCTTCCGGGCAATCAGCCTGCGCCGCGGGACCGTTCCCGACTTCGTCGGCGACGTCTACGACGTGGCCCGCAACCACCCCGAGCACCTGCGCATGGTCACGTGGGCACGTCTGGAAGGCTTCGCTCTCGACGAACCGCTCGAGGATGGTGAACCGATCTTCGCCGACAGCATTACCGCGATCGAAGCGGCCCAGGCGGCGGGGCACGTCGACCGGTCGTGGGATCCCACGGACCTGATCGCCTTGCTGATCGCGGTCGGCATGGCGTGGGCGACGTCGCCGCACCCCGATGCTTCGACGGACGACCCCACCGTGGTGGCGCGTCGCCGCGCCGCTGCGGTCGAAGCCGCCGCGCGGATCATCGCAGTGCGCTGATGACCGACCTTTCCGGAAAGCTGACCGTCGTAACCGGCGCCACCTCTGGCATCGGACTCTGCCTGGCGAGCCGGCTGGCCGCGGCCGGTGCGGAAGTCGTCATGGCAATCCGCAACGAGGGCAAGGGCGTACGTGCGGTCGCGCACATCCGCGCGACGGTGCCCGAGGCGAAACTGACCATCAAACGACTCGACCTGGCGTCGCTGGCCAGCGTCGCCGCCTTGGGGAAGGAGCTCAACGCCGAGGGCAGGCCGATCGACGTCCTGGTCAACAATGCCGCCGTCATCGCACACCGCCAACGCGACACCACCGCGGACGGATTCGAATTGCAGTTTGGCACAAATCATTTGGGACACTTCGCGCTCACCGGACACCTGCTGCCGCTGCTGCGGGCGGCGCCTGCGCCACGGGTCGTCACCCTCAGCGCCATGGCCGCCCGAAACGGGCGCATCCGATTCGACGACTTGCAATGTGCGCGTGGGTATTCGCCGATGCGCGCCTACAGCCAATCCAAGCTCGCGAATCTGATCTTCGCCCGCGAGTTGGACCGGCGCAGCCGCGAATCAGGGTGGGGCCTGACGTCCGTTGCCGCGCATCCCGGTATGTCGAAGCCCGATCCGCAGTTCGGCGAAACGGGTGGCACCGAGCGGTTCCTCGAGTTGAGCCAGCGGTTCCTGCCCTTCATGTGGCAGGACCTCGACGACGGCGTCAAGCCCGCCCTCTATGCAGCGACCTCCCCGCAGGCCGCCGGCGGTGCCTTCTACGGCCCGCACGGATTCCTGGAGGCGGCCGGCGGCGGCGTACGGGAAGCGAGGATCCCGGCCCGTGCGAAAAACGAGGCCGATGCCCGCCGGCTGTGGGAGATCTCCGAACAGCTCACCGGAACGAGATATCCCGATCCCTGAACTCCCCCGCGCTCAGAGCACCTTCAATTCGGCAGTGATCTCGGCGACGGAGGCCTTCGCGTCGCCGAAGAGCATCGTCGTCTTCGTGTCGAAGTAGAGCTCGTTGTCGATGCCGGCGAAACCGGCGCCCATCGAGCGCTTGAGCACGATGACCGACTTCGCCTGATCGACGTTGAGGATCGGCATCCCGAAGATCGGGGACGCCGGATTCGACCGCGCCGCAGGGTTCGTCACGTCGTTGGCGCCGATCACCAGGGCCACGTCGACGCGGCTGAACTCGCCGTTGATCTCGTCCATCTCCTTGAGCTGGTCGTAGGGCACGTCGGCCTCCGCGAGCAGCACGTTCATGTGCCCGGGCATCCGCCCCGCGACGGGATGGATGGCATGTCTGACCTCGACTCCGCGCCCCTCGAGCAGGCTGGCCATCTCGCGCACGGCATGCTGCGCCTGCGACACGGCCATGCCGTAGCCGGGGACGATCACGACCTGGCTGGCATAGCCCATCTGCAGCGCCGCGTCGGACGCACTGGTCTGCCGGACGGTCTGATCCGCCGAACCACCGGCGGGGCCCGCGGCCGAGCTCGTCCCGCCGAACCCACCGGCGACGATCGCCGGGATCGACCGGTTCATCGCCTTGGCCATCAGGTTGGTCAGGATCGTGCCGGAGGCGCCGACGATCATGCCCGCGACGATCAACGCGGTATTGTCCAGCGCGAGTCCCGTTGCGGCGGCGGAGAGTCCCGTGAGCGCGTTCAGCAGTGAGATCACCACTGGCATGTCCGCACCGCCGATCGGCAGCACGACCATCACGCCGAGCACCGCCGCCGAGACCAGGACGCCGATGATCAGCAGTTCGGATCGCTGGCCAAGGCCGATGGCCACCGCACACCCGACGGAGAGCAGCAGAAGCAGCGCGTTGAGTGGCTGCTGCGCCCGGCCCAGGGTGATCGGCTTGCCCGGCAACACTTCCTGTAGTTTGCCGAACGCGATCAGCGATCCCCAGAACGACACCGACCCGATGATGGCCGCGAAAAGCGAAGTGACGCTGACGTATCCGGCCACGGTCGCGTAGCCGTGACTGTCGCGGAACTCCACCCAGGCCACCAGGGCGACGGCGCCACCGCCCACGCCGTTGAACAATGCCACCATCTGGGGCATCGCCGTCATCTTCACCCGTCGCGCAGAGGGCACGCCGACGAGCGTGCCGAGGGCCATGCCGAGCGCGATCAGCAGCCAGTTGCTGGTGCCTGGGGTCAGGAGGGTCGCCACGATGGCGATCGCCATGCCCGCGGCCGCAACGAGATTGCCGCGCGCGGCGGTCCGCGGCCCGGTCAGCCCCATGAGGCCGTAGATGAACATCGCGAACGCGACGATGTAGAGGATCGCGATGACTTCACTCATGGGCTGTCGCCACCTTTTCTGCTGCCGCGTTCGGCTTCTTCTTGAACATGCCGAGCATCCGGTCGGTCACCAGAAACCCGCCAACCACGTTGATCGCGCCGAAGGCGATGGCGATCACGAGCAGCACCCTGTCGAACGGATCCGCCGCGGACCGGCCGAGCAGCACCAAGCCGGCGAGCAGCACGATGCCGTGAATTGCGTTGGTGCCGGACATGAGTGGGGTGTGCAGGGTGTTGGGCACCTTGGAGATCACGGTGAAGCCGACGAAGCCGGCCAGCACCAGGATCGCCACATTGGCCAGGAGTGTCATCGTGCCTCCGTCAATTGGTCACTGGTTGATGTCACGCAGCACGCGGCGAGGATCTCGTCCGAGAGGTCGGGCGCGATCTGGCCGTCGGTCAGCATGTGTTCGAGCAGGGCAGCCACGTTGCGGGCATATAGTTCGCTGGCGTGCTCGGGCATGGTCGCCGGGAGGTTCAGCGGCGAGGTGATCGTGACGTCGTGTCGCACAACGGTTTCCCCTGGCACGGTCAGCTCGCAGTTTCCGCCCGCCTCACCGGCGAGGTCGACGACCACGCTGCCCGGTTTCATGGTGCGCACGGCCTCGGCGGTCACCAGTTTCGGTGCCGGCCGGCCGGGGACCAGCGCGGTGGTGATCACCACGTCGAAGCGGGAGATCGCCTCGGCCAACTGCCGCTGCTGTTCGGCCTGCTCGTCGTCGGTCAACGCGCGGGCGTAGCCGCCGTCCCCGGCTGCCTGGATGCCGAGCTCGAGCCATTGCGCGCCAAGCGACTTCACCTGCTCTGCCACTTCGGGTCGTACGTCGAAGCCCGTCGTGCGCGCGCCGAGCCGCCTGGCCGTCGCCAGCGCCTGAAGCCCGGCCACGCCGACGCCCAGCACCAGGGCGGTTGCCGGTTTCACCGTTCCCGCGGCCGTGGTCAGCATCGGGAAGAACCGCGTCGAGCATTCGGCTGCACGCAGCACCGCCTTGTAGCCTGCGACATTGGCCTGGGAGGAGAGCGCATCCATGGTCTGCGCCCGGGAGATTCGCGGCACGGCCTCCATGGCGAAGGCAGTGACACCCGCCAGGCGCAGCCGATCCGCGACGTCCGGTTGGGTGCGTGGTGCCAGGAATCCGATGACGATGGAGCCGGGCTTCAGGAGGTCGGTTTCGTCGGGCGTCGGCGGGTTCACCTTGACCACGACGTCGGCCGACCAGGGATCACCGATGGTGGCGCCGGCGTCCCGATAGTGTTCGTCGCCGATCAGTGCACCGGAGCCGGCGCCGGTTTCGACGACCACCTCGAGGCCCCCGGCACGGAGCCGCTCGACGACCTTCGGAACCAGCGCGACACGGCGTTCTCCCACAACGCTTTCGCGGGGCACTCCGATCAAACTCATGCTTCTCCTCCTGGCGGTGGCCGGCCGGGAACACCCCAGGCGGTTGCGGTCGCATGCCGTCCGGCGGCCGTGCTGAGCCGGGGGCATGCTCAGGCTAGGTTATCTGCATACTGTATGCAACAGGCTAGGATGACTTGGGTTCGTTGGCTTGCGGGGCGACAGTGCCGTGCGGCCCGGGTCGACGATGGCGCGAACGGCAACCCTAGACATCGCCGTGGATTCCTGCATACAGTATTCAACGAAGGGAGTCGCCGTGAAAATCGCAGTCGTCGGTGCCGGAGCAATTGGGGCCTATTGGGGTGCCGCCATGCAGCGGGGAGGGGCTGATGTCCACCTCATCGCGCGCAATGCACACCTACATGCCATGCGGGAGAACGGTGTACGCGTGCTCAGCGAGCGGGGCGACTTCGTGGCGTATCCGAATGCCACGGACGACCCGAACGAAATCGGGCCCGTCGACTACGTCTTCCTCGGGCTGAAGGCGCATAGTTACCCGTCCAGTCGCCCCCTCGTGGAACCACTGCTGGGTGAGCACACCGCAGTCTTGGCCGCGCAGAACGGCATTCCGTGGTGGTACTTCCACGAACTCCGTGGGCCCTACCGCGGTCGTCGGATCGAGGCCGTCGACCCCGGCGGCGCGACGAGCGCCGTGTTCTCCCCTGAGCGGGCCATCGGCTGCGTGGTGTATCCCGCGACGACCATCGAGGCGCCCGGCGTGATCAGGCACCTCGAGGGCACCAGATTCTCCATCGGTGAGCCGTCGGGGGAGATCTCGGAACGCTGTAAGGCGTTGAGCGAAGCCATGATTGCCGGTGGCTTGAAGGCTCCCGTCGAGGCCGACCTACGCAGGGACATCTGGATCAAGCTCATGGGCAATGTCGCGTTCAACCCGCTCAGTGCGCTGACCAGGGCGACGATGGTCGAGATCTGTCAGAACCCGCACACCCGGCAGCTGGTGATGCAGCTGATGGAGGAGACGCTCGACATCGCGGCCAGGGTGGGCTGCACGCCGGACATCTCCATCGAGAAGCGGCTGCGTGGCGCCGAGAACGTCGGGCATCACAAGACGTCGATGCTCCAGGACCTGGAAGCCGGCAAGCAGTTGGAACTCGACGCCATCGTGACCGCGGTGGTGGAGATGGCCGACCTCACCGGTGCCGCCGCCCCCACGCTGCGCACCATCCACGCCGCCACCGACCTCCTGGCGCGCACCTGCGCGCCTGGAGTGCCGCTGGTTGAGAGCAACCCGGAGAGGGCAACTCAGCCCGCTCTGCAATGAGGAGAGAAGAATGGTGAACCGCCGCGCAAAGATCGTCTGCACGTTGGGGCCCGCCACCGGCACCGCCCCGCGCCTGGCCGAACTCATCGACGCCGGAATGGATGTCGCCCGGCTCAATTTCAGCCACAGCACCCGTGCGGAGCATTCGGCTCTCTACGGCATGGTTCGTGACATCGCCGCACAACGCGGTCGCGTCGTCGGCGTACTCGCGGATCTTCAGGGGCCGAAGATCCGGCTGGGATGCTTCGCGGACGGTCCAGTGGTCTGGGCCACCGGGGAACGGATCGTGATCACGACGGCGTCGTGTCCTGGCGACCACGACCGGGTCTCCACGACGTACGAGGGACTGGCGTCCGACGTGCGATCGGGCGATCGGCTGCTCATCGACGACGGCAAGGTCGACTTGCGGGTGCTCGACGTCCACGGCGACGACATCACCTGCGAGGTGGTGGACGGCGGCCCGGTCAGCGACCACAAGGGCATCTCACTGCCCGGGGTCGCCGTCAGCGTTCCGCCGTTGTCCGACAAGGACATCGAGGATCTGAAGTTCGCCCTCGAGCTCGGTGCGGACATGGTCGCGATGTCCTTCGTTCGCGCGCCCGAGGAGGTGAAGCTCGCCCACGCCGTCATGGATGAGGTCGGCAGGCGGGTGCCCGTCATTGCCAAACTCGAGAAGCCGGAGGCGGTTGCCGATTTGGCGGGCATCGTCGAGGCGTTCGACGGATTGATGGTGGCCCGCGGTGACCTCGGCGTGGAGATGCCGCTGGAGCAGCTCCCGATGGTGCAGAAGCAGGCCATCCGGCTGTGCCGGCAAGCCGCGAAGCCGGTCATCGTGGCGACCCAGATGCTCGACTCGATGATCTCCGACCGTCGTCCCACCAGGGCCGAGGTCTCGGACGTGGCCAACGCGGTCTTCGACGGGGCGGACGCGGTGATGTTGTCCGCGGAGACGAGTGTCGGTGCGTATCCCGCACATACGGTCGCCACGATGGGACGCATCGTCGAGGCGGCCGAGGGTGGCTCCACGCTGGGGGACCTCGACTGCGCCGACGACGCTTCCGATGCGGTCTTCGGTGACGCGATCGCCGCTGCTGCCTGTGAAGTCGGCCGACGGCTCGGCGCGGCGGCACTGTGCTGCTTCACCCGCACCGGTGACACTGCGCTGCGCCTGGCGCGGCAGCGCTCACCGCTGCCCCTGCTGGTCTTCGCGCATGACGAAGCCGTGCGGGCTCGCCTCGCGTTCTCCTGGGGCATTGAGTCCGCCGTGCTGGCACCCGCCACCGCGGCCGAGACCATGCCCACCGAGGTGAGCAGGGCCTTGGTCGAGATGGGCGCGTGCCATCCGGGCGACGTCGTCGTGGTGGTGTCGGGCAGCCGAAGTGGCGTCGCCGGCTACACCGACTCGGTGCGGGTGCTGCGCATCGAATGAGGCTGGCGCGCAGGCAGTTCGGTCAGTCCGAGCTGCCTGCGCGCTTCTCCAGTTCGGCAATCTTGGTGCGCAGCGCCATTTCGGCGGCGCGCCGTTCGCTGACCTCGCGCATGATGGCGGAAATTCCGACGATCTCGCCTGCGTCGTCGCGCAGCAGGGCCACGCTGAACTCGATCGACAGCCGATGCCCGTCCTTGTGGGTTGCGGGCACGCTCAACAGGCTGTCGGCGTACCGGGTGATGCCGGTGGCCATCGTTTCGCGGTAGCCCTTGTTGTGCCGCGCCCGCAGTTTCTCCGGGATGATGAGGTCCAGGTCCTTGCCGGTGGCCTCGGCCGCCGAGTACCCGAACATGCGGGCCGCGCCGTCGTTCCACAGCCGGATGATGCCGTCCGGATCGGCCACCACGATGGCCTCGGCCGACTCCGCCACGACCGCTCGGGCAAGCCACGCGTCGATTTCGGTCACGGTATCGCTGCTGTCAGCCATCTCGCCATCCCTTCGTCGTTCCTTGCCCACCTGGGGTGGACATTTACCTGGTGGTGGCCGTAGCATACGGGATAACGAATACTGCATACAACAACCGAGTGTGCCAAGGAGGATGCCGTGCTGCTGCGTCAGCTGGAGTACTTCGTGGCAGTGGCCAGGGAACGGCACTTCGCCCGTGCCGCCGAGGCCTGCTACGTCTCACAGCCCGCACTGTCCACGGCCATCGCCAAGTTGGAGCGCGAGCTCAACGTCACCCTGATCTATCGCGGCCAGAACTTCGAGGGTCTGACGGTGGAGGGCGAACGGCTCGTCGTCTGGGCCAAGCGGATCCTCGCCGAGCACGACGGTCTCAAGGCCGAGGCGGCCGCCATGCGCGCCGGGATCTCCGGGACGCTGCGGCTTGGCACGGGGCCCACGGTCTCGACGACGACGGCGCTTCCGGTGGCCGCGTTCTGCGGGTTGCACCCGCTGGCCAAGGTGACCATCTGCTCGCGGCTGTCCTCGACGGAGTTGCTCCGCCAACTGCGTGACTTCGAGTTGGACGCCGCCATCGCGCACTTCGGCCCGGAAGATCAGGTGGGCCTGGAAGTGGTGCCGCTCTACAAGGAGAGGTACGTGTTGCTCGTCTCCGGTGAGCACCTCGTATCCGGGGCCCGCTCCATCACCTGGTCCGAAGCGGCCGAGCTCCCGCTCGCACTCTTGATGCCGCACATGCGGTTTCGTCAGTTCATCGACAAGGCCTTCGCGGCCAACGGTGTGGTGGCCATGCCCCAGGTCGAGACGGATTCGGTCGCATCGCTCTATGCGCACGTCGCCACCGGCGCATGGGCAAGCGTGGTGCCACACACGTGGCTGCGGGCGATCCCCGCGATGGGCGGCGCAAGAGCCGTCCGCCTCGTCGAGCCGGAGACGACGGCACAGATCTCGATGGCCATCCACGCCGGCTCCGGATCGGTTGCCGCGCGGGCGCTTCTGAACGTCGCGGCGGGCGCGCAGCTCGACGACGTGTTCGACCTCGAGCGGCGCGACTTCGTCTCCGATCTCAGCAGGCACTAAATGCACGAGCAACGACGCGGCACGGCGCCGCACGGCTTGATAACCGACAGTTATCGACCGGTTGACGACAGGTCTTGGACGCGCCGATCCGCAACGTGAAAAGTCTTAATACGTAAGGGAAGTAGCCAACAGCCAGGAAGGGCCCACATCATGACCGTCGCTCCCACGAGAGACACGGAGGCCGGGAGTTCCGACGAGCCGGCAGCGCTCACCGATGGGATCCACCTGGTCGTCGACGCGCTGAAGCTCAACGGCGTAGAGACCATCTACGGGGTGGTCGGCATCCCGATCACGGATCTGGCCCGGCTCGCACAGGCTTCCGGCATCCGCTACATCGGCTTCCGGCACGAGAGCGACGCCGGCCACGCGGCTGCGGCGGCCGGCTTCCTCACGCAGAAGCCCGGCATCTGCCTGACGGTGTCCGCCCCCGGCTTCCTCAACGGGCTTGTCGCGCTTGCCAACGCCACTACGAACTGCTTCCCGATGGTTCAGATCTCCGGATCCAGCGAACGCCACCTCGTCGACCTGCAACGCGGCGACTACGAGGAGATGGACCAGCTGCCTGCGGCCAAGATGTTCGCCAAGGCCGCCTACCGAGTATCGCGGGCCGAGGACATCGGCCGCGGCATCGCGCGGGCAATCCGCACCGCGGTGTCCGGCCGTCCAGGAGGCGTCTACCTCGACATCCCTGCCGCCGTGCTCGGTGAGGTCCTCGATGCCGAGGAGGCTCAGTCGACGCTGTGGCGGCTGGTCAACCCCGCCCCGCGCCAACTGCCGGAAATCGAAGCGGTGGACTCCGCCATCGACTTGCTCGCCAACGCCAAGCGACCGTTGATCGTGCTCGGCAAGGGCGCCGCCTACGCCCAGTCCGACGAGCAGATCCGCGAATTCGTCGAGACCACCGGCGCACCGTACGTGCCGATGTCGATGGCCAAGGGCCTGCTGCCCGACGATCATCCGCAGTCGGCGGCCACCGCCAGGTCGCTGGCGCTGAAGAAGGCCGACGTCGTGATGCTCGTCGGTGCGCGCCTGAACTGGCTGCTCGGCCACGGCGATGCGCCGCAATGGAATCCGGACGCGAAGTTCATCCAGGTCGACATCGCGGCCGCCGAGATGGACAGCAACCAGCCCATCGCCGCCCCACTGGTCGGCGACATCGGCTCGGTGATGGAATCCCTCCTCGAGCGGGCCAAGCCTGGTCAGATCACGGTCCAGACCGAGTGGCGCGAGGAGCTCGCGGCCAAGTCGGCGCAGAACGTCGCCAAGATGGAGGTCCGCCTCCAGGCAGCGCTGACCGCTTATCCGATGAAGTTCCTCGGTGCGCTGCAGGCGATCCGCGACGTCCTGGCCGACAACCCTCAGGCCTACGTCGTCAACGAAGGTGCGAACGCGCTTGACCTGGCGCGCAACACGATTCCCATGCAGGTACCGCGGCACCGGCTGGACAGCGGCACCTGGGGCGTGATGGGCATCGGCATGGGCTACGCCATCGCCGCGGCCATCGAGACGGGCAAACCCGTCGTGGCGATCGAGGGCGACAGCGCCTTCGGGTTCAGCGGAATGGAACTCGAGGCGGTCTGCCGCTATGACCTGCCGATCGTCACCGTCATCCTCAACAACGGCGGGGTGTACCGCGGTGACGACCCGTCCACCACGGGCGACCCGGCGCCGACTGCGCTGCGGGCCCGCCACGAATACATGATCAAGGCCTTCGGCGGCAAGGGATATCAGGCGACCACGCCCGAGGAGGTCGCTGCCGCCCTTCGGGAGGCGCTGGCATCGGGCAGGCCCGCGCTCATCGACTGCGTCATCGATCCGTCCGACGGCACCGAGAGCGGAAACATCGCGCACCTCAATCCCAAGGGCATCACTGCGAAGCACTGACCACGGCCCAAACCACCGAATACCAACCGACGCAACATCAACGAAAGGAACGTGTCATGACTGAACTGCCGCTCTCCGGGATCAAGGTGATCGACTTCACCGGCGTCCAGGCGGGCCCGGCCTGCACCCAGATGCTGGCCTGGTTCGGCGCCGACGTCCTCAAGGTAGAGCGCCCGAAGGGCGGTGACGTCACACGAAACCAGTTGCGCGACATCCCCGATGTGGACGCGCTGTACTTCACCATGCTGAACAGCAACAAGCGTTCGCTGGCGATCGACACGAAGTCACCAGAGGGCCTCGGGGTGATGGAGAAGCTGGTTCGCGGCGCCGACGTGCTGGTCGAGAACTTCGCCCCCGGTGCGATGGACCGGATGGGCCTGTCCTGGGACAAGCTGCAGGAGTGGAACCCCCGCCTGATCTTCGGCTCGGTCAAGGGCTTCAACGATGACTCGTCGTACACCGACCTCAAGGTCTACGAGAACGTCGCCCAGTGTGCCGGCGGTGCTGCTTCGACCACCGGCTTCTGGGACGGCCCGCCGACCGTCAGCGGCGCCGCCCTCGGCGACAGCAACACCGGCATGCACCTGCTGATCGGCATCCTGACCGCGATCATCCAGCGTGACAAAACCGGTAGGGGCCAGAAGGTTTCGGCGTCCATGCAGGATTCGGTGCTCAACCTGTGCCGCGTCAAGCTTCGCGACCAGCAGCGTCTCGAAGCGGTCGGCTACCTCGAGGAGTACCCGCAGTACCCGAACGGCGAGTTCGGCGAGGCCGTGCCCCGTGGTGGCAACGCCGGCGGCGGTGGCCAGCCGGGCTGGGTGGTCAAGTGCAAGGGCTGGGAGACCGACCCCAACGCCTACATCTACTTCACCATCCAGGAGCAGAACTGGAAGCGCACCGCAGAGGCCATCGGGCACCCGGAATGGGTCGAGGACGAGGGCTACAGCACCGCCCGCGCCCGCCAGGACAAGATCTTCGAGATCTTCGGCGAGATTGAGAAGTGGCTGGCGGACAAGACCAAGTGGGAGGCAGTCGACATCCTGCGCAAGTGGGAGGTGCCGTGTGCACCGGTGATGTCCATGAAGGACCTCGCCAACGACCAGACGCTGCGTGCCGCCGGAAGCATCGTCGAGGTGGACCAGAAGGGCCGCGGCACCTTCCTGACGGTCGGGAGCCCGATCAAGTTCTCGTCGTTCAAGCCCGAGATCAAGGGCGCACCGCTGCTCGGTGAGCACACCGACGAGGTCCTTGCCCAACTCGGTTACGACGCGGACACGATCGAAGAGTTCCACCAGAAGAAGATCGTCGTCTAAACCGGTGGAAACCGGCCCCAGGAGACATTCCCTGGGGCCGGTTTCGCCCCCATTCTCCCGTCCGCTGACCTCAGGAGGAAACCCCATGAATCCCACCGCGACGGGGGAGACGAGCGCGACCATCGAGGCGGTGGTCCGACAGATCGCAGCCGAACACCGAACACACCGCGGCGCACTGCTGCCGATCCTGCACGCGGTGCAGGGAGCGCTGGGTTGGGTTCCACCCCAGGCGATTCCGGTCCTGGCCGACGAACTCAACCTCTCCCGCGCCGACGTCCACGGCGTGGTGACCTTCTACCACGACTTCCGCTCGGAACCCGCCGGCCGCACGACGGTTCGGGTCTGTCGCGCGGAGGCATGCCAGGCGGTCGGGGCGGGACGGCTCGTTGAGCACCTGCGCGACCGGTACGGCCTGTCGATGGGGGACACCCGCTACGACGATTCGGTGACCGTGGAACAGGTCTTCTGCCTCGGCAACTGCGCGCTGGGCCCCGCCGTTCAGGTCGACGACAAGCTGCTCGGCCGGGTTGACGAAGACCGGCTATCGGCGATCATGGATGAGGCGATCTCCCGATGAACGCACCCATCACCGTCTACGTCTCACGGGATTCCGCGGCGAAGTCCGTCGGCGCCGACGAGGTGGCCGACGAGCTGCTGCTCGCGGCGGAACGCGTCGGCCTGCAGATCAGGTTGGTCCGCAACGGCACACGCGGCATGCTCTGGCTCGAACCGCTGGTCGAGGTGGAGACGCCGAGCGGCCGGGTCGGCTACGGGCCCGTCGCTCCGGCGGACGTCGAAGCCCTGGTCGCCGCAGGGCTCTTCGACGGCGAAGATCACCCGTCGCGCGTCGGCGTGGTCGAGGAGCTGCCCTGGATGGCGACGCAGGATCGCGTCACGTTCGCACGGGTGGGCGTCACCGACCCCCTCTCGCCCGACGACTATCTGAACCACGGTGGCCTGGCCGGGTTACGCCGGGCATTGGACATGTCACCGGAGGACGTGGTCACCGAGGTCACCGACTCCGGGCTGCGCGGCCGCGGCGGCGCCGGCTTCCCCGCAGGCATCAAGTGGAAGACGGTGCTCGGCTGCACCGACGCGCTGAAGTTCGTCTGCTGCAACGCCGATGAAGGCGACAGCGGGACGTTCGCCGACCGGATGGTCATGGAAGGCGACCCGTTCCTGCTCATCGAGGGCATGACGATCGCCGCGCACGCCGTCGGCGCCACGGAGGGCTACGTCTACATCCGGTCGGAATACCCGGATGCCGTGGCCACCATGCGCTCGGCCATCGAGATCGCCCGCGCCCAAGGCTGGCTCGGCCCCAGCGTGCTCGGTTCGCCGCTGAACTTCGAGCTGCACGTGCGGGTGGGCGGAGGGGCCTACATCTGCGGCGAGGAAACCTCCATGCTGGAAAGCCTGGAGGGCAAGCGCGGCGAGGTCAGGGCCAAGCCGCCGATCCCCGCCATCGAGGGGCTCTTCGGCAAGCCGACCGTGGTGAACAACGTGCTGACGCTGACCAGCGTGCCGATCGTCCTCGCCAACGGCGCGCAGGCCTATCAACGGTTCGGCGTCGAGCGATCCCGCGGCACCCAACTGTTCCAGCTCGGCGGCAACATCAAACGCGGCGGCCTCGTGGAGAAGGCGTTCGGGGTGACGCTGGACGAGCTGGTGAACGACTATGGCGGAGGCACCCTTTCGGGCCGACCCGTGCGCGCGGCCCAGGTCGGCGGTCCCCTCGGTGCGTACCTGCCCACGTCGCAGTTCGGCCTGCCGATGGACTACGAGGCCTTCGTGGCGGCCGGGGCGATGGTCGGCCACGGCGGCATCGTCGTGTTCGACGACACCGTCGACATGGCGGCTCAGGCGAGGTTCGCGATGGAGTTCTGCGCCGCGGAGTCGTGCGGCAAGTGCACGCCGTGCCGGGTCGGCTCGACGCGCGGGGTCGAGGTGATCGACCGCATCACGGCGGGCGAGCACCGCGACGAGAACCTGGCCCTCCTCGAGGATCTCTGCGACGTCATGACCGAGGGATCACTGTGCGCCATGGGCGGTCTCACGCCGATGCCGGTGCGCAGCGCTATCACACACTTCCCCGACGACTTCCTCGCCAGGGAACCGATTTCGCCACGCATGCAGCTGCCCATCAGCGTGAAGACGGAAGGTAGACCATGAGCCTGCTCAAGGAACCCGACTACGGCACCCCCGCCAAGGACGGTCCGGCGACGGTCTCGCTCGAGGTGGACGGGATGCGCGTTTCCGTTCCGGATGGCACGTCCGTGATGCGGGCCGCGGCACTCGCCGGCGTCGACGTCCCGAAGCTCTGCGCCACCGACACGCTCGAGGCGTTCGGCTCCTGCCGGCTGTGCCTGGTCGAGATCGACGGCCGCCGTGGCACTCCCGCGTCGTGCACGACGCCGGTGGCCGACGGGATGGTCGTGCGAACCCAGACGCCGAAGGTCGCCAAGCTGCGCGAGAGCGTCATGGAGCTCTACATCTCCGACCATCCGCTGGACTGCCTCACCTGTCCCGCCAACGGCGACTGCGAGCTGCAGGACATGGCGGGCGTCGTCGGGCTGCGTCAGGTCAGGTACGGCTACGAGGGTGCCAACCACCTCGACGCGGTCAAGGACACCAGCAACCCGTACTTCGACTTCGACCCATCCAAGTGCATCGCCTGCTCACGCTGCGTGCGCGCATGCGGCGAGGTTCAGGGCACGTTCGCGCTGACCATCGAAGGCCGTGGCTTCGCGTCGAAGGTGTCGCCGGGTGCGGGCGAGTCGTTCATGGACTCGGAGTGCGTCTCCTGCGGTGCCTGTGTGCAGGCGTGCCCGACGTCGACGCTGCAGGAGCGTTCCGTCGTCGAGCTGGGGGTGCCCACCCGGTCGGTGATCACCACGTGCGCGTACTGCGGCGTGGGCTGCTCGTTCAAGGCCGAGTTGCGCGGCGACGAGGTGGTGCGCATGGTGCCGCTGAAGGACGGCGGCGCCAACGAAGGTCATTCGTGTGTGAAGGGCCGCTTCGCCTTCGGCTACGCGACCCACCCGGACCGGGCGCTGCGCCCGATGGTCCGCGACAAGATCACCGACCCGTGGCGGGAGGTCGAGTGGGACGAGGCGATCGGCACCGTCGCCCGCCGGATGCTGGAGATCAAGCAGCAGCACGGGTCGGGCGCGATCGGCGCGATCACCTCGTCGCGGTGTACGAACGAAGAGGTCTACGTCGTCCAGAAGATGGTGCGTGCCGCGTTCGGCAACAACAACGTGGACACGTGCGCGCGGGTGTGCCACTCTCCCACGGGATATGGGCTCAAGCAGACCTTCGGTGAATCGGCGGGAACGCAGGACTTCCGTTCGGTCGCGCAAGCCGACGTCATCATGGTGATCGGGGCCAACCCCACCGACGGCCACCCGGTCTTCGCGTCGCGGATGAAGCAGCGGCTGCGCGAGGGCGCAAAGCTCATCGTGGCCGACCCGCGTCGCATCGACTTGGTGCGCTCACCCCACATCGAAGCCGACTACCACCTGCAGTTGAAGCCGGGCACCAACGTGGCGATCGTCAACGCGATGGCCCACGTGGTGGTTACCGAGGGCCTGGCGGACCAGGACTTCGTCGCCGCCAGGTGTGAGGGATTCGACGAATGGGCGGACTTCATCTCGCGCCCCGAGAACAGCCCGGAGGCCGTCGAGCCGATCACGGGCGTGCCGGCGGAGGACGTGCGCGCCGCTGCGCGGTTGTACGCAACGGGCGGCAACGGGGCCATCTACTACGGCCTCGGGGTCACCGAACACAGCCAGGGCTCGACCATGGTGATGGGCATGGCCAACCTGGCCATGGCGTGCGGCAACATCGGCCACGAGGGTGTCGGCGTGAACCCGCTGCGCGGCCAGAACAACGTCCAGGGCTCCTGCGACATGGGGTCCTTCCCGCACGAGCTCCCCGGTTACCGGCACGTGTCGGACGACGCGGTGCGCCAGACCTTTGAAAACCTCTGGGGGACGGTTCTTCTGCCCGACCCCGGCCTACGGATCCCGAACATGTTCGACGCCGCGATCGAGGGCACCTTCCGTGGACTGTTCGTGCACGGTGAGGACATCGCACAGTCCGACCCCAACTTCCACCACGTCTCGGCGGCGCTGAGCTCGATGGAGCTGGTGGTGGTGCAGGACCTGTTCCTCAACGAGACCGCGAAGTTTGCGCACGTGTTCCTGCCAGGCGCGTCGTTCCTGGAGAAGGACGGCACCTTCACCAACGCCGAACGCCGGATCAACCGGGTCCGTGCGGTGATGAAGCCAAAGAGTGCCAAGCACGAATGGGAGATCGTCTGCGAGATCGCCACGGCGATGGGCTATCCCATGGGCTACGACCATCCGAGCCAGATCATGGACGAGATCGCCTCGCTCACACCGACGTTCACCGGCGTGTCGTTCAAGAAGTTGGACGAGGTGGGCAGCATCCAATGGCCGTGCAACGAGGAGTCGCCGGACGGCACGCCGATCATGCACACCGAGTCCTTCACGCGCGGCAAGGGCAGATTCGTGCCGACGATGTTCGTGCCGACGGACGAGCGCAGCACGCGACGCTTCCCATTGATCCTCACCACGGGCCGAATCCTGAGCCAGTACAACGTCGGTGCGCAGACTCGCCGCACGGCCAACGTCGCCTGGCACCCGGAAGACGTCTTGGAGATCCACCCGCATGACGCCGAGGTGCGGGGCATCACCGACGGCGACCAGGTCACGCTGGCCAGCCGGGTCGGTGAAACGACGCTGCACGCGCAGCTATCGGACCGGATGCCGACGGGCGTGGTGTACACCACGTTCCATCACCCGATCTCGGGCACCAACGTGCTCACCACCGAGAACTCGGACTGGGCGACGAACTGCCCCGAGTACAAGGTGACGGCCGTCCAGGTAGTCCTCACCCATCCGACGTCCCGGCAGCACGACGAGGCCCCGGCAGATCGCATCTTGGAATCGGGATTGGTGGACTGACGTGTCGCACAATGAATCCGCGGAGCTCAGGATGGTCAACGACATCGCCCTGAACTTGAACTATCTGCCGGCCGACCAGGTGGTCACGGCGGTAGCCGATCACGTCAAGAGGTTCTGGGACCCGCGCATGAAGCGCCGGCTGGTCGACCTGGTCGCCGCCGGATCCAGTGATATCGATCCCGTCGTGGTGGCTGCGGCGCAACTGCTGCCGTAGCCACCACGACTATCTGGAGCCGCGGCTTCAGCTTGCCCGCTGACCGCCGACGCCCTCGTGATCGACGTCCCGCCAGAAGCCGTGGTCGTAATCGGTGTCGGGTATCTGGATCATCGCGCCGCGCCCCTTGGCCAGGGCGAGCCCACATGCCAGCTCCAGCTCCTCGGCGTCGATGTCCAGGCGGTCGATGCCATTGAGGATTCGTTCGACGTCATTGATGACGCGACGCATCGCTGGGGTGTCACCCTGCGTCGACGCCAACGTCTTCACGCACCGACCTAGGGCACCGATCAGTTGGTGCAGCTCGGCGACTTCCTTCGTGGTGGCCATCATGTCTCCTTGAATGTTGGTCGGCACAGGACTATTCGGTGCGGTGTTCGTCACCGCGGCAGGCACACGATCGGCAGCCCGGGGCGGTGCAACAGGCGCGTCATGGCGGCGGCGCACAGGCTGAGCAGGCCGGCGGTGACGAACACGGCCGTGAGTCCGTGCGCGGACACCAGCAGGGCAGGTATCCCGACTCCGATGAACCCGCCGAACAGCTTGGCGCTGTAGACGAGGCCGAAGTTGCGCACGGCGTTGGGCTCGCCGAAGTAGTCGGCAACCAGGCTGGCGAAGAGTGGGTAGAACGCGCCGCCGGCCATCCCGCTCAGCGCGGCGGATGCGACGAACGCCGCCGGTAGTCCGCTGGAGGCCGAATAGACGAGGCCCAGCTGGGCGCAGCCTTCGAGCAGAAGCGCGACGCTCAGCGTTTGGCGTCGGCCGAACCGGTCGGAGAGGCGACCGGCCACGCTGCGGCCCGCGCCGTTGACCACGGCAAGCAGCCCAACCGCGGCAGCGCCGATGCCCAGCGAAAAGCCTTGCTGGATGGCCACGATCGGGACGTACACGATCGCCAGCAGCGACGCCGCGGCGGCGATGACGAGGATGAGGTACATGACGACGAACGCGGGCGTCCGGACCGCTTGACCGGGCGAGTACTGCCGCGCTGCGGGGACGTTGTTGCGCAGGCTGCGGTTCAACCGCTTGTCGAAGGCCCACCGTTTTGGATCGATGTCGCGTGGCCACCAGCCGGCCGGTGGGTCCCGCAGGAGCGCGCCACAACCGGCGACGATGAGCAGGACGCACACGCCGATCCCGGTGAAGAGCTCGGCGCGGTTTCCCGGCACGAGGAAGGCGGCGAAGAGCGCAATGAACGGAACGGCGCCGAAGCCGAAGGCCCCGGTGACGAAACCCACCCGGACGGCGCGTTCCTCCGGATACCACTTCGCGACGGTGGCCGTGCACGTGGCGTAGACCATGCCCGCTCCGGTGCCGGACAGCACGGAGTATCCGAGCACGGCGAGGACGAGGCTGTCGGTGTGGGCGAGGGTGAGTGGCCCGGCGGCGCACAAGACGGCACCGATGAGGACTGCACGTCCGGGGGACAGCGCGAAGCGGTGGCTCAGTGCGGCAGTGGGCGCGGCCGCGCCTGCCTGAAAGACCACCCAGAGGGCGAGCACCCAGAGGGCGCCGGCGGCCGTCGACCCGTTGGTCATGTCCAGGGCGGCGACGGCGACGCCGTAGCCGTACTGCAGCACGCCGATTCCTGCCATCGCGACCCACGACAGCCACAGCATCCAACGCCTGGAGTGTCCGGTGAGGTCGTGTGGCTGCTCACCGACGCGGTAGGAACGTCCGCGGTGGTCGCGGACTTCGACGACTGTGACTGAGGCACCGGTGTCCGTCATGTTCACTCCTTTGCATACAGTATGCGATAACTATAACGTGACGTGGGTCACTTGTCTATGGGAGCGCCAACCCCGTACCGCGATGGGCGGGGAGTCGACCGGCCTGCGCGCTGATCTGGTCGAACGGAATCGGCAGATCCGTGCCGGCGATATCGCCCGTGCCGACCTTGGCGCTAATCGGTGTGCATGTCGCGATCGCGGCACTGCACCGCGACTACGGCGATCCGGTTTACCCGCGACACCGATATACCCCCAGGGGGTACTTGCGCACCACGGCCATGTGCGCTAGCGTCACCATGTCTGGATACCCCCCAGGGGTATAAACGAGAGGATGAAGTGATGACTAGGACCTCGGCGGCAACCGACTGGCATCTGCGCGGTGACTGGTTCGACGTGTGCAGTTGCAAACTGCCCTGCCCGTGCAGCTTCGCTCAAGCGCCCACCCACGGCGACTGCTTGTTCACCCTCGTCTGGCATGTCCGCGAGGGCCACTTCGGCGAGGTGGATCTGGCGGGACTGAACGTCGTCTCGCTCGGCGAGTTCACCGGCAACATGTGGGTCGGTGATACCAACGCCATGATGAAGCTGATGTTCTACATCGACGCAAAGGCCGATCCCGCCCAGCGTGAGGCGTTGGAGCACATCTTCACCGGGAAGGTAGGCGGCTGGCCGGCCGAATTCGCAAGCTTGATAGCGGATTTGCGTGGCATCGAATACGCGCCAATAACCTTCGAGGCCGCGGACGATCTGGCCTACTGGCGCGCCGAAATCCCGGCCAAGGTGGACGTGCGGGTTGCGGCGCTGACCGGTCCCACATCTGATCCCAACCAGCGCGTCACCACCGTCAACGCCCCAGGCGCGGAGGTCGGGCCCGGGCAGGTCGCCACGTGGGGTGTCGTCGAGCGTGATCACGCTGTCGGCTTTGAGTGGTCGCACGAGTACCGCGGCGGCTCCAGTAAGCACTTTCCCTTCGATTGGCGGCCCGAAGGCGACACGGGCCAGTCGGAAACCATCTCGAATGAAAAGTCGTCATGCCAGTGCCACGCCTGACCAGCGGCGGAGCACATCGACCCGAATGACGGTCGGGCGGCCACCCAGGACGCAACGGTTCCTGGGCCGGCTGCCCGCCCGTCGGCCCCCGCCCGGCTTCGCCGTGTGACTACTTACCTAATTCCGAAAGGGCACATAACCATGCGACTACGCACCGCACTCACCACGACGATCACCACTTCACTCATCGCCGCGGCAACCGCCTTCGCCGCGCCAGCCTTCGCCACTGAGCATCGCCACCACGAATTCGGCTCGGCTCAACAAATCGTCGACGCAGGCGGTGCGGTGGTGCAGGAATGGGTCATCACCGACCTACAGAAGTCCACGGCGGTCCTTCCGGGCTACACCCCTCGCGGAGTGCTCTGGGAAGCCTCGGCGACAGTACGCGCCGTCACGGGCACAGTCACACCTATCATTCCCAACCTGCAGGCCGTTTCCGCCGACGGTCAGCACTATCCCGTGTTGTGGCAGATCGCCATTCCGCAAGGCCTTCCCGCCGCAACGCTTGCGCAAGGGCAAAATGCAAGCGGCGAAGTCTATTTCGATGCCCTAGGCGCAGACCCGATGGCTGTGGTCTACGCCGATGGCAACGGCACGCATCTGATGTGGTGCTGCAACGGCAACATGAATATGCCTATGCCGATGGAGAACTGCCCGATGTTCGCCGCTGTGGATCAGCCGTGCCCACACAGCCGTTTCCGGATGTAGCCACCGGTTGCAGAACCGCTCGTTCGGCGGCGGTGTCACTCGCTGTGTTGCTCTCCGTCAGCGCTGTGTGAAGGATCTGCGGCAGGTACGGTCATAGGATTCGCCATGAAAATGAGAAAAAGGCCGCCGCTTTTTCGTGGTGAGTTGCCGCTGGGTTCCGAAGCTCAAGTCATGCGACGGCGGACTGTGCGTCGCGCCACTTGATCATCTCCTCGAGCGTGGAGAAGTCGTATCCGTCTGAGGCAGGCCAAAGTTCGATGATGAACAGCGTCGCCCCGGCATCGGCGTACTGTTCGGAGCTGCGCTCGTCGTCCCAGCTGACTGAGCGCTCGATGTCCCCGCTCGCCCGCCCAAATCCCTCGGCGAGCTCCCCGACGCGGGCGGTTGCGTCGCGGTAGGCGTCGATCGGCAGCTTGGAGTGCCAGATGTCGGCGTGGCGCGCGACTGCGGGCAGTGTGCGCTTCGCACCGGAACCGCCGATGAGGACGGGAATCTTGCGCACCGGCGGGGGAGTGAGCTGGTGTAAGCGATTCTTGATCCTCAGCAGACCGTCGTCGAACAAGTCCATTCGCGACTTGACGGTCCCGAAGTCGTAACCGTATGTCTTGTACTCCCTTTCGAACCATCCCGCACCAACGCCGAGGATGAGGCGGCCGCCGCTGATGTGGTCGACGGTGCGGGCCATGTCGGCCAGCAGGTCTGGATTGCGGAAGCCGATCCCGGTGACGAGCAACCCGATCTCGGCCCGCGTGGTGATCTCGCCCCACCCGGCCAGCGCCGTCCAGCCCTCGAAGTTCGTCAGCTCGGGGGTGCCCTCCGGGATCGGTTCGGCACCGGGGATCTCGGCCTTCGGTGAGAGGAAGTGGTCGTACCCGAAGATCACGTCGGTGCCCAGCTGCTCGGCGTGCCGCACCGCTGCGCGCCACGTCGGGTAGTCGGTGATCCCCGCGGGATTCAGCTGTACGCCGATCCTGATGTTTCGCAACATGATTCGTATCCTATTTGTGTCTGTTTGTGTCGATGGTTGGCAAGCGTTACAGCATGATTCCGCCGTCGACTTGGAAGTCGCTGCCCGTGATGTATGCCGACTCGTCCGAGGCAAGGAACACGTCGCCGGATTGTCACTGGCTGGTAGGCCACGTCGAGAGTGCCTGCTCCGCAATGGCCATCAACTTGTCGCGGCTGAAGCCAGCCTTGGCCTGGACTGCCATGCCGTGAGTGACGGCGATGACGAACGCGGCCAGAACCTCCGGATCGGCCGTCTCGGGAAGGTCGCCGTCGGTTTTGGCGCGCTGGAAACGGTCGCGTAGCTTCCCCTCGGCGACGGCGCGCGCGTCGATCATCGCCTGCCGCACGGGTTCTGCGTCATCCGAAGCCGCGAGGACGCCGTTGATCCCGAGGCATCCCGTGTGCTCCGGGTAGCGGGTATTGAGTTCCACGGCGTTGAACAGGATGTGCGCAGCCACTTCTCGCGCCGTCGGCAACTGCATGGCCTCGGGCAGGTAGTGCAGGTAGTGCTCGTAGTAGCGATCCAAGGCTTTTCGGAACAGCGCTTCCTTGTTGCCGAAGGCGGAATACAGCGCCGGTCGTTCGACGCCGGCGGCCTTGGTCAGGTCCGCGTATGAGGCGCCCTCGTAGCCCTTCGACCAGAAGACGCGAAGCGCTGCGTCGAGTGCTTCGTCTACGTCGAATTCACGATGGCGCCCCATCAGCGGACCTGTCCACTTTCCATAATGGCCATTACTAAATGGTAGCAGCGCCAATTGGCCGTGTCTGGGTCGAGCGGGTAGGACCGCACGCCACCAACCGCGAGCCGGTACTGCCGGTCGTCATGATTGCCGTCCGACCAGCTGACGCTTCAAGCCCTCCACGTCGTGAAAGTTCGACATCTGCACGAAGCGTCCGTTGCGAACCTGGTAAAGGGCGTACTCGACGATCTCGAACGAGCCACCGGTGGGAGCGACGCCGAGCCACTCCTTCACGGAGGTACCCCTGTTGATCAGCCGCACGGCCAGACGGTCGCCGTTGACGAGCAGTTCCGTCACTTCCCAACGAAAGTCGGGTACCGCATCGACGATCCCCTTGAGGTCCGCGACGACGGCGTCACGGGTACCTGGCTCACCGTGGTGCATGGTCTGGTCGTCGATGAACTCGTCCATGAGGTCGAACTCGTGAGCGTTGAGCGTCTCGATGTACAGCCTGTAGAAGTCGCGAAGGTCGGTGTTGGACATGACTACGACGCTGCTTCATCTCGGCCCGTGGCGGCTCGTCGTTCTGCTGCAGCGTCGATCAATTCCTCGCTGCGGACCCAGAGCTGCTTGGCCGTGTCTGGGTCGAGCGCGTAGGACCGGACGCCGTCGGCGAACGCGTTGGGCGTGTCCTCCACCGGCGCGACCGCGCAATCTTCGAGGTAGTGCCCGCCGATCACGTCAGCGTCGGCGACGACCGCAGCCCACACCGAGGTGGCCGCGGCCTGCGGGATCTCCTTCAGTTCCGCTGGCGGAAGGCCGGCCTCGTCGCGAGCCTTGCCGACCGTCTCGAAGAGGCTCTGCAACTCTTCGGGAGCGAAGTGCCTTGGCAGGTCGGTGAGGCTGTTGCCTGGCATGACCGCCGCAGCCCGGATGCCGCGATCGCGGTGCCGCCGGTCGAATTCCGTGGCGAACAGGATGTTTGCCGTCTTCGACCGACCGTAGGCGACGAACGGGTCGTAATCCTGATTCCGAAAGTTCGGGTCGTCCAGGTCGACGTCGGAGGCGCGATGAGCCTGCGACGACAGCACGACGAGGCGGCCGCCGTCGACGAGCAATTGCTCGATGGCCGTGATCAACGCGAAGTGGCCCAGGTGGTTGGTTCCGAATTGGAGCTCGAAGCCGTCGACGGTCCATGCAGGCGGGGTGGCCATGACACCGGCGTTGGCGATGATGGCGTCGAACCGTTGACCCTCTGCCAGCAGCTTGTCCGCGCATACGCGCACGCTGTGCAAGGAAGCGAGGTCAAGCTCGATCAGGTCCAGATGGCCGCCATGGGTTGTGGCTTCCCGCACTGGGGCGGTGGCAGATTCCGCCTTCGCGAGATCCCTTGCGGTGCCGACGACGTGGGCGCCCTTGGCGACCAGTGAGCGGACGGTCTCGAGGCCGATGCCCGACGATGCTCCGGTGACGAGGAATCGCTTCCCGGTGAGGTCGACGCCTGCAAGCACTTCGTCGGCCGTGGACTTGGCGCCAAACTTCTCGGTCATGAATTCTCCTTCGGTGTGTACGCGTGAATGGTGTTCGTGTGAGCGTTGATTGGGGTCAGGTGTCCTAGATGTGGAATCCGCCTGCCACGTCGAGGACGCTGCCGCTGATGTAGTCGGCGTGTGAGCTTGCGAGGAAGCAGACGGTCGCCGCGACCTCTTCCAGCGTGGCGATCCGACTGATCGCGTGGAGCTCCATCATGTTGTCGGGAACGTTGTGGGCGGCGTCGGCTGCCATGTCGGTCGGCATGATGCCGGGCTGCACCACGTTGACGGTGATGTTGCGCTGCCCCAGATCACGCGCGACGCCCTTGGCGTATCCAGCGATGGCGGCCTTGGTGCCCGCGTAGTCCGCGACGCCGGGGAAGGCGACGCGACTGGCGATGGCGGAGCCGATGAAGACGATGCGGCCGCCGTCGGAGAGTTTCCGCGCCGCGGCTCGCGTCGTGGCCAAGACGCCGAGAACGTTCGTCTGCCACTGACGATCCAGGGCCGCGGTGTCGATGTCCGGATCGTCCACTAGCTGGCCCTGCACGGT
The DNA here is from genome assembly GCF_000620625.1 of Mycobacterium sp. URHB0044. Taxonomy (GTDB): domain Bacteria; phylum Actinomycetota; class Actinomycetes; order Mycobacteriales; family Mycobacteriaceae; genus Mycobacterium. Next base: position 254,890 of record NZ_JIAW01000003.1, on the reverse strand, counting down.
GATGGCCGCGTTGTTCACCAGGATGTCGAGCGCACCGAAGTGGGCGACCACGGCGTCGACCAGGGCTGCGGCCACCGAGGGGTCGGCCTGGTCGCTCTTGATCGCGATGGCGCACACACCCGTCGTTTCGAGCTCGCGAACCACCGCCTCCGCCTTTTCCGCCGACGCCACGTAACTGATTGCCACGTCGGCGTCCTTCTCGGCCAGTGCCAGGGCCGTCGCGGCTCCGAGACCTCGGGAGCCTCCGGTGACCAGCGCGACCTTGCCCTTCAACTCGTTCGTCATGAACTCCCGTCCATTTTCCATAATGAACGTTATCGTAACGCCTGGTATGGAAACTAGCAGAGGCGCGACCTTTGCGCGAACTCGGCCGTCGCCTGTTCTGCACAGCGGAACGACTCTGGTGTCGTCCGCCACCTCAGGCCGACGATGAAGTCGTAAATCGATGGCCCGCACAACGATTCCGGACGTGGTGCCATGCAAGCGGTGAACGAACGTACAAATGCCTGCTCATCGTGAAACCCTTGAACATCACAGGGGGAGTAGGATCATCAGCCAACGCCACAGCGATCAAATAGATTGCAGCGCAGTGCCTTTGGCAAGTCGAGATCCGAGACCCGGCGAAGGCGGGCGCCGTGAGCGTGCATTAGTGGTCAGCGACAGCTGAATGACCTCGGCCGGCTACGGCGTGACGAGGCTGACCGGGCCTGCTTGGTGGTCCGCGTTCATGACGGCTTCGAGGATCGTCTTCTGTGTGTTCGCCAGATGTTCGGTGCACGCGGCGGACGCGGCCGCCGCGTCCTGCTCGACAATTGCGTTGCACATCGCGAGATGCTCTTGGAGCGAAACGTCGAGACGGTCGGGCGGCGAATGGGCGATGATCCGCAACCGCGCGCTGTGCGGGCGGAGGTCGGCGATCGTCCGGGCCAGTTGATCATTGCGGGTGTGCGCGATGATCTCCTGATCGTAGGCTTCGGCGAGTTCGTAGAACTGGTCGCGCCGGCGGGGGGACGGCGGCTCGGCAGCCACTGTTGTGAACTGCTCGACGAGGTCGGCGAATACCCCGCGAATCTTGTCGTCGTGTGCGGCGGCCTCGGCGACTTGCCGAGTTGCGGTGCCTTCCAGAAGGGCTCGGAGTTCGAACAGATCGCGAACTCCGCGGATGGAGATTGGTGACACGCGGGCGCCTTGGCGGTCGATCAGCGACACCAGTCCGTCGGATTCCAAGCGCATGAAGGCGTCGCGGATGGGTGTGCGCGATGCGCTGAAACGCTCGGCGACGCCCAGGACACTTAGCGATTCGCCCGGGCGCAGCGCTCCGTTGAGGATCTCGTCTCGCAGCGCGGTGTAGACCTGATCGCCCTTGCTGTCGCGAACCACGTATGCAGCATAACACGCCTATTGGCGTACGACAGTGTATGCCTTATGGTATGCCATGATGCACACCACATACCGAAGGGGAAGCGATGCTCGTCATACTTGGCTTTTCCATGATCACGGCCTTCATGTACCTGATCATGACGAAGCGCATAACCCCGGTGGCGGCACTGATCTTGGTGCCGACCATCTTTGGGCTCTTCGCCGGCGCAGGACTGGGCCTGTCGGAGATGATCATGGAGGCGCTGCTCAAGCTGGCGCCGACCGCGGCGTTGCTGTTCTTCGCGATTACGTTCTTCGGAATCATGATCGACGTCGGACTATTCGATCCGCTGATCCGACTGATCTTGCGGTTCGTCAAGAACGACCCGATGCGCCTGGTCGTCGGCACCGCGCTGTTGACCTCGATCGTCTCCCTCGACGGTGACGGCTCGACGACGTTCATCATCGTCACCTCGGCGTTCTTGCCGATCTATCTAAAATTGCGGATGAGTCCGGTGGTACTGACGGTCGTGGCCGCGACTGCCAACGGCGTGCTCAACACGGTGCCGTGGGGTGGGTCCACCGCGCGGGCGGCCGCAGCGCTCAACGTCTCGCCGATCGACATCTTCGTCCCCATGATCCCGTCGATTCTCGCCGGCATCGTCGTCGTGCTACTGCTTTCGTACTTCCTCGGACGGCGAGAACGCAAGCGTATTGGGCACCTGTCGCTGGTCGACGAGAAGGCTGAAGACGTTGAGCTGGAGTCGGTTACGGTCAAGTCGGAAGAACTCGCGGCGGTTGCCGGTGGTTCGCATTCCGTGGTTCCACCGGCCGCGCTGGGGGAACCACGCCACGGCAGCAACGAACCGCATTGGACCCCTTCCGATTTCGCCGCGCTGCCGGCCGACGCGGCCGGCCATCTACACCGCCCCAAGGCACGACCGAAACTGGTGTGGGTCAACTTCGCCCTTACTGCCGCCGTCATGGTGATGCTGGTCTGGGGCCTTGTCGAGCCCCCGGTGATCCTGATGATCGGTGTCGGACTGGCCCTGGTGCTGAACTTCCCGCGCGTGGCCGAACAGGCCGACCAACTCAAGGCACATGCCGCAAGCGTGGTGTCGGTGGTCGCCCTCGTCTTCGCCGCGTCCGTGCTGACTGGCGTGCTCAACGGCACCGGCATGGTCGAGGCCATGGCCGGCTGGCTGGTCGACACCATCCCGACCAGTTTCGGACCTCATTTGGCGCTCATCGCCGGTGTGCTCAGCCTGCCGTTGACCTTCTTCATGAGCAACGATGCCTTCTTCTTCGGCGTGCTCCCGGTGCTCACCGAAGCCGCATCGCACTACGGCATCACGGCCGACGAGATGGCTCGAGCGGCGATCACCGGCCAGCCGCTGCACACCTCCAGCCCGCTGGTCGCCTCGTTCCTGTTGCTCGTCGGTCTGGCCAAGGTCGAACTCGGCGACCACATGCGCAAGGCCATCTGGCGGGCGAGCGTCGTCGGTCTGGTCATGCTCACCGTCGGTCTCCTAACCGCCGCCTACCCGTTCTAGGAGCCACGGATGAGAAATATCGTCGTATTGGTCAACGAACGGCCGGAGAGCCGCGCCGCTCTGCAATGGGCATTGAATGCCAGCACGGCACTGCGCATGACGGGCGGTGGTTCCGGCGAGCTCACTCTCCATGTCGTATTGGGTCCGTCCACCGATATTCCAGGCGGGCCGCGCTACGTGTCACCAACACTGGTCGATGAGATCACTGCACAGCTGCGTGGTACCGCAGTAAGTCACGAAATCCATTCCAGATCAGCCGATCCCGCGCACGGCGTCATCGAGTTGGCCGAGGACGTAAATGCCGACCTCGTTGTGATCGGCATGCAGAAGCGCTCGCCGACACTGAAGTTGTTCATGGGGAGTCACACTCGCGACATCCTCGTCGATGCGCCCTGTCCGGTCGTCTCGGTAAAGGAGTAGCGGTCAGCCGCCTGCTCGTCGACAGCGGTGACACCTCGATGGTGTCACCGCCGTTGGCGTGATGGGGGTCAGCTTTCGACGAATGCGAGTGCCGACGGCGTACCGGTGGGCACGGGGGCGCCGACGGGTGTGAGGGCCCCGGTTGACCGGTCTTGGGCGAGCGGGACGATGGTGTGGTCTTCTGATTCGCCGCGTAGAGGATGCGGCCCGCGGAATCCCAGATCATGAATCGTTGTTGTTGTCCGCCGGTCGCGGTCCGCCACGGTGCGCCAAGCGTTCCCACTATGCCGGCGGGATCATTGCCGGTCAACTCACGTGATATTGGTGCCGTGCTCTTCGTCGATGCGCGTAGTGACGCCGGTCGCGACGATCGTGCGGTCGGCGTCGACTGAGGCGTAGGTCCAGAAGATGTGCAGTTCTGCCGTCTCGGAGGCATTCTGGAAGAAGTGCGGGATGCCGGCGGGGATGAACGAAGTGTCGCCGGCGCCAACGGGATACGTCTGACCGTCGATATGGGCGACGGCAGAGCCCTGCAGGACCAAGACCGACTCGTCACAGTTGTGGAAGTGCTCGGGAATGGCCGCTGCGGGGCCGAACATGGTGACGCCGTTGAGGAAGTCCTTGGCGCCGACCTGTTGGGACACCATCGGGATGGTGCGCGCGCCACCCCCGCGCTGCCGGGGCGTGATGTCGGCGGGCCGCAAGATAGCCGCGGTACGACCGTCGCGCAGTTTGGTCGACCGCTCGGTGGCACGAGTTTCAGGCATGCTCAGGACTCCTTGATCTCGGAGTGGTGCGTAATGGGTTGAGTTGGAGCCTATTCGGAGGCAGGCGCGTGGGTTTGCGGCTTGTTCATCGCCCACCAGGTGCGGATGTTGACGAATTCGCGGATGCCTGCTGCGGCGAGTTCGCGCCCATAGCCGCTACGTTTGGTGCCGCCGAACGGCATGCGTGGGTCCGACGCGACGATCGAGTTGATGAAGCAGGCACCGGATGTGACGCGGCGTCCGACGGCCACGGCGGCGTCGACGTCGCCGCTCCACACGCTGGCTCCCAGCCCGAACGGAGTGTCGTTGGCGACTGCGATGGCCTCCTCGACGTCGGCGACGCCGATGATCGTGGCGACCGGACCGAACACCTCCTCGGCGTACACCGACATGCCTGCGGAGACGGCGGCCAATACCGTTGGCTGGTAGTAGAACCCACCGAGATCGTCGCGGCTGTGTCCGCCGCACAGGAGTGTCGCGCCTGCCTCCACCGCTGCGCTGACCTGGGCGGCGACGCCGTCCCGTAGATCGCGGCGGGCCATGGGTCCAACATCGGTGCCGGGCGACTCGGGGTCGCCGACCGTCAACGCGCGGGTGTGTTCGACCACCAGGCGGGTGAACTCCTCGGCTACCACCTCTTCGACGATGAACCGCTTTGGAGAGATACAGCTCTGGCCCGCGTTGAGGAAGCGGCCTTTGACTGCGAGAGCGGCGACGTGGGACAGGTCGGCGTCGGCGAGCACGATGAAAGGGTCGGAGCCGCCGAGTTCCAACACCGACTTCTTGATTTCTCGGCCGGCGATCGAGCCGACCGCCCTGCCGGCGCGCTCGCTGCCGGTGATGGTCACCGCGCCCACCCGGGAGTCGGCGATCAGCCGCTCGGTGGTGGCGGGAACGTCCGGCTCGCTTATCAGTAGTGCGGTGAACAAGCCGTCGGGCAGACCCGCGGACGACAGAATGTCCTGGCAGGCCAGGGCGGCGCCGGTGGTGTTGGGGGAGTGCTTCAGCAGTGTGGCGTTGCCCGCCATCAGGGCAGGGGCGGCGAATCGGAAGACTTGCCACAGCGGGAAGTTCCACGGCATCACCGCGAGCACCACACCGACCGGCTCATAGGACACCCAGCTGCGATCCGCCGAGGTCTCAAAAGGCTCGTTGGCCAAGAAGGTCTGGGCATTGTCCGCGTAGAACTCGAGGCCGGCGGCGCACTTGTGCACCTCGGCGCGGGCTTCGGGCAGCGGCTTGCCCATCTCGCGGGTGATCAGCAGTGCCAGCTCGGCGTCGCGGTCGCGCAGCAACCCCGCCGCGGTGCGCAGGACTTCGCCTCGAACCTTGAAATCCTCTTCGGCCCAGGCCTGTTGGGCCAAGTCTGCGGTGTTCAACGCGGCCTCGATCTGAGCTGGTGTCATCGCGGCATAGCTCGCCAGTTGCACGCCGGTCGCAGGGTTGATGGTCACGATCGGTGACGACATGGAGGGTCCTTCGTCCTTCGGAGCGGGCTGGGGAGCGGTGGGGAGCGTCACGCCGGCACCACGGCCGCATGCGTGACGAACAGGTCGGAGAACGAGTTGACTTGGCTGCCCGGCACGACGCACTCGTCGGCGGCTTGGCGCCAGGTCGCGAAGTGGGGCGCGGCCCTGTGGTCATCGAACGCGGCGGCATCTCGGTAGATCTCGTAGAAGTAGAAGCGGTTGGGCTGGTGTGCGTCCTCCATCACGTCGAAACGCAAACAGCCGGGCTCATCGCGCACCGAGGCGGCGGCATTGGCCGCGATGGCGGCCAGGAAGCGTTCCCGCTCAACGGGGCGGACCTGCAATGACACGATCAGGGTGTACACGAATTTCGATCCTTCAAGGTTGTGCGCATGCCTCATGGTATGCCATAGTGTATTCCATAAAGTACCAATGGAAAACCCGGACAGGTGGACGATGACGCAGCAGCGTGTCAAGCCCGCAGCCCTCGTCGACTTCGGTCGCGACGTTCTAACCGTGCTCGGCATGCCCGCTGACGACGCCGAACTCGTTATCGACACTCTCGTGCAAGCCGACCTGTGGGGGCATCAGTCCCACGGTGTGCTGCGCCTACCGTGGTACGCGGCGAGACTGCGCAGCGGAGTCATGAGCGCGGCTACCGAACCGGAAACCTTGATCGATGGTGGCGCTTTGCTGCTCCTCGATGGTCGCTCGGGCGTGGGCCAGGTCCTCGCCGGGATCGCCCGCCGCGAAGCCGTCGCCCGTGCGCGCGAACACGGCGTTGGGGTTGTGGGCGTTCGCAATTCGAATCACTTCGGCACCGCCATGTACTACACGCGTCGCGCCGCCCAAGACGGTTGCGTGGCCATCCTGACGACGAATGCCAGTCCAGCCATGGCGCCATGGGGTGGCCGCAAAAAGGTCCTGGGAACCAACCCATGGTCGATTGCTGCGCCGTCGCCCACCTCATCGGGGGTGGTCGCCGTCGACATCGCCAACACCGCCGTCGCACGCGGGAAGATCTACCTTGCCCGAAACCGCGGTGAGCAGATCCCCGACGGCTGGGCGATGGACAGCGAGGGACGCATCACCACCGATCCCAACGACGCAATCAAGGGCGTCATCTTGCCAATGGCCGGCCACAAGGGTTATGCAATTACCTTCATGATGGACGTGCTGTCCGGCGCCCTCACCGGAAGTAACACCGCAAGCCGCGTCGGCGGACCCTACGATGCCGAAAGGCCCAGCGGCGCAGGACATCTCTTCATAGCCATTGACGTCGCTGCGATAGCCGATACCGACGACTACCTTGCCTCCGTCGGCGAACTCATCAACGAGGTCAAGAGTGCGCCGCTGGCAGCCGGCTTCGACGAAATCTTCTATCCAGGGGAACTCGAAGAGCGCACGGAGAACGAAAACCATTCGGCGGGCGGGATACGGCTCGCCGACAAGACCCGCGCCGAGCTCGAGGACCTTGGCGCGCAAGTCGGCGTGGCACCCACGTTCTAGCGCCTCCTTTAGCGTCAGCGGATTTCCATATTGCGCCGCAGCGATCGTGGCTGCGCTGTCGGCAAGGTTGAAGGTGCCTGCCTTCCTCGGCTGACGAGCGCGGCCACCAGCAACGTCAGGGCCTTTTCAGGGAACCGAAGGGAAAGTCACAGAAACCCTTGCGCCGTAGACTGTATGCCGTATACATTCCGATGTGACAAGCGCCACTTTGATCATTCCCTAGAGGTGCAAGTCACACAGAGATACCGTATGCAGTATTCGAAGCTGGCTGCCGTCCAGTCGGGCACGCCTCAGTCGTTGACCTGCGGCTCGAACCCGTCTGGAGCCGGTTGCAGGCGACCATAAGGAGATCGCACAGCATGAAGTCAGAAGCGCAGCCGGCGTACCGAGAGGTAATCGACGGCAACGGAAGGGTGTACCGGATCGGTGAAACCGATCGCGACATCCTCGGACGGTCACGGGCCTGGATGGTCTGGCTCCCGTGGATCGCCATGATGGCGATCAGTTCGTCCGAGTACGCATTCACCTCGGCCGAGGACACTCTCGTAGAAGCACACCACTGGGGACACGGCCACATCTTCTGGCTGCTCGGCGTATGGGTCTTCTTCCAGGCCGCCGTAGCGTTCCCCGCGGGCAAGCTGCGGGAGAGCGGCAAGTTGTCGGCCAGGGCCGCCATGATGCTCGGTTCCGTCGGGGCGCTGATCGGTTACATATCGCTGGCCTTCTCCCCGCACGTATTCTTCGCGTACCTGGGATTCGGCGTATTCGGCGGGGCCGCAGCCGGTTTCGTCTACGCCACCTGCGTCAACATGGTCGGCAAGTGGTATCCCGAACGCAAGGGCGGCAAGACCGGCTTCGTCAACGGCGGCTTCGCCTACGGTTCGGTCCCCTTCATCTTCCTGTTCACCTCGTACCTGGACGTCAGCAACTACGAGGGACTCCTGTTCGCGGTCGGCGTCTTCCTCGCCGCATTGGTCGCAATCAGCGGCTTCTTCTTCAAGGACCCGCCGAAGAACTGGTGGCCCGCGCACGTCGACCCGCTGATCGCCAGCAATGACCCCCGCATCCGGCGGGCCCTGCTCAAGAATCCGCCCGCCGTCAAGCAGTTCACCCCGATGGAAGCCATCAAGACCGGCATTCTGCCGATGATGTGGTTCGTCCTGCTCTGCACCGCAGGGATCAACATCTTCGGCATCGCCATGCAGGTCCCCTTCGGCAAGGAGATGGGATTCGCCGGCGGCATCGTGGCTCTCGCGATGAGCCTCAAGGCGATCATCAACGGCACCGGGCGCGGCGTGATCGGCTGGATCTCCGACATCTACGGACGACGGAACACGCTCATCATCGTCTGCGTGGTGCTCGGGCTTTCCCAGTACGCGGTGTACCTGTCCGGCTCCATCGGCAGCATGCCCCTGTTCCTGCTGGCCTCGATGGTCTCCGGGTTCGGAGGCGGTGCGATCTTCCCGCTGTTCGCCGCGATGACCGCCGACTACTTCGGCGAAAACAACAACGCGACCAACTACGGCCTGGTCTACAGCTCGAAGGTGATCTCCGGTCTCGTCGGTGCCGGTATGGGTTCAGTCGTAGTCGACAACTGGGGCTATGACGCCGCATTCATGATCGCCGGCACGGTCGGCGTCTGCTGCGCCTTCATCTCCATCCTCCTCAAGCAGCCCAAACTGCCGAAGGGGGAGCGGACGCCGGACAAGACCAAGGAGAACGAGTCCGCGGCACTCGTCCTCGACTAGCGTCGCGCCGGCTCGCCGGCTACCAGCCAGCGCCCCGGGTGCGGGACACGTCCTGAAGGGACGTCCCCGCACTCGGGGTTCTCCGTTTAAGCCATGTGGGAACGGTTACTACTAGCGCGCCAGCGGTTCATTGCATACGAAAACCTGTAAACTGCCAGCAAACGTAGTGAAGGAGCCAGCGATTTCACGTTCCCTACCGACCCGGCGCGAGCCAGGTCAGGCTTCTCGCAAAGCGCAGTCCGACGCCGCCGCGCGTCGGGTGCAGCGTCCTGCGCCGCTGCGCCAGGCGGTCTACGACGCCATCGTGGAACTGATCGTGAACGACACCCTGCAGCAGGGCCAGCACCTGGTCGAGAGTGAGCTGGCCGAGTACCTGGGCGTCAGCCGCCAGCCGGTACGGGAAGCGTTGCAGCGCTTGCAGACCGATGGTTGGGTAGACCTTCGTCCTGCGCTCGGTGCCTTCGTGCACAGCCCCACCGAAGCGGAGGCCGACCAGCTGCTCGGCGTCCGCTCGGTACTGGAGACCTATTCCGCCCGTCTTGCCGCCGAACGCGCGACGCCAGAGGACGTCAACCGGCTATGGGAGCTGCAGCAGGACGGTCTGAATGCGCTGGCAGCCAACGACGTCGACGGGCTGGTGGTGGCCAACGCGGCTCTGCATGCGGGCATCACCACGCTTGCGGGTAACGCCGTGCTCGCCGAGCACATCGGCCTGGTCGAACGTCGGTGGCGTTGGTACTACCACCTGATCGCACAGCCCCGCGGGCAGGACGCCTGGTCGGAGCACGCCGAGCTGATCAAGGCCATCGGGGCGGGCGACGCCGAGTGGGCGAGCAAGATCATGAATCAGCACACGGATCGCACTCGGCAGGTCTATCACGAACAGCGGCTTGCGAAGTCGGGCTCGTAGCGACCTGTCAGCACCGCACGGCGGCTTCGCCTACGACTCGTTCGTCGCCGGAATAGATGTTCATCGACGATCCGCGCAGGAAGCCGATCAGCGTCAAACCCATCTCCCGGGCCAGGTCGACTGCGAGTGAGGACGGCGCGGATACCGCGGCCAGGGCGGGGATCCCGGCCATCACCGCCTTCTGCACCAGCTCGAACGACGCTCTGCCGCTGACCATCAGGATCGTGCCGCTCAGCGGCAGACGGCCGGCATCCAGCGCCCAGCCGATGACCTTGTCCACCGCGTTATGCCTGCCGACATCTTCTCGGACACACCACAAGTCGCCGTCGGCGTCGAACAATGCCGCGGCATGGAGTCCGCCTGTGCGGTCGAAGACGCGTTGCGCCGCCCTGAGCTTGTCCGGCAGGGAGGAAATGGTCGACGCGGTCAGGCGCAATGAATCTCGATCGACGCGCCACCGGCTGCTCGTCCGCACCGCCTCGAGGCTCGCCTTGCCGCACAGTCCGCAGGAGGACGTCGTATAGAAGTTGCGCTCCAACGAGGGGTCGGGGAGCGGAACGCCTTCGGCGAGAAGCACGTCGAGCAAGTTGTAGGTGTTGGTGCCGTCGGCGACCGCCCCGGCGCAGTACCGGATCGCCGCGATGTCGTCCTTGCCGCCCAAGATCCCCTCGCTGACCAGGAAGCCGCGGGCCAGGTCGAAGTCGTCGCCCGGGGTGCGCATCGTCACCGTAAGGGGACGACCGGCCACGCGGATCTCCAGCGGCTCCTCGGCGGCCAGGGTGTCGGGTCGGGAAGTCGCTACCCCATCGGCCATCCGCACGACTCGGAATCTGCTGGTCACACGTCCCATGCCATCTCTCCTCGTACTTGGCTCCGGTGGCGGAGGCGAATTCGCCTCGGCGTCAACTGACTTCGTGCAGTTCGCCGGTTTCCTCGTCGAACCAGAACCCGCGAATGGCGTCAGTGTTGCGCAGGAACGGGGTGTTGCGCAGCCGCGCGACGCCACGGCGAGACTCCGTCGTCACGTCGCGGAAGGCGCCTGCGCGCCAGGTGGGGCAGTGCCCGACGTCGGCGTGGATCGCGGCGGTGAGCTGCTCGTCGGTGGTGTCCCGCAGGCCGCACGACGCGTGCATGATCACCATGACGTCGGTCGTGTGGAGCAGGCGTTGGCTGATGGTGAGAGAACGGATGACGTCCTCGGTCACCACGGCGCCTGCGTTGCGCAGGATGTGGGCGTCGCCCTCCCGCAGGCCGAGCAGGCCGTACACGTTGATCCGAGCATCCATGCAGGTCAGCACCACCACACCGGTGCGTGGTTGTTTCGGCGCGCCGGGCTGGAACTGGCTGTGGTAGCGCCGGGCGTTGGCCAACAGCGCATCGGTCCCCGCGGAAATGACTTCAACCATGTGGGCTGGTACCTCCTCTGCGATGTGGGTCTCGAGGCCAGGGGTGAGCTCTTGGTGAGAAGTCGCCGGTATCCCCTAGACAAGAGTTGTTACGTGGGACACACTATTGCCTACCGCATACGGTATGCAATGTTGTGTTGATCTTCACCACGGCGTCGCGGAGCGGGTGATATCAGCGAGTCAAGGGAGTCGAGATCATGTTTTCAGCATTTGACCGGGGTGGTCTCCGATGAGTAAGGCCCTGGACGGCGTCCGTGTGCTCGACATGACGCACGTGCAGTCCGGTCCTTCGGCGACGCAACTGCTGGCCTGGCTCGGCGCGGACGTCATCAAGCTCGAGGCGCCGGGAACCGGAGACGTCACCCGCAGTCAGCTGCGCGACGTGCCGGGCGTGGACAGCCTCTACTTCACGATGCTGAACTGCAACAAGCGCAGCATCACGCTCAACATGAAGAGCGCCGAGGGCAAGCAGGTCTTCTGTGACCTGGTCTCGCGCGTCGACATCCTGGTGGAGAACTTCGGACCAGGCGTCGTCGACCGCTTCGGCTTCACCTGGGAGCGCCTGCACGAGATGAACCCCCGGCTGATCTATGCCTCCATCAAGGGCTTCGGCCGCGGAAAGTACTTCAACTTCAAGGCATATGAAGTCATCGCCCAAGCGATGGGCGGCTCCATGGCCACCACCGGGTTCGAGGACGGGCCGCCCACGGCGACCGGTGCGCAGATCGGAGACTCGGGAACCGGCATCCACCTGGTGGCCGGAATCCTGGCAGCGCTCTACCAGCGCACCGAGACCGGCCGCGGGCAACGCGTCGAGGTCGCCATGCAGGAGGCCGTGCTGAATCTCTGCCGGGTGAAGCTGCGCGACCAGCAACGGCTGGAGCACGGACCGTTGCGCGAATATCCGAATCAGCACGTCAGCGACGAAGTGCCCCGCTCGGGCAACGCGTCCGGTGGCGGCCAACCCGGGTGGGCGGTCCGCACCAAGGGCGGCGGGCCCAACGACTACATCTACGTGATCGTCCAGCCCCAGGTGTGGGCACCACTGGCCGAACTGATCGGCCGTCCCGACCTCGCCGAGCACCCCGACTGGGCGCGCCCCGAGGACCGGCTTCCCAAGCTGGACAAGGTCTTTGCGCTCATCGAGGACTGGACCGAGCTGCACACCAAGTGGGAGGCGCTGGACGCGTTGAACGCCCTCAACGTGCCCTGTGGTCCGGTGCTTGGCGCGCGGGAACTGATCGAGGACGAGACACTGGCCGATCTCGGCGCGATCGTCACCGTCGATCACCCCGAGCGAGGCACGTTCAAGACCGTCGGGTCTCCGCTGCGGCTGTCGGACTCTCCCGTGGAAATCGTCCGCTCACCGATGCTTGGCGAACACACCGAGGACATCTGCACCGAACTCGGCTACACGCGTGAACAGCTCGAGCTGTTCAGGACGGCCGGGGTCATCTGAGCGACGTGGCCCGGTCCTGGGTACGAAGGAGTGAATCCGTCATGACGTAGACCGCGCGGCAGTCGAGCCGAAAACACAACCAGCACAGTCCAAAACGCTGGCCACACCACCCAACGCCTACCCGAGGTCGTACCCCCGGGTAGAGCCGAAGCCTGCCCTAGTGCCGGTCGCGAAAACCCCACGCGAGAGGCAGGAGATGCAGGACCCTTCAACGATCCCTAGAAAAAGAGAATCAAGGATGTCGTCAACTATTGCAAGTTATCGGGAAGTCACCGACGCGAACAACCGCGTCTACCGCGTCGGTGAAACCGATCGCGAACTCCTCGGCAAGTCCCGGGCCTGGATGGTCTGGTTGCCGTGGGCCGCCATGGTGGCAATCAGCGTCTACGAATACGGCTACGGCGCCGCCGAGGAGGCGCTGCGAGAGGCGCACGGCTGGAGCATGTCGGAGACGTTCTGGCTGCTGTCCATCTGGGCGTTCTTCCAGGCGGGCGTCGCCTTCCCCGCAGGCAAGCTCCGCGAAAACGGCATCGTCTCGGCCAAGACCGCCATGCTGGTCGGCGCCGTCCTTTCCGCGGTCGGGTTCATCAGCATCGCGAACTTCGACAGTCTGGTCCTCGGCTTCCTCGGCTTCTCGGTATGCGGTGGCATCGGTGCCGGCCTGGTCTATGCGACGTGCATCAACATGGTCGGCAAGTGGTACCCGGAGCGTCGAGGTGGCAAGACGGGCTTCGTCAACGGCGGATTCGCCTACGGCGCCGTGCCATTCATCTTCATCTTCAGCTATGCGCTGCATCCGAACACCTACGTCTGGGTCCTCGACCTGGTCGGCGTGTACATGCTGATCGTCGTCGCCGTGTGCGGACTGCTGTTCCGGGATCCGCCGAAGAACTGGTGGCCTGCCGACGTCGATCCGCTGCAGTGGGCGAGCACCAAGAAGGGCGCAGCGAGCCTCCGCAAGAATCCCCCCGCGGTCCGGCAGTACACCCCACTGGCGGCGATCAAGACCGGCATGCTGCCGCTGATGTGGCTGTCACTCGGAATCAGCGCCGGTGTCTCACTCTTCGGCATCAGCTACATGGTGCCGTTCGCGAAGGAGCTCGGCTTCGGACCGCTGATCGCGGCGTCGTCGGCAGGCGTGCTCTCGATCGTCAACGGCACCGGCCGCACGCTGACCGGCTACGTTTCCGACCGGTTCGGCCGCAAGCAGACCCTGCTCGTGGTGCTGCTGGTATCGGCGGTGGCACTGGTCGGCCTGCTCTACTCGGGCCAGGCGAGGAACGAGTTGGCGTTCCTGTTCTTCGCCTTCTTGGTGGGCTTCGGTGGCGGCGCGTTCTACCCGATGTTCGCCTCGCTCACCCCTGACTACTTCGGCGAGAACAACAATGCGAGCAACTATGGCCTCATTTACAGCTCGAAGCTGCTGGGCTCGGTCGTCGGAATTGGCGTGGGCGCCAGCGTGATTGACAGCTGGGGCTATTCGGGCGCCTATTGGATCGCTGCGGCCAGTGCCTTGGTCTCGGCGCTGATCGCGCTCTTCCTACGGCAGCCGGGGCGCGCCCGCGCCACGTCTGCGGAGGCCGATGCGGCGGTCGGGATGAAGCTCGCGCCGACGCTGGCCGACTGACGGGTTGGCGGCCGAGGGAGGAGTGCCGGTCAGGCCACTCCCTCGGCCGTCTCCTGGCGTCGCTCGTGGTACATCTCCCTGGTGCGCTCGGTGTGCCGGTGCATGAGATCGCCTGCCCGCGTGGAGTCCTGGCGGCCGATCGCGTCGATCAGCTCCGCGTGTTCCTCCCACGCGGCCCTGCCGCGGCTACGCGCGATGGGCAGGTAGTACCACCGCACCCGGCGGTCCACGGAGCCGATGAGATCGGCCAGCACGACGTTGCCGGACATGAGGACCACATGGGCGTGCAGGGCCGCGTTGGCGGAGACGAGACCCTCCTGGTCGTCGTCGGCAAGGGCCTTCTCCCCAGTGCGCTGCAACTCCCGAAGTCGTTCGACCTGCTCCGGTGTCCCGTGCTGGGCGGCCAGCCTGGCGGACTCCGCCTCGAGCAGGGTCCGCACGGCGAGAAGCTGATCGGCCTCCGCGTCGGTGGGTACGTGGACGAACGCACCGAGGGCGGGGCGCAGGTCCACCCAGCCTTCGCTCTGCAAGCGCTGCAGCGCTTCTCGAACCGGCTGCCTGCTCACACCCAGCGCGGCCGCGAGCTCGTTCTCGACCAGATGCTCGCCGGGTTGCAGTTCACGGGTGATGATCATCTCGGTGAGCGCGTCGTAGACCGCCGCGCGCAGCGGTGCCGGGCGCTCAAGAGGCGGCCGTGCGGGCCGTGCCGGCGGTGAACTTGCCGCCTTTTCGGCGGCCTGGCCTGGTGCAAGGCGCTGAATCATGGGCCGACTCCCGGTGGTAATGGCGCTAGTGCGGCCAGGCGGAAGCCTAGTCGCGGATTTAGCATACAGTCTTCAAGATCCAATGGGGCCGGTCCGGACAGCTTCCTTTACGGCGTGGCCGGTGTCGTGAGCAGTTCCCGCGCGATCCGCGCGCCGAGTCTTTCCAGCAAGGGCCCCGCATAGGCGATCGAGCGCACCAAGTCGGGCTCCAGTTCGGTGAGTGGATAGACCGCGTCGATGCCCGCCCCGGCGAGATCGGCCGGCGTCAGCGCGGATCGGCCCGCGACTGCCACGACGGGAACTCCGGCGTTCCGCGCCGCGACGCTCACCCCTGCAGGCGCCTTTCCTGCGAGTGTCTGCTCGTCGAGCGCACCCTCGCCGGTGATCACCAGGCGGCAGTCGACGAGGTGTTCGGCGAACTCCACCAGGTCCAGCACGATGCGAATGCCAGGCCGCAGCACGCCGCCGAGCACCGCGATGGCCGCAAAGCCCACGCCGCCCGCGGCCCCCGCGCCCGCTTCGGCGGCACAGTCGCTGCCGGTTGCGTTGGCGACGGCCTCGGCCCAGCGACGCAGCGCTGCGTCGAGCAGGCAGACGTCCCGTGGCGACGCACCCTTCTGTGGCCCGTACACCGCCGCCGCACCACGGACCCCGACGAGCGGGTTGTCGACGTCGCAACCGACGACGATCTCGACATTGCCTTGCGCCAGGGCGATTCCGGTCAGGTCCAACGTGTACGGCGTGCCGTCCAGTGGCAGTCCTCGCGGTGGGAGCGGACGGCCGCGTTCGTCGAGCAGACGTGCACCGAGCGCCTGCAACATCCCGGCGCCGCCGTCGGTGCTTGCGCTTCCGCCGATGCCGAGCACGATTCGTCGGCAGCCGGCGTCCACCGCAGCGCGCACCACCTCACCGAGCCCGTAGCTGCTGGCACGCAGTGGCGCAGGGCGACCCCCTGGCAACCTGAGCAGGCCGCACACCGTCGCCATCTCGACGACCGCGAGGTCGCCGCGTCGGGCGTAGCTGGTCTCGACCGGATCTGCCGTGGGTCCCGATGCCCGCACGCGCACGCGGGTGAAGCCGGCCTGGACCGCAGCGTCGACGGTGCCGTCGCCGCCGTCGGCCACCGGCAACTCGCGGACCGCGAGATCTGGTAGCGCCGAACGCAACCCGGCTGCCACGTGTGTGGCGACCTGGGCTGCGCTCAGCGATCCCTTGAACTTGTCGGGCGCGACGAGTACGTGCACGTCCGAATGCCTTCAGTCCAGCAGTGCCATGGCGGTGGGGGCGTCCTCGGGAAGCAACGCGAGGTCCTCGAACTCGATGATGTTGTCGATCTCGGTGCCCATCGCGATGTTGGTGACGCGCTCGAGCATGATCTCGACGATGACCGGCACGCGGAACTCCGCCATCAACTTCTTGGCGAGTTCGAATGCGGGAAGGATCTCGTCCGGCTCGGTGACGCGCAATGCCTTGCAGCCCAGGCCTTCCGCGACCGCGACGTGGTCGACGCCGTAGCCGTTCATGTCGGGGGCGTTGACGTTGTCGAACGCCAGCTGCACGCAGTAGTCCATGTCGAAGGCGCGTTGTGCCTGCCTGATCAGACCGAGGTAGGCGTTGTTCACCAGCACGTGGATGTAGGGCAGGTTGAACTGCGCGCCGACGGCCAATTCCTCGATGAGGAACTGGAAGTCGTAGTCACCGGAGAGTGCCACGACGG
The DNA here is from genome assembly GCF_000620625.1 of Mycobacterium sp. URHB0044. GTDB lineage: Bacteria > Actinomycetota > Actinomycetes > Mycobacteriales > Mycobacteriaceae > Mycobacterium. The sequence continues at coordinate 238,182 of NZ_JIAW01000003.1, read as the reverse complement.
TGGCGTCCGGATCGGCGACGCACACGCCGAGTGCCGCGGGCAGGGTCCAGCCGAGTGGGCCCGCCTGGCCTGCGTTGATCCAGTGCCGAGGCTTGTACACGTGCAGGAATTGCGCGGCTGCGATCTGCGACAGCCCGATCGTCGTGACGTACCGGGTTTCCGGGCCGAACGTGCGGTTCATCTCCTCGTACACCCGCTGCGGCTTCACCGGGACGTTGTCGAAATGCGTCTTGCGGTGCAGCGTGCGCTTCCGCTCGGCGCACTCCTCCGCCCAGGCGCTGCGGTCGGGCAGCGTGCCAGCCGCCTTGCGCTGACGGGCCACGTCGACGAACAAGTCGAGTGCGGCACCGGCGTCGGACACGATGCCGTAGTCGGCGGGAAAGACCCTGCCGATCTGCGTCGGCTCGATGTCGACGTGCACGAATGTGCGTCCCGCACGGTAGGTTTCGAGGCCACCGGTGTGCCGGTTGGCCCACCGGTTGCCGATGCCGAACACGAAGTCCGACGCCAGCATGGTCGCGTTGCCGTAGCGGTGCGCGGTCTGCAGCCCGGCCATGCCGGCCATGAGCGGGTGGTCGTCGGGGATGGTGCCCCAGCCCATCAGCGTGGGAACGACGGGCACGCCGGTGATTTCGGCGAACTCGACCAGCAGTTCGGCCGCGTCGGCGTTGACGATGCCGCCACCGGCGACGATCAGCGGCCGCTGCGCCGCGATCAGCATGTCGATGGCCTTCTCGGCCTGGGCCCGGCTGGCGGTCGGTTTGTACACCGGCAGAGGCTGATACGTGTCGATGTCGAACTCGATCTCGGCCACCTGCACGTCGACGGGCAGGTCGATGAGCACGGGACCCGGCCGCCCCGACCGCATCAGGTGAAACGCCTGCTGGAAGGTCCCCGGCACCTGCGCCGGCTCCATGACCGTCACGGCCATCTTCGTCAAGGGCTTTGCGATGGAGGCGATGTCGACGGCCTGGAAGTCCTCCTTGTGCAGCCGGGCCACCGGGGCCTGCCCGGTGATGCACAGTATCGGGATGGAGTCGGCGGCAGCGGAATACAGGCCCGTGATCATGTCCGTGCCCGCGGGACCGGACGTGCCGATGCACACCCCGATGTTGCCGGCCTTGGCCCGGGTGTAGCCCTCGGCCATGTGCGAGGCGCCCTCGACGTGCCTGGCCAGCGTGTGGCGGATGCTGCCGTTGCGCTGCAGCGCCGAGTAGAAGGGATTGATGGCTGCGCCGGGCAGCCCGAAGACGTCGGCGACGCCCTCGGCCTGCAGGATCGCGACGGCCGCGTCGACTGCACGCATACGGGGCATGGCTCTATCTCCTGTTCCTGTATTACTTGCTACGGCCGGAAAGCTGCTCGACGACCTTGAGCAGCGCGCTGTGGTCGAGGCCTCCGTCGCCCTGCGCCTTCAGCGAGGCGATCAACTGCGCGACCACCGCACCGAGCGGGATGACGACACCGGCCTGCCGGGCGGCCGCGGTGACGATGCCCATGTCCTTGTCGTGCAGCGCAATTCGGAAACCGGGGGTGAAGTCGCGCGCCAGCATTCCTGCCGCCTTGCGCTGCAGGATGGCGTTGCCCGCGAGCCCGCCCGCCAGCACCTTGATCGCCGCTTCGGTGTCGACCCCGTACGCCTCGAGGAACACGATGGCCTCGGCGACGAGCTCGATGGTGCCTGCCACGATGAGCTGGTTGGCCGCCTTGACCGTCTGCCCGGACCCGGCAGGACCGACCAGGGCCACCGTCTTGCCGACGGCGTTCAGGATCGGCTCGGCGGCGGCGAAGTTCTCGGGGGTGCCGCCGACCATGATCGAGAGGATGCCGTCGATCGCGCCCTGCTCGCCGCCCGACACCGGGGCGTCCAGGATGCGCAGGCCACGCTGCTCGGCTTCGGTCGCCAGCCGCGCCGACACGTCCGGTCGGATCGACGAGAAGTCGATGATCAGGGCGTTCTCCCTGGCGTTGGCGAACACGCCGTCGGCTCCGGAGAGGACTTCCTCGACGTCGGGGGAGTCGGGCACCATCGTCGCGATCACGTCGGCGTCCTTGACGGCTTCGGCGATGCTGGACGCGCCGCGACCGCCCGCCGCGACGAGCGCGTCGATCGGAGGCTGGACGAGGTTGAATCCGACGACGTCGAATCCGGCATCGACGAGGTTGATCGCCATGGGCTTGCCCATGATGCCGAGGCCGATGAAGGCAATGGTGGTCATGTGTTTGGGGTCCTTTTCGTCCGTGCTGTTCGTTAGTGCTGTGCGGTGGTCGCGCTGCGGCGCTCGCGCGGTAGCCACGCGAGGCTTTCGGTGGTGGGGGTGGTCGGCTTGTACTCGAGACCGACCCAGCCGCGGTAACCGGCGGCCTCGATGCGGGTGAGGTATCCGTCGATGTCGAGTTCGCCGGTGCCCGGCTCGCCGCGTCCGGGTGCATCCGCGATCTGTACGTGGGCGATGCCCGCCGCGTATTGATCGATGACCGCGTCGAGGGATTCGCCGTTCGATGCGAGATGGTAGAGGTCGCAAAGGAATCCGACGTTGTCGTGGCCTGCGGCCTTGACCCGCCCGATCACGGCGGCGACGTCCGCGGCGGTGCGCAACGGGTACGGCTTGGGCCCGCTGATCGGTTCGATCAACACGGTTGCGCCGATGCCGGCCGCAGCCTTCGCCGCGTAACCGAGGTTTTCGGCGGCCAGCTCGTCCTGCTCTTGCGGCGGCACGCCGTCGACGCGGTTGCCGTATAGCGCGTTGAAGGCCTGCACGCCCAACTCGGTGCCGATGCCAAGGGCGACGTCGATGTTGTCCCGGAACTCCGTCGAGCGTGCGGGGATGGACAGCACACCGCAGTCGGGCCCGGCCAGGTCACCTGCGAAGAAGTTCAGGCCGATGAGGTCGAGGCCCGCGTCGCGGATCGCCCGTGTGAACGCGTCGACCTCGCTGGTCGCGGGCACCGCGGTGGCGAAGGGCCACCAGAATTCCACCGCGTCGAATCCGGCGGCCTTCGCCGCGGCCGGTCGCTGTAGCAGCGGCATCTCGGTGAACAGGATCGAGCAATTCGCCAGGTAGCGGAGACCGTGGGTCACGCTGGCCTTCTTTCGTATCGTGGAGTTTCGTTCTTGCGATGTGGACTACAGTAGGCGGTATTCTGTATGCAGTCAATGGGATAGGGGTCCGATGGAGAAGCCGGAACGGGGCGCCGAACGCTCGACCGGCGGCGTGCAGTCGATCGCGCGCGTCTTCGAGCTGCTGGAGACGATGGCCGATCTGGGCGGCATCGTGACGCTCTCCGAACTAGCCCAACGGTCCGGCTTGCCGGTGCCCACCATTCACCGACTGGTCCGCACGCTCGTCGACCTCGGGTACGTGCGCCAGGAACCGTCGCGCGCATATGCCCTCGGCCCGCGGCTGGTCCGGCTGGGCGAAGGTGCAGGCCGGTTGATCGGGACGTGGGCGACGCCGCACCTGCGGCGGCTCGTCGACGCGGTGGGCGAGAGTGCGAACCTCGCCCTGCTCGATGGTGACGAAATCGTCTATGCCGCACAGGTTCCCGGGCTGCACGCGATGCGGATGTTCACCGAGGTCGGCCGCCGTGCGGGAATGCACTGCACCGCAGTCGGCAAGGCGATGCTCGCCGCGATGCCGCCCGACCGGGCCACCGAGATCCTGCGCCGCTCCGGGCTCGTCGCCAGGACGACGCACACGATCACGACGCTCGAGGCCATGCAGGATGAGCTCAGCCGCATTCGCGAGAACGGCTACGCCCTCGACGAAGAGGAGCAGGAAGTCGGCGTCCGCTGCGTCGCCGTCACCATTCCCGGTGAGCCGGCCCGCGCAGCGATCTCGGTGTCCGGCCCCTCGACACGCATGACGGAGTTGCTGGTGAGTGCGGCGCTACCGACCCTGTTGGATACGGCGCGTGCGCTGGCCGACGAACTCGACCTGGCCGGCGCGGTGACCGCACACGCGTGACCGCGCGCAACGGATGCTTCCCGTTCGTGTGATGTTTGCTCGCGCTGCTTAGCATCCGCGAATGCTCCCTGTCATTGGACGTTTCGGCCGGCTGACGCTGGCGGGCGTGATCTGTGCAATCGCGTGTCTCGCCCCAGGATCGGTGGCGTCGGCCAGTCCCGTGCCGTCGGCCAAGTTCGACTTCGGGGGGTTGGCCCGGACCTACTCCGTGCACGTGCCGGCCGGTGTCGAGCATCCGTCGGGTCTCGTGGTGAACCTGCACGCCGCCGGCGCCACGGGCGCTGCGCAGGCCGCGCTCACGAACTATGACGCCGTCGCCGACACGTACGGCTTCGTTGCGGTCTACCCGGACGGCATCGACCTGAGTTGGGCCGACGGCCGCGGTGCGTCGCCTGCCGACCGGCGTGGAGTCGACGACGTCGGCTTCCTCTCGGCACTGATCGGAAAACTCGTCGCGGAGTTCGGCATCGATCCGGGTCGCGTCTTCGCCACCGGCTTGTCGGCCGGCGCGTTCATGGCCAACCGGCTGGCGTGTGATCGCGCCGATCTCGTCGCGGCCATCGCCCCGGTCGGGGGAACGCTCGGCGTGAACGTGCCGTGCAATCCGTCCAGGCCGGTGTCGGTTCTGCAGTTCCACGGGACCGCCGATCCGATCGTCCCGTTCAACGGTGGCCCGATGACGGGACGCGGCGGGGCCAGCGACGTCCTGTCTGCGACCGCGATGTCCGAGCGCTGGCGCCAAGCCGATGGGTGCCAGGACGGTCCGGCGCAGGACGTGCTGCCCAGCACCGGCGACGGCACGGTCACGCGCCGCTCGACGTCCGCGCCGTGCGCGGCGGGCACTGCGGTCGTGCTCCTCAGCGTCGACGGCGGCGGCCATACCTGGCCCAGCGCTCCGGACGTCCTCGCCGACGTCGGATCCACCACGCATACGACCAACGCGTCGTTCGCGTCCTGGCAATTCTTCGAGGCGCACGCGAGATAGCCACCCGCGCTGGAGGACTGGTGGCTCGTTGACAGCCTTTCGGTGCGGAGCGAGAGTGTGGACATGGCAGAGCAGCGATCGATCTGGGGTGGGCGGACCTTCGTGGACCGGATCGGCGGCGGCGCCTACGACTTCGCAGCGGAACGTGAATGGTTGGCCAGGCCGGCCGGGCTAGCGCTGTGGGCCACTGATACACGCGTTCTCTACGACAACATCCGCATGCTCGCCCACCTGCCCGACGGCTCGTCGGTTCTCGACGTTCCGTGCGGCGGCGGGCTGGCACTGCGGGGCCTGCGATCAGGCCAGCGCGTGCGATACGTTGCCGCCGATATCTCTACGGACATGCTGGCCCGCGCGCGGCGTCGAGCAGAGGATCTCGGCCGCCACGACATTGAGTTCACCGAGGCCGACATCACACGGATGCCGTTCGGCGACAACGAGTTCGACTTGTGCGTGACCTTCAACGGTCTGCACTGTCTGCCCGACCCGGCTGCCGCGGTCCGCGAGATCGCCCGCTGCCTCAAGCCGGGCGGCCGGCTGATCGGTGACTCGGTAGTGCGTGGAGCCGGGTGGCGTCAGGATCTGGTGATTCGCGCGTTTCGGCGGGCAGGAGTCTTTGGCGCCGGCGGAACCGTCGACGACCTACGACACTGGCTCACCGACGCAGGACTGGCAGTCGATCGCCTGCAAAGCTCCGGCGCCCTGGCATACTTCAGCGCCACGGCCCCGGTGTGACACCGGTTGCGCCAGAGCGAAGACGCCGCCGTGCATCCACCACACCTGCGAGACGGCAACCGGCAACACTGAGGTCACTACCGGCACCCCAATGTCAAGCCGCTGTGAAGTTCGCCGATTGAGTTGACGCGTGGGTGAACGGCGGAGGAACGTAATGGTTGTGATCGAGTTGAGTGAACAGACGATCATCGACCAGCTGGTCGAGCGACTCGCCGAGAAGTATCCTGCGGTCCCCACTGACGAGGTGGTCGCCGTCGTGCATTCCTGTCATGCCCGGTTCGAGGGCAGCCCCATTCGGGACTACGTACCCCTGTTCGTCGAACGCGTCGCACGCAGGGAATTGGCCGGGCTGAGCAGCTAAGCGACTGGCCGACGACGAAATTCGCGCCCACCGGCGATGCCGATGGGCGCGAATGGTTCAGTCGATCAGCCGGGCGGAGGCGGCACGGGTGCCGCCGGATCCGGCAGGAACTGCACCAGTCCCGGCGGGACGTTGGTCCCGGGCGGGGGCGCGGTACCCGGCAGTGGCTCGCCGAGTTGCTCCTGCGGCATCTGGCCGAGCAGGCCGCCCTTCAGGTCGCCTGCGCGGTACAGGTCGATGTAGCGCCCCAGCCATTCCCTGCGGGAGACGTCCGCGTTTTCCTGGCCGGGTGCCACGTCGAACTGAGTGCCCTGGCCGGGCGCCGCAGGCACGTCGTTCAGGGCGCCGGCGCCGTAGGCGTTGTTGAACACGTTCAGGTTCGGTGGTGCCCCCGGACCCGCACCCGGGGCCGAGGGAACCGGGGCCTGCCCCAACACGGACGCCGCATCCAGGCCCGTGACCGCGGGCGCGCCGAGCGCGCCCGGGACGGGGTCCTGTCCGCTTTGCGCCAGCACCCCGAGCCCGCCGGGCCCGAGATTCGTGCCGATTACCGGCACCGTCGGCCCGACTGGAGGCGGCGGTGGCAGCGCGGGATCCGCAGGCAGCGGAATGGGTTCCGGCGCAGGAGGATCCGCAACGGCGGTCGCCGGGAAGGCGACCGCCGCCGCGAGGGCGAGCATGCCGAACGCCGCGACGTGCGCTTTCCTGGCAACCGCCATGCGTCAGACGGCCTTCGTCACGCCGTAGTACGCGACGACGTCATCGGTGTCGGTCGTCGAGCTGGTCAGCGTCGCGTAGGACCGCAGGAAGGACTGTCCGACGCAGCCGTCGACCTTGATGTGGGTGTCCTTCAGCGTGACGCGCACCGGCGCCGCCTTGAAGTCCTTCTTGTCCACCGTCACGGTCGACACGGTGCCCGGCTTGGCGTGGATCTCGATGGTGCCCGAGATCGGGAAGGTGACGCCCGTGGGGACGAGGCCACCGGTGAGCGAGGAGCCCGAGGTGCCGATGCCGACGGAGCCGATCAACCTGACCTGGCCGAGTTCGATGCCGCAGCCGATCTGGTAACCGGCCTCGAGCGTGCCGCCGGCCAGGGACGTCTTGCCCTTGCCGGAGACGGTCCCGGTGAACGTGCCGCCCACCAGATACTCGCGCGACGACACCGCGGTCGTCAGCGGCGCAACGGGCAGCTGGGTCTCGTTGGCGGCGACGACGGTCAGCGTCCAGCCGTCCGGGGTGGTGACGACGCCCGGCTCGGCCGACGCGACGACTCCGTTGTCCGGCGGGGGACCGGCGTCCGCGGCGGGCGCCACCGCGGGATCCGGCGGAGGATCCGCCAGCGCGACGGGCGCGGTCCCGACCGGGATCAGCATGCAGACTGCAGCCAGTGTGGCAAAACGATTCAACATCTCATTCTCTCGTTCGAGGTCGACGTGGTCAGACGGCTTTGGTGACGCCGAGGTACGTGATGACGTCGTCGGTGTTGTCGGTCGAGCTCGTCAGCGTGGCGTACGAGCGGATGAACGACTGACCGGCGCACTGGTCGGTCTTGATGCGGACGCCGGTGATCGTGATCCGCGTCGAGGTGCCCTTGAACTTCTTCTTGTCGATGGCGACGGTCGTGACGGTGCCGGGCTTCAGGTAGACCTTGCCCTGCAGGCTGATGCCGAATGCGCCGGTTGCGTTGCCGGTGAACGGAATTCCGATGCCGGGCGTGAAGCTGGCGCCCGGGTTGATCTCCGTCTCGTCGGAGATGATGCCGCAGCCGATCTGCTCGCCGGCCTCCATCGTTCCGCCGGTCAGCTTGGTCTTGCCGCCGCCGGTGACGGTCCCGGTGAAGGTTCCGGCCACCAGGTATTCGCGCGACGAGATGGCCGTGGTCAACGGTGCGACGGGCAGCTGTGTCTCGTTGCTACCGACGACCGAAAGGTGCCAGCCGTCAGGGGTGTCCAGCACGCCGGGAGGAGCCGACGGAACGGCACCTTCGGGCGGCAGCGGGTTGGTGTCGCCGACCGGCTGCACTGCGGGGTCGGGAGGCGGTGGGTCGGCCAACGCGAGGGGCGCGGTCCCGACCGGGATCGCGATGCAGACAGCTGCCAGCATGGCAAAACGGTTCAACATGGTTGTAATGGCGCCTCTCGTGGTCGGAATCCAAGCGGATCCAACGAATCTGTCGCGTCGGAGCATGTATTGGCTGGGTTGCGAAACGGTGAACGGACGGCGAACGATTCACGCCTCGTTCCCATCGAGTGGGCGTCTGCCGCGATGGTAGTGACAGGGGTCTCACAGAAATGCCGATGCGGGCATGCCTCGGCGCCAAGGGATCTCGAGGTCACGGCGCTTGCGGGAAGTAAGACGTCCACTCGACGGCCGATGGAAACCGGGAGTTCGTGATCCGTTCACCCTTCAGACATGTGGTGGGCTGACGGTTGACGTGCCGAGTGCCTTCTGGACCTGCCGGTGATATTGCGCGAAATCGTTCCGATGACCGGCAGGTCGCCGGTACAGCAAAGCGCGCTTGGGAAACCGACTGACTTGGAGGAACCGTTGAGGCCAGCACGTGTGTGCCAGCGAGCCGTGCTCGCGTCGTTCATCGGCGTGGGGATCGGAATGTCGTGCATTCCAATGGCATCCGCCGATGACGACGTGGCGGCCAATCCCGGATCGCCCGTGCAGGTTCAGGTAGCCGCGGCACCGACGTCCGACGACGCCACACCCGCAGCGGTTGCGGCGTGCGGCCAGTTCGGCGAGGTGTTGGACGGCGCCTCCACGTACTACGGTGACTTCGCCGACGCGTTCGAGGGTTCCAGCTATTCGGACCCCGCCGTCGACACCAGCAATGTGACCGGTCGAACCGCGTTGCGGCAGGGCGCCGCGCTGGCGATGGAAGCGGCGAACACACCGGGCTTGCAGCCGGAGATCGCAAACCCGATGCGGAGTTGGTCCCTCGACGCGACCAAGCTGCTGGTCAAGATGGGGCTGCGCATCCCAGGTGACAGCCTCAACACCACGGCGAACGAGATGAACAACGACGCCACCCTCGCCCAGGAGGCATGCGCCGGCGCGGGAACGCACGCCTAGCGTGAAGAAGCCCTTCGTCGGTGTGCTCGCGCTGAGCTTCGTGCTCTCCGGGTGCGCTGGAGGGGCTGCCGCGGGCGCATCACAGCCGCCGAAGGCGGTCCCCGACACCGCGCTCGACGGTCTGCTGCTCAGCGCCGGCGACGTCAACGGCATCATGGGAACGACCACGATGGCGGCGCATCCGGTGGCCACGCAGATGGGCGATCACCGCAATCTGCTCCCCAACCTCAACTGCCTGGGCGTCTGGCAGGTCAACGAGGCTCCGATCTACGACCCCAGTCACTGGAAGTCGTTGCGCCAACAATTGTTTCGATCACCCGACACCGACCAGTGGGACAGCCTCGCCGTGCAATCCGTCGTCTCGTACCGGACGGCGGACGCGGCACGCGAGTTCTTCGACCAGTCGGCGGACAGGTGGTCGAAGTGCACCAACCACCACGTCAACATCAGGCTCAACGACCAGCCGCTGCCGGCGTGGTTCAGCGGTGATCTGACCAAGTCGGACACCGAGCTGTCGATTCCCTTCACCCGGGGCAGCGGCGACCAGACGAGGTCGTGCCAGCGCGCCCTCGCGATCGCCGCCAACGTGATCCTGGACATCCAGGCATGTAAGCCGCCAGAGCCGACGGCCGTCACCCAGGCCACTGCCATTGCCGAGGAAATCGAGTCGAAACTGCCGAGATGACGGATTCTCCTGCGCGTTCGGAGCATCATCGGAGACATGCGGAAATGGTTCGCGCGAATGCTGCTCGCCGCCGCCGCCGCCGCGGCGGCGGTCGCGTCGGCGCCGGTCGCAGCCGCGGAGCCGGGTGGTGAATCAGCACGTGCGGTCATCGACGACCTGACCGAACAGGGCTACAACGTCGAGATCAACTGGGTCAGCGGTGTCAGCAGCGTCCCGCTCTCGCAGTGCGCGGTCAATGGCATCCACAATCCGGACCACTCCGGCGGTCCACCGACGACCTTCACGACGGTCTATGTCGATGTTTCGTGCCCGAATCACGACGACGGTGACCGGTTCGGCTTCGAAGGCGGTATTGGCATCGGCTAGTTTTGCCCCCGGCATCGACGTGCGGAGTAGGTTACCCACATGGTGCGACCTGCGCAGACCGCGCGCAGCGAGCGAACCCGGGAGGCGCTGCGTCAAGCGGCGTTGGTCCGCTTCCTGGCGCAGGGCGTCGAGGAGACGTCGGCCGAGCAGATCGCTGCCGACGCCGGAGTCTCGCTGCGCACCTTCTACCGGCACTTCACGTCGAAACACGACCTACTGTTCTCCGACTACGACGCGGGCCTGCAGTGGTTCCGGACCGCACTGGCCGACCACACGGGTGACGAACCGCTGATCGAGGCGGTGCACGCGGCCGTGATGTCCGCCCCGTACGACGCCGAGGCCGTGCCGAAGATCGCCGAACTGCGGGCCCGCGAGCTCGAGCCGGGCCGGATCGTCCGGCACATCCGGCAGGTGGAGGCCGACTTCGCCGAGGCGGTCGAGGAATACCTCACCCGCGACGAGCCGCCCGCGCCGGGCACCGACGCGCGGTTGCGGATCACGGTGACCGCCCGCTGCATCGCCGCGGCGGTGTTCGGTGCGATGGAGGTGTGGATGTTGTCCGACGACCGATCGCTGCCCGAGTTGGCGCGGCTGTGCCGAACCGCGTTGGACTCGCTGGCATCGGGGATCGGCGACAAGGCCTGAGTTTCGTCAATATTGACAAAACTTGGGTGGCGTGCCAGCCTCGATTGATGGCGGACTATGACGCGATCGTGATTGGTGCCGGGCACAACGGATTGACCGCTGCCACGCTTCTGCAACGTGCCGGGCTGCGCACGGCGTGTCTGGACTCGAAGCTGTACGCGGGTGGGATGGCGTCGACCGTCGAACTGTTCGACGGCTTCCAATTCGAGATCGCCGGTTCGGTCCAGATTCCGACGGCGGCCGTGGTGAGCCGCGAGCTCGGGCTGGACGAGCTGCCCACCGTCGATCTCGACGTGATGTCGGTATCGCTGCGCGGCGTGGGCGATGAACCCCTCGTCTACTACACCGATCCGATGAAGCTCATGATGCACATCAACGAGGTGCACGGCGCCGAGGCGGTCAACGGGATGGCCGGACTCATGGCGTGGTGTCAGGCGCCCACCCGGGCGCTCGGACGGTTCGACGCGGGCCAACCACCGAAGTCGATCGACGAGATGTATGCCTGTGCGACAAACGAATTCGAGCGGTCAACGATTACCGACATGCTGTTCGGGTCGGTCACCGACGTGCTTGACCGCTATCTACCCGACAAGGAGAAGCACGGAGCCCTGCGGGGGATGCTCTCGCTGCTGGCGGTCAACACGACGTACCGCGGGCCTGCGACCCCTGGCACCGCGGCGGCATTGGCCTACGGATTCGCCGTCCCTGACGAGAACGCGCTGCTGGTCAAGAAACTACGAGGTGGCATCGGCGCCTTGACATCCCACCTCTGTGAGGAGTTCACGTCGAAGGGGGGAGAGCTGCGGCTGCGGGCCAAGGTGGAGGAGATCCTCGTCTCCGACGGCCGGGTGAGCGGTGTCCGGCTCGAGGACGGTTCGACCATCACCGCGCCCATCGTCGTCTCCGCGGTGGCACCGGACTTCACGCTCACCCAGCTGCTGGCTCCGGCCGCGGTGCCGAACGACGTCCGCGAGCGGTTCTCCCGCATCGACCATCGGGGCAGCTATCTGCAGATGCACTTCGCACTCGACGGCATCCCCGAGTTCGCGGCGCCCTACGAAATCCTCAACGACCCAGGCATGCAATCGAACATCGGAATCTTCAGCACTCCCGAAGAGCTGCAACGGCAATGGGAGGACTGCCGGCGTGGCATCGTGCCGGCCGATCCGGCGATCGCGTTGCAGATCCCGTCGGTCAACGATCCCGGCCTTGCGCCCCCGGGCAAGCATGCGGCTTCGGCGTTCTCGCTGTGGTTTCCGGTGGAGGAGTCCCAATCGAGCTACGGCGAGATGAAGGTCGAGATGGGCCGCCGCGTCATCGAGAAGATCACCCGACTCGCCCCGAACTTCGAAGAGCTGATCATCCGCCACACGACGTTCACCCCGAAGCACATGGGCACCATGTTCGGCGCTCCCGGCGGCGACTACTGCCACGGACTGATCCATCCCGACCAGATCGGCATCAATCGACCCGGACCGAAGGGGTATGTCGACCAACCGATTCCGATCGAGGGTCTGTATCTCGGCAGCGCCGGCTGTCACGGCGGGCCGGGCATCACCTTCGTGCCGGGTTACAACGCGGCGCAACAGGCGCTGGCCGACGCGCGCTAAATCCCTCGCCCACTGTCGGCGGGGAGGGAAGCGGCGACCGGGGCGCTACTGCGTCTGGTCGCCCTCGTCGGCAGGGCCTTCCGCGGTCGCGCCGCCCTCGTCGGTCCAGTCCGACCTGTCCTCGGTGCCCTTGGCCGGATCGCTCTGCACGTCGTTGCCCTCGTCGGGCCCGGAGTCCGACTCGGTGGTCTCGGGTGGTCGTTTACCGCTCACGGGCGGAGTTATACCCGGTTCGTCGGGTTCGGAAACCGTCAGGACGGCCTCGGCGACGTACGGATCCTCTTCGAGCCGATGCTCCAAGGTTCGCAGCGTCCGCGCCACGGACGACTCCACGCTGTCACCCACCAGGTCGACGCTCGCGATGACGAAAAGCCGCTTGGACCCGATGAATTCGGGACGAAGAAAGCGCACCGCGGCAACCTCGGGGAACTCACTCAGGCGCGCGACGAGCGCATCGTGGATTCGTGGGGAGCCCGGCTCGCCGGTGAGGAAAAGCCGGTTGCGGTCGATGAGGACGACCGCCACCACGCCGAGCAGGACCCCGACCAGAATGGAACCGGCAGCGTCCCATTGCACGTCACCGGTGAGCTCGTGCAGCAGGATGCCGAGAAAGGCGATGACGATGCCGACCAGCGCCGCGCTGTCCTCGGCGAACACGGCGCGAACCGTCGGGTCCGACGTCTGAAGGGCGTAGTCGAGCACGTCGCTCTCGAATTTGCGTGCGTCACCGCGGAGTTGGCGGACGGCTTGCAGCAGCGACATGCCCTCGAGGACGAAGGCGATCGCCAGCACGACGTACGCCAGCCGGTAGTCCTCACCGCCCTCGGCGCCGTGCAGCAATTCGGTGACACCCCGCCAAATCGAGACGGCGGCACCGACGACGAACAGGCCGACGGCGGCAAGCAGTGACCACACGTAGACCTCGCGGCCGTAGCCCAGGGGACGTCGCTCGTCGGCGGCCCGATCTCCCCGCCGATTGGCGATCAGGAGAAAGACCTCGTTGCCGGCATCCGCCCAGGAGTGCGCCGCTTCCGCGCTCATCGACGCCGAACCGGACACTACGGCGGCGGCCGTCTTCGCCACGGCGATCGCGAGATTCGCGCCGAAGGCAACCAGTACCGTGAGCGTGCTTTCACCGCCGGCCTTCACCACGGCGGCTCAACCATCCCGGTGCTGTAGCTGCTCCATCCAGTCACCAGGCACCCGCTCACGCGGGCCAGGAACGGTCTGATCGACCGGATGATTCTGCGGCGCAGCCAGTTCCGGGCCGTCGTAGTACTGGTTGGACTCGTAGTTCCAGAACCAGTCCTCCCCGGGCTCGAATGACCGGATGATCGGATGACCCGTCTCGCGCCAGTGCGCCGCGGCGTGCCGGGCCAGTGAGTCGTCGCAACAGCCGACGTGTCCGCACGCCGCGCATCGCCGCAGGTGCACCCACCACCCGTCGACCGCATCGCACTCGACGCAACCCGTACCGCTCGGCGGGACCGCCGGGTCCACTGCATCGCTCATGCGGCCCAGCCTATCGGCGCGGCCGTGCACGCGTTCGCGACCCTTTGACTCGGCGAAATCCGATCAGGGTGAGCAAAAGTGATCATGACGCGGCAACCAGCGATTTCGTTAATTGACGTGCGCTTTTGCTGCTATCTGCCTTTGACGGGCAACCTGCGTTCTCTTAGCGTCCGGCGCAACGCGACGACGATGGGACTGCACGTGGGATCGGCACTGGAGCATGCACTCGGCGCGGCAGTGACGCCGTTGCCGCGGCAGCTCCCTGAGTCCCACGTGCACGCAATCCGACGAAGTAGCTGACCCGGATGCGGCAATCATTCGGCGGTCGCCCGTGACCGGGACCGCTTGGGCCAAACCAGCTTTGGCGATGGGCGACTTCGTGGTCCTCGTCGGCGAGACCTTCACCGCATCGTTTCGTCGTCCCTTCGCGTGGCGTGAGCTACTCGACCAGATCTGGTTCGTGGCAAGAGTGTCGATCGTCCCGACCCTGGTGTTGTCCATCCCCTACACCGTCCTCATCGTCTTCACCTTGAACATCGTGCTGATCGAAGTCGGTGCGGGTGATCTGTCGGGTGCCGGCGCAGCGCTCGCGTCCGTCACCCAGGTGGGCCCCGTGGTCACCGCCATCGTCGTCTCCGGCGCGGGTGCCACCGCGATGTGCGCCGATCTGGGCGCGCGGACCATTCGCGAGGAGATCGACGCCATGAGGGTCATCGGCGTCAACCCCATCCAGGCGCTCGTCGTCCCACGGGTGATCGCGGCGACGTTCGTCGCGCTGATGCTGTATTCGGTGGTGGCCGTCGTCGGACTGACGGGAAGCTACTTCTTCGTCGTCTACGTTCAGGACGTCACGCCGGGAGCATTCGCCGCGGGTCTGACGTTGTTGACGGGGTTGCCACAGGTCATCGTCTCCCTCGTCAAGGCGCTGCTTTTCGGTCTTTCGGCGGGCCTGATCGCCTGCTACAAAGGACTTTCCGTTGGCGGCGGTCCGACGGCGGTGGGCAACGCGGTGAACGAAACCGTCGTGTTCGCGTTCATGGCGCTGTTCCTCATCAACATCCTGGCGACGGCGTTCGGTGTGAAGGTGGCGCCGTGAGCGAGCGTGCGAGCGAACCACGGGCACTGAGCGAGCGTGCGAGCGTCGTCGACCGCACCCGCAAACTAGGGGAGCAGACCGCGTTCTACGGGCAGGCGCTGGCGTCCACCGGTGACGCGGTGCGCCGCTACCCGGGCGAGGTGCTGCGACTCCTCGCGACCATGGGCCTCGGCACCGGCGCGTTGGCCGTCATCGGTGGCACGGTCGTCATCGTCGGCTTCCTCACCCTGTCCACCGGCGCGCTGATCGCCGTGCAGGGCTACAACACCCTGTCCAACGTCGGGATCGAAGCGCTCACCGGATTCCTCGGCGCCTTCCTCAACGTCCGCTTCATCGCACCCGCGACGGCGGGCGTTGCGCTTGCCGCGACCATCGGCGCGGGCGCCACCGCGCAGCTCGGCGCCATGCGCATCAACGAGGAGATCGACGCGCTGGAGGTGATGGGCATCCGGGCCGTCACCTATCTGGCGTCCACCCGCATCGTGGCGGGAATCCTGGCCGTCGTCCCGATCTACACCGTCGCCGTGCTGATGTCGTTCCTCGCGACGCGCTTCGGCACGACGGTCGTCTACGGGCAGTCGCGAGGCGTCTACGACCACTACTTCTCCACGTTCCTGCAACCGACGGACCTGCTCTGGTCCTTCGCGGAGGCATTGGCGATGGCCGCCGCGGTGATGGCGGTCCACACCTACTACGGATTCACCGCAACCGGCGGCCCGGCCGGCGTCGGCGAAGCGGTCGGGCGTGCGGTGCGCACGTCGATCACCGCGGGCGTCTTCATCCTGTTGACCATCACGCTGTCCGTCTACGGGCAGTCCGGCAACTTCCATCTGTCGGGCTGATGAGTACCGTCTTACGTCGGCGCGGTGGGATCGACCCAATCTGGTTCGCGCCTGTCCTGTTCCTCGTGGTCATCGCGCTGAGCGCGCTGACCGCAGTGCTGTTCTCCGGCGCCGCAAGGTCATTCGAGACGCTCACCTTGGTGTCCGACCGGGCCGGCCTGGTGATGGAGAACGGCGCCAAGGTGAAGTTGCGCGGTGTCCAGATCGGCGAGGTGCAATCCATCACCGCCGACGCCAGTGCCGTGGACGCCGATGACGCGAAGCTCACGCTGAAGATCTATCCGGGCGACTTCCAGTACTTGCCGAGCGACGTCGAAGCGGAGATCAAGTCCAGCACCGCATTCGGCGCCAAGTACGTCAACCTGGTGGTGCCCGCAGGCGGGGGAACTTCCCAGCCGCTGAAACCGGGCGCGGTGCTGCAGTCGCGCAACGTCACCGTCGAAGTCAACACCGTGTTCCAGAACCTGCAGTCGGTCGTACAGGCCGTCGACCCGGCGAAGCTCAACTCGGTGCTGTCGGCCGTCGCGGAAGCGGTGCGCGGCAAGGGAGACGTCATCGGCCACGCCATCACCGACGCGAACGAAGTGTTGCTGGCCGTCAATCCGCGGATGCCGACGGTGCGACAGGACTGGCAGCTGTTCGGACAGACGGCGCAGGCGTATTCGGATGCGGCGCAGAACATCGTCTCGGTCCTCGATTCGTTTTCCACGACCAGCACAACGATCACCAGCCATGCCGACGCCCTCGACCACGCGCTGTTGTCCGCGGCCGGCTTCGCCCAGTCGGGCATCGACGTGCTCGGCGGCAACCAGCCGAACTTGGTGCGCGCCATGAACCTCCTGGACCCGACGACCGCGTTGTTGATGAAGTACTCGCCGACCTACACCTGCCTGTTCCAGGGTGCGCAGTGGTTCCTGGAACACGGCGGGCGAGACGCGCTGGGCGGCAACGGTAAATCGGTGATCATGGACGCGGCGCTGCTGGTAGGCGATGATCCGTACCGATACCCCGACAACCTGCCCCTGGTCAACGCCACCGGCGGACCCGGCGGCAAACCGAGTTGCGGCTCGCTGCCCGACGTGAGCAAGAACTTCCCGGTGAAGTATCTCGTCACCGACACCGGATTCGGCACCGGTCTGGACGTCCGACCCAACCCTGGCATCGGCTTCCCTGGCTTCGCCAACTACTTCCCCGCCACCAAGGGAATCCCGGAGCCGCCGAAGATCCGCTATCCGGGCGGCCCGGCGCCCGGCCCGTTGCCGCCCCCGCCGAACGAGGGACCGCCATGAGAACCGGCGGCAGAGGCACCGTCACGCGGGTGGCGTTGTTCACCGCGGTGTGCCTCGTCTTCGTCTTCGCGCTGGTGACCGTCTTCGGGCAGTTCCGATTCGACTCGCGCATCACCTACAGCGCGGTGTTCACCAACGTCTCCGGGCTCAAGGGCGGAAACTTCGTCCGGATCGCCGGCGTCGAGGTCGGCAAGGTCGAGGACATGACCCTGAACAAGGACGGCACCGTGACGGTGGTGTTCGACATCGACGAGGGTCTACCGCTGACGGACGGCACCAGGGCTGCCGTGCGATACGAGAACATCATCGGCGACCGATATCTGGCACTCGAAGACGGGCCGGGATCGGTGCGGAAACTTCAACCGGGGCAGACGATCCCGCTGGCGCGCACGTCTCCGGCGCTCGACGTCGACGCTCTCATCGGCGGGTTCAGGCCGTTGTTCCGGGCACTGGATCCCGACCAGGTGAACGCGCTGAGCGGGGAACTGCTGCAGGTGTTCCAGGGACAGGGCGGCACGATCTCCTCGGTACTGGCCCAAACCTCGGCGCTGACGACGACGCTGGCCGGTCGCGATCAACTCATCGGGCAGGTGATCACCAACCTCAACACCGTGCTCGGCACCTTCGCGGCGCGTGACGATCAGTTCGCCGAAGGCTTGGACAAGCTCTCCGACCTCGTTCAGGGGCTCTCCGATCGCAGAACCGACATCGCCACCGGCGTGGCGCACATCAACGGCGCGGCAGCCACCGTCGCCGACCTCTTGACCGACGCCCGGCAACCCATCAAGGAGGCGGTGGTGCAGACCGACCGGGTCGCCGGGCAGATCGAGGCGGACCACGACTACGTCGACGATCTGGTCAAGACCCTTCCCGACGCCTACCAGGTGCTGGCCCGGCAGGGCCTGTACGGCGACTACTTCGGCTTCTACCTCTGCGACGCCATCCTCAAGCTCAACGGCAAGGGTGGTCAGCCCGTGTTCGTCAAGGTCGCCGGACAAGACACGGGGCGGTGCACACCCAAATGACAAGACCATCAATCGAGTTCAAGCGGCCGAAGATCAAACCGCTGGCCGAGCGCAACCGGCTCGCCGTCGGGCTGGTCGGCATCGCACTCCTCGTCGGCGTGGTCATCGCCTCCTTCTCCTACGACCGGATTCCGTTCATCAAGGGCACCGGAGACTACGCCGCCTACTTCGCGGAGGCCGGTGGCATCAAGACCGACAGCGACGTGCGGGTGTCCGGCATGTCCGTCGGTAGAGTCTCGGCGATCCATCTCGAGGGCACCCAGGTGCGGGTGGACTTCACGGTGCGCGACGGCGTCGACCTCGGCGACCGCACCGAAGCCGCGATCAAGACCGAGACCGTGCTCGGGACCAAGATGCTCGAGCTGACTCCACGCGGAGACGGACGGCTCACCGGCCCCATCCCGATCGAGCGGACCACGTCTCCCTACGACTTGCCCAGCGCCCTCGGCGATCTGACCACGACCATCAGCGGGCTCGACACGACCCAACTGTCCGCGTCGCTGACGACGTTGGCGCAGACCTTCGAGAACACGCCGCCGGACGTGAAGGTCGCACTCGAGGGCGTCGCCCGATTCTCCGACACCCTGAACACCCGCGACGCGCAGCTGCGCAATCTACTGGCGAACGCCAACAAGGTGACGGGCGTGCTCGCGAAGCGCAGCGATCAGATCGCCGCCCTGGTGGTCAACGCGAACGCCCTGCTGAGGGAACTACTCGCGCAACGTAGTTCCGTCGACGCGTTGATGAACGACCTGACCGCGGTGTCGCACCAGTTGTCCGGATTGGTCGCCGACAACCGGACGCAACTCAGGCCCGCACTCGACAAGCTCAACGGCGTGCTCGGCATCCTCGATAACCGCAAACGGGAACTGCAGAAGACATTGGGGCTGCTGCGGCGGTACGCGATGTCGTTCGGCGAAGTGCTCGGCGCGGGACCGTTCTTCAAGGCTTCGGTGGTCAACCTCGTGCCGGGTCAGTTCAGTCAACCGTTCATCGACGCCGCCTTCTCGGATCTGGGCCTCGATCCCAACGTGCTGTTGCCCTCACAGCTGGTCGATCCGCCCGTCGGCCAGGCCGGAACCCCTGCGCTGCCGGTCCCGTTTCCCCGCACGGGTCAGGGCGGTGACCCAAATCTGACACTGCCCGAGGCGATTACGGGCAATGCCGATCCCAACCTGCCGGAGCAGTTCCCCGGTCGCTACCCCCACCGCGAGCCGCTGCCCGCGCCGCCGGCGGGAGGTCCGCCGCCCGGACCGCCCGCCGACGTGAAACCCGAGCAGAAGGAACCTCCGGTCTACGTGCCGTTCCCCGTCACACCGCCAGGGGAAGGGGGTCAGTGACCGTGTCGATCAACACCCGCGTGGTCCGCGCCGCGACCGGCACGGCACTGGTGGTCATCCTGGCCGTCGCCCTCACGGTGGTGGCCACGCCCTGGTGGAAGGGAGTCACCCAGAACACCTTCGTCGCCTACTTCGCCAACACCAACGGTCTGTACACCGGCGACGAGGTCCGCATCCTCGGCGTCGCCGTCGGCACGGTGGACAAGATCGAGCCGCAGCCGAATACCAGCAAGGTGACCTTCTCGGTCGACTCGCAGTACCCCGTGCCGTCCGACGTCAAGGCCGCAATATTGTCGCCGTCCCTGGTCAGCGCACGCGCCATCCAACTCGTTCCCGCGTACGCGGGAGGCCCGAAACTCGCAGCGGGCGCGACTATTCCGCAGGACCGCACGGCAGTCCCCGTCGAGTGGGACGACTTCCGACAGCAGCTCGAGAAGCTGACCGACTCGTTGCAACCCGCGACGCCGGGCGGTCCGAGTGCCGTCGGCGAGTTCATCGGCACCGCTGCGGCCAACCTGCGCGGACAGGGTGACACGGCGCACGACACGGTCGTCAAGCTGTCCCAGGCGGTTTCGGTGCTTGGCGACCACAGCGCCGACATCTTCAGCACGGTCCGCAACCTCCAGTTGCTGGTGTCGGCGTTGACGTCGAGCAGCGATCTGCTCGCCGCGTTCAACGTCAACCTCGCCGACGTCACCACGGTGCTGTCCAACACGCCCAACGAAGTCGCCGACGCGACACAGGGTCTGGACGGCGCGGTGACCGACCTGCGCGGGTTCCTCGCCGACAACCGCGAGGGCATCGGCGTCACCGTCGACCGGCTCAACGCGATCACCACGGCGCTCAACGACAGCCGAGGCGACGTCAAACAGGTATTGCACATCACGCCGACGGTGTTCCAGAACTTCATGAACATCTATCAGCCCGCCCAGAGCGCGGTCACGGGCATACTCGCGCCCGTCAACTTCGCCAACACCGTCCAATTCATCTGCAGCGCAATCCAGGCCGCCTCCCGCGAGGGTTACCAGGACTCGTCGAAGTTGTGTGTCCAGTATCTCGCGCCGATCATCAAGAACCGGCAGTACAACTACCTCCCGCTCGGCGTCAACCCGTTCGTGGGTGCCGCGGCACGGCCCAACGAGATCACCTACAGCGAGGACCGGCTCAACCCCCACCCAGCGCCGGCGGTGGACGCCGCACCACTGCCCGCCGAAGCGCCCGCCATCGGCACCCCTACCGACCCGGAGCAGGGTCTGAGCGGGATCATGGTGCCCGGAGGTCCACCGTGAGGCGGCGGCTGGCGGCGGTCCTCGTCGTCGCGTGTGCGTTGACCGTTGCGGGCTGCCAGTGGCGGGGGCTGAACTCGCTGAGTCTGCCGGGGACCGCGGGCGGCGGCGACGGTTCCTACACGATCCAGGCGCAACTGCCCGACGTCGTCGTCATCCAGCAGAACACCCGGGTGCGGGTCGCCGACGTGAACGTCGGCAACGTCACGAACATCGAAGTGCAGGACTGGCATGCGTTGGTGACGATGAAGATCGATGGCAACGTGCACCTTCCGGCGAACAGCACCGCGAAGGTCGGGCAGACCAGCCTGCTGGGGTCCATGCACATTGAACTTGCGCCGCCCACCGACCAGCCACCCCAGGGCGCGCTGCACGACGGTTCGGTGATCGGGTTGTCGTCCGCAAGCACGTATCCGACCACCGAACAGACACTGGCCTCGGTGTCGATCCTGCTCAACGGCGGCGGGCTGGCTCAGCTGCAGGAGATCAACCAGGCGTTCGCAAGCGCGCTGGCCGGTCGCGAGAACGACATGCGCAGTCTCCTCACCCAACTCGACACGTTCACCGCCCAGCTCAACGATCAGACCGACGACATCATCACCGCCACCGAGCGGCTGGACTCGCTGGCAGGCCAGGTGGCCGCGAACGACGAAACGGTGGACAGGGCGCTCACCACGATCCCGCAAGCGCTTGGCGTGCTGGCGGATTCACGCACCAAGCTGGCCGACGCCATCGATGCGCTCGGCAAGTTCAGCGCCATCGCCAACTCCACGGTCATCCAGACCAAGGAATCGCTGATCGACAATCTGCGCAGCATTGCACCGGTATTCCGCGAGCTTGCCAATGCCGGCCCGGCACTGACGAGGGGCCTGGACTTCCTGTCGACGTATCCCTGGGTGAAGAGCACCGTCGCCAACTGGTTCCGCGGTGACTTCGCCAACATCACGCTCGTCATCGACTTGACCTTGAGCCGGCTGGACAGCGGCCTGTTCACGGGCACGCGTTGGGAGGGCGATCTCACCGAACTCGAAATGCAGTGGGGCCGCACGATCGGCCAGATGCCCAGCCCGTATACCGCGGGCAACCCGCTCATCGCGCCATACCACTGGGGAGCGTACTGACGTGCTGCGGCTTTCCCGTGCGGTGTGGACGCAGTTGGCGATCCTCGGCGCGATCACGGTCAGCGCCTGCGGGGTAATGGCATTCGGCTTCGTCAACGTCCCTGCATTGCTCGGCGTCGGCCGGTACACGGTGACCGTCGACCTGCCCGCCACCGGCGGGCTCTACCCGACGTCCGTGGTGACCTACCGGGGGACCGAGATCGGCAGGGTCAAGTCGGTCGACGTGACGCACGACGGCGTCCGTGCCGTGCTGACGCTGAACTCGGACACCGAGATTCCGTCGGACGTCACCGCGGCCGTGCACAGCCGCTCCGCGGTAGGCGAACAGTTCCTGGAGTTGACGCCGACGACGGCCGCCGGTGCCGCGCCGCTGCGCGACGGCGACGTGATACCCGTGGGCAAGGTCCAGATCCCGGCCGACATCGGCACCCTGCTCGACACGACCAACACCGCGCTGAAAGCGATCCCGCAGGACGATCTGAAGACGGTCGTCGACGAAGCGAGCAAGGCCGTCGCCGGGCTGGGGCCGCAGTTGGCGCACATCGTCGACGGATCCACGGCGCTGGCGATCGAGGCGGCCAAGGCGAAGGATCCGCTCGTTCGGCTGATCGACCAGTCCCCGCCGGTGCTGAACTCCCAAGCGCAGACTGCGGATTCGATTGCAACGTGGGCGCAGCACATGGCGTCGATCACCGGCCAGTTCGCGGCGCAGGACGCCGCCGTCGGCGATCTGCTCAACCAGGCCGGCCCCGCGCTCGACGAGGGCAAGGCGGCGTTCGACCGGGTGGCTCCCGCCCTGCCGGTCTTGCTGGCCAACATGGTGAGCCTCGGCGAGATCGCGGTGACCTACCGCTCCGACATCGAGCAACTGCTGGTGCTCTTCCCGCAGGGAACGGCCGTCATGTCGGCGATCGCGCTCCCGAACGCGGACACCAAGCAGGCGTACAAGGGCATCTACCTCGACTTCAATCTCAACCTCAACCTGCCGCCACCGTGCAACACCGGGTTCCTGCCCGTACAGCAGCAGCGCTCGCCGTCGGACACCGATGCGCCTGACCGGACCACCGGTGAGTTGTACTGCCGGGTTCCGCAGGACTCATCACTGAATGTTCGTGGGGTACGCAACATTCCGTGTGAAAGCGATCCCGCGAAGCGGGCGCCGACCGTCGAACTCTGCGAAAGCGGTGAGCAGTACGTCCCGCTCAACGACGGCAACAACTGGAAGGGCGACCCCAACGCGACGCTCTCCGGCCAGGGCGTTCCGCAGTTCCCGCCTGGGGTGGCGTGGCCCGGCCCGGCCGCGTCAGCCGGTCCGCCTCCTCCCGCTGCCGCGGCGCCCACGCCGGTGGCCTTCGTGCCCTACGATCCGGCCACCGGCGACTACATCGGCCCCGACGGCAGGCGTTACACCCAGGGCGATTTGGCACACCCGGGCAACCAGACGTGGCAGTCGATGCTGACGCCGGGCTGAGCTACTTCTTCTCCCGCCACGCCCGCTCGAACGGCAACCGCCACGCGTTCGGCGCGATCAGCTGATGAATCGCGTTGGGGCCCCACGTTCCTTGCGGATACAGCTTCACCGGCGGAGGGTCGTCGAGCAGCTGTACCGAACGCTCCCACAATGATTCGATGCCCTCGGCGGTGGTGAACAACGTGTGGTCACCGCGCATTGCGTCGAGGATCAGCCGTTCGTAGGCCTCCAGCACGTCACCCAATTGGGCGGTCTCCTGCGTGGAGAACTGCATGGACATCTTGTCGAGCTTCATGCCAGGGCCGGGCCGCTTGCCGTAGAAGGACAGCGACACCTTGGACGCGTCGGCCAGGTCGAACGTCAGGTGGTCCGGTCCCTGGGAGCCGACGCCCGAGCCGGCGGGGAACATCGTGCGCGGCGCCTCCCTGAAGGCGATCGAGATGATCCGCATGCCTTCGGCCATCTTCTTGCCGGTGCGTAGGTAGATCGGGACGCCCGCCCACCGCCAGTTGTCGATGCCGACCTTGAGTGCGATGAACGTCTCGGTGTCGGAGTCCCGTGCCACCCCTTCCTCGTCCCGATACCCGGCGTACTGGCCGCGCACGACGTCATTGGAGTGGACCGGCAGCATCGAGCGGAAGACCTTGTTCTTCTCCTCGCTGATGGCGCGCGGTTCCAGGGCGGTCGGCGGTTCCATCACGACGAACGCCATGACCTGGAACAGGTGGGTGACCACCATGTCCTTGAAGGCGCCGGTGCTCTCGTAGAAGTTGGCCCGTTGGTCCAGGCCGAGCGTCTCGGGGATGTCGATCTGGATGTGGTCGATGAAGTTGCGGTTCCAGATCGGCTCGAAGAGCCCGTTGGCGAACCTGAACGCCAGGATGTTCTGCGCCGCCTCCTTGCCGAGGAAGTGGTCGATGCGGAAGATCTGCCGCTCGCGGAAGGTCTGGTGCACGAAGTCGTTGAGCTCGATGGCGCTGGCCAGGTCGGTGCCGAACGGCTTCTCCATCACCACCCGGGAGCGCTCCACCAGCTTGGCCTCCTTGAGCATGGTGATGACGGCCCTGGCGGCCTTCGGCGGAACCGAAAGGTAGTGCAGTCGTTGGACATCCTGACCGAGCTCGGCCTCGGCGTCGGCCACGGCTTCGGCCAACGCCTCGGGACCCGCGCTTTGCGGCACGTAGGAGATCCGGCTGGCGAACGCGGTCCACTGCTCGTCGGTCAGCTCGTGGTTGCCGAACGCGTTGACGGCCTCCTTGGTCAACGCGCGGAACTCCTCGTCGGTGAGGTCCTCCAACGACGTGCCGACCACCCGGATCTTCGGCGCCAGAGCGGATTGCACCAGGTACGCCATACCCGGCAGGAGCTTGCGTTTCGCAAGGTCGCCGGTGGCTCCGAACAGGACGATGACATGCGGTGCCAGGGCTGCGTCTTCGCGTCGGAGGGGGCGGGCGCCTGGCGCGGGGTAGGCGATGGTCTGCGGATTCTCGGTGGCCACGTCGGTGATGTTCCCACTGTCAGGTGAACGGCGCAGCAGACCGCCGAATGACGTTCGGGTGTCGAAACCGCGCACGACCCACCGGCCGCTGGCTACTGTCGCGGCATGGCAACCAGCGACTCCCGCGAAGTAGTGATCGAAGCAACGCCCGAGGAGATCCTCGACGTCATAGCGGACGTCGAGGCGACCCCGACCTGGTCTCCGCAGTACCAAAGCGCCGAGATCCTCGAGAGCTACCCCGACGGGCGGCCCAAGCAGGTCAAGATGGTCGTGAAGGCAGCGGGCCTGACCGACGAGCAGGTCATCGAGTACACCTGGACCGACAACAAGGTGAGCTGGACGCTGGTGTCGGCAGGCCAGCTGAAGGCGCAGGACGCGAGCTACACGCTGACGCCCATGGGGGACACGGACCCCGAAAAAACAAAGGTGAAGTTCGACATGGCCATCGACCTGTCGGTGCCGCTGCCCAGTTTCATCCTGAAGCGGACGATGAAGGGCGGGATGGAGACCGCCACGGACGGGCTGCGCAAGCAGGTGCTCAAGGTGAAGAAGGGCTGACGGCACCCGATAGCCTTGCGGCCGTGACGAATACAGGACCCCTGGCGGGGGTGCGGGTGATCGAGCTGGGCGGCATCGGACCGGGACCACACGCGGCGATGATCCTCGCCGATTTGGGCGCCGACGTGGTGCGGGTGCGCAGGCCAGGCGGCTTGACGATGCCTGCAGAGGACGTCGACCTGTTGCACCGCGGCAAGCGTGTCGTCGACCTCGACGTCAAGAGCAACCCCGAGGCGCTGCTGGCGTTGGCCGCCAAGGCCGACGTCCTGCTCGACTGCTTCCGGCCCGGCACCTGTGAACGGCTCGGCATCGGCCCCGACGACTGTGCGGCCGTCAATCAGCGCTTGATCTTCGCGCGCATCACCGGTTGGGGCCAGGACGGCCCGCTGGCGACGACCGCGGGCCACGACATCAACTACCTGTCGCAGACCGGCGCGCTCAGCGCGATCGGCTATCGCGACCGGCCACCCGTCGCGCCGCTGAACCTGGTCGCCGACTTCGGTGGCGGGTCCATGCTCGTGCTGCTCGGCATCGTCGCCGCGCTCTACGAGCGAGAACGTTCCGGCCAGGGTCAGGTCATCGACGCCGCCATGGTGGACGGCGTGAGCATCCTGGCGCAGATGATGTGGACCATGAAGGCGACCGGCTCCCTGAAGGACGAGCGTGAGTCGTTTCTGCTCGACGGCGGCGCGCCGTTCTACCGCACCTATGAAACGTCCGACGGTGGATACATGGCCGTCGGCGCCATCGAACCGCAGTTCTTCGCGCAGTTGATCAGCGGGCTCGGTCTCGCACCGGACGACGTGCCCAACCAGTTCGACCTGGCCCGCTACGACGAGATGAAGGCGATCTTCACCGAGCGGTTCGCGAGCCGGACGCGCGCCGAGTGGACGGCGGTGTTCGACGGGTCCGATGCCTGCGTCACGCCGGTGCTGTCGTGGGCGGAGGCTGCCGTGAACGAGCACCTCGAGGCACGGTCGACGGTCATCACGGTGGACGGTGTTCGACAGGCCGCGGCGGCGCCCCGCTTCTCCCGCACACCGCCAGGACCAGTCGGAACACCGCCTCGAACCACCACCGCAATCGATGATATTGACTGGTAAGTGGAATTAGCTGGCCGAACTACTGCGCGAGGCCGGAGTATGCGTTACGATTTGCTCCATGGCCGTGCACGCGACTCGGGAAGTCGTGTTCGACGCCTCGCCCGAGGCGATCCTCGATGCCCTCGCCGACATCGAGGAAGTGCCGTCGTGGTCGACGGTGCACCGGCACGCCGAGGTGCTCGACCGGCACCCCGACGGTCGCCCACACCACGTCAAGGCGACGCTGAAGATCATGGGCATCACCGACAAGGAGATCCTGGAGTATCACTGGGGCCGCGACTGGATGGTGTGGGACGCGAAGGACACCTTCCAGCAGCGCGGGCAGCACGGTGAGTACAACCTGACCCGGTTGGGCGACAAGACCAACGTGCGATTCGACATCACCATCGACGTGTCCGCGCCGATCCCGGGCTTCCTGATGAAGCGCGCCAAGAGGATCGTGCTCGAGGCCGCGATCGACCGGCTGCGCAGCCGGGTGACACGCTTCTACGGCTGACGTTTCGCGCGTCAGATCGTCGCGGCCACTTCCCACATCAGTCGCGCCGCAGCGCGGTCCGACCGGTCGATCGGGTTCAACACGACGTCCGTCGCGCCGGCGTCCAGATAGCGGTGCACTTGACTGCGCACCGACTCGGCCGAGCCCACCGCTGCGAGGTCGGCGATGGATTCCAGGCCCTCCCTGGCGATCACCTTCTGATACGACGGAATCCCCGCGTAGAAGGCAAGGTGTTCGGCTGCGATGGCGCGTCCCGCGTCGACGTCGTCGGTGACGAGCACGGGCACTCCGGCGATGACCTTCGGATCGGGCCGTCCCGCTTCGGCGGCGGCCTTGGCGATGGTGGGCACGATGAACTCGCCGATGGTGCGTGGCCCGGCGAGCAGCGGCAGCGTGCCGTCGGCCAGTTCTCCGGTGACGCGTAACGCCTTGGGCCCCATGGCCGCAACGTAGACCGGGACGGACCTTCCGCCGGCGACGGAGACGGGCCACTCGGGGCTCGCCGTGAACTCGTCGCCGTGGAAGTCGACGGCACCGGTGTCGAAGATCGACCGCAGCACGGCAAGATGCTCGCGCAGTCTGGCGACCGGATTCGGCCACGCCGTGCCGAAGGCCTGCTCCTCGGGAGCGTGCGCCCCGAGACCCAGGCCGAGGCTGAAGTTTCCGTGCGTCGCGGCCTGAGCCGTCTGCGCCTGCGACGCCACCACCAGCGGATGCCTCGGGTTGATCGGCACGACGGACGTGCCGACGCCGAGGCCGGGCACCGCGGCACCGACGAGTCCGGCCAGGGAGATGGCGTCGTGATCGAACTGCTGGGCCAGCCAGATCTGGCGGACGCCAGCGTCGTAGATTTCGCGGGCTTGCGCGATGACGTTGTCGACGTGGTTGTCGGCCTGCAGATCGGGGATGAGCACTATTCCAGTGGGCATGCGGGGCACAACACGCGCCGGCGACGGCGACATTCCCTTCTGCTCACGCTGCGTTATTTGATGGTGTAGCCGCCATCGATGACGAGGTCGGCGCCGTTGACCATGCCCGCCGCGTCCGACGCGAGATACACGGCGGCAGCGGCGATCTCGTCGGGGTAGGCGAACCGGCCCGACGGGATGAGCTTCTTGAGCGCGTCGCCCTTCGGGTTGTCCCAGGCCTTGATGCCGAGGTCGGTGAGCACCACGGTCGGCGAGATGGTGTTGACCCGCACGCCGCGCCCGGCCCACTCGGCGGCGAGGACCTTCGAGATACCGAGCACGCCGAACTTCGACGCACAGTAGGCGACGTGCTCGTCGATCGCCACGCTGGCCGCTTGCGACGCCATGTTGATGATGACGCCGCGGCCGGCGGCGAGCATCCGCGTGCCGACGGCCTGGCTCATCAGGAACGTGCCCTTGAGGTTGACGGCGATGGTCGCATCCCAGTATTCGAGCGGAAGCTCCTCGGCGGGGGCGAGCCGCGCGATGCCTGCGCTGTTGACCAGGATGTCGATCCGCCCGTGCCGTGCCATCACCGCGTCGACCGTGCGTCCAACGGAGTCGGGTTCGGCGACGTTGCAAGGGAATTCGCAGTCCTTGGCGAGATCGGCCACGGCGACGGTCGCACCCTTGGTGGCGAACGCCGCTCCGATCGCTGCGCCGATTCCCGACGCGCCGCCGGTGACGAGGGCGACCCTGCGGTCCAGTCGGAAGTCGAGATCTACTGCGGGTTGGGACATTTGCGCACCAATCTGGGTTCAGGCCAGGACCGCTGCCGCGATCTCGGCGTCGGTGACGATGGACGAAACGAGTCCTGAGCGCAGCACCGCCCGTGTCGCGGCGATCTTCTTCGGACCGGTGGACACCGCGATCACCGTCGGGATGGCCCGCAGCGTCGCCTCGTCGACGCCGATCCGCCGCTCGTCCAGCCCAGGCATCCGCACTCCGTCGGCGTCGAGCAGCAGCGCGCAGGTTTCACCGCACACGCCCGCACGCTCCAACTCGTCGACCTCTTCGGAGGTCAGAGACGCGTACACCTGGGACGCGCCGGGCGTCCATGCGCCGATGGACACGATTGCGCAGGTGACCTTGGCATGCCTGGCGACGGTCTCCTGGATCTGGTGGTCGCTGGACAGGCTCGCCGCGGTCCGCGCATCCGCCACGACGAGCGGCGCGTAGAGCGGCCATGACCGGCCGCCGCCGATCTCGGTGAGCCGGCGAACCAGATCTGCGCCGTTCGAGGTGAGAGTGCCTGCCATACCGGTCAATTGGACGACGTCGCTGCGCGGCAGTGATGTCAGGTGGTTGGCCACCTTGGTGAGAGTGCGGCCGCAGTCGACGCCGACGACGTCCTCCTCGCGCAGGATGGACTGGAGCAGCTCGGCCGTCGCCTTGGCGACGGCATCGGCGCGGTGGTCGGGGCTGTGGTCGTCGGTGGTCACGACGTAGGCGTGTTCGAGGTTGAACCGGCGCTGCAGCTCGGTGGACAACTCGAGGTCGGTCGAGCCGGGGTTGTGGATCGTGATCTCGACCATCCCGGTGGACAACGCCTCGTCGAGTTCACGGGCCACCTTGAACCGGGAGATGCCGAACTCCTCGGCGATCTGGACCCGGGTGCGGCCTTCGAGGTAGTAGCGGCGCGCGATGACGGCGCGCTGGAACAGTTCGTCCGGACCCATTCGCCCCACCTCCCTTCGAGATTGGTCGTCATTCTGGCATGCCTGCTCATATGTGCAGGCGTGTTGACACATGAGCATAGGGATTGCATGATCTGGATCACAACCACATGTGAGTAATGGAGATATCAGATGAGCACGGGCGACGCGGAGCTGGCAGAACTCGCCAGCTCGGTGTTGTCGAGGGAATCGAACGCGCTGGCCGCCCTGGTCGCCAACGTGGAATCAGGGATCGTCGACGTCGCGCGCCGCGTCCTGGCGACGTCCGGCAAGGTCGTCACCACAGGTTCGGGCACGTCCGGGATCATGGCCGAGCGTCTGGCCCACCTGCTCTCGGTATGCGGGACGCCCGCGGTCTACCTGCCGACGATGGATGCACTGCACGGCGGCATGGGTGCCGTCACCGCGTCCGACCTGGTGCTCGCGATCTCGAAGACCGGCCGCTCCGCGGAACTGACCAGCCTCGTCGAGCGCTTCGTCCGGCGCGGCGTCGACGTGGTCGCCCTGACCGAGAACCCCGGCTCGTCGTTTGCGCTGGCCGCCACCGAGATCGTCGCCCTCCCACCGACACCGCCCGACGCCGACCCCGGCGACATGATCGCGATGGCGAGCACCCTGGCAGTCGGAGCATGGGGTGACGCGCTGGCCGTGGTCACCATGGCCATGCGCGGCCACACCGTGCAGGACGTCGTCGACAGCCACCCCGCGGGCGGGGTCGGCGCCCGCGGCCTGCAACCCGGCGACGACGCAGTGCCGGTGGTCCGGCGATGAACGCCGTGCTCGGCGTCGACTCGTCGACGCAGTCCTGCAAGGTCGAGGTGCGTGACGCCGACACCGGGCGACTGCTCGGCAGCGGTGCCGCTCCGCACCCGCCGGCCTTCCCGCCCAGCAGCGAGCAACACCCGTGCGACTGGGTGGCGGCGTTGATCTCGGCGACGCGCTCGGCGCTCGCCTCGTGCGCGCAGCCCGTCACCGTCGAGGCGATGTCCGTGGCCGCGCAATGCCACGGGCTGGTCCTGCTCGACTCCGTCGGGCAGCCGATGCGTGCCGCGAAGCTGTGGAACGACACCACCGGAGCGGCCCACCTGGCCCGCCTCGTCGACCGGATCGGTGCGCGTCGCTGGGTCGTGCGCGTCGGGTCCCTGCCGACGGCGGCGTTCACCATCGCCAAGCTGGCCTGGGTCGCCGAGCACGAACCCCGCCTGCTCGACCGGGTTGCCACGATCCTGTTGCCGCACGACTACCTGACCTACTGGCTGACCGGTGCCCGCGTAACCGATCGCTCCGATGCCTCGGGGACCGGCTACTTCGACTCCACTGCCCACGATTGGGTTCCCGAATATCTGAATCTCGCTGCCGGCGTGGGTGACTGGCGGCCGAAGCTGCCGACCGTGCTTGGTCCGACCGATCCGGCAGGAACGCTGCGCGCCGCCGCGGCCGACGAGCTCGGACTGCCTGCCGGTGTCGTGGTGGGCCCCGGCGGCGGTGACCAGCACGCCGGCTATCTCGGGCTCGGCCTCACCGACGGTGACCAATACTTCGGCATCGGCACGTCCGGTGTGGTGGCCACCTCGTCGCGAATTCCGGTGTTCGATCCCAGCGGAGTGGTCGACGGCGTCTCCGACCTGACGGGCGGCTACCTCCCTCTGGTCAGCACGCTCAACGCGGCACGCGTCGGTGACGTGGCTGCCCGGCTGCTCGGCACGGACCTCGACGGGCTCACCGAGTTGGCGCTCGCCGCAGGTGATGCGCAGGGGCCGGTGCTGGTGCCCTTCCTCGACGGGGAGCGCAAGCCCGACCGCCCGCACGCCCGCGGAACCTTCGTCGACATCACGTCGCACACCACCCGCGACGAGTTGGCGCGCGCGTTCGTCGAAGGGCCGTTGCTGTCACTGCTGAGCGGGCGCGACAGCTTGCGCGCCTGCGGTGTCGAACTCACCGGCGCGATCACTACGGCGGGCGGCGGCGCGCGTTCGCCGGCCACGCGACAAATGCTGGCCGACCTCTCCGGCGAGGAAGTCGTCACGCTGGATGCCGACGAGGCGACCGCCCGCGGTGCCTGCATCCAGGCCGCCGCCGTCGCCTCCGGTGCCGACACCGGCGGACTCGTCGACCTCGCCAAACGCTGGCAGCCCGCGGTGTGCGCCGTTTCGGTGCCGAGGGAGACCGGTCGCGACGTGGCCGCGCTGCGGGCGCGGTGGGCAGCGGTAGCGGAGTCACCGCTGATCGACGGCGGGATGGGTTCGTGATCGCCGTGCAGCCCATCGCCTCGTGGCACGAGCGATTCCGCGGCCAGCTCGCAGGCTCCGTGTACGCCGTACCGTCCGAAGCGAGAATCGCTGCCGCCGAAGCACTCTCAGCGGCGGGGATGACCGTGCACGTCGACGTGATGGCCGAAACGGAGGGATTTCCCGCCGGTGTGACCATGGCAGAGCTTGCCGACATCGTTTCCGCCGTCGGACCGTCCAGGGTCGAGGTGCACCTGATCGGTTCGGCCGAGTTCGTCGACTCCAAGCTGCTCCGCGTCCTGCAATTGCGACCAGCCAAGGTGTTCCTGCCATGGGACGCCTTCACCGAGCGGCGGGCCGACGCCCTGCACGCCGTCGGCAGCTCGGCCTGGATCGCGCTGTGGCAGGAGTGGGACGGGCTCGACCACTCGTCCGCTCCGCGATGGCCGGCACGCCCGGACGGCGTCCTGGTCATGCTGATCGAGCCGGGCAGCCGCGACCAGGCACGGATCGGTCAACTGGCCGTCGTCACCGCCTGCGCAGGCAAGCTACCGGTCGCCGTCGACGGCGGCGTCACCGAACCGGTTGCCGAGCTGTGCGTGGCCGCGGGCGCCAGCGCCGTCGTCGTCGGGCGAGCACTGCTTGGCGAACCCGCCCCGTATACCGAAACCTCTGGCACCCTTGCCATCTCGAACGAAGGGACATCATGAGCACCACCGCCGTACCGCGCATCATGCGCGCAAGCGTGATGACGGGGGTCGGCACCCTCGCCATCGAGGACCGTCCAACCCCGTCGCCCGGTCCGCACGAAGTCCTCATCGAGGTCGCCGCCGTTGGCGTGTGCGGCTCCGACGTCCACTACTATCGGCACGGCAGGATCGGTGACTTCGTCGTCGAAGACCCGATGATCCTCGGCCACGAAATGTCGGGCCGCATCGTCGCGGTCGGCGACGGCGTCGACGCAGACCGGGTGGGCCAGCGCGTCGCGGTCGAACCGCAGCACCCCTGCCGCCGCTGCAAGCAATGCACCGCGGGCCGCTACAACCTGTGCCCCGACATGAAGTTCTACGCGACGCCGCCGGTCGACGGCGCGTTCTGCCGCTACGTCACCATCGACGCCGAAATGGCCCATCCCGTACCGGATTCCATCTCCGATGACGCAGCAGCGCTCCTCGAACCGCTGTCGGTGGCGATCGCCACCATGCGCAAGGCGGGGATCGTCCCCGGCTCCTCCGTGCTCATCGCGGGCGCAGGGCCGATCGGCGTGATCTGTGCCCAGGCCGCCCGAGCCTTCGGCGCCGCCCGGATCGTGGTCACCGATCTTGTGCCGTCCCGGCGGGAACGGGCGCTGCACTTCGGCGCCACCGAAGTCCTCGACCCCACCGTCGACGACGTCGCAGCGCTCGACCCGCAGGTCGACGCCTTCATCGATGCCAGCGGAGCGCCACCGGCCATCGTCAGCGGCATCAAGGCCGTCGGTCCGGCGGGTCGGGTGGTGCTCGTCGGCATGGGCCCAGACGACTACGCATTGCCGGTCGGCTACATCCAGGTCATGGAGATCACCGTCACCGGGGTATTCCGCTACACCGATACCTGGCCCGCGGCAATACATCTCGTCAGTTCGGGCGCGATCGATCTCGACGCTCTGGTGACCGGCCGTTACGACCTGGAGCACGTCGCCGACGCCCTCGAGAGCGACACCGAACCCACCAGCCTGAAGTCGATCGTGAATCCGGCATGACGGGACGCTCACCGTTCGACCTGACCGGACGCACCGCCCTGGTGACGGGCGGCAACCAGGGCCTGGGCAGAGCATTCGCCTTCGGCCTCGCCGAGGCGGGCGCGCAGGTAGCGATCGCCGGACGCAGCGCCGAACGCAACGCCGAGGTCGTCGCAGAAGCGGCCGCCGCGGGACACCGCTTCCATCCGATCACCGCCGACATCACGAACTCCGCGGACGTCGACCGGATGACCGGCGAGGCCATCCAGGAACTGGGACACCTCGACATCCTGGTGAACAACGCAGGTACCTGCTACCACGGCGAGTCCTGGACGGTCACCGAAGGTGAATGGGACGCGGTATTCGACCTCAACGTGAAGGCGCTGTGGGCATGCTCGCTCGCCGTCGGCGCCCACATGCGGGAGCGGGGTAGTGGTTCGATCGTCAACATCGGATCGATCTCCGCGCTCATCGTCAACCGGCCGCAGATGCAACCCGCGTACAACGCCTCGAAGGCCGCGGTGCATCACCTCACGAAATCTCTTGCCGCCGAATGGGCCCCGCTCGGCATCCGGGTCAACGCGCTGGCGCCCGGTTACGTGAAGACGGAGATGGCGCCCGTCGACCGGCCGGAGTTCAAGCGGCACTGGATCGACGACACCCCGCAGCAGCGCTACGCCATGCCCGAGGAGATCGCGCCCAGCGTGGTGTTCCTGGCCAGCGATGCAGCCTCGTTCATCACCGGATCGGTGCTCGTCGCGGACGGGGGATACACGACGTGGTGACGGGCGCGGCCATGAACCGCCGCATCGTGGTAAACGGTCTCGACGACGTGGTCACCGAGACGGTGCCGGAATCCGTACCGGAGGCCAACGAGGTCCTGGTGCGAACCACCGTCGTCGGAATCTGCGGATCCGACCTGCACGCCGCCTGTGGACGCCATCCCTTCATCGACCTGCCGTACCGACCCGGGCACGAGGCAGTCGGCGTGGTCGAGGCGGTCGGTAGCGGCGTCGACGAGTCCTGGGTCGGCCGCCGCGTCACGATCGAACCAAACCTCGCCTGCGGCAACTGCACCCAGTGCCGGTCGGGTCGCTACAACATCTGTCGCGAGCTACTGGTGTTCGGCTGCCAAACGCCGGGAGCGCTTGCGGATACGTTCACCATCGGCGTCGACCGACTGGTCGCGCTGCCCGGGGATCTCGACGACCGGCACGCGATCCTGATCGAGCCGCTCGCCACCCCGGTACACACCGTGCGGCGCGCCGCGGAAGTGGTTGGCGACCTGCGGGATCGGCCCGTCGTCGTGATCGGCGCCGGACCGATCGGACTGTTCGCACTGCTGGCGGCGCGGCATGCCGGCGCCCGCGTCGTGGTCGCCGACCTGCTGGAGTCGAAGCGGGCAAGAGCCGAACGGCTCGGCGCCATCGGCACTTTCGACCCGGCCGCTCCGGACGCGATCGAGAGCGCACGCCGGCAGCTCGGTGGCCCGGCCGCCGTCGTCATCGACTGCGTGTCGCTGGAAAGCTCGGTGGCTCAGGCCGTCGACCTGGTCGACAAGGGCGGCGCGATCATGATCGTCGGCGTCGCCGACGGCGCCACCCCGGTGCCGCTCGGCCTGATCCAGGACCGCGAGATCGCGCTGATCGGCAGCCTGATGTACGTCCGAGAGGACTTCACCGCAGCGCTGGACCTGCTTTCCTCCGGCACGGTGCCGGTCGACGAGATCATCAGCGCGGAATTCGATTTCGAGCATTCAGCCGAGGCGTTCGCCGCATCCGCCGACGCCGAGAACGTGAAGGTGCTCGTCACAGTCGGAGACGATTCAGGGAGGTCTCGATGACCCAGGCGCTGCTTGAATGCGCGGACATCCACAAGAGCTTCGGTGGCGTTCCCGTGCTCAAGGGCATCACGCTGGACCTGCAGCCGGGAACGGTGACCGCGCTGGCCGGCGAGAACGGAGCCGGCAAGTCGACGCTGATGAAGATCGTCAGCGGCCAGTACAGCGCCGACCACGGCACCGTATCCGTCCAGGGCGACCACCTGGCTCCCGGTAACACCCGTGACGCGGTCAAGCACGGCGTCGCGATCGTGCCGCAGGAACTGGCGTCCATCGACGACATGACGGTCTACGAGAACCTCTTCGTCGGAAGGGAATTGCGCGTCGGCCCGTTCCTGAACCGGCGGGCCATGATCGGCGAGGCGGCCGAGACCCTGGCGGTCTTCGACGTCACGATCTCCCCTACCGCGCGGATGGGCAGCCTGCCCGTCGGCATGCGGCAGATCGTCGAGATCGTGAAGGCCGCACGCACCGGCGCGCAGGTGGTCATGCTCGACGAACCGACCTCGGCGATCTCCGAGCGCGAGGTCGAAGGCCTCTACAAGATCGTGCGTCGGTTGCGCGACCACGGTGTGGCGATGGTCTACACCACCCACAAGATGGCCGAGATCCGCGCCATCGCCGACCGGGTCGTGGTGCTGCGCGACGGCGGCCTGATACTCGACGAAACCATCGACGAGGTCTCCGACGACGACATCGTCACCGCGATGATCGGCCGCGAACTCGACACCTTGTTCCCCGAACGCGATGAGCCGAAGCCGGATTCGGTGCTCGAGGTGCGCGGGCTGCAGGTAGACGGCGCCTCCGAGCCGGTGTCGTTCTCGGTGCGGGCCGGTGAGATCGTGGGGCTGGCCGGCCTGGTCGGCGCGGGCCGTACCGAACTGCTCGAGGCGATCTTCGGCGCCCGCCACACCACCGCGGGCGAAGTCACCGTGCGCGGCAAGCGGATCAAGCGCAACAACCCGGCCGCCGCCATCACCGAGGGCATGGCGATGGTCCCCGAGGACCGCAAGCTGTCCGGCGTGGTGCTGTCGATGAGCGTGCTCGACAACGGCTCGTTGCCCCGGCTGTCGTCGTTCTCGGTCGCGGGGTGGCTGCGCGGCAAGGCGCGCACCAAGGCCGTCTCGGACGTGATGTCGTCGGTGCGGCTGCGCAGCAGCGGGCTCAAGCAACTCGTCGGCACGCTGTCGGGCGGCAACCAGCAGAAGGTGGTGCTGGCCCGCTGGCTGACCGGCGACGTCAACGTGTTGCTGCTCGACGAACCCACGCGCGGTGTCGACGTGGGGGCGCGCAGCGAGATCTACCGCATCATCACCGATTTCGCCGCAGCCGGGATGGCCGTGGTGATGGCGTCCTCGGACATGCCCGAGATCGTCGGACTGTCGCACCGGGCGTTCGTCATGCGCAACGGCGCGCTGGTCGGCGAACTGGACCGCGACGCCCTCGACCATCCCGCGGTGCAGGAATCCGTCTTCCGGATGGCAACAGCGCTCGACACCACAGCGCCCGACACAACAGCGCCCGACAAGGAGGCAGCATCGTGACCACCCCGACCGCCGAACACTCGCCGCCCGACGGTGCCAAGGCCGTGGTCGCGTCGCCGACCACCGGCGAGCCGGTGAAGCTGTTCTCCAGGGAATGGCTCGGCGGAGTGGCGCTGCGCTACTCGATGGTGATCGTGATGCTGCTGGTGATCGCCTACTTCAGTTACCGCAGTGCACGTTTCAGCACGCCGGAGAACCTCGTCACGATCCTGGTCGCCGCGGCGCCGTTCGCGCTCATCGCACTGGGCCAGACCCTCGTCGTCCTCACCGGCGGCATCGACCTGTCGGTGGGCAGCGTGATCGCGGTGTCGGCGATGGCGTCCGCTGCGACGGCCAAGGCGAATCCCGGCCAGGTCTGGCTGACGGTCCTGGTCGCGATGGTGGTGGGCCTCGCGGTGGGGTGCGTCAACGGATTCCTGGTGTCGCGCATCAACGTTCCGCCCTTCATCGCGACACTCGGCACGTTGACGGCCGGCTCCGGTCTGGCGTACGTCATTGGCGGAGGCGCACCGATCAATGGCCTACCTGCCGAGTTCGGCTCGATCGCCAACACCAAGGTGCTGGGGCTGCAGATCCCCGTGCTCGTCATGATCATCGGCATCGTCGTGCTGGCCATCGTGATGAAGCGGACCACCTACGGCATGCGGGTCTACGCCGTCGGCGGCAACCGCAGCGCGGCGGAGATCGCGGGCATCAACGCCAAGAACGTCCTGTTCAGTGTGTACGCGTTCTCCGGCCTGCTGGCCGGCATCTCGGGCGTCATGCTCGCGTCGCGCGTGATCTCGGGACCGCCCAACCTGGGGCAGGGCTACGAACTCGACGCCATCGCCGCGGTGGTGATCGGCGGCGCCAGCCTGATGGGCGGTCGCGGCACCATCTGGGGAACCGTGTTGGGCCTGTTCATGATTCAGACCCTCAACAACGGCCTGGACATCCTCGTGGTGCCCGCCTACTGGCAGGACGTCATCAAGGGCGTGCTGATCGTCGCGGCCGTCGCGGTCGACGTGTGGTCCAACCGACGAAGAACGTGATTTCCCACCAAGAACCAACCCTTTCGTCAAACAACAACAGATGGAAAGTAGGAACGATGAGGTTCACGACCAAGGTCCTGGCGATCGCCTCGGCGGGTGCGCTGGGATTCGGCCTGACGGCGTGCGGCGCGGGCGACACCGAAGCGAACAAGGACACCAAGCGCATCGGCGTCACCGTGTACGACATGAGTTCGTTCATCACCGCCGGCAAGGAAGGCATGGACACCTATGCCAAGGCGAACAACATCGAGCTGCTGTGGAATTCGGCGAACAACGACGTGTCGACGCAGGCCAGCCAGGTCGACTCGCTGATCAACCAGGGCGTGGACGCCATCATCGTCGTTCCCGCCCAGGCGGATTCGCTGGCTCCCCAGGTGGCGGCCGCCAAGGCCAAGAACATTCCCATCCTGGCGGTCAACGCGGCCCTGGAGAGCAAGGAGCTGTCTGGCAACGTGCAGCCCGATGACGTGGCGGCCGGTGCGCAGGAAATGCAGATGATGGCCGACCGGCTGGGCGGCAAGGGCAACATCGTCGTCCTGCAGGGCCCGCTCGGTGGATCCGGAGAGATCAACCGTGGCAAGGGAATCGACCAGGTCCTGGCCAAGTACCCCGACATCAAGGTGCTGGCCAAGGACACCGCGAACTGGAAGCGCGACGAAGCCGTCAACAAGATGAAGAACTGGATCT
Organism: Mycobacterium sp. URHB0044; assembly: GCF_000620625.1. Taxonomy (GTDB): domain Bacteria; phylum Actinomycetota; class Actinomycetes; order Mycobacteriales; family Mycobacteriaceae; genus Mycobacterium. Next base: position 199,415 of record NZ_JIAW01000003.1, on the reverse strand, counting down.
CCAGCTTCGGACCGCAAATCAACGGCGTCGTGGCCCAGAACGACGACATGGGTCTCGGCGCTCTGCAGGCGCTCAAGGAAGCCGGCCGCACCGACGTCCCGATCGTCGGCATCGACGGCATCGAGGACGGCCTCAACGCAGTCAAGAGCGGTGAATTCATCGGTACCTCACTGCAGAACGGCACCGTCGAACTGTCCGCGGGCTTGGCCGTCGCCGACGCACTGATCAAGGGCGAGCAGGTCAAGACCGACGCGGTCTACGTCATGCCGGCGATCACCAAGGACAACGTCGACGTCGCGATCCAACACGTGGTGACCGACCGGCAGAAGTTCCTCGACGGGCTGGTCGAGCTGACGCAGCAGAACCTCAAGACCGGGGACATCGCCTACGAGGGCATCCCCGGGCAGAAGCAGCCGACAGGCTAGGGGGTCTTCAGCGTCTCCAGGCGCCTGATCGCCTCTTCCATGGTGTCGTCGCGTTTGCAGAAGGCGAAGCGCACCAGGTGATTCCATTCACCGATGTGCGGCGCGTCGGGATCGCAGAACGCCGACATCGGAATGGCCGCCACCCCCGCCCGCTCTGGTAGCTCTGCGCAGAACATGGTGCTGTCTGCGTAGCCCAGCGGGCGGGGGTCGGCACACAGGAAGTACGTGCCGAAGGTGTCGTGTACGCCGAATCCGATATCGGTGAGGGCAGACGCCAGTCGATCCCGCTTGGCCTGGAACGACTCCCGCAGGGAGGTGACCCACGCGTCCTCGGTGTCGAGCGCGTGGGCCACCGCGGGCTGGAACGGCGCCCCGCCGACGTAGGTCAGGTACTGCTTGGCTGCCCGCACCCCGGCGATGAGTTCGCTTGGCCCGCACGCCCATCCGATCTTCCAGCCGGTGGCATTGAACATCTTCGCGGCGCTGGAGATGGTGACGGTACGCTCGGCCATTCCCGGATAGCCGGCCAACGGCAGGTGGCGGCGCCCGTCGAACACCAGCTGCTCGTACACCTCGTCGGTGATCACCAGCAGGTCGTGCGCCACCGCCAGCTCGGCGATCGCGGTGAGCTCCGCGTCGGTCGCCACCATGCCGGTCGGGTTGTGCGGCGAGTTGACGATCAGCGCCTTGGTCCGCGGCGTGATCGCGCGACGCAGCGCGTCGACGTCGATGACGAAGCCCCGGCCGTCGGGCACCAGGGGGACCGTCACGCGGTGGCAGCCGGCCATCGCGACGACGGGGGAGTAGGAGTCGTAGAAGGGTTCGATCATCAGCACCTCGGAACCCGGCTCCACAAGCCCGATCACCGCCGCCGCGATCGCCTCGGTGGCGCCCACCGTGACGAGCACCTCGGTGTCCGGGTCGTACTCGATGCCGAAGTGGCGTCGGCGCTGAGCGGCGATCGCCTGGCGTAGCGGCGCGATGCCGAGGCCGGGCGGGTACTGGTTGACCCCTTCGGCGATGGCGTTCTCGGCGGTCTTCAACATCGCGGGCGGGCCGTCCTCGTCGGGGAAGCCCTGCCCGAGGTTCACGGCGCCGACCCGCGCGGCCAGCGCCGACATCTCGGCGAACACCGTGATGGCGTAGGGCCGCAGCCGCGAAACCGTCATGGCCGTCGAGCCTAGTGCGAAGCCGCCGTCGACAGCCGCGGGGAATGAACGCTCGGCGCGAAACGCTGACTGCGGCGTGACCTTCAGATTCGACGCCGACGCCAGCTTGCTCAACCCCGTGACGGTGGGCGCAACGCAGACCGCCAACCGCATCTTCATGGCGCCGCTGACGCGTTCGCGTGCCGACGCCGACGGGACGCCGTCGGATCTGGCCGCGCAGTACTACGCCCAGCGCGCCGCCGCGGGCCTCATCATCAGCGAGGCCACCGCGATATCGCAGGTGGCCAACGGCGCCTACCTGAACACGCCGGGCATCTACACCGACCGCCACCAGGACAAGTGGGCCGAAGTGGCGGACGCGGTGCACGCCGCGGGCGGTTCGATGTTCGTGCAGCTGTGGCACGTCGGACGGATGGCCCACCCAGACATCAACGGCGCCGAATCGGTCGCGCCGTCGGCGATCGCCGCCGACGTCACCACCCACACCCCGTCGGGCAAGCAGCCGCTGCCCGTGCCACGCGCGCTGGAGACCGAGGAGATCCCCGGCATCGTCGCGCAGTTCCGTGCCGCCGCCCGTCGCGCGGTGGACTCCGGAATGGACGGCGTCGAGATCCACGCCGCGAACGGATACCTGCTGCACCAGTTCCAGTCCGACGTCGTCAATGAGCGGACCGACGCCTACGGCGGATCACCTGCCGACCGCGCGCGCTTGACCGCCGAGGTCGTCGAGGCCGTCGTCGCCGAGATCGGTGCCGACCGCGTCGGCCTGCGCATCTCGCCAGGGAACGCGGCAGGCGGCATGCGCGAGGTCGACGTCGTCGGCGTCTACGAGGCGTTGCTGAACCGGATCGCACCGCTGGAGATCGCCTACCTCCACGTCCTGATCGATCCGACGACGTCGGTGTTCGGCGTGATCCGCGCGCTGTGGTCGGGGCCGTTCGTGCTCAACACCGGCCGCGAGATCGACACCGACTTCTGCCAGCTGGAGAGCTTCGCCGAATGGGGCCTCATCAGTGCCGCCGCCGTCGGACGCGCCTTCCTGGCCAACCCCGATCTCATCGACCGCCTGATTGTCGGCGCCGAACTCAACGAGCCCGACGTCGCGACCTTCTACGCACCGGGACCCGTCGGCTACGTCGACTACCCGACGCTGGACGAACTCGACGCGTTGAAGTCGGCCTGACGATTCGATTGGCTCTGAGCGGGAAACACCTCAGGCATGGCCAACTATCGAGTACTCAACCCGCAAGGTGACGTCGTCGATACCAAGGAGATCGCCAGCGCCGAGGACGCGCACGCCTGGTTCGTCGACCAGAAGGCCGACTACAACGAGCTCGGCTGGCGCATGGAAGTCGAGCACGACGGGCAGTGGTCGTTCTTCGACGACTCCGAGGGCTCACCCGACTAAGTAGTTCAGTTCAGTTCCCGAAGCCGCGGGCGTGACGTCGTCGTCGCGCTCGCGGCGGCGTGTCGGCGCCGTCTCGTGGCGGGCCGAATGTGGCCCTGACCACCCAACCAACAGGTTGGCCGAGGCTGTTACGCTGCGGTCACGGCGTTCTACCGTCGGACGAGTCAACGAACAGGAAATCACCATGGCTGAAGAAGCCTTCATCTACGAGGCAATTCGCACGCCTCGCGGCAAGCAGCGCAACGGCGCACTCAACGAGGTCAAGCCGATCAACCTTGTCGTCGGCCTGGTCGACGAGCTTCGCACCCGGTTCCCCGACCTGGACGAGAACCTGATCAGCGACGTCATCCTCGGTGTCGTCTCACCGGTCGGCGACCAGGGCGGCGACATCGCCCGCACGGTCGTGCTGGCCGCGGGCCTGCCCGACACCGTCGGCGGCGTGCAGCTCAACCGCTTCTGCGCCTCCGGCCTCGAGGCCGTCAACACCGCAGCCCAGAAGGTCCGCTCCGGCTGGGACGACCTGGTGCTCGCCGGCGGCGTGGAATCCATGTCGCGCGTGCCAATGGGTTCGGACGGCGGCGCCTGGGCCACCGACCCCGAGACCAACTACACCATCGGATTCGTCCCGCAGGGCATCGGCGCCGACCTGATCGCCACGCTGGAAGGCTTCTCCCGCGAGGACGTCGACGCCTACGCGGCGCGGTCGCAGGAGCGCGCCGCCGCCGCATGGTCGGGCGGCTACTTCGCGAAGTCCGTCGTCCCGGTGCGGGACCAGAACGGTCTGGTGATCCTCGACCACGACGAGCACATGCGGCCCGGCTCCACGGTCGAGAGCCTCGGCAAGCTGAAGACGGCGTTCGACGGCATCGGAGCCATGGGTGGCTTCGACGACGTCGCGCTGCAGAAGTACCACTGGGTCGAGGCGATCAACCACGTCCACACCGGCGGCAACAGCTCCGGCATCGTCGACGGCGCCGCGCTGGTGCTCGTCGGCTCCGAGAGTGCCGGCGCCTCACAGGGTCTGACCCCGCGCGCCCGCATCGTGGCCACCGCCACCAGCGGCGCCGACCCCGTGATCATGCTCACCGGCCCCACCCCGGCCACCCGGAAGGTGCTCGACCGCGCCGGCCTGACCGTCGACGACATCGACCTGTTCGAGCTGAACGAGGCGTTCGCGTCGGTGGTGCTGAAGTTCCAGAAGGACCTCAACATCCCGGACGAGAAGCTCAACGTCAACGGCGGCGCCATCGCGATGGGCCACCCGTTGGGCGCCACCGGCGCCATGATCACCGGCACCATGGTCGACGAGCTCGAGCGGCGCGGCGCCAAGCGCGCGCTGATCACGCTGTGCGTCGGCGGCGGCATGGGCGTGGCCACCATCATCGAGAGGGTTTAAAGACCATGGCAGAGAACACGATTCAGTGGGACAAGGATGCCGACGGCATCGTCACCCTGACCTTGGACGACCCGACCGGTTCGGCCAACGTGATGAACGAGCACTACACCGACTCGATGGGCAAGGCCGTCGAACGCCTTGTCGCCGAGAAGGATTCGATCACCGGTGTGGTCATCACCAGCGCCAAGAAGACCTTCTTCGCCGGTGGTGACCTGAAGGGCATGATCACCCTAGGGCCGGACGACGCCGGTCAGGCGTTCGACATGGTCGAGACCGTCAAGAAGCAGCTCCGCACCCTGGAGACCCTGGGCAAGCCGGTGGTCGCGGCCATCAACGGCGCCGCGCTCGGCGGTGGCCTGGAGATCGCGCTGGCGTGTCATCACCGCATCGCGGCCGACGTGAAGGGCGGCGTGCTCGGCCTGCCCGAGGTCACGCTGGGCCTGTTGCCCGGCGGCGGTGGCGTCACCCGAACGGTGCGGATGTTCGGCATCCAGAAGGCGTTCATGGAGGTGCTCAGTCAGGGCACCCGGTTCAAGCCGGCCAAGGCCCTCGAAATCGGCCTCGTCGACGAGGTACTGCCGACCGTCGAGGAACTGGTCCCCGCCGCGAAGGCGTGGATCAAGGCCAATCCCGATGCGCACGAACAGCCTTGGGACAAGAAGGGCTACAAGATGCCCGGCGGCACCCCGTCGTCGCCGGGCCTGGCGAGCATCCTGCCGTCGTTCCCTGCGCTGCTGAAGAAGCAGCTGAAGGGTGCGCCGATGCCCGCACCGCGCGCCATCCTGGATGCCGCGGTCGAGGGCGCGCAGGTGGACTTCGACACCGCCAGCCGCATCGAGAGCCGCTACTTCACCCAGCTGGTCACCGGCCAGGTCGCCAAGAACATGATTCAGGCGTTCTTCCTGGACATGCAGTACATCAGCTCGGGCGGTTCGCGGCCCGACGGCATCGGCAAGGTTCCGATCACCAAGATCGGCGTGCTGGGCGCGGGCATGATGGGCGCAGGCATCGCCTACGTCTCGGCGAAGGCCGGCTTCTACGTCGTGCTCAAGGACGTCAGCATCGAAGCCGCCGAGAAGGGCAAGAACTACTCGGAGAAGCTCGAAGCCAAGGCGTTGGAGCGGGGCAAGACCACCCAGGAGCGCTCCGACGCACTGCTGGCCCGCATCACCCCGTCCGCCGACCCCGCCGACTTCAAGGGCGTCGACTTCGTGATCGAGGCGGTCTTCGAGAGCCAGGACCTCAAGCACAAGGTGTTCCAGGAGATCGAGGACGTCGTCGAGCCCAACGCGCTGCTGGGGTCGAACACCTCGACGCTGCCGATCACCGGTCTGGCGACCGGGGTGAAGCGCCAAGAGGACTTCATCGGCATCCACTTCTTCTCGCCCGTCGACAAGATGCCGCTGGTGGAGATCATCAGGGGTGAGAAGACATCCGACGAGGCGTTGGCCCGGGTGTTCGACTACACGCTGGCCATCGGCAAGACGCCGATCGTGGTCAACGACAGCCGCGGGTTCTTCACCAGCCGTGTCATCGGCACGTTCGTCAACGAGGCGCTGGCGATGCTGGGCGAGGGCGTGGAGCCCGCCAGCATCGAGCGGGCAGGCAGCATGGCCGGATACCCCGCGCCGCCGCTGCAGCTGTCCGACGAGCTCAACCTCGAGCTGATGCACAAGATCGCCGTTGCCTCCCGCAAGGGCGTCGAGGACGCCGGTGGCACCTACGAGCCACACCCGGCCGAAGGCGTCGTCGAGAAGATGATCGGGCTCGGACGCCCGTCGCGCCTGAAGGGCGCAGGCTTCTACGAGTACGTGGACGGCAAGCGCACCCAGCTGTGGCCGGGCCTGCGCGAGACGTTCAAGTCGGGTAGCTCGACCCCGCCGCTGCAGGACATGATCGACCGGATGCTGTTCGCCGAGGCTTTGGAAACGCAGAAGTGCCTCGACGAGGGCGTGTTGATGACGACGGCCGACGCCAACATCGGCTCGATCATGGGCATCGGCTTCCCGCCGTGGACCGGTGGGTCGGCGCAGTACATCGTCGGATACCCGGGCGGCAAGGCAGGTTTCGTGGCACGGGCCAACGAGCTGGCCGCCAAGTACGGCGACCGCTTCACGCCGCCGGCCTCGCTCACGTCCTAAACCGACGCGGAACCCCCCCAAGACAGTGGCGTCTTGGGGGGGGTTTTGCGTTAGCCGGCGCGCTGGAACAGGTAGTGCTGCACGGCATCTGCGTTACGCGAGCCGACATCCGGCTCGGGCCCGGACGAGAGCACCGTCCAGCCGTCGGCGAAGCGGCGCGTCACCTCGTCCGGCGCGATGCCGGGCACGCCGAACGAGCCACCCGGCGTGAAGGCGACGATGAACAGTCGACCGCCGGGCGCGATGACGGCACTGACGCCGCGGACGTAGGCGGCACGATCCTCGGCCGACATGCCGTGCAGGCAGCCGTTGTCGACGATCAGCCCGAAACCGGTACCAATGCCGGCTGACTCCAGTCGGGTAGCGTCCGCCTCGCGGAAGTCGACGGTGACACCGGCTTTCTTGGCCTTGGCCCGCGCGGCTTCCAGTGGTTTGGCCACGTAATCCACGCCGGTGACCCGCCAGCCGTTCTTGGCGAGGTAGATCGAGCTGTCGCCCGTTCCGCACCCGATGTCGAGCGCCGCGCCCGCAGGCAGGGCGTCTTCGCCCTCGACGAGGTTTCGCAAGGTAGGGGACAGCGGATGCCCGTCCCATGGCGTGAAGCCCAGCCGGTAGAGGGCCCGAAACAGGCGTCGTCGCGACGACATGGGCTCAGAACGAACCCATGTCGGCCGACAGCCAGTGCTGCGGCTGCATGTAGATCGCCACGTTCTCGCCGAGGTTGTCGTGCGCGAACTGGAGGTACTTCTCCGCGGCGTCCCCGCTGAGGTAGCGCCGGGTCATCTCCTCCAGTTGCGCGTCGGTGGCCGGCTCGATCCGGCTGACGGCGCCGTCGACCGCGACGTAGCGCACGCTCGGCTCGAGCCGCTCCGCCATCAGGGTGAAGAACCCCGTCGCCTCGATGAGTCTGGCCTTGCGCGAACCGGGTTCGGTCAGGATCCACGGCTCACCCCCTGGCGTGTACTGATACCAGATGGGGACCGTCAGGGGTCCGCGCGTATCGCCCGCATACACCGACAGTGCTCCGATGTGCGGCTCGGCCAGAAACTGTTCGCGTTCTTCCTGTGAAAGGGGCATGCCAGCCAGGCTAGTCCCGGCCGGTGACAAGGAGGTCGACTCGTGGCAGGCGCCGGCTCGGGTTCCGGTGTCTCCGTTGACCCCTCAGCCGTTCTCGGAAATCCAGGCGGCGGTGAAATCGTGGATGTCGCGAATCCCGCCGGTGAGCGGGTCGGCAATGAGCTTCGCGATCGTCCCGCCGATCAAGGGCACGTTGACCGTGACGGTCCCGGTGCAGGCGAACCGCGACCCATCCGGGATCGGTGTAACCGACACATCGCCGTGGCCCGACACCGGCAGGCCCGAGGCGTCGACGACGATCTCGCCTCGGACGCTGCCGCCTTCGGGTGCATGCCAGCGCTCCCGGTGAGCCACGCGCAACGTGCCGCTGTGGAGACGCTTGAGCAGCGGCGGCAATTGATCACCGCCGAAGGTCAGCGTCATCGCCGCGGTCGTGGTGCCGTCCTGGTCGGTCGTCAGCGAGTCCAGCGAAGGCCTGCCGGTATCGAAGGCGGCAAGCCGTGCTTGCCAATAGCTCTCGTCGGCGAAAGCCGAGTGGACCCGATCGACCGTGTGCGCGGATTCGGCCGACAGAACGAATGAGCGCGGCACAGCAGGGCACGCTACCTCCGCCGTAGGCGTCAGGCCACCGCGCCGGCGACGGACACCCTCCTGCAATGCATGGTGCGTTTGCCGCGAATATTGAAACTGGTGGTCACGACCGCGCATCGGTGAATTTCCATTTAACTCACGAATTCGTGGCGACCGAATTGTGTAATATGTGCTTGATTAATCATCGATATGGTAAATCCTGCATGATCTCACGTGCGCTTATGCCGTGGCGCCGACGATTTAGCAAATTCGCTAGGGAGGCGCGATTTAGGCGATTACATGCGGAAACTCAGGCTTCGTCCGGATTCGGCAATTAAAGCGGAATGCCATCCCACTCGCGCCAGCGCTCAACCAGCGTCTTTGCGCCAAAAATCAGACGTTCCCAATTGTGGGAAACCTGCTAGTTTCGGCATTTATGTCGGTTCCCCTGAACTTTGGGCATCCCATCGCTCGTCGGCTCAATCTGGTTTACGACGCCAGTGCCGACGGCCCAGTCGGTCGCGAGATGGGCCAGCCCATGGGTCGGCTCGATGCGGGGACTGGTGGCGTGGCGACCGTCTCGAGGGGGTTGGTGCGAGCGCACGGCAAATGCAGCTGCGGATGGAAGGGTTCCGAGCACGTGCTGTCGGCCGTCGCGGTTCACGACGCACTCGTCCACGCGGCCGTACAGAAGTGTCAGCCTGGGGTTCCCCTGGTGTACTGAAGTGTCGTCACGCCAGATCCGACCGCGACGATCCGTCACGCCTTAGAGTTGGATTCCGTGCGCTTCGGACTGTTCATTCCGCAAGGTTGGCGACTGGATCTGGTGGACATCCCCACCGCAAGTCAGTGGGGGGTGATGCGCGATCTCGCCGCCTACGCGGACGGCGGGGCGTGGGACTCGCTGTGGGTGTACGACCACTTCCATACCGTGCCGGTGCCCACCGACGAGGCCACCCACGAGGCATGGTCGTTGATGTCGGCCTACGCCGCGACGACGTCGCGGATCAAGCTCGGCCAGATGTGTACGGCGATGGGCTATCGAAACCCGGTGTACCTCGCCAAGGTGGCGGCCACCGCCGACATCATCTCCGGCGGCCGGGTTCAGATGGGCATCGGTGGCGGCTGGTATCAGCACGAGTGGGAGGCCTACGGTTACGGCTTCCCGTCGGCGGGCGTTCGACTGGGCATGCTCGACGAGGGCGTCCGGATCATGCGCGACGCCTGGCGCGATGGGCGAGTCAGCCTCGAGGGCAAGCACTATCAGGTCGACGGTGCGATCGTCGCGCCAAAGCCGTTGCAGGACGGTGGCCTTCCGCTGTGGATCGCCGGCGGCGGGGAGAAGGTGACGCTGCGCATCGCCGCCAAGTACGCGCAGTACACGAACTTCACCTCCGCGCTCGACGGGTTCCGGCACAAGTCCGAAGTGCTCGAGGCGCATTGCCGCGACGTCGGCACCGACTACGGCGCGATCGTACGGTCGGCGAACTTCAATGCCGTCGTCGGCACGTCGGAGGCTGACGTGAAGGACCGCGTCGAGCGGATCCGTTCCCGGCAGATCGCCAAGGCGAATCCGGAGGCGGTGGACGGCATGCTGTCGACCGTCACCTCGCCCGACTCTGCCAGTGGCACACCAGAACAGATCGTCGAACGGCTCAGCCGGATGCGCGACCTCGGCTGTGAGTACGCCATCCTCTACTTCCCCGAAGCGGCCTATGACCGGTCGGGCATCGAGCTCTTCGAGCGTGAGGTCATTCCGGCGCTGAGCTAAGCAATTCCTCGACGCAGCTCGGCGTCGTTGCGTGCTGTGCATCCCTTCTGACCTCGACTTTTTTCGTGGCGCTTCGGGGAGCTGGACGAGCGAGTATTTGCGCTTGCAACAATCGAGTTATTGACTCGCGCGAAAATACATTGCCGACGCGTCCGGCACCTTAAGCTCCGAAATCTGGGCGCTCGCTGGCAACGCCCAGTGGCAGTCGGGCGTCAGGAGCCAGCGGCGACAAGGACTTTCGGAGCTGCATGACCGCGCAGACACGCCAGCACGACGGCGTCGCTTCACGCGCATTGCACTGTTCGGGCACCGAAGTCAAGCACCAATCAGCGAAGTTCTCCTTTGGCCTTTGGAGGCGATTCAATGTGCGCAAATCCGCCACGGCATCGTGTAGAACGACGCACGCACGGATTTGCATCGCCTCCGCAAGCTCTGTCGAACCTTGACCTGATCCGCAGCCTCGCTTCCGACGTCGGACCGCGGCACGCCCGCAAGGTCGATACGGCCTATGCGAAGTACGTCGGTCGCATTGGGGCGCTGGCTGTCTCGCTGGGAGTAGGGGTGGCCGTGGCCACCACCCCCGGGGTGGCATGGGCCAACCCGGACCCCGATTCCGACACACCCGCCGCGTCGTCACCGGACTCCGAATCGGATGCAGCGCCGGCACCGCCGGCTCGCGTGGAAGTCCCGTCGGCGTCCACGTCGGCCTCGACGTCGGCCTCCACGTCGACGTCAGGCGGGTCGCCGTCGGCTGACCCGAGTCCGGACAACGGTGGCGTTCCCGCCATGAACGTCGACAGCTCCGGCGGTGCCCACACCTCGACGCATGGCACCTCGGGCGTGCCCGCCGCGAGCGCCGCGGCCTCCGAGCCGAGTGGAGCTCAAAGCGCATCGGAACCACCGGCAGCCGAGGAACCGGAGCCGGGACTCGGTGACGAAGACGCCGACGAATCCGATCCTCCCGCTGAGACGGCGCCTGCCGTGGAGACCCCGGTACTGGTGCCGGCCTTCCCGCCAGCGAATGAGGTTGCCCCTCGGAACGATTCGCCGCGCCACGCCGAGGTGCCTGCAGCCGGATCGGACGGCCAACACGACGCGATCGTGGACGGACTGCAAGAGACGCGCGGATCCGACACCGCATCCGCGGCCACGGGTAGCAGTGCACGACACGTGTCCACCATCGCCGCCGACGAGCCGGCCGACCCTGCCGTTGCCTCGCAGCTGACTACGTTCAGCGTGCCCGTTGCTCCGTCGGCCGTGCCGTTCGACCCCATCGGTGCGGTCCTGGCCATTCCGGGCACCGTCGTCAATCTCGCCTCGGAGTTCGTCTCCTTCGTCCTCACGCCGTTCCTCGGGGCCGGGACGGGTTCGCCTCCGCAGATTCCCGTGTTGTGGGCCGTGTTGGCTTGGGTGCGAAGAGAAATCACGCACACCTTCTTCAACCGGACGCCCATCGCGCATCCGGTGCAGATCAGCCAGAGCCTGGGCGGCCAGGTGACCGGCAACCTCAACGCGGTCGATCCAAACGGCGACCCATTGGCTTTCACCGTGACGCACCAAGGCGCATTCGGCACCGTCGTGGTCGCGCCGAACGGAAGCTACGTCTACACACCGACTTCGACCGTTCCCCCCGCGGGACTGACCGACAGCTTCACCGTGGTCATCGATGATTCGGTGGGTGTCCGCCTGCCCGGGCTCTTCGGGGTGGTCCAGGACGCCGTTCACGGATTCTTCCAATTCATCGGTCTCGCAGGAGCAGACAGGATCACGAAGGTGGTTCCCGTCACGGTGACGGGCAGCGTGGTCAATGTTCCGCCCGTCGTGGTGACCTCGGGGGTGCGCGGTTACACGGTCGGGGGCGCCCCGATCACGCTCGACCCGGCGGTGACGGTGGTCGACCTGGACTCCACGACTCTGTCGGGGGCGACGGTGTCGATCGGGGTGGGGTTCGGATCGAAGACGGACTCGTTGGGCTACGTCCAGGGCACGAGTCCCGTCGCCGGGAGTTACAACGCCGCCACCGGTGTGTTGACGCTGTCGGGCACGGCGACGGTGGCGCAGTATCAAGCGGCGTTGCGATCGGTGACGTTTGCGACGACCGCGGACGCGTTGGCGTCGGTGAAGACGGTGTCGATCGTGGTGAAGGACGCCGCGGCGGCGGCAAGTGCGCCAGGCGTGGTGGTGTTGACGGTGGTCGCGTTCCCCGTGAATGTGCCACCGGTCGTGGTAACCGTTCCGGTCGGCCCGGTCTATACGGCTGGTAGTCCGGCGGTGCTGCTGAATCCGTTGGTGACGGTCGTCGACGTGGATTCGGCGAATCTTTCGGGAGCGACGGTGTCGATCGGGACCGGGTTCACCTCGGGGACGGACACTTTGGGGTACGTCCAGGGTGGCAGTCCGATCGGTGGCAGCTACAACTCGACGACCGGTGTCTTGACACTGTCCGGCACTGGAACCGTCGCGCAGTATCAGGCGGCGCTGCGGTCGGTGACGTTCGCCTCGACGTCATCGGCCCTGGCGACGATCAAGATGGTGTCGATCGTGGTGACCGACGCGGATGCGGTGTCGAGCCTGCCGGGGTTGGTGGCGGTGACGGTGTTGAAGTTGCCGATCTCTGCGGTGCCGCCGTTGGTGACGACGATCCCGGTGGGTCCGGTTTATACCGCCGGTAGTCCGGCTGTGGCGCTGAATCCGTTGGTGACCGTGATCGATGTGGACTCGCCGAACCTGTTGGGGGCGACGGTGTCGATCGGTACCGGGCTTTCCCCAACCACAGACACTTTGGGGTACGTCCAGGGTGGCAGTCCGATCGGTGGCAGCTACAACTCGACGACCGGTGTCTTGACACTGTCCGGCACTGGAACCGTCGCGCAGTATCAGGCGGCGCTGCGGTCGGTGACGTTCGCCTCGACGTCATCGGCCCTGGCGACGATCAAGATGGTGTCGATCGTGGTGACCGACGCGGATGCGGTGTCGAGCCTGCCGGGGTTGGTGGCGGTGACGGTGTTGGCGTTGCCGGTCTCTGCCGTGCCGCCGTTGGTGACGACCATCCCGGTCGGGCCGGTCTACACCGCTGGCAGTGCACCCGTGGCGGTGAATCCGTTGGTGACGGTGATCGACGTCGATTCGCCGAACCTGTTGGGGGCGACGGTCTCGATCATCAGTGGCCTGACGGCGGGTGATGTGTTGACGTTCACCCAACCGTCCGGCAGCGCGATCACCGGCACCTACACCGGCGGCGTACTGACCCTCACCGGTGCAGGGACCGTCGCGCAGTATCAGGCGGCGCTGCGGTCGGTGACGTTCGCGTCGACGTCATCGGCGTTGGCGACGATCAAGATGGTGTCGATCGTGGTGACCGATGCGCAGAACGTGGAGAGTCTGCCGGGGTTGGTGGCGGTGACGGTGTTGGCGTTGCCGATCAGCGCGGTGCCGCCGTTGGTGACGACCGATCCGGTGGGCCCGGTCTACACCGCTGGCAGTGCACCCGTGGCGGTGAATCCGTTGGTGACAGTCGTCGACGTGGACTCGCCCAACCTGTGGGGGGCGACGGTGTCGATCATCAGTGGTCTGACGGCGGGGGATGTGCTGACGTTCACCCAGCCGTCCGGCAGCGCGATCACCGGCACCTACACCGGCGGCGTACTCACCCTCACCGGTGCAGGGACCGTCGCGCAGTATCAGGAAGCGTTGCAGTCGGTCTCGTTTGCCAGTAGTTCGTCGGCGTTGGCGACGATCAAGATGGTGTCGATCGTGGTGACCGATGCGCAGAACGTGGAGAGTCTGCCGGGTCTGGTGGCGGTGACGGTGTTGGCGTTGCCGATCAGCGCGGTGCCGCCGTTGGTGACGACGATCCCGGTCGGCCCGGTGTACAGCGCCGGCAGTCCGGCGGTGACACTCAACCCCTTGGTGACAGTCGTCGACGTGGACTCGCCGAACCTGTTCGGCGCGACGGTGTCGATCGGTTCCGGGTTCTCTTCAACCACAGACACTTTGGGGTACGTCCAGGGCGGCAGCCCGGTCGCCGGCAGCTACAACCCGACCACCGGTGTGCTGACCTTGTCGGGCACTGGCACCGTCGCGGAGTATCAGGCGGCGTTGCGGTCGGTGACGTTCGCGAGCACGACCGGTGCGTTGGCCACGATCAAGATGGTCTCGATCGTCGTCACCGATGCGCAGAACGTGGAGAGTCTGCCCGGGTCGGTGGCCGTGACGGTACTGGCGGCACCAGTCAATGTCGCACCGTTGGTGGCGACATCACTCGCGAACGTGAGCTACACCGCTGGCGGAAGCGCTGCCGTGCTGGACCCGGCCGTAACGGTCGTCGACCTGGACTCGACGAACTTGTTCGGGGCGGTGGTCGCCATCGGCACTGGATTTGCCTCGGCTACAGACACATTGGGCTACGTCCAGGGCGGCAGCCCGATCGCCGGCAGCTACAACCCGACGACGGGTGTGATGACCCTTTCCGGCACCGGCACCGTCGCGCAGTACCAGGCTGCCCTGCGGGCGGTGACGTTCTCCACCAGCTCCACGGCGCTGGCATCGATCAAAACCGTCTCGATCGTCGTCACCGACGCCCAGGGAGCGGCCAGCCTCCCAGGGCTGGTGGCGGTGACCGTGGTGGCGTTGCCACTGAACGTCGCGCCGATCGTGCTGTCCTCCTTGGTCAATGCCGTGCCTTATACGGCTGGCAATCCCCCGGCGACACTGGACGGCGCGGTCACGATCCTCGATGACGCGACGTCGTTGTCGGGGGCCACCGTGACGATCGGGGCGGGCAAGTCCACAGGCGATGCACTGGCTTTCACCCCGCCACCACTCAGCTCGATCACGGGCAGCTACGACAGCACGACCGGGGTGTTGGCCCTCACCGGCTCCGGAACGGTGGAGCAGTACCAGGCAGCGCTGCGGTCGGTCACGTTCGCAACCACGGCGGCAACCTTGGTGGGGGTGCGCACGGTGTCGTTCGTGGTAACCGATCAGCAAGGCCTGCCGAGCATCTCGGTGCCCGTGCTGGCGACTGTCGCGGCGAATCTTCCTCCGGTGGTGACCACTTCGCTCCTCGGTGCGCTGCTGTACACGGACGGCAGTCCCGCAGTGGTCGTGGATTCGCTCATGACCGTGACCGACCTCGACTCCGCGTCGTTGTCGGGAGCAACGGTGGCGATCACGTTGGGCAGGAATGCGAACGATGTGCTGGCGTTCACCCCACCGGCCAACAGTTCCATCACCGGCAGCTACAACGCCACGACCGGAATATTGACCATGACGGGTTCGGGCACGGCCACGCAGTATCAGCAAGCGCTGCGGTCCGTCACCTTCTTCTCACCGTTCACGCTTCTCGGCTCCCTCACTAGGACGGTGTCGGTCGTCGTCACTGACTTCCAAGGGACCCAAAGTGTTTCGTTGCCCTTGCTCCTCACGGTGTTGTAGCGAGCGCCACAAGCGGGGGGTGGGCGGCTCAGGCTTCGGCCTGGGCCGCCCAGACCCCGGCTGCCGCCGCATCTCGTGCGTAGTCGGCGAAGTCCTTGGGCTTTCGCCCCAGCGCACGCTGCACGCCATCACCCAGCTGCGCCTTGCTGCCGAGCACCTCGGTGAACAAGTGGTTCAGCAGCCAGATGAAGTCATCCGGCAATCCGTATTCGGTCAGCATCGCGACGTAGTCGTCGATCGACACCGACACGAACCCGACGTGACGTCCGGCGGCTGCCGCGACCTCCGCCACCGCGTCACCAAAGGTCAGCAGCCTCGGCCCCGTGAGCTCATAGAGTTCGCCCACGTGGTGGTCCTCGGTCAGCGCGGCCACCACGACGTCGGCGATGTCGTCGGCGTCGACGAAGGGCTCCTGCACGTCGCGAACCGGCAGCGCGACGCTGCCCGCGAGAACCTCGTCGAGCCAGGCACCCTCGCTGAAGTTCTGCGAGAAGAACGCGCACTGAACGATCGTCCACTCGAGTCCGCACGCCTTGACGACGTCCTCGGCGCGTTCGGCCTCGGCTTCGTTGCGGCCGGACAGCAGCACCACCCGCCTGACGCCGGCCTGCTTGGCGCGTTCGGTGAGTCCGCGGATCGCCTCGACCGAGCCGGGGACCGCGAGATCCGGGTAGTAGGTGACGTAGACCTTGTCGACGTCCGTCAGCGCCGGTGTCCAGGTATGCGGGTCATCCCAATCGAACGGGATGTCGGCGGTGCGTGAGCCGTGCCGGACGGGGATGCCGCGTGCTTCGAGTTGCTCTGCGACGCGCCCTCCGGTCTTGCCGGTGCTTCCGATGACGAGAATGGTGTTGGTGTTGGTCATGGCTTGAATTCAACGGTTTGATGACGAGACGATCCATGGTCGAAACGCTTGATGGCATGTGTGATCGTCTGGAAGGGGACTGTCGATGGAAAAGATCTCACTCACCGCGCTGGCGCGCGAGCACCTGGAAACGGCGCGCGCTAGCGGCAGCGGCCGCAGCGCACACACCGTCTACGGCGGGCACGAGCATTCACTGCGTCAGACGCTGATGGCGTTGACGGCCGGCAGCACCATGGACGACCACGAAAGTCCTGGCGAGGCGACGCTCGAGGTACTGCAGGGCAGGGTGCGGGTGACGAACTCCACGTCCGGCTGGGACGGCTCTCCCGGCGACCTCATCGTATTGCCGCGCACCCGCCACGGGCTGCACGCCATCGAGGATTCGGTGGTGTTACTGACGGTGGCCAAAACCGTTGGACCGCATACCTAGTCGTACGGCGAGTGTGCGGATTCGTACGCGACACGCCGCTTGGGCGTACGAAAGTGCACAGTCGCGACCGTGACCGCCGTGCAGCCGGGTCACGACCGTCAGCGATCTCCCCGGTGCGTCAGCACGTTGACGACGTTGCCTGACGGGTCGGCGAAGAAGAACCGCCGCACGCCCCAATCCTCGTCACTGAGCGGATGGACGATCGTCAGACCCGCGGCCACTGCGGCCTCATGCGCAGCGTCGACGTCGTCGACCTCGATCGACACGTTCGGGTTGACCGGAGCCGTCGCATCCTTGGTCATGAGGCTGACCTGGTGGTGCAACGCACCTGAATCGTCCGGGCTGGCCAACGTGACGATCCACCCGTGGTTCATCACCTCGGACAGGCCGAACACCGCCACGTACGCGTCGCGGGACGCCGCCACGTCCGACACCGTCAGGACGGGCATCACCCGTTTGACCGTCATATCGCCGGCCCCAGAAGGTCGTCGGCGTCCTTGATGACGTAGCCGTAGCCCTGTTCGGCGAGGAAGCGCTGCCTGTGCGCGGCGTATTCGGCGTCCAGGCTGTCACGCGACACCACCGAGTAGAAGATCGCGCCGCCGCCATCGTGCTTGGGGCGCAGCAGGCGGCCCAGCCGTTGCGCCTCCTCCTGTCGCGATCCAAACGTGCCCGAAACCTGCACGGCAACACTGGCTTCCGGCAGGTCGATCGAGAAGTTGGCCACCTTCGACACCACCAGCGTCTGGATCTCACCGCGGCGGAACGCGTCGAACAGCACCTCGCGCTCCGCGGTCTTCGTCGAGCCCTGAATCACCGGCGCGTCCAGTTCGCGGCCCAACTCGTCCAGCTGGTCGAGGTACGCGCCGATCACCAGCGTCGGCTCCTTCGGGTGACGCTCCAGGATGGACTTCACGACCGCGATCTTGGTGTGCGCCGTCGAGCACAGCTTGTAGCGCTCCTCGGGTTCGGCGGTGGCATAGATCATCCGCTCGTTCTCGGTCATCGTCACGCGCACTTCGATGCACTCCGCCGGGGCGATCCAGCCCTGCGCCTCGATGTCCTTCCACGGCGCGTCGTACCGCTTCGGCCCGATCAGGGAGAACACGTCACCTTCGCGGCCGTCCTCGCGGATCAGCGTGGCGGTGAGGCCGAGCCGGCGCCGCGACTGCAGGTCGGCGGTCATCCGGAACACCGGCGCGGGCAGCAGGTGCACCTCGTCGTAGATGATCAGGCCCCAGTCGCGGCTGTCGAACAGCTCGAGGTGGCGGTACTCACCCTTGGTGCGGCGGGTGATCACCTGGTACGTCGCGATCGTGACCGGCCGGATCTCCTTGCGCTCCCCGGAGTACTCGCCGATCTCTTCCTCGGTGAGCGAGGTGCGTGCGATCAGCTCGCGCTTCCACTGCCTGCCGGCCACGGTGTTGGTCACCAGGATGAGAGTGGTGGCACCGGCCTTGGCCATCGCAGCGGCGCCGACCAGCGTCTTACCGGCACCGCATGGCAGCACCACGACGCCCGAGCCGCCCGCCCAGAACGAGTCGGCGGCCATCTCCTGATAGTCGCGAAGCTCCCAGCCGTCCTGCTCGAGCGAGATGGGATGCGCCTCACCGTCGACGTAGCCGGCCAGGTCTTCGGCGGGCCACCCGATCTTGAGCAGCATCTGCTTGATGTGACCGCGCTCGCTGGCATGCACGATCACGGTGTCGTCGTCGATGCGGGCACCGAGCATCGGGGCGATCTTCTTGTGGCGCAACACCTCCGCGAGCACCGCGCGGTCCAGGCTCACCAGGATCAGGCCGTGGACGGGGCTCTTCACCAACTGCAGCCGCCCATAGCGGGCCATGGTGTCGACGATGTCGACGAGCAACGGCTGCGGGACGGGGTAGCGCGAGAACGACACCAGCGCGTCGACGACCTGCTCGGCGTCGTGCCCGGCGGCGCGCGCGTTCCAGAGTGCCAGCGGCGTGATGCGGTAGGTGTGGATGTGCTCGGGGGCACGTTCCAGCTCGGCGAACGGCGCGATCGCGGCGCGCGCCGACCCCGCGAGCTCGTGGTCGACTTCGAGCAGCACCGTCTTGTCGGACTGCACGATCAGGGGGCCGTCCGTCATGTCTCGACTCGCGCTCGCTCCGGGCCTCGCTCGTGCCTCGCTACGATCCTCACTCGCGATCGTCTTCGGTCGGTCATTTTGTCCATTATCCAGGTCGCAACGACAGGGAGCGAAAACTGTGAAGCGGCGGCCACCCCTCGGGCTCGGCCGCCGCTCCCATCCATCGCGTCTCCCTCTACCCCGAGCCGTAGTAATTGCCCCGGCGGTCGTAGAAGTCGACGTACTGGTTGCCGTCGATGTCGCGGTACCAGCACTTGTAGCCGACGACCTGATGAGCGCCGTTGTAGTCGATGACCCACGATCCGCTGTTGGCCTGGCGGCATTCGCTGGCGAGATTGCTGATCGGCATGGCGTTGGCCGTGGCCGCCGTCAGCCCGGCGACTCCCGGGATGACGAGCGCCGCCAGCATCGCCGCAGTAGCGGCTGCCCGTTTTACGTAGATAGACATGGTTTTCCTCCTTTCTCGTAATCAGTTCGCTGTGTGGGGGCCGAACTCGGCGGCCACCTGGGTGACGGCGTT
Source organism: Mycobacterium sp. URHB0044 (assembly GCF_000620625.1). GTDB lineage: Bacteria > Actinomycetota > Actinomycetes > Mycobacteriales > Mycobacteriaceae > Mycobacterium. The sequence continues at coordinate 180,094 of NZ_JIAW01000003.1, read as the reverse complement.
GGCGGGGAAGCCGCCGCGGCGCGAATGCTCACGGATGACCTCCTCGTCCTCGGCCTCGTGGACGCAGTAGACCTTGTCGCCTGCGACGTAACTGGTCACCCAGGTGTACGGGACGCCGAGCGAGGCCGCCGCGTTGTTGGACGTGCGGGCGATCTCGGCCAGCTGCTGCTCGGGCAGTTCGCTCGCGCCGGGGATCTCGCGCTCGATGATGAATCGCTTCATGACTCTCTCTTTCTCGTATGTGCGGTTGATTGACACCGCTCAAGAGTCGCCGGGCAGCACCGCCCGTCACATCGGGAGAACTTCCCCATCTTGCGTCGACCGTTGCGTTTGCCCTGCTCAGAGTGCTCCCGCTCGATATCATTCCGGCGTGCAGCTGGTGGAGCGGGGACAGGAGTTCCAGACGCTGTCCGCATGCGCCGACGACGCGCTCGCAGGCCGCGGCCAGCTCGTCGTCGTGTCCGGCGAGTCCGGTGCGGGCAAGACCGCCTTCATCGAGCAGTTCCTCGCCGACCGGGCTGGAAGTGCCCGTGTGCTGTCGGCGATGTGCGATCCGCTGGACACGCCACGACCGCTCGGACCCGTCTACGACATCGCCGGCGCGTTGACCGAGGACGCGCGCCGGGCCATGCGCGAGGCCGAACACCCCTACGACATCTACGACGCAGTGCTCGCCGACCTGGCCGTAGCACCGACGATCCTCGTCATCGACGATCTGCACTGGGCCGATCAGGGCACGATCGATCTTTTGCGCTTCGTCCTGCGCCGGATCCACCGCAGGCCGCTGCTGGTCGTCGGGATGGCGCGCGGCGAGGAGGTGGGCGTGGCCCACCCACTTCGGATGCTGCTCGCCGACGTCGCCCGATCGGGAAACGCCCGGCTAGTGGGGCTGCAACCGCTGAGCGTGGAGGGCATCAAAGAACTCGCCGCCGATCGCGCGATCGACGCGGAGTGGCTGCACCGAATCACCGGGGGCAACGCATTCTTCGTCACCGAGATGCTCGACCACTCCGGCGGCGATCTGCCCACCACCGTGCGCGATGCGGTGCTCGGCCGGACGGTCGGGCTCGGGGAGGCCGAATGGGACGTGCTCAACCTGCTGAGCTGCTCGCCCGAGGCGATACCCGACTATCTGCTCACCCATCTGGGTGTGCCGCTGGCGCCGTTGCACCGTCTTCGCGATGCTCATCTGATCGGGAGGACCTCTCGCGGCGTCGCGTTTCGTCACGACCTGTGCCGGTTGGCCGTCGCCAGTGTGCTGCCTCCCGGCGCGGAGCCGGCACTGCACCTGCGCATGATGGCCGCCTACGACGAGGCCGGCCGCACAGACCCCGCGGTCATGACCCACCACGCGCTCGGAGCCGGTGATCAACGGCGGCTCCGGCACGCGGCCATCGAGGCGGGTCGCGCCTCCGCGCGGTCGGGCGCGCACCGACAGGCGGCCGAGTTCTACCGAATCGCAATGGAATCCGGCGGTGACCTGTCTCCGGACGCCGAAGCCGAACTTCTCGAGCTCGTCGCGGCGGAGTACTACCTGACTGACCAGCTCGACAACGCCATCGACGCGTGCCGGCGGGCGCTCGCCATTCGCAAGCTGACCGGTGCGGTGGCCGAGCTGAGTGCCGATCACCACTCGCTGGCCGTCTACGACTGGTACAACGCGGATCGCCGAGGCGCCGAGGAACATGCTCGTCATGCCGTCACCGTGGTCGACGGCGACTCGGTGCACCCTTCTGCATTGGCTTCACTGGGTCATGCGTTTGCGATGCAGGCTTACCTCGCAATGCAATCCAACGATCTGCAGCGCGCGCAGTCGATGCTGGCACATGCCAGAGAGATCGCCGCGGCGGCAGGCGACCCGGCGTTGAGCGTTCGCGTCGAGATCATCGAAGGCATCTGCTCGGTGATCGCCGGCGAGGAGCGGGGCCGGGCGACGGTGCTCGAACTCATGCGGTCGGCCCCCAAGCATCTCGACGAGATCTACTCCAGCGGCTACAGCAACCTGACCTATCTCGACGTCGAGCAGCGCCGCCTGGCCGACGCGGCCGAGCTGTTGAACATCACGATCCCGATGACGTGGGAGCGGGATCTGCCGATCTGCCGAGTGTGGCAACTCGGTGCTCGCGGTCGGTTGAGCCTGCTCAGTGGCGACTGGGACGACGCACTCGCCGACGCGGTGTCGGTGCTCGAAACGCCTACCGCGCCACTGGCGCGCACCTGGCCGCACGCGATCCGCGGCTTGATCATGTTGCGCCGCAACGGGGATGATGCCGGCGAGTTGACGCAGGCATGGACCCTGGCGCGCCGCTACGGCGAACCGGTCCGGGTGCTGCCCGTTGCGGCTGCACTCGTCGAACGCGCCTGGCTCGCCAACACCGGCGACGCCGGTCTCGCGGAGTACGAAGGGCTCCTCGCCGAGGCGTCGGGACCCGGTCTGGAATGGGCGCGCGGTGAGTTGGCCATGTGGCTGAGACGGCTCGACGGAAGCGTGGACGCCGACGGTCTCGCGACGCCGTACCGGCTCTACCTCGACGGCGACATCGCCTCAGCAGCAGCGGAATTCGAGCGCATCGGCTCGGTGTACGAAGCAGCCATCGCGCTCACCGAGGCCGGCGGCGACATCAACGCCCGCCGCGGGCTGGACATGCTCGACCGCATCGGCGCGACCGCGGTCGCCGACAAGATACGGCTCGACCTGCGCGCCGGCGGGATGAAGGGGGTGCCTGCCCGCCGCCGGACGACGACGCTGAGCAATCCTGCGGGCCTGACGAGGCGCCAGGTCGAAGTGCTGCGGCGCCTCGACGACGGGCTCACCAACGCCGAACTCGCCGCACAGCTGTATCTCTCCGCGAAGACGGTCGACCACCACGTGTCGGCGATTCTCGGCAAGTTGGCCGTCGCCAACCGGCGGGAGGCGGTCCGTCGCGGCCGGGAACTCGGCATCATCGCCTGAGCTCAGCGGTCGTCGGCCGACACCACGGACGTCACGCGGTGAATGGCGAACTCCCGCACCCGCCCGGAGGCGGGGTCGTAGGCGGTCAGCTGCCCGCCCCGCACGTTGACCGGCGCCACGACGCGTTGCGTGGCCACCCCTGCCGCGTCGACGTAGCCGATCACCACCGACGTCTGCTGCTGTGCGGCGTTCTGCAGTTCGGCCATCGCCTCGGCCGGATCCAGCCTGCCCGCGCCGAAGGGGGCGGCCGACACCTTGCGCAACACCGCGACGATGGCGCCGAGAGTCTGCGCATTGGGGGTGGGCGCCGGCCGGTAACTGCGGCGCCGACCGGGCGCGGGGACCCGCGAACCGCGGGGACGGATGTCGACGATCGCGCCCGACGAATCCTCCGCCGCGGGAACGAAACCCGCGCTGCGCAGCGCGGCCAGCATCTCGGCGATCGACCCCTGACACACGGCGACCGTCGGCGCCAGGACGCGCACCTCCAGTGCCTCCAATGCGGGCGCGGCGACGGCCTGAGCCAGCAGGGCAGGGTCCTCACACCGAACGAATGCAGAGGCCATGCCGACCCGCAGCTGGCCGTGCCGACGGGCGACGTCGTCGATGAGATACGTCAAGCCTTGGGGCACCGGTGTCTTGGAGTGCCGCGCGAAGAACGCGTGGACTTCGCTTGCCGTGCGACCGGTGTCCAACGCGTGCCGGATGGACTGCTCGCTGATGCGGTAGACCATCGCGGCGCCGGCCGATTCGACGGTGGCCACAGCCGACAACTGCTCGGCCAGCTCCCGCTCCAGCGGGCCGGGCACCACGACGGTGAGGTCGGCCTGCAGCAGGAAGTGGTCAATGGGCTTGGGCAGCGCCTTGGCCATCGCCGCGATGACGTCGTTCTCCGGGTCGCCGGCCAGCAGCTTCCGGATCGGGTTCGCCAGGGCACCCCGCCCGACCACGCCGAGGGCGTGCGCCTCGGTCAGGAGCGCGGCGACCGGTTTCGGTTGCAGGCGCGCCGCCCAGCGGGGCCGCCGCCAGACCAGGGCCCGCGACGCCGACGTCGCGTCCACCCCGTCGCCGGGCGCCAGGTCGGCCAGCGCCGACAGCAGCAGGCGACGGTCCAGCGGTGCCGCCGTCGAGTAGAGCGAATCCGAGAGTGCTGCATAGGGTTTCGCGTCGGGGCCGCGCTCGCCGACCAGTCCGGGCCTGGAGGGCAGATCCAGCCAGGTCGATGCCAACAGATGCCAACGGTTCGCCGTAGGTGACTCGATGAACCGGTCGGCGGACACCGTCGGCGCCCAGTACGGTCCGGTGCCGTCGAGGGGGTCCGGGTCCGGCATGCCCGACGCGATGAGCCCGGCCGCGGCGGCGACCTCCAGGATGAGCCCGAGCCGCTGGTCGTCGATGCCGGTGAGCTTGACCAGCCGCTTGACCTCGCGCACCCCGAGCCCGCCGCTGCGCAGTTCGGGGATCGGCGCATTGGAGAGCGTCTCGAGCACGACCTCGACCTCGCGGAGCAGATCGATTGCGGCTCCGGCGGCGACCGCGTCGACCTCGGCCGGCTTCGTCGTCGACACCACCGGGTTCGGCGGGGTGAGATCGATCGGGCCGGCTGACTCGCCGCGCATCACCTGCCCGACCAGACGCGGCAGGATCACGGTGTCGGCGTCCACCTGGCGCAGCAGGCCGGCCGCAAGCAGCCGCTGCACCGGCCGGTCCGCAGGCGTGCCGGGTGCCGCGTCGCGGGTGCGGCCGACCGGTGATCCGTCGACGAGGCGTTCCAGCAGTTCGCGTTGAGGCAGGTCGATGCCGTCCAGCAGCTCGCTCACCCGCGCCGCATCCAGGTCGGTGGCTTCGAGCGTGACCTGGCCCGGATACCAGGGCAGCCCGGCGGCGGCCTCGGCGGTGACCCGCACGGCGGCGTCGCCCCACACCAGCGCCCTGGCGCGCAGGTCGTCCAGCGCCTCGGTCAGCTGCTCCTCGGTGGCCCGATCGCCGATCATGGCGAACAACTTGGTCAGCGGAACCGGGGCGGTCTCGGCGTGCAGCAGCAGCAGGGCGTCGAGCACCGCCAGGCGAAGGAAGTCCAGGTCATCGGTGGCGGCCTTCACCGACTGCCGGGACTGCGCCCGGGCAGCCAGTGCGGCGATGGACCCCGGTGGGGGCTGGGTGAGGTCGGGCCGCGACTCCAACAATTGGACGAGCCGGTCGTCGGGCAGCTCGGCCAGCCAGGCACCCAGCGGGATGACGGCCAAGTCCCGGGTCGCGCCGCTCCTGCCCGCCGGAGGAGTCACATCGGTCATTACCGACCAGCGTAAGGCAGCCGCGGTGGGATATCGCCCGGTCGTTGCGCTCATGCCGACCGGTCTCGCCAGCGCTCGCGTTGCCTGCCACAATGTGGACGTGGCTGACAAGAAACCGCAGAAGAACCGTTACGTCGACAATGGCTGGCCCTCCGTCAACGGCGACGACGACCACGCGGTCAGCGAGCTGGCTACTGACCGCACCGGCGCACTGTCGCCGTTCGGCGAAGTGACGTTCCCGCTGCCGGCCGACGAACTGCCGTACACCCACCCGGTCACGGTCATCAACAAGTAGCCGTGACGGCACGACCAGATCGGCTGTCGCACCTGGACGATGCAGGCGCGGCGCACATGGTCGACGTCACCGGCAAGGACGCCACCAAACGCACCGCGGTGGCCGTGGGCACGTTGAAGACCCGCGCCGACGTGATCGAGTTGATCGCCACCGGCGGGTTGCCCAAGGGTGACGCTCTGGCCACCGCGCGGGTGGCCGGCATCCTCGCGGCCAAGCGGACCAGCGACCTCATCCCGCTGTGTCACCAGCTGGCGCTCACCGGCGTCGACGTCGAATTCGACGTGGGTACAACGGATGTCGGCATCACCGCGACCGTGCGCACCACGGACCGCACCGGCGTGGAGATGGAGGCGCTGACGGCGGTCAGCGTGGCGGCGCTGACGCTCTACGACATGCTCAAGGCCGTCGACCCCGCCGCCACCATCGAGGGCATCCAGGTGATGCGCAAGGAGGGCGGCAAGACGGGCGCCTGGTCGCGCTCGTGATGACCGCCTGCGCGAAGAACCAAACGCGATGACCCGCTCGGCACGCGTGATCATCGCCTCCACCCGCGCGTCGGCAGGCGTCTACGAGGACCGCACCGGCCCCGTCATCGTCGACTGGCTGACGCAGCGCGGCTACGACGTGACGCCCCCGGTCGTCGTGCCCGACGGTCTCGCGGTGAGCCGGGCACTGTTCGCTGCGGTCGGCGATAAGGTCGACATCATCCTCACGTCGGGCGGCACCGGCATATCACCGACCGACGGCACCGCCGACGCAACCGCCAACATCGTCGACTATCAGATCCCGGGCCTGGCCGACGCGATCCGGCGGTCCGGGCTGCCGCACGTGCCCACGTCCGTGCTGTCGCGCGGCGTGTGCGGCGTGCGGGACGGCACGTTGATCGTCAACCTCCCCGGGTCACCCGGAGGCGTCAAGGACGGTCTGGGCGTGCTCGACGGCGTGCTCGAGCATGCCCTGGACCAACTCAGCGGAAGGGATCACACGCGATGACGGCAGACGTGGTGCGCGTCGCACTCAGCGAGGACGTGATCGAGCTCGTCGAGCACGAGGCGTTGGTCGGACACCGGGCCGCCGGCGCGGTGGTCGGGTTCGCCGGTGTGGTCCGCGATCACGACGGTGGACGGCACGTCACGCGGCTCGAGTACTCGGCCCATCCGACGGCCGAGCAGACCCTCATCGACGTGGCCGACGAAATCGCCCGCGGCTGTTCGGGTGTGCGTGCGATCGCAGTCAGCCACCGCATCGGCACGCTGCACATCGGTGACGCCGCACTGGTCGCCGCGGTCGCCGCCGACCACAGGCAGGCCGCGTTCGAGACGTGTGCACTGCTCGTGGACACGGTCAAGGCGCGGCTACCTGTGTGGAAGCACCAATTCTTCGGCGACGGATCCGAGGAGTGGGTCGGATCCGCATGACCCGGCGCTGACTACGCGCCGGGAGGCGGAGGAAGCAGCGGCGCGGGTGCGGGCGGCAACGGCGCAGCAGGAGGCGGCGGGGCCGCCGGATCGCCCGGGCTGATCGGAACGTTCGGGCCTGGAGCCTGATCCGGGTACGGCGTGTTCATCCCGCGCTGGGCCAGGCCCAGCAGCAAGGCTTCCTTGCCGCTGATGTCCTGGTTCTGCACGGCGTGGAACAGGTCCTTCAGGTAGCTCACGTTGGGGCTCTCGACGCCAGCGGCGTTCGGGTCCAACGTCGAGCCGGGGGGCAGGGCCTCCGGGCTGGCGAGGTGCGGGATGCCGTCGGGCGGCGTCGGCAGCTGACCCGAGATCGCCTGGTTGGCGGCGTCGTAGGCGGGGGCCGGGACGTTGACGGCGTTCAGCGGTGCCAGCGGATCGGGCGCGGGTGCGGGCGGAGGTACCGGCGCTGCGGGGTCCGGGGGCATGGGCGGAAGCACCGGATCGAGCGCAAGGTCGCCTGCGTGCAGCGCCCAGGCCTGCGGCTGGTCGACCGGAGCCGGACCACCATCGACGACGTCCCAGTTCGCGGCCTCGACCACGGGCGGCGGCGGTGCATCGGGGGCGGGCGCGTCGATCGGCAGCGGGGCATCGACTGGCGGGGGTGCGTCGATCGGGAGCGTGGCATCGACGGGCACGATCTGCTCCGGCGGAGGCGGAGGCATGTCGGGCGCGGGCGGGGGAGGCGGTGCCTCGGGAAGAGGTGCGTCCAGTGGCACGACGTTCTCCGGCGGAGCCGGCGGGGCGATCGGGTCGACCGGGGGTGCGGCGAAGACGTCGAACGGCGGCGGAGGCGGCAGCTCACCGTTCACGTCGGGATTGTCGAGCGGCTGGGGCTGGGGGGCGTCGGCGAGCACGTTGCGCGGCGTGGAGGCCGACAGGCCCCGTCCGCACACCGGCCATGCGCCGCGGCCCTGGGAGGCCAGCACGCGCTCCGCGACCGCGATCTGCTCGTCCTTGGTGGCCAGGTGCGCGGCGGGTGCGTATTCACCGCCACCGTGCGACGACCACGTGCTCTGCGAGAACTGCAGGCCACCCTGATATCCGTTGCCGGTGTTGATGGCCCAGTTGTTGCCTGATTCGCAGCGGGCGACCTGATCCCATTCGCCGTCCGTGGCGGCCCCGGCCTGCCCGGCGAGGGCAAGGCTTCCGCCACCGATCACGGCGCCCGTGAAGGCGATCTTCGCGACGTTTACTGCCGATGTAGTGGGCTTGCGATGCCGTCCACTCATAGGTGCAAAAAGTCCTCTCGTTTACGCCTGCGAGGTCAGCTGTCGGGTTCGGGTTGGAGAGGCCACCCGGCCGAAACCGCTTGTGACGGCGAATTCGGCTTCACCCCAAGGAGCCGAAGCTCCTGGTCCTGCTATCTCGGTGGACCGGTTGGGTCCCCCGCCTCCATCCGACTTGTCGGTTTCTGCTGGCGCCCAATGGATGGAATTCGGCGTTATCGGGCACAGCGGGCCACCCGATTAAGGTCGTGTGGCTTGGGTCCTGACCGTAACGGGTACACCGTTTCTCGTCACCTTTTGCCGAGGTCAGCGTTTCGGCGGCCGGCAAATCTTGAGAGAACGTTAAAAGGGCAGGACGCCGCCGGGTTTACCTAGGTGTTTGCGAAGGTGAACAACGGTTGGGACAGTTTGTGACCGTTTCGTTATGTGACGCAAATCACGATCATCCGCCGGCGAAGGGCGGTAAGACATCGATGGTTTCGTTTGTTCGTAGCCGCTCGGCACGGTTGCGCACCGCGACGCCGTCACGCAAAAACGAACACCGATCCAGCACCGAAGCCAGCGCCGGACTGCGCGCACCCAGCTGTTCGACGAGATCCTTAACCGACGTGCCCTCGGCGACGCCGAGCGTCTCCGCCTCCGTGCCCGCCGCCGCCCGCGCGGCCGCGAAGTAACGGACGTGCAGCTGTACTTCGGTCACGTCAGCCGCCGATCGCGCTCATCGGTCGGTCCGGCTGGATGAAGTCGGGGTCGTTGATGCCGTGCCCGGCCGGCTTGGCCCACATCGCCGCCCGCCAGGCGCCCTCGAGCGCGTCGTCGCTCGCGCCAGTGCGCAGCAGCTGCCTCAGGTCGCTCTCCTCGCGGGAGAACAGGCAACTGCGGATCTGACCGTCGGCGGTCAGCCGGGTCCGGTCGCAGGCGCCGCAGAACGCGTCGGACACGGACGCGATGACGCCGACGGTGGCCGCGGTGCCATCGACCCGCCACAGTTGCGCGGGCGCCGATCCGCGCGGCTCGGAATCTGGCTGTAGGTCGAAGTTCCGGCGCAGCGTGGTCAGGATGGCGTCGGCTCCGACGGTCTGGTCGCGCTGCCAGTGATGGCCGGCGTCCAGCGGCATCTGTTCGATGATGCGCAGCTGGTATCCGTGCTCCAGGCAGAAACGCAGCAGCGGCACGGCGTCGTCCAGGCCCGTGACAGGATCCAGCACCGCGTTCACCTTCACGGGCGTGAGGCCCGCCTCGGCGGCGGCGGCCAGACCGGCGAGCACGTCGGGAAGCCGGTCGCGCCGGGTGATGTGGGCGAAGCGTGCGGCGTCGACGGTGTCCAGCGACACGTTCACGCGGTCCAGCCCGGCCGCCTTCAGTCCCGCTGCGCGGCGCGCGAGGCCAATTCCGTTGGTGGTCATCGCGATTTCGGGTCGTGGCCTTAGTGCGGCTGCCGCTGCCACCACCTCGTCGAGGTGCCGTGACACCAGCGGTTCTCCACCGGTGAAGCGGACGCTGGTGATGCCGAGTCTGGTGACGGCGATGCCCAACAACCGCGCGAGTTCGGACGCGCTGAGCAGGTCGTCGCCCGGCAGCCAGTTCAGTCCCTCGGCGGGCATGCAGTAGGTGCAGCGCAGATTGCACCGATCGGTCAGCGACACCCGCAGGTCCGTCGCGGCGCGGCCGAAGGTGTCGACGAGGGGACCGGTGCTCGGCGCGGCCGACACCACCGCCCGCCGCATCGACGGCAGGCCGAGATCGGTGGCCGTCATCCCGGTACTCCCACCCGGCCATCGGCCATGTCGTTGGGCACGATCTCCTTGCCCAGCGGTAGTAGCGAGACGGGGATCAGCTTGAGGTTCGCCAGCGCCAGCGGGATGCCGATGATCGTGATCGCCATCGCGATGGCGGTGATCACGTGCCCGATCGCCAGCCAGATGCCGAACAAGATCAGCCAGATGACGTTGCCGATCAGCGCGCCGGGACGGGCGCCCGGCTTGTCGACGACGGTGTAGCCGAACGGCCACAGCGCGTACAGGCCAATGCGGAACGCGGCGAAGCCAAACGGAATGGTGACGATGAGAATGAAGCAGATGATCCCGGCGATGAAGTAGCCCAACGCCAGCCATAGACCGCCGAAGATCAACCAGATGATGTTCAGTATCAGGCGCATTTCCCCTCCAGCGGTTCTTCCAGACTACCGAGTGCCGCCCGCACCGGGCGTGCGGGAGTATTGAAGTGCTCGGTCGGGAGGGGGCCGAGTAGGATCATGGCATTCGCGTCCTGCGCAGGCGGGACGCTTTCATTATGTAACCGGGTTATTTGCGAGACGAGCGGGTGAGGACAGTGCCGACCGGCAGGGTTAAGTGGTACAACGCCGACAAGGGCTATGGCTTTCTCTCCCAAGAGGAGGGCGAGGACGTCTACGTCGGGTCCTCGGCGTTGCCCTCAGGGGTGGAGGAGCTCAAGGCCGGTCAGAAGGTCGAGTTCGGCATCGCTGCGGGACGACGGGGTCCGCAGGCGTTGAGCCTCAAGGTGATCGAACCACCGCCGAGCCTGGCCAAGACGCGTCGCGAAGCCACCACCGTCGAGCACAAGCACACGCCCGACGAGCTCCACGGCATGGTCGAGGACATGATCACCCTGCTGGAGGGCGCCGTGCAGCCCGAGCTGCGCAAGGGCAAGTACCCGGACCGCAAGACCGCCCGCCGGGTGTCCGAGGTGGTCAAGGCCGTCGCGCGGGAACTCGACGCCTAACTCGTTTGGGTTCCATCGCCGAGAGTGCAGTTGTGCTCGACGGATCGCTGAAACTTCGCGCACTACTTCACATTCGGCGGTTCGTAGCCGGCCGCCAGTAGCGCAGCTCGGGTGCGGGCCACGATCGTCGTCCGGCGATATCGGAGCATGTCCGAGCTGACGCGGATGATCCGCCAGCCCAGTTCCTCGAACTCGGCGATCCGGTCGATGTCGCGCCTGCGCTGAACGGGGTCGTCCCAGTGCTGAATGCCGTCATACTCGACGCCGACCAGCCACTCGATCCATCCCATGTCGATTCGCCCGATCAGGTCTGCGTACTGGTTGTAGACCTCGATCTGCGTTTGCTTCGGGCGCAGACCGGCGGAGGTGAGGAGCAGGCGGGTCCGGGTCTCCTGCGGAGATTCCGCGCCCGCATCGGCCAAGTCGATCGCGGTGCGCAGTTGAACGATTCCGCGGGCGCCGGCGTGACACGCTGCGAGCTGCTCGATGGCGGGCTTCCTGAGGCGGGTGGCCTGCATGAGCGCGTCCAGCCGGATGACGGCGGCGGTCGTCCCTCGGCGCCGGCCCAGGTCGAATGCCGTCCGTGCCGGCGTGGTGGCCGGCACGCCGTTGACGAGGCATGACTCGTCGTCGGCCAACCTGTCACCGTGCAGGACAATGCCTTCGGTCGGGTGCCGGCTGGTGTGGATCAACTCAGCGGGCAGTTTCTCGTTGATCCACTTCGAACCGTGCAGCGCCGCGGCGGACAATCCTGCCGCCGTCGCCTGCCGACCCGACCACAGCCATGCCGCCAGCGCCTTGTCCTTCGCCGTCAGTTGGGCACCACGCGGAACGTAGACGTTGCGGTGAACCGCGGTGTATCGGGTCGACAGTTGGTACCGGTTGACCGTCCCGGCCGCGACGGCTTCGGTGCCGAGGAATGGCAGCATCCCCATAGGACGGCGCAGGTCGCCGGTTGGTTCCATCGCCGAGAGTGCAGTTGTGCTCGAAGATCGTTTGGGATCTCGCGCACATCTTCGCGCTCGGCGGGGAAGAATCTAGGTGTGGCTTCCTACGTGAACCCCAAGGGCGACTTCAACCGCGACACCGACTACATCACCACCCGCATCACGGCCGACGGTCGCGACGGTTACCCGGTCGAGCCCGGGCGCTACCGCCTCGTCGTTGCGCGGGCGTGCCCGTGGGCCAACCGGGCGATCATCGTGCGTCGGCTGCTGGGCCTGGAAGACGTTCTGTCCATAGGCTTTTGCGGCCCGACGCATGACCAGCGCAGCTGGACCTTCGATCTCGACCCGGGCGGCGTCGACCCCGTGCTGAAGATTCCGCGGCTGCAGGACGCCTACTTCAAGCGGTTCCCCGACTATCCGAAGGGCATCACCGTCCCGGCGATCGTCGACGTGCCGACGGGCGAGGTCGTGACGAACGACTTCGCCCAGATCACGCTGGACCTTTCGACCGAGTGGACGGCGCATCACCGGGACGGCGCGCCGCAGCTCTACCCGGAAGCCCTGCGCGCCGAGATCGACGAGGTGGCCAAGCGCATCTACACCGAGGTCAACAACGGCGTGTACCGCTGCGGGTTCGCAGGCTCCCAGGACGCCTACGACGCGGCCTACGACCGGCTGTTCACCGCACTGGACTGGCTGACCGAGCGGCTGAGCGGGCAACGATATCTGGTGGGCGACACCATCACCGAAGCCGACGTCCGCCTGTTCACCACGCTGGCGCGCTTCGATCCCGTCTATCACGGGCACTTCAAGTGCAACCGGTCCAAGCTCGACGAGATGCCGGTGTTGTGGGCGTACGCGCGGGACCTGTTCCAGACGCCGGGGTTCGGCGACACCGTCGACTTCGTGCAGATCAAGCAGCACTACTACATCGTGCACATCGACATCAATCCGACGCGGATCGTGCCGAAGGGTCCCGACCTGTCCGGCTGGCTGACACCGCACGGCCGGGAAGCGTTGGGCGGCAGGCCCTTTGGCGACGGCTCACCGCCCGGGCCGCCTCGCGAAGGCGAGCGTGTGCCCGCCGGGCACGGAGCCTAGGACCAGACCGTTCGCACCGACCACTCGGCGTGCGGCCATGGGAACTCGTTGTTCTGCTCGTCGCGGACCAACGTCGGTAGTTGCACTGCGATGCCGGTCAGTCTGCCGCGGCGCGGGTCGACGGTGGGGATGGTCACCGCCAGCTTGCTGTCGGGCCGGAACTCCTCGACCACGCTGTCGCCCGAATCCTCGTACGCGCGCAACAAGATCCAGGGCGCCCGCGAGATCGACGGCGGCACGGACAACTGCACCGGGTCGCGGGACGTGACGACGAGTTCGCCGATGGTTTCCGGGACGTCGCACTGCGTGATCTGAAAGACGTCGCAGTACCGGTACGGCCCCACCCGCACCAACTGACCATGCGTGTACGCGCTGATCTCCGGATGCTCGGGCACGGGGTCACGGGTCAGTCGCCAGATCAGCAGCGCCGTGGCGGCCGACGCCACCACCGCGACGGTCACCAGCACCGCCAGCAGCTTCTTCACTCGCGCGCCACCGCCGCCGAGTCGTGCACGGCGCCCTCCTGCTCCGCGAAGACCGGCCGGTTGCCGCCGAAGCCCGGGATCAGCGAGTCGCCGTTGTAGCTCACCAACGTCTGCGCCAGGCCGAGGATCAGCACGGCGCTGATGGCCGTGAACCCGATCCACAGATCGGTGTAGACCAGGACGCCCGTTGCGCCGCCCGCCACCCAGCCCAGTTGCAGCAGTGACTCCGATCGGCCGAACGCCGACGCCCGCGACTCCTCGGGTAGGTCGTCCTGCAGCGAGGCGTCGAGTGATGCCTTCGCGACCGCGCTCGACCCCGATGCCACCAGGGTCGCGAACGCCGCCACCAGAAGGTTGCCGGTGACTGCGGTGGCCACCGCAACGGCGGTCACCGCGATGGTGGCTCGCACCACCAACTGTGCGGGATGCCCGAGTTTCAGCCGGGCGCTGGCGAAGTTGCCTGCGAAGTTGCCGATCGCCGCCGCGGCGCCGATCAACCCGAGGATGCGCAATTGTTCCCAGCCGCTCGCGTCGTGCGACTTGGCGACGAACGCCGGATAGAGGAACAGGAAGCCGATCATGACCTTGATGGTGCAGTTGCCCCACAGCGAGGTAATGATGTTGCGCCCCAACGGTTGTCGGGCCGGCTTCTCGGACTTCGGGTTGGGCAACCGGCCGAACTGCTCGGTCGGGCCGTGATAGGTGAGGGTGGTGGGCACCTCACCCTCGGTGACCTCAACCCACTTCGGGATGCGCATCGAGAGCACCGCACCGCCCACGGTGACGGCGACGACGACGTACAGGGCGCCGGGAATGTGGAGCATGTTGAACAGGTACTCCACCCCCGCCGCGATGGCGCCGCCGAGCATGGTGCCGCCGAGGAGGCCGAACACGGTGAGCCGGGAGTTGACCCGGACCAGGTCGATGGTCGGCGGCAGCACGCGGGGCGTCATCGCGCTGCGCAGCACGCTGAACGACTTCGAGAGCACCATCATGCCCAGCGCGCACGGGTAGAGCACCCATGGCGGGAAGCTGCCGTTGTCGCCGTCGTAGTTGGCGATCAACACGACGGCGAGCACGGTGCGTGCCACGAACGACGTCGCCAGTGCCACCCGGCGGCCATGCTGCAACCGGTCCAGCGCCGGACCGATCAATGGGGCGATCACGGCGAACGGCGCGATCGTGATCAGCAGGTACAACGCCACCTTGCTCTTGCTCTCGCCGGAGGCGGCCGCGAAGAACAGCGTGTTGGCCAGCGCAACGGCCATCGCCGCGTCGACGGCGAAGTTGGCCATCACCGGCCAGGTCAGCGCCGTCAGCCCGGACTTGTCGGCGCCGTCGGCGGTAGCCGCCCGGTGGACGAGGCCGTACATCTTCGAGCCCATCTCGCGGCTACGTTGCGCCGCGGCGCGGGTGACGGTCACCTTTTCGCCTGCCGCCGCACCGGCGCCGGGCGGCGGCGCGTATCGGTCGCCCCGGCCCTGGGTGGCCTGCGTCTCGTCCAGCGGGGGCAGCCAGCGGTTGGCGCTCGGCCCCTGCGGATTGCGCGGCGTCCGGCGCGGATATCCGGCGGGGTCGCTCGGGTAGTTGGCCATGCCGGGATGCTCGCCGGAGTCGGCCGGCGGTCGCGGCGGATAGTAGCGAGGGTCCCTCGGGTCCCCGGCGTTGCCGGGGTTACGACGCGATCCGCTCACGCTCCCGATTCTTCCCCATCGCCACGACAGCTGCCCGTAGGGCGACCGGTGTGGCTTTGCCCAGGAGTTGTCAGGCAGTATTGGTGCCGATGGACAGCACTATCGAAGCCGCCGAGCACGACGCCGCGGTCTCCCCGCCGGATGGGCGGGCAGATCTCGCGACGGTGCTGAAGGGTGCCGTGGAGCTGGCTCGCGCCGCGATCGTCGAGCACAGCGGGCCCGACGTGGTCGGCGAGTACCTGGGTGCCGGCTTCGACGACCCCACCGCCGCGACCCACCGATTCCTGGCGACCATGCCCGGATATCAGGGCTGGCAGTGGGCAGTGGTCGTGGCGGCCTATCCCGGCGCCGACCACGCCACGATCAGCGAAGTGGTCCTGGTGCCAGGGCCGACGGCGCTGCTAGCGCCGCAGTGGGTGCCCTGGGAAGACCGCGTCCAGCCGGGTGACCTGAGCCCAGGCGATCTGCTGTCCCCACCCTCCAACGACCCGCGGCTGGTGCCGGGTTTCTTGTCCTCGGGCGATCCCGAGCTCGACGAGGTCGCCGGCGAGGTCGGCTTCGGCCGCCGCCAGGTGCTCAGCCTGTGGGGTCGAGTCGAGGCCGCGCAGCGCTGGTTCGACGGCGACTTCGGGCCAGGGTCGGCGATGGCCCGCGCCACCAAGCGGGTGTGCCGGGACTGCGCCTTCTATCTGCCGTTGAGGGGATCGCTTGGCCGCGCCTTCGGGGTGTGCGCCAACGAGATGTCGGCGGATGGCCGCGTGGTGGCCGACGAGTACGGCTGCGGTGCCCATTCGGACACGCCCGCGCCCGCGGGTATCGGGTCGCCAGAGTTCGACCCCTTCGACGACGGCGTCCTCGACGTCGTCGACGTGGCGCCGACGGCCGAGCCCGTCGAATCCGCGGATGCCGTCGAGGCGGCAGCCGAGCCCGACGAATCCGAGGCGGAAGCCGAGCCCGTGGCGGCCGCGGCCCCCGAGGCGGAGAGCCCGGCAGAAGCCATCGAAGCCCTCGAGCCCGTGGAGCCGACGGAGTCGGCGGAACTCACCGAGCCCGTCGAGCCAGATCCCGTCGAGCCAGAGACGGCCGCACCGGACCCCGAGCCCATCGAGCCGGAGACCGTCGCACAGGAGCCCTTCGAGCCAGAACCCGCGGGGTCGGACGACTAATCGGCTTCGGCGGCCGCCTTGATGCGTGCCAGCGAGTCATTCATCCCGTCGACCAGTTCCCGCTCGAAGCTGGGCACGCCACCGAACAGGGTGCTCACCACGAAGTTCGACGTCGGCTTCACACCGTTCTCGGCATGCCGGCTCTCGACGACGCGGGTGCCGGTGTCGGTGGGTTCGAGTTCGTAAGCCCACACGGTGTTGTTCTCGTTCACGCGGAAGGCCAGCTTCCGTTCCGGGATGACCTCGGTGATCTGGGACGTGGTCGGCCAGACCATGTGATTGCGCCGGTTGAGGTTGACGGTCTTGGTGCCCTGCCGCAATGGACCGAACGCCTTCATCAGTCGGCACTGCGGGCTCCAGCGCGGCATGAGGCGTAGGTCGGAGATCAGCGCCCACACCTTCGCCGGTGGCGCGTCGATGTCGATCTGCGCTTGCAACAACGGTTCCGCCACTACGCCTCCGTCGGTCAGTTGAGTCCGGTCTGCGCGCCACGGGAGCCGCGCCGCACCGCGCGACGCTGCCACAGGAAGATGAACGTGCCAAGTACTCCCACGCCGAGACCCGCCACCGCGACCGGCCGCCAGTCGTGCAAGCCGGGGACCGTGAAGGCGAGGATGAAGGCGATCAGCCAGGCCGTGGCGATGGCGATGATCACCGGCACGGGGCGCAGCAGTGCCTGCGGCAGCGGCGGTGGCTCCGGCGCGTCGTGGCCGGGCTCGGGCGTGGTCTCGGCCATCGCGGACAAACGTACTCGACCGACCCGCACCCTGGCACGGCCCCGGAATGTTGTTCGTCCGTGCCGCATCCGGTAGGCGTATCGGTACTCTTTGCTCGTGAACGACGCCGACGCCGACGCACGTCTGGCCAGCGACTTGTCGTTGGCCGTGGTGCGGCTCGCACGGCAATTGCGCTTCCGCCGACCCGACTCGCCGGTGTCGTTGTGTCAGTTGTCCGCGCTGGCCACACTCGCCAAGGAGGGCCCCATGACGCCGGGCGCGCTGGCGGTGCGGGAACGCGTGCGTCCGCCGTCGATGACGCGGGTCATCGCCTCGTTGGGCGAAATCGGCTTCGTCGACCGCTGTCCGCACCCCGACGACGGCAGACAGGTGTTGGTGTCGGTATCGGCGAAGGGCGGCGAGCTCATCGAGGCGGAACGCCGCGCCAGCCGGGAATGGCTGCAGCAGCGCCTTGCCCAATTGCCGCCCGACGACCGAAGCACGCTGCTGCGCGCGGCTGATCTGATGTTGGCCATAGTCGACGAATGACCGTCGTCGTCCGCGTCGAGGATGTCGCCGATTCGCGACTCGATGACTTCCGCGACCTCAACAGCATCGATCGCAGACCCGATCTGCCCACGGGCAAGGGCCTGGTGATCGCCGAGGGCGTCCTCGTCGTGCAACGCATGCTGGCTTCACGGTTCAAGGCGCGCGCGTTCCTGGGGACCGAGCGTCGCCTCGCGGAGCTCAAGGCCGATCTGGTGCACACCGACGCCCCGTTCTACGTGGCGAGCCCCGAGTTGATGGCGAACGTCGTCGGCTTTCACCTCAACCGTGGCGTGCTGGCGGCGGCACCGCGGCCGGGGGAGTTGTCGGTGCCCGAGGTGCTCGAGACGGCGCGCACCGTCGCCGTCCTCGAGGGCGTGAACGACCACGAGAACCTCGGCTCGATCTTCCGCAACGCCGCCGGACTCGACGTCGACGCGGTGGTCTTCGGCAGCGGATGCGCCGATCCGCTGTATCGGCGAGCGGTGCGGGTGTCGATGGGGCACGCGTTGTTGGTGCCGTACGCCTGGTCGTCGAGTTGGCCCGGCGATCTGGAATTGTTGCGTGACAAGGGTTTCCGGCTTTTGGCCATGACGCCCGATCCGGCGGCCAGTGCGTTGGCCGAGGCGATGCCCACGTTGGCCGATGAGCGGGTGGCTGTCCTCGTCGGCGCCGAGGGGCCCGGTCTGACCGAGCGGGCGATGCGGGCCAGCGATGTCCGGGTGCGGATTCCGATGTCACGGGACACCGACTCGCTGAACGTCGCGACGGCCGCGGCCTTGGCGTTCTACGAGCGGGCACGGCGGGCAGGAGCGTAGCGACAAGGGGAGATGGGTTGCGCGCTAGATTGGCCACGTGACTGACGAGGCGACGCCATGGGGGACGGGACTGACGGTGGCAGGCTTCGTCGCCGCGGTGACGGCGGCGGCGATCATCGTGTTGAGCCTGGGCCTGACTCGCGTGCATCCGTTGTTGGCGGTCGGACTCAACCTGGTGGCGGTCGGTGGATTGGCGCCGACGGTCTGGGGCTGGCGGTCGCGGCCGGTGTGGCGATGGTTCGTGCTGGGCAGCGGAGTCGGCGTGGCCGCGGGATGGTTGACGCTGCTCGGGATGGCCCTTGGGGCGTAACGCGTTTCGCGGTTACGGCTGAGTGGCGGAACGGACGCCCAGCAGGACGTCCTCCCAACCGGGCACCTCGGGCTTGCGCTTGCGGGCCCGTGCCGGCTTGGTCGGCGCGGGTGGCGGCTCCGGCGCCGGGGCCGGCTCGGGGGTGACGATCGGTGGCAGCGGCTCGGCGAAGTCGAGCTCGGGCACCGGCGCGACGGATCGCAGAGCCGGCCGTCCGAAGTTCGGGTCGATGAGCTCGGCTGCGGAGTCGTCGAACGGCGTTGCGGTGCCGCCGTGCGCACCAGGGGTGAAGCGGAAGTGCGCGACGTTCTCGGACCGGCCGGCCTTCCACGTCAGCTGTACGGTCCAGCGGCCGTCCTCGTTGCGCCAGGCATCCCACCCGGTGGCCTCGGGATCGAGGCCGCGCGACACCAGCGCGGTGGTCACGGTCTCAAGGAGCGTCAGAACCGACGGACCGTCGGCCAGCACGGGATGTGCGGCGGTCGCGAGCTCTGCGGCACGCGACCGCTCCAACAGCACGGGGTGGGCAAAGCGTTCGACGCGGGCCAGGTCGACCCCGGCCGCAGAGGCTACCTGCTCGACGGAAGCACCCGCGCGGATACGGGCTTGAATGTCCTTGGGGCGCAGCACAGTTGGAACCTCGTCCTCGATCTGGATTTTGCTGGGTCCTGCACTGTCACCGCGCAACGCAGCGTGCAATCGTTCGTCGGGACGCAGAACGAACTTGTCACCGGAGTCGGCCGTTTCGCAGATGATGCGTTTGCCGTCGACGTCCAAGCCGACGACCTTGAGTTCCCGCATTACGACCTCCTCCCGGCCGCCGGACGTAGCACGGCTCAACGCGTCACCCTACTGCGTTATCGACCCGTAACCCGGCTGACACGCGGGCTATCCCTCGAGGTGCTCGACCACCCAATCGACGCACGCGGTCAGGGCGCTGACGTCGTCCGGGTCGACCGCGGGGAACATGGCGACCCGGAGTTGGTTGCGGCCGAGTTTGCGGTACGGCTCGGTGTCGACGATGCCGTTGGCCCGCAGTTCCTTGGCCACCGCGGCCGCATCGACGGAGTCGGCGAAGTCGATGGTGCCGACCACCTGCGACCGCAGCGCGGGATCGGTGACGAACGGCGTGGTGTACGACGTCGCCTCGGCCCACGAATACAGCCGCTGCGACGAGTCGGCGGTCCGCTTGACGGCCCAGTCCAGCCCGCCGTTGCCGAGCAACCAGTCGAGCTGCTCGGCGAGCAGCACCAGGGTCCCGATGGCCGGTGTGTTGTACGTCTGATTCTTCAGGCTGTTGTCGATCGCGATGGGCAGCGACAGGAAGTCGGGCACCCAGCGGCCGGACGCGGCGATCGCGTCGACCCGCGCCAGCGCTGCCGGGCTCATGAGCGCCAACCACAGCCCGCCGTCGGCGGCGAAGTTCTTCTGCGGCGCGAAGTAGTAGACGTCGGTGTCGGCGACGTCGACCGGCAGCCCACCCGCTGCCGACGTGGCATCGATGACCACCAGTGCGTCGCCGTCCGGCCGTTGCACGGGCACCGCGACGCCGGTCGACGTCTCGTTGTGCGCCCAGGCGACCACGTCGACGGACGGATCGGATTGCGGCTGCGGCGCGCTACCGGGATCGGCCTTCACGATGATCGGATCGCCGACGAACGGGTTGGCCGCCACCGCCGAGGCGAACTTGGCGCTGAACTCGCCGAAGGTCAGGTGCAGCGAGCGCTTGTCGATCAGCCCGAATGCGGCGGCGTCCCAGAACGCGGTCGAGCCGCCGTTGCCGAGGATGACCTCGTAGCCGTCGGGTGGGGAGAACAGCTGCCGGACGCCGTCACGCACGCGGCCGACGAGGTCCTTGATCGGCGCCTGCCGGTGCGACGTGCCGAACAGGTGGCCTGCGGCGGCCAGGGCCTGCAGCTGCTCGGGTCGCACCTTCGACGGGCCGGAGCCGAAGCGGCCGTCCTTCGGCTTGAGGTCGGCGGGAATCGTGAGCGACATGCCGCCCAGCGTAATGACCCGCGAAATCGTGCAGATCAGTTGGTCAGGATGCGGGCGCCGTCGCGGGTGAGCGCGACGGTGTGCTCGCTGTGGGCGGCGCGCGCGCCGGTGGCCGTCCGCAGCGTCCAGCCGTCCCTGTCGTGCTTGTAGTCGTCGGTCCCGTCGGCGATCAGCATCGGCTCGATCGCGATGACCAGACCGGGCCGCAGCTTCATGCCCTTGCCCGGCGCGCCTTCGTTGGGCACGTGCGGATCCTCGTGCATGGTGCGCCCGATGCCGTGACCGCCGTGGTGGGAGAGCATGCCGTAGCCCGCGCCCCTCGCCACCTTCTCGATGGCATGGCCGACGTCGCCGAGGGTGTTGCCGACACGGACCGCGGCGATGCCGGCAGCGAGCGCCGCGTCGGTCGCCGCGATCAGCGCGGCGTCCTCGGGGCGCGGCGTGCCGACGATGAAGCTGCGGGCGGCGTCACCACACCAGCCGCGCAGGACGGCGCCGAAGTCCACCGAGACCAGGTCGCCGTCGGCCAGGATTTCGCCCGTCGGGACGCCGTGGACGACGGCGTCGTTGACGCTCGTGCAGAGCACCGCGGGGAAGGGCGACGGCGCCCAGTCCGGGTGGTAGTTGAGGAAGGGTGACGTGGCGCCGTGCTTGGCGAGCACGGCCGCAGCAACCTCGTCGAGCTCGGCTGTGGTGCGCCCCGGCTGGGCGTGCTCGATGATGGCGCGCAGGGCTTCGGCCACTACAGCGCCAGCGGCAGCCATGGCTTCGATCTCGGATTCGCTCTTCAACTCGACCATTCGGAAGCCCTTCTGGCAAACGGAGAAATCCAGCCTGGCATTTATGCGATACCTGCGGTACCGTTGTACATCAAGCCGGTCAATGTAAACCTCATGGGAGGGTTCGAATGGCTCGCACGAAGATGATTAGGCGTTGGCGTCGCAACATGGACGTGCTGGACGATGCCGGGTACGTGGACACGCTGACCACACTGTCCGAGGGGTCTGTGCGGCGCAACTTCAATCCGTACACCGACATCGACTGGGATTCGCCGGAGTTCGCCGTGACCGACGGAGACGAGCGGTGGATCCTGCCCGCGACCGATCCGCTGGGTCGTCATCCGTGGTATCAGTCGCAGCCGGTCGATCGTCAGATCGAGATCGGCATGTGGCGCCAAGCCAACGTCGCCAAGGTCGGTTTGCACTTCGAGTCGATCCTGATCCGCGGCCTGATGGAGTACTCCTTCTGGACGCCGAACGGCTCGCCGGAGTATCGGTACTGCCTGCACGAGGCGGTCGAAGAGTGCAACCACACCATGATGTTCCAGGAGATGGTGAACCGCATCGGCGTCGACGTGCCGGGCATGCCGCGGCTGCTGAAGTGGGTGCAGCCGTTGATCCCGCTGGTCGCCGGTCCGCTGCCGATCCCGTTCTGGTTCGGCATCCTCGCGGGCGAGGAACCGATCGACCACACGCAGAAGAACGTGCTGCGCGAGGGCAAGTCGCTGCATCCGATCATGGAACGGGTGATGGCCATCCACGTCGCCGAGGAGGCTCGCCACATCTCGTTCGCGCACGAGTACCTGCGCAAGCGGATTCCGCACCTGCCGCGACGCAAGCGGTTCTGGTTGTCGCTCTACGTTCCGCTGACGATGCGGATCCTGTGTTCGGCGATCATCGTTCCGCCACGCGCGTTCTGGAAGGAATTCGACATCCCCCGCTCGGTGCGCAAGGAAGTGTTCTTCCGCTCGCCAGAGTCACGGCAGATGCTGCGCGACATGTTCGGCGACGTCCGGATGCTGTGCCACGACACGGGTTTGATGAATCCGGTCGCCAAGCTGATCTGGCGGATCTGCAAGATCGACGGCAAGCCCAGCCGGTTCCGCAGCGAACCGCAGCGTCAACACGTCGTCGCCGCCGCGTAACGGGGATCGGCCGACTTCATGCCGCACGTGATCACCCAGTCGTGCTGTAGCGACGGGTCCTGCGTCTTCGCCTGCCCGGTGAACTGCATCCACCCCACGCCGGACGAGCCCGGCTTCGCGACGGCGGAGATGCTCTACATCGATCCGGCCGCCTGCGTGGATTGCGGCGCCTGTGTGTCGGCCTGCCCGGTCGGCGCCATCACGACCGTCTCGAAGCTGGATGCCAAGCAACTGCCGTTCATCGAACTCAACGCATCCTTCTATCCGGAGCGGCGGGCCGACGAGAAGGTGCCGCCGATCTCGAAGCTGGCAGCGGTGAGCGACGCGCCGATGATCCGGCCGCGCTCGGGTCCCCTGACCGTGGCCATCGTGGGATCCGGACCGGCCGCCATGTACGCGGCCGACGAGCTGCTGACGCAGCGGGGCGTAAGAGTGAATGTCTTCGAGAAGTTGCCGACGCCCTACGGCCTGGTGCGCGCGGGCGTCGCGCCCGACCACCAGAGCACCAAGCGCGTCACCCGGCTGTTCGACAAGGTGACGCGGCTACCCGGCTTTACGTTCTACCTCAACGTCGACGTCGGTCGGGACGTCAGCCACGCCGAACTGCTGGCGCATCACCACGCGGTGCTCTATGCCGTCGGCGCACCGAACGACCGCAGGCTCGACCTCGAAGGCATCGGCCTGCCCGGCAGCGGCACGGCCACCGAGCTGGTGGCATGGATCAACGGCCATCCCGACTTCACCGACCTTCCCGTCGACCTGAGCCACGACCGGGTAGTCATAATCGGCAACGGGAACGTCGCCCTCGACGTGGCGCGCGTCCTCACCAGCGACCCAGATGATCTGGCCCGCACCGACATCGCCGACCACGCGCTGGCCGCACTGCGCGGATCGCGCGTGCGGGAGGTCGTGATCGCGGCGCGCCGTGGCCCGGCCCATTCGGCGTTCACGCTGCCGGAGTTGATCGGCCTGACCGCGAACCGCGACGTGGTGCTCGGCGCTGACGATCACGAACTCGTCCGACGCGACCTCGCCGTCGAGTCGGATCCGTTGACCCGCAACAAACTCGAGATCCTCGCCAAACTCGACGACGCGTCCGCCCAGACCGGCCGGCCGCGAATTCGGCTGGCGTACAACCTGACTCCGCAGCGCGTGCTCGGTGCGGGTCACGTTGAGGGCGTCGCGTTTACGGTGACCGGCACCGACGCGACGCTGCACCTGGAGGCTGGGCTGTTGCTGACGTCGATCGGCTACCGCGGCAAGCCGATTCAAGATCTGCCGTTCGACGACGACGCCTGCGTGGTGCCCAACGACGGCGGCCGCGTCGTCGACCCAGTGTCGGGCAGCCCCGTGCGCGGCGCCTACGTCGCGGGCTGGATCAAGCGCGGGCCGACCGGTTTCATCGGCACCAACAAGTCGTGCGCCGCGCAGACCGTGCACGAGCTGGTGGCCGACTACAACGACGGCCGGTTGCCGGACCCGGCCGAGAAGCCGGCCGCGCTGGACCGGCTGGTCCGCGACCGTCGGCCCGAGGTGGTCGACGCCGCGGGGTGGAAGGCGATCGACGAGGCGGAGATCTCGCGCGGGGGCGACGACCGGCCGCGCAACAAGTTCACCGCGGTCGACGACATGCTCGCCGTCGCGGCCACCGCACCCACGCCTGCATTGGGGCGCCGCCTGCTCGCGGGGTTGTTCCGCTAGACGGCTGCGCCCTGGGGCTCGTCCTCAGGCACCACTTTCGTGAAATCGACGCGGCTCGCCCTGCTGCTCGCGTATGCAGGTCTGATGGGAGCTGCGGCGTACGTGGGTCGGGTCGGCACGTTGGCGGTCGCGTTGGGGATCGGCGTGGCCGTCGTCAACGGGGCGGGCCTGGCGATAGCGGACACGCCATCGTCGGGGACGTCCACGGAGTCCGACGCGGGATCAGTCCCTTCGAATGCGACCCCGCCGGAAACGGACACCACACCCTCCGTCACCACGGATGGCGTTGCGCCGCAGAACAATCCGACTACCGCCGCCAGCCCGTCGAGCACCGTATCGACGTCCACCGGCGGAACGACCACCGCGGCCGCACCCGGAGTCGTGGTCAGTACGGGCGGCGCCCACTCCGAAGCGCCCAAAGAAGCGGAACCGAACAAAGAGCCAGAGCCCGAAGAGCCCGCAGAGCCCGAGGGGACCCAGGCGCCGACCGCAAGCGCCGAGGTGCCCGCCAAGCCCGTCCCGAAGTCCGACACCGTCAACAAGAACAAGACGGTCGAGGCGGACGACGCTCCGACTCTCACCGCCAAGGTCGACGCCGCCGAGGTCAAGGTCGAGACGGATCCGACGACCGCCGCCACGTCGGCGCCGGAAGTGGTACGCGTCAGTTCCCTTGCCGCACAGACAATGTCATCGACCGCAGCGGTGTCTGCTCTCACTTCAACACCCACGGTCCCGTCGTTGCGGCCATGGCCGACGGCGTTCGACCCGCTCACCGTGGTGACCTATGTGACCGGCCTCGTGTCGAGCTTCGTCAACGCCGTGCTGAGCCCGTTCGCCGCGGGCCTGCCCGCACTGCCCACCGATCCGTCGCCATGGGCGCTCCTGGCGTGGGTGCGTCGCGAGCTGTTCAACGAGTCACCCACCATCACCCCGGTGGTCAACCAACAGCTGAACGGGCTGATCACGGGCAACATCGGCGCGGTCGACCCGGACGGCGACCCGCTGACCTACACCGTCATCGGCAGACCGCACAACGGTGGAACCGTCGAGATCGACGATGACGGCAACTTCACCTACCGGCCCACGAACGCGATGGCCGCGGTGGGTGGCGTCGACCAGTTCACGGTCGTGGTCAGCGACGAGAGCGCCGGCCTGCACGTCCACGGCCCGCTCGGACTGCTGAAGTTCGTCCCGATCCTCGGCAACTTCATCAACCCGGGCGCCGGTGACGCGGTGGCGCAGACGGTCATCGTCAACGTCGACCCGGTGGCCGGCGTCGACCTGTCCTTCCCGAGCAGCTTCCACTGGGGCGTGGCGCATGCCGGCTTCCAGGCCGAGGGTGGTCCCGGTTCGCCCGTGGATCCCAACTCCGATTGGTACAAGTGGGTCCACGACCCGATCAACCAGCTCCTCGGACTGACCCACGGCGTGCCGGAGAACGGTCCGGGCACGTACGTCTCGTATGACGGTGATGCGGCGCTCGCGGAAACCGAGCTCGGCATGAACACGTTCCGGATGAGCATCGAGTGGAGCCGCATCTTCCCCAATTCGACCGCTTCGGTGGACACTACGGATGAGGGCGGTGTCGTCAGCCAGGCCGATCTGGATGCGCTGAACGCGCTGGCCGACCAGGACGAGGTGGCGCACTACCGAGCCGTGTTCCAGTCCCTGCGAGATCATCACCTGGAACCGCTGGTCACGGTGAACCACTTCACCCTGCCCGCGTGGGTGAACGACCCGACCACGACGCGGGTGCTGGCTCAGCTCGGGTTGCCCGCCCCCGCCGCGGGATGGCTGTCGCCGAACACCCCCGTCGAATTCGAGAAGTACGCCGCCTATCTGGCCCACACGTACGGCGACCAGGTGGACAACTGGACGGTGCTCAACGAGCCCGTCCCGCCGGTCCTCACCCAGTTCTTGGCCGTGCCCACCCTCGTCCCGAACTGGCCACCCGGCCTCATCCGGCCCGACCTCGCCTCGACGTTCCTGGTCAACGAGGCCAAGGGCTACGTTGCCGCCTACGACGCAATTCACCTGTGGGACAACAAGATCGCCACGCCAGGCCAACCCGCCGCGTTCGTCGGATTCGCCAACAACATGATTCCGGCACGCCCCGCCAACCCGGTCAACCCGCTGGACGTTCAGGCGGCCGACGCGTGGAACGACTTCTACAACCGCTGGTTCCCGAACGCGGTGATCGACGGCTGGGTGGACGCCAACCTGGACGGCGTCAAGACGGCCGACGAGATCCACCTGGACTTCGTCGACAAGGCCGACTTCCTCGGCGTGCAGTACTACGGGTCAGCAGAGATGCAGGGTCTCGGCGTCGCGCCGATTCCGGGGTTCCCGTGGTTTCAAGGCCTGCCCGGCCGGTGCACGCCGTCGCCCACGTGTAGCGACTTCAACCAGCCCACCGACCCCGGCGGCTTCCGCGAGGTCCTCGAAGTCGCAGCGTCGTACGGAAAGCCGTTGTGGGTCACCGAGAATGGCATCGCCGATGCCGATGATTCCAAGCGGCCGTCGTACATCGTCAACCACATTGCGGTCGTGCAAGACCTGATCAGGCACGACAACATGGACATCCGCGGCTACACCTACTGGTCGTTCGTCGACAACCTGGAATGGGCCGACGGCTACCACCTTCGATTCGGCCTCTACGGGTCCGACCCGACGACGCCGGAACTGGAGCGCACGCCCAAGCCGGCGAGCATCGCGGCCATCAGCGCGATCACGACGGCGAACGGGTTGCCTACCGGACTGTTGGAGACCTACATCCCCGGCGCGACGGTCTAACCGCACGCGGCGCTGATTGCCGCCGTGTCCCAGTAGAACGGGCGGACGTCGACGATACGGTCGTCCACGACCCGAATCGTCTGCAGGATCGGGAAGTCGAGTTCCTTCCCGGTGGCGCGGGCACGCGCGTGGACCTGGGTCCGAACCACGGCGGTGTCCGTCGTCGACAGAAATTCTTGTTCGACCATCTCGAACTCCGCCCACGTCCGGCTCATCGCGATGAAGAACCGTTCCATTCCGTCGTGGCCCCGCCAGGTTCCGCCGTAGGGCAACCCGACGGCCTGATGCAGCACGACGTCGGGCGCGAAGTATGGCGCGAGAGTCGCGAAGCTGGCAGTGCCAGGACCTCCGGCTGCGAGGTAGTCACGCTCGGCGGCATACATCGAGCGCAGGACGCCCGCTGTGTCGTTGGATGTCGTCGTCACACTTCGTAGACGCCGGCCGAACACCGGATGTGAGAAACGCGACGAGGGGGACTCACTGCGGCCAGGACCGACGCTCGGTCCGCTCGGTGCGTTCCTCCCGCTGACCGGCGTGGGTCTGGCCCGGCCGGAATTCGGGCAGACCGGGTGGCGGCACGGGCTGAGTGGGGGAGTTCTGCGCCGCGGCGGACTGGTCGTATTGGCCTTGCTGGGCAAGGAAATCGGCGTAGTCGCCGGACTGGGATGCGCGCGGCGCGTGGCTCCCCGTCGCCGCTGCTTGCGCCCCGCGGGACGCGTGCCCGTAGCCGTGCTCCGCAGTTGCCTGCGGCGTCGACGCCTGCGCCTGCTGGCCGTAGTACTGCCGGACGGCCTGGTTGTAGTAGTCGACGTAGGCGTCGTAGCCGGACATCTCGGGGTTTCCCGCGGCCGCTTGCCGCCAGAACACCAGCGCCGCGATCGCCGCCGCGGCTTGCACGGCGTTGAGCGCCGCGATCACCGTCAGCGGCCACTCCGCTTGCGCCGTCAGGACGACGTCCGACAAGGCGTCCAGGAAGCCCATCGCGGCCAACGCCGCAGTCACGAGGGTCTGGGGATGCTGTCTGGGCAGCAGGCTGAACGCGGCGCACAGCGCGGCCAGCGCGGCGAAGCGGACGCTCCATCCGGTGCCGCCGCCGTCGGCGACCGGACCGAAGCTGGCCCCGTACGCGGCCAGACCCAGCACGGCGACCGCGATGAATAGGCGTCGGGGCAACCGATTCTCGGCGTCCGACCGTGCCGAGCGCTCGGTCGGCGTCGAGCGGTAGACGTGATTTCCCGGTGTGTAGACCACGATCACTCCTGCGCTTCGCAGATCCCCCGAGGGGGCACGACGGTCCACGCTAGCGCACCGCCGGCGCCCATCAGTCGGTGCTGCGGGCAGAGGCTCTGATGTAGCGCATCTCCTCGTCGGTGGCGACCATGGTGACGGTCGCCGACCCCGCCCGCGTGCTGACGTTGACGATGGCGTTCTCCAGCGAGATCAATTCGAGGGCGACGTCGGCGTTCGGCGTCACCGCGGTATTCGGCGGCGAAACCACGATGCTGGTGACTCCCGCGCGGACCGTTGACTCGACCACGCCGTCGAACACCTCCACCGAATAGTCGCGGTCCGCGCTCGCCTGGATGGCGCCGCGATTGAACTCCGCCACCCACAGCAGATCCTGGCGGCCGACCTGTTCGACCATGTCGCGCCACACCGCCGGACGCCGGGTGTGCACCAGCACCCGCGCCCCGAGCGCCAGCGAGCGCAACACCGCCTGCTGAGCCAGATGCAGTGTGCCGCAGATCTCGACGCGTCCGACGTGCGGGCCGAACAGCGGCACCGCGACCGCCCGGCCCTCGTCGTCGGCGCCGACCACCTGCCCGCACCCCGATGCGGGCACGGCCAGCTCGTGCCGATCGGACTCGCGCCCACGGTAGGCCCAGAACCCGACGGGGCGAGTGGGCCGCGGAATGGGCAACGTGCACGCCAGCGCCGAGAACTGAAGTCCCCGCAAGTGGATGAGGCCGGGCAGACGAACCGGAACATTGACATCGCTGTCGAAACGGGCGAGGCCGCGGATCTTGATCAGGTCGTCTCGACCATCTTCGCGCAGCGACAGGCACACCGTCGTCGAATAACTGGGAATGGTCCACAGCACGCCGAGTCCCGCCGTGGTGAGCATCTCGGGCTCAATTGCGAAGCTGCACAGCCGGAAGTGACCCTCCCGGCACGTTTCCCACGTCTCCTCGACGGCACCGAGGGCGACACCGTCGCTGAGCTGGTTGGTGGCATGGGCGATGCCGCTCGCGGTGAGAATCCGCGGCCGAAGGCCCGCCTCGGTCAGCCGGTTGGCGACCCGCCGGGTGGCGGTGGTGGCGGCGCGCAGGATGCCCTCGCGTCCGCCGCCGCGCCGCCGAACCGCCTCGGCGCACTGCGAGGGATCGAAACGCACCGCGATCCACACGGTGCGCTGCGCGATGGCAGGCAGCGGTCCGAGGACGGCGTCGTACACGGCGGCGACGTCGGTCCGGCCGTGTGATCGGGCGCCCTGGCTGATGATGTCGATGGAGTCGAGCGTGATGTCGAACTGCCGAAGGCACTCGATCAGCGCCGCCACGGGCACCATGTCGCCCGACACCGTCGTGCCCGGTTCCATGACCGTCATCGCCTGCGGGTTCTCATCGATCTGGATCAGCGACAGCAGTGTGGTGCCGTCCCAGCGGAATCCGATCTGCTCTCCGTCGGACGCCGCTGCGTCGAACGGATCGGCAGGCGCGGGCGTACCGCCCCGTCGGCGCCTGTCCCACAGATAGCCCACCCGCAGGCCGACCAGCCCCGGCAGCGTCGTGCCGCGCGCCCGTGTGACGAGAAGCAGGGCCGCGGCAAGGCCGGCGACGCCGCCATGCCAGCCAGGCGCGCCGAGGTAGAGCGCCAGGCCCACGCCTACTGCCACCACGACTTCGAGCACCAGCAAATCGGTCAACGGCAGGAACCGCTGCGGGCCGATGGCCGTGGTCGTACGTAGCTGGCCGGACTCTCGAGGCACGCTTCGCAATGCCCGTGACGGGCGACGTCTGCTGCGAGAAGGAGTCGACATAGTATTTGCTGGGAAGAACACTGGCACAGCGTGATTCACTTGACGTGCTATACCCTACGGTGCACCGCCTCTGCCCGACGTCGATGGGAGCGGCCATGCCGGCGCAAGTCACCACGCGCGCGCAGGTCAACGGCTACCGGTTTCTGATCCGGCGCCTCGAGCACGCGCTCATCCGCGGTGACTCGCGGATGATCCACGACCCCATGCGCGGGCAGATGCGGGCGTTGATGGTTGGCCTGGTGATCGCGGTTCTCATCACCGGCGCGTGCGGTGTGCTCGCGTTCTTCAAACCCGCACCCAACCTCGGCGACGCGCAAATCGTGCTGAGCAAGTCCAGTGGCGCGCCGTTCGTCCGCATCGGCGATCGCGTGCACCCCGTGCTCAACCTCGCCTCGGCGCGGCTCATCGTCGGCAAGAACGACAGCCCCAAGGCAGTCGACGAGAAGTTCCTCAACGCGCTACCGCGTGGCCCGATGGTGGGCATCGTCGGCGCGCCGACCAGCATCCAGGGTCCAGACGACATCGCGACGTCGTCGTGGACGGTCTGCGACACCCTCGAAATACCCGATGCCACGCAGACCACCGGCGGGACCAGTCTGCAAACCACGGTGCTCGCCAACGACCCCGTGCTGTCCGGCGACATCCGGGCCGCCGACCCGGCGCAAGCGATCCTCGCCGAGGTCAGCGGCACCACCTATCTCATCTACGACGGCGTCCGCGCGCCCATCGATCTGTCAGATGTCGTGGTGGTCAACGGACTTCACCTCCAGGGTGCGCCGCTGCGGCCCGTCTCGCTGGGGTTCCTCAATGCGTTGCCGCTTGTCAACCCGATCACGCCGGTGGTCATCGACGGGGTGGGGGAGCCCAGCCCGGTGGTCGGGGCGGACTACCCGACCGGATCGATCGTCAAGACTACCGACTCCCGAGGGGAGCAGCTCTACGTCGTCCTGCGTGACGGCTTGCAACCCATCTCGCCGGCCACCGCCGACATCATCATGTACGGCGCATCGGACGCCCTCCGCATGTCGGCACGTGACATCGCCCCCGCTGTCGTGGCGGGAACGCCGATCGTGCACCGGCTGTCGGTCGATCACTATCCGACGGTTTCGCCGCAGATCGTGCCCACCAATCCGGACCGGGTGGCGTGCATGGGCTGGCAGCGCCCCAACACCGCGGCGCAGGCGGGTGTCCGGTTGCTCGTCGGGCACCGGTTGCCCGTGCCCGACGGATCCCAGTCGGTGCCGCTCGCGAACGCCGACGGCAGCGGCCCCAGGTTGGACTCGGTGTATCTGACGCCGGGCAGCGGGGAGTACGTCGAAGCCACCGGTGTCGAACCCGACAGCCAGTCGACGGGCCAGCTGTTCTATGTCTCCGATACCGGATTGCGTTATCACGTCAAGGATTACCCGACCGCCGACGCGCTCGGCGTGACGGGGGTGAAGACGTCCGACGGGCCGACGAGCGCTCCGCAGCGGGCGCCGTGGCCGGTGCTGTCGTTGCTACCCGCCGGGCCGGAGCTGTCGCAGGAGGCGGCGCTGGTCGCGCACGACGGTGTGGCCGCGGACCCCGACAGCGTCGGCGTGCAGCCGCCGCAGCGTTAGAGATCTCGGCAGGATTGCGCCGATATCTGCACACCCGTCGTGCCGGCGGGCCGTTACGCGACGCTGACGCAGAAGTCGGCGCAATCCTCTCGAGTTCTGCACGAGTGTCGTTCCGCAGCGTTAGATTCGCAGTTCGCGGAAGAACGCGAAGAGCCGAATGATCCAGAAGCACAGCGGGAACAGTGACGCGACCGCGATGTACTCGAGGATCTCGACCCGGCGCCGCATGACCGGAGAGAACTCCCGCCGCGGGGCGACCAGTCCGCAAGCGACGACGAGCGCCATCAGCAGGACCAGCGCCACCACGGAGCGGATCTGCCAATCGTCGACGTGGACCGCGGTCTTCACGATGACGGCAACGGCGATCACCAACCCACTGCCGATGAGGGTCGCCGACTGCACCAGGTCGTGATGGCCGCGCCCGCGCAGGCACAACACGGTCGCCACAGCGACCGCGAAAACCGTGCCTTGCCAGAAGAATCCGTTGTCGACGTCGACGGCCAGATAACTGCCGACGACGGCGGACAAGGCAGCCGCGACGAGTATCCCGGTGAGGTACTCATTGGCGCGCCGGACCCGTCTGGTCAGGCCTTCCTCGGTCGGGATGATCTGCTTGCCGACCGCGTTGACGCCCTCGACGGTGGTCCCGCCCTGCGTTTCGATGTCGTCGAGCGGCTCGCCCGCGGTGGGCACCCGCGGGATCGGGAGCTTCGACAACAGGATCGTCACGCGCGGCGCCAGGTAGACGACGATGATCGACACCGTGGCCAGGACCGCCCCCACCGTCCGCGGCGGAAGTTGCCACAGCAAAGTCGCCAATGCGGCGGTGCCGCCGAGCGTGCACACCGCGATCACCCCGGTGTGCAGCGCCCGGCCAGCCCCCGAAATGAGCAGCACCAGCAGGGAGCTCAGCGCGGTGAGCGCGAATGCCATCGGCAGTGACGTCGCGCCGAACCCGTCGGGCACCACGTAGAGAGCACCGGCGAACAGCAGGGGCGTGGCCACGGCGGCGACCCACGCCGACCGCGCCGCGGTGGTGGGCCGGTAGGCCACGACGCAGGCGAACGCCACGCCGAGAACCCCAAGGGCGAGCACCGCGGCGGGCACCAACGGATCGCCTGCCCAGCGCGGCAGCAGCCCGGCCAGGGTGATCGTGGCGGCCAACCCGACACCGAAACACGTCAGTTCGGCTGCATCGCGGGTGGGGCGCCTGCCTGCGCTGGCGTCGTCGACGTCGTCGAACAGCAGCGGGCTGACTGGCCTGGCGGCCTCCTGGATCATCAACAGGTCGCCGTCGTAGATACCCGCTTCGCTCAGCGAGCGGTGCGGGTCGATCGGGTCGCCCCCCAATCGGGCCAGGGTCCACTTGCCGACGGTGTCGTCGAACTGCTCATCGGTGGCGAGGCCCCGCGCAGCGATCTGCTCGTTCGCGATGTCGATGACGTCGTCGACGAACTCTTCGATGCCAACGTTCGCGGGCAGACCGACGTCGATGCTGAGACCGCCGACCACCAGGGTCAGACGGCTCAGCTCGTGTTCGGACTCGGCATCGGGATCGAGGTCCGGAACCGACCGCGGTACAGTCAAACCGAGTCAGCCTCCTGCGCAAAGGGATTGCCCGGCATTGACCATACCTAGTCAATACCCAGTGCGGCCGAGGCGTTGGTTCACGGCGTCGAGGAGCTAACCGGTGAGCACTCAGGGATTCGTGCGCCGCCTGCGAATAGTGCCGCCGCGGATGCCTGGTGGCGAAGTCAACCTCCAAGCGCCGCCCGAGGTTCCGCGGGCCATCCCCGGCAACATGCTGATGCGGCTGATGCCGTTCGTCATGATCGTCGCGGTCGTCGGCATGATCGCGCTGATGGTCACCGTCGGTGGCCGGGACATGGCGAAGAATCCGATGTTCCTGATCTTCCCGATGATGATGGTCATGTCGATGGCCGGCATGTTCGCCGGCGGCGCCGGGCGGACCGGCAAGGCCGCCGCCGAACTCAACGAGGAACGCAAGGACTACTTCAGTTACCTGGCGAACCTGCGCGACGAGGCCGACGAGACGGGCGCGCAGCAGCGCACCGCCCTGGAGTGGAGTCACCCCGACCCGCGGGCGCTGGCCGACGTGGTGGGCACCCGCCGCATGTGGGAACGACGGCCGACGGACGCCGACTACTGCCACGTCCGCGTCGGCATCGGCACCCATCGGCTCGCGACACGGCTGCTCGCCCCCGAGACCGGTCCACCCGAGGACCTGGAACCGGTGTCGACGGTTGCGCTGCGCCGGTTCGTCAACACCCACTCGGTGGTGCACGCGCTGCCCACCGGCGTATCGCTGCGGGCGTTTCCGACCATCACGTTCGATGGCGAGCGAAAGCTGGTGCAGCAGTTGGTCCGATCGATGGTGCTGGAGCTGTGCACCTTCCACGGACCCGACCACGTGCAGGTCGCGGTCGTGACGGCCAACCCCGATGGTGAGAACTGGAGTTGGGTCAAGTGGCTGCCGCATGCCCAGCACGCCGCGGTCCGCGACGGGATGGGGTCGATGCGGCTGCTGTTCCCGACGCTGGAACTGATGGAGACGTCGCTGGGTCCCGAGCTCGCCGAGCGGGGCCGCTTCAGCCGCAACGCCCAGCCGAATCAGGGCCAGAAGCAACTGGTCGTGGTGCTCGACGACGGGCACGTCACCGGTGACGAGCGCCTGGTGACCGACGCCGGCCTGGACGGCGTGACGCTGCTCGACCTCAACGGCCCGCGCGACGGCGCGACGGCACGGCGGAGTCTGCAACTGGTGGTGGACCGCGACGACGTCGCCGCCCGCACCGCTGCGGGCGTCGAACGGTTCGCCACCCCCGACGCGATCACGATCGCGGAGGCGAGCGCCACCGCGCGCCGCATCGGACGGTTCCGGCCCGCCAATGCCGCCCACATCGTCAGCCTGGAAGCCGACTCGCGACCCGTCGACCCCGGCTTGATGGCGCTGCTGAAGATTCCCGACGCCGCGGAAATCGACCCGGCGCGGGTGTGGCGGCCGCGGACACCGCGCGAACGGCTCAGGGTGCCGATCGGCACCACACCCAACGGTCAGCCGCTCGAACTCGACATCAAGGAGTCCGCTGAGGGCGGCATGGGTCCGCACGGATTGTGCATCGGCGCAACGGGATCGGGGAAGTCGGAATTCCTCCGCACGTTGGTCCTGTCGATGATCACCTCCCATTCGCCGGAGGCGCTCAACCTGGTGCTGGTGGACTTCAAGGGCGGTGCGACGTTTCTCGGGCTCGACGGTGCCGCGCACATCGCGGCCATCATCACCAATCTCGAAGACGAACTCACCATGGTCGACCGGATGCGCGACGCGCTCGCCGGCGAGATGAACCGGCGCCAGGAACTGCTGCGCTCCGCGGGCAACTTCCCGAACGTCACCGAGTACGAGCGCGCCCGCGCCGGGGGTGCCGACCTCGATCCACTGCCTGCGCTGTTCATCGTCGTCGACGAGTTTTCCGAGTTGCTCTCGCAGAAGCCGGATTTCGCGGAGCTGTTCGTGATGATCGGTCGTCTTGGCCGATCCCTGCACATCCACTTGCTGCTGGCCTCGCAGCGGCTCGAGGAAGGCAAGCTGCGCGGCCTGGATTCGCACCTGTCCTACCGGATCGGTCTCAAGACGTTCTCGGCGGGCGAGTCGCGCAGCGTGCTCGGTGTGCCCGACGCCTACCACCTGCCCAGCGTTCCCGGCTCCGCATTCTTGAAATGCGATGCCTCGGAACCGATTCGGTTCAATACCAGCTACGTCTCCGGCGAGTACGTCAAACCGAGGGCGGCGGTGCGGGCCGGGCGGTCCACGGCGCTGGGTGCGCTGGCGCCCAAGCTCTTCACCGCCACGCCGGTCAAGAAGGACGTCGCACCGGCATCTCCCGCCGCCCTGCCGGTAAGTGAGCCGGAGGCGGCTCCCGCAGCGCCCAAGTCCACCAAGACCACGTTGCTCGACGTCGTGCTGAGCCGCTTGCGTGGGCACGGGCGGCCCGCACACGAGGTGTGGCTGCCGCCGTTGGACGAGAGTCCCGCCATCAACGACCTGTTGCCAGACCCGGATTGGGCGGCGCCGCAGAACGTCAACGGCCAGTTGTGGATGCCGATGGGCGTGGTGGACCGGCCCTACGACCAGCGCCGCGACATGCTGGTGGTGGATCTGGCTGGCGCGCAAGGCAATGTGGCGGTCGTCGGTGGACCGCAATCGGGCAAGTCGACGACGTTGCGCTCACTGATCCTGGCGGCTGCCGCCACTCACACGCCGGAGCAGCTGCAGTTCTACTGCCTGGACTTCGGCGGCGGCACCTTGGCCAGTCTCGCGAAGCTGCCGCACGTGGGTGGCGTGGCCGGTCGGATGGATTCCGACGCCATCCGGCGCACCGTTGCCGAAGTGGCGGGGGTGCTGCGCGCCCGCGAGCAGCGCTTCCGTGACCTCGGTATCGAATCGATGCGCGACTTCAGGCAGCGCAAGGCACATCTGGCCACGCTTGCCCCCGAGGTGGCCGCGCAGGATCCGTTGAGCCGGGACAACTTTGGCGACGTCGTTCTCGTCGTCGACGGGTGGGCCTCGATCAGGAGCGACTTCGAGATCCTCGACCCGGTGCTGCAGTCGCTGGCGATTCAGGGCCTGTCCTACGGGATACACCTGGCGATCTCGGCTTCTCGGTGGATGGAGATCCGTCCGGCCGTCAAGGACATGCTCGGCACCCGGATCGAGCTGCGGCTCGGCGATCCGATCGACAGCGAGGTGGGTCGTCGGTCCGCGGAGATGGTCCCCATCGGCCGGCCAGGTCGGGGCATCAACTCCGAGAAGCTGCACATCCTCATCGCGTTGCCGCGGCTGGACTCCAGCTCCGCCGTCGAGGACCTACCGGCCGGGGTGGCGAACGCGGTCGAGGCGGTGCGGGCCCACTACGGCGAACGGGAGGCGCCGCGGGTGCGGATGCTGCCGCACGAGGTGGACCGTGCCGCGGTGGTCAGTGCGGCACGGGACGCCGGGATGCTGACCAAGTCGCGCATCGCGATCGGCATCAACGAGGACGAATTGGCGCCCGTCGTACTGGATTTCGACGCTCAACCGCACCTCGTCGCGTTCGCCGACGGTGAATGTGGCAAGACCGGACTGCTGCGCAACATCGCCGCGGGCGTGATGGAGACCGCCACGCCCGCAGAAGCCAAGATCATCCTGGTCGACTTCCGCCGGTCGATGTTGGGCGTCGTCGACGACGAATACCTCGGCGGTTACGCCACCACGCCCCAGTCGTGCGGCGACCTGATGTCGGCATTGGCAGGGGCGCTCAAGGAGCGGCTGCCGTCCAACGACATCACCCAGCAGCAACTCAAGGAGCGGTCGTGGTGGTCGGGTCCGGAGTTGTTCGTCATGATCGACGACTACGACCTCATCGGCGGCGGCTCCCTCAACCATCCGCTGGGCCCGCTCGTCGAGTATCTGCCTCAGGCGCGCGACATCGGCCTGCGCGTCATCGTCACCCGGCGCAGCGGTGGCGCGGGTAGAGCGATGATGGATCCGATCATCGGCCGCCTGAAGGACTTGTCCTGCAACGGTTTGGTGATGAGCGGCAGCAAGGAGGAAGGCGGCCTCTTCGGTGGCTACAAGGCCAGCGCGATGCCGCCGGGACGCGGGATGCTGATCTCGCGCACCGTGAAGAGCGGCGTCATCCAGCTGTCGAGGATGCCCGACCTGTGACCGGTGTGGAGGAGCTCCGACAGGTTCGGGTGGTGTCGGCCGCACCCGATCGGATACGGGTGTCGGTGCTCGGCGGACGCACCCAGCTCGACGTCGCGCTGCCCGCCGACGTCCCGGTCGCCGCCTTCGTGCCGGAGCTCGCGCGGTTGATCGATTCGCGCGAAAGGCAACCCGACGGCAACGCGACCGACCGCGATGAACGCCGCTCCTTCTGGGTGCTCGGCCGGGTCGACGGCGATGCCGAGCTGGCGCCCGACGAGACACTGCGCGCCGCGGGCATCGTCGACGGCGACGTGCTGCGCCTGTCGCCGCGACGCGCGTTGTCACCACCACCGCTCTACGACGACGTGGTCGACGCCACCGCTCGGCTCAACAGGGCGGCGTATGCGGCCTGGAACGCGACCGCGGCCGGCGTGATGGCCATCGCCGGGTTGTGGCTGTGTGCGGCGGCGTGGGTGTTCGTCCTCCTGGCCGACGCGTTGTCCGAACACCGGTTTGCGGTCGTCGCCGGTGCGGCATTCACGGCGGTTGCGTTGTTCGGTGGCGCGGTGCTCGTGCACCGGTTCGTTCGCCCGACCGTAGAGCGCGAGATACCCGGAATCGGCACCGCGATCGGTCTCCCGACGATCGTGCTGAGCGCGGGGCTCGGTTGGGTGCTGGCGGCCCCATACGGCGCCTACGGTGTCACCGTCGCTTGCGCGATTTTGCTCGTGCTGGCCGTGACGTACCACCGGATGATCGGCTCCGCGCAGTGGGTATCCGCCGCTGCCGCCGTCGCGTTCGCGTTCGGTGGTCTCGCGTTCCTTGGCCGTGCACTTGGCCAGGACGTCGGGGTCCTGGCCACGTCCGCGGCCACCGTTGCGGCACTGGGCTGCTTGGCCGTTCCCACTCTGACCGCACGGCTGGGCCGATCTCCGACGCCGACCGCCGAGTCCGGCGCCGTGCTGCGAGACCGCGCTCTCGAGGACCCGTTCACCGCCGCGGGGGCCGAGACCATGCCCGGTGCCGCAATGCCGAGCGCCGAACAGGTCTGGGCCCGGGTGCGTTCGGCCGCACTGGTCCGGGCAGGCATGCTGACGGGGTTGGCTGCAGTGGTCGTGGTTGGTGCGGTGATGCTCGTGCACACCAGCCCTGGGTGGCCTGCGCTGACGTTCGCCCTGCTGTGCGCGGGGATCCTGGCCCTGCGCAGCCGCCGGGCCCCCACCGTGGCCGAGCGTGCCGCCCTCGCAGCACCGGCGACGGCGCTGGCGGTGATCGCCTGTCTACGAGTGCAATCCGGCGCCGCGCCGTTGCCGCTGGCAGGAGTCGGTGTGCTGGCGGCGATCGCCGTGGCTGCCTCGGCGGCCGGGCTCATCGTCACCGGTGGCCGTCAGCTCCGGTGGGTGTCGATCGCCGCGGCGTATCTGGACTACGTGACGGTAGCGGCGCTGCTGCCCTTGGCATTCTGGCCACTCGGGCTCTACGACCGGTTGGGCTTCTGATGATCGGTGCGCGGCGTCTTGCAGCGCTGGCGGGCACGGTGCTGTTGGCCGCCGTCACCGTCGGAGCGCCGCCGCCCGCCGCTGCGATCACGAAACCGGTGGTCGACCCTGGCCCGCCACCCAGCGGTGCCGTCGGCCCGCCGGAACCGACTGAACTGAAGGCGATCTGCGGAATACCGACCGGAGTGCTGCCCGCAACCGACTTCGCGAAACAGACCAGCGCCGACGCGATGCTCGAGTACCGCTCGGCGTGGCGGTTCTCGCGCGGCGGGGGACAGAAGGTCGCGGTGATCGATACGGGCGTCAACCGGCATCCCCGGTTGCGCGCGTTGGAGGGCGGTGGCGACTACGTCTCGGACACCGACGGATTGGCGGACTGCGACGCGCACGGCACGCTGGTGGCCGGGCTGATCGCGGGCGCGCCGTCGGACGCGGACGGCTTCGCCGGGGTGGCTCCTGACGCGACGATCTTGTCGATTCGGCAGAACAGCGGGGTCTTCGGGATCCGTGGCGCCGGTGGCGGCCAGGACGACGATCCCAACGCGACCTCGCCCGGTTACGGCAGCACCGAAACCCTGGCACTCGCGATCACCAGGGCAGTCGATCTCGGGGCGACCGTGATCAACCTGTCGGAGGTTGCCTGCGCTCCGGTGGCAGCCGGGATGGACGACGCGGCGCTGGGGCGCGCCGTGCGATATGCGTTCGACCGCAACGTCGTCGTGGTCGCGGCGGCCGGCAACTTCAACAAGCAGAACATGTGCAACACCCAGAACGCGATGACCGACCCCAACCAGCCGCTCGACGCC
Source organism: Mycobacterium sp. URHB0044 (assembly GCF_000620625.1). Taxonomy (GTDB): domain Bacteria; phylum Actinomycetota; class Actinomycetes; order Mycobacteriales; family Mycobacteriaceae; genus Mycobacterium. The sequence continues at coordinate 140,272 of NZ_JIAW01000003.1, read as the reverse complement.
GGCTGGAGCACCGTGCGCACCATCGCCAGCCCGGCATGGTTCGACGACTACGTGCTGACCGTCGGCGCGGTGACCACGTCGGCGGCGCCCGCCGAATTCAGCCTGCACGGGCCGTGGGTCGGCGTCGCGGCCCCAGGCGAGCGGGTCACGTCGCTGGACGCCAACGGCCCCGGTCTGATCAACGGTCAACTCACCCAGCAGGGTCTGGCTCCGCTCAACGGGACCAGCTTCGCGGCACCACTCGTCTCCGGCGTCGCCGCCCTCGTCAGATCGCGCTTCCCCGCGCTGACCGCAGGGCAGGTCATCGATCTGATCAAGCGAACCGCACGGACCCCGGGGGCGGGACCCAATCAGGCCACGGGATACGGGGTGGTGGATCCGGTCGCGGCGCTGACCTACCAATTGGCGCCGGTCGAGAGTGGCCAACCCGTCGATGCGGGGACTCCGATCAGCGGACCACCCCGCCCGGATCCCGGCAACGTGCGCGCCCGCAAGATCGTCCTCGCCGTCACCGGCGCCAGCCTTGCGCTGATGGCGGCGGTCGCTGCCATCGCGGCGGCACGGCGACGCGTCCGATGAGCGACTACGTACGATCGGACACGGAACTCAGCGCACGATCGCGAGGGAGAACGATGCCGCAGGACACACCTTCGAACGGCATCGACGACATCGAGGCGAGGGCCGCGGCTCTGCAGGAGCAGATCGCTGCGCTGCGCGCCTCAGCCGCTGACACGTCCGAGTCGTCCGTGACCGATGACGCCGATCAACGCGTCGAAGGCGCCGCACCGCGCCGCCTGCCGCTGCCCCCGTGGCAGCTGCCCAACGGGGCGGTGTCGAGGGACATCGGCCAGCGGTTCGAGCCGGAAACCCCACCGCCGCCCCCCGTCGAGCCCGCCGAAACGGCATTGCCGCAAGAGGATTGGCAGGCCCCGCCACCCCCGGTGCCCCCGCCGCCCCCGGCGCAGGGCTGGCCGCCACCACCTGGCTGGTTACCGCCGCCACCACCGGGTTGGCTGCCGCCGCCACCGGTGCCCGGGCCGCCGGCGGAGGGTTTCCGCGTGCCTCCGCCATCCCTCGACGAGGCGACGTCGGTCGGAGGCTTTCGCAACGCACCGCAATCGGGCTGGCGCCGCGCCCTGCATCGCGCCAGCGGCGGACGCATCAACCCCGGCGAATCACGCAAGGAGCGGGAGAAGGAGGATCTGATCGCCCAGATCCGCCAGCCCATCGTCGGCGACTTCCGGATCGCGGTGCTCTCGATCAAGGGCGGCGTCGGAAAGACCACTACGACGCTGGGTTTGGGATCCACCCTGGCGCTGGTGCGCAGCGACCGCGTCATCGCCGTCGACGCCAACCCGGACCGTGGCACGCTCGCCGAGCGCGTCGGCGACACGTCGACACACTCCACCGTTCGTGACCTTCTGTCCGACCCCCACGTCAATCGCTACGCTGACGTCCGCAGCCACACCCGAATGGCGACCAGTCGCCTCGAGGTTCTGGCCAGCGAGCAGGAGCCGGCGGTGTCGGAGGTGTTCGGCGAGCCGGACTACCGGCGCACCGTCGACATCCTCGGGCACTACTACAACGTCATCCTGACCGACTGTGGCACCGGCATCATGCATTCGGCGATGGCAGGCGTCCTCGACCTCGCGCATGCGATCGTCCTGGTCAGCTCACCGGCGATCGACGCCGCGCGCAGCGCATCGGCGACGCTGGACTGGTTGATGCAGCACGGCTATTCGGCGCTGGTCCGCGAGGCGCACGTCGTGATCAGTGCGTCCCGCCCTGGATCGGCGGCCTTGAAACTGGACAAGGTCTTCGAACACTTCGAAGCACGGTGCCGCTCGATACACCTGATTCCGTTCGATCCGCATCTGGCCGAGGGAGCCGACGTCGACTTCAGTTTGCTGAATCCGCAGACCTCGCAGGCCTATCTCGAACTGGCCGGTGCGGTCGCTGAGAAATTCCCCCGGTTGAATGGCGGTCGCCGGCAACGCTGACGCGGCGCGGGTGTACTGACGCTCGCGACAGTCAATTTGCCGATCGGTTTGCGGGCAAAGCTGGTGCTCTGGTCGCCGGAGTGCTTGTGGCCCAACGAAATAGACCGCGCAGCGGTTGCGGACAATTGCCGTTGACCTGCGCCAAGCCCCGTGCGATGGTTGACACTAGGACGTGCAATCAATCGCCTCCGCAAGAGCGGAAGCGTGAACGAATTGCGACGTTTGGTGTTGCAAGTTCCCTCGGCGGATCTGATGGGAAGGACGGACTACTTGGCGCTGATCACGAAGTCTTGCAACGGTCGCGCGCTCCTACGCGACACATGATCACGGATGACGTAGCGCCGCTGCGCTATGGCGTCGAGCCGTGGTTCATGAGCGGCTTCGACTTCCGATGCATATGGGAAGCGCAGGGCCTCGACAACCTCCCGTTCCCGCTCGCCTATCGCAACCGGCAGAAGTACATGTCGGAGGTCGAGGCCGACAGGCGGACTGCCCTCGCTCGTCAGCGCGCGGAACTCACGGATGATCGCGTCCGCATCCTCGAGGCGTTCCGTTCGCCCGCGTTCGTCGTGTTGGGATTCGGCCGGATCGGGTACGGTGCCAGCGAACAGCTCTATCGGCTGTTCGGCATTATCGGCACGGGCGGATACTGTGCCGTCATCACGCAGGATCCCGGACAGCAGACCATATTTGGCGAAGACATCCAGATCATCGGATGCGTGAACGTCGACTTCCCGCAAGTCGTTCTGGAAGCGCTACCGGACTACAAGCCTGGCACGAAACCGCGCAAGGAAGCGCGGCTCGAGGACGAGACGCCGGCGGAGTTCTTTCGCGACTCGACGATCACCGGGTCGATCCTCCTGGGCGGCTCCGCCGACTTCACGCTCGACTACGAACTGCGGAACGCCAGTTACGTCACGTTGTTCAACGTTGCGGACGATGGCGCATACCTGGTCAACGAGGGCGCAGACGAGTTTCAGATCATCCCCGCCACCGTCCCCAACCTCATGGGCGTCTTCCGCAAGGTCGAAGAGCTGCAACTCAAGACGGCGGAACGCATTTCGGCGGCCTCATCGGACCGGGATCTCGATGGCCTACCTTAGGGCGGTGTCGGCCTACGTGCCGGACGGTACGGATACGGAAGGACGCCCGAAGCACCTTTCGAGCGCGCCGTCGGAAATGCTGTCCGTTCACGAAATGGTGGAGCTCGCCGCACGACAGATCGACCCCACGACGTTGGCGGAGGCTGCGGAGAGCATGGCGGCTTCATTCCACTGCGGTTCGCTGTATCAAGGCGAACACTTCTGGCCCATCCAGAATTCGCTGCAACAGGCGATCCTCGGCAGGGGGTCGGCCGGCGGCGCCACCGAAATCCGACAGTTCTGCTCCGGTGGTCTGTACGGCGTCATGCTGGCCGATGCGTTGCTCGATGCGGGCTGGGCCGGTGACTACGCGATGGTGACGGGCGGCGACAGCAACTTCTTCTTCGATCGATACGAGTATGCGGCCAGCCCCGCGACCGAGGGCTCGCTGATGGGGGACAGCGCCTTCTGCGCAGTGTTGAACCGCCACGAAGGCTTCGCCCGCGTACTGTCCGTCGCGGCCCGATCACACAACCCTTCGGCAGACATGATGCGCGCCAGGGCAGATCGCGGTCTCGACGATCCGTCGTTTCCGGCGTTGCCCGATTGGGTGGCCAGGTTCGAAGACTATGCCCGACGCCATCCGGGGTCGACCGAACACAACGCGATGGCAAGCTTCCAGAGCGCCGTCACCGCAGTGACGGAGTGCTATCAACGCGTCGGGCTCACCCCGGACGACATCGATTGGTTTGCGCCGTCATTCATCGAGCCGAGCCAGGTCACGAACATGCTGGCCAAGCACGCCGGTCTCCGGCCGACTCCCGGCCTGCACTCGTTCGCGGCACGATTCGGGCACCTGACGGTCTCGGACTTCTGCGTGAACCTCGTCTACCTGATGAACGAGAAGATTGCGAAGGTAGGCGATTTGGTCATGTTGTTCGCGGCAGGAAACTTCGTCAATTCGGCAGCCGTGCTGATTCGCATCGAGAAAGAGGTGACGCTGCCATTCAACGCGACCGTGACGTAGTACCGATCGAAGACGTAGTACCGATCGACGTAGTACCCATCATCGAAGTGGAGAATCATGACGAATCCGTGGAATGCACTCGACGCCGCTACCGGCGCCAAGAAGCTCTACCTTGATCCGACGGTGGTTTCGGAGGTGAACCGCGTCTACGGGCCGTACGAGGCGGCCCTGCAAGACCTCATCGACGATGGGCTCGACGACACCGCGGGGTACTTCGGGACGAACTCGCTGGCCGACGCCATGGGGAAGGCCTTCAACGCGCGAGGCAAGATGTTGACCGACTATCTCAAGCAGCAGCAGTCCCAGGCGAGTGCCTTCGTGAAGACGGCCCGCGACGCCGCCAATGCTCAGCTGGCCGCCGAGGGCGACTAGTCGGCCGAGGTGAACGGAAAGCCGTAGAACATGGGAAGTTTCGGAAACTACGTCGGCGCCACCATGGGTGGGTCGTACGACGAATCCTTCGTGACCAATACGTACTATCCCGAGCGTCAAGCCCTGCTCGACGGCGACGAACTCAAGGATCTCCACTACCAGACACCGGGCGAGGACGACTCCCCGAACAAGCTCCCGCTGAACACCAGCAGTCTCGGCGAGATCGACAACCTGGCATCCGACCAATCGGTTCGGCAACAGGTCGACGACGCGCTCTCCGGGTCCCACGCAGAGAACTGGGAAGCGTGGAACTTCAAGGCTCTGCGCGACGAAAAGGACGCGCTGAAGCCAGCCGACATCCGTACCCTGGCCGGTGCCTGGAAGAAGCACGGTGAAACGCTCAAGAAGGTATCCGAAACCTTCAAGGACGCCGTTTCCAAGGCGATCAGCGGGAAGTGGTCCGGTGCGAGCGCAAGTGCCGCCGACGCTGCGTCCCAGCAGGTCACCAAGACATCGATCTACGACTTCACCGCGTCGTCCGACGAGCTCTCGGACCGGTTGACGGTACTGGCGACGGCATTTGAGAGCGTCCAGGCGAGATTCCCCAACCACGCGCTCGGCGACTTGATCGACAACAGCGTCTTCGACAAGGGCGGACTCAACGCGGCAATAAACGATTTCAACAACAAGTATCACCTCGACGGCAGCGGTCACCTTCGAAACAACAGCGACGGCTACGTATCCGCACAGGATGCGATCGACGAGATGAACCGGATCAACCGGTCCATCGCGGACTTTCAGCTCGCCGTTCAGCTGTTCCGCGACACCTACCAGCCCGCCATACAAGCCGTGGCAACCAATTTCCCGAATCTGCCCCCTGCGCCCGACATGAAGTTCGGGCAGCAAGGCCCCGGCCCGGGTCCGTCGGGCCCGGGGCTGGGCGGCGGTGGTGGCGGCGGCGGTGGTGGCGGGACGAAACCGTTCAACACCAACGGTGTGAAGCCGTTTGACACCAATGGCATAAAGCCGTTGGACACCAAGGGAATCAAGCCCATCGGTCCGCCGGAGCTCACTGACACGAAACTGCCGGATTCCAAACCCATCGTTCCCACCACGCCCCCGGGAACCAGCGGGTTGACCGATCCCGTCAAGTCCGCCATGGATACCGCCACGGGAGCCGCGAAGGATGCGGCAGGCCAGATTGCCGATGCCGTGAAGAACGCCGCGCAAGGTGCGCAAGGCATGAACCCGGCGGGAATGCAGGGACCGCCCGAGGGCGTCCTTGGCCTCGGCCCGCAAGGTCTTGGCGGCGCCGGCGCCGGCGCCGGCAAGGGCGCCGCGGGAGTCGGTGGCGGAGCAGCGATGCCGCGCGGCCTCGCGAGCGGCAAGGCAGTGGACACACCCGCGGCGGCCGCGGCGAAGGTGCCCGCACCTGCAACCGGGGCCGGTTTGGGCAACGGCGCGGGCACCCCCGGTGCGGGCGCTCCGGCTGCAGGTCAGCGCGGCGGTGAGCAGAACGGCAAGGGTCACCAGGTCAATAAAGCGCTGCGGCGCAAGAAGAATGGGAAAGATGTCATCGGCGATGCCGAAGCGGTGGTCGCCGTCGTCGGTGCTGCCGAGAACCAGGGCCAGTCCGAAGGAGTGCACGTCGATCAATCCGAGCGCGCCGAACAAACCGACCGCACGAGCCCCAACACGCGGCGGATTCCTGGTAGCTCGCCCCGTCCCGATCGGCCGATGCAGGTGCCGGGGCAGTGATCTGATGAAGGATGAGTCGAAGTGAGCAATGACGGGCTTCGTCACGAGATGACCGAGGTGCTGGCTCTCGTCCAGGAACAGATGGCGGACATCGCGGCCATGCAGAAGCGACAGGCGGAGATCACGGCGAAGGCGACGGTGGCGGACGGCATGGTCGAGGTGACCGTGGACGCCCACGGCCATCTCGTCGAGACGATCATCGACGAGTCGTACCTCGACGAGCACGAGTTCGAAGAACTCGCCGATCACGTCACCGAAGCAGCGCAGGCGGCGGTCCGGGAGGTGTCCCGACGGATCGCCGAGTTGATGGTGCCGATCAGTGAACGCAGGAAACGGTTTCCGTCGCTGTCCGAGTTCATCGACGGCGCGCCCGATCTGCGGGATCTGGTGCCACCCGGGTTCGGACCCGTCAACGAGCCCGGTCCGCGGCCCGATCATGTTGATGGCGATGGCAGGGAAGAGAACACGTTTCCCACGGTGAGGAGATGAATCGATGGCCGACTACCTTGGAGTGACGCCGCCCGAACTGCGTGGAACGTCCGAACACCTCCATGACGTCAGCAGTAGGATGAAGGAGGTTCTGGCGACGCTGCAGAACCGGCTGAGTGCCGAAGGCGTTGCGTGGGGGGACGACGAGATGGGCGATCAGTTCGCCAACGGATCGGGCGGCTATCTGGCTCAGCTCAACTGGGTGGATGGGTCGGTCGCCGCCAAAACCGAGCTGCTCGACTACTATTCGCGCGCGCTGAAGGGCGCCGCGGACTCCTTCGAGCGTAACGACCAGGCCTAGGCTCGACGCCTTGGTGCGGCGCGTCGCCGCACCGGTTTCCCATGGACATCACATTTCCGCCGGAACTGCAGTGGGTGTCGTATCTGGCTGGCGGGGCGTGGCCGCAGGGCAGCGAAACCCGCATGTGGAGCATCAACGAGCACTTCGCCAGTGCCGCTGCTGAACTGCAGGACCTCATCCCGGATCTGAACCGGGTCCGCAGCGAGACGCTGTCGGTGTTGTTCGGCGACACCGCGATGGCGGCAGACGATCAGTTCGAGATGCTGTTCGGCGGCGACTACTCAGTCGACAAGCTCGCGCAGGGGGCTTCGGCGCTTGGCGATGGGGCGCACAGTCTCGGCGTCGAGATCGAGTACAGCAAGCTCTCGATCATCGTCGGCCTGGCACTGGCAGCGGTGGAGATCAGTTGGTGCCTGGCCAACTCGGTCGAGACTTTCGGCGCATCCACGGCGTGGATTCCCACCATCGAGTGGGCGACGATGACGTCGATTCGCCGGCTCATGGCAACGGTATTCGAGCGAATCTCCACCAAGCTCGGTCAAATGCTCGAACAAACGACGATCAAAGACCTTGTCCACCACGGGGTGAGGGAAGCCTTCCAGGAGCTGGGCCAAGGGCTGGCCCAAGAGGGCATCGTCCAGGGCATCCAGGTAGGTCAGGGAAACTCGACGTGGCGGCCGGACCTCATTCGGCAGAACGCGGTCGCCTCCTTCATCGGCGGCGCAGCCGGCGGTGGCACGGCCCTGCCCGTGAGCCACGGACTTGGTCCCGGCGCGAGCAAGCTGGGGCGCGCGGCCAAGGGCATGACGACGATGTTCACCGCAGGGATCGCGGGCAACGTGGCAGGCACCGCAGCCGTCGGAGGCGAATTCGACACGTTGGCGGTGATCGGCAGTTCGGCCGGATCCAGCATCGGCGGTGTGAAGGGTCTCGGCGGGCACGCGGGCCACCCGGACACCGAGGCGCGGACGGGTCTCCCGGATCGCACAGGGGAACCTCCGTTGCGTGAGCCGCTCCCCGGCGGCCCGCTGTTCGACGACGACGATGCGACGAACGCCGAGCCGGACACCGAGCCGAAGACCGACGAACCATCCGTCAACGGTCAGGCGCCGCCCAAGGCCGGTGGTGCACGCGTCGCCGGCGAATCGGGCAACGGGCAGCTCAATACCGCTGCCGCGCGCAGTGATCCGGCGGCACGATCGTCGACTGATACTCCCAACAGCCGGCCCGCCAAGGCCGGCGTCGCAGTGGACGAGGAGGCACCTTCGACACGTCCCGCGGACGCAGACGATCCGACCACGCATGCACCGGAGGAAAGAGCAGCCGCCGACGCGCCCGCTGCCGACGTTCACACCGACGACAGCCACACCGCGGACACCCACACTGCCAACGCTCATACCCCCGACGCGCACACCGCCGACCTCCCGGCTCACAACGATGCACCGGCTAATTCCGTTGTGGACCAGCCACATCCGGCGCCCACGCAGGACGGCTCACTCTCCGTCCCGCAAACCGGTCCCGAATCCAGCGTCCAGCCGACCGCCGACCAGGCCAGCGTAGGGCCAACCGACCCGGCACCCGCCACCCAGGCGACCGTCAGCGCCCCGGAGCCATCCGCGGCGTCCGTCGCGCCCGTCGCTCCCGCTGCCAATGCCGCCGTTCCACCGACGACGGCACCGCAACCCCCGGCCTCCCATCCAGCTGCTGCGACACCCACCACCCAGCCCGCGACCGCAAGTCCCGCGCCGACACCGACACGGCCTGTGCAAGAGAATGTTTCGGCGTCTCCGACCAAGACCGCGTCCGCTTCCGAAACGACTGGCGCGCCGGCTGCCCGGGTCGCCGACACCGCTGTGCAAGGTGCCGAGCCGACCACCACGACAGAGGCAACCGGGCCCACCGCCGACCGGCGGGCCGACCCGCACGACAACTGCGCGAACCACGTCGCCGACGCGTTGTCGACCAGGTACGGCCGAGACTTCCGCGTGCAGGCCGCGTCGACGGCCACCGGCGTCCCCGCCCGGGCGCTGTTCGAGGGCGCCGGGTCGCGTCCCGACTTCGCGTCCTATGCCGACGTGGCGGACAGGCTACGACAGCTGGGCCCCGGCTCGTCGGCGATCCTGACGTCCGCGTGGGCCGGTGACGGCCATCGCCAGGGCGGGCACGCCTACCTGGCGGTGAATGACGGCGGCGAGATCCACGTCATCGACTCGCGAACCGGGGAACGGACGGGTTGGCCACCTCATTGGGGCCAGCATGCGGTGTCGCGCACAGCCGTTGGTTACCTCGACAGCCGCGGCATGGCCGTGCACCCGATGGACGGGAGCCGCAACGAGCTGGCCGCCGCGGACGCGGTTGGTGACGTGAAGGGGCACCCGGACGGCGATCCGGGGGAGCGGTGGCGTGACGTCACGCCGCAGGACCAGTTGGCCGACGACGCGTTGAGCAGGCGCGGTGTGCAGAACGCGGACGGGCTGCGCAACCCCCTGGGCCTGATGGAGGCTGCAAGTGAACGGGCCCGGGACAACGCCACGTGGTGGCACGGGCTCACGGGCGACGAGCAACGCGCACTGATCGACGCCTATCCGCACCACATCGGCAATGCGGAAGGCATCCCCGCCGGCGCGCGTCACGCCGCCAACACCCACGCACTGGATCAGCAGCGCAGGGAACTTCAGGCGTGGCGTGATCGCGGCGAGCGGCTCACCCGCTTCCAGCGCAAGGAGCTGGCACGCCTCGATCGGATTCAGGAGGCGCTGGACAGGGCAGGTGATCTGGCGACCGAGGCAAGTGTGGGCGGGCCGCTGTTGCTGGCGTTCGATTCAGGGGCGTTCAACGGTGGCGGGCGCGCGGTGGTCAGCTTCGGCGAAGACCCGTACAAGGCGGACATGGTGGCCTGGCACGTGCCGGGCCAGGGCATGACGATCGATCAGCTCGGCTACTGCATGGGTGATGCGCTCAACCACCTGCAATCCACGCTCGCCGAGGACTCGTCGGTGTCGGCGTCATCGATCGCGTGGATCGGTTACGACACGCCAAGCGGTCGGCACAGCTGGCGCGCCGCGGGCCACACCTACGCCCGCGAGGGCGCCAAGATGCTCTACAGCGACATCCGGGCGTTCAACGCGGCGCGCGACACGTTGGCCGATGACGGCAGTCACTTCAGCGCCAACAACGTCTTCGCGCACTCCTACGGAGCCACGACCACTAGTTACGCCGGCCGGGACGGTCGGCTCGCCAACGATATTCGCACGGTCACGCTGGCGGGTTCGTCGGGAGCGGGACCACTTCGGCACGCCGGCGACTTCGGCATCGGCGCAGACAACGTCTACGTCGCCTCGTCGTCGAGGGATCCGTTCACCGCGCTCGGCGGTCGAATACCCGGCGCGACGGGTCGCCTCTTCGGCTTCGGTCTCGGCGTCGATCCCGCGATGCAATCCTTTGGCGCCCAGCGCATCACGGCGGAGTTCTCCTCGGCCATGGATCAGCGGGGAAACCGCGGTACCCACAACGCGTACTACCGATTCGCCGACAGGGGCGCCGACCCTCCGCTGCGCAGCGAGTCGCTGGCCAACTTCGGGAGGATCGCCTCCGGGCACGCCGGCCGGGTGGACACCGAAGGCCATCGCACCGTCGGCGAGCGCCCGCGGCGACTGTTCGGGGGAACCCGCGACGGCACCGTTGAACCCGCGGCCGACAGGCCGCTCCGCCTCGACGGCGACACCGAGCAGTCGGTCGACCGCGAAAGCCGGCGGCTCTGGAATCCACGGTGGCGTGCGCATCCTGCCGAGATCGAGCCGAGCCACGCCGTTGACGGCGCCGTCTCGCAGCTCGAGCCGCCGATGTCGTCCCAAGAGCGGGCGGATCTGGCATTGGCGGACAGGGGAATATCCGCCGGCGATCTGATGAGCCCCGCCGATCACCGGGTGCCGGTTCGAAGTGCCGTGGCGCGCGCGGAGGCCAATGGTCATTGGTGGAGAGGGTTGACCGAGGCTCAACGGAGGGCGTTGATCGAGACCTATCCCCATCAGGTCGGCAACGCCGAGGGTATTCCGCCGATGGCTCGGCATGAGGCGAATTCCCTTATGTTGCAGCAGCATCTGGCGGATCGTGACGTATTGGTGTCGCGGCGGCAGAACGGCGTCGCGATCAACAAGAAGGAGCAGCAGTTCGTCGATCTGATGGACCAGATCGAGCGTGCGATACGCACGGGGGAGAGGAACACTCAACGGGCGGGAGTCGGCGGCCCGTATCTGTTGGCGCTCGACCCGTTTGCCTTCGACGGCGTCGGTCGGGCCATCGTCAGCGTGGGTCACGACCCCTACACCGCGGAGTCGGTGTCCTGGTACGTGCCCGGAATGTCGACCACGATCGAGAAATTGAACACGATGATGCAGCGGGGGTTCCACCAGCTGCAGTCCACCCTGCGGGAGAATCCCGAACTGTCGGCGGCCTCCATCACCTATCTCGGCTACAAGCCGCCTGGCAGCTGGGACAGGAACGTTCTCAGTCGGCAGATGGCGATCGACGGCGGCCAGATCTTCGCAAGCGACATCCTGTCGTTCAACGCCGGCCGCGACATCTTCGCGGGCGACGGCAGCCACTTCAGCGGCAACCACGTCTTCGCCCATTCATACGGCTCGTCCACCGTCAGTCACGCCGGACAGGACGGACGGTTGGCGGACGAGGTTAGGACCATCACGCTGATCGGGTCACCGGGCGCCGGGAATCTCCGGCACGCCAGCGAGTTCGGTATCGGCGACAACGTGTTCGTTGCGTCGTCGTCGCGTGATCTGACCACCGCGCTGGGAGGCGACCGGCCCGGGCGCTTCGGACGCAACCACTCGCCCGAACGATTGGGCCAGGGTGTGGATCCGTCGATGGATACCTTTGGCGCGAGGCGGATCACCGCCGAATTCCCCGCCGCGATCGACCGTGCGGGCGGGGGCTCGCGGATGACCCACAGCCTCTACTGGGCATACCTGGACCCCGGGGCAAACCCCCACGTCCGCAGCGAGTCGCTGACCAACTTCGGGCGCATCGCCGCGGGGCGGGCCGGCGACATCGACAGCGAAGGTCACCGCAGGGTCGGCGAGCATCCCCGGCGGCTGCGTGGTGGAACGACCGAGCACACAGTCGAACCCGCGATCGGACGGCCGCTGCGACTCGCCGACGATCCAGCGGCCGACCATTCCGTCAGGCGACGCCATCTGTGGAACCCGCCTTTCCGCAACGTTCCGCTCGATTCGGTGGCGACCAGTCCCGTCGGGCAGCCCAGCCCGGTGGCCGAGTTGACGGCGGCCGAGGTCGGCGAAGTGCAGCAGGTCCCAGCACCGGTCAAGGTGGTGGCGGATGCGGCATTGCAGGACAGGGGGATACGGGCTCGCGACTTGATGAGTCCGGTCGATCATCGGGTTCCGACGAACCGCGCCGTGGCACGCGCGGAGGCCAACGGCAAGTGGTGGAAGGGGTTGACCGACAACCAGCGGCGGGCCCTGATCGAAGCGTATCCGCACGAGGTCGGCAATGCCGAGGGCATCCCGCCGATGGATCGTCACGAGGCCAATTCCCGGATGCTGCAGCGGTACTTGGCGCATCGCGATGTTCTGGTGTCGCGACGCAGTAACGGTGTGGCCCTCAACAACAAGCAAGCGCAGTTCGTCGACTTGATGGAGGAGATCGAGGACGCGATGCGCAAGGGGGTTGCGAACGCGCACCGTGCGGGTGTGGGCGGCCCGTATCTGCTCGCGTTGGACCCGTGGGCGTTCGGTGGTGCTGGGCGCGCCATCGTCAGCTTCGGCGAGGATCCCTACACCGCGAAGTCGGTGTCCTGGTACGTGCCCGGCATGACCACGACGATCGACAAGATGCACCCGATGATGATGCGGGCGTTCAATCAGCTGCAGTCCACTCTGCAGCAGAACCCCGACCTGTCGGCGGCGTCGATCACGTACATCGGCTACCGGGCGCCGGGCAGCTGGGACCCGAACGTCGTCTTCCAACGGTTGGCGCGCCAGGGCGGCAACATCTTCGCCAGCGACATCTCGTCGTTCAACGCCGGCCGCGACGTGTTCGCAGGCGACGGCAGCCACTTCCGCGGCAACCACGTCTTCGCCCATTCGTACGGGTCGAGCACAGTCAGCCATGCCGGGCAGGGCGGCCGGTTGGCCGGCGAGATGCAGACCGTCACGTTGATCGGTTCGCCGGGCGCGGGCCCCCTACGTCATGCCAGTGATTTCGGCATCGGAGCAGACAACGTCTTCGTCGCGTCTTCCTCTCGCGACAGGACCACCGGTCTCGGTGGCGATCGCCCCAACCACCGCGGCCGGAACCTCACGCCTGCACGCGTCGGCCAAGGCATCGACCCGGCCATGGATTCCTTCGGCGCGCGACGCGTTACCGCCGAATTCCCCGCCGCCGTGGACCATCTCGGCCCGGGCTCGCGGATGACCCACAGTCTCTACTGGGCGTACATGGACCCGGGGGCCAGCCCTCGTGTGCGCAGCGAATCGTTGACCAATTTCGGCCGTATCGCTGCCGGGCAGAGCACCGACGTCGACACCGAAGGTCACCGCAGACTCGACCAACGCCCCCGCTGGTTGGGGTCCGGGTCCCGCGACGTCACCGTCGAACCCGCGATCGGTCGCCACCTACGACTGCCCGACGACCCCACGGCCCACCATTCCGTCCACGGCCGCAACTACTGGAATCCGAACTTCGAACGGACCAACGGCTGTGGGCCGGCAGTCATCGACGAGTTGTCGGCGAGGTATCCCGGGCACGAGTTCCGTCTGGTGGCCGTCCCGTCGCCCAACGGTGTGCAGGCCTTCCGGCTCTTCGCGGCGGTCCGGTCGAGCTCTGAATTCTCGACCTACGCGCAGATCGAAGAGAGGCTTCGGGAACTCGGTCCCGGGTCGTCGGCCCTGCTTGCGTCGCAATGGCGCGGGTGGCGTTCGGGCGGCCACGCCTACCTTGCGGTCAACGACGGTGGCGAGATTTACCTCATCGATGCCCACAGCGGCCTGCGGTCGGGGTGGCCTCCGCATTGGGGCCAGGACGCCGTCACCCGCACCGCCGTCGGCTACCTCGATGCCACCGGTGACCCCGTCGTCCCCCATGATGGCGGTGGTCGCCGGTTCGCCGCCGCCAGTCGAATCGGCCACGTGCAGGGCCTTCCGGAATCCGGCGTGGTCGCCGATGCGGCGTTGGGGCACAGGGGAATACCGGCCGAGGGGTTGGTCAATCCCATAGGTTCCTCCGAGCTCGCAGCGGAGCGAGCACGGGCCAACGCGACGTGGTGGGCCGGGTTGTCAGCCGAGCAACGGCAGGCCCTCATCGAGGTCCACGCCTACCGGATTGGCAACGCCGAGGGTATTCCGGCCGTCGATCGCGACACCGCGAATCGTGCCTTCCTACAGGAACTCCGGGACCGTGCCGACAAGGTGCAGACCAAGATCGACGAATTCGGGCACGCGAACGGTACCGAACGCAAGCTCCTGGCCCGCGTGAACGACGTCGACCTGGCGGTCCGCATGGCAGAAGCAGACGCCGCCAGGGCAGGACTCGACCCGCCGCTGTTGTTGGCCCTCGATCCATCCGAGTTCGGCGGCAACGGCCGCGCCGTTCTCAGCTTCGGAGCCGACCCATACCACGCGGACAACGTGTCATGGCACACGGCACGCCAGTCGGTCGACCGATTGGGGACCGTCGTCCGTCCCGCGCTCGACCAACTCCAGTCCACGCTGCAGCACACGTCGTCCGCATCCGCAGTCGTCTGGGTTGGCGACGAAACGTCGAAGCCCCGGCTCGCCCTGCACAGCGATCTCGCGGCCTTCCATGCCGCCCGTGACGCCCTCAGTCCCGCCACTGACGGCAGACCCTTCACCGGCAACCGGGTACACACCGATGCGTCCTCGTCCACCGCAGAAACCAGTCGTCCTCTCTGGGTGCCCCGCGAAGCGGGCAGCATGGTGGTGGCACACCGCGGCGCCTCGCACGAATTCCCCGAGCAGACATTGGCCGCATACCGGGAAGCACTGCGGCAGGGCGCCGACGGTCTAGAGACCGACATCCGGCTCACCAAGGACGGCCACCTGGTCTGCATCCACGACAAGCGGATCGATCGGACGTCGAACGGCACCGGACGTGTCGGCGACATGACACTGGCGGAGCTGCAGCAGTACGACTTCGGCAGCCAGCACCCCAGCCACGAGCTCGGAGATGCCGAGGGCGACACCGGGATACTGACGCTCGATCAACTGCTGCAACTGGTCACCGAACACGACAGGCCGGTCACCCTGTTCATCGAGGCCAAGGAGCACGGCGGCCGACTGGAACGCGAATTGGTGGCGCTGCTGGACCGCCACGGTCTCGCCACTCCGACGACACCGGACCAATCTCGGGTGGCGGTGATCTCGTTCTACCCGGATGCCATCTGGCGGGTGCACCGCGCTGCGCCGGACCTGCCGACCGTGCTGCTGGGGTCGACGGCCCACCACCTCGCCGCCACCGTCGGCGCCACCGCCATCGGCCCGTCGATCAAGACCTTGCGCGCGCAACCCGAACTCGTCGACATCGCAGCGCGCCAAGGACTTACCACCTACTGCTGGACCGTCAACGACGAGAGCGACGTCCAATTCGCCCGTGATCTCGGAGTGGGTTGGATCGCCACCGATCATCCGGGCCGAACCGGCGACATGGTGCACGGCGAGCATGTGCCCGCTCGTGAAAAGACCGCGCCCACTACTGATGTACCGGTCGAGGTTACCGCTGCCGATACCGCACAGGTGGCGGAATCCGCCTTGGCGCAGCGGATACCGCCCGTGCGGCCCGACGAGTTGCGCAATCCGCTGGGGCCGATGGAGGAGGCGCGTGCGCGGGCGCGCAACAACGCCACCTGGTGGAACGCGCTGACGTCCGAGCAGCGCACAGCCCTGATCGAGACCCATCCGCAGCACATCGGCAACGCCGAGGGCATACCAGCCGCCGATCGGCACACGGCCAATCATCGCGTGCTGCAGCAGCTTCGAGACCGAGCCGATCAGGTGCAAGCCAGGATCGACGACGGTGCGCGGCCGAGCCGAGCCGACCGCAAGTTCCTGCAGCAGGTGAACCGACTCGACCTCGCATTGCGCAAGGCGGGTGCCGATGCGGCCCGAGTCGGCGTGGACGGGCCGGTCTTGCTGGCCTTCGATCCAGCGGAGTTCGGCGGAGACGGACGTGCCGTCCTCAGCTTTGGAGACGATCCCTACACGGCGGACTCGGTGTCCTGGCATGTGCCCGGCGTCGCGACCACGGTCCACTCACTGTTCGGGTTCTACACGGAATCCGCACTCAATCATCTGCAGTCCACGCGGAGTGAGAACCCGACGACGTCGGCCGCATCGATCGCCTGGATTGGCTATGACACGCCGAGTGGCATGGGCATCTTCCGCGCGGCCGGTCACCAGCTGGCGCGCACCGGTGGCGACCTCCTCTACAGCGACATCACCGCATTCAACGCCGCGCGCGACACCCTGGCAGGCGACGGCAGCCATTTCACCGGCAATCACGTCTTCGGCTACTCGTACGGCTCGACCACCACCGGCTATGCCGGGCAGGGGGGTCGGCTGGCCGGCCAGATCAGCACGGTGTCGTTGGTCGGCTCACCGGGTGTCGGACCGATGCGGCACGCCGGGGATTTCGGCATCGGCGCCGACCACGTCTTCGTCGCATCGTCGTCGCGGGACCTGGTCACCGCGCTGGGCGGGCGAACCCCAGGCTCGTCTGGTCGCATCCTCGGGATCGGCCTCGGAGTCGACCCGGCGATGGATTACTTTGGCGCCCAACGCATCGCCGCTGAATTCACCGGGGGAAGAAACCAACTCCTGACCGGCGGCACCCATCACGCCTACTACCTCGATACCGGCACCGGCACACACGTCCGCACCGAATCGCTGGCGAACCTCGGTCGCATCGCAGCAGGCCGCCACGATCAAGTCACCACCGAAGCCCACCGCACGGTCGACGGCCGGCGCACCCTCGAACCCGCCGCCAACCGGTCCGATCACCGGATCTGGAATCCGCCGTGGCGTTCGGACCGCGACTGCGCGCACGTCGTCGCCGATGAACTGTCCTCGATGTACGGGCGTGACATCCGCATCGCGGGCACGCCCAGTCGCTCTGGTACACCTGCCCGTTCACTCTTCGAAGCCGCGGGAACCAGAGCCGAGTTCGCCACGTACGACGACGTGGCGCACCGGCTGATCCAGCTCGGTGACGGATCGAGCGCGGTGCTGGCGTCACGCTGGGCGGGCGGGCGCAACGGCGGTCACGCCTACCTCGCGATCAACGACGGTGGCGAGATCCAGCTCTACGACCCACATACCCGGCAGCGATCCGCCTGGCCACCGCACTGGGGTGAGAATGCGGTGTCGCGCACCGCGGTCGGGTACCTCGGTGCGCACGGCAATCCGGTAAGTCCTCTCACCGTCGACACTGCACTGCAGTTGGGTGCGGCGGACGCCGTCGGACACGTACGAGGCCTTCCCGCCGACCCGGACTTCGTTCGGCGGCAAGAGGAATACCGAGCGCAGGATCCCGCCACCCGCCACGTGGATACCCGCTATGCGCAGTCCCTGGCCGACGTCATCGATGACCCGTCACAGGCCAGCGTCAATCAGCTCGCCGACGACTTGTCCGGGATGTATGGGCCGCACCGGATTCGATTCGATGAAGTAGATCGATTCGGGAACGAGGTCCTGCTCACCGGGAAGATCCTGCACGGCGACACGGAAATCGGCACGGTACAACGGGGTTTCGCACGCGATTCCCAGGGCAACCTCGTCGCCTACCACAACGGCTTGGTGATCAAGGACGAGTTCACCCACCAGCGTGGACAGGGGTTCTCCAAGGCGCTCACCGCCGAAATGGAACGCTTCTACGTGCACTCGGGCGTTGACCGCATCGAGTTGCAATCCCACGACAAGGGCACCCGCGCGTGGGCCCGTCGAGGATTCACCTGGGATCCGGATCCGGCGCGACTGCAACAGTCGCTGGACCGGATCAGGGACGCCGCACTCCACCTGTCGCCACAGCTCAGCGCCGAGGCCAGGACCGTACTCGACGAGTTGGTGCAGCGGCTGCACCCCGATCACCCCCGGCTGCCCGAACTGATCGACATCGTGGACCTCGCCGCACCCGGCGTACCTAATCTGGGTGAGCGGCTGGTCGACGGCGTCAAGGTGAACTTCGTCAGGTACCTGCCGAGTGACGTGACTACCTCGACTCCACAGGCACACAACGGTTTCGGGGCTCGGCTGAAACGCCTGTTCGGCATTGGCGGAGGGTCGCGATCCGATCAGGATTGCGCGCGCACCGTGGCCGATGAGTTGTCGGCGATGTACGAAGGGCGAGACATCCGTGTCGCGACCGCCCGCACACCGATGGGGACGCCGGCCTGGGCCTTGTTCGAAGCCGTCGGCACCAGGGCCGAGTTCGCGACGTACGACGACGTGGCCGGCAGGCTCCATCGACTGGGCGACGGCGCATCGGCGGTCCTCGCGTCGCGTTGGGCCGGCGGGCACCGTGGCGGGCATGCCTATCTCGCGGTCAATGAGGATGGCGAGATACGGCTCTATGACCCCCATACCCGCCAGCGCTCCGGTTGGCCCCCGCACTGGGGTCAGGGTGCAGTCGCCCACACGGCGGTCGGCTACCTCGACGCGGATGGCAACCCCGTCCAACCGGTCAACGACGTTCCGCTTCAGCTGCAGCTCGATGCCGCAGACCTCGTCGGCGACGTCAAGGGCCACGCGAAAGACCCTGATTTCCAACGGGCACAAGCGGAATACCGCGCCCAGGACGTATCCACCCGCGAGGTCAATACCCGTTACGCCGAGCCGCTGGCCGACGTCGTCCGCAACCTCGATCAGCAGCAAGTCCGTCAACTTGCCGACGACCTGTCGGGCATCTACGGCCCCTATCGCGTCGAGATGTGGCGGGCAGAAATATCGCGGGCAGGTGAGGTCATCGTCGCCGGCTACATCTTCAGCGGTGATGAGGGAATCGGCTTCATGCAGCGGACCTTCGTCCGTGGCGCCGACGGCAACCTCGTCGCCCGCCACGATTCGGTGGAGATCGACCAAGAGCGATTCAAGTTCAAGGGGTTCTCCCGCTCGCTGTCTTCTCAACTCGAGCCGTATTACGCGCGCTCTGGCGTCGATCGCATCGAGTTGAGCACGGAGCAAGACGGCGGCTACGTATGGGCCCGGCGCGGTTTCACCTGGAATGCCGACACGGACAAGCTCGAACACTCCTTGCAGAGCGTGCGGGATGCAGCCCAACGGCTGATGAACTGGGTGAGCGAGGACGCCCAAGCGGTTCTTCTGGACACCGTGCAGCGATTGGAATCCGACCACCCTAGGCTGCCCGAGCCCATCGAGTTGGCAAGTCTGGCGACGCCGGACGAACCCGACTTGGGCCGACAACTGATGTACGGCACGAAGTGGTTCGGGGTCAAGCATCTCCTAGGCGAGCCGACCGTTGCATCGACTGCGTTGACGCCCAGCGACTTCGCCGCCTCGCCCGCACGTGGGCTGACCGATCACTTCCGCGGCCTCAACTGCGCGCACCTCGTCGCGAACGAAGTATGGGAGATGTACGGACGCGAAATCCGCATCGAAGAACCCATTACCTCGAGCGGAGTGCCAGCCCGCGCCCTGTTCGAAGCCATCGGGTCCCATGCGCGGTTCGCCACCTACGACGAGGTTGCCGACGAGCTGAGACGGCTCGGCCCCGGCTCGTCGGCCGTACTCGCGTCCCGGTGGGCGGGCGGGCGCCAGGGCGGTCACGCCTACCTCGCGATCAACGTGGACGACGAGATCTTTCTCGTCGAGTCCCACAGCGGACGGCAACAGGGCTGGCCGCCCTACTGGGGCGAGGGCGCCGTCGCGCGCACCGCCGTCGGCTACCTCGATCCGGACGGGAATCCGACGCACCCGTTGCACGACCGCGTCCTGCAGCTGAGTGCCGCAGACGAGATCGGCGATGTCGCGGGACCGCGCGAAGGCTTGGAGTTTCAACGGGCACAGGAGGATTACCGCGCTCAAGACCCAACCAGCCGGCAGGTCGACACCCGCTACGCCGAGCCGTTGGGCGACGTGGTCGACGACTGTTGGGACCGAGCCAGAGTGCAGCAGCTCGCCGAGGATCTTTCCGGGATGTACGGGCCGTACCGGGTGGAGTTCTACCCCCAGAACTCCGCTGATGCGGTCTTCTTCGACGGTGTGATCTTCAGCGGAACGCAGGAAATCGGCACCATGATGCGGAGGTTCGCGCGTGACGGCGATGGCAATCTCGTCGCTCACCACATCCTGGTCTCAATAGACGACGAGCATTTCCGCGGCAACGGCTTCTCCAAGGCGCTCACGTCGGAGTTCGAACGCTACTACCAGCGCTCGGGATTCGATCGGATCCAGTTGGCGACGTCGCAGAATGGCGGCTACGCATGGGCCCGCCGCGGCTTCACCTGGAATCCCGATCCAGCGCGGTTGGAGCCCTCGCTCCGCAACATCAGGGCATCGGCCTACCACCTGCGCCGCACGGTCAGCGCCGAGGCGGCCAGGGTGCTCGACGACGTCATGGCGCGCTTGCATCCTGAGCGGTCCGATCTACCGGATCCCATTGATCTGGCCGCACTCGCCACACCAGACGAACCCGACCTGGGCCGTCGACTGATGGACGGCGCCCAGTGGAACGCCGTCAAGTATCTGCGTGGCGATCCCGCTGCGGAAACGAGCAGCCACAACTGCGCCCAGATGGTCACCGACGAACTGTCGGCACGGTACGGCCGCGACGTCCGTCTCGGCATCGCGCCCTCACGCAGTGGGGTGCCGGCGCGGGCGTTGTTCGAGGCGGTCGGGTCGAGTTCCCGGTTCGCCACCTATGACGACGTTGCGCAGAATCTGCGCGAACTTGGCGAGCGCTCGGCTGCGGTGCTGGCGTCGGGATGGGCGCATGGGGGCGGGCGGTACGGCGGACATGCCTACCTGGCGGTCAACGATGGCGGCTTGATCCATCTGGTTGACCCGTTCACGGGGGAGCGGACGGGCTGGCCGCCAGCGTGGGGCCAGCATGCGGTGTACCGCACTGCCGTCGGATATCTCGACGCCAACGGCGATGCCGTTCATCCGCTTGGCGTTGATCGTCCGCTCCACCTGTACGCCGCCGAGACCGTCGGCGACGTCAAGGGGCACCCGGATGACGGTGATGGTCCGTTGGACGGCTCACGTGCGCAGCTGGAGGCGAGTACCGACACGTTGGGGGGTGGGTATCCGTCTCCGGACGACGTGGAGCTCGCCGGGTTCTGGGACCGGATCGGACAGTTGGATCTGACGGCTTCGACGCCCGAGGCGATCGCCGAAGCCGTCTATCAGCCGGTGCCGCTGGACGACGTCACCAATCTCTATGAGGGCCGGGTCTCGGGATTCAAGACGGGTGAGGTGGTTCGCGCGCAGCAGCATCTTGCCGAAACCATGGACAACGCCTTCTTCGTATCGGCCGACATTGCCAACCTCCGTGGCCTCAATCAGGCGTCGGCCGATAGAACCGAATCCAACGCCCACTTCTCCGCCATGGCGGATATCTTCCGTGCGGGATTGACGGAATCGGGGGCCGACGTGGTGCCGATGCGCGTCGGCGGAGACGAATTGGGCGCGGTTGTCGTCGGGGACATCGACGACGAGGTCATCGACTCGGCACTGGCGACGATCCGCACTCGGGTCAAGGAATACGCTCAAGAGCACAACCTGGCCGACATCCCCCATCCGAAACATCCAGGGCAACCGGAATACAACGGTGTCGGACTACATTTGGGCTACGCCGAGGTTCTGCCCGACCTCGACGTCCGCGACATCTTCAACCTCGCGGACCTCGGCGTGGACCAAAGTAAGACAAGGAGCACAGATGTCGCAGGAGGACAGGGACGAGCGACTAGGGCTGACGGGGTTGAACCCGGAGGAGCGGCAACGGCGTATCGAGCAGCTGGAACGCGAACTGGCCGAGAAACAACGGGCAGCGAAGGCGAAGTTGCGGGCCGCGCGAGTACGGAAGGCGAACCCGGACACGCGCTGAGCCACCGCGTCCGGTATCCGCAGCCCGAGGACGTAAGGCGCGCCGCGTTCATCGATCAGGCGGCCCGAATCCGTGATGCGGATCCGGGGGCGGTCCTGGCCTTGCACGAACCGCTTCGCAGGGACGAGGTCTCCGACTTCTACGACGGGCGTGGTGCGGCATTCAAGACCGGCGAAGTGGACCGGGCCCGCCGGTGGACCACCGAAACCGGCGGATCCGGATTCTTCGTGTCGGCCCAGCTGGTCAATCTGTCCGGACTCAATCAGCACGTCCAGAACCGCGCCGAAGTCGCCAACGCTCATTACCGTGCCGTCACAGAGATCTTCCGCACCGAGATCGAGGCGACGGGGGCGACGGTCGTTCCGATGCGTACCAGCGGCGACCGATTCGACGCCGTCGTGGTCGGCAGGATCGAGGCGGCCACCGTGGACGCCGCGATCACCGCGATCCACGAAGAGATCGGCATGTACACCCGACGCGAAGGCTTGTCGGACATCGCGAATCCGTCAAACGCTGAACGGCGCGGGGTCCACCTGCGCTTCGGGTATGCGGACATCACGACATCCCGCGATGCCGAAGGCGTCGTGCAAACCGCCGAGGCGCGGATGTTCGGGCGCAAGGACTTCGGCGACCCCAGACGTGCGCCCGAGACTCCTATCGACGACATTCCGCGCCCTCGCCAACCGGCACCGGCCGAAAACCCCGTCTTTCTCCGGGAACAACGCGACTATCGCGCCCAGGATCGAACCACGCGCAACGTCGACACCCGTTTCGCCGAACCGCTGCCCGACGTGTTGGACAACGCCGGGGACGGAACGAACATCGATCGACTCGCAACGGATCTGTCCGGCGGGTATGGGCCGTATCGCGTGAACTTCCGGGGTGAAGGCGACGGAGACGTCTTCCTCGCCGGTGTGATCATGCGGGGAGACAGGGCAATCGGTACAGTCGAGCTGGACTTCTTCCGCGACCACACGGGCGATCTCATCGCCAGCATCGGATGGATCGCCATCTCGGACGACACACTGCAGCGAAAGGGTTTCACACAGTCGCTCATCGGTGAACTGGAGCAGTACTGCCAGAGATCCGGTGTCGATCGGATGAGCCTGGCGACGCAGGACAACGGCGGCGTCGTGTGGGCGCGGCTCGGCTTTACCTGGGATCGGGACCCGCAGCGGCTGCAACTGTCACTCGACAGCGTCAAGTCATCGGCACTGCGACTACGAGACGAGGTGACGGACGGAGCTCGCGCCGTACTGGATGACATCGTCGCGCGGTTGGACCCGCAGCGGTCCGATCTGCCAGAGCCCAGGCAACTAACGGAGATCGCCACGCGCGACGTCCCGGACCTCGGCCGTCGGCTCATGGACGGCACCAGGTGGTTCGCCGTCAAGCATCTGCATGGCGACGTTTCGCCATCCTCGGCGCAACTAGCCAATGATGCATTGGCGCAGCGGATTCCGCCGGCGGGGGTCACGGAATTGGTGCATCCGAATGGCGATGCCGAGCTGGCCGTAGAGCGCGCGCAAGCGAACGCCACGTGGTGGCAGGGGTTGAGTGAGGACCTGCGGCAGGCCATGGTCGAGAACCATCCCGTGCAGATCGGCAACGCCGAGGGCATCCCGCCCTCTTACCGTCACGACGCCAACGCCCGCGCGCTTGCGGACTGGCTGCGCCACCGCGACCAGCTGCAGTTCAGGCGCGATAGCGGGTTCCGCTTGGGATTCGACAAGCAGAAGGAGCTCGACTTCCTCAACAGCGTCGACGATGCGTTGCGCAGGGGTGCCGACGCCGCGCGGACGGCGGGCGTGGATGGCCCACGTCTGCTCAAGTTCGACCCGTCTGCGTTTGATGGCAATGGAATTGCCGTTGTCGGCTTCGGCGTTGATCCATACCTGGCGGACTCGGTGTCCTGGCACATTCCGGGCCGGGGTATGACGATCGAACAGCTCGGTGCAGGCATGGGCTCCGCGCTCAACCACCTGTCCTCCGTCCTGCACGAGGACCCGACGGCGTCAGCGGCCTCGGTCACCTGGATTGGCTACGACACGGTGGCCAACGATGCGGCAAGAATCGGCGGCGAAACCCTGTATGCCGACATCCGTGCGTTCAACACCGGCCGCGACGCGTGGGTGACCGACGGCAGCCACTTCGGCAACAACCACGTGTACGGGCATTGCCAGGGATCGACCGTCGTCGGCCATGCCGGCGCGGGCGGACGCCTTGACCGAACCGTCCGTACGGTAATTCTGTTCGGCTCGCCGGGCGCCGGCCCGATCAACCACGCGCGCGAGTTCGGTCAAGGCGTCGACGTCTACGTCGCCGCCTCGTCGACTGATTCCTTCACCTGGGAGGCGGGTCACACGCCGGGCTCGAGAGGAACATTCCTGGACGGTTTCGGGGTCGACCCGGCGATGGATTTCTTTGGCGCGCAGAGGATCACGGCCGAGTTCCCGCTGCTTCGGATGGCCGCGGCCGGCGACTACGACATGCACAACTTCTACTACAAGTTCGACGACAAGAGCACCGGTCTACGAACGGAATCGCTCGCGAACTTCGGTCGCATCGCGTCTGGGCATGTCGAGCGCGTCGCACTCGAGGAACAGCGCGCCGCCAAACTGCCCGACCAGACGCAAATCTACGATCCTGCCTCCGTGCGCCCGGCCGTCGAGGATCATCGACCGCCCGTTGTCGAGCCGGCCGAGAACTGCGCCCACGCCGTCGCCGAGACGTTGTCGACGAGATACGGGCATGACGTTCGAATCGAAGCGCGAACCTCACCGACCGGGGTGGCGGCACGGGGGCTCTTCGAAGCCGTTGGGTCCCGCGCGGAGTTCGCTCCCTACGCCGAGGTGGCTGACAGGCTGGTACAGCTGGGCTCGGGTTCGTCGGCGGTGCTGGCGTCGCGCTGGGCCGGCACACGTCATGGGGGGCATGCCTATCTCGCGGTCAATGACGGTGGCGAGCTCTATCTCGTGGATGCTCGCACCGGAGGGCGTTCGGGGTGGCCGCCGCACTGGGGTGAGCGCGCCGTGGCACAGACGGCGGCAGGATTCCTGGATGCGAGCGGCCAACCGGTGCGAGCCCTTGGAGACAACGCCGACGAGTTGGTCGCCGCAGACGCCATCGGCGACGTGCAGGGAGCGCCGCACGAGCCCGTTGGCCCGCTAGGCCTGCCGGACTACGCCCCGGGCACCCTGTCGGATGTCGAGGCCACGACGGTGTACAGCCACGGCGAGCAGCGGATGCGCGAGCTCGACGAACAACTCCAGCGCGAGGGCATGGGCGCCGAAGAGCGCGCGAGAATCCTTTTCGAACAAAAGAACTCGCTTCGAGCCTGGACGCGCGACCTGATGAGCAACCGCACGGCCGCCGAAGTTCTCGCCGCCAACGAAAGCACTCTCACCTTCGACGAGCTCGTCGCCAGAAACGAGGCGAAGGGCCTAAGCGGCGACGCGGTATTCGACGCGATCATCGATACCGCAACGCATGGTCGATTTGCGCCGGGAAGCCTGTCCGACGTCGAAACCACCCTGGTGTACTCCGATTTCGAACTTCGGTTGCGCGAGTTGAATGAGCAGCTGGTGCGTGACGGCATGCCCGTCGACGAACGAGCGCGGCTACTGTCGGACCTGCGGAGTTCCCTTCGCGGCTGGACGCGCGAGCTGATGAGCAACAGGGCCGCCGCGGATTGGCTTGCTGCCAACGAAAGCAACCCCAGCTTCGAGGACCTGGTCGCCAGGTACCAGACGAAGGGATTGACCGGTGACGCGGTCTACGAAGCCATCATCGACGCGGCCACCCACAGCCACTACGCGACGGGGACGCTATCGAACGCCGAAACCCGCACGGTCTACACGACATTCGAGCTGCGGATGCGGGAGGTCAGCGAGCAACTCGTCCGAGACGACGTCGGCCTAGAAGAACAAGCGAGGACACTCTACGAACTGCGCGCCTCCATCCGAACCTGGACGCGGGCACTGATGGCCGACCGTGAGACCGCGGACTACCTCACTGCCAACGAACCCAATCCGACCTTCGAAGACCTCGTCGCGCGGCAACGGGCCAAGGGAAGGGTCGGCGACGAGATCTACCGAGCCATCATCGCGAGCGCCACGCGAAGCCGCGCCAGCGTCAACGAATCATTGGGCATCGACCCGGAGAACCCACCCGAGCTGCCGCCGATGCGAGGCCCGACGAATAATGACTGAAAGTAGGAGTGACCACCACATGGACGAAGATCAGCAGCTCACGCCCCTGAGTTATGGCCAAAAGGGCCTGCGCGGAAGGCTCGCGCGGGTGCTCGTCGACGAGCCGACCGATGAGATCGATTGGCCCGCGGACCTTCCGGCCGGGATCGAGACCGTCGTGATCCTCGACGACGAACCGAATCCCCACCACACGCTTCGGGTTCACCCGCCGGATGACCCGACGCGGGTCGCATTGGTGGTCTTCGACCAGTTGGCGCTTTGCGAGGATCAGTGATGGACCCGCGACGGCTCGAGCTCAACCGCAGGCATAGCCGGGAGATGGGGTTGCTGTTCGCCCAGTTCCTGGACGCCCACCCCGACGTGGAATCCGAAGTCGACGGCGCCCAGATGACGCCGGCACAAGACGTCGCTTGGACTGCCTTCAGCGCAGAGCTGCTGGCTCGGCATCAGGCGGAGCGATCAGCGCTTGCCGACCAAATCGAAGCCGAGCAACGGTCGTAGGGTGATGGCGAACACACGAGAGGACAACGCAATGGAGGCGACGCAGGCGATCTCGTTGGTGTCGGACTGGATCCGCTCCCGCGGCCTGGACTACCCCACGGAGGGCTTGGCGGCGGATCGCTTCGAGGCCGGCTGGAGCGTGTACGCGCCGGTCGATGTCGACGAGAGCGATCCGATGGCGTTCCTGGACATGCCGGTCGGTCGCTCGGTGTTTCTGGTGGGTGATTCGGGGCGCATCGAGGAGGTGTCGTCGTCGGTCCCCCCACAGCAGGCGGTTGCCCAGTTCATGGCTGCGGAGCCGGTCAACGGGAACGCCGGTGGCGCCTCCGATGAAGCAGCCTTCATGACGGAGTTCGAGCGGCAGTTCAACGCGGCCGCATCAGATGGTGGGTCCGCCATCGCCGACTTCACGATCGTCGGTGAGCCGCCGGGCAACGGAAGCAGCCCTGCCCGCGGTGATGAGGAGGCAACTGCCGAGGAGGCCGCCCGTCTGATCGAGCCGATCGTTCAACAATTGGCCCAGCTCGGCCCGGCCGGTTGGGAGGAGTTCTCGGCGGAGTTCGCGTTCACCGTCACCGCGCAGGTCGCGGCGCTGCGGTTCTGGTCCGCCGACCGGGCAGGCCTGGTGCCGGTGCCCCAGCAGGTCGCCGAGCTGATTCGCCGGCAGCGGGAGGTTGCCGCCCGGATGTCGGCGGGTCCGTGGTGGCGGTTGCTGCTGACCGTCACCAACGGCGGCGAAACGACCGTGGACTACGACTATGGGGACCAACCGTTCCCCGACGACCAGCTGCTGGCGCCCGAGCACTACCGCAGCGACTTGGAAGCCTATCCACGCGAACGCATTCCGGTATGGCTGGCCGGCTACATCGAGGGCCCCGAAGCCCAAAGCCGGTCGCCCCGCCAGGCGGCGGTCCCAATCGGGAGCGCCACGGCTGCCGACGAATTGCCTCCACTGCGTGATCTCTGGGCGCGCTGGGCCGTGCTGTCAGCGGCCTACGCCGGGGTCGAATCGCAATGGGGTCCGCGCATCCACCCCGGCTACGCCTGGTACGAGAGCGACCAGCGCAGCGGGTCGACCCTTTTCGTGCTGCCGGGCGACCGTGCCGTGCTGTCGGGAGGGAAGTGGAATTCCGGACTGCTCGATGCCGCCTACAACGGTGGCCAGCCTCTGCCGGACCTCTACGCCGGGGCACCGGCGTGGGTTACCGACAGTGTGCTCAACACCCGCAACCGCAACGGCCTCTTGAGTTTCTGCTACTGGTGGGGCGGTGGCCGGTGGTTGCGCGGCGGCGCCGACACGTCGGGTGAACTCGATGCCGCGCTGCCGGCCATCGGCAGTGCGGAGGAAACCGTACGGGCGATGGTCAGCCAGGTGGGATCCGGCAGGGAAGACGAATGCGAGGCGCTGCTGGCTGCGGCCCTCAACCAGAGCGTCACGTCCGTCGACGTGGAGGCGATCTTCGGCGACAGGCCCGAAGCCGACGTCGACACCGCACGCAACCAACTCAGCCTCGCCGGATTGCTGACTGCCTGACCCTTACGCCGAACTGACCGGCAACCGAATTCTTGGCGAACAAGGCCGTCGAGAATAGCTCCACTGCCCGCTCCGTAATAGCGTGAAATGCTATGCGAAATGGGGGCTTTCGATGACTTTGCACGTGGAAATGGACCGCCTCGCAGGCCTGGGACCCGTCCTGCAGGGATTGGCCGTCGAGGCTGCGTCGTTGCGGACGGGCCCGTCGGCCGGGCCGTACCTGTCTGCGCCCGGCGGCATGGAGCCCGCGGTGCTGGAGGCGTCCAGCATCGCAGCAGACTTGGTCGACTCCGCGTTGGTGGCCGCCGTGAAGGAACGCCTGTCGGAGACCGGCGAAATCATGGTCAACGTCGCCAATCAGTTCCGCAACGGCGACGATGAAGCGTTGGAAGTGGCCATGACCACCTACACCGACGCCACCGGTGGCTGGGACGTGCCCGAGGTGCCTCGGTGAGCCTGAACCGCACTCAGGTCGAATCGTGGAATCCTGCGACGCTCACCGACATTGGCAATGCTTGGAAGGCGATGGCCGCCAAGGTCGAGGGGCTGTTCGATCGCTACAAGTCGGCCGTCGAGAACATCAACGGCGGCCACTGGGAGGGGCTTGCCGCGGAGGCGGCGCTGAGCCGGGCCGAGGCGGACCGGCGATCCGCGGTTCGGGTGGCGGATCACCTCGAACGGGTAGCCCAGATTGCACTCGACGGCTTCCACAAGGTGGACCCGCCGCTGCAGCGCGCCCGCAACGCGATCACCGGTGCCGAGGGCGCGGGCTTCACGGTGTCGGAGAATCTGACCGTTTCTCGCACCGGCAGGCTCACGCCGGAGCAAGAGATCGCCAGGGCTCAGTGGCAGGTCGCGATCGACAACGCCGCCAGTGACGCCGAGAGCGCCGACAGTGAGGTGCGCACGCTGCTGAACGGATCCCGCGCCGACCTGCGCGCGACGTTCGTGGCGCCAGGGGCGCTCGGATCGGACCAGGCTCGCACCGACGCCAACCAACTGTTGACCGATCCGTCGGACCTGACGCCAGAACAGATCCAGCGGCTGATCGAGGCTGGCTCCCTCACGCCCGATCAGCTCGTTGACCTCGCCTCCGGAGACATGGTCGACATCCCCGCCTCCCAGATGGAGTACATCAACGCGCTGGCACGCGCATTGGACGACAAGTCGCCGCAACAGATCGAGGACATGCTCAACCAGCTGCCGCCCGACGCGCGGCGAGGCGTGGCGAACGCGCTGCAAATGCTGTCCACGACGAGCGTCACCGCCAACGTGCGCGGAGACCGGGAAGTGCCCACCACCGGCAGGGCGAATCTGTTGCCGCACGACATGTACGAGTCTCTGACCCGTGACGACTTGGTCACCAACAGTTGGGAGACCGTCGGCGGCTGGCCCTACAACACCTGGAATCTCAACGGGGTTGCCGACAATCAGGCCGCCGCCCGCATCGCCGACATGAGTGACCCGACGTTCAAGCACGGCACCGGGCTCGACGCGGCGGTGCTCGACACGGCGGCCAAGTATCTTCACGCCCAGAACGCGGCGGACTCCGACGATCTGTTCTTCGTCGACGGGCATGGTGAGCACGTGGATGCGCCGTTGACCGATCAGATGTTTCACGCGGTCGCCAACGACAGGGCGACCGTCGCGAACGCATTGTCCGGTCACAGCGGCGACACGTTGATGACCGACGTCTTCAACCACGAGTGGAAGGACAACGGCAAGAGCATCTCTGAGCTGTTCCACATCAGCGAACAGGACGCCGTCGCGGACCCCGGCAACCGGCCCGACACGGCACTGGCCAGGCAGTCCGGTGACATCGCCGAAAGCGTCGCTCGGTACATGTCGGATCACCACGGCGACTTGCTGCACCTCCCCGGGGACCCGAGTACGTCTGCGGGCGAACGCAACCCGGATCTGATGGTCAACCTCGCCGACGATCTGGCCCCGTACTACAGCACCTTCGCAGGCGCGCAGTCGATACCGAACGTGGGGCACTTCGACACTGCCAACCAACTCGCCGACATGTACTCGGTGCTTGCCAGCAATCCCGACGCGGGCGTAAAGGCCGCCCAGGCCACATACGCGCAAGAGAACGTGTTGGCCGCCATGTACGGGAGTGGCGAAGGGCCCAGCACCTACGCGCAGGTCGCCGGTCAGATGCAGCACGCCTTGGAAACCGGGACGGCGTCGGCGATGAAGTCACTCGACCAAGGTGATGTGTACAAGGCGAACTGGGAAGCCGCCGTCGACGCCGCCACCTGGGACAGCTCGTACAAGGCGGCCGGCGCCATCGTCAGCTACCTGCCGGGAGGCAGTGAACTGAAGGCCCTCATCGACGTGGCTGGCCCTGCGCTGAAGCCCAGCATCGTGGGCATCGTGGACCCCAGCGTGGTGACCGACCCCGGCAATGCCGTGCCCAACCAATCCGCCACTACACTCGTCGATTCCAACATGACCGTGGAGAACATCGCCAACGGCCTCGTCTCGAAGGACCCGTCGATCGTCAACGACCCGGACTTCGCGCCGTACCGCGATGTCAACGGCAGCGGTGATGCCTACATCAACGTCGAGAACCTGAACGACCAAGCGGCAATACGCGATCTTCTGTATTCCCGGTACGGCATCGACGTGGATAGCTGGTACACGAATTTCACCCTCGGCATGCACACCGGCACGATCGCCGTCACCGGGCCGCGTTGATCATGCGCTGAGCAGGCGCAAAAGCCCTCGTGCATGGGGCCTTTGCGCCTGCCCGCGCTGTGACTGCTAGAAGCCGCCGGCGAGGTGGTTGTCGAGCGCCGCGGCGTCTTCCTGCGACTGGTTGCCACCGGACCGGGTTTGGGTGATCTCGTTGAGGATGTTGTCCATCATCGAAGAGATCTCAATGTGCTTCTGCTGCAACGCTGCAGCGGCCTGGCCCTCGTAGACGCCGGACAGTGCGGTGAAGACCTTGTTCACTTCGTCCCGCAACGCTTGCGCATCGTTGGTCCGGCCCTGGATGTCGTCCAGGGATGCGTAGTTGTTTCCGTATTCGTAGCGAATCGTGCCGTCCATGGTGAAGCCCTTCTTCTAGTCGGTGTCGTGGCTGACGAGCGTTTGGATGTCGCTCTTGCCCTTCTCGGCGACGTGTGTCAATTGGTTGATGACGTAGTTGAAGTCGTCGTGGTGCTGGGACATGATCCCGCGGAACGTCATGGCCCTGCCGCCCTGCCACGAACTGCCCGTCATGGTTTCGGTGCTGTCCAGAATCCGGCTTGCCAGCGACCGGAGGTTGAACATCGCCTCGTCTACCTGCTGGATTTTGGTTTGGGCGTCGCTGGGCGTGAGATGGAGCGTCACAGTTTCTCCTCATATGAGTTGGTCGATAGTTCACAACTAAGCGCTATAAGGAACTAGAACTCCTCCCATCTTTCGGTGGGAAGCTCGACAAGCTGACCGATGGCCTGCTTGATGGCGTGGTCGGAACCCGCCTTGAGAGTCGTCCACAGCTGACCGCTCGGTGAGGTGCTTGGCGCACCGACGATGCGTCCGCGCTTCGTGTAGAAGACGCCAACGGCGCTGGGAACTCTCGTGATCCGTCCCTCGTCGCGATCCAGCACGTGGTAAACGATCTCCGCGAAGGCCTGACGCGACGCGAACGCCGAACCGAGCCGCATCGCGGTGCGCGTATCCGCGCCGAGCGACCGGATCCGGTCGGCAAGCAGCGCCGCGTCGTGTGTGCCAGACAGCGCCTCACTGGTTGCGTCCAACGGTGCGCCGACCGGTTCGATTTCTGCAGCGGGGGATACGGGCAGCTGGCGCAGTACCGCCTGAGCGGCCCTGGTCTGCGTCGGTTCCCCGTCGAGCCCCTCGATGACGAGCTCATTGCCCACTCGCACCGCCGAGATGCACCGTGTGCCTTGACGAATGACGGTGACCCGCGCCGTCCCGTCGGGCGTCACCAGACGCATCGCCAGCTCGCGTTCGGGCCGCTGCAGCGACTGCACCAGTTGCGCCAGTTCGGGTGTCACCTCGCCGTCGCGGATGAGTTCACGCTCGGCCAGCGTGCGGCTGGCATGGTCGAGGGCGGTGGTGAGATCGGATTCCGTGCCGTATCGGGGTCGTAGGCCCAACACCGCGGGCATCGCCTGAACTCCCAGCCGAGAGGCGACCACCTGTACTTCATCGTCGCTGAGGACGAAATACGGTGTCAGCGTTGCGGTCACAGCCTCAGCTCCCGGTCGACGCCGATCACCGGCGGAGATACCCATCGGTCGTCGACCTGCTCGAGCGTGCCCTCCGGCGCATCGGCGAAGCCCTCTGGCTGCGGCTGATCCGGTACCGCGAGTTCGTCGAACACCGCGGTATCGGGTCCCCAGCTGACACTGGACACCATGAATGGCGCGTCGTTCTGCTCGGCGGCCGGCAGCCAGGCTTGGCCCGCGTCCGACACTCCCGCGCCGTGTTCCCCTCCGCCTTCGAGAGTGCCGCCGGGTTGACTGGATTCGTAGTCGCCGCGCTGGTCGCCGCGGCCCATCGCCCCCATCGGAGCGTACGGAGCGCCGGACATTCCACCGGCGCCGGTACCACTCGCAGCGGCGAATCCCGTCTTTTGCAAGGTCTTTGCCTCGGCGGTGGCCTTGACCTCGGCGCCCATCATCGGCGCCAACGGAACCGCGGGTGCGCCGCCACCGGAGGCGGCGCCGCCGCCAGCGCCGCCACCACTGGATCCGCTCTGTTCGGCCTTGAGCGCGTTGCCCTTCGACACGTCGGGAGGCGACGGTTGCTCCCACGGCTGCGCGAGTCGTACTACCGCGTCTTCGTACTGCGTCATGACGGCGGCGGCGTTGGCCTGATCGGCGGTCGCCGCTTCGTCGAATTCGGCGAAGTTACCGGTGAGCACGGCACCGTTGTAGGCGGCCAGGGAGGCCATCATGTCTTGTGCGGCCTTCGCCTCGACGGCCTCCGACACGCTCGGCATGGCCAGCACGGCGACGGTGTTGGCGACGGCAGCCTCTTCGGCCAGCTGGCCGTTGGCGGCGGCGCTCAGGCTGACGGCCTGCAGCCATTTGCCGAACTCTTCCAGTCGTTGCACGGCCGCGTTGGAGGCCTGGCTGTCCCACACCGTTCGCAGGCGCGTCACCAACTTGTCGAAATCGCCGGAGATGGCGGCGAATTCGTTGGCAACCCGGACCCAGGCGGCACCCGCTCCGCCGACCGACGCCGGGCCGGGGCCCTCGGTGAGGTCACGCGCGAGCTGTTCGGTGCTTCGTGATTCCCACACCACATTGGTAAAACCCATGCGCAGACCTCCCTTCGCCGATCAGTGCCCGTGAACCCCGCCCGCGCGTCGGTCAGCCGATGAAGTCCTCGTCGGCGGCCACGATGTTCTCGGAATGGCCGCGTAATGTCGCGGCGACCTCGTGCATCTCGACGAGCCCCCGGTCGGCCGCGGCGCTGAACGTCGAATGAACTTCGTTGAGAGTGCCTGCCACCCGCTGGGAGACCTCGTCGCGGCCCGGGGCGGTCACCGTGAGATTGGTTGCCTCGTCGGCCAACACGCGTTGTGCTCGATTGGCGAGCTCGTCGAGTTGACGGGTGACGTCTGCGACGTCATCGGGCTGAATCGACATGCCGGCGTTATCGGCCATTGCGCTTCTCCTCGTTCATGACTAGATCCGGAGTTCGATGTCCGGAGGCTCAGTGGGGTCGGCTTCGCCGAGCACCGGGGGCGCAGCAGTGCCGAGGTCCCCGACGATCGCGCCGCCTTGATCGGTGGTGTGCAGGAACGCTGCCGCGGTGTGGGTGTTCGACGAACCGTTCGCACCCTGGCCGGCCATCGGCCCGTATGGCGCGCCGCCGCCCATCATGCCCGCGCCACCAGACCCGACCGGTCCACCCGATGCCCGCACGCTCGCCGACTGGGCCGTGGCGGCGGTTTCGGGCTGCACCATCGTCGAGGTCGCCATCGAACGCAGAGCGGAGGACCCGCCACCGCCACCGGCACCGCCTCCGCCGACGCCACCACCACCGCCCGCTCCCGGCGCCGCGATCGGCGGCCCACCAACGCCCGCAGCCGCTTCCGCGCCCGTCGGCGCCTGCTGGGCGGCCTGACTCGCAGCCGACGCCGCACCGGTTCCGGCCTGGATTCCGGCCTGCGCGCCCTTGGTGGCCATCGACATCAGCGGCGACGCCAAGCTGGAGATCGGTGACGAGGCCGCCAGCTGCGGGGCGGCGGTGACGTCCACAGGAGCGCCCGCGGCCGTCACCTCGGCTGCCTGTGCGCCCAACGACGTTTGCAGTTCCGTCATCACCTCGGCGGTCGATGCGACGGCCTTGTTGGCCGCCGCGATCGCGGCGGCCCACCCCCACGGGAAGATGATGCTCGGACCGATCGCCGCCATGGTTGCCTGGAATTCGGCGATGATCTCGATCAGTCGCGCGCGTGCCTGTGCAACGTTGGTAGCCGCAGAAGTCAGATTGCCCTTCAGCGTTTCGGATTGGGCGCCGACGTCTGCTCCGTTGGCGATCGCGGTAGCCGTCTTGGCGGCTGCGGTGGTGCCGGAGGCGCCCTGCCACGCGTCGTCCACCGAGCTCAGTGCGGGCTTCAAGGAACTGCCGGTGGACTGGAACGCCTGGGAAATGCCCTGCAGCATCGCCGTTGGGTCGACACCCTCGAAGAGGCCGTTGCCCAAGGTGCCGAGCGCGTCGGTCACCGGACTGATCAGCGCGCTCGGGTCCATCGGGCTGCCCTGCGCCGGCGCGGCATCGGGCTGCGCCTCGGGCGGGGGAGGGCCCTCTTGTGGTCTTCCGTCGGTAAATGGCGGCAACCCGAGCCGTTCGAGAATTTCCTTGACTGGCAAATTCAAATAGTCTTGCAGACTTTGCTCTTGAGCAGCGATAACCGGCGCTGGATCGTAGCTGGGCACGGACTGAGCTAGCTGACCCGTCGGATTACCTGGAGGTGGAGGCGGGAGGGCGGCCATCGATACCGCCGGGTCAGGCGCTGTCGGCGGCGGTGATGGCGGACTGGGAGGCATCGGTGCCGGCGCTGACACCGGCGTGCACCCCGCCGACGAGCAGTGTGGCGGCCAAATTGTTTGACTGCGCAGGGCCATACGCCATCAAGTACGTCGCACCGATCGGCCCGAGGGCGGCTGCGGCGGTGTTGAGCATCGCAGCAGAATCGGCAGAGCCCGCGGCCGTTATGGCTGCGGAGGCGGCCTCGTTGGCCGCGGAAAACGCCGCCATGCCGTCCGGCACTGCGGCAAAAACCTCACCCATTGTGTCAATACCCTCCCGGCTCGGTGCCCGAGCTCCGTCTGCGGCAGACACGAAAACTATAGCGGCCAATGTCGGTCGCAGCTAACTCTTTTCGGCCGCATTTCGAAACCCGATATTGACGATGGAATAATTGACGAGCAGTCAAATTGCTGAGCAAATCGCCGTCCTACGACGAACGTCCGGTAAGCCGACCAACTACCTCGAGAAACGGGCGGAGTGGTGAAGCGACGGGCTTTGCCCGTTTTGCCGGGTCGGTGAATCGCGGGCCGCGCGATGGGCGAATGTGCGGTCACTGCTTTTCCTTTGGTTGGCTAACGTGTCGGGCGGTATTTCCGCGCTCGTAACCAAGCCCGGGGATCCGGGGCGAAAGGCGTTGCCCCACTCTGAAGTTGATGAGAGGTAGGGCAAACGTCATGAACCGACGTTCGCAACGTACCTTCACCGCCACGACCTGCGCCGATGCGCACTCGCCGCAACGTCGGCAAGCGCGCGCCCCCAAACATGGCTACGTCAGCTGGGGGTCGGTTCGAATGTCGTCCCGTCCCAACGGGTTAGGGGCTCCTGTCGTAGCTCGTCCAGGCGGCTGGTGAATTCCTCGGAGAGATAGCGGTGGCGTTCGGTCGCCACGCCGGCGGCGGCCTGCGCCGTCTCGACGATGAGCTTGGCCAACGCGTCGGCACCGAGCTTGTGGGCGCTGGGCCCCAACCACAGCCCGGTCATCGCGCCGTAGCCGTCGACTTCGACACTGACGTTTCTGTCGCGGCTGATCACTCGCGCCGAAATGGAATTGCAGTGATCGTTCATCGCGGCCACCAGGTCACGTTGCTTGGCGATGCGAGCGACCAGGGAATCCGCCAGGCCGGTCATACCGACCGCGTCCAACTCGTCGGCAAGTCGTCCTCGTCGCCGAGGACCTCTTCTTCCGCCCTGACCAGATCGTCCTCGGTGGCCAGCGGCAGACCGCGGACAACCGCTGCGCTGAAACCCTTTTCGACCAGGTCACGACGACGGGTGACCTGGGCTCTTGCCGCCGAGAGCCGGCAGAGCGCCAGGATGTCGCCCGCGAGTTGGTCCGGCGACTTCTTCAGTTCGAGTGGGTCGAGCCGCAGCGCGAGAGGAAGCCCGCGCTCGGTGGTGAGCACCGATATGGTGCCGCGCCGGGATTGCACCGGCTGCTGCTGCGTCATGCGTTTGCCTCCTTGCGACTGGGCGCTCCGAGCGAGTTCGACGAACGGCGGCATGTCAGAGCCTTCGAACTTAGTACAATCGCGGGCATCCGTTCGCTGCCTTCCCGGACGGAAGTAGTGTGCGAATCATTGGTATTGACCGCGCATTTCTGATCGGATCAGCATTGAGGAGACAGGTCGTCACCGATGACGCGCACCAGTGACGCCCAGAGGGTGTTCGACGCGGGCGTGTTGTCGCTTGGCGTTCCCATCGACGGGATGGAGACCGAGCGCGACGTGCAGTACGCGGCGCTCGCCTTCAAGCGCGCCACCGAGTACGACCCCGACATGTGCGATGCATGGTTGGGCCGTGCCGCGGCGGGTGACGCCAGTCCGGAGGTCATCTATCACCTGTACAGAACCAGCACGATCTCGTACCTACGTGAGCAGCGGCGGCTGGGACTGCCCCCGCGCTCGCTGAGTGGGCGATTTCAAACCGGGCTGTACCTGGACTACCCGCTGAGCACGAAGACCGAAATGTGGCTTGCCTACGCGGCCAGCATGATTACCGCCAAGGACTACGACGAGGCCGAGCAGGTCCTCGACGAGCTGGACACCTTGCGGGCGACGATGCGCGACGACGACGCCGCGTCCAAACAGATTTGCGCCTACATCCGTGGGGTCCTGCACTTCACCACCCAGCGCTGGACCGACGTGCTGACTGCGCTGAGCGATTCTGCGTCGTTCACCGACGAGTACATCGCGGCGGGCGCCCACCTGATGGTGGGGTCGGCGTGTGCGCAGATGGGTCTGTTCGGCGAGGGGATCCGCAGGCTGGACCAGGCGGTCGATGGTCCGATTCCGGCGGCACGGCGGGCGGCCGAGTTCTGCAAGGGCCTGACGTTGCGCGAGATGGGCAATGAGCAGGAGGCCCGCGTCATCTTCGAGCGGATCTACAGCGAGGAACCGGGATTCGAGGCGAACGCCGCGGCGTTGGCGGACCCGAAGTTCCGCCTGATCGTGACGAGCAAGGAGATGATCGAATCTCGCGTCGATCGGTGGGATCCGGCGAGCGCCCCTAGTGCCGAGGACCTCCTCGGCGACGACCTGTCCGAACGTGGCAACGAGTACCTGCGGGCCGCGCAGCAGGAATTGGACCGGCAGATCGGCCTGTCGGAGGTCAAAATGCAAGTCGCCAAGCTGAAGTCGGCTGCGATGCTGGCGAAGGTGCGCGGCGACAAGGGTCTCAACGCGGCTGCGCGCAGCCTGCACTTGGCGTTCACCGGTCCGCCCGGAACCGGCAAGACCACCATCGCGCGCGTCGTGGCCCAAACCTACTGTGGGCTAGGGCTGCTGCGGACCCCGTCGGTCGTCGAGGTCAAACGCCACGACTTCGTCGGACAACATCTCGGTAGCACCGCGATCAAGACCACCGCGCTCATCGACTCGGCGATGGACGGGGTGTTGTTCATCGACGAGGCGTACACGCTGATCCAGACCGGACTGTCCGGTGGTGACGCCTTCGGCAGGGAAGCGGTGGACACGTTGCTCGCCAGGATGGAGAACGACAGGGACCGCCTCGTCGTGATCATCGCCGGCTACGACGCGGAGATCGACCGGTTCCTGATGTCCAACGAAGGTCTGGCTTCCCGCTTCTCCAAACGGATTCGGTTCTCCTCCTACAACGCGCCGGAGTTGGGCGACATCGGGCGCCTGATCGCCCGAACCCGCGACTCCGAACTGTCGGAGTCCGCCTACGAAGAACTCGTCGCGACGTGCACCGTCCTGTGCCAGGGTGAGGCGCCTGACGCATCGGGGCAGCTGCGGCCCCACATCGACCTGGTCGGCAACGGGCGCTTCGTGCGCAACGTGATCGAGGCGGCGGAGGAAGAACGCGAATACCGCCTGAGTGAAAGCCATGGCTCGAACCTGCAGGATCTGGACGAGGCTGCGCTGATGCGCATCGAACTTCCCGACATGCAGGCAGCGCTCAAGCAGGTGCTCGGCATGCTAACTCCGAACTGACGAGGACAAGCGACGTGACCCGGATCAATGACTCGTCGGTGGGCGGTCCCGCACGAGCCCTGCGCGACGACGACACCGTGCCGATGCGTCGACTGGCACTGCCCCCGGACGGTCACGACACGCCCCCGATGCACACCTCGACTCCGACGCCGTTCACCAGCGCCGCCCCGAATGCCCCTCGGGCACTGGCGCCGACGAACAGCGAGCTTGGGCTGATCCGTGTTCGACGGGCGCCGAAGTCCGGGTGGCGCAGGGCCGTATACCGGGCCACGGGGCTCAATCTCGGCGAATCGGCCAAGGAAACGAACCGCAGGGCGCTCATCGACCGCGTCAACCGGCCCGTGCGCGGCCCCATCAGCATCGCGGTGCTGTCGCAGAAGGGTGGCGTCGGCAAGACCACCACGACGGTCGGTCTTGGTGCCACCCTGGCGGCGATGCGCGGTGACAGGGTCATCGCGGTGGACGCGAATCCCGACTTCGGCACGTTGGCCCAACGCGGGCCCGACGAGACCGATTCGACGGTGCGCGACGTGCTGCTCGATGACAACATCGTTCGGTACTCCGATATGCGTCGACACACCTCGCAGGGCGCGAGCAGGTTGGAGATCCTGGCATCGGAGCGTGACCCCGCGACGTCGGAAGTGTTCTCGGAAGCGGACTTTCGCGGTGTGCTCCGCGTGCTGGAACGGTTCTACGACATCGTTCTGACCGACTGCGGCACCGGGTTGGTCCACTCCGCCATGGCTGGGGTGCTGGCCGAGGCCGATGCCATCGTCATCGTCGCGTCGCCGGCGGTCGATTCTGCGCGCAGTGCGCTCGCCACCCTGGATTGGCTTGAACACAACGGCTATTCGCGTCTCATCCCGGGGGCCACGGTGGTGGTCTGCGCGTCGCAGCCGGGCCCACTCGGACTGGACATGAACCGCTTGGCCAGCAATTTCCTGCCGCGGGTGCACGCGCTGCACATGATCCCGTTCGACGATCACCTCGCGGAGGGTTCGGAGATCAACCCCGAACTGTTCAGCCGCCAAACCCGGCAGGCCTTCCTACAGCTTGCCGGCACGATCGCCAACAGTCTGTTCAGCACGAGCGCCCCGGACCGGTTCTCGCGGATGTAGGCGGGCAGGCTACCCCTGCTGCATCGCCTTCTGGATCTCCTCCGGGCTGACCTCGCGCATCGGCTGGCCGAGCGACCACTGATGCCCGAACGGGTCGCGGATCATGCCGTAGCGGTCGCCCCAGAACTGGTCCTCCAACGGCATGACGATCGTGGCGCCCGCGTCGACGGCGCGTTTAAATGCCGCCTCGACATCGGTGACCTGCAGATGAATGGTGACGGGCGTTCCGCCCAACGCCTTGGGCGTCGTCGACTTGCCGTCGTTGTACTCGGGGAAGTCGTCGTTGAGCATGATCATCGACCCGTTGACGTTCAGTGCGGCGTGGATGAGTCGGCCGTCCGGTTGTGGCACCCGGCCGAGTTCCGTGGCGCCGAGCGCCTTCACGTAGAAGTCAATGGCCGCGGCCGCGTCGTCCACCACGAGGTGCGGTGCAACGAGAGGCTGAACCTGGATTTGATCTGAACTGGCCATGGAGGTCTCCTTCGGTGTGCGGGAACGTACAGGTATCGACTGCGCGGCGGCCGAATAATCATCGCGGTTCGAGATTCGAGTAGCCGACTACCCTAGGCAACCGTCGTCGCAGTCGCCACGCTGCGGGAATGACCGAGAACACTCGCGAGACGGTGCTCGACGCGCTACCGCTGGCCCCGCGGAACCCCATGCCGCTGCGGCAACAGATCAAGGCGCTTCGCATGTTCCACAGCGGACCGGAAGTCCTGCGCGACGCAGGGGGCCCGGTGACGCGGATCAAGCTGGCACCGAAGTGGCTGGCACCCGTCATCGTGGTGACGACGTCGCCGCAGGGTGCTCACGACGTCCTCGGTAGGTCGGACGCCATCACCGAGCGGACGCGTACGCACACCGAGATGCGCAGCCTCATCGGCCCCAATCTGTTCGACGTCCCGCACGACGAGTGGCTGCCCCGGCGTCGGCTGCTGCAACCACTCTTCACCAAGAAGCACGTGCGCGGGTACGGCGGCCACATGGCCCAGGCGGCCGACGGCATCGCCGAAAGCTGGCCCGACGGAGGCGACGTCGATCTCGACGCCGAGTGCAGGAAGTTGACGCTTCGGGCGCTGGGTAGATCGGTGCTCGGCATCGACCTCGACGCGCAGTCCGACCGCATCGCCGAACCGCTGCGGGTGATGCTTCAGCACGTCGCCGATCGCACCGCGGCGCCGGTGCGGTTGCCCGGCTGGGTGCCGACACGTGCACGCAGACGGGCGTACGCGGCCAGCGCCACCCTGCGCGACCTCGCCGCCGACGTGCTTCGGGCCGTCAGGGAGGACCCCGACCGCGACGCTCCACTGGTGCGCGCGCTGATCGCCGCCACCGACCCGGAAACTGGAAGGGGTTTGACCGACGAGGAGATTCGCGACGAGCTCATCGTCTTCATGGGCGCCGGGCACGACACCACCGCGACCACGCTGGCCTACGCGCTGTGGCAACTCGGACGCCATCCGGAGATGCAGGAACGCGTGCGGGCCGAAGCGGCGGCCGTCGGCGACCGCGAACTCGGGCCCGACGACGTCGCCAATCTCGGCTACACGGTGCAGGTGCTGCACGAGGCGCTGCGCCTGTGCCCTCCCGGCGCCGCGTCGGCCCGGTTGGTGATGCAGGACATCGACGTCGACGGGTACCGGGTGGAGGCGGGCACGATGGTGGTGGTCGGCATCTACGCGCTCCAGCGCGATCCGTCGCTGTGGGAGGACGCCACGGCGTTCGATCCGGAGAGGTTCCGCCCCGAGGTGGCCAAGTCCATGGACCGCTGGCAGTACCTTCCGTTCGGCGCGGGCCCGCGGACCTGTGTCGGCGACCACTTCGCCATGTTGGAACTGGCCCTGGCGCTGGCTACGGTCGTGCGGCGCACCGACATCCGCTCGGCCGACCCCGAGTTCCCGATGGCAGCGCCGTTCACCCTGGTGGCCTCGGCGCCGGTGATGGCGCGGGTGTCGAGGCCTACCGGTCAGACGACGGAGAACGCCTCGGGCAGTGCCGCCCGGCCGGTGAGCGCCGACAACACCGTCTCACCCTGACCGAAGGCCACGCCGATGCGCGCCGCCAACGCGGCGGCATCGGCCAGCACGTCCTCGGGCGGCGCGAAGGTCAGACCCGTGACCCGTGCGATGTCGAAGCCGTGTACGGCCAACTCGAACGTCCGCGTCGGCAGGTAGCCGCTCAACCTCATGCCGACGCCGCCGATCACGGTGATCAAGGGGTCGCCCGCGCCGCTCAGATCGTCGAGTGCACCTGCGAGCAGGTGGTCGACGGCGGCCGCGGGATCCTCGCCCAGGTCCCGCCCCGCCTGGCGGCCACGCTCGACGATCGCCTCCGTACCCGCGTTGGAGGCGAAATCCCTTGCGTACACGTAGTATTCGACGGCGCCGGCCAGGTCTTCGCGTTCGGCGGTGGTCTGCAGATAGGCGCTGACGGTGATCAACGACCGTGACGTGTGGCCGACGAGCGACCGCAGGTCCCATTCGCCAAGCCCAGGACCGTCCCACTTCGTCGCCGGAATGTCGTGCACCAGCGCCGCGAATGCCCTTGCGGCAGAAGCGAATAGGGCCGCGCTCACGATCCGGACGGCACCGTGATCTCGTTCCAGCCGTCGACCGACTCCGGACTGCGGGGCTCCGGTCCGACGTAGATCGCCGACGGACGCACGAGCTTGCCGAGCCGCTTCTGTTCGAGGATGTGCGCGCACCAGCCCGCCGTGCGGCCGCAGGTGAACATGGCGGGCATCATCTTCGGCGGGACGCCCGCGAAGTCCAGCATGACGGCCGCCCAGAACTCGACGTTGGTCTCGATCGCGCGGTCGGGCCGCCGTTCCCGCAGTTCGGCGAGTGCGGCCTGTTCGAGTGCGGCGGCCACCTCGAAGCGCGGCGCATGCAGTCGCTCGGCGGTGGCGCGCAGCACCCGGGCGCGGGGGTCCTCGGCCCGGTACACCCGGTGCCCGAAGCCCATGAGCTTGTCCTTGCGGTCGAGGATGTCCTTGACCACGGCGCGGGCGTCGCCGTTGCGCTCGACCTCTTCGATCATCGGCAACACGCGGGCCGGCGCGCCGCCGTGCAGGGGACCGCTCATCGCACCGACCGCCCCCGACAGCGCGGCGGCCACGTCGGCACCGGTGGAGGTGATCACGCGCGCGGTGAAGGTGGACGCGTTCATGCCGTGTTCGGCCGCGCTCACCCAGTAGGCGTCGATGGCCTCCACGTGCCGCGGGTCGGGATCACCCTGCCAGCGCGTCATGAAACGCTCTGTCACGGTGGTGCATTCGTCGATGGTGCGCTGCGGGACGGCGGGCTGGTGGATGCCGCGGGCGGACTGCGCCACGTACGAAAGCGCCATCACCGAGGCACGGGCCAGTTGGTCGCGGGCCGTGGCTTCGTCGATGTCGAGGATCGGGGAGAACCCCCAGATCGGGGCGAGCATCGCGAGGCCCGCCTGGA
Organism: Mycobacterium sp. URHB0044; assembly: GCF_000620625.1. Classification (GTDB taxonomy): domain Bacteria; phylum Actinomycetota; class Actinomycetes; order Mycobacteriales; family Mycobacteriaceae; genus Mycobacterium. The sequence goes on along the minus strand of NZ_JIAW01000003.1, from coordinate 96,862 downwards.
CGTCGACCCGGACGTCGCCGCTGTGGATGGGCAGCGGGAAGGGCTCGGCGGGCGGCAACCCGTGGCCGAACCTGCCGTCGACCAGAAGGGCCCACACGTCGCCAAACGTGACGCGCTGGATGACCAAATCCTCGATGTCGACGCCGCGGTAGCGAAGGGCGCCGCCGTCCTTGTCGGGTTCCGCGATTTCGGTGGTGAAGGCTACGACGCCTTCGAGGCCCTCGACGAAGTCGTCGGGTACGGCGGACTTGCCAGTCATGTGCCAGATTCTTGCACCACGCGCCGGCGCACCCGATACCGGTCGGTAACAAGTGGGCGAACGCGGGGCGTAGCGTCGACCCCGATGACGGATTCGGAAGATCAACCACTGGCGCGGATGCGGGTCGAGTACGGCTCGGTGGAGAAGGACGGCAGCCCCAACCTCGACGCCGACTGGCTGGACGACGGCTGGATTGCGTTGCTGCGCAGATGGTTGACCGACGCGCACGAGGCGGGCGTCGCCGAGCCGAACGCCATGGTCGTCGGCACCGTCGACGCAGCGGGAAGGCCCGTCACCCGCACGGTGTTGTGCAAGAACGTGGACGAAACCGGCATCACGTTCTTCACCAATTACGACTCCGACAAGGGCGAGCAACTCGCCGCGACGCCATACGCCTCGGCGACGTTCCCGTGGTACGCGCTGGGCCGCCAGGTCCACGTCCGCGGCCCCGTGACCAAGGCGTCCGCGGAGGCCACCGCCGACTACTGGTCCAAGCGCCCGCGCGGCTCACAGCTCGGAGCGTGGGCGTCGCAGCAGTCCTGTCCGATCGCCTCCCGGGAGGCACTGCTCGAGCAGCTGGCCGACGTCACCGCGAGGTTCGCCGATCTCGACGCCGTGCCGGTGCCCCCGAACTGGGGCGGCTACCTCATTGCGCCCGAGGTCGTCGAGTTCTGGCAGGGCCGGGAGAACCGGGTGCACAACAGGATTCGCGTGACAGAGGGCCGCGTCGAGCGGCTCCAGCCGTAAAGAGTGGCTAGGCTCTTCGCCGACACCACACCGCTGCGGACGCTCGACTTCCGCCGGCTGTGGCTGGCAGGCATCGTCACCGTCATCGGCGGCAACCTGACGATCTTCGCGGTGCCGGTACAGCTCTACGCGCTGACGCAGAACTCGGCCTACGTCGGGCTGGCGGGCATCTTCGCCCTCGTTCCGCTCATCGTGTTCGGGTTGTGGGGCGGCGCCTGGGCCGACGCGATGGATCGCAGGCTGCTGCTGATCATCACCTCCTGCGGGCTGGCGGTGGCGTCCGTGCTGCTGTGGCTGCAGTCGGCCTTTGCGGTGAACAACGTGTGGGTGGTGCTGTGCCTGCTGTCGTTCCAGCAGGCGTTCTACGCGGTCAACTCGCCGACCCGGTCGGCCGCCATCCCGCGGATGCTTCCCGGCGACCAGTTGCCCGCGGCCAACTCGCTCAACATGACGGTGTATCAGTTCGGCGCCATCGTGGGACCGCTCATGGCCGGGGTGATGCTGCGCTGGGTGGACCTCTCCACGCTGTACCTGATCGACGCCATCACGTGTCTGGTGCCGATCTGGGCGACGTTCCGGCTCGCGCCGATGCCGGCCACGGCGCCGCAGGTCACCAATCGCTGGGGGTTCTCGGCAGTACTCGACGGATTCCGGTATCTCGCGGGCAACCGGGTGGTGCTGATGTCGTTCGTCGTCGACCTGATCGCGATGATCCTGGGCATGCCGCGGGCGCTCTTCCCCGAAATGGCGCACCAGAGCTTCGGCGGGCCGATCGAGGGCGGAACCACGATGGCCCTGCTCGCGGCGGCGATGGCCGTCGGAGCCGTGGTGGGCGGGGTGTTCTCCGGGTGGCTGCCGAGGATCCGAAGACAGGGCCTCGCGGTGGTGCTCGCCATCGTCGTGTGGGGGCTGGCGATGGCCGGATTCGGTACTGCCAGCGGGCTCGCCCACGGAACGGCGCGGACCTGGCTGTGGATTGCGTTGGCGTTTCTGGCTATCGGAGGCGCTGCCGACATGGTGTCGGCAGCGTTCCGGTCGACGATCCTGCAGGAGGCGGCGTCCGACGAGCTGCGCGGCCGGTTGCAGGGCGTGTTCACCGTCGTCGTGGCGGGTGGTCCGCGTCTGGCGGACGCAGTGCACGGTGCGGCGGCCGCCGCGGTGGGCACCACGGTGGCGGCCGCGGGCGGAGGCCTGCTGGTCGTCGTGGGTGTCGCCATCGCCGCGTTGGCTGTTCCCGCATTCGTCCGGTATCGCGTAACGGGTCTAACGACTTAAGTTTTTCAAAGGTAGGAGAGTTAATATCTCGCGCGTGGCTGAACGCGCGGAGGATGCCGTCCCCGGATTGCGCGAACGCAAGAAGCAACGGACCCGCGCCACGCTCGTCGACGCGGCCATCGAGTTGTGCCTGCGCAACGGCTACGACACCACCACCGTCGAGCAGATCGCCGCGGCAGCCGACGTCTCACCGCGCACCTTCAGCCGGTACTTCGCCACCAAGGACGCGGTCTTCCTCACCCTCATCGAGGACTACTCCCACGAGGTCGCCATCGCGCTGGAGGCGGTGCCGTGGAACGTCGGACCCCTCGAGGCCTTGCGGCAGGCGAACGTGGCTATCCTGACGCGCGTCTCGAGCGGGCAGGTCGGGCGCCTGACCACCGAGCGGGTCATCCTGATGTTGCGGGTGATCAATGCCTCCGATGCGCTGCGCAGAGCGGCCTTCGAGTACCGGCACGAGGCCTCCGAGGCGATCTTGGCCAAACGGATGGGCGTCGAGGTCGACGACCGGCGCCGACGACTGGTCGGAGCCGTCTTCTCCTCGACGATCGTGACCGCCTGCGGCGACCTCATCGCCGACACCGACACCATTCAGCTCGGCCCGACCGTCATGGTCGATCGCCTCAACGAGGCCTTCGCGCACGTGGCGCTCTTCGCCGCCGACCTACCGGCCGCCGTAGCCGTCGCCGACTACGAGCCGGTGTATGTCTGACGTCTCGGCCTCTGGTCTGCGGGAACGAAAGAAGCTGCGGACGCGCGCGACGCTGATCGACGCGGCGGCCGACCTGTGTCTGCGGCAAGGGTTCGACAAGACCACCGTCGACCAGATCGCCGCCGCCGCGGACGTGTCGCCGCGGACCTTCAGCCGGTACTTCGCGACGAAGGACGCCGTCGTCGCCGCCATCGCCGATGAGATGGACACCTACATCGCCGCGGCACTCGAGCAGCAGCCACTCGACATCAACGAATACGAGGCACTTCTCGCCGCACATCTCGAGGTGTTCGCCCCGGAGCTGACCTACGAGACGGCGGCCTTTCGGGCAATGGCGGTGATGATCCAGATCGTCAACTCGTCCACGTCGTTCAAGGCCTCGGCGTTCACCCATCAGCAGGGGCTCTCGGAGAACGCGTCGACCACGGTGATGAGCAGACGGATGGGGCTGCCCCGCGACCATCCGGCGGTGCAGATGATCGCCGATACGTGGACGGCGTTGTTCGCGACGTCGTTCGCCGGGCTCGGGCAGCCCGGCAACGAACCGATCGCACCGAAGATCGTCTGCGAGCGGTTGTGCGCGCACTTCGAGCTGTTTCGCCGGTCGTGGTCGCCCTGGAGTCAAGGTCCGAATCAAGATGGGAATCAAGGTCGGAATGGAGCCGAGCGGGCCGTGGACGCCAGCTGCCAACCCCCCGCAAGCGCGCCAACTCGATAGCGACTACCTTCCACTAGTGACGGACCGCTTTGTTCCGGTCGACTAACCGCAGAAGGGGTTAAAGTGCCCGACAACTCCCGTCCCGACGAGGTCGCGAAGCTCCAGTACCCGGGGGGCGAGATCGACCTGGAGGTCGTGCATGCGTCGGAGGGATCCGATGGCATCGCTCTCGGCTCGCTGCTGGCCAAGACCGGATACACCACGTTCGACGGCGGATTCGTCAACACCGCGTCGACGAAGAGCGCGATCACCTACATCGACGGCGACGCGGGCATCCTGCGCTACCGCGGCTTCCCGATCGACCAGCTGGCGGAGAAGTCGACCTTCATCGAGGTCAGCTACCTGTTGATCTACGGCGAGCTGCCGACCACCGAGCAGCTGGAGAAGTTCACCACCCAGATTCAGCGGCACACCCTGCTGCACGAGGACCTCAAGCGCTTCTTCGACGGCTTCCCGCGCAACGCCCACCCGATGCCGGTGCTGTCCAGCGCGGTCAACGCGCTGTCGGCGTACTACCAGGACTCGCTGGACCCGCTGGACAACGAGCAGGTCGAGCTGTCGACCATCCGCCTGCTCGCGAAGCTGCCCACCATCGCCGCGTACGCATACAAGAAGTCGGTCGGCCAGCCGTTCCTCTACCCGGACAACTCGCTGACGCTGGTCGAGAACTTCCTGCGGATGACGTTCGGCTTCCCCGCCGAGCCGTACGAGGTCGACCCGGAGATGGTCCGCGCGCTCGACATGCTGCTGATCCTGCACGCCGACCACGAGCAGAACTGCTCGACGTCGACGGTGCGGCTGGTCGGCTCGTCGCAGGCCAACCTGTTCACCTCGATCTCGGGTGGCATCAATGCGCTGTGGGGTCCGCTGCACGGTGGCGCCAACCAGGCGGTGCTCGAGATGCTCGAGAAGATCCGCACGCAGGAATCGGACGTCCAGAGCTTCGTCAAGAAGGTGAAGAACCGCGAGGACGGCGTGAAGCTGATGGGCTTCGGGCACCGCGTGTACAAGAACTACGACCCGCGGGCACGCATCGTCAAGGAGCAGGCCGACAAGATCCTCGGCAAGCTCGGCGTCGCCGACGAGCTGCTGGACATCGCCAAGGCACTCGAAGAGGTCGCGCTCACCGACGACTACTTCGTCGAGCGCAAGCTCTACCCGAACGTCGACTTCTACACCGGCGTGATCTACCGCGCGATGGGCTTCCCGACCCGGATGTTCACCGTGTTGTTCGCGCTGGGCCGCCTGCCCGGCTGGATTGCACACTGGCGGGAGATGCACGACGAGGGTGACAGCAAGATCGGCCGCCCGCGCCAGATCTACACCGGCTACACCGAGCGCGACTACGCCGACATCGACGGCCGCAGCTAGTCCCTCCAGTGTGTCTGATGGGCCACACCCGCTTGTGATCTAGATAGTTGTAGTTTCACAATGGTTGTGTGAATGAAACCATTGGCACGCTGACGCCGCGGCGCAAGGTCATCGTCCTGATGTCCTGCTGCCTGAGCCTGCTCATCGTGTCGATGGACGCCACCATCGTCAACGTCGCGATCCCGAACATCCGGGAGGACCTGGGCGCATCGCCATCGCAACTGCAGTGGGTGGTCGACGTCTACACGCTGGTGCTCGCCTCGTTGCTGATGCTGTCCGGCGCGACGGGAGACCGGTTTGGTCGCAGGCGGGTCTTCCAGATCGGCCTCGTCGTCTTCGCGCTCGGGTCGCTGATGTGCAGTCTGGCTCCCAACATCGAGGCACTGATCGGCGCCCGCTTCCTGCAGGCCGTGGGCGGCTCGATGCTGAATCCCGTTGCACTGTCGATCATTTCGCAGGTCTTCACCGGTCGCGTCGAGCGGGCCCGCGCGCTGGGCTTCTGGGGTGCGGTGGTCGGGATCTCGATGGCGCTGGGGCCGGTGGTCGGTGGCCTGCTGATCGAACTGATCAGCTGGCGCGCCGTGTTCTGGATCAACCTGCCGATCTGCGCGGTCGCCGTTCTGTTGACGGCGATCTTCGTGCCCGAGACGAAGTCGCTGACCATGCGCAACATCGATCCGATCGGGCAGGCGCTCGCCGTGCTGTTCCTGTTCGGCGTCGTCTTCACGCTCATCGAAGGTCCCGGCTTCGGCTGGAGCAGCCCTCGGGTCATCGCCGTCGCGGTCCTCGCGTTGGTGGCGTTCGCAGCCTTCCTGCGCTACGAGTCCCGGCGCCACGATCCGTTCATCGACCTGCGCTTCTTCCGCAGCATCCCGTTCGCGTCGGCGACGCTGACCGCGGTGTGCGCGTTCGCGGGCTGGGGTGCCTTCCTCTTCATGATGTCGATCTACCTGCAGTCGGAGCGGCACTTCAGCGCCATGCACACCGGCCTGATCTATCTGCCGATCGCCATCGGTGCGTTGTTGTTCTCGCCGCTGTCCGGACGAATGGTCGGCCGCTACGGGGCCCGCCCGTCGTTGTTGATCGCGGGGACGCTCATCACGGCCTCGGGAGTGCTGCTGACGTTCTTGACGGCGACGACCCCGGTGTGGGGCCTGCTCGCCATCTTCGCGGTGTTCGGCATCGGCTTTTCGATGGTCAACGCGCCCCTCACCAACGCCGCCGTCAGCGGCATGCCGCTGGACCGTGCGGGCGCCGCATCGGCGGTGACCTCCACCAGCCGGCAGATCGGCGTGAGCATCGGTGTGGCGCTGTGTGGTTCGGTCGCAGGCGCTGCGCTGTCGCACAGCGGGTCTGACTTCGCGACGGCCGCCAGGCCGCTGTGGTTCGTTTGCGCCGGCCTCGGCATCGTCGTGTTCGCACTGGCCCTGCTATCGACGTCGGCGCGGGCGGTACGGTCTGCTCAGCGCGTGGCGCCGTTGATCGCCGGCACGCCGGTCAAGGAGGGGACACGTGTCGGATAACCCTCGCGCCGACGAGGTCTGGCGCGCGATGGCCGCCGTGGTGTTCGACAACCGCGACGCCTGGAAGCGCGACGTCATCGAGACCAGCGGGTTGCCGTTCAGCCGCGTGCGGGTACTGCGCAGGCTGGCGCGACGGTCCATGACGGCCAAGCAGATCGCCGAAGCAGCCACCATGGACGCGCCCGCAACCACCGTGGCGTTGAACGACCTCGAGGACCGTGGCCTGATCGTGCGTACCGCGGACCCGTCGAACCGGCGCTGCAAGTTGGTTTCGCTGACCGACGAGGGCCGCAAGATGGTGGCACGCATCGATGAAGTCGACGATCCGGCACCGCGCGCGTTCACCGCACTGAGCGAGCCCGAACTGCGGGCGCTCGAAGCCATCCTGGCCAAGCTGGGCGCCGGTTAGCTATCGACGATATCGTCAATATTGGGTCGTTCTGACCTATCCTTGGACGGATCAGCCCGCTGGCGGGGGGTCGGAGACGGTGACGACTGCGTGCGCGGTATGCGGCACGGCACCGCGCGAGGGTGCTCGGTTCTGTGACGCGTGCGGCGGGCCCCTTGGCTCAGCCGCGAACGCCGCCGAGTACAAGCAAGTGACCGTGCTGTTCGCTGACGTCGTCAGATCCATGGACATCGCGGCGGAATTGGGGGCGGAGCGGCTGCGCGACGTCATGGTGGCCTTCTTCGAGACGTGCTCCGACATCGTCCGACGCTACGGCGGCACGGTCGACAAGTTCACCGGGGACGGCGTGATGGCGGTGTTCGGGGCGCCAATTGCACTCGAGGATCACGCGGTACGCGCATGCCGGGCGGCGTTGAGCATTCAACTCGGGGTGGCGCAGTTGGCGCAGGAGGTCGCCAAACGCGACGGTGCGACGTTCGCCGTGCGCGTCGGGCTGAACTCCGGCCGAGTGATTGCCGGTGAAATCGGTTCTCGCCCAAAGTCGTACACCGCAATCGGAGAGCAGGTGGGGATGGCGCAGCGGATGGAAGCCGCCGCTCCGCCCGGCGGTGTGATGGTGTCCGAGTCGACGGCGCATCTGGTTCGAGACGTCACCGAACTGGGCGACCGCGAGCCGGTGCTGATCAAGGGCCGCACCGATCCGGTTCTGGCGCGACGCCTGTTCGCGCTCACCCCGAACTCCGGTATGCGCCACCACGGCGAGCTGAGCCTCGTCGGCCGCCAGCAAGAGATGACGGCCGTGGAGGGAATGCTGGGCCGCGCCATCGACGGCCACGGTGGGGTGGTCGGCATCGTCGGACCCGCCGGAATGGGCAAGAGCCGCGTGGTCCGCGAAGTGGTCGCGACCGCAGTCTCCGCGGGCATCGACGTCTTCAGTGCGTTCTGCGAATCGCACGTCCGCGACGTGCCGTTCCATGCAGCAGGCCAGTTGTTGCGGGCGGGCACCGGCGTCAAAGAAGCCGACGACGAGACGGCACGGGCGTGGCTCCAGACGTTGTTCCCCGAGGCGGACTCGCACGACTTGCTCATGCTGCACGACCTGCTGGGTGTCGCCGACCCGGACGTTGCGACGCCCAAGGTGGATCCGGATGCGCGCCGCAGGCGACTGACAGCGTTGATCAACGCCGCATTGCTCAGGAGGGAAACGCCTGCTGTCTACGTCATCGAGGACGCGCACTGGATCGACGAAGTCAGCGAATCGATGCTGGCGGACTTCGCGTCGGTGATACCGGCGACCCCGACGTTGGTGATCGTGACCTACCGTCCCGAGTACGACGGGGCATTGCGGGCCGTCGCCGGTGCTCAAACGCTGGAACTCGCGCCGCTGAACGCGTCGGATTCGGCGACGTTGATCACCGAACAATTGGGCACCGATCCGTCCGTCGCTGCGCTTGCCGGCACCATCGGCGACCGCGCGGCTGGCAACCCCTTCTTCGCCGAGGAATTGGTCCGCGACCTCGTCGAGCAGGGCGTGCTTCGCGGCGAGCGTGGCTCGTACGTCCGCGACCACGGCGTCGCCGAGGTCACCGTCCCACCGACCCTGCAGGCGACCATCGCGGCCCGCATCGACCGTCTCACCCCGGCCTGCAAGCGCACGCTCAACGCCGCCGCCGTGATCGGATCTCGGTTCGACCCCGAGCTGCTCGAAGCTCTCGGCGTCACTCCCGTCGTCGACGAACTGGTCGGGGCGGATCTGATCGACCGGGTGAAGTCGACCCAGCCCGCCGAGTACGTATTTCACCATCCGCTCATCCGTGCGGTGGCCTACGAGTCACAGCTCAAGGCCGACCGCGCGGACCTGCATCGCCGGCTCGGGTCCTCGATCGCAACGCGCCATCCGGAGTCAGCCGACGAGAACGCCGCTCTGATCGCCGGGCACCTACAGGCGGCCGGCGACGCCCATGCCGCCTACGGCTGGCACATGCGTGCCGGGGGCTGGTCGATCAGCAGGGACATCATCGCCGCCCGCACCAGTTGGTCCCGCGCGCGCGGCGTCGCCGATGCGTTGCCCACCGACGACCCGAATCGAATGGCTATGCGCATCGCCCCTCGAACGCTGCTGTGCGCCACCGCATACCGGACGGCGGCCAACGTCTCACACTCCGGGTTCGAGGAGCTCCGTCAGCTGTGCACAGCCGCTGACGACAAGCGGTCGCTGGCCATGGCCATGCTCGGTCAGATCACGGAGTGCATGCTGCACGGCCGCGCCGTCGAGGCCGACCGATTGGCGACCGAGCAGATCGGTCTCCTGGAGGCGATCGGGGATCCCCAACTCATCGTGGGCATGGCGTTCGGCGCGATGGTGATCTGTCAGGAAGCCGGCCAGATCACCGAACTTCTGCGGTGGGCCCAACGCGCGATCGACCTCGCCGCGGGCGATTCCACGATGGGCAACTACATCGTCGGCTCGCCGTTGTCGTTGTCGATCCTCTTCCGCGGCTACGCCCGATACTGGCTCGGAATCCCCGGCTGGCGAACCGATCTCGACGATGCCCTCGCGATGGCGCGGGCCACCGACGGGCTGACGTTCGCCCGCGCCGCCGTGTACCGGTACGCCGGTCCCGTCGTCAACCACGTTCTCGAGCCCGACGCCACGACGGTTGCCGACCTGGAGGAGGCACTGCAAATCGCCGTGAAGTCCGGTGATCACACCGCGGTGGTCCTCACCCGCTACATCTTTGGTGCGGTCCTGATCGAGAGCGACACCGACCGGGAACGCGGACTTCGCTACCTCGTGAAGGCCCGTGAAATGTGTTTGACGGGACAGTTCTTCGCGACGGAACTGCCGATGATCGATCTCTACCTCGCGCGCGAGCGTGCGCGCCAGGGCGACGCCGATGGCGCGATTCCGATCATGCGCGCGTCGGTCGATACCGTCTTCACCAACCGGCAGTTCGGTTACGGCGTCGTATGCGCCGGCATTCTGACCGATACCCTGCTGGGCCGCGGCGAGGAAGGTGACGTCGCAGAGGCGCGATGCGCGATCGAACGACTGGCGCACTCGCCCGTCAGGGGTCTGCCGCTATGCGAGGTTGGGCTGCTGCGGATGCGGGCCACGGTCGCTCTGGCTTGCGGTGACGACACGGGTTACCGGCAGTATGCGGATCGCTACCGCGCCATGGCCACCGATCTCGGCTTCGAGGGCCACGTGGCGTTGGCCAAGGCGATGGCCTAGCCCTCGAGCACGGCCATCGCGGCGTTGTGGCCGCCGATGCCAGACACCGCCCCGCCCCGGCGAGATCCGGAGCCGCACAACAAGATCGCATTGTGTCGGGTGGCGACGCCCCAGCGCTGGGCCGCCGTCTCCAAGGGTTCGTCGTCCTCGGCGAACGGCCAGCGCAGCGCGCCGTGGAAGATGTTGCCCGCCGTCATGCCGAGCGCCTCCTCCAGATCCGCGGTGGTCTTGGCCTCGATGCAGGGCCGGCCGTGGGCGTCGTTCATCACTACGTCCCGAATGGGCTCGGCGAGAACGGAATCCAGCGATGCCAGCACTGCGTCGGTCAGTCTGGTGCGCATGACGTCGGGATCGGCTCCGGTCAGCAGTTGGTGGGGGGTGTGCAGACCGAACACCGTGAGAGTCTGAGCGCCGGTCGCCCGTAGGTCGTCGGACAGGATGGTCGGATCGCTCAGGGAATGGCAGTAGATCTCACACGGCAGCGGGTCGGGCACGCCGCCGGCTGACGCCCGGTCGTACGCGGCGTCGAGCTGGCTGAGGTTCTCGTTGATGTGGAACGTACCGCCGAAAGCCTCTTCGGCACTGACGGATTGGTCACGCAGGCGCGGTAGCCGGCGCAGCATCAGGTTCACCTTGACTTGTGCGCCCGGAGCCTGCTGCGGCTCCGGTTCTCCGAGCAGTCGCGCCAGCACCGTCGGTGTGACCCCGGCGAGCACCGTCCGCCCGTGGATCCGTCGCTGGGTGCCGTCGTGGAGGTAGGTCACGTCACCGTCGGGACTGATCGCCTGGACGTCGGCACCCGTGACGATCTCGGCGCCATGGCTGAACGCCGCCCCGGCCAACGCGCCACTCACCGCGCCCATGCCGCCGATCGGGACGTCCCAGTCGCCGGTGCCTCCGCCCACCAGGTGGTAGAGAAAGCAGACGTTCTGTCGCAGCGACGGATCGTCGGTGCGGGCGAACGTGCCGATCAGCGCATCGGTGGCCATCACGCCACGAACCAGATCACTGCCGACGGCGCCGGTGATCGCGGCACCGATCGGGTCGGCGAAAAGCTGCTGCCAGGCCGTCGCGGCGTCCTGGTCACCGCCTGACAGCACCTGGGCCCGCGCGTCGTGCCGGGTCCGCAACGGCTCGGTCAGCGTCGGCCACAACCGCTCGGTCACGGCGCGGCAGCGCCGGTAGAACTCGTCGAAACCCGCCTGGTCGGCGGCCGCTCCGACGGCGTCGAAGGTGCTGTGCGGCCCAACCAGCAGGCCGGTCGCGCCGGCGGTCGCGGGATCCGGCGTGTACGACGAATGGCGGCGGGGGGCCAGCCGAACCCGCGCCCCGAGGTCGTCGAGGATGCGTCGCGGCAGCAGGCTGACCAGATACGAGTAGCGCGACAGCCGCGCGTCGACCCCGTCGAACGCATGCGCCGACACCGCTGCGCCGCCGACGTGGCCGAGGCGCTCGAGTAGTCGGACCCGCCTACCGGCTCGCGCCAGGTACGCGGCGGCCACCAGTCCGTTGTGGCCGCCACCGACGATGACGACGTCGAAGCGATCGTCGGACGTCACGGCGGGGCGAGCGAAGCGACGGGGGATGTCACTGCGTCAGTTCAGGTAGCCCTCGACCTGATCGGGCGGGCGTACCTGCGCCTGATCGGGGTCCTGACCCGTCTCACGCAGGGCCCGGCGCTGCCGCAGCAGGTCCCAGCACTGGTCGAGCTGAACCTCGACGGCGCGCAACCGGCGATGCTCCTCGGTTTCATCGATGTCGCCGTGCTGCACCTTGTCGCGAAGCTGCTGCTCCTCGGCGACGAGCTGATTGACCTGGGCGAGAATGTCATGGTCCTTGTCCACCCGACCAGTCTGCCCGACTACGGTGTGGGACGTGGCGAGCGACAAGAAACCCGAGATCGAATTTCCCGATGGTCCCGCACCCGCTGACTTGCTGATCGAGGACGTCACGGTCGGCGACGGCGCCGAGGCGGTGCCCGGCGGCACCGTCAAGGTGCACTACGTCGGTGTCGAGTACGACACGGGCGAGGAATTCGACAGCTCGTGGAACCGCGGCGAGTCGATTGAGTTTCCGCTGCGCGGCCTGATCCAGGGCTGGCAGGACGGCATCCCGGGCATGAAGGTCGGTGGGCGACGCAAGCTGGTCATCCCGCCGGCTCAGGCCTACGGTGCCGCGGGCTCGGGGCACCGGTTGTCGGGCAAGACGCTGATCTTCGTCATCGATCTGCTCGACGTCCGCTGACTGGCCACGAACTGCGTACCGGGCTGCTGGCGCTCGTCCTCGTCGGGCTCTTCGCGCTGACCGGGTGTGGCGGTCAGGGCGGGCCGGCGAACGACGCCGCGCCGTCCAGCACGTCGGCCACCACGACGACGACCACGACGACGACGAACCCACCCGCCTCGGCGTACGCACCGTTCTCGATCTTCCGTACCGGCAACGGCTTCAGGCTCGCCGGTGACCTTCCCGACGAGGCGACGAAGGCGTCGTTCGTGGACGCGCTCAGGTCGGCGTTGCCCGGGGCCGAGATCGTCGACGACTTCAGGGTCGTTCCCGGCGCCCAGGCGCCCGACCTCGCCGCGCTGGGCGGCGTGTTCAGCACCGCAGTGGAGATCACCGGCTTCGGCCTGAAACTCGAGCGTGGCGTGATCACGTTGACCGGTACCGCCCCGTCCGAGGACGTCAAGGCCGCTGCCGCATCGACCGCGGCGCAGGAGTGGCCGAACGTCAAGGTGGTCAACGAGATTCGGGTCAACGCCTCGGCGACGACGCCGCCTCCGCGCTGACCGAAAACGGGATTCGAACTCCCGGTGACCGTGCGAATTCGTACGCGACTCGCCGTGCAGGCGTACGAAACCGCACACTGACCGACGGGGAAGCCCCGCTACGACGGGCCCGGAAGCCGCAGCAGCAACCGGGCACCACCGAGCGGGCCGTGCTCCAACGACGCCGTGCCACCGTGCAATTCGGCTTGCTGGGCAACGAGTGCGAGGCCGAGCCCCGACCCGGAGTGCGACGCCGTCGACCCCCTGCTGAACCGGTCGAACACCACCGTGCGCTCTTCCTCGGGAACGCCGACACCGTCGTCGTCGATCGCGATCTCCACGCCCGCCCGCGAACTGACTGCAGACAACTGCACCCGGGTCGCGCCTCCGTGCTTCACCGCGTTGGCGATCGCGTTGTCGACGGCTAGCCGCAACCCGGTGGGCAAGCCGAGGATGATGACCGTCGGCGCGGGCGCCAGCGAGACGTCCAGGTCGGGGTAGACCCGCATTGCGTCGTGCGCGGCGCGGTCGAGCAACTCGGTGATGTCGACGGGCACGTGGTCGTCGGACGTGGACAGCTGGCCCTGGGCGAGCCGCTCGAGCGCCGTCAAGGTGGCCTCGATGCGCGACTGCGTCCTGATGACGTCGCCGAGCACTTCCTTGCGTTGCTCCTCGGGCATGTCGAGCGTGGCCAGCACCTCGAGGTTCGTTCGCATCGCGGTGAGCGGGGTGCGCAATTCGTGCGACGACACCGCGGCGAAGTCGCGTGCCGACGCGAGCGCGGCCTTGGTGCGGTCCTGCTCCTCCCAGATGCGCTGCACCATGCCGTTGAGGGCCTCGCCGATCTCGACGGCCTCGGTGGCGCCGCGCACCTCGACGTCGGGCGCCTCACCTCCCACGTCGATCGCCCTCGTCTGCTGCGCGAGCCGCTTCAACGGGCGCACCGCGAACGCGGCCAGCAGCCAGCCGGCCACGGTCGCCGCGCCGATGGCGAACGAGCAGATGATGATCACCCGCCGGTGCAGGTTGTTGGTGTCGGCGATCGTGGCGTCGTAGGTCGCGCCGACGGCAACCTGCATCGGTTCCGGGACCCGGATCTCCACCGTCCGCACGCGGTAGCGCACCCCGTTGACGACGGTGTCCGCGTACCCGGCGGGCAGCTCGGGCAGGATCACGTCCGAATTCGACGTGACGTCCCCGTCCTTGCGCACGGTGATGACGGCGTCGTGGTCGTTGGGCGACTTCGGGATCTCGTCGAGACCGCGCGGCAGGAACGGGATCGCGAAACCGGCGGCCTCGTCGAGGCGACGGTCCAGCCGCTCCTTGCGGTCGTTGGTGATGCCGACCCAGACGATGGTGCCGACGATGCCGACGACGATCGCCGCCGCGATGGCCGTGGCGAACGCGACGCGGGTCCTCAGCGACGGTGTGCGCCGCAGGAACCGCGACAGCAGATTCACGGCATCACTGAGTTCGGAGGACGAATCCCACGCCGCGAACGGTATGCAGGAGGCGAGGCGCGCCGTTGGCCTCGAGCTTGCGGCGCAGGTAGCCGATGAACACGTCGACCACGTTGGTGTCGGCGGCGAAGTCGTAGCCCCAGACCAGCTCGAGCAACTGGGCGCGAGACAGCACCGCGGTCTTGTGTTCGGCGAGCACGGCGAGCAGATCGAATTCGCGCTTGGTCAGGTCGACGTCGACGCCGTTGACGCGGGCGCGCCTGCCGGGGATGTCGACCTCCAGCGGCCCGACGTTGATGGTCTCCGACGAGAACGTCGCGGTGGCGCCGCGCCGGCGCAGCAGCGCCTTCACCCGCGCCACCAACTCGGCCAGCACGAACGGCTTGACCAGATAGTCGTCGGCGCCTGCCTCGAGGCCCGCGACGCGGTCGTCGACCGAACTACGCGCCGACAGCACGCAGACCGGCACGTCGTTGTCCATCGCGCGCAACGCGGTCACCACGCTGACGCCGTCGAGCACGGGCATGTTGATGTCGAGGACGATCGCGTCGGGCCGCGTCTCGGTGGCACTGCGCAGCGCCTCGGCGCCGTCGACGGCGGTGGACACGTCGAATCCGGATAGCCGAAGCCCGCGCTCCAACGACGCGAGCACGTCGGGATCGTCGTCCACCACGAGCACCCGGGGTGACGCTCCTCCGCTGTCCATAGGGTCATCTTGCCCGATGACCGTCTCCGGGCGTGTTAGGCGCGGGACTGCGCTGCTCTACCGTCTGCGAGAGTTCACGTCGCGTCCCGCCCAAACCGCCGTCACCAGTGCTAACTTCGTCAGTCGTGCAGCCCAACGGTCCCCGCCTGATCGTCCAACCCGACGACGGCCTGGGGCCGGTCCGGGAGTTCATCGAATCGGCGCAGCAGTCACTGTTCCTCAAGCAGTTCACCTTCACCTCGGAAGACCTCATCGACGCGGTCATCGGGCGACGGCAGGCGGGCGTCGACGTGCGGGTCATGCTCAACGCCGCACGGTCGGGCGGCGACCGCGCCAACGACGAGACCTACGAACGGTTCACCAACGCCGGCATCACGGTGCAGTGGGCGAATCCGAAGTTCTACGTTACGCACGAGAAGTCGATCGTGGTCGACGAGAAGGCAGCGCTGGTCGCGACGTTCAACCTGTGCGAGAAGTACTTCACCCTTACGCGCGACTACGGCGTCATCACCCAAGACCCGTGTCACGTGGCGCAGATCGTCGAGGTCTTCAACGCCGACTGGAACCACGTCGACTGGGTGCCATCGGTGTACGAGGGCCTGCTGTGGAGCAATTCCAACTCGCGGTTTCACATGGCCCAGTTCATCGATACCGCCACGCACCGCCTCGACGTCCAGCACCCCAAGTACGTCGACGCGGTGATCCTCGACCATCTCGCGGCGGCCTCCCAACGCGGTGTGAAGGTGCACGTGCTGTGCGGCGGCAGACACGGCATCAGCGACGTGGACGTGCTCGACACCTTCGCGTCGCTGCGCACCTTGGGCCGGTTGGGCGTCAAGGTGCACAAGCAGAAGAACCTCCGGGTGCACGCCAAGTTGCTGATCGTCGACGACGAACGGGCACTGGTCGGCTCCATGAACATCGACCGCAGTGCCTTCGACCTGCGTCGCGAGCTCGGTCTCGAGGTCACCGAACCGGCCGTCGTCGCGCGCCTCAAGTCGGTCTTCGACGAGGACTGGGAACTCTCGCACCAGTACCACGCGCCGGATCCGCTCGACCCGTCAACGCACCACGAGGACGACTTCCCGCACGACCACGAACTGCGTCATGAGTGAAGTCCCGGCTACCAAGTCGGGGGAAGTCTCATTGTTCGAACTGGCGTGGACGTTCAACCACATCGCGCTGGCCTCGTTCGGCGGTGGGCTGTCGGCGTGGTCGCGCGAGGTGCTCGTCGTCGAGAAGCAGTGGATGGGTGAGGAGGAGTTCCTTTCCGCGATGACGATGTGCCGGATCCTCCCCGGCGCCAATCAGGTCAACATGGCCGTGTTCGTCGGCACCAAGATGCGGGCCATCCCCGGTGCCGTCGCGGCCGTGGTCGGGCTGTGCGTCATGCCGCTGGTGTTCGTGCTGGTGATGGCCTACTTGTACTTCCGCTTCAAGGAGGTGCCCGCGGTCAAGGGCGTCCTGCACGGAGCGTCGGCTGCGGCCGTCGCACTGACCGTCGCGATGGTGATCAAGACCGGCCAGAAGTGCCTCACCGGGCTGGTGCCGATCGCGCTGTTCGCGGGCGCGTTCGTGCTCAACGGCCTGCTGCGGTGGCCGCTGCTCGGCACACTGGCGGTCCTCGCGCCGCTCAGCCTGATCTGGGCGTGGCCCCGCCGCGAGGCCAAGGCGTGAGCACGTATCTGCAGATCATCGCGCTATTCGGCACGCTGTCCCTGCTGTCGATCGGCGGCGGCAACGCAGTCCTTCCCGAGATGCACCTGCGCGCGGTGCACGACCACCGCTGGCTGACCGACAGCCAGTTCGCCGACGTCTTCTCCATCTCCCAGACGGCGCCGGGCCCGAGCATCCTGATCGTCGCCATGGTCGGGTACGCCGCGGGCCTGCCGGTCGGGGGAGTGCCCGGCGCCATTCTTGGCGGGGTGATCGCGACGGCCGCCATGGTGATCCCGGCGGCGTCGCTGGTGTACGTCATCACGCAGTTCTGGCAGCGGGCGCAGGACTCCAAGTGGCGGATCGCCGTCGAGAGGGGCTTCGCGCCGCTGACCGTTGGGCTCATCCTGGCCACGTCGCTGGTGATGAGCCGCGCCGCCGACCACGACTGGCGGGCCTACACGCTGACCGGGATCTGCACGCTGATCTTCGTGTTCACCAAGCTCAACCCGCTGCTGATCGTGGTCGCGGCGGGGGTGATCGGGTACTTCGGCATCGTCTGACCCTGCGATTTGTGGAGTTTTAGCCGCGCTAACCGCCGCCGAAACTCCACAGATCGCCCGGGGGGAGTGAATTGACCTCATCCATTGTTGAGGTTTTACGGTGATTACATGAACTTGGAAACGGTCGCGCGTCAGACGCTGTACCGGCAGACACGAGCGAATGGCGGCAACCTGCGCTCGCTCGCCAACCGCGAGCTGCTGAAGCGGATCTGGCGCTTCTCGGCGCGCCACCATCGGCGGCTGGGCGGATTCGTCGCGGTCAGCGTGGTGGGCGCGCTGCTTGCGGTGTCCACACCGGTGCTTGCCGGCCGGGTGGTCGACGCCATCGTGCACGGCGGCCCGGCGTCCACCGTCGTGGTCATCGCGTCGATCATCGCCGTCGTGGCGCTGGCCGAAACCGCGGTCGGACTGCTGACCCGCTGGCTGTCGTCGAACATCGGCGAGGGCCTCATCCTGGACCTGCGCACCGCCGTCTTCGACCACGTGCAGCGCATGCCGGTGGCGTTCTTCACCAGGACCCGCACCGGCGCCCTCGTCAGCCGGCTCGGCAATGACGTCATCGGCGCCCAGCGCGCGTTCTCCGACACCCTGTCCGGCGTGGTGGGCAACCTCGTCACGCTGGCCCTGACGCTCGGCGTGATGCTGAGCATCTCGTGGCAGATCACCGCGCTGTCGCTGTTGCTGACCCCGCTGTTCCTGCTGCCCGCGCGCCGGATCGGGCGCACCATGGCGAAGCTCAGCCGCGAGAGTGCGATCTACAACGCGACGATGAATACCCAGATGACGGAACGCTTTTCGGCGCCCGGCGCGACGCTCGTCAAGCTGTTCGGCGATCCGGTCCGGGAGTCCGACGAATTCGCGGTGCGCGCGGACCGGGTCCGCGACATCGGCGTCCGATCGGCGATGCTGCAGTCCACCTTCATGAACTCGTTGACGTTGATGTCGGCGCTCGCCCTGGCGCTGGTGTACGGGCTTGGCGGCGTGCTGGCGATCGGCGGCCATCTGGAGGCCGGTGCGATCGTCTCGCTGGCGCTGCTGCTGACCCGGCTCTACGCGCCGCTGACGGCGCTGGCCAACGCGCACGTCGAAATCGCCAGTGCGCTGGTGAGTTTCGAGCGGGTGTTCGAGGTGCTCGACCTGACGCCGCTGATCCGCGAGCGGGCCGGCGCGGTGCCGGTGCCCGACGGTCCGGTCACCGTCGAGTTCGACGACGTCCGCTTCGGCTATCCGTCGGCGGACAAGGTGTCGCTGGCCTCGCTGGAGGAGGTCGCGGTGCTCGACGATCGCGGCGGCGACGAAGTGCTGCACGGTGTTTCGTTCACCGCGCCCGCCGGGCAGATGGTGGCGTTGGTGGGTTCCTCGGGTGCGGGCAAGTCGACGATCGCGTCGTTGGTGGCGCGGCTGTACGACGTCGACTCGGGTGCGGTCCGGCTTGCCGGGGCCGATGTGCGCGACGTGACGTTCGCGTCGTTGAAGGAGACGGTCGGTGTCGTCACCCAGGACGGTCACCTGTTCCACGAGTCGATCCGGTCGAATCTGACCCTTGCGGCGCCGGATGCCGACGACGACCAGTTGTGGGACGCGCTGCGGCGCGCCCGCCTCGCCGACGTGGTCGAGGACATGCCCGACGGGTTGGACACCGTCGTCGGCGAGCGCGGTTACCGGCTGTCCGGCGGTCAGCGTCAACGCCTGACCATCGCGCGGCTGTTGCTGGGCCGGTCGCGCGTCGTCGTACTCGACGAGGCCACTGCGTCGCTGGACTCCGAGTCGGAGGCGGCGGTGCAGCAGGCGCTGGCCGAGGCGCTGGAGGGCCGGACGTCGATCGTCATCGCCCACCGGCTGTCGACGATCCGCGCCGCCGACCTGATCCTGGTCGTCGAGGACGGCCGTATCGTCGAACGGGGAACCCACGCACAGCTGCTGGGCCGCCGCGGGCGTTACGCCGAGCTGTACGAAACGCAGTTCCGGGACGACACGGTCGCGGCCTGACGTGATCGTTATTCGGTTGTCCGCCGTGGGAACCTTGAAGCCGGGGGTTTTCGGTGGCGACGCGTCGACGGGGTCGATGTCGTAGGTGTGGGATAGACAAGAGTTGATGGGTGAATCGATGCGCGCTGACGAGTCGGGGCTTCGCTCCGTGCCGGCCATCGCGCCGCCGCCGCGGCGGATCAGGGCGTCGTCGGACATCCTGCGGCTGCTGCCGTACCTGAAGCCGTACCGGGCGCGGTGGGCCGCCATGCTCGTCGCGGCGCTGCTGAGCCTCGCCGCCACCGTCACGATCCCACTGATGACCAAGGCTGTGATCGACGGTCCGGTCCGGCAGCAGAATCAGCAACAGTTGTGGGTCCTCGGCACCGCCGCCACCGCGCTCCTCGTCTCCGAGGCGGTGCTGTGGTTCATCCGGCGTTGGTTGGTGGCCCGGGCCACCATGGGCGTCGAGGCCGACATCCGCAAGGACCTCTACGCGCGCCTGCAGATCCTGCCGATGTCCTTCCACGGCAAGTGGCAGTCCGGCCAGCTGCTCTCCCGGGTGATGAACGATCTGAGCACCATCCGCCAGTTTCTGTCATTCGGGCTGCTCTTCCTGCTGCTCAACGTCATCCAGATCGTCGTGGTGACCGGCATCCTGTTGGCGATGTACTGGCCGCTCGGCGTCGTGGTGGTGGTGTCGATCGTGCCGATCACCGCGACCGTGCTGCACTTCCAGCGCCAGTTCACCAAGCTCTCCCGCGCCGCCCAGGACCAGTCCGGCAACGTCGCGACCCACGTGGAGGAGCAGGCGCTCGGGCTGCGCGTGGTCAAGGCGTTCGGCCGCGAGGAGTACGCCTATCAACGGTTCGACGAGCGCGCCACCAAGCTGTTCGACACCGAGGTCAGCAAGGTCGGCGTGTCCGCGAACTTCTGGACGCTGCTCGAGGTCATCCCGAACCTCACGTTGATCATCGTGCTGGGCGTCGGCGCCTACGCGGCGGGCAACGGCCTGGTCACCATGGGCACGCTCGTCGCGTTCATCACGATGATGCTGTCGCTGGTGTGGCCCATCGCGTCGCTGGGCTTCCTGCTGTCGATGACGCAGGAGTCGATGACGGCGGCCAACCGCGTCGCCGAGATCTTCGACGCGCCGCGCGAGATCACCGACGGGCCGACGGCCGAGACGCCGCGCGGCGGGCGGTTGGAGCTGATCGACGTCGGCTTCCGGTTCCCAGACGCCGCACAGGACGACTGGGCGCTTCGGCATCTCAGCGTCACCGTGGAGCCCGGCGAGACGCTGGCCCTGGTCGGGTCGACGGGCTCGGGCAAGTCGGTGCTGGCGTCGCTGCTGTCGCGGCTCTACGACGTCACCGAGGGCCGCATCCTCATCGACGGCCGCGACATCCGCGACTTGTCGCTGCCCGCGCTGCGGCAGGCCGTTGCGACGGCGTTCGAGGATCCGACCTTGTTCTCGATGTCGGTGGCCGAGAACCTGCGGCTGGGCCGGCCCGACGCCACCGACGAGCAGCTCGCAGAGGCCGTCGAGGTCGCCGCGGCCGACTTCGTCTACGAATTGCCGTTCGGCCTGGACACCCGCATCGGCGAGCAGGGCATGAGCCTGTCCGGCGGGCAGCGGCAGCGCCTCGCGCTGGCACGCGCGCTGCTGGCGGGTCCGTCGATCCTGGTGCTCGACGACACCCTTTCGGCGCTCGACGTGCACACCGAGGCTGTCGTCACCGAGGCGCTGCGCCGGGTGCTGGGGTCGCTGACCGGAGTGGTGATTGCCAACCGCGCCTCGACGGTGTTGCTCGCCGATCGGGTGGCTCTGCTCGAAGCCGGCACCATCACGCACGTCGGCACCCATGCCGAATTGCTCGCCACCGCACCGGAGTACCGCTACCTGCTGGCCGCCGACGACGACCTCGACGAGGACGTGGAGCGCAGCTGCGACTGGGCGCAGGACGAAGACCGCAACCGTCTGGATCGCCTATACCTGGAGCGCGAGGCGGCCGAGGCCCACGAGGACGGCCGCGAGCGGGAAGCGGCGGAACGCCGATGATGAGCGCCTGCGCGAAGAGCAAACGGTCATGACGACGACGGACTGGCGCGGCCGCGCCGTCACCAATGACGACGACGACCTGCCCATCGACGAATCGGTCTCGCGCCGCCGCGAGGCCCGCTCGCTGTTGGGTTCACTGCTGCGGCCCTACGTCACCACGGTCGCGCTGTTGGCGATCGTCGTGGTGGCGGAGAACGCCGCGCGGCTGTCCGTACCGCTGCTCGTACAGCGCGGGATCGACCACGGCATCCCGCCCATCGTGGAGGGCCACTCGTCCCGCGAGCTGCTGACGATCGTCGCGGCGCTGTGCGGTGTCGTATTGATTCAGGCCACCAGCCGGATGTTCTTCCTGCGCCGGTCCGGACGGATCGGCCAGAAGGTGCTTCTCGAGTTGCGCCGTAGGCTGTTCCGGCACTTCCAGCGTCTCGACGTCGCGTTCCACGACCGCTACACGTCCGGCCGGGTGGTCGCCCGTTCGACCAACGACGTCGAGGCCATCCAGGACATGCTGCAGACCGGGTTCGACGGTCTCATCACCGCGATCCTGACGCTGTGCGGCACGGCGGTGCTGCTCGTCGTGCTCGACGTCCGGCTGGGCCTGATGTGCCTGTGCGCCTTCCCCGTCCTGGTGCTGCTGGTGTGGTGGTTCCGCGCGCAGTCGTCGAAGACGTACAAGAAGGTGCGCGAGAGCGCCGCGCTGGTGATCGTGCAGTTCGTCGAGACCATGACGGGCATCAAGGCGGTTCAGGCGTACCGCCGGGAGCCGCGCAACCAGGAGATCTTCGAAGACGTCGCCGACCAGTACAAGACCATCAACGAGCGGGCCTTCAAGTTGCTCGCGGTCTTCATGCCGGGGGTCCGGCTGGTCGGCAACATCACCACCGGAGTGGTGCTGCTGTACGGCGGCTATCGGGTGCTGCAGGGCGAGATGACGCTGGGCACGCTGACGGCGTTCCTGTTGTACCTGCGGATCTTCTTCGAGCCGATGCAGGAGATCTCGCAGTTCTTCAACACCTTCCAGTCCGCGGCCGCGGCGCTGGAGAAGATCGCGGGCGTGCTGGCCGAGGAGCCCGGCATCCAGGATCCGCCGCACCCGGTGCAGTTGCAGAACGTGAAGGGCGACATCGGCTTTCATCACGTGGACTTCTCCTACCAACCCGGCCGGCCGGTGCTGCCCGATCTGCACCTGGAAATACCGGCGGGCCAGACCGTGGCACTGGTCGGCACCACGGGGGCGGGCAAGACCACGATCGCCAAGCTGATCGCCCGGTTCTACGACCCCGTTGCGGGCTCGGTGACGCTCGATGGCGTCGACCTCCGCGATCTCTCGCAGGCCGATCTGCGTCACCACGTGGTGATGGTGACGCAGGAGAACTTCATGTTCGAGGGCACCATCGCCGACAACATCCGGTTCGGCCGTCCCGATGCGACGGACGCCGAGGTGCGGGCGGCTGCCACGGCGGTGGGCGTGGACCGGTTCATCGACACGCTCGCCGACGGGTACGAGACGGACGTGGCCAAGCGCGGCGGCCGACTGTCGGCAGGGCAGCGGCAGTTGATTGCGTTCGCGCGCGCGTTCCTCGCCGACCCTGCGGTGCTGATCCTCGACGAGGCCACGTCGTCGTTGGACATCCCCAGCGAGCGGCTGGTACAGCGGGCGCTCGCGACCGTGCTGGCCGACCGCACCGCGGTGGTGATCGCGCACCGGTTGTCGACGGTCCAGATCGCCGACCGGGTGCTGGTCCTCGAGCACGGCCAGATCGTCGAGGACGGCCCGCCCGACGAGTTGATTCGCAGCGACGGCAGGTACGCCGCCCTGCACCGAGCCTGGGTGGATTCCCTGGCCTGAGGGGCGGTGCTCGCCCGGCCCGCGCTGGCACCCCCGCCCCAGCCTGCCGTCCGCGCCAGCGCCCATGCCCGGGCCGCCGCACCCCACACCTCCGCGCCGAGACTGCTGTCAGATCGCAAAAAGTGCGAAAATTGCGATCTCACAGCAGTTTCGAGGTGCGCAGAGGACATTGTGGACAACATGCGCACCACCTGCCTCCGGAATATAGGTTGCGTTATTTGCCCACCTACGAGCGACTTTCGGGCCACTGGGTAGGAGCGCGTGGGCAGTGATCGACGAAAGTCGCTCGTAGGTGGGCAAATTCAATAGTGGTTGAGCCAGCGTGGGTTAGGCTCGTCGTTCGCCGCCCGCTCCGTCGAGACTGCTGTGAGACCGCAAAAAGTCCGAAACTCACGATCTGACAGCAGTTTCGACGAGGTAGGGGAGGGTGCGGTGCGGGATAGGTGGCAGGGGAGGGTGCGGCGCGGGATAGGTGGCAGGGGAGGGTGCGGTACGGGCGGAGCGGGAGGTTGGACGAGAGGCGGTGCGTTACGGCAGCAGTCGCGACCGGCGCGCCTTGCTCACTGCCTCATGACGGGACCGGGCGCCCAGCTTGGTAGCCGCGCTGCGCAGGTAGCTCTTCACCGTCTCTGGCCGCAGCGAAAGACGTTGGGCAGCTTCGGCGTTCGTGCAGCCGAGCGCAACCTGCGAGAGCACGTCGAGTTCGCGCGCCGTCAGTGGTGCCGACTCCGGCCGGCCATCGCCATCGAGGGCGCCCGCAAGCCGGTCGGCCAGCTCGCGCAATTGGCCACGTATCGCCGGCGCGGCGTCGGGCTCCGCCGCCAGGCGGCGAAGTTCGGCGTGCACCTCGCGGATCTGCTCGGGATTGGCCACCGCGTCGGCGAAGTTCGCCAACTGCGCCTCCCGCAGCCGCATCCGCCGATCGACCTCGTCGCGCACCCGCAACTCGTGTCCCAGGCGCCGCGCCGAGGCCAGCATCGCGTCGGCAGCCCTGCCGCCGATCGGAGCGGAAGCGCGGTACGCACCGTAGAGCACCGCACGCGCCCGGCCGTCGACCACCACCGGCACCGCGAGGATCGACCGGATGCCCTCCTCGACCACGGGCCCGTCGTAGTCATGCGTGATCGTGGCGGCATGGCGGTAGTCGGCGACCGCCATCGGCCGCCCGGCGACCATCGTCGCCCCACCGAGCCCGGCGCTCGGCCGGACCGCCAACCCGCGCATGCCGCCCGTGCGGGCGCCGAAGAACTCCGTGAGCAGCAACGTGTCGCCGTGCACCTCGCCGCCGAACGCCAGTGGCAGCCCGGTGGCATCCGCGACCTGGCGGAGTTCGGCCCGCAATGCATCACCGTCGCGCGGGCGCAGCAGCGAGGCGGACACGGCGAACACCCTCTTTCGGGGGTAGCGGACGAGTTACTGTGACGTAGATCCTACGGGCATGGCTAGTAACACCGATCTGTATCGCACCGCGCGCGACCAGCTTGTCGACCTGATCGGCGACTACGAGAAGGCGGTCGATGCCTTCGCCTGGCCGCAGCTACGCGGCACCTTCAACTGGGCCACCGATTGGTTCGACGTCATTGCCAGGGACAACGACCGCACGGCGCTCTGGATCGTCGAGGAAGACGGCGCCGAACAGAAGGTCAGTTTCGCGGAGATGGCCGAAGGCTCCGACCGGGTCGCGACGTGGCTCGCGGGGCTCGGCGTCGGCAAGGGCGACCGCGTCATCCTGATGCTCGGCAACCAGGTCGAGCTGTGGGAATCGATGCTCGGGGTCGCCAAGCTGGGCGCCGTCATCATGCCGACCACCGGTGCGCTGGGCCCAGCCGACCTCTCCGACCGCATCGACCGCGGTGGTGCCAAGTTCGTCATCGCCAACGACGAGGACACCGCCAAGTTCGACGACGTCGCCGGCGACTACGGCCGCATCGTCGTCGGCCACCCCGTCGACGGATGGCACTCGTACTCGGCTGCCTACGCCGTCGCCCCAACGGGCCGGTTCGACGCGTGCACCACCGTCGACGATTCGATGTTGATCTACTTCACGTCGGGCACGACGAGCAAGCCGAAGCTGGTGGAGCACTCCCAGGTGAGCTATCCGGTGGGCCACCTGTCGACGATGGCGTGGATCGGCGTGCGCCCCGGCGACGTACACCTGGCGATCAGCTCGCCGGGCTGGGCGAAGCACGCGTGGAGTTGCTTCTTCGCGCCGTGGATCGCCGAGGCGACGATCTTCGTCTACAACTACCGCCGATTCGACGCCGCGGCCCTGTTGCATCAGATCCGTCGGGCCGGCGTCAACACGTTCTGTGCGCCACCGACGGTGTGGCGCATGCTGATTCAATCCGACCTGGGCCCGAAGCCTGAAGGGTTGCGCGAAATCCTCGGAGCCGGTGAGCCGCTCAATCCCGACGTCATCGCTCAGGTGGAACGGGCGTGGGGCCTGACGATCCGCGACGGGTTCGGCCAGACCGAGACCACGCTGCAGGTCGGCAACACGCCCGGCCAGCCGGTGAAGCCAGGGTCGATGGGACGGCCCATGCCCGGCGTTCCCGTGGTGCTGATCGACCCGGTCAGCGGGCAGCCCGGTGACGAAGGCGAGATATGCCTTGACGTGCAAGCCAACCCCGTCAATCTGATGACCGGCTACCTCGCCGATCCCGAGCGCAACGAGGCGGTGATGGCGGGCGGCTACTACCACACCGGCGACGTCGCCCAGCGCGACGACGACGGCTACATCACCTACATCGGCCGCACCGACGACGTGTTCAAGTGCTCCGACTACAAGGTGTCGCCGTTCGAGCTGGAGAGCGTGCTCATCGAGCATCCCGCCGTCGTCGAGGCGGCGGTGGTGCCGCAACCGGACGTCACGCGGTTGTCGGTGCCCAAGGCCTACGTCGCGCTGGCCGACGGCTGGAATCCCGACGGCGAAACCGCCAAGGCGATCATGGAATACGCCCGCGACCATCTCGCGCCGTACCTGAAGGTGCGTCGCGTCGAGTTCTACGAGCTGCCGAAGACCATCTCGGGCAAGATCCGCCGCGTCGAGCTGCGCGGGCGCGAAGAGGACGCGCACGCCGCCGGCACGCCGATCGCGACCGAGTACCGCTACGAGGATCTGGTGAACGGATGAAGTCCTACGACGCAGGCCCGACGGACGCGCCGATCCTCGAGGAGACCATCGGCGCGAACTTCGAACGGACCGCCGCGCGGTACCCGGACGACGAAGCGCTCGTCGACCTCGCCCAGGGTGTGCGCTTCACCTACGCACAGGTCAACGCCGAGATCGACGTCGTCGCACGGGGTTTGTTGGCTCTCGGCATCGACAAGGGCGACCGGGTGGGGATCTGGGCGCCGAACTGCGCCGAGTGGACCATCACCCAGTACGCGGCGGCCAAGATCGGCGCGATTCTGGTCAACGTCAACCCTGCCTACCGCACGCACGAACTCGCCTACGTGCTCAACCAGTCCGGCACGCGCATGCTGTTCGCGGCCACCGCGTTCAAGAACTCCGACTACGTGGCCATGGTCGACGCCGTGCGCGCCGAGGTGCCCGGCCTGACCGACGTCGTCTTCTTCGGCACCGACGACTGGGCCGCGCTGCGGGCGCGGGCCGACGAGGTGCCGGCCGACGCGCTGGCCGACCGTCTCGCCAGCCTGACCAGCACCGAGCCGATCAACATCCAATACACTTCCGGTACAACGGGTTTCCCGAAGGGTGCCACGTTGTCGCACCGCAACATTCTCAACAACGGATTCTTCACGACCGAGCTCATCAACCTCGGCCGCGGTGACCGGTTGTGCATTCCGGTGCCGTTCTACCACTGCTTCGGCATGGTGATGGGCAACCTCGGCTGCACCTCGCACGGCGCGACGATGGTAATCCCCGCGCCCGGCTTCGATCCGGGCTTGACGCTCGCCGCGATCGAGCAGGAGCGGTGCACCGCCGTGTACGGCGTGCCGACCATGTTCATCGCCATGCAGAATCACCCCAAGTTCGCCGACCGTGACCTGTCGTCGCTGCGCACCGGAATCATGGCGGGCGCCGTCTGCCCGGTCGAGGTGATGAAGCACTGTGTCGAGGACATGCACATGACCGAGGTCGCCATCGCCTACGGCATGACGGAGACGTCGCCGGTGTCCTGTCAGACCCTGATCGACGACGACCTGGACCGGCGTACGTCGTCGATCGGCCGGGCACACCCGCACGTCGAGATCAAGATCGTCGACCCCGCAACGGGTGTCGTGGTCGAGCGCGGCGAACCCGGCGAATTCTGCACCCGCGGTTACTCCGTGATGCTCGGGTACTGGCAGGACGACGAGAAGACCTCGGAGGCAATCGATTCCGAGGGCTGGATGCACACCGGCGACCTGGCCGTCATGCGGGAGGACGGCTACTGCAACATCGTCGGCCGGATCAAGGACATGGTGATCCGCGGTGGCGAGAACGTCTACCCGCGCGAGATCGAGGAGTTCCTCTACACCCACCCCGACATCGAGGATGCGCAAGTGATCGGCGTTCCCGACGAGAAGTACGGCGAGGAGGTCTGCGCCTGGATCCGGATGAAGCCGGGCACCGAGCCGCTCGACGTCGAGGCCGTGCGCGCCTTCGCGGCAGGCAAGCTGGCGCACTACAAGATTCCGCGCTACGTCCACGTCGTCGACGAGTTCCCGATGACCGTCACCGGCAAGGTTCGCAAGGTCGAGATGCGCGAGCACACCGTCCGGCTGCTCGGCCTGTGACCACACCGGTGGCGCCGCCGTCACACCGGTGTCAGAGTTGAACGATGTCCACCGCGACCAGCTCCGCCGTCGTCGGTAGACGGGCGTTCGCGCTGGTCGCCGTCGGTTCGGCGGTGGTGCACGGGCTGATGCTCGGCCGCACGAACAGCGCCGTCCTGGTGGTGCTCGTCATCGCAATGGCGGCCGCATGCCTCTACTGCGCGCGCGACCTCTGGAAGACGAGCTCGACACGGGCCTGGTGCGTCGTCGCGGTGATGAACCTCGGCATGGTCGCGGTGCACTGGTCGGCGCCTGGCCATCACCACGCTGGCGTGGTCGACGTCGCCGCGACAATCCCCACCTCCACGCTGATGACGGTCGCGACCGCGGTGTCGCTATTCGAAGCCGTGGTGGCCACCGCGGTGCTCTTGGTCCATACCCGGGGGCGCGCGGTCAGCCTCGTTCCGTAGCGCTTCTGGGGGCTAGCCGGTAGGCGATGGTGCCGCCAGCGTTGACGACGGCGGCAGTTTTCTCGACGAAAGTACTCGTCATGCCCGCCGGTTCGGCGCCGGTGACAGACACTCAGCGGAGACACCGAAGGAGACGATCATGACCACGTCCATCACACGTAGCACTCACACCACGTCACTGCACGACGGCGAGATCGTCGAGGAATCCGACCTCGGCTCAATGCGACGCGTCACCGCCGACAACCTGCCGATCCTCAAGGGCCTGTCCATCAAGCGGGTGCTGCTGAACCCCGGCGCGATGCGCACCCCGCACTGGCATGCCAACGCCAACGAACTTACCTACTGCGTGTCGGGAACGGCGCTGGTCTCGATCCTCGACAACGGCAGCAAGTTCTCCACGTTCATCGTCACGGCGGGGCAGATGTTCCACGCCGAGTCCGGCTCACTGCACCACATCGAGAACATCGGCGACGACGTCGCGGAGTTCATCATCGCCTTCCGCAACGAGCGGCCAGAGGACTTCGGGTTCGGTGCGACGCTCGGTGCCTTCTCCGATGCCGTGCTTGGCAACACCTACGACCTGCCCGCGTCCGACTTGTCCAAGATCCGCCGCGACACCACCGACCACAAACTCGCCGCCCGGATCGGCGCCCCCGACATCCCGGCGGCGGCGTACTTCAAGGACCCGCACAAGTTCGACATCGAGGCCCAGGCGCCGGGGCTGAACTACGTCAGCGGCAACGCGCGCTTCGCCCGCGATCAGTTCTGGCCGGTGCTGAAGGACATCTCGATGTACTCGCTGCGCGTCACCGAAGACGGTATGCGCGAACCACATTGGCATCCAGTCACTGCGGAGATGGGCTACGTCCAGCACGGTGACGCCCGCATGACCGTCATGAACCCCGACGGCACCCTCGACACCTGGACCATGACCACCGGCGACATGTACTTCATCCCTCGCGCCTACCCGCACCACATCGAGAACATCGGCACCGATCCATGGCACTTCCTCATCTTCTTCGACCAGCCCTTCCCCGCCGACATCGGCTACCGCGCCTCGGCGAGTGCCTACTCGCGGAAGGTGTTGGCCGCGGCGTTCAACACCCACATCGACGACCTGCCCGACTTCCCGTTCACCCCCGCCGACCCGCTGATCGTCGACCGCATCAATCCCGTTGACGCATAGGGTGTTTTAGCCCGTCGGCGGCGTGAACTGGCTCAGCACGAACTGCGCACCCTGCGGGTCCCGGACGGTCGCCGTCTTCGTCCACTCGGTGACGTCGGTGGCGAGGATGGTGGCGCCGAGGGTCTCCGCGGTGGCCGCGGAGGCGTCCAGGTCGGCGATGGCGAAGGTCACCCGCCAGAAGTCGGGCTGGCCGTCCGGGGCGTCGGCCAGCCAGGCGACGGCGTCCTCGAACCCCGGGGGTGCCGCGATGGCGGACTGCCGCTCCCTGATGCCGGGGTCGACGGTCGAGGCGAGGTGTTCGCCGTAGCCGGGCCTGCGGATCACCGTCGCGAACCCGACATCGTCGATCTCCCAACCAAACAGCGGCGCATAGAACGCGGCGGCGCCGGTCGGGTCCGACGTGAGCAGGTCGCTGAAGTTCCACGTGCCAGGCGCGTTGACGATCTGTGCACCGAGGCGCAGGCGTGCTTGCCACAGCCGGAACTGTCCTCCGCGGGGGTCGACGCATGCGGCCAGCCGGCCGCCGGGCCCCGCATCGACGGGTGCGACGGTGATGGTGCCTCCGGCCGCTTCGACGGCCTTGGCGGTGGTGTCGGCATCGACGACGGCGACGTACGTGCGCCACGTGGCGGCCTCGTCGTCGGACTCCGCCGACGCGATGGCGGCGACGTCGTGCCCACCGATGGTGGCGATCTGGTAGCTCCCTGGTGCGGGCCCGACGTCGGTGAACGTCCAGTCGAAGAGGCCGGCGTAGAACCGGCGCGTGTCGTCGAGGTCGTGGGTGACGGTGTCGATCCAGCTGGGCACGCCGTGGGGATAGGTCTTTGGCTCGGGCACGACGCCATCGTTCCCCACGGCACCGACACGCTCAGCGGTACACCAATCCGGACAGCCGCTGCGCCAGGGCCCGCCGCACCGCGGGGATGCGTCCCGCCACGCCCATGGCGACGTTGCGGATGGGCCGCAACGCCCGCGGCAGCGTCGCCAGCCGGGTGAGTCGATCGGTCAGGTCGACCACCTGCTGGGCGATCGGCCGGCGCGCGGCGGCGTAGTCGTCGAGCACGCTGTCGGCACCTCCGCCCAGCGCGGCGGTCAGGGCGTCGGCCAGCGCGACCGCGTCCTGGATGCCGAGGTTCATGCCCTGTCCGCCCGCGGGGCTGTGCACGTGGGCGGCGTCGCCGGCCAGCAGGATGCGTCCGGCGCGGTAGGTGTCGGCCACGCGATGGTGGATGCGGAACCGCGAGCCCCACGTGAGTTCGGTGACCGTCGTCCGGCCGGGGCCGAAGCCGCGGTCGTCGAGGATCTGCTGGATGAATTCGACGGTCGGCTCCTGCGGGGCGTCGTCGACCGGCGCGACGACGCGGTGCGTGCCGTCGGGCAACGGCGCGACGACCGTCAGCCCGGCCTTCGCCCAGAACAGGATCACCTCGTCGGTGGGGGCCTCACCGGTCAGGCGCACGTCGGCCAGCACGAAGGAATCCTCGTATTGGCCACCGGCGAACCCGATTCCGGCTTGCTCGCGCACCGTGCTGTGCACGCCGTCGGCGCCGACGACGTAGCGGGCGCGGATGGTGTCGCCGTCGGTGAAGATGGCCGTCACGCCCTCGGCGTCTTGTGTGGTCGACGCCAGCACCTTGGGCCTGAGCACCTCGCCACCGAGTTCGACGAGGCGGTCCAGGAGCAGTCGTTCGGTGTCGCACTGGGGCAGCGTCAGGGTGTACGGGTAGGCGGTCGGCAACGTGCTGAAGTCAATCGGGATCAGCGACCGCTTGCCGTCGCGGATGGTGAACCGCGGCGCGGCGATGCCCTCCTTGACCATCCGGCGGGACACGTCGAGGCCTTCGAGGACCTCGAGCGTGCGGGCGTTGATGGCGGCGGCGCGCGACGTGTTGGCGCCGGCGGCCTGCCCGTCGACGATCGTGGCGTGCACGCCCCGGACCAGCAGTGATGCGGCGAGTGTGAGGCCGGTGGGGCCGGCTCCCACGATGAGGACGTCGGTGTCGTTCATGGTCGGACTCCCTTGGTGAGTTCTTTGCCAACGTGCGTTGGCATTTCTATGGTGCGCCGTGTCCGTAGAAAAGTCAACAGTTGTTGGCCTACACTCGTTGACATGGGTACGAAGGCCGACCAGACCAAGGCGGCGATCCTTGCCGCGGCACGTGAGAGATTCGCCGAGTCGGGATACGAGGCAGCCACCATCCGGGCCATCGCGGCCGACGCGAACATCGACCCGTCGATGGTGATGCGCTACTTCGGCAACAAGGACCAGCTGTTCGCGGCGGCGGCGGAATTCGACCTGCGGTTTCCGGATCTCTCCGACGTCGAGAGGTCGGAGCTGGGTGCGGCGATGGTGAAGCACTTCTTGGCCCGATGGGAGGGCGACGATGCGTTGATCGTGCTGCTGCGCTCGGCCACCACGAATGCCGAAGCCGCACAACGGATGAAGGAGATGTTCGCGGTGCAGCTCCTGCCCGTGGTCGCGAAGCTGATATCCGACGACGCGCCACGTCGGACCGGCCTGATCGCCACCCAGATGCTCGGCATGGCGTTCTGCCGCTTCGTGCTGCGACTACCGCCGGTCGTCGAGATGACCCAACCCGAGCTGGTAGGCTGGCTCGGACCGACGCTGCAGCGCTACCTCGACGAACCGGAGCGCACGCCGTGACTCCCCAACCGTTTCCCACGGACTGGCGTTCGGCGCTGGTGATGGTGCCGCACCCGGACGATCCCGAGTACGGATGTTCTGCGGCTGTGGCCAAGTGGACCTTCGCGGGCAAGACGGTCCGTTATGTCTTCGCGTGCCGCGGCGAAGCCGGCATCGAAGGCATGCCACCGGAGGAAGCCGGTCCGTTGCGCGAAGCCGAGCAGCGACGAGCCGCGGCGATCGTCGGGGTGGACGACGTGGATTTCTGGGACTTCCCCGACACCAACATCCGCAACACTGCAGAGCTGCGCGCCAAGATCGCAGAAACCATCACCGAGGTGGCGCCCGATGCGGTGATCACCCTCTACAGCGGGCCGGAATGGGAACCGGGCGCACCGAACCAGCGCGACCACATCGAGTTCGCCAATGCCGTTGCCGCCGCCTATGACTCAGTCACCGATCCGCCGCAATGGCTTTTCGAGAGTGGTCCCGAGATCACCCACGGCGAGGTTGTGGACGGGTTCATCGACGTGGCAGTCGAGTCGTTGGCGGCCCATTTCCACTATCTCTCGGTGCTCGATCCCGACACTCCGGTCGAGGAGCAGGCTCGCCAGCAGATCGACGCGGCAACGAAGCCGCGGCCCGAGTTCGGCGGCCGGCGCACGGTGGAGTTCATCTTGAAGCGGAGCAGAACCCCATACGGATGATGAACATCATCGCGGCTCCGCTGCTGCCCGTCAGGGAGTGACGAGGTCCATCTCACGGGGCGAATCGCCGCCGATCGGTTGCGAGATAAGGCTGAGCGTCGTGAGGGGACCGCCGAACTGTTGCAGCAGGCCGCCGGCGTCGTTGCGGCCCAAGTCAATCGGATGGAAGCCCATGGCGTCGATCAACTCGCTCACTTCGGCGTTGGCGTCGGAATGGTTGCCGGACAGAAAGTGAACGCGTCGACCTCCGCCATCGGCGCCGGGCTCCCGAGCGAGCACCTTCGCCCACGTCGAGCCGAACGCCTTCACCACCCGGGCGTTGACCGCCCACTCACCGACCAAGTCGGACGACGGACGACCGCCGAGGTCGGCAGGCGAGAAGTCGGTGTAGTCAATGGCATTGGTGGCGTCGACGATGATGCGCCGGTTCCAGTCCGGCACCTGCTCGACGAGCCCGCGGACGGCTTCGAACGGCACCGCGAGGATCACGACGTCGGCCCGTAGAGCGTCCGCCACCTCGACGGGCGTGATGGTGGGACCCAACTCGCTGACGAGTCGCGCCACGGCGCCGACACCGCTGCCGGAGGCCACGCCGACCGGCAGCTCGATGCGGGCGAACTGACGGGCCACGGCCGAGCCGATGTTGCCGGAACCGATGATGGCGTACTTCATGAAGGTGGGTCCTCTCCGCGACTGTGGCCTGCAGTGGGGGTTTTGTGTTGTCCGTTATGAAACCCCGCGGGATCGGAGGTTAACAGGTTTCATAACGGTCTGCACAAAACACGTAGACTGCGGCGATGGCCCGCCCAAGAGAGTTCGACCGCGCGACGGCGCTCGAGCAGGCGATGGCCGTGTTCTGGGAGCGCGGCGGGTTCGACCGCACGTCGATCAGCGAGCTGACGTCGGCCATGGGCATCTCCTCGCCCAGCCTGTACGGCGCCTTCGGCGGCAAGCAGAGTCTGTTCGACGAAGTGGTCGCCAGCTACGCCGAACGTCCGAGTGCTCCTGTCGCACAATCGATCACCGCCGCGACGGCGCGAGAGGTCGTCGAAAAGATGCTCGATGCGGCGGTGCAGGACTACACCAGCGACGAGCATCCGCCCGGTTGCCTGATCAACGCCGACCCGCTGCTGGGTGCTCGACGCGACGAGGGCCGCGCAGTGATCGCCGACCGGCTGAGGCACGCCGAGAGCACCGGCGACCTTCCCGGCGACGACGACCCCGACGACCTTGCCGAGTTCCTCGTCGTACTGCTCAACGGATTGGCGGCCCGTGCACGCGACGGTGTGCCGCGAGAGCGACTACGGGCAGTGGCCGACATCGCGTTGCGCGCGTGGCCAGAGGCCGGGCCCGCCTAAGCCTCGATCTCCCCGGCGATCCTGCGCTCGATGCCGGCGCGCGTGACGGCGGGCAGCACCACCAGGCCATCGAGCTCGTGACGGGCCTTGGCGTACGCGCTGCGGCGTTCGTCGGGCGTCGCTGACTCGTCGGCGGCCACCCGCAGCAGACGCTGCGCACGTTCCAGTCGCTGCTGTCCCTCGGCCGAGAAGTCACTGCGCCGCCGCCGGATCGCCTCGGCCTCGGCGACGTCGAACGCGGCCGCGTACTCGTGGACGGCGTCGCGGTAGTCGAGTTGGGTGCCGCGGTCACCGATCGCGTCGTCGACGGTCGCCGGACGCAGCAGGTCGGCGTGGCTGCGGGCCTTGTGGAACGCCACCGTGAGCGGCTGGCGCATGTCCGTCATCATCGGGAAGTCGAGCAGCTTGGCGACGTCCATCTCGTAGTCCAGCCAGCGCGCGTCGATGCGGTCGTGCTGCGCGAGCAGCTTGGTCAGTTCCCGTCGGGACGCGGCTTCGTCGATCTTGCCGCGGCCGGACGCCTCGGCCAGCGCGATCTTCGTCTGCTGCTTGATCCGGTACCGCTCCAGCCGGCGTTCGGCGCGCCGCTCGTTGGCCGCCGCGACCGCCCTGACGCCACCACCGATCACCCCGCCCAGCGGAAAGATCAGCCACCAGAAGTTTCCTGCGAAATGCAGCAGCGCCTCCACAGCTTCCAGAATGCCACCGCTTCGAACTAGCGCCCCGGCAGGCCGATGTTGCGGTAGCGGCGAAGCCGATCGGCCATCCGGGTGTCGGCGGGTAGCGCACGCAGCTTGTGCAGTTCGTCGGCGATCGTCGCCGACAGCCGTGCGGTGAACTCCAGCGGGGTATCCGCGGCGTCGGGGTGTTCGGGCACGATCGCGTCGACGATCCCGTGCCGCATCAGGTCCACCGACCGAATGCCTTGCGCCGCAGCCAGTTGCGGGGCGTGATCGGTGTCGCGGTAGACGATGGCGCTCGCCCCTTCCGGTGGCAGGGGAGCCAACCAGCCGTGCAGCGCGGCCAGCACTCGGTCGGCGGGCACCATCGCGAGCGCCGGGCCGCCGCTGCCCTGGCCCAGCAGCACCGACACCGTCGGCGTGTCGAGCGTGACCAGCTCGGCCAGGCAGCGGGCGATCTCGGCGGCCAGACCGCCCTGCTCGGCCTCGGCGGACAGGGCGGGACCTGCGGTGTCGATGACGAGCACCAACGGCAGCCGCAGCCCGGCCGCCAACGCCATGCCGCGTCGCGCTTCCCGCAGTGCCGCGGGCCCGACGGTTCCGCCGACCACGCGTTGCTGACCCACGACCACGGCGGGCTGCCCGCCGAACCGCGCCAGCGCCAACAGCGTCGTGGCCGCCTCGCCAAGACCGGTCCCCGACAGCAGCACCCGGTCGCTGGTCCCGTGCCGGAGTAGATACCCCACACCCGGGCGATCCGGCCGGCGGGACGCCTCGACGGATTCCCATGCGGGCACGTCGGGGACGGGCTCGGCATCCGGCGCCTGCGGCGGAGCGCCCGGTTCGTCGGACACCACCTTCAGCGCGCGGTCCAGGGTGTCGCGCAGCAGTTCCAGCGGCACGACGCCGTCGATCACGCCGTGCCGGAGCAGGTTCTCCGCTGTTTGCACCCCCGACGGGAACGGTTCGCCGTACAGGTGCTGGTACACCCTCGGGCCGAGGAACCCGATGAGGGCGCCGGGCTCGGCGGCGGTGACGTGGCCCAGCGAGCCCCAGGAGGCGAACACCCCGCCGGTGGTCGGATGCCGCAGGTAGACGAGGTACGGCAGATGCGCCCGCTTGTGCAGTTCCACGGCGGCCGCGATCTTGACCATCTGCAGGAACGCGACGGTGCCCTCCTGCATGCGGGTGCCGCCCGAGCTCGGCGACGCCACCAGCGGCAGTCCCTCGGCCGTCGCGCGCTCGATGGCCGCCGTGATCCGCTCCGCGGCGGCCACGCCGATCGATCCGGCGAGGAAGTCGAATTCACACGCCACGACGGCGACGCGTCGGCCGAACACGCGGCCTTCGCCGGTCAGCACCGATTCGTCGAAACCGGTTGCCGCCGCGGCCTCGGCCAGCTCGGCCAGGTACGCGTCGTCCGGGCCGACGTCCAACGGGGTGGTGTCCCAGCTGCGGAACGAGCCCTCGTCCAGTACGGCATCGCGCAGCGCTACGGCGCCGATCCGGCTCACGGGAAGAGGCTATCGGACGGCTCGATAGGGTTGACCCATGATCGGAGTCAGCCGCGACGGCCACGTCGTGACCTTGGAGCTACAACGCCCCGAGCGCCGCAACGCGCTCAACAGCGAACTAGCCGACAGTTTGCGGGAAGCGATCGAAAACGTCGACACCGACGACGTCCGCGCCATCGTCCTGACCGGTCAGGGCACGGTGTTCTGTGCGGGCGCGGACCTGTCGGGTGACGTCTTCGCCGCCAATTTCCCCGACAAGGCGATCGCGCTGAACAAGGCCATCGACGCCGTCCCCATCCCGGTGATCGCCGCCATCAACGGTCCCGCCATCGGAGCCGGTGTGCAGCTGGCCATGATCTCCGATCTGCGGGTCGTCGCGCCCGAGGCGTTCTTTCAGTTCCCGATCGCGAAATATGGCCTGGCCCTCGACAACTGGAGCATCCGCAGATTGTCGTCGCTCGTCGGCTACGGGCGGGCGCGCGGAATGCTGATCGCGGCGGAGAAGCTCACGGCCGAGGCGGCGCTGCAGACCGGGATGGCCAACCGCATCGGCACCCTGGAGGACGCCCAGGCATGGGCTGCCGAGATCGCGGGCTTTGCGCCGTTGTCGGTGCGGCACAGCAAGCGCGTGCTCAACGACGACGGCGCGTACGAGGAACAGTGGCCCGCCCACAAGGAGGGTTTCGACAAGGCGTGGGGCAGTCAGGACGTCATCGAGGCGCAGGTGGCGCGCATGGAGAAGCGGCAACCCAACTTCAAGGGCGCCTGATGCTGCGGGAGGCGGTCCGGCTGGCGGGCGGAACGGCAGCGCTCGTCGGTGGCGGCTGGGTGCTCCGTGCCGTGCAGGGCGCCCCCGCTGCACTGGGCGCCTCACCGGTCGAGATCGAGGCAGTCGTGAAGGGCTCGCCGAACCGCCACGACGGCGCCTTCAAGAATCTGGAACCCGCGTCGACGGCGAGCCTCACCCGCCGCGAGCAGTGGTTGTTGGTGCGCGACGTCATCGGCGGCGGCTCCAGCCAGCACCCGTCGGCGCCTATCCCGTTGGTCACCCCGGCCGTCGATCTGCCTGCCGCCAACCTCGCGGTCACGTGGTACGGCCATTCGTCGGCAGTGATCGAGATCGACGGCTATCGCGTGCTCGCCGATCCGGTGTGGAGCGACCGGTGTTCGCCCTCCCGCGCGGTGGGCCCGCAGCGGCTGCACCCCGCACCCGCACCGCTGGACGCGCTGCCCGCCATCGACGCCGTCATCATCAGCCACGACCACTACGACCACCTCGACATCGACACGATCAAGCAGTTGGCCCGCACGCAGCGCGCCAAGTTCTTCGTTCCCCTCGGCATCGGCGCGCACCTGCGGTCGTGGCACATCCCGGACGACCGGATCGTCGAACTGGACTGGAACGAGAGCGCCGAGCTCGGCGAACTCACCCTGGTCTGCACCCCGGCGCGGCACTTCTCCGGTCGATTCCTGACCCGCAACGTGACGCTGTGGTCGTCGTGGGCGCTGATCGGCCCCCGACACCGGGCGTTCTTCGGCGGCGACACCGGCTACACCAAGAGCTTCGCGGACATCGGCGCCGACCACGGGCCGTTCGACCTGACGCTGATGCCCGTCGGCGCCTATCACCCCGGCTGGCCGGACATTCACATGAATCCCGAGGATGCGGTGCGCGCCCACCGCGACGTCTCCGACAGAGGCGTGTTGCTGCCGATCCACTGGGCGACGTTCCGACTTGCGCCGCATCCGTGGTCGGAGCCCGTTGAGCGGACGCTTGCGGCCGCCGACGCCGAGGGTGTCACGGTCGCGGTCCCGAAGCCGGGCCAGCGCGTCGAGGTGGGGCCCGGGTCGACGCTCGAACCGTGGTGGCGGCTCTAGGCCCGTCTCGTCGTCGCGTTGCCCGATGCGCAGCGCATTCGGCCGTTACCGTGCACCCATGACCGCACAGGCCAAGGCCGTCGCCATCGCGTTACTCGTGGTTCTGGCGGCTGGCTGCGGCTCCGCCCCGCCGGAGCCGCCGAAGCCCTCGACCACGCAGACGCTGTCCGACGTGCCACCGCCGCTGGTGCCCGCGATGCCGTTGCCGGACAACGCCGTCGAGAACGCCGTCGCGAAGCTGGACGGCCTGGCGCAGGACCTGATGACCAAGTCGGGCATCCCCGGCATGGCCGTCGCCGTGGTGCACGGCGGAAAGACCGTGTACGCGAAGGGGTTCGGGGTCAAGGACGTCCGCAACGGGGACGGCGCCGACAATCGGGTGGATCCCGACACGGTGTTCCAACTGGCATCGTTGTCGAAGCCGTTGGGCGCGACGGTGGTCGCCCATCAGGTGGGGGTGAACGCGATCAGCTGGGACACCCCGATCGTCGAGAAGCTGCCGTGGTTCGCGTTGGCCGATCCGGCCGTCACCCGGATGGTCACGGTCGGTGACATGTACTCGCACCGGTCGGGCCTGCCGGACCACTCCGGCGACATGCTCGAGGACATGGGGTACGACCGCCGCTACATCCTGGAGCGGCTGCGCCAACTGCCGCTGGACCCGTTCCGAATCTCCTACGCCTACACGAACTTCGGCCTGACCGCCGGCGCAGAGGCGGTGGCCGTCGGTGCGGGCAAGTCGTGGGAGGACCTCAGTCAGGACGTGCTGTACCGTCCGCTGGGCATGGCGTCGACGAGTTCGCGGTTCGACGAGTTCGTGTCCCGCCCCAACCGTGCGGTCGGCCACATCCACGTCGACGGCCGCTACGATCCGCGCTACGTCCGCGACCCGCAGCCGGAGGCGCCCGCGGGTGGTGTCAGCAGTTCGGTCAACGACCTCACCCACTGGATGAACATGGTGCTCGGCGACGGCAGCTACGACGGCAGGCAGATCGTCGACGCCAAGGCGCTGCTTCCCGCGCTCACCCCGCAGATCGTGTCCAGTCCGCCGAGTGAGCCCGCGATGCGTTCGGGCTTCTACGGGTTCGGCTTCAACGTCGGTCCGACGTCGGCGGCCCGGATGGAGTTCAGCCATTCCGGCGCCTTCGAACTCGGGGCGGGCACGAACGTCGTCATCCTGCCGTCGGCCGACGTCGCGATCGTTGCGCTGACCAACGCGACACCCGCCGGAGTGCCAGAGGCGCTGACGGCACAGTTCGCCGATCTGGTGCAGTTCGGCGAGATTCGCGAGGACTGGTTCAAGCTGTACCAAGGCCTGATGGTGCCGATGGAGAAACCCGAGGGCTCGCTGGTGGGACAGCAGCCCCCGGCGAAACCGGCCCCGCCCGGGCCGCTCGCCGGCTACGTCGGCACCTACCAGAACGACTACTGGGGACCCGCGCGCGTGACCGAGAAGGACGGCGCCCTCGAGTTGGCGATCGGCCCGAAATTGGTTGTTCCGCTTGAGCATTGGGACGGGAACGTGTTCACCTTCTCGTTCGTCACCGAGAATGCGCCGCCTGGAACGATTTCCAAGGCCACCTTCGACGGCGACAAGCTGATCCTCGAGTACTACGACGAGCACGGCACGGGGACATTCTCGCGATGACCACCACCCTCGCCGCAGGTTTGTCGGACGCCGAGGTCGCCCAGCGCGTCGCCGAGGGCAAGACCAACGACGTGCCCGCGCGTGCAGCCCGCAGTGCCTCGGAGATCGTGCGCGCCAACGTCTTCACGCGGATCAACGCGATCCTCGGCGTTCTGCTGATCATCGTGCTGACCACCGGCTCCTTGATCAACGGACTGTTCGGGCTGCTGATCATCGCCAACAGTGCGATCGGCATCATCCAGGAGCTGCGCGCCAAGCAGACCTTGGACAAGCTCGCGATCGTCGGCCAGGCCCGACCCGTCGTGCGCAGGCAGTCCGGCACCGGCGAGCGACCACCTGACGAGGTGGTGCTCGACGACGTCATCGAGCTGGGCCCCGGTGACCAGATCGTGGTCGACGGCGACCTCCTCGAGGAAACCAACCTCGAGGTCGACGAGTCGCTGCTCACCGGCGAGGCCGACCCCATCGCGAAGGACGCCGGCGACAAGGTGATGTCGGGCAGCTTCGTGGTCGCCGGCAGCGGGGCCTACCGCGCCACCAAGGTGGGCCGCGAGGCCTATGCCACGAAACTCGCCGAGGAGGCCAGCAAGTTCACCCTGGTGCGCTCCGAATTGCGCAGCGGCATCAACAAGATCCTCCAGTTCATCACCTACCTGCTTGTCCCCGCGGGGCTGCTCACCATCTACACGCAGCTGTTCACCACGGACGCGGGATGGCGTCGGTCGGTGCTCGCCATGGTCGGCGCGCTGGTTCCGATGGTGCCTGAGGGCTTGGTCCTGATGACGTCGATTGCGTTCGCCGTCGGGGTGATTCGGCTCGGGCGACGGCAGTGCCTGGTGCAGGAACTGCCCGCGATCGAGGGCCTGGCGCGGGTCGACGTCGTCTGCGCCGACAAGACCGGCACTCTGACCGAGAACGGCATGCGGGTCAGCGATTTGAAGGCCCTGACCGCGGATGACTGCGCCGACGTGCTTGCCTCGCTCGCCGCCGACGACAGCCGCCCGAACGCCAGCATGCAGGCGATCGCCGAGGCCTATTGCTCTCCGCCGGGTTGGACGGCCACCGCGACGGCGCCGTTCAAGTCGTCGACCAAGTGGAGCGGCGCCTCCTACGGTGAGCACGGCAACTGGGTGATCGGCGCTCCCGACGTGCTGCTCGATCCGACCTCACCGGAGGCCGAGCAGGCAGAGCAGATCGGCGCACTGGGGCTGCGGGTGCTGCTGCTGGGCTCATCGGACCGGCCCGTCGACGCACCCGACGCGCCGGGCGTCGTCACGCCGGTAGCGCTGGTGGTGCTCGAACAACGGGTGCGTCCCGACGCTCGGGATACGTTGGACTACTTCGCCTCCCAGAAAGTCACCGTCAAGGTGATCTCCGGCGACAACGCTGTGTCGGTCGGCGCGGTCGCGGGAACCCTTGGGCTGCACGGCGAGGCGATGGACGCGCGCCAGTTGCCGACCGGCGCTGAAGAATTGGCCGACGCGCTCGAGGAGTACACCACCTTCGGCCGGGTGCGGCCCGATCAGAAGCGGGCCATGGTGCACGCCCTGCAGTCCCGCGGCCATACCGTGGCCATGACGGGCGACGGCGTCAACGACGTGCTGGCGCTGAAGGACGCCGACATCGGGGTGGCGATGGGGTCGGGCAGCTCCGCGTCGCGTGCGGTGGCGCAGATCGTGTTGTTGGACAACAAGTTCGCCACCCTGCCGTACGTCGTCGGTGAGGGGCGGCGCGTGATCGGCAACATCGAGCGGGTCTCGAACCTCTTTCTCACCAAGACGGTGTACTCGGTGCTGCTCGCCGTGCTGGTGGGTCTGGCCGGGCTGTCGTCGAAGTTCTTCGGCACCGACCCGTTGTTGTTCCCGTTCCAGCCCATTCACGTGACGATCGCGGCGTGGTTCACCATCGGCATCCCGGCGTTCGTGTTGTCGCTCGCGCCCAACAGGGAGCGGGCGCATTCGGGTTTCGTGCGGCGGGTGATGACGTCGGCACTGCCGTCCGGTTTGGTGGTCGGCGCCGCGACGTTCGGCTCGTATCTG
The DNA here is from genome assembly GCF_000620625.1 of Mycobacterium sp. URHB0044. GTDB lineage: Bacteria > Actinomycetota > Actinomycetes > Mycobacteriales > Mycobacteriaceae > Mycobacterium. The sequence goes on along the minus strand of NZ_JIAW01000003.1, from coordinate 54,738 downwards.
CTGGCGTACGAAGGCCGGGCGGCCACCACGACGGAACAAACCCAGGCGTCGACGGCCGCCCTGATCACGCTGCTGGTGAGCGCCCTGTGGGTGCTCGCCGTGGTGGCCCGTCCTTACGAGTGGTGGCGGATCGCACTGGTCGCCATCTCCGCGCTGGCCTACGTGGTGATCTTCTCGATCCCGCTGGCGCGCGAGCAGTTCATGCTCGACCCGAGCAACGCCGCGCTGACGGCGATGGCGCTCGGTTTGGGGATCGTCGCCGCGGCGCTGATCGAGGTGACCTGGTGGGTGCAGGGCGCGATGCTGGGCGAACGCCGCCGCTTGTGGCGGGAGCCCTCGGACTGACGAATCGCACGATTCGTCCTTGGTTAGGGTGGGCTCATGGGATTTCTCGACAAAGTGAAGAACTTGGTGTCGAAGAACGCCGACAAGGTGGACACCGCGATCGACAAGGCCGGCGATCTCGTCGACAAGAAGACGCAGGGCAAGTACGCCCAGCACGTCGACAAGGTGCAGGACGCGGCGAAGAAGGCCGCAAGGGACCATGCGGCCGGCACCCCGCAGACGCCGCCTCCGACCCCGCCCGCTCCGCCCGCGGGCCCGCCCGTCTCGTAAATGGCGAAGCTGTCGGTTTCCGTCGACGTTCCCCTGTCGCCGGAGAAAGCATGGGCCGCCGCGTCCGATCTGTCGCGCTACGGCGAGTGGCTGAGCATCCACCGGGTGTGGCGCAGCAAGCTGCCCGAAACGCTGGAGAAGGGCACCCAGCTGGTCTCGATCGTCGAGGTCAAGGGCATGCCCAACCTGATCAGATGGACCATCGTGAACTGGAAGCCCCCGCATGCGATGACGCTTAACGGCGACGGCAAGGGCGGCGTGAAGGTCAAGTTGATCGGCAAGATCAAGCCGGCTGACGCCGACCCGACGGGCTCCACGGTGACGTTCGACGTGCATCTGGGTGGTCCGGCGCTGTTCGGCCCGATCGGCATGGTCGTCGCGGGCGCGCTGAAGGGTGACATCCGCCAGTCGCTGGAGAAGTTCAAGGCCGTCTTCGCGTAGCGCCCTTCTCCGCGCGAGCAGACATAGATGTCCCCCTAAACGGCGGTTTTGGCGGACATTTATGTCTGCTCGCGGGGAAGGTGCGGGCACGCCGCCACTTGACCCGCCCCACGCCTTCTGTTTAATGTGAGCGCTGTCACGAATTGAAACGTTTCAAAACACGAAGGCGGGCACATGCCGTCCATCAGCGCAGAGCGGGTCTGCTTCCTGCTGCGGCTCAAGCCGGACCGCGCGCAGGACTACCTGCAGGCACACGAGACGGTGTGGCCGGAGATGCTCGACGCACTGCGCGACGCCGGTTGGGCGAACTACTCGTTGTTCGTCGAACCCCAGGACGGCCTGGTGGTCGGCTACCTCGAAACCGACGACTTCGCCGCGGCGAACGCCCGGATGGCGGCCACCGAGATCAATGCGAAGTGGCAGGCCACGATGGCCGACTACTTCGAAGCGCCTCGTGGCCGCACCCCCGATCAGGCCATGCACCGACTCACCGAGTACTTCCACCTACCCTGAGAACCGAGGACCCATGAAGATGCGCGTAGGAGCCCGCTCCACCACCGGCTGGAAGGCAACGATCTCGGTCGCGATGTCCAACTACATCGAGGCCGGATCCATCATCGCAATCGCCACCAGCCTCGGCTTCTGGCAGGACGCGTTCGGCATCAGCAACTTCGCCGTCGGTCTGCTCGCGGCCTTGTCCGCCAACGCATTCGGTGCAGCCATCGGCGCGGTCCTCGGCGGTCCGCTGTGCGACCGCTTCGGCCGCAAGGCGATCTACACCTACGACCTGCTGGTCTACATGGTCGGCGTGCTGATCGCCGCGTTCGCGCTGAACTTCACCATGCTGCTGATCGCGTTCATCGTCACCGGCATCGCGGTCGGCGCCGGGGTGCCGGCCTCGTGGACCTACATCGCCGAGCAGGCTCCGTCGGTGCAGCGCGCCAAGCACGTCGGCACCGCGCAGCTGGCCTGGTCGACGGGCCCGCTGATCGGGTTCGCCCTCGCCGCCGCGCTCGCCCCGCTCGGCCTGTTCGGGTCCCGGCTGATCTTCCTGCACCTGTTCGTGGTCGCCGGCGTCGTGTGGTGGATCCGACAGGGCCTTGCCGAGTCGCAGATCTGGCAGGACGAGGGACAGCACGAAACCGCTTCCGTCGCATCCGCCGTCGGCGTACGGGGCATCCGCGGACTGTTCTCCCGCAAGGTCAACATCGCCGCGCTGCTGTTCCTTGGCGGCATCTACCTGTTCTGGAATACCGTCGCCGGTCAGGCCGGCATCTTCATGCCGCGGGTGTACGACGCCGCGGGTCTGCACAGCGCCGTTCAGCAGAATCTGCTGCAGGTGCTGGTGTGGGGATGCACCGTCGCGGCCACCTACTTCGGCTTCATGAAGTTCGCCGATCGGGTGTCGCAGCGGCTGCTCTACGTCGGCGGCGCCGCGCTGGGCATCATCGGCTGGATCGTGTTGGTCGCCTTCACCGACAGCGGCATGCCGACGATGCTCGTGTTCGCCGTGCTGTGGGGCATCTCGTCGGGCATTGGCGCCCAAGCGTTCTACAGCCTCTGGGCCAGCGAGCTGTTCGCCACGCCCTACCGGGCCAGCGCGCAGGGCGTGATGTTCTTCGTCGTGCGGACCGTCACCGGCCTGCTCAGCTATTTCTTCCCGACGCTGCTGGCGGTCACGGGGCTGACCGGGGTCGGCCTGCTGCTCGTCGGCCTGCTGACGGTCGCGCTGGTGATCGGCGCCATCTGGGCACCGCGCACGCAGGGCAAGACGCTCAAGCAGATCGAGGTCGAGCGCTACGGCGCACCCGTCGAGGAGACGACGGTCACGACCGAGGCGGTGTCGCGATGACGGCGGACTTCGCCGGACCGGTATTCGACAACCTCGCCATCGAACTGCCGTCGTGGGCCTTCGGCAACTCGGGCACCCGGTTCAAGGTGTTCGGCTCGCCGGGCACACCGCGCAGCGTTCGCGAGAAGATCGCCGACGCCGCCATGGTGCACCGGCTGACCGGCCTCGCTCCCACTGTCGCGCTGCACATTCCGTGGGACGCGGTCGACGACTACGCCGCCCTCGGCGCCTACGCGGCAGAGCACGGTGTCGCGCTGGGCACCATCAACTCCAACACCTTCCAGGACGACGACTACAAGTTCGGCAGCCTCACCCACACCGATAAGACGGTGCGGCAGAAGGCCATCGACCACCACCTCGCCTGTATCGAGATCATGGAGGAGACGGGTTCGCGCGACCTCAAGATCTGGCTGGCCGACGGCACCAACTACCCGGGCCAGGGCGACATCCGCGGACGCCAGGACCGGCTGGCCGACTCGCTGGCGACGATCTACCAGCACATCGGCGAGGGCCGGCGAATGGTGTTGGAGTACAAGTTCTTCGAACCGGCGATGTACATGACCGACGTGCCGGACTGGGGCACGGCGTTCGCGCACGTGAGCGCACTGGGTGAGCGGGCCACGGTCTGCCTGGATACCGGCCACCACGCGCCGGGCACCAACATCGAGTTCATCGTGGCCCAGCTGCTCCGGCTGGGAAAGCTCGGCTCGTTCGACTTCAACTCCCGCTTCTACGCCGACGATGACCTCATCGTCGGTGCCGCCGACCCGTTCCAGTTGTTCCGCATCATGGTGGAAGTCATCCGCGGCGGCGGACTGGAGCCCGGCTCGGGTCTGGCGCTGATGCTCGACCAATGCCACAACGTCGAGGAGAAGATCCCGGGCCAGATCCGTTCGGTCCTCAACGTGCAGGAGATGACCGCGCGGGCACTGCTCGTCGACGTCGACGCGCTGGCGGCCGCGCAGGAAATCGGGGACGTGCTGGGCGCCAACGGCATCGTGATGGACGCGTTCTACACCGACGTCCGTCCCGCGCTCGCCGAGTGGCGGACCGACCGCGGACTGCCCGCCGACCCGATGGCCGCCTTCGCCGCATCGGGTTACCAGGAGACCATCAATGCCGAACGCATCGGCGGCACCCAATCATCGTGGGGAGCATGACATGACCAACGGCACCGTCACCGAACTGCTGGCCCGCTCGAACCGGCTGGGCTCCGATCCCAAGAACACCAACTACGCAGGCGGCAACACCTCGGCCAAGGGCAGCGAGATCGACCCCGCCACCGGCAAGCCGGTGGAACTGTTGTGGGTCAAGGGTTCCGGTGGCGACCTCGGCACGCTGACCGAGAACGGGCTGGCCGTGTTGCGGCTGGACCGGATGCGCGCGCTCGTCGACGTCTATCCCGGCGTGGACCGCGAAGACGAGATGGTCACCGCGTTCGACTACTGCCTGCACGGTCGCGGCGGTGCGGCACCGTCGATCGATACCGCCATGCATGGCTTGGTCGACGCCGCCCACGTCGACCATCTGCACCCCGATTCCGGCATCGCGCTTGCCACTGCCGCCGACGGCGAAGCACTGACCAAGCAGATCTTCGGCGACCGCGTGGTGTGGGTGCCGTGGCGTCGGCCCGGCTTTCAACTGGGGCTGGACATCGCCGAGATCAAGCGGCAGAACCCGCAGGCCATCGGCACGATCCTCGGCGGCCACGGCATCACCGCCTGGGGAGACACCTCGGCAGAGGCGGAGGCGCGGTCGCTCGAGATCATCGAGACCGCCGAGCGGTACATCGCCGAGAACGGACGCGCGTATCCGTTCGGGACGCCGATGACCGGTTACGGCCCGCTGCCGGATGCCGAGCGCCGCGCCAAGGCCGCCGCGCTTGCACCGTTCATCCGTGGTCTGGCTTCGGCCGACAGGCCGCAGGTCGGCCACTTCACCGACGACCCGCGGGTGCTCGAATTCCTCGGCGCCAGTGAGCATCCCAGGCTTGCCGCGCTGGGCACCAGCTGCCCCGACCACTTCCTGCGCACCAAGGTCAAGCCGATGGTGTTGGATCTGCCCGCCGACGCGTCGATCGAGGACTGCCGCACCCGGCTGGCCGAACTGCACCAGGCCTACCGCGCCGACTACCAGGCGTACTACGACCGGCACGCCACCCCCGACAGCCCCGCCATTCGCGGAGGCGACCCCGCCATCGTGCTGATCCCCGGCGTCGGAATGTTCAGCTACGGCAAGGACAAGCAGACCGCCCGGGTGGCCGGCGAGTTCTACCTCAACGCCATCAACGTGATGCGCGGCGCCGAGGCGATCTCGACGTATGCGCCCATCGACGAGTCGGAGAAGTTCCGCATCGAGTACTGGGCACTTGAGGAAGCCAAACTCGCACGGATGCCCAAGCCCAAACCGCTGGCCACCAGGATCGCGCTCGTGACCGGAGCGGCGTCGGGCATCGGCAAGGCCATCGCCACCCGGCTTGCCGCCGAGGGCGCCTGCGTGGTGATCGCGGACTTGGACGCCGAAAAGGCAAGGACTGCAGCGGAAGAAATCGGCAGCAGCGACGTGGCGTTCGGCATCACCGCCGACGTCACCGACGAAACGGCAGTGCAGGCGGCCATCGACGCAACCGTACTGGCGTTCGGCGGCATCGACATCGTGGTCAACAACGCCGGACTGTCGCTGTCGAAGTCGTTGCTGGACACCACCGCCGCGGACTGGGACCTGCAACACAACGTCATGGCGCGCGGCTCGTTCCTGGTGTCGAAGGCCGCCGCACGGGCCCTGATCGACCAGGGCCTCGGCGGCGACATCATCTACATCTCTTCGAAGAACTCGGTGTTCGCCGGACCCAACAACATCGCCTACTCCGCGACGAAAGCCGATCAGGCACACCAGGTCCGGCTGCTCGCAGCCGAACTCGGCGAACACGGCATCAAGGTCAACGGCATCAACCCCGACGGCGTGGTCCGCGGGTCGGGCATCTTCGCCGGCGGCTGGGGCGCCAAGCGGGCGGCGGTCTACGGGGTGGCCGAAGAGGACCTCGGTCAGTACTACGCACAGCGCACCCTGCTCAAGCGCGAGGTGCTGCCCGAGCACGTCGCCAATGCCGCGTTCGCACTGTGCACGTCGGACTTCTCGCACACCACCGGGTTGCACGTCCCGGTCGACGCGGGTGTGGCCGCCGCCTTCTTGCGATGAGCGTCGGGCAAGTCGCGGCAGTCGACCTCGGCGCCACCAGCGGCCGGGTCATGCTCGCCGACGTCGGGCCACGGCACTTCGAGATGCGCGCGGTAGCACGGTTTCCCAACGATCCGGTGGAGCTGTGGAACGGCACCCGCCACGCAATGCACTGGAACCTGCCCGGCTTGTACTCGCAGATTCGGTCGGGGCTGTCGGCCGCGGCGAAGCAGTCGGACGATCTCGTCGGCATCGGTGTCGACTCGTGGGCCGTCGACTACGGGTTGTTGCGCGACGGCAGGCTGCTCGGCCAGCCACACCACTACCGGGATGCCCGCACCGCGATGGGCGTCGACCTGGTGCACGCCGAGGTCGGCGCCGCTGAGCTATACCGGCGCAACGGTATCCAGTTCCTTCCCTTCAACACCGTCTACCAGCTCGCTGCCGAGAAGGCCGACGGGCTGCTCGATCAAGCCGACCGGCTGCTGCTGGTGCCCGACCTCGTCAACTACTGGCTGACCGGTCGACTGGCCGCGGAGCGGACGAACGCATCCACCACCGCGCTACTGGGCGTCGACGGCGCCTGGGATCGCGACCTGATGCGCCGGCTTGGCATCCCCGAAACGTTGTTCTGCGACATCGTCGAACCGGGCAGCACGCTCGGCCCGGCTCTGCCAGGGCTCGGTCTCGGCGACCACGTCGAAGTGGTGTCCGTGGCCTCGCACGACACTGCCTCCGCGGTGGCGGCCATCCCGATGCAGCCGGATCGGGCGGCCTACATCTCCTGTGGCACCTGGGGTTTGGTGGGTCTCGAGCTCGCGGCGCCCGTGGTCACCGACGCCAGCCGCGACGCCAACTTCACCAACGAAGTCGGCGTGGAGGGCCGGATTCGCTTCCTGCGCAACGTCATGGGCACCTGGCTGCTCAGCGAGACGATGCGTCAGTACGAACGCGACGGCGTCCCCGCCGAACTCACCCAGCTGCTGCACGAGGCGGCCACGCTGCCCCCACCTACGCAAGTATTCGACACCGACGATCCGCGGTTCCTACCGCCGGGGGACATGCCGGGGCGCATCGCATCCTGGTACCGCGAGCGGGGCCTGCCCGCGCCGCAGGGCCGCGCCGCCATGGTCCGGGCCATCGTCGAGAGCCTGGCGGTGGCGTTCGCGTCGGCCGTGTCGGTCGCCGCCGAACTGTCCGGCGTCGACGTTCGGATGGTGCACATCGTCGGCGGCGGATCGCAGAACGAGCTGCTGTGCCAACTGACCGCCGACCGGCTCGGCCTCCCGCTACTGGCCGGACCCGTGGAGGCCACCGCCGTCGGCAACGTGCTGCTGACCGCCCGCGCCCGCCAACTCGTCAGTGGGGACCTGGAATCCCTGCGGGCACTGGTCGCCAACCGGTTTCCGCCCATCCGCTATCTACCGTCTGGTGCAATGGTGTCGTGGTGAGCATGCGGGAGGTGGCGGCGACAGCCGCCGTCTCCGTCGGCACGGTGTCCAACGTGCTCAACTCGCCCGACAAGGTGGCACCCGCAACCGTGGCCAGGGTGCATGCCGCGATCGACGAGCTCGGATTCGTCCGCAACGACGCCGCCCGCCAACTCAAGGCAGGCCGGTCCCGCAGCGTCGGGCTGGTGGTGCTCGACGTCGGCAACCCCTTCTTCACCGACGTCGCCAGGGCCGCCGAGCACCGGGCCGCTGACCACGACCTGACGCTGCTGCTGAGCACCAGCGACGAGGACGCTCGACGCGAACGCGCCTACATCGACGCCTTCGATGAACAACGGGTGTTCGGGCTACTGGTGTCGCCGATCGGTGACGACCTGAGCAGGCTCTCGATGCTGCGCGGCCGGGGGACACCCGTCGTCCTTGTCGACAGGGACGGGCGCGGCACGTCGTTCGACTCCGTCGCGGTCGACGACGCCGCGGGTGGCCGGCTGGCCGTCGGCCACCTGCTGGCCACCGGGCGCCGCAGGATCGCCTTCGCCGGCGGGCCCGCGGGGCTGCGGCAGGTCGACGACCGCCTCCAAGGGGCCCGGGACGCCATCGCGGAAGTGGCGGGCGCCCACCTCGAGGTGATCGAGACGCCAGCGCTGACGGTGCTCGAGGGCCGGGCAGCAGGGGAGCGGCTGCGCGAGCGGGCGCCCCGCGACCGGCCGGACGCGGTGTTCTGCGCCAACGATCTTCTCGCGATCGGCGTGCTGCAGGCGCTCACCCTGAGTGGTGGTGAGACGGTGCGGGTGCCCGACGACATCGCGCTGATCGGGTACGACGACATCGCCTTCGCCTCCTCGGCTGTAGTCCCGCTCAGCTCGGTGCGCCAACCCACGGCGGCCATCGGCGCGACGGCGATCGACCTGCTGGTCGCCGCCGCCGACGACTCGGACGGTCACGTCCCCGAGCACGTGGTGTTCCAGCCCGAGCTAGTCGTTAGGGCATCCACGGCGCCTCGAAAGTGAAGATATGTGCGATGTTTCGCGATTTATTCGCACACATGCGCACACTCGGCGCGGGGATTTGGCCTAACGCTCGACGATCAGCACGTCGAGAGTCCGCGGGCCGTGCACGCCCTCGACGCGGTTGAGTTCGATGTCGCTGGTGGCGCTCGGCCCGGAGATGAAGGTCAGCGGTCGCGCCGGGTCGAGCGCGGCGAATCCCTGCGGCACGGTGTCGACGATCTGATCGGTGAAGACCACGCAGATGTGATGGTCGGGTACCAGGGTCAACGCCCGACGCCCCTGCGCGACACCGCAATCCAGCACGATGGTGCCGGTGACGGCGATGCCGACCGCGCAGCCCGTCACGACGGCATCGACGGCGTCCAGGCGGTCGACCGGCAGCGGTGCGCCGGGTTCGTCGACCAGCACGTCGGCGCCGGCCACCCACTCCGGGGGTAGGTCGGCGGGCACCACGACGCGACCGCCAGACGGCACCAACGACAGCACGGTCGCGGCGATCGCAGAGGCCTCGACCCGCAACACCTGAGCGCGGTAGTCGTCGACGGTCTCGGCAAACCGGTCGACGTCACCACGTCCCCGCAGCGGCGAGCGCTCGTAGTCCCGCGGCACCACGACCGGGTCGGGCGGTGCGGACGCCAGCGCCGACCGGATCCGGTCCAGCATCACGGCTTTCGCGTTCATTGCGTACCTCCGTGGGTCCGCGTCCACCACTGCCGGAACGTCTCCTTCGGCGGTTCCGGCACGTCGCGGCTGGCGGTCCACTTTGACCCCGGCCACGGCAACATCGTGATGCGGTGATCGGAGTTCGAGACCGCGCGGCCCGCCGACAGCGCCTTCTCGGCGAGGGCGAAGCGCCGCGGCGATGCCATGGCCCACGCCGCCGTCTTCATCGCGACGTCCTGACCGCTCGGCAACCCGCCGCGTTCGGAGTCCACCTGCTTCCCCCGCAGATGCACCAGGATGGACGGGATGTCGATGCGTACCGGGCAGGCGTCGAAACACGCGCCGCACAGCGACGACGCGTACGGGAGTGAGGCGTTCGGATCGTCGTGGCCGGTCGTCCCGGTGAGTTGCGGCGACAGAATCGCACCGATGGGTCCTGGGTAGACCGAGCCGTAGGCGTGCCCGCCGGTGCGTTCGTACACCGGGCACACGTTCAGGCAGGCACTGCACCGAATGCAGTGCAGCGCAGCGCGTCCCACCTCGTCGCCGAGGACCGCGGTGCGGCCGTTGTCGAGCAAGACGAGGTGGAATTCCTGCGGTCCGTCGCCGGGATGCACCCCGGACCACATCGAGGTGTACGGGTTCATCCGCTCTGCCGTCGACGAGCGCGGCAGCAGTTGCATGAACACCTCGAGGTCGCGGAAGGTCGGCACCACCTTCTCGATGCCCATCACCGTGATCAGCGTTCGCGGCAGGGTCAGGCACATCCGGCCGTTGCCCTCGGACTCCACCACCGCCAGCGTCCCGGTCTCCGCGACACCGAAGTTCGCGCCGCTGATCGCGACCTTGGCGGACAGGAACTTTCGGCGCAGGTGCGTACGGGCGGCCATCGCCAGCACGCGCGGCTCGTCGGTCAGCTCACCGGCGTCGGGCATTTCGCGAAGGAAGATCTCGCGGATCTCGGCGCGGTTGCGGTGGATCGCGGGGACCAGGATGTGGCTGGGCTTGTCGTGTCCGAGTTGCACGATCAGCTCGGCGAGATCGGTCTCGACGGCCGCGATGCCCTCGGCTTCGAGGTGCTCGTTGAGCCCGATCTCCTGCGTGGCCATCGACTTGACCTTCACCACCTCGTCGGCGCCCGCATCGCGGATCAGCCCGGTGATGATCCGGTTCGCCTCGTCGGCGTCACGGGCCCAGTGCACGACGCCGCCGCGGGCGGTGACGTTGCGCTCGAGCTGCTCCAGCAGTTCCGGCAGCCGGGCCATCACGTCGGCCTTCAGCGCGCTACCGGCGGCCCGCAGTTCTTCCCAGTCCGTGCATTCGCCAACGGCGGTAAGGCGTTTGGCGCGGATGGTGCGCGTCGCGTGGCCGACGTTGCGGCGCATCTGAGTGTTGCGCAACGCCGTGCGCGCGGCCCGCGGAAACGACTCGTCGCCACGCAGGTTGCCGGTACCGGGCGTGCCGAGGAAGGTACTCACCGCGCGGCCACCGGAGCGTCGTCGGTGGAGGCCAAGATCTCGGCGAGGTGCACGGTGCGCACCCCGGACCGGATGCGGCTCAGCCCACCGCCGATGTGCATCAGGCATGACGAGTCACCGGCGCTGCACACCTCGGCGCCGGTCTCGATGACGTTGGCCATCTTGTCGGCGAGCATGGCGGTCGAGGTGTCGGAGTTCTTGATCGCGAAGGTGCCCCCGAAGCCGCAACAGGTGTCGGCGGCGGGCAACTCGACGAGTGTCATCCCGCGCACCTGGCGCAGCAGCTCAAGGGGTTTGTCGCCGACGCGCAGCATCCGCAGCGAATGACACGTCGGGTGGTAGGTGACGCGGTGTGGGTAGTAGGCACCCACGTCGCGGACGTCGAGGACGTCGATCAGCAGTTCGGACAGCTCGTACGTGCGCGCGGCGATCCGTTCGGCGCGCGCCGCGAGCTTCTCGTCACCCGCGCGACGGGCGACCATCGCGTGCTGGTGGCGCACCGAGCCGACGCACGACCCCGACGGCGCGACCACCACGTCGCACCCCGACCGTTCGAACACGTCGACGTGGTGACAGACCAGACCGGTTGCCTCGCTGAGATATCCGGTGTTGACGTGCATTTGGCCGCAACAGGTCTGCCCGTCGGGGAAGACGACCTCGTGGCCGAGACGTTCGAGGAGGTTGACGGTGGCTATGGCCGCCTGCGGAAACATCGCGTCGGCCAGGCAGGTCGCGAACAGGGCGATACGCATGGGTACTCCGGGAATTGCGGGCTGTGGTCTGACCACAGTACGTCGTGTGGTCCGACCACACCACCATCGGTCGCTATTGTTCACCCATGCGCGCGCACGAGCTGGTCCTGGAATGGATCGAGCAGAGCCTGTCCGACGGGGCGCTGGCGGTGGGTGACCGGCTGCCCGGGGAGCGCGTCCTGGCCGAGGATCTCTCCGTGGGCCGCTCCTCGGTGCGCGAGGCGATGCGCGTCCTCGAGGCGATGGGCGTCGTCCGCACCTCGGTGGGCTCCGGCCCGGAATCCGGCGCGATCGTCGTCGCCGACCCGACCACCTCGCTCGGATCGGCGCTGCGCCTGCACGTGGCGACCAGGCACCTGCCCATTCCGGACCTCGTCGATACCCGGATCCTCTTGGAGACCTGGGCACTGGCCCAGGCCGCCCAGCGGTCACCGCGCCCCGACCTAACAGACGTGCAGAACCTCCTCGACGCCATGGACGACCAGGCGCTCGAGCCCGAGGCGTTCCTCCTGCTCGACGCCGCCTTCCACGTCGCGATGGTCGGCCTGGCGGGCAACCTGGTGGTGGAGGCCATGATGGGCGCGTTGCGCGACTCGATCCACGGCTACGTGATGGCCGGCGTGCCTCTGCTCGACGATTGGCCCACGGTCGCGACCGGACTGCGCAGCGAGCACCGCGGCATCCTCGTCGCCGTGCGGCGCGGGCACGGCGCGAAGGCAGCCGAACTCGTCCAGGCGCACATCCGCGGATACTTCGATCTGATGCACGGCGATGAGTTTCCGGCGGGGCGGCAGTCCTAGGCGACGGGCAGCCGTTGCCCCTTGCGCAGCGTGTCCAGCAGTTCCCGGTACGGCCCGACCAGGTAGGCGGTATCGCCCGCCGTCAGTCGTGTGTCGCGGCGCGGATGCAGGCGGGGCGGTTCGCCCGCCGTGGTGATCGCGATGACGCGGGTCTGGGTGGACAGCTCGACCATGCGCATCCCATCCAGTTCGCTGCCCGGTTGCACCCGCACGCCACCGACCATGAACGAGCTTTGCCCCACCGAGAACGTGCCGAACACCTGCAACCCCATCGCGGCGCCGATGAACCACGGGGTCGCCAATTCCACTGTGGAGCGCACGAATCCGAAGTGGAACCGGTGCGCCACCGCGGCTCCCAGCGCCCGGTCGTAAACCCGCAATACCACCGGCACTTCGGGCCGGTCGACGTGCGGCGTCCCGTGGGGTACCAACATCTCGTGCAGGACGATCCCGGTCTCGATGTTGACGGTGTCGTCCTGCGTCAGCACCGCCACCGCGCGCGCTTCGTCGATGCGGGCCGACGCCAGCGTCTGCCGCAGCGTGGCGTCGCCGAAGATCACCGGGACGTCCAGTTGGGCCGCTGAAGACAGGTAGCGGTTGTCGTCGTCCCGTTCGATGACCGCCACGTCGTAACCGGCGGCCTTCAGGTCGCTGACCACCCGAATGCCGAACGAGCCGAGGCCGACGACGATGACGTGGTGTTGGAGGTCGCGCACGCGTCGCCGCCCCGCGGACTGCGCGATGCGTCGCGACAGCAGCAGATCGGCGATGAACGCCACCAGGATCGCCGTGGTGGTGACGCCGGCGAACATGAGTGCGATGCCCCAGATCCGTAGCCACGTCGGCTGTTCCATGAAGCTGAAGTCGCCGTACCCGACGGTGGCGATCGTCTCGGTGCTGAAGTACAGCGCGTCGATCCAGCCCATGCCCGGCGGGTGCCGATAGGCGTAGCGCAGCAGCACGGTCGCCCCGACCAGCAGGGTCATCGAGGCGCCGAGGGCGCGGTAGAACAGCGGGTTGATGTCCTCGCGCAGCGCCCGCAGCCCGTTGAGCATCCTGCGCAGCAGCGAGCGCCGAACGTGTTTCCTGGCGCTCGGTTTCGCGACTGCGATTCCCTGCGCAGCGAGCTCGTCGGCGGTACCGATCATCGCCGTCCAGTCGCCGGCCTGGACCGTCAGGTCGCGGCCAGGACAGGCCACCACCTCACCCGGCGTCGTCGAGTGCTCGCCGCGGATGACCGCAACGGGTGCGAGATCGCCGAACAGTTCGCGAAGAGTGGCGTCACGGGGCGCTGGCGTGCCGGAGACGACGAATTCGATGCCCGCGGCCGAGATCGTGTGGGTGGTGCGCGACAACAGCGCTTCCACCACCGACGGTGCCGCGAGATCGGCGACGTCGAGGATGGCGCCGGGCCCGTTGCCCTCCGCCATCGCTTCCCGCAGCACGTCGTTGGCCAGCCGGGCCACCACCCGAACCGTCGGATTCAGTTGCCTGGCCAACAGGGCCACCTCGAGGTTGAGGGCGTCGTCGTCATCGGCGCAGATCACGGCCGTCGCGCTCGTCACGCCGGCATCCGCCAGCCGCTCGGCGCCGTCGACGATCGTGACGTCGGTGCCGGCGGTCTGCAGCTCGTCGATGATCCGCAATCCCAACGGATCGTCCCCACAGACGATGATGTGCCCCTGCATCTGCAGCACGCTACTTCGGAAACCTTCGCCACGAGGGACGAAGATGGGTGCATGCCGACCAGTCCCAACATCTACGTCAAGGCGTGCATCAACGGAGCGCGCACCCCCGATCAGCATCCGAATCTGCCGGTCACGCCCGATCAACTGGCCGCCGCGGCGCTCCAGGCTCACCAGGCCGGTGCTCAGGCGGTGCACATGCACCCCAAGACCGCCGACGGCGTCGACTCGCTGCTGAGCGACGCGGTCGATGCCGCGGTGGCGGCCGTCCGCATCGCCGTGCCCGGCCTACCGCTGGGGGTGACGACGGGGTTTTGGGCGCTACCCGACGCCGATGCCCGGCTGCGCGCGGTCGACGCCTGGACGGTGCTGCCCGACTTCGCGTCGCTCAACTGGCACGAACCGGGATCGGAGGAACTCGCTCATCTGCTGCTGGACAAGGGGCTCGGAGTGGAGGTCGGTCTGTTTCACGCCGAAGCCGTCGCGTCGTGGGCGCGCTCCGACCTCGCGCAGCACTGCATGCGGGCGATGATCGAGCTGGGGCCCGACGCGGACGTCGCCGTCGCCGACGACATGGTCGAACGGGTCCTCGCCGTCGGCTCGCCGGCCCCGGTGCTACTGCACGGGCTCGACGAGAGTTGTTGGCCCCTACTGGAACACGCCGGTACCCGCGGCCTGCAGATGCGCATCGGCATGGAGGACACGCTCAAACTTCCCGACGGATCCGTCGCGCCCGACAATGCGGCGCTGGTTTCGGCGGCGGTGAGCCTGTTCAATCGGTAGGGGCAGCCAACGCGAAGTCGGCAAAGTCGAAGCCGGGCACCACGACACAACTCACCAGTGTCGGTTCGTCGTCTCGCGGGCGGGCCCGCTGCCAGTGTCCCGGCGGTACCAGTGCCTGCGGGCACTGTCCCGCGTCGATGTCGCTGCCGAGCAAAAGCGTTGTGGCCGACTCCTGTTCGGGCCCGACCTCCAACTGCAACGGGCTACCTCGGTGGTAGAACCACAATTCGGCACTGCGCACGGTGTGCCACGCCGACTGCTGACCGGGCATGAGCAGGAACAGGATGGCCGTCCCCGCGTTGCGCGGACCGGTGTAGTCGGGCGGCAGGGCGGACTGGGCGACCGTCAACTCGCTGCGCCACGTCTCCCGGAACCAACCGCCCTCCGGATGCGGTGCCAGGTTCAGTGTGCGAGCCCAGCCGGGAAGCTCCGTCATGGGTTCAGCCTACGTCGCGCAGACCCCTCAACCCGATAGTCTCGACGCATGTCTCGGCTGCGCCCCGCATGGTTCGTCGTGCTGTGCGCGCTGGTCCTGCTGGTCAGCGCGTGGCTGCCGTGGTTGACGACGAGCGCCGACGGCGGTGGCCGGGCCAACGCCATCGGTGGGAAGGTCGGACAGATTCCCGTGCCTCCGCCGGGCTTCGGAGTCGGACAACTGATCGTGCTGTTGTCGTCGGCCTTGATCGTGGCGGCGGCGATGGCTGCCCGCGGCTTGTCCGCTCGGATTGCTTCGACTGCGGCCCTGTCGATTTCGGTTCTGTTGACGGTGCTCGCGTGGTGGTACTTCCGGTTGTACGTCGCGGCGCCCATCGCAGCGGGATACGGCTGGTACGTGGGGGGCGTGGCCGTCGTCGTCGCCGTCGTTGGGTCCGTGCTGGCGATGGTCGCGGCATGGTCCGACGCGGGTCGACGCGCATGACCGGCTTCGTTGAACCGGTCGTGCTGACCGGGCAGCGCTGGGTGGCGCTCGAGCCGTTGCGCACCGATCACGTCACCGAAATCGCCGAAGCCTCGGCCGACGGGAACGTCGGCGCCCTGTGGTTCACCAGCGCGCCGTCTCCTCACACCGCTCGGGAGTGGGTCGATCTGCGGCTGGCCGCGCAGCATCCCGACACCGGCCTGACGTTCGTCGCCCGTGCGTTGGACGGTCGCGTCGTCGGATCGTCGAGCTATCTCAACGTCGACCCGCCGAACCGGCGGCTCGAGATTGGTGCCACCTGGTTCGCCGGATCGGCCCGGCGCACCGGGGTCAACACCGAGGCAAAGCTGCTGATGCTCAGCCACGCCTTCGACGAATTGGATTGCGTCGCCGTCGAATTCAGGACGCACTTCTTCAATACGACCAGCCGCACAGCCATCGAACGTCTTGGTGCCAAGCTGGACGGCGTGTTGCGCAGCCACCAGCTGCTGCCCGACGGGTCGCGGCGCGACACGGTCGTGTATTCGATCCTCGACGTGGAGTGGCCCGCGGTGCGCAACCACTTGCGGTTCCGGCTGGACCGGTGACGGCTGGACCGGTGACGGCTGGACCGGTGACGGCGCAGGCCGCCACCGGTCCACGTGTCGTTACTCGGAATCGACGGTCGTCGGCTCGATCGACTTCTGCGTTCCGCCGTGGGCGATCTCGATCTTGCGCGGCTTGGCCTGCTCCGCGAGCGGGATCGTCACGGTGAGGACGCCGTTGTCGTAGGTCGCCGAAATCGCGGAGGCGTCGATGCCGTCACCGAGCGACAACTGCCTGCGGTACTTGCCGAAGAAGCGCTCGTTGGCCAACCACTGCACCGAGTCCTCACCGCGGGCGGTGCGGTGAGCGGAAATGGTCAGCGTGCCGTTGTCGACGTCGATTTCGACCGAGCCCGGGTCGACACCGGGGAGATCGGCGGTCAGGACGTAGTGGTCGTCGACCTTGAGCAGGTCCATGGGCATGAACCGTGGACTGCGTTGTGATCCGGTCTGGCCATTCAGCAAGCCCCGGGTCAACACGTCAAGGTCACTGAACGGATCAAAACGAAGCACAGCAATGCACCTCCCTTTGTCGAGTCAGAAGCCCGCCACCCTGGCGGGCAGCCAATCACTGTGCACTTCAAAATTTAGCACTCTCATGCGGAGAGTGCCAGACCGGTTCATCGCGTTTCGATGGCTGATCCGGCGAGCTTCTCCGCGCACTGATCGCAGGCGAGCACGGCGTGGAAGGGGTTGCCGCACACCGTGTGCCGGAGCAGCACGGCTGGGCCTTCCGGCGCGCTGAACCACCGCTGCGCCCACTGCAGCGCGGTGATCAGTATCGGAAACACCGCACGGCCCTTCTCGGTCAGCAGATACTGGCCACTCCTCGACTCCAGCACGCCGCCCGCGACGAAGATCTGCAGGCGGTCGGTGAGCGAGCCCGGTGGCGCGCCCAGCTGGCTGGCGAAGTCACCGAACCGGGACGTGCCGACGAACGCCGCGACCAGCAACGCGAATCCCCATCGGTTGCCGAGGATGTTCATGGTCTGCGGAAACGGGCCGCGGGCACCGGAGGTGGACCGCCGCCTGGTCGATTCCACCGGCATGGACCGCGCCCAAGAGCCGCTGGGTCCCCACGTCGCCTGGACGTCCTTCTCGGTCACGGGTTCGGTGCAAGCGAGGCAGGTCACGAGCGGTGTGAAGTCGGCCCCGCACGTGACGTGGTGCATCGCGGGCAGACGGTCGACGTGCTCGGGCACCCAGCGGCGTTCCCAGTTCCAGATCGACGTGAACACCGGCCACAGTGACCGGCCGCGCGGCGTGAGGAGGTATTCGTGCCGCGGCGGTCTGGCCTGATAGCTGCGGCGGACCAGCAGCCCGTCGCCGGTCATCGCGGCCAGCCGGTTGGTGAGCGTCGCATGCGAGATCGGCAGGCGGGCAGCGAAGTCGGCGTAGCGAGTGACGCCGAGCAGCGCCTGCTGGGTGATCAGCAGCGTCCATTCGTCGCCAAGCAGGCCGAGCATCCGGCCGACCGCATTGACCTCGGCCCCGCTCACCTACAGCCCGATCGCCTCGGCGGCCGAGTCCGTCGTGCGCCAGCGCCGCAGCTCCGAGCCGGGTGCCCAGGTCGAATGCGTGCCGCTGGAAACCCGTTCCGGCAGAGCCAGTTTGCACACCGGACCGTCGCCGACCCGGGCGGCGTCGAACACCAACGCATACGACGCGTCGTCGTTCATGTCGGTGGTGATGGTGACGAGATACCCGTCGTCCTCACCACGACTGCCCAGCCGCGGCGCCATCGCCGTCTCGCTGCCGTAGACGCCGTCGCCGAACCCGAAGCGTTCCTCGGTACCGGTCTTCAAGTCGTGCTTGACCAGACCGTCGAACAGGAACCACCCGGGCTTGCCCGTCGCGGCATACGCGTAGCGGTAGGCGCCGCCGGCATACGCCGCGTTGATCATCCCGAATTCGGTGATGCTGTCGGACAATTGCTCCTCGCGCACCCCGCCCGTGACGAGGTTGAAGCGCCAGCGGTGCAATCGGGCCTGCATCCGGTCGAGGGCCAGAAACCGGAAGGCCCGTTGCCACTTGTTGCCCATGCCGTTGTCGGCCGGTTCGGGGTCGCCCTGGAAGAACCCGTCGAGCACGATCTCGTCGCCGTCCTCGTAGGCGTTGGTGAAGTGCAGCACGTAGGTGGGGTCGGCTTCGAACCACCGGATCTCGCCCGCGCCGCCGCGCCGCGGAACGACCGCGAAGCGCGAGGGCATGTCGCGGTGGAATCGCGCGACGTGGGCGTTGCGCTCCAGGTATTCCGGCTGCCAGAACAACGGAAAGTCGTTGAGTATCACGTAGTTCTCGGTGAACGCCATGTCGTGCGGCAGGCGCGGACCGGGCAGTGGCACGTCGACGTAGTGCACCAGTTCGTTGTTCGCGTCGACGACGCCGAAGTGCATGAAGGGCGCCTGCTTGCCGTAGTTGAAGAACAACAGTTCCCCGGTGCGGTCATCGACCTTGGGGTGCGCGGAGACGCCCCAGTCGAACGGGAAGGCCCCGCCCCAGTCCTGCTTGCCGAGCGTGGCACCCGAGTACGGGTCGACGCGGTAGAGATCGCCGCACTGGTAGAAGCTCGTCAGCGCGGTGCCGCGATGCACGGTCACGTCGGTCGACGAGGCGTCCTTCATCAACGTCCGTGCGCCCCAGCCGTAGTCGCGGCGCGCCAACTCGACGGGTTCGGCCAGCCCCGGCCACAATGGGCCGCCCGCTTCGTTCTCCGCGGCGAATCCGTCGGTGCGGATGAACCTGTTGCGGTAGAAGGCCTTTCCGTCGCGGAAGCCGACGACGTGGATCATGCCGTCACCGTCGAACGGGTGGTACGCCTTGAGCGCAGGGTGCAACGGGTTCTCGGTGTTGCGCAGGTAGACGCCGTCCAGGTCGGTGGGGATCTCGCCGGCGACGACGGTCAGGTCGTCGGCGTCCCACTCGGTGGTCTGCGGGCGCCACGGCCGGGTGCGGTAGGGGTGGTCGTCGTCGTCGGGCAGCGTCGACAGGAACTTGCCCACGATCTCGGTATGCATCTACGCCTCCGTCACGACGAAGCTGACCGTCGTTGCCGTGCTGCCGCCGAAGTTGAGCGTGCCGAATGTGCGCGCCCCGTCGACCTGGTACCCGCCCGCGGTTCCGCTGACTTGTTTGGCGGCGTCGAGGAGCATGCGGACCCCGGTGGCGCCGACGGGATGGCCGCCACCGATCAGCCCGCCACTGGGGTTGACCGGCAGCCGGCCGCCGATCGCGATCTCGCCGTTCTCGATGGCCTTCCACGATTCGCCGGGCCCAGTCAGTCCGATGTGGTCGATCGCGAGGTACTCGCTCGGGGTGAAGCAGTCGTGCACCTCGAAGCCGTCGAGATCACCCAGCGAGACCCGGGCGCGCTCGAACGCGTCGAGCACGGCCCGTCGCACGTGCGGCATTACGTACGGGTCGTCGGTCGAGCGGTCCAGTTTCTGCTGCAGGCCCAGGCCGACGGTCCGGTGCCCCCAGCCCTCGATGCGCCCGATCGGCCGCGCGCCGGGATGCTCGCGCAGGTAGTCATCGCCGACCAGGACGAGGGCCGCGCCGCCGTCGGTCATCTGGCTGCAGTCGAACCGGCGCAGTCGCCCTTCGACGAGGGGGTTGGTGGCGTCGTCGTCGGTCAGGGGGTCCGGGACGGTCCAGGCGCGGGTCTGGGCGTTGGGGTTGGCCCGGGCATTGGCGAAGTTCAGTTGCGCGATGGCCCGCAGATGCGCGTCGTCGATGCCGTAGCGGCGGTCGTACTCGTCGGCGACCCGGTCGAACATGTAGGGCCAGACGAACTTGGCGTCCTGGCCTTCGTGCCCTGCCCAGGCGGCAGCTCCGAGATGCTGGGCGGCGGTGTCGCCCGGCACTGTCTTCTCCAACTCGATGCCGACGACGAGGGCGGTGTCGTACGCGCCGGAGCGAAGGTCCGCGATTGCGGCCAGGACGGCGACGCTTCCGGAGGCGCAGGCCGCCTCGTGCCGCGCGGACGGCGTGTTCCACAGGCCGTCGACCACGCTGGCAGGCATGGCTCCAAGGTGCCCCTGAGCTGCGAACATCTCACCGAACGCGTTGCCGACGTGGACGACGCCGATGTCGGCGGCGTCGATCTTGGCCGCCTCCAGCGTGGCCGTCACGACGTCGGCCGTGAGGTCCGCGAAGTCGAGGTTCTCGCGCGTCAGATTCCGCGCGAAGTCGCTCTGGAAGCCGCCGAGGATCCACACGTTCGAGCCACCCATCACTGCACGGTACTTCAACTAACAGAGTGACTGAAGAAATCTCGGAAAACTCGTGCAAAAAAGTGTCGGACCGCGGGCCCGTCCTACCTCTCACCTGTATGAGAAGGACACCGGATATGAGAACGACGACCTACGACATCGTCGACCGGCTGCACGCCAGGCGCGCGGCGCGGGTACCGGGTCAACGCATTGCGGCCACGGTATCCGAGTGGCTCGCCGAACTCGGGGTACACAGCCCGATGACCGAGGACCTGGCCCGCGCGACGTGCGCCGGCGACTGGCCCAAGGTGCACGCCATCAGCGACTGGCTGTCCGTCGACATCACCGTCGCGGCGTGAACGGCCTTACCGGCTCTATTCTGAACCGGCAAGACCTAGGCGCGCTTGGATGTGCACCGCCAAGCGCACCTATGCACGAGCATTTCCCGCATACCGGTGCCACAAACGGGGGATCATGCAGTTATGACAACGCAGAACCACGATCTTGCTCTCCGCATGGCGGAGCTGGCTCGGTCCATCGCGTTGCGCAGTGTCAATGACGTACTCGCCGACGTCACGGCGGCCGCCAAGATGCTGATTCCGGGTGTGGACCTCGCCGGCATCCTGCTCGTCGGGAAGAACAACACCTTCGAAACCGTGGCGCCCACGTCGGACCTGATGTACCAGCTGGACAAGCTGCAGATGTCCTCACTCGAGGGACCGTGCGTCGAGGCGGCGCTGGACGAAATCGTGGTGCGGACCAACGACTTCAGCCACGAGGAGCGCTGGCCGACGTACTCGCCTGCCGTCGCCGCGCTGGGGGTGCGCAGCGGTTTGTCGTTCAAGCTGTACACCGCCGAACGCACGGCCGGGGCGCTGAACCTGTTCGGGTTCGAGCCCCACGCGTGGGATACCGAGGCTGACACCGTCGGCATGGTGCTGGCAGCGCACGCGGCGGCCGCGATCCTGGCCAGCCGGGAAGGCGATCAGCTCCAGTCGGCATTGTCGACGCGTGACAGGATCGGCCAGGCCAAGGGCATCATCATGGAGCGGTTCGGCATCGACGACGTGCGTGCCTTCTCCATGCTGCGCCAGCTGTCACAGGACACCAACACCAAGCTCATCGACGTCGCGCAGAAGGTCATCGACACCCGGGGGACGTGAGCATCGCGGTCACTCCGGACAGCAGTGTCCCGACGAGGTGGGCGCGACGTTCAGGGCGGGGTTGCGGTCGAAGAATCCCACCGGCTTGAGCTTGAACCCGGCGTAGTCCACGGGCATCACCGGCCAGTCCTCGGGACGTGGGAAGTGCGTCAGCCCGAAGGTGTGCCACACGACGATGTCCTCCCCGTCGACGCTGCGGTCACCGGCGGTGAACGCCGGCAACCCGGCCTGCCCCGGGTGCTGATTGACGAAGTCGCCCGCTGAATAACGTTGCGTCTCGTCGTACTGGGTCACCCACAGGTGCTTGGTGGCGAATGCCGCCCGTGCCGCTATCGAGCTCGACGGATCGGCGAGCAGAACCGGCTGACCTTCGGGATGAAGCGCGTAGCCGACGTTCTGGCCGAGGTAGTTCTGCTTGGTCGGGTTGGTGATGTGCCACACCCGGGCCTTGAGATTGTCCGCGATCCGCTTGGCGGTGGACTCGGACGTGAGCTTGGTCTTCTGGCAGCGAAACGCGTTGCCCCAGGGGTTGTTCGGCCCCATCGGCTCGGGGACGGCGTCGACTTCCTCCACGATGTTGACGTTGCCGTCGACCGCCATGTCCAGCCGCGCCGAGAACAGGTGCTGGTGGAACGGTGCGCCGAGTCCCGGCGCCATTTCGGTGGCGAACCCGTCCTGGCCGCGGTAGGCAGAGGTGAACACGATGCCGGTGGCCTTGGCCTCCAATTCGATGGTGCCGTCGAGATACAGGTACCAGTAGAACCCGTAGTCGTAGTTCCCGATGGTCAGGAAGAAGGAAATGACGAGTCGACGCGACCGACGCGTCTCCGCCATGCCGTTGAACATGTCGGTGTGCTTCCACAGCACGCCGTAGTCCTCCTCGTGCAGGCAGATCGCGTTCTTCATCACCCGGGGGTGGCCCTGCTCGTCGGCGATCACCGCGTCGAAGTACTGGATCTCACCCAGGCAGTCGCAGCCCAGTTCGAGGGAGTTGGTGTAGCGGCCGAACAGGTACTCGCCCTGGTCGAAGTAGTTCTGCCAGTAGCGCACCGGCGACGGGTCGGCGTACGGCACCACCATCTCCGCGATCGATGCACGGTAGATCACCGGACGGTCGGCGATGGAAAGTTGGTGCAGGGTCAACCCCTCGCGCACGTCGAAGCCGAACCGGAATTGCCAATCCGCCCAGGTGATTTCGTTGCCGTCGACGGTGAAGCTCGCCCCTTCCGGCTGAGTGATCTCGATGGGCTTGAGGTCGGTGCGCTCGGCGGACGCGTGGGGGGCGGCGTTCCACTCGCCGCGCTGCGCAGGGACCTTCAGCTCGACGTCGTCGATCACCGTCGTGACGCGGCGCTCGGTGAGGTTCACGTAGGCCACCACGCCGTCGATCGGGTGTGCCCATGGCAGATCCGCTTCGTCGTCCTGGAAGAACGCCAGGACACGCACCATGCGGTGCCCGACCTCGCCTTCGTGCCCGAACACGCCCGCGGACAACGGAACAGCGCGTACCTTGGCCGGGTCGATGCCCCGCCGGCTCATCGCGGCGAGCCAGTCGGCGCTCTCGAGCAGGAATCCTTCGATGTCCTCGAACTCCTCGTCGAGAATCGGGACGTGCCCGTCGGTGGTGGAGTCCACCCGGGTGGCGCTGACGATCTCGCGGCTGGTGACCGAGACGATCAGATCGTCACCGGCGCCGGAGGCGCGATCGAGCAGGATCACCCGAACGCGGCGCTCGACCGGATCGCCCGTGACGAAGCGCTGGACGGTCGACTTGCTGGGCTCTTGCAGGCCGACGAACACGAACCGGGTGTCCTCGCCGATCAAGCCGGCCTCGTCGATGACGGCACGGGCGGCCGCGACCTCGTCGGCGGTGAGCGTCGAAAGTGGATGGGCGGGAGCGACGTTCAAATCAGGGGTGGTCTGCGTCGAAGCGCCGTGTGCGGTGATGGTCATCGTGCCGACTCCTTGTCGAGGGTGGGGGTGGACGCTGTGTGTTGCTCGGGCCGGGCCGCGTGGGGACGAAGCAGTGCGACGGCGACTCCGCCCGCGAAGGTGCCCAGCAGGACGACGCCGATGATGTAGGCCAATGTGGTCGAACCGCCCACCAGCAGCGGCAGGTTGATGACGGTCATGTACAACAGCACCGCAAGACCGACCAGCCCGATGCTGGGTGCGATGACGGTCTTCCACCGGCTCGTCTCGCAGTCCGAGCGACGGAAGAACACCAGTACCGCGATGGACGTCAACACCATCAGTGCGACGATGCCCACCGACGACACACCGGCGAACCAGGCGAACACCTGAGTCACCGGGTCCAGCCCGGCGAACGCCGCTGCCGCGACCAGAACCAGTGCCGACACGGTCTGCACGGTCGAGGCGATGTGGGGTGAGGAGTGCTTGGCGTGCGAGCGCCCGACCAATGCCGGCAGCGCATTGCTGTTTCCGAGCGAGAAGATGTAGCGGGCCAGCACGTTGTGGAAGCTCAGCAGCGCTGCGAAGAGGCTGGTGATGAGGAAGATCTGCACGAGGTCACCGGCCGCGGTCCCAACGTACTTCGTGGCGGTCTCGGTGATCATGCCCTCGGGGTTCTCGGTGGCCAGCGCGACGGCGCCCTCGTCACCCCATGCGCTGACCAGCGCCCAGCTCGACAGTGCGTAGAAGCCGCCGATGATCAGCAGCGCCAGGTACGTCGCTCGCGGGATGGTGCGGGACGGGTCCCGCGCTTCGTCGCGGAACACCGCGGTGGCTTCGAACCCGATGTACCCGGCGACGGCGAAGATGAGCGCGATTCCCGGTGCGCCAGAGAAGAATTGGCCCGGATTGAACATCGTGGTGGACAGGCCGGCCTCGCCACCGCCCTTGATCACGACGGCCGCGTCGATGACGAGCACGATGCCGACCTCGCACACCAGCAGGACGCCGAGGACCTTGCCTGACAGGTCGATGTGCCGGTATCCCAGCACCGCGACCACGACCATCACGGCCAATGCCCAGGCGTACCAAGGCAGTTCGGGACCACCGTGCGAGGTGACGAAGTCGTTGACGGCCGCGCCGATGTAGCCGTATACCGCCCCTTGCACGGCGGTGTAGGACAGCAGGGCGAGGAATGCCGCACCGAGTCCGGAATGCCTGCCGAGCCCCTGGGTGACGTAGGTGTAGAAGGCACCGGCACCAGGGATGTGCTTGGCCATGGCGGTGAATCCGACGGCGAAGAACAGCAGGATGACCGTGCAGACGAGGTAGGACGCGGGGAACGCCGCGCCGTTGCCCGCCGAGATGCCGAGGGGCACGGTGCCGGCGATGACCGTCAACGGCGCGGCCGCGGCCACCACCATGAACACGATGGCGGCGGGGCCGAGCTTGCCTGCCAGGCGGTGCGACGGTTCGGCGCCGACATCCGGGGCGCCGGGGGTGGTCTGCGTAGTCATGTGCGTTCCTTCGGGAAGGGGATGGGGAGGTCTAGAGCGCGATGTTGATGGACTTGGACTGGGTGTACTCGCTGATGGCGCCCTCTCCGAGCTCGCGTCCCCAGCCGGACTGCTTGTATCCGCCGAACGGCAACGCGGAGTCGAATGCGTTGTGGCAGTTGATCCACACCGTGCCCGCCTTGATCTGCGCGGCGATCTGATGGGCACGGGAAATGTCCCGCGTCCACACGCTGGCGGCGAGGCCGAACGGGGTGTCGTTGGCCGCGGCGCGAACGCCCTTCTCGCGGTTGAACGGCACCGCGACGGCGACGGGTCCGAAGATCTCCTCCTGGTACACGCTGAAGTCGGACTCGACGTCGACGAGGAGGGTGGGCTCGACGTAGAAGCCGGTGTCACCGTGGCGGCCGCCACCGGACAGTGCGCGGGCACCGTCGGCGATGCCGGCGTCGAGATACCCGGTGACCTTGTTGAGTTGTTCCTCGGAGATCAACGGGCCGATGTCGTTGGACGGGTCGAGGCCGGGTCCGATCTTGCGGCTCTTCGCGAAATCCGCGACTCCTTGGGTGAATTCGTCGAAGACGCTGTCTTCGACGAGGAGACGCGTGCCTGCCGTGCAAGCCTGACCGTGGTTGAAGAGGAAGCCGCCGGCGACGCCGGGGATGGCGGCTTCCAGGTCCGCGTCGGCGAATACGACCTGGGGACTCTTGCCGCCGAGCTCGAGCGAGACCTTCTTCAGATTGCCGGCAGCCGCGTGCACGATCTTCTTGCCGACCTCGGTCGACCCGGTGAACGCGACCTTGTCCACGTCGTCGTGCGTCGACAGCGCGGCGCCCACGTCGGCGAACCCGGTCACGACGTTGACGACTCCATCCGGGACCCCGGCGTCGGCGATGATCTCGGCGAGCAGCAGCGCCGACAGCGGCGTCTGCTCTGCTGGCTTCAAGATCATGGTGTTGCCGCAGGTCAGGGCTGGTGCGAGCTTGAAGGCGGCCATCACGAGTGGGAAGTTCCACGGGATGATCTGCGCGCATACGCCGACGGGCTCCCGCAGGGTGTAGGCGTGGAACTGGCCACCGGGTGCCCACGGGACGGATACCGGGATGGTGCGGCCTTCGATCTTCGTGGCCCAACCGGCGTAGTAGAAGAAGATCTCGGCGGACCACACGACGTCGACCGCGCGGGCGACCGCAACCGACTTGCCGTTGTCGATGGATTCGAGCTGCGCGAACTCGTCGGCATGGTCGAGGATTCCCTGACCGATGGCCCACAGGATGCGTTGGCGCGCAGCGGGTGTGATCGTGCGCCACGGCCCGTCTTCGAAAGCGGTACGGGCCGCGGCGACGGCGCGGTCGACGTCTTCTGGTGCTCCGTGCGGGACCGTGGTGATCACCTGGCCGGTCGCGGGGTCGACGGTGTCGAACGCCTTGCCCGAGGCGGCATCGACCCAGTTGCCGCCGATCAGCATCTTCTTCGGCCGGGAGATGAAGTCGACGACCTTCTTCTCAAGGGTCCACGGCAGTGTTGCAGTCACGACGGTCTCACCTTCGTATGAAAATGGTTCTGGCAGAATGTGTTCGAAGTGGATATCGGGTCGCTCCGGTATGCTCGGATCTGACGATAACGCTGCGCGTGGCCTGCGTCACCGCGAAATTCGATTGGGAATTTCCTTGCCTCGCATTCTCATTCGAGATCGAAGCCGGCATTCTCATTTGGATGGCGGCATCACCGCTGCCCACGCCGTCGCGCGCGGCGTAACCGGTGGAGTGACAGTCGGAGGGGGACGTGAATTCTCATTTGAAAACCCTCGGAACTTAACGTCCGAACGTCACTCGAACGGTTCGAACTTCGATACCGTCAGCCGTCGTGGGATTACGCTAGCGACCCGCGGGATGTGAGGTGATCGGTTGGCCGGCCAGAAGCACGAGATCAGGACCACCTCACCGGTGGCCGGCCTGCGGCGGGCGCAGTTGACGTTCGTTCAGGTGCTCGGTCAATCCGTATCGGCCGTCGCGCCGTCGGCGGTCATGGTGACGTTGCCCGCGCTCGTCATGCCGGAGGCAGGCCGCGCGACCATCGCCGTCTTCTTCGCCGCCGCGCTGCTCATGACGGCGGTGGGTTACTGCATCGGACAGTTCACCTCGCGGATGGTCGCGGTGAGCGGGTTGTACAGCTACGTGGTCAAGGGCCTCGGTGCCGCCCCCGGGTTCGGTGCGGGCTGGTCGTTGGTCATCGGATACGCCGCCGCGGCAATGGCCAGCGTGCTCGGTGCGGCAAGCTACCTGGGCGCCTTGGCCGGCAGGCTCGGTCTGACCGGTGGGACTCCGTCGACGTCGCTCCTTGCCGCTGCCGTCGGGCTGCTCGCCTTGGCGTTCATGGTGCGTGGCATCCAGTTGTCCGCCAGGGTGTCGCTGGCGATCGAGCTGTTCGCGATCGTCGCCGCTACCGCGGTGTTGATCGTCGCGTTCGTGCAGGCCTCGGTGACCGGTGGCGGGGTGACGCCCGAGCCGGACGGACCAGCCACCGGCTCCGCGATCGGGTTCGGTCTACTGATCGCGATCACGTCGTTCGTCGGGTTCGAAAGCGCGGGCACCGTTGCGCGGGAGGCCCGCAACCCGCTCGTCGCGGTCACGCGGGCGATCAGGTGGACGCCGATAGCGGTCGGTGCGCTGTACGTCCTTGCCGCGGCGCTTCAACTTCCCGGCACCGTTGGTGGCACGGGCAACTCGTTCGTTCTCGTTCTGTCACTGTCTGATTCGGCGGGCACCGGGGCATCGGTGCTGTCGATCCTCATGGAATTGGGCATCACGGCGTCCTGGTTTGCCTGCGTCATCGGGTCGACGACGGCGCTGTCCCGAACGTTGTTTGCGATGGGACGCGAGGGCGTGCTGCCGCGTGTCCTCGGTCGAACGCACGAACGCTTTCACACCCCGCACTTCGCCTTGTGCCTCGCGATGCCGGTGATCGTGGCGGCACCCGTTGCGGCTCTCGTCGCCACGGGGTCGAGCAGAGACGCGATGCTTGGGCTGCTGGCGGTGTCAGCGCACGGATACGTCATCGCCTACATTCTGGTCGCCGTCGCTGCCCCTGCATTCCTTCGCCGCATCGGTGAACTCTCCCGGATGCCGGTGATCGTGGGCGTATCGGTGTCCGGCGCCCTCGTGGTCCTGGTCGGGTGGGCGGCGCTGTCGCACACCTACCTTGCCGGGGCAGCGACGTGCATCTACGTGGGATGGCTTGCCATTGGCATGGTCACCTTCGCGATTCGAGCTCGACGC
Source organism: Mycobacterium sp. URHB0044 (assembly GCF_000620625.1). Classification (GTDB taxonomy): domain Bacteria; phylum Actinomycetota; class Actinomycetes; order Mycobacteriales; family Mycobacteriaceae; genus Mycobacterium. Next base: position 26,451 of record NZ_JIAW01000003.1, on the reverse strand, counting down.
GATCGCGGTCTGCTCGGCCGGATGGGCGTTTACGACGAGCCCGTCGCGGACGACCTTCTCGGTGCATACCGGCCGTGGGAGGTGCGCCGGTGAACCCTGGCGAGAACGCACTGTCCGGACGCCAGCCCAAGGCCGTAGAAAGCGCGTTGCGCGTGCTCGATGCCGTAGCCCGCAATGGCCAGGGCGTCACGGCCAAGGACATCGCCGCCAGTCTTGCGATGCCGTCCGCGACGGTGTATCGACTGCTGACGATCCTGGTCGGGGAAGGCTATCTGGTCCGGCTGCCTGACCTGTCCGGATTTGCTCTGGGGCAAAAGGTTTCGGCACTGGTCGATGCAGCGGTCCAGCCGGTCGTCTGCACCGCTGCGCGAAACGCGATCGCCGAGATGCGGCTCTCCGTCCGGTTCGGGGTCCAACTCTTCTACTACACCAACACCCAGGTTCGAGCCGCCGACACCGATCCGGAGTATCCGCCACCCGTCGACGTCACGGTCGTGAACGCCCACCTGTACGCCAGTGCGGTCGGGAAGCTGCTCCTGGCGGAGAAGGCGGACCCCGATGCCACCGTCGCGGTGGCGACGATGCGTGCGATCACGTCGCGCACCATCGTCACGAAGAGCGACCTGCGCAGCCACCTCGATCTGGTTGCCGGACAGGGTTATGCGACACAGGTCGGCGAGCTGAGCGAGGATTCGGTCTGTCTGGCGGTCCCGGTGCGGGCTCCGCATGGGACCCTGGTGGCCGCGGTCGCCCTGACCGGTCACGTCGACCACCAACACCTGATCGCCAAGCAGGTGGAGCATTTGCAGGCTCTGGCGTCGACGCTCTCGCCGCTACTGGCGTAGGCGGCCGGAAACTCGTGCGCGAAAAAGTGTGCGAATCGAGGCGCCTCGCGACTCCTAGCTAGTGAACGCCGCCCGTTCGGGCGGCCGCACGCCAGGAGAACCGATGAACTACCCAGACGACGTGACCCGCCCCGGACTGATCCTTGGCGTCCTGGTCGCCAGCCTGATCGGCATCGGCGCCCTCTGCTGGGCGGCGCCCGCCGAGCCCGGACCAGGCACTTCCAGCCCATCGCTGGTGCAGTCGACCGTGCCGTGACGAGTTCGGCCCCCTCCCGGTGGGAGGGGGCCGAACACCTGCCGTACGTCAGTGGCTACTTGGCCGAGTCACTGCTGTCAGAGCCTTCGGACTCGCCCTTGTCCGATTCGGCCGCCTTCGGTGTGGCCGGTTCCACCTTGGTGGTGTTGGCCGTGGTGTTGGCCGTGGTGTGCGGAGTCGTGGGCTTGGCCTCGACGGTCCCCTTGGTCGCTTCGTCGTCGGCGGCCTTGGTGCCCTCGGTGCTGGGTTCCTCGACGGGCTTGGGCGTGCTACCGGACTTCTCGGGGGTTTCGGTAGGCAGCTTCTCCAGCGTGCTGGCCTTCGACTTTGGCGTAGTGCCCGTCTTCTCGACGTCCTTGTCGCCGACGGGTTCGGCCGCCGCCGGCTCGGTACTCGTTGCCTTCGCCTCGATCTCGGTTGCCGACGAACGCGGTTCGGCGGCGGACGTCAAGCTCAGTTGCGTACTGCTGGTGGTGGCGGTGGCGACGGACCCCAACTGGCCGAACAGGTTTCGGTCGTAGTCGACCTCGGTCTGCACGGCCTTGATGATGGTCGGTATCGCGTTGGCGAGATTCTTCTGCACCGTCTGGATGTAGGCCGGAATCTGGTCGGTCTTGTTGACCGCGACGAAGCTGGCGATCGAGACCGGCAGCAGGGCCAGCTGAAGCACCGCGTTGGCGGCCGTGCCGAACCCGACCGCGAGTCCATAGGCGTTGTGCACCGGGAACGTCAACAGGTTCAGCAGCTGACTGCTCGTCACGTCGGCAGCAGCGGTCACGGTGGGGTCGGACTTCAACGCGAGTTGCGTTGCGCTGCCGCCACCCAACTGCCCGAACAGATTCTGGTCATAGGCGACCTCGGTCTGGATGGCCTTGATGATGCCGGGAATCGCGTTGGCGAGGTTCTTCTGCACCGTCTGGATGTACGCCGGGATCAGGTCGGTCTTGTTCACCGCCACGAAGCTGACGATCGAGACCGGCAGCAGGGCCAGCTGCAGCCCCGCATTGGCTGCGGTGCCGACGCCGACGGCGATGCCGTAGGCGTTGTGGTACGGGAAGGACAGGATGTCCAGGAGCGACGGTTCCGCACCGACGGCAAGCGGCGCCGCCGCCGCAATCTGAACGGTCGAGCCCGTCGACGCTGCCGCGGTGGCGTCCAGTGTGCCGGCGGGCACGGCGATACAGGCCACCGACACCATGGCCAGGATTGGTTTGCCAACGGAGAAATGCATGGAGCCGCCTCAAAGTCAGAAAGTGGGGACGAAGGCGAAATGTACGCGTGCGTCAGTCCAGGCAGAAGGTGCAGCGGCAACAATTAACCTAGCCGTAAGTGCCCATTTGCCCTACGAGGTCCGCTGTTTGGCTACGGCGAAAGAGCCCACGTCAGAATCAGAGTGCGTACAACTCTGGCAGATTGACCACGATTGCCTCCTGGGTACTGCGCGCAATCACGACCACGGCCGGATGGTCGGGATCCGGGTTCTCTTCCCGGTGCGGCACGTAGGGCGGGACGAAGACGTAGTCGCCCGGCGCGGCGGCGATGCGGACTTCCTCGACGCCGTCGTGAAACACGAACTGCGGGTGACCATCTCGGACGAAGATCGCGGTTTCCGACTCGCCATGGTGATGGTTGTCCGACATCGTGTTCGGCGAAACGTGGGTTTCGCCCATCCAGAGCTTCTCCGAACCGACCGTGGCGCCGCTGATCGCGGCGAATCGTTGCATGCCCTCGGTCTGGGCGGTGCCGGTGCTGAGCTCCGAACTCTTCACGTGGTGCACGCGGGTGTGGATCCGATCGGCAGCTGTGGACGTCAAGTCTGGGTGGAATTCGTCCCGGTTGGCCATGGTTCGACGGTACGCCGATCGGTGGTGCCATTGCAGCTAGTGGGGGGTGCGAATGGGTCCCAGCGGTGAGGCCATGATCGCGGTGCGGCGCAACCCTGGAGAGGTGAGGACAGACCGTCCCCGAAAGAGGAGTAGCACCATGCGAATTGGTTTGAAGTACATCACGCCGGCGTTGGCGGCGGGCGCTGCTGCGGTCGCCATCGCCGTTGCACCGTCGGCCATGGCCGATCCCGCTCCGGCGCAGCCTGCAGTGGCCGCCATGGACGGGCACGTCGTGCAGGCCCGTTACGGCGGCGGGTACTACGGCGGGTATCACAGTGGCGGCTACTACTACGGAGACCGCGGTTGGCATGGCTATCGCGGCTGGCACGGCTGGCCATGGGGGTGGTACCGCTAATCGCTGCCGCCGGTGAGCGGGAGGCCCGGCTTCTAGGATGGCGCCGGTGACCGTTCCGTTCTCCTGGGAGCTGCCCTACGCCTGGCCCCGCAAGCCCGTGCTGGCACGCAACGTGGTTTGCACGTCGCAGCCGCTCGCCGCCCAGGCCGGTCTGGCGATGCTGGCCGACGGGGGGAGCGCGGTCGACGCGGCCCTCGCCGCCGCGATCACGCTCACCCTCGTCGAGCCGGTGTCGAACGGCATCGGCTCGGATGCCTTCGCCATCGTCTGGGACGGCGAGAAGCTGCACGGGTTGAACGCCTCGGGGCGGTCGCCTGCAGCGTGGACGCCGGAGTACTTCCGGGGCGAGCGGATTCCCGTACGCGGCTGGAACTCCGTCACCGTGCCGGGGGCGGTGTCGGCGTGGACCGAACTGCACGCCCGGTTCGGCAGGCTGCCGTTCGCCCGGCTCTTCGAGCCGGCGATCGGCTACGGCCGCGACGGGTTTCTCGTCTCCCCGACGGTTGCTGGGCAGTGGGCCGCGCAGGTGCCGGAGTTGCGGTCGCAACCCGGCTTCGCGGAAGCCTTCCTTCCCGATGGTCGGGCGCCGGCCGCGGGCGAGCGGTTCCGCCTTCCCGCGCATGCGGCGACGCTGGAGTCGATCGCGGCGACGGGCGGCGAGGCCTTCTATCGCGGCGAGCTCGCAGTCGCCATGGAGGCGCACTCGACGGCGAACGGCGGTGCCATGCTGGCGTCCGACTTGGCCGCGCACCGCGTCGACTGGGTCGACCCGATCAGCATCGACTACCGCGGCTACACGCTGCACGAGATCCCACCCAACGGTCAGGGAATCGTCGCGTTGATCGCACTCGGGATCCTCCAGCACTTCGACATGTCGTCGCTCCCAGTGGATTCGGCGGACAGCGTGCACCTACAGCTCGAGGCGATCAAGCTGGCCTTCGCCGATGCACTGGCCTACGTCGCCGACATCGACCACATGCCTGTGCCGCCGGAACACCTGCTGGACGCCGACTACCTGAGACAACGGTCGACGCTGATCGACCCGCAGCGCGCCACCCCGGTCGTGGCGGGCAGGCCGCCGACGGGCGGCACGGTGTATCTCACGGCCGCCGATGCCGCCGGAATGATGGTGTCGATGATCCAGTCCAATTACTACGGCTTCGGATCCGGCGTCGTGGTGCCGGGCACCGGGATCTCGTTGCAGAATCGCGGCACCGAGTTCAGTGCCACGCCGGGTCACCCCAACGTGGTCGGGCCACGAAAACGCCCGTACCACACCATCGTTCCTGGCTTCCTGACCAAGGACGGCGCACCGGTGATGAGCTTCGGGGTGATGGGCGGCACCATGCAACCCCAAGGGCACATGCAGCTGGTGGTGCGCATCGCCGACTACGGCCAGAACCCGCAGGCGGCGTGCGACGGACCGCGGTTCCGCTGGATTCACGGCATGAAGGTGAGCGTCGAGGACGGCTTCCCGCAGGCGACGGTCGACGAGCTCCGCCGGCGCGGACACGATCTCGTCGTGGTCGACGATTACAACCAATTCGGCAGTTGCCAGGCGATCTGGCGGCTGCCCGACGGCTATCTCGGGGCCAGCGACCCGCGCCGCGACGGGCAGGCCGTCGGCTTCTAGTGCCGCCTGTGGCGCAATGACTTTCAACCGTCACCTGTGCCAATACTTCGTTTCGCGGCTGATACTCCGAGTGCGGTGCGTTTCGCGGCCGGTAGCGGCTCGTCGCGACGAAAGCTCAACGGCCGTTTCTCAGCCCGGCTCGGCTGCTGCGCCTAAACTTGACGGCCTGAGATGCGGCGGGGAGCGCGCGGAACAGGGGGCTTCGCCATGACGAACCTGTCGACGGGCAACGGATTTCCAGACGTGGTCGTCACGGGAATGGCGATGACGACCGCCCTGGCCACCGACGCCGAGAATACGTGGAAGAAGCTGTTAGACGGGCAAAGTGGCATCCATCAGCTGGAGGATCCGTTCGTCGAGCAGTTCGACCTTCCCGTCCGCATCGGCGGCCACCTCCTCGAGGACTTCGATCACGAGCTCACGCGGATAGAGCTGCGTCGGCTGTCGTATCTGGGGAAGATGTCCACGATTCTGGGCCGACGGGTGTGGGCGGACGCCGGATCTCCCGATGTCGATCCGAGGCGGCTGATGGTGTCCATCGGCACCGGGATGGGCTCCACCGAGGAACTGGTTTACGGCTACGACGACATCCGGGCACGCGGCACCAGGGCGGTGTACCCGCTGGGTGTGCAGAAGTACATGCCCAACGCCGCGTCAGCCGCCGTCGGGCTGGAACGCCACGCCAAGGCCGGTGTCTTTACCCCGGTGTCGGCGTGCGCATCCGGCGCCGAGGCCATCGCCCACGCGTGGCAGAGCATCGTGCTCGGCCGCGCCGACATGGCGATCTGCGGCGGCGTGGAGACGAAGATCGAGGCCGTGCCCATCGCGGCCTTCGCCGCGATGCGCATCGTGTTGTCCACCACCAACGACGACCCGGCCGGCGCGTGCCGTCCGTTCGACAAGAACCGCAATGGCTTCGTGTTCGGCGAGGCGGGCGCGCTCATGGTGATCGAGACCGAGGAGCACGCCAAGGCCCGTGGCGCGAACATCGTCGGCCGAGTGATGGGTGCGGGCATCACCTCGGACGGCTACCACATCGTGGCGCCGGACCCCAGCGGCGAAGAGGCCGGACACGCGATGACACAGGCGATGGAGCTCGCCGGGTTGGTGCCCACCGACATCGATCACGTCAACGCCCATGCGACGGGTACCACCGTTGGCGACGTGGCCGAAGGGAAGGCCATCAACAACGCGATGGGCAGCCACCGGCCGGCGGTCTACGCACCCAAGGCGGCGCTGGGCCATTCGGTCGGGGCGGTCGGCGCAGTCGAGGCCATCCTGACCGTGATGGCGTTGCGCGACGGCGTCATCCCGCCGACGTTGAATCTCGCCGACCTCGACCCCGAGATCGACCTCGATGTCGTGGCCGGCGACTGCGCGCCCGGCAATTACCGGTACGCCGTGAGCAATTCGTTCGGATTCGGCGGGCACAACGTCGCATTGGCCTTCGGCAGATACTGACCCCGCAAGGCGGTTGCCTTGCAGCGCAAGGCAACCGCCGCGGCGTCGTTACGTTCGCCCGATCAGAACCACTTCCATGGTTTGTTCCAGTGCCCGGGCGGCGGAACGAACGGCAGCTGGCTGATCTGCCCCGGCGGGGGCACGAATGGCAGCTGGCTTATTTGCCCGGGTGATGGCCAGGGGAACGGGATGAACGGGTTCCAGTCATCGGCGCTGGCGGGACTGGCCCCGGCGAGCGCCCCGAATCCCAGTGCCCCGGCCGCCAATGCGGTTGCGGCGATCTTCTTCAGTTTCATCGTGACCTCCTGTGCGTCCCGACTGCGTTTACCGAACCGCATCGTGCAGGTTTGGCAACGCAGCGCTGTGCGATGTTAGGAAGGTGGATTGGCGCCCTGTGCTGGACGTCGTTCCATCTCACGACCCCCTCGAGACCCCTCTAGCAAAGAGTTTACCCGTTTGTGGCGGGGCTCACACCGGGCTACAACGTTTGCCCATTCCGCTAGATATCGCCGGTTACTGCTGCACCATTGACATGTCTGGCGGGGGACGGTCATGGACTTCTATGCAGTGCTCGATGAAGTGGTCGCGCTGCTCCAGGCGCGCGGCCGGGTATCGCACCGCGCCCTCAAGGAGCACTTCGGTCTCGACGACGACCGATTGGACGCATTGCGCGCCGAGTTGCAGTACGCCCACGCCGACCACGTCAGCGACGACGGGCGGGGTCTGGTGTGGACGATTCGAGCCGATCCGGATCCGGACGACGCAGAGCGACGCCAGCTGACGGTGCTGTTCTGCGACTTGGTGGACTCGACGCCGCTGTCCCGACAGCTCGATCCCGAGGATCTGCGCGAGGTGATGCGCGCCTACTACGACACCTGCGGCAAGGTGATCGAGCACTTCGACGGCCACATCGCCCAATACCTCGGCGATGGCCTGCTCGTCTTCTTCGGCTATCCCCGCGCCCACGAGGACGACGCCCAGCGGGCGGTCCGGGCCGGGCTGGGCATCGTCGGTGCCATCGAGGCACTCAACGCCGACCTACGTGAAAAGCACGGCGTGGAGCTGGCCGTTCGACTGGGCTGCCACACCGGACTCGTGGTCGTCGGCGAGGTGGTCGGTGAGGGCAGGCACGAATTGATGGCACTGGGTGACACGCCCAACATCGCAGCCCGGCTGGAGGGCGTCGCGGCACCCAACAGCCTGGTGATCGGGCCGTTGACCCATCAGCTCGTCGGCGGCTACTTCACCTGTCGGTCGCTCGGCACGCCGCCCCTCAAAGGCGTCGCAACACCGCTGGAGCTCTACCAGGTTCTTCGCGAGAGCAGCGCCCGCACGCGACTGGAGGCAGTCGGCGCTACCGGGCTCACCCCGCTCGTGGGTCGCGACGCCGAAGTCCGCCTGCTCGAAGAATGCTGGGCAGCGGCCTCGAACGGTCGTGGGCACGTCGTCCTCGTCACCGGCGAGGCGGGCATCGGCAAATCGAGGCTGGTGCATGCGCTGACCGAACATGCCGTCGACGATCAGGCGTGGCTCACACCGTGCCAAGCGTCGCCGTATCACCAGGACACTGCGTTCTACCCGTTCATCGATCTGTTCGAGAGGGTGGTCCTGCACTTCGAGCGCCAGGAGTCGTCCGCCGACAAGCTGCGCAAACTGGAGACGTTCTTTGCCGAAAGCGGCCTTCCCCTGGGGGATGACCTGCCTCACCTGTGTTCCCTGCTGTCCATTCCGCCTGACGGGCAGGACTTCCCGGACCTGCCGCCAGACCAGCAGAAGCAGCAGACGATGCTGGCGCTTTCCTCGATTCTTCATCGCAGAGCCGTAATCCAACCGGTGCTGTTCGTCGTCGAGGACCTGCACTGGATGGACCCGACCACGGTGGAGTTTCTGACACAGCTGATCGAGCAGATCCACGAGGCGCGCATCCTCGCGGTGCTCACCTGCCGGCCGGAATTCCGCAGCCCGTGGACCGGCAATCCCAACGTCACCGAGGTCGACCTCGCGCGGCTGACGAAGACCGACGCGACGGAACTGATTCGTCGGGTGGCCGGAGGGAAGACCCTGCCCGACGAGATCGTGGCCGACATGGTGACGCGGACCGACGGCGTGCCACTGTTCATCGAGGAACTCACCAAGACACTCCTCGAGTCGGGGCTGCTCGAGGAGAAGCGCGGCCGATACGAATTGGCCGGGCCGCTACCGCCGCTGGCCATTCCGAACACCCTGCACGACTCGCTGATGGCCCGACTCGACCGCCTTTCGACGATCAAGGGATTGGCGCAACTCGCGGCGGCGATCGGTCGCGAGTTCTCGTACTCCCTGCTGCAAGCCGTCTCGCCGTGGGGCGAGCACCTCGTGCAGGATGGCCTTGCGCAGCTCGTCGCCGCCGAGTTTCTGCATCAGACTGGAGCGCCACCCGGCGCGACGTACCGCTTCAAGCACGCACTCATTCAAGATGCGGCGTACCAGTCACTGCTCAAGAGCACACGACAGCAACACCACCAGCGGATAGCTGCCACCTTGGAATCGGACTTCAACGACCTCGTCGAAACCCAACCCGAGGTGCTGGCGCGCCACTACACCGAGGCGGGGCTGATAGACCAGGCCGTGCCCTACTGGCTCGCCGCCGCCAGACGAGCGATTCAGCGCCATGCCAGCCAAGAGGCCGCCAACCATGCGAACCGTGGACTCGACCTCCTTGGCGAGCTGCCGGATACAACCCAGCGTGACGCGCGCGAGTTGTCACTTCTGCAGGTGTTGGCCCCCGCAATGAACGTTGTGGTCGGTCCGCACGCGGTGGAGCACATCCACGCCCGCGCCCTTGAGCTGGCACGGAACCTGGGCGACGCAGCGGCGCAATTCCCCGCACTGTGCGGAATGGCCTACGGCAAGATCCTGCGCGGGCAGATGCGCGAGGCTCGAGCCTTGGCTGAGGAGTTTCTGGAACTCGCCGAACCCCACCAAGATGCGCTCGCGTTGGCCGCGGCGCATTGGATGCTGGCCTACGTCGCTTGGTGGCAGGGCGACGTCGTCGAAGTGCGCGAACACAGTCGCAAAGGCCTGGATTTCTACGACCCCGAGCAGCACCGCACGGGTATCGCCGCCTATAACCAGAATCCGGGAATCGTCTGCGGATACCTGCATGCCCTCGCCAATTGGGTTCTCGGCTATCCCTCGCAAGCGTGCGAGGCGATGGATGCGACGCTGGCACACGCAGAAGAACTTCAGCATCCCTACAGCGTCAGCATCGTGCTTCTCTTCTCCGCACAACTTGCTCAACTTCGACGGGAGCCCGAACCCGCGAAGGCCAAAGCCGAGGTGGCGCTAGAGATCTCCACTGCAAGCGGGGCGCTTCCCCTGGCGCTGTGGTGTCTGCTGCCCCGGGGGTGGGCCCGCGTCCAGCTCGGTGACGTGACAGCCGGCATCGCCGACATCGTTGAGGCGATGGACCGTCGTCGGGCATTTCGGATGGGTGCCGTGTGGCCGTGGTTTCTTGCGGTCGTCGCGGACGCCTACGGGATCAGCGGACAGTTTCAGGAGGGCTTCAGTGCGCTCGACGAGGCGCTGGAATGGGTGCAGCGCAACGACGAACGGCTCTACCTGGCCGAGGTACACCGCATCCGCGGTGAGCTGTTGCTTCGGCAGGACGGCCCGGACCGGGCCGGAGCGCAGCGTTGCTTCGAGCAGGCCCTCGCGGTGGCCCGCGACCAGCAGGCGAAGTCGTGGGAGCTGCGCGCGGCGACGAGCATGGCACGAATATGGCTGGAGGACAACCGGATTGATGACGTCCGCCAGTTACTTTCGCCCATCTACGACTGGTTCACCGAGGGGCACGACACCGCCGACCTTCTTGATGCGCAGGCGGTTCTCAAGCAGTTGTCATGAGGAGCTCGTCACCGCTTCCGCGGGGACCGCGTTGTCGACGAGGACGGCGGCAATGGCGGCCGCGGTGGCGAACGTGTCGGAGTTGAGGACTCGGCTGCGGGCCGAGGCGCCATCCAAGAGCAGCGCCAGTTGTTCGCCGAGCTGTTCGGGGTCGGTGGCGCCGGCCTCGCGGGCGGTTTCGGTGAACCGCGCGGCAAACGCCGTCTTGTAGTCGCGTGCCTGTACGCGTGCCGGATGGTCCGGGTCGTGGAGTTCGACGGACGCTGCGATGAACGGGCACAAGGGCGATTGGATGTCGAAGGCGGCGAGGAGCCGCTCGCGGGGGGTGAGGTCGGTGCGGTCGAACACCTCGGGCAGGACGTCGGGGTCGAATCGGCGTAGGTGTTCGGCGATCAGTTCATCCTTGCCGGTGAAGTGCTGGTAGAAGGTGCGCTTGGACACCTGGGCCACCGCGCAGAGCTGATCCAGGCCGGTGCTGTTGATGCCTTGATCGCGAAACAGTTGTCGTGACGCGGCGATGATGCGCTCCCGTGCGCCCCTGCCGCGGCGCAGGCCTCGCGGGCCCTTCTCCAACTCCGTCATAGACCCAGCTTAGCGCAGTTTGGTACGGATCGGTGTGCATAAAACTTGCGCCCTGTGTGGGCACCCGATACGTTAAGTACGCGGATCGGTGTACATAACACCGGCGCCAACGAATGAATGGAGAGATCATGGGAAAGCTCGATGGCAAGGTCGCGGTGATCACCGGCGCGACGAGTGGGATGGCGCTGGCCGGTGCCAAGTTGTTCGTCGACGAGGGAGCTCACGTCTTCATCTCGGGACGACGAAAGGACGCGCTGGACGAGGCCGTCGAACAGATCGGTCGGAATGTGACTGGCGTGCAAGGTGATTCGGCCGACCTCGACGATCTGGACAGGTTGTTCGACACGGTCAAGCAGGAAAAGGGTGCGATCGACGTGTTGTGGGCCAGCGCGGGGATCGGAGCGCAGAACAAGCTCGGTGAGATCACCGAGGAGGACTTCCACGACGCCTTCTGGCTGAACGCGCGCGGCACCCTCTTCACCGTTCAGAAGGCGCTGCCGCTGTTCAACGATGGCGGCTCGATCTTCATGACCGGATCGAACGCATCACTGCGGGGCTACCCGAATTGGAGCGTGTACGCCGGAAGCAAGGCCGTGCTGCCCGCCTACGCACGCGTGTGGGTGTCCGAGTTGCGGGACCGCAAGATCCGCGTGAACGTGCTGACCCCCGGCCAGGTTTCCTCGCCGATGTTGGAAGCGGTGATGGACGACGAGATGAAGGCGATGTTCGAGTCCGTCATTCCGCGGCGGACGATGGGCCAACCCGATGAGATCGCTTCGGCCGCACTGTTTCTCGCATCCGATGACTCGAGCTACGTCAACGGCCAGGAACTGGTTGTCGACGGCGGCACCACGGTGATCTAAGTGAGCGACGACAACACATTAGGAGCAACCATGAGCACCTTCGCCCCGCACCGCGACACGGTGCAGGCGTTCGTCGATTACATGCACGGCGGCGACAAAGACGCCCTTTCCGGAATCCTCGCCGAGGACGTGGTGATGTACGGCCCGCTCGGCGACGACCCAATCACCGGCCGCGAGGCGGTGCTGGAAGCCATGCGAGGGGTCGGCACGGTGGCGACCGAACTCACCTACAAGGAGGTTCTCAGCGGCGAGACGCACCACGCCGCGCACTTCCGGCTGCAGATCGACGACACCGTGGTCAACGGCATGGACTACATCAGGCTCGACGCGGACGGCAAGATCGCCGAGGTAACCATCTGGTGGCGCACGCTGCCGTCCGGCGTCCAAATGCAAAGGCGCCTCGCGGATCTCCTCGGCATGAAGCCCTGGGAACTCCTCACGCCCACGCAGTAGTCGACACAACAAGCGAAAGAGAACACATCATGAGCAGCATCAGCATCATCGGTTCGGGCAACATGGCCAGCGCCATCGGCGGCCTTGCCGTCAAGGGCGGCAACGCCGTCGAGATCATCGGTCGCGACGCGGCGAAGGCCGCAGCCATTGCCAGCTCGCTCGGCAACGGCGCCACGGTCGGAACGTGGGGCGCCACCCCGGCCGGCGACATCGTCATCCTCGCAGTGCTTTTCGATGGCGCCGTGCCGGCCGTCAGCGAGTTCGGGGACGCGCTGGCCGGCAAGATCATCGTCGACATCACCAACCCCTTCACCCCCAGCGTCGACGGGCTCGCCGTTCCTCACGACACCTCCAACGCGCAGTTGGTCGCCAAGGCCGCCCCAGCAAGCGCCCACGTCGTGAAGGCGTTCAACACCCTGTTCCGCGACGTCCTGGCCGCGGGTGGTCCGCTGGACGTGTTCATCGCAGGTGACGACGCGCAGGCCAAGGCGAGCCTGTCGGCGTTCATCGAGAGCCTCGGACTGCGCCCGCAGGACACCGGCGACCTGAACATGGCGCATTGGCTGGAGGGTGCGGGTCTGTTGTCGGTGGGCCTGGCTCAACATGGCGTGGGGGACTTGAGCTTCTCTCTCGCCGTCAAGGCCGCGTGACCGAAAGGCGCGACAAAACAGGAGGATTCGCGTGATGAGGCTTGGTTTCGTCATACCCATCGTCGGGCCTGCGATCAGCAGCGCCGTTGGCCTGAGCGCGTTCTGCCGAGGACTCGAGGACCTTGGTTACGACACGCTGTGGGTTGGCGACCGCCTCGTCACGCCCGTGGACATGCACAGCACCTACCCGGGCAAGGAGCAGCCGTACCCGCCGCAGATGACCCGCTACCTCGATCCGGTGCTGTTGTGGACGGTCGCCGCGGCGGCGACCAGGCGGGTGCGGCTGAACGCCAGCACGCTCAGCACGTTCTACTACGAGCCGGTTCACCTGGCCCGGCTGCTGACGACCCTCGACGTGCTCAGTGACGGCCGCCTCGACGTCGGCGTCGGAGTGGGATGGATGAAGGACGAACACGACATCGCCCGCAGCGCGGACTGGCGCCGGCGCGGGAAGATGCTCGACGACGTGCTGGCGTTCTTGCACGAGTGGTGGACGACCAACCCGGTGTCCTGGGACAGCGAGTTCTTCTCCCTGCCGGCGGTCCATGCCGACCTGCGTCCGGTCCAGGTGGGAGGTCCGCCCATCTGGATCGGCGGGGCGAGTGAGGCCGCGATGCGCCGGGTCGGCCGCATCGGCACCGGCTGGCTTGGGGTAGAGGGTCTTCAGGATTTCGATCACTTGTGGTCGATTGCGCGCGGTGCGGCGCGGGACGCCGGCCGCGATCCCGACGCACTGAAGACGGCCATGCGGATCAACCTCGAACCCGGCACCTCCGTCGACTCGGTGGTCGACAGGCTCGAGCGTTTCTCAGCCGACGGTGTCGACGAGGCGGTCGTGGATGCCTTCGCACTGTTCCCCACCCTTGAGGAACTGCTCGAGTTCGCCGGTCAGGTGATCACCACATGGAGTAATCGTCGGGCGGCTTGAATCACTTTCAAGCAACAACACAGGCACCCGCCTAGCCACATCGTCGTAAGCTGAAACGGACGTATTATTCCGGATCAGAGGGAGCATCGATCGTGAGCATGGCGTACCTGGCGCAACCCGACCAGCAACAAAAACTCGAATGGTTAGACGGTGGCACGCTGGCCATGTTGCTCGACGGGAAGGCGACCGACGGCCAGCTGATGGTCGGCCGCTTCGACCTCAGCAGGGGTGAGGCACCGCCGTATCACATGCACACCCGGGAGGACGAGGTGTTCATGCTCATCAAGGGGACAGCGCTGGTGTGGTACGACGATCAGGAAATGGAAATGGCTGAAGGTGGAATAGTGTTCTTGCCCAAGAACATTCCGCATGCATACCGCATCACGTCCGCGAAAGCGGACCTCCTGATGATCAACACTCCGGCAGGCATCGAAGGCATGTTCCGTTACTCAGGCAGGGACCGCGCAACCCCCAGGCCCGCTGGCTTTACCATCTCGCCACAGCGGATGGCCGAAGGCGCAAAGGAACACGGTCAAGTGATTCTCGGTCCGCCCCGATAGTCGGCCGACCAAGCCAACGGCCCAGTCACGAGGACACGACGATTCCTGTGTGACACTGGAAGCCATGCGCGTCGAGAGTACCGGCCGCCGCGTGGAACGCCGTGACGCCGTCGAGAACAGAGAGAAGATCCTGCGCACCGCGGCGGAGGTGATCGCACGTCGCGGGCAGTCAGTGCCGCTGAAGGAGATCGCCGACGCAGCCGGGGTTGGCGTCGGCACCTTCTACCGTCACTTCCCCGACCGCGACGCTCTGCTGGACGCGCTCCAACGGCGTGGCTGCGACCTGCTGCTGGACACACTCGCGCGGATCAAGGCCGAGGGAATGAGGGGTGTCGATGCGATCGAGGCCTATCTGAAGGAATGCCTAGCGATGTCCGACGAGCTGGTGGCCATGCCGTTGCGCGGCGTCAAGCCGCTCACCGACGACGACGCCGTCGATGCCAAACGCCGTATTACCCGTGCCGTGGAAGGTTTCGTCCGTGAGGGCAAATCCGATGGGACGCTTGACGGCGCGGTCCGCGCGATCGACGTGATCGTGTTCAGCACGCTGCTCGGGAGTCCGCTGCCGCACGGTCCGGACTGGGCCACGGCGGCGCGTAGGCAGTTGCGCATCTTCGTGCGCGGCATCCGGACGGCGAGGTGACCATTGCGACCTGCGATATCGACAAACCGTCGCTGATCACGCAACGGACCAAGTGCCCCCGGCATGATTCGAACATGCGACACCGGCTTTAGGAGAGCCGTGCTCTATCCCCTGAGCTACGGGGGCGGGGACGAGTGGCAGCTTACCGAACCAGGTCAACGCAGCTCCGCGATGACCTTCGCGAACGCCTCCGCGTGCGGCTGCTGCACGATGATGTACGTGACCCCGTAGGTGTCGCGGTAGCGCCTGATCTCGTCGGCGATGTCCTTCGTCGACCCGGACAGCACGCCCGCCGTCCGCAGCAGCTGCTCGTCGGTCAGCTCCGGCAGGAACCGGCGCGTGATGGACAGGTCGGGCACGCCCGAGTCGTCGGTGGGCAGCGCGGTGATCGCGATGTTGAGCTCGAGTTCGTCGAAGCGTTCCGGTGCGGCGTTGCGCACGAACGAGATTCGCTCGGCGAGGGGGTCGCCACCGTCGGCCTGCGGGTCCCCGCCGGTGAGCCCGATGATCTGCGCCTTCTCCGCGGCGATGGTCAGCAGCCGGTTGCCGTTGCCCGCGATCAGGATCGGCACCTCGGGCACGTGCTCGCGCAGGTACTCGGTGACGTGCCGCAGATAGTCCACCCGCTGTCTGGCCGTGGGGAAGGGCAGTTCGGCGGCCGCGAACTCCTCCTCGACGTACCCGGCGCCGAGGCCGAGCTCGAGCCGGCCGCCGGTGAGGTCGCGCATCGCGGCGACGTCGCGGGCCAGCAGCGCCGGCTTGTAGAACCCGGCGTTGAGCACGAACGTGCCGACGTGCAGCGTCTCGGTCGCCGCGGCCGCCGTCATCAACGTCGGGAACGGCGCGGGCGCGCCCAGGTGATCGGGCACGTGCAGCACGTCATAGCCCATGTCCTCCGCGCGGCGGGCCCAATCCTGAACCGACGACCGCCGGCTGGCGGAGTGCAGACCGAACCCGAACCGAAAATCCTTGGCCATGGCCCCGAGCTTAGGGCGGCAGCCAAACCGTGATGTTTGAACCCACTCCCGCCCGGGAATGGACATCCCCGGGTCGCGCAGCGCGCCCGCGGCCAGCAAAGGAGCTTTCACCCCCGATCCGGCCCGTCGTGATCAACTCCGGCGGGCCGGGTCGACTTTTCAGACCATGGCCACTCATCCCACGATCGGTGTCGAGGAAGAGTTCCTGCTCGTCGATCCCGACAGCGGTGAGCCCGTCCCGTTGAACCGTGCCGTCGCCGAGCGCGCCAAGGCGCAGGGCGTCGACTTGCAGCTCGAGCTGACCAGCTGTCAGATCGAGACGACGTCGAGCGTGATGTCCTCGAGCGACGACCTTCGGGCCGAGGTGAGCCGACTGCGCCGCATCGCCTCGGAGGCGGCCGACGAGGCCGGCGCCCGCCTGCTCGCCGTGGCGCTTCCCCCGACCGTTCCGCACAGCTTCCCGATCACCGATACGCCGCGCTACCGCGAGATCGCCGACAAGTTCGGAATGATCGCCCACGAGCAGGGCATCTGTGGTTGTCACGTGCACGTCGCCGTGCCGACGCGCGAGTTGGCGGTCCGGGTGAGCAACCGGCTGCGGCCATGGCTTCCGTCGCTGCTCGCGCTGACGGCCAACTCCGCGGTGTACCGGAACGCCGACACCGGCTACGCGAGCTGGCGCAGCGTGTTGTGGGCGCGGTGGCCCAGCGCCGGTCCACCGCCGCACTTCGATTCGGTCGACGAGTACGACGCGGTGGTGCGGATGATGCGCGACGCCGGCGCCATGCTCGACGACGGCATGGTCTATTGGGACGTCCGCCCCTCGGCCAACTACCCGACCATCGAGGTGCGCGTCGCCGACGTCCCGGCCACCGTCGCCGAGACGGTACTGCTGGCCACTCTGGTGCGTGCGGCCGTGATGACCGCACTCGAGGACGAGCAAAGCCGTTCTCCGGTGCTGCCCCTGACGGCGCATGCGCTGCGGGCGGCGTACTGGAAGGCGGCCAGGGACGGTTTGGCGGGGCGCGCGATCGACCTGGCCGACACCCACGCGCCGCTGCCCGCGGGACGGCTTCTCGGCAACCTCGTGGACCGGGTGCAGCCCGCGCTCAAGGCCGTCGGCGACGACGAGATGGTCCGCGAGGAACTGGCGCGCATCGCGGCGGAGGGCAACGGCGCCATGCGACAACGGCGGGCCTGGCAGCGGCGCGAGAATGTCGCCGACGTCGTCGAGGAAGCGGCGAAGGCCACCTTGGACGGGGTATCCGCGTAACCTCCCCGTGGTGACGGCGACGGTCTTCCGAAACGGAACCATTTGGACGGGAACATCGGAGCAGACGACCGATGCGGTGCTGGTCGTCGACGGCGTCATCGCGGGCCTTGGTGCCGACGCCCTTGGGCACGACGAGGCTACCGAAGTCGACCTCGACGGCGGGTTTCTGATGCCGTCGTTCGGCGACGGGCACGCCCACCCGCTGCTGGGCGGACTTGAGGCCGTCGGACCCGCGGTGCGCCCGTGCACGTCGGTCGAGGAGATCGTCGAGGCCGTCCGGCGCTTCGCGAAGGACAACCCCGACGAGGAGTGGATCGTCGGCGCCTCCTACGACGGAAGCCTGGCCGAAGGCGGCCTGTTCGACGCCCGCTGGTTGGACGAGGCCGTACCCGACCGGCCGGTGGTGTTGCGGGCCTGGGATTACCACACGGTCTGGTGCAATTCCGTTGCGCTGCAACGGGCGGGCATCACACCCGAGACGCCAGATCCGGTGCTCGGCGAGATCCCGCACCGCGACGACGGCTCCGTGCTCGGCACCCTGCGTGAGTGGGGCGCGGTCGACCTCGTCACTGCCGTCATGCCCCCGCGCGACGAAGACGTCCGGATCGCCGCGCTCGGCACCGCGGCCGATTACTACCTGGCTCGGGGAGTCACGTGGGTGCAGGACGCGTGGGTGGAGCCTGCCGACGTCGACACCTACCTCACGGCGGCCCAACGCGACGCGTTGCGCGTCCGCTTCAACCTCGCGTTGTACGCCGATCCGCGCCACTTCGACACGCAGCTGGACGATTTCGTGCAGGCCCGCCGCCGGGTCGACGAGATGGGTTCGCCGTTTCTCACCGCGAATACCGTCAAGTTCTTCGCCGACGGGGTCGTCGAGAACGAGACCGGCGCGCTGCTGGCGCCGTACTGCTCGGGCCTCCACGACCACGGCATGCAGGTCTGGGAGGGGGACAGTCTGGCCGAGGCCGCGCGTCGCGTCGACGAGCTCGGGCTGCAGATCCACATCCACGCCATCGGTGACGCGGCGGTGCGGCAGGCGCTCGACGCCATCGCCTATGCCGTCGAGCGCAACGGTCCTCGGGACCGGCGCCCGGTGATCGCGCACGTCCAGCTCGTCGACGACGCCGACCTGAACCGGTTCTCCGAACTCGGCGTGATCCCGAACATGCAGCCGTTGTGGGCTCAGATGGATGCGCTGATGACAGTGCTCACCGTCCCGCGCCTCGGCGCCGAGCGGTCCGACAAGCAGTACCGGATGCGAAGCCTCCACGACGACGGCGCACGCCTGGCGTTCGGGTCGGACTGGCCGGTGTCCTCCGGTGCGCCGTTGGACGGCATCGCCGTCGCGGTGTCCCGCCGCACGTCGGAAGGGGACCCCGAGGGCGGCTGGACGCCCGAGGAGATCATCACCATGGAGCAGGCGCTGACGGCTTACACCTCGGCGGTGTCGCAACAGGCATTCGCCGGACAAGCCGATGCGCCGTGGGGCACGATCGGCGTCGGCGCAAGTGCCGATCTGGTGTGGCTCGATCGCGATCCTCGAGCCACGCCCGCGCTCGATGTTCCCAGGATCGTGGTACGCGGAACCTTCCTGCGGGGCAGGCGAGTTCATTCCGCCGACTGAGAGGAGTGGCGATGTCCACTACGCCCGCTGAGTCATCCGTGCCGGTCACGGCCGCGGCCGACGGCGAGGGTCACCTCAAACGCGTCCTCGGCGTTCCGTCGTTGGTGTTGTTCGGCATGGTCTACATGGTTCCGCTGACCGTGTTCACCACCTACGGCATCGTCACCCAGCTGACCGGTGGCCGGTTGTCGGTGGCGTATTTGGTGACGCTGGCGGCGATGGTGTTCACCGCGAGGTCCTACGCCAGGATGTCGGCGGCCTTTCCGGTGGCCGGCTCCACCTATGCGTACACCCAGAGGTCGTTCGGGGCGCCGATCGGCTTCCTGGCCGGCTGGTCGCTGCTGTTGGACTATCTGTTCCTGCCGATGCTCAACTACCTCGTCATCGGCATCTACATGAGCGCGGCCATCCCCGCCGTACCTCCGTGGGTGTGGATCCTGATCGCAGTGGTCGTGGTGACGATCCTCAACATCGTCGGCATCGTGTCGGTGGCGCGAGCCAACTTCCTGCTGCTGGCCCTGCAGCTGATCTTCATCGTCGTGCTCGTGGTGATGGCGTTCGTGACGATCACCAAGGCGGGCAGCGTCAACCTCGTCGCGCCGTTTACCGGCGACGGTTCGGTTAGCGGCGCGAGCCCGATCTTCGCGGGCGCCGCGATCCTCTGCCTGTCCTTCCTCGGATTCGACGCGGTATCCACGCTGTCGGAGGAGGCGAAGGATCCCACTCGCAGCGTGCCCAAGGCGATCATGATCGCCACCGTGGCGTGCGGTCTGATGTTCATCGGGCTGTCCTACGTCTCCCAGTTGGTGTTCCCGTCGAACCAGTTCGCCGACGTCGACGCGGGTTCCACGGACGTCATGCTGGCGGCGGGTGGGCAGTTCCTCAACGTGTTCTTCACCGCGGCGTACATCGCGGGCTGTATCGGATCCGCGCTGACCTCACAGGCTTCGGTGGCGCGGATCCTGTACGCGATGGGCCGCGACGGCATCCTGCCCAGGAAGGTGTTCGGCCACGTCTCGCTACGCTTCGCCACGCCGACGTTCGCCATCCTGGTGGTGTCGGTGATCTCGCTCGCGGCGCTCTGGATCGAACTGGGCTTCCTCGCCTCGATCGTGAGTTTCGGTGCGCTGGTGGCCTTCTCGGCCGTCAACCTCACCGTCGTCAAGCACTACTACATCGACAAGGGCGAGAAGAACGTCCTGAACAACGTCGTCCTGCCGGTGATCGGCTTCGCGCTGACCGTGTGGTTGTGGTTCAACCTGTCCTGGCTGACGCTGTGGGTCGGATTGATCTGGCTGGCAATCGGATTCGCATGGCTGCTCTTCATGACCCGCGGGTTCCAGCGGCCCACGCCCGTGCTCGAGCTGGAGGGGTAGCGCTCAGGAGGCCTGGCAGTAGAGCGCGTCGAGTACCGCGGCGCGCGGGTCGTCGAGGAGCGATTGCGCGGCCGGGTTCTGGGTGAACGTCACTGAAACGGCGTCTCCCTCAAGTGGTTTCGCCATGAGGCTGTGATAGCCCTCGATGTCGCCGCCATGTCCCCACACGGTGACGCCGCAGGGCAGTTCGATGCTGGCCAAGCCCAGTCCGTAGCGGAAGCCGGGCGCGTCGGGTTGTTCGACGGTGTCCATCATTTGGCGCAGCTGCGCCGGCGGCACGACCCTGCCGTCGAGCAGTGCGGTGATGAACGCGGTGGTGTCCTCGTTGGTCGACACCAGTGAGCCGCTCATGCCGGCCGCCGACGCGTTGAAGGCGGTGACGTCCTTGCGCCGGCCGTCCTCCAGTTCGTAGCCGTGCGCGAACGGCGTCCGCAGGGCGGTGTCGCCCGGCGCGGGGAAGTAGGTGTCGGTCAGTCCCAGTGGCGCGATGATGCGACGGGTGATCTCGTCGACCGTGGGCCTACCGGTGACCGCCTCGATGATCAGGCCGGCGACGACGTAGTTGGTGTTGGTGTACTCCCACGAGGTGCCGGGCGGGAACTGGGCGGGCCTCGCCAGTGCCGCGTCCAGAAGTTGTTCGGCCGCAACGGGTCCGGTGGGTATCTCGGTGCCGGGATCGAAGTACTCCGGAAGGCCGCTCTGATGGCGCAGCAGTTGGCGCACCGTGATGGCACTGCCGTCGAAGCCCTCACCGTGCACGCGGCCCGGCAGGTAGGTGTCGATCGTCGCGTCGAGGTCGACCTTGCCCTCGGCGACGAGCTGCAGGACGGTGGCCGCAACGAAGGTCTTGGTGATGCTCGCGACGCGGACGTGCGTGTTCGGGGCGAACCCGGCGCGGGTGTCGACGTCGGAGAAGCCTGCGGTGTGACGGCTAAGCCCGTCGGCGCCGCGGACGACGACCAGCCCGCCGGGCAACTGGTCGTCGGCGACGGCACGGGTCAGAGCGTCGTCGAGGACAGCTGGGGCGGCCTGCGCCGGCACCGCCGTGAAGCCGAGTAGGACCAGAAACGTGAGAACAGCCAGCCCGCGCACTAGGCCGAGCGTAGTTCCCAGGAATTCGCGGCCGCGACGAGGCCCGTGACAAGCGCCGAGGTGGCCGGGGACAGGCCGTCGTCGCCGGCCATGCCGCTACGCGGGCTGATTCCGCGTACCCGCGGTGTCAGCTCCAGCTGCGTTCCGCCGTCGCGTGGCCGGTTCACCGGGTTCTGCGGGTGAAGGCCCCGCAACTCGCGGGGGATGGCGTCCAGGTCGGTGATCACTTCGTAGCCGCGCACCGAGACGTGTTGCGCCAGATGGGCGGCCAGCGCGCGGTTGCCTCCACCGGCGAGCAGTTGGGTGCTGCGACCGACGCGGCCGTAGCCGTGCAGCGACACCACGACGTCGACGTGGTCGAGGAATTCGGCGAGACGCTCCGACTCCTCTGCGCGGTACGCCGCCGAGGGCAGGTGGTGCGGGTACTGGTCGGGATGGCGCACCACGTAAACCGAGGCGTCGGCGGCCTGCGCGGCGCGCTCGGCGATCACGTCGGTCATCTGCTCCAGTCCGCCGCCGTGGATCGCGAGGAAGCCGAAGCGCGACCGCAGCGTGCTGGTCTCGAGCACGCCGGGGTGGGCGAGCAGTTCCGAAAGTGATTGCGGCGCAGCGGCACTGGTGGAATCCCGGTGGTGTGGCCAGTTCGCCGGGTCCCAGCGCTTCAGGAATTCCAGCCAGCGGTGCGGTAAGCCATGGTGCGCGGCGCCGTCGATGATCCGCTCCAGATAGCCGGGCCGTGGCGCGCCGGGCTCGACGCGATGGTCGATGTACACCCATGCCGGTGCCGGGCCGTCCTCGGTGTGTACGACCATCCGGTCGCGGCGATAGCGCACGGGGACGCCTTCGGCGCTGTCCAGCGTGGCCAGGTCGCGGTCGCTGACCTGCCACACCACGCCGTGCACCTGGGATCCGTCGAACGGCTCGACGGTCGCCACCCCGCGTTCGTTGATCAGCCAGTCGTGGTCGGCGAGCGTCGCGGGCCGGGGATCGGCCGCGTCCGGGCAGCGCCGCGCCATCTGCGTCGTGCACAGGTTGGAGCCGTAGGCGAAGTAGGCGGGCATTCAGCCCGTCACGGTCAGGTAGATCAACACCACGTTGAGCACACTAATGATTCCCGCGACCGTCCAGCCGAGCACGGTGGTGACCCGGTGGTTGACGTCGACGCCCATCAGTTCCCGGTTGGCGGTCAGCCGCACCAGCGGGATGAGCGCGAACGGTATGCCGAAGGACAGCACTACCTGCGACAACACCAGCGCGCGGCTGGGGTCGACACCGATCGCGAGCACGACCAATGCCGGGATCAGCGTGACGAGGCGGCGCAGTAGCAGCGGATACGAGCGGCGCAGCAGGCCCTGCATGATCATGGCCCCGGCGTAGGCGCCGACCGACGTCGATGCCAGGCCCGATGCCAGCAGGCCGACGGCGAAGAACAACGCGATCGTCGGCCCGAGCGCACCCTGCACTGCCTTGTAGGCGCCCTCGATGGAGTCGGTGTCGTCGATGCCCTGCAGGTTGGTCGCGGCGACCAGCAGCATGGCCAGGTTCACCGCGCCGGCGACGAGCATCGCGATGCCGACGTCGTAGCGGGTGATCCGCAGGATCCGGCGCCGGTGATGCCCCGGCTCGGGCTGGCCGTGCCGGTCGCGGGCCAGCCCGGAGTGCAGGTAGACGGCGTGCGGCATGACCGTCGCGCCGAGCATCGCCGTCGCGAGCAGGATGCTCTCGGCGCCCTCGAAGTGGGGGATCAGACCCTTCGCGACGTCGGCTGCCGCAGGCGGCGCCACGAACAGGCTCGTCAGGAATCCGATCGCGATGACGAGCAGCAGCCCGGTGATGACGCGTTCGAAGACGCGTTGACCGCGCCGGTTCTGGACGGCCAACAGCAGCAGTGACACGGCGCCGGTGATCGCGCCACCCAGCAGCAGGGGGAGGTCGAACAGCAGGTACAGCGCGATGGCTCCGCCGACGACTTCGGCGAGATCCGTTGCCATCGCGACCAATTCGGCCTGCAGCCAGAAGGCGATGCGGGTGGGCGTGCGGGTGTGGTCGGCGACCGATTCCGGCAGGGTGCGTCCGGTGACGAGGCCAAGCTTGGCCGACAGGTACTGAACCAGGCCGGCCATCACGTTGGCCACCAGGATCACCCAGACGAGCAGGAAGCCGTATTGGGCTCCGGCGCTGACGTTGGCCGCGACGTTGCCGGGGTCGACGTAGGCGATGGCAGCGACGAAGGCGGGCCCGAGCAGCAGCCAGGGTGCGCTCGTCGGCGCCTTGGTTTCAGATATCAACGACCCACTCTCTATCCGGCATTACGAATAGAAAAGTTAGGTTAGCCGAAACCTGGTCAGTGGAGCAACGGCGGCGCTACCAGCCGAGGTCGAGGACGAAGCCGCCGCCGTAGGGCCAGCCGTACCACGGGCCGTTGTTCATCTGGGGCGGTGACGTGACGATCTGGGAATGTCCGGGAGTCTGGCACTGGGTCGTCATCGGGCCAGTGTTGACGCAGTCGGGAGCTGCTACGGCGACGGGCGCCATCGCGACGGCCGCGCTGACGCCGGCCACAGCGAAAACCATTGGTAGAACCTTCATTTCGGCCTCCTAGGGCCTGGAACTGCTAGCGGTGACCGCCTCCGCCGCCGCCGCCACCACCGTGGGGGCCGTAGTCGCCTCCGCCGATGATCAAGGCGGGGCCGTAGAACTCGTCGTCCCACGGGTAGAGGTAGTCGGGGTCCGAGGGCGCGGTGGCATTGATCTGAACGTTGCCCGGGGTGGCGCACTCGGTGGTGGTGGTTCCGGTGTAGGTGCTGCCGTCGCCCGTCGTCGTGCACGCGGGCAGATTGGAGTCACCGGGATCTGCGGATGCCAACGGGGCGAGGAAGAGTGCCCCCGCCGCTCCGGCCGATGCGATCAAGGGAAGGAAATACCGTGTCGTCGTCCGCATCGGCAGCGTCCTCTATGTGTTGGTCTGGCTGCGAAATTCACAGTCAACTCGCAGAGTACAGCCCATTGCCGGTGATGAGGGGCAAGTCGAGCGTCGTCCGGATTCCGGGTTCTGCCGCGACGACGGCGGGGATGGCGTTGACGATCCGTGCGGCCGTCGCGACGAGACCCGCGTGATTGTGGTCGCCCTTGCTGCTACTCAGGCAGAGGTCCATGGCGTAGTTGGGTTCGCCGGTGACCTCGATCCGGTAGGAGCCGCCCTCCTGCGCCGGCTGCGGCCAGTCCGGGCACATGTCGTCGCGCAGCCGCGTCACGTGTTCGAGCACGACGACCGGCTTGCCGTCGACGATGCCCTGCACTTCGAAGCGGATGGCCGCCGTCGTGCCCTTGGCGATGTGGCCGGACGCGATGTCGAAGTCCTCGGGCGCGGGCACCCGGACGTACTCCTCGGCGACCTTGTCCAGCTCGAGGCCCAACCCGGCCGCGAGCTGACGAACCACCGAACCCCAGGCCATGCTGAGCACGCCGGGTTGCAGCAGCATCGGCACGTCGTCCATCGACTTGCCGAAGCCCATCACGTCGAACATGACGGTGGCGCTGTCGTAGGTGTCGTAGTTGATGATCTCCATGCAACGGACCTGCTCGATGCTCTGACACGTGCCCGCCAGCGCAAGCGGCAGCAGGTCGTTGGCGAAGCCGGGGTCGATGCCGTTGACGTACAGGCTGGCCTGGCCGGCCTTCGCGGCGTCCTGCAGTGGCGCGATGAGCTCCTCGGGGATCACCTGCCACGGGTACTGCAGGAACACCGGGCCGCTGCCGACGACGTTCACGCCCGCGGCCAGGATGCGTTGGTAGTCCTCGAGCGCCTCCATCAGCCGGTTGTCGGCCATCGCGGTGTAGACCGCGCACTCGGGCTCGGTCGCCAGCACGGCGTCGAGGTCGTTGGTGGCGATGATGCCGGTCGGGGTGTCGAGCCCGACGAGTTCGGCGGCGTCCTTGCCGGCCTTCGCCTCCGACGACACCCACACACCGGTCAGCTCGAAGGCTGGGTTGGTGATCAGCTCGGTCAGCGCGTGGCCGCCGACGTTGCCGGTGCCCACTTGCGCGACGCGGATTGGCATGACTCAGTTCCTCACAGGTCGGGGATGGGTAGGTCGAGGTTGGGGAAGGTGATGCCGCCGTCGACCTCGAGGGTCTTGCCGGTCAGGTAGCTGCCCGCCGGTGACGCGAGATACACCGCGGCCGCGGCGATGTCGAGCGGATCGCCGAGCCGGCGCATGGGGGTGGCCTTCTCCATCGGATCGCGCAGATCGTCGTTGGACGCGACGATCTCGAGCGCCGAGGTCAGGATCGAGCCGGGCGCGATCGCGTTGACGCGGATACGTGGGCACAGGTCGAGCGCGGCGAGCCGGGTGTAGTGGGCCAGCGCCGCCTTCGCCGTGCCGTAGGCGACGAATCCGCGGCCGGCGACCCGGCCCATGGTCGACGTGATGTTGATGATGCTGCCGCCGCCCGAGTGCTCCAGCATCAGCGGAACCGCCGCGGCCGTCAGCGCGTGGGCGGTGGACACGTTGAAGGTGAACGCGTCACGCAGGTCCTTGGTCGACGTGTTCACCAACGGTGCCGGCATGGTGCCGCCGACGTTGTTCACGACGATGTCTAGTTTGCCGAACGCCTCGATGGCGGCACTCGCCAGCTTCTCGGTCTCGTCGGGGTGGGCGAGGTCGGCGACCACGATGTGGGCTTTGCGGCCGACGCCTTCGATCTGCCTGGCGACGTCCTCGAGTTGGGACTGCGTGCGCGACGCGATCACCACGTCCGCACCAGCTTCCGCGAAGGCCAGCGCCATCGCGGCGCCGAGTCCGCGGCCCGCTCCCGTCACTACCGCGACTTGGTCGTCGAGCCGAAATCTGTCCAGAATCACGTCGTTCCTCTTCTCTCGTCGGGCGTCACCGTAACAAGGAGGCGCGGTTCCCGTGAGCGATTTCTGGAACACGTTCTAGTTTCCTTCGAATTGCGCCTCTGCTTGTCAGAGGGCCGCTGTAGACTCGCACATGTGTTCGATGGTCCGGAGTTTGAGCTCATCGAGGTGATGGGTGAGGCGACGCGTGATGAGTCGACGGCGACCGCGCAGCGGTTGTTGGCGGTGGGCAGGTTGTATGCCCG
>NZ_JIAW01000002.1 GCF_000620625.1 Mycobacterium sp. URHB0044 | reverse complement strand
TCGCCTCAAAGTCAAGTGGCTATCGCAACGCGGCTAGGCGGCTTGGTTGAGGAGGGTGGCTAGGCGTTGGGCTGGGGTGTCGAGATCGAGGGTGGGTCGGGGCCGGCTGTTGAGTTTGTCTTGGACCCGTTTGAGATCGGCTTTGGTGTAGCCGCTGAGGTCGGTGCCCTTTTCAAACCAGAACCGCAGTAGCCGATTGGTGTTCTCGTTGCTGCCACGCTGCCAGGGCGAATGGGGATCGCAGAAGTAGACCGGGGCCTGCAACTGCAGGCTGATGTGCTGCCAGCTGGCCATCTCACTGCCGCGGTCCCAGGTGATGGTGCGGCGCAGATGAGCGGGCAGCTCATTCATCGCCTCGATCATCGCGGCGGCCACCGAGTCGGCGGTGTGATCGCCTGGCAGATGCAACAAGATGGTGAATCGGGTGCTGCGCTCGACCAGAGTGCCTATCGCACTGCCACACGCCGTGCCCAGGATCAGGTCACCTTCCCAGTGCCCGGGCACCGCACGGTCATCCACCACGGCGGGACGCTGGCTGATGGTGATCACATCGCTGAACTTCCCGCGGCGCTCAGTGTGACCACGGGGTTTGCGAGCTGCCCGTTTGGTCGACAAGCACTTGTTGAGATCGGCGCGCAGCTGGCCGCGGCCTTGGACGTAGAGACACTTGTAGATGGTTTCGTGGCTCACCTGCGCCAGCTTGTCACCGGGATGATCACGTGCCAAGACCTCAGCGATCAGCTTCGGGCTCCACCCATCGTCCATCCAGGTTTCGATGGTGGCGCACAACCGGGTGTCGTTGAGCTTGAACTCCTTGGGCCGCTTGGCATTCTGGCTAGCTCGGGCATGAGCCAACCCCGCGTGGTAATCCCCGTCGGGATTGCGGTTGCGCCGGATCTCACGGCTGACCACGCTCGGGTCGCGGCCGAGTTGGCGTGCGATCTCGCCCTGCCTGAGTCCCTGGTCTCGACCCCGCATGATGACCACGCGCTCGTCGTAACTGAGATGGTGCCCCCGGCCACCGGCGCGCTCTAGATCACCAGGATCGGCCAATCCCAGAACACCGCTGCCAAGACGTAGCTTCATGGCCCCAGCCTTACGCCACCACTGCTGGCCAACAGTGCGGGACACACCGAGTTGTCGCTCGGCTTGCAACACCGACGTCCCACCGCACACCAGATCAAAGAACTGCCGCTTCAACCACCACGGCGCCCGGTAACCGCTCGGCATTGCAACCTCCCACATTGATGGATGTTGCATTGACCGTATGAATCTGCCCGCCCGATCGACGATCTGCTAGCAGTTTCGGCGCAGTAGGCGGGAGTCGCTTCAGGCGCCGGGAATCGGGTCCAGCGCCTTGAGCTTCCCGTCGGCGATCTGGAAGCGCACCGTCCCGATGCCCGTCGGGCAGCAGGCCGCGTCTTGGCCCTGGCGCCACTGGTACTGCACTGATGCGCTGTCATCACCCGCCGACGTCACGCTGATGTAGGGCCGGGGCTGCGGCGTCGCCGGTCCCAGCGGAGTGTCGTGGTCGAAGAACAGCACCTGCTGCGGCCGATCGGGCGCCGCGCCGGTGACCGCGACCTGCACCCAGTGCAGCCGGCAGTCGCCCGTGTATCCCCTGGCGGTCTCCGACCAACCGCCGTCGCCCAATCCGGCGACCGCGCGCTCGACCGTGGCTGCGCTGGGACCATCGGACGGCGCGCAGGCTTTGGGGGGTGGCGCGGACGGTGGGCTCCAGCCGCAACCCGCCGCGATGAGGCCGACCATGACGATGCCGGCAAGGAATCCGAGAAGCCGCATGACGCGAGCTTACGGTTGGCTCCCCCGCCTGGACTCGAACCAGGAACCGTCCGATTAACAGTCGGAAGCTCTGCCAATTGAGCTACAGGGGAATGCTCGTCGACTCGCGGATTACTGCCCGCGACCGAGGGATGACTCTAGCGTATCGGGGGGCGAACCTCGGAATCGGGCACCGGCCACCTCGTCCCGACACCCGTCGCGCGGTGAGGCAGGATGGAGGCAATGCATCGTCACGTGGGAGGGGTCCTGTGATCCGAGTAGCCGTCGTGTTGGCCGTGGGCTATGTCATGGGCGCCAAGGCAGGCCGGCGCCGCTACGAACAGATCGCCGGCACGTATCGCGCGGTGACGGGCAGCCCGCGGACGAAGGCCGTGATCGACGCCGGGCGCCGCAAACTGGCCGATCGGGTCTCACCCGATCCGGCGCTGGTGAATCTGACTGCCATCGATGCCGAGACGTCCGTGCTGCATCCCACGACGTCGCAGGCCAGGGCCGACGGGCGTTAGCCGATCGGCACGGTCCAGGTCTGGCCCGGCAGCAGCGGCCCGGTGGTGACGCCGATGCCGCCTCCGCGACCGTTCGCGGCGCCGCTCTCCGGCCCGTACAGGCCGAAGTCGGGGGTGCCCACGTTGACGCCCTGCCCGTTGGAGTAGGACAGGCAGACGCCGTCCTCCTGGTTGCCGTACCAGGCCAGGCACGGCGGTCCGGCGACGGTTTCTGCTGCATTGCCGCTGGACAGCGCGACGGCGATCGGAGCGGCGGCGGTGGCCACGGCCAGCGCGCCCGCTGCGACGAAGCGGTGTGCTCGGATGGTCATGAGGTGCCTTCCCAGTGGTTTGACAGCGAAATCACCTTAGCGCGTGCGATCGGCTCACGCAGTAAGGTCGTCGCCGCTGGCCTGTTCGAGCAGGCTGCGGCGGTAGTTCTCCATAGCGACCAGGTCGCCGAACAGCGCCAGGTATTCGTCGTTCTGATCGACCGGTGACATGCGGTGCAGCTTGGACTTCATCTCGGCGATCTGCCTGCCCACCCACACCTCCTGCAGCCGGGCCAGCACACCGCCGATGTAGCGCGGCAACCGCTCGTCGTCGTCGACGCGGATGGCCTCGACCCCGAGTTCGTTGACCAGGTTGGCCGCCTCCGGCGACCCCGTCTGGTCGCGGACGGCTTCGATCCACTCGGCTCCGGACAGCCCGGACGCCGTGCCACCGGCTGCCGCGACCGCCCTGCGCACCGCGGCGTACGCGGGGTGGGTGAAGCCCTCGACGGTCAACGCGTCGAACACCGGCCCGGCGATCACCGGGTATTGCAGTGCCGACTTGAGCGCCTCGCGCTGCGGCCACAACGTGGGGTCGCGGGGGTTGGGCCTGCCGACCGCCGACGGCGCCGTCTTCGCGCGCCCGCGGGCCGTTTCGGCAGCAGTCTGGCGCCGCCCGTCGCCCCGGCCGGGACGCCGGCCGGCTTCCTCGCGCACCCGTCCGATGACCTGAGCCACGTCCTCCCAGCCGACCCAGCCGGCGAGTTGACGCGCGTACTCGTCGCGCAGGGACGAGTCCTTGATCTTCGCCACCATCGGAACGCACCGGCGCAGCGCGCTGACCCGTCCCTCGGCGTTGTCCAGGTCGTGCTCCTCGAGCGCCGTGCGAATCGCGAACTCGAACAACGGGGTTCGGCGCGCCACCAGGTCGCGCAGCGCGCCGTCGCCGGACTTGAGCCGAAGGTCGCACGGATCCATGCCGTCGTCGGCGACCGCCACGAACGACTGGCCCGCCAGGTTCTGCTCCCCCTCGAGCGCCTTCACCGCGGCCGCGCGACCGGCGGCGTCGCCGTCGAACACGTAGATCAGTTCGCCGCGAAAGAAGTTGTCGTCCATCATGAGTCGGCGAAGCATCGACAGGTGCTCCTCGCCGAACGCGGTGCCGCACGACGCCACCGCCGTCGTCACCCCGGCCAGGTGCATGGCCATCACGTCGGTGTAGCCCTCGACCACGACGGCCTGATGTCCCTTGGCGATGTCGCGCTTGGCCAGGTCGAGCCCGAACAGCACGTTCGACTTCTTGTACAGCACCGTCTCGGGCGTGTTGACGTACTTGGCCTCCATGCCGTCGTCGTCGAACAGGCGCCGCGCGCCGAAGCCGATCACCTCGCCCGAGGACACCCGGATCGGCCACAGCAGCCGACGGTGGAAGCGGTCCATCGGGCCGCGCTTGCCCTCCCGCGACAGGCCTGCGGCTTCCAGTTCCTTGAACTCGAATCCCTTGCGCAGCAAGTGCTTCGTCAGCGTGTCCCACCCCGACGGGGCGAAGCCGCAGCCGAACTTGGCGGCCGCCTCGGCGTCGAAGTTGCGCTCGACCAGATACTGCCGGGCCGCCGCAGCCTCGGGCGACTTCAGCGCCTCGGCGTAGAACTCCTGCGCTGCCGCGTTGGCGGCGATCAGCCTGCTGCGACTGCCACGGTCCCGTTGCACGTTGGTGGTCGAGGAGCCGGTGTAGGTGACGGTGTAGCCGATCCGGTCGGCCAGCATCTCCACCGACTCGACGAACGAGGCGTGTTCGATCTTCTGCAGGAACGCGTAGACGTCACCGCCCTCGCCGCAGCCGAAGCAGTGGAAGTGTCCGTGGTTGGGCCGGACGTGGAACGACGGCGACTTCTCGTCGTGGAACGGGCAGAGGCCCTTGAGCGAGTCGACGCCTGCGCGGCGCAACTGCACGTAGTCGCCCACGATTTCCTCGATGCGGACCCGTTCCCGGATGGCCGCGATGTCACGGTCGGGGATCCGCCCACGACCCCTGGTCGCTTCGCTCCTGCCCGCCGGTCCAGCCACCGGGACAGTCTATGCGCGCGCGGCGGGCCCGTTACGCGGGTTCGAGCCTCTCCAGGCGCCCCTCGGTGAAGGACGCGATCTGGTCAAGGATCACGCGCAGGCGGGCGCCGTCGTCGGCGGCGTCGTTGAACTCCGGCACGAAGATGGGGTCGAGGGTCGACGGCGCCCGGGCCAGCAGGAACTGGGCGACGTGATGGATCCTCATCCGTTGCTGCGCCTGCAGTTCGAGATGCGCCGGGTCGGACATGATGAATTGCAGTGCCAGGATCTTGAGCACGGCGACCTCGGCGCGCACCAGCGACGGCACCGACAGGTCGGCCTCGTACCGGACCAGCCGGCCGGGACCCGCAGCCTCCCTGGTCGCCTTGATGGCCGCCGACGCGAACCGACCAACCAGCTCGCTGGTCAGTTTCTTCAGTGCGACGGATGCGCTCAGCGTCCCGTCGTACTTGCCGACGGCACTCACCACCGGCAGCGCCGACAGCCGCTCCGCCGCCGCCACGAGGTCGTCGGCACTCAACCCGGAACCCATCCCGCTGGCCTGCCCGAGCCGGCCCAGCGCCGCGGCCTCGTCGTCGTCGGCCAGCACGCGCAGATCGATGCGACCCGACACGACGCCGTCCTCGACGTCGTGCACGGAGTAAGCGACGTCGTCGGCCCAGTCCATGACCTGGGCCTCCAGGCAGGGCTTCTCCTCCGGCGCGCCGGACCGTGCCCAGGCCGCCGCGGGAGCGTCGTCGGCGTAGAAGCCGAACTTGCTGGTCCGTTCGCCCCGGAACCACGGGTACTTGGTGACGGCGTCCAGCGCCGCCCGGGTCAGGTTCAGTCCGACGCTGCGACCTTGCCCGTCAAGCACTTTCGGTTCCAGTCGAGTGAGGATGCGGAAGTTCTGCGCATTGCCCTCGAAGCCGCCGAAGTCGAAGGCCACCTCGTTGAGCGCCCGCTCCCCGTTGTGGCCGTACGGCGGATGGCCGATGTCGTGGGCCAGGCCGGCGAGGTCGACCAGGTCGGCATCGCAGCCCAACCCCACCGCCATCCCCCGCCCGATCTGAGCGACCTCGAGCGAGTGCGTCAACCGGGTGCGCGGCGTCTCGCTGTGCCGCGGACCGACGACCTGCGTCTTGTCGGCCAGTCGACGCAGGGCGGCACTGTGCAGCACTCGCGCGCGGTCACGGGCGAAGTCCGTGCGGTGCTCGTTGTCGGTGCCCGGCAATGCGGCACCCTTGGGCTCCTCGGCCACCATGCGCTGGCGGTCGAAGTCGTCGTAGGGGTCGCTGCTAGTAATCACCGACGCACAGTCTGCCAGCACCGTGCGCCGGTCCCGCCGGGGTCAGGCCTGGTGACCGATGGCCCGCTCCGCCACCACACCGCCGAGAGGTCGTTAGATTGACGGTCATGCGCAGCAGACTTGGGGTGGCCCGCCTTCTCAGCGTGGTTCTGGCGGTGGTCACCGCGGGCCTGGTGATGGCGCCGACCGCCCCGACGGCCCGGGCCGATGCGCCCTTCCGGCTCTCCGACTACGTCACCGACAACGCCGACGCGCTGAGCGCCACCGGCCGCACCGAGGTGCAGAGCGCGGTCGACAGCCTCTACACCGCCCGCCGGGTGCGGCTGTGGGTCGTCTACGTCGACTCGTTCTCCGGTCAAGCAGCCGAGACGTGGGCCCGAAACACCTACCGCATCAGCGACTTACAGGACGAGGACGCGATTCTCGCCGTCGCCACCGGTGACCGCGCCTACGCGCTCCTGGTTCCCGACGCCGCCACCGGCGGAGTCGACGTGGACACGTTGCGCCGCAACGACGTCGAACCGGCGCTGCGCCGCGGCGACTGGGCAGGCGCTGCGGTTGCCGCCGCCAACGGCCTGACGCAGACGTCGTCGAGCGGCGGGTTCACCTGGGTGGGCCTGGTGGCCATCCTGGCCGTCATCGCCATCGCGGTGCTGATCCTGCTGTGGTGGCGGCGCCGACGGCGCCGCAAGCGTCGCGATGCGGAGTTCGCCGCCGCGCAACGCGTCGATCCCGCGGATGCCAACGCGATGGCGTCGTTGTCCATCGACACGCTCGACGACCTGTCCCGCTCGATCGTCGTCGAAGTGGACAATGCGGTGCGCACCAGCGACAACGAATTGGCCTTGGCGGTCGAGGAATTCGGCGAGCGGGACACCGCGCCGTTCACCGCGGCCGTGGCGAACGCCAAGACGACGCTCGCGCAGGCGTTCAACGTCCGCCAGATCCTCGATGACGCCGTGCCCGAGACGCCGCAACAGCGGCGCGATCTGCTGACCCGCGTGATCGTGGCGGCGGCGAAGGCGGACCGCGAGCTCGACGCGCAGCGCGAGGCGTTCCAGCAGTTGCGTGACCTGATCGTCAACGCCCCGACCCGGCTGGATGCGTTGACCCAGCAGATGGTGGATCTGACCGCGCGCCTCGAACCCGCACAGCAGACCTTGACCGGCCTGCACGCGCAGTTCGCCGACACGGCGCTTGCAGCGGTGGCAGGCAACGTCGACACCGCCAAACAGCGGCTGACGTTCGCCGACCAGAACATCAGCACAGCGCGCGCGCTGGTCGCGCGGCCCGCGGGCAGTCAGGGCGGACTGGTGGATGCGATTCGCGCCGCGGAGTCCGCGCTGGGTCAGGCCCGCGTCCTGCTGGACGCCGTCGACAGCGCCGCCACCGACATCAACCGCGCGGTCGCTGCCCTGCCGTCGGCCATCGCCGACACGCAGGCGGGGATCAACCAGGCCACCGCCCAGCTCGCCAAAGGCGATGCACCACATGAAGGAGAACTCAGCGCTGCCAGGGATGCCGCCGTGACGGCGGTGTCGAACGCGCAGAACACCGGCAACGCCGATCCCCTCGGCGCGTTCACTCACCTGACCCAGGCCGACGCCGAACTCGACCGGCTGCTGGCCATGGTCAGCCAGGAGCGCGAGGCCAGTGAGCGGTTGAGCCGCGCGTTCGACGAGGCGCTGTTCACGGCGCAGTCGCGGGTGCGATCGGTGTCGGACTACATCGATACCCGCCGCGGCAGCGTCGGCCCCGAGGCCCGCACCCGGCTGTCGGAAGCGATGCGGCAGCTAGAGGCGGCCGTCGCCAAGCGGACGACGAATCTGTCGGAGGCGCTCGCGCACGCCAACGGCGCGTCGATGCTGGCGGCCCAGGCGCAAACCCTGGCCAATGCGGACGTCCAGAACGCGCAGCGCACGTTCACCGGCGGCGGTTACGGCGGAGGCGGTGGCGGCAACATGGGCGCGGTGCTCGGCGGCATCATCATCGGCAACATCCTGTCCGGGGCCCTGCGCGGGGGCATCGGCGGAAGCGTTGGCGGCGGCAGCTGGAGTCCGACGTCGTTCGGCGGCTCGGGCGGCGGCGGCTTCAGCGGTGGCGGCGGCCGCTTCTAGGTCTCCTTCTCTGGCGCGAGCGTGCGTGTCGGAGGGCGACACGCCGAGCGCGAACCGGACTTCACGCACGCTCACGCCACCTGCGACCGCTGCAGGTCGAACTCGATGCGGCGCACCGTTTCCCAGGGCCGCCTTCTGACGTCGTCGGCCACGATCGACATCACCGACCAGCCCATCTCGAGAAGGGCAGCGCGCTTCTGTCGATCACGCCTCAATGCGTCCGGATCACTATGCCAATCGAAGCCGTCATACTCGACAGCCACTTTGCCGTCAGGCCAGGCAAAGTCGACGCGCCACAGGCGGCCCGAGCGATCGATCACCTCGTACTGCAACTCTGGCATCGGCAACCCGCCATCGATCATCACCAAGCGTGCCTCGCTTTCCATCGGCGACTCAGCTTCCGGTCTGGCGAGTGCAATGAGGTCGCGGACCTGCACGATGCCCCGCCGACCGGATTGCATCGCGGCGGCACGCTCGAGCGTCCGACGATCACACGTGCCGCTTCGCAATGCAGCGTCCAGGGTGGCCAACGCACGCGGACGCCGCAAGCCACGGGCGATCTCGACCGCCGTCCACTCCGGCGTCGTCGCCGGCCTGCCGTCGACCTCCGTGAGCGGCGCTCCTTCCCGACGGTGCACGACGAGGCCATCCGAATTTCGCAGCTGATGCCGCAAGGGATTCAGGACGTGAAGATCCGCGGGCTCCTCGGTGTCGAAGCCGTACGCGGACGCTGCGGTGCCAAGACAGACCGCGACGGGCTCGCCGGCGCGCAGATCCAGCCCGCGCAGGCGGGTCAGTCCATCGGGTTCGTCCCTGCTGTACACGCCGGCCCAGACCTTCACCAAGTCGCCGCGATTGACCCTGGTGTCGAGTTGACTGCGACTCACTAAGGTCCGCAGCTGAGCAGTGGTCGCCACTCCACCCTGCCGTGCGAAAAGCTGTTCCAAGTCGTCGGCCACGCAACGATCGTCACCGGGTGCGACGGCCGATTACAGATCCGAACGCGAGATTGGGGATGAAGCGCGGACTGTGGAGAACTCGCCGCCGGCGAGCGTGCGTGAAGTCCGGTTTACGCGCGGCGTGTCGCCCTCTGACACGCACGCTCGCGGAAAGGGTTGGACGCGGGAGAGAGCTAGCAGCCCTTGAGGCGCACCGCGAGATAGTCGGCGACGGCGTCGATCGCCACCCGGTCCTGCGTCATGGCGTCGCGTTCCCGGATGGTGACGGCGTGGTCGTCGAGCGAATCGAAGTCCAGCGTCACGCAGAACGGCGTACCGATCTCGTCCTGCCTGCGGTAACGCCGGCCGATCGCGCCCGCATCGTCGAACTCGACGTTCCACGACTTGCGCAGCTCGGCCGCCAGGTCGCGGGCCTTCGGCGACAGGTCGGCGTGCCGCGACAACGGCAGCACCGCCGCCTTGACCGGCGCGAGCCGCGGATCCAGCCGCAGCACCGTCCGCTTGTCGACGCCGCCCTTGGCGTTGGGCGCCTCGTCCTCCGAGTAGGCGTCGACGAGGAAGGCCATCAGCGACCGGGTCAGACCCGCCGCCGGTTCGATGACGTAGGGCACGTAGCGGGTTTCGGTGGCCTGGTCGTAGAACGACAGGTCGACGCCGGAATGCTTTGAGTGCGTGGACAGGTCGAAGTCGGTGCGGTTCGCGACGCCCTCGAGCTCACCCCACGGGTTGCCCTGGAAGCCGAACTTGTACTCGATGTCGACGGTGCGGTCGGAGTAGTGCGACAGCTTGTCCTTGGGATGCTCGAACAGGCGCAGGTTGTCGGCGTCGATGCCGAGATCGACGTACCACTGCAGCCGGGTGTCGATCCAGTACTGGTGCCATTCCTTGGCAGTCGCGGGTTCGACGAAGAACTCCATCTCCATCTGTTCGAACTCGCGCGTGCGGAAGATGAAGTTGCCCGGGGTGATCTCGTTGCGGAAGCTCTTGCCGATCTGGCCGATGCCGAACGGCGGCTTGCGCCGCGACGTGGTGACCACGTTGGCGAAGTTGACGAAGATGCCCTGCGCGGTTTCGGGCCGCAGGTAGTGCAGCCCCTCCTCGGTCTCGATCGGCCCGAGGTAGGTCTTGAGCATCATGTTGAAGTCGCGTGGCTCGGTCCACTGGCCGGGATCGCCGGTTTCGGGATCGCGGATGTCGGCCAGACCGTTGGCCGGCGGATGGCCGTGCTTGGCCTCGTACGCCTCGATGAGATGGTCTGCGCGGTAACGCTTGTGGGTGATCAGCGATTCGACGAGCGGATCGTTGAACACCTCGACGTGACCGGATGCCACCCACACCTCGCGCGGCAGAACGATCGCGCTGTCCAGGCCGACGACGTCGTCGCGGCCGGTGACCACCGAGCGCCACCACTGGCGCTTGATGTTCTCCTTGAGCTCGACGCCGAGGGGGCCGTAGTCCCACGCGGACTTGGTCCCGCCGTAGATCTCGCCCGATTGATAGACAAGACCACGGCGTTTCGCCAAGTTCGCAACGGTGTCGATGATGGAGGCCACGGGTCAACAGCGTAGCGAGGTGCCGGAGGTCGACTCGCCGCCGCGTGCGGGGGCGGCCGTTGACATGCACGATTACGCATGTAATCTGGCGTCATAATGAAAACGGTTTCCACTACGGCTGCTGCCGACGCCGAGGAACTGCCGCCGCGAGAAGTCCTCGATACGGCGGGCGACTTACTGCGTGCGTTGGCCGCGCCGGTGCGCATCGCCATCGTGCTTCAACTGCAGGGCGGGTCGTGTTGCGTCCACGAACTCGTCGACGCGCTCGCCGTGCCGCAGCCACTGGTCAGCCAGCATCTGCGCATCCTCAAGGCAGCGGGCGTCGTGGCCGGTGAGCGTTCGGGCCGCGAGGTGTACTACCGCCTCGTCGACCATCACCTCGGCGACATCGTGCTGGCCGCGGTGGCCCACGCCGGCGAGGACGCCCAGGACCGTCCCCGATGAGCGAGACTGCGCCGGCCGTGCGGTCGACCCGGCAGCGGGCAGCCATCTCGGCGCTGCTCGAGAACCGCGAGGAGTTCCGGTCCGCCCAGGAACTGCACGACGAACTGCGGCGTCGCGGCGAGGGCATCGGCCTGACGACGGTCTACCGCACGCTGCAGTCGATGGCCGCCGCCGGGCTGGTCGACACGCTGCGCACCGACACGGGCGAGTCGCTGTACCGCCGCTGTTCCGAGCACCACCATCACCACCTGGTGTGCCGCGACTGCGGGACGACGGTCGAGGTGCAGGGCGGTCAGGTCGAGAAGTGGACCGCCGAAATCGCCAAGGCGCACGGCTTCTCCGACGTCAGCCACACCGTCGAGATCTTCGGCGTCTGCGCGGGCTGCACGAAGACCGGCCCGTCAGGCGGTTAGCGCCGCACGGACATCCGCGCCCGTCGACAGCACCATGAGGATCAGCGTTCGCAGCGCCTCATCGGTCAATCCCGCCGCCGGAAAGTTGTAGCGCAACAGCACGTCGGCCACCTTCTTGGCGGGGCTGCGCCGCGCCGAGGACGTGGCGGACGCGCCGTTGGCCGCGGTCGCGACCGTCTTCGGGACCAGCGTGACCGTGCCGAGCATCGTCTTGGTCGCCTGATCGGTGACGCTTTCGCGGATCTTGTTCGTCAGCGGCAGATCCCACGCCAACGGCTGGGTCAGCGACACCATCTCCAGACCTTCGGCGATCTCGACGACGCGCAACGAGGCGACGCTGCCGTCGACGGTGACCGTGAGGGCGCCATCCGGTTCCTCGACGACGGTCATGACCGCGCCGAGTGCCGTCGACAGCCGCTCCAGCAGGGAGGGCATCATGCCCTGCCGAAGCGACGGTTGCGGTTCACGTACTCCATGCACGCCTCCCAGAGATCGCGCCGGTCGTAGTCGGGCCACAGCTTGTCCTGAAAGACGTACTCGGCGTACGCCGCCTGCCACAACAGGAAGTTGCTGGCTCGCTGCTCCCCCGACGTCCGGATGAACAGGTCGACGTCCGGGATGTCCGCGCGGTGCAGGTGCTTGGCGACGGTGTCCTCGGAGATTCGGCTTGGATTGATCCGCCCGTCGACGGCGGCCTGCGCGAGTTCCCTTGCCGCCTCGACGATCTCGGTACGACCGCCGTAGTTCACGCAGTAGTTCACGGTGATGACGTCGTTGTCGACCGTCATCTCCTCGGCGATGTCGAACTCCTTGATGACGCTGCGCCACATGCGCGGCCGAGAACCGACCCAGCGCATGCGCACACCCATCGCGTCGAGGTTCTCGCGGCGACGGCGAACCACCTCACGGTTGAACCCCATCAGGAACCGCACCTCGTCGGTGCTGCGCTTCCAGTTCTCGGTGGAGAACGCGTACACGCTCAGGTGCTTGATCCCGAGTTCGATGGCGCCACAGGTGACGTCGATCAACACCGCCTCGCCCATCTTGTGCCCCTCGGTGCGGCCCAGTCCGCGCTGGGTGGCCCAGCGACCGTTGCCGTCCATCACGATCGCGACGTGGTTGGGCACCTGCTCGGCGGGAATCTGCGGGGCGGATTCCTTCGAGGTGTGCTGCGGCGGACGGCGCGGCCCACCCTTCGCAGCGGGCGGCAGGTCGGGGAAGACTACCGGCCAGGTCGACTTGTCCGGGAACGTCGGATAGTCGTCAGGCGCCTGCGGCAGCTGTGGGTAGGTGTCCTTCTTCGCCCGCTGTCCGTCCCGCTTCAGTGCCATGCGCCACATCCTGCCCGAACAGGGCCGTTCGTCGATCAGCGACCGTGCGATCGATCCGATAGATCCGCTCGACCAGCGGCAACGTTCGCAACTGGCGTTCGAGGTGCCATTGCAGATGCGCGGCCACCAGTCCGCTGGCCTGGCTGCGGTGCGACGACGAGGCAGCCTCGGCCGCCGGCCAGTCGCCGTCGTGAAGGGCGACCATCAGATCCAGCACGCCCTGTGGCGGCGTGACCGAACCCGAAGGGCGGCAGTGCACGCACACGCTGCCGCCCGCGGCGACGTGGAACGCGCGGTGCGGACCAGGCTCGGCGCAGCGAGCACACTCGA
This sequence comes from Mycobacterium sp. URHB0044, assembly GCF_000620625.1. Lineage (GTDB taxonomy): Bacteria > Actinomycetota > Actinomycetes > Mycobacteriales > Mycobacteriaceae > Mycobacterium. Next base: position 536,672 of record NZ_JIAW01000002.1, on the reverse strand, counting down.
TGAGCGCGGGCGCCCAGCCGGCGATGCCCATGGCCCGCAGCAGGTAGGCGTCGAGCACCAGTTCGCGCGGCCGGTTGCCGTCCGCGACCGCGCGCAGGGCGCCGACGGTGAGCCGGTGCAACGCAGGCACCGGGGCACGTTCCTCACCGGCCAGCCGCTCGGCGGTCTCCAACACGGCGCATCCGCACGTGTAGCGGCCGTAGTCGCTGACGATGTCGCTGGCGAACGCGTCGATGGCCTGTACCTGGGTGACGATGTCGAGGTTCCGGCCCGGGTGCAGCTGAACGTCGATGTGCGCGAACGGCTCCAGCCGGGCCCCGAACTTGCTGCGGGTGCGGCGCACGCCCTTGGCCACGGCACGGACCAGACCGTGCTCGCGGGTGAGCAGGGTCACGATCCGGTCGGCCTCGCCGAGCTTGTGCTGGCGCAGCACCACCGCCCGATCTCGGTACAACCGCATCAGCACAGTCTTCCATCAAGAGGTGACAACGTCGCTGAGGCTTACCGTCGTCGCGGCCGGATATCCTCGGTTCCAACATGGCATCAGCGCTTCCCGAAACCCCGTCCATGACCACCGCTTCTTCGTACCGCCGCCCCGAGGGCAACCGGTTCCCCACCCTGACTCAGCTGCTGTATCGACTCGCCAGCGGCAGGGTCACCTCCGAGGAACTGGTCCAGCGTTCGCTGCGCGCAATCGACGCCAGCCAGTCCTCGCTCAACGCCTTCCGGGTGATCCTGACCGAACAGGCACTGGCCGACGCGCGGGAAGCGGATCGCAAACGTGCTGCGGGGCAATACCTTCCGCTACTCGGCATACCGATCGCGGTGAAGGACGACGTGGACGTCGCGGGGGTGCCCACGCGGTTCGGCACGTCGGGGGCGGCACCGGTCGCCACGGCGGACGCGGAGGTGGTGCGCAGGCTGCGCGCCGCGGGCGCCGTGATCGTGGGCAAGACCAACACCTGTGAGCTCGGCCAATGGCCGTTCACCAGCGGGCCCGCCTTCGGGCACACCCGCAATCCCTGGTCGCGCGATCACACGCCGGGCGGCTCGTCGGGCGGCAGCGCGGCGGCCGTCGCGGCCGGGCTCGTCACGGCGGCGATCGGTTCCGACGGAGCGGGCAGCGTCCGGATCCCGGCAGCCTGGACACACCTCGTCGGCATCAAGCCGCAGCGCGGGCGCATTTCCACCTGGCCGCTGCCCGAGGCGTTCAACGGCATCACCGTCAACGGCGTGCTGGCCCGCACCGTCGCCGACGCCGCGCTGGTGCTCGACGCGGCATCCGGCAACGTCGACGGCGACCTGCACAAGCCGCCCGCGGTGCGGGTGTCGGAGTATCTGGGCAGGGCGCCTGGGCCGCTGACCGTGGCGATGTCGACGAAGTTCCCGTTCAACGTCTTCAAGGCCAAGCTGCACCCGGAGATTCGGGCGGCCATGGCGACCGTCGCAGCCCAACTCGAAGACCTCGGCCACACCGTCCGGCACGCCGACCCCGACTACGGGCTGCGGATGTCGTGGAACTTCCTGTCCCGGTCGACGTCGGGTCTGCTGGACTGGGCGGATCGCCTCGGTCCCACCGTCGACTTCGAACAGCGCACCAGGAGCAACATGCGCATGGGCCGGCTGCTCTCGCAGCAGGCGCTGCGCAAGGCCAGGGCCCGCGAAGCAGACACCCACCGCCGCATCGGCTGGATCTTCAACCTGGCCGACGTGGTGCTCGCACCGACGACGGCGCTCCCGCCGCCCGACCTGCACGCGTTCGACCGGCGTGGTGGCCTGTCGACGGATCGCGCGATGATCCGCGCGTGCCCGGTGACCTGGCCATGGAATCTGCTGGGTTGGCCGTCGATCAACATTCCCGCGGGATTCACGTCCGACGGATTGCCCATCGGCGTGCAATTGATGGGGCCCGCCGACAGTGAGCCGTTGCTGATCTCGCTTGCCGCAGCGCTCGAGGCCATCGGCAACTGGCCCAACCAGCAGCCCGACCCGTGGTGGGACCAGCCTGCCAACAACTAGCCGTTCGCGCGATGGGCCGCCACGCACTCGCGTAATGTCCCCCACCATGAAGATCACCGACGTTGCATTGTCGTGCGCACGGGCACTGCCCGTCTTGGCGGTCGTGGGCGCTGCGGTGGTCGCGATGCCCACCGCCAACGCCGACAACAGACGGCTCAACGACGGCGTCGTCGCCAACGTCTACACCGTTCAGCACCAGCACGGCTGCACCGGTGACGTGAAGAAGAACCCGCAGCTGCAGCTGGCGGCCGAGTGGCACGCGAACGACGTGCTCAACAATCGAGCGCTCGACGGTGACATCGGGTCCGACGGGTCGAGCGTTCAGGACCGCGCCAACGCGGCGGGATTCAAGGGCATTGCCTCCGAGACGGTCGCGATCAACCCGGCGCTGGCCATCAACGGCATCGACGTCATCAACCAGTGGTACTACCGGCCCGACTACATGGCCATCATGTCCAACTGCGCCAACACCCAGATGGGGGTCTGGTCATTGAACAGTTTGGACCGCTCGGTCGTCGTCGCGGTGTACGGCCAACCAGGCTGAGCCGCTAGAAACCGAGGCGACCGAGCTGTTTCGGGTCGCGCTGCCAGTTCTTGGCGATCTTGACGCGCAGCTCCAAGTACACCTTGGTGCCGAGCAGCTTCTCGATCTGAGTGCGCGCGGCGGTGCCGACCTCGCGCAGCCGGGCGCCACCCTTGCCGATCACGATGCCCTTCTGGCTGTCGCGTTCGACGTAGAGGATGGCGTGGACGTCGATGAGCTCGCCCTGTTCCTCCGTACGGCCCTCGCGCGGGTTGATCTCGTCGATCACCACGGCCAGCGAGTGCGGCAGTTCGTCGCGGACGCCTTCCAGTGCGGCCTCGCGGATCAGCTCGGCCATCAGCACTTCCTCCGGCTCGTCGGTCAGCTCCCCGTCGGGGTAGAACGCCGGTCCCGGAGGAAGCTGCGCGACCAGCACGTCGGTGAGCACGTCGATCTGCTCACCGGTGGTGGCCGAAACGGGCACGATTTCGCAGTCGCCGCCGGTGAGTTCGCTGACGGCCATCAGCTGCGCGGCGACCTTGTCCCGTGGCACCTTGTCGGTCTTGGTGACGATCACGATCAGCGTGGTCCTCGGCGCGATGGTCCGGATCTGCTGATAGATCCAGCGGTCGCCCGGGCCGATCGTCTCGTCGGCCGGGATGCACAGACCGATGACGTCGACCTCGGAGTACGTGCCCTTCACCAGCTCGTTCAACCGCTCACCGAGCAGCGTTCGCGGCCGGTGCAAGCCGGGGGTATCGACGAGGACGATTTGGAAGTCGTCGCGGTGCACGATGCCGCGGATGGTATGCCGCGTCGTCTGTGGGCGATTCGACGTGATCGCCACCTTGGAGCCGACCAGCGCATTGGTCAGCGTCGACTTGCCGGTATTGGGCCTGCCGACGAAACACACGAAGCCCGAACGGAATTCGGTCATGCAAGCACCTTGCCCGATCGGTCGGTGACGATGACGGCGGCGTCGGCCGACAACTCCCGCACGGCAGCCACGCCGGCGTCGTCGGCGGAACCACCGACCAGAACGGCCGCCTCGAGGCCGGTTGCTCCACTCGATAGCGCCGCGGCGATGGCGGCCTGAAGTGCGCTCAGCGACAACGCCTTCAGCGCGACGGGCGCGCCGGCATAGGTCCGTCCGTCGGCGTCCCGCACGGCCGCACCGCTGCCTGCCTCGGCGCGGGCCATCGCTCCGCGCGCCAGCACCACCAGCTTCGCGTCCTCGGCATCAAGGTCCTGGGTGCTCATTCGTCGTCCTTCTCGGGTTCGATCGACTCGACGAGTACGGTGCCGATGCGCACCCGGCCGCGGTGATCCTGGCCGCCTTCGGCGCGCAGCCGCAGCGAATCCCACGTCACCTCGGCGCCCGGCAACGGTACCCGGCCCAGCGCGTGGGCGAGCAATCCGCCGACGGTGTCCACGTCGAGATCCTCGTCGACCTCGAGCTCGTAGAGTTCTGCGAGGTCCTCCAGCGGCAGGCGTGCGGACACCCGGAAGTTGCCGTCGGCCAACTGCTCCACCGGCGCCACCTCGTCGGTGTCGTACTCGTCGGCGATCTCACCGACGATCTCCTCCAGCACGTCCTCGATGGTGGCCAGACCGGCGATCGCGCCGTACTCGTCGACCAGCAGCGCCATGTGATTGCGGTCGCGCTGCATCTCGCGGAGCAGCTCGTCGAGCGGCTTGGAGTCGGGCACGAACACCGCAGGACGCATCACCTGAGTGACCTTGGTGTCGCGGCCGCCATTGGTGGAGTAGTAGGTCTGTTGGACGAGGTCCTTGAGGTAGACGACGCCGACGACGTCGTCGACGTTCTCGCCGATCACGGGTATGCGCGAGTGTCCACTGCGCACCGCTAATGACGTGGCTTGGCCGGCCGTTTTATCACTCTCGATCCACACCATCTCGGTGCGGGGCACCATGACCTCGCGCGCCGGAGTGTCCCCAAGTTCGAACACCGACTGAATCATTCGGCGTTCGTCGTCGGCGACCACGCCGCTCTGCTGGGCCAGGTCGACGACCTCGCGCAGTTCGATCTCGGAGGCGAACGGGCCGTTGCGGAAGCCGCGGCCCGGGGTCAGCGCGTTGCCAAGCAAGACCAGCAGGCGGCTGATGGGGGTGAAGAGAACCGAAATCCCTTGCAGTGGAAGGGCAGCGGCCAACGAGATGGAGTACGCGTGCTGGCGGCCGATCGTGCGCGGCCCGACGCCGATGGCCACGAAGCTGACCACCACCATGATCGCGGCGGCCACCAACAGCCCCCAGGTCGGTCCGAGGTCTTCGTACAGGTAGACCACCAGCAGTACCGTCGCCGCCGTCTCGCACGTGATGCGCATCAAGACGACGAGGTTGATGTACCGCGGCCGGTCGGCGACGACACGGGCCAGACGCGCCGCGCCGGGACGCTCGTCGCGCACCAACTCGTCCACCCGCGCAATGGAGACCGTGCTGATGGCCGCGTCGATGGCCGCGAACACACCACCGAGGCCGATCAGCGCGAGGGCGCCTATGAGTGAGGCGATTCCGGTCACGGTTCGTCGAAGTATCGGGACTTGTCGAGCAGGCGCCGGTCGCGCTCGACCTGGAGATCTTGGTGGTACGACGCCACCTGATCGGCCACCCATTGCTCGAGCAATTGGGCCTGCAGGCCGAACATCTCCTTCTCCTCGTCCGGCTCGGCGTGGTCGTAACCGAGCAGGTGCAACACGCCGTGGACGGTGAGCAGCGCGAGCTCGTGACCGAGCGAATGTCCAGCCGTCTCAGCCTGTTTGGCCGCGAACTCCGGGCACAGCACGATGTCGCCGAGCATCGACGGTCCGGGTTCGGGCGCGTCGGGGCGCCCGCCCGGTTCGAGCTCGTCCATCGGGAAGCTCATCACGTCGGTGGGCCCGGGCAGGTCCATCCAGCGCATGTGCAGATCGGCCATGGCCGCCGTGTCGAGCAACACCATGGACAGTTCGGCGGCCGGATTCACGTCCATCTTCTCGATGACGAACCTTGCGACACTGATGAGTTCGGTTTCGGAGACGTCGACGCCCGACTCGTTGGATACCTCGATGGTCATTCGATCACCGTCGCCGGCCGGGCGCGGCCCGGCGCTGTGCACGGTTCATCGACGTGGGCTCCTCGGCCCTGGCGTAGGCGTCGACGATCTCGGACACCAGGCGGTGGCGTACCACGTCGGCGCTGGTGAGTTCCGCGAAGTGAATGTCGTCGATGCCGTCCAGTACGTCGGCGGCAGCGCGCAGGCCCGACCTGGCGCCACCGGGCAAGTCGACCTGCGTGACGTCGCCGGTGACCACGATCTTCGAGCCAAATCCCAAGCGGGTCAAGAACATCTTCATCTGCTCGGCGGTGGTGTTCTGCGCCTCGTCGAGGATGATGAACGCATCGTTGAGGCTTCTACCCCGCATGTACGCCAGCGGCGCCACCTCGATCACCCCGGTGCTCATCAGCTTCGGGATCAACTCGGGATCCATCATGTCGTGCAGGGCGTCGTAGAGCGGGCGCAGGTACGGATCGATCTTCTCCGACAGCGTGCCGGGCAGAAAGCCAAGGCGCTCACCGGCTTCCACCGCCGGCCGGGTCAGGATGATGCGCGACACCTGCTTGGTCTGCAATGCGTTGACCGCCTTGGCCATCGCGAGATACGTCTTGCCGGTGCCTGCGGGCCCGATGCCGAAGACGATGGTGTGGTCGTCGATCGCGTCGACGTAACGCTTTTGGTTGAGCGTCTTGGGCCGGATGGTCTTGCCGCGCCGCGACAAGATGTCGAGCGTGAGCACCTCGGCGGGCGACTCGGTGTCATCACCGGTCAGCATGGCGACGCTGTGGCGCACGGCTTCGGGGCTCAACCGTTGGCCACGGGCCACGACGGCGACCAACTCGGACACGGCGCGCTCGGCAAGGGCCACCTCGGCGGGTTCACCGGACAGCGTGATGGCGTTGCCGCGGACGTGGATGTCGGCGGTCAGCAGGCGTTCTAGGGCGCGCAGATTCTCGTCGGACGAGCCAAGCAGGCCCACGACGAGGTCTGGCGGAACATCGATGCTGCTTCGTGCGGGCGAGCCGGTGGCCAGCGAAGGAGACTGGGACGAGGCAGCGTTCGTCTCGCGGGGCGTCACGTGGGTTTCAGTGCCTGCTTTCTGGGTTCTAAGTCCGGTGGTGGCCGGATCCGGTGTTGATCCCAGTTTACCGCTGGTCACCGTCGCGCCCCAATGGTTATGCCGACGGCGTTCCGGTCCGGCGGGCGGGCATCGCAGGTCGAGGCGATAATCGTCGAGTGCCCAGCCCCGTGAACGCGCAACCGCGGCGTCGATGACCCGCGCCGTACTGGTCTGCGGCGGGACCGGCGCAATCGGGCGCGCCATCGTGCACACCCTGGTCAGGGCCGGTGACCGGGTCGCGTTCAGCGGCCGTGATCGACGCCGCGGCGAGGCACTCGAGGCGGAGTCCGGGGCCATCTACGTCGCCCACGACGAGCACCGTGACGGCGCACCGGTCGTCGAGGAGGCCGCGCGGCGCCTCGGCGGGCTGCACGGCCTGGTCCTCAACGCGGGCACCATCGTGCACGCCCGCCTGGGCGACACCGCACCGGCAGAGTTGGCCGACGTGTTGCGGGTCAACGTCACCGTTCCGGTCACGCAGGCGCAGGTCGCGGCGGCGCTGATGCCGCAGGGCGGCGCCATCGTGGCCGTCGCGTCGAACGCCGGCGCCTGGGGTGAAACCGAGATCGGTGCGTATTCGGTGTCCAAGGCCGCCCTGCTCGCCGCGTGCCGTGCCCTGGCCGCCGAGTACGGCCCGCGAGGCATCCGGGTCAACGCGGTCAACCCCGGCGACACCGAACCCGGCATGGCGCCCAGCCTCGACGCCTTCGGCGATGAGGTGTTCCCCGTGCTTCCACCGCTCGGGCGCCTCGGCCGGCCCGAGGACACCGCAGAGGCGGTGGCCTTCCTGCTGTCCGACGCGGCGGCCTTCACCACCGGCGCCGACCTTCTCGTCGACGGCGGCATGCACAGCGCCCTCGACGCGGGGCGGCCGACGTGACCGGCCGCGAGGTCCTGGTGTGCGGACGTGACGGCACGCTCCTCGAGACGCTGGGCGATCTGGGTTGGACACCGGCCGACGCCGATGCGACGACACCGCTGGACCTGCTGATCATCGAACCGGCACCGCAGGCGGAGGGCGAGTGGTCGGCGGCCGCTGCCATGGATGCGACCGCCGAGGCCATCCGCGGCATCACCGGACGCCGTGAGCGGCTACTGGCCCGTCGAGGCTTGGTGGTGGTCGCGGTCGGGTCGCCACCCGCCCGGGCGGCCCTGCGATCCGCCGGCGACGGCGTGGTCGCCGCGGCGCTCGCCATGGCGGTGCAGGTGCTCGCGGTGGACTGGGCGGCCGACGGCGTCCGATGCCTGCTGGTGGTGACGGGTGACGACCGTGGCGCGGCACTGGCCCGGCTCTTGCACTGGCTCGCCGCGCCCGACGCGCCCGCGCTGACCGGTCAGACGATCGACCTCGGCGCCGTCGAGCATGCGACGCTGCGGGCACCAGGCGCGTAGCCGGGTGCCCGCAGGGTTGCCGCGTCCGATCGTCGCTACGGCACCATCCAGCCGAGGATCGGAGTCGATTGCAGAACGATGAGCAGGGTGATGATCGCCAGTAGCGCCAGGCTCCAGCCGAGGAGGCGGCGAAACAGTGCGCTCTCCGATCCGACGACCCCGACGGCTGCCGAGGCCACGGCAAGGTTTTGCAGCGACAGCATCTTTCCCATCACACCGGCCGACGAGTTGGCGGCCGCCATCAGTACCGGGGACAGCCCGGTGTGCTCGGCGGCGGTCACCTGGAGCTGGCCGAATAGCGAATTCGACGACGTGTCAGATCCCGTGAGCGCGACGCCGATCCAGCCGAGAACGGGTGATATCGCGGCGAAGACGCCACCGGCGGATGCCAGGGCAAGCCCGAGGGTCGCGGTCTGCCCGGACAGGTTCATCACGAACGACAGGCCCAGTACGGCCGTCACCGTCACGATCGTCCAGCGCAGTTGCACGAGGGTGTCACCGTAGAGCCGAAGTGCCCGACGCGGTGAAATCCGGTATATCGCCATCGAAATGATGCCGGAGAGCAGCAGCAGCGAGCCGGCGGCCTTGAGGTGGTCGAGCTTGAACTTCTGCGCCCCCACGGCCTTTCCCGCGGTGTCGACCACGTCGAGGCCCGGCCAGTGGAACGTCACGCTGCCGTGCGCGGTGAGCCAGTCCTTCAGCGCCGGGATTTGTGCAAGCGAGAACACGGCAATGATTACCAGGTAGGGCGCCACGGCCATCCAGACGTGTGACGTCGCAGGGCGTTTCGTCGCCTCCTCGTCGACGACGGCGACGGCCGTCGCGGGCCCTGTGGCGCCGCTACCCGCAGACGAGTCTTCGAGGTCGCGGGCTTCGGTAGGCGTCGGATGTGCGCCGTCCGCATCCGCGCTGTCGGCGCCGTCGTGGATCCCGATGATCTCGGCGGGCTGCCAGAATCGCAGCATGACCAGCACCGCGCAGGCGGTGGCGACCGATGCCACGACGTCGGTCAGTTCAACGGCGACGAAGTTGGACGTGAGGAACTGGGCAACACCGAAGGTGACTCCCGCGACGATCGCGATCGGCCAGGTCTGCCGCACTCCGCGCCAACCGTCAACGATGAACACCAGCAGCAGGGGTACGAGGAGCGCAATCAGTGGTGTCTGGCGGCCCGCCATCGACGAAAGATCTTGCAGGGGAATGCCGGTGACGCCATGTAGCGCGATGATGGGAGTACCCATCGACCCGAACGCGACCGGTGCCGTGTTGGCGAGCAGACTGACCGCGGCACTCTTCAACGGTTTCATCCCCGCGGCCATCAACATCGCCGCCGTGATGGCGACGGGAGCACCGAAACCGGCCAGGCTCTCCAGCAGAGCACCAAAGCAGAAGGCGACGATGATCGCGAGAATGCGCAAGTCGTTGGAAATGGACCGAATCGTTCGGCCGAGCACGTCGAACCAAGATGTCGCGACCGTCATCTTGTAGATCCACAAGGCATTCACCAGGATCCACAGAATGGGCACCAGTCCATAGACGAAGCCTTCTGTGGTCGCGCTCAGCGTTTGGCCAACGGGCATGCGCCACACGAAGAGTGCGAGGGCGACGGAGGTCAGCAGCCCTGCGAGGGCCGCCTGGTGGGCCTTTACACGGAAGATGCCGAGCAGTACGAACAGTACGAGCAGCGGCAGGGCCGCGCACAGCGCCGAGAGCAGTAGCGAGCCCCCTACGGGTGCCGCCAATTGTTGAAACACGAGTTCTCCGTTTCGATTGAAGGATTGGGTGGGGTCAGTTGGAGCCGGCGAGGGACAACCGCGGGCCGGGGTCGGCCCGCTGCCGTGCCCATCCCCCGCTGTCGGAGGCGAATCCAGCGATGTGGGCGGCAACGTCGCGGACCAAGGCTTCGGCGTCGCCGCACAACTGCTCCAGTTCGGCGGGCCCGCGCGCAATGGAGAAGGCCCCGGCCAATCCCGCCGCCCGCGTTTCGACGGCGGAAAGCTTGACGGCTCCGGCCACGACGACGACCGGGCAGTGCGCGGGGGCGCGGCGAACGACGCCATGGACTACCTTGCCGCGCAACGACTGTGAGTCGAAGGATCCCTCACCAGTGAGGATGAGATCGGCATCGGCGAGGACGGCGGTCAAGCCGATCACGTCGGCGACCACGTCGATGCCTGCCAGAAGTCGGGCGTCGAAGAATGCCAGCAGACATGCGGGCAGTCCGCCCGCTGCGCCTGCGCCAGGGATATTCGCCACGTCCGTGCTGGTCTCGTCGGCGAGAACTCTGGCCAGGTGTGCGAGACCGGCATCGAGCTCACCGACGTCGTTGGGCGACGCGCCCTTCTGAGGTCCGAAAACCGCTGCTGCACCGTGCTCTCCGGTGAGCGGATTGTCGACGTCGCAGGCCACTCGCCAGCGCACCGTGCTGGCGCGGGCGTCCATCGCCGACGCATCGATGGATGCGATGTCCTGCAGGCCCGCTCCGCCGGGACGGACGTCGTCGCCGTGGCAGTCGAGGAACCGAACTCCTAGAGCCCGCAGCAGGCCCGTTCCGCCGTCCGTCGAGGCGCTGCCGCCGATGCAGAGCAGGATCTCCTCGACGCCGTCGTCGAGGGCACTGCGCACGATCTCACCGACGCCGAAGGTGTCTGCCCGCATCGGCGCCGGTGGCACGTCGGCGAGGTGGGGCAGGCCGTTGCCTTCGGCGGCTTCGATGATGGCCACGGATGAACCGCCAGCAGTGCCGTAGCGCGCCGTGCGCGGTCGACCGATGGCGTCGTGCACGTCGACGGTGTGCGTCTGGGCGTCGTGCCGGGACAGCAGCGTCTCCAACGTGCCCTCGCCACCGTCGGCGAGCGGGCACTCGACCACGTCGACGCCGGCACCGAGCGCCGACCGGACACCGGCGGCCATCGCCGCGGCGATCTCGACGGCGGACAGCGTGCCCTTGAAGGAATCGGGAGCGACGACGATGGTGGGTTTGCGCCTTTGCATCGCTGTAGCGTAGGTCACTATTTCGGATCAGATAATGTGCGATCAACATACATTTCAGCGCGATTTTCGGCGCTTTATATGTGCATGTTGCACCTGCTGACGGCGGACGACGACGAGCGACGGCGTCGGGCGTCAGCGGCCGTCAGGTGCGGGCGTCGGCCGCGAGCAATGCGAGCTTCATCGTGGTCGCGTGGCCGAATCGCCGCAGGTCCAGACCGGTGAGTTGCTCGATCCGATCCAGTCGCTGAACCAGCGTGTTGCGGTGGGTGGCGAGCCCCTTCGCGGTGGCGGCGATGGACAGGTCCTCGTCGAGGAATCGGCGGGCAGTCTCGCGCAGCGGCGGCGACAACGGCGCCAGGACGCGGTCCACCAAGTCCTGCGACAACTCGGTGGGCTGGGACGCGACGGCACACTCGACCGCAACGTTCCCAAGCCACACCACATCCCGCTTCGGGAGCAAACCCGCTGCCGACAACAGCACCCGCAGCTGCTTCGCCTCGATGGCGACCTGTTCGGTGGTTGCCTCCAAACGTCCCGTGATGATCCGAACCTTGAACGCCCGCAAGCGATTCCGAAGACCCGACAGGGATCGCGCACCCGCCGACCCATTCAGCACCCACAGAGCCCCCTGCAGCTCAGCCGCAATCGCGTTGGGTATTCCCTCGATTCGGCGCAGAAGGGTGGCCAGTTGCTCGGGCGGCATGGTCCACCCGGACGTTCGTGCCGAAATGACGGCGCTGAGATTCCATGGCGGAGAAAGCGGCGAGCCCAGGTGCTCGAGGGCCTCGAGCAGACCTTCCTCACTCATCGCTCCGCTCGCCAGCGTGAGCAGCACCTGACGGACCGCGTCCTCGTGCCACCGCGAGCTGTCGCGCTGCCGCTCGTCGTTCACCAGCAGCTCCACGGTCAGCGCGATGACCGCGCCGATCGGTTCGACTTCGGCCGGATCCCCGGTCACCCCGACCACGCCGATCACGGCGCCATCTAGCAGCAGGGGAATGTTGACGCCGGGCTTCACACCGGCAGCGTCGTCGGCGGTGTCGATGACGACCGTCCGGCATTCACTGATGGCTCGGACCGCGCCGTCGTGCACCGACCCGATCCGCGTGGAGTCGACGGACCCGATGATGCGTCCCGTGTGATCCATCACGTTGATGCCGTGCGTCAGGCGGGGCCTGACCTGATCGACGACACGTTGAGCGAGTGCACTGGTCAACGGATGCGAGTCCTGGTCTCCGTCACCGCCGGCCGTCGACATGACGACAACGATATGTCGCTACCCGCGACGGAACTGCTACTAGAGCAAACGCGCGTCCGGCTAACTGGCCGCGGTGAAGGGATTGTGTTCGGCGATCAGCTTCTCCATCCGTGCTTCGTCGAGGCGGACGCGGATGGTGGCGGCTTCCTGCTGGTCGCGAATGACCTTCGCCAGCGTGAATGCGCTGGAGACGAGGAACAGCACGGCCATCGCGAGGAACAGCCGCTGCCACACGTCGAGCGGCAGGAAGAAGATACCGCCGATCGCGCCGACGAAACTCACGCCGAATGCCACGGCGGCCTGGAGGAAGAATGCGGCCGTGTTCTTGGACATGTCGTTGAATGCGTTCATGATTGGCAGCTTGTCGTAGCCCGCCGTTCGACGCATGCGTGAGATTACTCAGATTCCCGGATTGCACGCCGACTTCTGCCCCGCGGTCGCGGTGCTGCACCCCTCACGACCCGTGGGCAGATCTCGGCGAAATCCTCGCGAGTTCTGCACCGCGGTCAAATCCCCCAGCGCGCCGTCAGCACGCCGAGCGCGCCGAGGGCGACCGCCGCGGCGGTCGACGTCCGTAGCACGGTCGGGCCGAGGCGCACCGGGATCGCTCCGGCGTCGGACAACGCCGCGATCTCGGCGTCACTGATACCGCCTTCCGGCCCGACGATGAGCACCACCGAATGCGTCTGCGCCAGAGGCACTTCCGCCAACGGCCCGGTTGCCGACTCGTGCAGCGCCAGGACCACGGCGCCGTCCGTGGTCATGTCGGCGACCGCGCGGACCAGTTCGGGCGTGGACACCAGCGAGCTGACCGCCGGAACATAGGCGCGACGGGACTGCCTTGCCGCCGAACGCGCCACCGCCTGCCAGCGCCGAAGGCCCTTGTCCACCTTCGCCGCTCCGTCCCACCGGGCCACGCAGCGCTCGGACTGCCACGCGACGAACGCGTCCGCACCTGCCTCAGTCGCCAGCTCGACGGCCAATTCGGAGCGCTCCGACTTGGGCAGCGCCTGTACCACCGTGACCCGTGGACTCGGCGGTTCGACCGTCCGGCGTTCGAGGACCCTCCCGGACAGCCGGCCCTTCGCGGCGTCCTCGATCACGCACAGCGCGACGACGCCCGCTCCGTCACCGAGGTCGAGTTGCTCGCCGGTGCGGATCCGTCGGACATTGGCGGCATGAAAGCCCTCGTCGCCGTCGACGACGGCGAGCCCACCGACCTCGGGCAGCGCGTCGACGTAGAACAGCGCGCGGCTCATCGAGCCGGCCTAGCGGCCGGTGAACGTCTCGCGCAGCCGGCTGAACAGCCCACCCGCGGCGGGACCGGCGTGCGTCGACTTCACCTCTGCCACATCGCGGGTTCGGTGCTCCTTGAGCTTGACCAGCAGATCGGTGTCCTGCTGATCGAGCCGCGTCGGCACCACGACGTCGACATGCGCGTGCAGGTTGCCGCGCACCCCAGACCGCAGATGCGGCATGCCGTGGCCCCGCAGCGTGACGACTGAACCGGGCTGGGTACCGGGCGCGATGGCGATCTCGGTGGGCCCGTCGAGGATCGCGTCGACGGTGACGGAGGTACCCAACGCCGCGTCGACCATCGGCACCGAGACGGTGCAGTGCAGATCGTCGCCGTCGCGCACGAAGATGTCATGGGGTTGTTCATGGACCTCGACGTACAGGTCGCCTGCCGGTCCACCGCCGGGGCCGACCTCGCCCTGCGCCGCCAGTCGGACGCGCATGCCCTCGCCCACACCGGCCGGAATCTTGACGCTGACCTCGCGGCGCGCGCGCACCCGGCCGTCGCCACCGCACCGGTGGCAGGGATCGGGGATGACCTCGCCGACGCCGCCACACACCGGACACGGCCGCGACGTCATCACCTGGCCGAGCAGCGACCGCTGCACGCTCTGCACCTCGCCATGCCCGCCGCAGGTGTCGCACGTGACGGGTGTCGTGTCGCCGTGCGTGCCCTTGCCGTGGCACAGGTCGCACAGGATCGCGGTGTCGACGGTGACCTGCTTGGTCACCCCGGTCGCGCATTCGGACAGGTCCATCCGCATCCGCAGCAGCGAATCCGAGCCAGGCCGCACCCGGCCGATCGGCCCGCGCGCGCCACCGCCACCGCCGAAGAACGCCTCGAACACGTCACCGAGGCCGCCGAACCCGGCGAACCCGTTGCCCGCCGACGCCCCCGCGCTCTCCATCGGGTCACCGCCCAGGTCGACGATGCGGCGCTTCTCCGGATCGCTGAGCACCTCATAGGCGACGCTGATCTCCTTGAACCGCGCCTGCGCACCCTCGTCGGGGTTGACGTCCGGATGCAGCTCGCGCGCCAGCCTGCGGTACGCCTTCTTGATGTCCGAATCGCTCGCGCCCTTGCTCACTCCGAGCAGGCCGTAATAGTCGCGTGCCACGCTAACCCTTCCCATGCCGCATCCAGCGGCTACTCGCACCCCTTATCGGGTGCCCAAGACTTCGCCTATGTAGAGAGCAACCGCCGCGACGTTGGCAATGGTTCCCGGATAGTCCATTCGCGTGGGACCAACCACACCCATGCCGCCGTACACCTTGCCCGAGCTGCCATAGCTGGTGCTGACCACCGACGTTCCGGCCATCTGCTCGGCCTCGGTTTCGTGCCCGATTCGTACCGTGACCTTACCGGTCTCCTGCTGCACGGCCAGCAATCGCAAGACGACGACCTGTTCCTCGAGCGCCTCGAGCACCGAACGCAGCGATCCGCCGAAGTCGGCGGTGTTGTGCGTCAGATTGGCGGTGCCGCCCAGCAGCAGCCGCTCCTCCCGGTGCTCGACGAGGGTCTCGACCAGCACGGTGGCGGCGCGGCCCACGGCGTCACCGAGTCCGCCGCGGCCGTCAAGCTGGGCGGCCAGGTCCGCCACGGCGATGGACGCCGCCGACAGCGGCTTGCCCTCCAGCGCGGCACCCAGCCGTTCGCGCAGCTGCGACAGCTGGTGATCGTCGATGGCGTCGCCGAGTTCGACGACGCGTTGGTCGACCCGGCCTGTGTCGGTGATGAGCACCAGCAACAGGCGGGCCGGCGTCAGCGCCACCACCTCGAGGTGGCGCACGCTCGACGTCGACAACGTCGGGTACTGCACGATCGCCACCTGCCTGGTGAGCTGTGCCAGCAAGCGCACCGCACGCCGCAGCACGTCGTCGAGGTCGACGCCGGACTCGAGGAACGTCAGGATCGCCCGTCGCTCGGCCGCCGAGAGCGGCTTCACGTCGTCGAGCCGGTCGACGAACTCGCGGTAGCCCTTCTCGGTTGGCACGCGGCCCGAACTGGTGTGGGGCTGGGCGATGTAGCCCTCGGCCTCCAGCACCGCCATGTCGTTGCGCACGGTGGCGCTCGACACCCCGAGATTGTGTCGCTCGACGAGGGTCTTGGAACCAATCGGTTCCTTGGTGGAAACGAAGTCCGCGACGATGGCGCGCAGCACCTCGAAGCGACGGTCATCAGCACTACTCATCGTTCACCTCCAGGTTCCCCGTCATTTTACGGTGCCAAGCAGCGCCGACACCGCGCGAGCAAGCTTCCTTGCCGAGGACAACGCGCGCGTGTGGCATTAATCTCATGTCATGCCGACGCCGAAGTCGCGCGTTTGCCCGTCAGCGAAGGCCCGACCGTGATCTTCAAGGGCGTCCGCGACGGCAAACCGTACCCCGAACACAACCTGTCCTACCGGCAGTGGGCGCAGATCCCGCCGCGGCAGATCCGGCTCGACGAACTAGTCACCACCACGACCGTGCTGGCCCTCGACCGCCTGCTGTCCGAGGATTCGACGTTCTACGGAGACCTGTTCCCGCATGCCGTGCGGTGGGAGGGCGTCGTCTACCTCGAGGACGGTGTGCACCAGGCGGTGCGGGCCGCGTTGCGCAACCGGACCGTGGTGCATGCGCGCGTGTTCGACATGGATCTGCCTCTCGCCGAACAGGTTTAGCCGCCTGCCGCTACCGCTGGATTCTGCGAAGCAAGTACACCCCGGTGACGGCCTGCCACGCGTAGACCGCGTAGACGGCACCACGCTCCCAGGCGCCGACGGGCACGGCGGCGTGTGCCGCGGGGAACTGCAGCGCCACCAAACACGCGAAGCCGAGGATTGCGAGTGCTACGGACACCACCCGGTACGGCCGCGACGCACCCGCCCTTCGCAGCGCCGACGATCCGGCCAGTGCCGCAGCGTTACCGCCTGCAATGGCGAAGAATGCCCCTACGCCGTGCCAGTCGGCACCTCCCCCGGCCGGCGGGCCGCTGTGCACCGTCGCGACCAGGATGTTGCCGACGGCGATCGGCACGGTGAACACCAGCAGTACCCACGCCTTGCTGGCCCGCCCCGACGCGACCAGTAGCACCGCTCCAGCAGGAAACAGCAGCGCCTGCATGACGAACGCGGCGTTCATCAAGGAGGCGAGTGGCGAGAGTCCGGGAACGCCGAGCGTGCTGATGTAGTCGTCGGCATAGCTGTAGGTGGGCTCGAAGACCGCGGCCGCCGCGGCCTCGAACAGGAAGAACCCCACCGCCGAGACGATCCACAGCAGTGCGCCGATCCTGGCGAACACCATCCGTCGGGGCTCTGAAGTCACGATCCCCAACGTAGAGGCCTAGCTCTGACCGCCGCCCATGGCCTCGTGCGGACGCACGTTAGGCGCTCTGCGCCTCGGTTATGCGTTGCTGCGCTTCCCCCGGTGATATTCGCAACCGCCGGGCAAGGACATCTGCCCACGACGCCCCGCCGATCACCGCCGGGTCGCCGTCGCTGATCAGCTGCCCGATCAGTCGCCGATCGAGAGCCTTCATCTTCTTCTCCAGCTCTTCGAGCTCCTTGAGCAGCTGCTGCTTCTCGGGGCGGCTCAGCGCGTCCAACGGCAGCGACGCAAGTTCTCGTTGGCCCGCTTTCACGGCATCGAGGGCCGCCATGACTTGGTTTCTAGTCGAATACATGTTCGAAACGATATCTGGACGGTCCGACATCGATGATGTGCTCGCTCCAGGGTCTACTCCCCCGCGGTCAGAAGGTCGCGCACCACACCGTCGGCGAGCAGGCGGCCGCGGTCGGTCAGGACCAGCCGGTCGGCCTGGCGCTCCACCAGTCCGTCGGCCACGGCGATGCCCGCGCGGTGAATCTCGGTGTCGCTGAGCACATCCAGCGGCAACCCGCTGCGTAGCCGCAGCCGCAACATCACGTCCTCGGTGTGACGGTCGGCGGCACCCAACTCCTCGGAGTCGGCGATAGGCAACGCCCCATCGGCCAACGACTGCGCATATGCGTTGGGATGCTTGACATTCCACCAGCGCGTGCTGCCGACGTAGCCGTGCGCGCCGGGTCCGGCACCCCACCACTCGCCGCCATCCCAATAGCCGAGGTTGTGTCGGCACTCTCCACCGGGACGGCTCCAGTTCGAGACCTCGTACCAGTCGAATCCGGCTTCGGACAGCCGCGCGTCGAGCAATTCATACCGTTGCGCGAGCACCTCGTCGTCGGTCAGAGCGATCTCACCGCGTCGCACCCGCCGGGCCATCGCGGTGCCGTCCTCGACGACGAGCGCATAGCCGGACACGTGGTCGACACCGGCTTCGATCGCGGCGTCGACCGAGCGGCGCAGATCGTCGTCGGTTTCGCCCGGCGTGCCGTAGATGAGGTCAAGGTTGACGTGATCGAACCCGGCGGCGCGCGCCTCGGCCGCGGCAGCCAGCGGCCGCCCCGGCGAGTGCACCCTGTCCAATACCGCCAGCACGTGCGGAACCACCGACTGCATGCCCAGCGAGATGCGGGTGAACCCGGCCGCGCGCAGTTCACCGAAGAACTCCGCCGAAGTGGATTCGGGGTTGGCCTCCGTGGTCACTTCGGCGTCGGCGGCGAGGTCGAAGTTCTCGCGAATGGCGTCGAGGACGCTGCGCAGGCCGACGCCGCCCAGCAGGGACGGCGTCCCGCCCCCGACGAACACCGTCTCGACTTCCCGAGGCTGGGAGAGTTCGGCCGCCAGCTTCAACTCCACCCGCAGCGCCGCCAACCAGCCGTCGGGATTGGAACCGCCCAACTCGGCTGGCGTATAGGTGTTGAAGTCGCAATATCCGCAGCGGGTCGCACAGAACGGCACGTGGACGTAGATCCCGAACGGCCTCGCGTTGTCGGCGCGCATGCCGGGCAGTGGCGCGGGCGCAGGTCGGAGGGTCACGCCACCAGTCTCCCAGAGCCGAGTTTTACTCACGTTGAGCGCAAGTTTGTCCCGGTTAGGGTGGGTGCCGCCCTCCGTGGCACAATGGCTACCGTGCATGCCGCCCTCAGCTCCACCAGCCGCGTATCGCTCGTGGCACGGCGGCACATCGATTTCAAGCGTGTTTGCAGCTGTTGCTGTCTGCCTTGACGTCGTAGACCTGCCCACCCAGTACTTTCAGCTGGCCGCCGGATCTGCGCCGCCGGACAGCCACCGGTGATCAAGCGCGATTCCTAGGCCGGCTCCTCCCATGAAGGGGCCAAATCAATGACTCAGGCCGAAACCCCGCCTGCAAGCAAGGCCAAGCCTGCCAAGCGACCACGTGGCGAGGGCCAGTGGGCGCTCGGCTACCGCGAGCCGCTCAACGCCAACGAGCAGTCCAAGAAGGACGACAACCCGCTGAACGTGCGGGCCCGCATCGAAAACATCTACGCACCTGGTGGCTTCGACAGCATCGACAAGGGCGACCTGCGCGGCCGTTTCCGCTGGTGGGGGCTCTACACCCAGCGCAAAGAGGGCTACGACGGCACCTGGACCGGTGACGAGAACACCGACATGCTCGAAGACTCGTTCTTCATGCTTCGGGTGCGGTGCGACGGCGGCTCGTTGTCCGCAGCAGCGCTGCGCACGCTCGGCGGCATCTCCACCGAGTTCGCCCGCGACACCGCAGACATCTCCGACCGCGAGAACGTCCAGTACCACTGGATCCGGGTCGAGGACATGCCGGAGATCTGGAATCGGCTCGACGCCGTCGGCCTGCAGACCACCGAGGCGTGCGGCGACTGCCCGCGCGTGGTGCTCGGCTCACCGCTAGCAGGTGAGTCGCTCGACGAGGTGATCGACGGCACCCCGGCGATCGACGAGATCGTGCGCCGGTACATCGGCAAGCCGGAGTACTCCAACCTGCCCCGGAAGTTCAAGACCGCCATCTCGGGTCTGCAGGACGTGGTGCACGAGGTCAACGACGTGGCGTTCATCGGCGTCGAGCACCCCGAGCACGGGCCGGGCTTCGACCTGTGGGTCGGCGGCGGCCTGTCCACGAACCCGATGCTGGGCCAGCGGGTCGGCGCGTGGGTGCCGCTCGACGAGGTGCCAGAAGTCTGGGAGGGCGTGGTCAGCGTTTTCCGGGACTACGGCTACCGCAGGCTGCGGGCCAAGGCGCGGCTGAAGTTCCTGATCAAGGACTGGGGCGTCGAGAAGTTCAGGGAAGTTCTCGAGACCGAGTACCTCAAGCGCGCCATGATCGACGGTCCAGCGCCAGAGCCGGTCACCCGCCCGATCGACCACGTCGGCGTGCAGCGGCTCAAGAACGGCCTCAACGCCGTCGGCGTCGCGCCGATCGCGGGCCGGGTGTCCGGCACCATCCTGTCCAAGGTGGCCGACCTGGCCGAGGCAGCGGGCTCCGACCGCATCCGCTTCACGCCGTATCAGAAGCTGATCATCCTCGACGTGCCCGACGACAAGCTCGACGAGCTCAAGGCGGGGCTGGACGCTCTCGGCCTGCCGGCGCAGCCGTCGCACTGGCGGCGCAACCTGATGGCCTGCACGGGCATCGAATTCTGCAAGCTGTCGTTCGCGGAGACGCGCAAGCGGGCCCAGGTGCTGGTGCCGGAGCTGGAGAAGCGGCTCGAGGACATCAACGCCCAGCTCGACGTTCCGGTCACGGTCAACATCAACGGCTGCCCGAACTCGTGCGCGCGCATCCAGGTCGCCGACATCGGCTTCAAGGGCCAAATGGTCGACGACGGTGACGGACCGGTCGAGGGTTTTCAGGTCCACTTGGGCGGCAGCCTGGGCCTGGACAGCGGATTCGGCCGCAAGTTGCGCCAGCACAAGGTGGTTTCCAGCGAGCTCGGCGACTACATCGAGCGAGTGGTTCGCAACTTCGTGAAACAACGAGAGCAGGACGAGCGTTTCGCTACGTGGGCATTGCGAGCGGACGAGGCGGATCTTCGATGAGCGCTTGCGCGAAGAGCGGATGGAAGAGGTGAACGGTTTGACGACGGAGTCTGATCTGATCGAGTTGGCCGAGCGTGGCGCGGCGGAGCTGGACGGCGCCAGCGCCGAGGAGCTGCTGGCCTGGACCGACGAGCACTTCGGCGGCAAGTACGTAGTCGCATCGAACATGCAGGACGCGGTGCTGGTGGACCTGGCCGCCAAGGTGCGCCCCGGCGTGGACGTGCTGTTCCTGGACACCGGCTACCACTTCGTCGAGACCATCGGCACCCGTGACGCCGTCGAGGCCGTCTACGACGTGAACATCGTCAACGTCACGGCGGAGAACTCCGTGGCCAAGCAGGACGAGCTGTTCGGCAAGGATCTGTTCGCCCGCGAGCCGAACGAGTGCTGCCGGATGCGCAAGGTCGAGCCGCTGGGCAGGGCGCTGCGCGGCTACTCCGCCTGGGTGACCGGCATCCGGCGGGTCGAGGCGCCGACGCGCGCCAACGCCCCGTTGATCAGCTGGGACAAGGCATTTGGCTTGGTGAAGATCAATCCGCTTGCCGCCTGGTCGGATGACGACATGCAGAATTACGTCGACACCCACGGCGTCCTGGTCAATCCCCTTGTCTACGAGGGCTATCCGTCGATCGGTTGCGCTCCATGCACGGCCAAGCCCATCGAGGGTGCCGACCCGCGCAGCGGCCGTTGGCAGGGTCTGGCGAAGACGGAGTGCGGGCTGCACGCGTCGTGAGGCCGATGTGACCACGCTCGTCCTCACCGCGCACGGGTCCGCCGACCCGCGTGCGGCGCAGACGACCTTCGCCGTCGCCGACCGGATCCGCCGGTTGCGACCGGGCCTCGACGTCCGCTCGGCGTTCTGCGAGCAGACCTCGCCCAACCTGCGTGACGTGCTCGCGGACGTGGACGACGATGCCGTCGTCACACCGCTGTTGCTGGCCAGCGCGTATCACGCCCACGTCGACATCCCGGCCATCATCGAGGATTCGGGTCGTCGCGTCCGGCAGGCCGACGTGCTCGGCGAGGACGACCGGTTGCTCGCGGTGATGCGGCAACGACTGGCCGAGGCCGGGGTGTCCGCCGACGACGAATCCGTCGGCGTGCTGGTGGTGGCGGTCGGCTCGTCGCGCCCTGCCGCGAATGCCGAAACGGCGACCGTCGCCACGACGTTGGCCCGCGAAACCCGTTGGGCCGGAGCCGTTGCCGCGTTTGCGACGGGTCCACGCCCGACGGTGGCGGTGGCCGCGCAACGGCTGCGTCGCCGCGGCGCCACACGCATCGTCGTGGCGCCGTGGTTTTTGGCTCATGGCCGGATCACCGACCGGGTCGAACGCGTCGCCCAAGCAGAGGGCTTAGTGATGGCGCAGCCGCTCGGCCCGCACAGCCTGGTCGCCCAGACGGTCCTGGACCGGTTCGACCGCGCGCTGGAGATGTCGCAGGCGGCCTAGCCCCTACGCCTTGCTCAGGACGTCAGCCTCGTCAGTGGTCGGCAATTCGGCGCCGCCGGGAATCGGCGGAACCCGGGTGGCGCGCACGTAAACGGTGTCGCCCTCCTGCAGACCCAGCGCCTCGGCGTCGCCCCGGGTGATCTGCGCGGTGAACGGCCCGTTGTTGGCCGACGCGGTGAGCTCGACGCGAACTTCGAAGCCCAGCACCACGATTCGGTCGATCGTGGCCCGGATGACGCCCGTCGACGACACGCTGCCGTCGGTCTGTGCGATCGCCATGTCGGGATTGCGGCCCACTCGAATGTCGTGCGGCCGCACCAACGTGCCGTTCAACGACGACACCGCGCCGAGGAACGACATGACGAACGCATTGGCGGGGCTGTCGTACACCTCGGTGGGCGAACCGATCTGCTCGATGCGGCCCTTGTTGAGCACTGCGATGCGGTCGGCCACGTCGAGGGCCTCGGCCTGATCGTGCGTGACGAGCACCGTAGTCACGTGCACCTCGTCGTGCAGACGACGCAGCCAGGCGCGAAGATCCTCGCGGACCTTGGCGTCGAGCGCGCCGAACGGTTCGTCGAGCAGCAGCACCTGCGGATCGACGGCAAGCGCGCGAGCCAGGGCCATGCGTTGACGCTGACCGCCGGACAGCTGATTCGGATACCGGGTCTGGAAGCCGGCCAGCCCGACGATCTCGAGGAGGCTGTCGACCTTCTCCTTGATCTCGGCCTTGGGCAGCTTGCGGATCTTCGGCCCGAAGGCGACGTTGTCACGGACCGTGAGGTGCTTGAACGCCGCGTAATGCTGGAACACGAAGCCGATGCCCCTGCGCTGCGGCGGAACCCGGGTCACGTCCTCGCCCTTGATGGTGATGACGCCGCTGTCCGGCTGATCGAGCCCGGCGATGGCGCGCAGCAGCGTCGACTTGCCAGAACCGCTGGGACCGAGCAGGGCGGTCAGTGACCCCTCGGGGACGTCGAAGTCGATGTTGTCCAGCGCCACGAAGTCGCCGTAGCGCTTGTTGGCGCCACGCACCGTGATCGCGTTGGTGGTCATGGAAGCGTCTCCCTGTCGAAGCCTATTTTGCAGCCCGGGCACGCCGGGCGTCGAGGATTACCTGTACGACCAGCACGAACACGGCCACGGTCATCAGCAGAGTCGATACCGCGTACGCGCCGTACTCGGCTCCGCGGCTGTAGCGATCGGCCACCAGCAACGTCAATGTCTGGGAGGTGCCCGGCAGGTTGGACGACACCATGATCACCGCACCGAACTCGCCGAGTGTCCTGGCGACTGTGAGCACGATTCCGTAGGTCAGCCCCCACCGGATGGAAGGCAGAGTGATCTTCCAGAAGGTCTGCCACCACTGGGAGCCCAGCGTGGCCGCCGCCTCCTCCTGGTCGGTTCCCAGCTCGTGCAGAACCGGTTCGACCTCCCGGATCACGAACGGGACGGTGACGAAGATGCTGGCCAGCACGATGCCGGGCAGGCCGAAGATGATCTTGAATCCGAGGTTGTTCTCCACGAATCCGAGCGCGCCAGCCGAACCCCACAACAGGATGAGGGCCACGCCGACGACCACGGGAGACACCGCGAAGGGCAGGTCGATCACCGCTTGCAGCGCACTCTTGCCGCGGAACCTATTGCGGGCCAGCACCAGCGCGGTGGGCACCCCGAACAACACGTTGAGCGGCACCACGATGGCAACCACCAACAGCGACAGTTGCAGTGCCGACACCGCGGCGGGTGTGCTGATGGACGCGAAGAAGGCGCCGACGCCGGGTTGGAACGTGCGCCACAGGATGAGCCCCACCGGCACGATCACCAGGATCGTCACGTAGGCCAGCGCGAGGAACCGCACCAGATAGCGCACCGGGGGCGAGAGGGTCATTGCGCCAGTTCCTCACGCTTGGCTGCTCGGGAGCCAATGGCCCGCAGGATGAACAGCACGACGAATGAAACGACAAGCAGCACAATCGAAATCGCGGCCGCACCGGTGCGATCGTCGTTCTCGATCAGCGTCCGGATCCACTGCGAGGACACTTCCGTCTCGCCGGGCACGGCACCGCCGATCAGCACGACGGAGCCGAACTCCCCGATCGCCCGGGAGAAGGCCAGGCCGGCGCCGGACAGCAGCGACGGCAGCAGCGCGGGCAGGATGATCTTGGTCAGGATGGTGAAGGTGTTCGCGCCAAGCGACGCCGCCGCCTCCTCGACGTCCCGGTCGAGTTCCAGCAGGACCGGTTGCACCGAACGCACCACGAACGGCAGCGTGACGAAGAGCAACGCGACACCGATGCCCCACTTGGTGTGCTGCAGGTGCAGGTCGACCGGACTGTTGGGACCGTAGAGCGCCAACATCACCAGGCTGGCCACGATGGTCGGAAGCGCGAACGGCAGGTCGATGACGGCGTCGACCAGCCGCTTGCCCGGGAAGTCGTCCCGCGTGAGCACCCACGCCACCAGCAGGCCGAACACCAGGTTGACCGCGGTGACGCCGACGGACACGGTCACGGTGACCTTGAACGACTCGACGGCGGCGTTGGAGGTCACCTCCCGAACGAAGGCATCCCAGCCGCCCCCGGCGGCCTGCCACACGATCGCCGCAAGGGGCAGCAACACGATGACCGACAGCCAGATGGATGCCGCACCGACGCGCAGCGAGGTAGTGCCGAATCGTCGGGTCAACAGGCCGCCCGGCCCGCCCGAGCCACCGCTTCCGGTGGCCTCGGGTTTTGGCTCGACGATCGTTGTCATCCGGTGGCCTGCTTGTAGATCTTCGTGATGGAACCGTTTTCCTTGTCGAACAACGCAGGATCGACGTCACTCCATCCGCCCAAGTCGGCGATGGTCCACAACTTCTGCGGCGCCGGGAAGTCCGCGGTGAAGTCGGCCGCCACCGCGGGATCGACGGGACGGAATCCGGCCTGCGCCCAGATCTTCTGACCCTCGGGGGTGTAGAGGAAGTTCTTCAGCGCGTTGGCCTGCTCGAGGTGGGTGCTGCTGGTGACGACCGCGACCGGGTTCTCGATCTTGAAGGTCTGCGGCGGGTTGATGTGCTCGACGTCCTTGCCCTGCCGCTCGATGTTGATCGCCTCGTTCTCGTAGCTGATCAACACGTCGCCCGTGCCCTGCAGGAACACGTCGGTGGCCTCCCGGCCTGAGCCGGGGCGCGTCTTGACGTGTTCGGTCACCAGCTTGTTGACGAAGTCCAGGCCCGCCTGGGAGTCCTTGCCGCCGTTGCTCTTCGCGGCGTACGGCGCCAACAGGTTCCACTTGGCCGAGCCGGAGCTCAACGGGCTCGGGGTGACGACCTCGACCCCGGGCTGAAGCAGATCGTCCCAGTCCTTGATGTTCTTCGGGTTGCCCTTGCGCACGACCAGGGAAACCACCGATCCGAACGGGATGCCCTTGGTGGCGTCGGCGTTCCAGTCCTTCGCCACCTTGTCGGCCTTGACGAGTCGGGTGACGTCGGGTTCGACGGAGAAGTTGACGATGTCGGCGGGCTTGCCGTCGACCACACCACGGGACTGGTCCCCCGATGCGCCGTACGACGTCGTGACCGCGACGCCCTTGCCCTCGGGGGTGGCTGCGAACGCCGGGATGATCTTGCTCCAGCCCGGCTCGGGCACGGCGTACGCGACGAGGGTCAGCGTGGTGTCGGCCTTCGGGCCGCCGGTGTCACCTGCGACGTCGCTGGATCCACCACCACAGGCGGCGAGCAGCGTCGCGGTGATGCCGAGGGCGCCGACGGACATCCAGGTTTTGATCCGGTTGGACTGTGAGTGGGGCATGGTGACCTTTCCTTGCGGGCATTTGAACGGGAATCCCGTCACGACGGCAAGGCGATGGATCAGCGTGAACGCAAGGACAGCGACAGCCGACACCAAACCGGGGACGGGTTGGAGTCAGCGACAACAGTGGACGTCTGCAACAGCGCAGGTACCCACGGCAATGAGAGCCAAGATGTGGCTTCCCGTAGTGCCGGACGCTGCGTGCATGGCGCGAAGCCTAACAGAGTTCGCTCGGCGGGCAGGGGCGGAGCGACCGGGGGTGCCAGCGCTCATTGATCAACGGGTGAAGAGCCACAACGTGATCACCAGGATCACCAGGATGACCAGCACCAACGTGACGCGGGACCGAGGCATGCCGGTCATGATTCGTCCTCGTCGGTGCGCCTGCCCTTCAACAGCTGGATGCCGTTGCCCAGTGCCCCGTCCAGCAGCACCGCGGTGCCGTAGGCCAACAGCAGCACCACCGGCATCACCACTGCGGTCTGGGCGACGAACCCGAGCCCGGAGAGCCACAGTTCGACGCCGTCCCACCAATTGAGGATGCCGCTCACTCGGTCCACCCTACGATCAACGCCGTGGCGATCCCCGACGAGGCAGCTCGAAATGCGACGACGTGCCTGGTTGTCGGTGGTGGACCCGCGGGCATGATGCTGGGCCTTCTACTCGCCAGGGCGGGCATCGACGTCACGGTGATGGAGAAGCACGCCGACTTCCTGCGCGACTTCCGCGGTGACACCGTGCATGCCAGCACGCTGCGGCTGCTGGACGAACTGGGTCTCGGCGACGCCTTCGCGACCGTTCCGCACCGCATGATCGATGGGGTCACCGCGACCGTTCAGGACACCACGTTGCGGATAGATCTGACCCGACTGCCCGGCCCGCACAAGCACATCGCGCTGGTGCCGCAGTGGGACTTTCTGGAGATGCTCGCCGGCGCCGCCCAAGTGGAGCCGAACTTCCGGCTGATGCGCAGTACCGAGGTGTTGGGTGCGGTCCGGGGATCCGGCGGGCAGGAGCGAAGCGACCCGGGAAGTAGATCCGGCGAGCGTGTGACCGGCGTGCGGTACCGCGCCGCCGACGGCGCCGTACACGAGATGCGCGCCGACCTGGTCGTGGCCTGCGACGGCCGCGCGTCGACGCTGCGCGCGGCGTCGGGCCTGACGCCACGGAACTTCGGCGCCCCGATGGACGTGTGGTGGTTCCGGGTGCCCCGCCACGACGGCGATCCGGCCGGGTTGAACGGCATCTTCCAGTCCGGGCACGGCTGCGCCCTGATCGACAGGGGCGACTACTTCCAGGTCGCCTATCTGATCCGCAAGGGCGCGGACGCAGCGATGCGGGCCGAGGGCATCGAGTCGTTGCGTCGTCAGGTCACCGAGCTGGCGCCGTGGCTCGCCGACAGGATGGACACGGTCATCGCCTTCGATGACGTCAAATTGCTTGACGTGCAACTGAATCGGCTGCGCCGCTGGTACACCGACGGCCTGTTGCTGATCGGTGACGCAGCGCACGCAATGTCGCCGATCGGCGGCGTCGGGATCAACCTGGCCGTGGCCGACGCCGTCGCCGCGGGCCGGATTCTCGCCGAGCCACTGCGCCGAGGGTCGGTGACCACGAGGGATCTCGCGCGGGTGCAGGCCCGGCGGTGGTTGCCTGCAGCCCTCATCCAGCGGGTGCAGCGGCTCGTCCAGGACCGGGCCATCGCGGTCGCGCTGGACGCCGAAGGTGGCGTCGGAACCGCACCGCGTGGGATACGCATTGCCGGCCGAATTCCCGTGCTCCGCGCGCTCGTGGCGTACGGCGTGGCGATCGGTCCACTGCCCGAGCACGCCCCCGCCTACGCGCGGCGCTGACCCCGCACGACCTCACGAGTAGACGGCGAGTACCTGCGCAGTCGATGATGTGCGACATGGTTCTGCAGCACACCGAGCACGCCGACGAAAACGGTGAGGCCAACGGCGTACCCGAGGCGCCCTACACGGTGACCGCCCCCGTGCCGTATGCGCCGGGCGGCGCACTGCGGAATCCGTTCCCCCCGATCGCGGACTACGCGTTCCTTTCGGACTGCGAGAACAGCTGCCTGGTCTCGTCGGCCGGCTCGGTGGAATGGATGTGCGTACCGCGGCCGGACTCCCCCAGCGTGTTCGGGGCGATCCTGGACCGCGGGGCGGGGCACTTCCGGCTCGGACCGTACGGGGTGACCGTGCCCGCGGCCCGGCGCTACCTGCCCGGCAGCCTCATCCTGGAGACGACGTGGCAAACCCACACCGGGTGGCTGATCGTGCGTGACGCGCTGGTGATGGGTCCGTGGCACGACATCGACACCCGGTCGCGGACGCACCGCCGCACGCCGATGGACTGGGATGCCGAGCACATCCTGTTGCGCACGGTGCGCTGCGTCAGCGGCGTGGTGGAGCTGGTGATGAGCTGCGAACCGGCGTTCGACTACCACCGCGAGGCCGCCACCTGGGAGTACTCGGCAGCGGCGTACGGCGAGGCCATCGCGAGGGCGGGCAAGCACCCGGAGGCGCATCCGACGCTTCGGTTGACCACGAACTTGCGGATCGGCCTCGAGGGCCATGAAGCGCGGGCCCGGACCCGGCTCAACGAGGGCGACAACGTGTTCGTCGCGCTGAGCTGGTCCAAGCACCCGGCGCCGCAGACCTTCGACGAGGCCTCCGAGAAGATGTGGAAGACCAGCGAGGCGTGGCGGCAGTGGATCAACATCGGCGACTTCCCCGACCACCCGTGGCGGTCGTATCTGCAGCGCAGCGCGTTGACTCTCAAGGGGTTGACCTACTCGCCGACCGGCGCCCTGCTGGCGGCGAGCACCACGTCGCTGCCGGAAACGCCTCAGGGCGAGCGCAACTGGGATTACCGGTACGCGTGGGTGCGTGATTCGACGTTCGCGTTGTGGGGTCTGTACACGTTGGGCCTGGATCGTGAGGCCGACGACTTCTTCGCGTTCATCGCCGACGTGTCGGGCGCCAACAACGGTGAGCGCCACCCACTTCAGGTGATGTACGGCGTCGGCGGTGAGCGCAGCCTGGTGGAGGAGGAGTTGAACCACCTCTCCGGCTACGACAACTCCCGTCCGGTCCGCATCGGCAACGGCGCGTTCGACCAGATGCAGCACGACATCTGGGGCACCATGCTCGACTCGGTCTATCTGCACGCCAAATCGCGCGAGCAGATCCCCGAGATGTTGTGGCCGGTGCTCAAGAATCAGGTCGAAGAGGCCGTCAAGCACTGGAAGGAGCCCGACCGCGGCATCTGGGAGGTGCGCGGCGAGCCGCAGCACTTCACCTCGAGCAAGGTGATGTGTTGGGTGGCGCTCGACCGCGGCTCGAAACTGGCTGAGCTGCAAGGTGAGAAGAGCTACGCACAGCAGTGGCGCGCGATCGCCGAGGAGATCAAGGCCGACATCCTGGCTCACGGCGTCGACCACCGCGGCGCGCTGACCCAGCGCTACGGCGACGACGCGCTGGACGCCTCCCTGCTGCTCGTTCCCCTGGTGCGGTTCCTGCCGTCCGACGATCCGCGGGTTCGGGCGACGGTGTTGGCCATCGCCGACGAGCTCACCGAGGACGGGCTGGTGCTGCGCTACCGGGTCGAGGAGACCGACGACGGATTGTCCGGCGAGGAGGGCACCTTCACCATCTGCTCGTTCTGGCTGGTGTCCGCACTCGTCGAGATCGGCGAGATCAGCAGAGCCAAGCACCTGTGCGAGCGGCTGCTGTCGTTCGCCAGCCCGCTGCATCTGTACGCCGAGGAGATCGAGCCGCGCACCGGCCGGCACCTCGGCAACTTCCCGCAGGCGTTCACCCACCTGGCGCTCATCAACGCCGTGGTGCACGTCATCCGTGCCGAGGAGGAGGCCGACAGCACCGGCGTGTTCCAGCCGGCCAACGCCCCGACGTAGCCCCTATCTCCTGGCGAGCAGCCACGCCTGCCCGTCGCCCTCGCCCGCGGCAATCGGATCGAGTGCGGCGAACGCCGCGGGAAGCTCACCAGCGACGGCCCGGAACGGCCCTGGCACACCGCCGACTTCGCTGAGCGCGCTGATGGCCAGCA
The DNA here is from genome assembly GCF_000620625.1 of Mycobacterium sp. URHB0044. Classification (GTDB taxonomy): domain Bacteria; phylum Actinomycetota; class Actinomycetes; order Mycobacteriales; family Mycobacteriaceae; genus Mycobacterium. The sequence continues at coordinate 506,799 of NZ_JIAW01000002.1, read as the reverse complement.
GCCCGCCGGGTGCCAGCCGGTCGATGATCGCGCGGTCCAGCCGCCGGTCGCGGAACCTGTGGCAGAGCACCACGTCCACCACAGGGCCGGGCGGCAACCCGTCGTCGAGGTCCATGGTGTCGAAGCGGCACCGCTGCGCTACCCCTGCGTCGTGTGCCAGGGTGCGGGCCCGTTCGATCGCCACCCCGGATACGTCGACGCCGTGGACGTCGAGACCCCGCAGTGCCAACCAGACGGCTGCCGAACCCGATCCACACGCGATGTCCAGCGCCGTTCCCTCGTGCGGGAACTCCGTTTCGTATGGGGCGAAGACGGCGGGCAGTTCGGGCGCGAGCGCTGGTTCGCGGCTCGCGTACGCGTCATCCCAGCGGATCCGATCCTGCTCGCTCACGTGGGTCACCCTACGAGATCGTGCCCCATTAGTTGCCCTGCCCGCCCCGGCCGAGCGCCGCCAGGTTGGACACCGGATCCTTGCCGTTGATGAGCCAGTCACCGAGGATCCGCGCCTTGTAGACGCGGGGGTTGTGCGACGCCAGGGTGCGGGCGTTGCGCCAATGCCGATCCAGCCCGCGCTGTTCGGACACCCCGGAGGCGCCCAACGCGTCGAAAACGGTTGTCGTGGCGTGTAATGCGGCCGCGATGATGACCAGCTGTGCCTGGGTTACCGCCACCTCGGCGGCGATCAGGCGCCGTTTGGCGTTCTCCTCGTCGCCGGCCACCCGGCCCGCGACGATCCGGTCCAGTGCCGCACCGGCCTGTGACAGCGCCGCTTCCGCACCGAACGCGTCCGCGGAGACCTCCCCGATGACCGCCAGTAGCTGCGCGTCGTCCGACGGCACCGCGGTCAGTCCCTGCGGGTAGTTGCGCTTGCGGCCGACCAAGGCGGCAGAACCGTCGCGCAGCGCGGCACGCGTGATTCCGGTGAGCACCGACAGCATCGCGGTCTGGTAGAAGTGACCTTGGTAGGCAAAGCGATCCGCCGCCGGGAACACGTCACCGCGCCGTGCGCGGGCCCGCTCGTAGCGGGCCGTGCCGCTCCCGGTGGTGCGCTGACCGAAGCCGTCCCAGTCGTCCACCAGCGTGACGCCCGGATCGTCGGCCCGCACCAGCGCGGTCAGCAACTCACCGTCGTCGGCGCGGCCCAGCACGTCGAGCCAATCGGCGTACAGGCTGCCGGTGGCGTAGAACTTCGTGCCGGTCACCCGGAACTGGTCGCCGTCGGCCGTCACGGTGCTGACGAGGTTGGCCAGCGTGACGTTGTTGGCTTCGGTCCATCCGCCACCGACGAACTCCCCGCCGAGGAACCGGTCGATCCAGACGCCGTTGGTGTCGGACACCGGCGCGTTGAGCCGGTCCTCGACGAACGCCAGGTGGTTGCGCCAGATGTGCGAGACGTTGGCGTCCGCCTCGCCCAGATCGGCTAGCAGCAGGAACGTTTGTTGCAGCGAGGCGCCGAAACCTCCGCGCTGCACCGGGATTCGCAGGGTGCCGAAACCGGCCTCGTTGAGCAGTCGCACCTGTTCGTGCGGGAAGGTCCGGGCCCGCTCCCGTTCCAGGTTGGCCTCGGCGATCTTGTCGAAGGCGGGCCGGAACTGAGCCCTCAGGTCGTCGAGGTCGGCGGTGGAATTCGTCAGATACGTCGTCATTGCCCGGTCCCATTCGAGTCGATGCGGTACGCGAACTGATGCTCGACGGCGACGTAACCCAGCCGTTCGTAGAGCAGATGCGCGTTGCTGCGATTGTGGATGTCGGTGCCAAGTGATGCCACGGTGAACCCGCGCCGTAGTGCGGTCAACCAGATCTTCTTCAGCAGGAACTCGCCGATTCCCCGCTTGCGTTGGTCACGCCGTACGCCGATGTAGTCGGTGTGGGCGCTGCGTTCCTCCCCGGGCGACACCCCCGCGGTGTAGGTGGAGCCGAGCACGTAGCCCACCACCTGGTCGTCTTCGGTAACCACGGCGATGCTGAAATCCGGTGTGAACGCGCGACTCTCGATGTGATGCTGCCACGCCTCCGGAGTCTTGGACATGTTGCCGAAGTGCTCGAGGAAGGTGTCGAACTGCAGCTGACGTACCTGCTCCAGGAGTCCTCGGCTGACGACCTCGGGCCACGCCAGCAGGGTGAGGCCGTCGATCGCCTCTGCGTCGAGGGCATCGGCATCCTCGCCGTCCAGTGGCTTGCGGGTGCGGATGAACTGCCCCTCCTGACGCGCACCATGCCGGATCAGCACGTCGATCGCGGGCTGCTGAGCGGTTCCAATGAACGTCCGCAGGAAGGCATCCGGGAGAGATGCCGCTTCCCGGCGGAATCGGGCGACCGTGTCTGCGACGACGTCCTCGACCAGGTGTGCCGGTGCGGTTGGATCGAAGACGAAGTCCGCCAAGATCTCTGGTTGCAGGCCGTGGGGTTCGTACAGCACCGCGTATCCACGGACGCGTCCATCGCGTAGGACGGTCACCCCGCCGGGATAGGCCCCGTCGAGATGTTCGGCGACATCACGGGAATCGGCGGCGAACTTGCGCCCCGCCAGACCGCCGGTGGTCGCCAGGAAGTCGGCGATCAGCGGGTGGTCATGGGTCGTGGCGGACTCGACAGACCAGCTGCCGGTGACGCGCTCCGGTGCCAGTGTCATGGTGCGACCGGCTCCTTCTCGGGCCGTGCCTCCGGGTCGTCCTCGCCAGCCGGCGCCCGGTGATCCAGCTCGTCGAGGATGCCCTCGTCGACCAGCCGTTGCTGCTCGGCCTCCGACAACGTCTGGATGGTGCCGATGCGCCTGGCGATCTCGGGTTTGGTTCGCTTGAGGTACCAGTACCAGGCCAGACCGGCCAACAGGATGCCACCGAAGATCAACGGCAGGATGTTGAACGGGAATTCGGGCACCGGGTAGAAGTTGCTGAAGATCACGTAGCCGAGCACCAGTGTGGCGGCCGTCGAGACGATCAGGCGCAGCGGGGTCAGTGCCTTGATCTTGTACAGCCAGATCGGGGTGGCGATGACCACCAGCAGATAGCTCGTCAGGAACCCCCAGTTGGCGACGTACCCGCCGTACACCTCGAAGACCACGCGGCCCGCCGAGCTGAGCGTCGCGACGACCGAGAAGAGGAACGCCAGCACGCCGATGAACGCGATGCCGACCCACGGGGTCTTGTACTTGGGGTGCACCTTGGTCAGCACCGCCGGGAGTGCGCCCTCGTGGGCGAAGGTGAACAGCGACCGCGCCGCCGCGGTGGTGACGGCGGTGACGAACACGATGAACGCGACCGCCACGGCACCACTGACGACGTAGTTGACCCAGGACACGCCGGTCGATTCGGCGAGCTGCGGCAGGATGGCCTTGTCACCGTCGATGGTGCCGAAGAACAGGATCTGTGGATAGGTGGCGACGAAGTAGAGGACGCCGAGCAGCAGCACGACCCGCAGCAGTGATCGCGCGATGTTGCGGTGTGCGTCTTTGGCTTCCGCGCCCAGTGACGCGACGCTTTCGAAGCCGGCGTAGGCGCCGACGGCGGAGACTGCGGCGATGTAGGTCGCGCTGGTGCCGAGGTGGGCCGGGCTCCACTGCTCCCAATCGACCCGCAAGCCGTAGCCGATGTAGGCCGCGACGATGATCACCAGGATCGATGCGACGGCGATGAGTTCGAAGACGAGTTCGTACTTGGCGGCCAGCGAGACACCACGGAACGGCAGGTAGGTCGCGACGCCGACGATGACTATCACCAGCAACAGCCGGAACCACGTTGCCTGCGAGCCCAATCCGATCGCCTCTAGGAACGAGTCGAGGTAGACCACCCCGCCCAGCGTGCCGGTGGTGGCGAACCCGATGTAGCCCACGAGCAGGCTGAAACCCGCGGCGTAGGCGAAGCCCGGGCCGAGCCCGTTTCCGGTGTAGGTGCCCAGCGAGCCCGACGACACGGTGCGCTTGGCTTGGAAGCTGATGGTCGCCGCGATCAGGACGGTGATGGCCAGGCCGACCAGGACCGCCCACGCCGCGCCCTTGCCGGCGGCCAGGAAGAGGGAGAACGGCACGGATGCCACCGCGACGCTGGGGGCGGCCGCCGCGAGTCCCTGCGCGAACACGCCCCAGAATCCCAACGCGTCGCGTTCCAGCCCATGCCCCTCAGCCGAGGATAGGGCGCGACCGCCCAGTTCCACGCGAGTCGGTGCCGACATGATGCCGCCTTTCTACGCTGTGCGCCGCTGAATCAGTTGGGGCACAGGTGTTTACGATATGTTGATGTGGCTGCCACACTGCCGGAAGAACGCTGTCGGCGTCAGCTATCGAATCGACACGATTCTTTTGCCGGCCGGAAGGCCGCGCCAGGATGGTCGTCCGGCAGCAGCGCGGACTCGGTGCCGAACAGTCGCTGCCGCAGACTGCCCGGGTTACCGGCTTCGCGGGCGCGCCCGCGGCGGCGAAGCTCGGGGATCAGGAATTCGGCGACGTCGGCGAAGCTTCCCGGCGTGATGTGGTAGGTGATATTGAACCCGTCGACACCGCTTCGTTCGGCGTAGGCCTCCAACTCGTCGGCGACGGTGCGCGCAGACCCGACGAACAGCTGCCCACCGAAACCGCCTAGGCCGCCGACGTAGTCGCGCAAGGTGATCCGGTGCCGCGCATCGGAGTCGGTCACGGCGGCCAGGATGGACCGGCTGGCGTCGGTGTCGAACTGCTCGATCGGGCGATCTACCCCGTACTCCGACCAGTCGACGCCGGACAGCGCCGACAACAACACCAGTCCGGCGTCCAGGTCGTGGTACTTCGCCAAGTCGTCGGCCTTGGCCCGGGCGGCGGAATCCGTACTGTCGGTGACCACTTCGACCGACGTGAGGAACTTGATCGATCCGGGCTTGCGGCCGTGTGCCACGGCACGCCGCCGGATGTCGTCGATGTTCGCGCGTAGGACGTCGGGCCGCGGATCGCTCGCAAACACCAGTTCGGCGTTACGGGAGGCGAATTCGCGTCCGGCGGGCGAAGTTCCGGCCTGGAACAGCACTGGCGTGCGCTGGGGAGAGGGCTCCACCAGGTGTGCCCCTGGCACGGTGAAGTAGGTGCCCTGATGGTCGATGGCGTGCACCTTCGACGCGTCGGTGTAGATGCCGCTCTGCCGGTCGCGGACCACGGCGCCAGGCTCCCAGGACCCTTCCCACAGCTTGTAGGTCACCTCGAGGAACTCCTGCGCCATGGCGTACCGCTCGTCGTGCGGGATCTGCCGGTCGCGCCCGATGATGTTGCGCGCCGCGCTGTCCAGCAGCGAGGTGACGATGTTCCAGCCGATCCGCCCTCCGGTGAGGTGGTCGAGTGTGCTGAACTTCCGTGCCAGCAGATAGGGGCTCTCGTAGGTGGTCGACACCGTGATGCCGAAGCCGAGATGTTCGGTGGCCGCCGCCATTGCCGACACCGCCAGCAGAGGGTCGGTGACCGGGGTCTGCACTCCCCTGGTCAGTGCCGCCGCAGCGCCACCACCGTGCACGTCGAGTTGTCCGACCGCGTCGGCAATGAAGAGGGCATCGAAACCGCCGGTGTCGAGCAGTTTGGCCAGTTCCACCCAGTAGCGGATGTCGGTGTAGGAGGACGTCTCGTCATCCGGATGCCGCCACAGCCCGAAGTTGCCGTGGGACGGCGTCGACATGGTGAACGCTGCGAGGACGAACGGCTCACTCATCGCGAAGGCACTTCAAGTCCGAGATGCGAGCGCAACGTGGTGCCCGTGTACTCGTGCCGAAACAGTCCACGCTTGCGAAGCAACGGCACGACCTGCTCGACGAAGTCCTCGAATTGTCCTGGAAGTCCGGGGCCTTGCAGGACGAATCCGTCGGCTGCCCGTGCTTCGAACCACGTCTCGATCTGGTCGGCGATCTGCTCGGGGGTACCGACCACGCTCGCTCCCCATCCGTTGACGGTGCGGTACAGGAACTCCCGCACCGTCGGCGCACCGTCGAAGGCCAGGGCGCGGTAGCCGGCCAGCGCGGTCTGATGCGTCTCGGTGGTCGACGGGAAGGCCGACTCGGGCACCGGCCCGTCCAGATCTGCCCCCGTGACGTCGACGTCGACCTCCAACAGCCAGCCTGCCTGGTATTCCGGGCTGAAGTATTCGTACGCGGTGCGCTCGATACGCCGGACCTCGTCCTCGGTGGATCCGACGATGAAGCGCAGCGATGGGGTGATCAGCGGAGGAACGCTGCGCCCAAGGCGCCGGGCCTCGTCGTGGATACGACGGTAGAACTCCTGCGCCTTTGCGAGGGTGCCCTGGCCCGTGAAGATGACCTCGGCGTGGCGTGCGGCGAAGGCACTCCCGGTCGCCGAGGATCCAGCCTGGAAGATGACGGGCCTGCCCTGCGCCGATCGGGCCGCGCCAAGCGGCCCCTCGACGTCGAAGTAGCGACCGTGGTGGTTGGGCACGCGAATTCGGCTGACGTCGTTGAAGATTCCAGCAGCTCGGTCTTCGACGATCGTGTCGTCACCCCAGGAGTCCCACAACTTCCGTACGACCTCGATGGCCTCCTCCGCCACGCGATAGCGCTCGTCGTGATCGACCACGCCCCTGGCACTGAAGTTGTCGGCCGCGGCGCGCGCGAAACTGGTGACCAGATTCCAGCCCGCCCGGCCACCGCTGAGATGGTCCAATGAAAGCAACTGGCGCGCAAGGTGGTACGGATGCTGCAGCGTCGCAGAACCGGTGACCACCAGACCGATGCGCTCGGTCACCAAGGAGAGTGCGGACGCGGTGGTGAGCGGTTCGAAGTCCTCGGTGGTCTTGTACGCCCACGTGGCGCGCGGACCATAGTTCAGCCCGTCGGCGAAGAACACGCCGTCGAAGGTGCCCGCCTCGGCAATGCGCACGTTGTCGACCAGTCGACGCCGGATGCCCGTCGTGCTGTTGTCGATGTCGGGATGGCGCCACGGGCCAGCAGATCTGGTATTCCCAAAGGCAAGCAGATGGACTTCTCGCGACACGAACTGAAAGCTATTACCTGATAGCCGATTACGTACGCATTAAGTGCGCCGTAAACAAAACTCCCCGGCCATGGCTATCGTACGTCGGCGGGCACCCAGTCGAAGGGCACGGCCTGTGCGCGGTAGATCATCCTGGTGAGCGTGGCGCGGTCCACTCCCTCGACGGTCGGCACCTTCACCTCGGGCTCTCCGGCGACGGCGTAATCCTCGTAGGGCGTGAGATATTCCCACGCCACTTGTCCCGACGGAGTGACTTGGAAGATGCGGCCCTGCATGCCTTCGGTGACGAGTGTGTTCCCGTTCGGCAGGCGTTGAGCGTTGCTGACGAAGGAACTGAAGAAGGTCCACGGTGGTCGGCCGGAATCCTCTGCCGTGTACTGCCACACGATCCGCTCAGTCGACGGATCAATCTCCAACACGCGCGATCCCGCGTAGATGCCGAGCGGCGCGGGCGGAAAGCCTGCACCGCCCTGATTGTCGAATACCAGAAGATTGCCGGCGCCTGGGAGCCCATCGGCGATGAAGTGCGGATTGTGCTGGCCGGAAATCTGATCGAGCGCGCGTGGCAAGGCATGGCCGTTGATCCGCTGATGTTCGGCGCCAGGCTCGGCGTCGAAGTACGGGCCGAGTCGCCACACGATTCGGCCCGTCGCCTTGTCGATCAGAGCGATGACGTTGGCCTTGCGTGCACTGATCAGGATGTTGTCCGGCTGAAAGACCGTCGCCGGGTCGGCGCGGTGCCACCGATTGGGACCAAGTGTCTTGGCGCTGTTGATCTCCAGGTACCCCCAGATGTCGTCTGGCCGGCGTGCGACGGAATCGCGCAGATAGTCGAAGCCATCAGCCGAGAATCCGAATTCGGCGAGGTGGTCACCGGCCATCCATTCCCACACGATCGCCCCATCCGGAGCGACTTCGTAGATTCCCTGGTCGCCGACGACGTGGGGACCGAGATCCGGCACGCTGCGCGGGATCGCGACCAGGACGAGTCGGTTGCCGTTGGGCAGCAGCTCCCAGTCGTGGTTCTGCCGCGCCGCACCGCCCGGTGCCTCGGTCCCCCACTCCCACAGCTTTTCTCCCGTCCACGACAGCTGGCCGATGGTGCGGTTGCCGTAGATGCCGCCGGGCGAGTCTTCCACGTGGGTGAGCTGAACCCCGACGTCGCCGATGCGGCCGCCGTTCAGCGCTGGGTCGATGATCCGGGCGGGGACGCCAGGAAACGGCCACTCGTTGCGGACGACACCGTCGAGATCGATCAGCCGTGTGACGCCGTCGGCGGCGGCGTAGAGCACGTAACTCTCATAGACCTGAGCGGGGTCGTGGTACGTCACGCCGCTGAACTGAATGAACGCCATGTGATAGCCGTACCGGCACAGACTAGAAGGCCGGTGACACGTCGCCACCCGGCCACTTCTTCTCGATGAACTCCCGGGTCTGGTCGCTGTGCAGGAACCCGTTGAGCTTCACGATGGCTGGGTTGTCGTGGTTGTCCGTCCTGGTCACCAAGAAGTTGGCGTACTGGTTACCCTCGAGCGGTTCGACGATCAAGGCGTCCTTGAGGGTGTAGCCCGCGTCGAGGAAGTAATTGCCGTTCAAGATTGCCAGGTCGACGTCGGGAACCGCGCGCGCCTGCAGATCGGGTGCGGCCTCGATGAACTGCAGGTTCTTCGGGTTGCCGACCGTCTTGACGTTCACCGGACCGCTCGTCGGCAGGGTGACGAGGTTCTTCGAGGCCAACAGAGCCAACGCCCGGCTCTGGTTCGAGCCGTCATCGGTGATGCTGATCCGCGCTCCGTCGGGCAGCTGATCCAGCGACTTGTGGCGCGCCGAGAATGCCGCGTACGGCTCGATGTGCACGCCAGGGAATGCGGAGAGCTGGTAACCGAAATCCTTTACCTGCTCCTCGAGATACGGCTCGTGTTGGAAGTAGTTGGCGTCAATGTCCCCCTCCGACAGCCAGCGGTTGCCGAGGGAGTAGTCGTCGAAGACCTTGATGTCGAAGTCCAGTCCGGCGTCCTTCGCCTGGCCGTTCTTGATGAATTCGAGTATCTCGGCGTGCGGCACCTGGGTGGCCGCGACGGTGAGGTGGTGCTTGTCGTCGGAACCGCGCAGCCAGAAGAAGCCGGCCACCGCAATCACGATCACGACGACGACGGCGACCCCCGCGTAGATGGGGGCTTTGCGCCTCGGTGGGCCGTCGGGTGTCTCGGTCATTGATCTTCGTCCATTCTTTGTCTGAGGGGTGCATGAAGGTGAGCGGTAGGCGATTTCGGCTCAGGCCGACAGCCGCTGGAGTCGTTGTCGTCCACGGCCACCTCCTCCGCGGTTGGCTCGGTGGTCTGTTTTGCGGGTGAAGTAGTCGCCGACGAACTGGAAGATCTGCGCGAGCGCGATCAGAAGTAGCACCGTCGACCACAGCACCGGCCCGTCGTAGGAGCGGGCGCCGTATCGAATCGCCAGATCGCCCAGTCCTCCCCCGCCGATCACTCCGGCCAGCGCGGAGAAGCCCAGCAGCGCGATGATGGTGATGGTCAAGCCTGCGATGATTCCGCTGATCGCCTCGGGCAGAAGTGTTTTGGTGATGATTTGCCACCGCGTGGCGCCAACGACGCGGGCTGCGTCGATCTTGCCCGCTTCCACCTCCCGTAGTGCGGCCTCGACCAATCGGGCGACGAATGGGATGGTGCCGATGGTCAGCGGGACCATGGCCGCAACGGTGCCCAGGCTCGACCCCACCAGCAGGCGGCCCAACGGCCACAATGCGATCACCAGGACCAGAAATGGCAACGAACGGGTGACGTTGACGATCACGCCGAGCGTGCTGTTGAGCCATCTGATCGGAGACAGTCCGCTAGGCGCGGTGACGTAGAGAACGACACCGAGCGGGATGCCGAAGACGACGACGAAGGCGAAGGGGATGAACACCAGTTGCAGCGTTTGATTGACCGCGACCGGCAGGGCGTCGGTGCTGAGGAGAAGCGAATCATCGAGCCACGCCTTGACACCGTTCAGGACGCTCACGAGGTGCTCCCCCCGGTCTGGATGACGGCTCGAACGCCGTTGTTGGCAAACCACTTCGAATAGTCGTCGGCTCGGTCCCGCGCCAAATGGTCGAGGCCGGTGATCGCCAGCTGAAACTGCTGGATCGACTGCGGGCCGAGACGAATCACTCCGCCGTCGAGAACGCGTATGTCGGCGTTGAGGTCACGCGACAGTGCACTGATGAACGCCGACGAGGACTCCGTGGGGGCATGCGCGTCGACGATCAGCGCGCGGCCTTCGGATCGCGGCGGCTGGCTCAGCGGTGGCAGCAGACCCGACCGTGGGTGGTCGGCCACTTCGGTCAATGTGCCCTCGGCTACGACGCGCCCTCCGTCGAGCACCGCAACGCGATCGGCGATCTGGCGGACTATCGCGAGATCATGCGTGATGAGCAGGATCGTCACGCCGAGCTCTGACCGCAGGCTAGTGAGCAGTCCGAGAATTTCCTGCGTGGTGGTGGGGTCCAGCGCGCTCGTCGGCTCGTCGGCAAGAATCACACTGGGCTTGGGTGCTAGTGCTCTTGCGATGCCGATGCGTTGGGCTTGACCTCCGGACAGCTGCGCAGGGTAGTCATCCCCGCGTCCCTTTAGACCGACGAGTTCCAGCAGTTCATTGGTCCGGTGCCATCGCCTCTTACGGTCCCACCCCGCGATCTCGAGTGGATATTCGATGTTGGCGCGGGCGGTCCGGTTGTCGAGCAGGTTCGCGGATTGGAACACGTTGCCCAGCCGCCGTCGCGCACTGCGCAATTCCCGTTCGGAGAGCAGGGTCAAGTCCTGCCCGTCGAGCAGCACCCGGCCGCTGGTGGGGCGCTCCAGTAGGGCGATGGTGCGTACCAGCGTGCTCTTGCCTGCGCCGCTACTGCCGACCACGCCGAGGATGTCGCCCTCGTCCACCGAGATCGACACGTCGTCCAACGCCTTGGTGCCCCCGTAGACCTTCGTAAGGCCTTCGGTGGAGATGGACATCGTCCCCTCTCGGTTCTGTGACAGGAAGCCCGCCCGCGTTGACGGCTCCCGACATTAAGTCCGATTCCGCCGCTGTATCGACAGGGTTGTGTTCACGCCGGTTCGAAACGGCGGCGCCGAGTCGTAGAACAACTTTCGTGTATCGACCGGTACGTCCAGAATCATCCTGACCGCAATCATCGGTTCGACCGGGAGCCTCGTTCTATCGTTCGCCTCGACTAGAACGGCTACGTGCTCAGGAGATCACCATGACCACATCGGCATTGCGGTTTGGTGTGTGGGCCCTGGTGTACGGCACTTGGGGAGCCCGACAGCATCCCCTCGAACCCGTCGACGCTTCGTGGGCACGTACCCGCGAGCAAATCCTCGAGGCGGATCGACTCGGTTTCGATGCCACCCTGGTGGCACTACACGAAGTGAATCCATCCGGTGATCAGTACGACCAACTCGAAGCATGGACCACGAGTGCGGCATTGGCTGGACTGACGAACAACATCGAAATCATCACGGCCATCAAGCCGGCGCTCTATCACCCCGTGGTCCTTGCCAAGCAAGCACTGCAGATCGAAGAGATCAGCGGCGGGCGGTTCGGCATCAACGTGGTCAACGCCTGGTTCAAGCCCGAGATCGCCCGCGCAGGCCTGCCGTTCCTGGAGCACGATGACCGGTATGCCTACGGCCGCGAATGGCTCACCATCGTGAACTCACTCATCAGCGGTCAGCGAACTACATTCCACGGCAAGCACTTCGACGTCGACGACTACCAACTCAAGCCCGCAAGCAGACACCGCACCCGGCCTGCAGTCTATGTGGGTGGGGAGTCGGATCCGGCTCGTAACCTGGCCTCCGACTTCGCCGACGTGTGGTTCATCAACGGACAACCCGAGGACAACGTGCGACGGTTGGTAACCGACGTGGCCAAGCGACCCCGTACCGGGAAGCCGGTGCGGTTTGGCCTTGCCGCGTTCGTCATCGGCCGCGAAACCGACCGCGAGGCAGCCGACGAACTCGCCTACGCCTTCGAGTTGGCCAGCCGCGACGTCGCCGAAACCGAGTCGGTCATTTCGAATGCCGACCCGAAGGCCCAGATGTTCAAGACATTCGCCGAGCATCCCCACGTCGGCACGAACGGCGGGACTGCCGCTGGCCTCGTCGGCAGCTATGACACCGTGGCTGAACGGATTCTGCGCTTCGGCAGCATTGGCATCGAGTTGTTCATGCTGCAGTTCCAGCCGTTCGAGTCCGAGATGCGGCGATTCGCCGACGAGATCATCCCCCGTGTGCGGCGGTTGGAAAGGCTTGCCGCGTGACCAGGCCTGACACCGGCCCGGATGAGTTGTGCAAGGCCATGTTTGGTTCACTTGACTCATGAGCGTCGTCGTCGTTGGAAACCCCAAGCCGAACTCACGGACCCGGGCGGCCGCAGAGCTGGTCGCCGAGAAGCTGACCGGCGTTCCGCCCCAACACGTCATCGACGTCGTCGACCTCGGAGCGGGCCTGCTTGGCTGGGGTGATCCGAAGGTCGCCGAGGCCAAGGAGATCGTGAAGTCCGCCGATCTGTTGGTGGTCGCCTCCCCCACCTTCAAGGCCACCTACACCGGCCTGTTGAAACTGTTCCTCGACCAGTTCGGAGCCGGTGAGCTCGGACAGACTCCCACGTTCCCGCTCATGCTCGGCGGTTCCCTTGCACACTCCTTGGCCCCGGAGCTGACATTGCGACCGGTCCTCGTCGAGATCGGCGCGAGCTGCCCGGCGCCGAGCCTGTATCTGCTCGACTCCGAGTACGAGACCTCACCCGAGCTGGAGAAGTGGCTCGAGGTGGCCCGCCGCCACGTTCCCAGAGCGTAATCACCGCTCGAGCACCGGCTCCCGTCGTGCCGCGAACTCCCGTTGGCGGTCCCGCGCCGACATCGCTCCCCACACGCCGTACGTCTCCCGCGCGGACAGCGCGTGGTTGCGGCAGTCGGCGACGACCGGGCACGAGCCGCAGATCCGCTTGGCGTGTTCCTCACGTGCTTGCAGACCGGTTCGGCCGCCGTCCTCTGGGTAGAAGACCTCGGGCGCCAACCGCCGGCAGCTCCCCCGCTCCTGCCAACTCTCCGCCGTGCGGAACACCTCGACTGTCATCATTGGCCTCCGTTCACCGCGATGTTGGTGATGTCGGGGCCGTTGCCAAGCGACTGCCAGGTCCAGTTGGTCACCCGGTTCGACGTCGGAATGGACTTCACCCGCTCGATCAGCGGGAACCACGCGAGATCCCTCGTCGCGATGGTGTTGGCGTCCTTCCAGGCCTGCGTCGAGTCCTCAGCCGAGAAGGCCTGGTTCACAGCGGCATTGAGGGCAGGGTTGTGGTAGGTGACGCCGTTCCACGTACCTCCCGGAGCGAAGTCGGAGTCCAGCCAACCGCCGAGTGTCATTCGGGCGCTGTTGCCCTGCCAGTCCGGCGTCCAGTTGGTGATCGCCAGGTCCCACTGGTCCAGCTTGGACTTGTCGGCGAGGAAGGCGCTGAACGCGCCGAAGCCGTCAGCAGGGATTGGTGTCAACTTCACGGTGATGCCCGACCTGGCTGCGGCGTTCTGCACGGAGGTAGCGATCTTCTCGAACTCAGGAGAGGTACGGAAGGCCACGTTCACCGTCAAGTTCTGCTGACCGGCTTCGGCGAGCAGCGCCTTGGCCTTCTCCGGATCGCCCTTGTCCTCCGTTGTGGGATAGGGGTTCTCATTGGTGAAGCCGGCAATGGTCGACGTGAGGATCTCGTTGCTCGGGATTGCCGAGTCCGGCCCGCCGAGGCCGCGGGCCACGTCATTGCGGTTCAGCGAGTAGTTGAACGCCTGGCGCACACGCAGATCCTTGAACGCCCGCTGCGCGGGGGTCTTCGGGGTGTCCGAGTTGTTCCAGCTGATGAACACCGCCGACCCGCTCGCGGACTTGTGCAGGTGGTCCGGGTCGGTCTGCTTGTACTGGGCGATGACGTTCGCCGGGTAGGCCCGAACGTATAGCCCGATGTCGGCGCTTCCGGTCTGGATCTGCTGGGACGCGGCATCCGCCGATGCCACCGTGGTGTCGAAGACGATCTCGTCGGCGTAGGCGTTGCGCGGGTCGCCATCGGCGTTGTAGTTCTTGACCTTTGCCAACGTCAACTGCTTGCCCTGGTCATACGAGGTGATCGAGTACGGCCCGCTGGAGACGTAGTTCTTGCGGAACTCCAGGCTGTCCGCGAAGTACTTCGACACGACCTCCTCGGGCAGCGGGGTGACGAAGTTCAGTGTGAGGATGTCGAGGATGTCACTGGCCGGCTGGGTAAGCGTGAGCTGGAAGGTCTTGTCGTCCAATGCCTTCACCCCGCTAATGTCGTGGGTATCGATGAACTTCTTCGCCGCGTCCAGATCACCGGTGGGCACCTTCGCGAACTCGGCTGCATACTCCTTGAACCCCGAGAACAACGCGTTGTAGTACGTGATCGCGGCCACCTGCGCGTTGGGGTCGGGGAACCGCTTGATCGCATAGACGAAGTCCTGCGCGGTGATCGGACGCGTGCTGGCCCCGGAGAATGCGATGTTGTCGCGCAAGTGGAACGTGTAGGTCTTGCGATCGGGGCTGATGTCCCAGGTCTTGGCAAGATCCGGAACCACCTTGGTGTCCTGGCCGATGCCGTTGCGATCGCCCGCGTAGGTGACCAACTGTCGTGTGGTGGCCCTGATGACCTGCCACGACTCGGCCGAGTAGGCGATCAGTGGGTCGAGCCCGTCGATGTCCCCAACCGATGCGATCTTCAGCGTGCCGCCATGCAGCTTCGCAGGATCGGTAGACGCCGAGGTTCCGCCCGAGCCACAGGCCGTCAGCGATACCGATACGGCCAGCGTGGTCAGCAGGGCGGCGATCCGCCGGCCCGTCGTGTACTTCATCATTCTCCTTCGTTGCGAAATCTGGCTGTGCTCATTTGGCGCTGCGGGCATGGGTGATGACGTCGACGACGAAGGTGGTGACGACGAAGATCACGGCACCGAGCAGGGTGCAGCCGATCACGACCGGTGCGTCGCCGGACTTGGCTGCGCTCACCGCAAGCCTGCCTACCCCGTCGAGGCCGAAGATCTGCTCGGTGATGATCGCGCCACCGAGGATGGTCGCGAACTCGATACCACCAAGGGTCAGAATCGGATTCAGGGCGGCCGACAGGGCGTGGTCGAAGTACACCCGTTGCGGCCCGAGACCCTTTGCCCGCGCGGTTCTGACGAAGTCCCTGCCCGCGACCTCGAGTACCGAAGCCCGCACCACACGCTGAAAGAGGCCCACCTCGGCGAGCACCAACGTCAGCCACGGGAGCAGCAGATGCTGCGCCCACTGCACCGGCGACTGCGTCAGCGCCACGTATCCGCCGCCGGGAAAGATCCGCACCCCGGCCAGGGACAACTGGAAGTAGAAGACGTAGAGCAGTGCAACGCCCGTGACGAAGGTGGGCAGCGCCAGTGCGGCGTAGGAGATCACGCTCGTGACCGAGTCGAACAATCCTCCCGGCTTGCGGGCCGCATAGACCCCGAACACGATCGAGATCGCCGCCCACAGGAGCAGGGCGCCGACAGCGAGGCTGACGGTGACCGGGACCTTCTCCAGGATGAGCTCGGTGACCGGCCGCTGCGATCGGTACGAATAGCCAAGGCTCGGCGGCCAATTCAGCAGTCCCGTCGGCGTGCCCTTGAGCTCCGGCCCGCGGAAGGCGTAGTGCCACAATTGGACGTACCACGGGTCGTTGAGGTGCAGGCTGTTCGCGATCGACGCCACCGTCTCCTCGGAGGCATTCTCGGGAGCCAACATCCTGGCCGGATTCTGGTAGGCCACCCGCGTCAGCCCGAACGTGATCAGCACGACGACAGCCACGGTGAGCACCATGCGCAGGGATCGCGCCAGCACGAAACGAGTCACGATCCGGCCTCACGCCGCCGTCGGATCGAACCGGCTGCGCAACCGGGTGGCGAGCAGGTTGAATCCGAGCACGGTGACGAACAGTCCGATGGCAGGCGCGATTAGCATCCAGGGTTGCGTCTGGTAGAGCGCCGAATCCTGAGCATTGGCGATCATCGTCCCCCAGCTCGGGGTGGGTGGCCGGATCCCGACTCCGAGATAGGACAGCGACGCCTCGGCAATGATGTTGGTGGGCAGCTGAACTGCCCAATAGATGACGATCGTGGGAATGATCGTCGGCAGGATCTCGCGAAGCAGCACCCTGGCATGCGAGGCGCCGGCGCCCACCGCCGCGAGGACGAAGGGCTTGGCCTTCACCTCGATGACCAGGTTGCGGACCAGGCGTGCGAAGTAGGTCCAGGAGAACAGTGCCACCACACCGATGACGACGACTGCCGGATTGACCAGCGTGCTGCCCGCGGTGCCGCGGTTGAGGGTGACCACGCTGAGCGCAGTGACCAGGAACGGGAAGGCCAGCGCGACGTTGGTCACCTCGGATAGCAGCGCGTCGATGCGGCCGCCGAAGTAGCCACCCGTCAAGCCGACCACGACGCCGGCGATCATCGCGATGGTGGTCGCGGGAATCCCGATCGCCAGCGAAACCCTTGCCCCGTATAGCGTTCGGACCAGAACGTCGCGGCCGCTGCCGTCCGCACCGAGCAGAAAACCGTGTCCGCCGGTGATCGGCAGCCCTGCGGTGTCGAGGGTGTCGTCGGAAAACTGTTCGCTGGGTCCGTGTCCGACCAACGCCGCGAAGACCGGCGCCAGCAGAGCGGCCGCGACGACGAAGGCGATGATGACCGCACCGGCCAGCAAGCCTCGATCGGCGAGGGCCGCACGCCACCGCCGTCGAGGGCTCAACGCCTTCGACGGATCGGAGACCGGGGCTTGTAACAGCAGCTGGCTCACGACGCCCGCGCTCCATCGAGCCGAGGGACGGCACCCAGCAGGCGGCGCGTGTACGCGGACTGAGGGTTACCGAAGACCTCGGCAGTCGTTCCGATCTCCTCCACTCCCTCTGGCCCGAGCACGACGACCCGCTGGGCGATCGACGACACGACCCCGAGGTCGTGGGTGATGAACAGGAAGGCGGTGCGCTTGTCGCGTACCAGATCCTCGATGAGGGAGAGGATTTCGGCCTGCGTGGTGACGTCGAGCGACGACAGCGGCTCGTCGGCGACGATGAGGGCCGGCTCGAGGACCAATGCCCGTGCGATGGCGACGCGCTGCCGCTGTCCGCCAGACAGCTCGGCGGGGTAGCGCGGCAGCAGGTCCGAGTCGACGCGGGCGTCGGCGGCGGCTTGCGCAAACCTCCGTGGGATCTCGGACCGGTCGACGTGCTGCGCGAGCAGTGGCGCAGCCAGCGATGCCTCGACGGTGCGGCGCGGATGCAGACTCGAGTAGGGATCCTGGAAGATCATTTGCACCGTGCGCCTGACCGCGGCGGGCAGCGTAGGAATCCCGTCACCGAGCCCGGTCGGAAACGTGACGTCGGACAGCGTGATCTCACCGGAGTCGGCGTACTGCAGACCGGCGACGATGCGGCCGACCGTCGACTTACCCGACCCGGATTCGCCGACCAGGCCAACGACCTCGCCCGGTTCGATGGTGAAGTCCAGGCCATCGATGACCTGCCTGCGCGCACGTCCGTGCCGCGCACGATAGGACTTCCGCAGCCCACGCACTCGCAGCAGCGGCCCACGTGACGAGTCGGCAGGTGGGCGCGGCGCGGCAAGCCGATCGACGCTGTGCAC
The DNA here is from genome assembly GCF_000620625.1 of Mycobacterium sp. URHB0044. GTDB lineage: Bacteria > Actinomycetota > Actinomycetes > Mycobacteriales > Mycobacteriaceae > Mycobacterium. The sequence goes on along the minus strand of NZ_JIAW01000002.1, from coordinate 489,121 downwards.
CCGGGAAGCGACCAACAATTCCCGGGTGTAGGCCTCACGAGGATCGGCGTAGATGCGCTGCCGCGGACCCGATTCCACCACCACACCGTCCTTGACCACGACGACCTCATCGGCGATCTCGGCAACCACGCCCAGATCGTGACTGACGAACACGATGGCGGTGCCGTGCTCGTGCTGCAGCCTGCGCAGTAGAGCGATGATGCCGGCCTGGACGCTGACGTCCAGCGCCGTCGTGGGTTCGTCGGCGATGATCAGCGCCGGGTTCAGCGCGATGGCGATGGCGATCATCACCCGCTGACGCATCCCCCCTGAGAGCTCCGCGGGATAGCTGCGGTAGGCCTGCGCAGGATCGGTGATGCCGACCTCGTCGAGCAGGTTCTCGACCCGCTTGCGCGTCTCTCGTCTGGTCGCGGCCCGGTGGACGCGGAAGACCTCTTCGATCTGCTTCCCGACGGTCTTGAACGGATGCAGGTTGCTCTGCGGGTCCTGGAAGACGAAGCCGATGTCCTTGCCGCGGATGCGACGCAACGCCTTCGGGGACATCCCCAGCAGATCGTGACCGTCGAAGCGAACGCTGCCCGTCACCTCCGCGTCGGTGTTGAGCAGTTGGGTGGCCGCCAGCAGCGACGCGCTCTTGCCAGAACCGGACTCGCCGACGATCGCCAAGGTCTGCCCCCGGTCTACCGAGAAGCTGAACGAGCGCACCGCTGGCACGATCTGCCGTCCACGGGCGCGGTTTCCGGTGTGAATGTTGACGGCGAGATCAGTGACGTCAAACAGTGTCACGGCGATAACTCGATGTCGCCCCCGAACGCCGGAACATGACTACATCCTGGGCGCCGCTCGACGAATCGAGAACGGTTCCGCTCGTGCGGAACTGAAGTGACCCGGGAAGTGAAGTGCTAGAAGTAGATTCCGGCGTGTGGCGCCGGCCACGTACCGAACAACCCGTCGACTTCGGCGACCGCGTCCCGGTCTACGACATCGACCAGGCCAACCGATGCGAGCACACTCCAGGTGAGACCGCCGAGCAGCAGTGCACCGAGGGTTGCCACACCGACGCTCAACTGAGCGGGTGATTCGGTGCGTCGCACTCCCCCGGCCGAGATCTCGAACGTCGCCGAATTATGGGCCAGGATCGGATCGTCGACGGAGACGGTCACGGATCCGGCCCCACTGAACCGGTGGGCTCCGAGCGCTGCCGCCACGTCGATCACCCGCAGCCAGGTCTCGTCTCTGGCACCCGTGACCCGCGCAGCCCGTCGATCGGTCAGCAACCACGGCAACGGGTCGTCGAGAGCAAGCGATGTGAAGACCAGTTTGTCGACGAGGTCGAGTTCGATGAGGAACCGCAGCAGACCGATATACGCCGCGGGGGTCGGCGCATAGAAGTCGTCGACCACGACCGTGCGTTCGGCACTGGTGAACCACGCTTCAGTGCCCACCGGGTGATAGCGCACGAATCCCGTCTCGGATCCAGCGTCACCGTGCAGTGCCACGTAGCGAGGACCCGGATCACCTTCGGCACGCAAACGTTGGTTCTCCCACCACACCGCAGGCCTGCCGATGGCGCCCGGACGCGGTGGCCGGGTCCCGTCGACGATGCGCGGCAACACATCCCACGACTCGGCGGTATCGACGAGCCGCACCGGACCTCCCCTGGGCACCTCGGGGCGGAAGGCGGCGCGCACGGTCAGCACTTCGATGGTTTGCGACGTGGTAGCCACCCCATATCCGAATCGTTCGTAGATGGTCGCCTCGGACGCTCTCAGCGTGGCGACCACCTCGCCACGGGCGTACAGATCCCGCAGTTGATGGGCCATCAGATCGGACGCTATGCCGCGGCGGGTGTACGACGGCCGAACCCCGACGTGGGTGACGGCGGCATGGGGCAGGCGCGTCCCGCCGGGCACCGTCAGCATGCTGGCCGCCGAGTCGGTGGTGGCGACCAGTTCCCCATCGACGAATGCACCAAGAGTACGACCGGGCTCGACCAGCTTGCCGATACGACCCGCGTCCTGTCCGGTCAACGGCCGGAAGCCCACCATCGCCGCACGGAAGACGTTCGCCGCTGCGACGAGATCTGCGTCCTCACTCAGTACCCGGATGTCTGCCGTCATCTGACGACTCGTTCCTCCCGTGCCGCTTGCCGAGTAAGTCGGTAACTTGCGGCGGGGTGATCGTCGGCGACGTGATCGCGGCCATGCAACCGGTTCCGCAGCGTGGCCGCGCCCGTTGGCCGCGACCGAACGCGTCCCCGCCGATCCAGCTCGGGCACCACGAGATCGGCGAAATCGCGGTAGCTGTCCGGGTTCACCACACCGATGAGGTTGATTCCCTGTGTGTCGGTAGCCACGAGCCATGCCTCGATGTCGTCGGCCACTGCGCTTGGAGTCCCGACGAACGTGCGCGAACGCCCCAGTCCGGTCGCGGGAGCCAGCGCGTCCCGCAGCGTCCACGCCTTGTCGGCCGCGGCGAACATCGACAGCAACGAGCGGTTCGACTCGGTGTCGTGATGGCCGATCACACTGTCGAGATCCTCTGCCGAGAAGTCCACTCCGGTGCTGGCCGAATAGTGCGACAGTGCTCCCTCCACGCTGAAGTACGACTGGTAGTCGGCCAGCTTCGCGACCGCTCCGCGCTCGGTGTCGTCGACGACCACGGCTGCGGCACTGACGAAGTCGAGCGATTGGGGATCGCGTCCCTGCTCGGCGGCCAAGGCACGGATGGCAGCAACGTTGCGGCGGATGCCGTCGGCGTCGGCCCCTGCGACGAACACCACCTCGGCATGTGCGGCGGCGAACCGCTGGCCGCGCGGCGAGCCACCCGCCTGCAAGAGCAGCGGAGTGCGTTGCGGGCCCGGCTCGGAGAGGTGAGCATCGGGCACGTGGAAGTACCGACCGTGGTGCGCTATAGCGTGCACCTTGCTCGGGTCCGTGTAGATCCCGGTCGCCGGGTCTCGCACCACGGCGTCGTCTTCCCACGACGCCTCCCACAACTTGAAGACCACGTCGAGGAACTCATCGGCCCGGTCGTAACGCTCGTCGTGCGGAATCTGCCGGTCCAGACCGAGGTTTCGTGCGGCGCTGTCGAGTTGTGAGGTCACCACGTTCCAGGCCACCCGACCTCCGGTGAGGTGGTCGAGGGTGCTGAACTTGCGGGCCAGCAGATAGGGATGCTCGTAGGTGGTCGAGACGGTGACACCGAAGCCAAGGTCAGTGGTGGCTGCGGCCAGGGCGGCGACCAACAGCAGCGGATCGTCGACGGGCGACTGGGTGCCCGTCCTCAGCGACGCGGCCGCTGTGCCACCGTAGGTGTCGAGCAGCCCCAATGCATCGGCCAGGAAGAAGGTATCGAACCGCCCGCGGTCCAGGATCGTGGCCAGTTCCACCCAATAGTCGATGGTCGTGTAGCGGTGGGTTTGGTCGCGAGGATGCCGCCACAGACCGTAGTTCACGTGGGAGACGGAGTTCATGGAGAACCCGTTGAGGATGATCGGTTTGGTGGGTGTCACCTGGGTCGTCAGCTTTGGCCGAGCGCTACGGCACCGATGATCTCGAGGACGGCATCGGTGTTGGGCGGGTGCAGCGATCCGGTGCGCACGTCGCGGTAGAGCCGTTCGAGCTCGTGCCGCCTGGACACCGACGACGCGCCAACCACCTGCACGGCGATGTCGACGACCTCGCGCGCCGTCGTGGTAGCGAATTCCTTTGCTGCCAGGGCACGCAACGGGGACCAGTCCCCCGAGCCGGGTTGTGCTACGGACTCCGCCAGCGCCGCCACGGCTTCCAACTTGATCTCCGCCTGCGCCACCTGCCGTTGCACTGCCGGCTTCTGCGCATGCCGGGAGATGCCGTCGCGCAGCGAGTTCCGCGTCTGCGCACCGAGGATCGCGAGGTCGAGCGCCCGGCGGGCGATGCCGAAGTACACGTTCGACAATAGTGGGAGATACCACGACAGGAGCGTGCCGACGTAGTCGGGATAGACCGGTCCCACCGGGTGCTTGGCGACGACCTTGTGCGCCGCCGCGAGTGCATGATCGAAGACCGTGTCGTGACTGGCCGTGGCGCGAACGCCAAGGGCGTCCCAGGTCTCCTCGATGCGCACACCAGGATCGTCGCGGTGGACGAACGTGTGCACGATCTGCGGATTGCTGGGGTCCGAGTCGTCGCGGGCGTGGATGCCGATCTCGTCCCACACCGGCGACAATGAGGTGAACACCTTGCGCCCGGTGATCCGGTACGAGCCATCCGGCTGGGGAACGGCGCGCACCTGCGAGTCGTCGAGTCCGACGTCGTTACCGCGCTCACCGTGCCCGGCCGCGAAGATCCGGCCCGCAGCGACGTCGGCCAACAGCCACTCGACGTCGGCGAGGCCGCGGGTGGACGCATCGGCGGCGGACCCGGCCCAATACAGGTGCATGTTGACCGCGAGCGCGGTGGCCGGTGCCCAGTAGGCGAGCTGACGCTGTTCACGGGCTAGCTCGGAGAGCGTCAGGGCAGCACCGCCGAGCCGTTCCGGCAGCGGCGCCTTGAGGTAGTCGGCCGCGACGAGTTCGGTGAAATCCTCTACGAAGAAGCTGTTCTCGGCGTCGTAGCGAGGCGCTCGGGCATGGAACCGGCGATAGTCGTCGTCGGTGAAGAAGCGGCTGCGGAAACCATCGGCGAGCGGACTGGTCCCGCTGACGACTGCTGGCGAACTGGGCGTGTCCGTGGGACCCGACAAGGACGAAGGTGGCGCAGTCACAGTCATGGCATCGATGATGCCTATGCGACGTCAGATCTAGAAACCTATAAATCAGAGCGATTTTCGTGGCTGCCATTTGCCAGGAACGTCACTAAAGTCGGCGGCGGTGAACCATGAATCCGCCGACACCTGACCTGTCGCAGCGTGCGATGGAATTGTTCACACGCGAACGTGGTTCGTGGTTGCAGCCACGACTGCGAAACGGAGGACGAGATGGAAGCCTGGGACGCGATTCGCGCCCGACGCAACGTGCGAAACTACCTGCCGGACCGCATTCCCGACGCTGATCTGGACCGCATCGCCGAGGCGGGGTGGCGAGCGCCGTCGGCGTCGAACCGCCAGCACTGGGACTTCGTGATCGTGACGGATCGTGATCAACTGCAAGACCTCTCCACCGTCTGGCGGGGTGCGGGGCACATCGCGTCGGCGCCGGCAGCCATTGCGTTAGTCGTCCCCGAACCGCCCGACGAGCGAACCAAGCTCATCGATCAGTACGACCTTGGGCAAGCGACCACGGCCATGACGATTGCCGCCACCGACCTCGGCATCGGGACGGGACACTCCTCGGTGGGTGACCAGGACAAGGCCCGCGCCATCCTCGGCGTCCCCGACGACCACATCGTCTCCTACCTTCTCGGTATCGGATATCCCGCGGACCGTCCCCTGAAGCCGATCGGCAAACCCGATCGGCGCCCCTTCGACGAGGTCGTACATCGGGGACGCTGGTGAAGGTCCTCGTCCCTGACGATCTGGGCCTCGATACGTCGACGGCTCCGGCGTACATCGAGGTCGTCTCTTACGAGCCCGCGGCGGCGTGGCCAACGGCGCACCTCGACGCGGCCGTGGTCGTGGTGGGCTTCGACAACGCCGCGGCCGTCGGGGCCAGATTCGTCGACTTGCCGGACCTTCGCCTGGTCCAGACCCTCAACGCCGGCTACGAGCAGTGGCTGCCGCACCTGCCCGACGGCGTCCTGTTGTCCAACGGGCGCGGGGCGCACGGCGGCTCGTCGGCCGAATGGGTGGTGGCCGTACTCCTTGCCGTGTACCGAAATCTCCAGTGGTTCAACGAAAACCAATCCAAGGGCATCTGGCGGCACGCGGAGACCGATACGTTGATCGGCAAGCGGGTCGTCGTCCTTGGTGCGGGGGATCTGGCAGTCAATCTCGCGTCGAGGCTCGCGCCGTTCGACACCGAAGTGACTCTGGTCGGACGGCGGGCAAGGCGGGGCGTCGTCGCGTTGAGCGACGTGGCAGGGCTGCTGCCGAACGCCGACATCGTGGTCGCAATGCTGCCCGACGACGAATCAACCCGGCACGTCATCGACGCCGAGTTCCTGGCCAAGCTCCGCGACGGCACGGTGGTCGTCAACGCCGGCCGGGGCGGCGCGGTGGACACCGACGCACTTCTGGCGGAGCTGACCTCCGGGCGGCTGCGCGCCGCCCTGGACGTCACCGACCCGGAGCCACTACCCGCAGGCCATCCGTTGTGGTCCGCGCCCGGCCTGCTGCTCACTCCACACGTGGCCGGGAGCACCTTCGGAGCCGACGCCCGGGCGTGGCAGGTAGCTCTGCAGCAGATCGAGATCTACGCCGGCGGCGGCCAACCGCCGAACCTCGTCGCGGGTCCCGAGCTGGTGCGGGAATGAAGCGGCAATCCACCCGGGTTGTTGACGAGAACGCCACCATGCCGTGAGCGCTCCCGCCGGGACCGATGGAGGACTTCAGGTGATCACGCCGCCCTCTACGATCCGTCCTTGCCCGCCGATGAGATCGGGCCACATCCGTTCGAGAAGCATCTTGGGTGAGTGATCGGTGAAATTCCTGCTGATCACGCTGATCACCCACACACCGGACCCCGTTTCAGGTGAGAAGAAGAGTCCGGCTGAACGGCTCCGTGACGTCGTCGATGCTGCCGTCCTCGCCGAAGAGCTGGGTTTCGACGGCTTCGCCGTTGGCGAGCGTCACGAGGACCCATTCATCTCGTCGTCTCCCCCGGTGGTGCTGAGCAACATCGCGGCCCGTACGTCGCGAATCGGATTGTTCACCGCTGTCACCACGTTGAGCTTGCTCGATCCGGTTCGTGCCTTCGAGGACTACTCGACGCTCGACAACCTGTCCGGCGGGCGGCTGGAACTGATCATCGGCAAGGGCAACGGCGCGGCGCAGGCGGAGCTCTTCCACGTCACCACCGCCGACCAGTGGGAGCGCAACCGCGAGGGCTACGAGCTGTTCCGCTTACTGTGGGAGAGCGACGAAGTCACGTGGTCCGGCCGGTTCCGCCCGTCGCTGGTCAAGGCCAAGGCGCTCCCCCGGCCACTGCAGCAGCGGCTGCGCATCTGGCACGGCAGCGCGACGAGCAAGGACTCCGTCGACCTGGCCGCCCGTTACGGTGACCCGATCTTCTCCGCGAACGTGACCTACCCCATCGAGCCCTACGCCGAGCTGGTGCGGCACTACCGGGAGCGGTGGGCGGCCTACGGCCACGACCCGGAGGATGCCCTCGTCGGCGCTGGCACGGCCGGGTTCCACGTTGCACCGACGTCGCAGCAGGCGCTGGCCGAGTACCGGCTGTCCTTCGAGACCCGGCTGGCATTCGCGCGACGCGTCGGGCTTCCCGTGGTGTTCGACTCGATCGACGACTTCGTCGATCGCAGTTCGGCTTTGGTGGGCAGCCCGCAACAGGTGATCGACAAGGTGGGCCGCTATCACGAGCAGTTCGGTCATGAGGTCATCCATCTCAGTGCCGATGCCGACGGCGTGACCGTCGAACAGAAGCGTCGCAGCTTGGAGTTGTTCCAATCCGACGTTGCTCCGGTACTGCGGGAGCGCATGCCAAGCCGGCCACTCGTCTCGCAGTCGAATCTGAAACAAGTGGGTTAGAAGGGAACTGAGAATCATGACTACCACTGGAGACACAGAAGTCACGACGTTCGAGGCGGCTTGGACGCAATGGCACAGTGAACGGGAGAGCTACTACGGTGATCCCCTCGGATGGGTGAGCATCACCGGTTTGTACTGGCTCACCGAAGAGTTCGAGACCGTCACCGACCTACCGGGTCGCTGGCGGGCGGACGCCGAGGCCGCGTACGTCGAGGGCATCGTTGGAACGGAACGACTCGAGCCGATCGAGGGTGCACCGGGATTGTTCGTCAATGCCGGTGATCGCCGCATCGAGGTCATCCGCCGAACGGGCTCCGTCGCACTGCGCGTTCACGATCCGAAGTCACCGCATCTGCAGCAGTACAACGGCATCCCGGCATACGCACCGGACGAACGGTGGATCGTCACCGGCACGTTCACGCGATACGAGGCGCCGACGACCGTGACGACCGGAGCCGTCGTCGAAGGCCTCGAGCACCACCACACCGCGCTTGGCACGATCGACTTCGAACTGGCAGGTACCCCAGCTCGATTGGTCGCCTTCGGGCGGCCGGACGGTGCGTTGCACGTTCTCTTCACCGATGCCACCAGCGGTGTGACGACCTACCCCGGCGCCAGGTCACTTTCGGTGGCTGCACCGGGCGACGGCGGGGCGGTGACGCTCGACTTCAACCGTGCGTCGAATTTGCCGTGCTCATTCACCGACTACGCGACGTGCCCGGTGGCGCCGACCGAGAACAGGCTGCCCATCGCGGTCGAGGCCGGCGAGAAGAACCCACGCTGAACCAGAGCTGAGTTCACGCGGATCGTAATCATGGTCCGGCGGTTCGCCACCCCGCGACCATGATGGGGCCGGGTGCAAGGGTGATACCTGGCGAGACCCGAACCGGAGGGTGCGCATCGTGGTCAGCCCCAGCAGCGCAATACCGAAACAGACGGGCGTGCGCCCACCTCGGCCCATCGTCGAGGATTGGATGTGGCAGCAGCGCGGCAGGTGCCTCGACCTACCGTCGGACGTCTTCTTCCCCGAGGACGCGACACGGCGGAACCGCCGCGCCCACGAGGAACGCGCCAAACGCATCTGTCTCGACTGCCCCGTGATCACGGAATGCCGCGAACACGCCATGCGTACGCCGGAGGCCTACGGCATCTGGGGTGCGACGACGCCGCGGGAACGCGCCAACGCATGAACCGGCCCTCGAAGCATGGTGCCGTAAGCGGCACTCCGCGCAAGGATTTCGCTCATCGTGCGCGCCATCCGCATGGCGCCCACTCGGTTTGCATTGTGGTGCAGCCTTTCTGACCACTTAAGCATCAGCACGAGCAAGAGGGTCGGGCTAGTACTCCGTGCCCCGTACGGTCAGCTCTCGACATCAGTGAAGGGAGGTGGGAGCAATGACTTCGAACGGGATACCCGATCCCAGCGGCGACGATCGCCGGGTCTTCGATTCGGTGCTCGAGCGCCTCGATACCTACGGCCTCGGTCGGCGCCAGTTCGTGAAACTACTTGCCGGCAGCGCTGCGGCATTGGCGGCCGGCGGTGCGCTAGCGGCAGTGGGCCGCCGCGACGAGGCGCGTGGTGACGCGGTCGCCTACACCGACGGCCAGTTCGCGCTGCTCAATTGGTCGTCGACGGGCGACTACCAGGTGCAGTGGGCGAAGGCGTATCAGCAAGCCGCGAGTCAGCTGGGTTACAAGAGCGTGGTGCTCGACGGAAAGTCCGACGCGGCCGTGCAATCCAACCAGTTCAACCAGCTGCTCACCCAGAAGACCACCGCCATCTTCGTCGGGCTCAACGACGCAGGCGCGCTTCCCACGCTTGCGCATGACGCCAACGACCGCGGGGTGCTCTTCCAGGCCGCCTGGAACTCCCCTGCCTGGTATACGCCGTGGCACAGCGATGCCGACGGCAACAAGTACAACAGCTTCCTCATGCCCGACGAGTACATCGCCGTCGGCAAGGCGGTGGACGTACTGGCCGAGAAGATCGGCAAGGAGGGCACCGTCGTCCGTGTCGGCGGCTACTACCCGTCGATCGATGGTTGCGAGGTGCAGCGCCGCCTCGCGGTGCACGACACCCTGAAGAAGTATCCGAAGATCAAGTTCGCCGGCGAACTGCATGCCAAGTACGACGCGGACCTGTCGCAGCGCGCCGCGTCCTCACTGCTGGCACGCTACCCGGACACCGTCGGCATCGTCGCGGTCAACGACGACGCCGCCACCGGCGTGGTGGCCGGTATCGAAGCGGCAGGAAAGGTGCCCGGCAAGGACGTCTTCGTCGTCGGCGCCAATGGTTCCACCGCCGGTATCGACCGCATCGTCAAGGGCACCCAGTTGGTGACCACCGGGAACGTCCCTGCCTATCCGTCCTTCGTGACCATCGCCCAGTTCCACGACCGGCTCAACGGCTGGAAACCCGAAGCGGCCGAACGCTTCTACAGTTGGCATGCCGAGATCATCACCGCCGACAACGTGCAAGCGTTCAAGGCGCGATACGTCGACGGGCCGATCGCCGAGTCGTTCGACGTCAAGCTGCTGTCCCGCGTCGAGCACCCGGACGACTTCGACCTGCAGTTCGACGGTTTTCCGGTCGAGAACCTCGAGACCATCTGGCCCGGCGTTCCCAAACCGGACGGGTTCCAGTACCCCGAGGCCTACCTCACCGCCCAGCGCAACGGTGACTTCGACCGCATCCGTGCCCTGTACGAGCACCACTACCGCACACCGGTTCTCGCGCCATCCCCTTACCAAAAGGTTTGACATGACCGCACAACCACAACTCCGGCTGCAGGCCACCGGCATCGTCAAGTCGTTCGGCGCCAACCGGGCACTCAAGGGCGTCGACCTGACGGTCGGTGACGGTGAGGTCGTCGGGCTGATCGGCGAGAACGGCGCGGGCAAGAGCACCATCCTCAACATCGTCTCCGGCGTGCTGCCGTATGACTCGGGTTCGCTGCTGCTCGACGGTCGCGAGATCGCACCCAACAGCTACCAGGAGGCGAACAAGCTCGGTATCTTCCGCGTGTTCCAGGATGCCGCGCTGATCGATTCGCTGGCCGTCTACGAGAACGTCTTCTTCGGCTGGGAGCACCTATTCCGCACCCGCGCCGGCGGTTTGGACCGCCGCGCGCTGCGCCGGGCGGCGGTCGACGCACTCAACGAAGCCGGAGTGGACGACGTCGACGTCGGTGCGCCGACGGGCCGGCTGACCCCAGGACAGAAGCAGAGCCTCGACATCGCCAGGGTCACAGCCCTGGCGCAGCTGCTGCAGGTGCAGAGGCCGGTGGTTCTCTTCGACGAACCGACCACCGCGCTGGACTCCGAGCACGAGGACAACTTCCTGCGACTGCTGGAACGGCTGCGCGGCGTCGCCGCCGTAGTGTTCGTCTCGCACCGGCTGCCCGAGATCATCGAATCCACTGACCGCATCACCGTTTTCAAGGACGGCGAATCGGTGGCCGACCGACCGACTGCAGGTGTAGACGAGAACGAACTGCACCGGCTGATGGTGGGCCGGGTGCGCACCGAGAACTATTACCGCCAACACACTCAGCGTGCGATCGCCGCCGACACGCCGCCGCGGCTGGTGCTCGAATCCGTCGGCGGCGCAGGCGTGCTGAAGGAAGCCTCACTGGAGGTCGCGCCAGGCGAGATCATTGGCCTGGCCGGCACCGAGGGATCCGGCAAGCGGGTACTCGGCGAGATCATCGCAGGAGCGGTGCGGCCGTCCCGGGGCCGCGTGCTGGTAAACGGCAAGCCGGTCGGCGGCAGCATCGGCGATCACGTTCGCGCCGGAATCGCCTATGTGCCACCGGACCGCAACGACAAGGGGCTCATCACCACCTCGTCGATCGCCGACAACATCCAACTCGCCTCACTGCATGACCGGTTCGCCACGCGCCGGGTCGGGCTCTGGGCGGTGGGCCGCGCTCGCACGGTGGCCCAGCAGTACGTCAAGGAACTCGGGATCGTCACCGACACCATCGATGCGCCGGTGTCGTCACTCTCGGGCGGGAACGCGCAGAAGGTGCTCATCGCGAAATGGCTTCTGCGCCAGCCGGATGTCCTCGTCCTGGACGAGCCCACCCAGGGTGTGGATACCGGCGCCCGTGAGGGCATCTACGACCTGCTGCGTCAGGTTGCCGCGGCAGGTACCGCCGTGATCCTGGTCAGCGACGACCTGCCCGAGCTGATCGGATTGTCCAACCGGGTCGCGGTGATCACCGACGGCCGGTTGGTGGCGACCGTGGATGCACCTCCGGGCGCCAAACCAGATGAACACGATCTCGTGGCCCTGATGATTCCCGGCGCCACCGCCGTCCCTACCACCATTGGATGAGAAATGACCACTGAAGTAACCCCGGCACTGACCGTCCCCGCCCAAGAGACGGTCGCTCCCACTCCCGTTGCGGTACCGAACAGTTCACCGCCAGGCGCGTTCTCCCGGGTCAATCTGGTCCGGGATGTCCTGCCCCTGGCGGCGCTGCTGGCACTGGTCGCCTTCTTCTCGGTCCGCGCCGAGGCCTTCCTGACCGCAGCGAACCTCACGCTGATCAGCGGGCAGGCGGGCATCCTGCTGCTCGCTTCGCTCGGCGCCACCCTGGTGATCGTGGCGGGCAGCGTGGACCTTTCGGTTGGGTCCATCGCGTTGTTGACCGGCGCCGTGGTGGCGTCACTGATCAACGACGGCTTCAGCAATCCCTTCCTGGTGCTGCTCATCGCGATTGCGGTGGGCGCGGCCATCGGCCTGCTCAACGGTGTGGTGTTCGCCTACGGACGGGTGCCGTCGTTCATCGCCACGCTCGGCACGTTGTCGCTGTTCGCCGGGATCGGCCTGACCGTTCTGCAGGGCAGCACCATCAACTTCACCAACCAGAGCGTCCGTGACCTCGCCATCGGACAGTTCATCCCGAACATCCAGAACGCCGCCCTCATCGCCCTGCTGGCGCTCGCCGTGGTCTGGTTCTTCGCCCGGCGCACCCGGTTCGGACTGTACGTGTACGCCATCGGCGGCAACGAGAAGGTGGTCGAGCTCGCCGGGGTGAAGACCCGCCGGGTCAAGGTGCTCATCCTGGTCGTCTCCGGAATCACGGCGGGGGTGGCCGGCTTGCTGCTGACGGCCCAGCTCGGAGCAGCGGGGCCGACACTGGGTTCGCAGATCCTGCTCGATTCGGTGGCCGCGATCGTCATCGGCGGCACCGCGTTGTCGGGCGGGGTGGGTGGCGTCGGCCGGACCGTGCTCGGCGTGCTGATCCTGACGGTCCTGTCCAACGGCCTCAACCAGATCGGTGCGGCCGACTACACCCAGACCATCATCAAGGGCCTGGTCATCATCGTCGCGGCGGTCTTCACCATGGCCTCCCAGCGCAAGCTCATCGTGAAATGACGGCAAACAATCACGCCGATCCGATAGCTGGCGCAATGTCGGTTCTTCCGGCATCTTGACCTAGCCCTCATCCGCAGACTCACACAAGAGCACCATCCACAACGGCCTGCCACCGCAGGCCGTCGGATCAGCACGATCTTGCATTCCACTGCTCGATCGGGAGTACGCGATGCTCATCGATCGACCGAAAGACCAGCCAACGATGACTGTTTCACGCACCTTCCCGCGAGCGCTCGGCGCGTTCGGCGGGCTCACCCTCCTCGTCACCGGCTTCGTCCTGACGGGATGCGGCGGCTCGAACCAGACCTCGTCCGGAGGCGGTGACGGGAAGCCCGTCAGCGGTGGATCGATCGTGTACGGCGCCGACCGCGAGCCCGTCTGCCTCGACCCACACAACTACGGTGACATGCCCCAGACCTACGTCGCCCGCCAGTTCCTGGACTCCCTCGTCTCCGAACGCCCCGATGGCACCGTCGTGCCCTGGCTCGCCGACTCCTGGACCGTCTCGCCGGACGGGCTGACCTACACGTTCAAGATCAAGCAAGGCGTCAAGTTCCACGACGGTGAAACCCTCGATGCGCCCGCGGTCAAGGCGAACTTCGACCAGATCCTCGATCCGGCAACACAATCGCTGACCGACACCGGCTACCTCAAGCCCTACTACGCGTCTTCTCGCGCGGTCGACCCCGCGACGTTCGAGCTCAAGCTGTCCACCCCGTACTCCGCGCTGCTGCCCGTACTGTCGCAGGCCTTCTTCGGGATCGAATCGCCCAAGGCGATGGCCCGCGGCCTGGACGCCAACTGCCAATCCCCCGTCGGCACCGGCCCGTTCGTCGTCAAGGAATGGGTGCACGGCCAGAGCGTCGAACTCGACCGCAATGCCGCCTACAACTCCGCGCCCGCCGACGCCAAGCACCAGGGTCCGGCATATCTCGAGCACGTCAGCTGGAAGTTCCTCGAAGACGGTTCGGTCCGGTTCGCCGCCGTACAGGGCCAGGGTGCCGACGCCATCTTCAACCCACCGCCGCAGCAGAGCGCGGCCTTGAAGAACGACCCGAACCTGGTGCTTCAGGAGTTCGCCCACACCGGGCTGCCGAACGGGTTGGCGCTCAACACCACCCGCGCGCCGTTCACCGATACCGCCGTGCGCCAGGCGTTCATCCACGGCTCGAATGCCGAAGCCGCCGTGAAGAGCTCCTATCTCGGCGTCTTCGCCTGGGAGCCCGGTCCGCTGTCGTCGACGACGCCGTTCTTCGACAAGGATCTGCGCAGCCACTACGCCAACGATCCGGGCAAGGCGAACCAGCTGCTGGACGCCGCGGGCTGGACGCAGCGCGACGGCGACGGCTACCGCACCAAGGACGGCAAGCAACTGGCCGCCACGCTGATCTACTCGTCGGATCCAGGGGACACACCGCCCGCCGACGTGACGCTGTACCAAGACATTCAGGCGGCGGAGAAGGAGATCGGCTTCAACCTGGTGCTCAAGCCGATTCCGCAGGATCAGTACTTCGCCGCGTTCACCGACAAGGATGCCTATGACGTGCTGGCAGGCGCGTACTGGAACAGCCCGACACCGTTGGTGCTCTCGATCGTCTACTCGACCGACTCACTGAAACTGGCTCCAGGCAACAACATGTCGTGGGTGCAGAACCCGGCCATCGATGCGCCGCTGCACGAAGTGGCTGCCGCAACGGACCCGGAGACACAACAACACCTCTACGACAAGGTGCAGAAGATCGTCGCCGAGAACGCCTACCACCTCGGTCTCTATCCGCAGACCACCAGACTGGTGACCAAGAAGCGTCTCAACGACGTCTGGATCGAGCCATCGGAAGGCGAGCCCGTACTGCACGACGCGTGGCTGGCGCCGTGACCGAGCCGGTCAACCCGGCCCGCCGTGCCCACCTCCGGGCGCGGCGGGCGCTGGGCCGAATCGGGGGCGTCATCGGAGTGCTCTGGGGTGCAGCCACTTTGACGTTCATCGCCCAGCAACTCATGCCGACCGATCCCGCGCAGGCGATCCTCGGAGGTGCGGGTTCCAAGCCGTCGCCGGAGCAGTTGGCCGCCGTCAAGGCTCAGTACGGGCTGGACCGGCCGGTGCTCGTGCAGTACTTCGACTACCTCGGCGGCCTCGTCCGCGGCGACCTCGGCACGTCGTACGTCCGCAAGCAGCCGGTCACGGAGATGATCGGACAGCAGCTGGGCCCCACGCTGACGCTCACGATCTCCGCGCTCGTTGCGGCATGGGTGATCGCCGTCGCGGTGACACTGCTGACCGCACACCGACGGCAGGCGATCGCCGCCATCGGCTCGGGCCTGGAGACGTTCCTGGCTGCGCTACCCCAATACTGGCTCGGAATCGTGCTTCTGGTGTTGTTCGCGTTCCATCTGCACTGGTTGCCCGTGGTCGGTGACGGTGACTTCGAGGGCCTGATCCTGCCCGCGCTCACACTCGCCCTGCCACTCGCAGGCTTCCTCGGGCAGGTGACGCGCGACGAATTCTCCTCAGCCATGGAACAGCCATTCGCCGTCTCGGCCCGCGCACGCGGCATGAGCGACTGGGGCGTCCGCTGGCGGCATGCACTTCGGCATGCCGTCCTGCCCGGCCTGACCTTGTCCGGCTGGGCCCTTGGCTCTCTGTTCTCCACCGCCGTGATCGTCGAGACGGTGTTCGTACGACCCGGGCTGGGCCGTGTCCTCGTCGACGCCGTGACCGCACACGACATGCCCGTCGTGGTGGGTGTGACGCTGTTCGTCGCCGCGATCTACGTGGCGGCGAATCTACTGGTGAACATCGCCTTCGGGCGCATCGACCCACGGTTGCGGAGCGTGGCGCGATGACCATCAACGTCGCCGACGCCCTGATCGGCCACGGCGCCCCCTCCACCCGTCGCGTCCCGAGCGCACGCACCCTGCGCCCGGCCGTCTGGCTCGCCGGACTGTTCCTGGTCGTCGTGTTGGCCTGGGCGGTCGCACCCGGCGCGTTCACCAGTGAGTCGCCGTTCGACACCGATATCGAAGCGGCACTGCAGGGTCCGTCCTTGCAGCACTGGTTCGGCACCGACGCCTCGGGTCGCGACATCTACACGCGGGTGGTGTTCGGCGCCCGCAGTTCACTTCTCATCGGCACCGGTGCCACCGCGCTCGCCTTGGCGGCAGCCGTCGCGTTCGGCTTCGCGGCCGGGCTCGGCGGGCGGTTCACCGATGGGGCGATCAGCCGGTTCCTGGAAGTGGTGTTGGCGATTCCCGGGCTGCTGGTCGCGTTGCTGTTCATCGCGATGTTCGGGCCGGGCGTGGCGACGGAGATCGTCGCGGTCGCCATCGGATCGGCTGCCGGCTACGCGTGGATGGTGCGCGGGCAGGTGATCGCTGTCAAGGACTCCGCGTACGTGCACGCGGCAGTCGCATTGGGGCACAAGCCCTCGCGCATCATCGCCCAGCACGTGTTCCCGAACGCGATGCGGCCCCTCGTCGCACTCGCAACGTTGGGCGTCGGCCAGTCGATCGTGTGGGCCTCGTCGCTGAGCTTCCTCGGTCTCGGCGTCGCCCCACCCGCGCCGGAATGGGGCGCCATGCTCGACGCCGGCCGTGACTTCGTGTCGACGGCGTGGTGGCTCGAACTGTTCCCCGGCCTGGCGATCCTGGGCTGCACCCTGGCCGTCACGGTGCTGGGCCGTCATCTCCAGCAGCGACTCGAAGGACGGCTCTCGTGACCACACCCCTGCTGCGCGTCGAGGATCTCGGCGTCGCCTTCGGCGCCCGGGATCCGCAGCCGGTGGTGCGTGGCGTCAGCTTCGAGGTGGCCGCAGGCGAGTGCTTCGCGATCGTCGGTGAATCCGGGTCCGGCAAGAGTGTCACCGCACGTACCTTGCTCGGATTGGCCGGCGCCACAGCACACGTCAGCGCAACCCGGCTGGAACTACAGGGCAGCTCGCTGCTGGGCAACCGGGATCGTGACTGGCGGCGGATTCGGGGCAGCCAGGTCGGTTTCGTGCTGCAGGACGCGCTGGTGTCGCTGGACCCGCTGCGCACCGTCGGCGCCGAGATCGCCGAAACGCTTCGGCTGCACCGGTTCGGCAACAAAGCCCGGCGCCGCCAACGGGTACTGGAGTTGCTCACCGCCGTCGGCGTGCCCGAACCGGAGCTACGGGCTCTCCAACTCCCGCACGAACTGTCCGGCGGGCAGCGTCAGCGCGCGTTGATCGCATCGGCGATCGCCTTGGACCCGCCACTGCTGATCGCCGACGAACCGACCACCGCCCTCGACGTCACCATCCAAGCGCAGATCCTCGACCTGTTGCAGGGGATGAAGGACCGCGGCACCGGGCTGATCCTCATCAGCCACGACCTGGCCGTGGTCAGCCGACTCGCCGACAGGGTCGCGGTGATGCGCAACGGCTTGTTGGTCGAGCAGGGGCCCGTGGCAGAGGTCCTCGAGCACCCGACCCATCCATACACCCGGACGCTGCTGCAGGCAGTTCCTGCCGCCCACCGCAAGGGCACCCGGCTCTCCGGCGCACCAGCTCGGTCGGCGGGTTCTGCCGTTCGCGCCGACACGCCACCCGACGGCGTGCTACTCGCCGCCGACGGCCTGGTGAAGCGGTTCCGCGGTCCCGACGGCATGGAACGCGTGGCCGTCCAGGATGTCTCGTTCACCATCGGAGTCGGCGAAACGCTCGGCATCGTCGGCGAGTCCGGTTCGGGCAAGACGACGACCGCGCGACTTGCGTTGGCGCTGTTGGAGCCCGACGCCGGGACCGTGCGGCTCGCCGGCGAACCGTGGAGCGAGGCGACGGAGGCGCAGCGCCGGTCGCGGCGGCGGACCGTCTCGGTGGTGTACCAGGACCCACTGGGGTCCTTCGACCCACGGTGGACGGTACGCCGAATCATCGAGGACGCCCTGCCTGCCGACACGTACCCCGACGCCCCATCGCGCCGACGCCGTACCGCCGAACTGCTCAGCGATGTCGGGCTTCCCGACGAGCATCTCGACCGGCGGCCGCTGCTGCTGTCGGGCGGTCAGCGTCAGCGGGTGGCGATCGCCCGCGCGCTGGCACCGGAGCCGGCGCTGATCGTCTGCGACGAGTCGGTTTCTGCGCTGGACGTCACGATCCAGGCGCAGGTGCTAGACCTGCTCACGGACCTGCAAGCGCGCCTTGACCTCTCGTATCTGTTCATCTCCCACGACCTCGGCGTGATCCACCACGTCGCCGACCGCGTGCTCGTGATGCGCGACGGCCGGGTCGTCGAATCGGGAACGGCCGCAGAGATCTTCGATTCACCGCGCGATCCCTACACGCAACAGCTGCTGGCGAGCCTGCCCGCCGCCCCGCAACCCGTCCCAGGAGGCTGACATGACCCGACAGATCCATCTCAACGCATTCGACATGAACTGCGTGACACACATCGTGGCGGGCACGTGGCGCCACCCCGAGTCGCAGGCCGCGCGCTACAAGGATCTGCAGTACTGGCTGGACCTGGCCAAGCTGCTGGAGCGCGGGCTCTTCGACGGCCTCTTCATCGCCGACGTACTCGGCATCTACGACGTGTACGGCGGCGGTCCGGAAGCCGCGCTGCGCTCGGGTGCCCAAGTGCCCGTGAACGATCCGCTGCTCGTCGTGCCCGCCATGGCCACCGTCACCGAACACCTCGGATTCGGGATCACCGCGGCCACCTCGTTCGATCACCCGTACTCGTTCGCCCGGCGGATGTCGACGCTGGATCACCTGACCAAGGGCCGCGTCGGCTGGAACATCGTCACCGGCTACCTGGAGAGCGCGGCCCGCAACCACGGTCTGGACACCATCACACCGCACGCCGAGCGCTACTCCATCGCCGACGAGTACACCGAAGTCCTCTACAAGCTGTGGGAGGGCTCATGGGATGACGACGCCGTCGGCACCGATCCGGCGCGCGCGGAATACGCCGACCCCAGCAAGGTGCACCCAATCGACCACGACGGCAAGTACTTCCGGGTTCCCGGCATCCATCTGTCCGAGCCGTCACCGCAGCGCACGCCGGTGCTGTATCAGGCAGGCGCCTCCGAGCGGGGCCGCCAGTTCGGCGCCGAGAACGCCGAGGTGATCTTCATCGGCGCGCCCACCAAGGAAGCGCTCAAGGAGGCCGTCGCAGACATTCGCGGCAGGGCCGCCGCCGCCGGGCGCGACCCCTACGACGTGAAGATCGTCAACGGCCACGTCGTCGTCACCGGTGCCACCGAGGCCGCGGCACAGGAGCGCTACCAGGAGTTCCGGCGCTACATCGACCCCGAGGGCGCGCTCGCGCTGTGGTCGGGCTGGCTGGGTACCGACCTGTCCCGCTTCGACCTCGATGATCCGGTCGCCGTCACCGACAACGAGTATCTGAAGTCGTCGGTGCAGATGTACGGCCAGGGCCAGTGGACACTGCGGGACTTCATCGACGCCCACGCGATCGACGCCGAAGGCGGGTTCACCGTCGGCTCCCCCACCCAGGTCGCCGACCATCTGCAGGAGTGGGTGGAGGAGACCGACGTCGACGGTTTCAACCTCACCAACGTGATCACGCCCGGTTCGTTCGTCGACTTCGTCGACCACGTGATCCCCGAGTTGCAACGCCGCGGTGCCTACAAGACGTCCTATGCCGAGGGGACCCTGCGCGACAAGCTGTTCGAAAAGGGACCGCGACTACCCGAAACGCACCGTGCCACCCGCTACCGCCGTACCACCCAGGAGGCAACCCGATGACCACGACCTCCACCGAACCGCTGATCTACGGCTCCGATCGGCTCGCCCGTCTCATCGCCGACATCGGCGCAGGCGCGCTCGAGCGGGAACGGACAAATGAACGACCCTATGGCGCAATCGATCTGGTTCGCGCTCAGCGACTCGGAGCGCTGCGGGTACCCCGCGAAGACGGCGGCGGCGGGGCCAGCCTGCGCGAGCTGTTCGCCGTCGTGATCGAGCTCGCCGCGGCCGACGTCAACGTGGCACACATTCTGCGCGGGCACTTCGCTCACGTCGAGGAGCGTCTGCGCCTCGACGACAACGAGCGCAGCCGCGTGATCGAACTGGCACTGAGCGGGACGATCGTCGGCAACGCGTCGACCGAGCTCGGTTCGACGCCTGCAGGCGCCTTCACCTGGAAGACCAAGCTCACCCGCGACGGTGAGGGCTTCCGGCTGAACGGCACGAAGTACTTCACCACCGGAACGCTCTACGCCGACTACGCCGAGGTGCTCGCGAGCGACCCCGACGGCGCGACGGTGATCGCGCTGGTCCCCACCGATCGGGCGGGTGTCACCGTGCTCGACGACTGGGACGGCATGGGCCAGCGTGCCACCGGTACCGGCACCGCGATCTTCGAAGACGTGGCGGTATCTGCCGACGAGACACTGCAATTCGCACCGCCCGCAACCGGAGCCGAGCCGGCGCTGTACCTGTCGGGTGCCTTCTTCCAGCTGTACGTCACCGCACTCGTTGCCGGTGTCCTGCAGGGGCTGCGGGCGGATGCGGTGGCCCACGTCCACCAGCGGTCACGCAGCTTCACCTGGGCGCCGAACCCGTCACCGCCGGACGATCCGCTGCTGCAACGCGAGATCGGCGAGATCGCCAGTGCCGCATACGCGGCCAACGCGACGGTGCTGGCCGCGGCCGACGCACTCGCGATCGCCTACCAGGCGGATGTGGACGGCACCGACCCGAATCTCGAGCTCGCACACGAGGCGTCGCTGCAGGCCGCGTCGGCCAAGGTCGTCGTCGACGCGCTGGGGCAGAAGGCGGCGTCCCAGGTATTCGACGTCGGCGGCGCGTCGGTGGTACGCCAGGCGCACCTACTCGATCGGCACTGGCGCAACATCCGGACACTGGCCTCGCACAACCCGACGTCGTACAAGGCGCAGGCGATCGGCGCCTACCACGTCCGCGGCACCCGGCTGCCCGGCAGCGGATACTTCTGATCAGCCGCCACGACTACCCCACCAGGGGACGGCCCAGTGGCAGGGACCGTCCGCCGGTCTCCTCCCACAGCGAGGCGGCGTAGAAGTACACCACGATGCCGACGAACACGAAGACGAACCAGCCACCCGCATGGGTAGCGACCGCGCTGTCGGCAAGGTTGCCGATCAGGAGCAGCACGAGGGCGACGTCGACCACCAACAGCAGGACCGGATACGTCCACGGCAGCCGCAGCACCAGCACGGTCAGAATACCGATAGTGAACAGCCAACTGCCAAGCCACAATGCCGTCGTCTGCCCGGCATCGGCCGCGGCGATTCCGAACCAGTCGTGAGTCAACCCCAGCGAGAGCGCCGCGTAGCTGCCGTAGAACCCGAAGAAGACGCCGTAGACCGTGGCGTTGACGTTCTGCCCGAGCGCGGCGGCCCAGATGGTCGCCAACAGCAGCCCGACTGCGGTCGCGGACAGCAGGATCGGGACCGCCGCCGCGGCGACGTCGACGATGCCGGTGTTGGTGAAACCCAATCCGAAGCCGCCGGCGATGACGAGTGGGAGTGCC
Organism: Mycobacterium sp. URHB0044; assembly: GCF_000620625.1. Classification (GTDB taxonomy): domain Bacteria; phylum Actinomycetota; class Actinomycetes; order Mycobacteriales; family Mycobacteriaceae; genus Mycobacterium. The sequence goes on along the minus strand of NZ_JIAW01000002.1, from coordinate 467,613 downwards.
ACCAGGCCGGGATTGCCCTCCCGCGGCGCGGCGACCGGTTCCAGGCTCGCGGCTTGCACCGTGGGTTCGGCAAAGGCGAGATCGGTCATCGGCGGCATCCTCTCGGTCGTCGTCGCGCCCGAATCACATTGCGGGGCAGACGGTTACCCGGCGGCAACACTTCCGAAATCTACGGAGCGGACGCCCACCCACCCAGGTTTGCGATCATTCCGACGAAATGGCGGCCGGTCCGCTCGAGCTGACACCGGCATCGGGCGAGAGCAGAATCCCGCCGGTCACGATGATCAGCACGCCGAGCGCGGCGACGACCCATGGCCAGACGTGGCCGACTGGTCGCAACAATGGTTCGACGTCGATCATGTGTGCGGCGCCTCGAAACTCGTCCATCGCGGGAACCCCCTTGCCGCAAAGGCTAGGGCGCGACGGCGTACGACGCGATTGACGCGCCGCGGCAGTTCATCGGTCCGACGCACCTGCCCGATCGGCACAACCGCGTGTTACCTCGGCGTTCCGCGGCATCGATGACCTTCACGGCGCCCGCTGGCAATTCGGATCACGCTGGTTGCAAAGTGTTCAACCGTGATGGTGCGTCGCCGCTTGCTGCGGGGCTTCGACGGGCGCCGGCGCGTCGGGCGGGTGGTGCGACTCTGCGGCAGCAGGTCCGTGGTGGTCGTCCCGCAAGCCAGAAGCAACTCCTACCGCTGCGGCGCTAGTGATTACGGCGCCGAGGCCGAGGAGGACGATCGCGTTGGCGAAGGCTGGAATCGGCGCTGCTCGACGGCCTCGGTACCAGACCCAGCCAGCTCCCATCACGACGTACATCTCGAGCAGAAGAGCGCAGAGGTCGGCGGCTTGGACCAGTTCGGGCAGTCCGGCGTGTGGGCCGAACGGCGCTCCCGCAATCCGGGACAGTGCCCACAGCGCGGCGGCACCCGCATTGCCCAATGTCCCTGCGGCAAGCACGGCCGTGGTCGTCCGAGTCAGCAGCACTCGCGCCCAAATCAGTTGGAACAGAGCAATTGCGATGAAGAACAGCCCCGACGGTACCCACTGGTTCCAGTGCGTCGGTACGACGGCGAAGTGGATGACCGCTGCGCCGAGTGAAGCGGTCGCCGCAAGGCGCAAGGCCAGCCCGCTGTCCGTTTCCGTCGCTGCTCTCGGTGACACTCGAACGATGATGTCAGGTCCGGCCGAAACAGCACTTACGTGACACCACATCTCAACCCGACCGAGACTTCGCCGTCACCCAGCGAGGGCCGCTACTTCTTGGACGCGTACTTGATCATTTCCTGGGCCATCTCGACGGCCTCGTCGTGGATGCCGAACGCGCATGCCCACGTCTCGACCGTCACGTTGGACACCAGGGACATCGCGTGTTGGCACTCCCAGCCGCCGGAGTCCTCCTGAGTCACCACCTGGGCAAGCATGTCGTCCTTGTCCGCCAGGTCGTCGACCTGCCAGATGTAGGTGGATTCGGAGTCTTCGACCTCCACCGAGAACCCCGCGCACTGTTCCCATTTCGACTTGGACCCGTCGAAGAACTTCTGGGCGTCGTCCGCGGCGGGATAGAGCACGGCCGTCTGCTCGACCCAGTGGTCCTTCTCGTCCCCGGGTTCGCGGGCCACCTGGTCGCGGACGGCGGTCCACTGGCTGCCGTCGTAGACCTCCTGCTCGGCGCCGAAGATGACTCCGAGACAGTCGGCGTCGGAGACGGCGTGCGAGTTGTCCGACATCTCCTCCATCTCGCTGACCACTTCCATGTCGGACGAGCCGATGAGGGAGTTGAGTTCGTCGATGCCGAGCATCACGCCGTCGAGTTGCGTTTCCTTCAGCGGTACGACGTCCAGCGGGGCGGCATCCTTGTCGCGCACCGCGCTGCCACTGACCGTGGTCGTGCATCCCGACAGCAACACCGTCATGGCGACGGCAACTGCGACCGCGACTCCACGCTTCATCGAGCCATTGTGACCGACCGGGACACGCAATGCGTCCTTTCGGCCGCCGGAGCCCCTGACGGCGCTGCCCTACTTCTTGGGCTTGTCGCTGGCGGCGTCCGAGGACAGTGCCGCGACGAAGGCCTCCTGCGGAACTTCGACCCGCCCGATGGTCTTCATCCGCTTCTTGCCTTCCTTCTGCTTTTCCAGCAGTTTGCGCTTGCGGGTGATGTCACCGCCGTAGCACTTGCTCAGCACGTCCTTGCGGATGGCCCGGATGTTTTCGCGGGCAATGATTCTCGAACCGATCGCGGCCTGAATCGGCACCTCGAACTGTTGGCGCGGGATGAGTTCCTTGAGCTTGGTGGTCATCTTGTTGCCGTACGCCGCCGCCGAATCCTTGTGCACGATGGCGCTGAACGCGTCAACGGCCTCGCCCTGCAGGAGGATGTCGACCTTCACCAGATCGGATTCCTGCTCGCCCGACTCCTCGTAGTCGAGGCTGGCGTAGCCGCGGGTGCGCGACTTCAGCGAGTCGAAGAAGTCGAAGATGATCTCGCCCAACGGCATCGTGTACCGAAGTTCGACGCGTTCGGGTGACAGGTAGTCCATGCCGCCCAGCTCGCCGCGACGCTGCTGGCACAACTCCATGATCGTGCCGATGAACTCGCTCGGGGCGATCACCGTCGTCTTCACCACGGGTTCGTAGACGGCGCGGACCTTGCCGTCGGGCCAGTCGGAGGGATTCGTGACGACGATCTCGCTACCGTCGTCCTTCTCCACGCGGTACACGACGTTCGGCGAGGTCGAGATCAGGTCGAGGTCGAACTCGCGCTCGAGGCGCTCGCGGGTGATCTCCATGTGCAACAGGCCCAGGAAGCCGCACCGGAACCCGAAGCCGAGCGCCACCGAGGTCTCCGGCTCCCACACCAACGCTGCATCGTTGAGCTGCAACCGTTCCAGCGCGTCGCGCAGGTTCGGGTAGTCCGACCCGTCGACCGGATAGAGGCCCGAATAGACCATCGGCCTGGGTTCGCGGTAGCCGGTCAGCGCCTGGGTGGCGCCGTTGCGCGCCGACGTCACCGTGTCACCGACCTTGGACTGCCGGACGTCCTTCACACCGGTGATGAGGTAGCCCACCTCGCCGACACCGAGGCCCTCGGTGGCCTTCGGCTCGGGTGAGACGATGCCGACCTCCAGCAGTTCGTGCATGGTGCCGGTGGACATCATCTTGATCTTCTCGCGCGGGCGCAGCGTGCCGTCGACGACGCGGACGTAGGTGACGACGCCGCGGTAGATGTCGTAGACCGAATCGAAGATCATGGCCCTGGCCGGCGCGTCGGCGTCGCCGACCGGAGCGGGAACGAGCCGGACGACCTCGTCGAGCAGTTCGGTGACACCCACGCCGGTCTTGCCCGAGACCCGGAGTACCTCGTCGGGCTCGCAGCCGATGATGTGGGCGATCTCGCCGGCATACCGGTCGGGATCGGCGGCCGGCAGATCGATCTTGTTGAGCACCGGGATGATCGTGAGCCCGCGGTCCAAAGCCAGGTACAGGTTGGCCAGCGTCTGCGCCTCGATGCCCTGAGCGGCGTCGACCAGCAGCACCGCACCCTCGCAGGCCTCCAGCGCACGCGACACCTCATAGGTGAAGTCGACGTGGCCGGGCGTGTCGATCAGGTGCAGGACGAATTCCTCGCCGTTGACCTTCCACGGCAGGCGCACGTTCTGGGCCTTGATCGTGATGCCGCGCTCACGCTCGATGTCCATCCGGTCCAGGTACTGGGCCCGCATGTCGCGGTCGGCGACGACGCCGGTCAGGCCCAGCATCCGGTCGGCCAACGTGGACTTGCCGTGATCGATGTGGGCGATGATGCAGAAGTTCCGGATCTGCGCCGGCGCAGTGAACGTCTTGTCGGCGAAACTGCTGATGGGAATCTCCTGGTCGGGCGGGCTCGAGGGAAGACGCGAGCACTACCAGGGTATCGAGCAACCAACGCGACGACACAATCGTGGGTCCCACCTATGCTCGAAATCATGGCGTCGCAGTGGAAGACGTTCCAGCGTTTAGCAGAGCATCTGGTTTTCAACGAGGCACCGAAGCTGATCCGGCAGCTCCCGAAGGCCGACAGCCTGCAGCGGGGCATTCAGCAGGGCATCAGGATGGGCGTCGATGCGGGTCTCAGCGCGCTCGCGGGCGCATCGGGCGAGGCCCAGCCCGCGATTACCGCTGGCCGGCCGGTCACCGACCGCAGCGTCCCGACCGCCCACCGCGCCCGCAAGGTCGTCTACGCACCCGATCTCGATGGCCGGGCGGATCCCGGCGAGATCGTGTGGACCTGGGTCGTCTACGAGGACGATCCGACCCGCGGCAAGGACCGTCCGGTGCTGGTGGTGGGCCGTGACAGCGCCACGCTGCTGGGCCTCATGCTGTCCAGCCAGGACCGCCACCACGGCGATCGCGACTGGGTCGGCATCGGCAGCGGCTCCTGGGACTACGAGGGGCGGGCCAGCTGGGTCCGGCTGGATCGGGTGCTCGACGTGCCCGAGGAGAGCATTCGACGCGAAGGCGCCATTCTCGACCGCGAGACCTTCGAGGTCGTCGCGACCAGGTTGCGGGCCGACTACTCCTGGAGCTGATTTCCACCTCCTCACTTCCCCGCCTCGAGACTGCTGGGAGATCGCGATCTGAGCGATTTTCGCGATCTCCCAGCAGCCTCGGCGAAGAGGGTGGGGGCTGCTGCTAGGCGGCTGCTCAGCGGGGCGGGCGCCACATCGGGATAAGGGTGGGACCGCCGCCCGGCACCTTGATCTCGCCGGTGACGTCAAAGCCGAACCGCTGGTAGTAGGGCACGTTGTCCGGATTGCTCGACTCCAGATAGGCCGGCGCGTGCTCGGCGTCGCAGCGGTCCAGCCGGGACCGCATCAGGACGTTGCCGTAACCCTTGCCCCGCACGTCTGGATCGCTGCCGATGACCGCCAGATACCAGTGCGGCTCCTCGGGGTGAGCCTTCTTCATCAGCTCGGTGACTTCGAGGCCCCGTTGCAGTGACCTGCCGAAGGCCAACAGCAGCCCCGGCATCGCGCGCAGCTCCTCGCCACGCGTCGTCTGCCACCGGCCCGGCGGGTCCCACAAGGAGGCGGCACCGATGCCGTTGCCATTGCCTGCCACTTCGACGCCGCCCCGGGCCAGATGGTGGTGCCGGGTGATCGATGCGAACAAGCGGTGCAGCTTGCTGCGACGAACCTCGGCGTCCGGCAGCATCCAGCGCATCACCGGATCATCGAAGAAGGCCCGGCCCAGGGCCTTGGACAGGGCGCCGACGTCGGCGCGGGTGGCGGGGCGGGCCTCGACGTTGTTCACGGGATCGATACTGCCGGATTCACCCCTGCGTGATGTACGCCTCCAGCTGCTCCTGCTGAGTCTGCAGTTCCTCCATGCGCGTCTTCACCACGTCGCCGATGCTGACGATTCCGGCCAGGCGCCCGTCGTCGATGACGGGCACGTGGCGCACCCGGTTGGTCGTCATCAACGCGCTGAGACTGTCCACCGAGTCGGCCGGCCTACAAGTGATCACCTGGGCCGTCATGATGTCGGAGACCGACCTGTCCAGGAGTTCCCCGCCGAACTCGTGCAACTTCCGTACGACGTCGCGCTCGGAGACGATGCCCACCGGTCCGCTGGGCCCGACGACCACCATCGCGCCGATGTTGCGCGCCACCAGCCCAGCAAGCAGGTCGCGCACCGTCATGTCGGGGGCGACGGTCTGCACCGCCGCGCCCTTGTTCTTCAACACGTCTGCGATCCGCACGTGCACCTCCCAAGTGACGCCGGTCACAATAGGTTAGGCCGGATGACGGCTCGGCGGTAGTCCCCGGCGGAACAGATCGACGGTGTGACGGGTTGCACAGGCCGATGACGAAACGACGAAGGGTGCACACAATGACGGAAACCGTGACGCTCGGCGACGAATTGACGGTTAGCGCAATCGGTTTCGGCGCAATGGCGCTGACACCGGTGTACGGCGAGGTGAACGACGAGGAATCCTTGGCCACGCTGCACAGCTGCATCGACCTCGGTGTCACGTTCATCGACACCGCCAACGTCTACGGCGGCGGCAACAACGAACGCCTCATCGCCCGCCTGCTGGAGAGCCGGCGCGACGAGGTGACGTTGGCGACCAAGTTCGGCATCACCGGCAACCCCGCCGATCGGGCCGCCGGCAGGCCGGGATCCCGCGGCGACGCGGCGTACGTCCGGCAATGCATCGACGAGAGCCTGGCGAGGCTCAACACCGACGTCGTCGACCTCTACTACATGCACCGCCGGGACGTGACGGTGCCGATCGAGGAGACCGTCGGAGCGATGGCCGAGCTGGTGGCCGCGGGCAAGGTGCGCCATCTGGGACTGTCCGAGGTGACGGCCGACGAGTTGCGCGCCGCGGTCGCCGTCCATCCCATCGCCGCGGTGCAGAGCGAATGGTCGATTTGGAGCCGCGACGTCGAACGCAACGTGGTGCCTGCCGCGGCCGAACTCGGTGTCGGCTTCGTCCCGTATTCGCCGCTGGGCCGCGGATTCCTGACGGGCACCGTCCGATCCGCCGCCGACCTCGAATCGGGATCGGACTTCCGGCGCGGCATGCCACGGTTCTCCGAAGGTGCCCTGGAGGCCAACCAGGCGGTCGTCGACGTCATCCGCGACGTCGCCGACGAGCGTGAGGCCACCGCGGCGCAGGTCGCGCTGGCCTGGTTGCGTTACCGCGCCGACGAGCTCGGGGTGGCGTCCGCGCCGATTCCGGGGACACGCCGCGCGGCGCGCGTCGAGGAGAACCTGGGCTCGCTGGACGTCGCGCTCACCGATGACCAGTTGGAGCGGCTCGACGCGGCGGGAGCGGCCGTCTCGGGACATCGGTTCGCCGACCTGTCGTGGGTTTCAGCCGGTCGGGAGAACTGAACTAGTCCGGCGGTCGATTCACCTGTAACGCCATCGCGGCATCGTCGAAAGACCCTGCCTGCGCACTGATTCGGGTGATCTCGCTGGGCCTCTTCAGCAGTCCGCGTATCGCGATGGTCGCGACCAGTTCACCGACGCGGATGGCTTCCTCCACGCGGTCACCCGGATCGGTGTGCAGCCGGGTGCGCTTCTGTGCGCCCTCGTCGAAGTTGAGGAGGAGCCCGGCGGTCTCGTCCCTGTCGCAGTCGATGAACCTGCCTTCACTGACCGCCGCGCCGATCAGGTCGACGACCCACTGCCGCAGCCGTTCGTAGTCGGTCCAGAACTGGTGGAATTCATCGCGTTGATCGTGGGCGATGCGCTGGATCTCGTTGAAGTCGATGGGCGACATCGCCAGTTGCATGGTGTCGAACCGCAGGAGTCGGTACAGCTTCACCGCCGGTGAGCCCGAACCCGCACCGACCTCCGCGATGAACTTCAGCGGCGCCCGGTTGACGAGCAGCGTCTCCTGCAACAGCTGTTCCTTGTTGCGGAACCAGTAGTACAGCGACGACTGCTGCAGCCCGGCCGCGCGCGCGATGTCGCTCATCGTCGTCTGCGCGTAACCCTTCTCCGAGAAGAGCTTCGTCGCGGCGTTGACGATCCCCGCCCTCGGCGAGGTCGTGGGCGCGGCGTCGGCGTCGATGCGCGGTCGGCCGATGGCGCGGACCTGCGCGCGATGCTCTCCAGTCGGCACCTCGCGGATCTTACGGTGCGGGTGCACGTTCGCTAGCTCAATGGCGCGCGCTCCCGATGCGCGCGTTCGACGACCTCGCGCGCCGCGGCCACCACGTCGCGCCACAGCTCGAGCCCGGAAGCCTTGGACGCCTGGGACGGTAGTCCGGTCACGCCGTTCGTCGACACCTGCGCGACGGCGTAGCGGAAGACGACACCGGCCGTGCGGTCGGGATCGTCGGCCTCCGCGAGCTTGTCGACGTCGACCAACTCCGGTCGCAGCGCGAGCATCAGCGACGTCTCGGCGGCGTTGGCGTGCCAGTCCACCGCGTCGGCCGTCGCACGTCGAGCGATGTCGGGAGTCAAATCCCACCACTGCATGACACCGACGCGCCCGTCAGGGAACTCGCGGCGGAATTCGTCGCAGGCGATCCACAACGGCGCCGCGTTGCCGACGTGGCCGTTGACGAACAGCACCCGCTTCACTCCCGAATCGGTGCACGCCCGCGCGACGCGGTACGCCGCAGCGGCGGTGTCCGCGCCAGAGAAGGCGACGGTGCCCGCGAGGTCGGTGCCGTGAAAGTAGCTGGCGCCGAAGGCAAGAGCGGGCAGCACGATCGCCTCGTCTCCCGCCGCGGCGTCGGCGAGCGCCTCGGCGACGATCGTGTCGGTGCCCACCGGCAGGTGCGGGCCGTGCTGTTCGGTCGCGCCGACGGGGATGAGCGCCACGAGGTCGGGATCGGCCGCCACCCGCGAGGCCAGCTGGGTGGACGTCAGCTCACTCCACCGGCTGATCACCAGAACCTCAGGTAGCGGTCGGACTCCCACGACGACACGTGCGCGGTGAAGGAGTCCCACTCGGCGCGCTTCTCCGTCACGTACGACTCGAACATGACGTCGCCGAACACGCTGCGCGCCAGCGGGTCTGCCTCGAGCGCATCGATCGCGTCACCGAGGGACCGGGGTAGCCAGCCGATGTCGCGCTGCAGCAGATCGGCCTCCGAGAGGTTGTAGAGGTTGTCGCGGTTGGGGTCACCGGGGTCGAGTCCTTCCCGGATGCCCTCCAGCCCCGCTGCAAGCATGAGGGCCGCACCGAGGTACGGGTTGTTGGCGCTGTCGGCGGCACGGCACTCCACGCGTCCGCCGCCCCTGGGGATGCGGAGCATGTTGGTCCGATTGTTGTCGCCGTAGCAGGCGAAGATCGGTGCCCAGGTGAGCCCGGACATGCTGCCCTGCTTCACCAGTCGCTTGTAGCTGTTCACCGTCGGGGCGATCACCGCGCAAATCGCCGACGCATGGCGCAGCACTCCGGCGATGAACTGGTAACCGAGCGCCGACAGGTCGCAGCCGCGCGGATCGTCGCTCTCCTCGAACAGGTTCGCACCCGACGCGTCAGCCAGTGACATGTTGTAATGGGCGCCGCTGCCGGTCCTGTCGGCGAACGGTTTGGGCATCCACGACGCGAACAGTCCATGCTTGCGGGCGATCTCGCCCACCATCATGCGGAAGAACACCAGCCGGTCCGACATCGACACCGCGTCGGTGTAGGTGAAGTCGGTCTCGAACTGGCCGTTGCCGTCTTCGTGATCGAACGAGTAGACGTCCCAACCGAGTTCGTTCATGGCCGAGACGATCTCGTCGACCACCGGGTAGTTGTGCAGCATGCCGCGCAGGTCGTAGCACGGCTTGTCGAGGTCGTCGTCGAGACTGGCAGGCGCGGGTGTTCCGGTCCGGTCGTCGGTGAGCAGGAAGAACTCGGTCTCGATGCCCAGGTTGAAGGTGTAGCCCAGCGTCGCGGCGTCCGCCGTGACGCGCTTGAGGATCTGCCGGCTGCACGCCTCGAAGGGCGTCTCGCCGATCCAGAGATCGCCGGGGAACCAGGCGATTTCGCGGTTGAACGGCGCGATGATGCCGGCGTCCAGATCGGGGTGTGGTGCCACCTCGTCGTCGTTGACGTCCTGCGGCACTCCGTCGAGGGCGGCGCCGGTGAACATCTCCGAGCCACGCGACGCCTGATCGAGGTGATTGAGCGGGACCATCTTGGCCTTGGGCTTGCCGTGCATGTCGACGAAGCTGATCGCCGCGTACTTCACCCCGGCCGCCGTCAACCGTTCGGCGACTTCACTGACCTCCGTTTTGGTTTGGGTGCCCGATGTCTGTCCGTTCAGGGTGCTGGTCATGTGTTGCCTATCCTGCCGATGCGAGGGTTGATGCCGGGTTGACGATGCCGAGTTCGCGGCCGAGGTAGCGGTAGAACTCCCACAGCTGCCGCTCGAGATGCGACAGTCGACCGGTGCTCGTCACGCCGGACTTGACGGCGCGCTGCACCGCGGCGCACACGTCGAGATCCTCGCGGTGAATGTCGCAGATCATCTTGACCAGCTGGCTTCGACGTTCCTCCAGTCCGGGAGCGGCGAGCGCGGCGGGCGACATGCAGATGTCGAGCTGGAGCTCGATCTTGCCTGCTCCGAGCGGAAGGGTCTTGAGCCAGTACATGTAGCCGGGGCCCATCGCCACCTGCAGCAGCGGGTACGCGATGAAGATCAGTGATTTGTGGAAGTGCTCCGGGCTCAGCGTGGGCGCGCCCGGCGCGAGGAACGGGGCCTCGGCGGGGTAGCCGGGCGCCTGCTCCGACCACATCGTGGTGAAGTAGTCGCCGACCTCGCCGGTGTAACTCAACGCGGCCGGGAACTCCGTCTCCAACGATCCGCGGTGCGGTCCCATGTGGTGGTAGCACTCCATGAAGTTGTCCACCATGATCTTCCAGTCCCAGTCGCACACACCCCAGTCGGTTTGTTCGACGGTCTGATAATTCTCGAAGTCATAGGGATCCACGATCGGATCCAGGGCGGCCATCTGGGTCGCCAGTGGCTCGGCCTGGCCGTCGAAGTTGACGAAGACGAAGCCCTTCCACACGTCGTGCCGGAACTTCTTGAGCGGGTGGTCTTTTCGATCAAATCCGGCCGACTTCTTCATCTCCGGCGCCCCGGCGAGGTGCCCGTCCAGCCCGAACGACCACAGGTGGTAGGGACACTGCAGCACGTTGGCCTCGCCGGCGCCACTACACACCTCCATCCAGCGGTGGCTGCAGTTGCGCGACAAGATCCGGATTTCCGAGTGCCGGTCACGGGTCACCACCAGCGGTGTGCCGAGAATGTCGATGCTGTAATAGCTCCCCGGGGTCGCCACCTGCTCGGTGCGGCACAACGGGATCCAGCCACGTTTGAAGACCTTGTCCACCTCGGCCGCGTAGAGCTCGTCGCTGCCGTACGCCTCTGGCGGCAGGGTGATCGCGTGCTCGGGCGACTCGACGGCACAGCTCGCGACGAGCCTCGAGTAGTCGAATGTCATGGGTTGCTCCTCACTGGCAGATGAGGTCGACGCTAAGCGGCGTCTATTGCTGATCTGTTTCGCAGCAGTAAATGACTCATTGAAAGATTGCGCCGGTACCACCCGGCATCAAAGCGCAACAACAGGCGCTTTTCAGCGATGCGTCGATAGCCTATTGAAACTCCGAGGCCTGGCATCACGGTGCGCCGGTCGGGAATGTGTCCGTTCCGACGCACGCGCGCGCGTCACCAGGTAGGTATGTGCACATGATCGAAGTCACCTTGCTGGGCACCGGGAGTCCCATGGTGGATCCCAACCGCGCTGGACCATCGACGTTGGTGCGGGCGGGCGATCAGACGTTCCTGGTGGACTGCGGTCGCGGGGTGCTGATGCGGGCCGCGGCAGTGGGCGTCGGCGCTGCGAACGTCACCGCACTACTTCTGACGCACCTGCACAGCGACCACATCACCGACCTGTCGGACGTCATCACGACACGATGGGTCACCACCTTCACCCGCACTCCCCTGCCCGTGATAGGTCCGCCAGGCACCGCGGCCGTGGTCGAAGCGACGCTGGCCGCATTGGCCCCCGACATCAGCTACCGGATCGCCCACCACGCCGACATCACCGAACCACCCGTCGTCGAGGTGCACGAGTACACCGACGGTTCGGTGTGGGACGCCGTCGAGGCGAGCGAAGCGACGGGGAAATCGGTCGAGGCGAGCGAAGCGACGGGGAAATCGGTCGAGGCGAGCGGAGCGACGGGGAATCAACACGGCGCCGTCCACATCCGGGTGGCGCCCACCGATCACCGGCCCGTGGAGCCCACGATCGCGTTCCGGATCGAGTACGCCGGCGCATCGGTCGTGCTTGCCGGGGACTCGGTGCCCTGCGCGAGCCTCGACGAACTCGCCGAAGGCGCAGGCGCACTGGTGCACACCGTCATTCGCAAGGACCTCGTCGAGCAAGTTCCGCAGCAGCGACTGAAGGACATCCTCGACTACCATTCCTCCGTCGAGGAAGCGGCAGCCACCGCGACTCGCGCCGGCGTGGGAACCCTGATCCTCACCCATTACGTGCCTCCGCTCGCACCCGGTCAGGAGGACGAGTGGCGCGCACGTGCCGCCTCGGCGTTCGACCGCCAGGTCGAACTCGGCGACGACCTGCACCGCGTGGAAGTTCACCCAGGGGTATGCACCAGACCGCCCAACTGATCCACGACTTGACCGTCTTCGCCGCGCAAGCCGATGCCGGGCGCAGCGCGGACGACCTCGCGGCAGCCCTCGTGCGGCTGGCAGTGACCGGCTCGAGCCCCGACGAGGCACTGCGGACGCTGGCGACCCTGCGCCCGGGCACCTGGGTTCGGCTCGACGCCAGGCTGAGGCAATGGCCGTGGTTGGCTGCCGCAGACGATCAGCGGCTGCAGATCACCGACCCCGCCCGGGCCGCGTCCGATCCGCTGGCACTTCTACTCACCGCGTGCGTGTACGACGGGCATCTGCGGCAGCGCGCCGTGAACACGCCGCTGATGCGCCGCGATCAACGACTGCTCCCCGTACTACTGATCCGCACGACCGATTGGGCACCGCCCGTGCGGGACGACGCCAGAGCCGCGCTCGACGAGGCGCTCGGCGCGGCCGATACGGCGGGGCTGGTGCGGGCGGCCGGCGTGGCGATGGCCCTACGTGCTTGGCGCCGAGGCGATTACGCCGCCACAGCGGTGACTGAGGCAATGCGCACGCGCTCGGACGAAACACTCGACGCGGCAAGGGCGAGCGCGGACCGTCAGGTACGGCGGCTCGGCTACCGGCTATGGCTGGAGTCGAGCCGCACCGACTCGGAGGCGTTGGTGCGGACGGCGCTGACCGAGCGAGACATCGTCTGTCAGCGGCTGTGCGCCGAGGCGGTCGTCCGCGCCGCCGTGCGAGACCGGCGGCGGGATACGTTGGACCGCCTGCTCGCCGCCCGCTTCGCGCGCGTACGGGCCGAAGCGCTCGACGGACTGGTCCAATTGGGACGGCCGGAGGCAGCGGAAGCGCTCTTGTCGGACCGGTCGGCGGTGGTGCGGTCTACCGCACAGTGGGCGATGCGCCGCGCCGGCCGCGACGCGGCCGAGCACTACCGGGCCATGCTCGTGGCGGGTGACGGCGTGACGCTGCGTGGAGCGGTGGCAGGACTCGGTGAGTGCGGCACGGCCGACGACGCGAGATTGGTCGCCGACTACCTGCGGCACGACCGCCCGCGGGTGCGGGCCGAGGCGGTGCGCGCGGTCCGCCGCCTGGGCGGCCCTCTCGGCCAGATCGCCGACATGCTCACCGATCCGGCACCGATCGTCGTCCGCGCCGCCACGGCGACGTTGCGCGGCCAGCCCGATCTGGTGCGCATCGACCGCCTGTGGGAGCTGCTCGGCACGGACCAGCCCGCGCATGCACGGCGCGCCGCGTTCAGGCTCTTGATCGCCCGGGACACGTGGACACGGATCGAGGCAGATCTCGTACTCGTCGCCGACGACCAGCTAGGTGCCCGAGCGAGGTCGGACCTTTCCAGCTGGCTGCAGCGCGGCGCTGCGACGGCGTACGAGATACTGCCCACGTCCACCCGCGACCGAATTGGTCGGCTCCTCGACGCCGCCGAACCGGACATCGGCGCCGAGAAGGCCCGCCTACTGCGCTGGCACCTCGGCCTTTGGCGATGAGCTGGCGAGCTGATCCGCCGCCGCCGCAACACAATTGAGGTCGGCGTCGCTCAGCGGCCGGCCCCGCGCGATCACCACGACGTGATCGATTCCAAACTCGCCGAGGACACTGCACCTTTCGGTCAGCTGGTCGGCGGATTCGTCCGGTTGCAGCGCAGTGGTAACGGTGCGTTCGATCTCGTCGGCCGGGCGGTCGACGTCCGCGCAGTGACGGTCCAGCACGGCAAGCTGTCGGCGGATCGCGGCACCGCCGTCGGGCACGTCGAAGAGATTGCACGCGTCGCCGTACTCGGCGACCAGCCGCAGCGTGCGACGTTCGCCGGTGCCGCCGATCAGCACCGGCGGGCCGGGCGTCGTGACCGGGCGCGGGCGACAGACCGGGTGCTCGAGAGTGGAATACGTGCCATGGAAGGGGCTTTCGTCGCCGGCCCACATCTGACGGGCCAGCCGCAGCAGCTCCGCCATCCGGGCGAACCGCTCGGCGGTGTCGGGCAGGAACAGGCCCATCGCGCGGGCTTCGTCGGCGTTGTAGCCCGCGCCGATTCCCAGCCATGCGCGGCCACGCGAGAGCACGTCGAGAGTGGTCACTGCCTTGATCAACAGCGCAGGGGCGCGGAACGTCGCCGCCGTGACCATGGTCCCGAGCCGGATCCGAAACGTCGCCGCGGCGAGGAATCCCAATGTGGTGTAGGCCTCGAGCATCGGTTCATCGAGTGAGCTGGCGGGATCGGCCTGCAGCAGATGATCGGGGACCCACAAGGTGTCGACCGCACTGTCGTCGAGCGCATGGGCGATCGCCGCGAGCCGATCGGCCGTCTCGTCCGGCCACGAGTAACTCGTCACGCTCACAGACAGTTTCACGGTGCACCCACCCCCGCCCGCACCTCCTGCTTGTTGCGCCGGCGTAGCGGCAACAGCGCTCCGGCGACGATCAGCCAGATCAGTCCGGTGAACCGCGCGACCGGCAACAGGGGCGACAGTCCCGGCCAGATCAGCACCAGCGTGGTCAGTTCCGCGATCCCCGCGATGACCAGCCCCGCCCATGCGACTGGCCTGGGGAGCAACCCGACGATGAGGCCGGGCACCGCGATACCGGCTATCAACAGACCCAGCGTGACCACGTGCCACGGGCCGCCTGTCAAGAACGTCAGGTAGTACAGCGCGCGCACCAGTTCGGCGTCGGAGGTGACCTCGGGCCGGGACAGGGTCCACGCCGTCAGGCCCGACAACGCGAGTCCTGCCGATGCGAGCAGTCCGCCGGCGAGCGCAATCGTCGCCCCTGGCGCGGTGATGCCCAGTTGGCGAAGACGTGCGCTCGCCGTGGCAGCGTAGATGGCCAGCGGTACCGACGACCCGAAGGTGCCGACCGCGATGGCGACGGCCGCCTCGTGATGGCCGGCCACGTAGTCCAATATCGCCGAGCTGTAAGGCAGTGGCATGACACCGCCGAGCGCGATTCCGACAGCCAAGCCGGCGAGCAGCAACCCCAGCGAGATGGCCGCCAGCAGGGGTAGCGGTGGGCCACCCTGCACGGGGCGGCCCGTAGCCCTATTCGTATCCATTTGTGAATCATTCATGCAATGAACGATATTCCTGCAGCCGCCGACAGGCAAGGGCTAGGATGGTTTTCCTGGCGAATCGTTCGCCGGTGATACGATCGCCGCATGTCAGCAGGTTCTCAGCACGGTGATGGCGTGGCGTTTCTGCTGTCGCAGCTCGGCCATCACTCCGCCTCGGTGTTCGTCGATCTCATTGCGTCGGTCGACTTGTCGCCGGCGCATGCGGGCATCCTTCGGGCGGTCGCAGCCGAGCCGGGACGCAGTCAGCAGGCGCTCAGCGGCCAACTCGGCCTCCTACCCAGTCGGGTAGTCGCGTACGTCGACGAGTTGGAGGATCGCGGCTACGTCGAACGGCGCCGGAATCCAGATGACCGGCGATTGCATGCGATCCATCTGACCGCGTCCGGCAAGAAGCTGATGGGCAAGATCGCCGATGTCGCCAGGCAACACGACCGTCTGCTGACTGCGGGGCTGGACGCGCAGCAGCGCGAAACGCTGCGCGAACTGCTGGCGACGGTTGCCGAGCAGCAGGGACTGACGCCGCACGTTCACCCGGGTTACCGCAATATGGGCGTTGCCAACTCGCGCGCTACGCGGTAGCCAGCATCGTCCTGGCCGGCCCGATCAATGCGAGCAGGCGGCGCCGAGGGACGCCGTCGCGTGCCTGTACGGACAACCCGTGAGGGACGGCAGCGAAGGCATCGCCGACCGCTTGTACGTCGGCGCCCTGCCTCAATTCGCCTGCCGCGACAGCGCTTCGCAGACGTGCGCCGATGGAGGCAGTGCGCTGCTTGCGGTGTTGCTCCAGCCACTCGCGCACCGCATCGTTGTCGGCGGAGCTATTGGTGGCCGCGCTGACCACCATGCAGCCACGGGGTTCGGGGCCCGGTGTACACCGCAACGGCGTCGCGGAGCATTCGCTCGAGGGCTTGGCGCACCGTCGGCTCCTCGGCCAGGGCACGATCGGCGAAGCCGCCTTCTCGTCGTTCGTAACGCTCGATCGCAGCGCGAAACATCGCCTCCTTCGGGCCGAATGCTGCGTAGAGGCGGACGGATGCGAGGCCGGTGGCCTGCACCGGATCGGCCATCGACGTGCCCTTGTAGCCGTGTGCCCAAAACTCCGTCTGGATCAGACTCAGCGCTTGGTCTCGGTCGAATTCCCCTGGTCGCCCGGCCAATCCAACACTCCTCAAAATCGGTCGATGGCCACGACACCGAGCGTGCCGAACGATTCCATCGACTCCAGTACGCCACTCGCTTCCGCAAGGCTGACCGTGCGGGAGACGAGTTTGCCTGGATTCAGACGGCCGGCCTCGATCATGGCCAGCATCGTGCCGAACCGTTGGCCCGCCCTGCAGGTGTGCTGTTGGCCGCTAGGCCAGCCGGGTGATCTCCACGACGACGTCGAGGTCCGTGGACCCCTCCCCCGAGTAGATTCCCTTCAGCGGCGTGACATCCGCGTAGTCCCGGCCCACGCCGACGCTGACGTACTGCTCGTTGATCTCGGTGTCGTTGGTGGGGTCGTAGTTCCACCAACCGCCCGTCCACGCCTGCACCCAGGCGTGACTTTGTCCGTCGATGGTATCGCCGATCGCCGCCTTTTTCTGCGGATGCAGGTAGCCCGACACGTACCTCGACGGAATCCCCATGCTGCGCAAAAGGATCAAGGTCAGATGCGCAAAGTCCTGGCAGACGCCTTGGCCCTCGCGCAGCGCGTCGAGGCCGGAAGAATGCACGCCGGTGGTGCCGGGCACGTATTCGAGTTCGCTGTGTACCCATTTGGCCGCTGCGGTGACGGCGTCCTGTGGAGCGTGCTCCTTGGCGATCTTTTGGCCGACGCGCACCAATCGCTTGCTCGCGGGGGTGTAGTTCGTGGAAGTGAGTACCTCGTCGAACCGATCGATGACGAGCTCGGACTGCAATTCCTCCCAGGTCACCGTGTCCTCCGGCAACTCACTCACGTCGGTCTCGACGACCGATGACGCGGTCACCTCAAGCTCGGTGTGCGGCGCGTGCAGATCGAACGCGGTAACCGCCGTGCCCCAATAGTCGACGTACCGGTACGACCTGGTGGCAGGCACGGTTTCGACTCGATTGAGGATGACGTTCTGCCGAGAGTCCGAACGCGGCGTCAGCCGGGCTTCGTTGAACGACGCGGTGACGGGGGACTTATAGGCATACCCAGTGGCGTGGATCAGTCGCAGGCGCCACATTGTTAGACCTCACCCGCTTCGATCACCAGACTGGCACTGCGGCCGGCGTCGGTCCATGCCACCCACGGTGCAGAGTGGAAGTACTCCAGCGCCAAGGCTTCTCCAACGTTTCGGCAGGTCGCCTGGAGTCCCGCCAGCCGCTGCTCCAGCGACTCCAGCAGCACACCCGGACGCAGGAACTCCAGCTCGCTGCGAGCCCGACCAAGTAAACGTTGCGCCTCAGCGGTGGCACCGACACGGTTGAGTGCACGATGATGCAGTTCGTCGAGACTGTGCTCGGCCAACCGCAGCGAATACATCACCGACCGCGGGAAGAGCCGGTCGAGCAGCATGAACTCGACCACGCGGCTGGCGTCGAGCACACCGCGATAGGTACGCAGGTATGCGTCGTGGGCACCCGCAGAGCGCAACACCGTCACCCAGGCCGGCGATGACGCCGGATCCCCAACCCGCGCGAGCAACAGACGGACGGTCATGTCGACGCGCTCAAGGGCTCGGCCGAGGAGCATGAACCGGTAGCCGTCGTCGCGGGACAACGTGGAGTCAGCCAGCCCGGCGAACATCGCGGCGCGACCCTCGACGAACGACAGGAACTCATGCGGGCCGAGTCGCTTCGCGGCGCGTTCGCGCTCGGCGAGCGCGTTGTACGTGGTGTTCAGACACTCCCACATCTCTGTCGACGTGACTTCGCGTGCGCCGCGGGCATTCTCACGGGCCGCCGAGATCGCTTCGACGATAGAGCAGCCGCCATCCGTGTCGCGGCTGAACGCCACCAAGTCTGTCAGCGACCATACGTTAAGCGTCTTCTGCGGTGGATCGATGCCGAGCACCGTCAACAGCGTCCGCGAGGTTTGGTCGGGGTCCACGCTCGAGTCCTCGAGTAGCTGGTGGACAGTGATGTCAAGAATGCGGGCGGTGTCGTCGGCCCGTTCGACGTAGCGTCCGATCCAGTAGAGCGATTCAGCGTTGCGCGCCAACATCAGTCGACAACCCCCTGTTGTTGTTGTTGCTGTTGTTGTTGTTGCTGTTGCTGATCGCTCCCCGAATTCGGCAAATGGGGGTGCTGCTGCTGCACCAACGAAGGCGAGTCGCCGTCCTTCTCTACCGTGGTGTGCTTGGGCAGGGTCCGCACCACCTCGCGGCCCGCGAGCTCGCGATCGGCGACCGAGGTCCGCGACGCGAGCACCCAGGTGTCCTTGGATCCACCGCCCTGGCTGGAGTTGACCACCAGCGAGCCCTCCGGCAGCGCCACCCGAGTCAGTCCACCGGGGAGCACCCAGACGTCTTCGCCATCGTTGACAGCGAACGGACGCAAGTCGACGTGCCGTGGCGCCAGCGTATCGCCGATCTGGGTTGGCACCGTGGACAACTGAACGACCGGCTGAGCGATCCAGGCGCGCGGATCGCTGCGGATCTTTTTGCTGATCGTCGCGAGCTCCTTCTCGGACGCGTCGGGACCAAAGACGATGCCGTAGCCGCCTGACCCCTCGACCGGCTTGATCACCAGATCCTCGATGCGGTCCAGCACCTCCTCGCGCTCCTCGGCGAGCCAGCACCGGAAGGTGTCGACGTTGGCCAACAGGGGCTTTTCGCCGAGGTAGTACTCGATGATCGTCGGCACGTAGGTGTACACCAGTTTGTCGTCGCCGATGCCGTTGCCGATTGCACTGGAAATGACGACATTGCCCGCCCGAGCCGCATTCAGCAGGCCTGCCACACCAAGCACTGAGTCCGGCTTGAAATGCATCGGGTCGAGGAACTCGTCGTCGATGCGGCGGTAGATGACGTCGACTTGACGTTCACCTTCGGTCGTACGCATGTAGACGGTGTTGTCGCGACAGAACAGGTCACGTCCCTCGACGAGTTCGACGCCCATCTGTCGAGCCAGCAGCGAGTGCTCGAAGTACGCCGAGTTGTAGACGCCGGGGGTCAGCACCACGACCGTCGGATCGGCCTCGTTGGATGCGGCCGCGCTGCGCAGGGCCCGCAGCAGGTGGGACGCGTAGTCGCCGACCGCGCGAACGCGGTGGGTAGCGAATAGGTTGGGAAAGACCCGTGCCATCGTGCGGCGGTTCTCCATCACATAGGAGACTCCCGACGGCGAGCGCAGATTGTCCTCGAGCACGCGGAAGGTGCCCTGGCCGTCGCGGACGAGGTCGATACCGGCCACGTGGATGCGCACTCCATTGGGCGGAATGATCCCCACGGCCGCGCGGTGGAAGTGGTCGCACGAAGTGATGAGCCGGCGCGGTATGACGCCGTCGCGGAGGATCTCCTGCTCACCGTAGATGTCGTCGAGATACAGCTCCAGCGCCTTCACACGCTGGGTTATTCCCCGCTCGAGTCGCGACCACTCGGCCGCCGAGATCACTCTCGGAACCAGGTCCAAAGGGAAGGGCCGCTCCTGACCCGACAGGGAGAAGGTGATGCCCTGATCGATGAAGGCGCGGCCGAGCGCCTCGGCACGCGCATTCAATTCTGAACTGTTGGACGGCCCGAGCTCGGTGAAGATCCCTTTGTACGGGCCGCGAACGTTCCCGTTGTCGTCGAACATCTCATCAAAAGCGCCGGCGTAGGAACCCAGCTGGTTGTAGCCGCTGAAGATCGGAGGAAATGTATTGCGGGCATGGTGGACAGCACGAATGCGCGCATTCTCGAGCGGGAGTGTTCGCAGGCTCACGCTGTTCATGCTGCACTACTCGCGGTTAGTTGGCAGGTCGTGCGACGCTTATCGCCTCGACGACCAGGGTGACCGTCGGTTCTGCGCGCCGAGTGCTTCGACACGACAACGGATCTGGCCAATGGGAACTCAAGCGCTGCTCGTGTCCTCACCACCTCAGCGGCCGCCCAAACCCAACACGCCCAAGTCCAGCTCGACGGCCGCAACGCCCTCGTCATCGCCGATCACCAAGAACCGGCCCGTCGCAGCCAGTGAACGTACGGCACTTCGACGCCTGATCGTGGCGACGCACTTCAAATCAGCAACGTCCCACACGTGGACTTCACACCCGTCTCCACCTTCGACGAGATACCTTCGGTCACTCGCTGTACGGAACATCGCAAGTGCGTTGATGCGGCCATTCGATTCGCAAAGTCGAATACTGGGCTTCGGACCCACGACCCGAATGTCGATTGCCGCAGCGTGTCTAACGACACCGACCGAACGAGTCGGATTGGAATGAGCCACCGCAATGACTGTGTCCGTAGCACTCTCACCGTCAATCGCCAACGCCGTAATCGTGCGAACGGCTTCATTGCCCGGTCGCGCAATGACTATCGGGTCCTTGATGCGATCGCCCGACTCGAAGTTCCACATCGAAACTCTCCGCGGATCGCGCCCGGCTACGACGACGGGATCCGCGCCAAAATATCCGAACGTGAATGCGGTGGGATTCTCCTCAGTAAAGTCGTGACCGTCGCCGGACACTGTGCCATCGAGGCTGTGCGCACGAACCATGCCGCCACGGGCTCCCACCAGCACCGCAAGCGACTTCTCGGTCCGCCCAAAACCCAAGTTCACGACCTTTTGCCAGCTGGCCGGTCGAAATGACGCCCCCACAGGCTCGTTTGCCGTCGCATCCCACAAATGCACCTCGGGCTCGCCCTTGCACATGTACGCCAGCAATAGACTGCCACCTTCGGAGACAGCGGCGCCGACGGCCGTCGCCGGACCGGGGGCCGTCACCGCGGCTTTCATCTCGGCATCGACGTCGCCGACGTCCCAGATTCTCACCGTCCCATCACGGCTTGCAGTCGCCAATACGGGCTCGCCATCGTCCAAGCACTCGAAAACGATGTGCTCGATCTTGCCGCTGTGCCCACCCTGGGGATCTCTGAGGCGCCCACCAGTCGTCGGATCGAGTACCTCGATCTTGTTGTCGGGACCGTTCACCACCAAGGTCGGATCGCCGTCTTGGCTCGAACACAGCGCGACCAAGGCCGGATCTCCTGAATCCAACGTAAGAATGCTGGTTGCTTTTCCGGACTTCACGTCCCAGAGATACACGGCGCCGTTTCCCAGGCCCACTGCCAAGCGCACGTGCGAACCATCTTGAACGTCGAACGACAGACTGGTCACGGCACTACCTTGGGTGGTCAATGAGCGATAGTGTTTGAAAGTCGGCGATGCACTCGACTTGCCGGCGACCCTATTCGCTCGATTCGCGATGAACTTCGACAAGTCCAATTGCGTGCATCTCCACAACGTTACCGATCCGTCGTCGGCTCCCGCGGCGAGCAATACGCAGTTTCCGGGTAGTGCCTTACTGACAATCGTGCTGATCTTGTTAAAATCGGCCGACAACGATGGGCCCAATTGCAGCCCACTGCTTGGATCCCAGAGCCGCAACACATCGCCATCAGCACAAACCAGAATGCTGTCGAGGCTGCCAATCTGTACGAAGGCCATCTCACGAATGGCGCGGGCATGACCGCCGAAATTGGCGACGAACGCCCCTGCACGCACATCCCAGACCCTGACGTTGCGTTTGCCGTCGCTGGCCGCCAGCAACACGTCACCATTGCCACATTGGCCCACCGCAGCGCCGAGGATGGGATGAACCTCTTCAGGAATCTTCAACCCCTGCCCTGCTGGAGAACCCGTTTGCGGATCGGAAGTCTGTACGACACCGTTCTCGTTGCAGGCAATCAAGACTGTCCGTCCGTCATTCGCCGTAATCGCATTCAAAGCTCGCAGCCTTCCAACGCCCGTCAAGGTCAGCAAGGCTTCATCTCTCAAGATGAAGGCCGAGAGCGTCGAATACGTGGGTCTGATGCCTTCTTGACCAGTTTCGAGCGTATTGCCCGTCGCCAGGCCGGCTTCGCAAAGATATGCCGCATTCTCATTCGGGTTATCGCCAAGCAGAGGACGAGCACGTCGATAGATGCGCGCACTCGAGGATGCGAGAATCGACGTGGGAGATAGCAACGGCGTAAGGGTGGTTGGATCCGCAACAGCAAGAAACCCATTCTGCTTCACGATGCTGAAGAATTTCTCTTGCCCTGCCCCGGAAGCATGTTCTGCCAAGTAGGTACGTATATACGGATGGGCTAGTGCCCAGTCGGCTGAATTCGCGTTCGGCAGAACCAGCGTGCTCATCAGGGCGTCGGTGATGAGCGACTCGATACGGAGCCATTTATCGGCCAACGATTGCCCACTTCGGCCGCCCCGCATGCTGTCCAACAATCTTTGCCTGAGGTGATCGGTCAATCGGTCGTGAAACGGCCGAAATACGGATCGGTTTCCAGGGCCGAGATCCTCGATGATGTACGCCCCAGCACGGTTGAGGGCGCCGTCTTTGCTCAGCAACCATCGAATGTCGAGGTCACTGACCGTCACCCGTCGCTCCGATTGCGGATGAAGCCGCTGGATCGCTTGGGCCACCGACAGCCAGACGTTCTCCCACGGCAGACCCGGACCCTTTGCCCACGCCAACGCCTCAAGCAGGATGAGCGCGACGTACTGCTTGTCTCCGAGGCCTCGGAGCTCCTCCTCGAATGCTTCGTTGAAGCTCGACGGCAATTGTGATTCCCAATTCGACGAATCCACATTGAGCCGGTCGGGCCTGCTTCGAACGGCAC
The DNA here is from genome assembly GCF_000620625.1 of Mycobacterium sp. URHB0044. Lineage (GTDB taxonomy): Bacteria > Actinomycetota > Actinomycetes > Mycobacteriales > Mycobacteriaceae > Mycobacterium. The sequence continues at coordinate 444,634 of NZ_JIAW01000002.1, read as the reverse complement.
GAGCGATGACCTGAGCGATGAGAAAGGACTCCACGCCATCGCTCGACGTCGCATAGCTCGCAATGGCCCTGGCAATCTTGACGGTCTGCTCGTCGGGAATGCCCGACGCGGACCTGTAGGGGGGAGCCGGATGCAGCTCGGGCTCGTGGGTCGCCATCAGAAGTTGAGATACGTACTCGACGACTGCTTCCGGGTCGTGATGCTCTTGGGCATTGAGATCGATTCGCAGATCTGCGCTGACACCTTCGACCACGTTGGGTCTCGCCCCGAGAACCAGCCGCAAACCGTAGTGTCGGGTCATAGGCAACAACAACTCATCCCGTAGCTGCAGCGGATCCGCCGCCTCATCAACGGCGTCCACGATGATCACCGCGTACCACCGCGTGGGATGGTTGTGGAAGTGATCTAAGAGCTCTCCGACGGTAAACGCCTTGATCCGCAAGCCGGACGCGATTTGAGCGGCCACCTGATCGGCATTGAGACCCCTCGCATGGACTGAGATGATTCTCGTCTTCGTCGATATGTAGACCTCAGCCGTTCTTGCCGGCGAATCGGCACTGCAAGTCTCAAGCAGATTCTGTCGGCTCTGCGGCTTCGACAAGAGCACCGGTAACGCCAGCACCGTCGACTTTCCGGTGCCAGGGCTGCCCGTCACGATCGCGAGCAGACCTTGTTGTTCCTTCCCGGCGATCCATTTGGAGATCTCCTCGACCGCACGCACACGACCCGTGCGGCCCGTCACATACCAACCCGAACTGAAGGTACCCGCAGGGGCGCCGTTGGCTTTCGCGATCCAGTGCTGGTCGATTTCGGCGACGGTCTGCCCTCGCGCACCCTCGACGTACCTCAAATTCGGAAAGAACGGCGGAAACTCCGAGACGCCCGAGGCTGGCGGGAAGAGATAGACGCGCTGGTCGCTGGAAAGCGCAGCGCGGCACCTCTCTAGCACCACGTCAAAGGGCACCATCGGCATGAGATGCCCAATCTTCGGATCGCGGATCAATGACGACAACGCAGAAGCGAACGCACCGGATTGCGCATACTCGGTTTCGCCCGCGGTAGCCATTACCCACAGATTGGGGTGCTCATTATATGTGAGCGCACTTCTCAAGATCTCGATTCCAGCATTCTGCGAGAAGCAGCAATCGAGAATTACCAACGTAGGTGGCTGAGATGAATCAACCTCTCCGTCGTTGCGCCGAACCATTAATTCAGGAAGCAATTCTGGCTTGATTCCGCTGCGTGGCAGATCGGCTTTCTTATAGTCTTTTGTGGCGAGAATATACCGACCGCTCTCCAACAATACGCCGTGCCCAGTCCAATAAAGAACGACGATGTCGCCGTCCTGACAGGCCTTATGCAGAAGAGATTCTATTTCGCTCGCCTTCAAATCAATGCAATCGCTCGCATTCCGCTTCGAAACATACGTCACACTACCTAACGATTCGGATATCTCACGAATCGAATGCGGGATCGATTCGGCGACAGCTAGCGTGCGCTCTGGCAATGTGTTTAGCGTGGGCTCTTCATAGTTCGCGGAACCCACGACGAACAGTGTGCGAGTGTTTCCATCGAGCACGGGCGGATCACAGGCCCGCAGCGATCGCGCCGCCGGTTTCGGCGGCGGTCAAATATGGACCGATCCCGTGTGGCTCGCCTCCGTTGTCAACGCGGAGATCGGAAACTTCGCCGCCATCCGCCCTGGGAAATAGCGGCGCAAGGTCCTTGCGCATGGCGACGATGTCGTGAGGGTCACACACGTTGGTCCAGACAACTGCTTCCGTCCCAGGCCAAGCGCCCCCGTTCTGCGTTGGACGAGGCGTAAGTCTGTCGTAGACGATGTTGCGTATGCCCAACGGTGAGCCAAGCGTGATGAATGCCTTCACTGACTTCGGGCGATACATGCACAAGTACTCGTAGGCGACCACCGATCCCAACGAATGCCCAATCACAACCGTGGTCTCTTCGGACATTTCTTCGTCAACTCGGGCGAGCACCTTTCCCTTCACTTCTTCATCGGTCAAAAACCGTATGACCTGCTTGAGGTCGCCGATGAACGCCCGCTGCGGGATTGCACCGGCGAATGTCTTCGACCGCAGCACTCGCTCGATCATTACTTGCACAGGCGGATATTCGCCGATTTTCTTGACGGCGTCGCGGCCCGGCCCAAGGGCCCCCTCGGGCGGAAGGAGTTCTGGATCTTCGGCGGACGCAGAATCGTAGAGTGCCTCCAGGAATTCACGTTCGTCGGGAGACGACAAATCCTTCGGCTTGTATGGCGGATACTCTGCCCCCAAAGCGGCCTTGGGCCGGAACAGATCACCATAGAAGCTCACGGCCAGGTCGTCGACGTCCAACTTGGCTGCGATGTCCCGCTGTCCCGACACGATAAGGCCATCGGTCAGTGCGGGAAACCACACTTCTCTAAGCGAGTTCGGGCCACGAAACTGTTGAGCGATACCATGTATGCCGTTGATTCGAGCCATCCGCAGTTCTTAGCACGGACGTTCCGATTGCGACGGCCGTTTGAACGGATCTTGGGGTGACCCAAAATGGGTGCCGGTACTTCGAACGGGCAAACAACCGCAGTACATACGACGGTACATACGACTGAGGTGCGGTCACTCCAGAGATTGCGTCGACCAAGGTCGTCCGCAACTCTATTTCGACGATCTGCGTCCGGTCACACGAATCGTTTCGGCGGTCCCGACGACTGCCGAGCCCGATGAGAACCCCCGCTCGACCTATCGATCCTGGGTGCGGTGGTCGCCGGGATTGGGAGGTCGCCGAGGGTCACTGGTATCGTCGGTCCCTGCCCGCTTGCTGGGCGCAATGAACTTCCAGTACCCCCAACTCAGCTTTAGAAGGAATCAACGCGTGGCCAACATCAAGTCGCAGGAAAAGCGCATCCGTACCAACGAGCGCGCCCGACTGCGCAACCAGTCGGTGAAGTCCGCCCTTCGGACCGCTGTTCGCGGCCTGCGTGAGGCCATCGACGCTGGCGAGAAGGACAAGGCCGCCGAGTTGCTGGTCGCGACCAACCGTCAGTTGGACAAGGCCGCCAGCAAGGGTGTCATCCACAAGAATCAGGCGGCCAACAAGAAGTCCGCGCTGACGCAGGCCCTCAACAAGCTCTGAGCCTGCGCTCGGGGCTTCAGCCTTCGGCGGCCAGTTCCGCCACCCGCCGCACCGCCGTTTCGAGTGCGTAGTCGGCATCAGCCGCTACACCCTTCACGTCGGCGTTGAGTGCCGCGACCAATCGCATGGCCTCGGCAACCGATTCCCGCGACCAGCGTCGCGACTGTTTCTGTGCCTTCTGCACCCGCCACGGCGGCAGGCCCAGTTCGCCGGCGAGCCGATACGGATCACCCGACAGTGGACCGATGCGCGCGATCGCGTGCACGGCCTCGGCCAGCGCGTCGGCCAGCACCACCTGCGGTTCGCCGCCCATCATCGCCCAGCGCAGTGCCTCGGCCGCGCCTGCCACGTCGCCCGCGACCGCCTTGTCCGCGATGTCATAGCCCTTCACCTCGGCCTTGCCGCTGTGATAGCGGCGCACGGCAGCCACATTCACCTCGCCACCGGTGTCGGCGACCAGCTGTGAGCACGCCGCGGCCAGCTCGCGCAGGTCCGACCCAAGGGCGTCGAGCACCGCGGTGATCGTGTCGTCGCCGACCTTGGCCTTCAGCGCACGGAACTCTCGACGGACGAACTCCGCCCGCTCGGCCGGCTTGGTGATCTTCGCGCACGGATACACCTCCGCGCCAAGCTTTTTGAGTTGATCGGCCAACGCCTTCGCGCGTCCGCCGCCAGAGTGCACGACGACGAGCATGGTGCCGGGCGGCAGGTCGGCAGCGGCATCGGCGATGAGTGCGACCGCCTCCTTGCCGGCCTCTGCAGCGGCCTCGAGGACCACCAACCGCTCGTCGGCGAACAGCGAAGGGCTGAGCAGCTCGGCCAGTTCGTTGGTGCTCACCTCGCCGGCGCGCAGCCGGTCGACGGGTACGTCGACGGTGCCCGCAGCTTCGCGGGCGGATCGCAGGACGTCGGCAACGGCGCGTTCGACGAGCAGTTCTTCGTCACCCAGCACGAGGTGAAGTTGGCTCACGCTGAAGATCGTGTCACGTCGCGCCGACAGCACCGGTTGCCGGGCCAGCCGCGCCGCCCGTCACCGCCCACGCGAGCAGGCACATCGCGGCCGAGCCCGCCACGATGCGTCCCCACCGCCACCGCCACAGCACGACGGAACCGACTCCAGCGGCAGCCACGAACACCACGCCCACCGGTCCGGGTGGCACCGGCACGACGGCGCCGGGCACGGCCGAGGCCCAGCGCGCCACCCGAAGCAGCCACCACAGTTCGGGCCCGGTGAAGCGGACCAAGAACTGCGCAGCAGCTGGCCACAACGCCGACAGCGCCGCCGCTGCGGTGCCGATCACCGTGATGGGCGCGATGACGACAGTCACCGCGAGGTTCGCGGCCACGGACACCAGGCTGACGGTCCCCGCCATCCCCGCGACCAACGGCGCCGTGACGAGCTGGGCGGCGACGGCGACGCTGACCCCGTCTGCCAGCGGCTTGGGCCAACCACGGTCGACGAGCCGTCGCGACCACACCGGTGCGATCACGACCAGCGCCGCCGTGGCGGATGCCGACAGCGCGAAGCCGAGGTCCACCGCCAGTTGCGGCGCGCCGATCATCAGGACCACGACGGTGGCCGCCAACGCCGGAATCGCCCGACGCCGCCGGTGCGCCACGATCGCCAACAGGGTGATGGCGCCCATGACGGCCGCCCTCAGCACGCTGGCCGACGGCTGCACCACGACGACGAACGCCACCAGCGCGACGGCGGCCAATGCCACGGCCACCCGCGGGCCCACGATGCCGGCCGCCAGCAGCACCGCGCCACACACGATGGTGACGTTGGCCCCCGACACCGCGGTGAGGTGGGTCAGTCCGGCGGCCCGGAATTCGTCTATGGTCGTCGCGCTCACGGTCGACGTGTCACCGAGCACCAGTGCGGGCAGCATCGCCGCCTGGTCGGCAGGCAGTGCCCTGCGCGCCGCGTCGCCGAACGCTGCCCGCACCTGCGCGGCGATCCGTTGGATGCGGCCCGCCCGGCCGAGCGTCGGCTCCCCCGTCGCCGACAACACCGCCACCGTGAGGTCACGGCGCATCGGCTTCCCGACTGTGGCGCGGAAGGCGGCGGGGCGGCCCGCGGTCAGCTCGCCGTAGCCGACGCTCGACGCGAACACCACCACGCGACCGGTCGTCGGGCGGTCGCCGACGGCTCGCAGGTCGGCGCGGAACATCAACCTGCTGCCCGCCACGGTGCGGGGCGATTCCGTTGCGACGACCACCACGGACATCGTCGCGCCGACCTGACCGGACAGCGGATGGTGGGCCACGTCGTGCACGCGCAGGGTCACCGCGACCGTGAACCCGATCCCGACGACGAGCACTGCGAGCACGCCCGGCCACAGCGCCGCATCTGGCCGACGGGAGTGCCACCACCGGGTCACCACGAACGTGGCGACCACCGCGGCCGTCGTCGTCCACGCGGATCCCGAAGCGCCCCAAAGGATGCCGGTACAGGTCACGCCCCAAGCCGTCAATGCTGCGGGCACCAGCCGCAGGTCGTGACCGACCGCGCCGGTGTCGGGCGTACTCACACATGGACCAGGTCACGCAGCTTCTCCAGCCGCGCGGGACCGATGCCGTCGACCTCGCCGAGCTGCTCGACGTCGGCGAACCGCCCGTTGGCTTCGCGCCACGCGATGATCGCCGACGCGGTGACCGGCCCTACGCCGGGAAGCGCGTCCAGCTCGTCGGCCGTGGCGGTGTTGAGGTCGATGGGGCCGGGTGGTGCGGATGCGGTCTCGCCGCCGGGGGCCGGGGCGGGCGATTGGCCAGGCGGCGGCGTGATCGAGCTGCCCATCGCCGACGGCGCGCCCGGCGGTGACGCGATGCCGACGACGATCTGCTCGCCGTCGGACACCCGGCGGGCCATGTTCAAGCCGATCAGGTCGGCGCCGTCGAGCGTTCCACCCGCAGCCGTCAGGGCGTCGGCGATGCGTGCCCCCGACACGAGGGTGACCAGGCCGGGCCGGTGGACCAGTCCGACCACGCTGACCACGACCGGCCCGTCGGACGTCGGGGCCGCCTCACCCGGAGTTGGCTTCGCCGACGAAACCATCTCCACCGGAGGGAGTTTCGCCGACACCACCGGCGGTGGATCGTCGCGCATCAACGTGAAGATCGTCACCAGTACGGCGATGGCGCCGACCGCGGCCAGTGCCATCGCACCGGCCCGGCCCGGATCGGCCCGGATGGCCACTAGCCAGTTCGGGCCACCGGTCGCGGGCGTGTCGGGCAACCACCGTGACAGCGACGTATCGGGTTCCTCGTCGTCGGACCGTTCGGCGTCGCCGCCGGTCTCCGACCCCAACAGGCGGTGCGCCCGGTCGGCGGGAAGTTCGGTTCGCATGGCCGCGACGGTAGGCGCGGCACCGGACCACATCGGCCGGACGAGACGGCGTCAGGCTCTCGGCTGTGGATGAAATCCGCTCTGTGGATGGGGCTCAGAAGTCGCCGTGCGCGGCGAGCAGCGAGATCCGCAAGCCGTCCGGTCCGTCCGTCGCCACGTAGGTCACGGTGACGTTGGCGATCACCGCGCCGTGGTGGTCGCGGCGCGAGAAGGTGCCGCGGTAGAGACCCGACACCGAATTGAGGACGGTGACCTCGGCGTGCAGCACGTCGCTGTGGTGATAGCCGTTGGCGCGCAGGCCGTCGAGTTGGCCCTGCATCACCGCGGCGACCTGGTCCTCCGATGTCAGCGCGACGACTCCTTCGTCGCTGGTGACGATGAACGGCACACCGTAAAACTCCAGCAGCGAAGCGATCTCGCGATCACCGCGCGCACACGCCGCAAAGGTGTCGAGGTAGTCGTCGAACCACTTGGTCAATCCCTCGGCGTTCACCGGCATCACCCGATCATGCCCCAAAGTGCCTCGCACGCTAGGCGTTCTGACCGGACCGCCGGCCCGTCAGCGGTGCCTCGATTGCGATGCCGCGAACGTCGTCGGGAACCTTCGGGGCGGCCGACTCGGACGTCTCACCGGCCGTGGCCGTCTTCTCCTCGGTAACCGGTGTCGCCCGCTCCAGGAAGCGGAGCAGCTCGACCGGGAACGGGAGCACCAAGGTCGAGTTCTTCTCCGCGGCAACTTCGACCATGGTTTGCAAGAGTCGAAGTTGCAGCGCCGCAGGGCTTTCCGCCATCACCCTGGCAGCTTGGGAGAGCTTCTCGGATGCGGCGAATTCACCGTCGGCGGTGATGATTCGGGCCCGCCGCTCACGTTCGGCCTCGGCCTGGCGCGCAATCGACCGCTTCATCGACTCCGGCAGGCTCACGTCCTTGATCTCGACCCGGTCGATGTGGATGCCCCAGCCGAGCGCGGGGCTGTCGATCATCAACTCCAGGCCTTCGTTGAGGCGCTCCCGGTTGGACAGCAGGTCGTCCAGGTTGCTCTTGCCGATGATGGACCGCAGCGACGTCTGCGCCACCTGCCCGATCGCCGACATGTAGTCCTGCACGTCGACCGCGGCGCGCACCGGGTCCTCCACCCTGAAGTAGATGACCGCGTCGACGCGCACCGTGACGTTGTCGCAGGTGATGCCGTCCTGGGCGGGCACTGGCAACGTGATGACCTGCATGTTGACCTTCTGCAGGCGGTCGGCGAGCGGGATCAGCATCGTCAGACCCGGTCCGCGGACGTCGCTCTGCAACCGCCCGAACCGGAACACGACACCCCGCTCGAACTGCTTGATCACCCGGACGTTCAGTGCGGCCAGCCAGACCACGCCGAGACCAGCCACGGCGGCCAGCGTGAGTGAGTAGAAGATGCTCATGGGTCCTCCTCGATGGACTGACCCGCGGCGCTGTCCGGCCCCGTGGGCCTCACGACTCGATTGTTCTCCCCCAACCGTCGCTTCGCCAGCACACCCAATCGATCTCGACGAGCGCGCCGACCGCCAGCCCGGTGACTCCCACGCACGTCCGCGACGGCAACCGCTGCGGAAACCACGGCGCGTAGGCGTCGTTGAAGGCGGCGTAGTCGTCCCAGTCGAGCAGGTAGGCGCGCACCGAGACGACGTCGGCCAGTTCCCCGCCGCAGAGTTCGGTGACCCGCAGCAGGTTGCGCAGCACCTGATCCGTCTGGGCGGCGACGCCACCGCCGACCACGGTGCCGGTGACGTCGGTCGGCATCTGCCCGGTGACGTACAGCGTCTGCCCGGCGGCCGTGGCGTGGGCGAATGGCGCCACCCCCGGCGGCACTCCGTCGCGGGGAGTGAAGGTGAAACTGCGGATGCCCGTCATGGCGCGACCCCGGGCCAGCGCGGGAAGCACCGCTTGTCGATGCGGCCGTGCACGCCCTGGCGTTGGTCGACCACCTGGGTGATGGTGAAGTCGACGGCCACCGACATGAAGGAGTAGGCGTCCCTGCGGGACAGGCCGAAGCTGACCACGAGCACGTCGAGGGTCCGGAGCGCTGCCGCCTTCATCGCCGCGTCGAGGGTGTCGCCGAACCCGTGCACCAGCAGCTCGGTGGCGGTCTCGAGCACCGGCACCGTGAACGGTAGATCTCGCCGAATGGTCAAGCGCAGCAACCCGTTCAGTGACGACTCCAGTGCGGTGCCGCTGATCTCGCCGTCGCCCTGGGAGACGTGCGGGTCGCCGACGGACAGCAGCGCACCGGGCACCTGGACCGGGTAGTACATCCGTCCGCCCGCACCGATCCGCCAGTTGTCGACGTTGCCGCCGTGGTCACCGGGCGGCACCGACGACACCCGCTGCGGCTCGGCGGGTGCGACGCCCATCGTGCCGAAGTGCGGGCGCAGCGGGACGACGACGCCCGCCAGTGCCGGTTCGCGCGCGCCGGCGTCGGGTGCGACGACGGTGCCCGGCTGGTCGGCCAGCGGGGTCGCGGTCCAGTCGTACGCGAACAGGGCCCGGCCGAGCAGCGCGTCGACGTCGAGTTCGTAGACGGTGACCCGCTCGCCGGGCAGTTCGGCGTAGAGGTGGCCCCAATGCCCGGCCAGGTTGGAGCCGTACGGCAGCCGAGGCGTGGCCGCCAGGATGTCGACCTGCAACACGTCACCGGGCCGCGCACCCTCGACCGCGATCGGCCCGGTGAGCAGGTGTGGACCGGGTCCGCGGTCCTGCACCCGGTCGAACACCTCGGTGATGCCCGCATCCATCAGCAGGTCGGGGGCGTCCCCGGCGTGATGGGTCAGCGTCTCGATCGACACCAGGTCGCCGGAAGCGACGACGAGCGCCGGCTTCAGCCGAGGGTCGAAGTAGCCCCAGTGCACCGTCGACGGTGTGGCGGGCAGGGCGTGTTGCATCCGGCGATCATGCCAGCCAACGGCGATGTCGGCGCTGCAAGCAAATCGACTACGCGTTCCCCATCCGAGTGCAGGATTGACCGATGATCGAGATCGGATACGAACGTCGGGACAGAATCGCCTACATCACGTTGAACCGGCCGGAGGCCAAGAACGCGGTCACACCGCAGATGCACGAGGAGTTGTGCCGGATCTGGACCGACTTCGGCGAGGACGACGAGACGGACGTCGCAATCCTGACGGGCACCGGCGATGCCTTTTGCGCCGGAGCCGACTTGGCCACCTACGTCCCGCTGAACTACGTCGACGCGACGCCAAGCCGGGTTCGCGAGATCGTCGACATGGGTTTCGGCGGCATCACCCGAGGACTGCACCGGATCGCGAAGCCGACGATCGCCGCGGTGAACGGATGGGCGTTGGCGGGCGGTCTGGAGCTTGCGCTGGCGTGCGACCTTCGGGTGGCCTCGCACCAGGCGATGTTCGGCTCCTTCGAGGCTCGGCGCGGTTTTCATCACGGGGACGGTGGCATCACGCGGCTGGTCAACACGTGTGGCGTCGGCGTTGCCATGCAGATGGTCCTGACCGCCGAGCCGATCGACGCGCAGCAAGCGCTGCAATGCAACATGGTGACGAAAGTCGTTCCGCACGAACAGGTCATGCAAGATGCCGAGCGGTTGGCCCGCCAGATCCTGCGAAACTCGCAGCGGGCCGTACGCTCCGCGAAGGCGACGGTGCTCGAGGTCGTCGGCAAGCCACTGGACGACCAGTTGCGCATCGAGGGCTGGAATTCCTATACCTGTGTCGATCAGGCCGAAGCCCGAGAACTGCTCGGTCAGTTCTTCGACAAATCCGACGCGGGCAGGGCAGGGACGAAACCGACCGCCATGTAGTGCCGGTGTACACCTTCCGAATAGTGTCTACTGATCCGGCCGCAACGAGGAGGCACACATGACCGCTGACCGACCACTACGGGTGATCCAGTGGACCACCGGCAACATCGGCAGGCGGTCGCTGCACGCCATCATCGGGCGCGATGACATGGAACTAGTTGGGGTGTATGCGCACGGCGCCGACAAGGCCGGGGTGGACGCCGCCGACCTCGCGGGCTGGCCGGAACCCACCGGGGTGAAGGCCACCAACGACGTCGACGCGCTGATCGCGCTGAAACCGGACGCGTGCTGTTACAACCCGCTGTGGCCGGACGTCGACGAACTGGTCCGACTGCTCGAGGCCGGTGTCAACGTGTGCTCGAGCGCGGCGTGGATCACCGGGGGCAAGCAGACGCCGGAGGATCTCGACCGCATCAGGAAGGCCTGCGCGGCAGGCAATTCCACGATCTTCGGCAGCGGCGCACATCCGGGTATGACCAACATGGTCGGCATGGTGCTGTCCGGGGCATGCGAGAAGGTCGACGAGATCCGCATCACCGAGTCGGTCGACTGCTCAACGTACGAATCCGCGGGAACGCAAGCTGCCATGGGATTCTCGAAGGATCCCGACACGCCGGGCCTCGCCGAGAGCGTGCGGCGCGAGAGCGAGGTGTTCGCCGAGTCGGCGGCCATGATGGCCGACGCGATCGGTGCCAAGCTCGACCGGATGACGTTCGACGTCGAGTTCAGCACCGCCACGGGTGACACCGACCTCGGCTTCATGCAGATCCCGAAGGGCACCGTCGGCGGTGTGTTCGGCTACCACCGCGGCTGGGTGGGTGAGCGCAACGTCGTCAGCGTCGGATTCAACTGGACCATGGGCAACCACGTCACCCCGCCCAAGCCGCTGGAGCACGGCCACGTCATCCAGGTCTTCGGTACGCCCAACATGCGTACCGTGCTGCATTGCCTACCGCCGCGGGACTGGACCGAGCCCGGATTCATGGGGCTGGGCATGATCTACACCGCGATGCCGGTCACCAATGCAGTACCGGCGGTGGTCGCCGCCGCGCCGGGCATCGTGACGTTGAAGGATCTGCCGCCCGTTACGGGACGGGCATCGGCGTAGCGGCAACGATCGGCCGTCACGCGATGCCCACGTTCTTCGGTGGCATCTTCTGGACGCTCGAGATGATCTGCTGCGCCCGCGGAGTGACGTCGCCGTAGACCTTCCGGCATGGTCCGTTCCACAGGTTTCCGAGGCGGGTCAACTCAGCCCGGGCGGCGTCCATCCCGGCCGCGTTGTTCGAGTTGTAGGCCGCGCCCCACGCCTGGACCTGCGCATCGATCTGCGTCTGGAGGTCGTGGCAGGTGATCTGCAGGCTGTCGCTGTGCGTATCTGGGCTTGGGACACGTTCGGCGTAAGCGGCGGCCGGCGCAATCGCGGCCAGTGAACCCGCGAGAGCAAGGGCGGCGACGGCGGACTTGACGGCGAACTTCGCGTGCTTGGCGTTCATGGTGTCTCCTTGGCTTCGTCGTGGCCATCTGCCACGTTCATCAGCTAGGAGTGCCGGCTCGCGTCGATTCCCTCACTTTTTCGAAAACCGGTGATGGCCCTGCCGCCTCAGTCGTCCACCGTCACGCACACGCCAACCGCCCCGCCGCCCACGTGCACCGACAGCACCGGACCCATGTCGCTCACCGCGAGCGACTCGATCTGGGGAAGTCGGTCCGTCAGCGTGGCACCGATCTTGTCGGCGTCGTCGTGATTGTCGACGTGATGGACGACGATCGACGCCCTGCGGTCGCCGACGAACTCCGCGACGGCCTCCACCAGCGCGGCGTGGGCCTTCGACAGGGTGCGAATCCGCTGTGACAGCACCAGCCTGCCGTCGACGTCGATGCAGAGCAGCGGCTTGAGGGACAGTGCCGTGCCCAGCCACGACGCGGCCGTGCCGATCCGCCCACTGCGTCGGAGGTTGTCGAGCCGGTGCACGACGATGAAGGCGCGGCCGCGCGGCACGGCGGAGCGCGCCGCCGCCTCCACGGCGTCGAGGTCGGCGCCGGCGGCCGACGAACGCGCCGCTGCCACCGCGACGAACCCGACGCTGGCCGCCGCCGACCGGGCGTTCACCACGCGCACCGCAGGGCCGAACTCCCGCGCCGCAGCCACGGCCGTGCTGAACGTGCTCGACAGGGCCGCCGACAGATGCACCGCGACCACGCCGTCACCGCCGCTGTCCGCCAGTGCCTTGCGGTAGGTCTCGGTCAGGTCGGCAGGCGCGGCGCCGGCCGTGGTGACGTGCGCCCGGTCGTGGACGTCGTAGGGCACCGGGTCGATCCCGTCACGCAGATCATTGCCGTCGATCAAGACGTGCAATGGCACCTCGCGAATGCCCCACCGCTGCAGGTCATCTGGATGCAATCGCGCGGACGAATCGGTCACCACCATGACGGCCATGGCTAGCCGCCGGCGGCTTCGGAGACCACGACACCCGCTTCGACGAGGCCCTTCAACATCAAGTCCGCGACCGCCGCGTGGGCCTCGAAGTTCCAGTGGATGCCGTCCGGATTGCCGCGCCCACTCATCACCTCGTCGCCGACGGCAGCCTTCAGATCGACGATGGGCACGTCGTGTTCGCGTCCCCATGCGGTGATCGCGGCGACCGTCCCGTCGCGCCAGCGGTGCGACCGGCCGTAAGTGTCGGCGATGTGCACCGACGGTATCGACGCCACGATCGGAATGCCGGGCCGGTTGAAGTCGATTGCGGCCCTGGTCTGTTCGAGGTAGTCGGCGCTCAGGTGCGGGGGCAGCGCAGGCCGCGCGATCGGCGACAGCCGTGGCTGCAGCCAGCCGTATCCGTCACGGGCCCACCGGCGCAACCACGGCGGCCGCACGTAGCGGATCAGTTCGCGCACCGCCGTCGGCAGCGGCGACGGCAGCGAATCCATGCCACCCGTCGCGAAGATCACCGCGCCCGCACGGGGCAGCGCCGCCCACGCCCGCGGGTCCTGGGTGGCCGCCCACCACACGTCGCGGCACGTCCAGCCGATCCGGCCGATCAACTCGACATCCCAACCGAGTTGGGCGGCAACGATGTTGGGCCAGATCCGGGGATCGTCGGCAGGCAGACCACCGGTCGGCCCGTAGTAGGACAGGGAGTCGCAGAAGACGAGCAGGGTCCTGCGCTGGCTAGAGGACATCGTTGGCGACCTGTGCCGAGGCGTTCCACACGTCGAGCCGCCACCGGACCTCATCGGCCGCGGCGTTGGGTTCCGAATGCCCCGACAGCTGCACCCAGCTGGCGTTGCCCATGCCGCCGAGAATCGGCCAATTGTCCACCGGGAGATCGAGCAGCGCGGCGGTCAGCGCCGCGATCAGTCCGCCGTGGGCCACCAGCACCACGGGACGGTCCGGATCGTCCGAACCCCATTCAGGTTGTCCTGCAACGAGTTCCGCGACGAGCGGCAGGCTGCGGGCGGCCACGTCGACCCGGCTCTCGCCGCCGTGCGGCGCCCACCGGGCGTCGTCGCGCCACGCCAACCGGGCACCAGGCGCGATGGCGTCGACCTCGAGGTGCGTCATCCCCTGCCAGTCGCCGAGGTGGGTCTCCCGCAACCGGGTGTCGACGAACACCGGCAGCCCCGAGCGTTCGCTCAGCGCGGTCGCGGTGTCCAGTGCGCGACGCAGATCCGACGACACGATCACCAGGGGCTGCCGCTTGGCGAGCACCTCCGCGGCGGCGACGGCCTGATAGCGGCCGAGATCGCTGAGATCGGTGTCGAGTTGGCCCTGCATCCGGCTGCCCGCGTTGTAGTCGGTCTGCCCGTGCCGCAGCAGTACCAGGCGGCGGACCCTCATTCCGGACCGTCCAGCTCGACCGGCACCAGCGGGCAGTCGCGCCATAGCCGGTCAAGGGCGTAGAAGTTGCGCTCGTCCTGGTGCTGGACGTGCACCACGATGTCGACGTAGTCGAGCAGCACCCAGCGGCCCTCGCGGGTGCCTTCGCGGCGGGCCGGTTTGTGGCCTGCCGCGCGCATCTTTTCCTCGACCTCGTCGACGATGGCGTTGACCTGCCGGTCGTTATTCGCCGAGGCGATGACGAACAAGTCGGTGATGACGAGTTGTCCGGAGACGTCGATGACGACGACGTCGTCGGCGAGCTTGTCGGCGGCGGCGCGCGCTGCCACGGTGGCCATGCTGATGGCTTCCTCGGACGCGGTCATGCCCGGGCCTCCTTGCTGGCTAGGGAGCGGGCCGGATAGAGGCCACGCTTGTTCACGTACTGCACGACGCCGTCGGGCACCAGGTACCAGATGGGTCGGCCCGCCTCGGCGCGGCGCCGGCAGTCACTGGACGAGATCGCGAGGGCGGGCACTTCGACGAGGCTGAGGGCGTCCTGCGGCAACTCCTTCATGGCGGCGGCGATGTGTTCGCCGTCGAGTTCGTAACCCGGCCGGCTGACGCCGATGAACCGGGCCATGCCGAACAGGTCTTCCCAGTTCTGCCACGACAGGATGGATGCCAGCGCGTCGGCGCCCGTGATGAAGTACAGATCGGTGTCCGGGTTGAGCGCCGCGAGGTCGCGCAGCGTGTCGGTGGTGTAGGTGGGTCCGCCGCGGTCGATGTCGACGCGGCTGACGGTGAACCGAGGATTGGCCGCGGTGGCGATCACCGTCATGAGGTAGCGGTCCTCGGGTGCGGTGACGTTGCGCTCGCGCTTCTGCCATGGCTGGCCGGTCGGCACGAAGACCACCTCGTCGAGGCCGAACAGGTCGGCCACCTCACTGGCTGCGACCAGGTGACCGTTGTGGATGGGATCGAACGTCCCGCCCATCACGCCCAGCCTGCGTCGAGTCACGAATAGCCAGCTTACGGGAGTGTTCGCCGACGCCCCCGACCTGCCGATGAGCCTCGACCGTGCCGATTCGTACGCGGAAGCGGCGAGTCGCGTACGAAACTGCACGTTCGAGCGCGGACGGGCGCGGCGAGAGCCCCTAGACCGGCAGCAGCTGGTCGATCACCGCGGCGAGCTGCTTGGCCGATCGGCACTCGTGCATGGTGATGACGTCCTCGTAGCGTGGCACGGCAGAGTCCCCACTGCCCCACAGGTGCTTGGGTTCGGGGTTGAGCCAGTGCGCGTGCCTGCTGGCGGTGACCATGTGCGTCAGCAGATCGACTTCGGGGTTGCGGTAGTTGTTGCGTCCGTCGCCGAGCACCAGCAGCGAACTGCGCGGTGACAGCACCGTCGGGTAGTTCTCCAGGAACGACACGAACGCGTGCCCGTAGTCGGAGTGCCCGTCACGCGTGTAGACGGCCGCCTCGCGGGTGATGCGCTGCACCGCGACGGCCAGGTCGGCCTCCGGGCCGAACAGCTCGGTGACCTCGTCGGTGGTGTCGATGAAGGCGAAGACGCGAACCCGGGAGAACTGCTGCCGGAGCGCGTGCACCAGCTGCAGGGTGAACTGGCTGAATCCGGCCACCGACCCCGATACGTCGCACAGCACCACCAACTCCGGGCGAGCCGGGTGCGGCTTCTTGAGCACCACGTCGATGGGGACGCCGCCGGTGGACATCGACTTGCGCAGCGTCTTGCGCAGATCGATCTCGCCCGCGCGGGACCGGCGCCGCCGCGCCGCCAGCCGCGTGGCCAACGTGCGCGCGAGCGGCGCCACCACCCGACGCATCTGACGCAGCTGCTCACCGGAGGCACGCAGGAATTCGACGTTCTCGGCCAGCTGCGGGATGCCGTACATCTGGACGTGGTCGCGGCCCAACTGCTCGGCGGTGCGGCGCTTGGTCTCCGACTCCACCATCCGGCGCAGCTGTGAGATCCGCTTGGCGGCCATGGCCTTGGCGATCTCCTCCTGCGTCGGCGTGGGTTCGTCGCCGTAGGGCGCGAGCAGCCCGGCGAGCAGCTTCCCCTCGAGTTCGTCCAGAGCCATGGCCTTGAGCGCCTGGTACGAGGAGTACGACGGACCGCGGCTGCTGTTGTAGCGGCCGAACGCCTCCACGATCTGGGCGATCATCGCGGCCAGCCGGTCGTCGATGTTCTCCAGATCGGTGCCAGCCATCATCTCGACCAGCGCGGCGCGCATCGCCTCGATGTCCTGCGGCGGCAGGCCGTCCGGATTCTCATCGCGTGCGTCGTCGTCCTCGTCGAGAACCGTGCGGGCACCCAGCGCAGCGGGGAACCACAGGTCGAACATCGCGTCGTAGGTGTCGCGGTGGTCGGCGCGGCGAAGCACGGCGCAGGCCAGCCCCTCGCGCAGCACCTCGCGGTCGCCGAGTCCGAGGACGGTCATCACCCGACCGGCGTCGACGGTCTCCGAAGGGCCGACCGCAATGCCCACGCTGCGCAGCGCCTCGACGAATTCCACCAGATGGCCGGGAATGCCATGTGGCGCAAGGGGTTGCGGTGGGCGGGTACGTCGGACGGCCATGAGACTCCCTAATTCAGGCGAAGCTCGCCCGAAGCACGCTTCTGATCCGACTGATGCTTGAGCACCACGCCCAGCGTGGCGGCGATCGTCTCGTCTTCGATGGTGTCCAGGCCGAGCGCCAGAATGGTGCGGCCCCAGTCGATGGTCTCGGCCACCGACGGCAACTTCTTGAGCTGCATGCCGCGCAGCACCCCGATGATCCGGACCAGCTCCTCGGCCAGCCGTTCGGGCAGTTCCGGCACGCGCGAGAGCAGGATCCGCCGCTCCAGGTCGGGCTCGGGGAAGTCGATGTGCAGGAAGAGGCAGCGGCGTTTGAGTGCCTCGGACAGCTCGCGGGTGGCGTTGGAGGTCAGCAGGACGAACGGCGGGCGTTCGGCGACGATGGTGCCCAGCTCGGGCACCGTCACCGCGAAGTCGGAGAGCACCTCCAGTAGCAGGCCCTCGATCTCGATGTCGGCCTTGTCGGTTTCGTCGATGAGCAGCACGGTGGGCTCGGTGCGCTTGATCGCCGTCAACAGCGGACGGGTCAGCAGGAACTCCTCGCTGAACACGTCCATCTTGGTCTGGTCCCAGTCCCCCGACCCGGCTTGGATGCGCAGGATCTGCTTGGCGTGGTTCCACTCGTACAGCGCTCGCGCCTCGTCGACGCCCTCGTAGCACTGCAGTCGGACCAGGCCGGAACCGGTGGCCTGTGCCACGGCACGCGCCAGTTCGGTCTTGCCGACTCCTGCCGGGCCTTCGACGAGCAGTGGCTTGCCGAGCCGGTCGGCGAGGAACACCGCTGTGGCCGTGGCGGTGTCGGGTAGGTATCCGGTCTCGGCGAGACGCGTGGCGACGTCGTCGATGTCGGTGAACATCGGGACCGGGCGTGCGGGGACGCTCACTGGGCTTCTCCTGTTTAGGCAGGCCGGGTGTGGCCGTCGCCCCACACGATCCACTTGGTTGAGGTCAATTCTGGCAGACCCATCGGTCCGCGGGCATGCAGCTTCTGGGTGGAGATGCCGATCTCGGCACCGAACCCGAACTGCTCGCCGTCGGTGAACGCGGTCGACGCGTTCACCATCACCGCTGCCGCATCCACTTCGTCGGTGAAGCGTTGTGCCGCAGCCAGATCGGTCGTCACGATGGCTTCGGTGTGACCGGTGCCGTACTCGTTGACGTGGGCAACCGCGGCGCCGACGCCGTCGACCACCGCAAGCGTGATGTCCATCGAAAGGAACTCGGTCCGCAGCTCGTCCTCGCTGGGATCGAGGTGCACCGTCACCCCGGCGTCCTGCAGCGCACCGACCAGACGGGGCACGGCGCTTTCGGCGATGGCCGCGTCGATCAGCAGCGATTCCGCGGAATTGCACACACTGGGCCGACGGGTCTTGGAGTTCAACAGAATGCGTTCGGCGACATCGAGATCCGCTGCGGAATGGACGTAGACGTGACAGTTGCCGACGCCCGTCTCGATGGTCGGCACGGTGGCGTCGCGCACGACGGCGTCGATCAGACCGGCTCCCCCACGGGGAATCACCACGTCGACGAGGCCGCGGGCCTGGATCAGGTGCGTGACGGTGGTTCGGTCGTCGCTGGGCAGCAGCTGCACGGCGTCGGCGGGTAGCCCCTCCTCGGTGAGCGCGGCGCGCAGCGCGGTCACCAGCGCGGCGTTCGAGCGCGCGGCCGACGAACTGCCGCGCAGCAGCACCGCGTTCCCCGACTTCAGCGTCAGGCCGAAGGCGTCGACGGTCACGTTGGGTCGGCCCTCGTAGACCATGCCGACCACGCCGAGTGGCACGCGCTGCTGGCGGATCTGCAGACCGTTGGGCAGCGTGCGGCCGCGCAGCACCTCACCGACGGGATCGGGCAGACCCGCGACTTGCCGGAGTCCGGCGGCGATCCCGTCCACCCGTTGCGGGTTCAGCGCGAGGCGGTCGAGGATGGCCTCCGGGGTGCCGGACGCCCGCGCGATGTCGAGGTCCTCGGCGTTGGCGGCCAGGACTTCGTGGACCCTGGCGAGTACGGAATCGGCCGCCGCGTGCAGCGCCCGGTTCTTCGTCGCGGTGTTCAAGGTGCCCAGGATTCGAGAAGCGACGCGGGCGCGGCGTGCTGCGTCGTGCACCTGCTGACGCAGGTCACTCCCTGGGACGGTCTGCACACTCATTAGGCCAGCGTATCGGCGAAACTCGACCTTGGCCCGGTCGGGGTTACCGCAGGCGCCCGAAGCCTCGATGCGTAGTGACACCGACTCGTCGATTGATATTGACGCAAACAAAGACGCCAAGTCGGAGGGCGGGCATACTTTTCGCTCTACACATCGCAGCTGAGCCGATCCGCTGACTCCCATCCCGGCTGCACAGGTGAGACCAAATCGTTCAACCGCCTCGACGTACCGGGAGGGCAACACCATGGCTCGAACCGATTTCGCTCTAGCGCTCGGAAGCGGGTTGTACCTCGACGCCGACGGACAATTCACCAAGGAACCGCCACCTGGTGCGCCGATCTACAAACCACCCTTCGCGCTTCCCGTCGACCCGGACAAGATCAAGCCGGCTGTGGACAGCATTCAGAAGGCTCTGAAGGACATCAATCAACGGGGTCCCGCCCTGGAACTCTTCAAGCGCTACGGCTTCGACACCAAGATCCTCGATCTCCTCGCCGGGGTAGCTGCCATCGCCAGCGTGTGTGTGCCGGTCTTGGCCGTCGCGTCGTTCGCCTTGGTCGTGGTGAAGATGTTCGGGGTGCTCAAGGAGGGACCGTCGGCGCTCGAGAAGTTGATCACGGAACGATTCGACGAGCTCGAACGCAACATCGATGCACTAAAGATCCTCATCCAGGTCAAGGACCTACGGGATCAGCGCGTGAGCATCGAGACGTTCGTCGCCGAAATTCGTGCACACATGAACCAGTCCCCAACCGAGAGCACCCTCAGCGTCGAGCAACTCGAAGCTGACCGCGCACGCCTGCTGACGAGTCACTCCATTCATGCCACCGCCGTCGGCATCTTGCTCAGCGAAGACACCTGGCTTGCTACGTTCGACCGCCGTGCCAACAACACGGTGTGGCCGAACGCCATGCACACCCTGCCAGGAGCGCCCGGCGCCCCTCCCACGCCGGCGGCACTCCCCCAAGAGAACCAACCGGTATTCGACCACCGCTTGATGGTGCCGATGGCGACGTGGGCGGCGACGTCCTATCTCACGTGCATCCGTGGAATCATCCCCGAGTACCGCAGCACCGGCGACTTCCGAGACGCACTGCGCGACTATGCCGACAAGCTCGACGGCCTGGCGCAGAGCATGCGTGCGAACTGCCTCGGCATCACCCACTACTCCGCGGACGACTTTCGAAGCGCCACCATCACCTCATCGGAGATCGACTGGATACCGGCCGACAGTTCGGACCAGCTTCCATTCCCGCACAAGATCCCGATTCTGAAGCGCACCTTCACTCAGTTCCCCGTGGGCGCACAGGATTTGCGCTACCACGACAATGTCTTCTTCAGCGCGTTCATCAATGAGCTGTTCCAGTCGGAGTTCCTGGGCCGGCCCGCGACGACGAAGAAGGGCGGCATGGATCTGCGGTGGATCCCGCCGAACGCCCAACTCGTCTCCGCAGCATTCGGGAACTACGCCATCGGCAATCCGGAGGAGTGCGCCACGGCCGCCAACGAACAGGCCGAGCGCGACTACGCCGCTCTGCTGTCGGCAAGCGGCTACACCCAACTACTCCACCTTGCCGCGGTCTTACGCAATGAGTCCACCGAGCCAAGCTCGAGCCAAACGGTCACCGTCACCAACCGAGACATCCGCCGCGACGCCGGCCTTCCGCAGAGATCGCGAATACAGAGCGCTTGGACTCTGGGCGGACGCCCGATCACCGCGGCGGTCACCCGTAGTTCCCAGGACGTCCGTGCGGACATCAGTGCGACTACGCAACCGCCAAATCGCGCCCGGCCCTTCCACTACGACGTCAAACTGCGCACGTTGTCCAGTCTCGGCTCCCGAGGCAGCTACGAGGAACGCCAGTACAGCGACTTTTGGCGGGCGTCGTATCGCGCCGATCCCCACCACGAACGCTCACTCGTGCTCCAAACGTGGCAATCCCATGCCGATCTGGACGAGGTGCTGCTCGCCAGCGGGCCCACACCACGAACCCCCCTCACCAAAGAGGGCACACTTCAGTTCGATGCCCACACGTTCGACTGGTGGATACCGGGAGACGTCGAGGACGACGGACCGCCTCACGACGATTTGAGCGTTGGTCCTGGATTCACCACTTTCGCCGTCGGATCCGGTGGACGGCACGCGTTCGAGTTGAATCATCAGGGCGTCGAACTCTTCAATTTGGGGGAACACCGGTTTAATAACGACGAGCTCACCATCGCCTGGAAGAACGGCGAGTCGGGCTGGGACGGTGAACGTCGCGACGGTGCCGCGGCGCGTGTCACGTTGGAGTACAGCTTCGTCTGGGACGAAAGCGGTCTGACACTTCATCTGTCGAATGACCCCGACGACCGCAACTACCTCGTGTTCCTCGTCATCGAGGAGACTCTCTCCACCGGGACCGTCCTGCACACTGCCACGCCGATTCCCATCAATGGCCAGCTCACCAACGTGCCGAAGAGTTTCTTCGAGCAGGAACGCAAGGCGATTGCCGAGAAGGGTCGGCAGATCGCAGATTTCTACAAGTTCTACGAAGTGCGCCATCCCGAGCCGACCAACCCGATCATTGGGTGGCTACGCCGCGAGGATCTCACCAACCCGACGAGCATTCAACGATTCCTCGACCTGGCGTCGGAGGCAGAGCCGGAGCTCGTCGCGAGGTTCTTCCCCGATCTCCGGTTGAGCGCAACGACATTCGCTGAATTCGACGGCCTGATCTGACACAGACCGTGTTGCCCCGTAGCGACTCCCAACCCCGGGAAGGACGAAAGGCCATATGCCTGACTTCGATTGGCGCGAGCGACCTCAAGCATCGCCGTGGGGCGGATTCTTCATCCAGAGCCGAGCTGGCCGCAACCGTAACAACTTCGAAGTAGTGATCCCGTGGCCAGACGGCGGTCTGGCCCACTTCTACCGGGACAACGACAATGCCGCGGCGCTTCAGTGGTACGGGCCGACAGTGTTCGCGCAGGGCACCCACTATCAAGGCGTCTCGGTCACGGAGTCGGACTTCATGTCCTACCCCGGCACGCCGACCAAGAATCTGGAAGTCGTTGCAGTCCGCAAGGACAACGGGGCTCTCGAACACTGGTGGCGGGAGAACGGTGGTGCGTTGACATGGCACTTCGGTTCGCAGATCGCAGAGGGTTGCAGAGGCGTTCCTGCAATCGTGTATTCGGGTGCCCTGTTCAAGGACATACCCCTCATCCCCGGCGCTCACCGAGACGCACATGAAACGGGCATGTTCCACGTCGTCGTCGCGACCGAGGCCGGCGGGTGGAATTACTACCTCAAGTCGACGGACTCGACTTCACTGTGGACTCAGGTGCCTGGCTTCCCTGGAGCTCTGAAACCAGAAGAGTACGTACACAGTCAGGTACCTGGCGGGAAGCTCGTCGGAATGGGAATCATTCTGACCCCGGTCTTCGCGAACTCGTCGCATACGACCTACAAGGAGGTCTGGGAGGACACCAGCTGTGCGCACCAGGGGGACACCTACATCGTCGCAGGCAGCGAACAGAATGCGTTGCAACTCTGGTGCGCATCAGACGCGTATTTCGATAGGTTGTCGCCGGGTGGTGTCCACTGTGAGTGGCGCGGTTCCGACACCGTAACCAAGCCGAGCCCCGAAACTCAGTCGGAAGAGCTGCGGGCCTTCTATGGCCGCCCGTCATTGATCCAAGGCGATTACAACCACGACGACGACGGCTTCGCCGACGATGGCCACTACGGCAACTTCGAGCTGGTCTCACCGCTGAAGGCAGGCGGATTGCTCCATCGGGCACGAAATGTTGGCAGTCCGCATGCCGTTGAGGGATTGACCATGGGGTGGGGGCCGGGCACTCAGTTCGGTGGCAACTCGCTCTACGACGAAGTGTCCCTCATCCAATCGAACTATGGGCCCGGTGATCACGGCAATCTCGAGCTCGTCGCCCGCAACAGCTGCCAGTTCGGTTTCGACTTCTTCTGGCGGGTGGGCAATGTCTGGAATGGCCCCATCTACGTCGGCAAGGAGAGTGGCGCGATCCGCATCGGGACCAATTCCGAGGCACTCGGAGTCCTGGCCGGATCGTTGGCGCCGGCGGACAAGCTCGCGGCCCTGGGGTCGGTCAACATCTCGAGCAGCATCGAGCCAGCTTCGGACATGGTGGCGTGGCTGGGCGATCGGGATACCCCTTACCCCGCCCTTGCCGACGCTCTGCTGGCCGTGATGGTCAACCGGCGTCTGATCGCACCGGTTTTCATCGACGTCATCCGCGGGTTCTACGAGGATGACCTTGGACAGCCGTCACCACGGACCGTTAGTGACGTACGGACCGACGCGCTACGGACCGCCGTGTTGAAGGCGTCGAATGAGAACAACGGGACCGAGATCACGACGTTCGACGCGTTGCTCGCATAGCCGTCGACGACGGCAGCGATCAATGTCGCCGCCCGCAACCCCATTCACGGTGACCGAAGCCGCCCGAGAAGCACCCTTCGCACGAAATGCACGGCCCGGTCGGGTCTACTGTAGGCGCCGTGGCACGAGTCTGCGTGGTGGGCAGCGTCAACCTCGATCAGTCGTTCACCGTGCAATCACTGCCCCGACCAGGCGAGACCGTGCTGGCCTCGTCGTCGGCGGCCGCACCGGGCGGCAAGGGCGGCAACCAGGCCGTCGCCGCCGCCCGTGCCGGCGCGACGGTCGACATCGTCGCCGCCCTCGGCAATGATCCTGCGGCCGACGCCCTGCGCGCGCACTTGCGCGACAACGGGGTGGGTCTCGACGGTGTCGTCACGGTCCCCGGGCCCAGCGGAGCGGCGGCGATCGTCGTGGATGCCCATGCGGAGAACTGCATCATCGTCGCGCCCGGCGCCAACGCCCACCTGAGCATGGCCTCGGCCAACGCGCGGTCCGTGGTGTCCGCAGCGGATGTGGTGTTGCTGCAGTTGGAGATTCCTCCTGAGACGGCAGTGGCGGCCGCCCGGCTCGGCCGCGACGGCGGCGCGCTG
Source organism: Mycobacterium sp. URHB0044 (assembly GCF_000620625.1). Lineage (GTDB taxonomy): Bacteria > Actinomycetota > Actinomycetes > Mycobacteriales > Mycobacteriaceae > Mycobacterium. The sequence continues at coordinate 420,777 of NZ_JIAW01000002.1, read as the reverse complement.
GTCGTGGTCAACGCATCACCGGCGGGCACGCCGCCCGACGCTCTCGCTGCACTCGCGGGCCTGGCCGACGTGGTCGTGTTGAACGAGGTCGAATCGCACGAATGGCATTGGCCTGTACCGCATCTGGTTATCACCCGGGGTGCCGACGGCGCCACCCACGTCGGTCCGGACGGCCGCGGCGAGTTCGCGGCCCCCGCAGTCGAAGCGATCGACACGACCGGCGCGGGCGATGTGTTCGCCGGGGTACTCGCCGCGGGGTGGCGCTCCGGTCCGGAGTTCGCGCTGCGCCGAGCCTGCGTGGCGGGCGCGCTCGCGACCCTGACGCCGGGCGCGGGCGACTGCGCCCCCACGTCCGAGGCCATCGACGACGTCCTGCACGAGCGCTTTGAACAATGAGAAACCGCAACCGAGGAGGCGCATGACCACCACGACCGAGAACGCTCCACGTCCACCCGACGGCGACTGGCTGGGCACGCCGTTCCTGCGGTTCGACCGCGAGGGCCCGTTCGGCGTGGTGACGCTGGACCGCCCCGAGGCCCGCAACGCGATGACGCCTGCGATGTATTTCGGCATCCGCTACGCCGTACGACACGTCGACGCCGACCCCGATCTCGCGGGCCTGTTGATCACCGGTACCGGCGACGTCTTCGCGCCAGGTGGCGATATGGGCGGTGGAGGCGCCGACAACTGGTTGACCTATGGCTCGGCACTCGGCATGGACGTCACGCCGTTCGAGACACTGCGGCAGTCGGTCAAACCGGTGGTGTCGGCGGTCAACGGGCTGTGCCAGGGCGGCGGTCTGCAGATCGCGCTGTGCAGCGACATGGCCGTGGTCAGCGACCGCGCAACGTTCCGGGTACCCGAGCTATACCGCGGCATTGCAGACACGTACTACAGCCACATGCTGGCACGCTTGATCGGCCCCGTCCGCACCCGGGACCTGATGTTCACCGGCCGCACGCTGACTGCGCAGGAGGCCATGGACTGGGGCATGGTCGCGCGGGTGGTCGCGCACGACGACCTGCTCGGCGAGGCGCGCGACGTGCTGGCGCGGTGTTGCCGCACCGCACCGAGGGCCAGGACCGTGATCAAGTCCAGCCTGGACAATTACCTTGGCCTGTACGACCGGATCGGCATGCAAGCCAGCCTCGGTGAGCCCGAATCCATCGAGGGTTTCATGGCCTTCAAGGAGCGCCGCTCCCCCAGTTGGGTACATCCGGACCTGCAGGTCAACGGGCGCCTTTAGTTCAGTCTTTTCTGAATACATGTTCTGCTGTACGGTCCAAAGCATGCACACATTGACATATGTCGGGTGCCGCTGATGGACACCACCGTCGCGGCCGTCTCCGCACTGATCCTCTTCGGCGTCTTCGGCATCCTCGGATTCGGTTGGCGTAGTTGGGAACAACGTCGCCGCACCGGTTCCACGGGATTTCGGGGCATCAGCGGCAACCTCGGCTCCGCGGAGTGGTTTGGCGGCGTCGGCTTCATCGCGGCGCTGATCGCCGCGATTGCGGCGCCGATCCTCCAGCTGGGCGGCGCGGTCGCGCCATTGGCGGCGCTGAGCGCGGGGTGGATCCAATGGCTCGGCATCGGAATCGCCGTCGTCGGCATCGCCGCCACGGTCTACGCGCAACTCGACATGGGCGACTCGTGGCGCATCGGCGTGGATCCAAGTGAGAGCACGACGCTCGTCCGCAGCGGAGTGTTCGCATTCGTGCGCAACCCGATCTTCACGGCGATGTTGGCGTTCGGCGTGGGCATCGCGCTCGTCACGCCGAACGTCGTGGCGATCGCCGGATTCGTGTTGCTGATCGCGTCGATCGAACTGCAGGTGCGCGTCGTCGAAGAGCCCTACCTCGCTAGCGTGCACGGCACCGCGTACCGCGAATACCTCTCCCGGGTCGGGCGCTTCGTGCCGCGGGTGGGCCTCAGGCCCTAAGCCGACGCACGTCGTGGGCGATCGCCATGCCGAGACCCGACTCGATGTCGTCGGCGGATTGGGTCAATACGACGCGACTCCTGTTCGGCGACAAGACCATCGACAGCACGTGGTGCGGCGCTGCGGCGGCGAAGGCGACGTGGCTCACCCGGATCAGCGGCGAACCGATCGCGGTGTCGAGCAACGACGCGGTACGCGGACCCGCGATCTCGGCCGTCAACTCGTGCTCGAGGCGCTCCAGGGTCACGCCGGCTTCGGACAGCAGGCGGTAGAGCGGCGTAGTGGCCAGGGCCGTCTCGGTCACCGCCGTGGTGAGCGCCTGGGGTAGCCAGACCTCCGTGATCATCAACGGCTCACCGGTTCTGCGCTCGCGGCGCAGCCGAAGCACGTGCAACCCACGGTCGAGCCCATTCAGCCGATCCTTGATCGGACTGGGAAGGGTGCGCACGCCGTATTCGACGACGTCGACTTCGGTCTCGAAATCGACCTGCCGCACTTCGTCCATGTACGAACCGTCGGGCTCGTGCCGCCGCCGCGGCGAACGGTCGGTGACGAACGAGCCCACGCCGTGGCGGCGCTCGATCAGCCCCGCCTCCACCAGATCCGCCAGCGCGCGTCGGACGGTGATGCGCGAGACCCCGAACTGGTCGCACAGCGACTGCTCGGAGGGCAGCGCCTCACCGGCCTGCAAAGCACCGCGGCCGATTTCGTCGTGCAACACCAAGAAGAGCTGGCGATGCAGCGGCACGCCCGCGGCCGCGTTGACCAGCTGGGACCCCGACTTCCCGTGCTGCACGTCTTTGAGCTTTTCACACTGTCGCCAGTGTTTGCCAGGGTTTCGCCGGTGGTCAGGCTTCGGGCACCTCGCGCTCGATCTCGTCGAGCCAGATCCGCGCCGACATGTCCGACGGCGCGCGCCAGTCGCCCCGCGGCGAGAGCGCGCCACCGGCCGACACCTTGGGTCCGTTGGGCAACGCCGATCGCTTGAACTGGCTGAACGAGTAGAAGCGCTGCACGAACACCTGCAGCCACCGCCGAATGTCGCTCAGCGAGTACGTCGGCCGTTTGTCGGCGGGGTAACCGGTGGGCCAGTCGCCGCGCTCGGCGTCGCTCCAGGCGTGCCACGCCAGGAACGCGACCTTCGAGGGACGGAATCCGTAGCGCAACACCTGGAATAGCGAAAAGTCCTGCAGGACATATGGTCCCACCTTCGCTTCGCTGCTCTGGATCTCCTCGTCCTCACCGGCGGGTACCAGCTCCGGCGTGATCTCGGTGTCCAGCACCGACTGCAGAATGGAATTGACGCGGTCGTCGAACTGGCCGGATGTGCTGACCCACCGAATCAGGTGCTGGATCAGCGTCTTCGGCACGCCACCGTTCACGTTGTAGTGCGACATCTGGTCGCCGACACCGTAGGTGGACCAGCCCAGGGCGAGTTCGGAGAGGTCACCGGTGCCGAGCACGATGCCGCCACGCTGGTTGGCCAATCGGAACAGATAGTCGGTACGCAGGCCGGCCTGGACGTTCTCGAACGTGACGTCGTAGACCTTCTCGCCGCGTGCGAACGGGTGGTCCATCTCGGTCAGCATCAGGCTCGCGGTGTCACGGATGTCGATCTCCGCGAACGTGACTCCGAGCGCCTCGCTCAGCGCGATCGCGTTGCCCTTGGTGCGGTCGCCGGTGGCGAAACCCGGCATGGTGAAGGCCAGGATGTCACTGCGCGGACGGCCTTCGCGGTCCATCGCGCGGGCCGCGACGATCAGCGCGTGCGTGGAATCCAGGCCGCCGGAAACGCCGATGACGACCTTGGGATAGTTCAGCGCGCGCAGTCGTTGCTCCAGACCGGACACCTGGATGTTGTAGCCCTCGTAGCAATCCTGTTCCAGCCGAGCGGGATCCGACGGCACGAACGGGAAGCGTTCGATCTCGCGGCGCAGTCCGATGTCGCCGGTCGGCGGGTCGAGCACGAACTCGATGCGGCGAAACGCGTCGATGCTGGCGCCATGGTGGCGGCGGTTGTCGTCGAACGTGCCCATGCGCAGCCGCTCGGCGCGCAGCAGATCGACGTCGACGTCCGCGACCGAGCGTCGCTCCCCCTTGGGGAAGCGCTCGGATTCGGCGAGCAGGACGCCGTTCTCGTAGACCATCGTTTGCCCGTCCCACGCCAGATCCGTGGTGGACTCTCCCTCGCCGGCCGCCGCGTACACGTACGCCGCGAGGCAGCGCGAGGACGCCGAGCGCGCCAGCAGCTTCCGGTCGGTGGCGCGGCCGATGGTGATGGGGCTTCCGGACAGGTTGGCCAGCACCGTCGCTCCGGCTAGCGCGGCCTCGGCACTCGGCGGGATCGGCACCCACATGTCCTCGCACACCTCGACGTGCAGGACGAAGTTCGGCAGGTCGGTGGCCGCGAACAAAAGGTCGGGTCCGAACGGGACGTCCGCGCCCGCCAGGCGAATGGTGCCGGTGACGTCGTCACCCGGGGCGAGCTGCCGCCGTTCGTAGAACTCCCGATAGGTGGGCAGATAGGACTTGGGCGCCACGCCGAGCACCGTGCCGCGGTGGATCACCACGGCGGTGTTGTAGATGCGGTTGCGGTGACGCAGCGGGGCCCCCACGACCAGGACGGGCAGCAGGTCCGCCGACGCCGCCACGATGGTCGCCACCGCGTCCTCGACGGCGTTGAGCAGGCTGTCCTGCATCACGATGTCCTCGATCGAGTATCCCGACAGCGTCAGCTCGGGAAAGACCGCGAGTGCGACGCCGTCGGCATGGCACTCCCGCGCCAGCCCCAGCACGGAGTCCGCGTTGGCCGGCGGATCTGCCAGCGTGGTGTGGTGCGTGCACGCGGCGACGCGCACGAATCCGTGGCGGTAGGCGCTGTAGAAGTCCACGGACTCATTGTTGCCCGTTATTCGAGGAATCAACGCATCGCCTCCCCGTTTACGGCGGTCGGTCATGGGTATCGCATCGTCGTGCCAACGGCGGACCGCATCGCTGCACCGTGGGGTACGCGCACTCCCTACGGTCGGGGACAGCCGTGGCCCGAGCGGGTCGACACGTACCTCTGCGATGGCCGTCCCGAGGACTCGGTGCAGCGCTGGGTGCCTTCCGCGTCGGTGTTGCACTCCAACGGCGACGGTATCGACATCGCGGTGGCCGAGGGGCGCATCGTGGGGGTGCGCGGCCGAGCCGGCGACCGGGTCAACCACGGCCGCGTCGACCCCAAGGACCTCTTCGGCTGGCAGGCCAACGCATCGCCCGACCGGCTCACCACCCCCCTGATCCGGTCGGGCGGCCGGCTGGTCGAAACCGACTGGGACACCGCGATGGAACGCATCGTGCGGGAGAGCAAGGCGTTGCTCGGCAAGTACGGACCCTCGGCGATCGGCTTCTACACCTCCGGCCAACTGTTCCTCGAGGAGTACTACACCCTCGGCGTCATCGCGCACGGCGCCATCGGCACCAACCACGTGGACGGCAACACGCGGCTGTGCACGGCGACCGCCGCCGAAGCCCTCAAGGAGTCGTTCGGCTGCGACGGCCAGCCGGGCTCCTACACCGACGTCGACCATGCCGATGTCATCGCGCTGTTCGGGCACAACGTCGCCGAGACCCAGACCGTCCTGTGGATGCGGATGCTCGACCGGCTGGCCGGACCGGATCCGCCGGCACTGGTGTGCGTGGATCCGCGCGAGACGCCGGTGGCACGGCAGGCGACCGTGCACCTTCGGCCACTGCCCGGCACGAACGTCGCCCTGATGAACGGTCTTCTGCACGAGATCATCCGCAACGACTGGGTCGACCACGACTACGTCGCCGAGCACGCCGTGGGATTCGACGAGTTGCGCAAACTGGTCGCGGAATTCCCGCCGGAGCGCGTCGCCAAGATCTGCGACGTGCCCGCCGACGACGTCCGCGAGGCGGCGCGGTTACTCGGCACCGCCACGGCGCTGCTGTCGACGGTGCTGCAAGGCTTCTATCAGTCGCACCAGGCCACCGCGGCCGCAGTGCAGGTCAACAACGTCCACATCGTGCGCGGCATGCTCGGCAAGCCGGGCTGCGGCGTGCTGCAGATGAACGGACAGCCGACCGCGGAGAACACCCGCGAATGCGGCGCCGACGGTGATCTGGCGGGATTCCGTAACTGGGCCAATGATTCCCACGTCGAGGAACTGGCCCGGTTGTGGAACCTCGAGACGAATCAGATACCGCACTACGCGCCACCCACCCATGCCATGCAGATGTTCCGCCATGCCGAGCAGGGCACACTTCGGATGCTGTGGGTCAGCGCAACGAATCCGGCTGTGTCCCTTCCCGAACTGGCCCGCATCCGCAGCATTCTCGCCCAAGAGCGGTTGTTCCTCGTGGTGCAGGACATCTTCATGACCGAGACCGCCGAACTCGCCGACGTCGTGCTTCCCGCCGCGGCGTGGGGCGAGAAGACCGGCGCGTTCACCAACGCAGACCGGACGGTGCACCTGTCCGAAAAGGCCGTCGACCCGCCCGGTCAGGCGCGTGCCGACCTCGACATCTTCCTGGACTACGCGCGCCGAATGAACTTCCGCGACAAGGACGGTCGACCGCTGCCGCCGTGGACCGACGCCGAATCGGCGTTCGAGGCGTGGACGCAGTGCAGCGCCGGACGGCCATGCGACTACACCGGCCTGAGCCATCAGCGGTTGCGTGACGCCGACGGCATTCAATGGCCGTGCAACGCCGAGCATCACGATGGAACGGAGCGCCTGTACGCCGACGGCCGATTCTGGGCCGACCCGGACTACTGCGAGTCGTACGGCAAGGATCTGATCACCGGCGCCCCGCTGGAACCGACCGAATACCGCGCGATGAACCCGACCGGGAAGGCCATCATCAAGGCCGCCGAATACGTTCCCGCGCACGAAGTGCCAACCGAACGGCATCCGTTCGCACTCATCACCGGTCGGACCCTCTACCACTTCCACACCCGGACCAAGACCGCGCGTGCGCCGCAGTTGCAAGGGGCCGCCCCCCAGCCATGGGTCGAGATGTCACGCGAGGACGCGGACCGCCTGCACATCGCCGAGGGTGACGTGGTCGAAGTCGCCACGCCCCGCGGATCGGTCACCGCGCCATGCCGGATCAGCGGCATCCGCCGTGGTGTGATCTTCATTCCGTTTCACTACGGCTACTGGGACGTCGACGCCGCCGAGCACCACCGTGCCGCCAACGAGCTCACCATCACCGACTGGGACCCCGTCTCCAAACAACCCATCTTCAAGACGGCGGCCGCAGCGGTGCGTCGTGTGCGCGCCGGATCGGGGTCCGCTCCCGCGCCGACCACCACCGGCTCGGCGCCCGTCGACGGGCAACTCGTCTCGACGGCAGGTGGTGGCGACGCCGTAGCAGTCGAGACCATCTCCGGACAGGAGGCGCGATGAGCAAGCTCGGCCTCGCGCTGCGCGAGGTGCACCGGTCGGAACTACAGCTGGCACGCTGCCTGGAGGCCATCGCCGCCCGGCACCACAGCGATCATGACATCCATCACGTCGCGGTCGACCTCGCGCAGTGGTCCCGCGAGCACGTTGCGCTGATCGCCGAGATCGGTCGGCAGCACGGGGCACGGCTACGGGCTCATCCCCGCACCGCCGCGATCACCGGGTCCGCGCAGCGGTGGATCAGCGATCGCATGGGCCGCAGACCCGAACCGGCGCTGTTGCTGCTGGCCGATCTGAGGCGGCTGCACCTCGCGGCCGCAGGCGTATCCGTGGACTGGGAACTGGTGGCCCAGGGCGCTCAGGCGATCAAGGACGAGCAGCTACTCGACCTCGCCTCCCGCTGCCACCCCCAGACGCTGCGACAGATGCGCTGGGCGAATGCCATGCTCAAGGAGCTCTCGCCGCAGGTGCTCGCCAGCTGAGGGTTCTCGACACCGCCTACCCTGGAAGCATGGAAGGCCCCGAACTCGTCCGCCTGCTCGCGGGCTGCCGCATCGCCGTGTTGACCGGTGCGGGCATGTCCACCGACTCGGGCATCCCCGACTACCGCGGGCCGGATTCGCCGCCGAGCAATCCGATGACCATTCACCAATTCACGTCCGATCCGGTGTTTCGGCAACGCTACTGGGCGCGCAACCACGTGGGCTGGCGGCACATGGCCGAGACGATGCCCAACGCCGGTCATCGGGCGCTGGCGGCCATGGAGCGCGTGGGTGTGGTGACGGGCCTCATCACCCAGAACGTCGACCTGCTGCACACCAAGGCGGGTAGCCGGGCGGTGATCAACCTGCACGGCACCTATGCGCAGGTGGTGTGTCTGGACTGCGGGCACACCATGTCCCGGGCGGCGCTCGCGGAGCTGCTGGAAGCGGCCAACCCGGGTTTCATCGAGCGCGCGGAGGCGATCGGGGGCATCGCCGTCGCGCCCGACGCCGACGCCGTGGTCGGCGATACGTCGACGTTTCGCATCGTCGACTGCCCCGTGTGCGGCGGAATGCTCAAGCCCGACATCGTCTACTTCGGCGAAAGCGTTCCGAAAGATGTTGTGGGACATGCCTATTCGGTGGTGGACGCCGCTGATGCACTGCTGGTCGCTGGATCGTCACTGACGGTCTTCTCCGGCCTGCGGTTCGTCCGGCACGCAGCCGCGCGCGGCATGCCGATCGCGATCATCAACCGTGGCCCCACCCGAGGCGACGCGCTGGCCACCGTCAAGGTCGACGGCGGCTGCTCGGAGCTGCTCGCGCTGCTGGCCGACGAACTCTCGGCAGCTTCGGCACTTTCGGCGCAGGCGGGGATCTAGCGGGCGCACCGACTACCAGACCCGCGATCAGCCGCTCAGGTGACGAAACGACTGTGGTGGCCGGAACCTCCGAGGTTCCAACACTCCAGGCGCACTGGTCGTACGCGGATCACGTCGGTACCGGATATCTCGGCAAGCTCGGCGAAGCCGTGTATCTCCACGCCGCGGCCCGTTGGTTCGTCGAAGCCCCGCAGCGGCAGCGATGGGTCGTCGACGCTCAGCGACACCCGCGGATCGTGGCGAACGTTGCGGTACTTCTGTGATTCGCGCACGCTACTGATGTCGACCGATCCGTGGTCAGGGGCCACGACGAAGACCACGGGATGGATCTGCGGCGCGCCGTCGGGTCCGATGGTCACCAAGCGGCCCTGCTGGCAGGACTCGAGGAAGCGCAACTCGGTGTCGGTGAACACTGCGCCATCCTCCCGGTGGATCGTGCGGGACTTGATGGCGATGTTACTGGGCCGGTCAGAACGTGACGGGCATCGAGCGGATCCCATGAATGAAGTTGCCCGGCACGTACTCCGGCTCGCCCGCCTGGATGGTGGGTAGCTGGGTGAAGAGCTCGCTGAAGACTGCGCGCAGCTGAGCCCGCGCGACGTGTGCGCCTAGGCAGAAGTGCCGTCCGCCGCCGCCGAAGCCGAGATGGGGGTTGGGCTTTCGACTCAAGTCGAGGCGCTCGGGTGCATCGAACACGTCGGTGTCGGCATTGCCCGACGCGTAGAACATCACCACCTTCTCGCCGGCCGCAATGGTTTGATCGCCGACCTGATAGTCCGTCGCAGCGGTGCGACGAAAGGTCATCACCGGCGTGGCCCAGCGGACGAACTCCTCGATCGCCCCGCCGATCCGGTCATCGAAATCCGCGGCCAGCCAATCCCGTTGAGCACCAAAGTCAGTCAATGCCTTGACGGCGTGACTCATGGTCTGCCGAGTGGTGTCATTGCCCGCCACGGCGAGCAGCACGAAGAAGGCGGCGACCTCGGCATCGGTGAGCCGGTCACCGTCCACCTCGGCGTGAACGAGGCTGCTGATCAGGTCTTCGCCCGGATTCTGCCTGCGATCCGCGGCCAGTGCGCCCGCCACCTGGTGCAGGTACATCTGACTCATCACCAGGACCTCCAGCGGGTTGCGGCCCGCGAGGAACGCCGGATCACCCAGCGAGACCATGGCATCCGCGGCCTCGGCCACCTGCGCCCGCTCCGATTCCGGAATCCCGACCATGTCCGACAGCGTGCGGATCGGCAGCTCCTTGGCGCAGTGCTCGACGAAGTCCGCGCCGCTTCCCGCGTCTTGCAGTTCGGCGACGATGTCGCGCGCGTTCGCCTTGATGGAGTCCTCGATGCGGCGGACCTGGCGCGGGGTGAACGCGGCGTGCACCACCTTTCGGATCATGGTGTGCCGCGGCGGATCCATCGCCAAGAAGGACTGCGACGCCTCGAGCAGTTCCTCGGGAACGTTCTCGAACAAGACACCCTTGCCGGACAGGAAGACGTCGCTGTCGCGGCTGACGGTGACGATGTCGGCGTGCCGGGTCACTGCCCAGTAACCGGGATCCTGCGGGTCGTGCATCAACGAATCCTCGACCGGCGGGTGCCAACTGACCGGCCGCTCGGCCCGCAGTACCGCGAACGCCTTCTCACGCGTCGCCGCACTGGTGGACCAGAAGGCTCGCGACGACAGATCGATCGGATCGTATGGACGTGTGGGTGTGAGCGGCGACACAGTCATGCGATGGACAATAAATCTAGACACTATGTCTAGTCAAGGTGCCCGCTCGGTGACTACGCTGGCTTCCATGCCATCGGTGACCAGGAAACCGCAGGCCAATCGCCAGGAGCGGCGCGCACGGATCGAGAGGCAACTGCTCGACGCCACCGAACGCCTGATGGGCGCCGGTGCTAGCTTCACCGAACTCAGCGTCGACCGGCTCGCCACCGAGGCCGGCATTTCGCGCGCCAGCTTCTACATCTACTTCGAGGACAAGGGCCAGCTGTTGCGCAGGCTCGCCGGCCAGGTGTTCACCGATCTCACCGAAGGCGCCGAACGCTGGTGGAAGGTCTCGCAGCGACGGGACCCCGCCGACGTCCACGCGGCGATGGCCGGCATCATCGCCAGCTACCGCCGACACCAGCCACTCCTGGTGGCGCTGAATGAAATGGCGGCCTACGACGCGCAGGTCGGCGCCACCTACCGGGAGATCCTCACCGCCATCTCGGAGCGCCTGGCCTCAGTCATCGAATCCGGCCAGAACGATGGCGTCGTCCGCCGCGAGCTGTCGGCGGCCACCGCGGCGTCCGCACTCACCTGGATGGTCGAGCGGGCATGTCAGCAGAACCTGCCGGGCAGTCCGCCGTCATACGATACCGAGTTGGCCGATACCTTCACTCAGATCGTTTATGGCGCACTGTATCTCGAGACGCCCTAGACGGCGACGAGGTCGTCCGCGTGCACGGCGGGCCGGCGCATCTCCGCGGGCAGGTCGGACGTCGAACGACCGATCATGGTGACCAGTTCGGCGGCGTCGTACGCCACCACTCCCCTGGCAACCATCCCGGCGTCGGGCCCACGAAGCTCGATCACGTCGCCGCCGTGGAACCGGCCGTCGACCGCGATGATCCCCGCGGGAAGCAGCGAACGCCGTTGCCGCACCACCGCGCGCACCGCGCCTTCATCGAGGGTCAGCGCTCCCGCCGACTCTGCGGCATAGCGCACCCAGAACCGGCGCGCGGACATCCGGTCCCCGCGCGGCGCGAAGACCGTCCCGACCGACGCGTCGGCCAACGCGGCGGCCGCATCGGTGGCGGCTGCCAGCAGCACCGGCACCCCGGCGTCGGCGGCAAGCAGCGCCGATGACAGCTTGGAGGCCATGCCGCCGGTGCCCAGCCGGCTTCCGGTACCTGCGACCACGCCGTCGAGGTCATCGGGCGCGGCGACCTCGGGGATGAAGCGCGCGGGCTTGGCCTCGGTTGCCTTGCGCGGATCGCCGTCGTACAGGCCGTCGATGTCGCTCAGCAGCACCAGTGCGTCGGCCCCGACCAGGTGCGCAACCAGTGCCGAGAGCCGGTCGTTGTCGCCGAACCGAATCTCGTTGGTAGCCACGGTGTCGTTCTCGTTGACGATCGCGACGGCGTGCAGCGACCGCAGCCGGTCCAGCGTGCGCTGGGCGTTGGTGTGCTGCACCCGCATCGAGATGTCATGTGCGGTAAGCAAAACCTGGCCGACGGTGCGCTGGTAGCGGCCGAACGCCGCACTCCACGCGTTGACCAGCGCCACCTGCCCGACACTGGCGGCCGCCTGCTTGGTCGCCAGATCGGTGGGCCGCTTGGTCAATTTGAGCGGTTCGATGCCCGCCGCGATGGCGCCCGACGACACGATCACGACGTCGGATCCGGCCTTCATCCGCGCCTCGATGGCGTCGGCGAGGGTCGCCAGGCGGCTCGCGTCGAACACGCCCGTCGGCGTGGTCAGCGCAGTGGTGCCGATCTTGACGACGACACTGCGGGCCCTGCGGATCGCATCCCGGTGCTTGCTGCTCATTCCTCGTCACCGGGGCGGCGACGGTCGCGGCGGGCGGCCTTGCGCTCGTCGGCACCGACCCGGTCGGTCTGTTCCAAGCGAACGTCCGTGCCGCGTCCCGACATCTGCATGTCCATACCCGCCGGGGTCTGCGGCTCCCAGTCGAAGGTGACCTCGCCGATCGTGACCGCGCAGCCCGACCGTGCACCCTGCTTGACCAACGCGTCCTCGACGCCGAGCCTCGCCAGCCGATCGCCGAGATAGCCGACGGCTTCGTCGTTGGTGAAATCCGTTTGGCTGACCCAGCGTTCGGGTCGGGTACCGCGCACGACGAATCCGCCCTCGCCGTCCGACGACACGGTGAATCCGCTCTCGTCGATCGGGATGGGCCGGATGACGGGACGACGGGGTGCTACCTCGGGCTGCGCTTCGCGATACGCCGACACCATGTCCCACAGTGCGAACGTCAACGGCCGCAACCCGTCCCGATTGACGGTGGAGACTTCGAACACGGGCCAGCCGAAGCGCCGGGCCACCTCGTCACGGACGAAGTCGGCCAGTTCGCGAGCATCGGGCAGGTCGATCTTGTTGAGCACCACCGCACGTGGCCGTTCGGCGAGGTCGACGAGCGTCGTATCACCCTGCAGGGTCGGCGTGTACGCGGCCAGTTCGGCCTCGAGCGCCTCGATGTCGGAGATCGGGTCGCGGCCGGGCTCCATCGTCGCGCAGTCGACGACGTGCACCAGCACGGCGCAGCGTTCGATGTGGCGCAAGAAGTCCAGGCCGAGGCCGCGGCCCTCGGATGCTCCGGGGATCAGCCCGGGAACGTCGGCGACGGTGAAGGTGTGATCACCCGCCGACACGACACCCAGGTTCGGCGCGAGCGTGGTGAACGGATAGTCGGCGATCTTCGGCTTGGCCGCCGAGATCACCGACACCAGCGACGACTTGCCTGCGGACGGGAATCCGACCAGTCCGACGTCGGCAACGGTCTTGAGTTCGAGGGTGAAGTCGCGGGCCTGGCCCTTTTCGCCGAGCAGCGCGAAACCGGGTGCCTTGCGTGCGCGCGACGCCAGCGCCGCATTGCCAAGGCCCCCACGGCCACCCGCGGCGGCTTCGAAACGCGTACCCGCACCGACCAGATCGGCGAGCAGTCGGCCGTCCTCGTCGAGCACGACGGTGCCGTCGGGGACCCTCAACTCGAGGTCGTTACCGGCCGCGCCGTCTTTGTTGTTGCCCGCGCCCGGCTTGCCGGACGAGGCGTCGACGTGCGGATGGAAGTGGAAGTCGAGCAGGGTGTGCACCTGCGGGTCGACGACCAGCACGATGCTGCCGCCGCGACCGCCGTTGCCGCCGTCGGGCCCACCGAGTGGCTTGAACTTCTCCCGGTGCACCGACGCGCAGCCGTGCCCGCCGTTGCCTGCACGTGCATGAATGACGACACGGTCGACGAACCGAGGCATCGGACGTCCTTCCCTCGAATGTGAAGCTAGTGCTGCGATAAGCGTTCGAGAACTCGCAGCAGCTTCACTCGCGGGAAGTCCTCGTGGGGCTAGGCCTCGGGTGTCTGACGCGGGACGCGGACGATGTTGACCGTCTTGCGTCCCCGCTTGACACCGAACTGGACGGCGCCGGGAGCGGTGGCGAACAGGGTGTCGTCACCGCCACGTCCGACGTTCTCGCCGGGGTGGAAGTGGGTGCCGCGCTGCCGGACCAGGATCTCGCCGGCGTGCACGATCTGTCCGCCGAATCGCTTGACGCCGAGACGCTGGGCGTTGGAGTCGCGACCGTTGCGTGAGCTGGATGCGCCCTTCTTGTGTGCCATGGTTCGCTCCCCTGCCTACTTGATTCCGGTGACCTTGACGACCGTCAGCGGCTGCCGGTGGCCCTGCCGCTTGTGGTAGCCGGTCTTGTTCTTGAACTTGTGGATGCGGATCTTCGGGCCCTTGGTGTGCTCGAGGACCTCACCGGTGACCGCGACCTTCGCCAGGTCCTTGGCGTCGGTGGTGACGTTCGCACCGTCGACGACCAGCGCCACGGGCAGCGAAACGGACGCTCCGGGCTCGGTGTCGAGTTTCTCGACCTTGAGTACGTCTCCGACCGCGACCTTGTACTGCTTGCCGCCGGTCTTGACGATTGCGTACGTCGCCATCGTTTCGTTTCCTCTGCTCGCTCTGCGGGCGCGCGCTACCCGGAGGCGCGTGCGCGGGTCTTGGGGGTGCGGGTCCAAATGTCCCGCTGTCACCGGCTCAGTTGGTCACGGAGCCGAAAGACAACTGCTCAAGGTTACGTGACCAGCGGGTAAGGGGTCAAACCGCCGACTACGCGTCATGAGCTGGTGGTCCTGCTGGCCGGGCGGCCGCTCGGCGGCGGCGAGGGCGTGCCGAAGCCGTGACGAGCGACTCGTCGTCGTCATCGTCCTCGTCGTCCTCGTCCGAGTCGTCGTCGTCATCGTCGTCGTCGTCGTCCGAGTCGTCGTCGTCGTCATCGTCGTCCGAATCGTCGTCGTCGTCATCGGAGTCGTCGTCGTCATCGTCATCGTCGTCATCGGACCCGATCACCTCGATGTCGTCGTCCTCGATGTCCTCGTCCTCGTCGGCTTCCAGAACGACATCGTCTTCGGTGTCATCGTCTTCGGAGTCATCGTCTTCGGAGTCGTCGTCCTCGGAATCGTCGTCGTCCTCGTCGTCGGAGATGGCGTCGTCCTCGTCGGGAATCCGGCCTGCGAGGACCTTCTCGCGATCGTCCTCGACGACGGTCGCCTCGTCGTCGGTCTGCTCGTCCTCGACGTCCTCGTCGCCTTCGGGGCGCCCGTTCGCGGCGGCCATCGCCTTGAACATCGGATGCTCACCCACCGCATGGACCGGCACCTTGGCCACTTGGACGTCCTCGGCGGGGCTGCCCTTCTTGCCCCGCTTGCCGCGCCGGCTTCCGCCGCTCGTCTCGGGTTTGCGACTGGTCGCAGCACCCGAATCCACCGGGTCGCCGTGCATCACGATGCCGCGACCGGCGCAGTGCGTGCAGGTGGTGGAGAACGCCTCGATCAGACCCGTGCCCAGCTTCTTGCGGGTCAGCTGCACCAATCCGAGCGACGTGACCTCCGACACCTGGTGGCGCGTGCGGTCCCGGCCAAGCGCTTCGGTCAGCCGACGCAACACCAGGTCGCGGTTGGCTTCGAGCACCATGTCGATGAAGTCGATGACGATGATGCCGCCGATGTCGCGCAGCCGCAGTTGGCGCACGATCTCCTCGGCCGCCTCGAGATTGTTGCGCGTGACGGTCTGTTCGAGGTTTCCGCCGGAACCGGTGAACTTGCCGGTGTTCACGTCGACGACGGTCATCGCCTCGGTGCGGTCGATCACCAGGGTGCCGCCCGACGGCAGCCACACCTTGCGATCCATCGCCTTGGTGAGCTGTTCGTCGATGCGGTGCACCGCGAAGACGTCGGGGCCGTCGGGGGCGGAGTGCTGGTACTTCGTCATGCGCGGAAGTAGTTCCGGCGCAACGGTATTGACGTAGTCGTTGATGGTGTTCCACGCGTCGTCACCGGACACGATGAGCCCGGAGAAGTCCTCGTTGAACAGGTCGCGGATGACCTTGACCAGCACGTCGGGCTCTTCGTAGAGCGCGATCGCGGCGCCTGCCGCCTTCTTCTTGGTCTCCTCGGCCTTGGCGTCGATCTCGGCCCAGCGTTCCTGCAGCCGGTTCACGTCGGTCCGGATGTCGTCTTCCTTGACGCCCTCCGACGCGGTACGGATGATCACGCCGGCGTCGTTCGGCACGACCTCCCGGAGGATCTCCTTGAGCCGTTGACGTTCGGTGTCGGGCAGCTTGCGGCTGATCCCCGTCGACGAGGCGCCCGGCACGTACACCAGGTACCGGCCGGCCAGCGAAATCTGTGTGGTGAGGCGCGCGCCCTTGTGTCCGACGGGGTCCTTGCTGACCTGGACGACGACGTAGTCACCGGGCTTGAGCGCCTGCTCGATCTTGCGCTGCGCGCCGCCGAGACCGGCAGCCTCCCAGTTGACCTCACCGGCGTAGAGGACGCCGTTGCGGCCGCGGCCGATGTCGACGAACGCCGCCTCCATCGAGGGCAGCACGTTCTGCACGATGCCGAGGTAGATGTTGCCGACCATGGACGCCGACGATGCGGACGTGACGAAGTGCTCGACGAGGACGCCGTCCTCCAGCACCGCGATCTGGGTGTAGCGGGCGCCCTCGTGCGGCGGCTCCGTGCGGACCTTGTCGCGCACCACCATGACGCGCTCGACGGCCTCGCGGCGGGCCAGGAACTCGGCCTCGCTCAGGATCGGTGGGCGGCGCCGACCGGCGTCGCGACCGTCACGGCGCCGCTGACGTTTGGCTTCCAGACGGGTCGACCCGCTGATGCCCTGAATCTCGTTGTTGACGGCCTTGGCCGCCTTCTCCCGCGGCGGGCGCTCGTGCACGACGGTGTTCGGCGGATCATCGGGAGCGAGCGCTTCGTCGCCGTTGCCGTCACCCGCACCGGACTTGCGGCGCCTGCGCCTGCGACGGCGACGGTTGGCGCCCTCACCGGTCGCGCTGTCGTCGTCGGACTCGTCGGAGTCATCGGCGTCGTCACCCTGGTCCGCGGCGTCGTCGTCGTTCCCGTCGGCATCGTTCGGGTCGTCCGGGTTCTGCTCGCCACGTCCACGACCGCGGCCGCGGCGGCCTCGCCGACGGCGCCGGGCGGCGGGACGGTCGCCCTGCTCGTCGTCGGTGTCGCCCGAATCGTCGTCGTCGTCGGCGTCGTCGTCCTCGTCCTCATCGTCGTCGTCGGACTCCAACTGGGGAGGTACGAACGCGACGGGCTGCGGCGCGACGAACAGCGGCAGGTATCCGGCCGGCGAGGCGGTGGCGGGTGCCGGGGTCTCCAGCATGAGGCGCGATTCGGGTTCGTCGTCCTCGACCACGTCGTCGCTCGACACGGCGGCCCCGATGAACGGTGCGGCGTGCGGGCTCGGCGCCTGCTCGTCTAGAGCCTGCGCCGGCGGGTCCTGCCCGGGCTGGGTGTCTTCAGATAGGTCTTGGGTATGGGCATCTTCGGCCACGAATTCTCCTCAAGCCCCCGGGCGCGTCGTTTCGACGCGGCCACGCGAGGGCTTCCGCTATGGGCTCGGGGGTCTTCTCCCGAGCTTGTTTATGGTCTCGCTCCGAGCTGCTCGGGTGAGCACACGGTGCCTGGCTGAATGACGGCTGGACGGTCGGCGCCGCACTTGATGAGTCTCAAGTGGTCGCGCTCGTCGAAGTCTTCATCCGGGCGCCCGACCCTGGTTTGGAGCCGGTCACCCGCAGCCAGTATCCCACACCTGCGAGCGGAAACCGACGAGGCGGCGTCCGAGACCCGTCCGGCAGTTAACGACCGGGGAACCAGAGCGCGATTTCTCGCGCCGCAGACTCGGGCGAATCGGAGCCGTGCACCAGGTTGTCCTGAGTCACGAGGGCCAGGTCACCGCGGATCGTGCCGGGTGCAGCCTTCTCGACGGGGTCGGTTCCGCCGGCGATCTGCCGGAACGCGGCAACGGCGCGCGGACCCTCGACGATGGCGGCCACCACGGGCCCGGAGGTGATGAATTCCAGCAGCGACGGGAAGAACGGCTTGTCCGCGTGCTCGGCGTAGTGCTGCCGGGCGAGCTCGTCGCTGACGGTCTTGAGTTCGAGGGCCGCGATGCGCAGGCCCTTGCGTTCGATTCGGCTGAGGATCTCACCGACGAGAAGTCGCTCGACGCCGTCGGGCTTGACCAGTACCAGGGTCTGCTCAGTCACGTCCGCAGAGCCTACTAGTCAGTAGGGGGACGTTGCTGCCCGGGCAGCAGTCCCCGCTCCTGCCTGCGCTTGACCTCGGCTCGGAGGTAGGCGATCAGCACCCACACCGCGGCGAAGATCACGCCGATGAAGCCGACGGCCACGTGAATGAACGCACCGGCGATCACCACGGCCTGCACGGCGAGATTGACCCAGAGCGCCCACGACCGGCCCTGCATGCCGGCCAGCAGGATCAGCACGACAGCCAGGCCGACGAGGTAACCGCCGCTGACGACCCCGAGACCGCCGTGGGCGTACGAGACGACGGGCAGGGCGAGCAGCACGACGATCGACTCGAGGATCAGCGTGCCCGCCATCACGCCGCGAAAGCTCTTCCACGGATCCGCCGGCGCTGCGGCGGCGTCGGGCTCGTCGGTCATTGCGGATCCCGTCCGAACAGCGTGCGGGCGGTTCCCGCGGTCACCACGGAGCCCGTGATGACCATGCCTGCGCCGGAGAAGCCGTCGTCCTGGCCGGACTCCTCGACGAGCGCGGTGGCCGTTTCGATCGCGTCGGGCAGCGTCGCGGAGCTGATGACGCGGTCGGCGCCGAACCGTTCTTCGGCGCGCAGCGCCAACGCGTCGACGTCCATCGCGCGCGGGGAGCCGTTGTGGGTCACCACGATCACGTCGAACGCCGGCTCGAGCGCGGCGAGGATGCCGTCGACGTCCTTGTCGGCCATCACCGAAACGATGCCGACCAGATAGCGGAAGTCGAATTCGCCGTCCAGCGTGGCCGCCAGCGCGGCCGCGCCCGCCGGATTGTGTGCGGCATCGATGAATACCGTAGGCGCGCTGCGCATCCGCTCCAGGCGACCGGGGCTGGCGACCGACGCGAAGCCGGCCCGGACGGCATCGACGTCGAGCTGGCGCTGCGCGCCCGCACCGAAGAATGCCTCGACGGCGGCCAGCGCCAGCACCGCGTTGTGCGCCTGATGTTCGCCGTGCAACGGGAGGAACACGTCGGAGTAGACCCCGCCGAGTCCCCGCAATTCCAGGAGTTGGCCTCCGACCGCCACTTCGCGGCGCAGCACGGTGAACTCCGAGTCCTCGCGGGCCACCGCCGCGTCGGCCTTGAGCGCCTGCGCCAGAAGCACTTCCATGGCCTCCGGTGTCTGCTGGCCGATCACCGCGACGGTGTCGATGGGGACCAGGTCGTCCTTCTGCCGGACGATGATGCCCGCCTTCTCCGCGGCGATCTCGGCGATGGTGTCGCCGAGGTATTCGACGTGGTCGATGCCGATCGGCGTGATGACCGCGACGGGCGCGTCGACGACGTTGGTGGCGTCCCACCGTCCGCCGAGACCGACCTCCACCACCGCCACGTCGACGGGGGCGTCGGCGAAGGCGGCGAACGCCATTGCGGTGAGGACCTCGAACTTGCTCATCTTCGGACCCACGCCACCGGGAAGGAGCCCGGCCTCGGATTGCTCGTCGACCATGTGCACGAACGGTTCGATCTCGCGGTAGGTCTCGACGTACTGCGCGGGCGTGAGCGGCCTGCCGTCGATCGAGATGCGTTCCACGGCGGACTGCAGGTGTGGGCTGGTGGTGCGGCCGGTGCGCCGGTGCAGCGCGATCAACAGCGAGTCGATGAGCCGGACCACCGACGTCTTGCCGTTGGTCCCGGCGACGTGAATGCTCGGGTACGCGCGCTGCGGCGACCCGAGCAACTCCAGCAGCGCTTCGATCCGCGCCGTGCTGGGTTCGATCTTCGTCTCCGGCCAGCGCTGGTCGAGGAGGTGCTCGACCTGCAGCAGCGCGGCGACCTCGTCGGGCGTCGGTTCGGTCATGACAGGCCGGCGAGACGACCGTTGATGCGCTCCACCTCTTCGGTGGCAATCTGACTGCGCTCCCGGATCTTGTCGACGACCGCCTCGGGAGCCTTGGCGAGGAACGCCTCGTTCCCCAGCTTCGCGGCGGTCTGGGCCAGTTCCTTCTGCGCCGCGGCCAGGTCCTTCTCCAGCCGGCGGCGCTCCGCGGCGACGTCGACGGTGCCCGAGGTGTCGAGTTCGACGACGACCGTGCCGCCCGACAGCCGAACCTCCACCGACGCCGACGGCGCGAAACCGTCGGCCGGTTCGGTCAACCAGGCCAACGCGCTGACGGCGGCAACCTGGGTGTCCAGGTCGGCAGCGGAGACTCCGACCAGCCGGGCCGGCACCCGCTGACGGTCGTTCAGACCCTGGTCGCTGCGGAACCTGCGCACCTCGGTAACGAGCTTCTGCATGTCCGTGATCCGTTGGGCGGCAATACCATCCAGGGTGATCCCGGACGGCGCCGGCCAGTCGGCGATGACGAGCGACTCGGCACCCGGCGCATCCCCCATCAACGTCTTCCACAGCGTCTCGGTGACGAACGGCATCACCGGATGCAGCATCTTCAGCAGACTGTCGAGCACGGCCGCCAAGACGGCGTTGGTGGGCCCGTCCGGCCGGTCGGCCAGTTGCACCTTGGCCAACTCCAGATACCAGTCGCAGAACTCGTCCCACGCAAAGTGGTAGATCGACTCGCACGCCCGGCTGAACTCGTAGCCGTCGAACGCCGAATCGACTTCTGCCCGAACCTCTTCCAACCGGCCGAGGATCCAACGGTCGGCGTCGGTGAGGGCATCGACGCCTGGCAGCGGCGCCGGGGCGGCGCCGTTCATCAACGCGAACCTGGTGGCGTTGAACAGCTTGGTGGCGAAGTTGCGGGACGCGCGGGCGTGATCCTCGCCGATCGACAGGTCGCCACCGGGGCTGGCGCCGCGCGCCAGGGTGAACCGCAGCGCATCCGCTCCGAACGTCTGCACCCAGTCCAGCGGGTCGATGCCGTTGCCCTTGGACTTGCTCATCTTGCGACCGAACTCGTCGCGAATCAGCCCGTGCAGGAAGACGTTCTCGAACGGCACCTGCGGTGCACGCTGTCCCCCACCGGTGATGGTGTCGTCGTCGCCGACGAACGTGCCGAACATCATCATCCGGGCCACCCAGAAGAACAGGATGTCGTATCCGGTGACGAGAACGCTGGTGGGATAGAACTTGTCCAGCTCGGGGGTGCGGTCGGGCCAGCCCATCGTGGAGAAGGGCCACAGTGCCGACGAGAACCAGGTGTCGAGCACGTCGGGGTCCTGCTCCCAGCCCTCCGGCGGTGTCTCGTCGGGTCCGACGCAGACCTTCTCACCGTTCGGCCCGTGCCAGATCGGGATGCGATGGCCCCACCACAGCTGCCGGGAGATGCACCAGTCGTGCATGTCGTCCACCCAGGCGAACCAGCGGGGTTCCAGGCTGGCAGGGTGAATCACGGTGTCGCCGTTGCGCACCGCGTCACCGGCGGCCTTAGCCAGCGACTCGACCTTCACCCACCACTGCAGCGACAGCCGCGGCTCGATGGGCTCGCCGCTGCGTTCGGAGTGGCCAACGCTGTGCAGATAGGGCCGCTTCTCCTCGACGATCCGCCCTTGTTTGGCGAGCGCCTCGCGGACCGCGACGCGGGCGTCGAACCGGTCCATGCCGTCGAATTCCGTTCCGGTATCGGCGATGCGGCCCTTCGTGTCCATCATCGACGGCATCGGAAGCTGGTGGCGGACACCGATCTCGAAGTCGTTCGGGTCGTGCGCCGGGGTGACCTTGACTGCGCCCGTGCCGAATTCGGGGTCGACGTGCTCGTCGGCGACCACCACGATGTCGCGGTCGAGGAACGGGTGCGGCAAGGTCTTGCCGACCAGGGCGCGGTAGCGGTCGTCGTCGGGGTGCACGGCGATCGCGGTGTCACCGAGCATCGTCTCGACCCGGGTGGTGGCCACGACGAGGTGCGGTTCGTCGTCGTTCATCGAGCCGTACCGGAACGACACCAGCTCGCCCTCGACGTCCTCGTAGCGGACCTCGAGATCGGAGATCGCGGTCTGCAGGATCGGCGACCAGTTCACCAACCGCTCGGCCTGGTAGATCAACCCCGCGTCGTAGAGGCGCTTGAAGATGGTGCGGACCGCGCGGGACAGGCCCTCGTCCATGGTGAAGCGGTCACGGCTCCAGTCGACGCCGTCCCCGATCGCGCGCATCTGCCAGCCGATGGTGCCGCCGGACTCACGCTTCCAGTCCCACACCTTCTCGACGAACAGTTCGCGGCCGAAGTCTTCCTTCGTCTTGCCGTCGACGGCGAGCTGCTTCTCCACCACGCTCTGGGTGGCGATGCCCGCGTGGTCCATGCCGGGAAGCCACAGCACCTCGTAGCCCTGCATGCGCTTGCGGCGGGTGAGCACGTCCATCAACGTGTGGTCCAGCGCGTGCCCCATGTGCAGGCTGCCGGTCACGTTCGGCGGGGGCAGCACGATCGAATAGGGCGGCTTGTCGCTGGTCGGGTCGGCAGTGAAGTAGCCGGCGTCGACCCAGGCCTGGTACAGCTCGCTCTCTACCGCGCTCGGGTCCCACGTCTTCGGCAGGGACTGCACCCCTTGGGTGTCGGCGGAGTTTGAACTGGCGGTCACCTCGACATTCTAGGAAGACCGGCGACCGCATCGCGAAAGCGGTGTTACTTCTTGCCGCCCAACAGCCCGCCGAGGATGTCGCCGAGGGCGCCCCCGCCCTGACCGCCGCCCCCGAGCACGCTGCCGAGGATGCTGCCCAGCGGGTTGTCGTTGCCGCCACCGCCACCGCCTCCCGCGCCGGACAGAATGCTGCCGAGGATGTCACCGAGACCACCACCGGAGCCCTGCGCCTGAGGTTCGGCCGCGGCGCCGCCGCCGCGGTTGCTGAGTTGCTTGCCGATGTAGGCGAGCACGATGGGCGCCAGAATGGGCAGCAGTTTCTGAATCAGGTCGCCGCGGCCTGCCCCACCGCCCGCGAGCGCCGAGGCGACCTGGCCGGTGTCATTGCCGCCGAAGATCTTGGCGACGGCCTTGGAGCCGTCGGCCTCGTCGACCTGGTCCACGCTCACGCCGCCGTCCAGCAGCCCGCTGGCGGCGTGCGTGCTGGCCGCGTTCTCGATGGTGGAGGCGCTGTCGGGATCCTGGGCGTTCTGCTGAAGACCGCCGACGAGAAGCGGTACCAGCGTGTGAATCGCGCTGTTCACCTCCCCTTCGTCGGCTCCTAGTCTGCTCGCAATCTGTTGCGTGGGAATCTGATTGAAGAGTTCGTCGAGACCGGGCATGGCACGTCCACCTTCGTCGCTGGGATGTTGCACAACCGCATTCGCGACACTAGCCGCTGC
Source organism: Mycobacterium sp. URHB0044 (assembly GCF_000620625.1). Taxonomy (GTDB): domain Bacteria; phylum Actinomycetota; class Actinomycetes; order Mycobacteriales; family Mycobacteriaceae; genus Mycobacterium. Next base: position 397,524 of record NZ_JIAW01000002.1, on the reverse strand, counting down.
GATCTTGACTGACAGGCGTTCCGCTCGGGCGAGATCAGTCGAGACGTTCGGTCTCCAAGGTGACTCCGGCAGCGGGAAGACGGCTCAGCAGGACGTCACCCATCGCTGCCGCAGGCGTCAGCACGCCCCGCAGGTCGGAGAGCTGCTCGCGGTCGAAGGCGAGCGCGAGCCCACACTCCCCCAACAGCACCGACGTGGCCTTGTACCCGGGGTCGCCCTGCTGGGCCATCGTGGCGCGGTAGCGGGCACCCGTCGACGTGATGGTGTACGTCTCCACGCGGTAGTGGCCCTTCTCCCTGGCCCGCTCGCTCGGCCCGGTGCCGGGCTTGGGCAGGACGCGATCCAGCACGCCGCGCGGCAGCTTGTCGAAGTATCGGCTGCCCAAGCCGAAGACGGCGGCGTTCACGGCGGTACCCACGGCTGCGGCCACCGGTGCCACCACCGATGAGCCGACGCTCATGTTCTCCGCGTAGCGGAAGTCGGGGCCGTACGCCCAGTCCAGCAAGGCGTTGCTGCGCCGCACGAGTCGCGCGTTGGTGGCGCCCATCACGAAGGCGCCGGTCCAGGTGCCCGCCAGTTCGGGGGCGATGTCGCGACCGCGCCGCCACGGGGTGTCGGACTGGTGCCCGAACTCTCGCTCCCCCGAACGGTCGGTGGTCAGGGTGTACGGGTCGCTCATCAGCCGACGTGCCTCGGGGTCGGTCGACGACGTCGCCATGACCTCCAGCATCGACGCGACGGTGCCGCCGGACACGCCGCCGGCGAAGCGCCGCACCACCAAGTTGGTTTCACCTAGGTGGCCTGCACCGTCCCGCTGCGCCGCCTGGTACAGCGCGTAAACCGTGAGATCCGAAGGGATGGAATCGAATCCGCAGGAGTGCACGATCCGGGCACCGGTGTCGGCGGCCTGCTTGTGGTAGGTGTCGATGCTCTCTCGGATGAACATCGTCTCGCCGGTGAGGTCGGCGTAGTCGGTGCCTGCGGCGGCGCACGCGGCAACCAGCGGCAGTCCGTACTTGGTGTAGGGACCGACGGTGGTGACAACCACCCGGGCCTTGGCCGCCATGTCCGCCAGCGACGAGGGCGACGCGGCGTCCGCGGTGATCAGCGGCCATTCCCGTGCCGCCTCACCGAGCGACTCGCGCACCGCGAGCAGGCGTTCCGCGGACCGGCCCGCAAGCCCGATCCGTGCCGTGCCACCGGCCTTGGCGAGGTAGGCGGCGGTGAGTTTCCCGACGAATCCGGTGGCGCCGTACAGGACGATGTCGAGTTCACGCTGCGCTGCGGTCATGACCCCAACCTACCGACGGGCGGGCCCATCAGCCGAGGATCTCCGGGACCCCTGCCTGCTCACCGAGGACATGCTTGCCCAGGAATGCCGTCACCACCTGGTACCAGATCTTGGCGTGCTGCGGGGCCAACACCCAGTGGCCTTCGGTCGGGAAGTAGAGGAATTCGTGCAGGCTGGTGCCGTCGTCGGCGGCGGGTAGGCCCGAGTCGGTCAGCAGCTCGTACCACAGCCGTAGGCCTTCGCCGATCGGCACGCGGTAGTCCTTGTCGCCGTGGATCACCAGCATCGGCGTCCGGATGGCTGCGACGTGCCGATGCGGGCTGTTCTCCTCGGCCATCTGCGTGGTCATCTCACGCGCCCACCAGTACGCGCCGTCGGTGGTTGGCCCGAACTGGTCGAGCGCCCAGAGGCTGGCGTGCGTGACGACGGCGTCGAACCGGTCGGTGTGGCCGGCGATCCAGTTGGCCATGTATCCCCCGAATGAACCACCCATCGCCGCGGTGCGCGTGCCGTCCACTCGAGGGTGCGCAGACGCCGCGTCGGTCGCGGCCATCAGATCGGTGTAGGGCGCGAAACCCCATGCGCCCCAACCACGCTGGATGAATTCCTGGCCGTACCCCGTCGACAGTGCCGGGTCGGGCATCAACACGGCGTACCCCCGGGCCGTCAGCAACCACGGATTCCACCGCCAGTGCCAGGAGTTCCAGCTGCCCAACGGGCCGCCGTGGATCCACAACACCAGCGGCGCCTTGCCGTCGCCGGCGGGCAGCGTCAACCACGACCGGATCGGGGTACCGTCGGGCGCCGCGGCGGACACCTCCGTCAGATCACCTGGCAGCACCGGCATTTCGACGCTGGGCAGCACCGTCACGGTGCCATCGGGGTCGATGCGGACGGGATGCGGTGGCGTCGCGTAGCTGCTGCGCAGCGCGTAGACCACGCCACCCGGCGCGGTCCGCACGTCGGAATAGGTGAAGTCGTCCTCGGTGAGCCGGGTGACCTCGGACGTGGCGGGGTCGACGACGAATACCGGACCCCGGCCCGCCTCGTCGGCCGTGACGACGAGGTGTGTGCCGTCGGCCGACCAGGCGACCGAGGTGGGCCAGCGATCCCATGCGGTGGCGATCTCGACGAAGTCCTCACCGAAGCGCATGAGGCACAGCGTGATTCGCGGCGCCAGCGACGGCGTGGAGATGGTCTCGCGGGTGAATACGACGGCGGTGCCGTCTGGTGAGACGGCCGGGGCCTCCAGGTCGGCGGCGGGGTCGTCGGCGATGACGCTGCGTTCACCCGTGCCGACGTCGATGCGGACCAACTTGCTGCGCAGGGATGCGCCCGGGCCTGGTGCGTGCCACGACGTCACGACGAATCGCCCGTCCCGGCTGACGTCGAGGTGCGCTTCGCGCATGGCCTGGCCCGGGTTTGGGGTCAGGTCACGGACGCCGGATTCATCCCCCGAGTCGCTGCGCTCCCGCCCGCCGGAAACTTCCAGTAGGTGCGGCAGCGCCGGTCCGATGTCGTGGTCCCAGTGCCGCACCGGGTAGCCGGTGTGCAGAACGGCCGAGACCTTGGCGTCCTTGCGCAACGCCCGCAGCCGCTCGTCGTCGTCGACGCCGGTCGCCGACGGCAGCAGGGTGGTGCCGACGAGCGTGACCTCGGCTTGCCGGGCGGCGTGGACGGCGTCGACGCCACCGGGCAGTTCGAGAATCTGCGTCGCCTCGCCGCCTGACACCGGAAGCCGCCACAGGGATGCCGGTGGTTCGTCGTCCTCGCCGGTGGCGCGTGCGGCGAGGAACAAGAGGTCGTTGCGTGCGGTGAACGTCGGCGCCGACTCTCCCTTGGCGCCGTGGGTCAGCTGTCGCGCGGGCGCCTGGCCCGTGGGATCCAACTCCCAGATGGCGCTGACGAACTCGGTGCGCTTGTCGTTGAGTTCACTGATCGTCGTGACGACGCGGGACCCGTCGGGCGATACCGCCAGGCCGGACACGCGCGGGAGGGCAAGGAAGTCGTCGAGATCGTCGAACGCTGTCGGGCTCACCTGCCGTTGGTAGCACACCGCATGCAGCGCCTCGACCTCTTGCGGCCTAGGTTTGATTTTCAAACCAACACCTGACAGGCTGGTCGGGTGTCCACCGTGCCGCTCGCGGATCTACCGGGACGTCCGTGTCCGATCGCCGCTGGGCTCGAACTCGTCGGTGAGCGGTGGTCACTGCTCGTCGTGCGGGAGATCGCGGTGGGGGCCACCCGGTTCAGCGACATCGTGCGCGGCACCGGGGCGCCCCGTGACCGCATCGCGGCCCGGCTCAAGACACTGGCGAGCGCCGGCATCGTCAAGCGGGTGCCGTATCAGAGCGCCCCGCCGCGCGACGAATACCGGCTCACCGATGCCGGCCGGGCCCTCATCCCGGTCCTCGACGCCCTGCTGGAGTGGGGCACGAACCACGCCATCGACCCAGACGATCCGGACCGGCTGCGCCGCTACTGGACCATCGCCGAACAAGAGGAGAGAGCTTGACCGCCGAACTGAGCGAAACCTTCGAGGACTCCTGGGGCGAGCGTCGCTCGAAGGTCGTCGAATGGCACGACCCCGCTCCCACCACGGCCAGGGGCCTCGCGATGGCGGGCATCGACTACCTGCGCGCCATGGCCGACAGGGCGTTGCCGCCGCCGCCCATCTCCGGACTGATGGACTTCGAACTGGTGGCGGTCGATCCCGGCCGGGTCGTCTTCACGTGCCGCCCCGACGAATCCACCTACAACCCGATCGGCATGGTCCACGGTGGCCTGGTCTGCACGCTGCTCGACTCCGTCGTCGGATGTGCATTGCAGAGCACGCTGCCGCAGGGCAAGGGATACACGTCCATCGAGATCAAGGTGAACTACCTCAAGGCGGTCCGCCTGACCAGCGGCCTGCTGACCGCGACCGGCACCGTCGTCAAGTCGGGGTCACGGGTCGGCTTCGCCGAGGGCGTCGTCACCGACCCCGCCGGCGCGATCGTCGCGACCGCCACCAGCACGCTGTTGGTATTCGACCTCTGACCAGGTAAACCCGCGTCGCCACGCTAGTTTCGTCGCGTGGGGAAACGCATCGTGGTCGTCGGCGCAGGCATCGCGGGACTGGCGACGGCCGCCGCACTGCAACGCAACGGCCATCGGGTCACGATCGTCGAGGAACGGAAGGACACGTCGTCGGGCGCGGGGATCAGTATCTGGCCCAACGCCCTGGCCGCCCTCGACGAGCTCGGTCTTGGTGACGCCGTCCGCGCGTCGGGCGGCCAAGTATCCGCAGGCGCCATGCGTTGGCGTGATGGATCGTGGCTGCGCCACCCGTCGCCGGACCGGATGACGCGCGCACTCGGCGAGCCGCTCGTCGTGATCCGGCGCGCGGTGCTGATGGACCTGCTCGCCGATGCGCTGACCGACGGAACCATCGAATTCGGTTGCCCGGTAATCGAACTCGTCGCGACCGGCTCGGGTGTGCGGATCACCTTGGCTGACGGCACGGCCCGCGAGGCGGATGGCGTGGTCGGGGCCGACGGTGTGGGCTCGGTGGTGGCGCGTCATCTCAACGGTGCGTTGCCCCGCCGCTATACCGGTTACACCGCGTGGCGCGGCGTCGCCGACCATTCGCTGGACCCGAACTTGTCCGGCGAGACCGTGGGCTCGGGAACCGAATTCGGCCACGTGCCCCTCGGCCCGGATCACACCTACTGGTTCGGCACCGAACGCAGCCCGGAGGGCCGGTGCGCGCCCGAGGGTGAACTGAACTATCTACGGTCGAAGTACTCCGGCTGGGCGGACCCGATTCCCACGTTGTTGGCGGCGACCGATCCCGACGACGTGCTGCGCAACGATCTCTACGACCGGGCCGGGGCCCGGCAGTGGGCGCGCGGTTGCGTGGTCCTCGTCGGCGACGCCGCCCATCCAATGCGGCCCCACCTGGGCCAGGGCGGCTGCCAGGGCCTCGAGGACGCCGCGATCCTGGCGCACTACGTGGGATTCAACGACGATGTCGGGCACGAAGACGACCTGCCTGCTGCGTTCGCGCGTTTCGCCGACTTCCGTCGGCCCCGACTGCGGTCCCTGATCCGTGAATCGAGGCTGCTGGGCGAGATCGTCAACGTCCGGCCTTCGTTCGTTGGTGCCGCCGTGATGCGGGCCTCGGCGCTGGTGCCGGAGGCACTCCTGACCCGCCATCTGGCGTCAGTCGCGTCCCGGTCGGCATTTGCGCTACCCCAGGGCGGCCGTTAGATCAGCGTCCCAGCGGACCGAGCAGCGCCGAGCACATCTGGCGCGGGTTGATGAAGCCGAGCAGTCCGCTGGTGGGCATGGCCGCGCAGCCGGTGGCGATCGGGGCCTGAACGGGAACTTGGGCCGTGGACGCGGTCCACAGCGGAGGGGTACCACCGAGCGCGCCGCACTTGGGCCATGCCTTGGCGCCCTGGCTGGCGAGGACGTTCTCGGCGACCCGGATCTGCTCCTCGCGCGACGCGGCGACGGGCGAGCCGACGCCGCCGTTGGAGGACCAGGTGGCCGGCTTGAACTGCAGTCCGCCGTAGTGACCGTTTCCGGTGTTGGCGGCCCAGTTGCCGCCGGACTCGCACTGGGCGACGGCGTCCCAGTTCATGCTGTCGGCGTGGGCAGTGCCCGAGGCCAGCACGCTGGACATGGCCATCGCCGCGACGGCGAAGGCGCCGCTGACCAGGACAACCTTCAGGCTGCGAGTAACTATCTTGCGAATGCCGTTACGAACGTTCATCTTGCGGTCCTTCCCCGACCGGTTTGACACGAGGACCGCTCCAACAGCGCTGCGTTATTGACGCGATCACTCGGTAATTCGTGTGATGCGGCTCACGCGTTACAGAAGAGGTGGAAGTTCTTTACCGGGGCGTGATGGAAAGCAGAGAACAGTGAGGTAGACGGGGTAAAAGAGAAGAACGGCGCCGGGCGTGTCGCCCGGCACCGTTTCGTCACCCTTGCAAGTGGTCGACCTGGGTTTATTAGCCCCGCCGGCCACAGACCGGCCAGGCGCCGATGCCCTGGCTCTTGAGCACGTTGTTGGCGACGCGGATCTGCTCCTCGCGGCTGGCCTGGTGCGGCGAGCCGCTTCCTCCGTTGGAGCGCCAGGTGCCCATGGTGAACTGCAGGCCGCCGTAGTAGCCGTTGCCGGTGGCGATGTGCCAGTTCCCGCCGGACTCGCAGGCTGCGACGGCGTCCCAGTTCACCCCACCTTCCGCATTCGCGGTACCGGCGCCCAGCGCCATCGGAGCCATCACGAGCGCCCCGGCAAAGGTGGCCAGTCCAAGCGTCTTGCGGATGTTCTTCAACTTCGATCCTTTCGCCAAGCGCGCGCCAAAGATGCCCGCGGCGGACGCGGACGTAGATGCCTGGATTCCAGGCGGCAGGATTGGGTCGCACCGTCTCGGTCGGGCACGACAGCGGGAGGCCGGTTTCGCCTCGCGGGCATCACGCCCGGCCTACGGGGGCCCGTGGCCCACCGCAGCCCCGCTCACACGCAGGTTCGTGGTATTTGAAATTATTTGCTCCATTTGGAGACTCAGGGACCGTACAAATCTTTCGACGCAAAGTCATGTTTAGCGACATACGTGTCGCGGGTACATCACGAACAGATCACGACGGGCTTATGGACTGTTCGCGCAGGTGAACGGTGAGTTTCGGCGCGGTGGACGCTCTGCGCGATCACCCTGGAAAGGTGAGGCAGATCACCATCTTTGTGTGACCCCGCCCACTAAAAGTGGTTTCACACCAGCACCTTTGGCCACTTTCACCGGTCGAAAAGGGCTTGGACGTGCACCAACGCGGTTGGGAGCCGGAAACCGGTTCGCTGACGGGCGGTGCCGCGCTGCGCTGGATCACGCGACCGAATGCCGTTGCAAGTCACTGCATTTCAACGACCAAGAGCGAGCACGTAGTTCTGCGGCCATGATTCGTCCGGAGCTCGACTTACCATGGTGTTTTTGCGAATCACGCTGGGCGACATTGTCTTTCGAGTCGCGCGTCCGAGTCGCCTCGGGAGCCGCCACCGCGCGCGTCGTCCCTACCCGGGCTCCGGCGCTGCCCGTTCGACGCGCCTACCGGCGCTTACCGCGAATGGTGGCGCGTGCCCGACCCCTCCGTCGTATTCCCAGCCGAAAGCCGAAGAATTCCCGCCAGGGGAAGCGGCCATCAAATCCGCACTCCCCTAGTGGATTTCAGGGCGCCGACCGCACCGTCCGACATCCGGACCGGCAGACGCCGCCCACAATTACTTCATGAATAACATGCACCAAGCGTCACAAGGAATTCCAATTAATGGTGTTAGTCGTGAATTGCGACCAGTTCGCGCATTAATTGGTAATTTGCTGTGCCGGCTCAGACGAGATCGGCTGCGGTGTTCACGTTGGTGAGTGCGCGCTGCTCGGGCATGACGATGCGTTGGGTGTCCGCGTGCCCGACCAGCGCGCGCATGCTGCGCTCGCCCGCCGCCACGAGGTCGTCGGCGCGGGCGGCCAGCGCGGTGCGATAGACACCGGCGAGGTAGTGATCCCGCCCGTCCCATGGCAGCACCACGTCCGCGCCGAGGCGCACAGCGGGCCCAACCAGCTGGTCGATGAGCTCGACGGTCAGATAGGGCATGTCGACCGCACAGACGAAAGCCAGCTCACAACCGGCGTCGGCCGCCGCCCGCAGACCGCGGGCCGTCGCCAACAACGGGCCGACGCCACGCACGTCGTCGCGCAGCACCACGGCGTTCAGCGCCGGAAGCGCCTGCCCGGGTGCCGCGACCACGAAGATGGGGGAACAACGATCCCCAAGAGTCGCCACGGTGTGCTCGACGAGCGTCGTCCCGCCCGTCCGGCCCGGCACGGTCAACGTCGCCTTGTCGCGGCCCATGCGCCGAGAAGCCCCGCCGGCCAAAATCACGGCAGCCAGCGGGGTCGTCACGACTATTTCACCGTTACTAGACGGTCCAAGTGTCCTTGCCACGAAGCAAGGATTGCAGAGCCGCAGCGTCGTGGGGCTTGGAATCCATGGCCGACTTGACCTGCTCGCGCGCGGCACCGTCATACGTCGGCCGATTCACCTGACGGAAGATGCCCATCACGTAGTGCTCGAGGTTCTGTTCGGACAGCCGTGACAGCGCGAACGCGTAGGCCGGGTCGTCGAGGTTGGCGTCGTGCACCACGATGTCGGACGGCGCCACGTCGGCGGTCTTGGCGATCTCCAGCCCGTATCCGGACTTCACCACGCACTGCTCGCCGTTGGCGCCGAACGTGATCGGCTGGCCGTGGGAGAGGTTGATCAGGCGGTCCTCGGAACCCTCCTTCCGGAGCGCGTCGAACGAGCCGTCGTTGAAGATCGGGCAGTCCTGCATGATCTCCACGAGCGCCGCACCGCGATGCATGGCCGCGGCCCGCAGCACCTCGGTCAGACCCTTCTTGTCCGAGTCCAGCGCGCGACCAACGAAGGACGCCTCGGCGCCAAGCGCCAGCGACACCGGGTTGAACGGGTAGTCCAGCGAGCCCATCGGCGTCGACTTGGTGACCTTGCCGACCTCGGACGTGGGTGAGTACTGGCCCTTGGTCAGCCCGTAGATCCGGTTGTTGAACAGCAGGATCGTGATGTTGACGTTGCGGCGCAGCGCGTGGATCAGGTGGTTGCCGCCGATGGACAGCGCGTCGCCGTCACCGGTGACGACCCAGACCGACAGGTCGTCGCGGGCGAGAGCCAGACCCGTCGCGAACGTCGGGGCCCGACCGTGGATGGAGTGCAGACCGTAGGTCTCCAGGTAGTACGGGAACCGGCTCGAGCAGCCGATGCCGCTGACGAACACCATGTTCTCGCGCTTCAGACCGAGTTCCGGCAGGAAGCTGCGGATGGTGTTGAGGATGACGTAGTCACCGCAACCCGGGCACCAGCGCACCTCCTGGTCGCTGGCGAAGTCCTTCGCCTTCTGCGGCTCGTCGGTGGTCGGTACGCCGCTGATCTTGGTCAGGCCGGCAGGCGTCAACCCGAGATCTGCCCCGATAACGTCAGTCATCCATCCGCTCCTACGGCACTGTCCACGGTAGCTGCTGCCAGCCGTGCGAACTTGGCCTTGTCGCTTTCCTTTTCGCCGAGCGTTCCGTCCAGAGCGGCATCGATGATGCCCTCGACCTCTTCGGAGAGGAACGCCATGCCTTCCACCTTGGTCACCGATTGCACGTCGACCAGGTACTTGCCCCGCAGCAGCAGTGCAAGTTGACCCAGGTTCATCTCCGGGGCCACCACGTTCGGGTAACGGCGCAGGACTTCGCCCAGGTTCGCCGGGAAGGGATTGAGGTGGCGCAGGTGGGCGTGCGCCACCTTGATGCCCTTGCGGCGGGCGCGTCGGCATGCCTCACCGATTGGGCCATAGGAACTGCCCCAGCCGAGGAGGAGCAGTTCGGCCTCACCGCTCGGATCGTCGACCTCGATGTCGTCGACCGGGATGCCGTCGATCTTCGCCTGGCGCAACCGGACCATCAGGTCGTGGTTCTTCGGTTCGTAGGAGATGTTGCCCGAACCGTTCGCCGATTCCAGCCCGCCGATGCGGTGCTCCAGGCCCGGCGTCCCCGGGACCGCGAACTGGCGCGCGAGCGTCTCCGGATCACGGGCGTATGGCTGGAACGGCTCGCCGGACTTGGCGAAGCTGTGGTCGATCGGTTCGAACGTCGTGACGTCCGGAATGCGCCACGGCTCCGAGCCATTGGCGATGGCGCCGTCCGACAACACGATCACCGGGGTGCGGTAGGTCAGCGCGATGCGCACGGCCTCCACGGCGATGTCGAAGCAGTCCGACGGCGACTTGGGCGCCAACACCGCGACCGGCGACTCGCCGTTGCGGCCGTACAGGGCCTGCAGCAGGTCGGCTTGCTCGGTCTTGGTCGGCAGTCCCGTCGAGGGCCCACCGCGTTGGACGTCGACGACCAGTAGTGGGAGTTCGGCCATCACGCCGAGGCCGATGGCCTCCGACTTCAGCGAGATCCCCGGTCCGGAGGTGCTCGTCACGCCGAGCGCGCCGCCGTAGGAGGCGCCCAGTGCGGCGCCGATGCCTGCGATCTCGTCCTCGGCCTGGAAGGTCAGCACGTTGAAGTTCTTGTGCTTGGACAGCTCGTGCAGGATGTCCGACGCCGGCGTGATCGGGTAGCTGCCGAGCATCACCTGCGTGTTCGCCAGCTGACCCGCGACGACGATGCCGTACGCGAGGGCGGTGTTGCCGGAGATCTGGCGGTACTCGCCGGACTTCAGCTGGGCAGGCGACACCTCGTAGGTGGTGCCGAACGCCTCGGTGGTCTCGCCGTAGTTCCAGCCGGCACGGAGCGCCAGCACGTTGGCCTCGGCGACCTCCGGCTTGCGGGCGAACTTCTCCCGGATGAAGATCTCGCTCTGCTCGAGCTCGCGGCTGTACATCCAGGACAGCAGGCCGAGCGCGAACATGTTCTTCGCCCGCTGACCGTCCTTCTTCGTGGCGCCGATCGGCTCGACGGCGCCCAGCGTCAGCGTGGTCATGGCGACGGCCTGCACGACGTAGTCGGACAGTTCGTCGGTCTCGAGCGGGTTTGCCTCGTAGCCGACCTTGGCCAGGTTGCGCTTGGTGAACTCGTCGGAGTTCACGATGATCAGGCCGCCGCGGGGCAGGTCGGCGACGTTGGCCTTGAGCGCGGCGGGGTTCATCGCGACGAGGACGTCGGGCCGGTCGCCCGCGGTGAGGATGTCGAAGTCGGCAATCTGGATCTGGAACGACGACACACCGGGCAGGGTGCCCTGTGGCGCGCGGATCTCGGCCGGGTAATTGGGTTGCGTCGCAAGGTCATTGCCGAAGAGGGCGGCTTCGGTGGTGAACCGGTCACCGGTCAGCTGCATGCCGTCGCCGGAGTCACCGGCAAACCGGATGACGACCTTCTCGAGCTTCTGCGGCGGGGCTGGGTTCGTCCCGGCGCCGTTGACGATGCCGTTTTGACCCACGACCCCTGCCTTTCACATGCTGTTCTGGTCACACCATTTCGCGTCGCGATCGTGCGATGCGCCGTCGATATGACGTCCACCAAGTTTGTATGTCACTGGTAGTACCGATTATTGCACTTTCCTTAGTCTGGCCTGTTCAGGACCCGCCGGTTACCGGGAAGTAAATGAAAGGAGAGATCGCAGGTCAGTGACATGATCTCCAGCCGAAGGCGAGGAAATTGTGGTTTTCGTCACGTTCGGAGAACGTCATTCTCTAAGGATGCGGTTACCGACGAGTAGCCGGATGGCTAGCACGACCGGGGCGGTTTTGACACGTGTCGACTTTGCCTGCGTTACCTGCGGCTACACCAGGTCGGAGGAACCGACCCGCAGCCGGCGATCGAGTTCGCGGGCGACGAGTTCACTCGCGAGTTCGACGGCCCTGCGCGGACCGGCCCCCGCGGCGCGATGTGCCACGTAGCAGGACGTGAACATGTCGCCCGCCCCCGTGGTCTGTACGCCTTCGACGCGCCATGCCGCCGGCACGCGGACGACCGTGTCGTCGGTGTAGATGTCGCACCCCTCGGATCCGTACGTGACGAGGATTTCGGGGACGCCGAGTTTCTTGGCGGTCGACTGGTCGAACGGGCCGTCGGCGACGATGACGGCCTCGTCCTCGGCGAGCTTGAGCACGCTGACGTTGCGGAGCAGTTCGGGCGGGTAGTGCCGGTCCACGAGCAGCGGTCCGAGCCGGTCGGCGCGGACGAGCCCCTGCCCGTCGTAGGCGACTCGATGTCCTCGTTCGGCGAGGAGGGCGACGGTGCTTGCCGGAAAGTCGGTGCGCAGCAGCGGTGCGAGGTGAACCCAGGTGGTGTCGGGATCGGCGGCTTCGATCTCGGCCGGACCCCACACCGGACCGATGGCGTCGACCGACATCCGGCGGTGGTCCACGTCGTCGTAGTCGAGACTGAACGCGCTGGTCCTGTCGGCGGGCAAGATCCGGACGATCGAGCCGAACCGCTCGAGTAACGCATCGAACAGGGCATGGTCCGTCTCGGCGGCCAACGCCACGATGCGACCGGGTCCACCCGCGTCTTCCAGGGCGACCCCGGAGAATGAGGCGCAGCCACCCGGGCTCTTCGGCGCGCCGTCGATGACGTCGATGGCCAAGTTGCCGAGCACGGTCACGCCGTGGATGAGCTTGAGGCGCTGTCGCCGCACCGATCCGTCTCCTGGTCTACGTCGGCGGGTGTCGTCGCCATTGGGGCGAAATGATAGTCGTGATCGCCGCGAATCGACGATTCCGGCGCTTAGCCGGGCAGGTTGTAGGGCGTCACGACCTGGATCGGAGTGGGGCGGGCGGGTTCGGGCGGCAACGCCTGGTGTTGCTGGAGGATCAAGCGCAGGGCCTGCCGCGCGTCGGCGCGCAGGTCGTTGTGCAGCACGACCGAGATGCGCCCGTCGCGCAGCAGCCGCCGGTTGTCGGCGTCGAGGTCGTGGGCGATGAAGACTCTGCAGTTCCGTCCCAACCGGTCGAATGCGGCGACGGTGGCGGTGTTCCCGCCGCCGACCGAGTAGACCGCCTCGACGTTGGGATGCCGGTCGAGCGCCTCGAGGACCAGGCGTTCGTTGGTGGCGTCGATGCCGTCGCTGTCGCTCACCTCGACGATGCCCCGCCCGGTGCCGCGCAATGCCGATCGGAACCCGACCTCACGCTCGCCTTCGCCCCGGAACACCGTGCGGCTCACCGTGATCAGCACGTCCGACGGTGCCGAGCCGAGCCACTGATCCATCAAGTACGCGGCCGTGACACCCGCGCCATGGTTGTCGATGCCGACATAGGCGCACCGCGCACTGGTCGGCACGTCCGTCGTGTACGTCACCACGGGCACGCCCGCGGCAACCAGCCGGTCGACGGCCTCGGCCACCTCGGGCTCGTCCTGTCCCTTGAGTACCACGCCGTGACTGCCACGGATCCGTCCGAGGGCTTCGACCATCTGGGCGCTCGATCCGGACTCCCAGAGATGGAAGCGGGCCCGCAGCATCGCAGGCGCGAAGGCGGGCAGCTCGGCTTCGACCGCGGCCCGGAACGCGTCCGAGAACCGCCGCGGTGTCTGCATCACCACGTCGATGAGGTAGCGGCGACCGTTGAGCCGCAGTTGTGCGCGCTGCTTGTCGAGGTCGGCGATCGCCTGCATGACTTCGGCGCGGGTGTTCTCCCGTACGCCGGGCCGCTCGTTGAGGACGCGGTCGACGGTCGCCTCGCTCAGCCCCGACTGCTGGGCAATCTCGCGGACCTTGTACCGACGCGCCATCCTCGTCCCCCTCCTCTCTCGCCCTCCCCCCTCCCTCACCGCGATTTCGGCGTGATTTCGCTCGCTGAGCGAGCGTCTCCACGCCCAAATCGCTGGGGTGAGGCCGCAATCGTGAGGGGTTTTTGATGGTTTTTTGGTGTTGATTGCGGCGCGGATCACAACAACACTAACGGGTATGCCTGCGCCGCTGACCACTACGCATGGCGCGTGGATCGAGGAGCGGGACTGCAATCTCAACGACTTCCACGCGCTGGTATCGCAGCACACCGACCTCGCCGACTACCCACTCGCCGTCGATGTCCGTCGTGACGTCCTGGTCTACTCCGCCGAAACCGTGGCGACGGCGGACCGGTGCCGCCTGCAAGCCGAATTGATCCGCGCACTCGCCGACGGCCCCGGCGTGGTGGTCTTCGAGGGCGCCTTCGACGCCGACGTCGTGGACGCGGCGAGCGAGGCGTTCACCGCGATCATCGAGGCTCAGCGGGGGGTGACCGCCGGCGACCACTTCGGCAAGGCTGGCGCCAACGACCGGATCTGGAACGCCGCGCAGAAACTGGCACTGCACGCACCCGCCGTGTTCGCCGACTACTACGCCGCCGACGCGCTCGCGCTCGTCTCACAGGCCTGGCTCGGCCCGCGGTATCAGGTCACCTCGCAGGTCAACGTCGTGAATCCCGGTGGCGCCGCACAGGTTCCGCACCGCGACTACCACCTCGGGTTCGTCGCCGCCGATCAGCTGACGGCCTTCCCCGCACACGTGCACCGGATGTCGGCGATGCTGACCCTGCAGGGTGCCGTCGCGCATTGCGACATGCCGTTGCACAGCGGGCCCACGATGCTGCTGCCCCACTCGCAGCGCTACGCCGGCGGCTACGTCGCCTTCTACCGCCCCGAGTTCATCGACTACTTCGCGCGCCATCACGTGCAGGTGCCGCTGCGCAAGGGCGACGCGGTGTTCTTCAATCCCGCGCTGTACCACGGCGCGGGGGCCAACACGTCGACGGACATCCGCCGGATGGCGAACCTGCTGCAGATCTCGTCGCCATTCGGCCGCGCGATGGAGGCGCTGGACCGCACCGCGATGGTGCGCGCGGTCTACCCGGCACTGCAGGCGATGCGGGCCGCCGGCCGACCGGATCGGGAGATCCGCAACGTAGTCAACGCCGCCGCCGAGGGCTATGCCTTCCCCACCAATCTCGATCGCGATCAGCCGATCGGCAGCCTGGCACCGCCAAGCCAGGTCGACACCGTACTGGCCGCGCTGGCCGGCGGTCTCACCCCAGAAGCACTCGACATCGCACTCGGCGATCAACACGAACGGAGAATCCCATGACCACCCTCGGCGTAATCGGGCTGGGGCGCATCGGCGCCTTCCACACCGAAACCCTCAGTGCCCTCGAAGGTATCGACGGGCTGGTGGTCACCGACGAGCGCACCGACGTCGCCGCCGCGGTGGCCGCCAAACACGGCGCCAAGGCCGTCGACACCGTCGAGGAGTTGTTGTCCTCTGGCGTCGATGGCGTGGTCGTCGCGGCCGCCACCCCGGCCCACGCGGCGCTCACGCTGGCCGCGGTCGAACGCGGCATCCCGACGTTCTGCGAGAAGCCGATCGCCGCCACCGCCGCCGAGAGCGCCCGAGTCGCCGAGGTGATCGCCCGCTCCGGCGTGCCCGTCCAGGTCGGCTACCAGCGCCGGTTCGACGCGGCGTTCGCGGCCGCCAAGCGCGCTGTCGACGACGGGTCGCTCGGCACCCTGCACACCGTGCGCAGCACCACGATGGATCCCGCTCCCCCGCCGATGGAGTACATCGCCGGCTCGGGCGGCATCTTCCGCGACTGCGCCGTGCACGACTTCGACGTTCTGAACTGGATCACGGGGCAACGTGCCGTCGAGGTGTACGCGACCGGCACCGTCCAGGGCGATCCCCGATTCGCCGAGTACGGCGATGTCGACACCGCCGCCGTGGTGGTGACGTTCGACGGCGGGGCCATCGGCCTGGTGTCCGCGGCACGGTACAACGCCCGCGGCTACGACTGCCGCCTGGAGGTCCACGGTTTCGACGACAGCGTCGTGGCGGGTTGGGACGAGGGCGCACCGGTGCGAAACATGGATCCCCGCAACACCTTCCCCGCCGGCCCTGCGCACCACTTCTTCATGGACCGCTTCACCGACGCGTTCCGCGCCGAGCTAGCCGCATTCGTCCAGGTCGCCAACGGTGGCCCGATTCCGGGCGCCACCGTGGCAGACGCCGTCGAGGTGGCCTGGCTGGCCGAAGCGGCCACCGAGTCCCTGCGCCGGGGTACGCCGGTGCGCATCGAGGAGGTACGGAACTCATGACCACTTCAGCGCAGATCAAGATTGCCGGGGCCCCGATCTCGTGGGGCGTCTGCGAAGTGCCGGGCTGGGGTTACCAGTTGGCGCCCGACCGAGTTCTCTCGGAGATGCGGGGCGCCGGGTTGACCGCAACCGAGCTGGGGCCCGACGGCTTCCTGCCCGCGGACACCGCTGAACTGAAGTCGGTGCTGCACGCGCACGACCTGGAGTGCGTCGGAGGATTCGTGCCGGTCGTGCTGCACGACGCCGACCACGATCCGGCCGTCGACCTCGCCGGACCGCTCGAGGCACTGCACGCCGCGGGCGCGGGCATGGTGGTGTTAGCCGCCGCGACCGGATCCGAGGGTTACGACTCGCGCCCCGTTCTCGACGACGGCCAGTGGGCGACACTCCTTTCCAACCTCGACCGGCTCGCGACCATGGTGTCGGCGCGCGGGCTGACTGCCGTGCTGCATCCACACGTCGGCACGTTGGTGGAGACCCGCGCGGACGTGGACCGGGTGCTGGCCGGCTCGTCCGTCCCGCTGTGCCTGGACACCGGTCACCTTCTGATCGGCGGCACCGATCCGCTCGAGTTGGCCAAGGCCGTGCCGAACCGCATCGCGCACACTCACCTCAAGGACGTCGACGCCGCGTTGGCGGCCAAGGTGCAGTCGGGTGAGTTGACGTACACCGACGCGGTGCGGGCCGGCATGTACACCCCGCTCGGCACCGGTGACGTCGACATCGCCGGCATCGTCTCGGTGTTGCGGGACAATGGTTTCGACGGTTGGTTCGTACTCGAGCAGGACACGATCCTGGATGGCGAGCCGGCCGGCGAAGGTCCCGTCGGCGACGTGCTGGCCAGCGTCGCGTTCCTCGGAGCCGTCACGGCATGACCCTGCGCATCGGGGTGCTCGGTGCGTCGCGGATCGCGGAGTTGGCGATCGTGGGACCTGCCGCCGAACTCGGCCACCGCCTGGTGGCCGTGGCGGCGCGGGATCGGGTCAGGGCGGAGGCGTTCGCCGAGAAGCACGGCGTGGAACGCGTCGTCGCCTCCTACCAGGACCTCATCGACGACCCCGACGTCGACGTCCTCTACAACCCGCTGGCCAATTCGTTGCATGCGCCGTGGAACCTCGCCGCCGTCAAGGCGGGAAAGCCGGTGTTGACTGAAAAGCCCTTCGCGCGCAACCAATCCGAGGCGTGGCAGGTCGCCGAGGCCGCCGACGCCGCAGGCGTGACCGTGCTGGAGGCCTTCCACTACTACTTCCATCCCGTCACCGCGCGCGCGTTCGGGTTGGCCGCCGACGGCACCTTGGGCGACATCACCCACGTCGAGGTGCGGATGGCGATGCCGGCGCCGAGCGACGACGATCCGCGCTGGTCGCTCGAGATGGCGGGCGGCGCCTTGATGGACCTGGGCTGCTACGGCCTGCACGTGATGCGGTCGCTGGGCCGCCTCGAGGTGCCCGGCATCGGCGGGCGGCCGTCCATCACCCACGCGCATGCCGATCAGCACGTCCCCGGCGTCGACGGCTGGTGTGACGTCGAGCTCGCGTTCCCCGGCGGCGCCACCGGATTGTCCGCCAATTCAATGGTGGCAGAAGACCGTTCGTTCACCATGCGCATCGTCGGCACGGCCGGGGATCTGCTGGTGCACGACTTCATCAAGCCGCACCACGACGACAGGATCACCGTCAACACCCCGCATGGCAGCACGGTGGAACGCCTGGGCACACGGCCCTCCTACGTCTACCAGTTGGCGGCCTTCGCCGATCACGTAGAGCACGGCACGCCACTGCCCTTCGGCACGGCCGACGCCGTCGCGAACATGGCCCTGATCGACTCCGCGTACCGCGCGGCAGGCATGGAACCCCGGTAGACCCGAGGCCAATTCAACTACCCGGCGGGTAATCGACACGCGGCATGACGCCCAGCCAAGGTAGTGGTGTCGGTGCCGGAGAGGCCGGACCGCCGAGGCAAGAGAGGCTCCCCATGACTGCTTACGACGACCTTGCACAGGGTTACATCGACAGCTGGAACGCGACCGATCCGACGGCCCGTCGCGCGGCGGTCGATCGGCTGTACTCCGAGGACGCCCGCTACGTCGACCCGCTGGCAGTGGCCGAGGGTCGGGAGGCGATCGCTGCCACCATTGGCGCCGTGCAGCAACAGTTCCCGGGCTTCGTGTTTCGCCTGGCCGGTCCGGTCGACGGCCACCACGACCAGGTCCGGTTCGGTTGGGAGCTGGGACCGGCCGGTGAGACCGCACCTATCGTCGGATTCGACGTCGCCGTGATCGATGACGCCGGTCGCATCCAGACCGTATTGGGCTTCCTCGACAAGGTGCCAGCAGCCATCTGACCACGACGCCGCCGGCGCTGACCACCGCCGTGGTCGGCGCCGGTTGGCGTTGCGGCGGAATAATCTCGCAGGCCTGAGGGTTTGCGACAAGCATGCGCGCCGTCGTGTACGACCCACAGGTTCCCATCAATCTGCGCTTCGGAGAGGTGGACCCACCGACCGTCGCCGACGGCGAAGCCCTGATCGAGGTCCGAGCCATCGCACTGAACTTCGGCGAGATCCACTTCATCGAGCGCATGCGCCAGCCTGGCGAGGTGCCGGGATGGGACGCGGCGGGTGTCGTCGTCCAAGCCGCGGCCGACGGCAGCGGCCCGCCTCCTGGGACGCGCGTGGTGTCGTTCAACGGGTCCGGCGGGTGGGCAGAGCGCCGCGCGGCATCGACGGGCAACCTCGCCGTACTACCGGAAGCGGTGGAGTTCGCCGACGCCGTCGCACTTCCGGTCGCCGGAGTCACTGCGCTGCAAGCACTCCGAGCGTTGGGTCCCGTGGTGGGCCGGCGGGTTCTCATCACCGGGGCATCGGGAGGGGTCGGCCGGTTCGCCGTGCAACTCGCCGCGCGGGCCGGTGCGCACGTGATCGCGGCGGTCGGCAGCGCAGCGAGGGGCGCCGGGTTGGCGGAACTGGGTGCTGCCGAGGTGACCGTCGGGCTCGACGCCGTCACCGAGCCCGTGTTCGGCGTTCTCGACAACGTGGGTGGTCCGCTGCTGGCCCAGGCGTTCGGCCTCGTCGGCGACGGCGGCTCGGTGCAGTCGATCGGCATGGCGTCCAACCAGCCCACCACCATAGACTTCGAGGTGGAACGCAATCGCGGGGCACGGAAGCGCTTGGAGCCCTTCACGGTTCGCGCGCCCTTCAGTGCGGACCTGCACTACCTGGTCGAATTGCTGGCCGCCGGGCAATTGGATCCACAGATCGGGCTGCGCGACTCGTGGGACAACGTGACGGCTGCCGCCGAAGCGCTCCTTGGCCGCCGCGTGCCAGGCAAGGCGGTATTGGACGTCTCCTGACGCTCAGTACCCGCGGGCCGCGGGCGGCCGACGGTTAGTCGAGGAGAGAAGACTTTCGGCGCGCCAACGCGGTGTCGATCTCGCGGCGGGAACCGATCTCGAGCTTCGCGAAGATGTTTCGCAGATGCCATTCCACGGTCCGTGGACTCAGGAACAGCTGCGCGCCGATTTCGGGGTTCGTACGTCGTCGCCGCGCGAGTTGGGCGATCTGCTCTTCCTGCGGCGTGAGTTCTCCGCTTGACGGAACACTGCGCCGACGAACCTTCTCCCCCGTCGCCTCCAGTTCGGCGTGGGCCCGCGCGGCGAATCCGTTCGCGCCCATCTGGGCCAGCGCCTCATATGCCGGTTTCAATTGCTTGCGCGCGTCGATCCGGCGGTTCTGGCGTCGCAACCACTCGCCGTAGCTCAGCCGGGAACGCGCGACCAGGACGGCCATCCGCGTCCGACTGAACCGCTCGATGGCTTCGCGGTACAACTCCTCGGCGGCGTCGCCATCGGTGAGCATCGCGCGACACCTGGCGTCCATGGCGCAGGCATAGTCGCCGCCGCTGGCCGCGGCGACCGCCGACATCCGTTCCGCCGCAAGCTCAGCGCGGTCGCGGTGCCCGCATCGCGTTGCCGCCTCCACGAGTTCGAACAGCGCACGCACCGTGTATCCGGGCTCGAGATCGAAGCTGGCGCTGGGATATTCGGCGTCGTCTGCTGCGGCAGCGTAGTCGGCGAGCCCGTTGTGGAGCACCGCGTTCCCGTACTCCGCATACGTCAGCGCCCACCCCTCGCCTCGGTCCTCTGCCGACTCGACGACTGCCTCGAGCGCTCCGCGCGCCGCCGGGGCGTCCCCACGCCACGCGGCGATCAGAAACGCGATGCGCGGCGCGGTCGCGGCGGCCACCACTGGGTCGATTCGGTCGACCTCCGCCACCAACGCCTCTGCCCTGGCGAACTCGCCCGCGTGGACGTAGAACTCGGCCAACGAATCCAGCGCCAACGGCAGCCAGCTGAGCATTCCGCTCTCCCGGGCCAGGTCCACCTGGCCGATCACCATCTCGTACCAGGCCACGTCGTCACACAGGTGCATGGCCATGACGTTGAAGGCAAAACCGACCACGCCCGGGTCGGGTGCCGCGCTGCGATGCCGCCGCACTGCTTCCTTCAGCGCCGGGGCCGCCGCGACGTAACCGTCGGACAACCACGTCGCGATGCCATGTACCAGCAGATGCGTCGCCGGAATCGGTTCCGGATCCAACGGAAGTGCTTGCGCCGCCCGGGCGATGCGCACCCGGAGGTCCGAGTCGCCGAGCCGTCCTGCGTATCCCGCAGCGATGAGCGCCTGAAGGTACGTCAGGCGGGCGAGTTCGAGGTCCAACGGTTGAAAACCCTTGGCCGCCTTGAACAACAGTGCTGGCGCGTCGCCGCCCCGGTATTGCGTGAACGCCATCGCGCCGCGGATCAGGTCGACCTTCGCCCGGTCGATTGCACCCAATGGGCCGCTTTCGGCTTGCGCCAGCAGTTTGGCGGCGGCCTGCAGGTCACCGACCGCGAACTTGGCCTCTGCGGCGGCAAGCGCGCGAGGGGCGCGGTCGCCCGGCTCGGGCGTCAGCGCCACCGCGCGCTCCAAGAATGCTGCGGCCGCCGCTGCGCCCCCTCTGGCGTGCGCGCGGCCTGCCGAGCCGATCAGCTCGGCGGCGACCTCCTCGTCGGCGGCAGACGCCGCGTAGGCGCGGTGCCATGCCCGTCGGTCCGGGTCGACGTCCCCGTCAGTCGCGGCGGCGAGAGCGCCGTGGGCCGTGCGCCGTTCGTCCACGCTGGCCGCCCGATAGACGCCCGAGCGCAACAGCGGATGACGAAATCTCAACGTCCCGCCCTTGGCCAGCAGACCGGCGTCGACGGCGGAATCGGCGGCGTCGATGCCCATGTGAAGAGATGCAGCGGCGCGGTGGATCAGCGTGACGTCGCCTGCGGGGTCGGCGGCTGCCAGCAGGACCAGTCGTTGCGTATCTCGCGGTAGGTCGCTCAGGCGCGCGAGGTACTCGTCTTCGATGCGAGCACTCAGGCTGGTGCCGGCGAGCGTGGCGAAGCCGCCGGCGAACGACGCCGCCCCCATCGTGGCGCCGAGTTCGAGCAGTGCGAGCGGATTGCCTCGGGTCTCGTCGATGATCCGAGCCCGGACGTCCTCATCGACCGTCACCGTGCCAGCCGACCGCAGCAACTCGCCCGACGAGCGAGTGTCCAGACCATCCACGCCCAGTTCCGGCAGACCCGCGAGTGGATCGGGCATCGTCACGGGCGGACGGGCGGCGAACACCAGCCCAACCGGTTCGGCGAGCAGTCGTCGTCCGACGAAGCCGAGGACTTGAGCCGAGGCCTGATCCAGCCAATGGGCGTCCTCGATGACGCACAGGACCGGTTTCTGTTCGGCGGCCGCCGCCAGCAGACCCAGCGTGGCGAGTGCCACCTGCAGCCGGTCCGGGCTCGGTCCCGCCGCCAATCCGAGCGACACGGTCAGCGCAACCCGTTGCGACTCAGGCAAATCAGCGAACGAAGTCAGCAACGGCGAGCACAGTTCGTGGAGGCCGGCGAAGGGCAATTCCATCGCCGATTCCACACCGGTGCACCGCAGGGTGGTGAATCCGGTTGTCCGGTCGGACATGTGGCGCAACAGGGCGGTCTTGCCGATCCCCGGCTCACCGCGCAACATGAGCACGCCACTGCGCCCCTCGCGGACCTGCACGAGGAGTTGGTCGATTGCGGCGCATTCGCGTTCGCGGCCCAGCAACTGCCCATCCATCGACTGACCTCTCGTCAGGGCAGTCAGATGCTAGTCGCTGCGCACGAGATGCAACAGGGTTAAGTGCTGCGACCTCAGTCTGTAAAGAGCGCTTCGTAGGCGCCGTAGCCCTCGGACTCCAAGTCGTCGACCGGGATGAACCTCAGCGCGGCCGAGTTGATGCAGTAGCGCAGTCCACCCGCGTCGGGCGGGCCGTCGTCGAATACGTGCCCGAGGTGGCTGTCGGCGAACGTCGAGCGGAGTTCGGTGACCGGGGTCGGGTAGTGCGGATCGGGACCCTCAAGGACGTTCGTCGAGCCATCAGGCTGCTCGATCGGCTTGGTGAAACTCGGCCATCCCGTGCCGCTGTCGTACTTGTCCACCGACGCGAACAGCGGCTCGCCCGACACGACGTCGACGTAGATGCCCGGTTCGTGATTGTCCAGATATTCACCCGTGAACGGCCGCTCGGTGCCGTCCTGCTGGGTGACGTAGTACTGCTCCGGCGAGAGCGCGTTCACCGCAGCCGGGTTGCGGTTGTAGTCCTCGTTCATGGATCGAGCGTGACGCGCACGAGCGGGTCGTCGCGCCCGTGAAACACCCTGGTGGGAATCGGACCAGTGACTTCCACGGGCGCGAACGAGCAGCTCGTTGGCCGACGCTGGGGTCATCGCATTGACAGGGAAGAGGTGCTCGCCATGGCAAAGGTCTTGTTCGTCGTGACCGGTGCAAGCTACTGGACGCTTGCCGACGGGACGCGGCATCCCACCGGCTACTGGGCCGAGGAATTCGCCGCGCCGTACGCGGCACTCACCGGAGCGGGCCACGACGTCGTGGTCGCGAGCCCCGGCGGGGTGGTGCCGCACGTCGATTCCATGAGCCTGCGCCCGGCGATGGCGGGCGGCGCGCAGACTGCGCTCGACCTGGAGGAGGTGTTGCGGTCGGCCGAGGAACTGCGGCACCCCATTGCGCTCGCCACGGC
Source organism: Mycobacterium sp. URHB0044 (assembly GCF_000620625.1). Classification (GTDB taxonomy): domain Bacteria; phylum Actinomycetota; class Actinomycetes; order Mycobacteriales; family Mycobacteriaceae; genus Mycobacterium. The sequence goes on along the minus strand of NZ_JIAW01000002.1, from coordinate 374,516 downwards.
CCGCGTCGACGACTACGACGCCGTCTACTACCCCGGTGGGCACGGGCCGATGGAGGACCTGTGGCAGGACGCCGACTCGGGCAGGTTGCTGATCGCGGCGTTGGCGTCCGGCAAGCCGCTGGCCATCGTGTGCCACGCGCCGGTCGCCATGCTCGCTACCCGACGCAACGGCGTCAGCCCGTTCAGCGGTTACCGGGTCACCGGTTTCACCAACGACGAGGAGGACGCGGTCGGCTTGCGCGCCAAGGCACGGTGGACCTGCGAGGACGAACTGGTCAAGCTGGGCGTGGACTTCACCCGCGGGCAGATGTGGAAGCCCTACACCGTCGTCGACCGCAATCTCTACACCGGCCAGAATCCCGCGTCGGCGGGACCGGTGGCGCGTGAATTCCTCAAAGAGCTCACGTAGGGGTGTGCCACATGACGAACCCCAATCCATGATGCGGACACCCGTTGACGGGCAGGTCGTCGTGGTGGGGGCGACCGGAGAGATCGGTGCCGCCATAGTCGCGCGACTGCGCCACGCCACCGTTCCGGTGGTTGCCGTGGCGCGTGATCGGGAACGCCTCGTGCAGTTGGGCGCAGCCGACGATGGGATCACGCCATGCCCTGCCGACATCGGTGACGATTCGTCCGGCGACGCAATCGCAGCAGCCGTCTCCGGACGAGTCGGGATGGTGGTGCAAGCGGCAGCCGAACCTGCCAGTCCACCCCTGGCCACGATCGACCCGGACACCTTGGGACGGTCGGTGTCGTTGAAGCTCGGCGGCTTGTTACGCCTCATTCGTGCTGTCGAGGACCGATTCGTGACCGGCTCGCGGATCGTCGCGATCGGCGGCCATTTCGGTTCAGAACCCACGCCGCAAACCTGCGCGGCCGGTGTCACGAATGCTGCTCTGGCCAACCTCGTCCGCCAGCTCGCCGACGCCTACGGGCCGCGCGGTGTCACCGTGCACCTGGTAGCGCCCGGCGTCTTGGAGACCGATCGGCTTCGTCGCTTCGCCGACGTCGCGGCTCAGGCGCGCGGCGTCAGCGTCGAGACCGTCCTCGACGAATACCGACGCCAGTCACCGTTGGGTCGACTCACCACGGTCGACGAAGTGGGCTGGGCTGTAACCCAACTGCTGGCGCCCGAGGCCGACGCGCTGCATGGCGCCACTCTCGCTCTCGATGGCGGCGCCCGCCGAGGACTCTTTTAGCGAATTCCTGGAAGGAGTGTGGACCGTGGAGACGATCGATCTCGCCTACGTCGAACGTGGCGTCCACGAGGAGCTGGTCGCCCAAGTGGCCGACCAGGAGGGCTACTACGAGGAAGAAGGGGTCCACGTCGCGATCCGGAACGGGATCGGCTGGGGCCCAGAGCGGCTGCGACGCGGCGCGTCGATCGGCCTGGGCCGCGCCGTGTTGCACCGGCTGACGGGCGCCGTCGACTGGAAGGTGCTCAGCGTCAATACGCACCGCCCGCTGTTCTGGTTCGTCGGCAACGCGGAGGTGACCTCGATGGCGCATCTGCGCGGGCGTCGCGTCGCGGTCCATCCCGCCCAGACCGCGCCGGGCTGGTTCACCAGAATCGTCTTGCGCGAGCACGGTCTCGATCCCGATCGTGACCTGGAATGCCTTGCGCGACTTCCCGTCAACTATCAGATGGATCTTCGGCGACTTCGGGACGGCTCGATCGACGCCGCCTGTGTGGGTACTACGTTTTCCCCCGAGCAGGTCGCCGCGGAAGAAGGGTTCCACGTCCTCGCCTGGGTCGGCGATTACGTCCAGATTCCCACCGTGGGCATCGCAGTGGACCCCGCCCACATCCCGCTGGACAGTCCCGCGCTGCAGGCGCTGGTGCGGGCGAACGATCGGGCCCTTCAGACGATCGCCGCCAAGCCAAGCCTGACCGTCGATTACCTCGCCACGTTCCTCGACCGTCTGACGCGCGACGAAGTGCAGCAGTACTACGAGCGCTACGTCGGCCCACACTTCACCCCCAGCGGGCGGGTGAACCTCACCGTCGCGCAGCACGGGATCGATGCAGTTGCTGCAGAACTCGGTCTCGCCTCCGTACCAGCCGAGGACATCTACGTCGCCCCTCAGTGCGAGGGGACGCAATCACGCCCCGCGGTCGGCTAGCGCCGCATCCAATTCCCTACGCGACTTGATCTCGAGTTTGGCGAAGATCTTGCGTAGGTGCCATTCCACCGTGCGCGCGCTGAGGAACAGCTCGGCACCGATCTCGGGGTTGGTGCGGCGCTGCCGGGCCAGTTGCGCGATCTGTTCCTCCTGCGGAGTCAGGTCGGCACTGCCTGGGCCGGCTCGCCTACGCACCTTCTCCCCCGTCGCGAGGAGCTCGTGCCTGGCACGTTCGGCGAATCCGTTGGCCCCCATGGCAGCGAAGCTAGCGTGGGCAGACCTGAGTTGTTCCCGCGCGTCATCGCGCCTGTCGGCGCGGCGCAGCCACTCCCCATAGCTCAGGCGGGCTCGCGCGACGTGCGCGGCCATCCTGGTTCCACCGAGCCGCTCGACGGCTTCCCGGTAGAGGCCGTCGGCGTCATCACCCTCGGCGACCAGGGCCCGGCCGTGGGCGGCCATCCCGCCGGCAAAGTCGGTACCGCTGGCCGTGGCGGCCGCCGACAACTGCTCAGCGGCCGCGACGGCGCGTGCGGGCTGGTTGCTGCGGGCCGTGGCCTCGACGAGTTCGTACAGCGCTCGCACGGTGATGGCGAATACGAATTCGCCGTCTGCACAAGCACTTTGCGCCGCATCAGCGGCCGCATGGTGATCAGCAAGACCGTTGTAGAGCACTGCGTTCGCATAGTCGGCGTAGGCCAACAACCATCCCTCCCCTCGCGTTGCACCCGCTTCGGCCACCACTTCCAACGGTCCTCGGGCACCGGCGATGTCACCACGCCAGGCAGCCACCAGCAGGGCGATGCGCGGCGAGGTGGCGGCGGTGATCACCGGGTCGATGAGCCCGGCTTCGGCCAACAGGGCTTCCGCCTGCACCAGATCACCTGCAGGAACCAAGAACTCGGCTTGACCATCGAGGACGAACGGCAGCCAGCTCAGCATTCCGCGCTCCCGTGCGAGCTCCACCTGCCGGGTCACCATCGTGTACCACGCCGCGTCGTCACACAGGTGTACGGCAGTGGCGATGAAGGCGTAACCGACGACATCGGGGTCGGGTGCATCGTCGAGGTACTGACGCACCGCGTCTCTGAGAGCCCCGGCGCTCGCAGCGTAACCATCGGCCTGCCAGGTGGCTATGCCGTGGATCAACAACTGGATGGCCGGCGTTGGTGCTGGATCCCGCGGCAGTGCCTGTGCCGCGCGTGCGATCTCGAGCCGCACCTCGGGGTCGGCGAGGCGACCGGCGTAGCTCGTGGCGATCAGTGCCTGCAGAAATGCCAAGCGCGCCATGTCGGGGTTGATTGGCCGTAGGCGGGTGGCCACCCGCAGCAGCAGATTCGGCGCCTCCCCACCGCGGTATCGGGCGAACGCGATCTGGGCGCGCAACAGGTCGACGATCGCCTGCTCGAATTCGCTCAACGATTCAGCGTCGATTTGGTCCAACAGTCGCCCGGCGGCATCGAGATCCCCCGCGCCAAACTTGCTTTGGGCGGCTGACAGCGCCCGGGACGACCGTTCGACGGCGTCCGGGGTCAACGCGACCGCGCGCTCCCAGAACGCGGCGGCCGCGGCAATTCCGCCACGTGCCTGAGCCCGACCCGCCGAGCCGATCAACTCGCCCGCCACCTGTTCGTCGGGACCGGTGGCCGCATAGGCTCGGTGCCACGCGCGCCGATCCGCATCCGACTCGGGGTCACTCGCCTCGGCGAGCGCCTGGTGCACGACGCGGCGTTGCTCGCCGGTGGCGCCGCGATAGACGGCCGAGCGCAGCAACGGATGACGGAAGCGCACCGACGCACCGACCGACAGCAGGTCGCCGGCGACGGCGGCATCGGCGGCGTCGACGCCGAGGCCCAGATGCGCGGCCGCCCGCTGAATGAGCCCGGTGTCGCCCACGGGATCGGCGGCGGCCAGCAACGCCAACTGCTGGGTGTCGTAGGGCAAGTCGCTCAGGCGTGCGCGGTATTCGTCCTCGATGCGCTCGCTCAGACTTGGTCCGTCGACCATGGCGAACCCACCTGCGAACCCCGCCGTCATCATCCGCGCGCCCAGTTCCAGCACCGCCAGCGGGTTGCCCCTGGTCTCGTCGAGAATCCTGGCGCGGATCGTCTCGTCGATGCGCATCCCGCCGACTGATCGGAGCAACGCACGCGCCGCCCGCTCGTCGACGCCTTCGATCCGCAACTCGGGCAAGCCCATCAGATGGTCCGGCGTCGTCAGGGATGCGCGGGCGGCGAACACCAACCCGACGGGCTCGCCCCGCAGCCTGCGTCCAACGAAGGCGAGCACTTGTGCCGAGGCGTTGTCCAGCCAGTGCGCGTCCTCGACGACGCAGAGCAACGGCCCGCGTTCGGACGCCGCGCCGATGAGACCTAGCGCCCCCAACGCCACGAGGAACTTGTCCGGGCTTCCACCCGCCTCGAGACCAAGCGCACCGCTGAGCGCACGCTGTTGCGGTTCTGGTAGCGAACCGAGACCGTCGAGGATCGGCGAGCACAGTTCATTCAGGCCCGCGAAGGGCAACTCCATCTCGGATTCGACACCGGCGCAACGCGTCACGGTGAAGCCGGACGCCGCATCCGTCAGATGCCGAAGCAGCGCCGTCTTGCCGATTCCCGCCTCGCCGCGAAGCACCAACACTGCGCTCTGCCCGGTCCGCACCTCACCGAGCAACCCATCCAGTGTCCCGCACTCGCGGTTGCGACCCCGTAACTGTCCAGCGGCTGCCATCGGGCAGCACCCCCTTGCTGGCGCGAGGGCCGCACCGACCTGACCTTGATCCTAAGGCCCGGTTCACGCCGACGTCACGCACTCACAGGACACTCCCAGTCTCACGGGTCGACGATGGCTCCTGTCGGTCGCGTGGAGTTGGCAGCGCTCGGTTGCAGACCCAGCACCCGAGTTCCCCAGTCCCACACCTCACCGAACAGCGTGGGCTCGTCCGAGAGTTTGGTCCCCAGCGACGGGATGATCTCCAACAGTCGGGGACGCCACGTCGTGGCGAACTGCTTGCCGAAGCAGCGCTCCATCACGTCGAGCATCGCGGGGATCGCCGTCGTCGCACCCGGCGAGGCACCGAGTAGGCCGGCGAGGCTGCCGTCGGCCGCCGCGATCACGGTGGTGCCGAATTCCAGGGTGCCGCGAAAGCCCTTGCCCGGCTTGATGACCTGCACCCGCTGACCTGCCACCGAGAGGCTCCAATCGGAATCGATTGCCGTGGGCACGAATTCGCGCAACGCGTCGACGCGATCTGCCTCCGACAATCGGAGCTGGCCGATCAGATACTTGACCAGGCTCAATTGGGTTCGTCCGACGTCGAGCATCGGTCCGAGGTTGGTCGGGGTGACGGACCTCGGCAGATCGCCGAGATGGCCCTGTTTGAGGAATCGCGGCGACCAGCCGGCGAAGGGGCCGAACAGCAGCCACGGCTCACCGCCGATGATCCTGGTGTCGAGGTGGGGCGCCGAGATCGGTGGTGCGCCCAGCGGAGGGAAGCCGTACACCTTGGCGTGGTGCGCTGCCGTCAGCATCGTGTTCGGGGTGCGGAGGAACTCGCCGCTGACCGGAAAGCCGCCATACCCCTTGGCCTCGTCGATGCCCGACTTCTGCAGCAGGTGCAGGGCGCCACCGCCTGCGCCGACGAACAGGAAGCGGGCGTTGATCTTTCGGTCGTCGCCGGTGCGGCGGTTACGGATGTCTACCGTCCAGCTGTCGTCGGACTCCTTGGCCAGTCCGCGCACCTCGTGGCCGAACAGCGTGGTGGTGCCCGTGCGGACGCCGTAGCCGATGAGTTGTTTGGCCAGCGACCCGAAGTCCACGTCGGTGCCGTTGGTGGTCCAGTTCAGCGCGACCGGGTCCGCCCGGTCACGCCCGGCCGCCATCAGGGGCAACCGGCGCGCGACCTCGTCGGCGTCGTCGACGAACGTCGTGGTGGCGAACAGCGGGTTGACCACCAGGGCTTCCCTGCGGCGACGGAGATAGTCGACACGATCGGCACCCTGCACGAACGACACGTGCGGGACCGGGTTGATGAAGCTGCGCGGATCGGTCAGCACTCCCTTTTCCACGGCGTGCGACCAGAATTGGCGCGACACCTGGAACTGCTCGTTGACGAAAACCGCCCTGCTGATGTCGATCGACCCGTCGGGCAACTGCGGCGTGTAGTTCAGTTCGCACAGCGCGGAGTGTCCCGTGCCCGCGTTGTTCCACGGGTCGCTGCTCTCGGCGGCGACGCCGTCGAGCCGCTCGATCAGGGTGATCGACCAGTCGGGTTCGACCAGTCGCAGCAATGTGCCGAGGGTCGCGCTCATGATGCCGGCGCCGATCAGCACGACATCCGTCTTGGTCATCTCAACTGCCTTGGGGCACTTCGAGGAATCCGGGCTCTCCCGCGTCGACGACGGAGTTGAACCGGTGGCGGGTCTCCAGCTCGCTGATCTGTTGCACGACGTCCTCCGGCAGCGCGGTGACGTCCGCGTTCTCCGTGATGCGGGTGGGCGTCACCGACGACGTCAGCACCGCGCTGCCGCGTTGGATGCCCCAGGCGAGAAGCACCTGTGCGGGCGTCTTGCTGAGGCGTTCGGCGGTCGTCACGATGAGCGGGTCGTCGAGCAGTCGCGGCTCCAGCGCGTGCCCCAGCGGCGCGAATGCCAGCAGGACGATGCCCTCGGTCTGGCACAGCTGGTGCAGCCCCCACTGCGGGTGGTAGGGATGGGATTCGACCTCCACGACCGCGGGCCTGATCCTCGCGGTGTCGACGATCTCGCGGGTGCCCTCGACGTCGATGTCGGACAAGCCGATGGCGCGCGAGAGTCCCTCGTCGACAAGGCTTTCCATGGCACCCCAGGTCTCCTCGAGCGTCACCCCATCGTCGTAGACGACGGCGCCGTGCGGGTGCCGGGGATCCTGATCGTCACCGGGCTGGAACGCGAACGGGGTGTGCACCAGATAGAGGTCGACGGAGTCGAGGCCGAGCTTGTCGAGGCTGGCCTGCAGGGCGGGCTTGACGCGCTCGGGGCGGTGGTTGTTGTTCCACAGCTTCGTGGTGACGAAGAGGTCCTCGCGGCGGATCGCGCCGGAGGCGAGGAGGTCCTTGAGCGCGGCGCCGACCTCTGCCTCGTTGCGGTAGCGCTCGGCGCAGTCGAGGTGGCGGAAACCTGCCTCCACGGCAGCCACGGTGGCGTGGCGGGTCTTGCTGCTGTCCGACACCAGTGTGCCGAATCCGAGCGCGGGGATCTCGCCGTCGCCGTTGTTCAAGGCGAACCGGTGGTGTCGCGGATCGTGGATCGTCATGTCTTCATTCACCCTTCAGGTAGTGGACGGCCTCGGCGGTGGTCCACACCGCGCTGGCCAGGAAGCGGTAGTTGACCAGCGCGGCCAGGTAGCCGTCGCCTTCGGGTAGCCGTGGGCCTGCGGTGGCGTCCTTGACGACGACCACCTCGAAGCCCTGCTCGACGAGTTCGCGCAGGTGGCCCTCGACGCAGAGGTTGGCGGCCATGCCGGCGATGATGACCTGGCTGATGCCACGTTTGCGTAGTTGCAGGACAAGGTCGTTGGACTCGGGGCCGACGATCTTGTGCGGAGAGGTGATCACGGTCTTGCGGTCGTGGATGTGGTGCTGGTAGTCGGGCAGGAAGTCCGCGCCGGAGCCGGCGAAGCCGTCCAGCGTGTACGGGCCCCGACGCCCGAACATGCCGACGCCGGCCATGAATTTCTCCAGCGGATCGCCGAACCCCCACTGGGTGTCGGTGGGATAGAAGTAGTGCGGCGACACCGCGACGGTGATGCCCACGGCCTTCGCGGCGTCGAACAGTTCGCCGATGTGGGCGACGGTGCCGTTCTCCGTGATGCTGTCGCCGAATACGGCCCAGGTCGCTCCGTCCGGACTGAGGAAGTCGATCTGGGGGTCGGTGACGACGAGCGCGGTGTGGTCGAGGTCGAGGACGAAGCCGGAGTCCGGCAGCGCGGGATTCGAGGGTTCGGCGTAGATGGGGTTCGTCATGGCGTCCTTGAGCTCGGAGAGGCGGGTTCCTCTCCTTCAAAATAGATGACCGGTCGTCTACTAACAAGGTGCTGTTCGTCACCGCCATCAGCCGTCGGCGAGTCAGCGCAGAAGCGCCGGGACGGTGACCGCCTCGAAGCGGTCGTAGGGAGCACGACTGCGGGTCACCTTGCCGCGAAGGGCAGCGCCCTCCCACGACTCGATCAGCGAGGCGGCGAGCTCACCCGCGTCGAGGTCGGTCCGAATTGCGCCGTCACCCTGGCCGGCCCGCACGCATGCAGTCAGGGCGGCATCCCACCGATCGAGAATGCTGGTGAGCTGATCACGCACCGCGTCACTCGAGCCGCCCAGCTCCAGCGAGAGGTTGCCGATCAGGCAGCCAAGCAGGAAGTCACCGGCCTCGTGCTCGTCGGCGAGGGCATGGAAGAACCGTGTGATCCGTTGCTGCGCCGGGTCATTCGCCTCGAGGATGGGCAGCAGTCGTCGCTCGATGTCGGCCCAGTAGTGCTCGAGGATCGCCGTGGCGAACGCCTCCTTGCTGGCGAAGTAGGCGTAGAACGAGCCCTTCGGCACCCCGGCCGAGTCGGTGATGTCCTTGACGCCACTGGCGGAGAACCCGCGACCGTGAACCAGCTCCAGTCCGGCGGACAGGAGGCGGTGACGCACGTCGGGATTCGGGGGCCGGGGCATGACATCGAGGGTAGCCGACCGGTCACGTATCTTCATGGGACCCCGTAGACGGTCTCGGCGTCTACCTCCGTGACGCCGAGTTCGGCCGAGACGGCGGCGATCGCACGCCGCGCGACGTCGAGGTCGACGTGGCCGTCGGCGGAGAAGTACGGCCCGACGTAGCGGTCGTAGTACTGCGTCGCCTCCTCGGGGGTGACGCGGTTCAGGAACCCGGCGATGTAGTCGACGGCCAGCTTCGGCTGTTCGGCCAGCGTCTTCAACGCCCGCTCGTTGGCGCGCACCAGCGCCCGCAGCGCGGGGCTGTCCAGCGGAACGTGCACCGGATCGACGGCGACGCCCACCGTCGGGATCTGGAAGTGATCGCCGACCCACGCCAACACGTGAAACCCCTCCTCCCGCGCCACCTGCTCGGGCGACAACGTGCTCCCGACGTAGGCGGCGTCGATCGAGCCGTCGCGCAGACGGCGCAGGTCCATCTGGTAATCCCCCGGATCGCGTGTCACACAAGACAAGTCGCGGTCGGGGTCCAACCCATGCTGGCGCAACACGATTCGGGCGAAACATCCTGGCGCGGTGTGGGCGGCGTGAACCGCGAGGCGACGGCCGCGGAGCTCCGCCATCGACGTCACCTCGGCGTTGCCGAGGAACCAGAACAGCGGCCGATGGGTGTTGACGCTGAGCACCGTCCAGCCGATGTCGTCGGTCAGGCGGGACAGCAGCGACCGGCCGAGACCGATCGTCGCGCCGCGACGCAACCGCTCGATGGGCCAGTGCACGCCGTCGCGGATGGCGACGTGAACCTCCTCGTCCTCGTAGTAGCCCTCTTGGTCGGCGACGTAGGCGACCAGCTCCTCGTGGATGCCGTGCCCGGCGAAGGCCAGGTCGATCGTGTGCATCGGATCTCCTCTTCAGTCCATCGCCAGGCCGCCGTTGACCGGCAGGTAGTGGCCGGTGGTGAACCCGGATTCCGCGCTGGCCAGGAAGGCGATGGTCGCGGCGACCTCGTCGGGACGGACGAGGCGACCCATGGGGTTGGTGGCGCCGAGATGGGCGAGCTGGTCGGCGGTCAGCTGTCCGGTGATCTTCGTTTCGTCGACCGTGGCGGGCGCGACGAGATTGGCCGTGATTCCGTGGGGCGCCAATTCGAGCGCGACGTAGCGCACGAACTGGTCAAGTGCCGCCTTGGCGGTGCCGAGAGCGATCATGCCGGCACGGGGCCGTCGCGACAAGCCCGTGCTGAGGTAGACCAGCCGGCCGTACTTACGGGAGATCATGCCGGGGACAACGGCTTTGGTGATCAGGAAGGCGGCGCGCATCTCGCGGTCGAGCTTGCCGCCGAGCTGCTCCCAGGTCACGTCGTCGAACGAGGTGGTGACGAACGGGATCAGCGCGTTGTGCACGACGACGTCGATGCCGCCCCACCGTTCTTCGGTGTCGCTCACCATCGTCGCTACGGCGTCGGCCTCGGTGACGTCGGCCTTCGCGGCCACCGCTGCACCGCCGGCAGCGGTGATCGACGCGACCACCGCGTCGGCCTCCTCGGCACTCGACCGATAGTTGACCACCACCCGGAACCCGCGCTGCGCCAACACCGTCGCGGTCGCCGCGCCGATGCCCCGGCTGGCTCCGGTGACCAGTGCGACGTTCGTCGTGCCCGTCATCTCAGGAGGCTCTCGGGATGAACCCGGGAACTCCGGTCTGCACGACGGAGTTGAACCGGATGTTGGTGGTGATGGCGTCCCGGATCTCCTGCATGGCATCTTCGGGAAGCGGCGATATGTCGTAATTCTCTTGAATGCGTTGAGGATTGGTCGACGTGGTCAGGAATGCGGTGCCGCGTTGCACGGCCCACGCCAGGGCCACCTGGGCGGGCGACATGTACAGGCGGTCGGCGATCGCGGTGATGACGCCGTCCTGCAATACATTCGGCGTCATGGCGTGTCCCAACGCCGCGAAGGCCAGCAGGACGATGCCGTTCTCTCGGCAGTAGTCGAGCAGTTCCCACTCCGGGAGATAGGGATGCGATTCGACCTGCACGACGGCCGGCTTGATCCGAGCCCCGGCGACGATCTCGCGCAGGGTGTCCAGCGAGACGTTGGACAACCCGATGGCGCCGCAGTGCCCGTCGTCGACGAGGCGCTCGAGTGCTTGCCACGTCTCCCCCAACGTGACGCCGGGGTCGTAGACGACTTCGCCGCGTTCGTCGCGCGGGTCGAAGTCGTCGCCGGGCGCGAAGGCATAGGGCGTGTGGGCGAGGTAGCAGTCGACGTAGTCGATCTGCAGTCGTCGGCGACTCCCGTCGAAGGCCGCCCTGACCCGTTCGGGACGGTGGTTGGTATTCCAGAGCTTGGTGGTGATGAACAGGTCGTCCCGCGCCACCGTCCCCGCCGTCAGCGCGTCGTGGAAGGCGTCGCCGACGGCATCCTCATTGCGATAGCGTTCGGCGCAGTCGAAGTGCCGGAATCCGACCTCCAGTGCGGTCTTGGTGGCCTCCTTGGTGTCGATGAGGTCCGGAATCAGGGTGCCAAACCCCACGGCTGGCATCGCGCCCGAACCGTGGGCGAGCGGAATCCTGCTGTGCCGGAATGTCTCCGAGTTCATCATCTGCTCATACTTTCGGTGAGGTCGCCCAACAGGCCAACGTGGTGTCCGAGCCGGGTCTCGACGTCGCCCGGTTGCTGTAGTCCGCGCTCGAGGAGCGTCTTGATCCGCAGTTGAGCCGCAGGGCGTCCGAGGGCGGCGAGGAAGGCGTCCCACTCCGGCGCGATCTCGGAGTCGGGCGGCAGGCTGTTGACATCGACGAGGCGCTTGGTCTCGGCGATGGCCTCCTTGTCGAACGACGAGATCCTGCGGGCGAGCGCGTCGACGAAGTCGTCCAGCTCGGCGTCGGGCAACGAGCGGTTGACGTAGCCGTACAACTCCGCGAGGTCACCGGTGAGGTCGTCCGCGCCGAGCAGGACTTCGAGGGCGCGTCCCCGTCCCACGAGCCGAGGCAGTCGAGCCATCGGGCCTCCGCCCGGCACCAGCCCCGCACCGACCTCCCATTGCGAGAAGACCGCCTTCTCGCGGCTGGCGAAGCGCATGTCGCTGGCCAGGGCGAGCTCACTGCCCACGCCGGTGGCGCGCCCGCGGATCGAGGCGATCGAAACAACCGGCGCCCGGCTCAGTCGGACCAGCATGTCGGGAAGCGGTTGCAGGCCCGTGGGTCCGGGAGGAACCTCCTCGGTCGTGGCGACCAAGTCGTAGTGCGTGAGGAAGAAGCCGTCGACGGCGCTGTCGAAGACGACGACCTTGACGTCCGGATCCTCTTCCAGGGTTGTGATGACGTCGTTCAACTGCGGGATGGTCTCGGGTCCGAAGACGTTGAGCGGGGGGTGGTCGAAGGTGACCCGCACGTAGGCCGGCGACCGGCGCGTGAGGATCACCTGCCTTGAGTTGTCCGTGCGAATCACGGGTGTCTCCTTGGGTTGCGGGGAACTGACTGCCCGCGACCATCATCACGCGGCGTCGTGCGCGCTCGCCCCCGTAGAACACCCTGGCCTCAGCCACGAGGTCCGCGGCCAGGGTGTTTCCCGGGTACGAGCCGACCGTTGCTACCCGAAGGTTGGAGCCCTCAGCCAACCGGGAGGTCCAAATGAAAGTCGTAGTCGTCGGGCAGGACGAGCTGATCGCGCGCGCCGTCGCGTCGGCGTTGATCGAGGGCGGCCATCACGTCGCCACCGTGCACCCGCGCAGCGGTGACGTACTGGCGGAGACGTGCGTCGGGGCGCGGGTCGTGGTCGACGTGACCGATCCGCCTTCCTACGACGGGCGCATGGCGTGGGACTTCCTGTCCGTCGCCACGACCGATCTGGTCAGCGCTGTCAGGCAGACCGGGGTGATGCACCTGGTCGCGCTGTCGGCGGTGGGAACGGGCCGGCTGCTCGCCAGCAGCTACTTCCGCGCGAAGGCCATGCGAGAGCGGGTCATCGCGGACTCCGGGGTGCCCTTCACGATCCTGCGCGGGACGCAGTGCTTCGAGTCGCTCGGTCGCATCGCGGACTCGGCGACCGACGGAGACGCCGTTCGGATCTCGCCGGCGCTCATCCAACCCATCGCTGCCGACGATCTGGCATCTGCCGTGGCGACGGCAGCGCTCGACCTTCCCGTCGGCGGCGTCCGCGAGGCCGCGGGCCCGCGCCGATACTGCCTCGACGACATGATCCGCGCAAATCTGCGGGCGCACAACGACACCCGTTGTGTCCTCTCAGAACCGCAGGCACGCTACCTCGGCGCCAGACTGGATGACGACGTGTTGCTTCCCAGCGTTGACGCCGCGGTGTACCCCACCGACTTCGCCGACTGGCTCGCCCGCGACCTGTCCCGCCATGGGCTGCTGACATGACCACGAGCGTCGAGACCGGTAGCGACTTGGCGGGTCGTTTCGCCCGGGAAGCCGAACCCCTAATGGATGCGTTGGCCCGTCGCGCGCGGCGTCTGACTCAGAATCACGCGGACGCCGAGGAACTGCTACAGGACGCGATGCTGCACGCCTACTCGGGTTTTCACGGTTTCGAGCCGGGGACGAACTTTCGTGCATGGATCTTCCGCATCCTTCAGAACCGGTGGTACAGCAATTTCCGGATGAGGCAATGCCGCCCGGGCGAGGTGCTCACCGACGACATCGAGTGGGGTCACGTGACGGCATACGCGCCGGGGACCGAGCGCTCGGCGGAGGCCGAGGCGCTGGGCGCGTTTGCACACAGCGACGTGCGCGCCGCCATGGGCACCTTGCCGATCGGCGTTCGTGAGGCGCTCTACTACACCGTCGTCGCGGGATACAGCTATGCCGACACTGCGAGGATGACCGGCGTTCCGTTGGGAACCGTGATGTCGCGAGTTTCGCGCGGCCGCAAGCGGTTACGCATCTCCCTCGCCCACGTCGTTCCGATGGATGGGCCGACGTGACGAGAAGCGCCCACAGCGAGCTTCCCCGCCTTGAGCCCTGGCCCGTTGCGGTCCTGCCGGACGCGGTGGAGTTCGCCGACGCCGTCGCGCTTCCCGTCGCCGGAGTCACGGCGCTGCAAGCACTCGGAGCGTTGGGTCCCGTGGTGGGCCGGCGGGTCCTCATCACCGGAGCATCGGGAGGGGTCGGCCGGTTCACCGTGCAACTCGCCGCGCGGGCCGGTGCGCACGGCCTGGTCGGGGACGGCGGTTCGAAGTCGATGGTGGTGGGCTGGTTGGAACGCAACCGCGGGGCACGGAAGCGCTTGGACCCCTTCATAGTTCGCGCGCCCTTCAGTGCGGACCTGGACTATCTGGTCGAGTTGCTGGCCGCCGGTCAGTTGGATCCGCAGATCGGCCTGCGTGACTCGTGGGACAACGTGACGGCGGCTGCCGAAGCGCTCCTGGGCCGTCGCGTGCAGGGCAAGGCGGTACTTGACGTCTCCTGACGTCCCAGTACCCGCGGTAATCGCGCCGGCGGGTTGTCCAGACAGTGGCGGGCTCGATGCGTATCCAGGTCACTGCCAAGTGGAACCATCGCTCCGTGAGCACGACGGGGTCCGATCCGGACGCGTCTCGGCCGAATCATCGGGTCAAGTACTTGGTCGCCGTAGCTGTGTCCATCACCGTCACGATCGCCGCGGTGAGCGCGGTAACCGTCGATGCGCCGGGGCGGATCTGCCCGATTCTGTGCACCCAATGCTGGCCTCTAGATTCGGTGTTTGTTCCTCCCGCACACGCCGAATCACCACTGAGGCAGCTGGATTCGATGTAGTCATTCCGCGAGCGAGGAGTTCGCCATAGACCTTGCGAAGGGACGTCACGCGTCCAAGTCGGGATGGCGCGCCAACGTCGACAAGGCGGGGGCCCTCGGGGTTGCGCCGATCAGCGGGAAGCATCGGAGACAGGCCGCCACGCACGTCGTCATCCCATGTTCTGCGGGCAAGGGCGCTACGCGTACGGGTGTCATCGACGTCCTCCGACTGTCACACCCGCTGCTTCTTCGATTGGCTTGATCACCGAGGTGAAATCGGAGTCGGCACCGGTCTCGCGGAGCACCACCTCCCAGAGTCGCTCGACGGCCTCGGCGATCTCCAGTGACAGTCCTGCGGCCTTGGCCTCCTCCAAGCACAGGCGAACGTCTTTGACCATCAGTCCGGTGGCGAAGCCGTAGTCGAAGCTTCGCGGCAGGATGGCCCGCGGAAACTTGTCGCGACTGGCATGCGTGGCGCCCGAACCGGCGTTGAACACCTCGATCATCACTGCAGGATCCAGACCCGCCTTGACACCCATCACCACCGCCTCCGAGGTCGCCGCCAAGGTGGCCGCTGCCAGTAAGTTGTTGGCCAGCTTCATCGTCTGCGCCGATCCGGCCTGTTCGCCGACGACGAATACCCGGCCCAGAATCTCCAGCACGGAACGCGCCGACTCCACCTCGGCACTGGGGCCCGAGACCATCATGGCCAACGTGCCGTCGCGGGCGCCGGTGACCCCGCCACTGACCGGACTATCGATCTGAGTGATTCCCCGCTCGGCCAGCGCGCCGGCGATGCGCGCCGCCATTCGCGCTCCCACAGTCGACAGATCGATGAACCTCTTCACCCGTGAACCGTGGATGACTCCGTCCGCGCCGGTTGCCACGTCCAGGGATGCCTGTAGCGAAGGCAGGCTGGCCAGGACGGTGTCAGCCCGGTCGGCAACATCGTGGGGTGAGGACGCGGCCTGCGCGCCAAGGGACACCAACTGACCGATCACCTCCGGGCGGGCGTCGAAGGCCACGACGTTGTGGCCCCCTTCCACGAGGCGTTGCGCCATCGGAAAGCCCATGTGGCCCAACCCGATGAATCCAATGTCCACGATGATCTCCTAGTTCTCGGCACTCGCGTCGAGGTCTGCGAAGACCTCGCCGGCGATGCGGAAGCTGTCGACGGCGGCGGGCACGCCTGCGTAGATCGCCACCTGCAGAAAGACCTCCCGAATTTCAGCACGGGTGACGCCGTTCGTCAGCGCGCCCTTGATGTGGGTACGCAACTCGTTGGGTCGGTTGAGGATTGGAAGCATGGCCAGATTGAGCATGCTGCGCGTCTTCAGCGGCAGCTCCTCACGACCCCACACCGCACCCCAGCAGTACTCGGTCACAAGGTCTTGCAGCGGGCCGCTGAAGTCGTCGGCTGCGGCCAGCGCCTTGTCGACATAGGCCTCACCGACGACAGCTCTGCGGATCTGCAGGCCCTGGTCATAGGTGTCGCGATCGGTCATGCCCAGGGCTCGTCACCGGCGATGGTGGTGCGCTGCATGGTTCGCTCCGAGGACGCTTCGTAGGGCAGCGCCCGATGAAGCATGCCGGTGTTGTCCCAGATGACGACGTCACCGACCTGCCACTGGTGGGCGTAGCAGAATCGCTCCTGGGTGGCCCAGGCGAGCAGTTCGTCGAGGAGGACGCGGCCCTCCTGGGCGTTCATACCGACGATCCGATCGGCGGTTGCCCCGATGGCCAGGGAGCGTCGGCCGTCACGGCGGGGCCACACCAGCGAGGTCTCATGGGTGGGCACCGAGCGCAACGCGCGCAACTCCTTGTCCGTCGGGTCAGGGTTGACCAGCCGCTGGGCGGCTTCGAAGCTGTGCACCACCCGCAGACCGTCGCAACGCTTGCGTTCGTGCTCGGGAAGGTTCTCGTAGGCGGCATAGGTGTTCGCGAATTCGGTTCCCCCACCCACCATGGCGACTTGGCGGGCGGTCAGCATGGTCGCCTTGGCCGGCACGTCGTTGGTGGTGTCGTCGATATGCCAGTGGAAGGTGCCCTTGAGATACTCCGCGGCGGGATTCTTCGACTTGTCGAGGGTGACGGTGAAGATCTCCTTACCGCCCGGAGCCAGCACCGGACCCAATTGGCGACTGAAGGCGAGCTGACCGTCGTCATCGAGGTTCAAGCCGCGAATGAGAAGCACGCCACGCCATTTCAGCGCCTCCAGACAACGGCTGACTAGGGTGGGTTCGAGCAGGTCCTCCACCCCGAGCACTTGAGCACCCAGCCCCGGGGTGATTGCGACGGTTTCGATCATGGCGTTTCCTTCGACGTGAGGTGTTTCGTGGACGATGCTGTCGTGGCGTCAGACGACGGTCGCGAAGCTCTTGCTCTCCTGGAATTCGCGCAGCCCGTCCAAACCCATTTCACGGCCGATGCCCGCCTGCTTGTAGCCGCCGAATGTACTGTCGGGCAGCCTGCTTGGCTTCGCGTGAGGGATAGGGCGGCACGTCGCCTCCTGAAGCGTTGATGCGGACATTCGCGCCCGAAGTCGTTGCAACCGTTGAAGTGAGGGCAAGAACCACGCCGAACGCTCGCCGCGAGGTCCGTCGCTTCGAGAACACCCTCAGGCCGTTCTGGAAACGATGTTCTCGCCGTACGAGAGGAGAGTATCGCGTTCAATCCACTATGTAAACGCAACCGTTACGTTTTTCGGACCGGCGTAGCGCGGAAGAGACGGTCGGTTCGAGCGGAGAAGTGGTCACTGCCAGCGGGGAAGTATGCCCCGCACGAAGAGGGCGACGGCATGTTCGAGGTGCTGCTCTTCGACCTCTGGGCTGCGGAAGATGCCGAAGTCGGCCATCCTGCCGGGCACGAGCGCCACCATGGCGATGAACTGCTCCGCGGCTATCTCGACATTGGCGATTTCGAGGCCCATCGGCTCCCTGAAGCGTTCGAGCGTCTCCATCACGGCGCGCTGCTGCGCCGACCACAGCAGCGAGTGCGCGGCGACTCCGAATTCGGGGAACCGATCGGATTCGTCGAGGGCGATCCGCAACAGCTTCGCGCGATCGGGGTCGACTGCGCGCGAAATAGCCGCCCTCCCAAGGGAGATGAGCGACGCTGCGAGATCCTCGTCGGCGTGTTCATCGTCGGCGTCTGACAGTTCTAGACGCGACAGGGCCCAAGGAATAACACTGGCGAACAAGGCGTGCTTGTCCGCGTAGCGGGTGTACAACGTCTTCTTGGAAATACCGGCGGCCCGTGCGACCGCCTCCATGGTGGCCCCGTCGAAACCGTACTGCAGGAAGGTATCTACTGCCGCCTGACGTAATCGCTCATCGAGTTTCTTCGCTGCAGCCCGCGTGGGCCTGCCCGTACGGGACGCTGCGGTCATTGGCCTCGTGCCCCAGAGACGGTCGAACCCCATGGCGGCACGCAGCCCACCGCGAAGACCATCGATCTCCTCACCTTCGGTCGCATTGGCGACGACCGCCTCGCAGGCGGGGCTGGGGATGACGACATGTTGACAGGCAGGCAGTTTACGCGTACTACTGCGAAAACGGAACGTTTGCGTTTACTTCTGTGTTTCGTGATCCGTACCCTCGAACCGAAAGACGACACGCATGTTGCGGAGGTCCACGACGACTACGGTCCAATCGCCGTGTTGGTCAACAACGCCGGCCTCGAGGGATACGAAGCCTTCCTCAAGATCACGGCGCCAACATGGGACCGACTGCTCTCAGTGAACCTCACCGGCACCTTTCATTGTTGCCAGGCCGACTGCCGGACATGATCAACCGTGGCTGGGGACGGATCGTGAACATCTCCTCGTCGAGCACCCACGGTGGCCAGCCCTACATGGCGCATTACGTCGCATCCAAGTCCGGCGTCATCGGGTTGACCAAAACTCTTGCACTGAAGTTCGGTGGCGTGCCGTGCCGTGGTCATGGCGACATAGCCCGTTCGAAACACCAAGAGAGAGGAAATCGAGATCGACACATGTTGGGACACCACGGAAGTCCCGGACCAGAGCGGTCGCGTCGCGATCATCACCGGCGCCAACAGCGGGATCGGATGGGAGACCGCCAACGTGCTGGCCGCCCGTGGAGCCCATGTGGTGCTGGCGGTGCGGGATCTGGTCAAGGGTGCCGATGCCCGAGCACGGATAATTGACGCCGATCCGCGCGCCGCGGTATCCCTGCAGGAGTTGGATCTTGCCTCGCTGAGTTCCGTGCGAGCAGCGGCCGACACTCTACGATCGGACCACGCGCGTATCGACTTGCTCATCAACAATGCCGGCCTGATGTTCCCTCCGAAGGGCGCCACCGCCGACGGCTTCGAATTGCAGTTCGGCACCAACCACCTGGGCCACTTCGCGCTGACCGGTCTGCTCTTGGACCGGCTCTTGCCGGTGGCAGGCTCACGGGTGGTGACCTTGAGCAGTAACGGACACAAGTACGGGGCCGCAATCCACTTCGATGACTTACAGTTCGAGACCCGCTACTCGGCCGGCAAGGCCTATGGCCAATCCAAACTGGCCAACCTGTTGTTCACCTACGAGCTCGACCGTCGCCTTGCCTCCTATGAGACCACGGTAGCTGTTGCCGCACATCCGGGCGCCGCCAGGACCGAGTTGACCCGTCATACCCCGTCGCGATTCCGGTGGTTGCAAAGTCTGGCGACCAAGTATCTCTTCCAGAGCGCGCCCATGGGCGCCCTACCGACACTGCGCGCCGCTACCGACCCCGACGCGTGTGGCGGACAGTACTACGGGCCGGCAGGCTTCATGGGTCAACGGGGGTACCCCATGGTGACCCAGTCCAACTCCAACTCGCACGACGTCGTCGTGGCCCGCAAGCTCTGGAAGGTATCGCAGGATCTGACCGGGGTCGTGTATCCGTTGTGAACGCCCCGGCGCTGGTTCTCGTCCATGGCGGCATGCAGGCCGCCGACAGCTGGGACCTGACCGTTGCCGAGATCGCCCGCCTCGCACCCGATCTCCGCGTACTAGCAGTGGACCTGCCGGGGCGCCCGCGCAACCCGGTTCCGCTGCCCTCGGTCAGCATCGCGGGCTGGGTCGCGTCGGTGGTCGCCGATGTCGAGCAGGCCGGCTTCGACGAGATCGTCCTCGCCGGACACTCTCTGGCAGGGGTCACCGTGCCCGCAGTGGTCGCCGCGTTGGGTTGGCCGCGAGTCCGGGAGATGATCCTGGTGGCCGCCTTCGTTCCTCCAGCAGGACAAGCGGTGGTCGATGCGGTGCGCGGGCCGCTGGCGCGCTACGCCCGCTGGGGTGCCCGTCGAGACAAAGCCGGGGCGATCCCCTGGATGGCTGCCCGCTGGCTGCTGTGCAACGGGATGAGCCCGCTACAGCGCAACTTCCTTTCCTCGCGACTATGTGCCGAATCGGCGCGGGTGATCGGCGAGACCGTCGACCCCGTGGTGCTCCCCCCTGAACTCGTGCGGTCCTGGGTGATGACAACGCGAGATCGGATTCTTCCGCCGCGGGCGCAGCGCCGCAGCATCATCGCAATCGGTGGCGTCCACAGCATCGAGTTGATCGATGCGTGCCATCAGGTGATGGTGAGCAACCCAAGAGAATTGGCGCACATCTTCGTGCAACGCTGTGAACAGCACGTCGGCGACGTCCGTCACTGATGGCTCGTACCACCCACCCTGCAAGGCGCTCAGCGGGGTCGGACGCCGTTGAGAAACAACTGGGTACAGAACACAATTCGACGTTCGATCTCGTCCTCGTCGAGCACCACCCCCCACGCCGCCCCCATGGCCAGCCCGCCCACCACGAGACTCAGGAACGATTCGCCAAGCAAACGGGGATCCTCAACGAAGATCTCTCCGGTCGCGGCGTGGCGGCCGAACACCTCAGACAGAAAGCCGATCGCGGGCAGGGTGCCCTGTTCGTACATCAGTCGGTGCACGTCCGGAAATCGATAGGACTCGGCGTTGAGGATCCGCTGCAGCCGCAGGCCTGCTGGGCTGGTCGCGTTGTTCAACCGGATCCGCGCGACAGCGGTCAAAGTGGCTTCCAGATCGTCTGTCTCGGCGGCGCGCAGATCGTCGACGGGCACCACCCATCGATCGACAGCCCGCTGCACTACTGCCCGAAACAGCGCCGCCTTGTCGGGGTACCGGGCGTACACGGTCCGCTTGGTCATCCGCACCGAGGCCGCGATCGCCTCGATAGTCGCTAATTCGTAGCCTTTGTCCAGGAAGATCTCTAGCGCCTCGTCGAGGAGTTCTTCATGCCGCTGTTCGGCCTGGGCACGAGTGGGTCGACCAGCGCCGGGGGCCGAGGCAGAGCGCCGCGGCGCGATCGCTTCAGCTTCGTTGAGACCCATCGGTGCTCTCCTACTAGTAATGAAACGGTGGAGTTGCTATTGTCGCAATCGCAGCATAATGAAACCGTCCAGGTGTCAATATGGCGTAGCCAAGTAGACCGCACTGGACGGTGTCACACAGAGGAGTACCCATGGGGTCCGCCATCGACGAGGTTCTGGCACTACGCACCGCAAGCGATCCATACGATGTTGCGCCGGACGAAATCCTGCCGCTGCAGCTGGACGCGATTCAAGAACGGCTGGAGATGCGCATCGCCGACATACCGCTGCTAGCGCGTCGCGCACAGGACGGCGGCATTGCCAAGGTCGCCGAGCGTAGCGATCTCATTCCGTTGCTCTTCGCCCACAGCGCATACAAGAGCTACTCCGAGTCGTGGCTGACCGAGGGTCGATGGGACCGGATGGCCAAGTGGCTCAAGACCGTATCCGCCAATGCACTGGACGGCTTGGACCTTGACGGAGTCGCCGACATCGACCAGTTCGTCGATCGGCTGGAGTCAGTTGGAAGTTTCGTCACATGCACGAGTGGCACCAGCGGCAAGCCTGCCATGATCGCCTGCTCGGCCGAAGACCTCGACACCGCCTCGCAGTCCAACGTGACCGGCCTGTCCTGGGCCACCGGCATCGCCCCGGCCGGCGACCGCAAGCTGTTCGGGCTGGGACCGCGCACGAAGGTCGAGCGCAACGAGCGCACACGCCTGGCCCTGGTCGAAGCCTTCTCCTCAGAAGCCGATTCCTACCAGTTGCCGCTGGAGCCCATCGGCATCGGATCGATCATGGGCATGATCGCCTTCCGCCGTCGCGTTGCAGAGGGCGAGGCGAGTCCGTCCGAAGTGGCAGCTTTCGAGCAGCTCAGCACCTCCCGTCAAGCATCCATGGACGTTGCCGTGGAAGAGGCCGTCGACGAACTGATCGCCAGCCGCGACCGAAAGCTCCTCTTGACCGGAATGTTCGCCTCGCTCTACCAGATTGCCGAGGGAGTGCGCGCCAAAGGATTCAGCGGCAGGGACTTTCAGGACGACACCGGGCTGCTGGTCGGTGGTGGCCTCAAGGGTGTCACGCTTCCGGACGACTATCGCGAACGCATCTTCGAGACTTTCAACATCCACGAGGACAAGGTCTACCACTTCTATTCGATGCAGGAGATCAACTCCCCGTTCCCCAAGTGCGGTGCGGGTCGCTACCACGTTCCACCGTGGGTCATGACACTGCTGCTCGACGAGCCTGGCGACAATCTGCTCGACGTTTCCGGTTCAGTCCAGGGCCGCGCGGCCTTCTTCGACATCTCCCTGGATGGGCGCTGGGGCGGCGTGATCTCCGGAGACCGTGTCGATGTCGATTTCGCGAGATGTGAATGCGGACGTTACGGCCCCACCATCGGGCCGGACATCACCCGCTATGCCGATCTGGGTGGCGACAAGATCAGCTGCGCCGGGACCATCGACGCCTACGTGAGAGGTGAAGCATGACCACCACCGAGACCCTTTCGGCACCGTTCTTCATCCGGGGCGCCCTGGTCGAGGGCGCCGCCAGCACTCACCGGTCGCGCGATCTCGGCGTCGACTTCTCCACTCCCGAAATCGATCTCGATGCTCTTGTCACCCCGAGGTCGGAACTGCCACCGCTGTTGGACGTGAAGCTCGACGAGATCATCGACTATCTGGTCGAGACGGGCAGGCGCTTGACGCTCGACGACAACCCCCACATGCAGCGCTGCCTGGATCTGGTGGCCGCGACCAACCCGCTGCCGCGGCGCGTCGTGGAGAACCTCTACCGCACCGCACCGGCCATGCTCGAAGCTGAGTCACTGCGCAGTCAGGTCGAGTCGAACTTTCCCGACCCCCAGGTGCTCGACGGCTGGGTGAGCCGCACTGACACCGCCGGCAATGCCGGTGCCATTCGCGCCTTCCCACCCCGGATGGTGCACATGCTCGCCGGCAACGCCCCGGCGGGGTGCATCGCCTCCATCGCCCAGGGCGCTCTGGTCAAGGCGGTCAATCTCTTCAAAATGCCCTCATCGGACCCTTTCACAACCGTTGCGGTGTTGCGCACCATGGCTGAGGTCGACCCGAGCCATCCCATCGTGCGGTCGATGTCTGCGGTGTACTGGCCCGGTGGCGACGAATCCATCGAGCGAACGATCTACCGTCCCCAGTTCTTCGACAAGATCGTCGCCTGGGGAGGCGGGCCTGCGATTCAAAACGTCATCAAGTATCTGGGCCCCGGCATCCAACTCGTTTCCTTCGACCCCAAGTCGTCGATCTCGATGATCGGCCGGGAGGTCTTCGCCACCGAAGAGACCCTCGCCGATGTAGCCGAACGAGTGGCGGCAGACACCGCCATCTTCAACCAGGAGGCATGCCTGGCGAGCCGATTCGTCTTCCTCGAAGCAGAACCGCGGCAGGCTGAAAGATTCTGTGCCGCACTGGTAGAGCGCCTCGGCGTCGACCGCTTGTTCGGATCGTCCGTCGCGCCGCTGCCGCCGTCGGAGATACGCGACGAAATCGAGGTCATGCAAGCCATGGACGACGAAGTCAAGGTGTTCGGACGCCTCGACGGACGCGGCGTCGTGCTCCTGTCGGATCGACCCGTGGACTTCCATCCCGCAAATAAAACCTCGAACGTGGTCATCGTGGAATCCCTCGACGTCGCAGTGAAGTTCGTCAACGTCGCGACCCAGACCATCGGTGTCTACCCCTTCGAACGCAAGGTGCAGTTGCGCGACAAACTGGCAAGCGCCGGCGGACAACGGGTGTGCCGAGTGGGCACCGCGAACGGCCATGTCGAGGGTAGCCCTCATGACGCGATGTACCCGCTGTCCCGCTTCGTGCATTGGATGGGCGATGACGACATCCTCAGCGCCGACGCCAACGCCGAAATTTCGAGCGAGTTCGGGATCTGAGCGCCAAGGGCGCCGCGAACCGCGACTTGCAGCAGCACTCCCTGCCAGCACTGCGGTGGCCCGCCACAGAGGACATTCACCCCCACTCAGAAACATCGCCACCGCCATTGCGCTCCGTCCGCGGAACCCGCTAGGCTCCGGTCGTATATGAGATACGATACGCCGGAGGGGTCAAAGTGACAGCGCCCACATCGAGCTTCCCCGCCTTCAGCCCAGGTGCGTTGCCGTCGCGGACGGCCCACGTCCTGGAGACCATCAAGGCGGGGATCCTGAACGGGCAGTTCAAGCCCGGTGCCACGCTCGTCGAGAACGAGCTGGCCGGGCAGTTCGGGGTATCGAAGACGCCGGTGCGCGAGGCGTTGAAGACGCTGGAGAGCTCCGGTCTCGTGGTGATTCGGCCGTACGTCGGCACCACCGTGCGTGAGCTCACGGTCGAGGATGCGCTGGCGATCTACGACATGCGCCTGCTCCTCGAGCCGGAGGCGGTGCGACGCAGCGTCGCCGCAGGCAGCGACTTCACCGATTCGGCACAGGCGCTCGCGCGCGCCACGGCGGCCACGGACGCGTCGACGCGCAGCTCCGCCAACCGGGACTTCCACCGCGGCCTCTACGTCGGCTGCGGAAATCCCCTCGTGGTCCAGACCCTCGACGGGCTGCGCGAGCAGACCGCACTGGTCTCGGCGTCGTCGTGGGCTCGTTCGCCGTCGTGGGACGAGGAGGCACGCGAACACACCGCGATCCTCGATCAAGTTCTCGCAGGCAACGCAGAGGAGTCCGCCAAACTCGTGCGGCGTCACATCGAAGGCTTTGTGGCCCGCCATCTCAGGAAGGAGAAGAGCACCCCCTGACCGGACGAGGTGCGGCCCGTTCTCCGCCAAAGATCCCGGACCGCACCTCAGAGCCGACGCCCCAATCGGAGCGTCACCGTTACCCTTTGAGGAGCAACGATGCCCAATCCTACCGCGCCAGCACCCACCACTTCGGTGTCCTCGCGCGCCCGACTTCGCAGCCGGATGCGCTGGACGATCGTCGGGTTCTCAGCACTCGGCCTGACGATCGCCTACCTGGACCGCGCCGCGCTCAGCGTCGCCGTGCCGTTCATGTCCGAGGAATTCCACATCAGCCCGGCCGTCAAGGGCATTCTCTTGTCGTCGTTCTTCTGGACGTATGCGTTGTTCCAGATCCCGTCCGGTTGGCTGCTCGACCGCTTCGGGCCGCGGGTGATCTACCCGATGGCCGTTGGGTGGTGGTCGATCTGGACCGCACTGACCGCGTGCGCAACCGGCGTCACCTCGGTGATCGTGTTCCGACTTGGCCTCGGTATCGGCGAGGCACCGGTGCAGCCGGCGAACGTCAAGGTGGTCTCGCAGTGGTTCCCGCGCCGGGAACGCGCATTCGCCTCGAGCCTGTTCGACATGGGCCAGCAGATCGGCACGGCGCTGTCCGTGCCGATCGTGACGACGCTGGCCGTCTTCGGCGGATGGCGGCTGTCGTTCATCGTGATCGGCGTGGCCGGACTGTTGTGGATCGTCGGCTGGGTGACGGTCTACCGCGACCCCGAACGGCATCCTCGCGTCTCCGCAAGCGAGCTCGCCCACATCCAGTCCGACCAGGGCGAAATGGTCGCCGCAGCCACGGCAGGCGAGAAGGAACCCTGGCATGCCCTGCTGCGCGACAACCAGGTGTGGGCGCTCACCACGGGTTACGTCTTCCGCTCGCTGGCCGGCGCGTTCTTCCTCACCTGGTACCCGAGCTACCTGCTCGACGACCGCGGCTTCAGCAAGGCCGAATTCGGCATGGTGGGAGCGATTCCCGCACTCATCGCCATCGGGTCGACGGTCCTCGGCGGCATCGTGTCCGACCGGATGCTGGTCTCCGGAATGTCGACGAACCTCTCCCGCAAGATCCCGATCGTGACCGGGCTCGGGTTGAGCGCCTGCATCGGCTTCGCACCCTTCATCGAAAGCAACCTGATGTTGATGGTCGTGCTGACGATCAGCAGTGCCGCGCACTCCTTCGCGGGAGCGGCGATCTTGAGCCTGCCTGCCGAGGTTGCCAAGTCGCCGTCAACCGTCGGTTCGATCGCCGGGTTCCAGAACTTCGGGTCTCAGCTGGGAAACCTGATCAGCCCCATCGCAATTGGGCTGTTCCTCACCTTCGCCAACGAGTCATACGTCGGCCCGATGCTCGGTGCTGCGGCCTGCTGTCTGATCAGCGCGGCCATCTACCTGTTCTGGGTGCGCATCAAACCCATCACCCCCGTCAGTGCCGTCGTACCGGCGGACCCCGAAAGGACCCCTCTGTGAGCTCCGCCCTGAACACCGCACACCTCGTCGAGCGGCTCAGCACCGTCGTCGGCATCCCCGTGGTGCCCTACCGCGAAGATGGCACGGTCGACCGGGACCGCACCGTCGCGCTCGCCGCACGCCTGATCGCCAACGGCATTTCGGTGCTGACCGCGAACGGCAACACCGGCGAGTTCTACGCACTCACCCCGGACGAGCGCCGTTTAGTTCTCGAAAGCGTTGTGTCCGTGTGTAATTCGGAGACGACGGTCGTGGCGGGGGTGGGCTTCGACGTGCAGACGGCGATCGCCGATGCGCGCTTCGCCCGCGACGTGGGAGCCAACGCGATCATGATCCACCAGCCGGTGTTGCCCTACCTGTCGCCCGACGGCTGGATCGACTACAACGCCACGATCGCCGCGGCCGTGCCGGGGCTCGGCGTGCTCCCCTATCTCAGCAATCCGGCGGTCTCGGGAACGCACATCGCGGCCCTGGCGAAGCGCGCACCGAACGTGGTGGGGCTGAAGTACTCGGTGCCCGATCCGGTCACGTTCGCCACCACCAGGGCACAGGCCGGCGACGGGTTGTTGTGGATCGCCGGGCTCGCCGAGTCCTATGCGCCCGCGTACTGGCAGGCGGGTGCGCGCGGATTCACCTCGGGACTGGTCAACATCGCACCGGCCGTGTCACTCAACATGCTCGCGGCCTTGCGGGCGGGCGACTACGAGGCTGCGGCAGAGGTGTGGCGCGGCATCCGGTACTTCGAAGAGCTGCGGGCGCGGGACCGCTCGGCCAACAATGTGTCGGTGGTCAAGGAGGCGATGCATCAGCTGGGCCTGTGCCGCAGGCAGGTCCGGGCCCCGAGCCACGAGCTGTCCGACGACGTGGCCGCCGAAGTGTCCGAAGCCATTCGGTCGTGGCAGGCGCTGGTGCCGGATCTGGAAGCGGAGCACGTGGCATGAAGATCGAATCACTGCAGACGTTCCGGCAGCGGGTGGGCGACCGCCCGCGCGTCCTGGTGAAGATCACCACCAGCGACGGAATCGACGGCTGGTCGGAGGTCTACAACCACGGGCCCGACCTCGCGTATCCCCCACTGCTGGAGTACCTATTCGATCAGATCAAGGGCATGGATCCGCTGCGGCCCACCGCGGTCAACCAGTTCCTGCTGCAGTCGAGCCGATTCCCGCAGGGCGCGTTGGGGTTGGCGGCCATCGCGGCGATCGACCACGCGTTGTGGGACATCGCGGGCAAGGCGTTGGGCGTGCCCGTCTACCGACTGCTCGGCGGCGCCTTGCGGGATCGGGTGCGCGTCTACGCCGGGCTGTACTCCGCCCCGGATGTCGCCGAGCTGCGGGATACCACCGCCGCCCTGCACGAGCAATTCGGGTTCACCGCGTTCAAGCTGAGCCCCTACCGTATGAAGCTGCACGAGCACCGCTTCGGGCTGGTCGTCCGCGAACTCGGCGACTACTTCGGCCACGTCCGCGAAAACCACCCCGAGGACTGGGAATTCGCGTTCGACGCCCACGCCTGCCTGTGGCAGCCCCGGCAAGCCGTCGAACTTGGTGCGGCGCTCGCGCCGAATCAGCCGCTGTTCTTGGAGGAGCCGATCCGGCCCGAGCACGTGCCGGCGTGGGCACGCATCCGCTCGGAGTTGCAGGTGCCGTTGGCGACCGGCGAGTCGCTCTACTCGACGCATGAGTTCCTCACCCTGCTCACCGCGGGCGGCGCCGACATCGTGCAACCCGATATCTGCGTGGTCGGCGGGTTGACCCAGATGGTGAAGATCGCCGCCATCGCCGAGGCGCATTATGTTCCTGTCGCGCCGCACAATCCGCTTGGCCCGCTCGCCACCGCCGCCAACGTGCACTTCGCCGCTGCCACGACGAACTTCGAGATTCTCGAGTTCAAGCCCGACGACGTGTCGTGGTGCGCCGATCCGTACCTACCGGTCGACGGACACCTGGAGCTGCGGCCCGACCGGCCGGGCTGGGGCATCCAGATCGACGAGGACGCATTGCGAACCGACGACTGGGTCAGCTGGGCGCGCCGCGTTCCAGTCCGCCGAGATGGGTCGACGGCGTGGATGTGAACTCGGGAGCGCTAGGAACCCTTGCGTCCCAGCTCGTGTGACAGCGCTTCGAGTTCGTCGCCGCCGGCCATCTCCTGGGTGAGGTGCTCCAGGGTGATGTCGTCGTAGGTGCAGTCCAGCTTCTGCCTGCCGCGGTTGAGCAGGACGAAGTGATCGCCCACCATGTGCGCGTGGTGCGGGTTGTGGGTGATGAACACGACGCCGAAGCCGGCCTCCTTGGCCGCGGTGATGTACTTCAGCACCACGCCGGATTGCTTGACGCCCAGCGCGGCCGTCGGCTCGTCGAGGATCAGCACCCGCGCTCCGAAGAACACCGCCCTGGCGATGGCGACGCACTGCCGCTGACCGCCCGACAGCGAGCCGATCGGCACGTCGACGTCGGGGAGGTCGATACCCATCTTGGCGAGCTCGGTCAACGTGGTGGCCCGCATCCCATTGGCGTCCAACGAGAATGGGAACGACTTCTTCCGCAGCTCCTGGCCGAGGAAGAAGTTGCGCCACACCGGCATCAGCGGCACGACGGCGAGGTTCTGATACACCGTCGCGATGCCCTTGCCCAGCGCATCCTTCGGCGAACCGAACTTCACCGGCTCACCGTCGACCAGCAGTTCACCGTCCGTCTGCTGGTGCAGACCGGAGATGATCTTGATCAGCGTGGACTTGCCTGCGCCGTTGTCGCCGAGAATGCCCGTCACCTCGCCGGCGTGCACGCGAAGCGAGATGTCCTTCAGCGCAGTGATGTTGCCGTAGGCCTTGCCGACGTTGCGAAGCTCGACGAGCGGGACCTTGCCACCCGACGGGGCGTCATGCGCGGGACGTTCCACTGTTGTGGTCACCGGTCACCTCTTCGCTGCGTAGTTGCGGAATGCGTTGTTGGCGATGACCGCGAACAGCAGCATCGCACCGAGGAAGAACTTGAACCAGTCGGGGTTCCAGCCGGCATAGACGATGCCCTGGTTCGTCATACCGAAGATGAACGCACCGATGGCAGCACCGATCGCCGTGCCGTAGCCGCCGGTGAGCAGGCAGCCACCGATGACGGCGGCGATGATGTACAGGAACTCATTGCCGATGCCCTGGCCGGACTGCACGGTGTTGAAGGCGAACAGCAGGTGCATGCCCACGAACCAGGCGGCGAATCCGACGAACATGAACAGCCCGATCTTGACGGCCGTGACGGGAACACCGACCGCGCGGGCGCTGTCCTCGTCACCGCCGACGGCGAAGATCCAGTTGCCGATCTTCGTCTTGAACAAGACGTAGGTCGCGACCACCGTGAACAGCAGCCACCACAGCACGGTGATGCGGATGTTCACGCCGCCGACGCTGAAGGACGAGGAGAACACCTTCTGCGCAGAGTCCCAACCCGCCATGTTGTTGACGCTCTGCGTGGCGACCTGACCCGAAATCAGTTTGGTCACCGCCAGATTGATGCCGGTAAGCATCAGGAACGAACTCAGCGTGATCAGGAAGCTGGGGATCTTCGTCCTCATCACGAGGTAGCCGTTCAGGAAACCGACCCCCAGCGCCAGCACCAACGCCAGCGCCGCACCGATCCACAAGTTCAGGTGCAGGTTGTAGGCGATCATCGACGCCGCCAGCGAACTCGTCGTCACGGCGACGCCCGCCGACAGGTCGAATTCACCGCCGATCATCAACAGCGCGACCGCGCAGGCCATGATGCCGATCGTCGAGCTCGCATAGAGCACCGTGGCGAGCGCCTCGGGCGTCCGGAACGGCGGTGCGACGACGGCGAAGAAGATGAAGATCGCGACGGCGCCGACCAGGGCACCCATCTCGGGTCGAATCAGCAAGCGCTGAATGCGATTCTGTTCCTTCACCCGCTCGTCGTGGACGACCTTTCGGGCCGAGAGATCGACCTCGGATTGCGTACTCATGTTCGTTCTCTCCTCTTCGCGCAAGCGCTCATCACCGCGTTCCGTTCTTCGCGTACTCGGCGACCGCGTCGATGTTGGTCTTGTCGATGAACGCCGGCCCGGTCAGCGTCGGCTTGCCGCCGCCGATGATGTTGCCGTTGGTGAGGTACAGCCACAGCGAGTCGACGGCCAGGTAGCCCTGCAGGAACGGTTGTTGGTCGACCGCCCACTGCACGTCACCGGCGTTGATGGCGTCGACGAGCGCAGCGTTGGTGTCGAAGGTCGCCACCTTGGCCTTGCTGTTCGCGTTCTTCACCGACTGCACGGCGGTCAAGGCGAACGGCGCCCCGAGGGTCAGGACGGCGTCAACACTCGGATCTTGTTGCAGCTTGGCGGTGATCGTGGACTCGACCGACGGCATGTCCTTGCCGTTGACGTTGAGGATCTCCGTTGCAGGGAACGTGTTCTTCACGCCGGCGCAGCGGTTCTCCAAGCCGACGTGACCCTGCTCCTGGATCACGCAGATCGCCTTCGTGGCACCGTCCTTCTTCAGCCGGTCTCCGGCCGCCTGGCCCGCGATGTACTCGTCTTGGCCGAAGTACTCCTTGACACCCATCGCCGACCATTGGTCGAGACCCGAGTTGAACGCGACCACCGGAATGTTCTTGGCCTCGGCGGCCTTGACGGCGGCCTGCATGGCGTCGGGCTTGGCCAGGGTGACCGCGATGCCCTTGACGCCGCTGTCGATGGCCGTCTGGACGAGGTTCGCCTGATTGGGCGCTTCGGGGTCATTCGAGTAGCGCAACTCGATGTTGTCCTTCTTCGCTGCGGTTTCAGCGCCCTTGCGGATGAGGTCCCAGAACGAGTCACCGGGAACTTCGTGGGTGATCATGGCGATCGTCATGCGCGGCGTGTCGACGGTTCCGCCGCCGCCCCCGCCGTTGCCCGAGTCTTCGGGCTTGCCACCTGTTGACGAACACGACACGACCGCCAGTGCGAGTACGCTCGCCCCGGCCAGTGCCGCGAGTCGACTGAACCTCATCTTCGCTCCTTGTCCTCGACATCGCCGCGCCGCCATGTCGACCCGTTGAGGCCGCGCCGAGCGGCACGCCTCATGGGTGATGTAATACGGCTCACACTCGAAAGTCAACACTTTGTTCGGACATTAGGACTGCAGGTCAAATGTTAGGGTGCGTCAGTGCAGGTCAGAGCGAGAAGGGCGACAAACAATGACGGAGTTTGAACTGGCGGTTTGCGCCGAGATGGTGTTCACCGACCTGGACATCCTGGACCGGGTTCGACGCATCGACGAGCTGGGCTTCGCCGTCGAAATCTGGAGCTGGCACGACAAGGACCTGCAGGCTCTGGCCGACACCGGCGCCCGGTTCTCCTCCATGACCGGATACCTGCACGGCGATCTGATCGACCGCGACGGCGCCGACGAGGTGGTGCGCACCGCCGCGCTGAGCGTCAAAGCCGCTGAGACCCTTGGTGTTCCGCGATTGAATCTGCACACGGCTGAGCTGGTCGACGGGAAGGCCGCGCGCCCGCGCCACCGCGCGACGGGTGACATGTGGCTGTCCGCGGCCCGGGCACTGGAGCGCATTGGCGAGATCGGCGCCGCCGCCGACGTCACGTTCTGCGTGGAGAATCTCAACACCATCGTCGATCACCCCGGCGTCCCACTCGCCCGCGCCAAGGACACGCTGGCGTTGGTGGAGGCCGTCGGGCACCCCAACGTCAAGATGATGCTCGACCTGTACCACGCTCAGATCGGCGAAGGGAACCTCGTCGAGTTGGTCCGCCGCTGCGGCGACGCCATCGGCGAGGTCCAGGTCGCCGACGTCCCCGGACGCTGCGAACCTGGCACGGGCGAGATCTTCTACCCCGTCATCGCCGACGCGCTGCGTGGCATCGGCTTCAGCGGCACCGTCGGCCTCGAGGCCTGGGCGTCCGGAGCAGGAGCGAGCGGTAGCGAGGCCGCGCTGAGTGCCTTCCGCAAGGCCTTCACCGGCTGACGGCTCCCTCGCGGGATCAGCGGTCGACGAGCGTGGTCTCGAAGTAGTAGCGCGACGCCCGATAGCCGTGATCACCGAACTCGACCGCCTTGCCGGAGTCGTCGAACGCGGTGCGGCTCATGGTGAGCAGCGGCGCGCCCGCCTTCTCGTCGAGGAGCCGCGCCTCGGTTCGACTCGCAGGCCGCGCGCCGATGCGCTGGCGCGCCAGCCGGATGTGCACGCCACGCGCCCGAAGGGATTGGTAGAGACCGCTTTCCTCGAGCTCGTCCGCGGCGGGCGCGAGTTCGACGGGCAAGTAGTTGGTCATCACCGCGAGCGGCTCACCGTTGGCACACCGCAGCCGCCGGATCGTCACGATCTCGTGGTCGCCGCTGAGGTTGAGTTCGGCCGCGACGTCGTCGCCGGCCACGCCGGTGTGGTACTCGAGCAGCTGCGTGGTGGGCTCCTGCCCGGCCCGGGTCAGGTCGTCGAACAAACTGGTCAGTTCGACGCGGCGGTGCACGGGGTTCTGCACCACCTGGGTGCCGACGCCGCGCTTGCGCACCAGCAGGCCCTTGTCGACCAGCTCCTGGATCGCGCGCCGAGTCGTGGGCCGCGACAACGTCAGCCTCTTCGCCAGCGCCAGCTCGTTCTCGAACCGGTCTCCCGGCGCAAGGTCACCGGTGCGGATCGCCGCCTCGATTGCCTGGGACAGCTGATAGTAGAGGGGCACGGGACTCGATCTGTCCAGCTCAACCACCAAAGGCACGTCTACTCCGATCTCGGGCCAATGACCAGAAGAAAGTAGCTGAATACTAACACCGGTTTGAGCGTAAGTTAGAATGTCAGGACAAACTATTGACATGGCGGAGTGATGCGAGGCACAGTCGTACCGAGTACCGCCCATCACTGCCGGGGAGCTGAATTGACTAGCACCGAAGCGTTCGACGTTCTCGCCATCGGGCGCAGCGGCGTCGACATCTACCCCCTTCAAACGGGCATCGGATTGGAGCACGTCGAGACGTTCGGCAAGTTCCTTGGCGGCAGTGCCGCCAACGTCGCCGTCGCCGCTGCCCGACTGGGCAACCGCAGCGCGCTGATCTCCGGCGTGGGCGACGACCCGTTCGGCCGCTTCGTCCGCGCCGAACTCGCGGGCCTCGGCGTCGACAACCGCTACGTCGGCACCCACGGTGAGTTTCCGACCCCGGTGACGTTCTGCGAGATCTTTCCGCCGGACCACTTCCCGCTGTACTTCTACCGCAAGCCGTCGGCGCCCGATTTGCAGATCCGCGCCGACGAACTCGACCTCGACGCGGTGCGCGCCGCCCGGCTGTACTGGTCGACGGTCACTGGACTGTGCGAGGAGCCCAGCCGCAGCGCGCATTTCGCAGCGTGGGAGGCGCGCAATCGCGCCCCGCTGACGGTGCTCGATCTGGACTACCGGCCCATGTTCTGGGCCACCCCGGCCGATGCCACCGAGCAGGTGCAGCGGGCCCTGGCACACGTCACCGTGGCGGTCGGCAACCGCGAGGAGTGCGAGATCGCCGTTGGCGAAAGCAACCCGCGCAAGGCCGCCGACGCACTGCTCGACCTCGGGGTCGAGCTCGCCATCGTGAAGCAGGGTCCGCGAGGTGTGCTGGGCAAGACCAAGCACAGCTCGGTGACCGTGCTGCCCAACGACGTCGACGTCGTCAACGGGCTCGGCGCAGGAGATGCCTTCGGCGGCAGCCTGATCCACGGTCTGCTGCGCAATTGGCCGCTGGAGAAGACGTTGCGCTACGCCAACGCCGCGGGTGCCATCGTGGCATCACGCCTGGAGTGCTCGACCGCGATGCCGACGGCCGCCGAGGTCTCCACGCTGGCCGAGCAGACCGCAGAGGAGGCCGTGAATGTCTAGCCTCTGCACCGATTACGCCGCGATCACCGATTTGCGCGCCACCGATCCCGGCGCGGTGGCGCGAGCCTGGCTGAACCGCACCACCAGGCCCACGGTCCAGGGCAACGGCAGGCTGATGATCGTCGCGGCCGACCATCCCGCAAGAGGCGCGCTCGCGGTGGGGTCGCGCCCCACCGCGATGAACAGCCGCACCGATCTGCTGGACCGGTTGCGCGCCGCACTCGCCGATCCGGGCGTCGACGGCGTCCTCGCCACCTCCGACATCCTCGACGATCTGCTGCTGCTCGGTGCGCTCGAGAACAAGGTGGTGTTCTCGTCGTTCAACCGCGGCGGCCTGGCGGGATCGTCGTTCGAACTCGACGACCGGATGACCGGCGCCACCGCCGCATCCACCGCCGCGGCGAAGATGAACGGCGGAAAAATGCTGTGCCGCATCGATCTCGGCGATCCCGGCACCGTCGCCACGATGGTCGCCTGCGCGCAGGCGGTCGACGAGCTGGCTGCGCACGGTCTGATCGCGATGGTCGAGCCGTTCATGTCCAGCCGCGTCGACGGCAAGGTGCGCAACGACCTGACCGCCGACGCGGTGATCAAGTCGGTGCACATCGGCCAGGGGCTCGGCTCCACGTCGGCCTACACGTGGATGAAGCTGCCGGTGGTCCCTGAAATGGACAGAGTGATGGACGCGACATTGCTGCCCACGCTGCTGCTCGGCGGCGACCCGCCCGATCCCGACGAGGCCTTCGCCAGTTGGGAGAAGGCCCTGGCGCTACCGTCGGTGCGCGGGCTGATCGTCGGCCGGTCGTTGCTCTACCCACCCGACGACGACGTGACTTCCGCAGTGGCCACCGCGGTTTCGATGGTGAGGGCCGGGTCGAGCGCGACGACGGGGGCGAACTAGGCATGCACAGCAAGCTCTACATCCCGGCTCGCAGTGCGGAGCTGCCCTACACCGTCCACATCACTCCCGAGTCGGCCGGTTGGAGCGAATCCTCGCTGCAGGTAATCGAACTCGACGACAGCCAGGTCGCCGAGCTCGACACCGGTGGCACCGAGGTGATGATCCTTCCGTTGGCGGGCGCAGGCACCGTCGAGTGCGGCGGTGAGTCCTTCGCGTTGTCGCCACGTGCCTCGGTCTTCGACGGCCCCGCCGACATGGTCTACCTCGGCATCGGCCAGGAGTACCACGTCTCGGGCGCCGGCCGGTTCGCGATCTGCGGTGCCCGCGCCCGACGCTCCTTCCCCAACCGCCGGGTCGCCGCGGCGGACGTGCCCGTCGAACTGCGCGGCGCAGGCAACTGCAGCCGCCAGGTGCACAACTTCGGCACCGCAGGGGTTTTCGAGGCCGACTCGTTGATCGCCTGCGAGGTCATCACCCCCGGCGGAAACTGGTCGAGTTATCCCGCCCACAAGCACGACGAGGACACGCCCACCCAGTCGCAGCTCGAGGAGATCTACTACTTCGAGATCGCGCCCGGCCCGGACGGCTCACGCGGCTTCGGCTATCACCGGGTCTACGGCACGCCCGACCGGCCCATCGAGGTGCTCGAAGAGGTACGCACCGGTGACGTCGTGCTGGTGCCGCACGGTTACCACGGCCCGTCCGTCGCGGCGCCGGGCTATCACATGTACTACCTCAACGTCATGGCCGGTCCCGGCACGGAGCGGGCCTGGATGATCGTCGACGACCCCGAACACGCCTGGCTGCGCGGCACCTGGGACGACCAGCCCGTCGACCCACGGCTACCGCTGCACGCACCCACTTCCCAAGGAGCATGACCGTGGTTTCCACCGCGCCGAAGCGGGCCGAGAAGACCGCCGACACCGAACCGACCGTACGACTCACGGTGGCGCAGGCCACGATTGGCTTCCTGGCCAACCAGTACGTCGAACGCGACGGCGAGCGAACCAAGTTCTTCGCCGGCTGCTTCGGCATCTTCGGCCACGGCAACGTGGCAGGCCTTGGCCAGGCCCTGTTGGAGGACGAGGTCCAGGCTGCCGAGGCCGGCACCGAACCCGCACTGAAGTACGTCCTCGGCCGCAACGAGCAGGCCATGGTGCACAGCGCCGTCGCCTACGCCCGGCAGAAGGACCGGCTACAGACGTGGGCGGTCACCGCCAGCGTCGGACCGGGCTCGACCAACATGCTCACCGGCGCGGCACTGGCCACCATCAACCGGCTGCCGGTGCTGCTGCTGCCCGCCGACACGTTCGCCACCCGGGTCAGCGCACCGGTGCTGCAGGAACTCGAACTTGCGTCGGCGGGCGACGTCACGGTCAACGATGCGTTCAAGCCGCTGTCGCGCTACTTCGACCGGGTGTGGCGCCCCGAACAGCTGCCCGCCGCCCTGTTGGGCGCGATGCGCGTGCTCACCGACCCCGTCGAGACCGGTGCCGCGACCGTCGCCATTCCGCAGGACGTGCAGGCCGAGGCGTACGACTGGCCGGAATCCCTGTTCGCACAACGCACGTGGCACGTCGCCCGCCCCCTGCCGGAGCGGTCGGTGATCGCACGCGCCGCCGAGGTCATCCGGTCGGCCACCAAGCCGCTGATCGTCGCCGGTGGCGGCGTCATCTACTCCGGGGCCACCGACGCGTTGGCCGCCTTTTGCGAGCAGACGGGCATCCCGGTCGGCCAGAGCCAGGCAGGCAAGGGATCGCTCCCCTATGACCACCCACAGTCGGTCGGCGCCATCGGGTCGACCGGCACCACGGCGGCCAATGCGCTCGCGACGGAGGCCGACGTCGTGATCGGCATCGGCACCCGCTACGGCGACTTCACCACGGCGTCCCGCACCGCGTTCAACAACCCGGATGTGCGCTTCGTCAACGTCAACGTGGCATCCCTGGACGCGGTCAAACAGGGCGGCGTCAGCGTCGTCTCCGATGCCCGCGAGGCCATCGAGGCGCTGGGCGTCGCGCTGGGCGACTACTCCGTCAGCGACGAATACCGTTCCCGCACCGCGGCTCTCGCGCGGGAGTGGGACGACACCGTGACGGCGGCCTACCGCGTCGACGACGGTGCAGCCCTGAACCAGAACCAGGTGATCGGCCTGGCCAACACGTTGTCCGATCCCCGCGACGTGGTGGTGTGCGCGGCCGGCTCGATGCCGGGCGACCTGCACAAGCTGTGGCGCATCCGCGACCCGAAGGGCTACCACGTCGAATACGGGTACTCCTGCATGGGCTACGAGATCGCCGGCGGCATCGGCGCCAAGATGGCCGAACCGGATCGCGATGTGTTCGTCATGGTGGGTGACGGCTCCTACCTGATGATGGCCACCGAGCTGGTGACGGCCGTGCAGGAGGGCGTCAAGGTCATCGTCGTGCTGGTGCAGAACCACGGCTTCGCGTCGATCGGTTCCCTGTCAGAGGCGTTGGGGTCTCAGCGATTCGGCACCGCATACCGGTTCCGCAGCGACGACGGCAGGCTCGACGGCGCGCCCTTGCCGGTCGATCTGGCCGCCAACGCCGCGAGCCTCGGTGCCGACGTCATCCGCGCCGTCACCGCCGCCGACTTCGCGGATGCCGTCAAGGTCGCCAAGGCCAGTGACCGCACGACGGTCATCCACGTCGAGACCGACCCGCTGATCGCCGCACCGGACAGCGAGTCGTGGTGGGACGTACCGGTTTCCGAGACCTCCACGCTGGAGTCCACCCAGTCGGCGTACCAGACGTACGCGGACTGGAAGAAGATCCAGCGTCCCCTGATCCGGCCGTCCGAATGAGCACCATCCTCGCGCCCCGCGCCGTTCCGTCCGCAACGTTCACTTAGAAGGCAAACACGATGTCAGACTTGCGCATTGCAGTACTCGGTGTCGGCATGATGGGCGCCGACCACGTCGCCCGCATCACGAACACCATCAGCGGCGCCCGCGTCACGGTCATCAACGACTACCTGATCGAGAAGGCCGAACAGGTGGCCTCCTCGGTGCCGGGCGCACGTGTCGTCGGCGACCCGCTGGACGCAATCGCGGCCGACGACGTCGACGCGGTGCTGTTGGCGACACCGGGACCCGTACACGAGAAGCAGCTGCTGGCCTGTCTAGACCACCGAAAGCCGGTGCTCTGCGAGAAACCGCTGACCACCGACGTCGAGACGTCGCTGGAGGTGGTGCGCCGCGAGGCCGAGCTGGGCACGCCCCTGATCCAGGTCGGGTTCATGCGACGTTTCGACCCCGAGTACGCGGCGCTGAAGGCGCTCATCGACGGCGGCGAACTCGGCCAGCCACTGGTCATGCATTGCGTGCACCGCAATGCTGCGGTACCCCCGAGCTTCACCAGCGAGATGATCGTCAAGGACTCGCTGGTCCACGAGGTCGACGTGACGCGCTTCCTGCTCGGCGAGGAGATCGCGTCAGTCCAAATCATCAGGCCCGCAGCGAATCCGGGTGCCCCGAGTGGTCTGCAGGATCCGCAGATCGCGATCTTCACCACCACGTCGGGCAAGCACGTCGACGTGGAGGTGTTCGTCACCACCGCCGTCGCCTACGAGGTGCGCACCGAGGTCGTCGCCGAGAAGGGCAGCGCGATGATCGGCCTCGACGTCGGGTTGATCCGCAAGACCGCACCGGGTGTCTCCGGTGGGCGCATCACGGCGGATTTCCGCGAGCGCTTCGGTACTGCCTACGACCTCGAAGTACAGCGCTGGGTCGACGCGGTGCGCGCCGGCGTCAACGTCGACGGGCCAACCGCGTGGGACGGCTACGCAGCCGCTGCCGTGTGCGCCGCGGGCGTCGAGTCGCTCAAGAGCGGGCTACCCACCGACGTCACGATGGTGGACCGAGCCTCGGTCCCGGGTGCCTGACGCCAAGAATCCAAGACCATGACCGACCGCATCTCGAAGCACGGAAAGTGATATGACCCAGACAATTTCGCATTGGCTCGACAACGCCCCGTTCGCCGGCACCGGCACTGCCACCGCGCCGGTGACCAACCCGGCCACCGGTGCGGTCACCGGTCAGGTCGCGCTGGCCACCGTGGAGGATGCCCGCGCGGTCATCGACGCCGCCGCCGTGGCGTTCCCGGCCTGGCGTGACACCTCGCTGGCCAAGCGCACCCAGGTGCTGTTCAAGTTTCGTGAGCTGCTCAACGAACGTAAGGGCGAGCTGGCCGAGATCATCACCAGCGAGCACGGCAAGGTCGTCTCCGACGCTTTGGGTGAAGTGTCTCGCGGCCAGGAAGTCGTCGAATTCGCCTGCGGCATCCCCCACCTGCTCAAGGGCGGATTCACCGAGAACGCCTCCACCAAGGTCGACGTCTACTCGGTGCGCCAGCCGCTGGGGGTGGTCGGGGTGATCTGCCCGTTCAACTTCCCGGCCATGGTGCCGATGTGGTTCTTCCCCATCGCCATCGCCACCGGCAACACCGTGATCCTCAAGCCGTGGGAGAAGGACCCGTCGGCGTCGCTGTGGATCGCCGCGCTGTGGGCTGAAGCCGGCCTCCCGCCCGGTGTTTTCAACGTGCTGCAGGGCGACAAGACCGCCGTCGACGAACTACTGACCAACCCCACCGTCAAGTCGGTGTGCTTCGTCGGGTCCACCCCGATCGCCCGCTACGTCTACGCCACCGCCACCGCGCACGACAAACGCGTCCAAGCCCTCGGCGGTGCCAAGAACCACGCGGTGATCCTGCCCGACGCCGACCTCGACCTCGCCGCCGACGCCATGGTCAACGCCGGCTTCGGTTCCGCAGGCGAACGCTGCATGGCCATCAGCGCGTGCGTCGCGGTCGGGCCGATCGCCGACGACCTCGTCGCCAAGATCGCCGAACGCACCACCCCGCTCAAGATCGGCGACGGCACCAAGGATTCCGACATGGGCCCACTGGTCACCAAGGCCCACCGCGACAAGGTCGCCTCCTACATCGACGCCGGCGAAGCCGACGGCGCCAAGATCGTCGTCGACGGCCGCCACGTCCAAGCCAACGGCGGCGCCGAAGGGTTCTGGCTGGGCCCCACCCTGATCGACCACGTGACGCCCGAGATGAGCGTCTACACCGACGAGATCTTCGGGCCGGTGCTGTCCATCATCCGCGTCGAGACCTACGACGAGGCCCTAGAATTGATCAATGCCAACCCGTACGGCAACGGCACCGCGATCTTCACCAACGACGGCGGCGCCGCCCGGCGCTTCCAAAACGAAGTGCAGGTCGGCATGATCGGCATCAACGTGCCCATCCCCGTCCCCATGGCCTACTACAGCTTCGGCGGCTGGAAGGCCTCATTGTTCGGCGACAGCCACGCCCACGGCATGGACGGCGTCCAATTCTTCACCCGCCAAAAGGCCATCACCAGCCGCTGGCTCGACCCCAGCCACGGCGGCATCGAACTCGGCTTCCCGCAGAACCAGTAGATCAGGACAGGATCAGACGTGACGACTACTGATATCGCCCAAGAGGTTTCGACTGATTTGGCAGCGAAGGCCGCCCGTCACCTGTGGGGACACTTCGCGAAGCACGGTGAAGGCATCACACCGCCCATCATCACCCGCGGCGAAGGTGTGACCATTTGGGACGACAAGGGCAAGAGTTACATCGACGGCCTTGCAGGGCTTTTCGTCGTTCAGGTGGGCCATGGCCGCAAGGAGCTCGCCGAGGCCGCCGCC
Organism: Mycobacterium sp. URHB0044; assembly: GCF_000620625.1. Lineage (GTDB taxonomy): Bacteria > Actinomycetota > Actinomycetes > Mycobacteriales > Mycobacteriaceae > Mycobacterium. Next base: position 333,959 of record NZ_JIAW01000002.1, on the reverse strand, counting down.
AAACAGGCCGAGACGCTGGCGTTCTTCCCACTGTGGTCCTACGCCACGCCCAGTGCGATCGAATTGTCCGAGCGCGTCGCAGGCTATGCGCCCGGTGATCTGAACCGGGTGTTCTTCACCACGGGCGGCGGCGAGGCCGTCGAGTCGGCGTGGAAGCTGGCCAAGAACTACTTCAAGCTGGTCGGCAAACCCGGTAAGCACAAGGTGATTTCGCGCAAGACCGCCTACCACGGCACCCCGCAGGGCGCACTGGCGATCACCGGCCTGCCGATCTTCAAGCAGCAGTTCGAACCGCTGACCCCCGGTGGCTTCCGCGTGCCGAACACCAACTTCTACCGCGCACCCGAACCGTACGCACACGACATCAAGGCGTTCGGCCGGTACTGCGCCGACCGCGTCGCCGAGGCCATCGAGTTCGAGGGCCCCGATACCGTGGCGGCCGTGTTCCTGGAGCCGGTGCAGAACGCGGGTGGATCGATCCCGCCGCCGCCGGGGTACTTCGAGCGGGTCCGCGAGATCTGCGACGAGTACGACGTGCTGCTGGTATCCGATGAGGTGATCTGTGCCTACGGCCGCATCGGCTCGATGTTCGCGTGTGATGACTTCGGCTACGTGCCCGACATCATCACCTGCGCAAAGGGATTGACGTCGGGTTACTCCCCGATCGGCGCGATGATCGCCAGTGACCGCTTGTTCGAGCCGTTCAACGACGGCAAGACGACCTTCGCCCACGGCTACACGTTCGGCGGGCACCCGGTGTCGTCGGCGGTGGCGCTGGCCAACCTCGACATCTTCGAACGCGAAGGCCTCAACGACCACGTCAAGGAGACCGCACCGGCGTTCCGCGCGACGCTGGAGAAGCTTCTCAGCCTGCCCATCGTCGGTGACGTCCGCGGCGAAGGCTTCTTCTACGGCATCGAACTCGTCAAGGACCAAGCCACCAAGGAAACGTTCAGCAACGACGAGTGCACTCGCCTGCTCCCCTGGCTCACCACCGAACTCCTCGAGGCCGGGCTGTATTGCCGCGCCGACAACCGCGGCGACCCAGTGGTCCAGGTGGCGCCACCGCTGATCAGTGGGCAAAAGGAGTTCGACGCCATCTACGAAATCCTGCACGGGGTCCTCAAGGAGGCAGGCCGACTGCTCTAGAGCGTCGATCGTGTCTTAGTTCGCCGGAGCTAGGACGAACACGCGGCTCGTCCAACCCTGCTTCGGCTCGGAGACCTCACGACGATCTGTTGACAACACGAACGTACGCACACGCCGATACCGCTCCGGCGGGTCGTGGAGGGGCAACAGATCATCTCGACGCGGGTCGGAGGTGCCGTGGGCGAGGAAGTTGGCGCGGCCCTGGGTCAGGCTCACGTCGGAGTTGGGGCCGCCGTAGACCTTGTCAGCGTCGTCGTTGTCCGTGCCGTCATCCTCCCACCAGCAGACGTGGCAGATGTTGTAGGCGCCGCGCTCATCCAGGGTCGCATAGCCGCAACACGGGCACACCTGGGCGGCTGGCTCCTCCCCCACGACCTCGTCGACTTCGATTCCGAGCGCTCGCGCGCGGTCGCGGAGGAAGTCGTTGACCGTGAGCCGGTAGCGGGTGCGAAGCCACATCAGCAGCACGGCATCGTACCGAGGCGAGGAGGCCGGATGTTGGAGCTCACGATCTTCAAGCTCGCGGCGAACGTCGCGGGTCAGCGACAACCACGCCGGGTGCTCGCTCCAGTTCTCGCGGCACATGACCTCGAGCTGCCGTTGGCGTTCGGCGGCGGTGACACCGCCGAGCTCGATCTGCGTGATGTGTTCGACGATCTCATCCCGCGCAACGGTTCTCATGTCTAGGCGACCTCGGTCTCAGGTGATCCCCCAGGAAAGGTGCGCTCACTTCGCATCACCCGAGAGCCGTCCACAACTTCTGATCATTGCTCCTCGTCGCTCGCTACGCGGGCACATTCCACACATGCCCTTGGCTGCCGACAGCGCCCGTCGCGCGACTATCCTTCGGGCCGTGCTTGATTCGTTGTGGTCCGCCGCTACCCGTAATCCGTTCCTCGAAGCGGTCCGCGACGGGACGATCACCGACTCCGCGTTCGACCGGTGGCTGGTGCAGGACGCGCTGTTCGTCAGTGATCTGCTGACGTTCCAGGCTCGGCTGCTGGCACGAGCGCCGCGTACCGCTCAGGCGGTACTCGCCGGTGGCTGCGTGGCGCTGGTCGCGGAGCTGGACTGGTTCGAAGAACAGGCCGCGCGGCGGGGCATGGACCTGGAGCAGCCAGCGCTACCGGCAACACTCGGCTACCGCGAACTGCTGGCGCGACTGGACGCCGCGCCGTACGAGGCGGCGGTGACGGCTCTGTGGGTGCTCGAACGGGTGTATCTGCTTGCCTGGGGCTTTGCCGCGTCAGCCACCTCCCCGTTCGGTGAGTTCGTCGAGCACTGGACCGTGCCAGCCTTCGCCGACTACGTCGACGCGCTCGGCGCCCTGGCCATCCCGGACCGGCACGACGAGCTAGTCGCGGACGTGCTGGCACAAGAGGTGGCGTTCTGGGACATGGCGCTGGCCTGACGCTGCCCTCGCGCAGCGCCCGCCGCTCAATCGGCGGCGGGCACCGAGTGTGAGTTGGTCGTCGGCTCGGTCGGAGCCGTATCGCCGGAGCGGCTGGCGAGCATGGCAGGCAGGTCGATGCCGGAGGACTTGAGGGCCTCCACCGTCTTCGACACCGCCAGCGGACTGATGCCGAGCAGACCGCCGAGTGCGCCCTGGGCATCGTCGGGTCCGCCGATGATCGAGAGTCGCTCGATCTCGGCCAGCGGCATCGCCGCGGCCTCGGTGGCCTTGACCATGGCGGCGAGCACGTCGGGCAGTGTCTGCAGCCGGGCCGCTTCCGCGGTGTAGCTGTTCAATGCGACGGCGATCTCCGTCTTACCGGCGGCCTCGGCGACCAGCTTGGCCTTGATGCCGTCGGCCTCGGCCTGTTGTTCGACGCGCAGCGCGTCTGCGGCGGCCTTGCGTGCGTCGGCGGCGGCCTGCCCGGATACACGGGCTGCTTCGGCTTCGGCCTGAGCGGCCAGGATCGCGGCCTGGCGCATGCCTTCGGCGCGGGCGATATCGGCCTGACGCTGCGCCTCCGCGGGGGCGATGACGTCGGCCTGCAACGCGGCCTGGGCCTGTTCACTGCGCCGCTGCTCCACCTCGGTGCGGGCCTGCACCCGCGCGGCCTCGGCCTGCTCGGTGGCGATGCCGACGTCCTTCTGCGCGCGGGCATTCGCCAGCGGCCCGGCCTGGTCGGCCTGTGCGTTCTCGGCCTCGGTCTGCGCGCGCAGCCGGGCCAGCTCCACGTCGCGCTTCTGGTTCGCGGTCGCGATCGCCGTGTCGGCTTCGGCCTGGGCGATGGACCCCTCCTGGCGGGCCTTGGCCGACTGCACCTGGGCGTCGCGTTCGGCCTGGGCGGTGCCGACCGCGGCGTCGCGCCTGACCTCGGCGATGCGGCGCTGACCGAGCGACTCCAGGTATCCGTTGCGGTCGGAGATGCCGGCGATCTTGAGGACGTCGACCTCCATGCCGATGCGGGCAAGGTCGCTGCCGGCTTCCTCGACCACGCTGCGGGCCAGGGTGTCGCGGTTGGAGTTGAGGTCCTCGACGGTCATGGTGGCGGTGATGCCGCGCAGGCTGCCGGCCAGGATGTCGTTGATCTGGTTCTGCAGGGCTTGCAGGTCGGAGGTGAGGAATCGCTGCACGGCCGTCTGCACGGCTTCGTCGGCCGAGCCGATGCGGACCAACCCGACCGCCTCGACGTTGACGGGTACGCCGTTGTTGGACAACGCATTCTGCAGATTGATGCTGACGTTGAACGGTTCCAGGCTCATGATGTCGACCCGTTCGAGCCCAGGCATACGGAACCGCGCACCGCCTCGGACCACCTTGGGCTGACCGCGGCCGGTGAACACGGCCACCTCGTTGGGCGGCACCTTGATGTAGTTCTTGACGTAGACGAGGGGCAGCACGACGAGCAGCAGCAACGCCGCGACGACGGCGATGATGACGATGAGCAGTGTGGACACGACGTTGCCTTTCAGTGGGTTTCGAGCGAGGGAATCAGAGGTCGGGTACGGCCACGACGTGGATGTAGTCGGCGTCGACGTCGGCGATGTAGACCGGGGTCGCCTTCGGAAGCGGGTCGGTCTCGGTGCTCTTGGCGCGGGCACGGACCCGGTTGCCGCCGGTGTCGACGAAGCTGACCTCACCCCAGCCGCCGGCGGGTAGCTCGAGAGTGACGGTGCCGAGCAGTCCGATGTAGGACGCGCGTCCCTGGTGTGAGTTGGCTTGCTGGCGGCGGATATACGGCATCACGACGGCGTGCAGTACGGCGATCAGCGCCACCGCGCTGAGGGCTGCAACGACGCCGGAGCCAACGTCGCCCAGACCGGACCAGTCGGCCACCAGCCCGCCGGTGCCCGCGCCGAGCAGCGCCGCGGACATCGAGGTGAGGCTGAGGAACGGTAGACCGTCGCCGTGCCCGAAGTCGAAGAACAGCGCCGAGAGGACGCCAAGGGCGCCGACGGCGAACGCCGCGAGAAACAGGACGGTCATCGCCGATCCTCGCGTTCGGGTTCGATGCGCGCGACCGCAGTGGCCGGATGGTGAGGTTGCTGCAGTTGCACGATCCCGACCTTAGAGGGTTTCGGCTGGGTCGTTTGACACTTTTATCCGGGCAATTCGGTCCGACACGTCGCGTTCGGATGCTCGCAACCAGATCGGCTCCACCCCAACGCGATGGCGCACGCCGACGGTCGGTGAGGTGGCGCGGGTCGACTATCCGCCCACTCCGTTGTCGAGATTCAGGTGAGTGCCGAAGTACCACGGGACGCCGACGGTTGTCGCCATGGCGACGATCGCGAAAGCGAGTACGGCGATGAGCAATCCGACGGTCCGCGTCCTGGCCTTGATCGGCACGAGGACGAGAACGAGAAACAGCACGCCGAAACCCGCGAGCACCCACACGAGGATCCGCAGCGGCACACTGACGGCCTTGTCGTAGTCGGTGAGGTGCCCATCGGGAAAGCCCGCCATCGACACGTCCATGTGCGTCGTGAAAGCCAGCACCAGCGCGGCGACGGCACAGACCAGGCCGACGATCGTTGCCGCGGTCCTCATCGGCGCGGTACGCGCTGTCACTGCATGCCATTGATGCCGGAGACCATTGCGGATCCCCCATCTCGGAAAAACGCTGGCGCCGAAGCTATTTCGGTCGACATCCCTGTGTGCACCCGACCTGAAGGTCAACCCGTCATTTCGCCAACTCCGGCGGCGTGTTGACGAAGCGCCACGTGTGGCTCCCGTCGAACATGTGTTCTAATGGACTAGCCCGCTCACTGCGGGCGATATTCAGAAGGAGATCGCCGCAACGATGACTGTAGACACTCTGGCACCAGAAGCGCCGGCCACCGACTCCGACACTCCAGATATGTTCGTTTCCCCTGCCGAGTCCTCCACCCCGGAGAGCACCCCGGCGCCCGCCGCGCCCGCCGCGCCCGCCGCGCCCGCCGCCGAGCCTTCCGCCGAAGAGAAGCCCAAGAAGGCTCCGGCCAGGAAGTCACCCGGCAAGAAGGCCAAGACGCTGGAACTGACCCTCACCGTCACCGGTACCGCCGACGGCGAATGGACCGCTGAGCTCAAGCAGGGCACCACCTTCCTCGCCCGCGACCTCGCGGTTGCCGCCGCCGCAGTCTCTCGCGCGGCCAAGGAACTGCACGAGGACCTCTCGACGCCCATCGACGAGGTGATCGAAGCGGCGCGCGCGCAGCAGGCCGCGAAGGTCGCCGCGCTCGAAGCCGAACTGGAAGCCGCGCGCAAGGCCCTCGCCGAACTCGATTCAGGTCCCGATAGCGCAAGCTGATCGTCGACACGGCGACCTAGGTTCGCCTCATCACTCTCGAGAGCGAGTGCCGATGACTCAGTTCGCCGGTAAGCGTCAGAAGTGGTTCGTCGACAAGCCCGACGGATCGAGGATCATCGTGCGCGCCGCATACGATCCACGGAATTTCGCCTTCCCCGCTCGCGAGTTGGAGCACTTCGACCACATTCGCAGCAACAGCGGGACTTACGGCGGTTCCGAAGACGTCCTCGACGTATACGACGGAGCGCTGAGCTACTACCGCCAGATTCGCCGCTTCGAGCGCGACGGCAAGCGCTGGATTCTGCTGCAGCACTCCAGTGAGTGCGCCGTGGAAGTGGAGCTCACCCGCCAGCAGCTGGGCGAAATCCGACCGCTCCCACCGGAGGAGGCCTGGCGGCTTGCCCGGGATCTGGATCAGCAGGAGACGCGCTATCCCATAGAAGTCGAACCGGGTTCGCCGTTGCCATGACGGTGAGGGGCGTCGGTCGTCACCGAGTGCGAGCCTCGGCGGGGCCCGCCGGACTGAGGGTTAAGGGTGGTCCCGGCTGGTATCGAACCAGCGACCTTCCGCGTGTGAGGCGGACGCTCTCCCACTGAGCTACGAGACCTGGGAGACGCACCGATCAACGATCGATGGGACGTCAGAGATTAACACGGACGGCGTCGCGGCCGAGAATCGCGACGACCGACCCCGACCGACATCGCGACGGTATGGTCACCGCCATGACGCTGCGGGCTGGCCTTATCCTCCTCGGCCTCGGCGCGAGCCTGCTCGCCGGTTGCGGTGACGCAGCCACGGTCACCGCGTCATCGACCTCCTCGATGCGACCGGCGACCACCGCCGACGTTGCGCCGGTCGAGTCGTCGACCGGCTCCACCGCCAAGGAGGCGCCGGGCACCACCGAACCCGAGGAGGACGAGTCCGAACTCATCGGATTCACGTCGCCCAGCGGCAACGTCGGCTGCTTCATCGACGCGCACTACGCACGCTGTGACGTCTTGGAGCGTGACTGGACTCCCCCGCCCCGGCCGGCCGACTGCGAGTTCGACTACGGACAAGGCATCGGGCTCTCCCCCGGCGAAGAGCCGGAATTCGTGTGCGCCGGCGACACTGCGCTGGGCGGCGGCGAGCCCCTTGCCTACGGCGAGTCGATCTCTGCCGGGGTGCTGCGGTGCGATAGCGCGGAATCGGGCATCACGTGCCGCGACACCAAGTCCGGGCACGGCTTCGCGATCGCGCGCGAGGCGTATCGGGTGTTTTGATCGCGATCGCCCGGAGCGTGGAGGTGATTTGTGCGGCCACACTCGGGTGGACTATCGTTTCGGTTCGCGACGGGCGACGATCTCGCCCGTGGCATTGCGGATGTAGCGCAGTTGGTAGCGCATCACCTTGCCAAGGTGAGGGTCGCGGGTTCGAATCCCGTCATCCGCTCGAAGGTGCAGTGGCATCAAAACCCCAGCGGTGGAGTGGCCGAGTGGTGAGGCAACGGCCTGCAAAGCCGTGCACACGGGTTCGATTCCCGTCTCCACCTCCGAGAATGTCCCGGCGCGATTAGCTCAGCGGGAGAGCGCTTCCCTGACACGGAAGAGGTCACTGGTTCAATCCCAGTATCGCGCACCAGTTAGTTTGCAGTTCCCGGCATGTATCTAGCCCACTTCGCAAACCGCGAGCAATATTCAAGCGATGGCGCCCCCGAAGCGACACGCCTTGGTGGTCGCAGACCTGCTCGCGATTGATATCCCACCGCCACATGTTGGGCCAAGTACGCGAAAATCGATTGACGCTTCTGAAGCACCTTGGCTATCTCCACTCCCGATGAATCCGAACGTGACGCGAGGATGTCGGAAATGACTAGTGCCCGGTGTCGAATTCGATCGGTAGGGTAACGGGTCCACTCAGTGCAGTGAGCGGCTTCCAAGGCGCCGGACCGGTGCGGTGGGCGTTGGGCATGCGCTCCGCCATAACGGCCAGGGCTTCGGCGAGCTCCAGTCGGGCGAGGTTCGCACCGAGGCAGTAGTGCACGCCAGCGCCGAAGGTCTGCATGGCGGGTGCGCCCTGACGGGTGATGTCGAGGCGATCGGCGCCGTCGTACACGGCTGGGTCGCGGTTCGCGGCGGCGGTGTTGGCGAGGACGAGTGTGCCAGCTGGGATCAATACGCCGGCGAGTTCGACGTCCTCGAGTGCCACCCTGAGAGTGGAGCCTGCGATGGGTGAATGCCGCATCGTCTCCTCCACCGCATTCGTCGCGAGTTCGGGACGCTGACCCAGCAGTGCCCATTGGTCGGGGTGATCGCACAGCGCGTGCACGGAGGCGGCCAGCTGGTTTCGGGTGGTGTCGGTGCCGGCCATCAGCAGGCCCGCGACCAGCATCCGTAGCTCATCGCCATTGAGGTGATCGCCGTGGTCCTCGGCGCGGATGAGTTCGGAAGTAAGGTCGTCGGTCAGTGTGTGGCGGCGGTGGGCGACCATATCGTCGACGTAAGCGTCGAGTTGTTCCCACGCCGTCAGGATGGTCTTCTCATGGGCGGCGACGTCCCAGTCGAAGGCCTTGAAGATGTCATCAGTCCAGTCCGAAAACAGCTCCCAGTCCTCGGCCGGCGCGCCTAGCAGTGCGCAGATGATCGGGATTGGGTATTGGCGGGCGATGTCGGTGACGACCTCGCAACGCCCGACAGGGGTGAAGCGGTCAACCAAATCGGTGATCACGTCGACGATCGTCGTGCGCAGTCGCGTTGTGGCCCGCGGCGTGAACGCTTTGGACACGAGGCGGCGAAGCCGGTGGTGCTCGGCCCCATCGAGGCTGATCAGGTTTGTCGCGACCCGCTCCCAAATCGGGCCAGTTGTGATGCCTTGGGAGGCAAGGAACATGCCTTGCGGAATCCGGAATCGTGGGTCGCGTAACACGCTTCGCACCAGTTCATGGGTCAGCAGCTCCGGCCCGTGGGTGCCCATGGCGATCGGTGCTCGAGTGCGGGCCTGCGCGATGAGCCGGTGGGCCTCGTCTGGGTTGTCTACGTGCTCATAGGCCAGGATTGGGAGCCCCGCGTCGAAGACGTTCGGGCAACCGCGAGTAGGGATGGTGTCGACGGTCATGATGGCCCCTCGGATCGAATGAGTCGTTAGTGGATTAGCGGTCGCCTGTATCTGACGTCATCGTTGCTCGACTCCCCTTCGGACAAACCCGTAGTGAGCTACGGATCTCTTCGTCGTGGCCGTCACTGGTTTAGTTGGCGGTTGCTGGGCGGTGCTGTGGTGGGCGGTTCTAGTCTGTTGGGGTGCGGTTGATGTGGCCGTTGACCGGCCGCTCGGGGGAACTGCGGCGTATCGATGCCGCGGTCGTGGATCCGGATTCGTCCGGGATCATCGTTTGCGGAGCCGCAGGCGTGGGTAAGAGCCGGCTCGCGCGTGAAGCACTCAATGCAGCCGCGTCGACGGGATGCGCTGTCCGTTGGATCGTGGGGACGTCCTCAGCGCGGATACTTCCGTTGGGTGCACTCGCACAATGGGCAGAACCCGCGGTCAGTGACAATCTCGACTTGGTCCGCGGCGTGATCGCCGCCCTGACTGCTACACCACCAGGCGAGACGGTCGTGCTCGGCGTCGATGATGTGCCCCTGCTCGATGATCTGTCGACGTTCGTTGTGCATCAGATCATTCAGCGCCGTGCCGCGAAGGTGGTCTTCACCATCCGCGACGGTGAACCGGTTCCGGCGGGGACGCGGGAGCTGTGGAGAGCCGGCCAGTTTGACCGCCTCGACCTGCAACCGCTGGCCCAGGCGGAGATCGGCCCGCTAGTCTCGTCGACGTTGAGCGGTCCAATAGATCCCCAGGCCGTCGAGCGTCTGTGGACCCTGACCCGTGGCAACCCGCTATATCTCCGAAACATCGTCGAGCAAGAGGTCGCCGACCAACGCCTCACACCAAGCGAAGGGTATTGGCGCTGGCTCGGCGACCCGGTCGTGCCGCCCAGCCTGGTCGACCTGATCGAAGAACGCATCGGAGCCCTGCCCACCCCGGTCAGCGACGTAATCGACGCCCTCGCGGTCGGCGAACCCATCGAACTCGGATCACTAACCCGGATAACCGACCCGACTACCGTCGAGCAGGCCGATACGCGCGGTCTCATCACCCTCAATCAAGTCGGAAACCGGATAGAAGCACGCCTCGGACACCCCCTCTATGGGGAGGTACGCCGCAGCCGAGCCGCCCCCACGAGGCTGCGACGACTGCGGGGGCTCGTCGCCGCCGAACTTGCCGGATCCGACGATCGCGACGACACACGAGTCGTGATACGCAGGGCGGCATTGACTCTCGACTCCGACCGCGAACCCGATACCGACCTGTTTATCCAGGCTGCCCGCGGCGCCGTCTGGCTCTGGGATATGCCGCTAGCAGATCGCCTGGCGGAGGCAGCCATAGCGGGTGGAGGTGCAGCCGAAGCCAGCTTCGTCCGCGCCTTCGGCTTATCGTGTGTGGGCCGCGGCCTCGAGGCCGACGCTGTGCTCGCAGATATCACCACCCGCGAGTTGACCGACGTCGAGCGTGCCAGACTCGCCTTTCTACGCGCCACCAACAGGATGTTCGTTCTCGCGGATCCCGAAGGCGCAAAGGAACTCATCGACGACGCTGCGCGGACTGCGACGCCGGGAGCCCAAGGCTGCGTCGACGCATTTCTTGCCGTCTACTGGGCGGCTATGGGCATGCCGGAAGCAGCCCGAACATCCTGCGAGAACTTCAGTTGGGACCAACTACCTGACCTCGTGGCAAAACGGCACGCGGCGTGGGCGATCGCCGTGGCGTCCGGAAGCTCGGGGCGTACCACCGAGGCTGCCGCCACCGCCGAGGCGGGATATTCCGTCCCGATACGCTCCTTCCTCATCCTCACCGACGCCCAAGCCAGTGCACAGCTGCTGGCCGGACGGATAGCCGAAGCCCAGCGGCCCGCCCGCCACGTCCGCGATCACAGCGCTCTTCCTGCCGATGCATATTCGCGACTCGCCACTGCACTGACAGGTCGAGTCGCCCTCGGCGCCGGCCAACTCGACACCGCATGCGCCCTGCTGCAATCGGTGGCTGACCGGTGGTTGATCGCTCCGGGTGAGACCACCGGTTGGAAGTACCGATGCCAAATCCTTTTGACGATTGCGCTCGCCATGCGTGGACTGGTTGAGGAAGCCAGCGACGCGCTTGCCACCCTGGCCGAGAGCCGCCATCCAGCTTGGCGGTTTCTCGATTATGAGTATGCGATCGCGAAAGCATGGGTGGCCGCTGCTCAGGGTGCGGTCAGTGAGGCGATCAAGATCGTGTTGGGTGCGGCCGAGACCTGCTCTGAGAATGGGCAATTCGCCGCGGAGGTGACGTGTTTGCAGACCGCCACCCAGTTCGGCGACGGTTCGAGTGCGCCGCGGCTGCGTCAGCTCGAAGCGATCGTCGAGGGGCCGCGTGCTCGTATCGCCGCCCGGTTCGCCGAAGCCTTGCACGCCAACGATGGTGATGAATTAGCCGCGGTATCAGAGCAATTCGAGGCGATGGGCGATCTGGTCGCGGCCGTTGATGCGGCCGCGCACGCCGCCATCGCCTACCGGGGCCACGATCGTCGCGGATCGGCACTGGGATGCGCTACGCGGGCCCAAGCGCTGGCCGAGCAATGCGGCGGCGCCGCCACCCCGGCGCTTCGCCAGGCCGCCGAGCCGTTGCCGCTGACCAACCGGGAACGAGAAATCGTGACGCTGCTCGGTGAGGGGCTGTCCAACCGTGACATCGCCGCACGGCTGATCCTGTCGGTGCGCACCGTCGAAGACCACATCTACAAGGCCATGACCAAGACCGGCACCACCAGCCGCGACGAACTCGCCGCACTGATACCTCGTCGCCAGAACCGACGCCGCAACAACAGCTCGGATCAACTCAACTGATCAACCACCGCCGCCCCGTCCAGCCACACATTCTCACGGCTGATCAGCCCGTCGCGGAACTCGAACACGTGCAGCATCCGGAAGGTGATGCGCCGTCCGTGACCGGCGAGCCCAAGCAGCGATCCGATGACAGTGCCCGTCATAACCTGGTCCAGGATCATCGCGTCACCGGCCACGTACCGGTGCAGCACCGTCCAGTTTTCGGCGCGGAAGTTCGCGGTGAGATACACGTAGAAATCTCGCGCTCCATCCTTGCCGTGGCTGGGACTGTTGGGGAACCCGATGACATCGTGCTCAATATCGTCGGCGTACACGGCCAGCGCACCGTCGATATCGCCGTGACCTTCGGCCCGCATATGGGAATCGACTAGCGCCTGCATCTGGCTGTCATCCATCGCCGCCTCCCCCTCATATTCCGGCACAAAGCTACCGCTAGTCCGTGTCGTCGTCGGCCAATCGGCAAAGCCGCGACAGGCGTGAGTTTGCGTATCCGTGCTACCACGCCGCAACGCAGCGAAAGACCCGTAGCGCACTACGGATATCGACCAACTCAGCACGATCAACGATTCCAGTTACGGAGCACCCAGTCGAGGCAGGACCCACCGTTCCACGGACAACAGCGACTGAGCACCGACATGACCATCGCAAACAAGCGAGGGTCGGCGCCGGTGACACCTCATCGCACATCGATCGGAACCACAAGGAGGGCCGAAATGACCACAACACGAGAGACATACCTTGGCGCACAAAACGTCGGTCTCCCCGAGGAAGCGCCGTCACGAGCGCCGATTCTCATCACAGAACACGATGTTGCGCTCAGCACGGCGGCGACGCTACGGCAGCCGATGACCACGCACTGGTGGATCAACGCGGCCTCCATTGCTGTGTCGGCCCTACAGAGGCTGGTTACCACGTCGGCGGCCGATACCCGCCCGCGGCGCTCTCACTGCCCGAAGCGCTACACATACATCGACAACGCACGCATGGGCCGGGAAATGGAACGACTCTAGGCACCGAGGTGCCGCGGGCATATACGAAGGAATGGTTTGGCCAACGGATGCTTAGGCAGACGACGTTCCGGACGTCGCGGTGCTCATGCACTTCAGCGGGGAGCGTGCATCCCACTTGACGCCGTTTTCCCCGACGGTGCCGTGTGCGGACCCGTCCGGGCTGACCTGCCCGCGCAGTTGCATCGATACCTGCGGCGACGTGAACATGACTGAGATCTGATCACCGGTCATCCCGCCGGTCACAGAGCCTATGAACTGACTCGGAACCTGGCCGCCGCCGAATCCGCTGTCAATGGCAAAGGTCGGGGGTTGATAGGACCCGCCCGGGCTGAGCGGGTCCAAACCCCCAAGGGAGGGACCGTTCGCAGAGAAACTGATCGTGTCTCCTCCTATTGCCTCCAACGCAAGGGCAGTGTTGCCGTTGAAGCCCACTGAGCGCACGACGCAGCTGGTGCGGCGGCAGCGACCGCCGGCGGCAAACCTGCGATCAGGAGCCCTGCTGCAACGGTTGCGATGACTGGTAAGCGATTCATGATGTAGCCCTTCGTCTCAATTGGAAGCCTCGTACGAACTTCGTTGTGGGACAAAGCTATGACGGTGCATCGGGTGTGGCTCGCTTGTGCGCGCAACCCGCGTATCCGCAGCTTCTTGCGCTTCTGCGCATTCTGCTCACCAACGCCAGACGTTCTCCAACCAGCCCAGACAGTGACTCGCCGGTCTGTATGCACTGGCTCAATCCCGTTGCCGTGCAACGATTCGGACAGCACGTGAAGTGCGCCTTCCACTTACGCATCAACGCTCGCCTCACACCACATCGCGATTTGACGAGCCCGTTGCCGGCGGGCCGGATGCGCGTAGCTGACATTTTCAGCTGGACGTCGCCCCTACAAGCGCGGCGATCGGATCGCTAATCGACCCACGCCCGCCCCCTCAGAAAATCTTCCAAAGAACTTCCGCGAGGATGTCGAGAACGGCCTGGCGACTCCGTCCCAGGGGTGGATGCGGCCACCGGGACCGCACGAAGGGAGACCAAAATGGCGAAGTACCTGATGCTCAAGCACTACCGCGGCGCCCCCGAGGCGGTCAACGGCGTTCCGATGGACCAGTGGACCCCGCAGGAGGTCGAGGACCACCTGAAGTACATGAACGATTTCGCCGCCCGCCTGCAGGGCACCGGCGAGTACGTCGACAGCCAGGCGCTCTCCCCCGAGGGCACGTTCGTCCGCTACGACGGCGAGGGCCGGCCGCCCGTCACCGACGGCCCCTTCGCGGAGACCAAGGACCTGATCGCCGGCTGGATGATCATCGACGTCGACACCTACGAGCGCGCCCTCGAACTCGCCGGCGAGCTGTCCGCCGCCCCCGGAGCCGGCGGCAAGCCGATCCACGAATGGCTCGAGCTGCGCCCGTTCCTCGGCGCACACCCGACCGTCACCGAGTGACCGGACTCCCGGGCCGTTGAGGTGATGGACGAACTGCTGCTGCGGGAGCTGACTCCCGCGGTGATCGGCGTCCTCGTCCGCCGCGGAGTCGACTTCGCGACGGCCGAGGACGCCGTGCAGGAAGCACTCATCCAAGCCACGCAAACCTGGCCGGACGATCAGCCCGCCGACCCGAAGGGCTGGCTGGTCACCGTGGCGTGGCGCAAGTTCCTCGACGGGCACCGCGCGGAGGCCGCGCGCCGCGACCGCGAACAGCGGATCGCGGTCGAGCCGCCGCCCGGGCCGACCGAGGCCGCCGACGACACGTTGCACCTCTTCTTCCTCTGCGCGCACCCGTCGCTGCCCCCGGCGTCCGCGGTAGCCCTCACGCTGCGCGCCGTCGGCGGCCTGACCACCCGGCAGATCGCCCAGGCCTACCTCGTGCCGGAGGCCACGATGGCGCAGCGGATCAGCCGGGCGAAACGCACCGTCCGCGACGTGCGGTTCTCGGAGCCGGGCGACCTGACGACGGTGCGACGCGTGCTGTATCTGATCTTCAACGAGGGCTACACCGGCGACGTCGACCTGGCGGCCGAGGCGATCCGGCTCACCCGCCAGCTGGCGGCGATGAGCGATGACCCCGAGACCGCCGGGTTGCTGGCGCTGATGCTGCTGCACCACGCGCGACGGGCTGCGCGGACCCGAGACGACGGCAGCCTCATTCCGCTGGCCGAGCAGGACCGCGCGCGCTGGGACACCTCGCTCATCGCCGAGGGCGTCGCCACTCTGCAGAAGGCACTGAGCCGCGACCGGCTTGGCGAGTTCCAGGCGCAGGCGGCGATCGCTGCCCTGCACGCCGACGCCCAGCGCGCCGAGGAGACCGACTGGGTGCAGATCGTCAGCTGGTATGACGAGCTGCTCCGGCTCACCGAAAGCCCTGTCGTGCAACTCAATCGGGCCGTCGCGATCGGCGAGGCCGACGGCGCGGGAGCAGGCCTCGCGGCCCTGGCCGACGTCGATCCGAGCCTTCCCCGCCACACCGCCGCCTCCGCGTACCTCCACGAGAAGGCGGGCGACCTCGTCACCGCGGCCCGGTTGTATGCCGATGCCGCCCGGTCCGCGTCCAACCTCGCCGAACGCCATCACCTCACGCTGCAGGCGGCCCGGATCAGTCAAGCACTGCGCGGGTGAGCCCGTCGGCGATCTTGGTTTCGCCAGCAAACGTCCGGGTACCAGGTGGACGGCGACGGCACCCGAGAATCCGCGCCCGCTGACTGGTTGGGTCAGTGAATGCAGCACCCAATCAGTCGGAGGAGTTCACATGAGGGCTCGTCGCATCACTCATTCCCTTGGCGCCGTGGTGGTCACCGCGTGGGCAGCGCTCATCGGCGCGGCCGCCCCACCCGCGTCCGCCGAGCCGTGTCCCGACGTCGAGGTGGTGTTCGCCCGGGGCACCGGTGAGGCGCCCGGTGTCGGCGGCATCGGGCAAGCGTTCGTCGATGCACTGCGCGCGCAAGCCGGCAACCGGTCGGTCAGCGTGTATCCGGTCAACTATCTGGCCAGCAGTGAATTCGACAACCGCGAAGTCTTCGCCGGCACGGTCGTCGACGGGATTCGCGACGCGGGTGCCCACGTCGAATCCACGGCGGCGAACTGTCCGAACACCAGGATCGTGCTCGGCGGTTACTCCCAGGGCGCCGTCGTCGCCGGCTTCGTCACCGCTGCTGCCGTCCCGGAGGCCGTACCTGCCTCCTACCGCCAGTACATCCCCAACCCGATGCCCTCGTCGGTCGCCAACCACGTTGCGGCCGTCGCCCTCTTCGGCAAGCCGTCGGGCGAGTTCCTGCGCCAGTACGACGCGCCGCCCATCGACATCGGCCCGCTGTACGTACCCAAGACCATCGACCTGTGCGATCCCGGCGACACCATCTGCAACGGCGCGCCCGGCGGCGGCCCCACCATCGCCCACGCCATGTACGGCATGAACGGCATGACCAACGACGCCGCGGCCTTCGCCGTAAGTCACCTGTAAACCCCGCCAAAAGTTGTCGGAATCTCCTCCGCCCGTCGCTCCTACATGTGAACGCAGCCACGAAGGCCGCGGGAAGCAGAGGAGCGGTCGCAATGAACATGCAATACGCACAGGCAGTCGTCGCTCACGAGAAGGCACTGCTCCGCCGCTTGACTACCACGCACGCGAACGCCCCGACGTCGACGCGCATCCCCTGGTCGGAGTCGCTGCGGGTCCCGGCGTTAGTCGGCGCGGCTCGCAGCCTCGAGTCCGGCAACGATGGTGAATAGGCCACTGATGATTTCGGCCAACAACGCCTCGTCGCCGTGGCTGCGCAGCTTTTCGTAGAGCGCCATCGACTGCGGAGCGTCGGCCGAAGGGCGTGCGATGTTCAGCTTCACCTCGCCAATGATGACGCAAACGGCCCCATCGACCGTGGGAAAACAAGGAACAAGTGCGGAGGGCCGCGACGGGTTTCGGCACGCACACCGAGAGGAACCCTCACTCGGTACCGACATCCAGTGAAGGGACATGCAAATGAGTGCCGTCGACAAGGCAAAGAACAAGGCCCAGAACCTGGGCGGTCAGGCCAAGGAGGCGCTCGGAAACGCCAGCGCCGACAAGCAGACCCGCGACGAGGGCAAGCTCGACCAGGTGAAGGCCAATCTGAAGGACGCAGGCGAGAAGGTGAAGGACGCGTTCAAGTAATCGCGCCACGCCCGGTGCTCGGCCCGTCATCCTGGGGGTGACGGGCCGAGTCATGAGGCATCCTTGGCTGCGTGGACGTCGATTCCCTGCTGCAGACCATCCCGCCCATCGCGGTGTACCTGGTGGTCGGGGTGATCATCGGCATGGAAAGCCTGGGCATTCCGCTGCCCGGCGAGATCGCACTCGTCAGCGCCGCCCTGCTGGCCTCGCGGCACACGCTCGACATCAGTCCCGTCGGCGTCGGCGCAGCAGCGACCATCGGGGCGATCGTCGGAGACACCATCGGCTACAGCATCGGCCACCGCTACGGCATGGGACTGTTCGAGCGGTTGGGACGGCGCTTCCCGAAGCACTTCGGCCCCGGCCACGTCGCGCTGGCCAAGCAGTTGTTCGCGCGGTGGGGTGTCGGGGCGGTGTTCTTCGGCCGCTTCATCGCACTCCTGCGGATATTCGCCGGGCCGCTGGCCGGCGCGCTGAAGATGCCGTACCCACACTTCTTGGCCGCCAACGCAACTGGCGCAGTGTTCTGGGCCGGCGGCACCACCGCCGTCGTCTACTACCTCGGACTGGCCGCCGAGAAATGGCTGTCCCGGTTCTCCTGGGTCGCGCTCGTCGTCGCCATCGTGATCGGCGCGATCGCCACCTTCCTACTGAAGGAACGCACCGCGCACGCGATCGCCAAGCTCGAGGACGAACACGACTGGGAAACCCTGCGCCACCGCTGAATTCGTGAAGCGCCGCGAGGTACTAGGGCGACTCGGACGGGCAGTAAGACGCCGTCGCCGCGCCCACGAAGAAGCCGCTGTCCTCGACACTCATGCCACTCACGTTGGCGACCTGCCTGGTGGCGTCGAGCAACGAATTGCCCTGTCCCAGAAGGTCACACACCTGCCCGGCGACCTTGATCGCCTCCTTGGCGGAGGGGTATGCGATGCCCTCGTCGTCGAGGACCCCGATGAAGACGTCATCGGTGCCATCGGCATGGGTTGGGGATGCCAAACAGGTCGCCATCGCGACACCGGCCCCCACCAGTGAGAAAACGAGACTTCCGCGCATGGCAATCTCCTGTCAATCTGCTGAGAGCGGACGTTACGGCAGGTCAGGCGGTTGCACAGGTCTTTTGTCACAAATGCCGTTGCCGCCCGACGGGCCGCCGATCGTCAACTCGCGGTTGACGATCACGCAGCGTCAACCTAGAGTTGACGCATGACCGAACCCAGCAAGATCACCAACCCCGTCCGCCTCGACGACCTCATCACCGCGATCAAGAAGGTGCACGACGAACCACTCGAACAGCTGACCGACGCCGTGCTCGCGGGCGAAGCGCTCGGCGAGGTCGCCGACCACCTGATCGGCCACTTCGTCGATCAGGCCCGCCGCTCCGGCGCCTCGTGGACCGAGATCGGCAAGTGCATGGGCGTCACCAAGCAGGCCGCACAAAAGCGGTTCGTCCCGAAGGCCGGTCCGTTCGACAAGGCGGACCCGATCGATCCGAACGAAGGGTTCAACCGGTTCACGCCGCGGGCGCGCAGCGTGGTCGTCGAATCGCAGAACAAGGCGTATGCGGCGCGCAACAACGAGATCCAGCCCGCGCATTTGCTGCTCGCGTTGTTCACCGACCCGGACTCACTGGCCGCGCGGCTGCTCGCCGGCCAGGGCGTCGACGCGGACGCCGCCACCGCCTCGGTGACGCTGCCGCCTGCCGTCGACGAAATGCCTGCGCTGATCCCGTTCAGCGGTTCAG
Source organism: Mycobacterium sp. URHB0044 (assembly GCF_000620625.1). Classification (GTDB taxonomy): domain Bacteria; phylum Actinomycetota; class Actinomycetes; order Mycobacteriales; family Mycobacteriaceae; genus Mycobacterium. Next base: position 315,258 of record NZ_JIAW01000002.1, on the reverse strand, counting down.
CGCGCAAGGTGCTGGAGCTGACGTTCCGCGAGGCACTTCGCCTGGGGCACAACTACGTCGGGACTGAACACATCCTCCTCGCACTGCTCGAGGCCGAGGACGGCGACGGCCCCCTGCACGCACTCGGCGTCGACAAGCAGCGGGTCGAGGACGAGCTCGTCGCGGCGTTGCAGTCGATCGTCGAAGGCAAAAAGGAATGAAATCGGCGCTCGCGCGGTAGAACACGTACATGAAACTCGACGACTCCGCCCGCGCGCTCATCGGAAACGGCGCCGACGCCACGCTGGTCACCATCAACTCCGACGGCAGTCCGCACGCTTCGCTGGTCTGGGTGGCACTGCAGTCGACGCCCGAGGGCGACGAACTCGTCAGCGCACACCTCTACGAGTATCGGAAGACCCGCAACGTCCGCCGCGACCCGCGCGTGGCGGCCACCATCCTCGCTCCCGCCGTCCCTGGCCAGCAGACGCAGTATCTGTCGATCACCGGGACGGCGCGGATCGTCGAGGGCGGCGCGCCGGAGCTGCTCACCGAGCTGGCCGAAGCGATGCTCGGCTCGAGCGAGCACTTCCCGCCACCCAATTCGCCGGCAGGGCTGCTGACCCGGATCCGCATCGAGAAGGTGGGCGGCCTCGGTCCCTGGGCCTCCTGACCGCCGATCCCTTCCTGGCCGCCGCGGCGGTGTGCCAAGATGCGAGTCAGCAAAGGAGGGGAACATGAGTCGCTGGACCGCACTTCTCGTCGCCCTGGTCGCGGCCGTGGGCCTGGGAGTGGCGCCGCCGGCTGCCGCCGCGGGAACACCCATCGGCAACCTCGGTGACACGCTGCGCGTCGAATACAAGGGCATCGTCGCCGACGTGACCGTGCACGACGTCCTGCCCACCGACCCTCCCCCCGGCTACACGCCGACCGGCTCGCCGCGCTGGCGGGATCAGGGCGGGCCGTGGCGCGCGCCGATCACCGTCCACGTCATCTCGGCACCGAACCCGTTCATCACGGCGATCGCGTTCTCCTTCAACGGCGTCACCCCCTACGCCGACGCGTACGCGCCCAAGAACACCGACGCCCCCGACGCCCTGCAGTACGCGCTGCAGAACGCGCCGCCCGGCTCGACGGTCAACGGTGCCGTGTACTGGCAGGTCTACCGCGACCTCGTCACCAACGTCGTCCTGCTGAACCCGCAGACGGGCACCCATCTCGCGCAGTGGAACATCTGGCAGCCGGGAACGCCGCTACCCTGAGGCACCATGACTGCCCAGGTCGCCTCCGCGACTGAGCGCGACCTCCCCGAACTGGCCGACGTCGCGGCACGCACCTTCCCGCTGGCGTGCCCGCCGAGTGCCACGCCGGACAACGTCGCGGCATTCATTGCCGACCACCTGTCGCAGGCCCGGTTCTCCGAGTACCTCACCGACCCCGATCGCGCAGTGCTGACCGCACGCGTATCGGAGCGAATCGTGGGATACGCCATGCTGATTCGTGGTGTCCCCGACGACGCCGACGTCCAGCGCGCCGTGCCGCTGCGGCCGGCCGTCGAGCTGTCCAAGATGTACGTGCTGCCCGACGCACACGGCGCGGGCGTCTCGGCCGCCCTGATGTCGGCGGCAGTGGAACAGGCGCGCGAACTGGGCGCCGCCTGCGTGTGGCTGGGCGTCAACCAGGAAAACCAACGCGCCCAACGGTTCTACGCCAAACATGGCTTCGCGGCCGCCGGCACCAAGACGTTCCGGTTGGGCGAAGGCATCGAGAACGACTACGTGCTGGTGCGACCGCTCTGACGACCGGCGTGGGTCAACGCCAGTAGACGCGACTTGGCCCTCAGGTACTTCTTGCGGAACCCACCCGCCAGCATCTCGTCGCTGAAGATCGCGTCCACCTTGGCGCCCGACGCCACCACCGGGATGCCGGCGTCGTAGAGGCGGTCGGTCAGCGACACCAGCCGCAGCGCCACGCTCTGGTCGTCGAGGACGTGCAGCCCCGTGACGAAGACCTCCGTCACGCCCTCGATGAGCGCCAGGTAGCGCGACGGATGCATCGTCGCCAGATGAGCGCACAGCGCGTCGAAGTCGTCGAGCGTCGCGCCCGGCACGTCGGCCGCGCCGGCACGAACCTCGTCGTCGGTCGGTGGCTGCGGGGCCGGCGGCAGGTCGCGATGCCGGTAGTCCGGCCCCTCGATCCGCACCGTGGTGAAGATCTTCGCCAGCGTGTTGATCTCGCGCAGGAAGTCCTGCGCGGCGAACCGGCCCTCCCCCAACTGCTCAGGCAACGTGTTCGACGTCGCCGCAATCGACACGCCGCGCTCCACGAGTTGCGAGAGCAACCGCGAGATCAGCGTCGTGTTGCCCGGATCGTCGAGCTCGAATTCGTCGATGCACACCACGACGTAGTCGGCGAGCAGTTCGATGCACTCGACGAAGCCGAAAACCCCTGCCAACTGGGCGATTTCGCCGAACGTCGCGAACGCCGCAGGCCCGGCATCGGCGGCGGCGAGGTCATAGTAGGTCGACGCCAGCAGGTGCGTCTTGCCCACGCCGAACCCGCCATCGAGGTACACGCCGACGCCCGGCAGCACCTCGCGCTTGCCGAACAACTTCTTCTTGCCGGCCCGCCGCTGGATGGCCTGCTCGCAGAATTGGCGGCACGCCTGCACCGCCGCGGTCTGCGACGGCTCGGCCGGATCCGGGCGATAGGTGTCGAATCCGACGTCGGCGAACGTCGGCGGCGGCACCAGCTGCGCGATGAGCCGTTCGGGCGTCACGCTGGGATGTCGATCGGTCAGATGAGCGACAGCGCTGGACCCGTGCATGCAGGCACCTTATCGACGTGTTGAAATTGACCCCGTGCCCGATCCCGACCCTGCGACACAGCTCACAGAGCTCGGTACGGTCGGAGCGACGTTCGACACCGACGACACCCGCCTCGCGGCGATGTACTCCTACCCCGAGAACCTCGAGCGCTGCTGGGTGCGGGCCAACATGATCGCCAGCCTCGACGGTGGCGCCACCGACGACGGCAAGGCCGGCGGCCTGGCCGGTCCCGGCGATCGCGCGCTGTTCGCGCGGATGCGTCAGGAGGCCGACGTCATCCTCGTCGGCGCGGCCACGGTGCGCATCGAGAACTACTCCGGCGCCCAGATGTCCGCCACGCAGCGGCAGGACCGGCAGATGCGGGGCCAGGCCGAGGTGCCGCCCATCGCCGTCGTCACCCACAGCGCCGACTTCGAGCACGACGCCAAGCTGTTCACCCGGGCCGAGGTGCCTCCGCTGATCATGACCTGCCGCGAAACGGTGGCCGACGCGCGACGACGGTTCGGCACGCTCGCCGAGGTGGTCGACGCCTCCGGGCGCCACTCCGACCGGGCCGACCCCGCGACCATCCTCGACATCCTGAACGGTCGGGGCCTGCGTCGCGTCCTCACCGAGGGTGGCCCGTCGCTGCTGAGCCTCTTCATCGAATTCGACCTGCTCGACGAACTGTGCGTGACCCTTGCGCCGCTGCTGGTGGGCGGGCAGGCCCGACGGATCGCCACCGGGTCGGGCGAATCGCACACCAGGATGCGTCGTAGCCATCTCCTCACCGACGACGAGGGCTACCTCTACACCCGATACGTCAAGGCCAACTGAGTACCGCGGGTGGCGGCTGGCCGGGACACCGACCGGCGATCGCTACTGTGGTCACCATGCGTCGGCCTCGTCAGCTACTCCGGGCCCTGTGCCTGTCGACCGTGGCGTCGGTCGTCGTCGCCGGTTGCGCACCCGGGTTGGCCGCAAACCCGCGGTACGCCACCGACTCCGGGGCCCATCCCCAGGGCCAGCAGCAGACCACCAGCACCAAGCCAGGCCCGCCTGCGATCGCCGCGCCCAAGAACGACCTGTCGTGGCGGGACTGCACCTCGCGGGTGTTCACCGACGCCGGCGTGCAGGCTCTGCCCGGCGTATCGCTGAAGTGCGCGAACTACGACGCCGACCTCGATTCTCTCAACGGCGCCACCGGCACCCTGAGCATCGGCGTCGTCAAGGCCACGTCGGCGGCCACCCCTCCCGACGCCGGCCCCCTGGTGATGACCACCGGCTCCGACCTGCCGTCATCGGTGCAACTGCCAGTGTGGCTGTCGCGCAACGGAACCGACGTACTGAAGACGCATCCCATCGTCTCGGTGGACCGCCGCGGCATGGGCATGTCCGGTGAACTGGACTGCCGGGACCTGTTCGACCGGCAGGAAATGCTCGACCAGGCGCAGTTCGAGTCCGGCGACGACCCGGTCGCCAACCTGGGCGCGATCGTGCAGACCGCCACCACGAGCTGCACCGACACCATCGCGCCCGGCGACTCGGCCTACGACAACGCGCACGCCGCCGAAGACCTCGAGCGGCTGCGCAGCACCTGGGACGTGCCGACGCTGGCTCTGCTCGGCATCGGCAACGGCGCGCAAGTGGCCCTCGCCTACGCCGGTTCGCATCCGAACAAGGTGTCGCGGTTGATCCTCGACTCACCGCTGCCGCTGGCCATCGCCGCCGAGGCGGCCGCCGAACAGAGGGTCAAGGGCCAGCAGGCCGCGCTGGATGCGTTCGCCGCGCAGTGCTCCGCCGCCAACTGCCCGCTGGGACCCGATCCGAAGGGCGCGATCGACGCCATGATGCAAGCCGCGCGGAACGGCGGCGGGCCCGGCGGCGTCTCGGTGGCCACCCTGGCCGACGCCATCTCCACCGCGCTCGGGTTCCCGCGGGGCGACCGGGCCAGCTCCACCACGGCGCTCGCCAGTACGTTGGCCGCCGCCCGCGACGGCGACGACAACCAACTCAACAGCCTGATCAACCAGGCCGAGACGCTTCGCCAGAGCGACGGCCAGTTCGTGAACTCCTGCAGCGACGCCCTCAACCGCCCCACCCCCGACCGGGTCCGCGAACTGGTGGTCGCCTGGGGCAAGCTGTACCCGCAGTTCGGCAGCGTCGGAGCACTGAACCTGGTGAAGTGCTTGAACTGGCCCAGCGGATCACCGCCGCAGGACCCCAAGGACCTGAAGATTCCCGTGCTGCTGCTCGGCGTGCAGAACGACCCGATCGTCGGCAATGAGGGCGTCGCCGCCGTCGCCGCCACCATCATCAACGCCGGCGCACAGAACCGCCGCGTGATGTGGCAGGGCATCGGCCACGGCGCCATCGTGTACACGCCCTGCGCGCTGCCGCCCGTGCTCGGGTACCTCGAGTCGGGCAACCTGCCTGCCACCGACACGTACTGCCCCGCCTAGTCAGCGGCCCATCAGCGCCGTTATAGGGTGCGCTGGTGGCGGTACCCGACTCTCTGCGCAGCGCCTTCGGGCCCCGAACCTCCCCATCGAATGCGGCGACCGTGCTGCGGTCGGTGCTGTGGCCCATCGCGATCCTGTCGATCATCCATCGCAGCTACGTGCTGGCCACCAACGGCTACATCACCGACGACTTCGGGCCGGTCTACCGTGCCGTCGTCAACTTCAAAATGGGCTGGGACATCTACAACGAGCACTTCGACTACGTAGACCCCCATTACCTGTATCCGCCCGGCGGGACCCTGCTGCTGGCGCCGTTCGGCTACCTGCCGGTCGACGCGTCGCGGTACTGGTTCATCACGTTCAACACCATCGCGATCCTGCTGGCCGCCTACTTCCTGTTGCGGCTGTTCAAGTTCTCGATGGCCTCGGTCGCCGCGCCCGCGCTGCTGCTGGCGATGTTCTGCACCGAGAGCGTCACCAGCACACTGGTCTTCACCAACATCAACGGCTGCATCCTGCTCTGCGAGGTGCTGTTCTTCCGGTGGCTGCTCGACGGGAAGGTCAACCACCAGTGGCTGGCCGGCGTGGCCATCGGCCTGACGCTGGTGGTCAAACCCTCGCTGGCGCCGCTGCTGCTGCTGCCGCTGCTGAACCGGCAGTGGCGCGCGCTGGTTCCGGCCTTCCTGGTACCCGTGGCCTTCAACGCCGCCGCGTGGCCGCTGGTGAGCAACCCGATGGACTTCGTCCGCAACACGGTGCCCTACATCCTCTCCACCCGCGACTACTTCAACAGCTCCATCCAGGGCAACGGCATCTACTACGGCCTGCCCGAGTGGCTGATCCTGTTGCTGCGCATCGTCTTCGGGTTGCTCGCGGTCGGGAGTCTGTGGCTGCTGTACCGCTACTACCGGGAGCGCGACCCGCTGTTCTGGATGCTGACGTCGTCGGGCGTGCTGCTGATCGCGACGTTCCTGGTGACCGCGCTGGGTCAGGGCTATTACTCGATGATGCTGTTCCCGTTCCTGATGACGGTGGTGCTGCCCAACTCGGTGATTCGCAATTGGGTGGCGTGGCTGGCGATCTACGGCTTCATGACCATGGACAGGTGGCTGCTCGGGCACTGGCCGACGACGGGACGCGCACTGGAGTATCTGCGGATCACGTACGGCTGGTCGCTGATGCTGGTCGTGGTGTTCTGCGTGCTGTACTTCCGCTACCTCGACGCCAAGGCCGAGGGACGGCTCGACGAGGGCATCGATCCGGCATGGCTGACGGAGGACCGAGAGCGCGCTAGCGTGAAGGCATGACTTCTCAGCCGAAGATCGAGCTGACCGACGACGAGTGGCGCAAGAAGCTCAGCCCGGAGGAGTACGCGGTATTGCGGCAGGCCGGCACCGAGCGGCCATTCACCGGCGAGTACACCGACACCAAGACCGAAGGCGTCTACCAATGCCGGGCGTGCGGCGCCGAGTTGTTCCGCAGCACCGAGAAGTTCGAATCCCATTGCGGCTGGCCGTCGTTCTTCGACCCGGCCGACTCCGATGCGGTGATCCTGCGGCGCGACGAGTCGCTGGGGATGACGCGCATCGAGGTGGTGTGCGCCACCTGCCACAGCCACCTGGGCCACGTGTTCGAGGGCGAGGGTTACCCAACGCCGACCGATCAGCGTTACTGCATCAACTCGATTTCACTGAAACTGGTGCCGGCGGACTAGTCGACGAGAGGAGCTCGAACAGCTCCGACGCCGTGAGCGGCGGGCTGAAGTAAAACCCTTGGGCGACTTGGCAGCCGTACTCGCGCAGCCTGACCGCCGTTGCCTCGTTCTCGATGCCCTCTGCAACGGTTGCCACGCCGAGCAGATGGGCCAGATCAAGGACTGCCTCCACGATCGCTGCGGCCCGCGGATCCACGAGGATCGACGCAATGAAGTCCCGGTCGAGCTTCACTTCGTCGATCGGCAGGTCACGTAGATACCACAGCGCCGAATAGCCGCTGCCGAAATCGTCGATCGCGACGCGCATCCCGTGCTCTCGCAAGCTGTCGAGCACCATCCGGGTCCGGTCCATGTTGTCCAGCAGAAGGTCTTCGGTGATCTCGATCGTCAGCACATCTGGTGTCAGGTCACGTTCGGTGAGGGCATGCACGATTCGGTTCGGCAGATCGAGGTCGCCCAATGACGGTGCGAAGACGTTGACCGCAATCGGCACTCCGACACCCTGCGAATGCCAGTGGGCGACATCGTCGAGAGCCTGGGCGAGCACGAGTTCGGTGACGGAGTGCATCAAACCGTGCTCGCGGACCAGTGGCAGGAAGTGGTCCGGACCCAGCAGGCCGCGTTCCGGGTGTGGCCACCGAACCAATGCCTCGACGCCGACGATCTTCCCGTCGCGCAGGTCGAACTTCGGCTGGTAGACGACGGTCAAGCCCAGGTTGTCGATCGCGTGGCGCAGTTGACCCAGCAGCCTCACCGCGACCGCTCCCTCGCGTGCTGCGCTTTCACTGACTTCCCTGGCCAGACCCAGCTCGCTCGGGCCGATCAAGTGCATGTCGGGCGTGAAGGTCTGCACACCACCGGTCCGCGACCTCTTGGCCGAATACATGGCAATGTCGGCCTGCTTCAGCAGCACGTCGGCGGAGACCTCGGGGTCGCCGGCGGACGCCACGGCAAGTCCGATGCTCGGTCGCAGCAGCAGGTCGTGCCCCTCGACGGGCAACGGGCGATCGAATGCCTTCAACACTCGATGCGCGACAAGCCTTGCGTGGTCGGCTCGGCCCTCCATCAACACGGCGAATTCGTCGCCGCCCAGCCGGGCGACCGTGTCTCCCGTCCGCACGCAGCCGACTATCTGTTCGGCCGCGAGGATCAGCAAGGCGTCTCCCGCGGGATGCCCGAGGCTGTCATTGACGAGTTTGAAGTCGTCGAGATCCAACGACATCACCGCCACCGACTGCTGGTCTCGCTGGTGCAGTTGCATCGCATGCGTCAGGCGGTCGTTGAACAACGCCCGGTTTGCCAGGCCAGTCAGGGGATCGCGCAATGCCTGATCGGCCACCAGAGCCAAGAGCCGCTGGTTCTGGCCGACCACGATGTATTGCCGTGCCAGAACCAGGACCACGAGCAGAAGCGACGTGACGAGTATTGGGCCCAGACGGGGTGAGGGCATGAACGTCAGTAGGCACACCAGCACGGCCAGCGCCAAGGGCGGATACGGCAACCACAGCGATGCCTGCGAGGGCACCTCCACCGCATGGTCGTCGGGATGGGGAGCCTGTCGACTGACCAACGCGGCGCTGCCAAGCGCCACCAATGCCGCCACCCAGCCGACGTCGATGACGTTGGCACTGACGTGCGCCTCGTGGGCCGCTACGAACACGTAAGCGCTGTCCGACAATGCGTTCAACACGTTGCCGATCAGCAGCAAGCTCAAGGTCACGCGGTGTCTCGTTTGCGCCCGACCCAGCACCAACAGAGCCACGGTGACGACGACGAGGTCGCTCACTGGATACGCCAGCGAAACCGCCAGTGCGAGCGCGGTCTCACCGCCCGCTTCGTACACGTCCTGAAGGACGAGCAACCAGGACACCTCGAAGAAGGCGCAGGTGATGATCAGGCCGTCGAGGACGAGACGGGCGCGGGACTGTCGCGAATACCCGGTGGGAAACAACACCAACGCCAGGCACGCACCAAAGGGAAACATCAGGTAGCCGGCGTCGGCCAGCGATGGGAACGGAATCTCCTGCTCGAGGACCAGTTCGTAGTAGCCCGAGAGGGCGTCACCCGCAACCCATCCGAGCAGACCGAAGGTCAGGCAGATCCACGCGATGCGTTGCCTGCCCTGCGCCGAGCGCGCCGCCAACACCGCGCAGAACGCGGAGAACACCGCAAAACTCAGCAGTCCGACGACGTCAACTACTCGGACGGTCGCCTCGCCGCCCCATCCCCTTGTCAACCATGCCGCCAGGCCGATTGCCGTCACAGTCGCGAAGCTCACGACCCACGCGACCTTCGACATCAGCAAAGGTTAGCAGCAACATATCGCTGTTGGCTGACATCGGTGGACAACTCAGCGGACCGCTCGTTGCAGACTCGCGATTATTCGATGTCATGCGGCCGGATTTGCGAGGTTCTGCGATTGCCGAACAAGGTGACACGGGCTCGGCCAGCCATGCCGAATCGACGATTCAGCAAACTCTGCTAAGGCAGCCGCGCGACGAGTTCCTCCACGCCGACCCGCGGTCCGGTGAAGAACGGCGTCTCCTCGCGGACGTGGCGGCGCGCGTCGGTGTATCGCAGCTTCCACATCAATTCGACGATGCGGCCGAGGTCGGGTCCCTCGAACGCGAGGATCCACTCGTAGTCCCCCAGCGCGAACGCAGGCACCGTATTGGCCCGCACGTCCGGGTACTCGCGGCCCGCCATGCCGTGCTCGACGAGCATCTTGCGCCGCTCGTCGTCGGGCAGCAGGTACCACTCCAGCGACCGGACGAACGGATAGACGCACAGGTAGTCGCCCGGATCCTCGCCCGCGATGAACGCCGGGACGTGGCTCTTGTTGAACTCGGCGGGACGGTGCAGCGCCACCACGCTCCACACCGGCTCGCTGGCCAGGCCCAGCGTCGTGCGCCGGAACGCCCGGTACGTCGCCTGCAGATCCTCCACACGCTCGGCGTGCGTCCACATCATGAAGTCGGCGTCGGCACGGAAGCCCGCCACGTCGTACAAGCCGCGAACCACCACCCCGCCGTCCTCCTGTTGCTTGAGGAACGTCGAGATCTCGTCGACCAACCCAGCCCGCTCGTCCCCCAACGCCTCCGGCTGAACGGCGAACACCGAGATCATCATGTATCGGGTCATGGAATTGAGGGCGTCGTAGTCGAGCTTGGCCATGACTCCTATCTTGCCACTGTCGCGACGGCCAACGCCGCGGCGGCCCTGGTGCCCGACGCGATGCAGGCCGGCACACCGATGCCGTCGAGATACCCACCCGCGACCACTAGGGTCGGCGGCAGTCCCGCCCGGATCTCGGCGACCACCCCGGCATGCCCCGGCCCGTACTGCGGCATGGCGTCGATCCACCGCTGCACGTGACAGTCGACGGGGTCCTGGTTGATGCCGAAGACGTCGGCGAGGTCCGCGGCCGCCCAGGACAGCAGGTCCTCGTCGCCGGTGTCGCGGGCCACCCGATCACCGAACCGGCCGAACGACACCCGTACCAACTCGGCGTTGCCGCGCTGACCCCACTTGCGCGACGTCAGCGTCATCGCCTTGGCGCGCAACCGTTCTCGGCCAGCGACCAGCACCCCGGACCGCTCGGGCAGCGGCGTGCCGCCCGGCAGCGCCAGCACCACCAGCGCCGTCGAGGCCACCTCGATGCGTTGGGCCGCCGCCGCGGTCCGTGGGGCGACGTGTTCGACGAGGCGGGGCAGCCGGGGCGCAGGCACCGCGAGCACGACGCCATCGGCGTGCCAATGCACGCCCTCGTCGTCGAGCAGGTCCCACCCGCCCGCCTGCGGATCGATCTGCTTGACGGCGACCTGCGCCCACTCGATTCCGGCACGCCGGACGAGCTCGTCGAGCAGGACGCGGTAGCCGCCGTCGACGGCCCCGAACACCGATCCCTGGACCGGGGGTGGCAGCGCTTGGCGCACCGCCTCGGTGAGGGTGGGCGCGCCGTTGTCGAGTGCCGCGGCTACGGGGGGCACCGCCGCCCGCAGGCCGATCGTCGCGGCCGATCCGGCGTACACCCCGGCCAGCAGCGGGTCGACCGATCGCGTGACGACCTGTTCGCCGAAGCGGTCGCCGACGAGTTCGGCCACGGCCGGGTCGGCACCGCGGCGCCACGACAGCGGCCGGTTGGCTTCGTCGACGATCCGCGCGACCGTCGCCTCGTCCACCAACCCCGCGACGGACGAGGCGTGCGCAGGAATGCCCTGCACCGTGCCCTGCGGCATCTGGTGCAGCCGTCCTCCGCTGAAGATCAGCGGCCGCACCCCCGTCGTGCCGATCTTCCGGCCGGCCAAACCCAGTTCGGCGAGCAGTGCCGGCACCTCGGGACGACGGGCGATGAACGCCTCGGCCCCGACGTCGACATGCTGGCCGCCCACCCGCTCGGTGCGCAATGCACCCCCGAGGCGGTCGGCGGGGTCGAAGACCGTGATCGACGCCCCAGGCCCGGCCGCGACCCGCAGCCGGTACGCGGCGACGAGACCCGAAATGCCGCCGCCGACAATGCAATACGCGGGACTCACAACGAGTGCACCAGCGCGACGGCGTCCGTCACGACGCCGGGGTCGGTGGGCGGCAACACCCCGTGACCCAGGTTGAACACGTGCCCGGCGGCGCCGGCATCGACGGCGCGGCGACCGTCCTCCACGACCGAGCGCACGGCCCGGTCCACCACCGGCCAGCCGGCGAGCAGCACCACCGGGTCGAGGTTGCCCTGCAGCGCGACACCCGGTCCGACGCGAGCCGCCGCATCCACCAGCGCCGTGCGCCAGTCCACGCCGACGACCGTCGCCCCGGCCTCGCGCATGGCGCCGAGCAACTCGGCCGTCCCCACCCCGAAGTGCGTCATGGGCACACCGTCCCCGGCAAGCGTGGAAAACACTCGGGCGCTGTGCGGCAGCACGTACTCGCGGTAGTCGGCCAGCGACAGCGTGCCCGCCCACGAGTCGAACAGCTGGATCGCGTCGACGCCAGCGTCCAACTGGGTGCGCAGGAATTCGATGGTGATGTCGGTCAGCGCGGTCATCAGGGCGTGCCAGATGGTCGGCTCGCCGAACATCATCGCCTTGGTGCGTTCGTGGTTGCGGCTGGGACCGCCCTCCACCAGGTAGGACGCCAATGTGAAGGGCGCGCCCGCGAAGCCGATCAGCGGCACGTCGCCGAGGGCCGCCACCAGCAGTGACACCGCGTCGGCGACGGGCGCGACGGTGTCGCGGTCCAACGGCTTGACGGCCGACACGTCACCGGCCGTGCGGATCGGGTTGGCGATGACCGGCCCGACGTCCGGCACGATGTCCAGGTCGATGCCCGACGCCCGCAACGGGACCACGATGTCGGAGAACAGGATGGCGGCGTCCACGCCGTGGCGACGGACCGGCTGCAGCGTGATCTCGGTGATCAGCTCGGCGTCGAAGCACGCCTGCATCATGGTGTTCTTTGCCCGCAACGCCCGGTACTCGGGCAGCGAACGGCCGGCCTGCCGCATGAACCACACCGGCACGCGGTGCGGTTTGCGGCCATTGGCCGCGGCCAGGTAGGGCGACTCGGGCAGGTCACGGCGGTTGCTCATCGCCGACCATGCTGCCATGTGGTAACTCTTCGGCGCGCCTGCGCCGCCACCTGCCTGAATCGGCTAGCGTCAATCGCCGTGACCTCCGCCGAACCGGCTCAGTTCCGCGAAGCGGTGGCGGCGATGAATGCCACCACCGTGCGGCCGGAGATCGAGCTGGGACCGATCCGCCCGCCGCAGCGGCTGGCACCGTTCAGCTACGCGCTGGGCGCCGAGGTCCGCCATCCCGAGACGGCGATCGTGCCCGAACGATCCGAAGGTGACGCCTTCGGCCGACTGATCCTGTTGCACGATCCCGAGGGCGCCGAGGCATGGGACGGCACCATGCGACTGGTCGCCTACATCCAGGCCGATCTGGATTCCAGCGAGGCCGTCGATCCCCTGCTGCCCGAGGTCGCGTGGAGCTGGCTGGTCGACGCACTCGAGTCGCACCAGCAACTCGTCACGGCACTCGGTGGCACCGTTACCGCGACCACGTCGGTGCGGTACGGCGACATCTCCGGTCCGCCGCGCGCCCACCAGCTCGAACTGCGCGCGTCGTGGACCGCGACCACCCTTGAGTTGGGTCCGCACGTGCAGGCGTTCTGCGAGGTGCTCGAGCACGCTGCCGGCCTGCCCCCGGCGGGCGTCACCGACCTGCACTCCCGTACGCGCGCGTGAGATGACGGACGCACAACCACCCGAGGACGACGTCGAACCGGAGGCCACCCCGCTGCTGGCGCCGGCCGACGGCGTGCCCAAACTGGCGGTGTATCCCAGCGAAATCGCCGACGCTGCAGAACTTCTCGCATCCGGAACCGGACCATTCGCCATCGACGCGGAGCGTGCGTCGGGCTTCCGTTACTCCAACCGCGCCTATCTGGTGCAGATCCGCCGCGCGGGCGCCGGTTCGGTGCTGATCGACCCCGTCAACCACGGCGGGGATCCGGTGACGACGATGGCGCCGGTGGCGGCGGTGCTGGCGCAGGACGAGTGGGTGCTGCACGCAGCCGATCAAGACCTGCCGTGCCTGGCCGAACTCGGCATGATCCCGCCGCGGCTGTACGACACGGAACTCGCGGGCAGGCTGGCCGGCTTCGACCGGGTGAACCTCGCGGCGATGGTGGAGCGTCTGCTCGGCCTGCACCTGGTGAAGGGCCACGGTGCGGCCGACTGGTCGAAGCGCCCACTGCCCGCCGAGTGGCTCAACTACGCGGCGCTGGACGTCGAGGTGCTCCTCGAACTGCGGGATGCGGTCGCGGCCGTGCTCGCCGAACAGGGCAAGAGCGAATGGGCGGCGCAGGAATTCGAATACCTGCGGACCTTCGTCGCGCCGCCGACCCGGCGCGACCGCTGGCGGCGCACGTCGGGCATCCACAAGGTGCGCAATCCCAGAACCCTGGCCGCCGTGCGGGAGCTGTGGACCACCCGCGACCGCATCGCGCAGCGCCGCGACATCGCGCCGGGCCGCATCCTTCCCGACGCCGCGATCATCAACGCAGCGACCACGGACCCCGACACGGCGGAGAAGCTCACCGCGCTGCCGGTGTTCGGTGGTTCGCGTCAGCGCCGCAGTGCACAGGTGTGGCTGGACGCGCTCGCCCGTGCCCGTGTCACGGAGGATCTGCCGACGGCGGCCGAGCCGCAGAACGGCCCTCCACCGGCGTCCCGGTGGGTGCGGCGCAAGCCCGAGGCGGCAGCGCGGCTGGAGGCGGCCCGCACGGGCTTGACCGCTCTGTCGCAACGGGTTTCGGTGCCGTCGGAGAATCTGCTGACGCCCGACACCGTGCGCAGGCTGTGCTGGGATTGGCAACCGCCCGAGAATTCCGACGACGTCGCCGCCGTCGTCGACGCGTTCCTGGCCGAAGCGGGTGCGCGGCAGTGGCAGCGGGACCTGACGGTGCCGGTGTTGGCGGCGGCACTGGTTACCACACCCGCTGCGCCGGACGAGGACGCGCCGGCGGACACGCCCGGGTCGGAGCCCGCACCCGACGAGTGACCGCGACGGGTCCCGTTCTTACGCTGGCAGCGCTGTGACCGACTTTTCCAGCTTCAGCCCGGCGTTGGTCCAGTCTTCCTTGCCACCCTCGTAGGCGTAGACGTTGTCGTAGCCAAGGCGGACGAGACGCTCGGCGGCGATGCGCGAGTTGGAGCAGCTGGGCCCCGAGCAGTAGGTGACGATGACCGATGCGTTCTCGGGAATCAATTGGCTTGGGGCGGAGTCGATTGCGTCGAGGGGCAAGTTCTTGGCGCCGGGTAGGTGACCATCGTCGTAGTAGCTCGGAGGTAGGGCTTCCAGGAGGACGAAGCCGTCCTGGGTCATCCTGTCTTGCAGATCTTCTCGCGTGATGACGTTCGTCATGTTGCCGGCCTCTCGTTGCATTTGCGTGCGGACGCACATAAATATATGTGCCTGCGCACGCACATGCAAGCCCGGTACGCTGTCACGCATGGCGCGTGCTGGGCGAAATGACGATGTGGTCGGTGTTTGGTCGGCGCTGTTGCGCCTTCATGCCGCGCTCGTCCCCGTGGTCGATGCCGAGGTGACGAACGCGACCGGCACCCCACTGGGGAGCTACGACATCTTGTTGGAGTTGTATGCCGCACCAAATCACCGTCTGACGATGACCGAGTTGGGCAACGCGGTGGTGTTGAGCCGCACCCGCGTGAGTCGCGTGGTCGACGAGTTGGAAGCGGCCGGCCACGTGACACGCGTTCGCCACCCCGATGACCGGCGGTCGTCCTATGCCCAATTGACCGATGCCGGGATTGGCGTCTTTCGGAAGGTGGCCCCCGTCTACCTGCGGAGCATTCGCGCAACGCTGGGCGAACTGCTCTCCCCAGAGGAGGCTGCTACCGTGCGCTCCATCTTGGACGGCGCATTGTCACGGCTAACCCCCTAGGTTGCGAAAGTCGCTGTCAGGTGGGCAATTCCAGTATCGGTCGAGCCGGGCTACTGGGACGAACCCTCCGCGCTGACCCGATCCACGTGCGCCAGGAAGTGGGTCAGCACCGCGTCCGGCGCCTCGATCTGCGGCCAGTGGGCGATGTCGTCGGCGAGCATCACCACGTCGGGCTTAGGGATGACCTCGAGATACCGGTCGGCCATGTGCTTACCCGAGTTCGGGTCGATCGGCCCGTCGATCAGACGCATTGGCACCGCGGTCTCCCGCATCGCGCGGACCCAGCGGTTGCGGTGGACGTACCGATCGTTGATGAATCTGCCGACCTTGTGCATCACCCGGGTGCCGTCGTTGTAGGCCAGGATCTGGTGGAACTGCTCCAGCATCCGCGGCGTCGGCTTGGTGTTGGGTCCAAACATCTGGTCGAGGGTACGGTCGGCGATGCGCCGCGACGCGGAGGTACCCTGGAGCCGACTGGTCATGTCCCCCAACGGGGTTCGCGACATCAGCTTCTGCAGCGGCCGCGGCGTGTAGGCCTCGTTGAACAGGCCACCGTTGAGCCACGTGATCGACTCGATGATCAACGCACCGTACGCATGGTCACTTTCCTCGTAGCGCGCCAGCAACTCCTGGCCGACGGAATCGCCAAGGTCGTGGGCCAGGACGTGAACGGTGTCCACGCCGAGGTGCCACAGCAACGCCTCGTGCATGTCGGCGTGGTCGTGCACCGAATACTCATAGGCGACCGGCTTGTCGGAGAATCCCATTCCCAGCATGTCCGGGGCGATGACGGTGAACCGCTCGGTCAGCGTCGGCCAGATCTGCGCCCAATCCCACGAGTTGAACGGATAGCCGTGGATCAGCAGCAGCGCGGGCCCCTGGCCCTCGACGCGATAGAAGATGTCGAAACCGAGATAGTCGAAGTGTTTCCCGGATGCGTGCCATCGCTCGAGTTCGGCGTCCATGGCCCGCAGCCTATGCGGCGGCTGCGGAATCGCCAGTGCTGGCCACTACTCTTCGATCAACGCCAGGACGGACGGCGACACCGCTGTACCGGGCGGCACGTGCGGCGAGGATACGGGATCTCCATACGTCCAACGGATCGGCAGCGTCCCCGTCCACAGGTTTGGGTCGTCGTTTTCCGAGGGGCCCGGCACGCCCGGCGGCTGGTGTCTCACCTTGACCGTCCAGTTCCCTTCGGTGATGTCCATCGCCAGCGCCGTCGTCGCAGCGATCTGCTTGCGGTTGCTGTGCACCGGTACCTCTGCGGCACGACCCGGCAGCGTGCACTCCATCAGGATGGCGAGTGCATTGACCGCATCCTCGCCGCCCAGCTCGCGCAGGTTGCCGTGCACGACGGCGGATCGGTAATTGGCGCTTGAGTTGAACCCGTCGTGGGCGTACACCCACCCGTCGACGTGTGTGACCGCCAATGCAGCAGCCGCTCCTTGAGCGACGTGTCGCAGCGCCCCTGCACCGACCGATCCGTGCAAAACGATTCGGTCGCGGTCGCGTCCGTAGAGCATCGGTACGACCAACGGCCTCCCGTCGACGACCGTGCTCAACGTCGCGACGTGATGGCCCGCATCCAACACGTCGAAGAGGTCCGACAGCTCTGTTCGAGCGCGCTCCTTGTGGCGATTGACTTGGCCATACCTGCGATCGTTCATGAATCCACTGTCTGCGATTCTGGTCTGCCGTTCAAGGCCAGTATGATGCAAACTCGGAAACCAGAAAGGGGACCTGACCAATGGCGCGGGTAGCTCGCCGCAGCGATCTCGTCCTGCACCTCGATCAGGGTGTGGACGGCATGGCACCGCGGATCGCGCAGGCCCTTGTCTCCGCGATCGCGGACGGTCGGTTGACTGAGGATGACGTCGTTCCCCCGTCGAGGACCTTGGCAACCACCTTGGGAGTCTCGCGCTCGGCCGTGGTGGCCGCCTTCGAAGAACTCGTCGCGTGCGGTCTCCTCGAGGCAAACCCGGGCGGATCGACGAGGGTCGCGCCTGGTGCTGGCCCGGCCGCCCGTGCCGGTGTCTTCGCGCGCCCCACCGACCCGCCATCGCGAGAATCGCTGCCCGAGAGGCATTCTGGAGCGCCGATTGAGTTCAACTTGCTCCCCGGCCAGTCCGACGTGTCCTTGCTGAATCAGCGTGACTGGCGCGCGGCGTGGCGCACTGCCACGAACGCCAGCCTCGATCCTCAGTTGATCCGTCCGGATAGTGGTGTGCGTTCGTCGCTAACCGACGAACGGCTTCGCCGGTTGCGCGTCCACGTCGTCGACCACGTACGCAAGTACCGCGGCATCGTGGCCGAGGCCGATCAGGTGTTCGTCTTTCCAAGCGTGTGCAGCGCGGTCGCAGACATCGCCGATGTCGTCGTACCCAAGGGCAAGACGATCGCCTTCGAAGATCCTGGCTACGCCAAGGCAAGACAGGCCCTCCGCATGCGTGGTCATCGGGTCCGCTCCGTTCCGGTCGATCGCGATGGCATGTGCACCGACGAGCTATTGGGCGACGACGCCGCCGTCTACGTCACGCCGGCTCATCAATATCCCTTGGGCGGTCGAATGTCGGCGGACAGACGAAGACGGCTCAGCGAGTGGAGCGTCGACTCCAAGGCCATCATCTTCGAGGATGACTACGACGGAGAGTTCCGCTACGACGTGCCGCCCACCACGGCGCTGCGGGGTATGCGGGACATGGCAGATCACATCGTCTATCTCGGCACGACGTCGAAGATCATCAACCCCGATCTGCGTTTGACGTGGGCCATCGTGCCCGCATTCGTGGCTGATGAGTTGAGGCGTCGCCACACGGCAGGCATCGACACCGTCGGCGCGTTGTCGATCGCCTTCGTCGCCGAGTTCCTTGCCTCCGGAGCCCTGGCCCGGCATCTGGCCTCGGCATCGAGAACCTATGCAGCGCGGCGCAATCGATTCACCGACGCCTGCCACCGTCACCTGCCCGGCGTCGACGTCATGGGTATCGACGCCGGGTTGCACGTAGTTTTGCCACTCGACGATGCCCAGGCCGACGACGTCGCCCTCGTGCAGTTGCTTCGGCGGCGTGGCGTGGCCTGCGCGGCGCTCAGCACGACCTACGAAGACTCCACCCGCCGCCGATCAGGGCTCATTTGTGGTTACGCACTGTTGCCCGAAACGAAGTGCGATGCCGCCGCCGCGCTCATCGCGGAGGCAGTCCGCTCCTAGTCGATGCGGTTGCCGACGGTCTCGGCGTCCGCACTGCCGAGCGCGGCGACCCAACCCGTGATCTGGCGGGCGACGTGCTGATCGGTCAGACCGACCTCGGTCAACACCTCGGTACGCGAGGCGTGATCCTGGAATTCCTGCGGCATGCCGACGTCGCGGCACGGCACGTCGATCTCGGCGCGGCGCAACGCCTGCGACACCGCAGAACCGACACCTCCGTGCACGCCGTTGTCCTCGACGGTGACGACCAGCTTGTGTGCCGTTGCCAAGTCGCCCATGACGTCGGGCACGGGCAGCACCCACCGCGGATCGATGACGGTGACGCCGATGCCCTGCTTCTGCAGCCGCTCCGCCACCGACAGCGCCATCGAGGCGAACGGTCCGACCGCCACCAAAAGCACGTCGGCCGAAAGCCCGTCGGCGGGCACGGCCAGCACGTCGACACCCGAGCGGCGCTCGACGGCGGGAATGTCCTCGCCGACGTCGCCCTTGGGGAACCGGATGGCCGTCGGGCCGGTCTTGACGGCCAGCGCCTCCCCCAGTTCCTCGCGCAACCGGGCGGCGTCGCGCGGGGCGGCGACCCGCATGCCGGGAACGATGCCAAGGATCGACAGATCCCAGATGCCGTTGTGGCTGGCGCCGTCGGGCCCGGTCACGCCTGCACGATCGAGCACCATGGTGACGGGCAGTTCGTGCAGCGCGACGTCCATCATGATCTGGTCGAACGCCCGGTTCAGGAACGTCGAGTAGATCGCCACGACCGGGTGCATGCCACCCATCGCCAATCCCGCGGCAGACGTCATGGCGTGCTGCTCGGCGATGCCGACGTCGAAGAACCGGTCGGGATACCGCTGCCGGAACGCACTCAACCCGGTCGGGCCCGGCATGGCGGCGGTGATGGCGACGATGTCGCGGCGCTTCGCCGCGCGCTTGATGAGCTCGTCGGAGAACACCGACGTCCAACCGGGCGCGGCCACCGACGTGGAGAGACCGGTCTGCGGGTCGATCACCCCGGTGGAGTGCATCTGCTCGGCTTCATCGGCCTCCGCCGGCCCGTAGCCCATGCCCTTCCGGGTCGCGACGTGCACGATCACCGGAGCGTTGAAGCCGCGGGCGTGGCGCAGCGCCACCTCGACAGCGTGCTCGTCGTGGCCGTCGATGGGGCCGACGTACTTCAGCCCGAGGTCGGTGAACATCACCTGCGGCGCCAGCGCGTCCTTGATGCCTGCCTTGACGCTGTGCATGCACTGGTAGCAGAGCTCGCCGATCAGCGGCACGCCGCGCACTGTGTCGCGGCCCCTCTCCAAGAGCTTCTCGTACCCGGGTTGCAGCCGCAGACCTGCGAGGTGGTCGGCGAAGCCGCCGATGGTCGGGGCGTAGCTGCGCCCGTTGTCGTTGACGACGATGACCACGGGTCTGCGCGCGGCGGCGATGTTGTTCAACGCCTCCCAGCACATGCCGCCGGTCAGCGCGCCGTCACCGACGACGGCGACCACGTGGCGGTTGCGGTGACCGTTCAACTCGAAGGCCTTGGCCAGTCCGTCTGCGTAGGACAGCGCCGAACTGGCATGGCTGGACTCCACCCAGTCGTGCTCGCTCTCACTGCGCGACGGGTAGCCCGACAGGCCACCCTTCTTGCGCAGATTGCCGAAGTCCGGGCAGCGACCCGTGAGCATCTTGTGCACGTACGACTGATGACCCGTGTCGAAGATGATCGGGTCGTGCGGCGAGTCGAACACCCGGTGCAGCGCGAGCGTCAACTCGACGACACCGAGGTTGGGGCCGAGGTGCCCACCGGTTGCAGCGACCTTGTGGATCAGGAAATCGCGGATTTCCGCAGCCAGATCGCTCAGCTGAGGTTGCGACAGGTGCTGCAGATCAGCGGGGCCGCGGATCTGTTCGAGCATTGGGCCAGTTTACCCACGCGTAGACAAGACAGTCGTGTCAAGGGCGGTAGATGTCGGGCACACCGTCGTGGTCGGCGTCGACCGTCTCCAACTCGTGGATGCGGCGGTACACGGCGTTGCGGCTGACGAGAACCATGGCCGCCAGCACGCCTGCGACCACGGAACCGAGTAGCACGCCGATCTTCGCGTCAGCCCCGGCTGGAGTTCCGTAACCAAAGGCCAGCTCGCCTATCAGCAGCGACACGGTGAACCCGATGCCGGCGAGCAGTGCGACACCCGCCACGTCGCGCCAGGCCAAATCCTCGTCCAAGGTCGCGTGAGTGAACTTGGCCAACAGGAACGTGGTGATGAACACGCCGAGCGGCTTGCCAAGCACCAACGCGACCAACACGCCCATGGTCACCGGATGCAGCAGCGACGCGCCGAGGCCATGCCACCCACCGACCGTGACGCCGGCGGCAAAGAATGCGAACACGGGCACCGCCAACCCGGCGGACAACGGCCGCAGTCGATGCTCGAAGCTCTCCGCAACGGAGTTCTTCCCCAGCACCGGCACCACGAAGCCGAGCAGCACACCGGCCACCGTGGCATGCACGCCGCTGGCATGGACGAGCGCCCAAGTGGCCACCGCCAGCGGGATGAGCAGCCACCAATGCCGTATGCCACGCTGCACGGCCACCGCGAAGAGGCCGGCCGGAATCAACGCCAACGCCAGAGGGCCTGGCGCGAGGTGGTCGGTGTAGAAGGCGGCGATGACCGTGATCGCGAGTAGGTCGTCGACCACCGCGAGCGTGAGCAGGAACGTCCGCAGAGCGGTGGGCAGGTGCGTCGACAGGACCGCGAGCACGGCCAAGGCGAACGCGATGTCGGTGGCGATGGGTACCGCCCAGCCATCGAGGTTCTCCGGCTTGCCTGCCGCGAGGTTGATCCCCATGAAGACCGCGGCAGGCACGATCATCCCGCCGACGGCGGCGGCGATCGGCAGGGCGGCGCGCGCGGGATCGCGCAGATCGCCCGCCACGAATTCCCGTTTCAGCTCCAGCCCCACTACGAAGAAGAAGATGGCCAGCAGCCCGTCGGCGGCCCACTCACCGAGGGTGAGGTTCAGGTGCAACGCCGCCGGACCGATCTCGAACTCGGACAGGTCGTGATACGCCTCCGACCACGGGGAGTTCGCCCACACCAGCGCCGCCGCGGCAGTGATCAGCAGCAGCACCCCGCCAACGGTCTCGCGCCGCAAGATCTCGGACAGCCGTTTGGTCTCCGGCCACGAGCCGCGGCTCAGCATGCGCATAGGCATGCGTCGATCCTAGCGGTGCCTGCCTGCGGTGCCGCACCGAGATGCTGCGTGCCAAATCGGTTGACATGGAAGGTGGTTCGTCACTTCCCGGCGAAACCGCCAGGCGCGCTGCGGAAGCGGGCGAGCGCTCCACGGTTCATCGAGGAGACCACGGTGAGCGCCGGGCGGGATGACTTCTTGTCACAACCAGCGCCGGTTCCTCGCAGGATCGGAGTCATCGGGCCCGACGCTAGCTCCTCGACGGCCGACGCCATGAGAAATCGCCGCGCGGCCTGATCGCCATATCCGGTTGCTCCGCGTGGCCATTTGCGGCATGTTTACGGGTGGAGCGCCGGGAAGTCTGGTCGGCAGTCGCACCGCCGGTGACGACTCGAACGAAACCGTGGGAGTCCTGCGTGGCGCTTGTCCTGGCTTTTGGTGTCGTGCTTCTGATCAGCGTGTCGCTGTCCGGGCTTGCGGCGAGGACCGTGCTGTCTACGGCGCTGATGTTTCTGGTCGCCGGCGCCGTCATCGGGCCGGGCGGTCTCGGCATCGTCGAGATCGGCCCCGACGACCCGATAATCTCACTGCTCGCCGACGTCGCATTGTTTACGGTGCTGTTCACCGACGGACAGCGGGCGAATCTCCGTGCGCTGAAGGCAAATTGGCGTTTGTCTGGGCGCGCGCTCGGCCTCGGAATGCCGATGACGATGGTCGGAATCGCCGTTCCCGCGCACTTCCTTGCGGGTCTCGACTGGCCGACCGCGCTCCTGATCGGTGCGATGCTCTCCCCCACCGATCCCGTGTTCGCGGCAGCGCTCGTCGGCCGATCCGACATTCCCCTGCGGCTACGGCGACTGCTCAACGTCGAGTCCGGCCTCAACGATGGCCTGGCCCTGCCGTTCGTGTTGATCTTCCTGGCAACGGCGCAGCATGCCGACTCCGAAGTAACAACCGTCGGTGTGGAATTGCTGCTAGGTCTTCTCATCGGGTTCGCAGTGTCCGCATTGGTGGCACTGGCGTGGCGGACGAACATCCTCACTGCCGAACCACGGTTGCAGGCATTGGGTGCGGTGGCGATTGCTGTCGTGGTGTACGGGGGGTGCCACTTGACGCACGCCAACCCCTATCTGGCCGCATTCGCGGCAGGATCAACGCTGGCCACACTCGATCACGTGGCCGCCGATCAGTTCGAGCCGTTCGGCGAATTGCTCTCCGAACTAACCAAATTCGCGGCCTTACTGGTGTTCGGGGCGCTCATCACGCCCGACCGGTTGTCTCACCTCGGCTGGGGTGGGTGGTTGCTCGCCGTGGTGGCGATCGTCGTAGTCCGACCCGCCGCGCTCCTGCTCTCCCTTCTGCGGACCGAACTGCCCCGCAGCGAGCGCCTGACTGCCGCCTGGTTCGGGCCCAAGGGGTTCGCATCGGTCGTCTACGGCCTATTGGCACTGCAGTCCGGCATCGCCGACCGCGAGCTGGTATTCGATCTCGTCGCGGTCACCATCGCGTTGTCCATCGTGCTGCACTCGTCCACCGACGTGCCCGTCGCGCGGATGCTGCGGATAGAACCGCCGGACAATCTCCCCACCGGACGAGCCGAGGTCGACCCAGCCTCGCACGCGAGCGGAAAGTCGAAGGTGACTACGCAAGATGACGATTGACACCCGAGCATGGTCGTATCGTGCTGGTATGCACGCCGAGCAGATGGCCGAGGACTTCCCCGTCGTATCCATCGACTCGAATGCGCTCGACGCGGCCCGCATGCTCGCTGAACACCGCCTGCCCGGCATCGTGGTGACCGACAGCGCGGGCAAGCCGTATGCGGTGCTGCCCGCTTCGCAGGTCGTGCGGTTCATCGTGCCGCAGTACGTGCAGGACGATCCCTCCCTGGCCGGCGTCCTGGACGAGTCGATGGCAGACCGTGCCGCAGACAAGTTGAGCGGCAAGACGGTACGTGACGTGCTTCCCGACCATCTGCTAGACGTCCCGGCGGCCCACGCGGACGACACCATCATCGAAGTGGCCGCACTCATGGCCCGGCTGAGGAGTCCACTGATAGCCGTGATGAAGGACGGCAAGATGCACGGGGTGATCACGGCATCCCGCCTCTTGGCTGCAGCGTTGAAGCATTGATCGCACAGCCTGAGGAGTCGCGGCCATGACGGGCGTCGCCATCGCGGTGTTCGTGGTTGCCTACGTGCTGATCGCCAGCGACCGCATCAACAAGACACTCGTAGCCCTATGTGGCGCCGCCGTCGTGGTCGCGCTCGGAGTGGTCGGATCCGAAGACGCCTTCTACTCCCGTGAGACGGGAATCGATTGGGACGTCATCTTTCTGCTGCTGGGCATGATGATCATCGTCAGCGTGCTGCGGCAGACCGGCGTCTTCGAGTACGTCGCGATCTGGGCCGCCAAACGCGCGAAGGGGTCGCCGCTGCGGATCATGATCCTGCTCGTTCTGGTGACGGCGTCCGCCTCGGCCCTGCTGGACAACGTCACCACGGTCTTGCTGATCGCACCGGTCACTCTGCTGGTCTGCGACCGACTGGATATCAACGCCGCGCCGTTCTTGATCGCCGAGGTGTTGGCCTCCAACATCGGTGGCGCGGCCACCCTGGTCGGGGATCCGCCGAACATCATCATCGCCAGCCGCGGCGGACTGACGTTCAACGACTTCCTCGTACACATGGCGCCGATCGTGATCATCGTGATGGCCGTGTTCGTGGTGATGCTGCCGCGCTTGTTTCGGGGTTCCTTCGAGGTCGACCCAGCGCGCGTCGCCGACGTGATGGCTTTGGAAGAGCGCGAGGCGATTCGCGATCCGGCATTGCTCGTCAAGTGCGGCGTCGTCCTGGCGCTGGTGTTCACCGCTTTCATCGCGCACGGCGTGCTGCACATCGAGCCATCGATCGTCGCGCTGCTCGGCGCGGGCGCCCTCATCCTGCTTTCCCGTTTGGACCGTTCCGACTACCTGTCCGGCGTCGAGTGGGAGACCCTGCTGTTCTTCGTGGGACTGTTCATCATGATCGGCGCGCTGGTGAAGACCGGCGTCGTCGACCAGATGGCCCGGGTGGCCACGGAGGCGACCGGAGGAAATGCTCTGCTGACCGTGATGCTGATCCTCGGGGTGTCGGCGCCGGTGTCCGGCATCATCGACAACATCCCGTACGTCGCGACGATGGCACCGATCGTGAGCGAGTTGGCCGCGGGGATACCCGATCCAGCTCACTCGCAAGCGTTGTGGTGGGCCCTTGGCCTCGGCGCCGACTTCGGCGGCAACCTGACCGCCATCGGCGCCAGCGCGAACGTGGTGATGCTCGGAATCGCCCGCCGCACAGACAATCCCATCTCCTTCTGGGACTTCACCCGCAAGGGCGCCATCGTCACGGTCATGTCGGTCGCACTGTCGGCGGTTTACCTCTGGCTGCGATACTTCGTCTTGATCTAAGTGGAGTGACCACGGTGTGTAACCAGGCGGTGCACTCCCCTCGTCGAAGTGCGCGTTCAGGGCTTGTCGGTGGCTCGCCGGGACTCGGCGCGCTGCTTACTGATCTTGTCGGACAATCGCTGCTGCGCGGCGGTGAATGCCCGGGCGCCCTGGATGAGCGCGGCGCGGTCTTGGTTGCTCATGTGGTCGGCGACTTCACCGAATGTGCGGATGCGCAGAGCGACTAGCTCGTCGAGAATCGCGCGGCCGGCGTCGGTGAGCTCTAGCAGCGTGGATCGCCGATTACTCGGTGCGGGGCGACGCGTGATCAGGCCGGCCTCGGCGAGGCGGTCGCTAAGCCGGCTCGCGGTGGAAGGCACCATGCCGAGGTCGTCGCCGAGTTCGCCGACCATGCTCGGGCCGCGACGGTCGAGAGATTGAAGTGCCCGCAGCGGAGCCAGACCGACACTGGTTTCCATCTGTTCCAGTACGGAGACGTTGAGCGCGAGCAGTCCTCGAGTTGCCTGTTCGAGCCTGACGGAGAATTCCTCGGACTTCACCGACCCATTGGACTGCCGGGGCTTTCTCGTTGTCGTCACGTGCCGCCTCCCTCCACGCCGGCGAATACATCCTGCTAGCACTATATGCGGCTGGCATCGCATGCAAATTGGATATTGTGCGATATGCACCAATGGGCGTAGCGTGGAATGCGCCGGGGCCGGGCGGATTTAACTCGCCCCACGCCTGCCGCCGCCGATCAGGCATGCGATTGGCGGTTCACCCGTTGACTGGCAGGTCCTTTCGGGGCTATCGCCGGATCAGAGGAGGCATCGATGAAGATCGTGAAGACGGTTCGTCCACCATCGGGGCTGAGCCGGGCGCTTCTCCGCGCACCGATCTACCTCTATCGGGTGAGGTTGGGATGGCTGTTCGGTAAGCGCATCGTGCTGCTCAATCACGTCGGGCGAGTCTCCGGCGAACAGCGCCAGGTCATCTTGGAAGTCGTTGAGCACAACGCAACAGATCGAAGCTTCGTGGTCGCCTCCGGATGGGGTCCCACCGCCGCCTGGTACCGCAACATTCTTCACACACCCGAAGTCAGCATCCAGGTTGGTAGGCACACGATCCCGGTTACGGCGGTACCGCTCGCTGCCGACGAGGGGGCTGAAGTCTTCGCTCGATACGCTGCCCGACACCGCGCCGCGGCAACGCACCTGCTTCCTCGGGTCATGGGATTTTCGGTCGACGGGTCAGAGGCCGACTTTCGGGCGGTTGGGCAGCGAATGCCGTTCGTCCGGTTGGCTACCCGGGATTGAGGTCGGTCATGCCTCACCCGGTAGGGCCATCCCGCAGGGCAGACAGCAGCGGCTCGCATTGAAGACGCTCAGGTGGTGGACGAGATGAAGATCGCGATTAGCGGAGCGGGTGTCGCGGGACCATCGCTCGCACACTGGCTGCACCGAACCGGCCACGAGCCAACGTTGATCGAGCGGTCGCGGCACTTTCGTACCGGCGGTTACGTGGTCGATTTCTGGGGCGTCGGCTACCGCGTCGCGCAACTGATGGGGATCGAGGCGGCTGTCTGCGATGCCGGCTACCAGGTGCAGTCCATCCGTTCCGTTGGGCCCGACAATCGAGTGCGGGCCAGCCTGGGCGTCGACGCGTTCCGGCGCGCGGCGGGCGCCGGATTCACCAGCCTGCCGCGCGGCGACCTGGCCGCGGCCATCTACGCCACGATAGAAGATGACGTCGAAACGATCTTCGGCGATTCCATTACCGCGATCAATGAACACCCCGATGGCGTGAGTGTCAGCTTCGCGCAGGCGAAGTCCCGGGAGTTCGACCTCGTCATCGGTGCCGACGGGTTGCACTCGAATGTGCGCCGGCTGACGTTCGGGCCCGAGTCAGACGTCGAACATTATTTGGGCTGCCTGGTCGCGGCCTGCGTTGTCGAGGGTTATCGGCCCCGCGATGAACTCGTCTACGTCACCTACAGCCAGCCAGCTCGATCTATCGGGCGGTTCACCCTGCGGGGCGATCGCACGCTGTTTCTGTTCGTATTCCGTTCGACCAACGCCGCTGATCCTGGTGAGCTGGAAGCGCGTAAGGCGCTGCTACGTCGTGAATACGGTGATGGGGGCTGGGAATGCCCACAAATCCTCGCCACACTGGACGACGTCGACGATCTGTACTTCGATGTCGTCAGCCAGATCCGGCTGGATCGCTGGTCACGGGGCCGAACCGCGCTCGTCGGCGACGCTGCCGCCTGCGTCTCACTGCTGGCCGGCGAGGGCACCGGTCTGGCGATGACCGAGGCCTATGTGCTCGCGGGCGAATTAGCCTGCGCCGGTAGGGATTACCGGCGAGCCTTCGACGCCTACGAGACGCGACTGCGCCCTTTCGTTGAAGGCAAACAGGCCGCTGCCCAGAAGTATCTTCCCGTCTTCGCGACCCAGACCCGACTCGGGCTCTGGTTTCGCGATGCGGCAATGCGGGCGATGAACTTCCGCCCACTCGCCGAGCTGCTCCTCAGCCGAAGCTTGCGCGACGACTTCGAGTTGCCCACCTACCCGAGCCTGAGCGCATGACCAGGCCGGGGACGAACACCGCCAGCGTTGGGGATTGCCGACCTCCAGCAGGTCGAAGTCAGCGGTGCGCCGACGCTCGGCGCCCGCGTCCTATCCCCAACGTGAGCTCGTGTGCCAAGAAGTGACGAAACATCGCACACGGGCTCACGTTCGGCCTCGCAAATGATTTAAGTGTGCTTGGCAAGGAAGCGACGGAACAGCGGCCACGCGACCGCAAGGTTGTAGGCCACGCCGCCCAACAGGTACGGCCACCACGCGCCGTGGTCGCTGGCGACCCAGAACGCCTTCGCGGCCCAATACGGCGGCAGCACACCGAATGCCAGATTCCAGTCGGAGTCGATGAACCACGGCAGGCAGGGCAGGCCGGCGATCAGCATGCCGAGGGCTCGGAGTGCTGCCAGGCCCTGAATCTTGTTGTTGGCCATGACGACGATGAGCAGCAGGCTCACTACCGCCGACAGCCCGGAGAGGAGCCCGATAGGGATGAGGGCCGGCACCAGGCCGGGCTCGAGGATGCCGCTGAACGACATCGTCGCGATCACGTAAATCGTGGTGATCACCATGACGGTCGCGGCGCGATAGACGAAGAGCGTTGACAGCGGAACCGGGGTCACCCGCAGTGCAGTCAGGGTTCCGGCGTCGACCTCGTCCAGGACGAGGAACGCCGCCAGCCCACCGACGATGATGATGCTAGTCAGCAGGAGGAAAGCGGTAAGAATCAACGGGTAGTACGGAACCAGGTCGAACCCGTTGTGATTGGCCAGCGTCGAGGTGAAGCGTGGTGTCAACAGCGCGACGCCGGTAGTCCAGATGACGGGGGCGAGAACGATCATGACCAGCAACGGATCGCGGTACGTGCCGCGAAGGTCATTGCGGCCGAAGGCGATCAAAGCTCGTGCAGGTGCCATTACCCACCTGCCCTTGCGGTGACGTACCGAGCGAATGTCGCCTGCGCAGCCCAGCACAGACCCGCGATGCACACGACCGGGTAGGCCACCGCGTAGACGACCTGCCACGTCTCCAACGTCAGTTGATCGAAGGCGGCCCCGAACAGGAGCAGCGGCCCCTGCGTTGGGATCAGGTACAGCAACGGGTTAGGCAATACGCCCGAGTACTCCAGTATTGGTGGGACCATCATCAGCGCCAGCGGGATGGTCGCCGCCAAGAACCAGTCGCTGATCGACGCGAACGGCAGCGACGAGATGAAGCCAACCAACAGCATCAGCAAGGTTCCGAGCACCGCACCGACCACGACGGGCACCACGTGATAGCCGAATCCATGGCCAATCGTGGGCACGGCCAACGCGATAAACAGTGAAATCAGCACCAGAAGCGTCAGTTTCGCGGTCAGGTACTCCCAGAACCGCAGCGGCGTCGACAGGACCGCACCGATGGTGCGCTCTTGCTTCTCGAAGAACACCGCGCCGGCGATGAAGAAGAACCCCACGATGCAGGTATCGCCCAACAGCATGTAGGGCTCGGCGACCCGGCGCAGGGTGGCGGGCATCGGCAGCAGGACGGCCAACCAGATCAGTCCGGAGAAGAGTGCGGCGTGAAGGAAGCGCTGCCGATTCTGCAGGGTGGCTTCGAGCCGAAGCGCACTCACCAGTCGCGTCATGACAACCGCCGTCCGGTGACCTCGACGAAGACGTCGTCCAGGCTGGCTTCCCTGCTGTGGATGGTCTCGACGTGGTGATTGCGCAGGACGTCGTGAAACGCCGGGTCGTCGGCCAGGCCGTCCATCGCGAACTCCGCGGTCTCGAGACCGCCGTCGTTGCCGCGGTACTCCACCCGCAAAACACGTTGGCTCCGAGCGATCTTCAGCTCGGCAGGCGTGTCGAGCGCGACGATCTGGCCGTCGACCACGAAGGCCACTCTGTCGCACAACTCATCGGCGGTCGACATGTCATGGGTGGTCAGGAAGATCGTGCGGCCGCGGGCTTTCAGATCCAGGACCATGTTCTTGACCTTGCGGGCATTCACCGGATCTAGCCCCGAGGTGGGCTCGTCGAGGAACAACAGCTCTGGATCGTTGATCAGGGACCGGGCGAACGTCAGCCGCATCTGCATTCCCTTGGAGTACTTGCCAACTCGAGTCTTGGCATCGTCAGCCAGGCCGACCGCGTCCAGCAACTCCATCGGGTCCAACGTCGTGCCGCCGTATAGCGAGGCGAAGAAGCGCAAGTTCTCCACGCCGGTGAGCTTCTGGTAGTGGTTGGGCAGCTCGAACGAAACACCGATGCGTTGGTAGTAGTCCGGTCCCCACGCGAGCGGGTCCCTCCCCCACACGGCCGCCTCACCGCCGTGTCCGCGGAGCAGGCCGATGAGGAGTTTCTGCGTCGTTGACTTCCCGGCGCCACTGGGGCCCAGGAAGCCGAAGATCTCGCCGCGCCCGACGGAGAAGTCCATGCCGCACACGGCGGGTTCGGACGACTTCGGGTAAGTGAAGGTCAGGTCGCGGACGCGGATGACGTCAGTCGAAACGCTCGACGAAGTGGACTCCGGCGTGATGGTGGGCATAACGGGTTGATCGCCTTCCAGGTAAAGATGCGCCGGTCGAGCCGTCGTCACCGCATACGGGTACCAATCTCCGACCTGACTTCCCGGAACGCCGAAACTGACTATACTCAAACTTCAGAGATTATTGAAGACTCCGAGAGAATTGAGACCAATGTGGTGGTTGACCATCCCGAGTCGCAGCGGGCCGCCGAGCACCTCGCCCTCGTCCTCAGCGACCATGGCCTGCAGCGCATGACGGCCCGCGTGCTAGCCGCCCTGTTGTTCACCGAGCAGCCCAGCATGACCATGGGCGAACTTGCCGAGCGGCTCGACGCCAGTTCGGGCGCAATCTCCGGTGCCATCAAGATGCTCACGTCAGTCGGGCTGGCAGAACGGGTGCCCGTCCCGGCCAGCCGACGGGACCATTACCGGCTGCGCGGCGACGCCTGGGCGGTGTTGTACACCAACCAGAACGCCGTGATCTCGGCAATGCAAGCAGCCGCCGAAGACGGGATAGCGGCTACGGGGAGCGACAGCCTGGCGGGACGTCGTCTCACCGAAATGCGCGACTTCTATGCCTTTCTGCTCGACGAAATTCCCGCTCTGCTGGACCGTTGGCATAACCGGTCGACGACGTCCGCACCGAAGTGAGGAGCTCCGCATGGCCGTCGTCGATGTGAGCACCGAGATCGTGATTCGCCGGCCGCGCGAAGTCGTCGCGGCCTACGCGACCGACCCCGACAACGCCACGGCGTGGTACGTCAACATCAAGGACGTGCGGTGGGAGACACCCCGCCCGCTTCAGCTTG
Source organism: Mycobacterium sp. URHB0044 (assembly GCF_000620625.1). Classification (GTDB taxonomy): domain Bacteria; phylum Actinomycetota; class Actinomycetes; order Mycobacteriales; family Mycobacteriaceae; genus Mycobacterium. The sequence goes on along the minus strand of NZ_JIAW01000002.1, from coordinate 284,113 downwards.
GCTCGAGGTTCACCTTCACTGCAATGTTCCTGGGCCGCAAGCTCACCTATACCTACGAGGTCACCGAACTGAAGCCGGAGCGTCGATTCGTCATGCGGACCGCGCAGGGACCGTTTCCCATGGAGACCAGCTACGAATGGGAGGACGCCGAGAGCGGCTCCACTCGAATGACCTTGCGCAACCGGGGCGAGCCGACCGGGTTCTCCGGCATCGCGGCGCCGATGATGGCACGCGCCATGAAGCGCGCCAACACCAAGGACCTCGAGCGCTTGAAGGCGATCCTCGAATCACAGGGCGCCTGAACTGCTCTCACGACCGGCTGAGCACCGCCACGCACTCGACGTGATGCGTCAGCGGGAACGAGTCGAACACGCGCAGTTCCTCGACGGCGTAGCCGTGCCCACGGTACAGGCCAACGTCACGTGCGAATGACGCTGCCTCACAACCGATGTGAATGATACGCGGCACACCGGCGGCGGCCAAGAGGTCGACGACCTCGCGACCGGCTCCCGTTCGTGGCGGGTCGAGCACCGCAAGGTCGGCTCGGCCCGGCTGTCCGGTCAGCGCACGGCGCACGGATTCGGTGACCACCGACACCTGCCCCAGGTCCGCCAGCGCCGCCCGCGCCGCACGTGCCGAACCGCGGGAGGTGTCCACGCTCAACACCCGTCCCGACTCCCCGACGGCCTCGGCCAGTACGGCCGCGAAAACCCCTGCCCCGCCGTACAAGTCCCACGCCGTCATGCCCGGACTCAGCCGAGCCCATTCGGCGATCAGTCCGCTGTACACGCCGGCGGCATCGCGGTGCGCCTGCCAGAACGCCGTCACCGGCACCCGCCACACCCGTTCACCCACGCGTTGCGTGGCCTCGTAGCGGCCCTCCACCACCTGGGTGGCCTTGCGGCCGCGGCCGGGTCCGGACTGCACCACGTGCCGCTCCCCGACGTCGTCGAGCGCCACGTGCAACTCCGCGCCTGCCGGCCACCGCCGTGCCTCCAGACCCGCGAGCATCCCCTCCGGCACCTGCGAGCATTCGAGATCGGTGACGAGATCCGCACTGTGGTAACGGTGATAGCCCGCACGGCCGTCGGCGGTGGTATCCAGCCGTACCCGAGTGCGCCACCCCGTCGCACCGGTCGAGCCGACCTCGTCGGCCATGCCCGTCCACTCATAGCCGCCGAGACGGCCGAGTTGGTTGGCCACCACGTCGCCCTTGATGCGCCGCGCCGCCTCCGGCGTCACGAACGCCAGGTCACAACACCCCGCGCCATCGACACCGGCGATGGGACACAGCGAGTCGACCCGGTCCGGCGACGGCTCGATGATCTCGACCGCCTCGGCGTGCCAATGACTTCCGCGCTCCCCCGTCACCCTGGCCCGAACCACCTCGCCCGGTAGCGCGTAGCGCACGAACACCACTCGACCGTCGTGGCGTGCCACGCAGCTGCCGCCGTTGGCCGCCGGGCCAACGGTCAGGGTCAAGACTTCGGTCAGTGAGTTCGTCACTCGAGGTAACCCCGCCGCGCGTCGCCCGGTGCCGATTGCGGTGCCAGGTTCTTCAGCCGCTCCGACGAATTCAGCTGCCAGGGAACGGACGTCACCATCACCTGGGGTTCGAACAGCAGTCGGCCCTTGAGCCGCAGTGCGCTCTGGTTGTGCAGCACCTGTTCCCACCAGTGGCCGACGACGTACTCGGGGATGAAGACCGTCACTACCGTACGGCGCGACTCCTTGGTGATCCGCTTGACGTAATCCAGTAGCGGACGGGTGATGTCGCGGTACGGCGACGCGATGACCTTGAGCGGGACGGTGACGTCCTCGCTGTCCTCCCACTTGCTCTGCAGCTCGCGGGCTTCCTTGTCATCGACGCTGACGTGGATGGCCTCCAGCACGTCGGGCCGGGTGGCCTTGGCGTACGCCAGTGCACGCAGCGTCGGCAGGTGCAGGTTGGAGACCAGCACGATCGCATGGTTGCGGCTGGGCAGCACCACGTCGCCCTGTTCGGCGGCCTGGCTCTCGAGTTCGCGCGACACCGCGGCGTAGTGCTTGTGGATCATCTTCATGATCACGAACAAACTGCTCATCGCCAGGATCGCAATCCACGCTCCCGCAAGGAACTTCGTCACGACCACCACCAGGAGGACCGCTCCGGTGCAGACGCAGCCGATGGCGTTGATCACGCGGGAACGTTGCATCCGGGACCGCTCGGTCGCGTCGGTCTCAACCCGCAACAGCCGGGTCCAGTGCCGCACCATGCCGATCTGGCTCAGTGTGAACGACACGAACACCCCGACGATGTACAGCTGGATCAGCGCAGTGACCTCGGCTCGGAAGGCCACCACGAAGGCGATGGCGGCGAAGGCGAGGAACAGGATGCCGTTGGAGTACGCCAGTCGGTCACCACGCGTGCTGAGCTGCCGGGGCAAATACCGGTCCTGGGCGAGGATCGAGCCCAGCACGGGGAACCCGTTGAACGCCGTGTTCGCGGCCAACACCAAGATCAGCGCGGTGACGCCGGCGATGGCGTACAGCCCCAACGGGAAGTCGTGGAACACGGCGTCCGCCAGCTGGGCGATGAGGGTCTTCTGGTGGTAGTCCGGCGGCGCGCCGATCAGTTGCTCGTGCGGCCGTTCGGCCATCTTCACGCCGGTCTCCTTCGCCAGCATGATCATCCCCATGAACAGGGTCACCGAGATGCAGCCGAGCAGCAAGAGCGTGGTGGCCGCGTTGCGGGACTTGGGCTTACGGAATGCGGGCACGCCATTGCTGATTGCCTCGACGCCGGTCAGCGCGGCCGATCCGGACGAGAACGCCCTGGCTATCAGGAACACCATTGCGAAGCCCAGCACGTCGCCGTGCTCGGAGTGCAGCTGGAAGCCCGCGGATTCCGCACGGAGCGGATGATCCAGCACGAGGATCTGGAAGAACCCCCAGGCCAGCATGATGTACATCCCGATCATGAAGGCGTACGTGGGAATGGCGAATGCCGTGCCGGACTCCCGGATGCCGCGCAGGTTCAGCGACGCCAGAATCAGAATGGCCAGCACCGCGAACAGCACCTTGTGTTGCGCGATGAACGGCACGGCGGATCCGATGTTGGACATCGCCGAAGCCATCGACACCGCCACGGTCAGCACGTAGTCCACCAGCAGCGCGCTCGCCACCGTCAGGCCGGCGGTCCCGCCGAGGTTCGTGGTCACCACCTCGTAGTCACCACCGCCGGAGGGGTAGGCGTGCACGTTCTGCCGGTAGCTCGCGATCACGATCAGCATCACCACGGCCACGGCGAGGCCGATCCAGGGCGCCATCGTGATCGCGCTCAGGCCGGCGACCGACAGCACCAGGAAGATTTCCTCAGGCGCGTAGGCGACCGAGGACAGTGCATCGGAGGCGAAGACCGGGAGCGCGATCCGCTTCGGCAACAGCGTGTGCGCCAACGTGTCGCTGCGGAAGGGACTTCCTATGAGCAATCGGCGGGCGGCGGTCGAGAGCTTGGACACGAGAGCCAAGAGTATGCGCATGCACCGATGGCTGTAGCGTTCCGTGTGCGCAGGTTGGGCACGAGCTTTTTCTGGGAGACCGGCTGGAAGGACCGACGCGTGCGTGTAGTGGTGATGGGATGCGGCCGAGTAGGCGCGTCGCTGTCGGACGGCCTGGCCCGCATCGGCCACGAAGTGGCCGTCATCGATCGCGACGGCACCGCCTTTCACCGGCTGTCCCCCGAGTTCTCGGGCGAGCGGGTGCTCGGCATGGGCTTCGACCGAGACGTGCTGCTGCGCGCGGGCATCGAGGAAGCCGGCGCGTTCGCCGCGGTGTCCTCCGGTGACAACTCCAACATCATCTCGGCGCGGGTGGCCCGGGAGACCTTCGGCGTGGAACGCGTGGTCGCCAGGATCTATGACGCCAAGCGCGCCGCGGTGTACGAGCGGCTCGGCATTCCGACGGTGGCGACGGTGCCGTGGACCACGGATCGGCTGCTCAACGTGCTCACCCGGGAGACCGAGACCACGAAGTGGCGAGATCCGTCGGGCAACGTCGGCGTCGCCGAACTCACGCTGCACGAGAACTGGATCGGTCACCGCGTCACCGCCCTGGAGGCCGCGACCCGCGGCCGGGTGGCCTTCATGATCCGCTTCGGCAGCGGGCTGTTGCCCGACCCGAAGACCGTCATCCAGGCCAGCGACCAGGTGTACATCGCGGCAGTCTCCGGCCACATCGCCGAGGCCATGGCGATCGCGGCGCTACCGCCCGGCGACGACGTCGAGGATCAGTGAGGATGCCGTGAGGGTTGCCATCGCCGGGGCCGGGGCAGTCGGCCGGTCCATCGCCAGGGAACTCGTCGACTCGCACGACGTCACGCTGCTCGAGCGCAACCCCGAACACGTCGACGTCGACGCCATCCCCGCCGCGCGCTGGCGCCTGGGCGACGCGTGCGAGCTGAGCCTGCTGGAATCCGTCAAGCTCGAAGAGTTCGACGTCGTGATCGCCGCCACCGGCGACGACAAGGCCAACGTCGTGGTCAGCCTGCTGGCGAAGACGGAGTTCGCGGTGCCGCGCGTCGTGGCACGCGTCAACGACCCGCGCAACGAGTGGTTGTTCGACGAGAACTGGGGCGTCGACGTCGCGGTGTCCACTCCCCGCATGCTGGCGTCGCTGGTCGAGGAGGCGGTGTCCGTCGGCGACCTGGTGCGGCTGATGAGCTTCCGCAAGGGCCAGGCCAACCTCGTCGAGATCACCCTTCCCGACGACACACCGTGGGGCGGCAAGGCCGTCAAACGCCTCGATCTGCCCCGCAATTCATCGTTGGTGACCATTCTGCGCGGGGCCCGGGTGATCGTGCCCGAGGGCGACGAGCCGCTGGAGGGCGGCGACGAACTGTTGTTCGTGGTGATCGCCGAGGTCGAGGACGAATTGCGCGAGAAGGTGCTGCGCCCCGGCACACGCCCCTAATCCGATTGCACGGAGGCAGGCGGCGCCGCCACGCGGTCGCGGCACGGCGCGACCGTACCGGCCGACAGGCGCCCGAAGTCACACTGTCGGTTGCTGATCCCGATGGCAGAGACCAACCCGGCGACGGCGAACAGCACCGCGGTGACCAAGACGCCCTGGCGGAAGCCGGCGAAGTCACCGGGCGCGAAGCCCGAATCGCCTGTCGCGCCGATGATCACGCCGGTGAAGGCGACCGCGATCAGGCCGGAGATCCGGGAAACGGCGTTGTTCACCGCCGAGCCGATGCCACTTTGGGTCGGGTCGACCGCCGCCAGCACCGCCGCGGTCAGTGGCGACACGGTGACCGACAGACCGATTCCGAAGACGATCAAGCCGGGCAGCATCTGCGTCCAGAAGTCGAACGGTGCGCGCGCCGACATCATCAGCAGGAATCCCGCGGCGGCGACGAGCGGTCCCACCGCCATGTAGAGCCGTGGCCCGTGCCGGCCCGCCAGGGCGCCGAACGGACGCGCCAGGAAGAACGACAGCACCGGAATGGGCAGGCTGGCCAGACCCGCCATCGCGGCGGACAGGCCGACGACCTCCTGCAGGAACAACGCGACGAGCAAGATGCCCAGTGACACGCCTGCGTAGAGGAAGACCGTCGCGACGTTGCCCACCGCGAAGTTGCGCGCGGCGAAGAGTTGCAGGGGCATCATCGGGTTCGGCGCCCGTCGCTCCCAGAACACGAAAGCCACCAAGCCCGTCAGCCCCACGGCGAGCCCGCCGGCCACCGCCGGATGCGACAGCCCGAGCCGGTTTTGTTCGATGAGCCCGAACACCGCGGCGCTCAGCCCGACCGCGCACAGCGCTGCGCCGACGAAATCGATTCGGCGCCAATGCCGGTCGACGACGTCGTCGTTGACCAGTCGGGTGGTCAGGTACAGCGTGGCAACCAGCGGAACGATGTTGATGCCGAACACCCAGCGCCAGTTCAGGGCGTCGACGAGGACGCCGCCCAGCGGCGGACCCACCACGAACGCCGTACCCGTCCAGGCCGTCCAGGTGCCGATCGCGCGGGCCTGGGCGGCCCCGGTGAAATGGGCGTTGATCATGGCCAGCGAGCTGGGCACCAGGAACGCCGCCCCGACACCCTGCAGGCACCGGGCGGCGACCAGCACCCAGCCGCTCGGGGCGAAGGCGCACAGCACCGACGCGACCGCGAACACCGCCAGGCCGGACCGCAGCACGGCCAGCCTGCCGAACTGGTCCGACACCCCGCCCGCCACCAGGATCAGTGCTCCCAGCGCCAGCAGATAGCCGTCCACCACCCACTGCTGCAGGGCGAGCCCACCCCCGAGGTCGGCGGCTATGGCTGGCAGCGCCAGGTTGACCACCGAGCCGTCCAGGAATGCGACGAACGACGCCAACACCGCCACCGCCATCAGGGATCGGTCGGCGAGGCGCTCGTCCTGCACGCGGCTGCCCGTCAGTCGGAACGCGCCTCGGTCGCCTGCGGTGTCTCGGTGGACTCCGTCACGTCCGCAGCATCCGAGATCTGCGCGGCTTGGGCGCCCTCGTGCTCGTGCAGCGCACGTTGGGCGGTCCGGATGGCCAGGTAGGTCACCAGCGCAGCGACGGCGGTCAGCGGCCAGCCCATCGCAATGCGCGCGACGCCCAGCATGCCCGTCTGATCGGCGTCGTAGAGATGGTTCTGCACGACGAACCGTGCGCCGAACACGGCCACCCATGTGAGAGTGGCCACATCGAAGGCCAACACGGCCTTGCGCACCTTGCGCCAGGCGCGGTCGCGTCCGTTCACCCAGCCCCAGATGTAGCCGACGAGGGGCCGCCGAATCAGCACCGAGACCGCGAACACCGCCGCGTACAGCAGCGACGACCAGATGCCCAGCAGGAAGTAACCCTTGGACGCCCCCACGACGTAGGCGATGAGCGCACTGACTCCGACTGCGAAGAAACCGGAGAATGCCGGCTGCAGCGACTCCTTGCGGATCACGCGCCAGATCAGGATCAGCGTGGCCACACCGACGGCCGCGCCGATCGCCGGCATCAGACCGAACATCGACGACACCGGGACGAACACCAGCACCGGCAGCGACGAATAGATCAGACCGCTGATGCCACCCATCTGCTCGAGCAGCGCTTGGGCGTTGAGCTTCTTCTCGGGTTCGCCTGGCTCACCCGGCGTGGCCTCGTCAGCAGTCCCGTTGTCGGGACGACTCACTTCTGAATCTCGTAGTGCGGGTTGTAAATCGCCTTGCTTCCGTTCTCCAGCTTGCCCAGGCGTCCGTGCACGCGCAGCGTGCGGCCGGAGTCGATGCCGGCGATCCGGCGCTGACCGAGCCAGACCAACATCACCGAGTCGGTGCCGTCGAACAGTTCGGCGCGGACGCCGCCGGCGCAGCCCTTCGCGTTGGTCTCGACGCAACGCAGCGTGCCGACCATCGTGACTTCCTGGCCGCGCTGGCAATCAATGGCCTTCTGCGCACCGCTGTGGCTAGCTTCGTCGCTGAGTTCCTCGACGTCGCGCTGTTCCGGGTCCTCCGTCAGCCGGCGCGTCAGCCTGCGCAGATAACCTTCGGCCGTAGCCATGGCCTCTCCTGACCCCTTCGCGAGTCCACCATGGACTCACCTTGACAAACGCCACGGTAGACCTCTTGGTTCCGAATCGCCACGCCGCCGCGTCGTGTCCGCCGCGCGGAGTTGACGCGCACGGCACGATCTACTGATGGCCGTCAATCTGCGCGGAATCACGGTGGTTCTGCTGCCAGGAACGGGGTCTGACGACGACTACGTCTACCGCGCCTTTTCCGCCGCATTGCACGACGTGGGAGCGATCGTGGTGACGCCCGCGCCCGAGCCCGAACGGCTGCTCGACGGGTATCGACGCGACCTGGACGGCGCCGCGCGGCGCGGTCCGATCGCCGTCGGCGGGGTGTCGATCGGAGCGGCCGTCGCCACGTCGTGGGCGCTGGCCCATCCCTCACACGCCGTCGCCGTGCTGGCCGCGCTTCCCGCGTGGACGGGCTCACCCATCGACGCCCCTGCCGCGCTGACGGCCCGGCATTCTGCACACGCGTTGCGCCGCGACGGACTGGGCGCTGCGGTCGCCGCGATGCGGGCGTCCAGCCCCGCCTGGCTGGCCGACGAACTCACCCGGTCGTGGGTGAATCAATGGCCCGCTCTGCCGGACGCGATGGAGGAAGCGGCGGGCTACGTCGCGCCGACCTGCGAGGAGCTCGAAGTCCTAGCCGTGCCGATGGGGGTGGCCGCAGCGATCGACGATCCGGTCCATCCTGTCGAAGTCGCGCTCGAGTGGGTCGCCGCCGCACCAAGGGCGGCGCTGCAGACCGTCACGCTCGACGCCATGGGCGCCGATCCGGCGGTCCTGGGTGCTGCGTGCGTGGCCGCGCTCTGGGAGGCGTCCTCTAGCCACCGGTAATCGTGCGGAGCTGTTGCATCGCCGACCCCTGCTCGCTGCGCCGGGCGACGGGCGCCGCTTCCTGCGGCGGCGGAACGGCCTGCTGGCCCTGCTCGGCCACCATCTGCTCGGCCCGGGCACGCAACCGGTTCACCAGCGACTCGGACAGCTGCAGCGGCAGCATGTTGCGGACCGGCTGAGGGGTGTCGCCGCGACGAACGACGGTGTCGGTCAATGCGTTTCGAACATCGGCCGCAATCGCGTCGGCGCTCTCCGGCGTGCCGATCGCCGCACCGCGAACCATCCACCGGTAGCCGTCCACACCGACGAACCGCATGACGACGGGCTCCGGACCCTTGGTCACCAAGCCGACGACTTCACGGCCCCACGGCCCGTCCTCGATGCTGACCTGCGCCTCGTCGTTGCGCAGCGACTCGGCGATCTCGGTGACGACCTCGCGCCACAACCCGCCGGTCTTGGGCGCGGCGTAAGCGGTGATGTTGTACCGCCCGTTCGGCGTCACCATCCACACCATGGTGGGCACACCCTGCTGGTTGACCTCGACCGCCAATTCGGCGGACTCGTTCTCCGGGATCAGCACGGAACCCAGATCGTGCCTGCCCACCGTCACCACCGATGGATCGTCGAACTCCTCGACGTCGAACGGGCCCTCGGTGTCGTCGACGCCTGGCGAACCGGCGACCTCGCCGGTGTCGGGCGCCTCGTCCGCGTCGCCGCTCTTGCCGCTCTTGCGCTTGCCGAATGCCATTACAAACTCTCGTGTCCGCCGGAGGAACCGTGGCCGCCTTCACCACGGGATGTGTTGCCGAGTCCTGCCTCGTCGAACGAGGTGACCTCGACCAGTTCGGGAAGCTCCACCCGTTGCACCAACAACTGCGCGATGCGATCCCCGCGGCGCAGGATGATCGGCTGCTCGGGGTCGAGATTGATCAGTGCCACTTTGATCTCTCCGCGGTAACCGGCGTCGATGGTTCCGGGGCTGTTCACGATCGAAAGACCTACGCGCGACGCCAATCCGGAGCGGGGATGCACCAACCCGACCATCCCGTGCGGGATGGCGACGGCGATTCCGGTGGGGACGAGGGCGCGTTGGCCGGGAGCCAGTTCGACGTCGACGGAGGTGCACAGGTCGACGCCGGCATCGCCGTCGTGCGCCCGGGAGGGCATCGGCAGGTCGGGATCCAGTCGCACGACCGCCAGAGAGGTGGACACGATCCACGAGATTACTCTTGGCCGCGTGTCAGACACGCGCGCAACCTCCCAATCCGTGCGCTATCAGGAGCGCTTGCGGGTGCCGTGGTGGTGGTGGTTGCCCGGCTTCGGGTTGGCCGCACTCATCGCGGTCGAGGTCAACATGGGCGTCGAGGCCATCCCCGACTGGGTGCCGTTCGCGGTGCTGTTCGCCGTGGCGGCGGCCGTGCTGGTGTGGTTCGGCCGGACCGACCTGCGTGTCGTCGGCGACGATCAGAACGGAGCCGAATTGTGGGTGGGCGCGGCGCACCTGCCGGTCAGTGTGATTTCCCGTTCGGCCGAGGTGCCGCGGTCGGCGAAGTCCGCTGCGCTTGGTCGCCAGTTGGATCCTGCCGCCTACGTCGTACACCGGGCGTGGATCGGACCGATGGTTCTGCTGGTGCTCGACGACCCGGACGACCCAACGCCTTACTGGCTGGTGAGTTGTCGACGGCCCAGTCGCGTGCTGGCGGCGCTTCGCAGCTGACCGCCAGCCCGTGCGACCGTCTCCTGGGTCGCGTTACTCGCGCGCGTCGATCAGGCCGCGCAGTCGGTGCAGATCATCACGCCGTTCTTCTCGCTTGCGAGACGGCTGCGGTGGTGCACCAGAAAGCAGCTCGAGCACGTGAACTCGTCGGCCTGCTTCGGGATGACCCGTACAGATAGTTCTTCCCCGGACAGATCTGCTCCGGGCAATTCGAACGATTCTGCTGACTCGGTTTCATCCACGTCGACGACCGCCGATTGGGCCTCGTTGCGCCGAGCCTTCAGTTCCTCGAGCGAATCCTCGGAAACGTCATCGGTCTCGGTACGCCGTGGGGCGTCGTAGTCGGTAGCCATCCTCTTCCCCTCCGTTAACCATGCGACAGAGCTTTGTACCAGCGCAGAACGCATCCACCAAATGATTCGTGCCCCAATCGGCCACCGATTGGATGTGATTTATATCACACTCTAAAACCCCAGGTAGGGACGGGTGGCGTGGCCTGGCCTTACAGTGCAGGAGTGGTAGCGCAAATCACGTCGGGCACGGCGTTCGACAAACACGGCCGTCCGTTCCGCCGCAGAAACTACCTGCCGGGCATTCTGACGTTGGTCGCACTGGCGGCCGTCACGCTCATGGTGTGGGTGTTCGCCTTCAACCGGCCCACCGACGTCCACGAGGTCGCGAGCTGCAACCCGCCTCCGCCCGCGACCGACGCCACCCAGGCCGCACTCGGCGACCAGGTCATGCCCGCCACGATGACCGAGGTGGCCCCCGCGAAGCTCGCCGACACCAAGATCCGCGTCCTGAACGCCAGCGGTCAGGGCGGCCAGGCCGGCGAGGTGGCCGGCGCCCTGCGCGATCTCGGCTACGCCCCGCCCACCGCGGCCAACGACACCGTGTACGAGAACACCCGCCTGGAGTGCCAGGGCCAGATCCGGTTCGGACCTGCGGGCCGAGCGGCCGCTGCCGCGCTCTGGCTGGTCGCGCCGTGCACCGAGTTGTATCAGGACCAGAGAAGCGACGACACAGTCGATTTCGCGATCGGCACCGAGTTCGAGGATCTGAGCCACAACGACGACACCGACGCCGTGCTGGCCAGTCTGCGTCCGGACGCGACCCAGCCGGCGGATTCCTCGCTGCTGGCCAAGGTCCACTCCGGCGCCTGCTGACCGCTAGCCACTTCCCGTCACTTCGCTCGCCCCGCTAGCCCTAGCCGGCACCCAGGGTCCGCAACGCCGCGTCCAGTTCGGCCGCGATACCCGGCGCGGCGGCCACGATGAGATCCGAACCGCCGCCGTCGACGGACGGCAGGACCAGCCAGGCGCCCGCCTCCGCAGCGATCAGCGCACCCGCGGCCCAGTCCCACACGTGCACACCGTCCTCGTAGTAGGCGTCCAACCGGCCGGCAGCCACCATGCACAGGTCCAGGGCGCACGACCCCAGCCGGCGCACGTCGCGCACGTCGGGCAACAACCCGGCAAGCACCTGCACCTGCCGGACGCGCTGCTCCTTGGCGTAGCCGAACCCCGTCCCGACCAGCGCCATCGACAGGTCCTCGACGGGCGTGCACCGCAACGGCGTCGACACGCCTGCGCGCAGAACGTGGGCGCCGCACCCCACGGCGGCCGAGAACACCTCACCCGTCGGCACGTTCGCCACGGCCCCGGCCACCGAAAGACCGTCGATCTGAACGCCTACCGACACCGCGTAGGCGTCGATGCCGTAGACGAAGTTCACCGTGCCGTCGATCGGATCGAGCACCCACAGCGGCTGGCCCGGCTGCGTCCGGACGGCGCCGCCGCCTTCCTCGCCGAGCACGGCTTCGCCGGGTCGCAGTTCGGCGAGCCGGTCGCGCAGCAGCCGCTCGGTCTCGGTGTCGACGACCGTCACCGGGTCGGTCGGTGTGCTCTTGGTACGCACCGAAGCGGAGTCGTCGCGTTCGGCGCCAGCACCGAAGACTTCCGCGCGCCTGCGCAGAACGAACTCGGCGGCTTCAGCGGCCAGACCTTCGGCGACCGCCCGTAGCGTCGCGGGGTCGGAGTCGATGTCCGTCACATTGACATCGCAGCACAAATTGGGCCGACCGGGTTATGCGGCAGGCCGACATCACGTTTGACGACGCACTAATGTGTGGTTCGCGTCGCACCTGCCTGCCTCTCGAGGAGAGCTCATGACCGCCACCGAAACCCCAGCCGCCGACCCGAGCACCAATGGATCGTCACGTCGCGGATTCGGCGTCGACGTCGGTGGCAGCGGCGTGAAGGGCGGCATCGTCGACCTCGACACCGGCCAGCTCATCGGCGAGCGGTTCAAACTGCCCACCCCCCAACCCTCCACGCCGGATGCGGTCGCGAAGACCGTCGCCGCCGTCGTCCGCGAGTTCGGCTGGACCGGCAGCCTGGGCGTCACCTACCCCGGTGTGGTGACCGACGGCACGGTCCGGACCGCCGCGAACGTCGACAAGGGGTGGATCGGAACCAGCGCCCGCGATGTCATCTCCGCCAAACTCGACGGCCAGCCGGTGACGGTCCTCAACGACGCGGACGCCGCGGGCCTTGCCGAGGAGAAGTTCGGGGCGGGCAAGGACAACACCGGCGTGATCGTTCTGCTGACGTTCGGCACCGGCATCGGCTCGGCCGTGATCCACAACGGGATCCTGCTACCGAACACCGAGTTCGGGCACCTCGAAGTCGGCGGCAAGGAGGCCGAGCACCGTGCCGCGTCGTCGGTCAAGGAACGCAAGGACTGGAGCTACGAGCGCTGGACGCAGGAGGTCACGACCGTGCTCGTCGCGATCGAGAACGCGATCTGGCCCGACCTGTTCATCGCCGGCGGCGGCATCAGCCGCAAGGCCGACAAGTGGATTCCGCTGCTGAAGAACCGCACCCCGGTCGTGGCGGCTGCGCTGCTGAACACGGCCGGTATCGTCGGCGCCGCGATGGCCGCCGAGGTCGACGCGGCGGCCCACTAACCGGTCGGTTGCGGCTCGCCCGGAACACCAAAATTGCTGTCGGAGCGGCAGTAGCTCACACTGTCGTTACAATGGTCGATGGCGGCCGCATAACGGATAGCGGCGAGTATCCGAGTTGAGATCAACGCCAACATTCGACAGCCGACGCTTTTCGGTGGCGCACGCACGCCCACGCCTCCGAGATCCGCAAGACCGAAAGGGTGCACGTGGCAGCGACAAAGGCTAGGCCGGCCACCGACGAGCCGGTGACGCACAACGCCACCAAATCCCCCGCCAAGAAGGCTCCGGCGGCCAAGCGGGCCGCCAAGACCGCAGGCGCGAAGGCCGACTCCCCCGCGGCGAAGGGGCCCGCTGCCAAGCGCGCACCCCGCGCCAAGGCCGGCGACGCGCCCGGCACCAAGGGCGACGGCCTCGAGGCCACCGATGATCTGGAAACCACCGACGACCTCGACGGCGAGCCCGACGTATTGGTCGACGAGGCCGACATCGACCTCGAGGTAGACCTCACCGGCGACGACGAAGCGCTCGAAGACGGCGACGACAAGGCCGCCGCGGGCAAGACCACCACCAAGGCCGTCGTGGAGCCCGTCGAAGGCGCTGCGGTCGCCGACGAAGACATCGCCGAGCCGTCCGAGAAGGACAAGGCCTCCGGCGACTTCGTCTGGGACGAAGAGGAATCCGAGGCGCTGCGACAGGCCCGCAAGGATGCCGAACTCACCGCGTCCGCGGACTCGGTGCGCGCTTACCTCAAGCAGATCGGCAAGGTCGCCCTCCTCAACGCCGAGGAAGAGGTCGAGCTCGCCAAGCGCATCGAGGCCGGGCTGTACGCCACCCAACTGATGAGCGAGATCGCCGAGAAGGGCGAGAAGCTGCCCGCCGCGCAGCGTCGCGACATGCTGTGGATCTGTCGCGACGGTGACCGCGCGAAGAACCACCTGCTCGAGGCGAACCTGCGCCTGGTGGTATCGCTCGCCAAGCGCTACACCGGCCGCGGCATGGCGTTCCTGGACCTGATCCAGGAAGGCAACCTGGGCCTGATCCGCGCCGTCGAGAAGTTCGACTACACCAAGGGCTACAAGTTCTCCACGTACGCCACGTGGTGGATCCGCCAGGCGATCACCCGCGCCATGGCCGACCAGGCCCGCACCATCCGCATCCCGGTGCACATGGTCGAGGTCATCAACAAGCTCGGCCGCATTCAGCGTGAGCTGCTGCAGGACCTGGGCCGCGAGCCCACGCCAGAAGAGCTCGCCAAGGAAATGGACATCACGCCGGAGAAGGTGCTGGAGATCCAGCAGTACGCGCGTGAGCCGATCTCCCTGGACCAGACCATCGGCGACGAGGGCGACAGCCAGCTCGGCGACTTCATCGAGGACTCCGAGGCCGTGGTGGCCGTGGACGCGGTGAGCTTCACGCTGCTGCAGGATCAGCTGCAATCGGTGCTGGAGACGCTCTCCGAGCGCGAGGCAGGCGTCGTGCGGCTGCGGTTCGGCCTGACCGACGGTCAGCCCCGCACCCTCGACGAGATCGGGCAGGTCTACGGCGTCACCCGCGAGCGCATCCGCCAGATCGAGTCGAAGACGATGTCGAAGTTGCGGCACCCCAGCCGTTCTCAGGTGCTGCGCGACTACCTGGACTAGGCGACTTGCGGAGCGACAGCTCTGACCTGCAGATATGGGGCTTAGTCCAGAAATAGTGGACATGCACAGCGCTCTTAGTAAAGATAGCGGCTATGGCGCGACGCAAAGCTGCACCCCTCGATCTTGCCGTTCTGCTGCCCTCCTGGCTGCTCGCGCTGCGGTCTGAGCGCAAGTCCCCGGCGACGGTCAAGGTCTACGGCGACGGTGTCCGGGCGTTCCTCAAGTGGTGTTCGGAGCACGGTCACACCCCTGCCTTGGACCGCGATCTGATGAAGGCGTTCGTCGCTGATCTGCTCGACGCGGGAGCGGAGGCCAGCACTGCCCGGTCCCGGCAGCTTGCGATGCGCCGGTTCTCGACGTGGCTGGAGGAGGAGGGCGAGATCGACTCCGATCCCTTGCTCGGGTTGAAGGCACCGAAGCTCGACACGAAGGTCACCGAGTCGCTCTCCGATGACGAGTTGCGCCGTCTGGTCAAGGCGTGCAGTGGTAAGGATTTCCGGGACCGCCGCGACGAGGCCATCGTGCGCCTGATGGCTGAGACCGGGATGCGAGCCGGGGAGGTCATCGGCCTGGGCGTCGATGACGTCGACCTGACGCGTGGTCTGGTGACGGTGCGCCGAGGCAAGGGCGGCAAGGGCCGGATCGCCCCGTTCGGCGCTCAGACCGGTCTCGCGATTGATCGCTACATCCGGGCGCGGCGCAGTCACGCGCTGGCCGACACTCCCCCGCTGTGGCTCGGGGACCGGAGCAAGGGACTGAACTACGACGGGCTGCACAAGACCCTGGGATACCGGGCTGAGCTGGCCGGGTTGAAGGGCTTTCACCCCCACCTGTTGCGGCACACCGCCGCGTCACGCTGGCTGGCCGCAGGTGGCTCCGAGGGAGGGCTGATGGCCGTCGCCGGGTGGTCCAGCCGGGACATGCTGGACCGGTACACCCGGTCGACTGCTTCAGATCGTGCCGCCGCCGAAGCGCGCAACCTCGGGCTGGGTGACCTGTGAGCCGCCCGGCTGTGACGGTTTACTGCGAGGCCGAGTCGCATGAACCGTGGCAGCGCATCTACACCCGCGATGAGGAGGGGGTGTGGGTGCCCGACCTGTTCGACTACTTCGGGGAGCCCGACCCTCTGAACGATTACCTCGGTGACCGAGTGCGCAAGGCCCGTCGCGACGGCGGAATGGAGTTCCTCGACGCGGCGACGGAGAAACCGCTGCGCGTGTTCGACTCCGGCCGGTCGCTAGCCGACGCCGCCGACCGGATCGAACCGGCGATGGAAGGCGTCATTGTGGTGCGCCGCCGCTACGTCATCCGCTGTCCCGGCTGCCGCGAATCGCTGCCGCGCACCGAGGCCAACCTGGCTAGACAGTTCGATTCGCTTGTGTCACAAGGGATTAACCGCGTGACAATACCGATGCTTCGTGGGCGGACTCGCGGAGATGACGAGCTTTCGGGCCGGTAGCGCAGTGCCGAGGTAGATTGTCCTCTGCGCGTCGGATGACCCTCCGACCGATCCCTCTAGGGGAGGGCCTGGCTTGCGAAAGCATGCCCTCATCCCCGGAGGCTTTCCGTGTCCGAATACCGCAATGGCGATCTTTCGCCCGGCGAACGACGCCTGCGTGCGTCTCTCGCGTCTCACGCCAGCTGGGCCAAGACCACCGACCGGACGGCCCGAACTGCAGCGGCCCGACGCAAATTCGATGAACGCTTCGAGCGGGAGGTAGACCCGGACGGGGTCCTCTCCCCTGCAGAGCGCACCAGGCGAGCCGCCAACGCTCGGAAGGCCTACTACGCCCGGCTCGCGTTGGCGTCGGCGAAGGCACGTCGTCGGCGCGGGGGTGCGGCCTGATGTCGCGCCCGGAGTGCCGGGAGGACCCGCAGCAGCGCGAGGCGCAGGACCGGAGCGATGCCTACTTGATCGCGGCGGGGCTCGCGGCCGCATCCGAGGTGTTCCCAATCCTGCACGGGGAACAAGCATCTCGCGCAGACGTGTCCGCCGAGGGCGACGTGATCACTGTCGTGGTGACCGATCACCGGACGGTCGCGAAGCGGGAGTACCGGGCCGAGATCCGGCTCGTCGGCGAGACCAGCGGCGGCGGTGCGCCATGAGCCCCCCGGAACGAAGAAACCGCCCCAGCGGGCAGCGGGGCGGCTCCATCAAGTCCTTGGTGAGGGACAACTCGAATCATACCGCCCGGAGCGACAACCGACGAGACCTCCTGCACGACACAGGGGGTGCGTGATGGGTGACGCGAATTGGGACGAGGTCATCTTCGTTGACCGGGATCGATCAGCCCCGCTGTGGGACGTCGGGGCACCCGGCTACCTGGCTGCGACGGGGATCGACAGCGACGGCGAAGAGTATCTCGCCCTTGTGGAGGTCGACCGGCTGGGTCGCGACGGACACTCGGTCGACGTGGCCTGCCCTAGTGCCCCGCACGAACAACTCGACGCGGTGGCGAATCACATCATGTGGCGGGTCAGGGTCGCCCGAACGTTCCGCTGTGGTCGCATCACGCAGGCCGGTACGCCCTGCCGAATCCGGATTGCAACCGTGGGTGCCGCCTGCGAGTGGCACCGGACGCGGGCCGCGAGCGACCGGAGCACACCATGAGCGGCCAACTGGTAGGAGAAGTGCTCACGGCACGCTCCGGCATATTGGCCGACCTGACGCAAGCGCAGACGCTCGCGCTCATCGCGGTCGCGGAGAAGTGCCACGCGGATTCCCGTCAGGGTTCCGTGCGGATCTCTCACGTGGAGGCGACGCTCGGAAGATCGCGGCGAACAGCGGTGCGGACTCTGGAGCAACTCAAGGACCGGGGCCTCATCCGAGTGGTGAAGCGCGGCTACAAATCCCACGGAGTAAGCCGGGCGAGCATCTACGAATTGCCTGTGCTTGCGCCACCCACGATGGCGCAAGCGGAGGACGGTGGTTGCGCCACTCAGGATGGCGCAACCGCACCCGATGTGCTTGCGCCATTTCCGGATGTGCTTGCGCCATTTCCGGATGTGCTTGCGCCACCCATGAGTGGCACACATGACGGTTCTATTGACGGTTCAATTGACGGTTCTAGTTCTCTCTCTCCGTTACGTAACGCGGACGTGCATGAGCGTGGCGAGGAGCGCGGGCAGGAGCTGGGCCGGTCGAATGCGGTCGACGTGTCAGCGTCCCGGCTCGTTGCCACGCTCGTCCCGAGCAACACCCCGGCAGCCGTCAAGACCGCGCTCCGACTCAAGGCGTCGGAGCTGATTCGCGGCGACGGCTTGCCGCCCGAGGTCGTGGCCGAGGCACTCCGGCGATGGCAGGCCCGGCCCGATGCCGGGGTTGGTCTCCTGCCGTACATCGCATCCGAGGTGCTCCGGGAGGGCACCGCGCCGCCGCCGAAGTCGAAGCAACGCGACTGGGCCGAACTCCTGGCCGAACAGCGCGCCAAGGAGCGCGCTGCCGAGCAAGTCGAACAACTGGATCGAAAGGCCCTGGAGCAATGACCTCGACCGCAGACGCCATCGAAGTACTCACCTTGATCTCGCTGCTCCACCGGAGGACCGCCCCCCGGCTCGACGACCGGCAGGCAGCGATCGCGATGGCCACGCTGTGGGCCGAACTGTTCTCGGCACACAATCTGGCGCTGCCGGATCTCATCGCTGGCGTGAAGCTCCGAGCGCAGCACCACCCGGACGCGCCGGAGCCGTCCGAGATCATCGAGTTCGCCCGGAAGGTTCGGCGCGCCGAAGACTCCGGGATGCCGAAAGACGTTGCGGTGCAGCCTCATTTCACGGAGCGTCAATCAGCAGCAGCAGCAGCGATAGCCGCGTGTGGTCTCTGCGACTCGCAGGGCTACACCGGATCGGCGCGGGTCTGCGATCACGTCGACCGGCGCGAGATCGCTGCTCGCGGGTCGGCGCTGGTCCGGGCCGAACTCGCGAAGGCTGCAGAGGCCCGGCGTGCTGCCGCGCCTCCGGCACCGGAGCCACCCCCGCTCCGGCCCCCGGTCCCGGAAGATCCGCAGGCGCTGGCGTCGTGACGGCCCCGTGCGACGCCAGCGCGTCAGCAGGCCGGGCCGGTCTCCCAGTGCCGGACAGGCCTCCCCGAATCGCTCTCGGGGCCGCTCAGCCTGTTTCCGGTCTCCGGCTCGGAGGACGACCTCCGGTGAGCACTCACCCCGTCGAGCGGCGCGGCGTGCTGGTCTGCCACTGCATCGACCGGAACGGGAACCCGGCCAGCCCCGAGTGGACGTACTGGCGGGACCTGGCGGAGGCGCGGCAGGCCCGAGACGCGCTCTCGCCGTGCGGGTCTCGGTGCGGCGGTGTCCACACCTGCATCGAAGTCGACGTGCCCCCCCGACGCGCAGAGGGACCGCGACGGGCGTCCCGAACCCCCACCCAGGAGATCGCATGACACGACGCCGGAAAACGCCTGCGCCCGTGCCGCTTCCCGTGGTGGACCTGCTGGCCGCGATCCTCCGTGACACGCCACGCCTGCAGGGGGCACGCTGCCGCACCCACCCTGAGGTGTTCGACGCCACGCACCCAATCGGGCGGGGGGCCTGCTCGACTCGACATCACGTCGACGCCCGAGCTGCCGCCGTCGCCGTCTGCCAGCGGTGCCCTGCCCTCCCGGCGTGCCGGGCGTGGCTCGAATCACTCCCCGCCAGCCAACGACCGTCCGGCATCGTCGCCGGGCAACTCACCACAACGAAGGGAACCGAAACACCATGAGCAGCAACCCGACCGCGCGCGCGAAGTACCAAGACGTGGCGCTGGCCGCAAGGCTCGTCGCCGCCATATCAGCCGAGGACCAACCCGGGTGGGTCGCGGTGATCGCCGAAGCTCGTCAGTCCGGGCGGATGGAGGAACTCGCGCTCGCGCTCGGTATCCGCCTCGTTCAGGTTGCAGGCGAGTTCTACGACACCGACCGGCAGGCCATCCTCGACGCGTTTGCCTTCGACGCCAACGGGATGGCCAACCGGGAGAGGGGCAACCATGACGACGCCGAGTGAACCCAAGGACGGCGCAGCACCGGCCAAGATCAGCGTGCCGTACCGGCTCGGCGACGGACTCTTCACGCGCACCGAGCACGCCCGCGTCGACCCCGCGAACGCCGACCAGTGGGATGAACGCAGATGGCGCGACCGGCCGTGACATCCCCGTGCTCGTCCGGCCCCGGTGCTACCGTGGCGTCCGGAGCAGTCGCCTGCGCGGAGGTCGGGTCTCAGAGAGATCCCGCTGACCGCGCCGTGTACGAATCCACCGATGCACCGCTGACGCCAGAGGCGCAGCACCGCCCAGCTAGGCGGGGCGCACCGGCTGTCGATACTCCAATTCCGCTGTCCCAGAAGGACATTCACCATGCAGCATAAAACCGTGTCCATTGTGGGCATCAAGACCGCTGGCCTGGCCGAAGGCCAATTCGAGGGCTGGGCATCGACGTTCGGCAACACCGACTCGCAGAACGACCGGGTGATGCCAGGCGCGTTCGCCAAGGGCCTCACCAGCGACCGGATCGTCCCGCTCAACTGGGAGCACCGTGGGAGCGTCGACCCCAGAGCGCTCGTCGGCCAGCTCGTCAAGGCCGAGGAGGTCCCCGAAGGTCTGCACGTGACAGGTCAATTCGACCTCGAAACCGAGTTCGGCGCTGCAGCCTACCGAGCCGTGAAGGCACGTCGAGTCGGCGCGCTGTCCATCGGCTACGCCGTGAACAGGGCCACGAAGGCAGCCGATGGCGTCAACGAACTGCACGACCTGGACCTGATCGAGGTGTCGATCGTGGCGCGGCCGGCCAACGACCGCGCCGTGATCACCGCAGCGAAATCCGCTGACACCACCGCCATCCGCGAGCGCATCGTCCGTACCCGCATCAAATACCAAGGAGCGACCATGACCACCAAGACCACCGGCCCGGACCGATTCACCAAGGGCATCGACGAGCAGCTCGCGCTGGCGAAGCAGATCGTCGAAGCCGCCGCCGAACTGGAGCGTGACCTCACCGCCGACGAGACCGCCCAGGTCGAAAAGCACCTCGACGCCGCCGACGAATTCCAGAAGGCAATCGACGGTGCCGCGAAGTCCTCCGACATCCTTGCCCGGCTCGACGCGATGGCCGCGAGCGCAGGCGACGGGTTCAAGCCTGCCGACCCCGACTCCGGCTCCGGCTCCGGCGAGACGCTGCACCTCGCCCTGACAGGCACCGGCCTCAAGAGTCTCGCGCAAAACGTGGTCAAGGCGTCCCGGATCGAAGGCACCAAGGCCCTCGCGTCGGGGGTGCAGACCACCAGCACGATTCTGCTGCCGGAGGTCGTGCCGACCGGTCGCCCTCTGGTGTCGGTTCTCGACGTGCTGCCGACGAGGATTGTGCCGCCGTCCTATTCGTTCCTCCGCCAGTCCGTCCGGACGCTGCAAGCGGCACCCGTGGCGGTCGGCGGCACCAAGCCCACGTCGGTCGTGTCGCTGCTCCCCGTGGAAAACCGTTTGAGGGTCGTGGCGCACATCAGCGAGCCGATGGACGAATACATGATCAGCGACAACGTCAACCTCTCCCGGTTCGTCACCGACGAACTCCTCTACGGCCTGCGCCGCGCCCTGGAGAACGAAGTCATCGGCGGTGACGGCACCGGGGAGCACTTCACCGGCATCCTGAACACCAGCGGCATCGTCGTGCAGGCGTTCGCCACCAACGCGCTCACCAGCGTCCGCAAGGCCATCACGCTGCTCGAAGCGAACGGCTACACGCCCGGTGTCATCTGCCTGTCCGCTTCGGACTGGGAGTCGATCGAGCTACTCGAAATCACCAGTGGCGCAACCGATGTCCGTGGCGTCCCGGTGGATCCGGTAGCCCGCCGCCTGTGGGGCTACCCCGTGACGTTGAATCAGGGCCTCGGCGCGAAGACCGGCCTCGTGATCGGCGAGGGCGCGGTCACCCTCGACCACGACAACGCCGTCAGCGTCAAGTGGTCCGACGCCGTCAACGCCGACTTCACCCAGAACCAGGTCCGCTGCCGCGTGGAAGGGCGCTGGGGCCTCTCAGTCAATCAACCGTCCGCCGTCGTGAAGGTCGGCACCGCCGCATAGGTCCGGGAAGCGGCGAGGTCGGTGACCCCTCACGGCACCGGCCCCGCCGCAACCCCCCCAGCAGACCCCGCAGCTACCGCCCGGCTGCGGGGTCTCCTGCATCCCGGAGGGAACCCATCGTGCCGAGCACCCACGCACCAGCAGCACAGCCACCCCCGGAGAGATCCCGTGGCACGCAGGGCCGACGCACCCGCCGGAGCAGCCGGACGGTCAGGGCCACGCCCGCACAGGCCGACCGCCCACCGCACTCCCGGCGCACACCTCCGAGACTGGTGACGAGCACATGCCGCAGACAGGCCCTCACAGGACGGAGACCGTCCACACCGCTCACACCGTCCTGCAGCCGTCCCGCGCTCACACCGTCGCCCTGGTTACCAACCAGAGACACAGGGATGACACAGGGATAGGGGGTCGGACGCGCTAGCCGCGCGACCTTGCGGGCAACGCCGCGGTGCGTTGCCCTCTCCCCCCGAGGTCGGTTTTCGAATGATCGAGGCATCATGCGGGGGCCTGACCGGCTAGTTCGCAACGCGGAGTGCCGCGTCTGCGTGCAGAGGGCCTGTCGCTCCGGGAGATCGGGCAGCTGTTAGGGCCATCTTTGTGGAGCGGTTGGAGGCTCTGCTCGCGGCGGTGTGGCCGGGAGCGATGGCCGGCGACCACGCGGCGGGCGAGGAGTGCCTGCAGTTGCTCAACCAGCAGGCCCGGCTCTACGGGCTGCATGACCCCAGTCGTACTGCGCTACTGCAGCTTGCCCCATGCCCACGCACTGACATCCGTCAGTGACACCCGAAGATATTCGTGGTCCACGGAATGGGCGGACCCACCGGACCAACACTGTGCGTTCTTCAGCGCGACGAATGAGGTGAGGTTGAATCCATCGAGCATGACGTTCTCTGCCCGTTCGGACGGAGTCAGCCTCGAGTACTTGTAGAAGTTGATCTCGGCGAATTCGGCGATGGCATCGGCCCATCCTTCGGGCACATCGTCGGGGAGGGTCCCGGCGACTGCGCTATCTCCCAGATGCCGGTAGTACTCGTTTGGGTTTGCTGTGTGACCGGAAGCAATGCCCCATGGCATATAGAAGGTGATCGGGAAGCCGACAAATTCGGCCATGTTGGCGATGGCCACCAGATTGCTATCTGGCCGTTGATATAACGGGACAACTGGCGTGATTTTTAACGGCTCGGGCGGGGAGTCACCCGCAACGGGTTCTTGATCTTCAGGTGCCATCTGTCACTTCCGTCACCGGCGGGAGGGATATTTTCAGTTCCCGGCGTAGCGAATGCCCGCGGGCACCAACTCGCGACGGGAAGGTGGCTGTGACGCCACGGAGGTCTCTCGACGCGCGAACACGAACACCTGGGCAAGTGGCGCGGGTTGCGGACCGCTGTTGACGAAATCGGTGACGTCGTGCTCAACCAGTGCACCAATCGCACGGGCATAGCGCCGCACCGTCGACATGCGGGGATCAGAATCTAGACGTTCGAAGCGGCTCACGGCGCTTTTGTCTCGCCCAAGCTCGGCAGCTACGGCCTCTTGAGTCAGCCCCTTGTCTTGTCTCAGCCTGACTAGGGCAGCAAGCATCTGCAGGTCAGCGCGTGCAAGCGCCTTTGCGTTGCGCTCGGACGCTGTGAGGTCGTCGATCGCGAACGGGTTTGAAGGTGGCATCTGATTCACTCCTCCGCAACTGTTGTTGTGGTATTCCGCAACATGCTAGTCCCCGCTCGTCATCTCATGATCCGTCAGCCAACGAAGGAACAGGTCGCGGGCCGCCCGGATGTCGCTGTCTTGGGCTTGCCGGGTCGAGTCGCGCCTGGGGAAGGTCCGCTTGAGCCGAACACACAGCCCGACCGCGATGTCAGCCGCCTGATCCGGCTCGCCGTAGTACAGCCGGTACATCCCGGTGCTCCCGGTGGCCTTCAGCTCGCCCATCCAATGCTGTGAGAGATTCCTCAGTGGTGACACGTGATTGCCTACAAGACCACTTTCTGCCTCAGACATAGCAATGAGTTCGCCCAGAAAGATCCAAGCATCGTTGTCGGTGTTGCGGAGTTCTGCGAGGTGGTCGATGCAAGTTTCAGTGTGCTCCCATTGGCAACTTCCACGATTCAACCGGCAGTGGCCGTTCGTGCACTGCTCGCACTGGTTGTCGGCTATCAGAGCCCCCCTGCGATGTCGACCAATGACGCCAAGCTTCAGTCCAGGATATCGGTATCCACACGGTTGCACCGCGACGTGCGTCTTCCGAGCACAGGCACAGCGCATATCGGTCTCTAGTGCGCGACTACCTGGACTAGGCGGCCGACCCTCGTCCCAGTCTATGGCTGGGGCGGGTCGGGAAAACCCGCTGTGCCCGTGTGCGGGGGCGCTGGTTCGTGGAACGGCGCCCCGCTATCGTCCTCAGGCGGAATCCTGTCGGCGCTCGAGGCCCCAGCACCTATTGCACCGTCGACGACCGAAGTGCCGCCAGGGCCTACGTGGCCGTCGCTCGTGGCAAAGGCGCCCGCCGCGCCCTCAGCTTCGTGTGAAGTCTGCTCCGAGGCTTGGATGTCATGGTCCACGGTGTGCTCGTGGGTTTCCATGATTGGTGGTTCTTCGGCTGGCATTTGCTCCCCAGTAGTGTGTTACGAAGGTCGGATGACGGTCACAGATGGTCGTCGGCGGGCGGGATGCTCTGCTCGAAGCTGAACACGTCGTGCGGGTCGTACTTCGCCTTGATGGCCCGAAGTTCGTCGACTCCCGCTCCCCAATAGGCGCTCGCCCAATCCGCCATTCCCGCGTTCGGCACGTTGACGTACGCGCCATTCACGAAGGGCGCCAACGCCTGACCGAACTCGTCGAGCCAGGACAGGCACCGCGGTGTCAGTGGATCGGCCGCGCCGGGTTCCTCGACGAGCACGTGGCCCCGCCGTGGTCCCCAGCCGGCACCCGGTTCGGCGTAGAAGAGCGCCCCGCGGTGCGCGAACACCGATCCGCCCGGCGGTTCACTGCTCCTGACGGCTCCACCGAAGGCGTTGGTGAAGTAATTGCAATCCGCCGTGGGGGCGTTCGCCATGAACGCCGCGACGATCTCGATGGCTTCTGCCGGAAATGGTTCGGAGATGAACTGCGAGTTGAACTTCCAGTTTCTCGGCTCATCGGGTGTGGGGATCTGGAAGCCCGCGTAGGTCTCGGCCCAGGCCGCCTCCTTCATCGAGACGTCGGGATGACCGACCGACAGAACGGGCGCCAGGAGCCGGCTCGCCTCCGCCTCCGATCCGGCAATCAGAACGCCGATCAGCTGAACCTCGTCGCGGCGTATCTCGAGCTGGCTGGTGAGACGGTCATCCACGTGCGGGGCGGAGCGCTGCCACGCGTCGAACACCTCGGGTAGATCGCCAAGGCCGGACCAACTCGCAGTGACGTAGATGGGCTGAGCGAGGGGATGAATCGCGTAGGTCAACGACGTGACGATTCCGAAGTTCCCGTTGCCCGCACCGCGCAACGCCCACAGCAGATCCGTATTGTTCGCCGCGTCGGCGATGATAACCTCGGCCCCGTCGGTGCCCGACGCGACGACGACCTCTGCTGCCACCAGGTTGTCGGAAGCCATGCCGAACCGGCGGGTGAGCAGCCCGAAGCCGCCGCCCAGCGTCGCGCCGACGAGGCCGACGGACCCTTCGGTGCCGGTCGGCGCGGCGAAGCCGGTCTCGCCGAGCGCCGTCACCGCCTCCAGCTGGTTGAGCCCGGCGCCGACGGTCGCGGTGTGTGCTACGGAATCGATTGTGGCCGACTTCATTTCGCTGACGTCGATCACGATGCCGTCGTCGACGTTGGACCAACCCTCGAGGCAGTGCCCACCGCTGCGCACGCGAAGCGGGACGCCGTTCTGCCGCGCCCACGCCAATGCGTTGACGACGTCCTGCGTCTCCTGGGCGAAGACGATCACGAGCGGCGTGAAGACGAAGAATTGGTTCCAGCAGGCGCGTGCCACCGGGTACTCGCCGTCGTCGGGACGTACGACGCGACCGGTCAGCTGGACCGGCCGTGCCGTGGTGGACGTCATTCCGTCGTTCCTGGTGCGGCCGCGAAGATGTCCTCGCCGGGCTCGGTGTCGAGCACCTCGCGGTTGAAGAACATCATGTACGCGAAGTAGACACCGCCGAGGAGGATCAGACCGACGACGATCATGGTGGGAACGCCCGCGTCCTCCGGTGTCATCAGCACGAACAACACGAACGCCACCCAGATCAGCGCGGCGACCGCCACCGGCAGCTCGGCGCGGCCAAGGCTGAAGCCACCCGCCTTGTGCTCCAGTCGTTTCCGCACCGCCAGGTACAGCACCACGATCGCGCCATAGATGAGCGCCGGCAGGATCGTCGAGCCGATGATCAACTGCAGCAATGCATCACCGGGCAGCCCGAGCATCAGCACCACTCCGACGGCCAGGATCAGGACAGTCGCCGGAACCGGGGTCTGCGTCTTGGGGTTGACCTTTCGCATCAGCCCATGCGCCGGGAACCGCTTGTCACGTGCCATGGCGAAGACCTGCCGCGAGCAGGCGGCCATCACCACCATTCCAGCCCCGAACATCGCAAACGCGAGTCCCGCCAACAGGATTCGCTCGGTGACCGCGCCGAGCTGGCTGCGGATGATCGCTGCCACCGGCGAACCGCTGTTGGTCACCGCCGGGACGTCCTTGATCGCGATGGTGAGCGCGATCAGGAACAGCAACCCCAGCACCCCCGCCGCGACCACCGATGCCACGATCGCCCGCGGGACGCTACGGAACGGATCCTTGGCCTCCTCTGCGAGGTTGGCCGCGGAGTCGAAGCCGACGAGCGTGGTGAGACCCATGATCATGCCGGCCATCAACCCGCCGCCGATGGCGAAGTAGTTTGGCGAATCCACGGTGATTCCACGCGAGGTGAGATTGCCGAGATCTCCGCTGCCGGTGAACACCATGACGACTGCCAAGGCGATCACCAGCACCACCACGATGCCGAGTTCGATGCCCACCGCACCCGAGGTGATCAGTCCGACCAGCCGCGTCGACGCAATGACCAGCGCCGCCTGAATCACCAGGATCGCCACGGTGAGCAGTCGCGCCGTGGTCTCGTTCTCCGCCATCCCCACCAACGGCATGAAGGCTTGGCTGGCCAGCGCGTTGTCGACGGCGACCACGGCGATCGCCAGGTACCAGAACGTGAGCCACCCGAACAACCAGCCGATCTTCGGATTCGCCAGCCGCGAGGCCCATTGGTAGGACGAGCCGCTCAGCGCAATGCGCGCCGCGAACTGCGCGACCACCAGCGCTACCAACGCCTGTCCCACTGCAGCAAGGATCCACAACCAGATCCCGACCGGGCCCGCGTTCACGAGGACGTCGTCGTACGTCGCGAAGATCCCGACGGCCACCGAGATGAACGCGAAGGACACCGCGAACACCTGGAAGCCACCCAGAGTCCGCTTCAGCTCCGGTTCGTACCCACAATCGACGCACTCGACGTCCGCCGGGTCCGCGTTCACCACACCCTCTGCCGTCATCGCGAGCACCTGGCCTTGTCGTAGGGGTCCACGAACACTAGATGAGGGCAGGTGTCTCCACAGCCAAAATTTGCGTTTGCGTCAAAAGTTATTCCGTTGGTTACGCCGCAGTTCAGGAGGCTGCCGTCGAACGACCCTCAGCGGCGTGGACGGACCTTGTACGTCGCGGGCCACGACTCCCGGGACTCGTCACCGGTCAGGGGCACACCCGCGCTACCGACCTGAACGTCGAACGCCTCCATGCCGGCTCCGACTTCCCGTTCGACCTTCTGCCGCGCTAGGTAGTACAGCTCGTCGATCGCCAGTTCGCGGAAGGCGACGAAGGAGGTGCGACGCACCACGTCCGGGCTGTTGGCCGCGGCTGTCATCCGGTCCACCAGGACGTGCGCCGCGACGGCCGCGACGGCCAGCAGGGCGAACGGAACGATCCAGTAGCAGACGAACGACAGTGGCGTCCGCAGGTCCAGAATCGTCGCGTCGTCGTGCACGATCGCGGGAATCGACGCCGACACCGCCATGCCCGCGAAGGCACCGACCCACACCCACGTGACCCGGATGTGCATCCGCGCGAACAGCTCGCTTCGGGTCTCGTCGGTGGGCCCAGACGCGTCGGCGTACTCACCGGCGAACGGCCTACCGATCAGCACGCCGAGCAAGGCGGCCAGCAGGAGCCCGATGATGCTGACCGGCAGGATCCACCGCTCGACTGCCGACGCGCTCAACGCGACCGTCAGGATCGTCACCACCAAAAACGTTGCGAAGGCCCCGATTTCGAGTACCCGCCAAGAGTTTCCCTGCCAGCGCCCGACCGAGACGGCCGAGATCGCGACCGCGAGGGCAACGACAGCGGCGGCGGTCAAGGGCACGTTTCCGACCAGGACCCAGTAGACGATCCACGGCGCGAGGCCTGACAGAATTCCCACGATTTGTAAGTCTAGGTAGGCGCCGTTTCGACACGGCCGTCGGCCTCCATCGGTGCCGGTATCCTTCGATCCGTGCCCGACTCCCGCAAACCTCCGCCGCCCTGGCTGATCAACGGCATCGGCCGAATCCGCGCAGGCCTCCAGTGGCTCAACCGCTCGACCATTCCCGCCGATCTGGCGTTGTTCGAAGTCGCTCAGGGTGCGTGGCTGACACAGGCGCTGTGCGTGGTCGCCAAGCTCCGCATCGCGGACGCGCTCGCCGACGGGCCGCGCAGTGCCGACGACGTGGCGCGCCGCGTCGGCTCGGATCCTGGCGCGACCTTCCGGCTGATGCGTGCCGTGGCGAGTTCGTCGATGCTCAAGCAGCGTCGCGATGGCCGGTTCGAGCTCACTCGCCTCGGCCAGAAGCTGCGGACCGACGTCCCGGGCAGCATGGCCCCGATGCTGCTGTTCCTCGGCCACCCGCACCACTGGGCCGACTGGGGCAACCTGTCGTACTCGGTGCGCACCGGCAAGCCAGCCGTCGACCAGCTGCACGGCATGCCGTTCTTCGACTTCCTGGAGACCGACCCCGAATACGCGGCCGTCTTCAACGACTTCATGACCGGCGTATCGAGCATGGCCATCGAAGCCGTCTCCCCCGCATACGATTTCACCGACCGTCGGCTCATCGTGGACGTCGGCGGCGGACACGGTGCGCTTCTCGGCGCGGTGCTGGCCGGCGCACCGGATGCTCGCGGGGTGTTGTTCGACCTGCCGTCGGTGGTGGCGAACGCCGGTCCGGTTCTCGACGCGGCCGGGGTGGCGTCACGGTGCACCGTGACGGGTGGTTCGTTCTTCGACGCGGTGCCAGAAGGCGGCGACGCCTACCTCCTCAAGACGATCATTCACGACTGGGAAGAGGCCAGCGCGCTGACGATCCTGCGCAACGTCCGCACCGCGATGGCGCCGAACGGCAAACTGCTATTGCTGGAATTGGTGCTTCCCGAGGGCACCCCGTCGCATCCGGGCATGTTTCTCGATCTCGAGATGCTGGTGACCGCCGGTGGCCGGGAGCGCACCGCGGTCGAATACGCGGAGTTGTTGTCACGCGCGGGTTTTCGGCAGACCCGCGTGATACCGACCGCGGGTCCGGTCTCGATCGTCGAAGCCGTCCCCGCCTAGCGTGCCGGGGATGTCTGAACACCGGGTGACCGTGTCGTCGGGATCGCCGTTCGAGTCCGCGGTCGGATACGCGAGGGCGGTACGCGTCGGCCCCCTCATCGTCGTCGCGGGCACCACCGCACCGGGCGACGGCATCGCCGCCCAGGCCCGGGAAGCGTTGCGTCGCATCGACTTAGCGCTGCGCGAAGCCGGCGCCTCGATGACCGACGTGGTGCGCACCCGGATCTTCGTCACCGACATCGGCCGGTGGGAGGAGGTCGCAGCGGTGCACGCCGAGGTGTTCGGAGACATCCGACCCGTTGCGACGATGGTCGAAGTGTCGGCGTTGATCTCCCCCGAACTGCTCGTCGAGATCGAGGCCGACGCCTACGTCGCCTCGGACTGATCGACCGGCAGTTCCGCGAACGTCCCATCGGGTCGAGGTAGGTACGCAGTGATACTCATCACAGCTGCCACGGGCAGCGGCCCGTACAGATGGGGAAAGAGCATCGCGGCCGGATCGGTTGGGACGCCTGGTTCCCAACGCACCGGTGCTCCCAGCAACGCGGAGTCGCACCGCAGCAGGACCATGTCCGTGCGGCCGCCGTAGAGCCGGTTGGCCGGCAAATGAACCTGTCCGACGGCGGAAAGGTGCACGAAACCAACGTCGTCGAGCGACGGTGGCCGAAGCTCGCCCACCTCCTGCGCACGGTGCCAGTCGTCGGCCGTACACAGATGGACCAGCACACGTGGCGTCGGGATCATGCGCCCAGCCTGCCGTGCCCGCAACTTCGCCAATACGTGAGACACGACACACCGATGAACGGCCGGGGAACAAGGCCGGAAGCTAAAACGTCTGACACAGTAGAGCCACGCGACCGGAGGAGGAGCCCATGAACGCAACTCTGACCAGCCCCGAACTGACCCGGGCTGATCGCTGCGACCGCTGCGGCGCAGCCGCTCGCGTCCGCGCGAAGCTGCCCTCAGGAGCAGAACTGCTGTTTTGCCAGCATCACGCCAACGAGCACGAGGCAAAGCTGATCGAGCTCGCCGCCGTGATCGAGGTCGGTCCGGCCGAGTCCTGACCGACCCACCGCGTGGTCGCCTTCAGGGCGTAATCGCGCGGTATGGGGTATTGCTGGTGGGGCCATGAGCGACCAACCCCCACCGGTGAAACCGTCCCGGCACCACATCTGGCGGATCACCAAGCGCACGTTGTCCAAGAGTTGGGACGACTCGATCTTCTCCGAGTCGGCCCAGGCGGCATTTTGGTGCGCACTCTCGCTGCCGCCGCTGCTGCTGGGCATGTTGGGCAGTCTCGCTTACGTGGCGCCACTGTTCGGGCCGCAGACGCTACCGACCATCGAGGATCGGCTGATCCGCACCGCCGACAGCTTCTTCTCGCCCAACGTCGTCAACGAGATCATCGAACCGACGATCCGCGACATCTTGCTTGGCGCTCGCGGCGAGGTGGTGTCGATCGGTTTCGTCATCTCGCTGTGGGCCGGGTCGTCGGCGGTGTCCGCGTTCGTCGACTCCATCGTCGAAGCGCACGACCAGACCCCGCTGCGACACCCGGTACGCCAACGCTTCTACGCGCTCGGCTTGTACATCGTGATGTTGGTCTTCGTCATCGTCACCGCGCCGCTCATCGCGCTGGGGCCGATCAAACTCGCGGAGTACATCCCCGACAGTTGGGCGAACGAAATGCGCTTCGCCTACTACCCGGTGCTCTTCATCAGCCTGGTGCTGGTGTTGGGCTTCCTGTACCGGGTGTCATTGCCCAGACCCCTGCCCACTCACCGGCTGCTGCTGGGCTCCGTGCTGGCCGCCATCGTGTTCCTGGTGACCACGGTGGGGCTGCGGCTCTACCTGACCTGGATCACGGCAACCGGTTACACCTACGGCGCGCTGGCCACCCCGATTGCCTTCCTGCTGTTCGCGTTCTTCCTCGGCTTCGCCATCATGCTTGGCGCCGAGCTGAATGCCGCCGTGCAAGAGGAGTGGCCCGCCCCGGTCACCCATGCCCATCGCCTGCGCGGCTGGATCGAGGAGCAGGCCGAGTCGCTCAAGGAATCGCAAACCGCGACGGTCAACAAGGACGTCCCGAAGGACGAGCCGGCCCCCGTCGTCGAGGACGAGCCGGTCGTCAAGGACCGGCCGGCGGCTACTTCTTGAGCGACTCGTAGATCCGCTTGCAGTCGGGGCAGACCGGGGAGCCCGGCTTGGCCGACTTCGTCACCGGAAACACCTCACCGCACAGCGCCACCACATGCGTGCCCATCACGGCACTCTCGGCGATCTTGTCCTTCTTCACGTAGTGGAAGAACTTGGGGCGGTCGTCGTCAGTCCCCTCGTCGACGCGTTCGTCGCTGTCGGTGCGCTCGATGGTGTCGGTCTGCATGACGTTCATTGTGCCCGGGATCGGATGGGTTAGAAACCGAACCGTTTCGCCTGGGCGGGATGTGGAACAGTAGAGGTATGAAACACGGCCAAGAGCTGAGTTTCGACGACGATGGTCGGCCGGTCCTCATCACACGTGCGGCGCAGCCCTACGAAGAGCAGCATCGCGAGCGGGTACGCAAGTACCTCACGATCATGTCGTTCCGCGTGCCCGCGCTCCTGCTGGCCGCCCTGGCGTACGGCATCTGGCACAACGGGTTGATCTCGTTGGCCATCCTGGTGGCGTCGATTCCCCTGCCGTGGATCGCCGTGTTGATCGCGAACGACCGGCCCCCGAGGCGGGCAGAGGAACCACGGCGATATGCGGGCGGATCCCGGATTCCGCTGTTTCCGACCGCCGAGCGGCCCGCATTGGAGCGGCACATCGACCTCCCGCCGCAACCCGAATCGACGGAGTCGCGGCACGACGTTCCCTGATGAGGGAAATCTTTCGCCTTTCTCAGGACATTCTCAGGTCGCCGCACAATACATGCAGGTCAGAAGGTGTGAACTGGGCGATCGGTGGGAACTCAAAGAGCCGCTACGACGTTATAGCTCTTGACAGTCCCAGCCGACTAGGAGGCCGTAATGGCAACTGCGACCGCAAGCCGTTTCGACAGCGATCTGGACGCCCAGAGCCCCGCCGCTGATCTGGTACGCGTGTACCTCAACGGCATTGGCAAGACCGCCTTGCTCAACGCGGCCGACGAGGTGGAGCTCGCGAAGCGCATCGAAGCTGGGCTCTACGCGCAGCATCTTCTCGACACCAAGAAGCGACTGGGCGACAACCGCAAGCGCGAACTCGCGGCCGTGGTCCGCGACGGCGAGGCCGCCCGACGTCATCTGCTCGAGGCGAACCTCCGCCTGGTGGTGTCGCTGGCGAAGCGCTACACCGGACGCGGCATGCCTCTGCTCGACCTCATCCAGGAAGGCAACCTCGGACTGATCCGCGCGATGGAGAAGTTCGACTACGCCAAGGGATTCAAGTTCTCGACGTACGCCACGTGGTGGATCCGCCAGGCCATCACCCGGGGCATGGCCGACCAGAGCCGCACCATCCGGCTGCCGGTCCACCTCGTCGAGCAGGTCAACAAGCTCGCCCGCATCAAGCGTGAGATGCACCAGAACCTCGGCCGCGAGGCCACCGACGAGGAACTGGCCGAGGAGTCGGGCATCCCCGCCGAGAAGATCGCCGATCTGCTCGAGCACAGCCGCGACCCGGTAAGCCTCGACATGCCGGTCGGCAGCGACGAAGAGGCGCCGCTCGGCGACTTCATCGAGGACGCCGAGGCCATGTCGGCCGAGAACGCCGTCATCTCCGAGCTGCTGCACACCGACATTCGGCACGTCCTTGCCACCCTCGACGAGCGCGAGCAGCAAGTCATCCGACTCCGGTTCGGCCTCGAAGACGGCCAGCCCCGCACGCTGGACCAGATCGGCAAGCTGTTCGGACTGTCCCGTGAGCGTGTCCGCCAGATCGAGCGCGAGGTGATGGCCAAGCTGCGCAACGGTGAGCGGGCCGAACGGTTGCGCTCCTACGCCAGCTAGACCCCCCCTGTGATACCCGCCGCGGCACCCGCGGCGGGTATCACATTGCGACGCGGTGATGTCGGCCCCTGCTGGGGCGTCTGCACCGGTAGACTCGGCTGAGACGCTGGGCTTTGGGAAGGCGCACATGAACGACCTGATCGACACCACCGAGATGTATCTGCGGACCATCTACGACCTCGAAGAAGAGGGCGTGGTGCCGCTGCGCGCCCGGATCGCCGAACGCCTCGAGCAGAGTGGCCCCACCGTCAGCCAGACCGTGTCGCGCATGGAGCGCGACGGGCTGCTGCACGTCGCCGGTGATCGCCACCTGGAACTGACCGACAAGGGCCGCGCGCTGGCCGTCTCCGTGATGCGCAAGCACCGGCTGGCCGAGCGCCTCCTCGTCGACGTCATCGGCCTCCCGTGGGAAGAGGTGCACGCCGAGGCCTGCCGCTGGGAACACGTCATGAGTGAAGACGTCGAGCGTCGCCTGGTCCAGGTGCTCGACAACCCGACCACCTCGCCGTTCGGCAACCCCATCCCCGGGCTGTCCGAGCTCGGCATCGTCGGCTCGGGTTCCGAAGACGTGTCGCTGGTCCGGCTCACCGAGCTGCCGACCGGTTTTCCGGTGGCCGTGCGGGTACGTCAGCTCACCGAGCACGTCCAGGGCGACACCGACCTGATCGCGCGGCTCAAGGACGCAGGCGTGGTCCCCAACGCGCGCGTGACCGTGCAGGTCAGCGATCACGGCAGTGTGTTGATCGTCATCCCCGGCCATGAGCAGGTGGAGTTGCCGCACCACATGGCACACGCCGTCAAGGTCGAGAAAGTCTAACCCGCCCGCCTGCCAAACCCTTGGCGCGGCGGCATGTCCACGCCGAGCTGCTTGGCCATCCGGTAGCCGGTGAGCGCCAACTCCCGGATCTGCTCGGGGCGCATGCCCGTCTGCAGCGCCTGGTCCAACATGCCTGCCATTCGGTGCTCGGCATCGCATTGGAGCGCAGCATCCAGCGACACCCCGGCCAGCGGACCGTCGCCACGCGCGTACGCCGAGAAGGCCAGCAACACCAGCGCCTCTAGGCGCCACGGTTCGGGCAGGGTGCGCGCCAACAGCGCCCACAACGACTCCGCGGACCCGGCGTCGCGTCCAACTGCCAAGGCGTACAACGTGTCCCGTACCCGCGAGTCGGTCAGCCCGCACGCCAGCCTCGCCAGGTCCGCATCGGCTGGAAACCGCCCCTCGCTGGCATTCGCGGCCGCAGCCATGGCATGCCGGACGTCGGCGCGCGCATCCCCGGGTGGGCGTTGGTCGCCGTCGAACGACGCCGCGACGTCGGTGATGACGCCGCGCAGGGCGGCGGTGCGGACGGGGTCGGCCACGGCGATCACCTCCTGCAGCTCGGCCCGCCGGGTGTAGAGCCGACGGCCGTCCAGGACGGCCGCGGCCGCCATCGGCGAGGCCAACGGATCCTCGATCGTTCCGTTGTTGCCGCAGCCGTCCGCGCAGTGCCACCGGCCGCCTGCCTCCACCCGGTCGACGACGTGGGCGCCCCACAGCAGGATGCCTTCCTCGGATAGCGCGTCCCCGAGGGCGTCGACCAGTTCGCGGTGATCGTCCTTGCACATCCGGCACGCCGCCCCGTCCTCGTCCACGATCACCGCGATCGCCGCCTCGGGGCAGCTCGCGGCGGCCACCTCCGCCATCCGGTCGATCGATTGGAAGACGTCATCCGAAAGATCAACACGCATAACGCAACCCATCTCGCCGCCGTCGATCGTCACCAGCACGAGGGATCTCTCCGGAACGAAACCCAGCACCGCCGGTATGGCGGCAATGAGCTTGCCGGGCTCGTGGAGCGGAAAGTCGTCATTGAAGAAGATCGTCATGCGCAGAACGTCTCAGCGGGCCCCGTCGAACTCCGGGCGCAGACGGCGTCTGCGGCGCCGACTGTGGACGAATTCGCGTCTGGGGATGAAGGCCGTTGTTCACGCGCTATTGACCCCGTCGGCATGCAAGATCAGCGCAACCGGCGTAGGACTACTCCCATGGGTTCCACGCAGGAATACGACCTCGTCGTCATCGGTTCCGGGCCGGGCGGGCAGAAGGCCGCCATCGCCGCCGCAAAGCTGGGCAAGACGGTCGCGGTGATCGAACGCGGCCTCATGCTCGGCGGCGTCTGCGTGAACACCGGAACCATCCCGTCGAAGACGCTGCGCGAGGCGGTGGTCTACCTCACCGGCATGAGCCAACGCGAGCTGTACGGCGCCAGCTACCGGGTGAAGGAGAAGATCACCCCGGCCGACCTGCTGGCCCGCACCCAGCACGTCATCGGCAAGGAGATCGACGTCGTCCGCTCGCAGCTGCTGCGCAACCGGGTCGAGCTCTACATCGGGCACGCCCGCTTCATCGACGCGCACTCCCTGCAGATCGAAGACCCCAGCCGCGCCGAACGAATCACCGTGTCGGGCCGCAACATCGTCATCGCGACCGGCACCAAGCCGCTGCGGCCGGCAGGCGTCGAGTTCGACGAACAACGCGTGCTGGACTCCGACGGAATCCTCGACCTCAAGACCATCCCCAACTCGATGGTGGTGGTGGGCGCCGGGGTGATCGGCATCGAATATGCCTCCATGTTCGCCGCGCTCGGCACCAAGGTCACGGTCGTCGAGAAGCGCGATTCGATGCTCGACTTCTGCGACCCCGAGATCGTCGAGGCGCTGCGCTTCCACCTGCGCGACCTCGCGGTCACGTTCCGCTTCGGCGAGGAGGTGACGGCCGTCGACGTCGGTTCGTCGGGCACCGTGACCACGCTGGCCAGCGGCAAGCAGATTCCCGCCGACACCGTGATGTACTCGGCGGGCCGGCAGGGCCAGACCGAGCACCTCGACCTGCCCGCCGCCGGACTGGAGGCCGACAACCGCGGCCGCATCTTCGTCGACGACAACTACCAGACCAAGGTCGACCACATCTACGCCGTCGGCGACGTGATCGGGTTCCCGGCACTGGCGGCCACCTCGATGGACCAGGGCCGCCTCGCCGCGTACCACGCGTTCGGCGAGCCCAGCAAGGGCATGACCGAGCTGCAGCCCATCGGCATCTACTCGATCCCCGAGGTGTCCTACGTCGGCGCCTCCGAGGTCGACCTGACCAAGGACTCCGTCCCCTACGAGGTCGGGGTGTCGCGCTACCGCGAACTGGCGCGCGGCCAGATCGCAGGCGATTCCTACGGCATGCTCAAGCTGCTGGTCTCGACGGAGGATCTGCGCCTTCTCGGCGTGCACATCTTCGGCACGAACGCCACCGAGATGGTGCACATCGGACAGGCCGTCATGGGATGCGGCGGCACCGTCGAATACCTGGTCGACGCGGTGTTCAACTACCCGACGTTCTCCGAGGCCTACAAGGTGGCGGCGCTGGACGTGATGAACAAGCTCCGCGCGCTGAGCCAGTTCAGGGCTTAACAGTCGTCGTCGAAGACCGTGGGTGCCTCGTCGGGCGGTCCCCCCGCCTCGGCACGGACCAACAGCCGCGCGACGGCGTCGTCGAACGGCGGCGAGTAGGACACCTTCTCCTCACAGCCGCCACCGTCCAGGCCCCCGGTCAAGCCAGCGATCACCGAGCCCACCACCCACGGTGAACCACTGGTTCCATCGACCAGACCCCCGCAGGGCAGCGACGGAAACCCCCGCTCGGTGGCCGACGTGTGGGTCGTGCAGCCGATCGGCTGCCCGCCCTCCCCGACCGGGTAACCCGTCACGGTGACGTCGGTACCTGCCTTGGGCGCCGTTCCCAGCCGGAATCCCCCGCCCGCCTGCGCTTCGACCGAACTGCCACCGTCGCGGCCGACCCTGGCGATGGCGAAGTCGGCGACCGGATCCTGGTCGGTCACCCAGCGCGGGTCCAGGTAGACGGCGTCCACGTGGAAGAAGTCGGCGCCGGCGGCGGTGTCGGCGAATCCTGGCACGAAGTACGTATCGATGCCGTCGGCCATGCAATGGGCCGCGGTGAGAATCAGGTCGCCTGCCGTCGAATCGAGCACCGCCGCGGAACAGGCGTGCAGGGATTGTCCGCCGATGAACACCGCCCCGACCCGGGGCTGCGGGGGCACCGCCTTCGCGGCCGCGAGCGAGGACGTGGTGGTCGTGGTCGTCGTCGTGGCCGCGGCAGGTGTGGTGGGCGCCGGGCCTGCACAACAGACCCCCGACGCCACGACGGCCGTCAACAGAACGATCCGGGCGGCGCGCATGACCACCGATCTTGCCCGACGACGCTGTGTCGCGGCGGGTTCGATTCCCAGTCCCTGAGCTCCCCGCCACTGCCGCGGGCGGAATGAGCTGGTACACGACGCTTGTTCGAACTGTTTGCGTGGGCCAGCGATGGCAATCACTGCAAAGTGCGCGACACTAGGTGTCACCAAGGAGGCGAAGCAGCATGGCCGATCACCCAGAAGGCCCTGAGCAGTACCACCCGGAGCAGACCGGGATGTACGAGTTGGAGTTCCCTGCGCCGCAGCTGTCGTCTGCGGACGGGCGGGGCCCCGTACTGATACACGCACTCGAGGGATTCTCCGACGCCGGTCACGCGATCAAGCTGGCGGCAACTCACCTGAAGGACACCCTCGACACCGAGTTGGTGGCGTCCTTCGCGATCGACGAATTACTGGACTACCGGTCGCGTCGGCCGTTGATGACGTTCAAGACCGACCACTTCACGCACTATGACGACCCGGAACTGAACCTCTACGCGCTGCACGACACCGTCGGCACGCCGTTCCTGCTGCTCGCCGGCATGGAGCCGGATCTGCGGTGGGAGCGTTTCATCACGGCGGTGCGGCTGCTTGCCGAGCGGCTCGGCGTCCGCCAGGTCATCGGGCTGGGCACGATTCCGATGGCGGTGCCGCACACGCGGCCCGTCACCATGACCGCGCACTCCACCGACAAGGAGCTCATCGCTGAGCACCAGCCGTGGGTCGGCGAGGTTCAGGTGCCCGCGAGCGTCTCCAACCTGCTGGAATACCGGATGGCGCAGCACGGCCACGAGGCCGTCGGATTCACCGTGCACGTGCCGCACTACCTGGCGCAGACCGACTATCCGGCGGCGGCGGAGGCGCTACTCGCCGAGGTCGCCAGGACGGGTAGTTTGCAGATTCCGCTCGGGGCGCTGGGCGAGGCCGGCGCCGAGGTGCTTACCAAGATCAACGAGCAGGTCGAATCGAGCGCGGAAGTCGCTCAAGTGGTGACCGCCCTCGAGCGCCAGTACGATGCGTTCGTTGCCGCTCAAGAGAACCGGTCGTTGCTGGCGCGAGACGAAGATCTCCCAAGCGGTGATGAACTCGGTGCCGAGTTCGAGCGGTTCCTTGCCCAGCAATCGGGCGAGGATCCCAGAGACGGGGACGGCGGCACCGCAGGCTCTTGACCTGACCGCCCTGACCGGGCCCGACGATGATGTTGGCAAGGAGTGGCGATCATGACGGAGCGAAAGCCCAATCTGCGCACCGTGCGTGAACTCACTCCAACTCTGCAGTACCGCACCATCCACGGGTACCGGCGTGCGTTCCGGGTGGCCGGCACCGGGCCGGCGATCCTGCTGATCCACGGCATCGGCGACAACTCCACGACGTGGAGCACGGTGCAGTCGAAGCTGGCGCAGCGCTTCACCGTCATCGCCCCCGACCTGCTGGGCCACGGCCGGTCGGATAAGCCCCGCGCGGACTACTCGGTTGCGGCCTACGCCAACGGAATGCGTGACCTGCTGAGCGTGCTCGACGTCGAGCGGGTCACCGTCGTCGGCCACTCGCTGGGCGGTGGGGTTGCGATGCAATTCGCCTACCAGTTCCCGCAACTGGTGGACCGGCTGATCCTCATCGGCGCCGGCGGCGTGACCAAGGACGTCAACGTCGCGCTGCGCGTCGCATCGCTGCCGATGGGCACCGAGGCACTTGCGCTGCTGCGGCTACCGCTGGTGCTGCCCGCCCTGCAGGTGGTCGGGCGACTCGGCGGCGCCTTGTTCGGATCGACCGGCCTCGGCCGCGATCTTCCCGACGTGTTGCGCATCCTCGCCGACCTTCCCGAGCCGACCGCGTCGTCGGCGTTCGCCCGCACCCTGCGCGCAGTGGTGGACTGGCGTGGCCAGGTGGTGACGATGCTCGACCGATGTTATTTGACGGAATCTGTTCCGGTGCAACTGATCTGGGGGTCACGCGACTCGGTGATCCCGGTCAGCCATGCCCGGATGGCGCACTCTGCCATGCCCGGATCGCTACTCGAGGTCTTCGAGGGTTCGGGTCACTTCCCGTTTCACGACGACCCGGACCGCTTCGTCGAGGTCGTCGAGAAGTTCATCGATTCGACCGAGCCCGCGGTGTACGACCAGGACATGCTGCGCAGCCTGCTCCGCAACGGCATCAGAGAAGCCACGATCACCGGGTCGGTCGGCACCCGAGTGGCCGTGCTCGACGCGATGGGCGCCGACGAGCGCAGCGCGACCTGACCGACAGCCAACCGCGCCGCCCCGCTGACGAAGTAGCATCGGGCACATGGCCATCGACGTGAGCGTGCTGCGCGTATTCACCGACGCGGACGGCAATTTCGGCAATCCCCTCGGCGTCGTCGACGCCAGCCAGGTGAATCCCGGCGATCGGCAACGCATCGCCACGGAGCTTGGTTACAGCGAGACCATCTACGTCGCATTACCAAAATCCGGCGCCAACACCGCCGTTGCGCACATCTTCACGCCCGCGGCCGAGTTGCCGTTCGCCGGACACCCGACGGTGGGGGCGGCGTGGTGGTTGAAACAGCGTGGAACGCCGATCAAGACGTTGCAGGTGCCCGCCGGCGTCGTGCAGGTGGAGTACCAGTCGGAACCCGACGGGGAGTTCACCGTGATCAGCGCCCGCTCCGACTGGGCGCCGGACTTCTCGATCTACGATCTGAGCTCGGTCGACGAGGTCCTGGAAGCGGATCCCGAGGACTACAGCGACGACGTCGAGCACTACCTGTGGGCGTGGATCGACAAGGGCGAGGGCACCATTCGGGCCAGGATGTTCGCCAGCCACCTCGGCATTCTCGAAGACGAGGCCACCGGCGCGGCGGCCGTGCGCATCACCGACCACCTGAGCCGCGATCTGTCGATCACGCAGGGCAAGGGCTCACACATCCGCACCGTCTGGAGCCCGGAGGGCTGGGTCAAGGTGGCCGGGCGCGTGGTCGACGACGGGGTCAGACAAATCGACTGACGTCGGACGTCAGCTCGACGCCACGCCGCGATGCGCCCGCAGCGCCTCGATCTCACGCTCGAAGTCGTCGGCCGAGGAAAACGAGCGGTACACCGAGGCGAACCGGAGATAGGCGACCTCGTCGAGGTCGCGCAACGGGCCCAGGATGGCAAGGCCGACCTCGTTACTGGGCACTTCGGGTGATCCGGCCGCGCGAACGGCGTCCTCCACCTGTTGCGCCAGCAGGTTCAGGGCGTCGTCGTCGACTTGGCGCCCCTGACACGCGCGCCGCACACCGCGGATGACCTTCTCGCGGCTGAACGGCTCGGTGACGCCACTGCGCTTCACGACGGCGAGCACGGCGGTCTCCACGGTGGTGAATCGACGGCCGCACTCCGGGCACGACCGGCGACGCCGAATCGCCTGACCTTCATCGGCCTCGCGGGAATCGACCACCCGCGAGTCGGGGTGACGGCAGAACGGACAGTGCATCACCGCTCCTTCGCCGCCGTCGACAAGCCCGAGCACCTCGGTCGAGTACGAGCGTACCGTTGCACGGCAGCGAGTTTGATCCCGCACCGGGCCCGCTCATCCGACGGGCGCGATCAGTGTCTGCCCGGCGTCCACCGCGGCCGAGTCGAGCGCGTTCAGTTGGCGGATCTGGTCGACCACCGAACCGACCGGCGCATCGGGCGCCACGCGCTGCGCGAGTTGCTGTAGCGACTCTCCCGTCTGCACCTGGACCACCGCCAGACGACTGGGTACCTGCTCAGTCGACTCGGCAGGGGCGCCCAATTGGGCCACCAGACCCAGCCACACCGTGATCCCGGCGGCCACCAGCGCGAGCAGCACGGTGGTCAACGGCGTGATGGGCTTGCGGCGATGCGATGCGCGCGACATGAGCACGCCCGTGCCGTGGTAGCGCAGCGGCGCCCCGGCCGGGCGGCTGGACCGTGGCCGACGCTGCGCGGCGGGTCGAGCGGGCCGGACGACGACATCGGTGGGATTCTCGCGGGTGATGATGGTCATCTGCGGGGCCTTTCGGTGTGTTCGATGGTGCGTGTGTTCGCTCTTGTGTTCGAAACCATAATCGCTCAGGTGTTCGATGACTAGAACATGTGATCGAACTGTTGCAAACGATAACGGGGGGCACCGACAAGTCCCGGTCCGAGCCGACGCGCTGCGACACGCCTCGAACACATGTTTGATTATCGCGCCGAGGGCGACTACATTCGGCGCCATGAGTGACAGCAGCGACAGCCGGGACACCGCCCTCACCGAGCGTCAACGCACCATCCTCGAGGTCATCCGCTCCTCGGTGACCACCAGGGGATATCCGCCGAGCATCCGCGAGATCGGTGACGCCGTGGGGCTGACGTCCACCTCGTCGGTCGCCCATCAGCTGCGCACGCTCGAGCGCAAGGGCTATCTGCGGCGGGACGCCAACCGCCCGCGCGCGGTCGACGTGCGCAGCGCCGACGATGTCGCCGCGGCCACCGTGACCACCGACGTCGACGGCTCCGATGCCCTACCCGTACCGACGTTCGTACCCGTTCTGGGACGCATCGCGGCCGGCGGACCGATCCTGGCCGAGCAGGCCGTCGAGGACGTGTTTCCGCTGCCGCGTGAACTCGTCGGCGAGGGCTCGCTGTTCCTGCTCAAGGTCGTCGGCGAGTCGATGGTGGATGCCGCCATCTGCGACGGCGACTGGGTGGTCATCCGTCAACAGAACGTCGCGGAAAACGGCGACATCGTCGCGGCGATGATCGACGGCGAGGCGACGGTGAAGACCTTCAAGCGCACCCGCGGTCAGGTCTGGCTGATGCCACACAA
Organism: Mycobacterium sp. URHB0044; assembly: GCF_000620625.1. Lineage (GTDB taxonomy): Bacteria > Actinomycetota > Actinomycetes > Mycobacteriales > Mycobacteriaceae > Mycobacterium. Next base: position 241,720 of record NZ_JIAW01000002.1, on the reverse strand, counting down.
CCCGGCGTTCGATCCCATCCCCGGCAACGAAGCCGCCATCCTGGGCAAGGTCGTCACCGTCATCCGCAAGGTCTGACGGCTCGGCCTGCTCAACCCTTGACGAAGCCGTTCGTCAACGCGAATTCCTCGCTGGCAAACCAGATTTCGGCGCGCGCCTCGTCGTAGCGGCCGTTCCCCGGCAGCCAGTAGAGGCCGGTCGTGGTGTCGGCCTTGACCGGATATCCGTCAGGTGCGTGATACGGATCGCCGTGCGCCAACCGAAATGCCGTCTGTGCGGGCGCCGGCTCCTCGATGACGATCGCGGCGTGCCGACCACTGGGCGGGCCACTCGGGGGCTCGGGTTCAGGGTCGGGTTCTTGGTCCGGTTCGGAATCCACCTCGGGCGCAGGACCCGTCGCGGCGGCGAACGCCTCGGCGTGCGCCTCCTCGATGCGCGTCGGCGCGGTGTCGATCGAGTCCTGGTCGTCGGGGAAGCCTTCGGGCAACGCAGCGGTCGCCCGAGTGGGTTCGTCGTCCCCGTCGTGATCATCATGATCGGGGTGAACGTCGCCTGCCGACATCCACGCATTCGGCGGTGCGAACGCGTCGCCGGCACCCCGGTCGGCCAACGGCATCGGTCCGGATTCGAAGACCCCGTCGTCGTGGTCGTCGAACTGGTTCAGCGGCGCCCGGTCATCGCCCCGCCGGCCGTGCAACACCACCGCCGTCGCGACCGCCGCCACCAGCAGCACGACCGGGATGATCGCCGCCAGCCACCACCACTGCAGGTTCGAGTACCACTTGCCGCCGTCCTCGCTCGATGCCTGCGCAGCGGGCGGCGCCTCCGGCGCACTCAGTCCGGGCACTTCCAGACCCGAGAGCGCCGAGGCGAGAGCCGGCGGTTCGGTGCTGAACGCCTTGGTCGACTTGTTCCAGGAGATGGCGCCGCCACTGAACTTCTGCGTGACGACATCGCCGTTCTCGGTCTGGTCGGCGGTCGGCGCGCCGAGTTCGCCCGTCGCTCCCCCGAGCTTGGCCCACGCCGCATTCATCGCACCGCGCACGATGACGGCGCCGAAATCGGGCGTCCAGAAGATCACCGGTTGATCGGCCGCGGAGAACGTGGCGATGCGACTCATCGGCGCCAAACCACCGTCGGACTCACTGCCCGTGGGGAAGCCGAGGTCGCCGCCCGGACCGCCGACGCTCTCGTACTTGGCGAGGACCTGGCCGGTGACCACGCTGGCGCCGGTCGCGGGGCTGTAGAAGATCTTGCCGCCGGCGAAGGTCTGCGTCAGTCCGTCGGCGCCGACCTCGCTCGGCGGCCCTTCCGCGGCGCCCAGCGGACCCAGCGGGCCCCCGGCGGCCCGGCGTGCCGCGTTGATGGCCGAGGTCGCGTCGCCCGGAATGGCCAGGCCCGCAAGTTGATCGGCGAGCTCGGGCGGTGTCGTGGTGAACGCCTTGGTCTTCGAGTTCCACGACACCTGGCCGCCGGAGAAGTTCTGCGAAACGACGTCGCCGCTGTACACCTCGTCCTCGGTCGGTACGCCGAGCACTCCCGCCGATCCGCCGAGTTTGTCCCATGCCGCGTTGATGGCGCCACGAACGACGCGCGCACCGGTGTCGGGCGTCCAGAAGATCACCGGGTTGTCGGCGGCGCTGAACGTGGTGTTCCGACTGTTCGGGGCCTTGCCCCCGCCCTCGTCGATGTTGGGGAAGCCCAGATCGCCGTCGGCGGGCCCGCCCAGCGACATGTACTTGTCGAGGATCGCCCCCTGCATGATGTGCGCGCCGGTGTCCGGGGTGAAGAACACCTTGCCGCCTGCGAAGTTCTGTCCGAATCCAGCGCCGACGGGGTAAACGCCGCCGTCCTTCGGCCCGAGCGGGCCGGTGGCTCCCCCGCCGGCCTCCCACGCGCCATTGATCGCGGCGTCGGCATCGCTCTCCGGCGTCGCCGCGGCGATGGGAGCGAGCAGTACGACGGCGGCGGCCATGGCAAGCGCCACGCCCGCGCGCCTCGCAACCGTCCCCAACACGGTTCGTAGCCCGCTCATCCGTCTTCACCCCGATCCGGCACAAGTCCCCAGTAAGTATCGCGCCCGTCAACTGTGCGTCAGACGACGTCCATCTTGAGGGATATCCAACCGGTCGCGGGACTGTGTCGCGCGGGCAACCCGGGAAACTCGTGTTTCCACAAAGCGGGCTAGACGCCGAGGCTGCGGCCGATGATCTCCTTCATGATCTCCGTGGTGCCGCCGTAGATGGTCTGAATCCGCGAGTCCAGGAACGCCTTGGCGACCGGATATTCGCGCATGTAGCCGTATCCACCGTGCAGCTGCAGGCAGCGATCGACCAATCGGACCTGCGCCTCGGTGGAGTACCACTTCGCCATTGCCGCCTGCTCGACGGACAGCTTCTCCTCGAGATGCAGGCGGAGGAACTCGTCGACCATGATCCGCACCGTGGTGGCCTCGGTGGACAGCTCGGCCAGCGTGAAGCGGGTGTTCTGGAAGCTGCCGATCGGCTTGCCGAACGCCTTGCGCTCCTTGGTGTATTGCAACGTCGAGGCCAGAACTTCTTCCATGGCCGCGGCCGCCATGACGGCGATGCTGATCCGTTCCTGGGGCAGGTTCTGCATCAGGTAGAAGAACCCGAGGCCCTCCTCGCCGAGGAGGTTTTCGGCGGGCACCTTCACGTCGGTGAAGGACAGCTCGGCGGTGTCCTGCGCGTCCAGCCCGATCTTCTCCAGATGGCGGCCGCGCTCGAACCCCTCCATGCCCCGCTCGACGACCAGCAGCGAGAAGCCCTGCGCGCCCTTGTCCGGGTCGGTGCACGCAACGACGATGACCAGGTCGGCGTGGATCCCGTTGGTGATGAACGTCTTGGATCCGTTGAGCACGTAGTGGTCGTCGTGCTTGACCGCACGGGCCTTGATGCCCTGCAGGTCGCTGCCGGTGCCGGGTTCGGTCATTGCGATCGCCGTGATCAATTCACCCGAACAGAACCCCGGCAACCAACGCTGCTTCTGTTCGTCGGTGGCCAGGCGCAGGAGGTAGGGCGCGATGACGTCGTTCTGCAGCGTGAAGCCCAGGCCGCTATACCGGCCTGCCGTGGTCTCCTCGGTGATGACGACGTTGTAGCGGAAGTCGGGATTGCCGCCGCCGCCGTACTCCTCGGGCACCGCCATGCCGAGAAAGCCCTGCTTGCCGGCCTCGAGCCACACGCCGCGATCGACGATCTTGTCCTTCTCCCACTGCTCGTGGAACGGCGCGACGTGGCGGTCGAGGAATGCGCGATACGACTCGCGGAACAGATCGTGCTCGGGCTCGAAGAGGGTGCGGTCGTACTTGACTACCTGGCTGGACGAACCCATGGATGACCTCCGAGATCGGGAGTGGGATGTGACGAAGAATTGGGCCCGAGCTTATACCACCCAACCGGATGGTTGGGAGCGCGGAGGCCGTCGGCGCAGCGCCCTAGACTCGGCGCCATGGCGACCGGTCGGACCTCACTGACGCACTGGGGGGCGTTTCACGCCGACGTACGCGATGGCGACATCGCGTCCGTGCGGCCATTCGACGGGGACGACGACCCGTCGCCGTTGCTCGGCAACCTGCCCGGCTCGCTTCGGCATTCGTCGCGGATCGCCGGCCCAGCGGTGCGGCGCGGCTGGCTAGACGACGGACCCGGTCCCAGTTCGCGCCGCGGCGCCGACGAGTTCGTCGCCGTCGGCTGGGACGAGTTGACCGAGCTGCTGGCCGACGAACTGCGCCGCGTCGTCGACACCCACGGCAACGAGGCCATCTACGGCGGCTCGTACGGGTGGGCCAGTGCGGGGCGGTTCCATCACGCCCAGGGCCAAGTCCACCGCTTCCTGAAGATGCTTGGCGGATATACCTTCTCGCGACACTCCTACAGCCTCGGCGCCACCGGAGTGATCATGCCGCGCGTGGTCGGCACGCACGACGACCTGTTCAAGCGATCCACGCAATGGGATGTCATCGCCGAAAACACAGACCTGATGGTGTGCTTCGGCGGTGTGGCACTGAAGAACTCAGCGGTCAATCCTGGCGGCGCTACAGAGCACCCCACCCGCAGCTCGATGCAGCGGCTCCGCGAGCGCGGTGGAAAGGTCGTGTCGATCAGCCCCCTGCGCGACGACCTGAACGGTGACTGCGAGTGGTTCGCCCCCGTGCCGGGTACCGACGTCGCCATCATGTTGGCGCTCGCCTACGTGCTCGCGACCGAAGGGTTGGCCGACCGCAGTTTCCTCGAGACCCACTGCACCGGTTACGAACCCTTCGAGCGGTATCTGCTCGGCGCCGCCGACGGCACGCCCAAGTCACCGCGGTGGGCCTCGGCCATCTGTGGGCTGCCCGCCGACGCGCTGACCAGCTTGGCCCGACGGATGGCCGCCGGCCGCACGTTGGTGACCGTCAGCTGGTCGCTGCAACGGGTCCGGCACGGCGAACAGGCGCCGTGGATGGGATTGGTACTTGCCGCGATGCTCGGCCAGATTGGGCTTCCTGGAGGCGGTTTCGGGCACGGATACGGTTCGCAGAACGAAGTCGGCATGCCACCCCTGCGCTGCCGGTTGCCGACGATTCCGCAGGGCTTGAATCCCGTTGCGACGTTCATTCCGGTTGCCGCCGTCAGCGACATGCTGCTACACCCTGGCGAGGAGTTCGACTACAACGGGCGGCGGTTGACCTACCCCGACATCCGATGCGTGTACTGGTCCGGCGGCAACCCGTTTCATCACCATCAGAACATCCCTCGGCTGCGCCGGGCGCTTTCCCGCCCGGACACCATCGTCGTGCACGACCCGTACTGGACGGCGATGGCCAAGCACGCCGACATCGTCGTACCTTCTACCACCGCATACGAACGCGACGACTACTCCGGCTCGCGCAACGACCCGCTGCTGGTGGCCATGCCCGCGCTGGCGAAGCCGTACGCCGACTCCCGAGACGACTACACCACGTTCTCGGCCTTGGCACACCGACTCGGCTTCGGCGAGCAGTTCACCGAGGGCCGCACCGCCCAGGAGTGGCTGGTGCACATGTACGACAAGTGGTCCGCCGAACTGGATTTCGCCGTTCCATCGTTCGAGGAGTTCTGGAGAGCCGGCCAGCTGCGGCTGCCCACCGAGGCCGGGCTGACACTGCTCGCCGACTTCCGCGCGGACCCGGTGGCCCATCGACTGGGCACGCCGAGCGGTCGCATCGAGATCTTCTCGACCGACATCGACGGGTTCTCCTACGAAGACTGCGCCGGTCACCCGAGATGGTACGAGCCCACCGAATGGCTCGGCGGTGACCGCGCAGACACCTATCCGCTGCACCTGCTGGCCAACCAGCCCGCCAGCCGCCTGCACAGCCAACTCGACGGTGGAGGCACCAGCCAGAACTCGAAAGTCCTAGGGCGTGAGCCGATCCGGATTCACCCCGCGGACGCAGCCGACCGTGGCCTGGTCGATGGCGACGTGGTGCGGGTGTTCAACGACCGCGGAGCCTGCCTGGCCGGCGTCGTGATCGACGACGGTCTGCGCCCCAGCGTCGTACAACTGTCGACGGGCGCATGGTACGACCCGCAAGACCCGGCCGACCCCGACACACTGTGCGTACACGGCAACCCCAACGTGCTGACCGCCGACATCGGCACGTCGTCGCTGGCGCAGGGCTGTACGGGCGCGCACGTTCTGGTGCAGGTGGAGAAGTTCACCGGCGAGCTGCCGCCGGTGCGGGCGCACCATCCGCCGGCGATCGTGTCCCGATGACCGAGACTGTCACCGTCGAAGAACGCGGTCAGACAATCACTTTCACGTTCGACGACCTGCTGCGCTACGCCGGGCCGCATTCGCCGGCGGGCGTCGCGATCGGGTTCAAGGCGCTGCGCCGTGCGTTCGATCTGCTCTCCCCCGGCACACCACCCGAACGTCGGACGATCACCATACGCACGCCGTTCCGCGGTCCAGGTGCCCGCGACGCCTTCGAAGCCGTCACCCGTGCCGTCACCGACGGCCGATTCACGGTCGACCGCACGTCGGTGCGCCCCGACCGCGGCAGGCTACTGGAGGACTTCGTATTCGAGATCGGCGTCGGCGTCGAATCGGTGACCTTGCTGCTGCGCGACGGGTTCGTCACCGACGAGTTCATCGACCTGGCCCACACCGACTCGCACACTCCCGCTCAGGAGCATCGGCTCGATGAGTTGAAAGCCCATCTTGCCCAACGCGTATCGAGCGCCGATACCGAGGCGCTCTTCGACGTCGAGGCATGACGGCCGGGCCGGCTGCTAGGCGACCGTGAACTCCGCGGCATCGACGCCGCCCGAGAACTCCGGCGGGACGCCCAGCACGCTGACCGCGAGGTAGCGTCCGGGCGCCAACGTGAAGGCGCCGTATCCGGTTCGACCGTCGCCCGGTTGTACACCGGACACGACGTCGGCGACATCGGCGAAGTCCACCTTTTCCGACGTCACGTCCTGCACCGAAACCGTCGCACCATCCCTGACCCGCGCGACGAGCAGAACGAAGGCGTCGCGGGACGGCTCGCCGGTGTTGGCGAACCGGACCACCACCGGACCCGCGTGCAGCGTCGTCGGCATGGGACCGAGGCGACCATCCGCGCTGACGGCGTCGAGCCGCTGCAGGCCGCACTCGTCGAACAGGAAGCCGCCGATGGCGTTGGAGGCCGCGGTGCTTGCGGGATCCTGCACGTTCAGGCGCTCGCCGCGCTGGGCCTTCTGAAGCTCGGCACGCTGTGTCGCCACGGCGTTCGCCAAGTCAGTGGGGACGCTCGCGGCGAAGACCTCGAAGTCGGGGACCACCGTTGCGGCCCAGTCCTTCATCTGCTGCGGCGTGGGATCGGGCTCGTCCGGGTCGGCTCCTGGCGGAATGCTGCCGCTCATCCGCACGCCCGCCTGGCAGGCCGCCACCGTATCGGGCACTCCCGGCGGCGACGAGGCAACCGTGGTCGAAGCAGCGGTGGTCGCGGAAACCGTGGTCGTCGCCGCCGGCTCCGAGCCCGCCGTAGCACCGCCGCCCTGCGTTCCACATCCCGTGAGCCCGCCGACGCCGAGCACGAGCATCGCCACACCAACGATTCCGCAAGCTCTCATGTCGTCCCCCGTCGACCAGGCAGCAAACCGTCAGACTAGGCCAGCCGAGGAAGTTGCGGGGAGTTTGTGCGCAAACCACGGAACGTCGCGAACTCGAGTCGCTTCCGCCATTTCCCTGACCGACCGCAACGAGCTGTTGATACTCGTGCGATGGGCATTCGGGATATGTACGTCAAACGCCTGCAGAAGAAGTGGGAGCAGAAGTCGCCCGAGGAGCAGGCCGCCATCGAGGCGAAGATGGCGCAGCGGTACGCGGCGAACACGTCCCGCGTCGCCGCGGGAACCGAGTTGGCGGACGCAGAGTGGGAACGCTCGCGGGCCGAGCACGAGGCGCGCCTCGACGCCGAGGTACTCGGTGGTCCCGCAGGCGCTCACTTCTGGGGCACTGTTCCCGATTCGGTGCGACCGAGTGAGGCCGCCCGCAATCCGCCAAGCATCAAAGGCGAACTCAAGAAGTCGTTCCGTGATCTCACGGACACCGCCGCCAGTCTCGCCGACCCGAAGGCATTGCTGGGCATCGGCAGCGAGTTCGGTCCCGATCCCGAGCCCGAGCAGCGCCGGCTGATCGTCGAGAGCGAGCGAGCCGTCCGCGACGCCGCGCGTCGGCCCTACCTGGCTCACGATCGAACGGCGCCGGTGCTGAGCAGGATCGCAACCCGTGGCAATGCTCAGTTCGAGGACCTCGCCAACCATCTCGCGGCGACGGGTCTCGCGGCCCGACCCGATCTCGTCTTCGGCGTCTATCGCGTGCCGGATCGGCTGAACCCGAAGATGCCGGGGCCCGAGTCGGGCAGGGTCGTCGAGTGGGACATCGTCCACGCACCACTGCCGTCCCTGGCTCCGGGCGCGGTTCCGCAGCGGGTTCGCTTCGATGGCGAAGCGCGTTGGGTCAGTCGCCGCAAGGGTGATCCCGCGGTGCTCGACGAGGATCTGGCGCTCGCCTGGATGACGGCAGTGGGCATCCAGCCGAGCCAGTGCCTCGGCATCGCCCGTGAAGTCGTCATGCAATCGAGTGACGGTTGGCTGGGCGGCGGCGATCTCGACGACGAGTCGTCCGACGTCTACGCCCGCGTCGCCGGCGTCAGCGTTTTTCACGTCGCGGGCGCGGCGCCGCATCCCACGGGCACGGTCGAGGTTCCCTTCGACGGTGTCGCGGGCACGCACGTGGAGGTGCTCAACTGGGGCGCGGTCGCCGTGGCCGTTCATCCCCGTCCGCAACGCCTTGCCGAGGCTCCTTCGCCGTTTCCCTATCTGCCGTCGACCCCGCAGGAGCTGCTCGTGGCGTACCTCGAGGTCGTCGGCGTTCGCCCCGCGGACTGTTACGGCGCGGCAGTGACGATCGATCGCTTCTCCGAATGCCGCGAGATTCACACCCGCACGGAGGAGCAGATCTCGATGGCCAGCCTCAAGCTGACCGACGCGCCGAAACTTCCCTGCGCAGACGGGAGTTACCGACGTCGGTTGCATGGCGGCACACGAATCGTGATCAGTTACCGCGACAGTCCCGCGTATGCGGAGGGACGCCGGCGGTGGCTGGACTATCAGCGCGACGTGTTGTTCGCCCGACTGCATCTCAAGACGCAAGCCCGCCGCCCGATCGGCGATGCGTACGACGATCTCGGTCGCTTGGGCGGGGCGTTGCGCCGAGCCGAGCGGTTGAACAACGCGGTCGAACGGATCACGGCCCTGCGCTCGAATGACCCGGCCTACCTACGGTTCCGGGATCAGGCGCGGTACTGCATGCCTCTCGACTGAGGGATTACGTCAGTCCCAGAACCAACTCATCGGCCAGTCGCCGAGGGCAGTCGACAGTCAACCAGTGGTTTGCTCCTGGCAACGCGCTCACGGCTACATTCGGGATGAGCTTCTGCGCGCGTGCCAGCGCTGCCCGTGGGCCGCCTCGGTAGATCACGTCGCGGTCGCCGATGAGAACCGTTGTCGGCGCATTGATTCGGCGGAGGGTGTCGTCCTTCAGAACGGTCGGCGATGGCACACCCAGCCGGAGGAATCGGCCTGACACCAAGTTCGTCAGCGCCAAGTCCAACGTCGGATCCAACGACGCGCCCGGCGTGCTGGACAGCCACTGGACGGCCTTCCGGGCCATGGCCGGTGACCTCAGCGGGCCCGGTGAGAACACGCGGAAGTAGAACTCGACGGGGATCGGTGCGAATGTCGCTGCCGGAGCCAATAGGACCAGCCGGTTGACGAGCTCCGGCGCATGTACGGCCAGATTCGCGGCCATCCAGCCGCCGTACGAGAATCCGGCAACGCGCGCACTGGCGGGGACGCCGAGCGCGGTGAGCACCTGCCTCAGCCAGCCGACGAGCTTCGACACCCCGAAGACTCGCCGAGTGGGCATGCTCTTGTTCGGTTCCGTGATCGTGTCGACGCAGTAGCAGCGATAAGAGGCACTGAGCGCCTCGATGACCGGGCGCCACATCACCGCCGTGGTCGTCGCGCCGTGAAGCAATATCAGCGGCGGCGCAGATGAGGGCCCACAGGCGATCACGTGGGTGACGCCGGCGTCGGTGTCGACGTCGACTTCTTCGTACGGCACTGGCCAGTCGGCCAATACGGCGTCGTACGTCGCGATGAACTGTGCCCGTTGCTCTGGGCTGCGAAAGAAGTCCAGTTTCCCAACCGCGGCTTGATCGTTCACCTATCTACGACGACTAGAACGTCGCGAACTCACGCAGCCCAGCCGCCAGCGCCACCGGCACCCGTGCCTTGATGCGCGTGCCGTCGTCCGTGTGCTCGGTCGCGTCGATCCGGCCCTCGGCGTGCATGCGGGCGACGAGGTCACCGCGGTCATACGGCAGAGTTACGTCGACGGTGACGTCGGTGGGCGGCACCAGTTCACTCATCCGGCTGCGCAGCCGGTCGATGCCGTCGCCGGTGCGGGCCGACACGAACACGGCGTCGGGCAATGCCCGCCGCAGCTGCGCCAGCCCCAGCCCGGTTGCCGCGTCAGTCTTGTTGACTACCAATAGTTCTGGTGGCGGAGCGATGTCGTATTCGCGGATGACTTCGTTGACTACCTGGCGTACCGCGTCGATCTGGGCCAGCGGCGTGGCGTCGGAACCGTCGACCACGTGCACCAACAACTGTGCGTCGACGACCTCTTCCAGCGTGGAGCGGAACGCCTCCACCAACTGGGTGGGCAGGTGCCGCACGAACCCGACGGTGTCGGTGAGTACGAACGGCCGGCCGTCGTCGAATTCGCCACGGCGCGTGGTGGGTTCGAGCGTCGCGAACAACGCGTTCTCGACCAGCACGCCGGCGCCGGTCAGGGCGTTGAGCAGGCTGGACTTCCCTGCGTTGGTGTAGCCGACGATCGCCACCGACGCCAGGTCGCTCTGCAGCCGCCGTCCGCGCTGGGTGTCGCGGATCTTCTTCATGTCCTTGATCTCGCGCCGCAGCTTGGACATCCGCTCGCGGATCCGGCGTCGGTCCGTCTCGATCTTCGTCTCGCCGGGACCACGGGTGCCCACTCCGCCGCTGGAGCCGCCTGCGCCACCACCCTGCCGCGACATCGACTCACCCCAGCCGCGCAGCCTCGGCAGCATGTACTCCATCTGCGCGTAGGCGACCTGCGCCTTGCCCTCGCGGCTGGTGGCGTGCTGGGCGAAGATGTCGAGAATCAGCGCGGTGCGGTCGACGACCTTGACCTTGACCGCCTTCTCCAGCGCGTTGAGCTGGGCGGGGCTGAGTTCGCCGTCGCAGATCACGGTGTCCGCCCCGGTGGCGGCCACGATGTCGCGCAGTTCGGCGGCCTTGCCCGACCCGATGTAGGTGGACGCGTCCGGCTTGTCGCGCCGCTGGATCAGCGCTTCGAGGACCTCGGAGCCCGCGGTTTCGGCCAGCGCCGCCAGTTCGGCCATGCTTGCCTCGACGTCGGCGGCGCTGCCCTCGGTCCAGACACCCACCAGCACAACGCGTTCCAGACGAAGCTGGCGGTATTCGACCTCGGAGACGTCGGTGAGTTCGGTCGAAAGCCCGGCGACCCGGCGCAGGGCCGTGCGGTCTTCGAGTGCGAGTTCGCCGAGGCTGGGCGCGGTGTAGCGGTCGTCGTATTCAGTCATGAGCAGCTTCCGATCGTGTCATGGCGTACCCACGAATGCATCCGAATAACGTCACGCGTGGGCGCGCCACCACGAGTCGGAGATGTCGCCGTCGGCTACCAGCATCGACGGTCCGCGCAGGTAACTGGTGGCATCGGTGACGGTGACGTCGACCTCGCCGCCCGGGATGCGCACCCGCAGCGTGCCCGTCGAGTCCCCGCGGTGATGCAGCGCGGCCACCGCGGCGGCCACCGTCCCGGTACCGCACGACCTGGTCTCACCGACCCCACGCTCGTGCACCCGCATCGTCACCGCATCGTCGACTGCGCGGGTCAGCACCTCGACGTTGACGCCGCCGGGGAACTGTTCTGAGTCGAACCGAACCGGGGCGGCCACGTCGAGCGCGCGCAGGTCGTCCACGGTCAGCGTGGCGTCGACGCACGCCAGGTGCGGATTGCCCACGTCGACCGCCAAACCGGTGAACTCGCGTCCGCCGACGACCGCCGAACCCGTGCCCACCTGGTTGGCCTTGCCCATCTCGACGGTGACGTCCGCCGCCAGCGCGTCCACCGAGTGCAACACCACCGGTCGCGGACCAGCCAAGGACGCCACCACGAACTCGTCGCGCCGCTCCAGGCCGGAGGCACGCAGGTAGTGCGCGAAGACCCGGACGCCGTTGCCGCACATCTGGGCGATCGATCCGTCGGCGTTGCGGTAGTCCATGTACCAATCGCCCGCCTGAACACCCTCGGGCAGCCGACCGAAGACGCCTGCGGCGAGTGCCGCGCCGGCCGTCGTCACGCGCAGCACGCCGTCCGCGCCGAGCCCTCGGCGCCTGTCGCACAGCGCGGCCACCGCAGCGGGGACCAGCGCGATGCGGGCATCGAGGTCGGGCAACACCACGAAGTCGTTCTCCGTGCCGTGCCCCTTGGCGAACTTCACCTGATCAGGATACGTCCGACCCTCCCGGCTGTTCCGTCCCCGCACTTCGCTCCCGCCATACCCGCAGCGCCGCGTCGACGTTGTCGTCCGCGGTTCCGTCGAGCCAGCGCACCCGGTGGTCACGGCGGAACCACGACCGCTGGCGGCGCACGTAGCGGCGAGTGCCGATGAACGTCCGCACCCGGGCTTCGGCGAGCGCGTCGTCGCCGCCACCGGCGTCGAGCGCCTCGATCACCTGTGCATAGCCCAGCGCGCGCGACGCGGTGACGCCGTCGCGCAACCCGCGTTCGAGCAGGGCGGTGACCTCACCGACCAGACCGTCGGCGAACATGGTGTCCGTACGCAATGCCAAGCGTTCGACGAGAAGCGCTGTGTCCCAGTCCAATCCGACGATCGCGGTGTTCCAGCGGGGAGCACCGATCGTCGGCGCCGACGCCGCGAACGGTTTCCCGGTCAGCTCCACCACCTCCAGTGCGCGCACGATGCGGCGACCGTCGGTGGGCAGGATCGACGAGGCGGCCGCGGCGTCGACGCGGGCCAACTCCTCGTGCAGAACGCCGACCCCGACCTCGGTCAGCCGGTCCTCCCAGCGCGCCCGCACGTCCGGGTCGGTCGCCGGGAATGCCCATTCATCGAGCAGCGACTGCACGTAGAGCATCGATCCCCCGACGAGAACCGGCACCGAACCCCTGGCGGCGATCGCCTCCACGTCGGCGGCGGCGGCCTGCTGGTAGCGCGCGACGGTGGCGGTCTCCGTCACGTCGAGGACGTCGAGTTGGTGATGCGGGATGCCGCGACGTTGGATGACGGTCAGCTTGGCGGTACCGATGTCCATCCCGCGGTAGAGCTGCATGGCGTCGGCATTCACCACTTCACCGCCGACCCGCTCGGCCACCTCGAGCGCGAGTGCGGACTTTCCGGTGCCGGTCGGTCCGATGATCGCGATGGGCCTCGTCACTGTGGCAGCCAGACGCCCGCGTAGTACCCCACCCCGTACGGCGCGCCGCGGTAGATCTCCTTCGCCGTACGTGGTCCAGGTTCGGCCAGCCCGGCCAGCACCTGATAAGCCACCCGCCCGACGATCTCCTGCGGTAGGCGGGTCAGCGCGGCGGCATCGCCGGCGGCCAGCGCGTCGTCGAGCGCGCTCTGCGCAGCGACGGAGTCGGGGGCGTAACCCCCGGGCGCAGACGGGGTCAGGGTGTTGGCGCCGTCGGCCACGATCAGGACGCCGACGGCGTCGGCGACCTCGTCGATTTCGGCGCGCAGTCGTCGGCCGACGGCCACCGCGCCGTCGACGTCACAATCGGTGCCGTATGCCCGCACTTCCGCGCGCGCCGCTGGATTCGCCTGCCCACGGATCCAGCCGGTGATCAAGGCGCACAGGGGCATCGGTGCCGGCTCTTCGGTTGGGTCGGGAGACAGCGCGATCCGCACGTCGACGCCGTAGCCGCCGAAAGTCCCGACCCGTCCGTCACCGATGACGACGTCGGATTGCCCGACGCCGACGGCCACCCACCGGGCGGGTAGCGACGCCGCTGCCGCGAGCACCGCGGCACGGAGGTCGGCCAGCTCGTCGGCCGCGCCGGAGGCCAGCTCGGGAATCATGACGGGTGCCGAGGGGACGATGGCGATGGCGCTCAGCACGCCACCACGCTAGCCAGCGTCGCGCGGCGCGGGTTCTTCGGTGCCCAACGTCGCCGCCTCGCCGCGGGCCAGCGCCACCGTCGCGACGACCATCACCACCACCGCGATGCTCAGCGTCACCCAGCCGGCTTCCCCCGGCCGCAGAGCCTCCCCCAGCACCACCACACCGAGAACCGATCCGACGACGGGCTCCGTGACGGTCATGGTGGGCAGCGAGGCGGTGAGCGAGCCCGCCCGAAACGATGACTGCTGCCACGCGGTGCCCGCGATGGCCACCAACACCCAGGCGTACAACTCCGGCGTCTTCACCAACGCCACGATGCCGTCGTCGATCCGGTCGACGACGCCCTTCGTCAGCACCGCGAACAGTCCCCACAGCGCACCGGACACGATGGCCAGAAGCACCGCGCTCACGGGTCCGGAGAAGATCCGGGCACCGATCACGCAGGCCACCAGGGCGGGCCCGAGCACGGCGAGCACCAGCGTCCACGTTTCGAACGACGCCCGGGAATGGCCCTCGGTGGGATTGCCGACCGTAACGATCACCACCACCGAGACCGCCAGCAGCGCCGCCCACGTCCACTGGAACCGGGACACCCGGTGCTTCGTCAACCGGGCGTTGATCGGCAGGGCGAACAGCAGCGACGTGACCAGCACGGCCTGCACCAGGAGCACCGACCCGAGGCCCAGCGCGGCGGCCTGCAGCCCGAATCCGGCAGCCGAGACCAGGCTGCCGATCCACCACTGACGGTCCCGCAGCAGCCGGGTGAACAGCTCCAGATGACCGACCGGTTCGTCGGTGACCTCGTGCGCCGACCGCTGGTGCACGACGTCGCCGACAGCGATGAAGAAGGCGGCGCCCAGCGCCAGCAGCGCGGCGATGTCCGCCTTCTCCACCGCCGACCTCCCCGCCATCCCGGATCGTTCCCCGGTCGCTCCGCTCCTACGCTTGAGAAAGAGCCTAGGCAACCCGTGATGCAAAGGCGTGGGCACGCCGCGCGGCGACCTGCTTCAATAGCGTGCGAGAACGCACACGGCGCCGCGTCGCGCGGCAGGAGCGCGGGTAACTCCCGCGGAGGGTATGAGGGATACGGATATGACCACCAGCGAGTCAGGCGGGCCGCCGAGGCCTACACCCCGACCCGGACCACCCCGACCCGGACCACCGCGTGCCGTTCCCCGGCCCGGCGGCGCCGCTCCCGTCGTGGCGGTGGCTTCCGTCGACCCGCACCGGTTCGGCCGCGTCGACCCCGACGGCACCGTGTGGCTGATCACCTCCGCAGGCGAACGGCAGATCGGGTCCTGGCAGGCCGGCGACACCGAAGCGGCCTTCGCGCACTTCGGTCGCCGCTTCGACGACCTGCAGACCGAGGTCGCGCTGATGGAACGGCGGCTGGAGTCGGGTACGGGCGATGCGCGCAAGATCAAGTCCGCCGCCGCCGTGCTGGCCGAGAGCCTGCCCACCGCCGCGGTGCTCGGGGACGTCGAGGCGCTGGCCGCCCGGTTGAACGCGATCGCCGAGCGGGCCGACGTCAGCGCCCAAGAGGACCGTGCGCGACGCGACGAGCACCGCGTTGCCCAGACGGCGCGCAAGGAAGCGCTGGCCGTGGAGGCCGAGGACATCGCCGCCAACTCCACGCAGTGGAAGGCGGCAGGTGACCGGCTGCGCGAGATCCTCGAGGAGTGGCGGACGATCTCCGGGCTGGACCGCAAGACCGACGATGCGCTGTGGAAGCGCTATTCGGCTGCTCGGGAGACGTTCAATCGCCGCCGCGGGTCGCACTTCGCCGAACTCGACCGTGAACGGGTCGGGGCCCGGCAGGCGAAGGAAGCGCTCTGCGAACGCGCCGAAGAACTCGCCGACTCGACCGACTGGGGCGCGACCGGCGCGACGTTCCGCGACCTGCTGACCCAGTGGAAGGCCGCGGGCCGGACGTCGAAGGAGGTCGACGACGCGCTGTGGCAGCGGTTCAAGGGCGCCCAGGACAAGTTCTTCTCGGCCCGCAACGCCGCCAACGCCGAACGCGACGCGGAGTTCGAGGCTAACGCCGACGCCAAGCAGGCGCTGCTCGCCCAGGCCGAGGCCATCGACATCACGGACGTGGAGGCCGCCCGAGCCGCCATGCGGACCATCGGCGACAAGTGGGACGCGATCGGCAAGGTGCCCCGCGAACGCGGCGCCGAACTCGAGCGACGTCTGCGCGTCGCGGAGAAGAAGGTGCGCGACGCGGCATCGACCGGCTGGTCGGATCCGGAGGCGCAGGCCAGGGCGGACCAATTCCGGATTCGCGCCGAGCAGTACGAGCAGCAGGCAGCCAAGGCGGACGCGGCGGGCAAGACCAAGGACGCCGAGCAGGCGCGGGCGAACGCCGCGCAGTGGCGGGAATGGGCCGAGGCCGCGGTCGAGGCGCTCGGCAAGAAGCGCTAGGCGGGCACGGCTACGCGGAGTCGTCGCCGAAGTCGTCCAGCAGCCCCTTGCGCTGCCGGTCGGCGACCGCCCTGCGGCGTTCCTCTTCGGCGGCGAGCTGCACCGCGGTCCGCGACCACACCACTCGCGCCCAGTGGAAGCTGAGCAGGATCACCGCGATCCACGCCAGGATCAAGCCGATGCCAGGTCCGGGATGTCCAGCGGCCACGGTCTGCCGGGACCACACGGCCAGCATTCCGAGCGGACACGCCACCGCCGACCCGGCCAACGCGATCCAGGCCAAGGCCCAGCGCCGGGTGGTCAACGCCAAAATCGAGAAACCGACGCTGAACACCAAGATCAGCCACACGAATACCCGCGACGGCAGGGCTATCCGGGCGCCGATGGCCGCGTCGTCGCCGACCAGCACGTCCAAGCCCCTCGCGGCACCGGTGTGCGGCAGGACGAACGACGCGAGGATGACGAACACCAGGATGGCGACGACGAGAGCCCTTGCCCCCGGGTCGATTTCCCGTGCGACACGGCGTTCCGCGTCCTCGATGTCACCCTTGAAGTCCTCGAAGTCCGGATCGTTCCGGTCGGTCACAGGGCGCACCCCGTCGTCGCGGGTTGCGGAGGTGGCGCGCCGACGCCCGGGATTCCGAGTCCGATGTTCGTGCTGACCCGGCGGCCGGCTTCGTGCCCGTCGCCTGCGCGCGTGCGCCGGTGCTCGAGGACTTCGGTGTCGGCGATCAGGTGGTGTGGCGCGGCACCAGTGACCGTGGTGACGACGATGTCGCCGGGGCGGACGTCGCGGTCGCCGGGTGCGAAGTGGACGAGCCGGCCGTCGCGGGCCCGGCCCGACATCCGCGCGGTGCTGGCGTCCTTGCGGCCCTCACCGGTTGCGACGAGCAGTTCGACGCGCGACCCCACCTGGGCGGCGTTCTCCTCCAGCGAGATTCGCTCCTGCAGGTCGACCAGTCGCTGATAACGCTCCTGCACAACGGCTTTCGACACCTGGTCGGGTAGCTCCGCGGCCGGCGTTCCGGGCCGCTTGGAGTACTGGAAGGTGAACGCGCCGGCGAACCTGGCCCGCTCCACCACGTCGAGCGTGGCCGCGAAGTCCTCTTCGGTCTCGCCGGGGAACCCGACGACGAGGTCGGTCGTGATGGCCGCGTTGGGTATCGCTGCGCGGACCCTGTCGATGATGCCGAGGTAGCGCTCCGCGCGATAGGAGCGCCGCATGGCCTTCAGGATCCGATCCGACCCCGACTGCAGTGGCATGTGCAGCGTGGGGCAGACGTTGGGCGTGGCCGCCATGGCCTCGATCACGTCGTCGGTGAACTCGGCGGGATGCGGAGAGGTGAACCGGACCCGTTCCAGTCCGTCGATCCCACCGCACGCGCGCAGCAACTTCGCGAACGCACCGCGGTCACGGGGGACGTCCGGGTCGGCGAACGACACGCCGTACGCGTTCACGTTCTGCCCGAGCAACGTCACCTCGAGGACGCCCTGATCGACCAACGACTGAACCTCGGCCAGGATGTCGCCGGGACGCCGGTCGACCTCTTTGCCGCGCAACGCGGGCACGATGCAGAACGTGCAGGTGTTGTTGCAGCCCACCGAGATGGAAACCCATGCGGCATAGCCGGATTCCCGAGCAGCGGGCAGTGACGAGGGGAATTCCCGCAGCGCCTCCTCGATCTCCACCTGGGCGACTCTGTTGTGCCGGGCGCGGTCGAGCAGCGCGGGCAGCGAGCCGATGTTGTGCGTGCCGAACACCACGTCGACCCACGGTGCCCGCTTGAGCACGGCGTCGCGGTCCTTCTGGGCCAGGCAGCCGCCGACGGCGATCTGCATGTCGGGGTTGGCCTGCTTGCGCGGCACCAGGTGGCTGATGTTGCCGTAGAGCTTGTTGTCGGCGTTCTCCCTGACCGCGCAGGTGTTGAACACCACGAC
This sequence comes from Mycobacterium sp. URHB0044, assembly GCF_000620625.1. Classification (GTDB taxonomy): domain Bacteria; phylum Actinomycetota; class Actinomycetes; order Mycobacteriales; family Mycobacteriaceae; genus Mycobacterium. Next base: position 223,606 of record NZ_JIAW01000002.1, on the reverse strand, counting down.
GTCGGCGTCGGTGCCTTCGGCCGCCCGCAGGTATCCGGCCTGCTCGAGCAGCCCGGCAAGCCGCTCGGAGTCGTGCACGTTCATCTGGCAGCCGTAGGTGCGGACCTGGTAGGTGCGGCCGACGGCGTCAGCCGGTCGGTCGCCGGCGGCGGCCGACGCGCCGCGCGTCACCATCGAAGTCACGGACCAATGGTACGGGGGTGCATCGGCAGACCCAATTCACGCAAATCGCCCGGATTGCCGAGAGCCCGGCGAGCTGAGCGTTACCTGGGTAAGGTCTCGTCGCATGGAGACGGACGGGTCGGCGACCGCCACCGGAGAACTCAGCCGCGACGCCGGGCCAATGCTCTCAATGCAGGCCGTCAACAAGCACTTCGGCAGCCTGCACGTGCTCAAGGACATCAACCTCGAGGTCGATCGCGGCCAGGTGGTGGTGGTCCTCGGGCCGTCGGGATCGGGCAAGTCGACGTTGTGCCGCACCATCAATCGGCTCGAACCGATCGACTCCGGCACCATCTACATCGACGGTGAGGTGCTGCCGTCGGAGGGTCGCAAACTCGCACAGCTGCGCTCGGACGTGGGCATGGTCTTCCAGTCATTCAACCTGTTCGCGCACAAGACGATTCTGCAGAACGTCATGCTCGCGCCGATGAAGGTTCGCAAGCAGTCGAAGGACGAGGCCAGGGCCAACGCGATGAAGTTGTTGGAGCGGGTGGGCATCGCCAACCAGGCGGATAAGTACCCCGCCCAGCTCTCGGGCGGACAGCAACAGCGCGTCGCCATCGCACGATCGCTCGCGATGAACCCCAAGGTGATGCTGTTCGACGAGCCCACCAGTGCGCTGGACCCCGAGATGATCAGCGAGGTGCTGGGGGTCATGACGTCACTGGCCGCCGAGGGCATGACCATGGTGGTGGTCACCCACGAGATGGGCTTCGCGCGCGGTGCCGCCAATCGGGTCATCTTCATGGCCGACGGCGCGGTCGTCGAAGACGCAGTGCCAGAAGAGTTCTTTTCGAACCCGAAATCCGACCGTGCCAAGGACTTCCTCGGCAAGATACTCAACCACTGATGCACCGGCGAAAGGATCCGACCGTGTTCTCCCCTTCCAAGTCGTCTCTGCGATTCCGGGTGGCCGCCGCGGTGGCGCTCGCCATCGCACTGCCACTGTCCGTCACCGCTTGCGGCGGCGGCGGTGGTGGCGACTCGAGCAAGATCACCATCGGCACCAAGTTCGACCAGCCGGGCCTCGGGTTGAAGAACCCTGACGGCACGATGAGCGGCTTCGACGTCGACGTGGCCACCTACGTGGCGGGCCAGCTCGGCTTCAAGCCCGAGGACATCGAGTGGAAGGAATCCCCGTCCGGGCAGCGCGAGACGCTGATCCAGAACGACCAGGTGAAGTTCATCGCGGCGACGTACTCGATCACCGATGCCCGCAAGGAGAAGGTCGACTTCGCCGGGCCGTACCTGCTCACCGGGCAGAGCCTGCTGGTCCGCGCCGACAACACCGACATCACGGGCGCCGAGTCGCTGCAGAACAACAAGAAGCTGTGCTCGGTGTCGGGTTCGACGCCTGCGCAGCGCATCAAGGACAAGTACCCCGGCGTGCAGCTGCAGCAGTACGACACGTATTCGGCGTGCGTCGAGGCACTGAAGAACGGCGCGATCGACGCCGTCACCACCGACGAGGTCATCCTGGCCGGCTACGCGGCGCAGAGCCCGGGCGCCTTCAAGGTCGTCGGTGGAACGTTCTCCGAGGAGAAGTACGGCATCGGCCTGAAGAAGGGCGACACCGAGTTGCAGACCAAGATCAACGACGCCATCACCAAGATGGAAGCCGACGGTGCGTGGAAGACGGCGTGGGACAAGAACCTCGGGCCCGCCGGGATTCCTGCGCCTGCACCGCCGCCGGTCGCCAAGTAAGCGGTCTGGGCCGTCTCGGTAGCCGCCGTGGAGTTGTTCAGTAAGTATCAGAGTCAGATCTTCGAGGCGTTCTGGACCACGATCCAATTGACGGTCTTCTCCGCCATCGGCGCGCTCGTCCTTGGGACGCTGGTGGCTGCGATGCGGCTCTCGCCCGTGCCGATGCTCAACTGGCTCGGGACGACCTACGTCAACGTGATTCGCAATACGCCCCTGACGCTGATCATCCTGTTCTGTTCGTTCGGGCTGTCTCAGACACTGGGGATCACGCTGGTCGATTCGAAGTCGCTGACGTCGATCGAGGACAGCAACTTCCGGCTGGCAGTGCTCGGGTTCACCGTCTACACGGCGGCGTTCGTGTGTGAGACGGTGCGGTCCGGTGTGAACACGGTGCCGTTGGGCCAGGCGGAGGCTGCCCGGTCGTTGGGCCTGACGTTCGCGCAGAATCTGCGAATCGTGCTGCTGCCGCAGGCGTTTCGGGCAGTGATCAGTCCGCTCGGCTCGGTGTTGATCGCGCTGACGAAGAACACCACGATCGCGTCGGCGATCGGCGTCGCGGAAGCGGCGTTGTTGATGAAGACGATGATCGAGAACGAGGCGGCACTCATCTACATCGGCGGCATCTTCATGATCGGGTTCGTCATCTTGACGCTGCCGATGGGGCTGTTCTTCGGATGGCTGGGCAAACGGCTGGCGGTGGCACGGTAGATGGCTGGTTCAGTCCTCTTCGACGCGCCGGGACCGCGCGCCCGCGCCCGCAACCGGATATTCAACGTCGTCACGGCGGTGGTCATCGCACTGGTGGCCTGGGTGGTGTACTCCCAGCTGAACTCGAAGGGTCAGCTCACTGCCGCGAAGTGGGAGCCGTTCCTGACGGGCAACCTGTGGAAGACGTACATCCTGCCCGGTGTCCAGGGCACGCTGACGGCGGCCGCTGTGTCGATCGTGTTGGCATTGTTGCTGGGATTCGTGCTCGGCGTCGGCAGGATGTCCACCCATCGCGCGGTGAATTGGACGTGCTCGGTGATCGTCGAGTTCTTCCGCGCCGTGCCGGTGCTGATCATGATGATCTTCGCCTACTTCCTGTTCGCCACGTACGACGTGTTTCCGTCGAAACACCTTGCGCTGGCAGGTGTCATCACCGGTTTGACGTTGTACAACGGCGCGGTGATCGCCGAGATAGTCCGCGCCGGTGTGCACGCCCTGCCGCGCGGTCAGTCGGAGGCGGCGTCCGCGCTGGGACTGCGTTGGGGACAGACGATGCGGGCGATCCTGCTGCCTCAGGCCGTCACGTCGATGCTGCCGGTCCTGGTGTCGCAGATGGTGGTGGTTCTCAAGGACACCGCGATCGGCTACCAGATCACGTTCCTGGAAATGGTGCGACAAGGCACGCAGGTGGGCTCGTCCTACGGCAACTACATCCCGGCCCTCATCGTCATCGCCGTGCTGATGATCACCGTCAACTTCACGCTGTCGTGGTTCGCGACACGGCTGGAGGGCCGGATGCGCCGTTCCCGCAAGGGGCCGGAGCCCATGCACATCCAACCCGTCACGCAGGGGTCGTTCGGCGGGGGCGGCGGCGGCACCATCTGACGCTGCGGCTGCCGAGCGTGAACTTGTGTGCGAGAAATCGTCGAAAAGTCATGCACAAGTTCACGTTCGAGCGTGCGATCGGCGGCGGCGGCACCATCTGAGCCGGGCGCGCCAACGCTGCAACCGGTGGGCTAGTTCACACCCGGCGACGTTCCCGCTCGCTGGCCAACGCCACCTTGACCACGTCCAAGGCCATCGACTGGTTGTAGCCGCGACGGGCGAGCATTCCCACCAGTCTGCGTGCCACCTTGACGTCGTCGGCTTCGTCGGTCAGTCGCTCCCGCCGCAGCTTGTCCCCGACCAGTTGTTCGGCCCGCGTTCGCTCGGCGTCGGCGTCGATGTCGGCCAATGCATCGGCGATCACCTCGTCGTCGACGCCCTTGGTACGTAGCTCAGCCGCCAAGGCGCGCTTGCCCTTTCCGGCGTGGACGCGCCGGGAACGCACCCACTGCTCGGCGAAGTCCTCGTCGTTGATCAGTCCGACGTCGGCGAGCCGGTCCAGAACTCCGGCACTGACGTCGTCGGGATAGCCCCGCTTGGTCAGTTGTCCGGCCAGCTCTGCCCGGGTTCGCGCCCGCGCGGTGAGCAGGCGCAGGCACAATGCCCGCGCCTGCTCCTCGCGGGAAGCCGAATCCGCTTGCGGCGACTCAGAAGTCGACGGGGGCGGGCAGGGCTTCGACATTGGTGGTGTCGTTGGTCAGTACGGCGCCAATCCCGAGCTTCTCCTTGATCTTCTTCTCGATCTCGGCGGCCACCTCGGGGTTCTCGAGCAGGAAGTTCCTGGCGTTCTCCTTGCCCTGGCCCAGCTGCTCCCCCTCGTAGGTGAACCAGGAACCGGACTTGCGGACGAAGCCGTGCTCGACGCCCATGTCGATGAGCGAGCCCTCCTTCGAGATGCCCTTGCCGTAGAGGATGTCGAACTCGGCCTGCTTGAACGGCGGCGCCATCTTGTTCTTGACGATCTTGCAGCGGGTGCGGTTGCCGACCGCGTCGGTGCCGTCCTTGAGCGTCTCGATGCGCCGCACGTCGAGGCGAACCGAGGCGTAGAACTTCAACGCCTTTCCGCCCGTTGTCGTTTCGGGAGACCCGAACATCACGCCGATCTTCTCGCGGAGCTGGTTGATGAAGATCGCGGTGGTGTTCGAGTTGCTCAGCGCGCCGGTGATCTTGCGCAGCGCCTGGCTCATCAGTCGCGCCTGCAGGCCGACGTGGCTGTCGCCCATCTCGCCCTCGATCTCCGCACGCGGCACCAGGGCGGCGACCGAGTCGATGACCAGGATGTCCAGCGCGCCCGAACGGATCAGCATGTCGGCGATCTCGAGTGCCTGCTCACCGGTGTCGGGTTGGGACACGAGCAGGGAGTCGGTGTCGACGCCCAGCTTCTTGGCGTAGTCGGGATCCAGCGCGTGCTCGGCGTCGATGAAGGCCGCGATCCCGCCGGCCGCCTGCGCATTCGCGACGGCGTGCAGCGCGACGGTGGTCTTACCCGAGGATTCCGGGCCGTAGATCTCTACGACGCGGCCGCGGGGCAGCCCGCCGATGCCGAGTGCCACGTCCAGGGCAATCGAACCGGTCGGGATGACCGAGATCGGCGCACGCACCTCCTCGCCGAGTCGCATCACCGAACCCTTGCCGTGACTCTTCTCGATCTGTGCGAGAGCCAGCTCGAGGGCCTTCTCGCGATCTGGGGCTTGCGCCATGGTGGTGTCTCCGTCCTCGTGGGTGTCGTTTGATCGTTGTTCGATCAAGTGGCCGTGACGCTAGAGGCCGGTACCGACAAGTCGGGTTGACCAGCATCTTCTCCGTCGAACACTCACCACAGTAGACGAACACCTGTTCGATTCAAGCTGACACGCCGCGTGTCGTGAACGAGCCTTCGTCGGACTCGCCGTGAACTGGGCGAACACCCCCTGCCGAGGATTTACGTCATTGCTCGCGGGCTTCGGCAGTCCTATCGTGACGTCATCCGGCCCGAACGGGGGCTTGCGTGCATGAAATGGCGATAACGCAGAGCGTCGTCGACGCGGTGTGTGAACACGCCGCGGGCCGTCGTGTGCACAGCGTCAGGCTCGAGGTCGGCGCGCTGTGCGCCGTCGTGCCCGACTCGATGCAATTCTGCTTCGAGCTCGCCACTCAGGGCACGGTCGCCGACGGCGCTCGGCTCGACGTGGATCTGACACCCGGAACGGCACACTGCCGGACCTGTGACCTCGAATTCGAGCTGCCCGACTTGATCTTGCTGTGTCGATGCGGCAGCGCCGACGTCGAAGTGATGACCGGTCGTGACCTGAGAATCCTCTCGATGGAAGTGGGTTGACCATGTGCGCAACATGCGGCTGCGGGGACGACGGAGCGGTGATCACCCTGGCCGGCAACGGCCAGGCGCACGGCCACACCCACCCGCACACTCACCCGCACGGCGACGCGGAAGGCCACGTCCACACCGAGACGATCTCGCTCGAGCAGCGGGTCCTGGCGAAGAACGATCTCATCGCGGAACAGAACCGCCGCTGGCTGACCGAGCGCAACATCCTGGCCTTGAACATCCTGAGTTCACCCGGAGCCGGCAAGACCACCCTGCTCGAGCGGAGTGTGGCCGCGCTCGCCGCGCACCGTCCCGTCACGGTCATCGAGGGCGACCAGGAAACGCTGCTCGACGCCGAACGCATCCGTGCGGCGGGCGCCCGAGCCGTGCAGATCAACACCGGAGCCGGCTGTCATCTCGACGCTCAGATGGTGCGACGCGCGCTGGAGACTCTCGATCCCGCGCAGGGTTCGCTGGTGTTCATCGAGAACGTCGGAAACCTGGTCTGCCCAGCCCTGTTCGACCTCGGCGAGCACAGCAAACTGGTGGTCATCTCGGTCACGGAGGGTGCGGACAAGCCCCTGAAGTACCCACACATGTTCGCTGCTGCCGCACTGGTGATCGTCAACAAAGTCGATCTGCTGCCCTATGTTGACTTCGACCTGGAGATTTTCGGGCGGCACGTGACGTCCATCAACCCGAGGGCAGAAATCCTGCCGCTCTCCGCTACGCGGGGTGATGGTATCCCAGCATGGCTCGACTGGATCGAAGTTCGAGCAAACCCGGATCAGGTCACGACGATCCGTTGACATAACAAATCCCCCGGAGTAAACCGAGGAACTAGCGCTGAAGAAGCCGGCGCGCAAAAAATTGAATCCTGCAACCGGGGGCCGCCAGCCCCGGCCCCGGAAAGCTGTGACAATGCCAACGGAGGCAGCAGTCAAAGCGGAGGAGACACTGATCCACGTTCTGTGGATCAATGCCGGATTGAGTTGTGACGGCGATTCTGTGGCGCTGACTGCCGCCACTCAACCAAGTATCGAGGAAATTGCGCTCGGCGCTCTGCCGGGACTTCCGAAAATCGCCGTCCATTGGCCATTGATCGACTTCGAGTGCGGACCGAACGGCGGTGCCGACGACTTCCTCGAGTGGTTCTTCAAGGCCGATAGAGGTGAGTTGGAACCGTTCGTACTTGTCGTCGAGGGGTCGATACCCAACGAACGATTGCACGATGAAGGGTACTGGTGCGGATTCGGCAATGATCCGGCCACGGGCCAGCCGATGACCACCAGCGAGTGGCTGGATCGGTTGGCGCCCAAGGCGACCGCGATCGTTGCGGTCGGCACCTGCGCGACGTACGGCGGCATCCACGCGATGGCGGGAAATCCGACCGGAGCGATGGGTGTGCCGGATTATCTCGGTTGGAGCTGGAAGAGCAAGGCAGGCATACCGATCGTCTGTGTGCCAGGCTGTCCGATCCACCCGGACAACCTGTCCGAGACGCTGACCTACCTGCTCTACATGGCCACCGACCAGGCGCCGATGATTCCGCTCGACGATGCGCTGCGACCCAAGTGGCTGTTCGGCCAGACCGTACATGAGGGGTGCGACCGAGCCGGCTACTACGAGCAAGGCGACTTCGCCACGGAATACGGCTCACCGAAATGCATTGTGAAACTGGGGTGTTGGGGCCCGGTGGTGAAGTGCAACGTTCCAAAGCGCGGCTGGATCAACGGCATCGGCGGCTGCCCCAACGTCGGCGGAATCTGCATCGGGTGCACGATGCCCGGCTTCCCCGACAAGTTCATGCCGTTCATGGACGAACCACCCGGCGGGAAGGTGTCCACCGCGGCATCCGGCCTCTACGGCTCGGTCATCCGCAGCCTGCGCCACGTCACCGGTCGCACGGTCGACAAAGAGCCGCGTTGGCGGCACCCGGGCACAACGCTCGAAACCGGAGCAACCCGCACCTGGTAGGTGCGAGCGGATCCGCGTTGCGCCCTTGGGGTTCAACGCGTTTCTAGAGAGAGAAGTTCGAATGACTACGACCATTCCCGAGCCGTCACACGTCAAGCGCGATCCCGGCTCATTGGTGGAGATGGCTTGGGATCCCATCACCCGCATCGTCGGCAGCCTCGGCATCTACACCAAGATCGACTTCGACAACCGCGAGGTGGTGGAGTGCCACAGCACGTCGTCGATCTTCCGCGGCTACTCGATCTTCATGAAGGGCAAGGATCCCCGCGACGCACACTTCATCACCAGCCGCATCTGCGGTATCTGTGGTGACAACCATGCGACGTGTTCGTGCTATGCACAGAACATGGCGTACGGAGTGCGACCGCCGCACATCGGCGAGTGGATCGTCAACCTCGGTGAAGCCGCGGAATACATGTTCGACCACAACATCTTTCAGGAGAACCTGGTCGGCGTGGACTACTGCGAGAAGATGGTCGCCGAGACCAATCCGAGCGTGCTGAGCAAGGCCGAGAACACCCTCGCGCCCAACTCCGACGCACACGGCTACCGGACGATCGCCGACATCATGCGGACGCTCAACCCGTTCACCGGCGAGTTCTACCGGGAAGCCCTACAGGTCAGCCGGTGGACGCGCGAGATGTTCTGCCTGATGGAGGGGCGCCACGTGCATCCGTCCACGCTGTATCCGGGCGGCGTCGGCACGACTGCGACCATCCAGCTGATGACCGACTACATGTCCCGCTTGATGCGCTACGTCGAGTTCATGAAGAAGGTCGTCCCGATGCACGACGACCTCTTCGACTTCTTCTACGAGGCGCTGCCCGGCTACGACCAGGTCGGCCTGCGACGCACTCTGCTCGGTTGCTGGGGATCGTTCCAGGATCCCGAGTTCTGCAACTTCGCGTACAAGGACATGGAGGAGTGGGGCCGCAAGATGTTCGTCACGCCCGGCGTGGTCGTGGACGGCAAGCTCGTCACGACATCGCTGGTGGACATCAACCTCGGCATCCGGATCCTTTTGGGCAGTTCGTATTACGACGACTGGACCGACCAGGAGATGTTCGTCAAGACCGATCCGCTCGGCAACCCCGTCGACCGGAGGCATCCCTGGAACCAGCACACGAACCCCAAGCCGCAAAAGCGCGACATGGACGACAAGTACAGCTGGGTGATGTCACCGCGCTGGTTCGACGGTGAAGACCATCTGGCCCTCGACACCGGCGGCGGGCCGCTGGCGCGCCTGTGGTCGACCGCCTTGGCCGGCCTCGTCGACATCGGCTACGTCAAGTCGACGGGTCACAGCGTGCAGATCAACCTGCCGAAGACGGCACTCAAGGGTCCGGTCGAATTGGAATGGAAGATCCCGCAATTCGGGTCCAACACCATCGAACGCAATCGCGCCAGGACGTACTTCCAGGCTTATGCGGCGGCATGTGCGCTGCACTTCGCGGAGAAGGCCCTCGTCGAGATCCGTGCGGGCCGGACGAAGACGTGGGAGAAGTTCGACGTGCCCGACGAGGCGATCGGCTGCGGATTCACCGAAGCCGTCAGGGGTGTGTTGAGCCACCACATGGTGATTCGAGACGGCAAGATCGCGAACTACCATCCATATCCCCCGACGCCGTGGAACGCCAATCCCCGCGACAGCTACGGCACCCCAGGGCCGTACGAAGATGCGGTCCAGGGACAACCGATCTTCGAGGAGAACGATCGGGAGCACTTCAAGGGCATCGACATAATGCGCACGGTGCGCAGCTTCGACCCGTGTCTGCCGTGCGGGGTGCACATGTACCTCGGGGACGGCAAGACTCTCGAGAAATTGCACTCCCCAACGCAGTCCGTCACCGGGGAATGACGTATGGCCGATCCCCCAGAAAGCGTCGGGGACGACGCCAAGTGGCGCACGGCGGGCGATCGAATACAGACATTGCTCGACGCCAGTGCCTCAGGTGGGGCGGCGGCACGGGAGCGCGCGATACAGCTGGTCGGTGAGGTAACCGACCTCTACGGCGCTGCGCTGGCGCGCATGCTGCGCATCGCGGTCGCCAACGACCCTGCGATCGCGGAGGAGTTCGTCGGCGACGAGTTGGTGGCAAGCCTGTTCCTCGTGCACGGACTGCATCCGCACGACGTGGAGCGACGCATCATGCACGCGTTGGACGGCGTCCGGCCGTACCTCGGTTCGCACGGCGGCGACGTCACGCTCCTCGACGTCGTCGACGGTATCGTCCGCCTGCAGTTCACGGGCAGTTGCAAGAGCTGCCCGTCGTCGGCCGTCACACTGGAGCTGACGGTCGAGGATGCCGTGCGGGCGGCCGCACCGGAGATAGCGTCCATCGAAGTGGTTGCCGCCGAACCGGCGCCCACCACGACGAGCGTGATTCCGGTCGAGTCGCTGATGAGCCGGGTGCATCAGAACGGTCGTCAACCGGCGGTGTGGCATCCAGTGCCGGAGATCGCCGATCTGACGCAAGGGGAAGTCGGCGGGTTCCGGGTGGCCGGCACGACGGTGCTGGCCTGCCGAGTCGGGGACGGACTGTTCGCATACCAGGACCGGTGCGGCAACTGTGAACATTCGCTGGCCGGCGCCGCGCTGCATCGGCCGATGGGCTCCCCCGTCGGCGAGGCGGTGTTGCGTTGCCCGCACTGCCACGCTCACTTCGACGTCGTCCATGCCGGTCGCCGTGTTGACGAAAATAATGGCAGCGGTGCACATCTCGACCCGATACCGCTCCTGGTGCGGGAGGGCGTGCTCTCCATTGCGGTGATGGCGGAACCGACGGGGGCGGGGATGGCATGACCGGTGCTCACGAGGTGCTGGCTCGGATACGGGCCAACCGCAGCGCTCCCGTCCCGGCAGGCGAGCGGTGCGAGATGTGCTCGGAGGGCATCGCGGACGAGCACCAGCACGTCGTGAACACCGAAGGCCGGCAGCTGATGTGCGTCTGCCGCGGCTGCTACCTACTGTTCACCGACGCCAGTGCCGAGTTGCGGTTTCGGGCCGTGCCCGACCGCTATCTGTCGTTTCCGGGTTTCGCGCTCGGCCGTCGCGAATGGCAGCTGCTGCAGATTCCGGTTGGGCTGGCGTTCTTCTTCCGCAACTCGGCGCTGGACCGCACCGTCGCGTTCTACCCCGGTCCCGCCGGAGCAACGGAATCCGAACTCGACCTGTCCGCATGGAATGGGATTTGGGCGGCCGACCCGCGGGTCGACATGCTCGCCGACGACACCGAAGCGCTGATCGTGCGCGTGCCCGAAGAACCGGATCGCCCGCCCGAGTGCCACCTGGTTCCGATCGACGCCTGCTACGAGTTCGTCGGGCGGCTTCGGATGCTCTGGCACGGTTTCGATGGCGGCCAGCACGTGCGCACGTTCGTCGACGAGTTCTTCGCACACGTGGAATCGCGCAGCAAGGTGGTCACTTTATGAGTGACGTGACGTTCGCGGTGCTCGACGTGACCCCCGAACCGTATGCGGTGACACCGGTGTTGACGGCCCGCATCGGCGTCGCCGCCGTCGGCGAGGATCCCGTGCATGCCATCGCGTTGCGGTGCCAGGTTCGCATCGAACCCCTCCGCCGCGGTTACACCGACGAGGAAGCGGTGGGACTGCTCGACATGTTCGGTCCCCGCGAACGATGGGGCACCACCCAACACAACTTCCTCTTCCTGCACAGCAGCACGATGGTTCAAGGCTTCACCGGCGCCACGCAGGTCGACCTCCCGCTGGAATGCACCTATGACTTCGAGGTCACCTCGGCCAAGTACTTCCATGCGTTGCGCGACGGCAACATTCCGCTGCAGTTCCTCTTCAGCGGCACCGTGTTCACCAAGGGCGAGAACAACTTCGCGGTCCAGCAGATCCCGTGGGACCGGGAGGACCACTACGCCATGCCCGTCACGGTGTGGCACGACCTGATGGCGAAGCACTATCCGAACACCGGCTGGCTGCGCTTGAACCGCGACACGATCGAAGCACTGGCTGCGTACAAGTCGACTCACGGAATGCTCGGGTTCGACGACACCATCACCGAGCTCCTCGCCACCCGCGCCGTCGAGGACGCCCGATGACAACCAGCTGGGACCGGGTCCGCGCCATCGCCGATGCGGTGCTCTACGAGGGCTACCTGCTCTACCCCTACCGTGCCACCTCCGGAAAGAACCAGTCCCGCTGGCAGTTCGGCGTCCTTGGACCGCAGGGCGCCTCGGAACGTGGCATCGGTGAGGACGACACGATGTCGGCCCAGGTACTCGTGGATCCGGGACCCGGAGCAGCGCTCACGATCGTGGTCCGCTGTCTGCAACTGCAGCGGCGAATCGTCGAGCGCGACATGGGCGGTGGCGATTATCAACGGGTCGACCAACTCACCGCCGGCGCGCAGTCGTGGCTGACGTGGGACGAAGCGGTGGAATGCGAAGTGACGTTCGGCCCGTTCACACCGCTCGACCTCCAACGGGCACGCGCGCTGCCCATCGTCATCGACGGCGGCTGCAATGTCGAACCCGTCTACGGTGGTCGCCTGGTTCGCAGCCGCCACGAGTTGCGCGGGGAGCTTTCGTTGGCCGCCGAGCCGGACGGCGGACTACTGCGAATCAGCCTCGCGGCAAGCAATGTCGCTGCGCCACCGGTGGACAAGGATCACGCGATCGCGACCTCGCTGATCGGCACGCATCTGATCCTGGAGGTCACCGACGGCGAATTCGTGTCGTTGCTGGAGCCACCGGCGTCGGCCGTCGAGGCGGTCGGCCATTGCCGACAACACCGGTGCTTTCCCGTGCTGGCCGGTCCACCCGGCGACAAGGACGTGGTGTTGGTCTCGCCGATCATCCTCTACGACCATCCCGAGATCGCCGAACAGAGCGAGGGTGCGCTCTACGACTCCACCGAGATCGACGAGATCCTCACGTTGCGGGTGATGACGATGACCGACGACGAGAAGGCGCAGGCGCGGGCCACCGATCCGCTCGCCGCCCAGATCATCGACCGCTGCGACGCGATGTCGCCGGAGGCGATGCTCAATCTGCATGGCGTGCTGCGCAATCCCCGAAACGATCCGCGCCCTGGACTCATCCCCGAGGTTCCGGACGGCGTCGACTGGTGGGATCCGTTGGCCGACGAAGCCGTCCGACCGGACATCGACGCCGTGCTCGTGAATGGCGTTCCGATCACCAACGGCAGCAGGGTGGTGCTGCATCCGTCGCGCCGAGCCGATGCGCAGGACATCTTCTTCGCGGGCATGACTGCGCGTGTGACGTCCGTGCACGAGGACGTCGACGGTGAGCAGCACGTCGGCGTCGTACTCGAGGACGATCCCGCGGCGGATCTGCACGAATGGTATGGCCGCTACCTGTACTTCGCGCCGGACGAAGTCGAACCGTTGAGTGAAGGGAGTCCGACATGGCAACAGTAGGTTACGTCGCCGTAGCGGCGGTAGGGCTGGTGGTGATTGGTGGGCTGGTGGTTGGCTTGCGATCCATCCCGGATGCACGTCGCTATCTCAAGATGCGCCGGATGTAACGGGTCTGGTGACGTCACGCCCGGAATTCTGGTAGCCGGCATCGGCAACATCTTCCTCGGAGACGACGGCTTCGGCCCCGAGGTGCTGCGCCACGTCTGGCAGCGCCCCGCGAGCCCGGACGTCCGGGTCACGGACTACGGCATCCGCGGGATGCACCTGGCCTACGATCTCCTCGACGGCTGGGACGCGCTGGTCTTGGTCGACGCCGTACCCAGCCGAGGCGCACCAGGCAGCCTGCACGTCTTCACGGCCGAACACGAAACCCTCTCGACTACAACCGGTCTCGATGCCCACGCCATGGATCCCCAAACCGTCTTCGCCAGCCTGAACGCGCTCGGCGGTTCGCCGCCACACACCGTCGTGGTGGGCTGCGAGGTGGAAGACGTGGCGGAGGGCATTGGTCTGTCGGAAGGGGTAGCGGCCGCCGTCCCCAGGGCGGTCGGCCTGGTCGAGGAGGTGGTGACGCAACTGTTGGCGCGTAACACCATGTCGGTACGGGAGGTCTGAGCCATGTGTCTGGGGATTCCGGGTCGAGTCGTCGGGATGCTCGAGGGTTACGGCGGACAACTGGCGCTCGTCGACGTCTCCGGCCAGCAGCGCAAGGTCAACGTCGGCATGCTGCCCGAGGAGACGTTCGCGCCCGGCGACTGGGTCATCATCCACATGGGCTTCGTCGTCGAAAAGACCGACGAGGCAGGGGCCGATGCCGCGATGGCCGGTCTCGAACTGATGGGGCGCGGCCGCGAGGACGCACCATGACCGACCGCCGCCGACTGCGCGCACGCGTGCACGGCGTCGTCCAGGGGGTCGGCTTCCGGCCGTTCGTCTACACCACCGCTGCCGCTCTGGGTCTGTCCGGGTCGGTGCGCAACGACAGCTCCGGCGCGATCATCGAAATCGAGGGCAGCCCCGAAGACGTCGATGACTTCCTCGGCGCGCTGCGAAACCGACCACCTCCCCTGGCCGTCGTCGAAGCCGTTGACACCGAAGCGATCCCGCTCGTCGGCGGTACCGGATTCGTCATCGGTGACAGTTCACGATCCACTGGAAGCCGTACGCTCGCCTCCCCCGACATCGCCATGTGCGCCGAGTGCGCCGCCGAACAACGTGACCACAACGACCGTCGGTACCGCCACCCGTTCGTCAACTGCACCAACTGCGGCCCGCGATTCACCATCATCGGCTCCCTGCCCTATGACCGCGCCGCCACCACGATGGCGTCGTTCACGATGTGCGCGGACTGCGCCCGCGAATACACCGATCCCGCCGACCGCCGATTCCACGCCCAGCCGGTGTGCTGCCCGGCGTGCGGACCCACGCTGCGTTACCGCGACCGCGACGGTCGACTGACGAATGGAGACGCCGGACTCCAGGCCGCCCGACGACTGCTCCGCGAGGGCGGCGTACTCGCGGTCAAGGGCGTCGGCGGCTACCACCTCGCCTGCGACGCCGCTGACGAACAGGCGGTCACGGAACTGCGGCGACGAAAGCGCCGCGGCGACAAGCCCTTCGCGGTGATGGTGCCGGACGTCGCGGCGGCACGGACGATCGCGACGATCGACGACGCCGCGGCGCGGGTACTGGCCAGCCCGCAGCGCCCCATCGTGCTGCTCCCCAGGCGGACGGGAAGCGATGTCGCCGACGCGGTGGCACCGAACAACCCCGACCTCGGTGTGCTGCTCGCCTACACGCCGTTGCACGTCCTGCTGTTCGGACTGCCGGGCGACGAACCGGGGCCGCGCACCTTGGTCATGACGTCGGGCAATCTCGGCGGCGAACCGATCTGCTACGCCGACGACGACGCGATCGACCGACTGACCCACCTCGCCGACGGCTGGCTGATGCACGACAGGGACATCCTGGTGCCCTGCGATGACTCCGTGATCCGCGTCGTCGACGGTGCCGTACTCCCGATCCGCCGCTCCCGCGGTTACGCGCCGCTACCCGTAGCGCTTCCGGTGGCCGTGCCCCCCACGTTGGCCGTCGGCGCGGATCTGAAGAACACGTTCGCCGTGGCAGAGCGCAAGTACGCCTGGCTGAGTCAACACATCGGTGACATGGACGACGTGGCTACCCTGTCCGCCTTCGGGGCAGCCGAGCGGCACATGGAAGCGCTGACCGGCGTCGTACCCGAGGTCATCGTGGCCGACGCACATCCCGGCTACCGGTCGACCTCGTGGGCGGAGCGGCACGCCGGCGATCGGCCGGTCCGGTTGGTGCAGCACCACCACGCGCACGTCGCGGCGGTGATGGCCGAACACGGACTGGACGGTTCGGAGCCGGTGTGCGGCTTCGCGTTCGACGGGACCGGATACGGTCCGGACGGCGCGGTGTGGGGTGGCGAGGTCCTGCTTGCCGACTACAAGGGCTACCAACGGCTGGCGCACCTGAAGTACGTGCCGCTGGCCGGCGGTGACGTCAGCGTGCTGCGTCCCTACCGGATGGCGCTCGCGCATCTCTGGGCTGCCGGCCTGCCGTGGGACGAGGACCTGCCGCCGGTGGCCGCGTGCCCCGCCGACGAGCGCCGCGTGCTGGCGCTTCAACTGGAGAACGGTGTTGGCTGCGTGCCCACCTCGAGCATGGGCCGACTGTTCGACGCGGTGTCCGCGTTGGTCGGCGTCCGTCACGTGGTGGCGTCCGAGGCGCAGGCCGCGATCGAGCTGGAAGGTCTGTCCCGGGCGGCCGACCCGGGCGAGAGAAGCTATTCGTTCACCCTCGACTCCGGGCAACCGTCGGCGGTGGTCGTCGACCCGGGGCCCGTGCTCGCGGCCGTCATCGCCGACCTGCGCGCCGGTGCGACGCCCGCCGTGATCGGGGCCCGGTTCCATCGCGCCGTCGCGGCGTTGGTGGTCGAGCTCGCAGGCCTCGACGAGGCCAGTGACCGTACGGTGGCGCTGTCCGGTGGGGTGTTCCAGAACGCGCTGCTGCTGCATCTGACCCTGGACTGCCTGCGCGGCAAGGGTTTCCGCGTGATCACGCATCGGCACGTGCCACCCAACGACGGCGGCCTGGCGCTTGGTCAGCTGTTGGTCGGGAATGCGGGGTAGACGATGACCTTGATGCCCGACCAGCGAGTGCCTGCCGGATACGCGTTGTTCGCCCAATACGCGTTCCCCCCGAACGAGCTCGGCTACTGCGGGCCGGCCGACGCCGACGTGCTGTTGCGTGCCGACGACCCGTCACGAGTGGCAGCGCACGCCAAGGCCTTCGACGGGGCATGGCCGTACCTGAGGGCCATCGCCGACGCGGCCGGTTCGGCGGATGCGCTCGACGCGGAGGTGGTCGGCGCCTACTGGGTCGGTGGTCCACTGCTCGATCGGGTCGACCCCGGAACACTGCTGACGGGGTTGCGGCGGGCGTTCGAGGGGCAGGTCACCGGACTGCTCGACGACCTGCCGGTGTCGACGGGCATCCGAGCGCACCACAGTTTCCACGTCTTCGTCGTCTACCCGTGGGTGCGCTTCCTCGACCGTGATTCCGCCACCGCGCTCAAGGTGTTGCAGGACTGTCGAATTCGCTGGGGCACCGTGGATGCCATCGAGGGTGACCACGCCGTGGTGCTGTCGCGACCGCTGACGTTCGATGGCGCCGTCATCGCACTCGGCGAGGCCAGCCACGAGCGCGTGCGGTGGCGCAAGGCCGATGCCTCGCTGATCGCCGCGCCGCGATCCGGTGACGTCGTTGCCGCTCACTGGGACTGGGTGTGCGGCGCCCTCACTGAATCGGAGGCAGCGGCTCTACGCGACGCAACGCAGACGGCCTTGGACGTGGTGAACGGCGCCCGGGCGGAGCAAAGACGATGAGATACGAGGCAACCGGACGCGAGAAACGACTAGGCCTGCCAAAACCATTCATTACTCGCGGCACCGGAGGACACTGGATCTCAGCAACGTGCAGGGGGTGTCGCCAATGACGGTTACCGAGCAACCCGGTGCGACCTTCGTCGGCGTGGAGCTTTCCGCCGATCTCGCCGCGGCGGCGCTGGACGTCGCCCGCCGGTTCCACGACGGCGCGACGCTGTGGGTCATCTCACCCCAGTGGGAACCGCACGCACACCACGTTGCAGTCGAATTCGTGCACCCGGTGATCATGGGCAAGCGCGCGCTGCCCTCCGTCGCGCTCGTCGAGCCCGACCCGGTGGCGCAGGCCCGCGTCGCGAGCCAGCCCGGTGACCTGTTGCTCGCGGTCGCCTCGGCAGACCAGCCGATGGTCGTCGACGCGATGCGGCGCGCCACCGCATGGGGTGTCACGACGATCTGGATCGGCTCCGGTCCACGCCCACCCGCCGGCGCCGCCAACCATGTCCTGTGGGTCGATTCGGACGATCCGATGGTGCCCGCCACGGGACGGTTCGTGTTGCTCTATCACCTGCTGTGGGAACTCACCCATGTCTGCTTCGAACATCCCGGACTGCTGAAACCGGCGGCCGACCAGTGCGCCGAGAACGTCTGCATCACCTGTGGCGACGAGGGCCGGCTCGGCGAGGTCCTGCTGGCACCATCCGACGCTTCGGAACCGGCGTTGGTGCGCACCGCAGGCGGCGAGGAATGGGTCGACGTCACGCTGCTGGGAACCGTTTCCCCCAACGACCTGGTGCTGGTGCACGCAGGAGCGGCGATCACCCGCCTCCACGACGAGGAGGCCGACCGATGAGCCAGGAGACGGAGTCGACCGGTTTTCTCTACCCGTTCATCGACGCGGAAGAGACCGATGCCACCAGCCTGCTCGACGACCTGGCGTCGTCGGCGAGGAGCAAGGCCGCCGAAAGCGCCCAGCTGCAGACCGCCTCGCTCGACGAGTACGGCGACCAATTGGCCGCGGCGGGAACCGAAATGGCCGAGAGATTCGGCCGTGGCGGTCGGCTGTACACCTTCGGCAACGGCGGCAGTTCTACCGACGCCGCCACGCTCGCTTCACTCTTCAGCCGCCCAGCCAGGGGTCGCCCAGTCGCGGCG
This sequence comes from Mycobacterium sp. URHB0044, assembly GCF_000620625.1. Lineage (GTDB taxonomy): Bacteria > Actinomycetota > Actinomycetes > Mycobacteriales > Mycobacteriaceae > Mycobacterium. The sequence continues at coordinate 205,329 of NZ_JIAW01000002.1, read as the reverse complement.
TGGTCGCTGGCCGCCGACGAAGCCGTGGTGACCGCGCTGGGCAACGACGTCGGATTCGAGCTGATCTTCAAGCGACAGCTCATCGCCCACTCCCGCGACCGCGACGTCGCGATCGCACTGTCGACGTCGGGAAGCTCGGCGGACCTGATGACGGCGATCACCGAGGCAAAGCAGCGGGGCCTGCTGACCATCGGCTTCTCCGGCCATGACGGCGGCCGGATGGCCGTCGCCGAGGAGCTCGACTTCTGTTTCACCGTGCACAGCCAGAGCATTCACCGCATTCAGGAAAGCCACGCGCTGCTCGGCTACCGGCTGTGGTCGGTGGCCCAGGAACACATGGCACGTCGGAGCAACGGAGCACACGCCAGATGAGCGCAACCGAGGCGATGACCGCCGCCCAACGCGAAGACCGGGTGCTGAACCGCATCGACGAGTTCCGCCAGCGCCGCCCACGCCTGCTCGACGACGTGGTGACGCTCGCCCATGGCGCCGGCGGGAAATCGTCGGCGGCACTGGTCGATTCGGTGTTCCTCGAGGCCTTCCGCAACGAGGAGCTCGAACAGCTCGGCGACGCGGCAGCGCTACAGCTGCCGTCGGGTGAGCGCCTGGCCTTCTCCACCGATTCGTATGTCGTAGCGCCACGCCGGTTTCCCGGTGGCTCGATCGGCCATGTCGCCGTGCACGGAACCATCAACGATCTCGCCGTCTCCGGCGCGCACCCGCAATGGTTGTCGGCGGCCTTCGTGATCGAGGAGGGTTTTCCGATCGCCGAACTGCGGGAGATCGTCGCCGACATGAGCGAAGCCGCGGCGAAGGCGGGCGTCCAGATCGTCACCGGTGACACGAAGGTCGTCGGCAAGGGCGCCGCCGACGGGATGTACATCTCGACCGCCGGAGTCGGAGTGATCCCCGCGGGCAGGCGGCTGGGGCGCGACCGCGTCCGGGCGGGCGACAAGGTGTTGTTGTCGGGAACGATTGGCGAGCACGGGATGGCCGTCATGCTCGCCCGCGGCGACCTCGCCATCGACGCCGACATCGCCTCGGACACCGCACCGGTGCACGAACTAGTCGAACTGCTGATGACAGCGGCGCCGTCGACGCGGTGGATGCGCGACGCGACCCGCGGCGGGGTCGGCACGGTGTGCAACGAACTGGTCAAGGACGGCGCCTTCGCACTGATCCTCGACGAGTCGAGCCTGCCCATCCAGCCACAAGTCCTCGGCGCCTGCGACATGCTCGGCATCGATCCCCTCTACGTCGCCAATGAGGGGAAGTTCGTCGCGATCGTCGCACCCGAGGAAGCCGACGCGGCGATTACCGCGCTGCGCGCGCACCCCCAGGGCGCCGCCGCCACCATCGTCGGCGAGATCGTGCCAGAACCGCACGGCATCGTCGCACTGCGAACATCGTTCGGCGGCAGCCGGATCGTCGACATGCTCGTCGGCGATCCACTTCCCCGGATCTGCTGAAGGGAGACCGACCATGTGTCTTGGGATACCGGGTCAAGTCGTCGACATCGTCGACGCCGAGCAATGCCTGGCCAAGGTCGACGTCAACGGCGTGCGGCGGAACATCAGCGTGCGACTGCTGGCCGACGACAATCTGCAGGTCGGTGACTGGGTGTTGGTCCACGTCGGCTTCGCGATGGCCAAGATCGACGAACTGGAGGCGGCGATGACGCTGAACCAGGTCGAGAAGATGGGCGCCGACTACGTCAACGAGATCGCAGCGTTCAACTCGTCCGAGATCACCTGAGCCCGAAGGGATCACACATGAAATTCGTCGACGAATTCCGGGACCCGGCGGCAGCGCGCGCCCTGGTCAAATCGATCACCGAACTCGCGACCGGTGATCACTTCAAGTTCATGGAAGTGTGCGGCGGCCACACGCACACCATCTACCGCCACGGCATCGAACATCTGCTGCCGGAGTCGGTCGAGTTGGTGCATGGCCCGGGTTGTCCGGTCTGCGTGATCCCGATGGGTCGCGTGGACGACGCGATGTGGCTGGCCGAGCAGCCTGGCGTCATCTTCACGACGTTCGGCGACATGATGCGGGTGCCCGGCTCCAAGGGAAACCTGATCGAGGCGAAGGCACGCGGGGCGGACGTGCGGTTCGTGTACTCCCCGCTCGACGCGCTCAAGGTCGCCATCGACAATCCCGACCGCCACGTCGTGTTCTTCGCCGTCGGCTTCGAGACCACGGCGCCCTCCACGGCGGTGACCTTGGTGCGGGCGCGGACGCTCGGCGTCGAGAACTTCAGCGTGTTCTGCAACCACGTCACGATCGTGCCGCCGATCAAGGCGATCCTGGAGTCACCGGATCTGCGGCTGTCGGGGTTCCTCGGACCCGGTCACGTGTCGACGGTGGTGGGACTACGGCCCTACCGATTCGTCTCCGAGGTGTACGGAAAACCCATGGTGGTCGCAGGGTTCGAACCACTCGACATCCTGGCGTCGGTGCACATGCTGCTCGAGCAGATCCGCGACGGGCGGTGCGAAATCGAGAACCAGTACACCCGAGTCGTGCGGCCGGAGGGCAACACCCAGGCGTTGAAGTTGATGGCCGAGACGTTCGAGCTGCGACCCCACTTCGAATGGCGCGGACTGGGATTCATCTCGCAGAGCGCACTGAAGGTGCACGCCGACTATGCCGAGTACGACGCCGAGCTGAAATTCGACATGCCGGGCATACGGGTGGCCGATCCGAAGGCTTGCCAGTGCGGTGAAGTCCTCAAGGGCGTCATCAAGCCGTGGGAGTGCAAGGTATTCGGGACCGCGTGCACCCCCGAGACGCCGATCGGCACCTGCATGGTCTCCCCCGAAGGCGCCTGCGCCGCGTACTACAACTTCGGCCGACTTCATCGGGAGACCGCGCAGCTGCTCGGACAACGCGCGCAACCAGTCGACCTCGAATTGAGCCCCACCACCCGCTGACGGATTTCGCGTGGACGTCAATGGGTAATCGTCAACCAGCGCCGTTGCGGCTCGCGCGGCGGCCGTGAGGAGTTGTCATGTCCACTTCAGACAAACAATCCAGCGAAGAGAGCCAAGACGAGCGCGGAGCCCCGGGATCCCGTGACACCGGCTCCGACGAGCCATCGGGCGGTCCAGTCGACCGGCCCTCCGGCGAATACAAGGGAGATGAGACGGTCCCCACCTATGGTGGGCCCGAGATGCCGGAGGGCTCCACCGAATTCACCCAGCGGCCGCCCTCGGATGCCAAGCCGGCCGTGCCACCGTACGAAGGTCGCCAGACCGCCGCCAAGCCGGAAGGCGACTCGACGAAGGGCGCCGGTGATGCGGAGGTCGGCGGTGCGGTGAAGCCGGTCGCCGATTCCGACTACAAGGCGCCGCCGCCGGGCGAAACGGCAGGTGGAGCGACGGCCTCACCCGCCGACGAGCAACCGGCGTCGCAGGCTCCCGAGACCAACCTCGGCGACGACATGGTCGACGCGCCCGCGCACACGCCTGGAACCGGGCGCGGCGAGGACAAGCGCTGACTCACCACTGATCGCGGGGCACGTCGAAGTCGGCGCACAGCGCGCGCCACACCTCGCGAGGATCCACCCCGTCATCGATGGCTTGTACTGGCGTACGTCCGCCCAGCCTGGTCAGGACGTAGTCCACCAATAGGGATGACCCACGCACCGGGCCGAACTGCGCCTCGACGAGTTCGTTGAATTCGGTCAGCCGCACGGCACCAACTTACGCCGACGACGACAGCGCTTCATGGCACACCCGTACCGGATCGGCGACCCCGCTGACGTCGTCACCGGCGCGGCGAGCGGCGTCGCGGAACTGGGGCGAGGAAATCACCTCGCCCACCGCAGCGGTCAATGCCTCACCCGTGAGCGGCCGGACGAGTACCGCACAGCCCTGTCGCGCAACCCGATTGGCGATCTCCCACTGGTCGCCACCTCCGGGGACCACCACCATCGGCACTCCCGCCTGCAGCGTCTTGGACACCATGCCGTGCCCGCCACCACAGATCACCAGATCCGCTCGCGTCAGAAGCTCGTCCTGGCGGCCGAGGCCGACCGTTGCCCAGGGTGGCACCTCCACGTCCGGCCCACCGAGTCTCGACACCACCACGCGTGCACCGGAAGGCAGCGTGCTGCCCGGTATCAACGTCTGCAACGCCAGTTCGGCGAGGCCACCCGCACCCGTCGTCGCCGTCGACGGTGCGACCACCACCACCGGCCCGTCGCCCTCGGGCACGTCGAGCACCTCCGCCGTCGGCTCGAAGTGCAGCGGACCCACCACGACGGCTTCGGACGGCCAGTCCGGACGAGGCACCTCCAGCGCGGGCAGCGTCGCGATCAGGCGCCGCACCGGACCGGGATCGTCTGCGGGCAGCCCGATCTCGGCGCGCGCGGCGGTTCGTTGCCGAAGACCGATGCGCACCGACCGGGAGCTCAGCGCCCGCAACACCGCGTCGCGCACTCGACCCCGAACACCCGTACCCGGCGCCAGTCCGCTGCCCACCGGCGGCAGGCCCCTGGAAGGCCGGTACAGCGGATGCGGGCTCAGTTCGACCCACGGCACGCCGAGCAGTTCGGCAGCAAGGCCGCCGCACGTGGTGATGACGTCGGACACGATCAGATCCGGTGCCAGGGCCTTCAGGCCCGGCTGGTTGAGCACGGCCATTCGTGCGCCGCGCCGGTGGATCTTCTCCCCCGAATCGGCATCGTCGTCATCGTCCGTCGGATCCAGCCCGACGAGTTCTGCGGCATCGACACCGGCCGCACGGGCCGTGTCTAGCCACTGAGTGCCGGTGAGCAGCGTGGGATCGTCACCGGCAGCGGCAAACTTCAGACAGAGCGCGAGCGCGGGAAATGCGTGTCCCGGGTCGGGGCCGGCAACCACCACGACGCGCATCCGCCATACCCTGCCACAGCGCCACGAGCGCTTGCGTGAGGCACAGGAGACTAGGCTGCGGGGCATGACCGATCAGACATCGGCTGTAACCAGCGCGACTCAGGCGCTAACGGTCGAGACATTCCTCTACGCGTTGCAGGATCAGGACTTCGACACGGCAGATTCCCTGCTCGCCGACGACCTGGTGTACGAGAACGTCGGCCTTCCGACGATCCGCGGCCGGACCCGGGCCATGGCCCTGTTCCGGCGCATGGAGGATCGGATCGGGTTCGAGGTGAAGATCCACCGCATCGCCACCGAGGGTGACGCGGTCCTCACCGAGCGCACCGACGCCCTCGTCATCGGGCCGCTGCGCCTGCAGTTCTGGGTGTGCGGCGTGTTCGAGGTGCGCGAGGGACGGATCACCCTGTGGCGGGACTACTTCGACCTCTTCGACATGGCGAAGGCAACCGTACGTGGGATCGCGGCGACGGTGTTCCCGTCACTGCGGCCGAGATGGTGATGGTCCGGGAATGACCCAACCGACAGCCCGCACCCGGCCGAACGCGTGGGAGTACGTCACGTACTGCTACGGGCGCCGCCTACCGAACTCGATGCACGAGTGGGTGGCCAACGACCTGGCCGGCCCGGGTGCCACCGTGCGGATGATGGTCCGGGTGTTCATTCCGGCGGTGCTGATCCTCACCCCGTTCTGGATCATCCCCATGTCGTTGTACCTGCATCTGTCCACGACGCTGCCGATCCTGATCCCGTTCGTGTTCTTCTCCCACGCCCTCAACAAGGTGTGGCGGCGCCACATGCTGCGAAAGCACGGGTTGAACCCCGGCCTGGTCGACGCGCGCGCCCGCGTGCGCGACGCGCACATCCATCAGGCCTACATCGACAAGTACGGACCCCGGTCGGGTCCGCCGAGCAGCCACGACGTCTGAGACGTCAGGCGCGGCGCAGGTGGCCCAGCTCGTCGAACGCCTGCGCCCAGCCGGTTAGCCGGTCGGTCGCGGTGCCCAGTTCGTGGCGGTAGCGCTGCGCCGACATCGGGGAACTGGACATCGTCCCGCTGTTGGCCGCCGATACCAATTGCGCTGCGGCGGTGACCATTTCGTTGTACTGCCGGACGCCGCTGTCCAACTGCGCGGCGAACGCGGCGATAGTGGGCGCCAGGTGCGCGCGCGACTGTGGCGAGGAGCCGGCCGCCCGCTCCATCGACACGACCTCGGTGGCGGTCGCCGCCATGGTGGCAGCGGTCTGATTGGCCGCGACGGTCACCTCGTGCAGTTCGTCGTCGGGCAGCATCCTGCCGCGCTGCATCACGCCGAGCAACGAGAACATCCCCCGCTCGGCAGACGCCAGCGCCGCCATGGGCTGGCGCGCCGCCGACCCCCACGGCGGGAGGCGCCGCATCGAGCGTTGCGCGGGCAGCGGGGTCCTCTTCAGCCAGCGGTAACGCAGGAAGGACAGCGTCGCCAGAAACGCCGCGCCGACCGCGATCGCGCCGGGAATGGGCAGTGCCCACGCCGGTGTGCTCCAGGACGCCAGGACCGCCGTCACCAGAATCCAGAAGCCCGTGGCGAAGGCGAAGAACAGGAATGCGCGAAACGCCCAGCGGCGCTTGCGCAACAGCTTGGCCCGAGGGTCAGCGGCGGCGCCCAATTTCTGCGCAAGCGCGTCGGTGAGATCCGCGGCAGTGTCCACGCCACGCTGCGCGATGGTGCGCCACGCCTCCTTGTGTCCGGTTCGCGACTCCAGTGCCATGATCGTGAGTGTTACTGCGACAGTGGATTTTCCGGCGCTGAGGCCGGCGGGTTGGCGGCTGGGGTGGCCGGGGCAGCAGACGCGCCTCCGGTGGGCAGGGCATCGCCGCGCATCGAGGCACGGATCTGCTCGAGCCGCGAATGCCCGGCCATCTGAACGCTGGCCTGCTGCACCTCGAGCATGCGGCCCTGCACCGAGTTCTGCGCCAATTCGGCGGAGCCCATCGCATTGGCGTAGCGGCGCTCGATCTTGTCCCGGACCTCGTCGAGCGTCGGCGTCGAGCCGGGCGCGGCAATCTCGCTCATCGACCGCAGCGACGCGCTGACCTGCTCTTGCATCTTCGCCTGCTCGAGCTGGCTGAGCAGCTTGCTGCGCTCGGCGATCTTCTGCTGCAGCACCATGGCGTTCTGCTCGACCGCCTTCTTCGCCTGACCTGCGGCCTGCAACGCCTGGTCGTGCAGCCCCTTGAGGTCCTCGACGCTCTGCTCGGCGGTCACCAGCTGCGCCGCGAACGCCTCGGCGGCGTTGGTGTACTCGGTGGTCTTCGCCGCATCACCCGTGGCGCTGGCCTGGTCGGCCAACGTCAACGCCTGGCGGACGTTGACCTGCAGCTTCTCGATGTCGGCGAGCTGCCGGTTCAGCCGCATCTCCAGCTGACGCTGGTTGCCGATCACCTGCGCGGCTTGCTGAGTCAGCGCTTGGTGCTGCCGCTGCGCCTCCTCGATGGCCTGCTGGATCTGCACCTTCGGGTCGGCATACTCGTCGACCTTGGAGCTGAACAGCGCCATGAGGTACTTCCACGCCTTGGTGAACGGATTGGCCATGAGAACGTTTCCGCCTTCGTGTCGTTTCTATGCCCGCCGGTAACTGGCTGGCGTGCTTTGCGCTAGTGCCAACTTATCGGTTTCACGCAGCTGACCACACCCCTGCCGATGTTTTCGGCGAGTCCGCGGACGCTCGTGCTCCGGGTCCGGTGCCCGAAGGTGCTACGCCACCGCCATCGCGGTGACGTGCGGGATGACCACCTTGGTGGTGACGTCGATGTTCGCCGTGCTGGCGGCCCCGGAGTTCGTCGGGACGCGCTCTTGACGGGCGAGTTCCTCGCCGGCGTCGGACAGCACCCGTGACATCGGAACGTCGAGCGCCCCGCAGATGGCGCTCAACAGCTCGCTGGAGGCCTCCTTGCGCCCGCGCTCGACCTCCGACAGGTAGCCGAGGCTGACCCGGGCGTCGTCCGACACCTCGCGCAGCGTGCGGCCCTGATCGGTTCTGGCCTGCCGCAGCACGTCGCCGATCACTTCGCGTAGCAGTGCCGTCATCGTGCTCTCCTTCGTCCGCCGGTCACTACAGGCTGAACGCCCGCGCGCGTGCAAATGGTTCCCGACAAATTCCGACGATTTCCCGGCTACACCGCCAACGGCGGTTCGCGTCCGTCCCTGAACGCCGACACGACGTACTCGACGCCGGTGACCACGGTCAACGCGATCGCAGCCCACATGAAGACCCAGGCGCCCGTCAGCCAGGCGCCGGACAACGGCAGGACGAACAAGCCGATGGCCACCGCCTGCACCAGCGTCTTGAGCTTGCCGCCGCGGCTGGCGGCGATGACACCGCGACGCAGCACGACGAAGCGCAAAATCGTGATCCCGATCTCACGAGCCAGGATGAGAATCGTCACCCACCACGGCAGGTCGCCGAGCAGCGACAGGCCGATGAGCGCCGCACCGATCAGCGCCTTGTCGGCGATCGGGTCGGCGAGCTTGCCGAATTCGGTGACGAGGTCGTAGCTGCGGGCCAGCGCACCGTCGAAGCGATCGGTGATCACCGCCGCCGCAAAGATCGCGAATGCGATTACGCGCCAACGGGTTTCGTGGCCGTCGCCGACGAATAGCGCCAGCAGGAACACGGGCACCAGTGCCATGCGCACACCGGTGAGCACGTTGGCGATGTTCGCGATACCGGCGCGCGGAATCACCGGGTCAGTATCTGGTGGCACCGGCACGTGACCAGGATATCCGTTGCGCCAGCGGATATTCTCGCAGCTGTGAATGCAGCGCCCCAGATGGATGGGCTGGTCGTCCGTCGGGCCCGCACCTCCGACGTCCCGACGATCAAGCAGCTGGTCGACGTATACGCCGGCAAGATCCTGCTCGAGAAGAACCTCGTCACTCTCTACGAATCCGTCCAGGAATTCTGGGTCGCCGAGGTCGACGACGAGGTGGTGGGCTGCGGCGCACTGCACGTCCTGTGGGCCGACCTCGGCGAGCTCCGCACGATTGCAGCGCACCCCAAGGTGCGCGGACGTGGCGTCGGGCACGCCGTGGTGTCGCGCCTGCTGGACGTGGCGAGGGAACTACGCCTGGAGCGGATCTTCGTGCTGACCTTCGAGACCGAGTTCTTCGGCGGCCACGGCTTCAAGGAGATCGACGGCACCCCGGTGACCGCGGAGGTCTACGAGGAGATGTGCCGCTCGTACGACCTCGGTGTCGCGGAGTTCCTCGACCTGTCCTACGTCAAGCCGAACATCCTTGGCAACACCCGGATGCTGCTGACGCTGGACTGACCGCCGCGCCGCGGTCAGTCCTCGTCATCGCCGCCGTTGGCATCCGAGCCGCCCCGAATCAGCATCAGCGTCCCCGCCAGCTCGTCGGGCTTGACCAGCACCTCACGGGCCTTCGATCCCTCACTGGGGCCGACGATGTTGCGTGTCTCCATCAGGTCCATCAACCGGCCGGCTTTCGCGAACCCGACCCGCAGCTTGCGCTGCAACATCGACGTCGACCCGAACTGAGACGACACCACCAGCTCGACGGCTTGCAGGAAGACGTCCATGTCGTCACCGATGTCGGGGTCGACGTCGGTGCGCTCGTTGGTGGGCTTCGCGGCGGTGACGCCCTCGGTGTACTCGGGCTCAGCCTGGTCCTTGCACGCCTCCACGACGGACGAGATCTCCTCGTCGCTGATGTAGGCGCCCTGGAATCGGATCGGCCGGTTGGCACCCATGGGCAGGTACAGACCGTCACCCATGCCGACCAGCTTCTCGGCGCCCGGCTGATCCAGGATCACTCGGCTGTCGGTCAGCGACGACGTGGCGAACGCCAGCCGCGAGGGCACGTTGGTCTTGATCAGACCGGTCACCACGTCCACCGACGGCCGCTGGGTGGCGAGCACCAGGTGGATGCCCGCCGCACGGGCCTTCTGGGTGATCCGCACGATCGCGTCCTCGACGTCGCGGGGCGCGGTCATCATCAGGTCGGCGAGCTCGTCGACGATGGCCAGGATGTACGGGTACGGCTTGTACACGCGCTCACTGCCCAGCGGCGTGGTGATCTCGCCGGAGCGGACCTTGCTGTTGAAGTCGTCGATGTGACGCACCCGCGACGCCTGCATGTCCTGGTAGCGCTGCTCCATCTCCTCGACCAGCCAGGCCAGCGCAGCTGCGGCCTTCTTCGGCTGTGTGATGATCGGGGTGATCAAGTGGGGAATGCCTTCGTACGGCGTGAGTTCCACCATCTTCGGGTCGATCAGGATCATCCTGACCTCTTCGGGGGTGGCCCGCGCCAGCAGCGAGACGAGCAGTGAGTTGACGAAGCTCGACTTGCCAGAGCCGGTCGAACCCGCGACGAGCAGGTGCGGCATCTTGGCGAGGTTGGCCGAGAGGAACTCCCCCTCGATGTTCTTGCCGAGGCCGATCACCAGCGGGTGGTGATCACGGCGGGTCGTCGGCGAGGTGAGCACGTCGGCGAGCCGCACCATCTCGCGGTCCGTGTTCGGCACCTCGATGCCGACAGCGGACTTGCCAGGGATCGGCGCGAGCATCCGGACGCTGTCGGTGGCCACCGCGTAGGCGATGTTCTTCTGCAGGGCGGTGATCTTCTCGACCTTGACGCCCGGCCCGAGTTCGACCTCGTAGCGGGTGACGGTGGGACCGCGGGTGCAGCCGGTGACCGCGGCGTCGACCTTGAACTGCTTGAGCACCTCGGTGATCACTTCGGCCATCTGGTCGTTGGCCGCGGTGCGCTTCTTCGGTGGGTCGCCTGCGACGAGGAGGTCCATCGACGGCAGGTTGTACGGGCCCTCGACCACGCGGTCGAGCGCGAGCGTCTCCTCCTTCTTGGCCGGCTTCTCCTTCTTCCTGCGCGACGCACGGACGGACGGCTCGGGGACCGTGGGGGCGTCGTCCTCCAGCGGGTAGTTGTCGTACGGCGTGCCGACCGGCTGCGTGGCGTCCTTTGGCCCCGAACCCGGCCAGGCCTGCGCCTCGTCGCCCTGGTAGCCCGCGGGATCGTCGTAGTACCCGTCGGAGAAGTCCTCGGACTGTCCGGCCGCCTGCGGCTGGTCGTCTTCGTCGTCGTAGTAGTCGTCGCCGTATTCGTCGCCGCGGTAGCCGGTGCCGAACAGCTCCCGCAGGGTCGAGGGCACCTCGCGGATCGTCGTGCCCGTGACGAGCAGCAGGCCGAACAGCACCCCGATGATCAGCAGGGGCGTGGCGATCCAGGGCGTCAGACCGTCGGCGAGGGGTCCGCCCAGCGCGAAGCCGGTGAACCCGGCGGCGTCGCGGCGTGCGACCGGATCCGCGGGCGCACCGGCCCACAGGTGCCACAACCCGAGTGCGGGCAGCGCGATCATGGCGGAGCCGAGGATCAACCTCGGCCGCGCCTCGGGATTCGGTTCGGTGCGCATCAGCACGACGGCGATGGCCACGAGCAGGATCGGCACCAGTACCACCGCTGAGCCGATCACGACCCGCACGACGGTGTCGATCCAGCCCCCGACGGGACGGGCCGCGTCGAACCACGAACTGGCCGCCAACACCATCGCAAGGCCAAGCAGGCCCAGGGCGATGCCGTCGCGGCGGTGCCCGGGCTCCAGGTCACGCGCACGCCCGACGGAGCGTGCGGTCGTACCGGCACCCTTGGCGAGCATCATCCAACCGGCCCTGGCACCCCGGCCGATGGCGGCTCCAGCCCCCGCGGCGGCCGTGGACGATGCCGGGCGTCGCGCGGGCTTGCGGCGCGGGGCAGCGGGCCGAGCCGGCCGCGCTGGGCTCCGCGATCCGGTCTTCGACCTGCTCGAACGTGCTCCCGAGCGGGCAGCGGTCTTACTTGCCATGGCGGCCAGCCTAGTCGCAGAGGCCCCATAACCACCATCAGCCACACTGGTCACAGGTCGATTGCAATCTTTCTAGCTTGTCTTCGCATTAGTAGGGTGGACACTTGTCCGGTCGTCACCCCCGAACTCACCGAGGAGCCCATCCCCCATGCCCGTCGTCGTCGTCGCCACCATGACCGCCAAGCCCGAATCCGTGGACACCGTCCGCGACGCCTGCAAGCGCGCGATCGAGGCGGTGCACGACGAGCCGGGATGCGAGCTGTACGCGCTGCACGAGGCCAACGGCACCTTCGTCTTCGTCGAGCAGTGGGCAGACGAGGAAGCACTCAAGACGCACAGCACCGCTCCCGCCGTCGGCGCGCTGTTCGGCACCATCGGCGAGCACCTGGACGGCGCACCCGACATCAAGATGCTGCAACCCGTGGTCGCGGGCGATCCCGCCAAGGGCCGGCTGCGCAGCTGACCGTCGACATGGGTTCACTGAGCGGGCGGGTCGCCTTCATCACCGGTGCGGCCCGCGGGCAGGGCCGCGCACACGCGGTGAAGCTTGCGTCCGAGGGAGCCGACATCATCGCGGTCGATCTGTGCGACCAGATCGCGTCGGTCCCCTACCCCCTGGCCACACCCGAGGATCTGGCCGCCACCGTCAAGCTCGTCGAGGACACCGGTGCCCGAATCGTCGCCCAGCAGGCCGACGTGCGGGATCGCGCCGCGCTCAAGAGCGCACTGATGACGGGCGTCGAGGAACTGGGCGGCCGGCTCGACATTGCCGTGGCCAACGCGGGCATCGCGCCGATGGCCGGCGAGGATGCGTGGCAGGACGTGATCGACGTCAACCTGACGGGCGTCTACCAGACCGTCGACGTCGCGATGCGGCCGATGATCAAGGCGGGCAACGGCGGAGCGATCGTCTTGACCAGCTCCGTCGCCGGTTTGGTGGGACTCGCGTCCCCGATGGCCGGCTCATTGGGTTATGCCGCCGCCAAGCACGGGATCGTCGGGCTGATGCGTGTGTACGCCAACCTCCTTGCACCGCACAGCATCCGGGTGAATTCCGTGCATCCGGCCGGAGTGAACACGCCGATGATCGACAATGAGTTCATCCGCAGCTGGCTGGACGGTCTGGCTCAAGAGGAGCAGGGCGGCCCCGACATGGGCAACGCGCTGCCGGTACAGACGCTCGAGCCAGAGGACATCGCGAACGCCGTCCTGTGGCTGGTGTCCGACGCGGCCCGCTACGTCACCGGCGTCACGCTGCCGGTGGACGCCGGGTACGTCAACAAGCGCTGATCCGTGGCTCGAAATCCTGCGGCCCAGACGGCCTTTGGCCCCATCGTGCTGTCGGCAATCGAGCAGCACGAACCGCCCGACCAGCGCTTGGTGGATGACGACTTGGCGGCATCGTTCCTGCCGCGGTCGCTGCAGGCGCTCGTGCGCGCCACCCGCTTCGCCCAGGTGCGCCGCGCCGTCATCGCGGCGTCCGAGCGGTCCGGTCCGGGCCTGTGGGCGAACATCACGTGCCGCAAGAGCTACATCGACGACAACCTGGCGGAGTCGCTCGCGGACGTCGATGCCGTGGTGATCCTGGGCGCCGGGCTGGACACCCGTCCCTACCGCCTCGCCCGGCACGCGAATGTTCCCGTCTTCGAAGTCGACCTGCCGGTGAACATCGCACGCAAGCGTGCGGTAGTGGCAAGGGTTTTCGGCGGGGCGCCACCCTCGGTGCGGCTGGTGTCGGTCGACTTCGAACACGACGACCTGATGGCGACGCTCGCGTCGTACGGCTACCGCGCAGACTCCCCCACCTTCTTTGTCTGGGAGGGAGTCACGCAGTACCTGACCACCGCCGCGGTCGAGGCCACGTTCAATCAACTCCGCCAGGCGGCCAGCGGCAGCAGACTCGACTTCACGTACGTGCGGCGCGATTTCATCGAAGGCCGCAACCTGTACGGCGCCGCGAGCGTCTACCGGAGGTTTCGTCAGCGCAGCCAGGTGTGGAAGTTCGGCATGATGCCCGAGGACGTCGACGGGTTCCTCGCCGAATACGGCTGGCGGCTGATCGACCAGGCCGGGCCCGACGAGCTGATGGACCGCTACGTCCGGCCGGCGGGTCGGAATCTCACTGCGTCGCAGCTGGAATGGTCGGCCTACGCCGAGAAGATCTAGCCGCCTGGACCGTTCGGCCACTTGAGTAGCGAGCCCGCATCGACGCGGATTTGTTGTCCGGTGATGTAGCGACTCTCGTCGCTGGCGAGGAAGACCCCGAGGTTTGCGATGTCCTCTGGTTCGACGTACGGGATCGGCATGGCCTGGAAGATGGTGAACAGCGGTTCGGCGTCCTCGCGCGTGGCCTTCTTGCCTTCCGCGGTGAGGTCGGGGCGAAACATGCTGTACATGCCGTCGTTCTGGAGCAGGTCGGTGTTGCAGTTGGTCGGGTGGATGGCGTTGACCCGGATCAGCCGCGGGGCCAGGTGCAGGCACATCTCCTCCACGTACTCCATCACGATGCGCTTACTCCACCCGTAGCCCGCACCGCCGGGCCCCATGTTCGGGTTGTCAGTCGTGCCGCGAATCATCCCCGCGGTCGACCCCGTCACGATGATCGACGACCCGTTGGGCAGGTGTGGCACCGTGACGGCGACGGTGTTCATCACACCGAGCAGGTCGACGTCCGACGCGTCGACGAACTGCATCGGGTCGGGCTTGCCCATGGCCATCGGGAGGATGCCGGCGTTGGCCACGACGGTGTCGATCTTGCCCAGGTCGGCTAGCCCCGCCTCTACCGCGTCGCGCAGCTCGTGACGCTCCCGCACGTCGGCGATTCTCGCGACGACGCGGCGGCCGAGCGCCTTCACCGACCGCTCTGTCTCCGCAAGATCGTCGGGTGTTGCCAGCGGGTACGGGTTCGAATCGATCTGCCGACAGATGTCGACGGCGAGGATGTCGGCCCCTTCCTTCGCCATCGCAATCGCGTGGGCACGTCCTTGTCCACGTGCTGCCCCAGTGATGAATGCGACCTTGCCGTCGAGCCTTCCGGCCATGTGACCTCCGTCAGTCTGTGCGGGCTGAGCGCCCCGCAATGGAACTCTGACTGAACGTATGGCCCATGAATGGGCAAAGCAAGCATTTCGGACCAATTCTTTGGTTCGGGTTGGGTAAGGTCCACCATTGGTGGCACACAATGTGGACACTATTACTCGGTGAAGGTGTGGTCGTGGGACAGGTCATCATGCTGGGAACGCTGCTCGCGTTGATCGTGCTGATATTTGGACTCGTCATCTACTTCGATCCCGAGGCGCGCGGCCACGCGGACGACGAGCCGAGAAAATGAACACCGACTTGACACCGCTGCTGACGGCGTCGGTGATCTTCGGCTGGGTGAGCGGTGGCGTGTTCCTGGTCATCGGGGTGTACCTCAGCGTCCGGCGCGGGCGACTGCACCCCCTTCTGCTGCTGTGTATCTCGGCGATTTCGTTCTCGTGGATCGAGGCACCGTACGACTGGGCGATGTACGCGCAGTTCCCGCCGGCCCTGCCGCGCATGCCGTCGTGGTGGCCGCTGAACATGACCTGGGGTGGGCTGCCCTCGTCGGTACCCGTTGGCTACATGGGGTATTTCGTATTGCCCGCCGTGATCGGTTCGGCACTCGGGCGGTCGCTGAGCGCGCGTTTCGGCTGGCGCAGGCCGATCACGTTGCTCGCCGCGGGCTTACTCGTCGGTTTCTGCTTTGCCTTGCTCTTCAACGGAGGCATCGGCGCACGTCTCGGCGTCTTCTACTACGCATACGTGATCCCAGGCCTTGGACTGTTCGAGGGCTCCGTCCATCAGTACCCCATCTATGACGCGATCGCGATGGGCGTGCAGGTGATGGTCTTCACCTATCTGCTCGGGCGCACCGACTCCGAAGGGCGCAATGTCATCGAGATGTGGTCCGACAAGGTGTCGAAGACCAAGTTGCAGTCGGCGGTGCTGTCCGTCGTCGCCGTGATCGTGCTCGGAAATGTGGTCTACGGAGCGGTTTTCGCACCGCACCTCGTCACGAAGCTGGGCGGCTACGTGACTTCGGGATCGGGGGAGCAACTGTTCCCCGCGGTGCCGAACCAACCCCAATGATGTCCTGACCCAAGCGCGAAAGAGGTATTGCGGTGACGATCGACCCAGCTGTCGACCTGTACTACGACCCGTTCGACCACACGATCGACGACGATCCCCATCCGGTGTGGCGTCGGATGCGCGCAGAGGCGCCGCTGTACTTCAACCAGAAGTACGGTTTCCATGCGTTGAGTCGCTACGAGGACGTCGCGCGGGCCCTTCCGGATTGGCAGACCTACCGGTCGGGACACGGAACAACCGCCGACATCTTGTTCAGTGGCATCGAGGTGCCGCCTGGCATCCTGCTGTTCGAGGATCCACCGTTGCATGATCTACACCGCCGCCTGTTGTCGCGCGTCTTCACCCCGCGCCGGATGCTCGCCGTCGAGGACTTGGTCCGCGAGTTCTGCTCGCGCGCACTGGATCCGCTGCGCGACGCCGACGGGTTCGACTTCGTGACCGATCTCGGGGCATTCATGCCGATGCGCACCATCGGTTACCTCTTGGGTATCCCCGAAGAAGGACAGCAGCAGATCCGCGATCTCAACGACGAGAGCATCACGGTCGCGGCAGGGGACGGATCCGGCGACATCAGCCCGACGATCTTCCAAGATTCGATGGCCTTGTTCGTCGAGTACGTCGAGTGGCGTTCTACGCACCCGTCCGACGATCTGATGACCGAACTGCTCAACGCCGAAGTGGACGAGCCAGACGGAAGCCGACGCCGGCTCGAACGCACCGAAGTGCTCGCATACACCGCAATGATCGCGGGCGCCGGCAACGAAACCACCGCCCGCCTCATCGGTTTCATGGGCCAGTTGCTCGGTGAGCATCCCGACCAGAGACGTGAACTCGCTGCCACTCCAGCGTTGATCCCGGCTGCGGTGGAGGAAACTCTGCGGTTCGAGGCTCCCTCCCCCGTGCAGGCACGCTACGTCGCGCGCGATGTCGAACTGTACGGTCACACCATCGCCGAGGGTTCGTACATGTTGTTACTCAACGGTTCTGCCAATCGTGACGAGTCGCGATTCACCGAACCCGATCGCTATGACGTCCACCGCACGGGCGGACACCTCAGCTTCGGCCAGGGCGCGCACTTCTGCCTGGGCTCAGCCTTGGCGCGGCTCGAGGCACGCGTCGCGTTCGAAGAGGTCCTCAAGCGATGGACCGACTGGGAAGTCGACTACGCCAACGCCACCCGCGCACGGACATCTAGCGTGCGGGGCTGGGCGAAGCTGCCGGTGAAGGTCACCTAGTCGAAACCGGGTCGAACTCCACATGCAGTGCGCTGAGTCCCCGCATGATGAATGTCGGATCGTAGTCGTACGTGCGGTTCCCGGCTGGGCCGTGCGCCGCCTCGGAGATCCTGATGCTGGACATCCGGTCCAGAATGCGATTCATCGAGATGCGCGCCTCGGCGCGTGCCAGCGGCGCGCCGGGGCACGAGTGAGCGCCGCGTCCGAACGCCACGTGCTCGCGCACATTGCGCCGATCGTGCTGGAATTCATTCGGATTCTCGAATTTCCGTGGGTCACGGTTGCTGGCACCGGGAAGCAACATGATGATCGTCCCGGCCGGGATGTCAACGTCACCAATGCTCGTCGTGGAGCGCGCCAAGCGGAAGTGGCTCTTGACCGGGCTCTCCATTCGCAGCGACTCTTCGAGAAACGCCGGGATCTGCGACCGGTCGTCGCGAAGTGACTGCTGGATGTCGGGACGCTCGGCGATCACACGCATGCCGGTGCTGAGCAGCTTCGTCGTGGTCTCCATTCCAGCCGCGAACAGGAACGTCGCCAGCTTCACGACGTCGTCGACGTCGGGCACGGAGCCGTCCGGGTATGTCGCGGCGGCGAGTTCGGTCAGCACGTCCGCACGGGGTTCGCGCCTGCGATCGGCGATATAGGTCCTGAATTTGTCGTCGAGCCACGCCAATGGGTTGTGGGTCACGGTATCTGCTTCGCCGAGCTCACCGACGAGTTCATTGCCCAGAACCGACCGGAACTCATCGTGATCCTCGAGCGGAACGCCGAGCAGGTCCGCGATCACCAACAGCGACAGCGGTTTCGCGTAGTCCTCCATGAATTCGCAGGAACCACCCTCAACGAACTCATCGATCTGCAGATCGACCAGCCGCCAGATGAAATCCTCGTTCTCACTGAGTCGCTTGGGGGTGATCAGCTTGCTCAACAGGCCCCGCGTCTTCGCATGGTCGGCGGAGTCCATCGTCACGACGTGTTCGGCCATCGGTATGGCGTCGCGGTGCTCGGCGATCTGCGCGCTGATGTCATCGCCTTCCGGTGTAAAGGGCAGCGGCGGAAACGGTCCCGCGACCGCAACGCAGGATGAGAGTGCCGGGTCCTTGTACGCCGCGAGTGCCTCGGCATGGCCGGTGATGGCGACGACCCCGTGCGGTGTCGCCGGTCGTACCGGACATTGTGAACGCAGATAGTCGTAGTACGGATATGGGTCGGGGACGAGGGACTGATCGAAGAAGTAGTCGACTGACTCGAAATCGCTCATGACGTCTGAGTTGTCGGATCGAACAGCACGGGCAGCGACGTCGGTGAGCGAAACACCTGGCCGCGGATGTGCGGGTCGTCGCCGTCGGGATCCATCCGCAAGTTGGGTAGCCGGTCCAACAGGAGATTGATCGCCGTCCGCATTTCGAGGCGGGCCAGGTGCATGCCGAGGCAGACGTGTACGCCATGCCCCCAGCCGAGGTGTCCCCTCGCCTGCCTGAAGATGTCGAACTTGTCGGGGTCCGGATAGCGGTCATCCTGTCGGTTCGCCGCCCCCAGCATCGGCATCACCGACGAGCCCTCGGGAATGTGCACCCCGCCCAGTTCTGTGTCGCGGGTAGCGACCCGCGTGATGGTCAGCAGCGGCGGATCCCAGCGCACCGCTTCCTCGATGGCCTGTGGCAGCAGCGACCGGTCGGCACGAACCGCTTCCAGCTGAGCTGGATCCGAAAGCAGCGCGAAGAGCAGGTTCCCCAACGATCGATACGTGGTCTCCACACCGGCAGGCAGGAGCAGGCGCAGGAACGAGAAGATCTCCTCGTCGGCGAGTTTCTCGCCCTCGATCTCGGCGTCAGCGAGGCGGCTGATCAAGTCGTCCCTGGGTTCCGCGCGGCGCGCTTCGAGTATCGGCGCGAAATAATCACAGAGCGCAGCCGAAGCAGCAAGGCCCCGTTCCGGATTCACCATCCAACTCAGCAGCGAGATGGACCAGCGTTGGAACTGTGGGTAGTCCTCTCGCGGCAGCCCCAGCAAGCCCGCAATGATCTGGCTCGGATAGGCGAAGGTGAACTCCTTCACGAGGTCGGCCTTCCCGTTTGCCGAGAACTCGTCGATCAGATCGTTTCCCACGCGGCCGACCAGTTCATCTTCCCAATGGGCCAAGGCCTTCTGCGAGAACGCCTTTGACACCAGAGCGCGCAACCTGCCATGCACCGGTTCGTCCATGCCGAGCATCACGCGCTCGCCTAGGACCGGGCCGAACGCCGCGATGACGCCCGACGACGAGAACGTCTCGTTGTCGCGCAACATCTGTTGGGCGTCCTCGTGTCGGTACACGATGAAGACGGGCTTGCCTTCCTCACCGGGCATCGCGGACATGTCGATCCGCTGTATCGGCTCTTCGCGGCGTAGCCGCGCCAGCTCCGGGTAGGGATCCCGCACGTCGCCCGAGACGACGTCGTCGAACGATCCGAAGTCTTCCAGGTCGTCGAATAGGTCTTCCATGTTGCTCCCCTGTCCTTTTCAGTCGACCGGGTAGGCGACCGATTTGATTTCGGTGTATTGATCGAAGCCGGCCGTGCCGTTCTGCCTGCCGACACCGCTGGCCTTGTAACCACCGAACGGGGTGTCGGCGCCGTATCCGACCGTGCCGTTGAGGCCGATGAAACCCGCTCGAATCCGGCGCGCCACAGACAGCGAACGATCCAACGACCCGGACATGACGTTGCCCGCCAGTCCGTACTTGCTGTCGTTCGCAATCCGGATGGCGTCGACCTCGCCGTCGTAGGGAATCACCGCGAGCACCGGGCCGAAGATCTCCTCCTGAGCGATGGTCATCGAGTTGTCGACATCTGCGAACAGTGTTGGCTTGACCCAGAATCCCTTGTCGAAGCCTGCAGGTGCGTCGACACCACCCGACACCAGCGTGGCGCCCTCGTCGATGCCCTTTTGGATGTAGCCCACGACGCGCTCCCGCTGCTTGGCCGAGATCACCGGCCCGCACAGAGTCGCTGGATCCTGGGGGTCGCCCGGAGCGACGTTGTCGTAGATCCCCTTGAGGATCGCGATCCCCTCGTCGTAGCGCGACCTTGGGAGCAGAAGGCGGGTGGGATTGGCGCAGCCCTGGCCGGCGTGCATGCACGGCCCGATCCCGACCAGGCATGCCGTGGCCAGGTCGGCGTCGTCGAGGACGATGGTCGCCGACTTTCCGCCGAGCTCGAGGAAGAGACGTTTCATGGTGGCTGCGCCCTTTTCCATGATGCGCTGGCCGACAGCGGTCGATCCGGTGAAGGAGATGAGGTCGACCTTGGGAGAGAGGGTCAACTCCTCCCCCACCAAGTGGTTGGACGCGGTAACGATGTTGACCACGCCGGCTGGGATATCCGTGGCCTCGGCGATCAACCGCCCAAGTCGGGTGGCGTTGAAGGGGGTGGCCGGTGCGGGCTTGACGACGAGGGTGTTGCCGGTCGCAAGTGCTTGGGCAACCTTGTGGATGGTGACCTCGAACGGGAAGTTCCACGGCACGATCGCGCCAACGACTCCGACTGGCTCCCGCCACACCTTGCGCCTGGTCGTGCGCCCAGTCAGCGCAATGAAGGCATCGCCGAGGTCGGTCTCCCACGGGTAGCGGTCGATCAGCTCGGCGGGGTACTTGAGGGCGTCGGACAACGGCGCATCCAGTTGCGGGCCGTACGTGATCGCACGGGGACACCCCGCCTCCAGAATCAATTCCTCACGCAACGCTTCCTTCTCATGCTCGAGCGCATCGTGAAGTTGAAGAAGACACCGTTGACGGAACTTCGGGCTTCGCGACCAATCGGTCTCGTCGAAGGCTTTACGCGCAGCATCGATGGCGCGGTTCATGTCGGCCCTCGATGCATCGGCGACCTCGCCCAGGACTGCCTCGTTCGCGGGGTTGGTGTTGGTGAACGTCCCCGCCTCGCCGTCGACGAGCTTGCCGTCGATCAACATCCGCGCCTCGAAGGCAGCAGTTTCAGACATCGTCTCCACTCTCGTGTCCCGGTGCTTCGCTGGGTTTGGGCTTCGGGCCGAACTTCATGACCAACAACGCGATTCGCTGCATAACGGGCGCTGGCAGCGTGGTTGCGGCGCGGATCATCAGCCGTTGCCCGATGCTCAACGGCACTGCGCCGTCACGTATCGCGCCCTGGCGTGGAAGTCCCATCGCGACCCGGCTCATCTGATACATCGCGGCCTGCGGAAGCAACCGATTGACCAGCACCAGCATTCGGGCGTCGGGCCCAACGGGATGCTTGGTGTAGGGCGCGGTGTCCTCGAGCGCCTTGCTGAGTGTTCGGGCGAACTTGTCCGGTGGGCTGGCCATGCGCATGGCGAAGCGGCCGCGTCTGTCGATCGAGGTGTGCAGCCGGGTGTACGGTCCGTCGAAGTCACGCAGGTCGGAAGTACCCGCGTCGGTGATGATGTCGGTGTCGAACGTCCCCGTCACCAACACCGTGACCCCGAGTCCGAACGGTGCGATCTCGCCTGCCATCGACTCGGCCCACCGTTCCAACGCCCCCTTGGACGCCGAGTACGCGGCGATCGAAGGCATGCCGCGGACGCCGCCCTGACTGGACACCATGACGATGCGGCCTCGACCAGCGGTCCGCATCGCAGGCAGCAGGGCCTGGGTGAGTTGCACCGGTCCGACCACATGAGTCTGAAACATGTTCTCCCACAGATCGAGTGGCGATTCTTCGACCATCCCGGCTGCCGAGATTCCGGCGTTGTGGACCACAGCGTGGGGCGCGCCGACGGCTTCGTCGACGATCTTGGCGGCGGCCGTGATCGACGCTCGGTCACCGAGGTCGAGCTGAACGCCGATCAGTCGGTCGTCGTCCTGCCGAGCACCAGTGGCCTGCCGCAGGAGCGCAAGGCCCTTGTCAGGCGACCGCATGGCCGCGACGACCCGCCAGCCCTGCCCGTAGAGGTGCACTGCGGACGCGAAGCCGAGCCCGCGGGAGGCGCCGGTGATGACGACACTGCGCGGCTCAGCCATTCTGCTGCTCGGGTGCGCACCGGCCATCGCCGAGCGGCGGCGGCTCGACATTCGGCCGTCCGTTCGGAACGCCGCTCTGCCACGTCGCCCACTTTCCAACCGAGAACGGGCCCTGGGCGCCTTCCTTCTCGTAATACCCTTGCGGGTCAAACACCTTCGCCTCGGGGTACGGCCACGGACAGGCGACCGACGTGGCTGCGCCGCTCATCTTGATGGCGGCGAACCAGGCACCGTAGGTGAAGTACGCCACGTTGGTGATCGCGAACATCACGAGGAACGTGCCGAGCACCGGCTTCGTCGGAAATAGCCTCGCCTTGGCCGCGAGCTTTTCCGCCACCGACTTCCCGGTGTCATCGCGGTAGACGAGGATGCCCGCGGGAATCATGACGAAGGTGACCGAGAGCGACTCCCAAATCAGCGGGAACTGGAACGGAGTTCCGACGAAGACCGAGCCGAATGGAATCACCTGCGAGTAGATGTACATCCCGGTGCGGATCGAGCCAATCTCGAGCATCGCGTCGAAGACGAACCCAATCACCAGGATCAGCAGACCTAGACTGATCAGCGGATGGCGCCAGACGAATGCCTCTGGAGCCCGCTTGGCTTGCAGTTTGCGAAGGATCCACACCGCCACGAAGTACGGGCCGAAGTAGAACGTCACGTAGCCGAACACGATGAAGGGTTCGACCGTCGGAGACATCATGATCAGCGGCCACGATTCGGGCCAGTGCAGGAGATCGGGGTTGTACACCGCGAAGGGCGCCCAGTTCATGATTGGGTCCTGCCACACGATCAAGGTGGTGCACAGGACCATCAACATCACCGGACTTCCCGGGTTGCGCCTCCAGCCGATGATGAAGATGACGACCAACTGCACCAGCATGAGGGCAGTTCCGATCTGGACCCACCACATCCAGTTGCCGAATCCGAAGAGGTACTCGACGGGACGCGGTCTACCGTCGGTATTCGGGTTGGCGACGCGGGGGTCGAGCGCCGTCCGCGAGACGGCGAGGAACAAGCCGACGAACGCGAGCAAGCCGATGCCCGCGAGCCACGAACCCCAACTGCCGCCGGGCTTTCCGGAGCTCGTCGACGGTTTCGTCTGCTCCGACACCGCCGCCGCGGATTCGTCTGTGGTCATTGCTTCATTCCTCCCCGAAGCGATCGACGAGATGCGAGTTGACGCCGTCGGCATCGAGGGTCCGTGCGACCAGGTATCCGGAACCCATCCAGGCGCGGCGGGTCCAATTGCCAAGGGACACCCGGGTTCCGGGCGCACCCGACGCGGCGGGCAACATCTTCACCCGCTCCAGCGCTTCCTTGACTCCCCGCGGGCTGAGCGGATGGGCATCGGTGAAAGCGCGGACCAGGGTGGCGGCGACGTCACGGTTCACCACCGTCACGCAGAACTCGGGACGACTGCCGTTGTACCTGTCGGCGTACTGGTCCAGGAAGTTCTGTCCGATCGGGTTCCCCTCGTCGTACTGGTCGACCCCGACCCACCCCATGAACGCGTTCCACATGATCGGGTTGACCCAGGCGTTCTGGAACGCCGTGGTGGTGAATCGCGGAGGGTCCCACCCGAGCGTCTCGAGCGCCGGGTTGATGAAGACGATCCCGAATCCGAAGCCCAGGTGCACGATCGCCTCGGCCTTCGCGTCGTGCAGGGTCTGCACGGCGGTGTTGATGTCCTGCGCCGTCTGCGCGATCTCGACCTCCGCGACGATCCGAATACCCTTGCGGCGACACGCGCTTCGTAGGTTCTCCAGGTAGCTCTCGCCGATGAGGCTCTGCTCGACCAGGACGCCGATCTCGGTGAGCCGGCGCTTGGCGACCAGGTCTGCCAGGAAGATCGGCTCGTCGGTCATGGACCCCTGAGGAAAGGCGAAGGTCCACTCGCCCAGCCAGTCGTCGGTACCGGTCACGCTGATGGCGGGCACCTTGAAGCGTTCCTCGATCGCCTCGCGCACGGGCACGCAGTTGTCTGTGATGTTCGGACCGAACACCACCAGGCACCCTTCGTCGACGAGTTCGCCGTACGCATCGATCACCGCCTTGACCGAGCCCTTGGGCAGACCCTCCACTTCGCGATAGATCATTTGCACTGGACGGTCCATCAGCCCCTGCTCGACGGCCTCTTCGAAGACGAGGTCGAAGCACTGGGTGAAGGAGGCGAAGAGCTCCTCCGGAAAACCCGGAGGGAGCGTGAAGTCCATCAGGTAGCCCACCTTGATCGGCTCAGCGGTGCTTTCGTACGACATTTGACCTCCATGGCAATGCGGTGCTGCAACGCAATCGCGGACAACCTAATATTTGTTCTGACAGTAATGGGCGGGACTCCACAGCGTCAATGACGGGCCGACTAGCCCGGCTCGCCCAGGTATACGTCGATCATCTCGAGAAGGCCCCGCGTCACCGACGGATCGTCGGTGAGTGGACCCGCGATGGCGGCTCGTGCGGCCTCTCGAATACCGAGTCCCTCGACGATCAAGCGCCCGGCGGCGATCAGCACTCGGGTCGAGGCGACCTCCCGCAATCCACCGGTCTCCAGCCGGCGAATCGCCTGCGCGAACCGGATCAGTTGAGTGGTCGTCTCGTGGTCGATGCCTGCCTCGTAGGAGACGATGCGTTCTTCGACGCCTGGCTCCGGGAATCCGAACTCGATGGCGACCATGCGCTGTCGCGTGGAGTCCTTGAGGTCCTTCAGCACGCTCTGGTAGCCGGGGTTGTAGGACACGACCAGGCCGAAGCCGGGCGCCGCATCCAATGTGTTGCCGAGGCGGTCGATTGGCAACTGACGGCGGTGGTCGGCCAGCGGGTGTAACACCACCGTGGTGTCCTGGCGGGCCTCGACCACCTCATCGAGGTAGCAGATGGCTCCTTCGCGCACGGCGCGGGTAAGGGGTCCATCGACCCACTCGGTGTCGCCGCCCCGCAGGAGGTAGCGGCCGACCAGGTCGGCGGTGGTGAGGTCGTCGTGGCAGGACACCGTGATGAGCGGCCTACCCAGGTCGTGGGCCATCGCCTCGACGAATCGAGTCTTCCCGCAACCGGTCGGTCCCTTCAGAACTATCGAAAGGCCCTGCCGATAGGCAGCTTTGAAGACCTCTTCCTCGTTGGCGACCGACTCGTAGTAGGGACGGGGCTCTCGCACCGGTGCCTGCGCTCCATCGAGCTCGGCGTCAGATCGGTTGAGCGTCACGTTGTCGCTCTCCCTTCGTGAACGGGCTAGTTCGGAACATATCTTTGGTACCCTCTACGGCTCTCGGCACGATTGAGCGCCACGCGAAACAGTGGGCCGATCACCTGGCTGAGCTGTTCGGGTGTCGCGACGGTCGCATGGGCCGCAGACCCGAACACGCGGCGGAGCTCCGCGATGCCCGTGGAGGCGCCGACGGTCAGGCACAGGCACCCGATGCCATGACGCCCGGCCTCCGCCAGTGCACGTCGTGCGTCCGCCGCGCCGTACACCCGCTCGTAGCCATGGTCGTAGGCCAGTCCGTCCGAGAGGACCACGAGGAGGCGTCGCGGGGTCCCCGACCGATCGCGCAACACCGCGGTGCCGTGGCGGATCGCCGCGCCCAACCGTGAGTAGGCGCCCGGCTTGAGGCCGTAGAGCCGCCGCATCGCGGCGGTGTCGAACCGGGCGTCGAATCTCTTGACCGGTGTCAGGCGCACATCCGAGCGGCCCTGTGAACGAAACGCGAAGAGCGCTACCCGGTCACCAAGCTCGTGCAAGGCCTTCGTCAGCGCCGCCGCCGCCGACCGTTGTTGGTCGTGCACGGTCTGTCCGCAGGTACCCGCCTCGGCCGCCGAGCCGGAGATGTCCAGCAGGATCAAAACGGACAGATCGCGTCTACGCCGCAGCGTGTCGACGTAGATCGCGTCGTCGGGGGCCGACCCGGCCAGTAGCTCGACGCGTCCTTCTACGGCGGCATCGATGTCGATGTCGTCGCCTTGCCTCTGGCGGTGGTGGTGGCTCATCCCCATGCCCAGGCGGGCCAGTGCACGCCTCAGGGCGTGGCCATCCGGCACCGTCCACCCCTCGGCGAGACGACTGGCCTCGATCTCCCGCACCGTGCACCAGTCGTGTCGGTAGCGTCGCCGATGTCCGTCCCACTCCGGGTATTTCACGCCGGCACCGTCAGCGGCATTGCCGTCATCCCGATGGGGTGCGGGCCTCAGTGACGAAACCACCGCTCCGGCCCGGGGGGTCGCCGAGCGGCGCCTGCGGGTGGCAGCGTCCGCGCCGGGCGGGCCGCCACCGCCGAGCTGACGCACATTGCTCAGCAACCGCTGCAACGCTTTGCCGATCGCGCCGCCGCCGCCGACCGCGCTGGAGAACGGATCGACGACCTCTTCGTCCTCGTCGGCCGCCTCGTCGAGTTCGGGCAGCGCGGAATCCGCCGTCCTGCGCGGCACATGCCGGCCCGGCGGGCCGGTGTCGGCGGACTTCTCCGCCGCGCGCTCGGCGGCGAGTAGCCTGCGGGCCCTGATCACCCCGAAACTTGCAGGCGGATCGGCGATGAGCTCCCGACTTTCAGCGATCGCGAGCGACGAAGCAGGCGAGTCGGTCCTTTTGGCGACCCCTTCGTCAGTCAGGGATCGCATGCGCCAAGGCAGCAGGTCCCGATTGGCGCCGAGCGCCCGGTGTGCTTCCACGGCGAGGTAGCGGTGTGCGAGCGCCGGGCGCCTGGTGAGCCGGCGCACGATCTCGGGCTCCAGACTTCCCATGGCCAGCATGGACGCCTGCACCGCGAGTGTTTGCAGCTGTTCGTGAGCGCCAGTCTCGGGTGCCAGGAACACGGTTCTGCCGTCAGTCCAAGACCGCTCGCCTGCATCCGCCGCCGTCACCGTCAGCGGGCGCCCGGCCAGTGCCGATGCCAGCATCCCGAGCCCCTGCACCTCATCCTCGACGCCCTCCACACGGCTCCCGTCCGGTCGACACCAACACGTTGACCAAATATCTGTTCCACGGTAGTGTCCCGGATGAGTCGCAGTCAATCCCCTTCACATTGACGGAAGCACGTGGACTTCTCTTACTCGCAGCAGGCGGAACAGTTCCGCGAAGAACTACGATCCTGGCTGTCTGCGCATCTGACCGACGACGTGATCGACTGCGGCGCAAGGCGCGGCACCGATGAGCGCGCGTTCGAGACCTTACGCGCGTGGAACGCCACCGTGGCCGACGCCAGCTGGGCCGCGGTTTCCTGGCCCGGCGAGTACGGCGGGAGAGGGGCTGGCGCGCTCGAGCAACTCGTCTACGCGGAGGAGACCACGCGGGCACGGGTTCCGGTCCCGCTCAACATCATCGGCATCAACAACATCGCTCCCGCGATCATGCAGTACGGCACGGAAGTCCAGAAGGCGGCACTGCTCCCCCGCATGTTGCGCGCCGCCGACATCTGGTGCCAGGGCATGTCCGAGCCAGAGGCCGGCTCGGACCTCGCCTCACTGCGCACCAAGGCGGTGCGCGACGGCGACGACTTCGTGGTGTCCGGGCAGAAGATTTGGACCTCACTGGGCCATCGCGCCAACTGGTGCCAGCTGTATGTCCGGACCGACCCGGAAGCTCCCAAGCACAAGGGCATTTCGTGCCTCATCGTGGACATGTCCCTGCCCGGAATCGACGCGCGTCCTCTGGTCACGCTCAACGGCGACACCGACTTCGCCGAGGTCTTCTTCAACGACGTGCGCGTACCCGCCGATGCACTGCTCGGTCCACTGAACATGGGATGGCAGGTCGCCACGACCACGCTGAGCCATGAACGTGCAGGTGCAGCGAGGCTGTACGCCGAGATGCAGGTGCGGCTGAAGGACCTCGTCACCGACCTGGCATGTACCCAGTCAAACGGAAGAACTCCACTCGAGGACCCAACGACGTTGTGCCGCCTAGGAGAACTCGACGTGCGCATCAAGAACCTCGAGGTGCTGTGTCAGCGCTCGATATCGGCGGGGATGCACGGCGGAGATCCGTTCGCCACCGCCAGCCTGGCCAAGTCGGTGTGGGGTGGGATCGGCAAGGATCTCGCCGCGCTGGCGTTCGACGCGCTCGGGCCCGGCACCGCCGGGGGGCGCTGGGACGAGTTCCGCCTGACGTCACATGCGCTCACCATCGCCGGCGGCACCACCCAGATCAACAAGAACGTCACCGCGCACCGAGTACTCGGACTACCGCGCTCGTGAATCTCGAACTGACAGACGAACAGTTGGCGTTGCGTGACACCGTGCGTCAGTTCCTGGCCGAGAAGGCTGCCATCGGCGATCACGTGCGGCCGATGCTGGACGATCCGGCGGGAACGACCGACGCGGTGTGGCGCGGCCTGGCCCAACTCGGAACCACGGGGTTGCTCGTTCCGGTGGAGTACGGCGGCGAGGGCACGTCGATGATGGAAGCCGGGTTGGTGTGCGAGGAATTGGGCGCCGCACTGCACCCGGGACCGTGGCTGTCCAGTGCCGTTGCGGCTTCCCGCGCGCTCTTTCGCTTCCGTGCCGACCGGCGAGCATCCGCGTTGTTCGCCGGCATCGCCGATGGTTCCTTGGTGGTCACCGTTGCCGTCAAGGCGCCAGCCGACAAGCTCTCCATCGCCGACCGGGATGGCGACGTGACCCTGCATGGCGAGATCGAGCAAGTCTATGATGCCGCGGCGGCAGATGTTCTGCTGGTCGTGGCTGGGGATGCCCGTACCGTGCTGGTCGCCGTGCACATGACGTCACCAGAAGTCGACATCCAAGCCAACCCGGGAATCGATCAGAGCCGCAAGCATTTCCGGGTCACCTTCAACGGGGCTCGCGCGCAGATCATCGCCGAGTCCGACGATCGGGCCGCCGAAGCCCTGATCGACGACATGCTCATTGCGTGGGCGGCTGACGCGCTCGGCGCGGCCCGCCAGGTTCTGCAGATGACCGTGGACTACGCCAAGGTGCGCCGCCAATTCGGCGTGCCCATCGGGAGTTTCCAGGCGGTAGCGCACCTGTGCGTGGATATGCACGAGACGGTGGAACTGGCTCGCAGCGGAGTGCTCCATGCGTTGTGGGCTACCGACAACGGAACTAGTGCCGAGCGCCACCTGGCCGCGTTGCGCGTCAAGGCGTTCGCCGGCCACCTTGCCGGCGTCGGGGACACGGCGATCCAGGTGTTCGGCGGCATCGGTTTCACCTGGGAGCACGACGCCCAGTTGTATCTCAAACGCCTGCTGAGTTTCAGCCGCTTCCTCGGCAGTCCCGGCGACTATCTGGAGCTAGTCGGCGCGCAGCTCGCAGCTGGCGCTGGCACTGAGCCCGAGATCGAAGTGAACAGGGGCATCACCGCGAGTCCTGACCCCACGAAACCCTAAGGAGCACAACATGGAAATGAACGACCTCGTCCTCGTCTCCGTCGACGATCACCTCGTTGAGCCGCCGGACATGTTCGACGCCCACATCCCGGCCAAGTACAAGGACGACGTACCCAAGCTGATCCAGCGCGAAGATGGCACTGACGCATGGGTTTTCGAGGGCCAGGAAGCCACCAACGTCGGCCTCAACGCCGTCGCCGGTCGTCCACCGGGTGAATATGGCGCTGAGCCCACCAAGCTCAGCGAGATCCGGGAGGGCTGCTACAACATCCACGAGCGCATCCGCGACATGAATGCCAACGGTGTTGCCGCGGCGCTCAACTTCCCGTCCTATCCGCAGTTCTGCGGCCAATACTTCGCGAGGGCACAGGACAAGGACCTCGGGCTCGCGGTACTTCGGGCCTACAACGATTGGCACATCGACGAGTGGTGCGGCGCCTACCCCGGGCGGATGATTCCGCAGGCGCTGCCGCCGATCTGGGATCCGCAGCTGATGGCTGAGGAGGTCCGGCGGGTGGCGAAGAAGGGCTGCCATGCGGTGACGTTCTCGGAGAACCCCACCAAGATCGACTACCCGTCACTGCACGATCCGCACTGGGATCCGTTCTGGCGGGCCTGCAGCGATGAGAACACCGTCGTGAACTTGCATATCGGCTCGTCCTCGAGCGTGGTGATCACATCGATCGACGCGCCGATCGACACCATGATCACCCTGCAACCGATGAGCATCGTGCAGGCCGCCGCGGACCTGGTCTGGTCACCGATGCTCCGCAGGTTCCCCGACCTGACGTTCGCGCTGTCCGAGGGTGGGATCGGCTGGGTGCCCTACTTCCTGGAGCGTGTCGACCGCGTGTACAAGATGCACAGGGCATGGACGCATCAGGACTTCGGCGACAAACTGCCCAGCGAGGTGTTCCTCGATCGCGTCCCCTTGTGCTTCATCGACGATGAGTTCGGGGTGGCCAACCGGGACAAGCTCAACCTGGACATGGTCACGTGGGAATGCGACTACCCCCACTCGGACTCGACCTGGCCGTTGGCGCCCGAGACCCTGGACATCTACCTCGATGGTCTGCCCGACGGCGAGATCAACCGGATCACTCACGAAAACGCGTTGCGGCTCTACTCCTTCGACATGTTCTCTCACATCCCCAAGGAGCAGTTGACGGTCGGCACACTGCGGGCGCAGGCAACGGACGTCGACCTCGGCTTCCGATCCTCGGAACGACTCAAGAAGACTGGAACCGACACGGTGTCCGTGCTCGACCTCGTGGCCAAGCTGCCGACGTAAGCCGCCCGTCGTGGACGTCGAACAGCTGCTCTCCGCAACGCGTTGCCACCGACGACGGACATCAATCGGTAGAATCACACTTCGCCGCGGTGGCCCTTTGCGCAGGGGTGTGAACGCCTAAGCGACGCTCGCCGACATGACAGGATCCGATGACCAAGCCAGCCAGCTCGAGGTCGACCAAGTCGGAAGCCTCAACGTTCGCCGTGGATGGACCAGACGCGACCCGTCGCGCCGAAATCCTGGAGACGGCGAACACGGTCATCGCGACATCGGGACTTCGGACCTCGCTCCAGCAGATCGCCGATGCTGCGGGCATTCTCGCGGGCAGTCTGTATCACCACTTCGAGTCCAAGGAAGCGATTCTGATCGAGTTGATCCGCCGGTACCACGCGGATCTCGACCGCATCGGCGACATCGCGCTCGCGCGACTCGACGATCCCGATCCGCGGCCGGTCGCCGAACAGATCATCGGACTGGGTTGCGCGATCGCGCGCTGTGCGGTCGCACACCGTGCAGCACTGCAGATGTCCTTCTACGAGGGCCCCAGCGCCGATCCCGAACTCATGGAGCTGACGCGGCACCGACCGACGAAGATCACCGAAGCGATGCTGCAGGCGTTGCGCGCTGGGCGGTGGAGCGGGTACATCCGGTCGGACGTCGATCTGCCCACGATCGCGGATCGCACCGTACAGAGCATGTTGCGCGTCGGCCTCGACATGATTCGCCACAAGGCGTCGAGCGATCAGGTGGCCACGCTGCTGTGCACGATCATCCTCGAGGGGCTCGCCGCGAAGGATCCCTCCGACGAGACCCTCGATCGGTCCAACGCCTTCGCCGCGGCCGACGAAGTCGTCAGAGCGTGGGGCGACGACGAACCCGACGGGGACGACAAGGCTGCACACGTGCGTGCCGTCGCGCGAGCGGAGTTCGGTCGCCGCGGTTATGAGATGACGACGGTCCGCGACATCGCGTCGGCGGCCGGACTAGGCACCGGCACCGTGTATCGAGTGATCGGCTCAAAGGAAGAACTCCTGATGTCGATCATGCTGTCGTTCGGCAAGAAGGTCGGTGCGGGGTGGACCGCCGTCCTCAAGTCGGACTCGACGCCCCTCGAGAAGATCGACGCACTCTCGTGGGTGAACATCAACGCGCTCGACCGATTCCCGGACGAGTTTCGGATCCAGCTGGCCTGGATGCGCCAGTCGCCGCCGGACGTGGCCGACCCGGGCTGGTCGTTCACGACCAGGGTTCGTCAGATGAAGTCGCTGCTATCCGAGGGCATCAAATCCGGTGAGATTCGGATCGACAGCCCCACTGCCGAGATGCTGGCCCGCTGCGTGATCGGCGAGCAATGGATCCCCGAGAACATTCTGCGCGACCTCGGCACCGGGCAGTCGTTGATTCATGCTCGCGACACGGTGCTGCGCGGCGTGGCAGTCCGATAACCCTGGTTTCGGAGCTGCTGGTGACCGAAGGTCAGTCGATCTCGAGAACGGTCGGCACGATCATCGGCTGACGCCGGTAGACCTCGCCCACCCACTTGCCGACCGCGCGGCGCACCGCCTGCGCGATGCGTGCGGGGTCGGTGACCTTCTCTGCGACCAGGACCTCGAGCGCCTCGGTCACCTTGCGGCTGGCCGGTTCGAGCGCCTTGGGATCCTCGGAGAATCCGCGCGAATGCAGATGCACGGGGGCCACCGGTTTTCCGGTGCCGCGCCGGACGACGACGGTCACGGAGATGAAACCCGAAGACAGCGTGAGCCGTTCGCCGACCGTCACCTCACCGACGTCACCGGTGATCAGACCGTCGACGAACATCTTGCCCAGCGGTACGGCACCCGAGACCTTGGCTTTGCCGCCCACCAGGTCGACGCTGACACCGTTCTCCGCCAGCACGATGTTCTCTTGTGCCACACCGGTACTCGCCGCAAGCGCCGCGTTCGCCCGCAGGTGGCGCCACGTGCCGTGCACGGGCATCACGTTGCGGGGACGCACGCCGTTGTAGAGGAACAGCAGCTCACCCGCGTAGGCGTGACCGGAGACGTGGATCCGGATCTGCCCGTTGGTGACGACCCGGACGCCGATCTTGGCGAGTGAGTCGATGACGCCGAAGATGGCCTCCTCGTTGCCTGGGATCTGCGACGACGACATGATGATGAGATCGCCGGACGTCAGCGTGATGCTGCGGTGCTCACCGCGCGACATCCGCGACAGCGCGGCCATGGGCTCGCCTTGAGTTCCTGTGGTGACGAGGGTGATTCGGTCCGCAGGCATCATCTCGGCGGCGCCGATGTCGATGACGTCGTCGTCGGCCACGGTGAGGAAGCCCAAATCACGGGCGATCCCCATGTTGCGCACCATCGAACGTCCCACGAACGAGACCTTGCGGCCCAACGCCACCGACGCGTCGATGATCTGTTGCACGCGAGCGACATTGGACGCGAAACAGGCGACGATGACTCGTCCCTCGGCCGAGCGGATCAGGCGATGCAGGTTGGGGCCGATCTCGCTCTCCGACGGGCCCACCCCGGGGATCTCGGCGTTGGTCGAGTCACACAGGAACAGGTCCACGCCGGCGTCGCCGAGCCGCGACATCCCCGGCAGGTCGGTCGGGCGGCCATCGAGTGGCAGCTGGTCGAGCTTGATGTCGCCGGTGTGCAGCACGGTTCCCGCGCCGGTGTAGACGGCGATGGCCAGCGCGTCAGGGATGGAGTGGTTCACCGCGAAGTACTCGCACTCGAACACGCCGTGCTGGCTGCTCTGCCCCTCGCTGACCTCGACGAACACCGGCTTGATGCGGTGCTCGCGACACTTCGCGGCGACGAGCGCCAGCGTGAACTTCGATCCGACCACCGGGATGTCGGACCGCAACTTCAGCAGGTGCGGGATGGCGCCGATGTGGTCCTCGTGGGCGTGGGTCAACACCAGCGCCTCGACGTCGTCGAGGCGGTCCTCGATGTGGCGGATGTCGGGCAGGATCAGGTCGACGCCCGGTTCGTCGTGATTGGGGAACAACACCCCGCAGTCGATGATCAGCAGGCGGCCGAGATGTTCGAAAACTGTCATGTTGCGGCCGATTTCGCCGATCCCGCCGAGTGCGGTGATCCGAAGGCCTCCCGGTGCGAGCGGTCCCGGCGGCGCGAGTGGGGGGTTCGCCACGGGAGCCGACTCGCTGGGGCGGTTCATCGCAGCACGCCGGCGGCCCGCAGATCGGCGGCGAGTTCCTCGACCTGCTCGGCCGTCGGAGGAATCTGTGGCAGCCGGGGTTCGCCGGCGTCGATGCCCAGCAGTCGAAGTCCCGCCTTGGCCATCGTGACGCCGCCCAGCCGGTTCTGCGCGTCGTTGAGCGGGCCGAGCGCGACGTGGCACTTGCGCGCGGTCGCCACGTCACCGGACGTGAACGCCGACCACATGTCGCGCAGCTGGCTGGCGGCGACGTGGCCCCAGACGCTAATGAATCCGGTGGCGCCCATGGCCAGCCACGGCAGGTTCAGCGCGTCGTCTCCCGAGTAGTAGGCCAGACCGGTTTCGGCCATGATCATCGCGCCGCCGTGCAGGTCTCCCTTGGCGTCCTTGATGGCGACGATGTTGGGGTGCTTGGCCAGGGTGCGGATTGTGTCCCATTCGATCGGCACGACCGATCGGGGCGGGATGTCGTACAGCACAAGCGGCAGCGGTGTCGCGTCGGCGACGGCGGTGAAGTGGGCGATCAGACCGGCCTGCGGCGGCCGCGAATAGTAGGGCGTCACGACCAGCAACCCGTGGGCTCCCTGATCGGCGCAGGCCTTGGCCATGTGCACGCTGTGCGCGGTGTCGTAACTGCCCGCACCCGCGATGATCCTGGCGCGGTCACCCACCGCCTCGAGCACGGTGGCCAGCAGGGCGATCTTCTCGTCGTCGGTGGTGGTTGGCGATTCACCGGTGGTGCCGAAGACCACCAGGCCGTCGCATCCCGCGTCCACCAGATGCGTCGCTACCTTCTTCGCGGCGGCCAAATCGAGGGAGCCGTCCGGGCCGAACGGCGTCACCATGGCAGTCAGCACGGTGCCCAGCCGTGCGCTGACGTCGATTCCGCTGGTGGTCACGAAGACAAAGATTACCCGCTCAGGCCCGGCGTTCCGGCAAGCCGGTCTCAGTCCGCGAGCACGCCGGCGCGGCGCATCGCCGCGGTGATGTGCTCGAAGTCGATTCCGACGTGCGCGCGGGCCAGTGCGTCGGCGTCGTCGGGACGACCGTCGGCGATCGCGTCGATCAACTCGACGTGCTCGTGGAGCGCCCGCAGCTCCATCTCGCGCATGGTCGACGGCTCGCCCCAGAGGTGGGTCGGGGCACCCGTGCTGACCGACGCCTCCAGGTCGACGAGCACCTGCTTGAGCACCGCATTGTGGGCGGCGTCCATGATCGTCACGTGCAGCCGGCTGTCTGCCTGCTGGGCGGCGACACCGCTGGCCGCGGTCCGGTAGCCCTCCAGCGCATCGCGCATGTCGGCCACGTCCGTCTCGGTGCGGGCTTCGGCAGCGGCCCGGCAGACCGCGCCGTGCAGCCGGCAGATGGCGTCACACCGGTCCCGCAGTTCGCCAAGGCGCGTGGTCAGCGTGCGACGCACGGCCTCGGTGGACGACTCGGGCCATTGGTCCACGACGTAGGAGCCGCCGCCGCGCCCCCGACGGGTCTCGAGCAGCCCCCGCTCGACCAGGCGGGCGAGCGCGGCGCGAACCGTCATGCGGCCCACGCGCAGTGACGCGGCGAGCTCGCGTTCGACCGGCAGCCGGGCGCCGGGCAGGTACTCGCCGATGGCGATCGCCGTGATCAGCCGATCGGTGATCTCGTCGACCCGCGAGGGCATGGCCAGTTGCCGCCCGAGCAAGCCGGATGACGGCACGGCGGCGTGTTCGGCCATCTGCGCTTACTCCCTCCCTCGATCCGGGAATGTTAATTCTAGTTAATTGGTCTTGCAGCGAGCCCATTTAGGGTTCATTCTGAGCGACATGCCCGTTCATACCCGCACGGTGCCGTTCCGGGACTCCGACACCTGGGTCCAGATCACCACGCCACGCACCCCGCGATTCGGGGCGCTTCCCCTGTTCGTGCTCCACGGCGGACCCGGGATGGCACACGACTACGTCCGCAACATCGCCGAACTCGCCGACGAGACCGGACGGGAGGTCATCCACTACGACCAGATCGGCTGTGGTCACAGCACCCACTTCCCCGACGCGCCTGCCGACTTCTGGACGCCGGACTTGTTCGTCGACGAATTCCACGCCGTCCGAACCGAACTGGGCATCGACCACTACCACCTGCTGGGCCAATCTTGGGGTGGCATGCTCGGCGCCGAGATCGCCGTGCGCGAGCCGGCGGGGCTGGCGTCCCTGTCGATCTGCAACTCCCCGGCGTCGATGGACCTGTGGGTCGAGGCTGCGACCGAGCTTCGGGCGCAGCTGCCTGCCGAGACCCAGGCCGCTCTCGATCGGCACGAGGCCGCAGGCACCGTCACGCATCCGGAGTACCTCGCCGCGACGCAGGAGTTCTATCGCCGCCACGTGTGCCGCGTCGTGCCCATGCCCGCCGACTTCGTCGCGAGTGAGAAGCAGATGGAGGCCGAACCGACCGTCTACCACACCATGAACGGCCCCAACGAGTTTCACGTGCTCGGGACCCTGCGCCAGTGGAGCATCATCGACCGCCTCGACAGGATCACCGCGCCGACGCTGGTGATCGCCGGCGAGTTCGACGAGGCCACCCCCGCCACCTGGCAGCCCTACGTCGAGCGGATCGCCGACGCCCGCAGCCAGGTCTTCGCCGACGCCAGCCACTGCACTCACCTCGAGAAACCCGAGGAGTTCCGCGCCGTCGTCGCCGAATTCCTCGCCACCTACGACCTCGCCTCGGCGCAGGCCTGACCACCCCATCAACCGACAGGACACCCGCATGCCCAAGTCCGACGCGCTCGTCCCGCCTGGCCAGCGCAGCCTCGAATCATTCGGCTACGCACAGGAACTCAGCCGGTCGGTGTCCACCCTCGACCTGCTGGTGTACGGGTTGGTCTTCATGGTGCCGATCGCGCCGTGGGCGATCTTCGGGACCGTCTACAACAGCGCGGGCGGCATGGTGCCGCTGGTCTACGTCATCGGCCTGATCGCGATGATCTTCACCGCGCTGGCGTATGCCCAGATGGCCAAGTCGTTCCCGCTGGCCGGTTCGGTGTTCTCCTACGTCGGCCGTGGCGTGCATCCCAGCCTCGGCTTCTTCGCCGGCTGGGCGATCCTGCTCGACTACCTGCTGGTGCCGACACTGCTCTACGTGTTCGCCGCCGAGTCGATGATCGGTCTGTTCCCCGGCACCCCCCGCTGGTTGTGGGCGATCGTCTTCGTCGTCGTCAACACCGTCATCAACCTGGCAGGCATCGGCTCGTTGAAGATCGCCAACCGGGTGTTCCTGGCCATCGAGTTGGTGTTCGTGGCGATCTTCCTGGTGATCGGCATCCGCGCGATCAGCGGGCACAGCCTGCCCGACGTGGGCTGGAGCACCCAGCCGATCTGGGACCCCAGCACGGTGAGCGCTCCCCTGATCGCCGCGGCATTGTCGATCGCCGTGCTGAGCTTCCTGGGATTCGACGGCATCTCGACACTGGCCGAGGAGTCGACCGGACGCAAGAATCCCGCGGGCCGGGCGATGATCATCGCGCTCTTCGTGGTGGCCTTCCTGTTCGTCGCGCAGACCTGGGTGGCCAGCCTGCTGGCCGGCGGCCGCGAGGCGTTCAGCGACGACGAGATGGGCAATGCGTTCTTCACCCTCGTCGAGGCGGCGTCGAACACCGGCTGGATGAATGCGTTCTTCGCGGTCAACGTGATGGCGGTGGGGTTCGCCAACGCGATGGCCGCCCAGGCAGCCACCAGCCGGCTGCTGTACTCGATGAGCCGCGACGGTCAACTGCCGCACTTCCTGTCCAAGATCAGCAGCCGCAAGGTGCCCATCGCCGCCATCCTCGTCGTCAGCGCGCTCAGCCTCGTGCTGGTGCTCTTCTTCGTCGGCCAGATCGGGCTGATCTCGTCACTGGTGAACTTCGGCGCGCTGTTCGGCTTCTGCCTGCTACACGTCTCGGTGGTCTGGTACTACATCGTGCGCCAGAAGTCGAAGAACTACCTGCTGCACCTCGTGGTGCCGACGCTGGGCTTCCTGATCATCGGGTACGTGCTGTTCAACGCCGATGCGCTGGCCAAGATCGGCGGCCTGGTGTGGCTCGTCGTGGGAGCTGTTGTCTTTGCAATCAACGTGTTTCGCGGCAAGGGCATACCGGAACTGGCCGAAGAACCCGCGAACGACTAACCCACGGGCGCGCTGGCGTTAGGGTGACGCCATGACAGCGACGTCCAT
The DNA here is from genome assembly GCF_000620625.1 of Mycobacterium sp. URHB0044. Classification (GTDB taxonomy): domain Bacteria; phylum Actinomycetota; class Actinomycetes; order Mycobacteriales; family Mycobacteriaceae; genus Mycobacterium. The sequence continues at coordinate 167,230 of NZ_JIAW01000002.1, read as the reverse complement.
CGCCCCGCGCCTGCTCGACGTCATCGACGACGACATCCTGCCGCTGACCGAACGCGGTGTCGCCGCGGGCAACAAAGTGTTCGGTGCGGCGATCCTGCGCAAGTCGGACCTGTCGCTGGTGATGGTGGGCACCAACGACGAGACCGACAACCCGCTGCTGCACGGCGAGATCAACACCCTCAACGAGTTCTACGAATTGGCTGACCGCCCATCGACGCCCGAACTGGTGTTCCTGACCACGCACGAGCCCTGCACGCTGTGCATGTCGGCGATCACCTGGGCCGGGTTCGACAACTACTACTACTTCTACAGCCACGAGGACTCGCGGGACGCCTTCGCCATTCCGCACGACCTGACGATCCTCAAGGAAGTGTTCGGGCTCGAACCCGGTGGCTACCGCCGCAGCAATGCGTTCTGGACCGCCTACTCGATCCGCGACTTGGTGGAATCCGAATCCGAACCGTTGCGCTCCGAACTCCGTGACCAGGCACAGCGGATCCGGGACCGCTACGCGACCCTCTCCGAGCAGTACCAGAAGTCAAAGGGCGACAACGACATTCCGCTGAGCTGACGGCGCGGGTACTGCGCCGAGGTGGACTAGTGACACAGCCATCCCACCCATCAGAAGCCAACGCGCACGACGCATTACCTGCCTCTGAATCGCTCCGAGAGCGGCTGTCGCGTGACTTGCTCGGCGATTGCCTGTCGCTTGGCCATATCGACTCTGAGCTTGCCTATGACTTCCCAGCCGCGCCACTCGCAGCACGACAAGAGCGACTCTTGACCGCGGTCCGATCGCTGCTCGCCGACGGCCTGCTGGTCGTCGGTGACATCGTCGGAGGTACAGACCCGGACGTAATGCCATGGTCAAGCTCGGTCGATGTGACGATGGAAATCCTTCGTGAGCGCTACGTCGACCAGTACGAAGACTCGGTCAAGTGGGAGTGGACGACGTGGTTCGCGCTTACGGAGTCGGGACGACGTGCTGCAGAGGCACCAGAGGCGTAGGCGAACGGTTTACCTCCATGGGCAAAACACATACCTGTGCCGTGCCCTCCACGAAAAATCCGGCGGCGCGGCTCCCGCAGTTGCCGAGTCTCTGTCACGTCAGCTTCAACGCGGCGACGGGACAGCTGAGCACTGCGGCGTGCACATCGTTCTCATCTCCTGCTGAGACTTCCTCTTTGAGGACGGTCAAGTTCCCGTCATCGTCGACGGAGAATGACGCTGGCGCGGCGGCCTCGCATAAGGCGTGGCCTTCACAGCGTGGGCGGTCGAGTTCGATCCTCAAGGCTTCCCTTCCCTCGGCGGGCCATCCAGCGATACAAGTACCTGTCCGACGCTTCTGATGAGCGCCGTCGGTTGTTTCATCCATGTGGCGCCGTTGACCAACCTCAGATCGGGATATCGATCGAGCAGCGCCCCAACGGCAACTTGGGCCTCGATCCTGGCCAGCGGCGCGCCGATGCAAGCGTGTATTCCACGCCCAAACGCCAAGTGCCCTACAGCATTAGGTCGATCGACACGATAGTCTCGGGAGTCCTCGCCCCAACGTTGTTCGTCCTGGTTGGCCGACACGATGTTCAAATACAGCTTCTTCCCGCGTTCGACCGGGCACGTGCCGACGACGACGTCCTCGAGTACCGAACGGACCATGAACTGAGCCGGCGCGTCGAGGCGTAGCGACTCTTCTATGGCGTTCGGCAACAGCGAACGGTCCGCCTTCAGTGCCTCCCACTGCGAGCGCTTCTCCAGTAGCCGGTAGAGGCAGTTGGCGATGAGTGCACGCGTTGTATCCGTCGCGGCCACTACGAGTTGGAAGATGTGCATCGTGATCTCGAGCACGGACATCTCCCTCTCCGAGTCATCCGCGAAGCACAGGTTGTCCAACACGTCTTCGTGGCGTTCATTTGAACGGGCCCGGCGCTCGTTGGCGAGCTGTGTCAAATAGCCAATCAGAGAGCCGAATTCGGGCAGCTCGTGTGCCGGTCCTGGCATGGCGCCGACGACGACATCCGACCACGTCTGAACCTCTTTCCAGGCCGACCGGGGAATTCCGATCATCGCGTAGAGGACGGCCGCGGGTATCACATGCGCGTACCTCTCGTACAAGTCCACCTCACCGGAGGTCGGAAGCGCGTCGACGGCTTCCCTGACGATGTCATCGACCTTCGGCCTCAGCTTCCGCAGCCGCGCCGGGCCGAGGTCCTTCAGCAATCGCGCACGAAGTTCTGTATGCACGGGCGGATCCGCGGTGGTGATCACAGCGATCGGAAGTTGAAGGTCGTCGGGACCCAACGTGAAGTTCCCGCGGTTGGAGAATCTTTTCGTGTCCGTGAACACCTCACGAACCTCAGTGTCCGTGTTCACGGTGTACAGATAGTCGCTGACCTGGGCGACGGGAGCCTTCCTTCGCGACGCCCGCATGGCCTCATCCGGATCGGCGGTGGAGGTCTGGTTCAACGGGTTGAAGCATTCGGTTGAGTCTGTCGTCATGACGAAATCCCTTCTTTAGACCCAGTTCTCATTGGCCGCCGGTCGGCGGAATCAGCATCGATTGCCACGGTTTGTCTGCGCGTTGCGCAGACCTCGCCAAGTCGAACTCGCGCACCGCGAAGGGTCGACGACCAGCCATCGTGTCGATGGCGAATGCCCGTCGAATCGCCTCAGGCCGTTGAGCAGCGCGCGGTCCACCTCCGGCTGGATGAATCCGTGTTTGCGTCCCCAGCCGAATTCGGTCGTGGCAGGATCGTTGACCAGCAGCACGTTGCCGGCGCTGTTGACCAACCGCATGATGTGGTGGGGAGTCGTGTGGGGCAGAACGGTTTCCACCAGGCCGACTGTCTGAATCGTGCATCTCGTCGTCCTCGCCTGTCATGCGGTCCTCCATCATTCACTAGGGCGGCCTTTGGCCCTGCGCCAACGTCAGGCTAGGACGACCTGCGTTTCGCGAGAAACAGTCACCGTGAATGCTCGACCATCGACGAAATCGATACCTGGCCACCGCAACCGCATCTCGCCCCTCCTCGACGAAGAGGGCGATGCTTGATCCCATCCGATCAACGAGGCCGTGCATCACGCGAATCGCGACGTCGCGCATCCCGGCATACACGTTGCGAGCCAACGCGGTGAGCCCACCCGCGGCTCGGTACCTGTTGTCGGGATCACGCACACCTGTGTAGCGATTGGACAGGTCCTGAAATGGCGGCGCGCCCAACCCTCAATCCGGCAGTGCGCGCGGGAGTTCCGCAGTGGGGCATTCTTGCGAGAGTTCTCTCGCGGCCGTACTTATGTCATTCGACGCCTGAGCGAACGCGGGCCCATAGTTTGGCGTGGCGGTAGTGGGAGTCAGCCGTATGGCGTCGCGTCTAATTTGGGCCCTCACAGCAAGGCCGTCAGCCCATCTGTTCAAAGCACTTTGGATCGACCGGGACGACAGGTCTCGGGTCGACGCTCGCAGCACGTGACTGGATGATTCTTCGGCTCCAGCAACGAGAAGCACGGCTTCGCGCTGCGACGGGTCAGTCAATAGCGCCGTCTTTGCCGGAGCCACATCTGAGTTCCACTGAAGTGTCATGTCGCCGACCACATCGCAGTCACTGCGTGGCCCCCGATGTCCCCAATGCAGGATGAGCGCACCCGATACGATCGCGCAGATCGCGATCAACGCCGCCACACCTAACCATATTCGCTGCTCCCTGTCAGAGGCGTTCACCATTGCCCATGCCCTTCGAAAGTTGCCCATGGCCTCGGTGGACACGTTCAGTCGAAATGAACCATCCGCGGAGTCTCGGTTTTCAATACACCTATTGCGCAACGGATTTCGACAACGGATGCTCCAAGATGGCGATGGCCGGGCCCGTCTCGTTCCCACGGAGGTGCCTGCGAATGCAAGGCCAACGCCGCCTTGCCCGCCCCGTCATCCAGCATCGACAGGCGGTAGTGCCTGGCAGTTCGGCGTGGTCGGCAGTCCGTTGAACCGATCGGTGACCCACTGAATACCGCGCTCACCTTCGACGAAGTACGTCAGCATGGTGTTGGTTGCCGTCTTGTTGAGAAACGGCGGTTGCTCATTGGTCCAGAACTCGACATCGGCGCCCTGGGCACACCAGTCCGCGGCCAGTTGCCTTGCGCCAACCCAGGGAAAGAGCGGGTCCCATCGATTGATGTCGATCTGCACCGGAGCTTGCGGCTTCAGTGATCCCAGCCGTTGAGCGGCCAATGCGGACTTGATCGGCTCCGAAGCGAGGATCTGGTGAAAGTCCTGGTTGAAGTACGGCTGTAGGTGCCGGAACATGAACTTCATGATGCTTTCATCGGTGCAGCTATAACGGGTCTTCTGGATGAAGTCGACGCCTCGCGGCGTCAATGTAGACATCACGCCCGGCTCGGCTTCGGGGAATGCCGCCATGAAGGCGTTGAGTGCAAAACCCATGGTGCCAGCCAGCATCGAGCCATCGGCGTAGTCCGCATACAGTGCGTAATCGGCGATCGGTGCACCGAGCCAGGCACCGACGACGTTCAATTCGGGCGCGTAACTGGGTGCCATCTCGACAGCTGATCCTGCCCCTTGCCCACCTGGCCCGTACCCCCAGAATGCCACGGGCCCATGAGGATCGAGCGACGTGCCGGGCAGCCGCATGGCCGCTCGCGCGGAGTCGAGCACCGCGTGCGCGGTGGGGATTCGTATTCCTGCGGTAGGCGGGCCGTAGGTGCCGATGCCTTGGTAGTCCGTGACGACTAAAGCGAATCCTCGGTCCAACAGCGTCGCCGGAAATCCCTCTTCGAAATAGAAGTTGAAGTCGAGGTAACCGCCGTAATGCATGCCGCCTTCGCTGACGAGGCGGGAGATGGCGCACTGATCCCCGAGGCCTTGCGTCCAGGGCGCCAATGCGATGAGGGGGCGTGGGCCGCTGCCGGTCCACGGTCGGTCGGGCTCGAAGTAGGTGCCCGTGACGGCGACCGGTTGGCCGCGGCCGTCGATGCTTTGGTACATGATCCGCGTTCCCGTGCCCGAATAGTTGCCGTGGCCGGCGGGATCCAACGCGATACGCGACGGCTCGGTGCGGACGAGATCACCGGGCGCCCCGGCGGGGAGCGGGTTCGGGGGGGTGTAGAAGGGCCGATACTGACATTCCGGTTGGTAGCCGGTGTTTGGTGGACAATCCTCATCCGCGCTCGCGAAAGGATGGTGCCCGATCACCAGGCATGTCATGACGGTCACGGCGACGATCATGACGTTCAACAGCACGCCTCTCAGGCCGAATCGCCGGCGCGATACGTTGGCGCGTGGCGGCCGCTGTGCGCACCCGCCGGCATCTTGTATGATTTGGTTGCTCGCGGTGATGGAAACTCGCTTCATGTCGTTCCTCTGTCCTGGTTCTATTCTTCGTGGTAGCCAGCGATTCCCCTGCGTTAAGGCACAGAGGAATCGGCCGATGGCGGACAGCCCAAGGGAGCCGCCGTCGGCGATGTTGTGGTTATTTTGTTGTGTGACAGGCGGATTCGAATGTCTGGGATCGCTACCGCTGCTCTCGATCCCGAATTGGCTGCGCTGTACCGCTAATTGCGAGGACTAACTCCGTTGCGGTGCTGCGCTTTCCAGTCGTGTCGACGGGCTTCGCGGATCGGCGGCGAGGCCGTGCCCTGCACGACGGTATTGCGGATAGTGCCGAGTGTCGCAACCGTCATCTCGACCACATCCCCGGGCTGGAGCGGTTTCGGCGTGCGCTCACCGGAACGGCCCCACAACTCCGCGAGGCACCCTCCATTTCCCAGCGTTCCGGACCCGAGAACGTCCCCGGCCCTGACCCACGTCCCGCGCGACGCTTGGGCCAGAAGCTCGTCGAACGACCAGCTCATGTTTCGCAGGTTGTCCCGGCCGATGACTGTGCCGTTCACCGAAACAGTGCCGTCGATGTCCAAGAGGCCGTCGGCGGTCAGAAGGGGATCGAGTTCATCGGCCGTGACGAGGAACGGGCCGAGTGTGGTTGCGAAATCCTTGCCCTTGGCCGGGCCGAGGCCAACCTTCATCTCCCCCGCTTGGAGGTCCCGGGCCGACCAGTCATTGAAGATCGTGTAGCCGAAGATGTAGTCGCGAGCCTCTGCCGGTGCGACGGACGTTCCGTCCCGCGACACGACGGCTGCGACCTCGAGTTCGTAATCCAAAACCTGACATCCCGGTGGTACGGCCACGTCGTCATGGGCGCCGATCATCGCGTAGGGATTGCTGAAGTAGAAGGCTGGCCGCTTGTACCACTCGGGCTCTACCTCGGCCGCAGCCGACATCGATCGAGTGACCCCATCCAGGTGCTCTTCGAAAGCTGCGAAGTCACGGACGGTGGGGGGCTCTATCGGCGGGAGTAGCCGCACCGCAGCGAGATCGACGGGACGTCTACCCAGTGCGGCGGCCCCGGCATCGAAGGCGACCGGGAGTCCGGCGCGAACGAGTTCGAGAATCGTAATTGGATGGTCGAACGCGTGTAGGCCGTCGTCGCTGGCGACGCCGGTCGTGATCTGACCATCCTGAACCCACGTGGCGAAACGCATGGGTGAAGCTCCTGTCGTGTTGGTGGGTTCAGCCCGCCGGTCGAGTCACTTGATCGCGACGGGGTTGACCGGCGCGCCGACGGCGCCCGTCACCGGAATGGGCGCGGCAGTCAAGAAGAAGTCGAAGATCCTGTCGGAGGCGCAGTCTGCGGCAAGTTTGTCGAGATCCCACATCTCTCCGATGAAGAGCCCCATGTGTGGGATCACGACCTGGTGCAGCGGTTGGAAGGCGTTCACGAATTCGTTGGGGCGGACTTCGAAACCCCAAGTGTCGGTGGCGATCGCGGCGATCTCCCGGTCGTGGAGCCAACCCGCCGTCGCGAAGGACAACCCGGGAGCGTCACCGCCGGCGTAGCTGCCCCAACCGTCGCGACGGACCCGGGACAGCTGACCGGTGCGGACGAGCATGATGTCGCCACGCCCGACGACGGACGACTCCCCTTGCGCAGAGATGGTGTTCTCCAGGTCCTCGACGGTGATCGCGTAACCGTCGGGCAGCTCCCCGTCTTCCCTGAGCGCGTGACCCACGTCGAGCAGCACGCCGCGCCCTGCGATGCGGTCGGCCACGGTCTCGATGCCCGTCAGCAGATCGCCCTCGCTGGTGACGACCTTGGAAGCGGGACGTCCGTTGTAGGCGACACCGTGGTCGAAGATGTGGCCCAGCCCGTCCCACTGGGTGGAGGCCTGCAGCGGCATCACCACGTAGTCATCGGCACCGCCGAAGCCGTGCGGCAGTTCGGGTGCTCCGAATTCAGCATCGAGGCCGCTGACCAGCATGGTGTGCACCGGGTTGTTGCGCTTTCGCCAGCCGTGCTGCGGGCCGTTTGCGTCGAAGCTCTGGGCGAGCGAGAAGGCAGCGCCCCGACGAATTCTGGAGGCACCCTCGAGTCGCTTCGCGTCGTCGAGGAAGTTCATGGTGCCCAGTGCGTCGTCGTCGCCCCACCGTCCCCAGTTGGAGCAGCGCGATGCGGCTTCGGCGATAGCCGCTTCAGCGACGGGGCTGTAGAAGGGACTGTTCGTGTCGACGGCGCGAGCCTCGGCAAGGGCGTTGGTGTCGGGCATGTGCGATCCTCACCGGATTGATTGGCGGACAATGCGATTGGCTGGGCAGGGCGCTAACCAGTCGGTTGCGGGACCATGGCCGCGAAGGCGTCGGTGACCCAATCAGCGATGTAGGTACCGACCCGGGGGAGGTCGTCGATCCCGATGTGCTCCGCACCCCCCTCCTGCGCCGTGAAGATACGAAGCTCACGAGAGGGTGCGTTCACCGCCTGCTCATAGGACCGATGTGCATACTCCAAGGGAATTTGCCGGTCGTTCTCGCCGTGCACGATCAGGAACGGCACCGTGATCTTCTCGACGACGCCATCGAGGTGAATCGAGTCGGCGAACTCGATGAACTCGTCGAGATCGTCGTAGCCCCAGACCCATTTGACATGGTCCCAGTAGTGCGGCACCGGGTGCTCGCCCTCGCGGTCGAGCCGACGCCGCTGCACGGCACCCCAGTTGTGGTTGGCTCCCCAGGCGACGCACAGGGCGAAGCGCTTCTCGAAGGCCGCGATCCGAGGTGAGAAATAGCCGCCCAACGACCAGCCCACGACCCCCATCCGGGCGGTGTCGACGTCATCTCTTGCCGTCAGCCAGTCGACGACCCAGCTGGCCCAGGTCTCGGACTCGCGACGTGCGATCAGACCTTGTAGCCGAAGTGCCTCCCCGGAGCCGGGTTGGTCGAGCATGAGACACGAAATACCCCGATCCGCCAACTCGGCCCAGAATCCCGAGATGTACATGTGCTCCTTGGTCGAGTCCAGGCCGTTGATGAGCATGACGACCGGAGCCGGCCCGTCCGACGTCGCCGGTGCCGCCGAGAAATAGCCCGGCAGTGTCGTGTCCTCGAAGGGGATGGCAACGCGGGTGATGCTGTGGTCACGAAGGTCGAATCCCTTCTGAGCCAGCTCCATCACCCGGCGGTAGATGGACACGCGGTCGGGGTCACCCGCGGAGAGCATCCGCTCGGCGGTGCAAAGATAATTCGTGGCACGGGCATAGATCCCGCCGGCGGTCCGATCGTGGCCCGACTCCTCCGCGGCCCGAGCCGACTCCACCAGCGAATCCGTGAGGTCGGTCCAGACCTTCAGGAACTCGCCCGTCCCGGCATCGCTACCTCCTTTCGCGGCCTCGAGCAGCGGGCGGCAAGCGCGGTCGACCTCGTCGATCCGGCCGCCGGAGTTCATTGCGCCTACCACGGACATGTTCCAGACGTAGTTGCCCGGGAAGTATTCGAACATGAGTCTCTTTCTGCTGCTTGCTATCTCGGCTGTAGTGGCTGGGGCGTTTAGGCGCCCGGCATCGTGGCCATCAGTTCGCCGATGCTGATCAGTGCCCGGTTCAGGGAGCCCGAATCCGCCAGTACCGTCTGCCCGGTCATGACCCTGTTGCGTCGTGACGCCAGGAACGCGTAGAGCGGGCCGTATTCCTCTGGAGAGGGCATGTGCTGAAGCGGAGCGAGCCACTCGAATTGCTGGCGGAAGGCGTCCGCCGGGATGTCGGACTGTAGGGAATTCTGCAGATCGAGTGCGGCAGGTCCGCGCAGCTGACTGTTCGCGATACCGGTCGGTGCAACCGCGTTGACGCGGACTCGGGGTGCGAACTCGAAGGACATCTGATTGACCAGGGCGCGAATGGCACCCTTGCTCGCGGTGTAGGCCACTCCTCCCCCGTCGGCGGCGAACGCCGCCTGCGAACAGGTCAACACGACAGCGCCCCCTTCGGCCTCGAGCAGGTCGAGGAAGATCCGTGCGGTAAGGACGTAGCCCTTGACGTTGATACTGAAGACTTCGTCGAGGAGGGTGTCGACACGCTCCACCGGGATGTCGGCCAATCGCACGTTGCCGTCCCAGATGCCCTGGGCTCCAACGATCGTCGTCAGCCGGCCGAAGCGCCCGACGATCTCGTCGCGGCAACGCGTCAGGTCGGAGATGCTGCGGACGTCGCCCTGTACCACCAGTACGTCGTCGCCGAATTCCTCCCGGAGCGTCGAGACTTTTGATTCGTCGTACTCGAACAGTGCCAGCGTCGCGCCCTCGTCCCGGAAGTGCCGGGCGATGCCGAGTCCGAGACCGGAGCCGGAGCCGGTGATGAGGACGACGTGGTCATCGAGCAGTTGCATTTCTGCAGTCCTTTCAAGGGATGTGGTGCGCGGGGATTGCCGACACCGATCAACGGGCGGCTGAATGCGCCAGGTCGGGGTTTGACGCGTGCGCCAGATCGAGGGCGTCGTGCCAGGTGCCGCCTCGCGCGAGAAGTTTGCGATAGCCGCGCAGCGACCGTGACAGCCCGCTGGCGAAGACGGCGTGGAATTCCCCGTCCCGCCCGAACAGGACCAGGAATTCATCAGTGCTCAGCGATCCCTCCGCGACGAAGATCTCGTCACCGGGGGCCCGCCGCCCGTAGCTATGGAACCGACGTCCGAACTGATCGCTCCAGAAGTAGGGCACGCCGCCGAAGGACTCTTCGGTGCCGCGGGCGATGTTGAGCCCGACGTGCCTGCCCTTCTCGACGGCGTGTGTCCAGTGCTCGATGCGCAGCGGCTCACCGAACATGGGGTGATCGGAGCGGGCGACGTCACCGGCCGACCACACTCCGGGCACGTTGGTTCGGCCTGCCGCGTCGGTGAGGACACCTCTGTCCAGCGCGACACCCGAGCCGCGAAGCCAATCCACGTCGGGGTCGACCCCGATGCCAACGACTACGTAGGGCGTCTGATGGGTCGAGCCGTCCACCAGATGAAGTGTGTAGGCGCCCAGTTCACCCGTCACGGACGTGACGGCACTCGACATCCGCAACCGCACACCGTGTTTGGAGTGCAGGTCGGAGATCACCTGGCCGAGTTCGGGCCCGACGATGCCGTCCATGGGGCGCTCGGTGTCGTGCAGGACCGTGATGGACACGCCGTGGGCGCTAAGTCCGGCTGCGATCTCGAGGCCGATGAGCCCCGCGCCGACGACGGTCACGTCTCCGTGGCGGGCAGCGGCTCGTCGCAGGGCCCGGAGATCGTCCGGTGTGCGGAGCACCGGAAGCGCTTCACCTTCGACCGTCGTAAGCGCCCGTGCACGACCACCACACGCCAGAACCACGGCATCCCACGGCAGCGTCTCACCGTGGTTGGTGATCACGAATTTGCGATCGATGTCGAGACCGACTGCTTGGTGTCCGAGCAGAAGAGTGATCCGGTTCTCCCTGATTCGCTCTGCCGAGCGAAGCTCGAGCAGCTCCGGCTCGCCACGCCCGAGCAGCAGACCCTTCGACAGCGTCGGACGATCGTAGGGATGGTGCAGCTCTGAGCCCAGGACCGTGATCGAACCTTCGAACCCGCCTTCACGTAGTCCATCTGCGGCCGCCAAGCCTGCCGCTGACGCTCCGACCACTACGACGTTTTCGGTCTCCTTCAGCGCGGCCGTCACGTCGGACCGGAACCTTGGAAAATGGCTTGGGCCGGGCACGCCCGTACTGCTTCCTCGAGATCTTCGACGTCATCGGGATCGACCTCGCGACGCAGCAAGACTGCCGACTTGGCGTCTGCCGGAAGATCGAAGACATCGGGCAAGATGCTCACGCAGATCCCGTAGGAACGACACCGGACCTCGTCCAGCCGGACCACGGTCTCGTCACTCATCGAAGTGATCCCTTGCTCACAGAAATAGTCCGAGGTTGGGAGTGGCGATCGCCACTTCGGTCAAGAGGATCTCCCGGGACAGGAGTCGTGGCCCATCAGCCGTGATGCGGAGTTCGTCGTTGCGCCGGTACGGGATGAGGTCGAAGTGCGGATCGATCCCACGCTGTCGATAGAGCAGCACGGCGCTCGAGACGGCAATGACGTCGTCTCGATCCGTCTGTCGGGCCAAGACCGACCCGACCAGACGCATGGTGCGAGAGGGCGGAATCTCCGAGTAAGCCTTGCCAGTGCTCAGACGGTCGATGCGTAGACGTACGTGGGCCAGGGTGTCGCGGACCCGGAACGCGGCGCGATCGACCTCGTCCGATCGCTGCTCGGTCGCCTGCCTGATCGGGATCACGTACAGCAGTTCGGGATCCAGGAGCTGATACCAGTCTTCCTCGCGAGCTTCATCGAGCAACTTCGATTCGAGAGCCAGGAATTGAGTCGCGATGTTTTGCCGTTCGGCATCCGCCAGAGGGCTCTGGTGCACAGCTGGTGGCGCGTGCCCGGTCGTGTCGATGGTGGTCATCGTGAATGGCGCCCTTCGGTCGTCGCGGATGATGCGTCGCCACGCATGACGGCAAGCCAGTGCCGGTAGAAATTCAACTGAGTGAGTTCCCCAAAGCCGGTGGGGCGCTTGATGCCTGGACCGTGATAGTCGGGGTCGGGTGTGACGTCGACCGTGGTTCGACCGGCCTGCTCGAAGTTGAAGCTCAAATTCTCGCGTTGCATCCACGCGCTCTTCGCCGCGCGAGCGGCGCCCTCCCAGGCGACGGTGTCGTCCGTTTCGAAGTTACCGGCGGATCCGAAGGTCAACTGTCCCGTCACATAGGAATCGAGCTTCTCCTGATCGCTTTGGCACTCGTAGACGAACTGCCAATTCCACAACTCCATCTTTCCCGGCGCGATCGGCTGCCACACCCGGATAGAGGTGACGACCGCCGGAGGGCCGCCCGGAAGGGTAGGGGAGCCGACGCGTATGTAACTGAAGTTCGGGAAGATGGTGCCAATCGTCGGCGGGTTGGTCTCGAGGACGTACCGCTGAGCGTCGTCGAGGACCGAAAGGTCGAACTGAGCGGCGGTCTCTGGTGAATAGCCCCACAGCGGCAGACCGACCTTCGCCCATGGAAAGCCGATCGTCGCGTGGCCGTTGCCAAGTTCGTAGGCGTGCATCATCTCCGCGTTGGAACCCAGCCCCTGGATCATCTGCACCTCTTCGTTACTCCAGTGCAAACTGTCGGCATGGTAGGCATCACCGGAGAAGTTCTCGGCGCCGGCTTTCCAGTCCGCATTGACTTGATACCGCTCGGGCGGCCCCGCCACCTTCACACCGCCGGGTGCCAAGTTCACCAGGATGTCGAGCATCCAGCCTCCCCCGCCCAGATACTCGTCGAGCGACGGACCTTCGTGCGCTAGCGACGCGAAGATGAAGCCGGACCGGACGTCGACCCGCGGGGCCCTCTTCAAACCCCATTCCTTGGGGTCCAGCCGCGTTCCGTACGCCTCGCGCATGTGAGGCGTGCCGACGAGGTCGCCGTTGTTGGAGTATGTCCAGCCGTGGTACGGGCATTTGAAGAAGCGCGAATTCCCGGTGTCGGTCTGGCATACCTGGGTGCCGCGGTGGCGGCAGTAGTTGGACAACACGTTGATCCCACCGGTGCCGTCGCGCGTGACGATCACGGGATCGAGGCCGATGCGGCGCTGGACGAAGTCACCAGCCGTGGGGATCTCGCTCTCGTGCGCGACGAAGACCCAGCAAGTGCCGAAGACCTGGTCCAGTTCGGCGCGGAATATCGCGTCGTTGTTCCAGATCTCGGCCGGTACCCGATGTTCCTCGAGCTCCGTCTCGACACGGTCGAGGATCCGAGAGACTTCCGGGGCAATGGTGGGCGTGATGACGGTCATGTAACTCCTTGCAAGCACCGGGCGGATCAAGGTGACGCTCGTGATGGTGGACCCATCGTATGACCGCCATCACAGTGCCGGAAGGCGTAACTTTCGATGCCCGACAATTGATGTCATCGATGGAAGACCGCACTCGCGCCAGCGTCGCGGGAGCCCGGATCCGCGCGCGGTATCGATGTCGTCGATGGTCGAGCATTCACGAGAATCGTTTGTCGCGGCTCCCAGCGGCGTCCTAGCCTGACGTTGGCGCAGCGGGTCTCCCGCACTATCCGTGTTCGCGGGACGCCCAAACCCCGACGAGGTGGTTCCATTGACGCTATTGCTCGACGACCGGGCCGTCCGAGATTCATTCGGCTGGGCACCGGCAATCGATGCCCTCCGCGCTGCGTATGCCGGCGATGTCGCAGACTCCCGCTATCCCGAGCGGTCGATGGCTCGCGGTGACGGCAGCTGGCTCCGGACGCTCACCGGGGTATCGGCGGACAACGGTCTCATGGGCGCCAAACTCATTGCGGCGTCCATGAAGTCCCGTCAGGTGTCCTATCTGATTCCCTTGTTCGACGAGCACACCGCCGAGCTCGTGGCTCTGATGGACGGTCAGTCGATCACCGGGTTCCGCACCGCCGCGACCTCGGCGGTCGCCGCTGACCTCCTGGCGATCGCCGGCGACCTCGACGTTGCCGTCATCGGCTCTGGCTTCGAGGCCAACAAGCACCTTCGCGCCGTAACGGCAGCACGCGCCCTGTCCTCGGTCAGCGTCTGGAGCCCCCGTGCGGAGAGCCGGTCTCGGTTCGTCGCGGATCTGGATGATCTGGAACTGCCCTTGACCGCTGCCCAAGACGCCGAAAGTGCAGTCGGCGCAGCCAACCTGGTGATCTGTGCGGCCCGTTCGCGCGACGAATCACCCACCGTCCGTGGTGCGTGGCTCCGGCCCGGAACCACCGTTGTATCCGTCGGATCGACTCTTCCCGAACAACGCGAGGTCGACGTCGAGCTACTGGTTCGCGCTGAGCTCATCGTCGCTGACATGGTCGATGAGGTTCTGCACGACACCGGGGATGCGTTGGCAGCCAAAGCAGCCGGCGTCGATCTCGGATCGAAGACCATCTCACTGGCAGACCTCGTGGCGGGCCGACATCCGGGCCGTACGAGCAGCGACCAAATCCTGGTGTACAAGTCGGTGGGCTCAGCCGTGCAGGACATCGCCGTCGCAGCCATGTGTCTGGCCGAGGCCCGACGCCTTGGACGCGGAGTCCCGCTCCCCGTCTCGATCCCCCCCGTCCAAAAATAGAGGCGCAGCCATGACTTCTCGGATGACCACACAGGAATCCAGCCTCGGACTCGCCGACCCATCGCTGGTCAAGTCGTCCTCCTACGTCGACGGGCAGTGGCTCACCCGCGACGGCGGCGAACGGCTCGTCGTGCACAATCCGTCCACCGGCGAACCGATTGCCGATCTGCCGTCGGCCAGCGCGGACGAGACCCGCCGCGCCGTCGAGGCTGCCCAGCGCGCGTTGCCCGCCTGGCGCGGCCTCTCCGGCACAGAGCGTTCAAAGGTCATGCGTCGATGGTTCGAGCTGGTCCGGGACAACACCGAGGACCTGGCGCGGCTCATCGTTCTCGAAGAGGGCAAGCCCCTGGCCGAGGCCGTCAGCGAGATGAACTATGCGGCGTCCTTCATCGAGTGGTTCGGCGAGGAGGCCAAACGCGTGCGCGGCGACATCTTTCCCGCTCCCGAGTCGTCTCGACGAGTCGTCGTGCTCAGGGAGGCGATTGGCGTGTGCGCTGCCATCACACCGTGGAACTTCCCCGCCGCCATGATCACTCGCAAGGCTGCCCCCGGACTCGCCGCCGGATGCACGATGGTGGTCAAGCCCGCCGAGCAGACGCCGCTGACAGCACTGGCCCTCGCCGAGCTCGCTGAACGAGCTGGCGTGCCGGCTGGAGTGCTCAGCATCGTGGTCGGCGATGCCCGCGAAATCGGTCCGGCCCTGACTGCCAACCCCATCGTCCGCAAAGTCAGTTTCACCGGCTCGACCGAGGTGGGTCGGCTCCTGCTCGCCCAAGCGGCGGAAACCGTCAAGAAGACCTCGATGGAGCTCGGCGGCAACGCGCCGGTCCTCGTCTTCGACGATGCCGATCTCGATCAGGCGGTCGCCGGCGCAATCGCCACCAAGTACCGCAATACGGGCCAGGCCTGTATCAGCGCCAACCGGGTCTATGTCCAGTCTGGGATCTATCAGCGGTTCGCCGAAGCGTTGACACGCAAGGTCAAAAACCTTGTGGTCGGCGACGGATTCGACGCAGGTGTCCAGCAGGGTCCGCTCATCGACGTCGACGCGGTCACGAAGGTCGAGGAGCACGTGGCCGACGCGGCCAGCCTGGGTGCGCGCGTGCTCTGCGGCGGTCGGCGTCACGGTCGCGGCGGCTTGTTCTTTGAACCGACGGTTCTGGCCGATGTCGACTCCACGATGCGCATCACCCGCGAGGAGACATTCGGGCCCGTGACCCCGCTCATCCGGTTCGAGGACGAGTCCGATGCGATCCGCATGGCCAACGACACCGAGTTCGGGCTGGCCGCATACCTCTTCACTCGCGACGCTGAACGGACGTGGCGGGTCAGCGCGGCCCTCGAGGCGGGAATGATCGGCATCAACACCGGCCTCATCTCCAACGAGATCGCGCCCTTCGGTGGCGTGAAACAGTCGGGTCTGGGCCGAGAAGGATCGGTCTATGGGATCGACGAGTACATGGAAATGAAGTACCTCGCCTGGGAGGGCGCTGGAGCGTTGTAGAAATCGCTTCCCGGACAAAGAACTTCGCCCTTGAACAACCCCCGAGAGGAAAATCCATGGCTGCTTACACCCGTACCGAGGCCCGCGAATGGGCCCGCGAGAAGCTCATCGGCGCCGTCAACTGCACCATCCCGTCGTTCACGAGCGACCTGAAATCCCTCAACGAGGCAGGCATCCGCCACGACATCCGCCTCGCGAAGGAACACGGCTTCCTAGGGACGCTGGGTGTCTCCGAGGTCAACATCACCCTGCCCGAATACCTGGAATTTCTTCGCATCATCCGCGATGAAGCCGGCACGGACTTGGTCGTCGTACACCACGGCAGCTGGAGCACCCTCGCCGACAACATCGAGGCCGTTCGGGGCGCCGAGGAAGCCGGCGCAGATCTCGTGCTGCTGTCGTACCCGCCGAACTTCTATCCAGAGACTGAGCAGGAGGTCTACGACTACACGAAGGCGGTGTGCGACGCGACAGATCTCGCCGTCATCGTCTTTCCGATGTACCTGTGGGGCTTCAGCCCTCGAATCCACCCGTCGGACATCCCCAGCCGCCTGATTCGTCGCCTACTAGACGACTGCCCCAACATCGCCGTCATCAAAGCTGAAGGCGGGTTTCCCTACATTCAGGGAATCATCGAGTGCCACAGGCTATTCGGCGACAAAGTCGTCATCTCCGTGCCCATCGAGGCCGATCTGATCCCGCTTTCACAAATCATGCCCATCCAGCTCTCGGCAACCAGTGACCACGAGTTCTACGGCCCCGTCATCCCGCGGGTAATGAGCCTGCTCGCTAACGGCGAGAATGATGATGCCGCCGAACTGTTTTGGCAGACGCATCCCGCTCGCAAGGCGAAGGCAGCCCTGGCGCCGTCGCTCAATGGTGGCGCGTTCATCAATCGCCAGGCGTGGAAGTTCCAGGGCTGGCTACAGGGATACAACGGTGGTCCGCTGCGTCAGCCCACCCAACGAATTCACGACGGTCAAATGCTCGCTCTGCGCAAGGGTCTCACCGACTCCGGCCTCGACCCGTCCATGGACCCGCTCCGCGAGTTCTTCATCGGCCGCAACCCGGCCTGACGCGCGCAATCAGCGCTAAGGCGTAGCCACCAGATTGGCTGCTTGCGTCCGCAGTCGGTCACGGAACCACGCCTGGGCAGGATCCCCATCGAGGCGGCGCAGCCAGATGAGCGTTTCGGTGATCGGCTCCAGCTGCATGGGTGGATCGATGAACTGCAGATTGGCGGCCTTGGCCATGCGTGTCGCAAGTGTCCGCGGAATCAGCGTCACCAATGTGGTGTCGCGCAACATGAAGGGGGCCACGGCGATGCTGGTACTGACCTCGACTCTGCGCGGTATGCCTAGGACATCGAGGTTCGTGTCCCCCAAAGAGGGCCGCCCGTCCTCGAAGGTTGCCGCAAGGTAGGGCATGGCGCTGAACTCCTCGACCGTCATCGCCGAACGGACCGCGCGGTTGGCGGCATCGGCAGCCAGCACGTAGCGATCGCGATAGAGCACCTCGCGACGGACGTCGTCTCTCCAGAGAGCCGGGAACGACGAGATGACCTCTCGAGGCAGCACGATCACGTCGACGCGTCCGCGCAGCATCTCAGCGGGAATGTCAATCGAGACCGTTCGAATCTGCACACGGATGTTCGGGTACGTCGACGAGATCTCGACCAGCAGCGGGTGAAGAAGGGCGGCCGCCGCGAAATCACTGGCGACCACAGAAAACGCATGCTCATCGACCTTCGGGTCGAACGAGCCCAGGGAAGACAACGTCACCTGGAGTTCGGCCAACGTGCTGCTCACCGAGCTGGTCAGTGCGTTCGCGAGTGGGGTGGCGATCATCGTTCGGCCCTGCCGCACCAAAATTGGATCCTTGAAGAGCCTGCGCAGCCGCGCCAGGGTCGAGCTCATCGCAGATTGTCCGATCATCAGGCGCGCAGCCGCCCCGGTGACGCTCCGTTCGGACATCAACGCCTCGAACGCGACCAGCAAGTTGAGATCGACACGGCCCAGCTGTGCCAGAGAAGGGTGTGGCGAAGAGCCGGTTTTGGACGCGATCGGCTCGTTCACCGCGCGCCGCCCGGCATCGGAGACCACGTTTTCCGGGCGGTGATGTCGACGAGCCGTTCTCGGAGCCAGCGATGACTGGGGTCGTCGTCGTTCCGGTCTGCCCAGACCATGGCCTCGACCATCGGCTCCAGCGCCATGGGTGGCGTGAGCACCTTCAACCGCGCGCCCTCGGCGACCGTCGACGCCAAACTGGCGGGAAGAATGGTGACGAGTGGGGTGTCGCGCAGCAGGAATGGGGCAATGCCGAAACCCGTCGTCACCTCCAGGCGCCGCGGAATGCCGAGTCGGTCCAATTGCGTCTCGACGAGCGTGGGGGCATGCCCGTTGCTGCTTGCGAGATAGGGCAGCGACGAAAACTGCTCGAGGGTGATCTCGTTCGAGACCAATGGGTTGGCCGCATCGACGGCGATGACATAGGGGTCGCTGTACAGCGTCTGGTAACCGAAGGAATCGTTGATCGCGTCGGCGGCCAGCGGAACGATCGTCAGATCCACGGCGTCGGCTGTCATGTCGTCTAGAAAGGTCGCAGAAACCGGTTGGATGGACAGCTCGACGTGCGGCGCTGCATTGCGTAGCTCGACCAGTAACGGCTGGAGCACGGCCAGCGCAGCGTACTCACTCGCCATCACGGTGAAGCTGCGACGGTCCCGTTCAGGGTTGAAGACGGGCGGTTCGGTCAGAATCGAATTGAATTGGCTCAGTGCCTCTCGTACCGGAACTACGAGTGCCTCCGCCAGCGGAGTCGGGAACATGGTCCGGCCCCGGCGCTCGAGCACCGGATCATCGAGCAACGCCCGCAATCTCGACAGTGTCGAGCTCATCGCCGACTGTCCGACCGAAAGTCTGCGGGCAGCTGCGGTCACATTCTGCTCGGTCATGAGCACGTCGAACGCCACGAGCAGGTTCAGATCGACCTGTCGAAGATCCATGGGCTGATGGTAGGCCATGAATTGATCGGATCGATAACAAAGCATCGCCAAGCATTGTTGGTGCCACGTGATTGGCGCCACTACCGTTACTTCAACGGCATCCCACCCGGGATGCCGTTGAGAGGTGAGGAGTTCACCGATGGCTTTCGGCTTCAGTCCGATCACGCACCTGCGGCATGTCGGTCTTGCTGTGCCGAACTATGACCAGGCTGTCGAGTTCTACACGAAGGTGTGGGGTCTTCTGCCGATTGCGAGCGATTCAGGGGTGACGTTCTTCGGAACGCCCGCTGATCCAGAGCACTACATCCTGCGCGTACGAGACGACCGACTGAAGCGTCTCGAGCTGATTGCGTTCGCGGCGGAGTCGACCGGTGAGGTCGACCTCTTGGCTGAGCGGTTGGGACGGGCAGGGGTGAAGATCGATCGCGAGCCGGCGGTGTTGACGACCCCGGGAGGTGGGTACGGCCTTCGGTTCTTCGACCTGGACGGCCGTCTCATCGAGGTGTCTGCGGACGTGGAGCAGCGCCCGTTCCGATTGCTCGAGGAGCGGGAGTCGATACCGCGCAAGCTCAGCCACGTCGTGATCAATTCGACGGACGTCCACAAGACCAAGGCGTTCTACGAAAACCATCTGGGATTCCGATTGTCGGATTGGTTGGGCGATCTGATGTGCTTCATGCGCAGCAGTTCGCAGCACCACATTCTCGCGATCACACAGGCGCCGTCCACATCGTTGAACCACATTTCGTTCGAGATGCGTGGGCTCGACGAGTACATGCGGGGCACGGGCCGGATGATTCGCAGTGGCTACCGGCCGCTGTGGGGCCCGGGTCGCCATAGCGCCGGCGACAACACGTTCTCCTACTTCTTCGATCCCCTTGACAACGTGATCGAATACACGACCGAACTCGAACTCGTTGACGAGGCCACTTGGGAGCCAACGACATACGACCCGATGCGTTCTGATACCCAGGACCAGTGGGGCACCGGTGGGGCCATGACCGAGGTAATGCTCCCGGTCATGCTGAAACAGCGCGATGACGGCGGACTCTGGAGCCCCTCACCGGTTTAACGGGCCCGTCGTCCCCATCATTGCCATGAATTCCGCCCATCGCCGACGAAAGGAAACACTCGTGTCTGATCTTGACGGCAAGGTGGCTGTCATCACCGGCGGCGCCAACGGCATAGGCCTGGCCTGTGCGCAGAAGTTGAGTGACGAGGGGGCGAACATCGTAATCGCCGACATCGATCTCACAGCCGCTCAAAAGCGAGCCGACGAACTGCCAACCGACTCGCTCGGCGTCCACCTCGACGTCCGGGACTCAGCCTCTGCCAATGAATTAGCGTCGAGGGTTTCGCGCGAATACGGTCGGGTCGACATCCTCGTCAACAACGCGGGTATGAACATCGGAGCCCGCAACACCACTGACGTGACCGATGAGGAATTCGACCTCCTGATGTCGATCAACGTGCGGGGCACCTTCACGACGACTCGGGCACTTCTGCCGGCCCTCGTCGAGCAGCGCGGCGGCAGCATCATCAACATGTCGTCGATCTGCGGCCACCGTGGCATCGCCCTGATCGCGCCCTACTCGGCGTCGAAGTTCGCCATCGTCGGCATGACCCAGAGCCTCGCAGCCGAACTCGGCCAGTACGACATCACCGTCAACTCCGTCCACCCCGGCATCGTGGCCACCGATCTGCACGTCAAGGTGGTCGAAGAGTTCAGCGGACTCAAGGGCCTCAGCTTCGAAGACGGATGGGACGGCTTTCTTTCCTCGATCCCGCTCGGCCGGCTCCAGACCACCGAGGACATCGGCGACATGGTGGCCTTCCTGACCTCCAAAAAGGCTCGGAACATCACCGGATCGGCGTTCAACGTCGATGGTGGCCTCCTGTTGGCCTAACCATGTCTCCGCGTCAAACCCGTCGCACTGACCGCGATCCCGTCACACGCCACTTGGAGGAGCTCCATGACAGCCGTACTCGACTCAGTGCGCGACGACAGAGCCGCCGTCGACAAGGCCTTTAGCCTGCTTACTGCATTCGGAGACGAGGCCAGCACCGGTGTCGGTGTCAGCGAACTCGCCCGGCGCACAGGCCTGAGCAAATCAACCGCCTACCGCGTGTTGGGGATGCTGGAGCGCAACGCCATGGTGGAACGCATCGGCACCAACTATCGACTGGGCTCCCGGTTACACGAACTGGGCCTGGCGGTGTACCCGCCGGGACACGAGCAGGTGCGCCACCAGCTGATGCCTTTCGTCACCGAACTGTTCGAAGCGACGCACCAGACAGTGCACCTCGCGATGTTGCACGGTACCGATGTCGTCTACCTGGCCAAACTGTACGGACATCGCAACGCGGTTGCACCGTCACGCATCGGCGGGCGCCTACCGGCGCATTGCACTGCCGTCGGCAAGGTCTTGCTGGCCTATGACCCCGCTGCGGTGGAACGGTTTACCAACATCGCGCTCACCGCGCTCACTCCTCACTCGATCACTGATCGCAACGAGCTGGCGCGTGCGCTTGATCGCGTGCGGCGCGAGGGCGTGGCAACCGAGCGCGAGGAGAGCCGCCCCGGGTTGGGCTGCGTTGCGGCACCGGTGTTCGGCCGTAACGGGGTACCGATCGCCGCGTTGTCGGTGTCGGTCCCCTTGTCCGCCGACCTTCGTCCGCTGACGCACAGCTTGCGGCGTGTCTGCGCTTCCGCCTCCCGGACAATGGGCCAGTCTCACCGCGATGGGTGATCAGGTGCCTGGCACTCGATCGAGGTCGGCGTCCACCTGAGTCGCCCACTCCGGTTCTCGCACAAGCAGACTCAACTCCTCACCGGGAACGTCGACGTCGACGACGTGGCGAAAGCCCACCGACTCCGCCGCCGAGATCGCGGCCAGGTCATCAGGCGCAACAGCAACGACAACACGCCGGCAGGCTCGGTCTGCGGCCAGGATCGCAACGCCGAGTTCGTCGAGGAAGACGGTCAGCCGAGATGAGGGCTGGCGTCGGCCGGAGATCCGAATCTCGACATCGTGGGCACCCACCGGGTAGGCGTCGCGCAGAGGACCGCCACTGGCATACCTGGCCACCGCCTCGAGGCATTCGCCGTCGTCATCACGACGGATGATGTCGAGTACGTCTTTCGCTCCGGGTGTGACCGTCCACCCCGGCCCCAAGTCCAGCGACACCCGCTTCACAGGTGGTCACCTCCAGCAGCAGCAGCGAACCCCCGCACGCCGATACCACCGTCGACCGAAATCGCTTGTCCGGTAATGGGTCCGCTCTGCTCGCGGCTGGCCAGCAGAACGTAGGATCCGGTGAAATCTTGGGGATCGGTGCTCGAGTCGTACAGCGGGATTGGCGGCGGCGGATCATCCGGTTTCTTCTTCGCAAAGGACGCCGCCAGTGTGCGGTCCTGCATGTCCAGGGTCGCCGGCCCGCGCAACTCCGTGTTCATCGCCCCACAGGCCACGCCGTTGACGCGGACTTTCGGCGCCAATTCGTATGCGAGCTCACGCATCAGCCCGAGGCACGCGTGCTTGCTGGCCGTGTAGATCGGCCCGCCGCCGTTGACGTAAAACGAGGCGTTGGACAAGGTCATCACGATGCTGCCGCGGGTCTTGACTAGCTCCCGCCACGCTGCCTCAGCGGCCAGCAGATAACCCTTGACGTTGATGTCGAACAGCTCGTCGAAGGTCGCACTGAGTTGCGCGCCGGTCATCCGGGTCAGCTGCCGGTGGTAATCCCAGATCCCGGCGTTGGCCACTAGCGTGTCGAGCTTCCCGAAACGGTCAACGGTCTCGTCGACCGCGCGATGCAGCTCCTCCGAATCGCGCACGTCCGCGCTGATCGCATGCAGCTTGGCCGGATCGGCGCTGGCCTCGATGGCGGCGTGCAGCGCGTCGGGGTCGCGACCGAGGATGGTGACCGAGGCGCCCTCGGCGATGAATCGTTCGGCGACGGCCCGCCCGATCCCGGTGCCCCCGCCGGTGATCAGTGTGACGTATCCCTGCAGCCAGCCGGTCACCGCAACTCCGTCAGGAACTGCGCCACCAGCAGTTCGAAATCGCGCTGACGCTCCAGCTGCACCCAGTGCCCGCAGTTGCCGAACACGTGCAGCTGCACGTTGCGAATCTGTTTGAGCATGATCTGAGATCCGTCGAGGGTGATGGTGCGGTCATCACGGCCCCACAACAGCAGGGTGGGCGCGGTGATCTCGTGCAGATCACGCCACAGCGGATCCATGCCGTGTCGCTTACCGAAGGCGGCGTTGTACCGGTGATAGAACTCGATGTGGCTGGGGTCCAGCGATGCCTCGTACCGCGCCTTGACGACGTCAGCACCGAACTGCCTGTGGTCGAAGACCATGGCGCGGATGAAGTTCGACATCTTCTTCTCGCTGGGGCCATCACCGTTGTAGTAGCGGAACATCTCCTTTTGCCCCTCGGTCGGAGTGGGGCCGAACGGCAGCCAGCCACCCCCGGGGGCCATCAGCACCAGTCCGGTGATCCGATCCGGCTGCGCTTGTGCCATCGCGATGGCCGCCGCACCGCCAAGGCTGTTGCCCAGCAGGTGAAACCGGTCGACACCGACAGCGTCGAGCGCCTCGAACAGCGCGCCGACCGAGATCTGGGTGATCGACTGAGCGTCGAGGTCGGCCTCGGTGGGGCGGTAGCTGCCGCCGAACCCGGGCTGATCGGGCAGCACGACCCGGAACCTCTTGGCCAGCGCAGGCAGGTTCTGATGATAGTTGCTGACCCCGGAGGCTCCCGGCCCGCCGCCGTGCAACATGACCAGGACGGGTCCCTCGCCGGTCTCCGCCATGGCGATGTCCCCGTAGGAGGTGGTTACCGTCCGCGTGAGCAACGTGGGCATTTCGTCGATCTCAGTGTCGAATTGCGTGCTGGCCACCGGCACGTCCTTTCACTCGTCGGTTCGGAAGGAAGCTCGTCGATTCAGAAGAAGGTCGATTCAGAAGAAGGTGGAGATGTTCTTGGCCAGCAGGACGCTTTGGTCGAGCAGGATGACTCTGCGGGCGACCTTCAACCCGCCGTCGGGGCTGCGATGCAGGATGTCGGTGCGGCACCCCGCGAACACGTTCTCCTCGCGTTCGAGGCGGTTGCGATACACCAGGAACGCCGACCGGGCGGCGAGATCAGAGCCACTCCCCTGATCCGAATCGACATGGTGCACCACGACGTTGGTGACCAGGTGCCGGGTCCGCGAGGGCGGGTCCTCGGCCCAGGCCATGCCGGAATCGAACCGCCGGATCCGCCAGGCCAGACTCTCCTTGGTCTCGTCGTAGAACGCGGCCTCGCCCCGTGCCGAGATCGAAAGCGCCTGTTGGCGACGCAACCGGTTGGTTCTGGTGGGCATCCAGTAGTCGAGGTCGTCGGCCAACAGATCGAGCCAGTCGGTGAAGCGTCCGTCGTCGAGCAACTCAGCCTCGGTGTAGTAGAACTGCTCGACGTCGAAGTGAATGTCGTGGCTGGCCCGCCGCGCACCGTCGATGCTGGCCAATATCGTTGCCGCGCTCGTCATGTCCGTACTCTCCGTGTCGTCGTCATCGTTTGATCAGCCTGCGTAGGTCTACCGATCGATCGCCTAGTTCGGCCGCGGATACCGTGATGCCACGGTCGATCATCCGGCGCGCGGCCCGAACGGACGCGGAGTCGTCGACCGCCACCGCGCCGGCAACCCGCCCGCCGCGAAATCCGAAGCACGCGTAGGGCTGCTCACCGAGGCGACCCCGAGACGCGAAGTCGTCAGCACCAGTGAGGTTTCCGACGACCTCGATGTGTGTCCCGTATCGGTCGGTCCAGAACCAGGACGCGCCGGCAGCTGGCGGTGGCACGCCGAGGATCGTCGCGGCCGCGCGCTGTGCGTCGTGCTGGGCCGCCTCCCAGTGCTCGCTGCGGTGCAACAGGACACCGCCGGCACAGGTGCGCGCGACATCGCCGACCGCGAGGACCGCCGGATTCGACGTCACCTGCATCGGGTCGACGACGATCCCTCCGTCTACCGTCAGTCCGGCATCGCGAGCCAGCGTGGTCGCCGGGGCCATCCCTACGGCCAGCACGACCGCGTCGAACACCCGCGGCTCGGCGCCGGCCAGTACAGCGGCGATTCCGTCTGGCGAGTCCTGGAACGACTCGACGACACCGCGCAGCACCGTGGCACCGTGGGCGGTGTGCATGCCGTGCAACCAGGAAGCGATCTCGTCACCGACCACGGCGGCCAGCGGCGCCGCGACCGGGTCGACGATCGTCACGTCGCAGCCCAAATGCAATGCCGTGGAAGCAACTTCAGCGCCGACCAGGCCGGCACCGACGATTAGCAGGCGCCCACCGGGCACCAGTGCGGTGCGCAGTTGGTCAGCGTCCTGCGCGCTGCGCAGCGTATGCACCCGCGGGCTCTGCGCACCCGGGATCGGCGGCCGAAACGCGTGACCGCCAGTTGCGAGCACGACCTTGTCCGCCCGGACCGCGCTGCCGTCGGCGAGCTCGACCACACCCAGACCGGGCCGCAACGCCCCCACCGAACTGTGTGCCATCAACTGCACCTGGTGGTCGTCGAACCACTCCGGAGGCTGCAGGGCAATGCTCTTCAATTCGACATCACCGGCCAAGTAGGCCTTCGACAGAGGGGGCCGGTCATAGGGGAACTCCCCTTCGTCGATCAGAACGACGTCCCCGTCGAAGCCGCCGGCCCGCAGCGCCGCGATGACACTCACGCCGCCGACACCACCTCCGACGACCGCGATCCGGTCGGTCATCAGGGTCTCTCTCCCGGATAGAGGAACACCTGGCCGTCGTGCACCTCGACCCGGTGCGGGCAGGCGTCCTTGGTGGCCGGCAGACCGTCGACCGCACCGGTCTTGAGACAGAACCTGCTGGAATGCAGTGGGCACTCCACCTGACCGCCCTCGACCCACCCCTCGGCCAACGAGGCCTCGGCGTGGGTGCAGGTGTTGTCCAGTGCCCACACGCTGCCGTCGTCGTCGCGCAGCAGAGCCACGTCGTCATCGGTGCCGGTGATCGACCGTGCGACGACGATGCCCTCGCCCTCGGGGATATCGACGACGGCGGCGACGCGGATGCCCTCACTCATCGGCGGCCTTGCGTTCGTGCCACGCCGGGGTGTTCATCAGGTCACGCCAGTGCGCGTAGAACGAGCGCGCGGCAGCATCGCTGTACAGCTCACTGGTCATTCCGGGGTGGCGCCCGTCTTCGCGTTCGGATCCCAGCCCCATCTGATAGTTCAGCTGGACGGAATTCGTGATGAATCCGTGCGCGAAGGCCTGCGCCTCACTCCAGTTCTCACCGTCGTCCTGTTCGAAGATTCCGCTGGGACCGAAGGTGCGCAGGTTGTAGAGGCGCTGCGCCTCCCGCACGTGCTCTGGCATCGACTTGTCCAAGATGCACCACGCCCAGACCTCCATCTGGTCAGGTCCTTTCGGGTGCGACACCCGAATCGACCCGTTGACCGGCAGGTAGGAGAAGTTCGGGAACACCGTGCCGTGCCCGGTCGTCAACGGGCCTTCCACGCGTTCGTCGCCCAGCCGCAGCCGTAGAGCGGCGTAGTCCATCCACTCGTGCACGGTCTGGGCGTCGAACCGGTTGCGTGGATGCACCGGAAAGCCGTGCCCGTGCCCCCTCGGGTCGACGTACTGCCGTCCAGTGCGGTGCACCACTTCGGCCTTGGGCTTCCCACCCGCCAGCACCGTCAGTGCAGAGCCGTGGCTCATGTTCACGTGGTACCAGTCGCTGGCGGCCTGTTCGGCGGCGAGCTTCCAGTTGCCCTCCACCACCCATTTCTCCACGCCGCCGACGACGACGGTGCCTTCCGGGTCGTGGTCGAGCATCGCGTCCAAGTACCAGGTCATCCCGCCAAGCGCGTCATGCAAGCTACTTGCGCCGGGATCCCAGTTGCCGAAGATCAACCCGTGGTAGGAGTCCACGTTCGGCACCTCGACCAAACCCCAGTCACCGGCCTGGAAAGTGTCGGGGTAGCCCTCCTTGTTCGGGATGCTGATCAACTTGCCCTCCAGGTCATACGCCCACCCGTGGTACGTGCAGGTGAAGCTGCGGGTGGCGCCAGTCTCCGCACGGCAAACCCGCACGCCCCGGTGCCGGCACGAGTTCAGAAACGCCCGGATCTTGCGGTTCTTGTCCATCGTGACGATCACCGGGTCCTCACCCATATAGGTGGTGAAGAAGTCGCCGGGCTTGTGGAACTGGTCGGTATGGGCGAGGAACAGCCAGTGGGTGGCGAAGATCCGCCGCTGCTCCTGCCGGTAGATCAGTTCATCGGTGAACAACGCGCGGTCCAGCAGCCCACCCTCGGCGTCGACGAGACCCGACACGTCGAGGGTGCGCTCGAGTTCAGCGGGACGTCGTAGCGTCGTTCCCGGCGGCGACGTGAGTGCCCGGCCCTCGGCGCCCGGCTGCATGGTGGAAGTCATGCGGACCACACAACCCCGGTCGCCCAACGAATTCCAGCGATCGTTTCGCACAACGGCACGCCGACTGTGAATCGACGCACGACACCGCCAAGGTTGACGATGTGCTTGCCGCAGTCGCTGTCTCACAGAATCCACATGACCCCCTGGAGGGGCTCGAACTTCGCGATGTACCGAAACCGCAGCCCCGGCCGGGATGGGCAGTGGTGCGGGTGGCGGCCTCGGCGCTGAACATGCACGACCTGTGGACCCTGCGCGGTGTCGGGCATCCCGCAGAACGCCTGCCGATGGTGCTGGGTTGTGACGTGTCGGGGTACGACGAGGACGGCAACCCGGTGATCGTTCACGCGGTCATCGCCGATCCTGACGCCGGCGGCGGAGACGAGACACTGGATCCCAACCGTGCGCTGTTGACCGAGCGGCACCACGGCGGGTTCGCCGAGTACATCTCGGTGCCGCGGCGCAACCTCGTCGCCATGCCGCCGTGGCTCACGCTCGATGAGGCGGCTTGTCTGCCGGTGGCGTGGACGACCGCCTACCGAATGTTGTTCACCCAGGCCAACATCAAGGCCGGCGACCGTGTCCTGGTGCAGGGAGTCGGCGGCGGGGTGTCCTCGGCCGCCATCAAACTGGCGTCGGCGGCAGGCGCCGTCGTCTACGCCACCAGTCGAAGCGAGGCCAAACGCACCGAAGCGCTGAGTTGGGGCGCGCGGGAAGCAGTGCCCAGCGGGGAACGACTGCCCGAGCGGGTCGACGTCGTCATCGAGACAGTCGGTGAAGCCACCTGGTCGCACTCGCTGAAGTCGGTGCGCCCGGGCGGCACCGTCGTGGTCGCCGGCGCGACCACCGGGATGAATCCGCCGGCAGATCTGGGACGCGTCTTCTACCTGCAGTTGAGAATCCTGGGGTCCACGGGAGCCACCCGTGCCGAACTCGAGGCGCTGCTGCGGTTGCTCGACGCCACCGGAACCCGGCCGGTCATCGACCGGACGTTGCCACTTACCGACATCCACAAGGGTTTTCAGCTGATGCTCGACGGCGAGGTCATGGGCAAGGTCGTCATCCATCCGTCGTCCGAGAACTGAGGTATCTGCATGACCGCCGCCGTAGTTGGCCTGTCACATTCGCCGCTCATCGGTAAGAACGACCCCGACCCCGAGACTCTCGGCCGGGTCGACGCAGCAATCGACGCCGCGCGGGCTTTCATCGCTGATTTCGCCCCCGATCTGGTGGTGCTCTACGCGCCCGATCATTACAACGGCTTCTTCTACAAGGAGATGCCGCCCTTCTGTCTGGGTACCGAAGCGCATGCGGTCGGCGACTTCGATTCGTCGGCCGGACCATTGTCCGTCGACGCCGACGCCGCCCGCCGCATCGCCGAGGGTGTGCTCCAGCGCGGTGTCGACCTGACCGTCTCGGCACGGATGACCGTCGATCATGGCTTCGCCCAACCCCTGGAGACGCTCTTCGGGGGTATCGACCGGGTCCCGGTGGTGCCGGTCTTCGTCAACGGTGTCGCCACACCGCTGTGCCCCGTCGCACGGATTCGCGCACTGGGCACCGCCGTTGGTCAAGCCGCCATCGATCTCGACCGACGCGTGCTCTTCCTTGCCTCCGGAGGCCTTTCCCACGATCCGCCGGTCCCGGTGCTCGACGGCGCCCCGCCGAAGGTCGCCGACGCCCTGATCGAGGGTCACCCGCCGACGCCTGAGCAGCGCACCCGTAGCGAGGGGCGGGTGATCGAGGCCGGCCGGCAGTATGCGGCCGGCGGAACGACGATGATCCCTATCAACCCGGGCTGGGACAACAGGTTTCTCGACCTGCTCGAGCACGGCCCCCTCGGCGAGTTCGATACCTGGACCACCGAGGCAATGGCCGCCGAGGGCGGCGGCTCCGCCCATGAGGCCCGCACCTGGATCGCCGCGTTCGCATCGCTGGCCGCCGTCGGCAGCTACACGATGGATCTGCGTTTCTACGAACCGATTCCGGCCTGGATCGCCGGATTCGCGGTGGCGACCGCGCGACTGACGGAGGCCCCTCGATGACCCTGCAGAGCAGTGCTGCCCTCGTCACCGAGGTGGCCGACCTCCTGACCGTCGCCACTGACACCGGCACCCCGATTTCTCCCGTGCGACATCTCATCGGCGGCGCCGACATCGGCTTGGCCTACGCCGTGCAGCAGGAGCTCGTGCGGCGACGACGCGCCGAGGGCGGCGAAGTGGTGGGACGCAAGATCGGATTGACCTCTCCGGCGGTGCAACAGCAACTCGGAGTCGACCAACCCGACTTCGGCGTGCTCTTTGCCGACATGAAGGTCACCCATTTCCACGCGGTGCCCTCGGGGCGGCTGCTACAGCCGAAGGTGGAGGCAGAGATCGCCTTCGTCCTGGGCCAGGACCTCATCGGCGGCGACTTCACCGCAGACAGTGTCCGAAGCGCCGTCGACTATGCCGTTGCCGCGCTGGAGATCGTCGACAGCCGCATCGCCGACTGGGACTTGACGATTGCCGACACCGTCGCCGACAACGCCTCCAGTGGACTGTTCGTGCTCAGTGACACCAAGGTCCGACTGTGCGACTTCGTGCCGCGGGAGGTCACCATGCAGATGTACGCCAACGATCGCCTGGTCTCGGAAGGCACCGGCAGCGCCTGCCTCGGCGACCCCCTCAACGCCCTGGCCTGGCTGGCCCGAACCGCCGAACAGTACGGGGAGCCGCTGCGGGCCGGCCAGGTCATCCTCTCCGGCGCACTGGGCCCAATGGCCCCGGCGCCACCGGGAACCCGTATCCGGGCCACGATCACCCCGCTGGGCGAGGTGTCGGCAACCTTCTCACCCAAGGACACCCCATGACCAAGACCAAGGTCGCCATCATTGGTTCCGGCAACATCGGGACCGACCTGATGTTCAAGATCCTGCGCACCTCCGAACACGTGGAAGTGGCGGCGATGGTCGGCATCGACGCCCACTCCGACGGACTGGCGCGCGCCCGCCGCCTGAACATCCCGGCCACCCACGAGGGCGTCGACGGGTTGATGTCGATGCCGCACTTCGGCGAGATCGGCATCGTCCTGGATGCCACGTCGGCCCGCGCCCACATCGCGAACGCCGCCGCCCTTGCGCCACACGGCAAGACGCTCATCGACCTGACGCCGGCAGCCCTCGGTCCCTACGTGGTCCCCACGGTCAACCTGGACAAGTGCCTCGACGAGGGCGCACGCAACGTCAACATGGTCACCTGCGGCGGCCAGGCCACCGTGCCGATCGTCGCCGCGGTGTCAGCGGTCACGGCGGTGCCCTACGCCGAAATCGTGGCCTCCATCGCGTCGAAGTCAGCCGGCCCCGGGACCCGCGCCAACATCGACGAGTTCACCGAAACCACGTCGCACGCAATCGAATCGGTGGGTGGCGCCGCCAAGGGAAAGGCCATCATCGTCCTCAATCCCGCCGAACCGCCGCTGATCATGCGTGACACCGTGTTCTGCCTGATCGGGGACGCAGACCACGCCGCGATCCGCGACTCGATCCACGAGATGGCCGAACGGGTCGCCCACTACGTGCCGGGGTACCGACTCAAACAGGACGTCCAATTCACCCCCATCGAACCCGACGAACCCGTGCACACCCTGCTGCGCCCCGGCTCCGCGCCGGTACGCACCCGGGTATCGGTGTTCCTGGAGGTCGAAGGAGCCGCCCACTACCTGCCCGCCTACGCGGGCAACCTCGACATCATGACGTCGGCCGCCATCCAGGTCGCCGAAGCCATCGCCCGCCGCACCAGTCCCCTCGTGTCGGAGGCACGCCGATGACCCCCCCGCTCTACATCCAGGACGTCACGCTGCGCGACGGCATGCACGCGATCCGCCACCGCATCAGCCCAGGCGACGTGGCCCGGATCGCCGGCGCGCTCGACGCCGCCGGCGTCGACGCCATCGAAGTCGCCCACGGCGACGGACTCGCCGGAGGATCGGTCAACTACGGCCCTGGCAGCCACACCGACTGGGAGTGGATCGAAGCCGCCGCCGACAGCATCAGCACTGCAGTGTTGACCACTCTGCTGTTACCCGGCATCGGCACCATCGCCGAGTTGCGGCACGCCTACGCTCTGGGGGTCCGCTCGGTGCGGATCGCCACCCATTGCACCGAGGCCGACATCTCCGCCCAACACATCCAGACGTCGCGCGAGCTCGGCATGGACGTCTCGGGCTTCTTGATGATGAGCCACATGGCCGAGCCCGCGCAGCTCGCGACCCAAGCCAAACTCATGGAAAGCTATGGCGCGCATTGCGTTTACGTCACCGACTCAGGAGGGCGATTGACGATGAACGACATTCGCGAGCGAATCCGCGCCTACCGCGACGTCCTGGACCCCGGCACCCAGATCGGTGTGCACGCCCACGAGAACCTGTCACTGTCGGTGGCCAACAGCGTCACCGCCGTCGAAGAAGGCGTCACCCGCGTCGACGCATCCCTGGCCGGCCAGGGAGCTGGCGCAGGAAACACCCCGATCGAAGCGTTCATCGCGGTCGCCAATCTCCTGCAGTGGACGCACGGCTGCGATCTGATGGCGCTCGAGGACGCCGCCGACGATCTCGTCCGCCCGCTACGAGACCGGCCGGTCCAAGTCGACCGCGAAACCCTCACCCTCGGATACGCCGGGGTCTACTCGTCCTTTCTGCGCCACGCCGAGAACGCCTCGCGTTTCTACGGCATCGACGCCCGCACACTGCTGCTCGAAGTCGGCCGCCGCGGACTCGTCGGTGGGCAGGAGGACATGATCGTCGACATCGCGTTGGACCTCGTCGGGCAGCCTGCTGCCGCCACCACATCATGACCGGGCAGAACAGCACCGCGCGACTCGACGTCGCGTTCGCCTCTGCGGGTGTCACATGCCGAGCCTGGCTGTACCTACCCAACGCCGCGACCCCGGCGCCGATCATCGTCATGGCCCACGGATTCGGCGGCATCCGGGAGATGCGACTGGATGCCTACGCCGAACGATTCCGCGCGGCCGGATACGCGTGCCTGGTCTTCGACTACCGACACTTCGGCGCCAGTGACGGAGAACCGCGCCAATTGCTGGACGTCCAAAAACAACTGGCCGACTGGGCCGCCGCCATCGCGTTCGCTCGCAGTCGCCGCGACGTCGACGCCGAACGTATCGTGTTGTGGGGCAGCTCGTTCAGTGGTGGACATGTCCTGTCCGCGGCGGCACAGGATTCGGATATCGCCGCGGTGATCGCCCAATGCCCCTTCACTGATGGCATGGCGTCGGTGCTGGCCATGGACCGGCCACACGCTCTGCGGGTCGGGATGCGTGCCGTCGCCGATGTTGCCGCGTGCATCGTCGGCCGACCACCGGTGATGCTGCCGATCGTTGGCGTGCCCGGTTCGGTGGCCATGATGACGTCCCCAGACGCGGCGCCGGCGATGGCGGCGATGGTTCCGCCAGATGCCCAGTGGCGCAATGAAGTCGCTGCGCGCGTCGCACTGCAAGTGATCCGATACCGGCCGGGACGCAACGCCGCGAAAGTCCGCTGCCCGCTACTGGCGTGTGTCTGCAGCGAGGACTCCGTCGCGCCCGCGGACGCCACACTGCATTATCTGGAGAAGGCCCCCCAGGGCGATATCCGGCTGTACTCAGAAGGACATTTCGACATCTACGACGGCGCCGCCTTCGAACAACTGATCTCCGATCAGATCCAGTTCCTCAGCCACCATGTTCCGTTGGCGGGCAACAGGACTCCCCAACCACCGCCGACATTGGAGGCGACGACCTGATGACCTTCGCTGTAGCAGGACGCACCATAGCCATCACCGGCGCCACCGGAGGACTTGGCGTGGCGTTGGCCACCAAACTGCGCGAGCGTAAGGCCAACGTGGCACTGCTCGACCTCGACGGCGGCGCCGCCGAACGGCTGGCCCACGACCTTGGCGGCGGTCGCGTCGCGTGGGGCACCTCCGTCGACGTGTGCAGCCTCGAATCAGTGGAGCAGGCCATGGCCGGCACATCGAAGCACTTCGGCCGCATCGACGTGGTCATCGCCGGCGCCGGGATCGGAAACATCTGGGGCACCCTGACATCCACTGCGGAAGAGAGCTGGGAGAAAGTGATCGACGTCAATCTCACCGGTGTGTGGCGGACCTTCAGGGCCGCCCTGCCCTATGTCGCCGACACCGGAGGTCAACTCACTGCCATCGCATCGATGGCCAGTTTCGTGCACTCACCGCTGCACGGGAGTTACGCCGCCAGCAAGGCCGCGGTATTGGCACTGTGCAACTCATTGCGGATCGAGTTGCGTGAGTCCGGGGTATCCGTGACCAGCGTCCATCCGGCGTTCTTCAAGACACCCATGATCGCCGAGGCGCTCGAAGATCCGGTAACGCGCGCGATCTGGGGCGACTTCAGGGGACCCTTCAAACCGATACCCATCGATTCGGTGGTCGCAGGCATCATCGGTGGCATCGAACATCGCAAGGACCAGGTCGTCATCCCTGGCGCCTTCCTGCCGATCGCCAAGGCCACCGGGCCGCTGCGTCCGATCATGGACCGGGCGACGTTTCGTCGCCGCGACATCCGGCGTGCGATCGATCACTACCCGCCGATCCAGGCGGCGATCTAGATGACTACCGCCCCCTTCGCCGACCCCGACATCTCAGCAGAACACCTCCCCGACGGTTCGCTGCTGCTCACCTGCCGTCATCCACTCGACGACCGGGCCAAGCCCGATGTGCTGGCGACTTTCTTCGCCCGTTGTGCGCAACACCCCGACCGCCTGCTGGTCGCCGAACGCGGCCAACACGGCTGGACGAAGCTGACATGGGGCGAGGCCGGCGAACGGGTGAGGCGGATCAGCCAGGGGCTGCTCGACCGCGGCGTCGCCGGTAGACCAATACTGATCGCGTCCCACAACAGCATCGCCCACCTGCTGATCACCCTGGCCGGATACGCACTGGGCAGTCCGATCGTGCCGGTCAGTGCGGCCTATTCTCTGCAGAGCACGGATTTCGCCAAGCTGAGCCACATCATCGCAGCAACCGATCCCGCGGCTGTCTTTGTCGAGAACGACGACTACGCCCGAATTCTGCCCGTCGTCGGCGACGTCGGCCTGGTGCTGACCGCCGCGGGCACCGTGCCGGGTCTGACACCGCTTGCCGAGATCGAGTCGGCGCCCACGACGCCGCTGCCCTCGCTGACAACGAATATCGACGACACCGTCGCCAAGATCATGTTCACTTCCGGGTCCACCGGCATGCCGAAGGGAGTCATCAACACCCACGGCATGCTCGCAGCCAACCAGCAGCAGATGCGGCAGGTGTGGCCCTTCCTGCAGGCAGAGCCGCCGGTGATCCTCGACTGGCTGCCGTGGAGTCACACCTTCGGTGGCAATCACAACGTCAACATGGTGATCGTCAACGGCGGGAACCTCTGGATCGATGACGGCCGTCCAGCACCACAGCTGATCGGCCGGACCATCGCCAACCTCGCCGAGGTGTCCCCGACTCTGTACTTCAACGTGCCTGCCGGGTATTCGGCACTGTTGCCTCATCTTGAGGCCGATTCCGCGCTGGCCGAACGGTTCTTCTCGCGGCTGCGGGTGGCGTTGTTCGCCGCCGCGGCGCTGCCCCAACAGCATCTGGATCGGCTCCGTGTGCTCGCCGAACGGTACGGCTCAGCCATGCACCCGACCACCTCGTGGGGGATGACCGAGACAGCGCCGGCCGCCACATCGGCGCACTTCGCCATGACCCGCAGTGACACGATCGGTGTTCCGCTGCCCGGGGTGACGCTGAAACTCGTTCCAAGCGAGGGTAAGTACGAGGTGCGGCTGCGCGGGCCCAACGTGACACCGGGCTATTACGGGCGTCCCGATCTCGATGAGGCACTATTCGATCGAGACGGGTACTTGCGCACTGATGATGCGGTGACGCTGGCAGACCCGGCCGACCCGAACAAGGGACTGATCTTCTCGGGGCGAATCTCGGAGAACTTCAAACTGTCCACTGGCACGTTCGTCACCGTGGGACTCGTTCGGCCTCAGCTCATCTCGGCGATGAACGGCTTGATCCACGACGCCGTCATTTGTGGCGAGGGCGGCGAATTCGTCGCCGCGCTGGTCTGGATTCACCCCAGCCATGCCCACCGGGTGTCGGCGGACGGTACGCCCGACACCGGTCTGCGCACCGAACTCTCGGCGGCCCTCGACGGGCTGGCCGCCGCCGGAGGGGGTTCCTCGCACGTCGTGCGGCGCCTGCTCATCCTGTCTGAGCCCCCCGACATCGACCTTGGCGAGACAACCGACAAGGGTTACGTCAACCAACAACTGGTTCGCAAGCTCCGGGCACACCTAGTAGCCGAACTCGTCTCCGCCGAACCCTCGGCGCGCGTCATCTGCGGCAGTCGATCCCGGGCCACCCGCTCCGGCAGTGTTCGAGCGTGACTCGCGGCGGGGTGCCCGATCGACGAGGACTGCGGTCAGTGGCCGATGATTTCGCCTAACGCTTCGCCACGCGATGGCCGACGTCCGAATATCGTTTCTGACCCGGCCGCACCATTTGGTGGATGGGAACCGAAATGGCGTACCGGTTTTCTCATCTTCGTGGCGGATGCGAGAGCCGTACGGTTGTGCAGCATCTCGGGCGATGCTCCGGCTTCCGCGGCGAGGCAAGCGACTGACGGCGCAGCTCGCGAAGCGCAGATCCCTCGGCGCGTGCGCAGCAATGCAGTCAGGAGGTTCTGGGGAGGCGCGTGGCGCGGCAAAGGCACCGGAAAAGCGACCGCGGAACCTGGCACAGGCCACTAAACCCGTTGGCGTCGAGGCGCTTTGATAGCTGATCTACCGTGGCGGTGTGGGCCGCCCGGTGCGTCCCTGATTCATCGGATGAAAACAGTGACATTGCTGGCAACCCGCAATATCCGTTTCCGCCGTGAGTTTGAGACGACAGTCCGCTGAAGTGCGCCGACGTCAGCGTTCTCACGCAATGTCCACATTCGGCGAGTCGCCGATGCACAACGGCGAATCGCTGTTTTAGGCAGCCGAGTTTGGCCAGTCCGCACGCCGTCCCAGGACGGGTTGGCGACGACGGCCATGGCCCCACCCCGCCTCCCAGGGAAGACGCCCCTTCTCGTCAGCCCATACCAATTGCATCGCACGGACCTTCGGGCCGAAGAGCTCGACAGCGAATCTCATGTGGACATCGGGGTGCTCCACCTGAACCACCTCGATGAGGAACCGATCTTGGTAGTCGATGTGCATCGCCGGCGCAACCACGACGCCGTCGTCGACAATCATGTGTGCGATCGAGTTGAGCACTCGACAGGAGACCTCGGCGGAGAGGCCGGTCATCAACAGTTCCGGGAGACCGCGGGCGTGTAACCCGACCGTGTAGGCCGACGGTCGGTTGTCGCTCTCGACGTATTGGACCGCCCAGCCGTGGTCCGCGATCATCGCGCGCAGCTCCTCCAGGTACTCCTCGGTGGTGCCGTCCGGATTGTCACAGCGCCAGCACATCGCGGCTCCTTTCGTCGTAGATGCCGCCAGCATGCGCGCACCCACCGACAAATTCCGCGAGCCCGGTTGGCCGACGGGTCAGCCGCGCGGTGTCGTGGTGATGTGCACGTGGTCGAAGTGTCCGTAGCCCGTGGCTTGGGCCCGACCGGCGTGGAGTAGACGCCCGGCCAGATCACGTCCTGCAATCCGAACCGGGAGGCGTTGGCCATCGCGAACGCGCAGATGTGGCCGATGTCGCCGAAGCTCTCGGGGCAATCGGCGGGGACCCCGCCAAGATTCTCGCCGACCGGATGGGTGTCTGCAGGGTGGCGCGGTCACCAATGTCGTTGTCCCGAATCCAGATTGCGTCCGGGCGGATATCCAAGCCAACCGCTCACAGAGCGGGAACATGGGTTGCCTGTGCCCAGACTCGCGACCTATCAGCCTAATTCCAGCGAGACCCGGGGGAAACATGGTGGACACGATGCCGCGATTGGATTTTGCTGACAGTTCAATCTCGTTAATGAGGACAGATGCCAGCAAAACCGTTCCACCTCGGGTGGTTCCAGACTTTCCAGGCCAACGAGTGGAAGACTCCGTACACGCTATCGGAGGGCGTTCCGTTCACGGGGGACTTCTACGTCGAGCTGGCCCAAGCGCTCGAGCGGGCCTGCTTCGACTTCCTGATGCTGGAAGACACCGTCGGGATCCCGCGCGGTCTGGAAGGCACCACGGCTCGCGCCCTGGAGAACGGAGACTCCTGTCCGAAACAGGATCCGGTGCCGCTGGCCGCGAAGGTCGGTGCGCTGACCCGGCAACTGGGCATCGTCGCGACGATGTCCACGACGTTCTATCACCCGTATGCGTTGGCGCGCCTGGCGTCCACCATGGACTCGCTCACGAGTGGGCGCTTCGGCTGGAACGTGGTCACCAGCGCCAAGGACGAAGCGGCCCAGAACTACGGCCTCGACGAGATGCCGGAGCATGATTTGCGGTATGAGATCGCCGACGAGTTCGTCGAGCTCGTGAACGCCCTGTGCGATAGCTGGGAACCGGGAGCGGTCGTGCGCGATCGCGAGAAGGGGATCTACATCGATCCCAGTAAGGTCCATGACGTCGACTTCGTCGGCAAGCACTTCAAGTCACGAGGTCCCCTGACGTGCGTCCGCTCACCGCAGGGCCGTCCCGTCTACCTGCAAGCCGGAGGGTCCCCCGCGGGGCGGGCCTTCGCCGCCAAGCACGCGGATGCG
The DNA here is from genome assembly GCF_000620625.1 of Mycobacterium sp. URHB0044. Lineage (GTDB taxonomy): Bacteria > Actinomycetota > Actinomycetes > Mycobacteriales > Mycobacteriaceae > Mycobacterium. The sequence goes on along the minus strand of NZ_JIAW01000002.1, from coordinate 129,060 downwards.
ATCATCGCGTGGGCGACTGGAGTCGAAGGGATGAAGGAGTACCGAGCGGACATCCGCAACCAGGCCACCGCCGCTGGGCGCGATCCTGATGACGTGAAGGTGATGTTCCTGTTCTCCCCGATCCTCGGCGAGACCGAGGCGGAGGCACGAGCCAAGATCAAGCCGATGAGCGAGGAGGAGATCCCGGCCCGTCTCAAGGCGTTGAGCTCGAACTTCTACGCGGACTTCACCAAGATGGATCTTGACGAGCCGGTCCCCTACTTCGTCACGCGCGGCGAACAGGGATCACTCGCTGGGTTCGCCCAGTGGGGAACCGGCAAGACGCTGCGCCAGTGCATGGAGGCCCGATCGGCAGGCGGCGCTACCTCCTTCGAGGCCATCGGTACGCCGGACCAGGTCGCCGACATCATGGCGGCGGCGATGGAAGAGGTCGGCGGCGACGGCTTCCTGTTCCCAGGGGATGGCGGGTCGCTGACACGTCACAGGATCATCGAGATATGCGACGGGCTGGTACCGGCGCTGCAGGCGAGGGGTCTTACCCGGACGAGCTATTCACATGCCCTGCTGCGGGACAACCTGCGGGCGTTCTGAGCCCTGATCCACCGAAGGTGATTTGGGATCGGTGATTCCGGCGAGTGGGAGCCGTGACGGGACAGACCTTTGCCGTCGACGGCGGAGCGACGCACTGCGTGGTCTATTGATCGCGGTCCCTGACATCCCTGTCTTCGAGGAGTTGGTGTCGCCAATCGCGCATCGATCATTCTGTTGGCGCCCCGCTCCCCATCCGTCACCTCGGACAGCCCCAACCGTTGAGCTGACTGCGCCGATCCCCCGCCTAGTGTGGCTGGCCCGTCCTCGCCCAGGTCATGGCGTGTCTCCTTCGTGGGCCGCGCTATCGAGCTCGGCTTCGAGTTCTTCGACTGTGGGAAGACTGGTTTCGAGCTCGGCGGGGAGGCTGGCGGTGATGGTGGTCTTCCATTCCGCAACACCGATAGGCGCGGTGTATCCCCGCAGCGCGTATTCCGCCACGACGTTGTTCTTGGTCTTGCACAGAATGAGCCCAATGGTGGGTCTGTCGTCGGCGTGGCGCAGACGATCGTCGACGGCGGCCATGTACATGCCAAGCTGGCCGAGAAAGCTGGGGTCGAAGTCGCCGACCTTGAGTTCGATCACCACGAAGCACCGCAGCCCCAAATGGTAGAAGAGCAGATCGGCGTAAAAGTCGGCGTCGCCGATCTCCAAGTGGACCTGTCGACCGACGAATGCGAAGCCCTGGCCGAGTTCGAGGAGGAACTTCTCGACGTGGTCGGTCAGTGCTCGTTCGAGGTCGTGCTCGCGTCGGATGTCTGCGATGCCGACGAAGTCGAAGAGGTAGGGGTCGCGGGTAGCCTGCTGCGCGAGGTCGGAGTCAGTCGGCGGCAGGGTGCGGGTGAAGTTGGTGATGGCCTTGCCAGCGCGCTGGTGGAATTCCGTGTCGATGTGGTGGACCAGGATGTCGCGGCTCCAGCCCTGATCGATCGCCGCCCGGGCATACCATAGGCGCAGGTCAAGGCTCTCCAGCTTGTCGAGCAGCACCATGTGCTGCCGCCACGGCAATTGTGCAGCGCTGCGCTGCACAATTTCGATGTCCGGCCAAGCGGCCGCGAAGGCCCGCATGTACTTGAGGTTTCGCGCCGAGAATCCTTTGGCTTCCGGGAAGCGTTCACGCAGGTCGGCCGAGAGCCGGTCGATGACCCGGGCGCCCCACCCCTCGGCGTGCTGGCGAGCCAGGATCTCATTGCCCACCGCCCAATACGTGCTGATCAGCTCTTGGTTTGCCGCCGCGACCGCGCGCTGACGACCGGTCTGCACCCGGCCCGCGACGGCATCGAGCAGTTCTGGGTACCAATCCGGAACGGCGATCTTCGGTGGCACACCCGGGAAGACTGCGCCGGAGCCCGCCCCGTCACGACTTAGCTTGTCGTCGGGCGCGGTCAACCCAACGCCCGCGCGAGCTTGCCCACCAGATCGCCACGCTCCCCCACCGTCACCTCGGCCAGGCCCAGCCACGACGCCATCGTCTTCAGCTCGCCGGCAAGGGCCGCGGCCACCCGGCCGAGATCCTGGCCCGGCTCGGCGAACGCACCCACCACGTGCAGCGCGTCTCGCGTGCGTTCGGCCTTGATGTCCACCCGGCCGACCAGCCGGCCGTCCATCAGGAACGGCCATACGTAGTAGCCGAATTGGCGCTTGGGCGCAGGCACGTAAATCTCTATGCGGTAATGGAACTGGAAGACTCGCTCGACCCTTGGCCGGAAGAAGATCAGAGGGTCGAACGGGCACAGCAGCGCCGTGCCGCGGTCGCGTCGGGGAATCGTCTGCGCGGCCGGCAGATACGCGGGGGCGGCCCAGCCCTCGACCTCGACGGCTTCGAGTTCTCCGTCGGCGACCAGCTTGGCAATCGCGGGCTTCGCCTGTTTCGGCGACAGCCGGAAGTAGTCGCGGATGTCGGGCTCGGTCGCCACGCCCAGCGCGGTGGCAGCCCGCAGCGCCAGCTCGCGAATCGCTTCGTCGTCGTCGACTTCCCGCGCCAACACCTCCGGCGGCAACACCCGTTCGGTGAGGTCGTAGTGGCGGGCAAAGCCGACGCGCGTCGCCGTCGTCAGCACGCCCGACGACCACAGCGCTTCGGCCACCCACTTGGTGTCGCTTCGGTCCCACCACGGACCCTTGCGGCCGCGGGGCTCCGTCTCCAAGTGCGCCTCGATCTGGCCTGCGGTCGACGGGCCGAGCTCGGCCACGGCGGCAACGATGTCATCAGCCAGCTTGGCGTTCTTCTTGACGATCTCGGTGCCCCACCGCCCGTGCTCGTACTCACGCATGCGCCAGCGCAGCAGCGGCCAATCCTCCACGGCCATCAGTGCGGCTTCATGCGCCCAGTACTCGACCAGCAGCCGCGGCGAGCGCGCACTGTGACTCCACGCCGCCCGGTCCAGCACGTCGCGGTCGTACGGGCCGAGCCTGCTGAACACCGGCGCGTAATGAGCCCGCACGGCCACCGACACCGAGTCGAGCTGCAGCACCTGAATCCGGGAGACGAGCCTGCGGAGGTGCGCCCGGGTGACCGCCCCTGCGGGCTTCGCCTCGCCGAAGCCCTGCGCGGCGACCGCAGTGCGGCGCGCGGCATCCGCCGTCAGCCTCATCGCCGCGAGTAGCTCAGGAACCGGTACCGCAGGCCCGACGCACTGGTCAGCCAGTCCCCCGTCGAACCAGCCCAGTCTTCGCCGAGCAGCGGCGCCACCGCGTCGTCGTCCTGGCGTGGCAAGTCGATGTCCACCTCGGTGACCTCGCACCGAGTGGCGATCGGCAGGGCCAGCGCGTAGATCTGCGCGCCCCCGATCACCCAGTTCTCCTCATCGGCGAGCGCCTCGTCGAGGCCACCCACCACGGTCGCTCCGTCAGCCATGAAGTCATCTTGCCGCGTCACTACGACATTTCTGCGTCCCGGCAGTGGCCGCACCTTCGCGGGCAGCGACTCCCAGGTCAACCGCCCCATCACCACGGTGTGCCCGAGGGTCAGCTCCTTGAACCGCGCCTGGTCCTCGGGCAGCCGCCACGGGATGCCGTTGTCACGGCCGATGACGCCAGAGCTCGACTGGGCCCAGATCAGCCCGACCGACCCCGTCATACGGCGACGGGAGCCTTGATCGCCGGGTGTGGATCGTAGTTCATGATCTCGATGTCTTCGTAGGTGTAGTCGAAGATCGAATCACGGTGCGCGAGAACGAGTTGCGGGTAGGGCCGCGGCTCACGGCTGAGTTGCAGGGTGACCTGCTCGACGTGGTTGTCGTAGATGTGGCAGTCGCCGCCGGTCCAGACGAACTCCCCCACGCCGAGCCCCGCCTGCGCCGCCATCATGTGCGTCAACAACGCATAGCTGGCGATGTTGAACGGGACGCCGAGGAACAGGTCCGCACTGCGCTGATACAGCTGGCAGGACAGCTTGCCGTCCGCGACGTAGAACTGGAAGAAGGCGTGGCACGGCGGCAGCGCCATCTGCGGGATCTCCCCGACGTTCCAGGCCGACACGATGTTGCGCCGCGAGTCGGGATCGCTCTTCAGCAGCTCGAGTGCAGCGCTGATCTGGTCGATGTGCTCGCCGGTGGGCGTCGGCCAGGACCGCCACTGCACGCCGTATACCGGTCCGAGATCGCCTGTCGGAGAAGCCCATTCATCCCAGATGGTGATGCCGTGCTCATGCAGCCAACCGATGTTGGAATCGCCGCGCAGGAACCACAGCAACTCGTAGACGATCGACTTGGTGTGCACCTTCTTGGTGGTGATCAGCGGGAACCCCGAGGCCAGGTCGTAGCGCATCTGATGGCCGAACAGGCTTCGCGTTCCCGTGCCCGTGCGGTCGGACTTCGGGGTACCGGTCTCGAGGACCAACCTCAGGAGATCCTCGTAGGGCGTCGGAATCGGCGCAGCGATCGGCACTCGCCAAGCTTACGTCCAGAGCGTGGAGTAGAACGGAGGGCATGCCGACGACCGCAGACACCATCACCACTGCCGACGGGGAATGTCCCGTCACGCTAGCCACCCCCGAGGGGACCGGCCCGTGGCCCGGCGTGGTGATGTATCCGGACGCCGGCGGGACGCGCTCGGTCTTCCGTGACATGGCGGAGAGGCTGGCTGACTACGGCTACGCCGTGCTGCTCCCGGACGTCTACTACCGCGACGGCGAATGGACGCCGTTCGAGATGGCCACGGTCTTCACCGACCAAGCCGAACGCCAACGGCTGTTCACGATGATTTCGAAGATCACGCCGGACCTCATGGCCAGCGACGCCACGGCGTTCTTCGACTACCTCGAGTCCCGGCCCGAGGTCACCGGCGCCACGTTCGGCACCACCGGCTATTGCATGGGTGGACGCACGTCGTTGGTCGTCGCCGGCCGGGTCCCCGACCGGGTCGCCGCGGCCATGTCGTTCCACGGCGGCGGCCTCGCGTCCGACGATCCGGGCAGCCCGCACCTGCTGGCCGATCAGATCCAGGCCGCGGTGTACGTGGGCGGCGCCGAGAACGACGCGTCGTTCACCGCCGAGCACGCAGAGACCCTCGACAAGGCGCTGACCGCTGCCGGCGTCGAACACACCATCGAGAACTACGCTGCCGGACACGGTTTCGCGGTTCCCGACAATGGCCCTTACGACGTGGCCGCCGCTCAGCGGCACTGGAATGCGATGGAGTCCTTCTTCGGCGCCAAGTTGGGTTGACCCGCGCGTCGGCCCGCTTTGCCTGATCGTGGCGCAGTAGGCGACCATGAACGGGTGTACGACCAGACCAGCGTCAACGAATCAGACCCCAGCGAGCCGGGATTCCGCATCGACCCGGTACTCGCCAGGAGCTGGCTGCTGGTCAACGGCGCCCAGTTCGACCGGTTCGCGCCTGCCGCTCACTCCCGAGCCGACATCATCGTCCTCGACATCGAGGATGCGGTCGCCCCGAAGGACAAGGCCGCCGCGCGCGACAACGTAATCAACTGGCTGGGCGCAGGCAACACCGATTGGGTCCGCGTCAACGGCTTCGGCACTCCGTGGTGGGCCGACGACCTCGAGATGCTGTCCAAGACCTCGGTCGGCGGGGTGATGCTGGCGATGGTGGAGTCCGTCGACCACATCTCCGAGACCGCCAAACGGTTGCCCGGCGTGCCGTTGGTGGCGCTGGTGGAGACGGCCCGCGGACTGGAGCGCATCACGGAGATCGCTGCGGCCAAGGGCACCTTCCGGCTCGCCTTCGGCATCGGCGACTTCCGCCGCGACACCGGTTTCGGGGACAACCCCGCCACCCTGGCGTACGCCCGCTCGCGCTTCACCATCGCGGCCAAGGCTGCTCACCTGCCGAGCGCGATCGATGGGCCGACTGTCGGATCGAGCGCACTGAAGCTCAGTGAGGCCACCGCGGTATCCGCCGAATTCGGCATGACCGGCAAGATCTGCCTGACGCCGGACCAGTGCCCCACCGTGAACGAAGGCCTCTCGCCGTCGCAGGACGAGATCGTCTGGGCCAAGGAGTTCTTCGCCGAATTCCAGCGCGACGGCGGCGAGATCCGCAACGGCTCAGACCTGCCGCGCATCGCCCGCGCCAACAAGATCCTCGACCTGGCGAAGGCGTACGGCATCCACGAATCCGAGTTCAGCGACGATCCGGATCACGTGCCCGCGCCGTCGGACACCTACCACTACTGATCGTCGTCGTGGTGGCGGATCAGCGCCCGAAGCGCCCGCCAGATACCGCGTGCCGCATAGGCGCCCGCCACCACCATGAGCACGATCATCACGATGAACATCAGCAGCCAGTTCGATCGGCTGTGGCTGACGTTCCACCAGACGATCGTGAACAACACGGCGCAGATGAACACCACGATGTCACGCCAGTTGCCCTTGTAGGACGCGGCGATCTCACGCAGTTCCCTGCTCTTCTCTGCTGACATGATCAGGTCGTCGATGCGCTGATCGATGCTGCGCTGCAAGTTGGCGCGCCGCTCGACCTGGTCGGCGGGCAACCGTTCCAGCAGATCGAGATCCTGCTTGATCAGCGCGCGGTAGTCCGGCCCCTTGAAGCTGCCCGCCGCGATGCCGAGCAGTGCACCACCCGCGATGGGAGCGGCTCCAAGGGCGAGTTCGGCGATTCCAGGCATGCCTGCTTTCTACAGCGTCGACAGCCGCCGTTGCGTTATTTCGCCCACTCGGAGACGGGGCGCCACGTCATCTCGTCCGCAGGATCCGGCACCCACTCGAGCGTCGCGAGAATGCTCTTGAGCCTCGTCGGCGGCTGCGGAGGATCGCCGGTGCGGAAAACCTCACCCACGCCGCTGTCGAAGACCGCCAGCATGCCTGGCGCAACCTGCACGGCTGCGTGATCGCCTGCCCCGTTCAGTGCGTCATCGAAGAAGCCGTCCTTGCCGCCGATCGTCATCGGCACCGCCTCGTCCTCCTGGAAGTGCCGGTCAAGACTGTCGGACGGCCAGAAGTGCACACTCATGGTCTCGACGTTGGGTTGGCGCACGCAGTCGCCCGCGCCGCCGTTGACGCGGCTGCCGCACGCAGCGAAGGTGATCACGGTGCCGTAGCTCCCCGTCCCGTCGACGTTGATCTCCGCCAACGGCATGTTCGCGGGTACGTCCGGCATGCTCATCGGCAGCCGAATCGGGGTGCGTTCCGCGGGCTTGAGGGCATGGGCGAGTTCGAGCATGCGGTCGAGTTGGGTGGTCGCGGCGGTCAAACCCTTCACCGTCGCCCACGCGTGGTCCGCGTATGGCCACGTCAACGTGGCGGTGTGCTCGTCGGGGTCTTCGGTGAGGAAGCCGTCGCCCTCGCCGTTGACGTTCACCGGCTGACCCGCCCGCGCTTCCGCGGGATCGAATTTGCCTGGGGCATAGGCGGTTAGGTCGACGGTCCACGGCGCGCATCCGTTGCAGTCGAACCTTCGCTCGGTCTCGTCGGCCGGCCGCAGGCTGAATTGTTGGAACTCGCCCGTGACCCGCCGGTTGAGTTCGTTCCAGCCCTCCGGCTGATTGGGCGCCAGCCCCATCCACTGCGGATCGAACTGGGTGACGGTGGTCGACGACGGTGCCGGGGCGACCGAGGTGCTGGCCGAGCTCGACGACGCCTGGGGCGACGGCTGGGCGGCGTGTTGCGAGCTGCACCCCGCCGCGACGAGCACGCCTAGTAGGGCGATGGCAGCGGCCGGTCGTCGGCGAGTCGCGCGTTGCATGACGGCAAGTTATGCGGCGCGCCTCAAAGGATGCTCAAATTCGCGTCACTCCATCAACTGCGCGGCCACCGTCGCGCCCAGATTCCAACAGGACTCGAGATCTGCCTTGGTCGGTTTCCCCGACACCACGACGTATTCGGCCGCTTTGACCCAACCCAGACCGGTGGTGATGGCGGTGACGCCGTTCTCGGCCCCCTCGGTGCCCTCGTTGCCGTGGAGGTACAGGCCGAAGGGTCGGCCGCGGGTGGCATCCAGGCAGGGGTAGTAGCAGACGTCGAACGCGTGCTTGAGAGCACCGCTCATGTACCCGAGGTTGGCCGGGCTGCCCAGCAGATAACCGTCTGCGGCAAGCACGTCGGACGGCGACACGGTGAGCGCAGGCCGGCGCACGACATCCACGCCCTCGATCTCGGGATCGGTCGCTCCCGACAGGACCGCCTCGAACATCTCCTGCATGTGCGGCGACGGCGTGTGATGCACGACGAGCAACGTGGTCACGCCCGCTCCTCGTACATCTGAACGGCCCTTTTCATGGTTTCTCGCGCACGGCCCCGGTCCCCGGCGTAGTCGTACGCGCGGGCCAACCGGTACCACCGGCGCCAGTTGTCGGGATCATTCTCCAACTCGGCGCGCACCGACTCGAACAGCGCGTCGGCCGCGTCGCGTTCGATCCGTCCGGACGGCCTGCGCGGCAGTGCGCTGGTGTCGAGTTCCATCCCGTCTTCGCGGGCAAGGCGGGCCAGCCGTTGGTGTGCGAAACCCGCTCGCAGCGTGGCGATCATCGCCCACAGCCCGATGACCGGCAGCAGGAAGACCGCGACGCCGAGGCCTGCCGCGGCGGGCCGTCCGGATGAGATGAGCATGACGCCGGCGCGACCGAGCAAGACGAAGTAGACGACCAGCGCCACGCACATGAAGCCGATCAGCAGCTGGATGCGCAGGGCACGCGAGTCGTCGGTCATGGCAGGTCGAGGAGTGGCTCGATTCCGACGGTGAGGCCGGGGAACCTGGCGACGTTGCGCACGCCGAGCAGTACGCCGGGTACGAATGAGGTGCGATCCATGCTGTCGTGGCGGATGGTGAGGGTCTCCCCCTGCGTGCCGAACAGGATCTCCTGGTGGGCGACCAGGCCGGCCAGGCGGATCGAATGCACGGGGACGCCGTCGACGTCGGCGCCGCGCGCGCCCTCGATGCCGGTGCTGGTGGCATCGGGGTTGGGCGGCAAGCCCTTTCGGGCCTCGGCGATCAGCCGGGCGGTGCGCGCGGCGGTACCCGACGGCGCGTCGGCCTTGTGCGGATGGTGCAGCTCGATGACTTCCACCGACTCGAAGAACCGTGCCGCCTGCTTGGCGAATTGCATCGACAGGACGGCGCCGATGGCGAAGTTGGGCGCGATGAGGACGGCGGCGTCGGGCTTGCCGTCGACCCACGCTTGCACCTGCGCGATGCGCTCGTCGGTGAATCCGGTGGTACCGACGACCGCGTGGATGCCCGCCTCGATCAGGAACTCGAGGTTGTCCATCACGACGTCGGGGTGGGTGAAGTCGACGACGACCTCGGTCTGGCTGTCGGCGAGCAGGGTCAGGGGTTCACCTGCATCGACTCCGGCGGTGAACGTCAGGTCGTCGGCGTTCTCGACCGCCTCGACGATCGTCGCGCCGACCTTGCCCTTGGCACCCAGCACTCCCACTCGCATGGCAAACCAGCCTAGTCCGATGCGTCGTTCGCTCTAGCCGACGGTCTCCCAGAAGCGGGTGAGGGCCTCCGCGCTGCGCGCCGGATCCTGAACCATCCACCAGTGTCCAAGGCCGTCAAGCACTTCCGTGCGCGCACCGGCACGGTCGGCCGTCCGACGCCGGGCCTCGTCCGAGCCGATGTAGGGGTCCCCGGTGGCCAGTATCGAAAGGCCCGGCCGCGCCGCCGCGTTCTCCAGCGCCCGACCGGCTTCGGCCATCGCGGGCTGAGCCGCCGACCGGTACAGCAGCAGGACCGCCCGCCCCATCTCGGGCCCCTGCACTGCGGCGATCGACGTGGCGACGTCGGTGGGTATGCCCAGCGCGGCCAGCTGCGCAGTGCGGTCCTCAACCGTGCCGCCGAACATGGTGTCCACGAGTTCCTCGCCGGCGCCGGGCGTCTGCCAGACCTGTGCGAGGTCGTGCCAGACGTAGTCGGGGTCGAATAACCCGACGGCGTCACTCGCCCAGCTGCGCACAAGCTCGGGTCTGTGCATCGCCACGTTCACCACGTGGCCGCCGCCCCAGTCGTGCCCGACGAGGTCGACCGGCTCGGCAATTCCTTCCAGCTCGGCTTCGAGCCAGTCGCGGTAGGCGAGATGGGTCGCCGGGAAGTCGTCGGGCAGTGGTGCACCGAATCCCGGAGGCGACAACCGCACCACATCCGTGCGACCGAGGGCATCGACCATCGGGTCCCACAGCGCGTCACTCTCGGGATTGCCATGCACCAGAACGATTGTCATGGCTGCCATCCTGGCACAGCGTCACGCTGCGCCAGGATCATTTGATGGGCACCTCGGGTGTTCGATTCCCGGGAAGGGTCCGTGCACCGGCGTGTTGAGGACGCGAATCACGTTGTCCACGACGCAGGTTGACGGTCGCCACTCGGGAGATGAATGACGGTCTCAATAGCCGGGTGGGTGGGTCGATGAGGGCGCTGACCCTGAAGAATTGGGCGCCGACCATTCTGTCGGTCTCGCAGGCGGTCAGTACCGAATCGACGAGCCGGTTGCTGACTCGCATCGCCGGCGTTCGTCGTCCTTCCACCTCTGGGAAGGCCAGGTCGGAACCCGCCGCGAGCTGCCAGGCCACACCGATCGACTTCGCCGCGGCGCGGAAGTAACGGCGCGGCAAGTCAGCGACGCCGTGCCGCAGCGCCTCGCGCAGAGCCAACGCGTCCAATGCGGCTACCGACATACCCTGCCCGTAGATCGGATTGAAGCTGCAGATGGCGTCGCCGCAGACGAGCAGACCGTCGGGGAATCGCCGCATCTTGTCGTAACGGCGCCACTGGCTCGACGGCATGCGGTGTTGCACCACGGGAGCGATCGGTTCGCCTGCCCGTACCGCCGCGAGCAGGTGCGGCGGGGCGTACCCCTGCGCGAACGACAGCATTCCCTCCAGGTCGCGGGGCGGCTCGTGCCCCACCATCCCGAAGACCGTGAAGATCCAGGTGTCGTCCTCGTAGCCGGTGAGAAACATCCCGGTTGGCCGGCCGGGGGCAGGACTGATAAGAACCAGCATTTCCGTCAGGGTCCCCGGCGGGATCCGCAGCAGTTGGCTGACATAGGTGGTGTGCATGACGACGTGGTCCTCCACCGGTCGCCCGTATCCGAGGCCGTCCAGGAAGGCTGGTGTGTGCGCAGCGCGGCCCATCGCATCCATGACCAAGTCGGCCGCGATCTCCCGCTGAGCGCCACCGTCGCGGTCGATCACCCGCACGCCGGTGACGCGAGTGCGGTCCGCAGAGGCCGTCAGCTCGGCCGCATCGTGTCCGCCGAGGACCGTCACGTTGGACATCGCCTGCAGGCGCCGTCGCACATGGCACTCCAGGAACGGTCTGCTCGCCATGTACATCGCCACTGACTTGTAGTCGCCAGGGAACCTGCCGGTGCGGATCGATTCGTGGCCGCTGTAGGACAAGTAGAACCTCGAGAGATCCCCGTCGTCCCAAACAGGAGCTCCGTCGGCCACTAGCTCGTCGAGTATCGCCGGAAAGAACTCTTCCAGAATCTGAGCGCCACGTGGCAGTAGAGCGTGGACGTGCCGGCCCTGTGGCACACCGCGCCGGTTGCACGGGTCGTCGGACAACGCGTCCCTTTCGACCACGGTGACGGCCTTGAAGTGGTCGGCAAGCACCCTCGCGGCGAGCAGGCCGCCCATGCTTGCCCCGAGAACGACCGCGTGCTCACCCAGTACCGGCATGGGCAGAAGTGTGAGACGGCGCTGACGTGCCGCCTAGGGTAGTCAGCTACTCGAATTTCGCCCACGGGCGTAATGTCCTGAACACATGCCGGGGGGCATGTAGCTGGCATGACTCCGGGGAGGGATCAGCCGGTGTCAGGATGGCCACTGGTCGCGCGCGTGCAGGAACTTCGCCGCGCGTCCGCGGCGGTGCGCCCGGACTCCGGATATCGCGGCGTGGCCCTGGTCGGCGCGGCCGGGGTCGGCAAGACGGTCCTGGCCAGGACACTCGCCCAGTCCCTCGAGGCGGACGGGATGACCGCGCGGTTCGTGTTGGGCACCGCCACCGGGCAGGCGGTCCCGCTGGGCGCGTTTCACCGTGCGTTGCCCGTGGAGGATGCCCACGAGCCCGCCACCATGCTGGGTGCCGCGCACCGGGCGCTGGCCCGCGAAGACAACGTGGTGATCGTGGTCGACGACGCTCAGCTGCTCGACCCGCTCTCCGCCCTGTTGGTTCACCAACTCGCTGCCGCGGGAACCGCACTACTGATCGTGACGATCAGATCCGGCGATGTGGTTCCCGACGCCGTCACTGCCCTGTGGAAGGAGCAGTTGTTGTTGCGCGTCGACGTAGCGGCATTCACCCGCGCGCAGACGCAGGAGTTGGTCAGCGCCGTGCTCGACGGCGACGTCGATGGCAGCGTGATCGATCGGCTACACGACCTTGCCGATGGAAGCCCACTCGTACTGCGAGGCCTACTCAACGCGGCGCGCGAAGACCACGCACTGGTCCAACACGGCGGAAGGTGGCGCCTTCGAGCCCAACTCCACCTGGGTGCGGATCTCGACGAGCTCGCCGCAGCCCGACTCGAAACGCTGGCGGCAGACGAACGGGAAGTCGTCGAGATCGTGGCTGCTGCGGAGATATTGGACTGGGAAGTCCTGCGGACACTGTGTGCCACAGACGCCGTCGCGCGAACCGAACGTCGAGGCGCGATTCAATTCATCGCCGACGGATCCCACACCCTGACCAGACTGACGCATCCCATCTTCGGGGAGGCCATCCGGAAGCGCACCGGGACGGCGCGAACACGCCAAATCAATACCCTGCTCGCTCAACACTTCTGCGAATTCCTGCAGGAGCAAGCACTCCACACCGCCCGACCGGACGTCCGCAGCCGAATCCAGTTGGCCCGATTCATGGTGCTCAGCGACGTGGTGGCGGACCTGGAGGTGATCATCGACGCGGCTGCGGCCGCCGTGACGATGTCGAATCTCGTTCTCGGTGAAGACCTTGCACGCTTCGCCGTCGACCGCGGCGGCGGCTTGCCTGCAGCAATCGTGCTCGCCGATGCGATCAGCTGGCAGGGCCGAGGGCAGGAGGCCGAGGCGGTGCTCGCGGGCTTCGACCCCGATGGCTCCGACGAGTTGCTGACGGTTCGATGGGGCTGTCTGCGTGCGGCGAACCTGTTCTTCGGCTGTGGCCAGACCGACGCTGCGCGTGCGGTTCTCACGACGCTCAGAAACCGGGTCACGTCCGAAGTGATGCTGAGCTTCGTTACGGCGATGGAGGTGTCGATCGCGTTCTTCGGCGGCGACGTGCCCACTGCCGTCGTGGCGGGTCTCGCCGCGCTCGACATGCAGATGATGCCGATGGCCGAGGTGTGGGCAGCGATGGCGACCGCTGGGGCACTTGCGCTTTCGGGACGGTTCGCCCAGATTGCCCCTGTCGCCACACGCGGCGTACAGGCTGCCGAAGGCTGCGAATCGGGCCCACAGCGTTACGGCATCGGGTTGGCGGAGGTGCTGGGGTTCACCGAAGCGGGTCATCTGGACACCGCAGAGCGCGTATGTGGGCGGTACTCGGCGATGACCGTCGGTGTGCCGCAAGCGGAGGCGATCGTCAACGCGTTGGTTGGCCGCGTGGAGCTGGCAAGAGGGCGGGTGCTGGCGGCGTGTGAGGCGCTCCAGACGTCGCTGTGGACGATGTCGGAGTCACTTCCCCCGGGCTGGGTGATGCTGGTGGCGTCGTGGCTGGCGCAAGCCGAGGGAGCGTGCGGCAATGCCGAAGGCGCCGCCGCCGCACTGGCACGGGCCGAAGAGGCCAACGGGCCGCAAGTCGCCGTGTTCCTGCCGGAGCTCGAACTCGGGAGATCCTGGGATCGAGTGTGTGCCGGCGAGACGACGGCGGCTCGCGACCACGCGCTGCGCGCCGCGAAGATGGCCCGCAAGGCAGAGATGCACGCCGTCGAGATGCGGGCCTTGCACACCGCAGTCAGGTTCGGGGAGCGCTCGCATTATCCGAGGCTGCGGCAACTCGCTGCGCAGCTCGACAGTCCCCTGGCTGAGGCGATGACCGCGCACGGCCGGGGACTTGCCGACCACGACGGTGATCGCCTCGACGACGCCGCCGACCAGTTCGAGGGGATCGGCGCCATGGCAATGGCCGCCGACGCCGCGGCACACGCTGCGCGTGAACATGCCCGGTCGGGCACGCGAATAAGCGAGCTGGAATCGACGACCCGGGCGCACTGGCTGGCCAGCCGATGTGGCCTGCGCACTCCCGCCGTCGCGTGCGTCGAGGATCCGCTGCCGATCACCGACCGTGAACGAGAAATCGCCAATCTGGTGGGCGCTGACCTGACGAATCGCGAAATCGCCGATCGGCTGGGAGTGTCGGTGCGCACCATCGACGGCCACCTCTACCGCATCTTCGCCAAACTGCGCATCGAGGACCGCGACCAACTGGCCCGGCTGGTTCGAATCCGCCGCGCGACCTGACCGGTCGGTGGAAGTCGAGTAGTCGCCTACTCTAGGCCCCGGGACTCCCCCAGCGAGATCCTCGAGCATGTCAATCAGCCAGATCGGTGAGCGACTCAGCTTCGCCTTCCGCGTCGCGAGGACGAATCTGGGCCGGCACAGCGATTCGCCCGATGCGTCGACCGAGACGCGTTCCGTCACCGACGTGCTTCGTTCGGTGTTGCGGGCAGTCGGTTAGGGACGCAAGGGGCTTCGGGTCTCGTCAACCCCGCGCCGGGCTCTTCAACGCACGGATCGCCAACCACGCCGCCGCCCTGTCGTCGGGGCTCGACATCGACAGCCCGGTCAGTTCCTCGATGCGGCGAATCCTGGCAGCCAGGGTCTGACGATGGACCCTGAGCCGGCCGGCCGCCGATCCCCACGCACCGTGCTCGGCCAAGTACACCTCGAGCGTCCGCGCCAATGTCCCGTGCCGGCCGCCGTCATCCCGAAGCGGGTCCAGCACAGCGGCGATCCGCGTCGTCGCGCTCTCGTCGAGGTGCTCCAACACGTACGACACAGTCGCCAGCGTGCGATACCAAACCACCGAGCAGGAGTCGACGATCGCGATCTCCAGCGCCTGCCGCGCCTCGGCCGCCGACCGGGCCAACGCCTCGGGATTTGCCGACGACCCCAAACCCATCCGCAGCGGCATGCCGGCGTCTGCCGTCAGCCGTTCCACCATCGCGGCGAGTTCGGCCGCGCGATCGTCGCCGATGAACCCGAGCACCCGCCCGCGCTCGGCAGACATGACGTGGACGGCCCCCAGCTCGTCCAACCAGCGGACGGTGTGGCGTTCCGGATCGACGGCACGCGACCGGGACGCCACCGCAAAGGCCGTCAACGTCGGTTCGTGAACGCCCCAGCGCCGCAACAACGTTGCAGCCTCCGCACCGCCTCGCAACAACGTGGACACCATCACTTCACGGCCCAACCGCTCGGTCGCGGGGTGATCCACCGTGTGCAACAGCAGATCCAACAGGGCCGCAACCTGCGAGGCCAGGTCACGGCTGCGGCTGGTGGACCCGCGTGCACCGATGACGAGATACGCACTGACGTCCTCACCCTGCCCCACGGGGTGTACCTGCAGCCCCGGGTGACGGATGCGCACCCGCCGTCCGAACGCGACCGATCCGGCGTCGCGCACATGCAGACTGCCCGCGCCTGCGGTGGTGATTACCTCGCCGTGGGCGTCGAGAAGGACGGCCCACCCGTCGATCCTGTGCGCGAGTTCGGCGACGACCGCCACCACGCCACCGCGCCGGGCGACCTGGGTGAGCACCTTGGTTCCGGTCGTCACCCGCCGGTCCTCGGCCGCCTGGTCGGTTGCGATGAGCGCGGTCAGTTTCGGATGCACGACGTCCGCGGGCAGCTCGGGCACGACGATGGCGGTGATGCCGCGCGTGTCTAGCGCGGTTCGAATCTCCTCGTCCGCCGGGCCGCCGGCGATCAACGCCACGCATCCGGCCAGTGGCCCCTGCCGATCATCGGAGGCCAACGCCACCGCCCATTCCGCCGGGGTGGCGACGACCAGGGTGGCGTACCCCGGCGAGCTCGCCAGGACCAGGTCGGCGAGCACGATCGTGCCCTCCAACGGCGTCGCGGCGTCGACGGCGCCGACGACGAGTTCGGCGTTGAAGTACTCCGAGATCGACCGCACGTCGTATGCCACCGCGCGAGTGTACGAAATGATGATTTGAGGCACCGAAACCACACTTTTTGCGGCTGCCACGACAACCGCCGACTTCCTACGATTCGTCTGATTCCCCACTCGTAAGGAGCCCCGTGAAAGCCATCGTCTTCCGTGATCCCGGTACGGCAATCGAGTACGTGGACGTCGACCTGGCGGGGCCGAAGGCCGGGGAGGTGCGGGTACGGATCGCTGCGGCGGGCGTGTGCCACTCCGACCTGCACGTCAAGCGTGGCGAATGGGACGCGCCCGCGCCGCTGGTCATGGGCCACGAGGGCTCGGGCGTCGTGACCGAACTGGGCGAGGGCGTCACCACGCTTGCCGTCGGTGACCACGTCGTGCTGTCGTGGGTGCCACCGTGCGGTGAGTGCCGCTATTGCCGTTCTGGGCACGAAGCCCGCTGCCAGAAGGTCGCCACGGTCGTCGCACCCCTGGGAACTCTGTTCGACGGCACCTCGCGACTGTCGTTGGGCGAAGAGTCGCTGCACCACTATCTCGGCGTCTCCTCGTTCGCCGAAGAGGTGATCGTGCCGGCCTCCGGAGCGGTCAAGGTTCGTGAAGACGCGCCGCTGGACGTCATCGCAGTAGTCGGCTGCGCGGTGGCGACGGGCGTCGGCGCGGTCCTCAACACCGCGGCGGTCGAACCCGGCGCGACGGTGTGCGTCATCGGATGCGGCGGCGTGGGACTCAACGTCATCCAAGGCGCCAAGCTCGCCGGTGCGGCACGCATCGTCGCGATCGACGTTCGGGATGACAAGACGCACATGGCCGTTCAGTTCGGAGCGACTGATCGCATCAATGCCACGCACGCCGACGCGGAGGAACAGCTTCGCGCCCTGATCCCCGACGGCGTCGACTACGCGTTCGATGCGTTTGGGCACACCAGCACCACCGAACAAGCAATCCGGATGCTCGGGTTGGGCGGCGCGGCCGTGGTGGTCGGGCTGCCGCCAACCGGAGCCAAGGCTTCGTTCGAACCACTCGTGCTGGCCGAGGCCGATCAACGAATCCTCGGCTCGAACTACGGCTCGGTCCGGCCGTCGATCGACATCCCGGCCCTCGTCGATCGCTACATGGACGGCCAGCTCAAGCTCGATGCCCTGATCTGGGCACGCCGACCTCTCGACGAGGCGGCGGCCGCCTTCGAGGACCTCGAGTCCGGCGAGGCTCTGCGGACACTCTTGATTCCCTGAATCGCCTTGACCAACAACGAATCCCATACCAAAGGAACCCCATGAACTCACCTGCCGCCACCCCACTCGACGCCGGGCTTCGCCGCGGCGTGATGTCGGGGCCCGAACTGGCTGCGCAAGCCATCGCGAACATCGCTCCGAGCGCCGTCATCGCGTTCACCGCCGCGGCCATCTACCTCACGGCGGGCGAGGGAACGATCTACTCGTTCGCGCTGGCGACGGTGGTCATCCTGGCCGTCGGCTACTGCGTCGTCGTGTTCGCCCGCCGCAACGCCTCGGCGGGTTCGCTGTATACCTACGTTGCCAAGGGCCTTGGGCCATTTGGCGCCTACGTCGCCGGTGTTGCGCTGCTGGTCGGATGCTGGGGCATAACCGCCGGCTCGCTCGGCGGGGCTGTCTCGTACATGAGTGACTTCTTGGTCGCGCTGAAGATTCCCGCCACCGGCGTGGCCTGGCAGATCGTGCTCGCGGTCGTGCTCGGCGGGCTGGCGACACTCTTCACCATTCGCGGCATCCGGCTCTCGGCGCGGGTTTCGTTGACCCTGGAGCTCATCTCGGTCTCCATCATCGTCATCTTGCTGGTGCTCGCGCTGATCTGGGCGGGCCCGGCCGCCTGGGATCCGTCGCAGTTCTCGTTGGAAGGCGTTCCGCTGCAAGGCGTCGCCGCCGGAATGGTGCTCGGCATCCTGGGTTTCGTCGGATTCTCCTCCGCCGACGCGCTGGGCCGCGAAGCGCGCAATCCGTACACGGCGATTCCCCGGGCCATCATCTGGAGCGCGATCGTCGTAGGAGTCTTGTACGTGTTCGCCGCGTACACCCAGATCGCGGTTCTGCAGGAGAAACTGGCCGAGAGCGCGAACCCGTTGCAGGACATCGCCGTTCTGATCGGCATGCCGTCGTGGTTCACTCCGATCCTGCTCTTCGGGGTGGGCGCGTCGTTCTTCGCGGTCGTCGTCGCTCCGCTCAACGTGGTGGGGCGCATCGTGTACGTGATGGGCAAGGAGGGCGTCGTTGCCGACAGCCTTGGCCGCACCCACGAGCAGCATCTCACTCCGCATCGGGTCCTTCTCGTGGCCGGACCCGCCGCAGTGGTGCTGGACGTCGTGTTGCTCGCTGTTGGTGTGCAGCCGATGGAAATCGTGGTGTGGGTGGATACCTATGGCACCTACGGCTACATGGTCGCGTACTCCCTGGTTGCCGTGGCCTGCATCGCCTATACCAAGCGCACGAACCAACCGAACCGGGGCGTCTGGGTAGCGGCGATCGTGGCGGTCCTGGCGATGGCGTACACCTTCTTCGCCAACGTGTACCCGGTTCCGGCGTTCCCGCTCAACGTGATTCCCTACCTGTTCCTGGCCACCATGGCCGCGGCGCTGGCGTGGTACCTGCTCTTGATGCGCCGCCGCCCGGACGTCATCGCAAGGATCGGTCAGACCGAGACGGACACGCTCGAGGGCGTCGGGTAGCCAACTCCAGATGTGCTCGGCGCAACCAGCCTCAGCAGGTCGCGTCGACGTACACCGTCATCGAGGTGACCGTGGTGACGATGTCATCCATCGCGCCAGGTACACCTGAATCCATGCGGGAGAACGTTTGACCCGGACGTAGCCCGCTGACCACGCACTGATCGAGCGGTGCAGTGCCGACCTTGTTGACGATGACGTGGAACCCGTCGGCTTGGAGTTTGTCGACGGTCTGATCGACCGACGATGGACCCGCCGGCGCGGCAACGGCCGAACCGGCCAATCCGATGGCGGCACTGGCGAATACACCGACTGCAGCGGCAGCCATGGCGAGAGACTTCATTGTCTTTTCCCTTCGGGGTTGAATGGCACTTCCGGTAATGACGTGTGGGCCAATCCGCCATTCGTTACAGCTGCGGCGCGCTAGCCCCTACCGTTTGGGTATGCGCCTCGTCGCACCGCCCCTGGTGTCATTGCTCCTCGTTGCAGGCTGTTCGAGCGTCGCCGCCGCCGATGACCCGACCCCTGACGGCCGAACGTTCGTCTCAGTGGGCGTCGACGGTGAGCAGATTCCGGGTGGCGGCCCGCTGGTCCTCGGATTCGAGGCCGGCCAGGTCACGGCCTATGCCGGGTGCAATCACGGCTCTGGACCGGTCGATCTTGCGGACGGCCGGATGACCGCCCAGCTGGCGACGACCCTGATGGGCTGCCCGTCCCCGGTCGGCGACGCCGATGCATGGATGACCAGACTGTTCGACGCACGCCCGGCGTGGACGCTGGCCGGTGACACCTTGACCCTGACCGGCGATGGCGCCGTCGTCACCCTTCGCGACAAGAAGGTGGTGGATCCCGACCGGCCACTCACCGACACCACTTGGCTGGTGGAGAGCCTGGTCTCCGCGCAGGCGGTGACGACGTCGGTCGTGCTCGAGCAGGCGCGGCCGACCCTGCACATTGCACCCGACGGCGCATTGACCGGATGGACCGGTTGCAACCACATTTGGGGTCACGCCGATCTTTCCGGCGCTGCCAGTGCCATCGTGATCGGCCCACTCACCAGCACGGAGCGCTCCTGCTCGGCCGAGTTGGCCGGCGTCGAGCAGTCGGTGCTACGCGCACTCGACGGCCGCGTGCAAACAACGATCGACGCCGACGCGCTGCACTTGACCGGGCCCGACGGCCACGGGCTGATTCTTCGAGCTCAGTAACGCGCTAACGTGACGAGGTAACTGCCGCCAGCACCGAATCAGCTTCTGCCAGAGCCAATTTCGCCGCTTCCACCCGCTCAGTCGCTTCTTCGGCAGCTTGCTCGGCCGCCGTGTGCTCTGCGTCGGCCTCGTTCAACTCGCGTTCGGCCGCGTGCAGGGATTCCAAGATCTTCTCGTAGCGCCTGCGCGCGGACTTCAGCTCGGCCTTCCGGTCGCCAAGCGCGTCGACGGCCTCGGCTCGCGCCTCCTGTGCGGCCTCCACCTCGGCGGCCGCGGCGGCCTGCCTCTTCCGCGCAGCCCTGACCTCGGCCGCTGACGGTCCGGGCGGGGCCGATGGCTTCGGTTCGCGGGCCTTGGGTTTACTGGTCGTGGGGGTCGGAGCGTCCGCCTTGGGACCGGCGACGACGGCCGACGAAACGCCGAAGTCTCCGAAACCCGACCACTGTTCGGCCTTCGTCAATCTTCCCAGCCGCCCGGCGATCTCGGGGTCGGCGATCGCGGCCTGCAGCGTTCCGGTCACGTCTTCTCGCAGCGCGGCCGACGGATTCTCGATCCCGGCAGCGGTGAACCCCGCGCGCACCAGCTCGTCGATCAGCTTGCGTTGTGCGGCGGACAACTCGCGGATGCGAGCGCCGTCCATCGAGGCGTGGGCGGCGCGGAGCCGTTCGCTGAGATCAGCCAACCGCTCCCGCGCAGTCTCGTCGCTGCGAACCAGCGCGTTCACCACCCACGCCGCAGCGGTCGGCCGGCGGGCGGCGCCGATCTGCTTCGCGCCGTCCGCATCACCGCGCTTCTTCGCCGCGGTGACAAGCTCGGTGCGCAGCGCGGTGAACTCCTCCGGCGGAACGCCGTACAGCCGATCGATGTCGTCCTCGGCGCTCACAGTGGCGACGCTCCGCGAAGGTGCTCGAAGATGAGGGAGGTCTGCGTGCCCGCGACGTCGGCATCGGCGTTGAGGTTCTCGACCACGAACGAGCGCAGGTCCTCGGTGTCACGGGCGGCGACGTGCAGGATGAAGTCGTCACCTCCGGCAAGGAAGTAGACGTCCATCACCTGGGGCTTGCGCCGGATCTGCTGGATGAAGTTGCGGATCTTTCCGCGGGCGTTGGACTGCAGGCTCACCGAGATCATCGCCTGCAGCGACAAGCCGATCGCCGCCGGGTTGATGTCGGTGTAGAAGCCGCGGATCACCCCGAGGTCCTGCAGCCGCCGAACCCGCCCGTGACACGTCGACGGCGCGATGCCGATCGCGTCGGCGAGCGCGCTGTTGGAGATCCGCGCGTCACCATGCAGTATCGCCAGAATCCGCCTGTCGACGTCGTCCAGATCGCCGGGCCGAACATCCTTCGGCGAGCGCGGCAGACCCGCCACCGATTTCGTTGATTCTTCGGGCACTGGCCGATCTTAGCGAATCATCAACACGATCATTGCCATTCCATCGCGAATTATTCACACTTGATGCAGTTCACACGACTTTAGGAGCCGTCATGCGCGTCGGAATCCCGACCGAGATCAAGAACAACGAATACCGGGTGGCCATCACGCCCGCCGGTGTCGCCGAGCTGACCCATCGCGGTCACGAGGTGCTCATCCAGGCCGGTGCGGGCGACGGTTCGGCGATCTCCGACCTCGACTTCAAGGCCGCGGGCGCCCAGGTGGTCAACACCGCCGAGGAGGTCTGGGCCAAGGCCGATCTGCTGCTCAAGGTCAAGGAGCCCATCGAGGCCGAGTACGGCCGGATGCGCAAGGGCCAGACCCTCTTCACCTACCTGCACCTGGCAGCGTCCAAGGCCTGCACCGACGCATTGCTCGCGTCGGGCACCACCTCGATCGCGTACGAGACGGTGCAGACCGCCGACGGGGCACTGCCCCTGCTGGCCCCGATGAGCGAGGTCGCCGGGCGGCTCTCCGCCCAGGTCGGCGCCTACCACCTGATGCGCACGCAAGGCGGTCGCGGCGTGCTGATGGGCGGCGTCCCCGGCGTCGCTCCGGCCAAGGTCGTGGTGATCGGCGGTGGAATGGCAGGCGACAACGCCGCGGCCGTCGCCTGGGGCATGGGCGCTCACGTCACCGTGTTCGACCTCAACGTCAACATCCTGCGCAAGATCGACGCGGAGTACGGCGGCGCCATCGAGACCCGCTACTCGTCGAGGCTCGACCTGGAGGACGCCGTCAAGCAGGCCGACCTGGTCATCGGCGCCGTGCTGGTCCCCGGCGCCAAGGCGCCCAAGCTGGTCACGAATTCGACTGTGGCGCACATGAAGTCCGGCGCCGTGCTGGTGGACATCGCGATCGATCAGGGTGGCTGCTTCGAGGACTCCCGCCCGACGACGCACGACGATCCGACCTTCGCCGTGCACGACACGGTGTTCTACTGCGTCGCCAACATGCCGGGCGCGGTCCCGCGGACGTCGACCTACGCGCTGACCAACGCGACCATGCCCTACGTGCTGCGGCTCGCCGACAAGGGATGGCAGGCCGCCTGCCAGTCCGATCCGGCTCTGGCCAAGGGTCTGTCCACCCATGACGGCGCGCTGCTGTCCGAGCAGGTCGCCAGCGACCTCGAGCTGCCGTTCACCGATCCGGCGACACTGCTCGTCTAGCGCTTTCCCTCCCATCGCCCGGTCGGCGCCCACGCGGCGCAGGCCGGGCGATGACCTTTTTTCCGGGCAATCCAAAAATGTCCGGGCAATCCAAAAAGGCTTCCGAAAAAAGTGTGCAACGGAGGCAGGCTCGTCGCTCCTACCCGTAGAACCCGGCCAACCCCGCCGGGTCACACGGAAGGGAATCCGACATGTCCACCACCTCACTCCGCTCCCGCACGCGCTTCCTCCTCGGCGCCACACTGGCGGCCGCCGCGATCGGCGTCGGCGCCGGACCGCTCGGCCTGGCCGCCGTGGCAAGTGCCCAGCACGACGCCAATTGGTACGACTGGTGCATGAACAACCTGGACGAAGGGTCGGACTACTGCTGCGAGCACAGCGGTGGCGTCGTGCGCGGTGGCGCATGCATCGACCCCGACGATCTGCGGGCACCGTTGCAGGACATGCAGGTACTGGAGCCCAGCGGGCCCACGCATCCGTTCAACCCGGGAGTCATCTCCCCCACCGTCCGCGACACGTGGGTCGTCGCCCGCTAGCCGGCCGACGTGAACGACGGAGCCTGACATGAATCGCTCATTCGCCTCAGCCCTGATCATCGCCGTCGCCCTCGCGATGGGCGCGATGTCATCGGTCGCGTCGCCGGTCGCCCAAGCGAAACCGATCAGCGAGAAGACCATCAAGAAGGAGTGCAAGGACGCCGGTGGCACCTACGGCACCACCGTCAAACAGGGAACGCGCTTCTCGACGTGTAGCTACAACGACATCGGCGGCGACAACTACGTCGACTACTACGCCGACGGCAATTACTACAGCACGTGGCCACACTGACCGGCCGCAGGTGTCGGGTGCGGGCCCGACTTTGTCGAAAGCCTTCCCGCACCCGGCCCGCGCTGGTCGAATGGAACCACCATCGGCACGGAGCGAACGCATGACCGCACAACCCGACCGGCACACCACCGACGCTGATCTCGCGACCGCCGCCGCGGCCGGTGACCGCCCGGCGTTCGCCGCGATCTACGACCGCTACGCCAACCGGTTGCACGACTTCTGCGTCGGCATGCTGCGCGACCGCGACGCCGCCGCCGACTGCGTTCAGGACGCGTTCTGCACGGCGGCGACGAAACTGCCGCAGCTGCGCGACCCCGACAAGCTGCGCCCCTGGCTCTACTCCATCGCCCGAAACGAGGCGCTGCGACACCAAAGGGAGCGCCGCCGCGAGGAACCCACCGACATGCTGCCCGAACTCGAAACGACCCACGCCGGGCCCGAAAAACTAGCCGCCCAAAGCGAACTCGCCGAACTGGTGGCTCAGGCGGCGGGTGGACTCTCCGACCGCGACCGGACCATCCTCGATCTCACCTACCGGCACGAACTGGACGGCCTCGAACTCGCCGAGGTACTCGGCGTCACCCAAAGCAACGCAGGCACCCTGGTACATCGGCTGCGCGACACCGTGGAACGCTCGCTCGGCGCACTGCTCGTCGCGCGCCAAGTACGCAGCGCCCCCGAGACATGCCCCGAACTGGCGGCGATCATGGACGGTTGGGACGGTCAGTTCACCGTCCTGATGCGCAAACGGGTAGCCCGCCACATCGAGTCATGCGTGGTGTGCGACGACGAGCGCAGCCGAATGCTCACGCCCGCGGCGTTGCTCGGCGGCGCACCGGTGTTCATCCCCGCGCCTGCGTGGTTGCGTGACCACACCCTCACCGCCGCCCACTCGGCGTTGCCGAGACCAAGCTCGAACGAGCCGTTGGCCGCTGGCGGTTCACCGACCGGCGAATCGACTCGGCGCCGTTCCCGGGCGCTGGCCGCCGTCGCACTGATCGGACTGATCGTCGGTGCCGGAGCGACCATCGCGACGTTGAAGCGTGCCGACGGCACGGCCATCACGCCCGTCGTGGTCACCACGCTGGAGTCATCGACTCCGACTGTCACACAACCGATTTCGCACCTGCCCGCGCCGTTGCTGGCACCGCCTCAGACGGCGGCGACCGAATCGGCGCGCACGGCCGAGTCGACCAGCGCCGCACCCACCGCCGTGGCACCCGCGACCCCCACCACCAAGCGGACCCGGGCGACGGAGGTCTCCACGACGGTCACCACCGAACCGACCCAGTCGTTCACACCGACCGTCCGCTCGACACCCACCCGCACCACGGAGGTGGAGACGACATCCGAAGAACCGCCGAGCAGCACGTCAACACCCGAACCGACGACGCCGACCAGTCGTCGGCCGCCGCCCGTGGGCACGCGCGTTCCCGGCACCATCGTCGAGGTGACGACGACGACGATTCCGCCGATCGGCTAGGGGCGGCCCGTCAGCCACGGCACTGCGAGGCCAGCCAATTCGCCGATCAGCGGGCGCAGGTTCTCGGCCTTCGGGTCGTCGGTGCGCGAACGCGTCATGATCGACAGCAGCACCCGTCTTCCATCGGGCCCGTAGACGATCCCGACGTCGTTGGTGCTGCCGTAATCGCCGCTGCCGGTCTTGTCGGCGCTCGTCCACCCTGGCGGCAGCCCCGCCCGCATGCTGGAGGTGACGTTCGCCCGCATCCAGGTCTCCAGCAGATCGCGACTTGCCGGCGCGAGCGCGTCACCGGTGAGCAGGTTCTGGTAGCCGCCACCGAGCGCCCGCGGCGTGCTGGTGTCCCGGAGATCCCCTGGCACAGCCGAATTCAGTTCGGTTTCCCAGCGGTCGAGGCGGGTCTCGTCGTCGCCGATGCTGCGGGCGAAGTCCGTGACGGCCGGTGGGCCGCCGATTGCGCGGAGCAATAGATTGGCTGCCGTGTTGTCGCTGCGCTGCAAAGCCGCTTGGCAGAGGTCCGCAAGTGCCAACGTGCCACCGACGGCGGGTTCGGTGACCGGCGAGTTGGACACGATGTCGGCCGACTCGATGGGGACCGCGTCATCCAGACGCAGCTGGCCGCGCTCGGAGCCTCGCAATACGCGGGCCGCGGCGTAGCCCTTGAACGTCGAGCACATCGCGAACCGCTCACCGTCGAGGTAGGTGATGCTGCGACCGGTGGTCAGGTCGACGCCGTACACGCCGATCTTGGCGTTGTGGCGTTGTTGTAGTGCGTCGATCCGGTCGTGGATCGGCGGCACCGGTTCATCCGTGTCGGCACGAGCGGGTTCGCGGGAGCAGGCGGCCAGCGCGGCGAGCGCCGCCGAGCCAATCAACAAGCCGCGCCTGGAGAGTCGATTCATCGACTCCCACCGTACCGATCAGCCGGCGATGGATCGAAGCGCCGACGGCAACGCCCGCTTGGACCGCATCGGCCCCAGCACGGCGGCACCGAACGGCTTGCTCAGCAGTTGCCGCGCCACCGCGTTGACCTCGTCGAGGGTGACGGCGTCGATCTGTTCGAGGGTGTTCGCGATGGTCCGGTGGCTGCCGTAGTTGAGCTCGCTTCGCCCGATGCGGTGCATCCGCGACGCCGAGTCCTCGAGACCGAGTACCAGGCCACCACGCAAGGAGCCCTTGGCAATTCGGCACTCGCCGTCGGTGATGCCGTCGCGTGCCACCTCCTCGAGCACGTCGGTGGCCACGCGGACCACCTCGTCGAACCGCTCCGGCAGGCACGCCGCGTACACCGAAAGGGCGCCGGAGTCGGAGAAGGTGTCGACCGTCGAGTACACCGAGTAGGCCAACCCGCGCGTCTCCCGAATCTGTTGGAACAGACGCGAACTCAGGCCGCCACCGAGAGCGCCGTTGAGCACCGACAGCGCCCAGCGGTGATCCCAGTGCCTGCCCGGTGCGCGTACGCCCAGGTACAGGTGCGTCTGCTCGCCGTCCCGGTTGACCACCTGCAGCGTCGGTTGGCCCGGCACCCGCCCGGTGCCCTTGCGCGGAGCCACCGGCTTGCGCCCACGCACCAGCCGCGGCCCGAAGTACTCCTTCACCAGGGCCACGACGTGGTCGTGATCGACGTTGCCCGCCACCGCCACGATCATCCGCTCGGGCGTGTACCGCCGGACGTGGAAGGAATGCAGTTGTGCGCGTGTCATTCCCTCGATCGACTCGACGCTGCCGATCACCGGCCTGCCCACCGGATGTGCCCCGAACATCGCCGAAAGGAAGACATCCCCGAGGGTGTCCTCCGGATCGTCGTCGCGCATCGCGATCTCCTCGAGCACGACGTCGCGTTCCACCTCGACGTCCTCGCTCGCACACCGGCCACGCAGCACGACGTCGGCGACCAGATCCACCGCCAACTCGACGTCGGTGTCGATCACGTGGGCGTAGTAGCAGGTGTGTTCGCGCGCGGTGAACGCGTTCAACTCGCCGCCGACGGCGTCGACCGCTTGCGCGATCTGCACCGCCGAGCGGGTCGGCGTCGACTTGAACAGCAGATGCTCGAGGAAGTGGGCGGCGCCGGCCACGCTGCGACCTTCATCGCGTGACCCGACGCCTACCCACACCCCCACCGATGCCGAATGCACCGATGGGATGAACTCCGTGACGACGCGCAGTCCACCCGGAAGGGTGGTGCGCCGTACTGATTCAGTTACTGGCGGTCGCGGCATCGGCAGGTGCCGCACCCGAATCCGTCGAGACCTCGGCAGGTGCTTCGGCAGCCTCGTCTTCGGCCACCAGCACCAGCGAGATCTTGCCGCGGTTGTCGATGTCCGCGATCTCGACGCGCAGCTTGTCGCCGAGCTTCACCACGTCCTCGACCTTGGCGATGCGCTTGCCCCGGCCGAGCTTGGAGATGTGCACCAGCCCGTCACGACCCGGCAGCAACGACACGAACGCGCCGAAATCGGTGGTCTTGACCACGGTTCCGAGGAACCGCTCCCCGATCTTGGGCAGCTGCGGATTGGCGATGGCGTTGATCTTGTCGATCGCGGCCTGCGCCGATTCGCCATCGGAGGCGCCGACGAACACGGTGCCGTCGTCCTCGATCGAGATCGAGGCACCGGTCTCCTCGGTGATCGAGTTGATCATCTTGCCCTTCGGCCCGATGACCTCGCCGATCTTGTCGATCGGCACCTTGATCGTGGTGATCCGCGGCGCGTACGGGCTCATCTCGTCCGGCGCGTCGATGGCCTCGGCCATCACGTCCAGAATCGTCAGCCGCGCATCCTTGGCCTGCGACAGCGCTCCGGCCAGCACCTGCGATGGAATGCCGTCGAGCTTGGTGTCCAATTGCAGGGCGGTGACGAAGTCCTTCGTGCCTGCGCACTTGAAGTCCATGTCGCCGAAGGCATCTTCGGCGCCGAGGATGTCGGTCAGCGTGACGAACCGGCGCTCGGTGCCGCCGCCCTCGACCTCGATGTCGTCCGAAACCAGGCCCATCGCGATGCCCGCGACCGGCGCCTTCAGCGGAACGCCCGCGTTCAGCAGCGACAGCGTCGACGCGCACACCGATCCCATGGACGTGGAGCCGTTGGAGCTCAGCGCCTCGGAGACCTGACGGATGGCGTACGGGAACTCCTCGATGCTCGGCAGTACCGGCATCAGGGCCCGCTCCGCCAGCGCGCCGTGGCCGATCTCGCGCCGCTTCGGCGAACCGACCCGGCCGGTCTCACCGGTCGAATACGGCGGGAAGTTGTAGTGGTGCATGTAGCGCTTGGACTTCTCGGGCCCCAGCGAGTCGATCTGCTGGGCCATCTTGACCATGTCCAGGGTGGTGACACCCATGATCTGGGTCTCGCCACGCTCGAACAACGCGCTGCCGTGCGCGCGCGGGATGACGGCGACCTCGGCGGACAGTGCGCGAATGTCGGTGATGCCACGGCCGTCGATGCGGAAGTGATCGGTCAGGATCCGCTGGCGCACCAGCTTCTTGGTCAGCGACCGGTAGGCGGCGCCGATCTCCTTCTCGCGGCCGGCGAACTGCTCGGACAGCCGCTCGAGCACCTCAACCTTGATCTCGTCGGTGCGGTCGTTGCGCTCTTCCTTGCCGGCGATCGTCAGCGCCTTGGCGAGCTCGTCGGTGGCCACCGAGGACACGGCGTAGAAGACGTCGTCCTGGTAGTCGGGGAACACCGGGTACTCGCCGGTCGGCTTGCCCGCGGCCGCGGCCAGCTCCTGCTGGGCCGTGCACAGCGCTGCGATGAACGGCTTCGCAGCCTCGAGGCCCTCGGCGACGATGGCCTCGGTGGGTGCCTGCGCACCGCCCGCGACGAGCTCGATGACCTTGTCGGTGGCCTCGGCCTCGACCATCATGATCGCGACGTCATCGGCGGTCTTGCGGCCGGCGACGACCATGTCGAACACCGCGCCCTCGAGCTGCTCAACGGTCGGGAACGCAACCCACTGGCCGTCGATCAGCGCGACGCGCACGCCGCCGACGGGGCCGGCGAACGGGAGTCCGGAGATCTGGGTGGACGCCGACGCGGCGTTGATCGCCAGGACGTCGTACAGGTCCTTGGGGTCCAGGCTCAGGATGGTGACGACGACCTGGATCTCGTTGCGCAGGCCACTGATGAAGGTGGGGCGCAGCGGCCGGTCGATGAGCCGACAGGTCAGGATCGCGTCGGTGGACGGCCTGCCCTCGCGACGGAAGAACGAGCCCGGGATCCGTCCCGCGGCGTACATCCGCTCTTCCACGTCGATGGTGAGTGGGAAGAAGTCGAAGTGGTCCTTGGGCTGCTTGCTGGCGGTGGTCGCCGACAAGAGCATGGTGTCGTCGTCGAGGTAGGCGACGACGGCTCCGGCGGCCTGTTGTGCCAGCCGGCCGGTCTCGAAGCGGATGGTGCGGGTGCCGAGGCTCCCGTTGTCGATGACGGCGGTCGATTCGAATATGCCGTCTTCAATTTCTACTGCAGACATGACGTGCGTCAGGCCTCTCTGGTTCTCGTGTTCGGTGTTTTACGCCATCACACGCCAGAACCCGGGAAATCCCGACGGCCATCGATCGAAGCGGCCGGACCAACCCATACGAGCTGGGTGCCCGACAGCCACTACCGAAGACCGCCCATTCGAAGACGGGTCTGGTGCGACGCGCTGGAACGGTGCGCGCGGTTGTGCGCGAACCGCACCGGATGTTCGAGCCTTTCCAGCTCAAAACACGTTCATGCTACACCGTGGCAATCGCCGGATTGCCCGATGGGACTGCTTAGCGCACGTCCTCGACGCACACCGTGAACTGGCGTTCGTCGTAGGCGTAGCCCACTCCGGTGGCGCACTGATCGACGTTCGCCACGTTCTGTAGCACCTGGGTGGCTCGCTGCCGGTCGGGCGCCGAGGCGTCGCTGCAGTCGACCCGGACCGGATCGCGGTCGTTTTCGGGGTCGACGCTCATGCAGCCGCCGACCACCCAGTCGACGTCCATGCACACCGTGGTGCCGGAGTTGCTGAACGAACTGCGGGTCGAATAGTACGAATCTGCATCCGACGGGCAGTCGTCGGTGTCTTGCACCGTCGAAATCACCTTGAAATTCGAAGCGGCGCTGCCACACTCGGCCTTCGAGGCTTCCGGGCGGTCGGGTGGGCCGCCGATCTTGAGACAGTCACCTGCCTGCATGTCCGCGGCGGCCGCCGACGAGCATCCCGAAACCGTGAGCGCGATGACGACGGCCGACATGACCGCGCGAAGCGCCCTCAGTCGGATCAGCGGCGCAGACCCAGTCGCTCGATCAGCGAGCGGTAACGCTGCACGTCGACCTGCGCGACGTACTTCAGCAGCCGGCGGCGGCGACCCACCAGCAGCAGCAGACCGCGCCGCGAGTGGTGATCGTGCTTGTGCAGCTTGAGGTGTTCGGTGAGGTCGGAGATGCGCTTGGTCAGCATGGCGACCTGCGCCTCCGGCGAGCCCGTATCGGTCTCGTGCAGGCCGTACTGGCCCAGGATTTCTTTTTTCTGTTCGGCAGTAAGCGCCACGAATTCACTCCATTTGATCGGTCCGCGAGGTTCATCTGAGGCACTGCCACCGCGAACTGCAGCAATGCTGGGTCGCCGGAGAGTCTAACAGCGCACCAGTGCTCAGAAGGAATCGCGCAGAATCGTCCGCGCCTTGGCGGTATCGGCGCCCATCGCCGTGATGAGGTCGTCGACCGAGGCGAACCTCTCCTGCCCCCGGATGCGGGCGACGAAGTCGACCGCGACGTGCTGACCGTACAGATCGGCTTCCGTGTCGAGGACGAACGCCTCCACGGTGCGCGTGCGGCCCGAGAACGTCGGATTTGTGCCCACCGACACCGCCGCCTGGTACCGCTCGCCGGGCGTGACGGTGCCCATCACCGGGCCGTGCCCCAGCACCGTGAACCACGCGGCGTACACACCGTCGGCGGGGATCGCCGAGAACATCGGCGGCGCGACGTTGGCGGTGGGAAAGCCCAGGACCTTGCCGCGGCCGTCGCCGCGCACCACGACGCCTTCGACCCGGTGCGGCCGGCCCAGCGCCTCCGTCGCGGCCACCACGTCACCGGCGTCGACGCAGGACCGGATGTAGGTGGACGAGAACGTCACCGTCTCGTCGCGGTGATGCTCGGCCACCAGCGACATGCTCTCGACGGCGAAGCCGAACCGCTCACCGGCCTTGCGCAGCATGCCCACCGTGCCCGCAGCCTTCTTGCCGAAGGTGAAGTTCTCGCCGACCACGACCTCGACGACGTGCAGCCGTTCGACGAGCAACTCGTGGATGTAGCGCTCGGGGGTCAGCTTCATGAAGTCGTGGGTGAACGGCATGACGAGGAAGACGTCGATGCCCATTTCCTCGACGAGTTCGGCGCGCCGGGTCAGCGTCGTGAGCTGGGCCGGATGGCTGCCAGGGAACACGACTTCCATCGGATGCGGATCGAACGTCATCAAGACGGTCGGCACCTCACGGGACCGGCCGGCCTTGACGGCATGATTGATCAGTTCGGCGTGTCCACGGTGCACACCGTCGAACACGCCGATCGTGACGACGCATCTGCCCCAGTCCGTGGGGATCTCGTCCTGACCCCGCCAGCGCTGCACGTCTGCAAGCGTACGGCGCGGCGGCCCCGTCGTCGTCGCTGGATCCCCAGTTGAGGTGATCATTGCCTAAACTTCTTGGTTGTGACTCCTGAAGGCAATCAGCGCGACCTGTCGACGGTTGCCGAGGACTATCTGAAGGTCATCTGGACCGCGCAGGAATGGTCGCTGGAGAAAGTCAGCACGAAGCTGCTCGCCGAACGGATCGGGGTGTCGGCGAGCACCGCGTCGGAATCCATCCGCAAGCTCGCCGACCAGGGACTGGTCGACCACGAGAAGTACGGCGCGGTGACGCTGACCGAGGCGGGGCGCAAGGCGGCGCTGGCGATGGTGCGACGCCACCGGCTGATGGAGACGTTTCTGGTCAACGAACTCGGCTACGGCTGGGACGAGGTCCATGACGAGGCCGAGGTGCTCGAGCACGCGGTATCCGACCGGATGCTCGACCGCATCGACGCCAAGCTCGGCTATCCCACCCGCGATCCGCACGGCGATCCCATCCCGGCTGCCGATGGCCAGGTGCCCACGCCACCCGCGCGCCAGCTGTCGGTGTGCCACGACGGCGACGCGGGCACGGTGGCACGGATCTCGGATGCAGATCCCGAGATGCTGCGCTACTTCGACAGTGTCGGCATCAGCCTGGACTCGCGGCTGCGGGTGCTCGCCCGGCGCGACTTCGCGGGGATGATCTCGGTGGCCATAGAGAACCCCGCGAATCCCGCGGCGCCCGGCGACGCAGGTGAGACCACCGTGGATCTGGGAAGCCCTGCGGCGCAGGCGATCTGGGTGGTCGCCTAACCCGTTGGCCCCAGTCCGTGTACCAGGCGAAGCGCCGGCCGCAGGGCGCCCGCCCGGGCACGGGCCTCGCTGCCCGACGCCAGGGCTTCGAGCAGCGCCATGCTCTTCACCAGCTGCGCGACTCCCTCTCGCTCGACGGCTTTGACGACGGAGCCCCTGACGAGGGTCCCGGCGAAGTCGCCGACGACGGTGAACCGCGAGCCCGTTCCCGCGGGGGTGATGGTGAAGCCGCACTGGGCGGTCAGGCCTGCCACTCCGGTCCCGACCATCATCATGCTGACCGGAGCGATGATCGACTCCACCGTCCACACGATGTTGTTGGCGACACCCAAGATGAACATGCCTGCGGTCAGTCTCGTCCCCGCTGCGAGACTGGCCGGCGGCTCCACCAGCCAGCGGCCGTGCACCGTGAACCACTCATCCCAGGTCCGTGGATCGGCGACGATCGCCCACAGTGCATCCGGGGCGGCGGCGAGATGCCGGGAGACTGCGACATGGCCCATGCCCGCTCCTTGCATTCGTTCGTCGGTCAGGTGCGCTTCGTGGTGTCGGTAGCATACCTGCCAGTTGGTATCTAAGTTGGCCGGAACGCAGCACGACGGGACTTTTTCCTCCCTTGTGGCCCATGCCAGTTCAGGTCTGCGGACGCCCGTCCGACGCGAGCGCCTCGCTGAGATCGCGCCGCAGGCGGGAGCTCGCCCGATCCCAACGCTTGCGCAACCGGCCGACGTCGCCGTCGACGAAGCCGGTCAACAGGATTCCCCGCAGCGCATCCATCGCCGTGTAGACCGAGTCTCTCAGGTCCTTCTGCGCGGCCCGGTCGGGCAGTACCTGCCCGATCGCCGCGAACAATGCGCCGTTCACCACCGGCTCCACCCGCTGAACGTGATGCGCGAGTGTCGGATCGGTTCGAGAAGCCATCCAAAGCTCAAGTGTGGCAACGAAGATCGGGCCCTGATGCAAATCCCAGAGGAAGTCCAGGACGGCCGTCGCCGGATCGACACTGTCGCGGATTCGGCCTACTTCGCGAATGGTCACCTGAGCCCGCTGCTGCGCCAGGTGCTCGATCGCCGCGACCACCAGATCCTCCTTGGCGCGGAAGTGATGGATCTGCGCGCCTCGGGTGACTCCGGCCAACTCGGCGACGCGGTGCGTGGTGGTGCCCGCATAGCCATACGCCACCAGACACTCGACGGTGGCATTGAGCAGGCGCAGGCGCATGGCGGCACTGCGTTCGGCCTGAGTGCGCCGCCCGCGTCGGACGTCCGCGCCCTCACGTGTGCTGACTGCGTCGGCCCCTTCCCACCCCCGGTCGGTGGATCGATGTTACCTCCAGATCGGCAGGTAATCGCGTTGCTCCCTCTACGATCCGGGGGTGGCGAAACTCGAGCTGACCCGAACGCTTTCCCTCACTCCGGAGGACGCGTGGGTGCATGTGTCCAACCTCGCGGAATTGGGCGACTGGCTGCAGATGCATCAGGGGTGGCGATCGGAACTTCCCGACGAACTCACCGTCGGAACCACGGTCATCGGCGTGGCAGGTGCCAAGGGCTTGCGCAACCGGGTGACGTGGACGGTGCGGAAGTTCGATCCGCCATCATCTTCAAGAACCACGGGGTCGCTGGAGATCACCGGCGACGGCGTCGGCGGTGCCAAGTACGCCCTCACGATGACCGTGGCGCCGAAGGACGCGGGCAGCTCGTTCACCGTCAAGCTCGATCTGGGCGGCAGGCCTCTGTTCGGCCCGATCGGAGCAGCGGCGGCCCGCGCCGTGAAGGGCGACATCGAGAAGTCGATAGAACGGTTCGAGGCGCTGTACGGCTGATCGGCTACAGCGTGGCGGGGCGCAGCACCACCACGGACTTGGTGCGCGACGCCTCGTCGCTCAGCAGCGCGATGACGTCGCCGTCCGGCGCGGCCGCCGCGTAGATGCCGTCGATGCCTGCAGGCCGCAGTGCCCGACCGTGCCGCGCCGACTCGGCTTCATCGGCGGTGAGGTCGCGACGCGGGAAGGTCAGCAGGCACGCCTCGTCCAGCGAATGGCTCAGACGCGGTGCGTCCGCGAGTTCGTCGAGCGTGTGGGCCTCCCCCAGCCCGAACCGGCCTACGCGGGTGCGCCGCAGTGCGGTGAGATGCCCACCGACACCGAGTATTTCGCCGACGTCGCGAGCGAGCGCCCGGATGTAGGTGCCCGACGAGCAGTCCACCTCGACGTCGACGTCGATCAGCCCATCGGGAACCTCGTGGGGTCGGCGGGTCGCCAGCACCTCGAAGCGGTCGATCCGCACCCGTCGCGCGGCCAGTTCGACCGTCTTGCCCTCGCGGGCGAGTTTGTACGCGCGCTGCCCGTCCACCTTGATGGCGCTGACCGACGACGGCACCTGCTCGATGTCGCCGCGCAGGCGCGAAACGGCCGCACCGATGGCGGCATCCGTCACGTCCGCTGCCGAAACCGATTGCAGCAGTTCACCTTCGGCATCCTCGGTGGAGGTGCTCTGCCCCAGCCGGATGGTGGCCGCATACGACTTGTCGGTCGTGGTGAGCAAGCCGAGGATCTTGGTGGCCCGCTCGATGCCCACCACCAGCACGCCCGTGGCCATCGGGTCCAGGGTCCCCGCGTGCCCCACCTTGCGGGTGCCGAACAGCCGGCGACAGCGGCCGACGACGTCATGACTGGTCCACCCGGCGGGCTTGTCGACGACGACGATGCCGGGACTGGGGTTGGTACTCACAACACGATCGCCGTCAGCGCCAGACCGTCGCGCACCGACCAGCGCCCGGTCAGCGAGGTCAACGGCGGCCCCGACTCGGCGGCCGGATCGATGAGAATCGCCGAGGTGAACGTGCCTGCGTCTGAAGAACCATCGACCGTAAAGGTGATGTGCGCATCCTCGAAGCCCAGCCACCGGTGTGTCAGTGGAAACCAGGCCTTGTACGTCGCCTCCTTGGCGCAGAACAGAATTCGATCCCAGTGCAGGCTGGCAGGCAATCCCGCGAGCTCGGCACGTTCTGCGGGCAGGCTGATGGCCGGCAACACACCCTTGGGCAGCACGTCATGGGGTTCGGCGTCGATGCCGATCGTGCGGACTTCGGCCCGGCGGCCCACCACCGCGCCGCGGAAGCCTTCACAGTGCGTCAAGCTGCCGACCACGCCGTCCGGCCAGCACGGCTCGCCCTTGTCCCCCTTCAGAATCGGCACCGGCGGCAGCCCCAGTTCGCCGAGCGCCTGGCGTGCACAATAGCGCACGGTGACGAATTCGTTGCGCCGCTTGGCCACCGAGCGGGCGATCAGCGGTTCCTCCTCGGGCAGCGGCGCCAGATCGGGTGGGTCGTCGTAGAGTTCGGCCGCCGCCACCTGATCGGGCAGCACCCCGCCGAGCAACTTGTTGCTGCTCATCACCTGGCCTGCCGGTCCCTGATTCGCGCCTGCATCTTCTCCGCATGG
Organism: Mycobacterium sp. URHB0044; assembly: GCF_000620625.1. Classification (GTDB taxonomy): domain Bacteria; phylum Actinomycetota; class Actinomycetes; order Mycobacteriales; family Mycobacteriaceae; genus Mycobacterium. The sequence continues at coordinate 93,281 of NZ_JIAW01000002.1, read as the reverse complement.
CCGCGCATCTCGTCGGTGAGCTCGAAGTGGCCGCCGAACTCGTTGAGATAGCCGGGCGGATACTTCGGGTCCGGCAGGATCTGACGCATCCATCGATACGGCTTGCGGCGCCGCCACTCTCGCGGATAGCCGACCGACACCTCTTCGAACCGCACGCCGTCATACCACGTGGTCCGCGGTATGTGCAGGTGGCCGTAGACCGAGCAGATCGCGTTGTAGCGGGTGTGCCAGTCGGCGGTGGCGGTGGTGCCACACCACAGGGCGAACTCCTTGTAGAACATCGCCTCACACGGTTCGCGCACCATCGGGAAGTGGTTCACCAGAACGGTCGGCGTCATCCAGTCCAGGTCCTCCAGCCGCTTGCGGGTCTGGGTGATCCGGTCGCGGCACCATGCGTCGCGGGTGGCGTAGGGCTCGGCGGACAGCAGGAACTCGTCGGTGCCCACCACGTTGCGCTCGCGGGCCAACGCCAAACCCTCGGCCTTGGTGGCCGTGCCCTCCGGCAGGAACGAGTAGTCGTAGAGCAGGAACATCGGCACGATGGTCGCCGGTCCGCCCTCCTCGGTCCACACCGGGAACGGATGCTCGGGCGTGACGATGCCCATCTCGTCGCACATGTTGACCAGGTAGTCGTAGCGTGCCCGGCCGAAGATCTGCATCGGGTCCTTGCCGGTGGTCCACAGTTCGTGGTTTCCGGGCACCCAGATCACCTTGGCGAAGCGCTTGCGCAGCAGGTCCAGGGACCATCTGATTTCATCGGTGCGCTCGGCGACGTCGCCGGCGACGATCAGCCAGTCGTCGGGCGATGCCGGATGAAGCGACTCGGTGACAGGCTTGTTGCCGGTGTGACCGATGTGAAGGTCGCTGATCGCCCAGAGGGTTGGGTGCCGATGTTCCAGAGACACAACTGCCGAGCCTACTGGCGCGGGCGCGCCGAGCCACCGCGGCAACTAGAACATGTTCTTCTTTCCCCTTCGGGTCGGGCGTCGCGACTTGTACACTCCCCCGGAATGCCCAACAAGCGCGAAGGAGTGTGATGGCAGCCAAATTGCGCTTGCTGTCGGCAATGTGTGCGCTGGTCGCGGCAGTGATCGTCGTCTGGCAGACCAACCCCGTCGCCGCGCCGGACAACGGCGCCGTGCAGCTTCGGTCCACGTCAGCGCCCATGAGCGACGTCTCCACCACCATCAAGTGGCCCGTGATCGAGACGGTCAACCCCTCGCCGTTCGACGCGTGCAAGGACATCCCGTACGACGTCATCACGCGACTCGGCCTGGCGTTCACGCCGCCGCAACCCGAGGACGGGCTGCGCTGCCACTTCGACGCCGGCAATTACCAGATGGCCGTAGAAGCTTTCGTCTGGCGAACCTATGAGCAGACGATCCCCGCGGACGCCGTCGAACTGGACATCGGCGGGCACCGCGCCGCGCAGTACTGGATCATGAAGCCCACGGACTGGAACAACCGTTGGTGGATCACCTGCATGATCGCGTTCGACACCAGCTACGGCGTGATTCAGCAGTCGGTGTTCTACTCGCCGATCTACGACGCCGACAACGTGGACTGCCTGGCGACCAACCTGCAGCGAGCGCACGAACTGGCGCCGTACTACAAGTTCTAGTCGCGCTCGATCTGATCCATCGGAATCGACCGTTCGAGCATGCCGTAGGACTGCTCCCCGTCCCAGCTGTACCGCACACCCGCCTGCTGCAGCGCCGGGAACGTCCAGTTCGCCATCTTGGCCAACTGATCGGCGGGAACCTGACTGGGGTCGGTGATGTCGTGGGTAGAGATCACCGTCTCCCCTTCGATCCGCACGATGCCGTCCGTAGTCTCGAGCACGACGGAGACGTCTTCGCCGAGCGGTTGCAGCCGTCGCAGCCATGGGGCCTCGATGACGCGTGCCGGAATCAGGTCGCCGCCGCCATCCGAATCGCCGAGGTACAGGTAGCCCTCGTTGAAGGTCGGCTGCCCGTCGGGGCGCGGCGGATAGGCGATGTAGCCGAACCCCCTCCCGCTTCCGAACAGCGCCGATTGCCAGCAGTGCCCCCAGAATCCCTCGAGCTTGCGGACACCCTGCCGACGGATGCGTAGGCCACTACCGGTGAACGAGTGGTTCGCGCCACCGACCTGTAGTGATCCGGTTGCGCGGAACAGTTGTTCGTAGCGGGGACCGCCCATCAGGTCGCCTTCGACCGACTTCTGCAGCCTTGACCCGGACTCCGCATCGAGCGAGCCCTGCACCCACGGTGGCGCCGCCAATTCCGCTTCGACGTCGAACCGGACGTGCACCGACGGGCCGTCCTTGCGACCCGCGGCCAGGTCAGCCGACGAGGTCTGAATCGCCATGCCGTCGAACGCCATTGTCCAGGTATCAAATTCACGCACGCACGCGAATGTCAGCGGTCCAGCACCTAGCACCGTCGGCCGCCCGTCGGGGCCCGCGGTGGGCCGGCTCGGCGCATCCTCGCGCAGGCGGAACACCCTGCCGTCCGGGAAGGCCACGTTGACCTGAATCGAGTGGTCCTCCCAGCTAGCGGCGACCGCCTCGATGCCGATTCGGGGTAGCCCCAACGCACCGCGGTCGTCGAATACCCAAAAGCTCACCGAATCCCGCATTTCAGGATTGGCGGGTCGCTCGGCGAACATCAGTTCCCGCCGCGGATCGATGCCGCCCGTCAGATCGATTGCCATGTATGCGATGTCACCCTTCCGGTGTCTCGTGCCGTCCAGCGTCGTGAGTGTTCGACGTAGTTTGCGAACCGGGGACGGATCTGGTCGACGTCCAGGCCGAAGTCCTGTGCGTCGGCCTTCGGCTTCGGCTCCCGAGTCTGGGCGTTCTGGGCCCACCAGGTCCGCATGCCCGCTTCGAACTGGTGGGTGACCGGCACGCCGAGCCACGCGTACAGAGCGCGCACCTCGGCCACCGGATCGGCGACCATCGCGCGGAAGTCGATGTCGAAGAACCGGTGATCGGCACCGCCGTCACGGAACTCGACCGCCCGGTCCATCCCGACCGACCACTGGTGGACGTTCAACTCACCGAGGTAGCGGCGGTCGAGGTGATCGGTGAATCCGCCGACGATGTCGGCATAGACGTCGGTTACCGAAAGCAACACGTCGGTTGGATCGCGGTGCGTCATGACGAAGCGGGCGTCCGGGAACGCCTTGTCGAGGTAACTCAGCGACAACACGTGCGACGGAGATTTGAGTCGCCACGGCCTCGTGGGCTGACCCCACTGCAGCAGCTTCAGCACGCGCCGCTGGTAGGCATAGGTCGAGTTGAAGTCGGCCCGCTCGACGAGCCACTCCGAATACGTCGGGATTTGGGCGTAGGCCTGGAAGATCTGCGACGTGAAGTCCAGAGCCATCAGGTCGAGGCATTCCATCGGACCATCGGGGTCCTGCGGGACGTGGTGACGGCTGCCCGCCATAACCTCCGCGACGCCGGGCGGTATGCGCGGGTCCGCTCCCAGGACGGTCGACGGCGGTGGGCAGGGCTGCGCCGCCTCCCAAGAGCGCAGGTACCGGACGTCCGCATCCTGAGCGAGAAGGAACGACAGGGCTGTGGACCCGGTCCGCGGCAGACCGAGCCCGAAGAGCGGCATGTCAACCGGCTCGTCGTCGATCTCGGGGTGACGCCGGTACCAGTTCTCGACCTGAAGCCGCTGCCGCAAGTGCAGCACGATGCGCGGGTAGACGTAGGCCTCGCCGCGCGCGTTGAGGCGGGCCTCATCGTCCAGCGCCTTGAGCAAGATCTCGAACCCCTCGCGAAACGAGTCTGCCCCGAAGTCATCGAGACCCGTCTGCGCAATGGCGGTCTGCAACAACTCACTCGGTGATGCCACGGTGCACCTCCACTGTAATTAGAGACAGTAGACTGTCACCAATATGAATGAACCGTCAAGAGGGACAGGGATGCGGCGCGCCTACGACAGTCCGGCGCGCCGCCATCAGGCCGCGCAGACCCGGGACCGCATCGTGACGGCGGGCGCGGACCTCGCCCACGGCTTCGCCAGCTGGGACTGGCGAGATCTGACGTTCCGCGCCGTCGCGGAACGCGCAGGGGTTGGCGAGCGGACCGTCTACCGCCATTTCCCCACCGAGCGCCATCTGCACGACGCCGTCATGCAGCGATTGGAGGACGACGCCGGCATTTCGTACGAGGACGTCGACTTGGAGAATCTCGCCGAGGTGACCAGCCGGGTGTTCGCCTCGCTGCAACGGTTTACGGTTGCCGAAACACTCCGCACCCCTGGCGATCCGACGTTCGCCGGGGTCGACGAGCGCCGCAAGGACGCGCTGCTGCGGGCGGTGTCGGCGGCGACACCGCGCTGGTCCGAGGTCCAGCGCCACGCCGTGGCGGGACTGCTCGACGTGTTGTGGAACCTGCCGACCTACGAACGTCTCGTTGGACCGTGGAACGTGCCCGCGACCGACGCCACCACCGCAATCACCTGGCTGATTGCGAGGGTGTTGGCAACCATCACCGACGACGATCCACCACCACTTGGACAGTGATCCGACCGAGGATCGCCGCCCCAGTAGCCTTTTCGCGTGACCGCGACATTCACTCGGCCGACGTCCTCGTCCGCGCGCACGCGGATCCGCCGCTACACAGGCCGCGCCATCAGCCGTCTACTTCGGCTGCCGCCTCCGACCACCGAATACACCGTGGAGCGCGGGCTGCGGGTGCCGATGCGCGACGGGGTCGAGCTCATTGCCGACCACTACGTGCCGGCAACACCCACACCGTCGGGCACGCTGTTGGTCCGCGGCCCCTACGGCCGCACCTACCCCTTCTCCAGCCTGTTCGGCGCCGTCTACGCCGCTCGCGGCTATCACGTGGTGATCCAAAGCGTGCGTGGCACGTTCGGCTCCGGTGGGGAGTTCGTGCCGATCGTGCACGAGGCCGAGGACGGCGCCGACACGGTCGCCTGGCTACGGGAACAGACGTGGTTCACCGGCTCGTTCGCCACCATCGGGTTGTCCTATCTCGGCTGGACCCAGTGGGCGCTGCTGCAGGACCCGCCACCGGAGCTGACGGCGGCGGTCATCGTCGTCGGCCCGCACGACTTCAGCGCATCCTCCTGGGGTACCGGCTCCTTCTCGCTGAACGACTTCCTCGGCTGGGCCGACCTGGTCACCCACCAGGAAGAACCCCGCGGCTTGCAGGCACTCATCCGGCAGGTGCGGGCACAGCGGCTGGTGAAGGACGCCGCGAACGGCCTGCCCATGGGCGAGGCGGGGCGCCGGCTGCTCGGCGCGGGCGCACCGTGGTACGAGTCCTGGCTCGAGCATCCGGACCCGGACGACCCGTTCTGGACGGCGTTTCGGGCAGCCGAAGCGCTCGACCGCGTACGGATTCCGGTGCTGTTGACCAGCGGGTGGCAAGACCTGTTCCTCGACCAGACGCTCGCCCAGTATCGGCACCTGCGGCAGCGCGACGTGCCCGTCGCGCTGACGGTTGGCCCCTGGCCGCACAGCGAGATGATGACCAAGGGCGCACCAACCGTCATCCGCGAATCGCTGGACTGGCTGGGCACGCATCTGGCCGGCAGCCACTCCACGTCGCGCAGCCCCGTGCGGATCCACGTCAACGGGCGGGGGTGGACCGACCTGCCAGACTGGCCACCCTCGATGCCCGAGGAAACGCTGTACCTGCGGCCAGGCGGCAGCCTCGGCGACACACCGCCGGAGGAGACGGCGCGGCCGTCGCGCTTCACCTACGACCCGGCGGACCCGACACCGACCGTCGGCGGACGGCTGCTCTCGAGGGAGGCCGGCTACCGCGACGACAGTGCGCTGTCGCGACGCGCCGACGTCCTCGGCTTCACCGGTGGCGCGCTCGCGACGGACCTGTACGTCGCCGGAAGCCCGGTCATCGAGTTGGCGCACTCCTGCGACAACCCCTTCAACGACCTGTTCGTCCGGATCAGCGAGGTCGACGCCAAGGGCCGCTCCCGCAATGTCACCGATGGATTCCTCAGGCTCACAACCGATTCCGGCCTGGTTCGCATCGAGCTCGACGCGGTCGCGCACCGCTTTCCCGCGGGTTCGCGCATCCGGGTCCTGGTCGCGGGCGGCTCGCACCCGCGGTTCGCGCGCAACCTGGGCACCGACGAGCCTCCCGTCACCGGGCGCCGCCTGGTGCCTGCCACCCACACCGTCCACCATGGTGATGGCGGCCTGTCTCGGCTGCTGCTGCCCGCCGGTCCGCGTCCTCCGTCAGCCGACTGAGCGACGGACGCGCTCGACGACCTCGGCAAGCGTCGCGTCGTCGTGCACCGGCTGCGCCCACTGCGGCGTCACCGGCAACTGCACCCAACTCGTGCAACCCGCGTATTCGGGTTGCCTTGGCAGCCGCAACGGTTCGGTGAGCGGTCGAGCCTGCACCACCAGCACCGTGAGGCGATGCTTGGGCCGGAAGTCCAGTCGGTCGGTGCGCACCGACTCGGCGGTCCAGATGTGGGCGTCGGAGATCTCGTCCAGCCCGTCGGGGCGGTTGACCGCCACCGCGGCAACCACTTTCGCGCCCGCCCGAATCACCAGCTCGTCCTCGGTGCTATCGGGGGCCGCCGCGTCCAGCAGCTCGAGGTGTTCGGGGCGCACCCGTTCGGCGTGCCCGTGCGCAATGGTCGGGAAGAAGACGAACTCCGGCGATTCCAGAGCGAAGCGCTTCTCGTGGATGCCGCCCTTGCGCAGCAGCACGGTCTGACGACCGTCGAGCATCGCGTGCACGGCCGCGCTCCACTCCTTGAGCGCGGGCGTGCTCACTTCGCCGCGAGGCGGGCCCGAACCTCGGGACGACGCAACGGCGGAACCGTCTTCGGCGGCTGCCGTCGCGGCGGCAGTTGGGACAGCAGACGGGTCGTCGTCGCGGTCACCTCGGCGACCGCGGCTTCGAAGGCGTCGGCGTTGGCGGCGGTCGGGCGGGTGATGCCGCTGACCTTGCGGACGTACTGGCGCGAAGCGGCCTCGATCTCCTCGGCGGTCGCCGAGGGTTCTAGACCGCGCAACTCGGTGATGTTCCGGCACATGCTTCAACCATAGGTCGATACGGTGAAGCACATGCCCGCCACCGAAGATGACGTCCTGTTGGTCGACACCACGGACCGCGTCCGCACGTTGACCCTGAACCGCCCACGGGCACGCAATGCGCTCTCCTCCGCATTGCGCACCCGGTTCTATGCGGCGTTGCGGGAGGCCGAGGTGGACGACGGCGTCGACGTGGTCATCGTCACCGGCGCCGACCCGGTGTTCTGCGCCGGCCTGGACCTCAAGGAACTCGGCGACACCACGCAACTTCCCGACATCTCCCCCAAATGGCCCGCCATGGGAACGCCGGTGATCGGCGCGATCAACGGCGCCGCGGTCACCGGCGGCCTGGAAATCGCGTTGTACTGCGACATCCTGATCGCGTCCGAGAACGCCCGCTTCGCCGACACCCATGCCCGCGTCGGCTTGCTGCCCACGTGGGGCCTCTCGGTGCGGCTGCCCCAGAAGGTCGGCGTCGGTCTGGCCCGACGCATGAGCCTCACCGGTGACTATCTGTCCGCCCAGGACGCGCTGCGCGCAGGCCTGGTGACCGAGGTGGTGCCGCACGACGACCTTCTGCCTGCGGCCCGCAAGGTCGCCGCCTCGATCGTCGGCAACAACGCCAAAGCCGTGCGCGCACTGCTGGAGTCCTACCACCGCATCGACGAACAGCAGACCAGCGCCGGGCTATGGATCGAGGCGACGTCGGCCAAGGAGTGGATGAGCGTCGCCACGGGTGACGACATCGCCGCGAACCGATCGGCGGTGTTGGAGCGCGGCCGCGCGCAGGTGCACTGACCGTCGACGTACGGACCCGACGGGGCGGTGCCCGGGCGTAGTCTGCCGCCATGAACGAGGCGCATCAGAAGTGTGGCAGCGACGAGTGGCGCCAGGCCATTCGCGAGGTCATCCTGCCGTGGGCGCTGGGCGACACCGACCTCGGCGACGACGTGCTCGAGGTGGGCCCGGGCTACGGCGCGACCACCGACGTGCTCAGCGTGGCCGTGCCACGTTTGACGTCGGTGGAGATCGACGAGGAACTCGCCGCGATGCTGCGCGAGCGGTTCGCCGACACGCCGACGGTCGAAATCGTCAACGCCGACGCCACCTCGCTCGCCTACCCCGACGAAAGATTCACCGGCGCTGCGTGTTTCACCATGCTGCACCACGTGCCGACGATTGCGTTGCAGGACCGGTTGTTCGGCGAGATCGCGCGGGTGCTGCGGCCGGGCGCGGCGCTGGTGGCAAGCGACAGCCTTGCCAGTGAAGAACTGGCCGCCCACCACGAGGGCGACACCTACAACCCCGTCGACCCCGACTCGCTCCCCGACCGGCTAGCCGCCGCGGGCTTCGAACGAATCGACGTGCGCACCAACCCGTACGGGTGGGCAGTGATCGCGCGCCGCGGCTAACCGGTCCGGGCCTCACCCCGCCAGGGCGGGCAGCACGAGGTCGCGGTAGCGGTCCTTCATCGTGTCGATGACGGCGTATCCATCTGTCCCCCAAACGGTCTCGTTGAAGATCTCGACTTCGACGTCACCGCGGTATCCGCTGGCTCGCACCAGCGCCGCGATCGCGCGGAAGTCGATCACGCCGTCGCCCATCATTCCGCGCGACACGAGTGGGTCCGGCGTCATCGGCGTCAGCCAGTCGCAGATCTGAAAACAACTGATCCGGCCCTGCGCGCCGGCAGCGGCAATTCCCTCGGCCAGCGCAGGATCCCACCACACGTGGAAGGTGTCGACGACGACGCCGACCGTCGCCGCCGGATGCGGCGCCGCCAAGTCGAGCGCCTGGGCCAGCGTCGAGATCACCGCGCGGTCCGCGCAAAACATCGGGTGCAACGGCTCCAGCGCCAACCGCACGTCCCGATCGGCGGCGTAGGGCACCAACTCGGCAAGTCGCTCCGCCAGCCGCGCACGTGCCCCGGCCAGATCGCGATCGGGAATTCCCCCGGCGACGACGACCAACTCCGGCGCACCCAGAGTGGCGGCCTCATCGATCGCACGCCGGTTGTCATCGATGGCCGCCGACGCGTCGTCGACTCCCGTCAGGAAGCCGCCCCTGCACAAGCTGGAGACGCGAAGTCCGCAGTCGCGCACCAGCTTCGCTGCGTTCCCGACGCCTGCTTCGGCAACCCGGTCACGCCACAGCCCGATCGCGGGCAAGCTGGCCGCGGCGGTCGCCTCGACGGCGTCGCGCAACGACCACGACTTCGTCGTCATGGTGTTGAGCGACAGCCTCGAGAACGTGTCGTTCCCGGCGGTCATCAGAGCACTCCGTTGACGGCGAGGAAGCTGCGCATCCGGTGCGTAGCGAGCTCGGGATCGGACAGCAGGCCTGCGCGGTCCGCGAGCACGAAGACCTCACACAGATGACGCACCGAGCGCCCACTGGCCAACCCGCCGACCATCGCGAACCCCGGCTGGTGACCGTTGAGCCAGGACAGGAACGCGATGCCGGTCTTGTAGTAGAAGGTCGGCGCGGCAAACACGTGCCGACCCAAAGCCCGTGTCGAGTCTAGGATTTCGCGAGCGCGCTCGGCGTGGCCGGCGTCGAGTTCCTGCAGGGCCGCAGACGCCGCCGGGTAGATGGCTGCGAAGATTCCCAGCAGTGCGTCGGAGTGCCCGTCGCCGTCACCGACGATCAGTTCGGGGTAGTTGAAGTCGTCACCGGTGTAGAGCCTGACACCGGGGGGAAGAGCGCGGCGCAGAGCCACCTCGTGGTCGGCGTCGAGCAACGACACCTTGACGCCGTCGACCTTGTCCGCGTTCTCCTCGACGAGTTGCACGAACGTCGCGGTGGCAGAGGTGATGTCGGCACCACCCCAGTAGCCCGTGAGGGCCGGGTCGAACATCTCCCCCAGCCAGTGCAGAATCACCGGCCGATCCACCTCCGCGAGCAGAGTGCCGTACACCGACAGATAGTCGGCCGGCGATGCCGCGACGTGCGCCAGCGCCCGCGATGCCATCAGGATCACCTTGGCGCCGGCCTCGCGAACCACGTCGATCTGCGCACGGTAGGCGTCGGTGATGACCGCCAGGCCACGTGTGCCGCCGGGCAGGTCGGCGGCATCGAGGTTGTCCGTCCCGGCGCCGCACGCCAGGAGGCCGGAGACCGTCGCGGCTTCCTGGCCGCTGCGTCGGATCAATTCTCGGGTCGCACCCCAGTCCAGTCCCATGCCCCGCTGCGCGGTGTCCATCGCGTCCGCCACGCCCAGCCCGTACGACCACAGCTCGTGCCGGAAGGCGAGTGTGGCATCCCAGTCCAGGTCGGCGGGAGCACCAGGAGTGTTGTCCCCCAGCACCTTCGGCACGACATGTGCCGCGGCGAACGCGATCCGAGATTCGATGGGCCGGGTGGGCCTGCGCCATGGGCCGGGATCTCCGAGTTCGTAGGTGCGCAGCTCGCCACCGACCGGCAGGGTGAGCGCGGTGGCCGTCGTCGGGGCACTCACAGCACGATCTCCGGCACGGCGATGCGGCGACCTTCGGCCGAGCTCTGCAAGCCCAGGGCAGCGAGTTGCACGCCGCGGGCGGCCGAAAGCAGCCCGAACCGGTGCGGGCGGCCGGCGGCCACGTCCCGCAGGAATTCCTCCCACTGCAGCTTGAACCCGTTGTCGAGATCTGCGTTCGCCGGCACCTCGAGCCATTGGTCGCGGAACTGCTCCGTCGCTGGAAGGTCGGGATTCCACACCGGTTTCGGGGTGTGCGCGCGCTGTTGGGCGACACAGCGCCGCAGGCCGGCGACCGCGGAACCGTGGGTACCGTCGATCTGGAATTCGACGAGTTCGTCGCGGTAGACCCGTACCGCCCAGGACGAGTTGATCTGCGCGACGATGCCGCCGTCGATCTCGAAGATGCCGTATGCCGCGTCGTCGGCGGTGGCGGGATAGGGCTGGCCGGTTTCGTCCCAGCGCGTCGGGATGTGGGTGACGGCGCGAGCCGTTACCGCCTGCACCGGCCCGAGAAGCGCCTCCATCACGTAGTTCCAGTGGCAGAACATGTCGATGGTGATGCCGCCGCCGTCCTCGGCGCGGTAGTTCCAGCTTGGTCGCTGCGCCGCTTGGCCGTCGCCTTCGAACACCCAGTAACCGAATTCCCCGCGCATGGACAGGATGCGCCCGAAGAAGCCCTCATCGACCAGGCGTCGCAGTTTGACGAGCCCCGGCAGATACAGCTTGTCGTGCACCACGCCGGCGACGATGCCGGCGTTCTCCGCCATCCGCGCGAGTTCGACGGCTTCGGTGAGGGTTTCGGCGGTCGGCTTCTCGGTATAGACGTGCTTGCCCGCCTTGATCGCTGCCGAAAGCGCCTCCACCCGCCGCGACGTGACCTGCGCGTCGAAGTAGACGTCGACTGTCGGATCGGCGATGACCGACGCCAGATCGGTCGTCCAGTGCTCGATGCCGTGTTCGGCCGCCAGCTCAGCGAGCTTTTCGGCATTGCGGCCGATGAGGATTGGCTCGACGTAGACCTTCGTGCCGTCCTCTAGCACCAGCCCGGAGTCCCGCAGCGGCAGAATCGAGCGCAGCAGATGCTGGCGGTAGCCCATGCGTCCGGTCACACCGTTCATGGCGATGCGGAGGTTTCGTGTAGGGGAAGCGGAAGCCATCGGGAATTCCTTGTCTAGGTGCCCGCGGAGATCGGCGGGCTAGTGCTGTCGATTGACTGCACCGAAACTTGCTCGGCAGCGAGCAGCCGCGGTGTTAGCACTTCGGAATGCGCATTCCACGCTAAGCTGTGACCGCGTTCCGGTCAACCCCGGGCCTTCGCAGCGCTCTGTCGAACTGCGAAGCAGGCGCGCGACGACGGTTGGAGTGCTGATGGCGGCGGTGACACTGCAGGATGTGGCCGTGCGGGCAGGTGTTTCACAGGCCACGGCGTCGCGCGTGCTCAACGGGTCGAGTCGCATCCCCGGCGAGGGCGTCGCCGACCGGGTCCGCGCGGCCGCCCGCGAGCTGGGGTACGTGCCCAATGCCCAGGCGCAGGCGCTGGCGCGAGCGTCGACCGGACTGCTCGGCCTCATCGTCCATGACATTGCCGATCCGTACTTCTCGTCCATCTCCCGCGGGGTGCAGGCGGCCGCCCGCACGGCGCACAAGCAGGTGCTGCTGGCCAGCACGGACCGTGACTTCGACATCGAACGCCAAGCGGTGAGTACGTTCATCGCCCACCGCGCCGACGCGATCGTGCTCGCCGGTTCGCGCCAGAGCGGACACCTCGACCGCGACCTCGAGGCCGAGTTCGGCGGTTATCGCGCCAACGGCGGCCGCGTGGTGGTCATCGGTCAACCGCTGGCCTTCGGTGGTGCCGTCGAACCGGAAAATCGCTTTGCTGCAAGCGAATTGGCTGACGAACTGGTTGCGGCCGGCCACACTCAGTTTGCGATCATCGGAGGCCCGGGCAACATCCGGACATCGGTGGACCGCCGCAACGGGTTCGTCGAAGCGCTCGGGCGCTGTGGCCTGACCCCGCTGGTGGAGGTCTCCGGCGACTTCACCAGGGACGGGGGCTATTCGGCAGCCAGGCGCCTTGCCGCAGCCCTGCAGTTGGCGCCGGAGAGCGGCGCGGCACCGGTGTGCGTGTTCGCGGTCACCGACGTGATGGCGATCGGCGCCATCGCCGCGTGGAGTGAACTCGGCCTGTCGGTACCCCGCGACGTGTGCGTCGCGGGGTTCGACGACATCCCGACGCTGCGCGACCACACTCCGAGCCTGACGACCGTGGCGCTACCGCTGGAGGAGATCGGCGTGCGGGCCGTCGAACTCGCCCTACGCACCGACGCCGAAGGCGACGGCCTTCGCGTCCGGATCCCAGGGAAGGTGCTACTCCGGGATAGCACGCGCTTGCCCTGACCTGGCCCGCAGCGTCGGAATCGACGACGGCGTTGACAGTGTGCGCTGGGTCACGTTAACCTCGAAATTGCTTCGGAAAGCGCATTCCCAATCGGGTCACTGATCCGCGTCCACCGCGAACCTTAGGAAGATCATGGCTGTAACCGCTTCGGCCGGCATGCGACCTACGGGGTCCACGCCAGCCCGGTCGGCTCCCGCCCGCCGGAATCCTCTCCGGTATCCAACCCTTTCCCTGCGCAGAACCGCCGCAGGCCTATGGCGCCCGCTGGCTCTCGTGGTGGTGTTGCTCGCCGGGTGGTGGGCGGTCACCGAGGCCGAACTGGTTGCCCCGTACATCCTGCCCTCCCCCACGGACACCTGGCACGCCGCGCAGGAGAACATGTCCTACCTCGCCACCAACACCTGGGTCACCACGTGGGAGACCGTGATCGGGTTCGTCATTGCCGCGGTCGTCGGCGAGTTGGTCGCGGTCTTGATGATCTACTCGGCAAGCCTGGAGAAGACGGTGTACCCGTTGATCCTCTTCGCCCAGGTGGTCCCCAAGATCGCCATCGCGCCGCTGTTCATCGTGTGGCTTGGCTTCGGACCGTCGCCAAAGATCCTGGTGGCTGTGCTGATGGCGTTCTTCCCGATCGTCATCTCCGGTCTGGCGGGCCTGCGCACGGTGGACCCGGAGATTCTCGAACTGACCTCCACCATGGGCGCGAGCAGATTCAAGACCTTCCTCAAGGTCCGGCTCCCCGCATCGCTGCCCCAGCTGATGTCCGGCCTGAAGGTCGCCGCGACGCTCGCAGTCACCGGCGCCGTGGTCGGCGAGTTCGTCGGCGCCAACGAGGGCTTGGGCTACGTCATCCTGCAGGCCAACGGAAACGTCGACACCGCAATGCTGTTCGCCGCATTGATCATCATGTCGGCACTCGGCATCCTGCTGTTCGCGATCATCGAGATCGCCGAGAAGCTGCTCATCCCGTGGCACTCGTCGCGTCGCACCGTCAATTCGGCCACCACGGCGTGACCCCCCTACTTTCAGAATCAGGAGCGAATCCATGACCTTCTCCCGACGCGCCATGACCGCCGCAGTCGCGGCCTCCGCTGCCATGCTGGTCCTCGCCGGCTGCGGCGGCAGCAACACCGACAAAGACTCCGCCGCAGAGGGCGCCAATTCACCCACCACGCTGATGCTGAATTGGTATCCCTACGGCGAGCACGCGCCGTTCTACTACGGCGTCGAAAAGGGCATCTTCGCCAAGCATGGAATCGACCTGCAGATCGACGCCGGGCAGGGCTCCACCAAGACCGTCCAGGCAGTTGGCTCCAAGCAGGCCGACTTCGGCTGGGCGGACACACCGGCCGTCTTGAGCAACATCGACAAGGGTGTGGACGTCAAGAGCACGGGAGTATTCCTGCAGACCACTCCGTCCGCGGTGCAGGTGTTCGCCGACTCCGGCATCCAGAAGCCACAGGATCTCGTCGGCCGCACCATCGCGGTGTCGGCTGGCGACGCTCCGACCACGACGTTCCCGATCTACCTGAAGAAGGTCGGCGTGCCGCAGGACCAGGTCACGCAGCAGAGCCTCGACGCCGCAGGCAAGATGGCCGCGATGCTGTCCGGCCGCGTCGACGGCCTGATCGGCTTCGCCCACGACCAAGGGCCGACCGTCGCCAACAAGAGCGGACGTGAGGTCCGCTACCTGCGCTACTCCGATGCCGGGCTGAACTTCTACAGCAACGGACTGATCGCCAACACGTCGACCATCGCGGACAACCCCGAACTCGTGCAGTCGATGGTGGACGCCACCAGCGAGGCGTTCGCGGCTGCCGCGGCCGACCCCGAGGGCGCCGTCTCGGCGATGGCAGGCAAGGATCCGCAGATGCCGCCGCGCGAGGTGCTGCTGCAGCAGTGGCAGCAGACCATCCCGCTGCTGTCCACCCCTGCCACCGCCAACCAGGTGCCGGGCACCAACGCCAAGGAAGACTGGACCACCACGATTTCCACTCTGACCGATGCCGGACTGCTGAAGTCCGCCAAAGACCCTGCGGAGTACTGGGATTCATCCTTCACGCCCAAGGCCCAGCGGTAAGGACCACATCGACATGACTGCAGCCACCATCCCGACCCGGGGAACCACCGTGACGTCCGACGCCATCACGATCGAAGACCTCACCGTGACGTTCTCCTCGAAACGGGCCACCACCACCGCCCTGGAGGGCATCGACCTGCGCGTCGCCGACGGCGAGTTCGTCGCGATCGCAGGCCCGTCCGGTTGTGGCAAGTCGACCCTGCTGAAGGTGATCGCCGGCCTGACCGACTCCAGCTCAGGTGAAGTCCGCCTGCGCGGCAACCGCGTCCGAGGGCCCCAGCGCGAGATCGGCTTCGTGTTCCAGCGCGCCGCGCTGCTCGAGTGGCGCTCGGTGCGCAAGAACATCCTGCTGCAAGCCGAGATGCGTGGCATGCCACGCCAGGCCGCGCAGCGCCGCTGCGACTACCTCATCGAGATGACTGGATTGACCGGCTTCGAGAACGCGCTGCCGCACGAGCTGTCCGGTGGTATGCAGCAAAGGGTTTCGTTGTGCAGGGCGCTGTTGCACGAACCGGAGGTGTTGCTCATGGACGAGCCCTTCGGGGCGCTGGATGCACTCACGCGGGAAAAGATGAACGTCGAGCTGCACCGCATCTGGCGGGAGACGGGAACCACCGTGGTGCTGGTGACGCACTCGGTCGCCGAGGCGGTGTACCTGGCCAACCGGGTGGTCGTGATGAGTCCGCGGCCGGGCCGCATCGTCGAGACGCTGGACGTCGACCTGCCCGCCGAGCGCGAGTACGCCGAGACGATGGAGCGCCAGGAGTTCATCCGGGTGGCCAATCGGGTGCGTGACCTGTTGGGCAGCACCAGCGCTGCGGACTGACTGCGGAACTAGCCGGTTCCGGCCACCAGCCAGCGCCCGGAGAACGCGCGCCAGCCGACGAACACCAGCCGCAGCACCATGAACGTCGTCAGACCCGACCAGATGCCGAGCAGGCCCCAGCCGAACACCAGCGACAACCAGATCAGCGGCAGGAACCCGATCAGCGCACTCGCCAGGGTCGCATTGCGCATGAACTTCGCGTCCCCGGCACCGAGCAAGACCCCGTCGAGCGCGAATACCACGCCCGCGATGGGCAATTGGGCCACCAGAAACCACCACGGCACGCCGATCTCGTCGAGCACCGAGCGGTCGTCGGTGAACAGCGACGGCATCACCGACGACCCGACGGCGAACGTGGCGGCCAGCACAACCGCACCCAGCGTGGAGAACACGGTCACCCGCCACGCCACCGACTTGGCGTGCGCCAGCTGACCCGCCCCCAGCGCGGCACCGACGAGCGATTGCGCGGCGATCGCCAGCGAATCGAGCACCAGGGCAAGGAAACTCCATAGCTGCAGCACGACCTGATGTGCGGCGACGGCGGCCGCACCGAACCGCGCCGCGACCGCCGCGGCCGATACGAAGCAGGCCTGGAACGCCATGGTGCGCACCACCAAGTCCCGGCCCATCACGACCTGCGCGCGCAACACGGTGAAGTCCACCCGCAGCGGCACCCGTTCGGCCAACAGTGCGCGGCAGAACAGCACCGCCGCCAGCCACTGGCCGACCAGATTCGCCACCGCCGAGCCGGCCAGTTCCAGGCGCGGAAATCCCAGCCAGCCGTACACCAGCGTCGGGCACAGCACCGCCGACACGGCGAAACCCGTTACGACGTACCGCAATGGCCGGGCCGTGTCCTGCACGCCCCGCATCCAGCCGTTGCCTGCCAACGAGATCAGGATGGCCGGCGCACCGAGGATCGCGATGCGCAGCCACGGCAGCGCCATGTCGGCTATCTCGCCGCCGTCGGCGATCAGCCGTAGCAGCGGCACCGCTGCCACCTCGATCGTCGCCACGATCAACGCACCCAGCCCGATGGCAAGCCACGTCGCCTGCACGCCCTCACCGACGGCCGAGTCGCGGTCACCCGCCCCGAAGTACCGGGCCGCCCGCGCGGTCGTGCCGTAGGACAGGAAGGTGAGCTGCGAGGCCACCAGCGCCAGGACCAGCCCGCCGATCGCCAACCCGGCCAGGCTCAGTGCGCCGAGCCGGCCGACCACCGCGATGTCGAACAGGAGGTAGAGGGGCTCGGCGGCGAGCACCCCGAGCGCGGGCAACGCCAGCCCCGCGATTCGCCGGCCGGTTGCCGGCGGCATGGGCTGATCGGCTGGCTCAAGCAAGCGCGACTTCTAGTGCCTTCACGACGTCGTCGACCGCGCCGGTCGCGGAGTATCCAGCGGCCAGGCGGTGCCCGCCACCACCGAACGAGCTGGCGACGGCGGCCAGGTCGACCGCCGACTTGGCCCGCATCGACACCGACCAGTGCCCGACCTCGATCTCCTTGAACACCGCGGCGACCTCGGCCTGCGACGTGGTGCGCACGATGTCGACGATGCTCTCGACCTCTTCGGGACGCGCCTGCGCCCACTCATGGTGCGCGACAACGGCATACACCAAGCCGCGGCCGCCGGCGGCGTCCGGCACCAGCCGCGCCGACGACAGCACGCGCGACAGCATCGGCAGCCAAGAGAATGGATGCGTGTCCAGCAGCGTGCGGCTGATCTCCGCGTTGTCGACCCCGAGCTCCAGCAGTCGGGCTGCCAGCCGGTGTGCGCGGGCGCTGGCCCACCGGAACGAACCGGTGTCGGTGGTCAACCCCGCGTACAGGCAGTGCGCCACGCTGGCGTCGATCGGCTTGTCCCAGGCGTCCAGCAGTTCGGCGACCAACATCGTCGTCGAATCCGCGGACGGATCGACGAAGTTGGCAGTGCCGAACAGCTGATTCGAGGCATGGTGGTCGATCACCAGGACTTCGCCACCGAGCTCGGCGAGGTCGCGCAGCGAACCAAGGCGGTTGACGCTGGGGATGTCGACCGTCACCACCAGATCGGGGTCCCGGCGCATGGACTCCGGCGACACCAGCAGATAACCACCGGGAAGCGACTGCAGCGATTCGGGCAGATCCGCGGGAGCCGCGAACGCAACCTGCACGTCCTTGCCCGCGTGCTGGAGAACCAGCGCCAGCGCCAGACCCGCGCCGATGGTGTCCGCGTCTGGGTAGACGTGGCACACGATTCCGACGGTGTCCGCGGCAATCAGCAGGTCAGCTGCTCCGCGGGCATCGACGCGCACCGACGACCGAGGTCGCTCAGTCGTCGGATCGATCGCGGTCACGGGCATCCTCAGGGTCGAACTGGTGGTCAAGCTCCACATCTTCGTCCCCACCGGATCCCTCCGCCCCCGACACACGGTACGGGTCCGCGTCGCCGGCGGGAATGGCACCCTGCCGAATCCGCGCCAGGTCCGCGTCCGCCGCCCGCGCACGAGCCAACAACTCTTCCATGTGTTGGGCCGTATCGGGCACCTTGTCCAGCACGAATGCCAGCGTCGGAGTGAACCGAACCCCGGTAGCCGCACCGACCTTGGTACGCAACGTCCCCTTCGCACGCTCCAGCGCCGCAGCCGCGCCCGCGTAATCCGGCTCGTCCTGCAACGTCTCCCCGCGCACCGTGTAGTACACCGTGGCGTCGTGCAGATCTCCCGTCACCTTCGTGTCCGTGATGGTCACGAAGGCCAACGGGGGATCCTTGATCTCGAACTCGATCGCCGAGGCCACGACGGTGCCGATGCGCTTGGAGAGCCTGCGCGCCCGCCCAACGTCAACCATGATGCTCTTCGCGCAAGCGCTCGATCATGAGGACGCGCCTACACACGAGCTTTTTCAACGAGCTCGTACGCCTCGATGACGTCGCCTTCCTTGATGTCGTTGTACGTCAAGGTGAGACCACATTCGTAGCCGTCGCGAACCTCGGTGGCGTCGTCCTTCTCCCGCTTCAGCGACGAGATGGTGACCGTCTCGGCCACCACGACGTTGTCGCGGATGAGGCGTGCCTTCGCGTTGCGACGGATGATGCCCGAGGTGACGAGGCAGCCGGCGATGTTGCCGACCTTCGACGACCGGAAGATCGCCCGGATCTCGGCGCGGCCGAGTTCCTTCTCCTCGTAGACCGGCTTGAGCATGCCCTTCAGGGCCGCCTGGATCTCATCGATGGCCTGGTAGATCACCGAGTAGTACCGGATGTCGACACCCTCGCGGTTGGCCAGCTCGGTGGCCTTGCCCTCCGCACGGACGTTGAAGCCGATGATGATGGCATTCGAGGCCGACGCCAGGTTGACGTTGGTCTCGGTGACACCGCCGACGCCGCGGTCGATGACGCGCAGTTCGACCTCGTCGCCGATGTCGATGCCCAGCAGGGCCTCCTCCAGCGCCTCGACGGTGCCGGAGTTGTCGCCCTTCAGGATCAGGTTCAGCTGGCTGGTTTCCTTCAGCGCCGCATCCAGATCGTCCAGGCTGATGCGCTTGCGGGTACGCGCGGCCAACGCATTGCGCTTGCGCGCGCTGCGCCGGTCGGCGATCTGCCGGGCGATCCTGTCCTCGTCGACGACGAGCAGGTTGTCACCGGCACCGGGCACCGACGTGAAGCCGACGACCTGAACCGGACGCGACGGCAGCGCCTCCTCGACGTCCTCGCCGTGCTCGTCGACCATGCGCCGGACGCGGCCATACGCGTCGCCGGCGACGATCGAGTCGCCGACCCGCAGCGTGCCGCGCTGGATCAGCACGGTCGCCACCGGTCCACGGCCACGGTCCAGGTGCGCCTCGATCGCGACACCCTGAGCCTCCATGTCGGGGTTGGCCCGCAGGTCGAGCGTGGCATCCGCGGTCAGCAGCACTGCTTCGAGCAGTGCGTCGATGTTGGTGCCCTGCTTGGCCGAGATGTCGACGAACATGGTCTCGCCACCGAAGTCCTCGGCGACCAGGTTGTATTCGGTCAGCTGTGCCCGGATCTTGGCCGGGTCGGCGCCTTCCTTGTCGATCTTGTTGACCGCCACCACGATCGGCACGTCGGCCGCCTGTGCGTGGTTGATGGCCTCCACCGTCTGCGGCATGACGCCGTCGTCGGCGGCGACCACCAGGATCGCGATGTCGGTGGCCTTCGCACCACGGGCACGCATGGCGGTGAACGCCTCGTGACCGGGGGTGTCGATGAAGGTGACCAGCCGCTCGTTGCCGTCCAGTTCGGTGAGGACCTGGTAGGCACCGATGTGCTGGGTGATGCCACCGGCCTCGCCCTCGCGGACGTTGGCCTGCCGGATGGTGTCCAGCAGGCGGGTCTTGCCGTGGTCGACGTGACCCATGACCGTGACGACCGGCGGACGGAACTCGAGGTCCTCTTCGCCGCCCTCGTCCTCGCCGTAGGTGAGGTCGAAGGACTGCAGCAGCTCGCGGTCCTCGTCCTCCGGGGAGACGACCTGAACGACGTAGTTCATCTCGCTGCCGAGCAGCTCGAGGGTCTCGTCACCCACCGACTGGGTGGCGGTGACCATCTCACCGAGGTTGAACAGCGCCTGCACGAGCGATGCCGGGTTGGCGTCGATCTTCTCGGCGAAGTCCACCAACGACGCACCGCGGGCCAGCCGGATGGTCTCGCCGTTGCCGTGCGGCAACCGCACGCCACCGACGACCGGTGCCTGCATCGAGTCGTATTCCTGGCGCTTCTGCCGCTTCGACTTACGGCCGCGTCGGACCGCGCCGCCGGGACGACCGAAGGCGCCTGCCGCTCCGCCGCGCTGGCCGGGACGACCGCCGCCACCGCCACCTGGGCGTCCGCGGAAACCGCCTGCGGGTGCGCCACCTGGCGCTCCTGCGCCGCCGGCACCGCCACCGCGGTAGTTACCGCCACCGCCGCCTGCGCCACCGGGACCACCCGGACGACCGCCGCCGCCGGGTCCGCGGGCGCCGGGGCCCGGCCGGGCACCACCGGGACGACCGGTTGCAGCGCCGGGACGGGCGCCGGGCGGACGAGGAGGCATGTTGCCGGGCGTCGCGCCGGGGCGAGGTCCGCCACCGGGCCGTGGTCCGCCACCGGGGCGAGGCGGTGCGCCCGACGCGGGTGGGCGCGGGGCCGGACGCTCGACGGGCTGCGCCGAGGAGAAGGGGTTGTTGCCGACCCGTGGCGTGCGGGGGCCGGGCCGGGGACCCGGGGTGGGGCCGCCGGGACGGGCGGGTGCAGCGGGTGCGGCGTCAGTGCTGGCCGCAGGAGCCGCCGGAGCCGCGGGGGCTTCGGGTGCTGGCGGGGGCGCCGGTGCTGCCGCGGGCGGCGGTGGTGCCACGGGCGGAGCGGGGGGTGCGGGCTTGGGACCTGCGGGCTTGGGTGGCGCGGTGGCCACGCCGCCGGCCGATCCGTTGGCCTCGGCTGCTGCGGCGGGCCTGGCGGCCGCGGCGGGCGCACTCGAGGCACCGTTGCCTGCAGCCTTGCCGGGCGCAGGCTTCGATCCGCCGAAGGACTCACGCAGTCGCCTGGCGACGGGAGCCTCCACGGTGGAAGACGCTGATTTTACGAATTCGCCCTGTTCACTAAGTCGGGCGAGCACTTGCTTGCTGGTTACACCGAGTTCTTTCGCCAACTCGTGTACGCGGGCCTTACCTGCCACTACAACTCCTGTCTAAGAGGCGACAGCGGTTGTAGGCCGCGCCTCGGGTTTAGCTATGACGCATGGTCATCGAGACTTCACGGTGTGCTCATGTTCTTCGCTGCCTGTTCTGTTGCCAGGGTGACCGAGTCATCCAGTGAACTGAAGTACTCGACCACCGCGGAGGTGTCCGGCGAACCGGTGATGCGCAACGCTCGGGCGAAAGCTCGCCGCCGGATTGCCACGCGTAGGCACTGCTGGTCGGGATGCAGCCACGCACCCCGCCCCGGCAGATTACCCGCTGAGTCAACGGTCACGACGTAAGCGTCGTTCCCGTGGCGCTCGGCGACTACTCGAAGCAGTTCGACGGCCAGCTCTCGTTTCCTGCAACCGATGCACGTCCGCACTGGTCCGACGGGGTGGTCGGGGCGGTCGCGCGCGGAGGCAGAAGTCTCGCGCTGGATCACGGTTCAGTCTAGCGTCAGGAGCTCCCGCAGACAGAATCGCGTGTCCGGCCCTACCCGTCGGACGC
Source organism: Mycobacterium sp. URHB0044 (assembly GCF_000620625.1). GTDB lineage: Bacteria > Actinomycetota > Actinomycetes > Mycobacteriales > Mycobacteriaceae > Mycobacterium. Next base: position 71,313 of record NZ_JIAW01000002.1, on the reverse strand, counting down.
GGCTCCGCGCGTCGCTCCGGCAGACGGCACGTCCGGTACGGGGGCGGCGTCACTGCGAATGTCGATCCGCCATCCTGTGAGCCTCGCGGCCAGCCGGGCGTTTTGCCCCTCCTTGCCGATGGCCAGCGACAGCTGGAAGTCCGGAACCACGACGCGCGCGGCGCGGCCCGCCTCGTCGATGACGCCGACCGACACCACCTTGGCCGGGGACAGCGCATTGGCGACGAATCGCGCCGGGTCCTCGTCGTAGTCGATGATGTCGATCTTCTCGCCCGACAACTCGCTCATGACGTTGCGCACCCGCTGCCCCATCGGCCCGATGCAGGCGCCCTTGGCGTTGAGCCCCGACACCCGCGACGAGACGGCGATCTTCGACCGGTGACCGGCCTCGCGGGCCACCGCGACGATCTCGACGGAACCGTCGGCGATCTCGGGCACCTCGAGAGAGAACAGCTTGCGCACCAGGTTGGGGTGGGTACGCGACAGCGTGATCAGTGGCTCGCGGGCGCCGCGCGCAACGCCGACGACGTAGCACCGCAGCCGGTCGCCGTGCTCGTACCGCTCCCCCGGCACCTGCTCGGCGGCGGGGATCACGCCCTCGGAACCCTTGGTCTCGCTGCCGACGCGCACGACCACGAGGCCGCGGGCGTTGGCCCTGGCGTCGCGCTGGATCACGCCTGCGACGATGTCGCCTTCGCGGGCGGAGAACTCGCCGTAGTTCTTCTCGTTCTCGGCGTCGCGCAGCCGCTGCAGGATCACCTGACGGGCGGTGGTGGCGGCGATGCGGCCGAAACCCTCTGGGGTGTCGTCCCATTCGCTGATCAGGTTGCCGTCTTCGTCCGTCTCACGCGCCATCACCTTGACGACGCCGGTCTTGCGGTCGATGTCGATGCGGGCTTCGGCTTCGTGCCCCTCGGTGTGGCGATACGCGGTGAGCAGTGCGCTCTTGATCGTCTCGACGACGACGTCGACCGTGATTCCCTTGTCAGCCTCGATGGCGTGTAGTGCCGCCATGTCGATGTTCATGCTTCGGCCTCCTTTCCGGATTGACCTGAATTAATTCCCGAGTCGCTACGCTCCTGCCCGCCGGAGAGCTCCAACTCACGCCGACTAGGCGGCGAGAACTCAACCTGGACAATGGCTTTCGTGACCGCCTCGCGTGGAACCTCGCGAACGGAGTACTTTCCGTGGCCGCCCTCTGCGACGACCAGCCGCAGCACGCCCCCGGCGAGTTCACCCAGCCGTCCGGTCAACTGCGAACCATCGGACAACGTCATCTCCACCTTGCGACCGCGGGCCCGGCGAAAGTGCCGGTCCGACGTCAGCGGCCGGTCCACTCCTGGCGAGGTCACCTCGAGCACGTACGGATCCAACTCTCCGGTGGACTGCTCGAGCCCGTCGAGCAGTTCGGACGCCGACCGCGACAAGGCCGCAACTGCCTCCAGGTCAAGGCCCTGGTCGGCATCGGCGACCACGACGATGCGCGGCGGTTTGGTGGCAGCCTCGACGACGACGTCCTCGATGTCGTATCCGGCGCGCGCGAACTCTTCCCCGAGTAGCTCGATCACCTGCTGCTGCGACGGCAGTCGCGTGGACCGCAGCGGTGCATCCGATGCCACGGCGAGCTCCTCGTCTTGAGTTGTGCGGACACGATCCGAGAGTGGATGACTCGGAATCGAGTATCAACGATACGCCAGCGCGGGATGCCCAATTGGCAAACGTGCGGCGGCGTCCAGCCGATCCTCGGCCGGCAGGCAATGGCAGGATGTCCCCGATGTCCACAGTGCCCGTCACCTCTCCGTCCGTCAGCAGGCGGCGCGTCCTGATCGGTGGCGCGGCGCTGGCACTGCTGTCTGCGACGGCGGCCGGCTGCAACGCACCGGCCCCGCGGCCCGAGATAGACGGGCTCGTCACACAACTGGACCGTGCGCGCGCCGACAGTGAGCTCGCGGCCGGCGCGGCGACCGCCGCCCGTCCCGAGATCGCCGCGACCTTGAACACCGTGGCCGCCGAGCGGTCCGCGCACGCCCAGGCGCTCTCCGACGAGATCACCCGGATCTCCGGCGACGCGCCCCCGTCAGCCTCCGCCTCGTCCTCTGCGTCGTCGGAGCCCACGTCGACCGGCACGTCGGCCGAACCGCTTCCGCCACCCACGGCGCAGGACGTGATCGCCGCACTCAAGCAGTCCGCCGACGGCGCTGGGCAGTTGGCGGCCCAGCAATCCGGCTACGCCGCGGGCCTACTCGGCTCCATCGCCGCATCGTGCACGGCGGCGTTCAGCGTTGCACTCGGCGGAGGCAAGTCGTGACGTCACCACAGACATCGGCGGAGCCGAGCCCGTCTCGGCCCCCGGCCGGTCCTGACGCCGCGTTGTACGACGCCGTCGCGGTCGAACATGGCGCGATCTACGGGTACGGCCTGGTGTCCGCGCACTCGACGCCGGCCGTGAACGACCTGGTGTCCGAAGCGATGGCCGGGCACCGCGAACTCCGCGAGGAGGCCATCGCGCGACTCGGCGGCCGTGGTGTGCCTGCTCCGCTGCCGGCCGCCGGCTATCAGATGCCGATCGAGGTCGACAGCCCCACCGACGCGGCGAAGTTGGCGCTGCGGATGGAGGAGGACTGCGCGGCGGCGTGGCGCGCGGTCCTCGAACAGGCCACCACCAGCGAGGACCGCACGTTCGCGGTGACGGCCCTTACGCAGTGCGCGGTCACCGCCGCCAAGTGGCGCGGCGTGCTGAATCTTGCGCCGGACACCGTCGCGTTCCCCGGCGGCAGCGAGTAGGGGGAACGCTAGGCCGTGATGGCCGCGGTGATGTCGGCCGCGGCGTTGTCCGCGCCGATGTCGCGCTTCTCGCCGGTGAACCGGTTGCGGAACTCGACCACACCGTCGGCCCAGCCGCGACCCACCACCACGATCCACGGCACGCCCAGCAGCTCGGCGTCCTTGAACTTCACTCCCGGCGATACCGTCCGGTCGTCGAGTAACACCTCGACGCCCACCCGATCGAGCGTTGCGGCCAGTTCGGTCGCACCGGCACGCGCCTCGGCGTCCTTGTTGGCGATCACCACGTGGACGTCGAACGGGGACACCGACGCAGGCCAGCGCAGACCCAGCTCGTCGTGGTGCTGCTCGGCGATGACCGCGACCATCCGCGACACCCCGACCCCGTAGGAGCCCATGGTCAGCCGTGCCGGCTTGCCGTTCTCGCCGAGCACGTCGACGCTGAACGTGTCGGTGTACTTGCGGCCGAGCTGGAAGATGTGGCCGATCTCGATACCGCGTGCGGACACCAGCGGACCGGCGCCGTCCGGCGACGGATCGCCGTCGCGCACCTGCGCCGCCTCGATCGTGCCGTCGGGGGTGAAGTCGCGGCCCGCGACCAGACCCACCACGTGTCGGCCCGGCGCGTCCGCACCGGTGATCCACGAGGTGCCGTCCACCACGCGCGGATCGACCAGGTAGCGAACACCGTTGTCCTGTAACGCCTTCGGTCCGATGTAACCCTTGACCAGGAATGGATTGCTCGCGAAATCCGCCTCATTGAGCAACACGTACTCGGCCGGATCGAGTGCGGCACCGAGCCGCTTGTCGTCGACCTCGCGGTCACCCGGCACGCCGATGGCCAGCAGCTCCCAGTCGCCACCGGGCTGACGCACCTTCAACAGCACGTTCTTCAGGGTGTCGGCGGCGGTGACCTCGAAGCCGAGATCCGCGCTGTTGGCCCACTCCACCAGGGTGGCGATCGTGGGGGTGCCCGGAGTGTCGTAGACCTTCGCCTCCGGCAGTCCCTCGATCGGCGGTGACGGCGGAGCGATGGTGGTGACGGCCTCCACGTTGGCGGCGTACCCGGACTCCATGCACCGCACGAAGGTGTCCTCGCCAACCTCGCTCTCGGCGAGGAACTCCTCCGACGCGCTTCCGCCCATGGCCCCCGAGACCGCCGACACGATGACGTAGCGCACGTCGAGGCGCTCGAAGATCTTCTGGTACGCCTCGCGGTGCGCGTCGTAGGCCGCCTGCAGGCCTTCGTCGTCCACGTCGAACGAGTAGGAGTCCTTCATCACGAATTCCCGGCCGCGCAGGATGCCTGCCCGCGGCCGCGCCTCGTCGCGGTACTTGGTCTGGATCTGGTAGAGCCGCAGCGGAAAGTCCTTGTAGGAGCTGTACTCCCCCTTGACCGTCAGCGTGAAGAGTTCCTCGTGCGTGGGACCGAGCAGATAGTCGTTACCCCGCCGGTCCTTGAGCCGGAACACGCCGTCGCCGTACTCCGTCCAGCGGTTCGTCGCCTCGTACGGTGCGCGCGGCAACAGCGCGGGGAACAGGATCTCCTGCCCGCCGATGGCGTTCATCTCCTCGCGGACCACGCGCTCGATCTTGCGCAGCACCCGCAGGCCCAGCGGCAGCCAGCTGTACAGCCCCGGGCCGACGGGTCGGACGTAACCGGCCCGGATCAACAGTTTGTGGCTCGGTACTTCGGCGTCGGCCGGGTCGTCGCGCAGCGTTCGCAGGAACAGCTCGGACATGCGGGTAATCACAGGCGACCACCTTAGCCATGCCCCCGATCAGTCCCTCCCCTGCCACGTGCAGATGCACGCTTCGTTGCCCTCGGGATCGGCGAGCACCCAGAACGCAGGTGCTTCCTCGTCGTAGAGCAGCCTGCCGCCCGCGGCGATCGCGGCGTCGATCCGCGGGGTGGCGACGTCGTGCGGCACGTCGACGTCGAGGTGGATCCGACTGCGTTGAAGGCGCGGCTCGTCCATCTGCTGAAACCAGATCGCGGGACCACGACCAATTGGGTCGATCAGCCCGTTGGACAGATCCGACGGCCCCGGCTCGTCGACGTATCCGGTGATCGCCTTCCAGAACGGCCGCACGGCCGGGATGTCGAGCGCGTCGATCGCAATCTCCAACGCCTGCAGCGAACCGGCGCCTGGCGTTGCACGCATTCCGTTCGCGGAGAGGGCATTCGACACTTCCCGCGCCAGTCGCACGTCGCGGCCGGTGACCGCCCCGACATCCGCGGACCGCAGCCGCAGCACCGCCCGGTCCGAGCGAACGTCGACGGTCAAGTGCCCCTGCCCGTCATCACCGACCGCAGACACCGACAGCGTCGCCGCCTCCGCCGCCGCTACCAGGGAGGGCGTCAGCACCTCGGTGTGAATGGCGCCGAGCACGAGTCGCCAGCCCAGTGGGCTGACGGAGTCGGACACCTGTTGGCGCGTGACCCGCGCGGACTCGTCCATGGCGGCAACGCTAGTTCGACGAGCGCACACCCGCCATCGAAGTTCCTTCGCGCAGTCGCGTGATGGTGGCCGAGTCCTGAGGTTGGTGGAAGGTCATCGGCTGCAACGCCAGTCGCTCGTCGGCTCCCAGCGACGACAGGTGCTGGAGCACGATCCCCTCGCGTAGCGCCCATGGGCTGACCTCGGCCTCCTCGATGCCGAGACACCGCATCGTCTCGTAGGCAACCACGGCGCCCCCGACGATCTGCCAGGCGCGTGACGGCTTGATGCCACGTAACTTGCCGCGGTCGCGCGCAGCGACGTCCATCAGCCGCGGAATCGACTCGCGGACTTGGGCTCTCGACACCGTGCGGCGGACGAATGGGCCTTCCCTGCCGCGCGGGGCACCGTTCAGGCGGGCCAGCTGCTTGAACGTCTTGGAGGTTGCCACCACGCGCCGCGGCGTGCCTTCCCATTGCACTCTGTTGACGACTTCGTGCAACTGCGCGCGTACGTACTGGCGCAAGATCTTGATCTGAGTCTGCGACGGCGGGTCGGGCTGAAGGAACGCCGTGCTGACCCGGCCAGCACCCAGCGGAAGCGATACGGCCAGCTCCGGGACCGCGTCGCGCCCGAACGCCAGTTCCATCGACCCGCCACCGATGTCGACGTTGAGCAACCGGCCCGCTTGCCATCCGTACCAGTTGCGCACCGCCAGGTACGTCAGCCGCGCCTCCTGCTCGCCGGTGAGATAGTCGAGCCGAACACCGGTCTCGGCGAGTACCCGCTCGAGGATGGCGTCGCGGTTGCTTGCGTCCCTGATGGCCGCGGTGACGAACGGGTACAGCTGATCGACGGTCAAGCCGCGAGCCGCGTCGAGCGCCTGCTGCACCGCCGCGACGACCCGGCTGGCACCTTCCGGGGAAATGGATCCCTGCGCCCCGACTTCCTCACCGAGCTCGGTGGGTACCTTCACCGCGTGAATCGGTAGCGGTGGGGCGCCGGCGCGCGCGTCCACCACCTGCAACTGCGCGGCATTCGAGCCGACGTCCAGCACTCCCAAACGCATGGACACCGAACTACCCGATTGAATTCGCTTCAACCGATCGACGCATAACGAGTTCGCTACAGCTCGCCCGCCTCAACGGCTTCCCTGGTGTGTTGGGCGCGGGCGATGTCGCGGGCCGAGAAGCCGATCCAGAACGCGGCAATGCCGACGAGGATGGAGATGCCGGCCACCCATAGCAGGGAATACGTGTAGCCGTAGCCGAGCGCATCGAGCTGAGCCGGCGTCATGTTCTTCACGGGTCCCGTGGTGCCCCCGAGGTACAGGGTGCGCGACGTCTGCACCGCCATGATCACCACCAACACCAGCGGGCCGCCGAGGTTCTGCACCATCAGCGTGATCGCCGAGACCGGCCCGATCTCCCGTGGCCCCACCCCCGCAACGGCACACAGTGGCAGGATCACCGAAATCACGCCGATTCCGAAGCCGCCCACCACGATCGGCCCGAACAGGTCCGGGAAGTACGGAATGTCACGCGTCAACGTCGAGCCGTACAGCATGGCGGCGAGTACGAAGAGCCCGCCGCCGATGATCAGCCAGCGCGGCGCGATCAGCGGTGCCAGCCGGGTGGCCAGCACGTTGCCGACGCCAACGGCGACCGCGAACGGCAGGAAGCACACCCCGGCGCGCAGCGCGGAGTACCCGAGGACGTCCTGCGCGAGCAACCCGACCATCACGGTGACGGTCAGCAGCACGCCGCCGCCGAGGAACCATGCGATGAACGTCATCACCCGATTGCGGTCGTTGAACACCGAGAACGGCACCAGCGGGTTCTCCGCGGTGCGCTCGGCGAGCAGGAAGGAGACGAAGAAGACGATGGCGGCGACGCCCGCGCCGATCACCCACGGGTCGATCCAGCCGCGGGGCGGGCCCTGGGTGAACACCAGCACGGCGGACGTGCACCCGAGGGTGGCCAGCAGCGCACCGGTGACGTCGAGCTTGAGCCGTTCGTGGTGCGTCTCCCGGATCCGCAGCACGGCGATCGTGATGATCACGATGCCGATCGGCACGTTGATCAGAAATGCCAGCCGCCACGAGACGACCGTCAGCAGGCCGCCAAGCACCAGGCCCAGCACCGAGCCGGTGGCCTGCATGCCAGCCGACACGGCCATCGCCTGGTTGCGGGCGTGTCCGACGGCGTACGTGGTGGCGATCAGCGCCAGCCCGGTGGGCGCCGACACCGCCGCACCGATGCCCTGCAGGGCGCGTGCGGCGATCAGCGTGTATTCCTCCTGCGCCAGCCCGCACACCAGCGAGGCGAGAGTGAACACGCCGACGCCAGAGAGGAACGCGCGCTTCTGCCCGATCGCGTCGCCGACACGGCCACCGAGCAGGAGCAGCCCACCGAACGTCAGCACGTAGGCGGTGATCACCCAGCTCTTGCCCGCATCGGAGAGGTCGAGGTCGGCCTGCATCCGCGGCAGCGCGACGATGACGATGGTGCCGTCCAGCGTCGACATGAGCTGCATGCCCGTGATCGCGACGATGGCGATGCCGAGCACCGACGACGACAGGGGTGCCGTGGAGCGGTCGGTCGAGCCCGATGTTCCACCCACGCCAGACATGCCTGACGAGCCTACCCAGAGCGGATTTCGGAGTGTGGAGCGGCGGTGCGCGGCTGGTTACAGCTCGCCGGCGTCGATCGCGTCCTTGACTTCCTGGGCATGGGCGACCTGCGCCGCGGTGTAGCCGATGAACAGCGCAACGACACCGACGATGACGGCGACCGCCGCCACCCACAGCAGGCCGTAGGTATAGCCCTGGTCCAGGGCGTGCAGTTGCGCGGCGTCCATGTTCTTCACCGGGCCGGTCGTGCCGCCCAGGTATAGCGTGCGCGACGTGATGACGGCCTGGATGATGGCCAGTACCACCGGGCCGCCGAGGTTCTGGAGCATCAGCGCGATCGCCGACACCGGGCCGATCTCGTCGAAGCCGACACCGGCGATGGCCGACACCATCAGCGGCACCACGATCATGCCGATGCCGAATCCGCCGACGGTGATGGGCAGGACCAGGTTCGGGAAGTACGGGATGTCGCCGTGCAGGGTCGAGCCGTAGAGCATCGCCGCGAGTACCAGCACGCCGCCGGCGATCACCAGCACGCGCGGCGGGAACCGCGACGCCAGCGCCGACGACAGGCCAAGCCCGATGCCGAGCGCGATGACGAACGGGATGAAGCCGATGCCCGCGCGCAGTGCGCTGTAGCCCATGATGTCCTGCACGTACAGGCCGATCAGCACGGTCAGGGTGAACATCACGCCGCCGGCCAGGAACACCGCCGCGAAGGTGGCCACCCGGTTGCGGTCGCGGAACAGGCTGAACGGCACCACGGGGTTGATCGCGGTGCGTTCGGCGTAGACGAAGGCGACGAAGAACGCGACCGCGGCGAGAGCCGAGCCGAGCGTCACGGTGGACGTCCAGCCCTTCTCCGGGCCCATCGAGAACGCGAACACCGCTGCGGTGCAGGCGAGCGTGGCGAGGATGGCGCCTGCGGCGTCCAGCTTCATCCGCTCGCGGTTGGTCTCGCGCAGCGTGGTGCGGGCCAGGTAGATCATCAGGATGCCGATCGGCACGTTGACCAGGAAGGCCCACCGCCAGGACACCTCGGTCAGTGCGCCACCGACGACGAGGCCCATCACCGAACCGACGCCCGTCATCGCGGCGAACACCGCGGTGGCGGCATTGCGGGCCGGCCCCTTCGGGAACGTGGTGGCGATGAGCGCCAGACCCGTGGGTGAGGCGATCGCCGAACCCACGCCCTGCAGCAGTCGGGCAATCACCAGGGTGGTCTCGTCCCAGGCGACACCGCACAGGATCGAGGCGATGGTGAACAGCGCGACACCGACGATGAAGGTGCGCTTGCGCCCGATCGTGTCGCCGAGGCGTCCACCCAGGAGCATCAATCCACCGAAGGTCAGCACGTAGGCGGTGATGACCCAGCTACGTCCGGCGTCGGACAGGTTGAGCTCGTCCTGAATCTTAGGAAGCGCGACGATGGCCACGGTGCTGTCCATCGTGGCGAGCAGCTGCATTCCGCCGATCGCGATGACCGCGGCAAGGAATCGTCGAGAGGGCAGCCAAGCCGGGTACCAGCTGGTTCGCTCCGCGGTGGCCTGCCCCACGTGTACGGGCAGTGCGCGATTGCTGGCGTCTCGGGCAGCGGCGCGCTTCGCGTCGTTGGGAGCCGTCATAGCTGGTTACCTTACAGTAATCTTAAGAATCCTTTAACCCGCGAACGCGGCGACGGAGCCAATCACGATGATCGCCGGAGGTCGTATGCCCTCTGCGCGTATCCGTTCCGGCGCCTCGGCAAGCGTGGTGCGCACCGTGCGCTGCGCGGCCGTGGTCCCGTGCTGGACTACCAGCACCGGTGTTTGTGCAGGTCGTCCCCCCTCTTGGAGGACCTTGGCGAACTGTTCGATGCGCTCGACCGCCATCAGCAGCACGATCGTGCCGGACAGCGCGGCCAGCGCATTCCAATTCACTAACGATTCGGGGTGGTCGGGCGCAACATGGCCGCTGACCACCACGAACTCGTGCGTGACGCCACGGTGGGTGACGGGTACGCCCGCGAGCGCAGGAACCGCTATGGCACTGGTCACACCCGGTACGACGGAGACCGCGACCCCCGCATCGGCGCACGCGATGACCTCTTCATAGCCCCGCGCGAAGACGAACGGGTCACCGCCCTTGAGCCGGACCACGAACTTGCCCGCCCTGGCCCGGTCGATGAGCACGTCGTTGATCGCATCCTGCGCCATCGCCCGGCCGTAGGGGATCTTCGAGGCGTCGATCACCTCGACGTGGGGAGCGAGTTCTGCGAGCAGTTCCGGCGGGGCGAGCCGGTCGGCGACCACGACGTCGGCCTGGGCGAGCAGCCTGCGGCCCCGGACGGTGATCAGCTCGGGATCGCCGGGCCCGCCGCCGACGAGTGCGACGGCACCACGCAGCGTTTCGGGCATCTCGTCGGCGATGACGCCGCTCTGGATGGCCTCGCGGATCGCCGTCCGGATGGCCGCCGAACGACGGTGCGCGCCGCCGGCGAGCACGCCCACCGACAGTCCCTCGTACTCGAAAGAGGCGGGCGTGACGGCGGTGCCATCGCGTGCCGCGTCGGCGCGCACGCAGAAGATCCGGCTGCGTTCGGCTTCGGCCACGACGGCGGCGTTGACGTCCGCGTCGTCGGTCGCCGCGATCGCGTACCAGGCGCCGTCGAGGTCGCCGTCGCGGTAGTCACGCAGTTCGAGCGTGATGCCTTCGGTGGCCTCGACGGCGGGGGTGGCCGCGTGCGCGATCACGTGCACGTCGGCGCCGTTGGCCAGGAGCAGGGGTAGGCGGCGTTGCGCGACCGTACCGCCGCCGACCACAACGACTTTCCGTCCGGACAGCCGCAGGCCGGCGAGGTAGGCGTTCTCGGTCACCCGGCGAGCCTAGAGGTTGCCGCGGGCGGCTCGGATACGCGACTCCGCCGCGGTGACGAAGCGGGCAGCTGCGTGCGGCTGGGCGGCGGCATGGACGTGCAGATAGGCGGCGTGCACCCCGGCGTGCACGGCGCCGTCCGCGACGGCGTCCCCTTGGCCACGGCCGAACCGCCACGCCGGCTCGTAGCTGCGCGCGAACGTCGCCTGCGTGCGATGGAATTCGTGCCCGACGGCCCGCGTCCCCGCCGGATGCATCGAGGAGTCCGCCGTCGCGACGGCGTTGCGGTATCCGAGGGTGAGTCGTTCGGTGAACCGAGCGGAGCCGGACAACACTCCGCACATCGGGACGCCGTCGAGGTCGTCGACGAGATAGGCCAGGCCGGCGCACTCGGCGTGGATCGGCGCGCCCGCTTCGGCCAATTGTCGAATCTGTTGCCGGACAACGTCGTTGGCCGACAACTCGGCGGTGAACTGTTCGGGGAACCCGCCAGGCACGACGAGCGCCGCGGTGTTGGCGGGCAGTGGCTCGGTGAGCGGATCGAACTCGGCGACGACGGCGCCCGCCGCTCGCAGCAGTTCGGCGTGCTCGGGGTAGCCGAAGCTGAACGCCTTACCCGCGGCCAGTGCGACGACCGCCGCACCGGCCGGTTCTCCGACGGCGACCGCGGGATCCCATGGCTCGTCGGCGACGCGGGAGGTGGCCGCGCTGCGTACCGCGGCGACGTCGACGTGCCGGGCCACCAGCTCGGTCATCGCGGTGACGGCGTCGTGTGCCAGCTTGCCGTGCTCGACCGCTGTCACCAGGCCGAGATGCCTTGATGGAATGGACAACTCGTCGGCGCGCGGGATCGCGCCGAGCACGGGAACACCGGCCTGTTCGCAGGCCTGTCGAAGCACCTGCTCGTGGCGTGGCGTACCGACCCGGTTCAGGATGACGCCCGCGATCCGCACCGACTGATCGAAGGTGGCGAAGCCGTGCAACAGCGCGGCGATGCTGTGGCTCTGGCCCCGCGCGTCGACGACCAGCAGCACGGGCGCGCCGAGCAGACCGGCGACGTGCGCGGTCGACCCTTCGGCCGGGCCGACGGCATGCTCGGAGATCCGGCCGTCGAACAGTCCCATGACGCCCTCGACGACGGCGATGTCGGCCCCGATGCTGCCGTGCCGAAACAGCGGGCCGATCAGCTGCTCGCCGACGAGCACCGGGTCGAGGTTGCGTCCCGGTCGACCGGTGGCCAGCGCGTGGTACCCGGGATCGATGAAGTCGGGACCGACCTTGAACGGCGCGACGCGGTGCCCGGCCCGCCGCAGCGCGCCCATCAGCCCGGTGGCGACCGTGGTCTTGCCGCTGCCCGAGGCGGGTGCGGCGATCACGACGGCAGGGGCACTCATCTACTCGAACCTCGCGATTTCGGCGTGCTGCGTCACGCTGAGCGGAACGGAGCACGCCGAAAACGCAGGGGTGGTCACCACTCGATGCCCCGCTGGCCCTTGCGGCCGCTGTCCATCGGGTGCTTGACCTTCGTCATCTCGGTCACCAGGTCGGCGGCGTCGATCAGCCGCTGCGGCGCGTCCCGGCCGGTGATCACGACGTGCTGGTGGCCCGGCCGCGACGCGAGCACCTCGACCACATTCTCGGTGTCCACCCAGCCCCACTTCAGTGGATAGGTGAACTCGTCGAGCACGTAGAAGTCGTGGCGCTCCTCGGCGAGCCTGCGGGCGATCTCGGCCCAGCCGTCGGCGGCGTCGGCGGCGTGGTCGACGTCGCTGCCCGCTTTACGCGTCCACGACCAGCCCGACCCCATCTTGTGCCACTGCACCGATCCGCCGATGCCCTGCTCGTCGTGCAGGCGGCCGAGCTCGCGAAAGGCCGCCTCCTCGCCCACCTTCCACTTGGCGCTCTTGACGAACTGGAACACAGCGACGTCGAAGCCCTGGTTCCAGGCGCGCAGCGCCATGCCGAACGCCGCCGTCGACTTGCCCTTCCCGGGCCCGGTGTGGACCGCGAGCAGCGGGGCGTTTCGCCGGGCGCGCGTGGTCAGTCCATCGTCGGGAACGGTGAGCGGTTGGCCTTGTGGCATCGAACTTCTCCCCTACCGGTCGATCACGCGGCGCCGAGGTCGGCCTCGGACTTGACCAGCCTGGTCAACGAATCCGCGTGAAGTTGGCCTAGTCGCACGGTCGGTGCACCCAACTGGTTCGCCAGATCCTCAGCCAAACCCAGTCTCACATAGGACGTCTCGCAGTCGACCACGACGGCGGCGGAGCCCTCCGCCAGCAGCAGGCCCGCCGCGCGGCGCGTGCGCCCCAGCGGGTCGGGCCCACCGGTCGCCCGGCCGTCGGTGAGGACGACCACCAGACTGCGGCGCGCGCGGTCGCGAGTCTTCTCACGCACCACCACGTCGCGCGCCGCCAACAGGCCCTGCGCCAGCGGTGTCTTGCCGCCGGTGTCGAACCGCGCGAGCCGGCGGCTCGCGATGTGGACCGACGATGTCGGCGGCAACACCAGTTCGGCTTGCTGCCCGCGGAACGTGATCACGGCGACCTTGTCCCGACGCTGATACGCGTCGCGCAACAACGACAGCGTGGCCCCGCCGACCGCCGCCATCCGGTCGCGTGCGGCCATCGATCCGGACGCGTCGACGACGAAGATGACCAGGTTGCCCTCGCGGCCTTCGCGGATCGCCCGCCGCACGTCGGCGGCGCCCACGGACACCCGGCCTGGCCGCTGCTGGCGGCCCACCGCGGCGAGCAACGTGCCGAACATGTGCACGCCGTGCCCGACGTCGGGATCGTCGGTGGCCGACACCGTGGTGCCGGTCCGGTTCCTGGCCCTGGACCGCCGGCCGGGCGCGCCCTCGCCAACCCCGGGCACCACCAGCGCCTTGGTCCGGAAGGTCGCCGCGGGCGGCGCGTTCGGCCGTGATCCGGCCGACGGCGAATTGCGCTGGGGCGATGAGTGTTCCGGTGAATCGCCGGACACTCCACCGCCGCCCGGCGGCTCGGGATCGGGTTCTGGTTCCGGCTCGGCGTCGGGCCCGGAGTCACCGGCCTGGGCCAGCGCCTCGTCCAGCTGGTCGGGGTCCAACCCGGGATCGTCGAAAGGATCACGGCGACGCCGGTGCGGCAGGGCCAATTCGGCGGCGACGCGAATGTCTTGCTCCGCAACGGTATCGGCGCCGCGCCACGCCGCGTGCGCCACCGCGGTGCGTGCAATCACCAGGTCGGCGCGCATGCCGTCCACGTCGAACGCCGCACACAGCGCCGCGATGCGCCGCAACTCCCCGTCCGGCAACACCACGTCGGGCACCAACGCGCGGGCTGCCGCGATCCGCCGGGCCAGGTCGGTGTCGTCGTCGGCGTAGCGCCCGGCGAACCCTTCCGGGTCGGCCTCGAACGCCATCCGCTTGCGGATCACCTCGACGCGCACGTCGACGTCGCGCGAGGCGTACACGTCGACGGTCAGTCCGAACCGGTCGAGCAACTGCGGACGCAGTTCGCCCTCTTCGGGATTCATGGTGCCGATCAATACGAACCGGGCGTCGTGGCTGTGCGAGACGCCGTCGCGTTCGACGTGCACCCGGCCCATCGCGGCGGCGTCGAGCAGCACGTCGACGAGGTGGTCGTGCAGCAGGTTGACCTCGTCGACGTACAGCACGCCACCGTGAGCGCGCGCGAGCAGGCCGGGGCTGAATGCGTGCTCACCGTCGCGCAATACGCGTTGCAGGTCGAGTGAACCGACGACGCGGTCCTCGGTGGCACCGATGGGCAGTTCGACCAGCCGTGCGTCGTCGTCGACGGCGGACAGCACGGTCGCCAGGCCGCGCACGGCCGTCGACTTGGCGGTGCCCTTCTCGCCGCGGATCAGCACCCCGCCGATGTCCGGCCGCACCGCGCACAGCACCAAGGCGAGCCGCAGCTGATCCTGTCCGACGAGCGCGCTGAACGGATACGACGTCACGGGGTTCCGTGAATTCCGCTGCGCACCATGGGGACATGAGGAATTCCGTCGTCGAGGAACTCGTCACCGGAGCGGACGAAGCCGTGCTTGACGTACATCTCCTCAAGGTAGGTCTGCGCATCGATGCGGCAGGGGTAGTCACCGACCTCGGCCAGCGCCGCCTGCATCAACCGGCTGGTGTGGCCGTGACCGCGATCGCTGCGCTTGGTGCAGACCCGCCCGATGCGGAACGCCTTCTCCCCGCCGGGATGCTCCTCCATGAGCCGCAGCGTCGAGATCACCCGTCCGTCTGGGCTTTCCAGCCAGAAGTGACGCGTTTCGGCGAGCAGATCACGCCCGTCCAGTTCCGGATACGGGGTGGCCTGCTCGACGACGAACACCTCGACGCGCAGCTTGAGCAGTTCGTACAGCGTCGCGGCGTCGAGGTCCTTGGCCCAGCTTCGTCTGGGGACGACCGTCACGGTGAAACCGCGGCTCCGACGGCGGGCACTCCGCTGGCGGGTCGGTCGAGCTTGAGCGCCTTGGTGCCCCAGTCCCACACCTCCTCGTACAGCTTGGGTTCGTTGGACAGTTCGATGCCCAACGACGGCACCATCGCCTTGAGCTTGGGCTGCCACGCGGCGTAACGGTCGGGGAAGCAGCGCTCCATCACGTCGAGCATGGCGGGCACCGCGGTGGAGGCGCCGGGTGAGGCGCCGAGCAAGCCGGCGATGCTGCCATCGGCCGCCGACAACACCGTGGTGCCGAACTCCAGCACCCCGCCGGCGCCCTTGCGGCGAATCACCTGCACGCGCTGGCCCGCGACGTCCAGTTCCCAATCGGAATCGACTGCGCCGGGCGCGAATTCGCGCAGTGCATCGACGCGGTCGGCTTCGCTGAGCCGCAGCTGTCCGACCAGGTACTTCACCAGGCTCATCTCGGTGAGCCCGACGCCCAGCATCGAGGCCAGGTTGTTGGGCTTGACCGACAACGGCAAATCGGTGACCTTGCCCTGCTTGAGGAACTTCGGCGACCAGCCCGCGAACGGTCCGAACAACAGCCACGACCGCCCGTTGATGACCCGGGTGTCCAAGTGCGGCACCGACATCGGCGGTGCGCCGAGCGGCGGCTGCCCGTACACCTTGGCCTGGTGCGCGGCGGCCAGCGCCGCGTTGTCGGTCCGGAGGAACTCGCCGCCGACCGGAAAGCCGCCGAATCCCTTGGCCTCGGCGATGCCCGACTTCTGCAGCAACGGTAGCGCGCCGCCACCGGCGCCGACGAACACGAACTTCGCGTTGATCTTGCGCTTCGCCTTGGTGCGGCGGTTGGTCACCTTGAGCGTCCAGCTGCCGTCGGACTCCTTGTGCAGGTTGCGGACGTCGTGGCCGAACAGCGTCGTCATGCCCCGCTGGGCACCGAACCCGATCAACTGGCGCGACAGCGACCCGAAGTCGACGTCGGTGCCGTCCTGCGTCCAGTTCAGCGCGACGGGTTCGGAGAAGTCACGCTTGTCGGCCATCAGCGGCAGGCGCCGGGAGAACTCGTCGCGGTCGTCGATGTACTCCATCGACGCGAACAAGGGGTTCGCGACCAGCGTCTGATGCCTGCGCTTGAGGTAGTCGATGTGCTCGGCACCGTGCACGAACGCCACGTGCGGGATGGGGTTGAGGAAGCTGCGCACGTCGGGCAGCACGCCGTTCTCCACGGCGTACGACCAGAATTGGCGGGAGACCTGGAACTGCTCGTTGACGTGGACCGCTTTGCTGATGTCGATGGTGCCGTCGGGCCGCTGCGGGGTGTAGTTCAGCTCACACAACGCCGAGTGCCCGGTGCCCGCGTTGTTCCACGGGTCGCTACTCTCGGCGGCTGCGCCGTCGAGGCGCTCGATCAGCGTGATCGACCAGTCGGGCTCCATGAGCTTCAGCAGCGTGCCGAGGGTGGCGCTCATGATGCCCGCACCCACCAGCACGACGTCCGTCTTCGTTGTCTTGGCTCCGTTGGACTCAGACACGGGTTTTTGATCCTTCGCGGTCGCACGTCCGCTCGATGCGGTTTGGCTGGTTATCAGGTTATCCCGCCGCTTCGAGGCCCAACCTGCCCACCGGTCCCCGTCGACGTTCGATTGGTCACATCGCGCGGTTAAGGTAGCTGTCGTGAGCTCGTCGGCGTCTGGATGGGAGCCCGACGTGCTGCCCGGATACTGGCAGCAGACGATTCCGCTCGGTCCGGATCCGCACGGCGAGGGTGACCTCGTCGCCACGCTCGTCCGCCGCGGGGAGGCAGGCGGCGCCCGCCATGCCGTGCTTGCGCTGCACGGCTACACGGATTACTTCTTCAACGCCGAGCTGGCCGACCACTTCGCCGCGCGCGGCGTCACGTTCTACGCCATCGACCTGCACAAGTGTGGGCGCTCCCGGCAGCCCGGCCAGACGCCACACTTCACGACCGACCTCGCGAGCTACGACGCGGAGCTGGAGCGTGCGTTGGCGATCATCGCGGCCGACGACCCCGGGGTGACGGTCTGCCTCTACGGGCATTCCGCCGGCGGTCTCATCGCCACGTTGTGGCTGGATCGGCTGCGCCGGCGCGGGGGCAGCGCCGCGGTCGACATCGGCGCACTGGTGCTGAACAGCCCGTTCTTCGACTTGCACGGTCCCGCGGTGCTGCGCACGCCACCCACGTCGGCGGCGCTGTTCGCGCTGGCCCGGCTGCGCAAGCGGCACGTCATCCGCAAGCCGACCCCCGGCGGTTACGGCACCTCGCTGCACCGCGACTACGCGGGCGAGTTCGACTACAACCTGGACTGGAAACCGCTCGGCGGGTTCCCCGTCACGTTCGGCTGGATCAATGCGGTGCGCCGTGGCCAAGCGCGCCTGCACCGCGGGCTCGACGTCGGCGTACCCAACCTGATCCTGCGGTCGGACCACAGCGTCCGGGAATCGCCCGATCCGGAACTGATCCAACGCGGCGACGCCGTGCTCGACGTCGCGCTGATCGCCCGGTGGTCCGGTTGCGTGGGCAACCACACCACCATCGCCCCGATCACCGACGCCAAGCACGACGTGTTCCTGTCGCTGCCGCAACCGCGCGCGGCGGCCTACCGTGAGTTGGACGACTGGCTGGATCGCCACCTGCTCACCCGGACCTCACCACCCACCACACGATCGGAACAGGGCTGACACTTTGGAGCACTTCGATCTGACGATCATCGGAACCGGTTCGGGCAACAGCATTCTCGACGAGCGCTACGCCGGCAAGAAGGTCGCCATCTGCGAGCAGGGCACGTTCGGCGGCACCTGCCTCAACGTGGGATGCATCCCGACCAAGATGTTCGTCTACGCCGCCGAGGTCGCGCGCACCATCGAGACCAGCTCGCGGTTCGGCGTCGACGCCCACGTCGACAAGGTGCGCTGGAACGACATCGTGTCGCGGGTGTTCGGCCGCATCGACCCGATCGCGCTCGGGGGTGAGGAGTACCGACGGTCACTGCCGAACGTCACGGTGTACGCCAGCCACACCCGGTTCGGTCCCACGCAGCCCGATGGGCGCTACACGATGCGCACCGAGGCCGGCGACGAGTTCACCACCGATCAGGTGGTGATCGCGGCGGGTTCGCGGATCAACGTTCCGCCGGCGATCGTCGACTGTGGCGTCCACTACGAGACCAGCGACACGATCATGCGCATCGCGGAACTGCCCGAGCATCTGGTCATCGTCGGCGGCGGCTTCGTCGCCGCCGAGTTCGCGCACGTCTTCTCCGCCCTCGGCGTGCGGGTCACCATCGTCGTGCGGGGACACGGCCTGTTGACGCATTGCGATCCGACGATCTGCGAGGCCTTCACCGAACTGGCCTCGCACAAGTGGCAGCTGCGTACGCACCGCAACGTCGTCGGTTCCCGGCAGGAGGCCGAGGGCGTCGCACTGGAGCTCGACGACGGGTCCGTCCTGCGCGCCGACATGCTGCTGGTGGCGACGGGCCGGCTACCCAGCGGCGACCTGCTCGACGCCCACCTCGCAGGAGTCGAGATCGACGATGGCTCAGTGGTGGTCGACGAATACCAGCGCACCACGGCACGGGGCATCTTCGCCCTGGGCGATGTGTCGTCGGCGTATCAGCTCAAGCACGTCGCCAACCACGAAGCTCGGGTCGCGCGGGACAACCTGCTGCTCGACTGGGACGACACCGATGCGATGACGCGCAGTGACCACCGGTACGTGCCGTCAGCGGTGTTCACCGATCCGCAGATCGCGATGGTCGGCCTCACCGAACTGGAGGCCATCAAGGCCGGTTACGACATCGTCGTCAAGGTGCAGCGGTATGGCGATACCGCCTACGGCTGGGCGATGGAGGACGAGCACGGGATCGCCAAGCTGATCGGTGACCGGGCTACGGGCAAGATCCTCGGCGCGCACGTGATGGGATACCAGGCATCGTCACTCATCCAGCCGTTGATCCAGGCGATGAGCCTGGGCCAGACCGC
This sequence comes from Mycobacterium sp. URHB0044, assembly GCF_000620625.1. Classification (GTDB taxonomy): domain Bacteria; phylum Actinomycetota; class Actinomycetes; order Mycobacteriales; family Mycobacteriaceae; genus Mycobacterium. The sequence continues at coordinate 52,180 of NZ_JIAW01000002.1, read as the reverse complement.
CAAAGAGGTTGCCCGCGGCCAATATTGGATTCACCCCGCGCTGTCCGAGGTGATCGAGAACGCCTTGATCGGCCTGATCTAGCTCGGGCCTGACCTAGCTCGACGGGCTGAAGCGTTCCTCGACGCGGCCGAACCGCCACACCGCAACGGCGACCACCCAGACGGCGACGAACATCCCGACGATCACGAAACCGACGGACTGGAGGTCGGCCGAACCGATGGCCGCCAACGGCCCGGAATGGATGCCGAGCCGGTCGACCAGAAGGCCGGTCAGCACGATGACTCCGATGATCAGGGCGACGATCACCGACAGCACGGTGATGGTCAGGTTGTAGTACACCTTGCGGATCGGCTTGAGGAACGCCCAACCGTAGGCCCGCGCCATGAAGATGCCGTCGACCGCATCGAAGAGGCTCATCCCGGCCGCGAACAGAACCGGCAGCACCAGGATGGCGTACCAGGGCAGCGTGAACGCCGCCGTGCCTGCGGCGAGTACCAGCAACGCCACCTGTGTCGCGGTGTCGAACCCGAGCCCCATCAGGAAGCCGACCGGGTACAGATGCCACGGCTTGCTGACCCGGCGCATCACCCGACCGAGCAGCCGGGCCAGGAAGCCGCGGCTGTTGAGTTGCCGCTCGAGCTCCTCCTCGTCGAAGTCGCCGCTGCGCATGTTGCGGAAGACCTTGGCGATGCCGACCACCGCGAAGAGGTTGGTCAAGCCGATCAGGATGAGGAAGGTGCCTGCGACGAGCGAGCCGATCAGCCCGAGGGTCTGCAGCATCGGCGAGCCTTCGTCCTGTACCGGACCGACGAGCGCCTTGACGCCAAGGGCGAGCAGGAAGGCCAGACCGAACACGACGCTGGAATGCCCCAGCGAGAACCAGAAGCCGGCGGACAGCGAGCGCGTCCCCTCCCCGACCAGCTTGCGGGTGGTGTTGTCGATCACCGCGATGTGGTCGGCGTCGAAGGCGTGTCGGACACCGAGCAGGTAGGCGGTCACGCCGAGCCCGACGCCGAAAACCCCGGCCGATCCGAGCGTGATGTGCTGGGGGGCAACCCCGAATACCAGGACGCCCCAGCCGAATACGTGCAGGAACAGGACGACGGCGCCGATCGCCGCGACCGACGTCCAGTCGGCTCGGTCGAATCGGGTGGCCCCGCTGGGGGTCGCTTCGGTGGTGATGGTCATCGGACACTTTCCCCGAGGGGCGGCGCGACGCTCATCCGTCGAGCCTAGGCCCGGCCAGCACCATCTGTCTAGCTGTTCAGATGATCAGGAATGTCTCGCGCCGATCCAGTGCAGCAGATCGTGCACGATCTCGTCCTCCAAACGGTACGCCACGGCGCGGCCAACCCGCGTGCTGGAGACCCAACCCTGCTGGCGAAGCACCCGAAGTGCTTGGGAAACGGCGTTTTCCGATCGCCCAAGCGCGGCGGCGAGGTCACTGACGCAGATACCCGGCGTCCGGTGCAGGATGAGCAGGATCTCCAGCCGGTTGGGATCGGACAGCAAATCGAAGCGCTGCGTCCAGGTCGCGCTGTCCACGTCGGCCAACGCGGACGACGCATGCTTGACCTGCGTCTGGTTGCCGTGCCGTTCCACGGTTCGAATCTAATCCAGGAACGTCGCCGAAGGGCGCAGGCGTAGCTTTGAACACGAATTCCAGCCGAAACGCTCGCCGAATGGGAATGCAGTTGGCCGAAGATCGCCGCACATCTGAGCTACTCGATGAGTTCCGCTCGTGGATGGCCGACGCAGGCGATCCATACCCCGACGACACCGTCGCCAATGCCGCCGTCTTCGCCGACTGGCAACGTACGCACGCCGGCGGAGGACTTGGTGCGGTCGACGAGGACCAGATCGTGGACTTCCTGCTCGACTGGTGTCCCCCTCGCATGACCATCGACGCCGAGGAGTCGACGGTGTTCTGCGCGTCGATCGGCGCGTTTCTCGAATTTCTCGGCGACACCGGACGGCTGGCGGGTGGGTCTCCGCGCGGCGCCGGGTTGAGCCACTTGACCGCGAGCCTCGCCGGCGCCGTGCACCAGACGTCGACGAGCCCGAACGGCTCGTCCAAGGCCCTGCTCACTCACCCCGGTTTCAACCCACCGGGCAAGCCGCGGTACATCGAGCTGCTGGCGCAACCCAATGCGATGTCCGAGGATGAGCTGACGGCCGAACTTCGGTCCCGAATGGCCGCGTTCAAAGCTCTACCGGTTGAACAACAGGCCGCGGCGCTCGACCAAGTCTTGGACGAAGAACCCGGGCCGTTGGAGCTGCCGTTCCTGTACATCCCGCCGCCCCTTGCCGACGTCGAATCAGTCGCGGCGCAAGCGCCGATGCTCGCCACGATCGATGCGCTGCGCGACTATCTCGGCGAATCCGGCAAGCCGCTGACCGAACGAGGCAACATCAAGCGGGCGGACGGCAAGGCGCTGATCGACCTGCTCGACACCGGCGACGAGATGGACCCAACCTTCGGGGACCGAACCTTCCGAACCAGCACCACGGAACATCTGCCGGGGCTGAATTCGATCGTCAACATCGCGAAGAAGGCTGGCGCCGTTCGGGTTCGAAACCGTCGCCTGACGCCGGTGAAAGCGTGGTCCCGGACATCGGCCACCGACCGCGCGACCGCCGTCTACAACGCGATCATCGAGCTCGGCGCCCTTGGGTCGCGTGGCCAATTCTACGAATTCCTCGACACCGTCCACGAGCTGCTCGACGGCTGCACGGTGCACTGGCTGGCCCGCATCCTCGACCCCGACGTGGCCGGTGACGTCGACGAGCTCGTCGAACTCGTCGAACCGGCGTTGCGCAACGAGGTCGAACCGTACTGGCCGCAATGGTCGGAAACCATGGAAGGCATTGCGCAGAGCGGCGTAAGCAACATCTTTCAGACGCTCGAAGCCGTCGGCGTCATCGACTGGACCGAGCGCAGGCAGATCGAGCGCCACGCACGTACCCTTCCCATCGGTGGGATCATCCGTCTGACCGCCCTCGGTCGGCACGTCGTGGCCCATCCACCTCGAAGAGGCCGGTTACCTCCTGCACCGCGTCGACGATCTCGTCGACGGGCCCGCGTCGGCGCTGATCGATGCGCTCGACTCAGTGCCCGACGAACAGCGGCAGGCCGTGATGGATGCGTGGCAGCCCGGTATCGAGACCCAAGACCGGGTTGGCCAGATCATCGAGGTGATTCGGTCAGGTGACGATGCAGCTTTGCGGCTCAAGGGATTCGGCGCCCTCGAACTGTTCGACGACGCCTCGGTGCAAGCTGCGGTGCGCGAACTGCTGGACAGCCCCGTGGCAGGCCAAGCCGCCCTCTATCTCATGGCGCGCGGTCTGGCGGACGAAGCGGAACTTGGCCACCTCGTCGACATCGGTGTGTTCGTCGACGTGCTGGCCGCCTCGCTCGAGGATCCCGAGGAATTGTGCGAGATGTTCTGCGAAGCACCGCACGCCAGCGACCAGTACGACGCAGTGGAACGGATGGTGCGGCACCCGGCGCCAGAGACGGAGCTGGTGCTCGACGCTCTCGGCCGGCACTTGCCCGACAAGAAGCTCGCTAAGGCCGCCCGCAAAGCCGCAATGCGGCACCGTAGTTGGATGGCCAACCACACCTGACGACGCGTGAACGTGCGCAAAATGCCGTCGTTTCGCGGCGTGTCGTCTGCAAACGCGCACGCTCGCGCCAGGAGGAAGCTAGTCCAGGAAGCCGTGCAACAGGGCCGCGGAGCCCCAGATGTGTGCGGCCATGACCTCGGCGGCGCGCTCCCCGTCACCGGCAAGGATCGCTACCACGATGGCCTCGTGCTGTTCGTCCGAGTGCGCGATGTTGCGTGCCAGCAGCGGAATGTGATCCAGCAGTTCGTTGAGCCGCATCCGGTTCTCGGCGACCAGCGGCACCAGTGACGGCGCCCCGGCGGCCTCGGCGATCGCAAGGTGCAGGCGCGAGTCGAGCCGCCGATAGTCCTCCGGTGCGGCACCCCGGACGTCGGTCAACCGGCTCCACAACATCTCCCGCTCGGTCGCGGCCAGCGTCCGGGCCGCGGACATCCGGGCGGCGCCCACCTCGAGGATCTCGCGCAGCCGCAGCGCGTCGTCGATCTCGGCGCGGCTGAACCCGCTGCCGTCGCCGCTCGGGGTGGGCAACTCGTCGGCCAGGAACGTGCCGCCGTATCGGCCCCGCCGCGACACCAGGTAGCCCGCCTCGGCGAGCGACTTGATGGCGTCGCGCACGGTGTCGCGGCTGACCCCGAGCCGGGTGGCGAGTTCGCGTTCGGGTGGCAGCGACTCGCCGGGCGCCAGCAGGCCCAGCCGGATGGTTTCGAGAAGCCGGCCGACGGTGTCTTCGAAAGCATTGCCGAGCCGAACCGGACGCAGCAGAGCCTCAGAGCGGGGCTGTGGCGCGTCCGGGTCGGCAGTCATGGCTTACACCGGCGTCACGTACGCCGAGCTGATGCCGCCGTCGACCAGGAACGTCGACCCGGTGATGAACGACGAGTCATCGCTGGCCAGGAACGCGACCGCCGCGGCGAGCTCCTCGGGCTCGGCGAACCGGCCCAACGGAATGTGCACCAGCCGGCGCGCCGCCCGCTCCGGATCCTTGGCGAACAGTTCCTGCAGCAGCGGCGTGTTCACCGGTCCCGGGCAGAGCGCGTTGACGCGGATGCCCTGCCGGGCGAACTGCACTCCCAGCTCCCGCGACATCGCCAGCACCCCGCCCTTGGACGCGGTGTAGGAGATCTGCGACGTGGCCGACCCCATCACCGCGACGAACGACGCCGTGTTGATGATCGAGCCTCTCTTCTGCGGCACCATGTGCCGCAGCGCGGCCTTGCTGCACAGGTACACGGACTTGAGGTTGATGTCCTGCACCCGCTCCCACGCATCGAGTTCGGTGTTCTCGATCAGGTCGTCCTCGGGCGGCGAGATGCCCGCGTTGTTGAACGCGATGTCGACCGAGCCGTACGTCGCGGCGGCCGTGTCGAAGAGGTTGTCGACCGCCTCCTTGTCCGCCACGTCGACCTGGACGAACAGGCCGTCGAGTTCCTCGGCGACCGACTTGCCGGTCGCCGGGTCGATGTCACCGATCACGATGGTGGCGCCCTCGGCCCGCATCCGCTTGGCGGTGGCCAGCCCGATGCCGCTGGCGCCGCCGGTGATGACGGCGACCTTGCCCGAAAGCCGTTGGGTCAGATCCACTTTTTCCATCTAGATGTTCTCCGTTATCGCAAAGAAGACGTTCTTGGTTTCCGTGAAGTGCAGTGGCGCGTCCGGACCGAGTTCACGGCCAAGCCCGGATTGTTTGAAGCCGCCGAACGGGGTGCTGTAGCGCACCGAGGAATGCGAGTTCACCGACAGGTTGCCGGATTCCACCGCACGGGACACCCGCATCGCCCTCGACAGGTTGTCGGTCCAGATGGACCCGGACAACCCGTACGGCGAATCGTTGGCCAGCTCGATGGCGTCGGCCTCGTCCTCGAACGGCAGCACGGTGACGACGGGGCCGAAGATCTCCTCGGTGACCGTGCGGTCGTTTCGATGTGGGGTGAGAACCGTTGGCGGGAACCAGTAGCCGGGGCCCGACGGCGCGGACCCCTGAAATGCTATTGGGGCGTCCTTTGGCACGTAGGACGCCACGGTGTCGAAGTGCGCACGCGAGACCAGCGGGCCCATCTCACTGTCCCGCGACGCGGGATCGCCAACGACGACGCCCTTCACCGCGGGCTCGAGCAGTTCCATGAAGCGGTCGTACACATTGCGCTGAACCAGGATTCGGCTGCGCGCGCAGCAGTCCTGGCCGGCGTTGTCGAACACTCCGTAGGGTGCGGTGGCCGCGGCCTTCTCGAGATCGCAGTCGTCGAACACGATGTTGGCGCTCTTGCCACCGAGCTCCAGCGTCACGCGCTTCACCTGCTGCGCGGCGCCCGCCATCACCTTGACGCCCACCTCGGTGGAGCCGGTGAAGACGATCTTGCGGACGTCCGGATGACTGATGAAGCGCTCCCCCACCACCGAACCCTTGCCAGGCAGCACCTGGAACAGTCCCTCTGGCAGACCCGCCTCGAGGCCGAGTTCGGCCAGCCGCATGGTGGTCAACGGGGTGATCTCGGCAGGCTTGACCAGAACTGCGTTGCCGGCGGCCAGGGCGGGCACGAAACCCCATGACGCGATGGTCATCGGGAAGTTCCAAGGCGCAATGACGGCGACGACGCCGAGCGGCTCGTTGAAGGTGACGTCCAGGCCACCGGCGACGGGAATCTGCTTGCCGGACATGCGTTCCGGGCTGGCCGAGTAGAACTGCAGCACGTCGCGAACGTGACCGGCCTCCCACTCGGCGTTGCCGATCACGTGCCCGGAGTTCGTCACCTCGAGCGCCGCCAATTCGCCGACGTGGGCATCCACCACCGCGGCGAACGACCGCAATGCGGCGGCCCGCTCGGCGGGCGCCAGCTTGGCCCACTGCTTCTGCGCGGACTTCGCGCGGGCGATCGCATCATCGGTGGCAGGCACGTCGAGCAGTTCGACGGTGCGCAGCTCCTCTTCGGTGGCCGGGTTGATCAGTGTCGAGGTAGTCAAGAGGTGGCCCTTTCCGTTGCATACTCCGCCGCCGCCTGCACGACACCGGAGAACAGTCGTAGATCGTCGAGTCGTTCCTCGGGATGCCACTGCACGGCCAGAACGAACTGCTCGCCGGGAAGCTCGACGGCTTCCACCACGCCGTCGGGATCCCACGCGGTGGCGATCAGTCCCTTGCCGAGCTCGGAGATGGCCTGGTGGTGGTAGCACTGCGCGTCGGTGGATTCGCCGATCAGCGCGGCAAGGCGGGTACCGGGCACGGTCTGGATGGTGGACGTGTTGAACACGGCGTTGCCGGCCTGATGCCAGTTGTGACCGATGACGTCGGGCAGGTGCTGATGCAGCGTTCCGCCCAGTGCCACGTTGAGAACCTGTGCGCCGCGGCAGATCCCGAGCAGCGGTATGCCGCGTTCGACGGCGCGCCCGACGAGCGCGAGTTCCCAGGCGTCGCGTTCGCGGGCAGGCGGATCGGTGGAGGGATGCGGCGCTTGCCCGTACGTGGCGGGGTCGACGTCCCTGCCGCCGGTGATCACCAGGCCGTCCAGGCCGTCGAGTACCCGGTCGGCGATGTCGGCGTCGACCGGTTGCGGCGGCAGCAGCGTGGCGATGCCGCCCGCGAGGGTGACGCCCTCGACGTAGATGGCGGGCAGGAAGCTGGCCTTGACGTCCCACACCCCGGTCTGCGCCTGCTGCAGGTAGGTGGTCAGGCCCAGGACAGGTCTAGAGCCGTTCAAAACCGCGAACCCTCTCCCAGTCGGTGACGGCGGAGTTGAACGCCGCCAACTCGACGCGGGCGTTGTTCAGGTAGTGCTCGACGACGTCGTCGCCGAACGCCTCGCGTGCCACGGCCGAGCCCTCGAACAGCGCGGCGGCCTCGGCCAGCGTGGTCGGCAACCGCTGCGCGCCAGACGTATAGGCGTTGCCCGAGCACGGGTCGGGCAGTTCGAGCTCCTGATCGATGCCGCGCAGGCCGCCGGCGATCAGGGCGGCGACGGCAAGGTACTGGTTGACGTCGCCACCGGGTGCCCGGCACTCCATCCGCATGCCGTGGCCATGCCCCACGACCCGCAGCGCGCAAGTCCGGTTGTCCATCCCCCACGCCACCGCAGTCGGTGCGAAGCTGCCTTCGACGAAGCGCTTGTAGGAGTTGATGTTCGGTGCGTAGAACAGCGTGAGCTCGCGCAGCGTGGCCAGCTGGCCGGCGATGAAGCTCTGGAACATCCGCGACATGCCGCGCGGCTGGTCTTCGTCGGCGAACACCGCCGTGCCGTCCTCGCCGCGGAACGAAATGTGGATGTGGCAGCTGTTGCCTTCGCGCTCATCGTATTTCGCCATGAACGTCAGGCTCTTGCCGTGCTGGTCGGCGATCTCCTTGGCACCGTTCTTGTAGATGGAGTGGTTGTCACAGGTGACCAGCGCGTCGTCGTAACGGAAGCCGATCTCCTGCTGTCCGAGATTGCATTCCCCCTTGACGCCCTCGCAGTACAGCCCCGCACCCTCCATGCCGAGCCGGATGTCGCGCAGCAGCGGCTCCATCCGCGTCGACGCCAGCATCGCGTAGTCGATGTTGTAATCGGTGGCAGGCGTCATGCCCCGGTAGCCCGCGGCCCACGCGGCGCGGTAGGAGTCGTCGAACACCATGAACTCCAGTTCCGTGGCGGCCACGGCGGTCATGCCGCGATCCGCCAGCCGGTCCAGCTGGCGGCGCAGGATGCTGCGCGGGGCGGGCACCACCGGCTTGCCGTCGTGCCAGCCGAGATCGGCCATCACCAGCGCGGTGCCCGGCAGCCACGGGATGAGACGCAGTGTGGTGAAGTCCGGCGTCATCACCATGTCGCCGTAGCCCGCTTCCCAGCTGGACATCGCGTAGCCGTCGACGGTGTTCATGTCGACGTCGACGGCGAGCAGATAGTTGCAGCACTCGGCTCCGTGCGCCACGACGTCGTCCACGAACAGCCGCGCCGAGATCCGCTTTCCGGTCAATCGGCCCTGCATGTCGGTGAAGGCGACGATCACGGTGTCGATCTCGCCGGCCGCCACTCGGCTCTCGAGGTCCGTTTGCGACAACATGCCGGACCGCTGGGCCGATGGCGTCATTGCGGGCCCTTTCTGTGAGTCATGACGAAAAGTCAACCATTGGAAACCGTCCACCTGCCGAACTCTGGGCAGATTTACCAAACCGTCACTGCCAAAGGTCGGACACCAGACCAATAGCACTCTAATGTGCCTAGGCAGTGGCCCGCCGCGTCAAGGGGTGGGCATCTTCGGAACGAAGGGAAATCACCGTGCCCGAGGGTCACGAACTACTCGACGACGACGAGAAGCACCTTGCGTCGCTCGGCTACAGCCAGGAACTGCATCGATCCTGGTCCGGCTTCTCGAACTTCGCCATCTCGTTCTCGATCATCTCGATCCTGGCGGGCTGTTTCACGTCGTTCGGCCTGGGCTGGAACAACGGCGGCCCCGCAGCGATCGCCTGGGGCTGGCCGATCATTTCGGTCTTCATCCTGATCATCGGACTCTGCATGTCCGAGCTGGTGTCCGCGTATCCCACGTCGGGCGGCATCTACTGGTGGGCCAGCAAGCTCGGAGGGGCGAAGGCCGGCTATTACACCGGCTGGCTGAACCTGATCGGGCTGATCGCCATCCTGGCGTCGGTCGCCTACGGGTCGGCGACGTTCCTCGACCTCACGCTGGGCACCTTCAGCGAGACCTGGTTGAACGGTTACAGCCTGACGAGGACGTTCATCATGTTCCTCGTCATCCTGGTGATAGCCGCGACGATCAACATCTTTTCGTCGCACCTCCTCGCGGTCATCAACAACATCTCGGTCTGGTGGCACGTCGTCGGTGCCGCCGGCGTCATCGTCATCCTGTGGCTGATTCCCGAGCAGCACGCCAGCTTCTCGACGGTCTTCGCCACGACCGTCAACAACACCGGCTTCTTCGGCGGATCCTCGTCGGGCCTTACCTTCCTGTTCTTCGTGCTGCCGATGTCGGCGATCCTGACGCAATACACGATCACGGGTTACGACGCGTCCGCGCACCTGTCGGAGGAGACAAAGAGCGCGGCTGACGGTGCGGCCAAGGGCATCTGGCGCTCGATCTTCTACTCGGCGATCGGCGGCTGGATCCTGCTGCTCACCTTTCTGTTTGCCGTTCAGGACGTCGACGGCGTGACGGCGGGCGGTGGCGCGGTCGCGACCATCTTCAGCCAGGCGATGGATTCCAAGTGGGTCGCCGTCGTCCTGCTCATCTCGACCGCCGGGCAGCTGTTCTGCACGACCGCCTGCCAGACCAGCGCGTCGCGCATGCTGTTCGCGTTCAGCCGCGACCGTGCGGTACCGGGACACCAACTGTGGTCGAAGCTGAGCACCAAGAAGGTGCCAGCGAATGCGGTCATGGTCACTGCAACCATTGCGGCGATCATCACGCTGCCGGCGCTGGTCGAGGTGGACATCAACGGCGCACCGGTCCCGATCGCGTTCTTCGCGGTGGTGTCGATCGGCGTGGTCGGCCTTTACCTGTGCTTCGCGGTGCCGATCTACTACCGCTGGAAGCTCGGCGATTCATTCGCCGTTGGCAAGTGGAACCTGCGCGGACACCACAAGTGGATGGCGCCCGTGGCGCTGATCGAAATCGTCGTCACGTCGATCATCGCGATGTTCCCCACTTCGATCGGTGGCGCACCGTGGGACGCCAGCTTCGAGTGGAAGTTCGTCAACTACACACCGCTGCTGGTGGGTGGCGTGCTGATCCTGCTGTGGATCTACTGGCACGCATCGGTGAAGAACTGGTTCACCGGTCCGATCAAGCAGGTGGAGTTGACCGACTCGGGTGAGGAAGTGTTCCTCGAGAACTAGCTGGTGGCCGCCGGGATCACCAGGTACTGGTGCGCAGCACGATCTCGGCGGCCAGCTGCGCCGTCGACTCTTGCGCGTTTCGCCTGCCGAGCAGTTCGACCAACCGGAAGTCGCCGTACACGTAGCGCTGACTGGCCCTGGCCACGTTGCGGGCGGCGGGCGTACTCACCAGGGCGGTGGTGTTCACCTCCACCGGGGGGCAGTCACCGTCCCGGATCACGCCGGCCTGGTCGGCGACGCACGGATGGCCGCGGTCGATCACCACCAGACCGGTGAAGCGATCCCACCGCAAGGCCGCCAGTTCCCAGGCCAACTCGCCGCCGATGCGGTCGCCGACGAGGAGCGCCCACCGCACCCCGAGGCTGTCCAGGATGCCGATCACCGACTTCGCGCTGAGACGTGGGTCGGGTCCGATCACGACGGTGCGCAGCGATGCGGTGTGCAGCCGCTGACAGACCGCGTCGTACGCCGACGGCCCCTGGTGTGCGGCCCCGAGCACCACGACGACGGACCCGTTGTCGGGGCCTGACACGTCGACGGCGGCTTGGAAACCGTCGACGGTTACGACAGTCGAGGGCATTCGGCCACGCTACAGGGATTGATCAAGTCCGTGGGCTGGTTTTCACCCGCCGTTCACTTCGCGGTCAGCGTAATTCGAGGCGTTGCGCCTGCTGGACGATTAGGTCCAGAAACGTCTGCGGCAGCGTGGCTTTGGCGGTCACCGCCGGGTTCGGAGTCGGGAACGCGATGGCGAACAAGGCCGACGGGCCGATGTTCTCGAACGAGAAGAAGGCGCTGCTGCGCTCGGTTCCCAGCTGCATCGTCTGCTGGTAGACGAGCGCGTGTGGACGCGACGTCTCGAGCCGCGTGGTGGTCATCGGGATGCCTTGCGAGGACGGGTCGAAGAACGTCTGAAAGTTCGCGCAACGGTCCGCGACGGCCGCGAGCCCGTCGAGGTCGAGCTGCCAGGACACCAACGTCATCACGATGCGGGCGCCGTCGTAGGCGACGACGTACTTCGCCGCAGCGCCCGCCCCGCGCTCGGCCGACTCGGCGATCACCCGGGTGAGCCCGTCGGTGCAGCCCTCGGGGTGCGACGGCATCGGCGGTGGACCACCCTCACCGTCGGCGGCGCCAGGGGCGTCCGTGATGCGGCCGTACTGCACGCCGGGCGGAAAGTCGGCGGGCGTCAGCAGTGCTGCCTGCAGTCGGGCGCCGGGCCAGGTCGCGGTTCCCTCGATGGCGCGCGCACAGCCTGACGACGTGGCGGTAAGCAGCGCCAGTACGACGGCTGCGGTTCGCCGTCCGATCATGTCTCGAGGCTACTCAGCCCCGACGTCACGGTCGGCCGCCGCGGCGCGCCACGCTCGAGTAGTTCCATGACGGCGTCGACGTCGAGGTGGGAGGCCAACAGGTCGGCCATCAAATCCAATTGGGCGTCGCGGCGCGCGGTGACGTCCGTGTCGTCGGCAACGGTGAAACCCCGTCGTCCCGCCGCCTCGGCGGCCTCGGTCAACCACGCGCGGCGGACGTCGTCATTGTCGAGTAGTCCGTGCCAGTGGGTGCCGAATACCGCCCCGTGGCGGATCCCGACACCGAGCCAGTCGGCCTCCGCGCTGCGAGTGAGCTGGCCGTGGTGGATCTCGTAGCCGTGCAGGGGCTCCTCCCAGTGCTTGAGGGTCTTCTCCGGCGCGAAGACGATGTCGGCATCGAGCAGACCGAGGCCCTCGGTGCGGCCCGTCGCGGATTCCACCTCGTCGTCGATGGTGCGGCACAACATCTGCAGGCCGCCGCACACACCGAGCACCGGCTTCCCCGACTCCGCGTGCGCGGCAACCCCGTTCGCCAGTCCGCTCGAACGCAGCCAGCCGAGATCGGTCACCGTCGCCTTGCTGCCGGGAAGCACGACGACGTCGGCGTCTGCCAGATCGGAGGGTTCGGTGACCCAGCGCACCAGCACACCGGGTTCGCAGGCGAGCGCCTCGACGTCGGTGGAGTTGGAGATGCGCGGAAATCGGATGGCCGCCACCCTCAGCCACTCCGACCCCCGCGGCGGTTGCGACTCCCCCACCACACGGTGCGCGTGCACCGACAACGAGTCCTCGGCGTCCAGCCACAAGCCGTCGCTGTACGGAATGACGCCGTAGGTGGGACGGCCGGTGAGCAGACGCAGCTGCTCCAGCCCGGGTGCCAGCAGGGCGGGATCGCCACGGAACTTGTTGACCACGAAGCCGGCGATGAGGCGCTGGTCGTCCGGTTCGAGCACGGCGACGGTGCCGAAGAGGTGCGCGAGCAGCCCGCCCCGGTCGATGTCGCCGACCAGCAGGACGGGCAGGTCAGCCGCGCGGGCCAAACCCATGTTGGCCAGATCGGTTGCGCGCAGGTTGATCTCGGCCGGTGAGCCGGCGCCCTCACAGATCACGGCGTCGAATTCGCCTCGCAGCGAAGCGAGTTCATCGGCCACCACTGCCGCTAGCTCAGTGCGGTGCTGGAAGTAGTCGGCGGCGGCGACCGATCCAGCGACCCTGCCTCGGATGACCAGTTGCGACGTGCGGTCGCCGCCGGGTTTGAGCAGGATCGGGTTGAACCGGACACTGGGCGCCAATCCCGCGGCGCGTGCCTGCATGGCCTGGGCGCGGCCGATCTCGCCGCCGTCGACGGTGACCGCCGAGTTGTTGGACATGTTCTGCGCCTTGAACGGCGCGACGCGAATGCCCTTGCGCGACAAAAGTCGGCACAGCCCGGCGACGACCATCGACTTTCCGGCATCCGACGTGGTGCCTGCGACCAGCAGCGCGCCGCCAGTGTGCGGATTCATACGCCCAGACCGGCGCGTCGCGTACGAAACCGCACTGTCGGCGTCAGATCAGTCGACCAGCGTCAGGATGTCTGCGCCGTCCTCGGTGACCACCAGCGTGTGCTCGAACTGCGCGGTCCACTTCTTGTCCTTGGTGGCGACCGTCCAGCCGTCGTCCCAAATCTCGTAGTCCAGCGAGCCGAGGTTGATCATCGGCTCGATGGTGAACGTCATCCCGGGCTCCAGCACGGTATCGACGGCGGGCTGGTCGTAGTGCAGCACGACCAACCCGTTGTGGAAGGTGGTGCCGATGCCGTGGCCGGTGAAGTCGCGAACCACGTTGTAGCCGAAGCGATTCGCGTACGACTCGATGACCCTGCCCACCACCGACAACGAACGTCCGGGCTTGACCGCCTTGATCGCCCGCATCGTCGCTTCGTGGGTGCGCTCGACGAGCAACCGGTGCTCCTCGGAGACGTCGCCCGCCAGGAAGGTGGCGTTGGTGTCGCCGTGCACGCCATCGATGTAGGCGGTGACGTCGATGTTGACGATGTCGCCGTCCTCCACGACCGTCGAGTCGGGGATGCCGTGACAAATGATCTCGTTGAGCGACGTGCAGCACGACTTCGGGAAACCCTTGTAGCCCAGCGTCGACGGGTACGCACCGTTGTCGACCATGTAGTCGTGGGCGATCCGATCGAGTTCGTCGGTGGTGACCCCCGGCGCGACGGCCTTGCCGGCCTCGGCCAGAGCGCCCGCCGCGATCCGTCCGGCGACCCGCATCTTCTCGATCACCTCGGGCGTCTGCACCCAGGGTTCGGTGCCCTCCTGCACGGTCGGCTTCCAGGCGTACTCCGGGCGCGGAATCGACTTGGGTACCGAAAGCGTCGGCGACAAGTCTCCAGAACGGAGTGCGGTGCGAACGGGCATGACACCTAGAATAGCTAGGAGAACGTCACTCTCTTAAATTGAGAATGATATCGTGAGTCATGCTAAGTGAGTCGACTCCCATGGACGTCACGCCCGGACATCTCCTGGGCCAGCTGGGCATGCGCGACGTGGTCGACTCCGCCGATCGGATCGTCATCGAGATGGACAACCGGCCCGATCTGACCAACATCCGCGGCGCGCTGCAGGGCGGACTGCTGGCCACGCTGATCGACATCGCGGCAGGGCGGTTGGCGGGCAACCTCGTCGGCTCCGACCAGGACGTCACCACCGCGGACATGAACGTCCACTTCCTGGCCCCCATCGTGGTCGGACCCGCGCGGGCGGAGGCCACGATCGTGCGAGCCGGCAGACGATTGATCGTCACGTCCGTCGACGTCACGGATGCGGGCCGCGACCGGCTTGCCGCGCGCGCGACGCTGTCCTTCGCGGTGCTCGAGCGCCGCTGACCGGCTCCCTGTCGCCGGACGTCGCGTGCCGGTGAGCTGTTCGACGAACAGTTGAAAGATGGCCTGCGTCGTCGCAGGGCGTAGTCGACCAGCACGACTGAGGGTGGCCAGTCCCCTCACGCTCACGCCGATCATCGCTCGCCATGTCTCCCTTTAGCAGCGATAGGAACCCTAGCACTGCTATTGACACCGCATAGGCTCAGGGTTAGCGTTGCTAGCAGTTGCCCCGAAGAGGAGTCATGACATGGAGCTGGATCTCATCACCCGCGCCGCCGCACTGCTCGCGGTGCTCGCAACCGCGGTGGTCTACGGCACCGACGTGTTCTGCGCGATCGTGCTGCGACCGGCCCTGGCCGCCGTCGACGACAGCGCCCTGGTCGCGCTCACGGGAAGCGTGCATCGCTACGGCGACCGACGCATGCCGGTGCCCGGGGCGCTCGGGGTGCTGGCCACTGCCACCACCGCGGTGCTGGCGGTGGTGGCCGGACACTGGGCACAGGCCATCGCGGCAGCCGCCGCCCTCGTCCTGCTGGTGGTCTGGCTCGTGCTCTACACACGGGTGAGCGCACCCATCAATCGGCAATTGACCGCAGCCGCCGGCGCCGGCCATACACTGCTGAACGGGCGTGCGCTGCAAGCAAAGTGGGACTCGATCATCGTGGTTCGCGCGGGCCTGCAAGGTCTAGCAGTGGCCGGCCTATGCGTGGCGCTGATGCTCTGACACTCCCCAACGCCACCACTGTCACCAACTCACCCAGCAAGTCATGACCAGTCCAGAATTCGCCGCCGACATGGCCGGCTTCGACGTCGACGACATCACCGACGTTCAGTCGGTACTGCTCGACCCGACGCCATTCTCACCAATTCACCAGCCACACGCAGGAGTACGCCCATGAACATCCTCACCGCGATCGGCTACACACTCGCCGGAGTCATCGCCGCGGCCATCATCGTCATCGGCGTACGATTCCTCGTCGCCCCGCGCGCCGCGGCCGCCGGATACGGCATACAACTCGACCTTGGCCAGGCATCCGTCGGCGCCTACACGAGCATCAAGGGCATTCGCGACATCGCATCGGGACTGTTCGTCATCATCCTGATGGTCGCAGGAGCCACCCACCTACTGGGCTGGGTAATCCTGGCCGCCACCATCATTCCGCTCGCCGACACCGCCATCGTGCTCAGCAACGGTGGCCCCAAATCCATTGCCTGGGGAATCCACGGCGCCACCGCCGCCATCATGCTCATCACATCCGCACTGCTACTCGTCTCCTAAACGAAGCGGAGGAGTGCTCGAACGGCGCTGACTAACCCCGGTCGCGGCCGAACCACGACCGGCGCGGCCCGCGGATGTCGATCGAACCGCAGACGCTTCGCCCGGTGAGGATCACGTGCGGCCGCCCGTCGGCGGGCGCGTCCTTGCGGTGATCGCGTGCGCTGCCGACGATCACCTCGACGTCGTCGATCGACGCGCTCGCACCGTCCGGCAACCGGATGTCTACCGAGCCGAACTTCACGTCCAACTCGATCACCACGATTGGGCCGGCGAAGCGCGCCTTCGTCAGATCCAGATCGATGGAGCCCATGCGCCGAACCAGCGCCAGGCGGGTCGGCACCACCCACTCCCCTTGGCGCTTCAGCGATCCCAACACACCCCGCAGCTCGACGCGGTCGGTCGCGGTGGTGACGATCGCACCGGGCCCCGGCAGATCCTCGACCAGGGCCGCGAGTTCGGAGTGCAGCCGGGCATGCGATACCGCGACCGACCGTTCTTCGAACTCGTCGATGTCGATCAAGCCGAGCGCCACGGCGTTGTGCAGCCGGCGTTGCGTGCCGTTGCGGTCGGCATCCGAGATGCGCAGCGCGGCCACTTCGGCGTTCGCACCGGAGTTGCTGCTGGAGCCAGGATTGCCAATGGTCATGTGAGCCCGTCCCCTTTCAGGGACCAGGCTACTCAGGCGAGGTAGTCGGGGGGCAGTCCGTTGAGCATGTCCTTGCACATCCGCACCGCGTATTCCGAGCTGCCTCCCCCGACGATCAGCGCGGCGAAGGCGAGGTCACCGCGGTATCCGGCGAACCACGCGTGTGAACCGCCCTCGAACTCGGCCTCACCGGTCTTGCCGCGCACGTCGCCTGCGTCTTGCAGATCCTTCGCGGTGCCGTTGGTCACCACCAGCCGCATCATCGGCCGCAGGCCGTCGATCATCTTCGGCGAGATCGGCGGAACGTCTGCGGACACCTCGGTCTGGCGACCCTCGATCAATTGGGGCACAGGGGTTTTCCCGGCAGCGACGGTCGCGGCGGCCAATGCCATGCCGAACGGGCTGACGAGCACCTTGCCCTGGCCGAAACCGTCTTCGGTGCGTTCGGTGAGATTCACCGTCGGCGGCACCGAACCGGTCACGGTCGTGATGCCGTCGACCACGTAGTCCGTGCCGATGCCGTATTGAGCGGCGGCGGTGGTCAGGCCCTTCGGCGGCATCCTGCTGGCCAACTCCGCGAACGTGGTGTTGCACGAACTCGCGAACGCCCGCGACATCGGCACGGTGCCCAGATCGAAGCCGCCGTAGTTGGGGATCGTGCGCTGGCCGATGTCCATGTGCCCGGGGCAGCCCAACAGTGTGTTGGGGGTGGCCATGTCGCGGTCGATCGCTGCGCCGGCCGTGACGATCTTGAACGTCGAACCGGGCGGGTAGAGCCCGGTGGTGGCAGCCGGCCCGTCGGCGTCGGCAGCGGCATTCTGCGCGACGGCGAGGATTTCGCCGGTGGACGGTTTGATCGCCACGATCATCGCCTTGCGGCCGACCATGTTGACGGCGTCCTGCGCCGAGTCCTGCACGGCCCGGTCCAGGCTGATCGTCACCGATGGCGCAGGCGCACCCTGCACCTCGTTGAGCACGTCGACTTCGGCGCCGTTCTGGTTGACGCTGACGACGCGCCAGCCTGCTTCGCCGTCGAGTTCGTCCAGCACGGACTGCTTCACCTGGCTGATGATCGCCGGAGCGAAGCGATCGTCGGTCGGCAGCAATTCGGCCTGAGGGGTGATGATCACGCCCGGCCGGTTGCCGATGGCGGCCGCCACGCGGTCGCGGTCGGCCTGGCGCAGCGTGATCAGATCGAACGGCTTCGGCGAGGAACTGGCCTGCTCGGCGAGGCGTTGCGCGTCGATGGTGTCGTCGAAGGGACGCAAGGCATCGGCCACGGCCACGGCGGTCGGCATGAGGTCGCCGCCTGCGGCCCTGGCGTCCAGCGCGTAGTGGTACAGGTAACCGGGCACCAACACGTCGCTGCCGCCGCGCTCGTTGACCGACGCCCGCCGTGGCGGGTCGGCCCGCAGCGCGAACGTCTGATGCTCGCCGAGGTTCGGGTGCAATCCGGTTGCGCTCCAACGGACTTCCCACTTGCCCTCGTCGCGGACCATGTTGAGCTGCCCGTCATAGGTCCAGGTGCGCTTCTTCGGCAGGTGCCAGGTGTATCGGTACGTCACGCTGCCGGTGTCCTCGGCGTACTTGGAGCTGAGGATCTGGGCGTCCAGGCCGGTGGCCTGCAGCCCCGACCAGGCCTCGTTGAGCGCGGCCTGCGCGTCGGCGGGCTTGTCGCTGAGGTCGGCGGCGGCGCCGGTGTTGCCCGTCGCGAGGGCCGCGAAGAAGGCCTCGGCGGTCGGTTCGGGCCCGTTGGGTTTCGGCGTGCACGCACTCAGCGCGCCGGCGGCCCCGATGACGATGGTCACCGTCAGCAGACTGGCGACCCGTGATGCGGATGAGGTTCGTGTTGCCATTGGGGCAAATGTTATGAGCGTGACGGCACGATTCGGCGGAGGCGCACCGAGACCGGACCGTGACTAATCCGACAACCCACGGCGACCATTGCGCCGAAATGGAATTCCTCGTCGTTCAACGGCGCGCGCAACGACCATGTGCGCCGTCTCGGCGAGGGGATCAGACCGACGGCTGTCAGTCGAGCAGCACCGTGGCGAACGTGCCGACCTCGCGAAAACCGATTCGCGCGTAGGTGGCTCGGGCGACGGTGTTGAAGCTGTTGACGTACAGGCTCGCAGTGCGGCCGCTGCGGACGACGGCGGCAGCGAGCGTGGCGGTGCCCGCAGCACCCAGGCCTCGCCCGCGGGAGTCCGGATGCACCCACACGCCCTGGATCTGG
Source organism: Mycobacterium sp. URHB0044 (assembly GCF_000620625.1). Classification (GTDB taxonomy): domain Bacteria; phylum Actinomycetota; class Actinomycetes; order Mycobacteriales; family Mycobacteriaceae; genus Mycobacterium. The sequence continues at coordinate 33,379 of NZ_JIAW01000002.1, read as the reverse complement.
CCGACGGCCGGCGATTGCGAGCCGACTTCCGCCTTGAACACGACTTCGCCGCGCTCGAAGCGCGCCCACGCGCGGCCCGCGGCGATCAGACCGGCCACCCGACGCCGATAGCCGCGACCACCGTCCCCGAGGCGGGGATCGACACCGACTTCGCCGATGAACATGTCGATGGCAGCTACCAGGTACGCGTCGAGTTCGTCCATTCGGACGGGGCGCACGGCGGGATCGATCGGACACTGTGGCGGACCGTCGAGTGCCATCAGAGGCTGATGCTCCCGCACGTCGCGGGCCGGACCCCAGGCGTTCTCCAGCCGATGCCACATCGGCATGACCAACTCGGCGCGGCCGACCAGCGACGAGCAGCGGCGGGCGGTTCCCATCGCCTTGTCGGCGAACGCGTTCAAATCACCGATGTCGCCACGCAGCGGGATGAGGTTCGGCCCGGCGTAGCACAGCGATTCGCTGGGACGGCGCCTCGTCCACAGCTCTCCCCCGATGGCGGTCGGGTCGACACCGTGATCGGCGACCCGCGAGGCGACCATGCACGTACCGACGGGGTCCTCGTTGAGCACCTGGCCAACCACGGCGGCATCGCGCACCACGGTCACGCGTCGCTCGTCGGCGAGGCGGAACAGCGGAGGGGCCGACATGATGACTCTTTCTACAACAACCCTCGGAGTGAGGTGACCCCGCTCACAGGGGTCGACCTCAGCTTACGGTCACGATGGGCGAACCGCTCGCATCATCGGAAGTGCGCTCCTCGGCGATGCGCATTGCCTCCTCGATCAGGGTCTCCACGATCTGCGACTCGGGCACCGTCTTGATGACCTCGCCCCTGACGAAGATCTGGCCCTTGCCGTTGCCCGACGCGACACCGAGGTCCGCCTCGCGTGCCTCACCTGGCCCGTTGACTACGCAGCCCATCACGGCCACCCGCAGCGGGAAGTCCAAGCCGTCGAGCCCGGCGGACACCGCGTTGGCCAGCGTGTAGACGTCGACCTGGGCGCGCCCGCACGACGGACACGACACGATCTCCAGCCCACGCGGGCGCAGATTCAACGACTCGAGGATCTGGTTGCCGACCTTGATCTCCTCGACGGGCGGCGCCGACAACGACACCCGGATGGTGTCGCCGATGCCGCGAGACAGCAAGGCGCCGAACGCGACTGCGGACTTGATGGTGCCCTGGAACGCCGGGCCCGCCTCGGTGACACCGAGGTGCAGCGGATAGTCGCACTGCGCTGCCAGCTGCTCGTAGGCGGCGACCATGACGACGGGATCGTTGTGCTTGACGCTGATCTTGATGTCGCCGAAGCCGTGCTCCTCGAACAGCGAGGCTTCCCACAGCGCGGACTCGACCAACGCCTCCGGGGTGGCCTTGCCGTACTTCTTCATCATCCGCTGATCTAGCGAGCCGGCGTTGACGCCGATCCGGATCGGGATTCCCGCGGCACCGGCCGCCTTCGCGACCTCCTTGACCCGCCCGTCGAACTCCTTGATGTTGCCGGGGTTGACCCGCACGGCCGCGCAACCGGCGTCGATCGCGGCGAAGATGTACTTGGGCTGGAAGTGGATGTCGGCGATGACCGGGATCTGAGACTTCTTCGCGATCGCGGGCAATGCGTCGGCGTCCTCCTGGCGCGGGCAGGCCACGCGGACGATGTCGCACCCCGAGGCGGTCAGTTCGGCGATCTGCTGCAGCGTCGCGTTGATGTCGTGGGTCTTCGTGGTGCACATCGACTGCACCGCGATCGGGTAGTCGCTGCCGACGCCGACGTCGCCCACCATCAACTGGCGGGTCTTGCGCCGCGGCGCCAGGGTCGGAGGGGGCGGGGCAGGCATGCCCAGCCCGATGGATGTCGTCATGGCGTCTCCTACTGGAAGAGTCTGATGGGGTTGACCAGGTCGGCGGTGACGGTCAGCAGCATGTAGCCGACCACCACGACCAGCACGACGTAGGTCGCGGGTAGCAGTTTGAGGTAGTTCACCGGAGCCGCGGGCAGGCGACCACGCGCCGACCGCAGCAGGTTGCGGATCTTCTCGAATACCGCGATGGCGATGTGGCCGCCGTCGAAGGGCAGCAGCGGAACGAGATTGATCGCGCCGAGCACGAAGTTCAACTGCGCGAGGAAGAACCAGAACGCCACCCACAGCCCGTGGTCGACGGTGTCGCCGCCGATGATGCTGGCGCCGACCACGCTGATCGGCGTCTCCGGGTCGCGCTCGCCGCCGCCGATCGAATGCACCAGCGCCCCGACCTTGGTGGGGATCTTCACCAACGACTTGCCGAGTTCCACAGCCAGGTCGCCGGTGAAGGCGAACGTCGCGGGCACCGCCGACAGCGGGTTGTACGGCGTGGGCAGGAACTGGGCGGGTGCCACCCCGATGGCCCCGATGGTCGTGGGGCTGGTGTCGTCCTTCTTGACCCAGCGCTCGGTGCGTTCGACGTCGACGACGGTGGTGAATTCGCGGACCTGACCGTTCTCGTTGCGCTGCACGACGAACGGCGTCGGGCCGCCCGCCTTGCGCACCGCAGCCACCAACTCGTCGAAGGTCTTCACGTCGGTGCCGCCGACCTTGACCACGGTGTCGCTCGGCTTGATTCCCGCGATGGCCGCGGGGCCGGGGCCCTGGCACTTGCCCGGCTCGCCCTTGCTGACATCGGCTGCCACGCAAGCGGTTTCGCCGACGATGGCGGTGGTCGGCGGATGCAGGTTCGGCAGCCCCCACACGATGGCGATGCCATAGATCAGCACCAGGCCGATGATGAAGTTCATCGCGGGCCCGGCGAACAGCACCGCGACGCGCTTCCACACCTTCTGCCGGTACATCGCGTACGGGCGGTCCTCCGGTGCGATTTCGTCGACCGACGTCATGCCCGCGATGTCGCAGAAGCCGCCGAGCGGGACGGCCTTGACGCCGTACTCGGTATGACCCAGCCGGTTCGGCCGCATGGTCGACCACACGGTGGGGCCGAAGCCGACGAAGTAGCGGCGGACCTTCATGCCGGTGGCGCGCGCCACCCACATGTGTCCGCATTCGTGCAGGGCTACGGACAGCAGAATGGCCAGCGCGAAGAGCACGATGCCGATCACGAACATCATCTGGTGGGTACGACCTCCTGTGCGACCGCCCGTCGGGCCCGGTCGCGGGCCCAGTCCTGCGCGTCGAGTACGTCTTCCACGGTAGCGGGTTCGACGGCCCACTGATCTGCGGCGTGCAACACGTCGCTCACCGTTCGGACGATGGACGGGAACCGGATGCGCCCGGCGAGGAACGCCGCCGCGGCCTCTTCGTTCGCGGCGTTGTACACGGCGGTCAGGCAGCCACCGCGGCTTCCGGCGTGCCTGGCGAGCGCGACGGCGGGAAACACGGCGTCGTCCAGGGGCTCGAACTCCCAGGTCGAGGCCGTGCTGAAGTCACACGCCTGCGCGGCGCCGGCCACCCGGGCGGGCCAACCCAGCGCGAGCGCGATCGGCAGCTTCATGTCGGGCGGGCTGGCCTGGGCGATCGTGGAGCCGTCGGTGAAGGTCACCATCGAGTGCACGATCGACTGGGGGTGCACCACCACGTCGATGCGGTCGTAGGCGACGCCGAACAGCAGGTGCGTCTCGATGAGTTCCAGGCCCTTGTTCACCAGCGACGCCGAGTTCAGCGTGTTCATCGGACCCATCGACCAGGTGGGATGGGCGCCGGCCTGCTCGGGGGTGACGTGCTCGAGGTCCGCGGCGGCCCACCCCCGGAACGGTCCACCCGAGGCGGTCAGGACGAGGCGCGCGACCTCGTCGGCGGACCCACCACGCAGGCACTGCGCGAGTGCGGAGTGCTCGGAGTCCACCGGCACGATCTGTCCTGGCGCGGCGGCCTTGAGCACCAGCGGCCCGCCGGCCACCAGCGACTCCTTGTTGGCCAGCGCCAACCGGGCGCCCGACGCCAGCGCGGCGAGCGTGGGCCGCAGGCCGAGCGCACCGACCAGGGCATTGAGCACGACGTCGGCCTCGGTGTTCTCCACCAGCCGGGTCGCGGCGTCGGGACCGGCGTACGTGACGTCCCCGATCCGGGCTGCGGCCGCCGGATCGGCTATCGCCACGCTGGACACGCCCGTCTCGCTGCGCTGACGATCGAGCAGGTCGGCATTGCCGCCGCCCGCGGCCAGCCCGACCACCTCGAAGCGGTCCGGGTTCGCGGCGATGACCTCGAGGGCCTGAGTGCCGATCGAGCCGGTGCTACCCAGCACCAGGACGCGCAGGCGGCCAGAGTCGCCGGAATTGCTCACCGGTCCATTGTGCCGCGCGACCGCCGTCCCGAACGAGTCCGCGCTCGTTATGGCCGAAAAGTGACGCGAACGCTATTCGTTCATCTAGCGCATCGCCCCCCGCGCCGAGGGATCTGCGGTGGCCTCGATCTTCATCACCTTTTCGTCGCGGATCGTCAGCACCACCACGGCGAAGAGGTGCCCGCGGTCGAACGCCAGGAGCACCGGCTCCCCTGCCGGGCCGCCGACGACCGTCGCTCCCGGCCCGAGGTAACGCATCAGGTTGGCGGCAACGGCTTGCGGTCCATGGTTGACCTGAGGCGGAGGTGCCGGGTCGGCGAGCACGGTGCCGACGCCCCACACCGTGGGGTCGAGCACCGACGCCAGCGCCTCGATGTCGCCGTTCGCGCAGGCCGTGATGAACGTGTCGGTGACGCGCCGATGGTCGGTGCGCGGCACCTCGGCGGCCCGGGGCGCCGCGTCCGCGAACTTGCCCCGTGCGCGACGGGCCAGCTGACGGCACGTACCCGCCGGCCTCCCGACGGTCTCCGCGATCTCGTCGAACGGCACCGCGAACACGTCGTGCAGAACGAATGCCACCCGCTCCCCCGGTGAGAGGCGGCGCAGCACCTCCAACAGCGCGTTGCCGACTTCGTCGTCCAGCGTCACGCGATCGGCGGGATCACGTCCGGCGGCGACGTCGTGTTCGGGCCGCAGCACCGTCTCCAGCCGGACCCGCGCCGACCTCAGTTGGTCCAGGCACAACCGGCCGGCGACGACGGTCAGCCAACCCCTGACATCGTCGATGCCGTCCTGGTCTGCGCGTGACAGCCGCAGGAACGCCTCCTGCGCGACGTCCTCGGCCTCGCCGACGTCGCCGAGCATCTGATAGGCGAGGTTGACCAGGTAGGGGCGATGATTGCGCCACGCCGCTTCGACCGACGGTGAATCGCTCATGTAATCAAGACGATTCAGCGGCTCGGAAAGTTACGCACAGCCGGGTGTAACTTTTGCCGGCGCCGTCTCGTCCTATTCGTCATGAACACGATTCTGATCACTGGCGCTACCGGCAACGTCGGCCGCCCTCTCGTCAATCATTTGGTCGACGCCGGCGCACGGGTCCGCGCGCTCACCCGTCACCCGGAGACCGCGCAGTTCCCCGCAGGCGTACAGGTGGTCGGCTCGGCCACCGAAGGTCTGCGTGGAGCGGATGCGGTGTTCCTCAACTCGCGGGCGCTCGGCGCGGAAATGGAGCCGGTGGTCGCCGCGGCACGCGCCGCCGGCGTGACACGCCTGGTCGCCCTGTCCGCCATCAACGCCGACGACGACTTCGCCCGGCAGCCGTCCCGATTCCGGGGCGACCGCAACAAGGAGGCCGACCAGCTGGCCGCCGAGTCCGGTTTGGAGTGGGTCAGCCTGCGCCCCACGGTGTTTGCATCCAACTTCGCAGGCATGTGGGCACCCCAGCTCCGCGCCGGGGACGTGGTGGCCGGACCGTACGCCTCCGCATCCACCGCGGTCATCGTCGACCACGACATCTCGGCAGTGGCGGCGCGCGCATTTCTCACCGATGACCTTCTGGGCCAACGGATTCCGTTGACCGGTCCGCAGGCGCTCACCAACGCGGAGATGGTCGCCATCATCGGGACCGCCCTCGATCGTCCGGTGCGCTACCACGAGGTTCCCAATGAACTCGTGCGTCAGCGCTTCATCGGGCTGGGCTTTGGAGCGGAGTTCGCCGACGCGTACATCGCCCTGCTCGCCGAGACCGTCGACCGGCCGGCGTTGGTGACCCATGACGTGGAGAAGATCCTCGGTCGCGCAGCCACCTCGTTCGCGCAGTGGGTGTCCGATCACCGCGCGTTCTTCACCGAATCGTAAGGGAGACACTGATGTCCGACCTACGGCCACCGCGGTGGCTGAAGCCGATGAACAAGCTCGTCGTCGCGATGCAGAGGGTTGGTGTGCGTACCGGGCCGGCGATGGTGCTGACCGTTCCTGGCCGAAAATCCGGGCGGCCACGCAGCACTCCGATGACCCCGTTCGAGTTCCGCGGCGGCCTGTACACCGTGGCCGGATATCCCGGCTCCGACTGGGCGGCGAATGCCCGCGCGGCGGGGTCGGGAACGCTCGTCGGGGGCCGCCGATCACGCCGCGTCAGAATCGTCGAGTTGTCCGTCGCGGAGTCGCGGCCCGTGCTGCGAGCGTTCGCGGTGAAGGTGCCGGTCGGCGTGGGCTTCGCCAAACGCAGCGGCCTCGTCGTCGACGGCACGCCCGACGAATTCGAGGCGCTGGCCGGACGTTTGGCGGTGTTCCGGTTCGACGACGTGTCGTGACGCCGGTTGGCTCGCGGCTCAGGCGGCCGCCGGGCCCGCCGCCCGCCGCACGTCGATGTCGCCCGATGCGGTGCGGGCTCGAACGACAAGGGTTTCGTCGCCGTCTTCAGGACCATCGGACGCTTGCAGTCCGTTGCTGACGACGCCCGATCTGGTTTCGAGATCGAGCCGCGCCGCGGTGCCCATGGCGATGCCAACCTCGACCTCACCGCTGCTGGTGTCTGCCGAGATGGTGCCGTTGACGGCGGTGGCGACGCTGACTCCCCCGGACGCCGACTGCGACTTGACGGCCCCGCGCAGCGTGCCGATCACGAGGTTTGCACTGGCCGCCTGGAACTTCAGGTCACCCTCGAGCTGGTCGATGGTCGCGTTGCCCGAGGCCGTCGAAATCGACACGTTGCCCCGCGCTTGGTGCACGGTGGTGGCCCCGGATGCGGTGTCGGCCTTGACGTTCCCCGTGACGGAGTCCACCTGTAGTTTGCCGCTGGCCGAGCTGAAGCGGCAGTCGGCGAATACGCCGTCGGCGCGGACGTCGGCGGACGCCGATGACGCTTTGAGCCGGGAACCCGAAGGCAATTGGATGTCGATGTCGACCGCGCCGCCGCGGCCCAACGAGACGAATCGTCTGCCTGCGGAAACCGTCAGGGTGCCGTGGCCGAAGTCGACGCGCGCCTGCTCGGCGGCCCGGACGTCGGAAGCGCGCGACGGGTCGTGCGGTCGGACGTCGACGGCGGTGTCGTCGCGGTCCGTCGCCGTGACCCGGACCGTGCCTGCGACCACCTCGATGACGGCCGTGATCGGTTCGGGTGTCTGAAAAGTGGGCATTGCGAATCCTTTCGATTGCCGTTCGGTTTCTTGGGGTTTCAGCGGACCCAGCCGCTGAACTGCTTGTCGGTAGGCCGCACGCGACGCGATTGACCACCACCGAGGGCCGAGGTGACGGCGCGGACCAACCAGCCGTTGACGGACGCACCGTCGCGGCGTGCGGCGGCTTCGACGCCCGACTTCAGGTGTTCGGGCAGTCGCAGCGTCACGCGCCACGTGCCGCCGTCCTCGACGTCAGCCTGCGGGGTGTCGAGCGGACCGTCGTCGTACTCCTCGACCGGCCCGTGCGTTGGTGACGTCACCGCGAACTCCGGATCGCGGCCACGAAGCCGGACCTCGACCGATCCCGGCGCCAGTTCGCGGGTGATCTCCTCGGCGGCCGCCGACAGCGCCTCGAGCACGGCGAGGCGGATGGCCGACTCCAGTGGTGCGCTGAGGCGATCGGCCAGCGCCGCAGCGTCGTCTCCGCCCGCACCAGCGGCGACGTTCAGCTCGTGCCGGACGGAATCGACGTAGGGCTGCAAGTCCATGGTGTCATGGTGACATCACTTTGATGTCACCGCAAGTGTCGTGGCGGTGTCAGCGGCGGACGCCGCTACACCGTCGCCACGGTGCCGCCATCGACCGTCACGTCGGTGCCCACCACCGACGACGCCGCGTCGGACACCAGGAAGCCGACCACCTCGGCGACTTCCTCGGGGCGAGCAGGCCGGCCCAAGGGGATTCCGCCGAGCGAGTCCATCAGCGTCTGCAACGCAGCGGCTTCATCGGTACCGCCAGCAGCGGCGATCCGGGCGATCAGCGCGTCGGCCGCGGTGGTCTGGATGAAGCCCGGTGACACGGTGTTGACCCGAATTCCCTTCGGCGCCAGCTCGTTTGCCAGACCCTTGCTGTAGGCGCGCAGTGCGGCCTTGGCCGCGGCGTAGCCGAGCGTGCCGTCGTACAGCGGCATCCGCGCCTGGATCGACCCGACGTGGACGATCGCACCGGAGCCGGCCTCGATCATGGCGGGCACCAGGGCGCGGTCGAGCCGGACCGCACCGAGCAGGTTGAGCTGCAGCTCGTCGAGCCAGTGCTGGTCGGTCAACGTCGCGAATCCGCCTGCGGGCGCCGATGATCCACCGGCGACGTGGACCAGGATCTGCGCACCGCCCAGCCTGGACACATGCTCGGCTACGGCGTCGACGCCTTCGGCGGTGGTGATGTCGGCGACGACGAAGTCGTCCGCCTCTCCGACTCGGTGGCGCGCGACCACGGTCGTCTCCGCCCCCGCCGCGCGCAACCGGGCCACGACGGCGGCGCCCGCACCTTTGCTCCCTCCGGTCACGACGGCGCGGCGCCCTTCGAGCGACATCACGCCACCCCTCCACGGTCGGAGCGGAAGATCGGCCAGCACAGGTCGGTCTCCCACTGCGACGAGTCGTCGGTATCCCAGGCGAATCTTCGGTAGTACTCGCGCAGTGGACCGTCGACGCTGATCTCGTGCCGGGTCGCGTAGTCGCCGAGTGCACTGTAGGCAAGGTCGACGTCGTCGTGCGGACCCCGATGCGCGATCACGACGAGTTCGGCTGCGGGCACGGCGAATTCGCCCACGCGGCCGACCGCGCGAACGTCGCCGGCGACGGGGATGAACACCGTGGCGGGGCCGCGGTCGTCGGCGAAGATCTCGAAGCCGAACAGGGCGCCTAGCGGCCCCACCTGGTCGAGTCGCTGAGCCCGCACCGCATCCCGTAGTTCGGTGACCGCGTCCTGCCACCACGCCAGCAGTTCGTCGCGCTCGACGACGGCGTGCACCGCGATCGACGGCGTCGCCGGCACACTGCGGTGCTGAAGTTCGGGCGCGCCCGCCGGCCTCTCGAGGATGTCGCGCAGCGCCGTCACGGCGGCGCGGGTCTGCGCCAGCTGAGCCTCCAGACGGCTGAGGTGGGCGCTGATCATGGCGTTGCGGTCGTCGGGGTCGGCGGCGAGCACCGAGCGGACGTCGGGAATCGGCATGTCGAGCGCCCGTAGTCGGCGCACCACCTGCGCGGTCGGCACCTCGTCGTGCGAGTAGTACCGGTACCCGGTGGTGGGGTCGACGTGATGCGGCTCGACGAGTCCGACGTCGTGGTAGTGCCGCAGCGTCTTGACGCTCAGCTGCGTCATCCGCGAGAAGTCACCAATGGAGAGCAAGTCAGCAGGCATGCGGCCAGTCTGGAGTCTCCCCCTACGGAAGGGTCAAGGCACGTCCCACCGCATGCGTTTGACAGCCCGTTTTTCGGGTACCAAGCCGGTGTAATCCGTTGCTGGCCAGGATTAGGAGGTGCGGCACGTGAAAAGGCTCATCGTTCTTGGTACAGGATCCGTGGGAGCTGCGGTCGCCGCGATGGCGCTGTTCGGAACGGGTATCGCGGCCGCGGATGACTACGCCGGCCAGACCTACTCGGATGCGTCCGCGGCGGCCAGTGATGCCGGTCAGACGGTCGTGATCGCCAGCAAGGTCGGTGACTTCCTGCAGCAGGACGACTGCATAGTCACGAGTTCGCAGAATGCCCCGTTCCTCCATGGCGACGACTTTGCGCACGTCACCGACACGGTGCAGTTCAATTTGAACTGCATGGGCGCCGTCGCCACCGCCTCCAGTCCCGGCGCTTCGGCGGCCAGTCCCGAGGGCCGAGCGGCCAAGTCCACGGTGGAGGAGGCTGCGGCGGCGGCTGGTGAGACCTCTCCCGACGGAGTGCCAACGATCGACGGCATTCCATGCACTGGCAGAGAACTCAGCGAGTGCATCGGACTCGCCAAGAGCGCCGGCTGACGGCTCGGCGCTATATCGAGTCCCCCGGCGGGAAGTTCTCGACCCAGTGCCGAGCGATGTCGACGCGGCGGGCGATCCACACCTTGTCGTGCGACAGCACATGATCGAGGAACCGCTCCAGCGCCGCGATGCGGGCCGGACGGCCGATCAGGCGGCAGTGCAGCCCGACCGACAACATCTTCGGGGCGCCTGCCGCTCCCTCGGCGTACAGCACGTCGAAGGCGTCGCGCAGATACGTGAAGAAGTCGGTGCCGCTGGGGAATCCGCTGGCGGACACGAACTTCATGTCGTTGGTGTCCAGCGTGTAGGGCACCACGAGGTGGTCCTTGCCGTCGACGGGCGTCCAGTAGGGCAGGTCGTCGGCATAGGAGTCGGCGTCGTAGAGGAAGCCGCCGTGCTCGACGACCAGTCGGCGCGTCTGCGGTGAGTCTCGGCCGGTGTACCAGCCCAGCGGGGCCGCGCCGGTCAGCTCGGTCATCAGCTCGACCGCCTGCGCCATGTGCTGCCGCTCGACGTCGGGGTCGACCAGCTGATAACTCAGCCATCGCAGCCCGTGGCAGGCCAACTCGTCGCCGCGGGCCATGAACGCGGCGACCGCTGCCGGATTGCGGGCCAGTGCCAGCGCCACCCCGAAGACGGTCAGCGGCAGACCGCGCCGGTCGAACACCCTCAGCACCCGCCACAGCCCGGCACGCGAGCCGTACTCGTAGAGCGATTCCAGGCTCATGTGCCGGTTGGGGAATGCTTGGGCGCCAACGACTTCGCTGAGGAACGTCTCGGAGGCGGGGTCGCCGTCCAACACGTTGCTCTCGGCGCCCTCCTCGTAGTTGAGGACGAATTGCACCGCGACCTTGGCACCGCCGGGCCAGCGCGGGTCGGGCGGGTTGGGCCCGTAGCCGATCATGTCGCGCGGATTGTCGGCCGCGCCGGAGCCCTCGGTCATGTTGGCATTCTGGCAGCAGGCCGGCGCCGGTGCCGCCTACCGCACCTTCGACATCACGGTTTCGGCGAACCGTTCGATGGGGCTGCGGAACGACGCGACGTCGCCCGGTTCGACATCGGCCGCGCCCATCCAGGGCGCGCACATCACCGCGGTGATGCCGATGTCCTCGGCCCGCTGGTACAGCTCCGGCGTCGGCACGTCCAGTAGGGCGAGCATGATGTCGAACGGTTCGTCGTGGCGCCCGTACTCGCGGCGCAACTCGTGCAATCGCTCGACGTAGCGCACGGCGTCGTCCCAGAGGTATGCGGTGCCCACCCAGCCGTCGCACAAGCGGGCGGCCCGGCGCAGGGCCGCCTCGGATTCGCCCCCGCACATGATCGGCACCGGCGCGGGCGGGTGCGGTTCGAGCATCAGCTCCGGCACGTCGTAGTACTCGCCGCTCCACGACACCCAGCCGCCCTGCCACAGCGCGCGCAGTGCCGGAATCATCTCGTTGAGCCGCTTGCCGCGGTTGTCGAACGGCTGGCCGAGCAGCTCGAACTCCTCGCGCATCCAGCCCGCGCCAACGGTCAGCGACACTCGCCCATCGGAGATGACGGCAGCGGTAGCTACCTGCTTGGCCACCTCCAGAAGAGGCCGGGCCGGCGCAACGTAGACGGCGTTGGTGAAGCGCAGCCGACTCGTGATGGCGGCCATCGCACCGATCATCACCCAGGAGTCGGGCCAGCCGGTTTCCGGCGGCCACGGCGGGGCGTCGGCGCCAGTCGGGTAGGGCGACGTCAGCTTTCGCGGATAAATGAGGTGATCGGCACAGATCATGCCGTCGAAGCCGGTTTCGTCGAGCATCCGCGTCACGGCCAACGCGTCGCCAGCGTTCATGAAGGCCGTACCGGACCAGAACTGCATCGCCCCAGCCTGCCGCACCGTGGGTTTCCGTAGGTCGGAATGCGGGCAAGATCGGTGCATGCCCACGCTGCTGTGGTTTCGCCGCGACCTGCGCCTGCACGACCTTCCGCCGGTGCTGGACGCGGCGCAGCCCGACGGGCAGGTGCTGGCCTGTTACGTATTGGACCCCCGGCTGCGGGCGTCGGCCGGGCCGCGGCGGCTGCGATACCTCTACGACTCGCTGCGGGAGCTTCGTGACGGGCTGGACGGCAGGCTGCTGGTCGTCCACGGCCGGGCCGAGGCTCGAATTCCCGCACTGGCCAAGCGGATTCGCGCGTCATCGGTGCACGTCTCTGCCGACTACTCGCCGTTCGGCGTGCGTCGCGACGCCGCTGTCCGCGAAGCACTTGGCGACGTGCCGCTCGAGGAGTCGGGGTCGCCGTATCTGGTGTCGCCGGGCCGCGTCACCAAGGCCGACAGCACACCGTACAAGGTGTTCACCCCGTTTTATGCGGCCTGGCGGGAGCACGGCTGGCGCACGCCCGCCAAGTCCGGGCCGAGGTCGGCGCAATGGATCGATCCGACGGACGTCGGCGGCGGCGTCGACATCCCTTCGGGCGACGTCGAACTCGACCTGCCAGCCGGCGAGTCCGCGGCACTGCGGCAGTGGCGGCGGTTCGTCGACACCTCGCTCGCCGACTACGCCGAGGACCGCGACCGTCCCGACCGCGACGGCACCAGCAGGATGTCGGCGCACCTGCACTTCGGCACCATCCATCCGCGGACCATGGCCGTCGACCTCGGCAGCGGCAGGGGCGCGCAGGCGTATCTGCGCGAACTCGCGTTCCGCGACTTCTACGCCGACGTGCTCCACGAATGGCCCGCCAGCGCGTGGTGGAACTGGAACACGTCCTTCGACCGCATCGAGGTCGACGACGATGCCGACGCGAACGCGCGGTTCGAGGCGTGGAAGGCCGGCCGCACCGGGTTCCCCATCGTCGACGCGGGCATGCGGCAACTCGCCGAGTCCGGGTTCATGCACAACCGGCTGCGCATGATCGTCGCCTCATTCCTCGTCAAGGATCTGCACCTGCCGTGGCAGTGGGGAGCCCGATGGTTCCTGGAGCAGCTGGTGGACGCCGACATGGCCAGCAACCAGCACGGCTGGCAGTGGGCGGCGGGCTGCGGAACCGACGCCGCGCCCTACTTCCGGGTGTTCAACCCGACCACGCAGGGACGCAAGTTCGACCCCGACGGGTCGTACGTGCGGCGCTGGGTGCCCGAAGCGGCCGAGCTCGACTATCCCGAGCCGATCGTCGACCATGCCGCCGAACGCGCCGAGGCACTGCGCCGGTACCAGGCCATCCGGTGAGGCCGGACGGGCCACCCGAAGGAAGCCTCACCCAAAACGACGTTGCGTCGTATGTCAGAATTACCCCGTTCACACCCACCGTGAGGAGCAGCCGTGGCCAACACCGAGGTCGAACGACACACCGGCGTAGACGTCGAGGAAGTGCCTTCGGCGAACTGGGGCTGGTCCAAGGAGAACCACCGGGCCATCCAGATCGGCGGCATCCTGGCCGGGCTGTTCATGCTGGCCATGCTGCGCGGCAACCACGTCGGGCACGTCGAGGACATCTTCCTGATCGGTTTCGCGACGGTCATCTTTCTCGTCGTCATCCGCGATTGGTGGCTGCGCCGCCGGGGCTGGACCCGCTAGCGCGCCAGCTTCGCGGTACTGGTTTCGCACCTCCGGCGTGACATTTTCGGCATTTCTTGTAAACCTGAGCTGTGACCGAAACGCATAGCGCCGAGCCGGGCCGATGAGCCTGGTCGCCGGCCGCGGCCCGCTCAGCACCGAGCCGGCGGGATGGTTCTCACCCCCGGTGCCCGGACACGTGGTGTTCGTCGAGCCCCACCCACGACGGGTCGTCGCGCAGTCAGGCGGCCGCATCGTGATCGACACGGAGCAGGCGCTGATGGTGCACCGGCCGGGCCACCCGCTGAGCTACGCGTTCCGCGCCGACGAGGTGGGCGACGTTCCGCAACAGCCGGTGCCCGAGGCGCCGGGATACGTGCACGTGCCGTGGGATGCCGTGGACGCCTGGTTCGAGGAGGGGCGCAGGCTGGTGCACTACCCGCCGAATCCGTATCACCGCGTGGACTGCCGACCCACCAGTCGCCGCCTGCGCACGGGCGTGGCCGACACCGTCCTGGTCGACACCACGGACACCGTCATCGTCTTCGAAACCTCGCTCGAGCCGCGGCTGTACGTCGACCCCGCTCTGGTGCGCACCGACGTGCTGCGGCGATCGGAGACCTCGAGCTACTGCAACTACAAGGGCGTGGCGACGTACTGGTCCGCGGTCATCGGCGACACCGTGGTCGACGACGTCGCCTGGAGCTATGACGATCCCCCACCCGAAACACTGCCCATCAAGGGGTATCTCAGCTTCGACGTCGCCCGCGTGGACGTCGTCGCCGAACTACCGCGGGCCTGAGCCAAACCGTCACGACGCGGCAATGACCAGCCGGCCGAACCGCTCGATGGTCTCCACCGCGTGCGCCAGGCTGTCGCCCGGCACCTGCACCTGCGTCCAGGTGACGCCCAGCGCGGCGAGCTTCTCGACGCCGGAAAGGTATGCGTCGGCGTTGAAGTCGTCGTCCGCCGGATTGCCGCCCGCGGCGTTGCTGAACGTGACGTCGATGGCCCCCGGATCCCGGCCCGCCGCCTCGCACCGGAGGCGCAGGTCGTCGATTCCCGCGCCGAGCTCGTCCAGTGATTCCATGCTCGCCGTGCGCGCGGTCTGCGCGAGCACTGCGGGCGCGGGGAACGGGCACCACCCGTCGCCGTATGCGGCGACCCGCCGCCGTGCCGCCGCGGTGTTGCCACCGATCCAGATCGGCGGATGCGGTTGGGTTACGGGCCGGGGATGCGCGGTGATTCCGCTGGCACTGAAGTGCAGACCGTCGAACGTGACGTCGTCACCCGTCCAGATGGCGCGAATGGCTTGCAGCGCCTCTTCGAAGAGCACTGCGCGTTCGTCGAATTCGACACCGAGGGCGGCGAACTCCCGCTTCAGGTAGCCGACGCCGACCGCCAGGGTAAAGCGGCCGCCCGACAGCAGGTCCAGCGTCGCGCCGGCCTTCGCGACGACGAACGGGTTGCGGTACGGCAGCACCACGATGTTCGGTATCAACCGCAACGTCGTGGTGTGTGCGGCCGCGAATCCCATGGCCACGAAGGGATCCAGCGCATCGTGGCCGCCGGCTTCCAGCCAGCGCTGGGTCGGGGCGGGATGATCGGTGAAGCCGAACCCGCCGAAACCCGCCGCCTCGGCCGCCGCGGCGACCGCGGCCACCCCCGACCCGCTGACCAGTTCCGGGTTGTACGGGTGGCTGTGCATCGGGTGGGTAATCGTGAATCGCATCAGAACACTCCTATGGTCAGAGCAGCACAGTTGTCAAGCACGTCACATCGCCTGCCGCAGGGCCGCAACGGTTTCCAGGTCCTCGACGGCCGCCACCGCCCGTTCGAGACCTTCCAGCGCGATCCCGTCGGATTGCATGCCGCCGAGCCCAGCCGTGGTCAGCGGCGACACGAACGCGTACGTCGCCGCCTGGCGGTACCGCAGCCACAGCTCGTCGTGATCGAGCTCCGGCCCGCCCGACGCGGCCAACGCCTTGCGGTAGACGTCGAGCAGATCGTGTTGCGCAGCGAGGCGTTCGGCGGTGGGCATGCCAAGGACCAACGTGTACGTCAGATCCCGCGCCGGATGGCCCCGCCGGACCACCTGCCAGTCCAGCAGCCCGGCGCCACCGTCGCGGAAGTACGTGTTGCCGGGGTGTGAGTCTCCGTGCAACACCGTGTGCGTTCCCGCGTCGACGATGTCGGTGGCCGCCTGGTAGTTCTCCCAGATGAAGCGGCCCGACTCGATGGGCGCGGCGGTCCGGTCGGCGAGCTTGCGCGCCGACATCCGCATCAGGCCGGGGGTGAGGAGGTTCGCGGGATCCTCCGACGGCGCGGTCAACCAGCTGAATTGCCCTCGCCCGCGCGGTTTCTCGGGTAACCGGCCGCAGAACGTACCGTGCACCGCGGCGAGAACCTCGACCAGATCCGCCATCTGATCGGTACTCAGCGGATGCAGCGTGTCGGGAAACACGCATGGCGAGCTCGCCATGTCCTCGAGGACGATGAGGTATCTCCCGGTCACCGGATCGAAGGCGGACCCGTACGAACGTGGGATGCCGGTGCCGAGCTCGGGTGCCAACCGGCTGTAGAAGCGCGCCTCGGTCTCCCCCAGTCGGGCCAGCTCACCGAGCATCCGGTTGGCGGCAGTGGCTGCCGACAGCTTGACGAACACCGAGGCCGGCACGTCCGCGCCCGTGAGCGCGAGGCGAGCTCTCGACGACGTTCCCGCTACACCGTCGATGACCGACACCGAATCGACGGCGCGTCCCATCAACCGCGAAAGCGCCCGTGGCGTCAGATCCTCGACGCGGCGCGGGAACGACCGCACCCGCGCAAGCGCTGCGTCGACGCCGAGGCGGCCGACACCGTGGCCGAGATGCACGCCCAGCCGGACCGCCCTGACCACCGTCGCGGCCCGTCGACCCGCGCTTGCCTCCCGCTCGCCGACCCGTGTCATCAATCATCTGCTCCGATCCGAGAGGGCGTGACAATATCGTCCTGATTTGTAAAGCTACTCGGTGACCGTAGTCCAGGACAGAGAGGCCAAACCGCAGTGGGAATCGTCACCACGAGTTCGGAGACCGCATTCAGCCAACCGCCGGAGACGATCTACGACTTCGTCACCAACCCGGTGAACTGGACCAAGACGTATCCGGGCAGCGCGCACGTCGGCAGCGTCACCAACGACATGCCGTTGAAGGTTGGCGACACCTGGACCGAAGCGGGTCCCGACGGTGACCGGATCTTCACCTGGCATCTGGCGATCGCCATGCGTCCGAAGATGTGGGTGTTCAACTCCGTCGGCCGGCTCGGCCACGACCGGGAGGGCAACGGCGGCATGGAGGGTCGAATCACGGTGCAGTACCACTTCACTCAGCCCGGCGAGGGCGTCACCCTGTTCGCTAGGACGATGACCATCGAGGCCTACAAGGACACCCCGTTGCCCGACGGCTTCTTCCGCATCGTCAACCCTGCCAACATCGACAAGTATCACGCTGCGATCGCGCGAGAGCTCAGTCACGAATAGCACTGCCCCGCAGCGTCTCCACGATGCAGCGCCCTGTGCAGCGCGGCGCCCTGCAGGGCGAACAACTGTTGGGTGATCTCCCATTCGGGCAGCAGGGAGTCGAATCCGTGGCAGGTGCCGGGGAACACGTGCAGTTCGGTGGCGACGCCCGCCCACATCAGGCGAAGCGCGTAATCGACCGCCTCGTCCCGCAGCGGGTCCAGCTCCGAACAGGTGACGAGCGCATCCGCCAGCCCGGTCAGGTCTTCGCAACGGCCGGGCACGGCGTCGGCGGGCACCGGTTCGCCTCCACTCAGGTGCCGCCACATCTGCGACGTCGCAGGCCCGTCGAATCCCGGGGTGGCGGTGAACTCGATTTTCGACGGTGTCGGTCGATCGTCGAGCACCGGCTGATGCAGCAGCTGGAAGACGATGGGCGGCGCCGATCCGTCGGCCGCGCACTGGGCAAGACACGCCGCCAGTGCAGCCCCCGCGCTGCTGCCCGCGACCGCGAGGCGCCCAGCATCCACGCCCAGGCCGACGGACTGTGCTGCAACCCATTTCAGTACGGCCAGCGCGTCGTCGAAACCCGCGGGGAACGGATGCTCCGGCGCCAAGCGGTAGTCGACCGACACCACCGTGCAGAGCGCGCGGCGGGCCAATTCGATGCACTGCCGGTGGTCGGTGTCGAGATTGCCGAGCACGAACGCACCGGAATGGCAGTAGACCACGCCCGGCGCGGGCGAGGACGCGCCGCGGTAGATCCGCACGGGGATGCGGCGACCCGCGTCGTCCATCGCGAGACCGTCGACGACGTCGACTCCCGACGTGTCGACGCCTCCTGCCGTCTGGCGTCGCCGACGGTTCAGCGAATCCCGCACGGCGGGAAGGACTTCGGCCGCCAGGTCGGTTCGCGCGGCGGCCAGGTGGCGCAGGGCGGGCGCCAGCCTGCGGGTGGTGTCGGCGTCGGTGGCGCCCCAGGCACCCGTCATGCACCCGCCGTACTGTGCGCCTGGACCTGGATGTCCGTCCGTACCGTCGGCGGATCGAACGTGTAGTCGGCCGGCTTGAACCGCCGGGTCATGTTCCAGAAGTCACGGGCACTGCGGGGCCACTGCGTCACCACCCTGCCGTTGGGGGCGCGGAAGTAGTTGCTGCAGCGCGTCGTCCACACCGTGCCCTGCATCCATTCGTCGATCCTGTCGATGAACGCGGCCATCGTCTCCGCCCGCACCGCGACGTAGGACTTCCTGCGCCGCCTGGCGTACCGCAGTGCCCGGACCACATAACGGGCCTGCGCCTCGAGCATGAAGATGACGCTGTTCGAACCGACGTTGGTGTTCGGGCCGTAGAGCATGAAGAAGTTCGGGAAGCCCGGCACCGTCATGCCCAGATACGCGTATGCGCCATCGCGCCAACACTCGTGCAGCGACGTGCCACCCTCGCCGACCACGTCGATCTGGCCGAGGTAGTCGGCGGCGGCGTACCCCGTCGCGCAGACGACGACGTCGACGGGCAGTTCGCGGCCGTCCTCGGTGACCAGCGACCCGGCCCGCAGCGCCCGCGCGGGGCTGGCCACCACTTCGACGTGAGGCTTGGTGAGTGCGGGAATGAAGTCCGAGGAAAACACCAGTCGTTTGCAGCCGAACGGGGTTTCGGGAGTGAGCCGGTTGCGCAGGTCGGCATCGGCAACCGCACTCTCGAGCATCGTGGAAGCCACCGCGCGGAACTCGTGCGTCTTGTCGCTGCCGTGCTCGATGACCGAGATGTTCGACTCGCTGCGCAGCCACAACCGGGTCCGGTAGAACTTCTTGGCGAACGGAACGTGTGCGAAGATCCACCGCTCCCTGTCGGTGTAGGCCCGGTCGGGCTTCGGCAGGATCCAGGTCGGTGACCGTTGAATCGAGTAGACCCTTCTCGCGATCTTGGCGACCTCCGGCAGCAGTTGCGCTGCCGTCGAGCCGGTGCCCAGCACCGCCACGTTCTTGTCCGTCAGGTCCAGCGAGTGGTCCCAACGCGCGGTGTGCATGACCGTCCCGCCGAACGGCTCTTCCTCCACCAGCTTCGGCATGGTCGGTTGCGTGAACAGTCCAACCGCCGACACCACGAAGTCGAAGGTGTGTTCGGCGCCGGTCGACGTGGTCAACCGCCACGTCCTCGAGCCGGCATCCCAACGGGTCGAGACGATCTCGGTGTTGAGCTTCAGGTGCGGGCCAAGTCGATGCCGCTGCGCACAGCGCTCGAAGTAGGCCAGGATCTCCGCCTGACCGGACCACAGCCGCGACCAGTCCGCGTTGAGGTCGAACGAGAACGAATACAGGTGGGACTTCACGTCGCAGGCAAGGCCCGGATACGTATTGATCCGCCAGGTTCCGCCGACGCCGTCCTCGCGGTCGAAGATGGTGAAGTCCCGGAATCCGGACTTGCGCAGGAAGATTCCCAACGCCAGCCCGCCAGGACCGGCTCCGATGATTCCCACGGAGGGGTTCGTCGACATCAGTGTCATCCAATCCGCAACGATTGTCCGCCGTCGACCACGAGTTCCGATCCGGTGATGAACGACGCGGCGTCGGACACCAGGTAGGCGACGGCGTCGGCCACCTCCATCGGCTTCCCGAGCCGTCCGCCGCTCGCGACCAGTCGGCTCTGGGTCTCGGGGTCGAGCATCGGCGTCTCGATGGGCCCCGGCAGAACGGCATTGACCCGGATGCCCGACGCGGCCAACTCTGCCGCCACGATCTGCGTCAGACCCCGCAGCGCCCACTTGGCGGAGCCGTACGCGGCGTGGTTCGGGAACGGCCGAATGGCGCCAGTGCTGCACGTGTTCACGATCGCCGCACCCTCGGCGTTGCGCAGTGCTGCCAGCGCGGCGCGGATGCCGAGGAAGGGGCCGAGGCAGTTGACGCGCCAACTGCCTTCGAATCCTTCTGGCGTCTCGTTCTCCAACGACGCCCGATGCAGGACGCCGGCATTGTTGACCAACGTCGTCAGGGCGCCGAACCGGTCCAGTGCCTCGGCCACCGCCCGCTCCCACTGTTCGGCCGACGTGACGTCCAATGCAATCGCGGCGACGTCGTCACCGAATTCCCTGGTGCTCTGCAGCAGTTCGTCGGCGCGCAGATCACAGGCCGCCACGCGGAAGCCGTCGGCCCGCAAGCGCGCGACGATCGCCGCGCCCTGCCCGCGCGCAGCCCCAGTGACGAGTGCAACGCGGTCCGTCTTCGTGGCGTTCAGTGGTATCCCCTTGTCGTGTCACCGGAAGCCGGTTCGTCGCCCCGCGCCTTCGCCGCGGCGAGGTGTTGCGCGGCACCGTGCCGCAGGGCAGCTGACTCCGAGGCCAGTGTGATCATGCGAAAGCCCATCTGCGCGGCCGTGTTTCCGATCCCGCCGTCGGCGGCGTGCACGCCGGCGACCAGGCCGGCGGCGGTCGTTCTGGACTGGATGTGCGCCATCGCGTCGAGAACGGCCGGGTGCCGCCAGGCATCGGCGGGCGCGTGCCCCATCGAGATGGCCAGATCCGCAGGCCCGACGTAAATGCCGGCAAGTCCTGGCACTCCGCATATCTCGTCGACGGCCGCCAGGCCCGCGGCGGTCTCGACCATGGCGTAGACGCTGACACGTGCTTCCAGTGCGGCGACGTCGTGTCCCAGGCTCGCGCGCAACGGTCCGAAGCTGCGTACTCCCCGCGGCGCGAACCGGCACGCGGCGACCGCCGCTTCGGCGTGGGATGCGGACTCGATCATGGCGACGATGATCGCGTCGGCTCCGGCGTCCAGCACCCGCCCGATGGGCGCGGGCGCGGTCGAGGGCAGCCGTACCGCGGTGGCGATCGGGACGTACTCCAGCCGGTTCAGCAGCAGCGCGACGTCGGCGTCGTCCAGGTATCCGTGTTGCAGGTCGAATCCGACGTAGTCATAACCCGTCTGGGCGAACGCCTCAGGGCCGATGGCGGTGGGCCCGACCACCCAGCCGCCCCAGATCTGCGGTCGGCTTTCGAGCGCATCGGCAAGGGCACTCATGCGACGATCGCGATCTTGATCCGGCCCGGCGTCGGTCTGCTCGCCAGCTCGAAGGCCGCCTGGACGTCGCTTACCCCGAACGTGTGGGTCAGGTAGTTGGGCAGCAGATCGGGATGCTCGCGGGCGAACGCGTCGGCCTCTCGCAGGACTCGCCTGCGGTCCAGTGTCACACCGGATTTCAGCGTCAGGTTGTTTCGCAGCATCGTGCGCATGCTGATCGGGTAGCAGTCGTCGTCCGGTACGCCGAAGTAGAAGACGGTGCCGCCGGACGCCGCCGCCTCGACCGCGTGGTTCAGCGTCGCCACCTGATGGCCCACGGCCTCGATGACGACGTCGGGCTTGGCGTCGGCGGCGAGGTGGCTGACCCAGCGGTCGCTGGTGGCGCGAACCACGCTGTCCACTCCGAACTTTCCGCCGACGTTCGCACGGTCGATCGGGTCGACACCGGTCACGTGCGCGGCACCGGCCGCCTTGGCGACGTAGGAGAAGAGCAGACCTATCGAACCCTGCCCGATCACCGCGACGTGCTTGCCACGAAGGTCGGGAAGCTGTTCGACGGCGTACAGCACGCAGGCCAGCGGTTGCAGGCCGACCGCGAGTTGCGGTGCCCACGCAGGGTCATACGGTGCCAGACCGTTGCCGTCGGCCACCACCCGTTCCATCAGGCCGTCGAATCCCGAGGCCCATCCGACCACGCGGTCACCGGCTCGATGGTCGGCGTGCCGGCTCGCGATCACCTCACCGGCGACCTCGTGGATGGGAAATCCGTCCATCTCGGCGGCGCGGACGCCGGTGTCGCCGGGCAACTTGCCCTTCGTGCCGCGGAAGCCAGGGATGTCGCTGCCGCAGATGCCGGCTGCCAGGAACTCCAGCAGCACTTGGCCGTCCCGCAGGGATTCCGGCGACTTCTCCGGCAGCTCGGTTCGCTCGAAGGCGTACGGCGCGACCAGTCGGTAGGACCACACGGCTCAGACCTCCACCGGTACGTTGTTCCAGCCCCACTGAAAACTCGACGGCGGCCGTGCAGCCCGTGCCTCGTCGACGCGGAAATCCGGTACGCGCTTGAGCCATTCGGTGACCAGCGTGGTGATCTCCAGCCGCGCCAGGTGCACGCCGAGGCAGAAGTGCTGGCCGCGACCGAAGGCGAGGAGACGCTCGATCGGGCGGTTCCAGATGAATTCGTCGGGGTTGGCGTACTCCCGGTCGTCGCGCGCGGCCGACGCGAGCAGCGTGATGATCCGCTGGCCGGGTTTGATCGTGGTGTCGTGGATCGTGAACGGCTTGCGCAGGGTCCTGGCAAACCATTGCGCCGGTGCGCAGTACCGGATCATCTCCTCCCGCACGATGGGCACGTTCGCCTCGAGATCGGCGCGCACCACAGCCAATTGATCGGGCCGCCGGTGCAGTTCCCATAACCCGTGCGCCACGATCTTCGGCACCGTCTCGGTACCACCGATGAAGACGCCGAGCATCTGCGTGGCGACCTCGACGTCACTCAACTCGGTGCCATCCGGCTTGCGGTAGCGGATCAGCCCATCGACGATGGGCAGCCCACCGTCGGCGGCTTCGGCGCGTCGGCGCTGCACGACGGGGACGAGATACTCCAGGAAGCCGGGCCGGGCGTTCGCCGTGTTGACGCCATCGCCCGGCGTGGCCAGACTGCCTGCGTTGACGGTCGCCAACACGTCAGCGGCGAGTTCAACCGGCAGGCCCACCAATTCGCACACCACGGACGCCGCGACGATGCCGCCGTAATCCTGAGTCAGGTCGAAGCCACCGCGTGGCAGCAGCACGTCGAGGCGCTCGTTGGCGAGTTCGCGAATCCTGTCCCCCAGCCGACCGACGCTCTTCGGCCGCAGCGGAGCCGAATGGCTCCGCCGCACGTCGTCGTAGATGGGCGAATCGAAGTTCGCGTGAAAGGGCATGGGATGCAACGGCGGATCGGACACCGGGCCGCCGTTGTGATGGGCCAGCACCGTAGCGGCCGGCAAGGTTCCCTCCGAGGCGACGAAGGTGCCGTCATTGGTCTCGAGGACCTGCCAGATGTCGGAGAACCGGGACAGCGCATAGGTGTCCCACTTCGGGATGTAGTACAGCGGATGGTGTTCGCGCAGCACCCGGTAGTACGACAGTGGGTCGGCCATCACCGCCGGATCGAACGGGTCGTAGGAGAAGCGCTGCGTGGCAACGCCATCCACCTGCGTGCTCACTGCAGCGGGGACGGGGTCAGGGCCTGCAGGATCGAGTCCTCCCAGCCGTCCCGCAAGGCGGGCGCAACACTCATCCACGTGACGATCTCCGCGGGCGGTTGGTCCTTCCACGACGGGTAGTGCTCGGCGAAGCAGTCCCAGCCCCCATCCAGCGCCCAGTAGTGAATCACCTCGTTGAACCGGAAGGTCGTGGTGAACGAGCCCAGCCAGCGCTTGCCGGTGCGTTCCGACCACGGCACGTACAACCGCTCCAATTCGCGGATATAGTCGTCCTGGCGACCGGGCTTGGTCTGCATGATTTCCTGAATCACCACGCCCGCACCGAATTTGGCCGCTTTGAGCTCGGCCAGGGTCTTGTTGCTCGGGCCGGGGTACATGATCCTTCCCTCTCCCGACGCGCCGATGTCGGCCAGGAACGTCGACCACTTGGCGGCCTCGGCGTCGTGGCTGCCACCGCGTGCCTGGGCCCGCCCGATGCGCGCATAGTCGGCGAACGCGTCGATCTCCCAGATGATCGTGACCTGCGGCCAGTGCCCGTTGAAGGGTGTCGACTCCCAGATCGCGAACAGTCGTGCGCCGAGGTCTTGCATCATCGG
The DNA here is from genome assembly GCF_000620625.1 of Mycobacterium sp. URHB0044. Taxonomy (GTDB): domain Bacteria; phylum Actinomycetota; class Actinomycetes; order Mycobacteriales; family Mycobacteriaceae; genus Mycobacterium. The sequence goes on along the minus strand of NZ_JIAW01000002.1, from coordinate 9,318 downwards.
TTGGTATACGTCGCCGAACACTTCGACGAAATGATCTGCGCGCCCCGAGCCGAGCGCGATGGTCTCGTGCAGATAGAGAAGCGTGTGGCTGTGGTACTTACGCATGACCGTTCGACCCTCCTCGTACGTCGTTCACTGCAGCCGTACGGGTCCCTCGCGTGGTTGACACCGACACCCAGCGAGCGTGACACTTATGGCGTGTTTTGTAAAGTCACGTCCCCGCACCGTTCGCTCGGCGCCGGATGAACCCCACCCCGCTGGCCAACGGATTCTGCTTCGGTGAAGGCCCCCGCTGGTTCGAGGGCCTGCTGTGGTTCTCGGACATGCTCGGCGAGGCCGTACACACCGTCGCCCTCAACGGGTCGATGAGCACGCTGCCGTTGCCCGGTCGCGCCCCGTCCGGCTTGGGATTTCGGGCCGACGGCTCGCTTCTGATCGTGTCGACGGAGGACCGCCAGGTGCTGCGCTACGACGGCGACACCGTGGCTGTCATCGCCGATCTGGCGGACATCGTGCCTGCGAACCTCGGCGATATGGTCATCGACGACGCGGGTCGCGCGTTCGTCGGGTCGCAGGCCCGCGAGGGCGGCATGATCGTCCGGATCGACCCCGACGACACCGTCACCGTCGCGGCGGGTGATCTCGAATTTCCCAACGGCATGGTCGTCACGCCCGAGGGGACCGCGCTGATCGTGGCCGAGTCGACGGGACGGCGCTTGACCGCCTTCACGATCGAGGCCGACGGCACGTTGTGCGACCGCAGAGTATTCGCCGACGGGCTCGATGGACCGCCCGACGGCATCACCCTCGACGCGGAAGGTGGCGTGTGGACGTCGATGACGTTGGCTCACCAGTTCGAGCGAATTGTGGCTGGCGGCACGGTGACCGATCGCATCGACATGGGTGACCGCACGGCCATCGCCTGCACGATTGGCGGTCCCGAACGTCGCACGCTGTTCCTGTTGTCGAGCACCGACGCCTATCCCGAACGCTTGATCGGCACCAAGTCGTCCCGCGTCGATGCAGTGACCGTCGACGTACCCGGCGCCGGCCGGCCCTGACGCAAAACGCCTGACCTCAGAAAGGTGGAGATGTCCGACTCGTACTACGTACTGATCGATGCCGACGACGCGCACGGCGAGAAGTTCACGGCTACCGACATGGTCCGCAGCACCTGGACTGCCGCCATTCAGCATGCCGCGCCCGTGTCCTCGTTGCTGGTGCGCGCGCTGGAACGGTGCGCACCTCGTGACGATGCCCGGCTGAGCCGGGTGATGATCGACCTGCTGGGCGGCGTCCCCGCCGAAGGCGACTTGTGGGTGCGCTCCCGGGTGGACCGGCCGGGCAGGCAGATCGAACTGCTCAGCGCCGAGATGCTGGCGCTGGGCCCGGACGGCACACCCCGACCGGTGGCCAGAGCGAGCGGCTGGCGGATGACGACGCTGGACACCGTCGGCGTGGTGCACTCGCCCGCCCCGCCACTGCGTCCGCTGTCGGACGCGGTCAGCCGGGACCTCGCCAAGGACTGGGACCCCAACTACGTGCACAGTCTGGACTGGCGCTGGCTGACCACGCCGATGGCCGACGGACCCGGCGAGTCGTGGATCAGGCCAACCGTCGCCCTCGTCAAGGGTGAAGCCATGACGCCGCTGCAGCGGTTGTTCGCCGTGGCCGACGACGCCAACGGCATCGGCACCAAGTTGGACATCAGGAAGTGGACGTTCATGAACACGGATCTGGTGGTGCACCTGCACCGCGTGCCGGAGGGCGAATGGACGGGCATCCGCGCCGAGACCAGCTACGGCCCCGACGGCATCGGGACCACGATCGGCACGCTGTTCGATGAGAGTGGAGCGATCGGCGGCATTCAGCAGTCGGTGCTCGTCCGCCCCATGCCGCCGCGATAGGCGCGGGCCGGACCCAAAGCCTCAGTCCACCAGGCGAAGTGCCGCAGCGGGGCACTGCGTCACGGCTTGCCGCATCCGATCCCGGTCTGACTCCGGCCGATCGGCATCGTGGATCAGCACGCTGCCGTCGTCCTGAACCTCGAACACGTCCTCGGCGATCGATTCGCAGATACCGTGCCCGGTGCATTTGTCGAGGTCGACTTCGACCCTCATGGCGTCCCCGCTCTCCTACTCGACCACCGCTGGAAGCCGCTTGATGCCGTGCACGAAGTTGCTGTGCAGGAAGTCCGGTGCGCCGAATTCGACGCGTTTCAACCGAGTCAGCAACTCGCGGAAAAAGGTTCGCAGTTCGGTCTTGGCCAGCTGGTTGCCGAGGCAGAAGTGCGGCCCGCCCGCACCGAATCCGACGTGCGGGTTGGGCGAGCGGCTGAGGTCGAAGGCGCCCGGCGCGTCGAACACGTTCTCGTCCCGGTTGGCCGAACAGTAGAACAGGCCGACCTTCTCACCCCCCGCGACGGGCGTGCCGGCGATCTCGGTGTCCTCGGTGGCGAACCGCGCGAATTGCAGCACCGGTGACGACCACCGCACGAACTCCTCGACGGCGTGCCCGATTCGGTCGTCGAAGTCCTCCATCAACCAATCCCGTTGCCCGGGGTTGTCGACCAGCGCCATCATCGCGTGCGAGGTGGCCTGCTTGGTGGTGTCGTTGCCCGCCGAAGAGAGCAGGATCAGAAACGCGCCAATCTCCTCGTCGGTCAACCGATGACCGTCCACCTCGGCATTGACGATGCTGGTCATCAAATCGTCGCCGGGGTGGCTGCGTCGGTACTTGGCCAGCTCGGCGCCGGTATTGGCCAGCAGCATGATCTCGTTGATGGTGGCGGCGGCGCGCTCCTCGAGCGTGGCGTACTCGTCGTCGCTCATGCCGAAGAGTTTCTCCGCAGCGGTTGCGACCGCCGGCTGTTCGGAGGGCGGAACCCCCAGCATCTCCATGATGGTCAACATCGGCAGTCGCGCCGAACACGCTGACACGAAGTCGATTTCGCCGACGCCGACGAGGTCGTCGACCACCTTGACCGCGGTGTCCTGAATCTGCTCCTCGATCCGCCGGACGTTGCGTGGGGTGAACGCCGAGCTGATCAGCTTGCGGTAGACGGTGTGCTGCGGCGGGTCCATGGTCAGGAAGAACGAGGCGAACCGCTGGACCTCGGCGGGCATGGGATCCAGTGCGACTCCCTGCGCGGAGGTGAACAGCTCCGGGTGCTGGCTGACGTAGGCGATGTCGGCGCGCCGGGTGAGCGCCCAGAATCCGGGTTCCTCGACGTCGAACAGCGACGGCAGCGGCTCGTGCCACGTAATTCCGTCGAGCGCCCGCAGTCGGGCGAAGGTGCGGTCGCGTTCGGCGAAGGATTGACTCCAAAAGCCGTGGGAGGTGATGTCGTGGGGACTGAACTCGCGCACCGGTCGTGATCCCGGGGTCGCGTCGCTGCCCTCCGGAGCCGCGCTTTCGACCGCCACTCAACATCCCCTTTTCCAAGTCGATTCACCCGAGCAACTCGCCCGCCCCGACGGAGACGGCCTGCCGATTTAGCGTGACAGTTCGACGATAATTTGTAAAGCTATGTCAGTGATCCAACCGTTGCCGGCCTCGCGGCTTCCCGCACCGGTCGAGGCCGACACCTCGACTCGCGAGCGGATACTCGCCGCCACAGCCGAGGTGCTGGGCAGCAACGGCATGACCAAGCTCAGCCTGTCCGAGGTGGCGGCGCAGGCCGGCGTGTCCCGTCCCACGCTGTACCGCTGGTTCGGTTCGAAGCGGGAACTGCTGGATGCATTCGCGGGCTGGGAGCGGCAGTTCTACGAACGCGCCATCGCGGAGGCCTCCGTCGGTTTGCCTGCCGGCGAGAGACTCGATGCGGCACTGCGGATCATCGTCGAATACCAGCAGTCCTACCCGGGGCTGCGCATGGTCGACGTCGAACCCGAGCAGGTGATCAAGCGGCTGGCGGCGGTGCTGCCGCTGATGCGGGAACGGTTGGAGCGCCTCATCCCCGGCCCGCACGCCGCCGTGGCCGCGTCAACGGTGGTCCGCGTGGCGATTGCGCACTATCTGGTTCGCAGCGACGACGGCGCCGACTTCCTGGCGCAGCTCCGACACGCCGCAGGCATCAAGCAGTCAGACCACGCGGACCCGTAATCCCTTGGGCTGCTTGGTTTGAGCGGACTGGTGGTCCCGTTAGGGGCGGGTGCCTCCCTCTGGCGGACCGGGGATCCATGCCAGAAGGTCGCGAACGCCGTCGTTGTAGACGACGCTGTTGGGCGCGTCACCGACGACGTCGAAGTAGATCTTGCCGGGCACCGTGCCGCCGATGACGCGGTAGTTGGCGCCGTTCTCAGAGCGGGCGTTGAACCACGGAACCATGGGAATGGCCCCGCCCCCGCCGACGGTCACGGTCGCTTCGTACAACTGGCCGTTGTGGGGCACGGCATCCGAACTGGGATTCAGCCCGTGAACCGTATAGGCGATCATCGGAGCACCGGTCGCGGGATCGAGCAGGATCTCCTCCTGACCGAACGGCTTGATGTTGTCGGCCGCCGAAGCCGGCGCGACGCTGGCGACCCCCATGCCAACCGTGACCGCTGCGGCGGCCACGGCGCTCGTCAGTTTCTTGATGTTCACCATTGACTCCCTTCGTCGACCTGGTGTCAGACAGCCGAGCCGTACCCACGAATGCGGCGTCGAAACGCCAAAACACCGGAGAGCCCCATTACGATCGCCGACGCATCCGTAATCTGCCGCCGTCCAGCTACGATCAGTTCACGTCGAGAGTTGGAAGTGAGTGAACCGATGACCATCGAGCAGGCCACCGCCGAGTCGGGTGACGACACGTCGACCCGACGACGGATCCTGGCCGCCACCACCGAGGTGCTCGCGCGCAACGGTCAGACGAAGCTGAGCCTTTCCGAGGTCGCCATGCAGGCGGGTGTGTCACGCCCGACGCTGTATCGGTGGTTCGCATCGAAGGAGGAGCTGCTCGATGCGTTCGGCCGCTACGAGCGCGAGATGTTCGACTCCGGCGTCGGCAAGGCCACCGCGGGCCTTCGCGGCAACGAAAAGCTGGATGCTGCACTGCGTTTCATCGTGGAATACCAACGGGCCTACTCCGGCGTCCGAGTGATCGACATCGAACCGGAGGTCGTGATAGCCCAGCTGACGCAGGTGATCCCCGTGATGCGCACCCGCTTGGAGCGCCTGCTGCAGGGCCCGAACCGCTCGGTGAAGGCGGCCACCGCCATCCGGGTGGCCGTGTCGCACTACATCGTCCGCAGCGACGACACCGACCAGTTCCTGGCTCAGCTGCGGCACGCGGTCGGCATCAAACACGCTGACTGACCGGCGCCCTCAAGCGCCGAAGGTGGCCCGGACGAGGTCCAGGAACTCCTCCAGGGTGAACTCGCCCGGCTCGGGGCCTCCCGTGCGGTCGAGAGCGTGGAAGGTTTCCAGCATTCCCATGAAGATCTGCGCCAGTGCGCCAGGCGGGCCGTTGCGGATGGCCCCCTCGCGTTGCCCCCTGGCGATGACCTCGGCATGGATGTCGGCGACGACCTTGTGCCCCGACTCGTAGAGCCGCGACATGTTCCCGGCCGGTGGATCGGCACGCGACCCGCTCATCAGCATCGAGGCCACGCGAGTCCAGTCGGGGTGCTCGCGGAAGAAGCGGATTTGCAGCTCGGCTAGCTCGACGAGTCGGTCGTCGCCTCGACCGGGCTGGGACGCCTTCGCTTCGGTCAACGCCCGGAGTGCCGCACCGCGACGGCGTAGCACGCCTTCGAAGAGTGCGTTCTTGTCGTCGAACAACGTGTAGATGGTGCCGACGGCGATCTCGCACTGCTCCGCAATGGATTTCACGGTGGTGGCGTGGTAGCCCGTCGAGGCGAAGGTGCGCTCGGCGGCGTCCAGAATCTGCATTCTGGCCGTGTCCATCCGGACTCTGCGTCGTTCCTCGCGCGGCGACTCGGAGACCGCGACCTGCTCGCTCATCCGAACCTCCTCTCCGCGCGAACCGTGGACCGAGCCTAACTGAACAGGCGATCTATTTTCTGAATTATCGTTCATTTTTGCTCGCAGCTCTCTAGGCTTCGTCGTCATGAGGGCGGCTGACCGATCTACATCGAGACGAGGAGACGCATGACGAACGTGCAGAGCGACACCGGGGTGTTGGCCGGCGACGAGCGGATGTTGATCGACGGCGAGTTGCGCCATACCGACAGCGGAGCCACGTTCGACGTCATCCACCCGGCCAGCGAGGAGGTGGCCGGTCAGGCCACCGACGGCACGGTCGCCGACATGCACCGGGCCATCGGCGCCGCCCGGCGGGCGTTCGACGAGACCGACTGGTCCCGCGACCTGGACTTCCGCTACCACTGCATGACGCAGTTGCACGAGGCGCTGGAACGCAACAAGGAACGGTTGCGCCGCGTGTTGATCACCGAGGTCGGCTGCCCCGTCACTGTGTCAGGCTCGCAGATCGAGAGCCCCATCGAAGAGGTCAAGCACTGGGCCGAGCACGCCCGCAACTTCGAGTACCTCGTCGACACCGGCGTGCACGACACCCCGATGGGACCGGCGCGCCGCAAGATTCACTACGAGCCGATCGGGGTGGTCGGAGCGATCACGCCGTGGAACGTGCCGTTCTACCTCAACATCGCCGAAACCGTGCCCGCACTGATGGCAGGCAACACCGTCGTGCTCAAACCCGCACAGCTCACTCCGTGGTCGGGCAGCGAGTACGGCCGCATCGTCGCCGAGGAAACCGACATCCCCGCGGGGGTGTTCAACGTCGTCGTGTCCAACGCCAACGAAGTGGGTGCGGCGTTGTCGGCCGACCCGCGCGTGGACATGATCACCTTCACCGGTTCCACCGCCACCGGCCGGGCGATTCTGGCCGCCGGCGCGCCGACGGTGAAGAAGACGCTTCTGGAGTTGGGCGGCAAGTCCGCCCACATCGTGCTCGACGACGCCGACTTCAACTCGGCCCTGCCGTTGGCAGCCATGATGGCGTGCGTCATGTCCGGGCAATCCTGCATCCTACCCTCACGAATCCTGCTGCCGCGCAGTCGATATGACGAAGGCATCGAGATCCTCAAGACCATGATGGAGGGCTTCCCCGTCGGTGATCCGTGGACGCCGGGCAACATGCAGGGCCCGCAGATCAGCGCGACTCAACGCGAAAAGGTGCTGGGCCTGATCCGCTCCGGCATCGACTCCGGCGCCCGACTGGTCACCGGCGGCGGAATTCCGGAGAACCTGCCGACCGGCTACTACGTGTCCCCCACGCTGCTGGCCGACGTCGACCCCGACGCTCGGGTGGCCCAGGAGGAGATCTTCGGCCCCGTGCTCACGGTCACGCCGTACGACACCGAGGACGAGGCGATCGCCATCGCCAACAACTCGATCTACGGACTGTCCGGTGAAGTCTCCAGCGCTGACGTCGACCGCGCCCTCGCCGTGGCGAAGCGCATGCGCACCGGCAACGTCACCATCAACGGCAAGAGCCACTTCGGCATCACCAGCCCGTTCGGCGGCACCAAGCAGAGCGGCCTTGGCCGACGCAACGGCGACGAAGGTTACCGGGAGTACTTGGAGGGCAAGACGATCGGGCTGCCCGCGTGACCGACGAGATCGCCGCACTGCTCTACCGCTACGCCCGCGCGGTCGACACCAAGGACTGGGAGCTGTACCGCTCGGTGTTCACCGCCGACGCGTACATCGACTACTCGTCGGCGGGAGCGATGGCAGGCACGGTTGACGAGGTCGCCGACTGGCTGAGCAAGGGTTTCGGTGCGATCCCGATGTCGATGCACTACGTCAGCAACATCGAAGTGCTCGGGGTTGACGGCGACACGGCTCGGGTTCGGGCGATGTTCTACAACCCGATGCAGCTACCCGGCATGACGGACCTGAGCTACTGCGGCGGGTACTACCACCACGAGATGGTCCGGACGGCGGACGGCTGGCGCAGCCGCAGTCTGCGCGAGGAGAACGTCTGGTTCACCAACGCCCCGGCGCCCGCCCAGCTCTGAACTCCCCCGCCATCCCCGCCGAGACTGCTGTCAGATCGCAAAAATTGCGGGCAGATTCATACGGTCAATGCAACATCCATCAATGTGGGAGGTTGCAATGCCGAGCGGTTACCGGGCGCCGTGGTGGTTGAAGCGGCAGTTCTTTGATCTGGTGTGCGGTGGGACGTCGGTGTTGCAAGCCGAGCGACAACTCGGTGTGTCCCGCACTGTTGGCCAGCAGTGGTGGCGTAAGGCTGGGGCCATGAAGCTACGTCTTGGCAGCGGTGTTCTGGGATTGGCCGATCCTGGTGATCTAGAGCGCGCCGGTGGCCGGGGGCACCATCTCAGTTACGACGAGCGCGTGGTCATCATGCGGGGTCGAGACCAGGGACTCAGGCAGGGCGAGATCGCACGCCAACTCGGCCGCGACCCGAGCGTGGTCAGCCGTGAGATCCGGCGCAACCGCAATCCCGACGGGGATTACCACGCGGGGTTGGCTCATGCCCGAGCTAGCCAGAATGCCAAGCGGCCCAAGGAGTTCAAGCTCAACGACACCCGGTTGTGCGCCACCATCGAAACCTGGATGGACGATGGGTGGAGCCCGAAGCTGATCGCTGAGGTCTTGGCACGTGATCATCCCGGTGACAAGCTGGCGCAGGTGAGCCACGAAACCATCTACAAGTGTCTCTACGTCCAAGGCCGCGGCCAGCTGCGCGCCGATCTCAACAAGTGCTTGTCGACCAAACGGGCAGCTCGCAAACCCCGTGGTCACACTGAGCGCCGCGGGAAGTTCAGCGATGTGATCACCATCAGCCAGCGTCCCGCCGTGGTGGATGACCGTGCGGTGCCCGGGCACTGGGAAGGTGACCTGATCCTGGGCACGGCGTGTGGCAGTGCGATAGGCACTCTGGTCGAGCGCAGCACCCGATTCACCATCTTGTTGCATCTGCCAGGCGATCACACCGCCGACTCGGTGGCCGCCGCGATGATCGAGGCGATGAATGAGCTGCCCGCTCATCTGCGCCGCACCATCACCTGGGACCGCGGCAGTGAGATGGCCAGCTGGCAGCACATCAGCCTGCAGTTGCAGGCCCCGGTCTACTTCTGCGATCCCCATTCGCCCTGGCAGCGTGGCAGCAACGAGAACACCAATCGGCTACTGCGGTTCTGGTTTGAAAAGGGCACCGACCTCAGCGGCTACACCAAAGCCGATCTCAAACGGGTCCAAGACAAACTCAACAGCCGGCCCCGACCCACCCTCGATCTCGACACCCCAGCCCAACGCCTAGCCACCCTCCTCAACCAAGCCGCCTAGCCGCGTTGCGATAGCCACTTGACTTTGAGGCGA
>NZ_JIAW01000001.1 GCF_000620625.1 Mycobacterium sp. URHB0044 | reverse complement strand
CCGGAGGGTAAAGCTTGTATTGCGCCGCGGCTCGGCTAGCCGTGACGGTGTCACGACGCGTCGGTATCCATCGGATTGCGCCCCCCTTCCCCCCCCCCCCCCCCCCCCTCCCCGCCCCTCCCCGCCGCTTCCCCTACCCCCGCCCCCTTCCCCTCCCTCGCCGACCGTGCGGTGTCGTACGCAACACGCCGCCCCGGCGTACGCAGATGCACAGTCACCACGTCTTGGGGCAGCCGCGGGTGGGCTGCCGGCGCCGCCGACCGCCTCCCCCTCCCCGCCGCCCCTCCCCGCCGCCCCTCCCCGCCGCTTCCCATCCCCGCCGCCCCTCTTCGCCCACTGTGCGGTTTCGTACGCAACACGCCGCCCCGGCGTACGCAGATGCACAGTCACCACGTCTTCGGGCAGCCGCGGCTGATGAGCGCCGCACCGACACGGTCGAGGAAGGCCTTCGGGCTGTTGTGCAATATCCCGCTGGTCAATCGGACGTCGATCCAGCCGAGGTTGGGCAGGTCGGCGTAGCGCAGCACGTCACGCGATCGCTGCTTGGGATTACTCCAGTGATGTGCACCCTCGAAGTCCACCCCGACGAGGTACTCCTCCCACCCCATGTCGATGCGCGCGAACACGACGCCGTACTCGTCGAACACCCTGATCTGCGTCGTTGGCGGTGGAAAACCGGCCCGTATCAACAGGAGTCGGGTACGCGTTTCGTACGGCGACTCGGCGCCACCGTCCACCAGATCGAGCGTCCGCCGAAGTTGCACCAGGCCGCGCACGCCGGGATGCCGCTGCGCGATGGCCTCGATGTCGTTGACCTTGACGTCGGTCCGGTTCATCAGCGCGTCGATGCGCTCGACACCGTCGTCGAGCCCGAGCCGTCGCCCGAGGTCGAACGCCGTGCGGGCCGCCGTCGTCACCGGGATGCCGCCGATGAGCCGCGTCTCGTCGCACCCGAGCTCGTCGGTGTGGACGATGAGCATCGGCGGTGGTCGTCTGTTCGGGTGAATCAACTCGGCGGGTAGACCCGGCTCGATCCAATCGGTGCCCAACAGCGCCGATGCCGACAAGCCGGCGGCGACGCCTCGTCCACGCGACCACAGCCAGGCCGCCCGCGCCCGCTGGACCGCCGATAACTCGACGCCGCGAGGCACGTGCACTCCGGGATACACCGGTACGTAGAAGCGTCGTAGCTGGCGAACCGACAGCACGCCGGCCTCGACGGCATCCCAACCCCGAAACGGCCAGTCGATCTCCCCCATGGGTGGAGCCTGCATCGGCCTCCGGCAAGCCCGCGACTGTGCAAAATTCGTACGCCGCGACGGCATGTTGGGTATGACGCCGCACGCTCGACGCGCGGGGGTGGCGAGCGGGCGACGGCCCGACGGATCCGGCCAACGGTGTCCGATAACGCCGCGACTGTGCGGATTCGTACGCCGCGGCGGCGTGTTGCGTACGACACCGCACACTCGGCGAGAAGAGGGGGCCGCGGCCAGGGGGCGGGGGTGGCGCGACGGCGGAGTGACGGTGTCCCCGGCCCCCGGCAACGTCGGCGCAATCCGATGGATACCGACGCGTCGTGACACCGTCACGGCTTGCCGCTTGGCTGTGTCCAACAGAATGTGTGGACGCGTGCCAGCGATGCCGCCTTCCTCGCGCTATTCCCGACGGAACCGGAACCGAGGGTCGAGCCATGAGCATCTTCACAGACGACGTCGTGCAGTTGGGCCAGCCATCCGGCCCCGCCGAGGTGCCGCCGCGGGCCCGCGTGCGCGACCTGAACGTCACCTTCGAGCGTCGCGGGGTGCCGCTGCACGCGCTGCGAGGCGTCAGCCTGGACGTCCAGCCCGGCGAGGTGCTGGCGCTCGTCGGGGAGTCGGGGTCCGGCAAGAGCGTCCTCGGTCTCGGCCTGCTCGGTCTGCTCACCGGTGAGCCCGCACCCGTGATCACCGGAACGGCGGAGGTGTGCGGCATCGACATGGTCGCAGCCTCCGCGGACGAGCGCCGCCGAGTCCGAAAGGCTCACCTGGGCGCGGTGTTTCAGGATCCGATGACGTCGTTGGACCCGACGATGCGGGTCGGCAAGCAGGTCATCGAGGCGGCGGGCGACGCCGACGAGGCGCGCCGGCTGCTCGAACTCGTCGGCGTCCCCGATCCCGCCCGCCGCATGAAGGCCTACCCCCACGAGCTGTCCGGCGGGTTGCGGCAGCGGGTCATGATCGCCATGGCCGTCGCAGGCAAGCCGGATCTCGTCATCGCCGACGAACCGACGACGGCCCTCGACGTCACCGTGCAGGCCCAGGTGCTCGGCCTGTTGCGCGACCTGTGCCGCGAATTGGGCACGTCGTTCATCGTCGTCACCCACGACATCGGCGTCGCCTCCCAGATCGCCGATCGGGTCGCGGTGCTGTACGGCGGGCGACTCGCCGAGCTCGGCACGATGGACGACGTGCTGCGGGCGCCGTCGCACCCCTACACGGTGGGCCTGTTGAACTCCCGGCTGGACCTGGATTTGCCGCTCGGCCGGGCGATCCAGGCGCTGCCCGGCCAGCCACCAGACCCGCGCGAGCACCCCAAGGGCTGTGCATTCTCGCCGCGCTGCTCGGCGGCGATCATGACGTGTTCGGAAGTGCTTCCCGAGCCGGTGCCTGCGTCCACCCACTCCGGCGTCGCGGCCTGCATCGTGCCCAACGCGACGTCAGGCGTGCAGACTCGCCTCGAGACGCTGCCGTTCCCGTCGATGATGCAGCTCGACGAGTCGCGAAAGGCGTTGCAGATCAACGGCGTCGAGAAGCGGTTCCCGGTGCGCCGCGGCTTCAGGAAGGACAGCCTGCACGCGCTGCGCCACGTCATCCTCGACGTCGACCCCGGCGAGTCCATCGCCGTCGTCGGTGAGTCGGGTTCGGGCAAGTCGACGCTGCTGCGCGTCGTGGCCGGCTTGATGGAGCCGGACGGCGGCACCGTGAACTACCTCGGTCCGCGGCCGCAGATGGTGTTTCAGGACGCGGGCGCTTCGCTCACCCCGTGGATGACGGTGGGCGAGATCGTCGGCGAGCGACTGCTGAAGACGACGAACCGCACGGAGCGCCGGGCGCGCGTCGTCGACGCCCTGCGGCAGGTCGGCCTGCCGCCCGATCTCGCCGGCGTCAAGGCAGCCAGCCTGTCCGGCGGCCAGCGCCAGCGGGTGGCCTTCGCCCGTGCGACCATCGTGCCTCCGCGCCTCCTGCTGTGCGACGAGCCCACCTCGGCGCTCGACGCGTCGCTGGCGGCGTCGGTGTTGAACCTGTTGCAGGAGTTGCGCCGTGAACTCGGGATGGCGGTCATGTTCGTCACCCACGACCTGGCCGCCGCGCGGTTCATCGCCGATCGGATCGCGGTCATGTATCTCGGTCAGATCGTGGAGCTGGCGCCGACGCAGGATCTGATCTCCAACCCCCAGCACCCGTACACCAAGGCCCTGCTCGCCGCGGTGCCCAGCCCTGGGAAGGATCCGGTGCGGCTGCCGGGCGAGCCGGCCAGCCCGCTGGCGATCCCCTCGGGTTGCGCGTTCCACCCACGCTGCCCGGAGCGCGTAAAGGGTTGCGACAGCGAGGTCCCCACCCTGCTCTCCATCGAAGGCGTCAGCCCGCACCTGGCGTCGTGCCTGCTCGCGACGGCCGAGGCGGCCGACCAGGTGGCGTAATACCGGTGCCACGGCGGCGCAGTCGCCGGGACACAGGGCTCGTATTCGATGAATGTTGCAGCGACTCAGACGATTCGCACCGTCCGCACCGAGGGAGAGATGGCGATGACGAAGAGGTTCCACCTGGGCTGGTTCATGAACTTCATTCCGCCGGAATGGGATACGCCCTGGGCGTCACCGGACGTAGCGAAGTGGTCCAACGGCCGATTCTACGTCGACATGGCGAAGAGCATGGAACGCGCCTGCTTCGACTACATCATGATCGAGGACACCGTCATGGTGGCCGACGCCTACGGCGGCACCATGGAGGGTTCGTTGAAGAACTCCGTATTCGCGCCGAAGCACGACCCGATTCCGTTGGCGGTATTGATCGCAGCCAACACGTCACGGCTGGGCGTGGTGGCGACGATGTCGACGTCGTTCTACCCGCCGTACCTGCTGGCCCGGTTGGCCTCGACGGTGGATTCGATCGCCGAGGGCCGGTTCGGCTGGAACATCGTGTCGTCGGCCGAGGACCGGGCCGCGCAGAACTTCGGCCTGGACGGGCTCCCCGAGCACGACGAGCGGTACAACGTCGCCGACGAGTACTTCGACGTCGTGAATCAGCTTTGGGAGTCGTGGGAGGCCGACGCGGTCGTCATGGACCGCGAGACCCACACCTACGCGGACTACAAGAAGGTGCACACGGTCGACTTCGTCGGCAAGTACTTCAAGTCCCGCGGTCCGCTCAACACGGTGCCCTCCCCACAGCACAAGCCGACGATCCTGCAGGCAGGCGCCTCGCCACGGGGCCGGGCGTTCGCCGCACGCGCCGCCGACTCGATCGTCGCCGTGGGCACCGGTGTCGAGGGAATGCGCGAGTACCGCAACGACATTCGTAAACGCGCCGCGGAGGCCGGCCGCAATCCGGACGACATCAAGCTGATGTTCTGCGTGTCACCCGTCATCGCGCCTACCGAGGCCGAGGCGCGGGCCGAGATCGACCGTCTCACCGCGAGGGCGAGCTACATCGAGAAGCAACTCGTCGGGATCTCGTCCAACACCGAGATCGACTTCAAGCAGTTCGACTGGGATGAGCCGCTGCCGGAGGGGCTGACCACCAACGGTGAGCGGGGTTCGCTCGAACACTTCATGCGCGGCGACGGAAGCCCCGGAGAGAAGACGCTGCGCAAGCTCGCGATTGACTGGGCCACCACCGGCGTCGAATTCGTCGGTACGCCAGAGCAAGTCGCGCGGGAGATGGGCGAGGCGATGGAGGAGATCGGCGGCGACGGCTTCCTGATCATGAAGCCGGGCTGGGATCTGAACCGGAACTACATCTCGTCGATCACCGACGGTTTGGTCCCCGAGCTGCAACGCCTGGGCCTGACCCGCACCGAGTACACCAAGTCCACCCTGCGGGAGACGCTGCGCGAGTTCTAGCCCCCAAGCGATTTCGGCGTGATCTGTCACGTTGAGCGAGACCGATCACGCCGAAATCGCCGAACACAGAAGGAGATGCCATGGCAGTTGCCGAGTACTACGTGCCAACGGGACTGGTGCACTATAGGAGTCGGGCCGGGCTGGCGATCCGGCAGTACTTCCTTGGCACCTCGGTGCCCAGCTACGTCGCCTTCGGGGCGCTGGCGGCGATGTTCGTCGTCACGATCTTCGCCGGGCAGATCGCACCGTACGACCCACTGGCCGTGGCCGGACAGCCGATGGCCGCGCCCAACGCCGTCAACCTGCTCGGCACCGACACCGTGGGCCGCGATGTCCTGAGCCGGGTGCTGTGCGGCATGCAGATGAGCTGGTTCGGCGCCCTGGCCGTGGTTGCGTTCGGGGTCGTCTTCGGTGGTCTCATCGGGTTGGTCGCCGGCGCATTCGGCGGCTGGTTCGACGCCGTCCTCATGCGCATGACCGACGCGTTCCTCGCACTGCCGGGCCCGATCCTCGCCCTGGCGGTGGTGGCTGCCCTCGGGCGGTCCTACGTCCACACGCTCATCGGCGTGGCGATCGTGTGGTGGCCCCTGTACACCCGCATCGTGCGCTCTGAGGTGCGCAAGCTGCGGGCCTCGCCGCACATGGAGGCCGCTCAGGTCGGCGGTGTGAGTTGGTGGCGGCTGATCTCCCGCCATCTACTGCCCGGTGCCGTGCCGGTCACGATCGTCACCGCGAGCCTCGACGTCGCGGCGCTCGTCCTGATGCTGGCCACCCTGTCGTTCCTCGGCCTCGGCGCGCCGCAGCCCGCACCCGAACTGGGATCGATGAGCGCACAGGGACTTACCTACATCTTCAGCGCGTGGTGGATACCCGTGATGCCGGCCATCGCGGTGGCACTCATCGCGATCGTCGCCAACTTTGCGGGCGACGCGATTCGCGACCGGATTCGTGATCGCTGATGTTGACCGTGCTGCCCCGCCGGTTGCTCGGCGCGATCCCCGTCCTGCTGGTCCTGGTGCTTGCAGTCTTCTCTCTGCAGAAGGTGGCACCGGTCGATCCGGTTGCCGCGCTCGTCGGTGCGAAGGCCTCGCCGGAGGTATACGCCGCCGGACGCCATCAACTCGGGCTCGATCAGCCGTTCCCCCTCCAATTTTGGAACTACCTGGTCCATGCCGTGCAGGGCGACCTCGGCCAGTCGAGCCTCACGCGCACGCCGGTCCTCTCCGACATCGCGAAGTTCCTTCCCGTGACGCTGGAACTCCTCGGCGTCGCGCTCATCTTCACCGCCCTGATCGGCTTCTTCCTTGGCCTGGCGACGGCACAGGGCTGGCGGGGATCTGGGGTATTGCGTGTCGTCATGGTGTCGGGCGCGTCGGTGCCGGTGTTCCTCGCCTGTCTGATCGGCATGGTGGTGTTCTACCGCTTCCTGCCGATCCTGCCGATCACCGACCAAACGTCGTATCTCGACGCCCCCACCGGGCCCACGCACTCGCTGCTCATCGACAGCCTGATCGCCGGGCGTCCCGAGATCTTCGTCGACGACCTGTATCACCTTCTGCTGCCTGCCTTCTGCCTGGCAATCACCCCTGCCGTGGCCGTCGGCCGCGTGCTGCGCAGTAGTCTGGAGGCCACGATGCGCGCCGACCACACCCGGACGGCTCGCGCAATTGGCCTCGGCGAGAAGCGAATCCTCATCGTGCACGCGCTGCGCAACTCGATGGGGCCGGTATTCGCCCTGATCGGCCTGCAGGTCGCGGTGATGCTCGGCAACTGCATCCTCGTCGAGTTGATCTTCGCCCGACCCGGTATCGGGCAGTACATCTCGCGGGCGATCGACAAGGCCGACTTCAACGCGATCGCGGGGGTGACGCTCGTGATCGGACTGCTCTACGTGGTGACCAACATCGTCGTCGACGCCCTGCAGTCGGTAGCGGATCCCCGAGTCGCGCTCTGAACGGTTCGGTGCCGTGGCTGCTGATCAGCTCGTGGATGTGGCACCTGACCCGTTGGGCGGGGTTGTTTCTCGGCACCTATCTCGTCACTCACCTTGGCGCGCAGCCGATTGCGAACCAGTTCGTCGGTGTCGCCATGTTCGCGCCGATGCTGCTGGGCAGCTACGTGTCGTCGCGGGTCGGCGTGGAGCCGCGGAAGCTGGTCCTGCTCACGGAGCTCGCGCTGCTGCCGATCTCTGTGCTGATGGCCGTGCTCGTCGGCAGCGGCTCCGTCGACGTCTGGATGGTCTACCCGTTCGAGTTCGCCTACGGCATAGGCGGAATGGTGAACATGACCGCACAACGCGAACTGCTGTTCCAGCTGGCCGGGCCGGTGCGCTCGACCAGGGTGCTCAACGCCGAGGTCACCGGAATCGCCAGCGCGATGATGCTGGGACCACTGGTCGGCGGGATCACCGTCGCAGCATTCGGACTCGGCGTGGCGTTCGCCGTTCCGGCTGCCCTACTCGCGTGCTCGGCACTGCTGTTCTGGCGCGTGACCCGAGGGGCACCTGCCACGACCACCATCCGCGTGGCGCGGACGGAGGCCGACTGGCGGTTGCTGCGGAACTCACGACCGCTCGTCGTGATCCTTCTGGTGACGGTGATCTGCAATCTCTTCTACTTCGCGTTCATGCCGCTGGTGCCGGTCATCGCCAAACACCTCGGCGCCGGGGCGGCGATGACGGGCGTGATCGGTGCGACGGCCGGCGTCGTGCAATTGGTGATCGCTGCAGCGTTGGTGGTCCGGCCGGTGCGGCGGCCGATGATCGCGTACTCGTTCGGGGTGGCGGTGTGCCTGTGCTGCTTGGGAATAGTCGCCTACACCCCCGTACTTGCCGTCGCGCTTCTCGCCCTCGGCGTAGCGGGCATCGGCCAGGGCCTGTTCGGCGCGACGCAAGCCACGCTGCCCGTGGCAACGGTCTCGCCCCACCACCGCACTGCCGCGCTCGGATTGGTCACCACGACGATCGGCATCGCTCTGCCGACGGGCATGGTGCTCCTTGGCGTCGCATCGAGCCTGCTGGGCGCCCAACTCGCGATGCTGGTGTCGGCGGTGGTGGGTCTGGCGGTGCTCGGGGCGACGCTGTTGGCCAACCGACGGATGCTGGGGCCGTCAGGCGGTCCGATAAGCCTTGGCGGAGAAGGCGACTCGGTCGCCACGCAGTTTGAGCTGGGACAGCGCCCGCGGCTGCCCGTTCTCGTCCTCGATGAGGTCCTCGAGCCAGACCAGCGGCGCGCCGACCCTGACGCCGACGAGCTCAGCGGTCTGCTCATCGGCGGCGACCGCGCCGACGGTGGTCTGGCTGCCGCCGATGCGTATCCCGAGCTGACGCTCGAGCAACAGGATGACGTCCGGCTCGTCCACGTCGAAGTCCGGCGAGTCCTGTTCCCCGAGGGCGATGTAGCTGACGGCCAACCCCAGCGGGACCTCGTCCTGCAGGACGAGGCTCTCGATCATCAGGACGGTCCAGCCGGCCGGCAGGCGTAGCCGATCGCGAACCATCGGCGGGCAACCGAGCGGTCGACGTTCGAGCGTGCGCGCCTCGAACCGGGCCGACGGCTCACCGACGAACTGGTTGACGGCGCTGAGCTCGTCGATCCGCAGGAGGAGGGACCCCGTCGCCCGCGTCCCGTTCTTCGGCTCCCGCGTGACGAGGCCCTCGCGGGCGAGTTGCTGGAGCACGGCCCGCACGGTGTTGCGGCTGGCCGACAACGCGTCGGTCAGCTCCCGTTCGACGAGGACCATGTTCCGGCCGGTCGTGACGAGGGTCGACCGCAGCAGGTCGTAGGTGCGTCGCGCGGAATTGTTCAGCCGGTCGGGGCTTTGGCGTTGCCGCTGGTACTGCACTTCCGGACGGACGTGTGCCGCAGGGTAGAGCCGCGCTTGGCATGCGCCGTAGGGAGCTGGTTCACGTATTGACACGTGTTCATTGGATCAGTCGATTGTTAACGGGCTCGGGCGTCGTTGCTTCGCCCGAGTTACGTTGCCACGCGTCGCCCGACGAAGTGCGCGAGCTGCGCGCTGCCCAGCAGGACCACGGCGACGACCGCGAACAGTGCCGCGATGCCGATCTGGTTGGCCAGCACCGCGCAGCCGACCGAACCCGCCAGGATCCCGATGCCCGCCGAGATGCGGAACTTCGCCAGCCCGGCCGAGGATTCGCCGACGTGGGTGACGACGAGCACCGGCAGGCCTGCGGTGGCGCCTGCCAGGCTGACGCCGAACAGCGCGGACACCACCAGGTAGGTCGTCGCACCGGGCATGACGGCGAGCGTGATCGCGCACAACGTTCCCAGCCCGAACGAGGCGATGAGCATGCTCGTCATCCCGACGTGCTGGATGAGCCGGTACGCCACGGCGAGGACGACGATCTCGACGCCGGACATCAATGCGATGGCGACGGTGATCGTCATCGTGGGGTAGTCCCGCGCGGCACCCGCGAGGGGTAGGGCGGTGAAAAGCACTCCGCCACGCAGGAAGTCGCCGCTCATGGCCAGCAGTAGCGCGGCACCGCTGCCGGGTATCCGCTCGAAGCGCGGCAGTCCGATGCGCGGCGGGAGCATTCCCGACGGGGCGGCCAGGCTCGGCACCGCGGCGGCAAGGACGGCCGCCACCAGCAGTGCGAGGACGCCGGTGACGACGAAGGCGACCTGGTATCCGAACCGCCCGTCGATGATGCCGGCGATCAGCAGGCCGCCCGGCGAGCCGATGGCACCGCCGAACAGGAAGGCTGCGTTGAACCGTCCCAACGACCGGGCGACGTCGGCTCCCATGGAATGGACCCGCACCGCGGCCTGCAGGCCTGCACCGAGCACCACTCCGCCGCCGAGGCCCTGCAGCACTCGCGACGCCATCAGCACCACGCCACCGGAGGCCAGACCCATGCCGATGCATGCGACGCCGAACAGACAGAGTCCGACGGCAAGCGCGGCACGAGCGTCGAGGTTCGGCACGAACCTGGTGCCGAACACGTCCACGGCGATGACACCGACGGCCGCGCTCAGCATGAAGATGCCGATGAACAGGCTGCTGTGCCAGAACTCGCTGACGAAGATCACTTCCAGCGGCGCGGTGAGACTCATCGTGACCCCGCTGGCCGCCATCAACGGCAGGAACCATCGCGACCGGGGATTGGACGCGACGCGCATCAGCAGGACATTGACGTCTCATCGGTGGCCGAGGCGGGCAGCTCCACGGTTTCGGTGACCTCGAGACCGTAGGCCTCGAGCCCGATTCGCTTGACGGGGTTGTTCGTGATCAGCCGCATGCGCCGCACCCCGAGGTCGCTGAGGATCTGCGCCCCGACGCCGTAGTTGCGGGCATCCCCCTCATCCTGCAGGCCGTACGCGTGGCGCCCCTCCTGGCCGCGCAGATAGACCACCACGCCGCAACCCTCGGCGGCGATCATCTGCAACGCGCCGTCGAGTTCGGAGCCACAGTCGCAGCCCGCCGACTCGAAGACGTTGCCCATCAAGCACTCCGAATGCACCCGAACGAGTGTCGGCGCGTCGCCGTGGCGGGGTGCGTCACCCATCACCAGCGCGATGTGTTCGCGGTCGTCGAGCAGCGAGTGGAAACCCTTGGCCTGGAACTCGCCGTGGTGCGTCGGCAGGCGGCTGGAGGCCTTGAACTCCACCAGGCGTTCGGTCAAGCGTCGATGGGCGATCAGCTCCGATATCGTGACGATGATCAACTCGTGCTCTTCGGCGAAGTCCTGCAGTCGTTTTCCGCGTGCTACCTCTCCGTCGTCGCAGAGCACTTCACCGATCACGGCGACCGGGGGCAGCCCGGCCAGCCTCACCAAGTCGACCGCCGCCTCGGTGTGCCCGGCCCGACGCAGCACGCCGCCGTCGACGGCCCGTAGCGGGAACACGTGGCCGGGCCGACTCAAATCGCCCGGCTGCGTGTCGGGGTCGGCGAGTAGCGCGATCGTTCGGGCGCGGTCGGCGGCGGAGATTCCGCTGTTGATGCCCGTCTTGGCGTTCACCGACACGGCGTAGCCGGCGCCGCGTGGGTCCTCGTTGACGGCGACCATCGGTGGCAGACGTAGCCTGTCCAGGTTGCCTGCCGGCATGGGGACGCAAAGGATTCCGCTGGTGTGCCGCACCATGAACGCGACTCGTTCCGGCGTGGCGTGTCCGGCGGCCAGCATGAGATCGCCGTCGTCATCGGGGTTTTCGGCGTCGACGACGATCACCATGCGGCCTGCACGCAGCGCGGCGACCGCGGAGTCGACGGTCGAAGCCCCCAACGCCGACATGCTCAGAACTCGCGCAGCGTGTCGCGTAGGTGCGACTGGGTGTACTCGGTGCGTGCCAGTCCCTTGCGCTGCATGGCCGGAATGAGTCCCTCGCAGATCTCGGTGATGTAGGCCTTGCTGACCCTCTGGGTGCTGATCAGGAAGCCGTCGCCGCCGACCTCGGCCATGGCCTCGCCCATCTTGTCGGCGACCTGGTCGGGTGTGCCCACCAGCTCGATGGAGTCGGACGTGCCGCCGGCGTCGAGAACCAACTGGCGCAACGTCTTTCCGCTGCCCCACTGGGCGAACTTGTCCAGCGATCCGCGCTCGCCGTTGGTCTCCAGCTCGGGCAGCGGCTCGTCCAGCTCGTAGACCGAGAAGTCGATGTCGGTGACCGACGAGATGCTGGCCAGGGCCTGCTCGAAGAACGCCGGGTCCTCGGCGGCGGCCTTCTTGCGGGCCCACGCCTCCTCCTCGGTCGTGCCGAGGGTGGGGCTGACGACGAAGAGCACCTTGATGTCGTCGGGATTGCGGCCCTGCGCGGCGGCCCGCGCGCGCACGTCGTCGCGGTAGGACTTCATGCCATCCACGCCGTTGGCGACGGCGATGATGGAGTCCGCGTACTTCGCCGCGAACTGGCGGCCCTTCGGCGAACCGCCGGCTTGCACGAACGTCGGCTGACCCTGTGGTGAGCGCACCGTGTTCAGCGGGCCGCGCGACTTGAAGTACTTGCCCTCGAAGTGAATTGCGCGCACCTTCTTGAAGTCCGCATAGGTATTGGTCTCCTGGTCGCGGACCACGGCGTCGGGCTCCCACGAATCCCACAGCTGGCACACCAGGTCGACGTACTCGTCGGCGATGTCGTAGCGCAGATCGTGCTCGGTGAGCTTGTCCATCCCGAAGTTCTGCGCCGAACCGTCCTCACCGGAGGTGACGATGTTCCACCCGAAGCGTCCCTCGGCGATGCTGTCGAGTGTGGAGGCCAGGCGCGCGAGCAGGAACGGCGGATAGAACGTCGTCGACATCGTGGCGACCACGCCCATCTTCGACGTCGCGGCGGCCATGATCGCGGCCAGCGGCGCCGGATCGTGCTTGGGCGCCATGGTCGCGTACTTCAGATACACCTCGGAGTTGCCGCCGTACGCCTCGGACACCATGAGGGTGTCCTCGATCATGATGTAGTCGAAGCAGGCCTTCTCCATCGCCTGGGCCATCTCGATGTAGAACTTTCCGTTCCACGGCGTGCCGTCGTTGCCGAACGGCGTGTTCCACTCGTTGGCGGTGAAGTTCATAAACCAGCCGAGGTGTAACCTCTTGTCGCTCATCAGAACTCGCGCAGGTGTTCGCGCAGCATCGTGCCGGAGTAATCCGAGCGGGTGAGGCCGCGCTTCTGCAACTCGGGGACCAGACCGTCGGTGATCTCGGTGACGTAGCGCCGGTTGAGCCGCATGACCGGGCTGGTGATGAGGAAGCCGTCGCCGCCGACCTCTCCCATGACCCGCTCCATCTCGTCGGCCACCTCGACGGGTGTGCCCGTGAACTGAAGGTTGCCGCCGATGGTGCCTGCGCCAGTGACCAACTCGCGCAGCGTCTTTCCCTTGCCGCGGGCCACGAAGCTCTCCAGTGCCCCCCGCTCGCCGTTCGTCGACAACTCGGGCAACGGCTCGTCCAGATCGAACTGGGCGAAGTCGATCTCGGTGATCGACGAGATCTCGGCCAGCATGTACTCCACGTAGAGCGGGCTGGTGAACCACCGCTCCGCCTTGGCCAGCGCCTCGTCGTGCGTATCGGCGACGATCGGCGAGACCAGGTACAGCAGCTTGCAGTGCGACGGATCGCGTCCGATGGCCTTCATCCGCGCGTGGATGTCGTCGCGGTAGGACCGCATGGCCTCGACGCCGTTGGCAGGCGCGACGATGGTGTCGGCGTGCAGCGCGGCGAGCTCGCGCCCGGGCGGCGACGCGCCCGCCTGCGCGATGGTGGGGCGGTACTGCGGGGAGGGCGCGGTGTTCAGTGGGCCGCGGACCTTGTAGTACTTGCCCTCGAAGTCGATCGTGTGGACCTTCTTGAAGTTGGCGTACGTGCCGGTGGTGTAGTCGCGTTCGATGGCGTCCGGCTCCCACGACTCCCAGAGTTTGGTGACCACCTCCATGTACTCGCTGGCCCGCGCGTAGCGCTCGTCGTGCTCGTAGAGCTTGTCGAGTCCGAAGTTCTGCGCGGAGCGGTCCTCACCGGAGGTGACGACGTTCCAGCCGAACCGTCCCTTCGCGATGTGGTCGATGGTGCTGCACAGCCGTGCCAGCAGGAACGGCGGGTAGAACGTGGTCGACATGGTGGGGACGACGCCGAGGCGGCTGGTGGCCATCGCCATCATCACGGCCAGCGGAACGGGATCGTGTTTGGGGTTCACCCCGTGCTTGAGGTCGTGTTCCATCGTGCCGCCGTAGGCGGTCGACACCATGAGCTTGTCCTCGATCAGGACGTAGTCGAATTTGGCGCGCTCCAGATCCTTCGCCATTTCGACGTAGAAGTCTCCGGTGAAGTCACGCCCACCGTCGCCCCAATTCCCATTCCACTCGTCGGCGACGAAGTTCAGGAACCATCCCAGATGAAACATGTCGGTCATGACGACAAGACAACTGGGGAGGCGTTACTCCAGTGTGTCCTCGCTGTACCGCAGAGATTGCGCTACGAGCGCGACGGCGGCGGCTTCGATGGTCTCCTCCGACAGCAGCACCTGCAGGGCCGCGTCGCCGAGGGGGATGAAGCTGTCCCGGCTGGCCACTCGGCTCACCCGCCCGGTGTAGCCGTGTTCGAGCAGCGTCGCCAGAATGCCCTCACCCACGCCGCCGGTGGCGCGCGTTTCGTCGACGACCAGCACGCGCCCGGTGGCGGCTGCTTCGCGCAACATGTCGTCGACCGGCAGCGGCGCCAGCCACCGCAGGTCGACGACGCGGGTGCCGATGCCGCTGCGCTCCAGCTTGCGCCCCACCCGCAGGCTCATCCGCAGGCCGTTGCCAAAGGTGAAGATCGTCAAATCCGTTCCGTCACCGTAGGTTCGGGCCCGCCCGATCGGCGCGATCGACGCTGCCGTCAGGTCCGGATACGGCCTGACCCAGCCGTCGTCGCCGTCCTCGTACAGATCACGCGTGTGGTACAGCGCGATCGGTTCGAGGAAGACGCAGACGACGCCCGCGCCACTGGCCGCCTCGGCGCAGGCGTGCAGCATCGCCGCCGCGTCGTCCGGCCGCGCGGGTGAGGCGATCACGATGCCGGGGATGTCGCGGATCGCGGCGATCGAGTTGTCGTTGTGGAAGTGTCCGCCGAACCCCTTCTGGTAGGCGTAGCCGGCGACGCGCACGACCATGGGATTGCGGTACTGCCGATCGGAGAAGAACTGCAGGGTGGCGCCCTCGCCGCGGATCTGGTCGGCCGCGTTGTGCAGGTAGGCCAGGTATTGGATCTCGGGGATGGGCAGCAGCCCGGACACGCCTGCCCCGAGTGCGAGGCCGAGGATCGCCTGCTCGTCGAGCAGGGTGTCGAACACGCGCGCGGAACCGGCCTTGCCGAGCAGCCCGCGGGTGACGCCGTAGACCCCGCCCTTGCGGGCGACGTCCTCGCCGAAGAGCAGTGCCTCGGGGTGGCGCAGCAGGATGTCGTGCAGGGCCCGGTTGATGGCCAGCGCGACGGTCAGCGGCGCATCGTCGCGCGTACCGCCGGTTACCGGACGCGATGAGAGGGTGACGGCCTCGTCGAGGCTGTCCTGTAGCGGCGCCATCACCGTCCACGGGTTGTCGAGCTGTTTGAGTTCGCTGACCTCGGTGGCCAGGTCGATGACCTCCGTGCGTTTCGCCTCGTACCGCTCAAGCACCTCTTCGCGCGTCGAATAGCCCTGCGAGATCAGCATTTTCGCGGTGCACAACACCGGGTCGCGCTCGAAGTCGGCGGTGATCTCGTCGGGCCTGCGGTAGGCCGGCTCGAAGTCGGAGCCGGCGTGACCCATCAGCCGCACCGTGCGCAGGTGCAGGAACGCCGGCTTGCGGTGGGTGCGCACCCATGACGCCGCCGCGGTGGCGGCCTGCAGGGTGTCCGCGACGTCGGAGCCGTCGGCGCTGAAGTACTCGAGGCCGTCGCGGTCGCCGTAGGTCCTCGCGACCCAGCCGCGGGGAGTCTTGACGCTGATGCCGATGCCGTTGTCCTCGCAGACGAACAACAGCGGCATCGGCAACCCCTGGTACGCGGCGTGCATCGCGGTGTTGATTGCCCCCACCGCGGTGGAGTGGTTCACCGACGCGTCTCCAAAACTGCACACCGTCACCGCGTCGTCGGGCCAGGCGCATGCGACGCCCAGCTTCTTCGCCCTGGCGATCGCGAACGCGACGCCGACCGCCCGCGGCAGGTGCGACGCGATGGTCGAGGTCTGCGGAATGATGTTCAGGTCCTTGCGGCCGAACACCTTGTGCCGTCCACCCGAGATGGGTTCCTCGGTGGCACCGACCAGCCCGAGCAGTACGTCGCGGATCGGATCGCTGCCAGCCCCCTGCGCGGCGCGGGCCAGGAAGAAGCCGCCGGAACGGTAGTGCAGCAGGGCCGGGTCGGTGTGCCGAAGTGCCGCGGCGACCGCTGCGTTGCCCTCGTGCCCGGACGAGCCGATGGTGTAGTAGCCCCTGCCGTGCGAGCGCAACCAGCGCGCGGCGAGGTCGAGGTGGCGGCTGCCGAGCTGGGCGTCGAACAGGGCGAGCGCTTCGTCGCGACCCAGCCCGGCAACCGGCGTGGCCGGTTGCTCACCGAGCGCGGTGATGGTGGCGGTGAAGTACTCGTCGATGGCCTCGGACTTCGGACTGGCCACTTCACCTCCTGAGCGTCGGATCTTCCTAGGCCAGCATGCACGTCTGGTTAAAGTGCGTTCCATGGTGGTCCGGGCCGTGACCGAGTGGCTTCTGGATTCCGATCCCGCGCTGCGTTGGCAGGTCGAGCGCGACCTGCTACGCGAACAGCCCGATGTCTGGGAGGCGACGCGGGCGAAGGTCGCGACGGAGGGCTTCGGCGCCCGACTTCTGGCGCTGCAGGACGCGGACGGCCAGTGGGCCGGGGGCGCGTTCTTCCCCTCCGACTTCGACTTCGAGGGACCGGAGGCGGCCGAGGGCGCAGGGCAACCCTGGACGGCGACCACGTGGACGCTCAACGCGCTGCGGGAGTGGGGACTCGACCCGACCGTCCTGCGTGAGCGCCGCACCGTCGAGCTGCTCGCCGAGAACAGTCGATGGGAGTACGACGACCTGCCGTACTGGGCCGGTGAGGTCGACTGCTGCATCAACGCCTGGACCGTCGCCAACGGCGTATGGCTCGGCGCCGACGTTATGGGCATCGTCGACTGGTTTCTCACCCGTCGCCTCCCCGACGGTGGCTGGAACTGCGAGTGGGTCGACGGCTCGACGCGATCGTCGTTCCACTCGACGCTCAACTCCCTCAAGGGACTGCTGGCCTACGACGCATCGACCGGAGGCACCGGCGCGACGCGCGCTGCCCGGCGTTCGGGCGAGGAATACCTGTTGCAGCGGGGGCTCTTCCGGCGGCTCTCGACCGGTGCACCGGTGGGCGAATGGGTCGATCGGTTCGCCTACCCCATCCGCTGGTCGTGCGACGTGCTCAACGCCGCCGAGTACTTCCGGCAGAGCTCGCTGCTCGACGGGTCGCGGCCGGACGCGCGGATGGCCGACGCCATCGAACTCATCCGCGCCGCCAGGCAACCGGAAGGCACCTGGCTGCAGGCGGGTCGACCTCCCGGCAGGGTCTGGTTCGAGGTGGATGTGCCCGCGGGCGAGCCGTCGAAGTGGCTGACCCTCTACGGGACTCGGGTCCTCGAGTGGTGGGACGCCGGCGTTTAGGTCTCAACCGCCGCTTGCAGGCCGGCAGCCTCGCGCATCTGTCCGAGCACGCGCACGACCACCTGCGCGGCGAGCCACAACGCCACCTGATCGTCTCGGGACACCGGGGATAGCATCGCGGTGATGCGCTGCCGGCGAACCTCGGCCCGGTTCTCCCAGTTTCGTCGACCCCCTGCGCTGAGCATCACCAGCGATGCGCGGCCATCATCGGGATCACTCCACCTCTCCAACAGTCCTTGGCGTTCCATGCGCTGAACCAATTGGGTCATTCCCGACTGGCTGGAGCCCTCCGCCGCGGCGAGTGCCGTCAAGCGCATCGGGCCCTCGCGGTGCAACCGGTTCAGTACCAGCGCCGCGCTGGCGCTGAGATCGTCGCGGTCGATCAGGTGTCGCCACATCGTGTCCGTCCCGAGCGCGATCATCTCGCTGACGGCGTCGACGCCCGCTCGTTCCATGATGGCTTTATATCACCTTAGTGATGCATCACGGACCGCGAGTGACCCGTTTCCTGTGAGATCGCTAGATATTTACGGCCGCGCAGTTGAACTATCCATCCTGTCTAGGATATAAACCTCGTTGATACTGCGAAAGGTGATCGGGTGAGCCAACGATCGGTCGGCAGGACCGCTCTCGCGAAGTCCTGGATTCCACTGGTTGCCGTCGTCGCGGTCACGGTGGGTTCGTTGGGCATGTGGAAGGTGCACCAGGCGTCCGCACCAGGGTCCGTCCTCGCCGTGAACGGCCCGCAGGCGCCCGAGGAGTTCACCCCCAAGGAGCTGACCTACGAATTGTCGGGAGACCTTGGGGAGGGCGGGATGTTGGTCTACGTCGATCTCGACGCACATCCGCACCAGGTCGACATCACGGAGTTGCCGTGGTCGCACACCGAGACGACCACGCTCACGGTGGTCTCCGGCAGCATCTCGGCGCAGGTGCGCGGCGGCCAGGTCGGCTGCCGGATGCTGGTCAACGGCGTTGTGCGCGACGAACAGTCGGCCACTCGCGAGAATGCGGACGTCACCTGCAGGGTGAAATCCGCGTGAGCGCGCACCAAGCGAAGCGGCCGTTCTTCGCGAGGACCGTCCGCCTCCTCGCCATCCCGATCATCGTCTTCTGGGGCCTCGTCGCCGTCACGACGAACACGTTCATCCCGAAGGTGGAAGACGTCGCCGCCGAACTCGCCGGGCCGATGATTCCCACGTATGCGCCGTCGCAGGCGGCGATGCTGCACATCGGCGAGAAGTTCCAGGAATCGACGTCGACCAGCCTGACGATGGTCGTCCTGGAAGCCGACCGTCCATTGAACGACGGAGACCATCAGTACTACGACGACTTGATGCGACGTCTGCAGCACGACGCGCAGCACGTGCAGTACGTGATGGACCTGTGGGGCAAGCCGATCACCGCTGCGGGCGCACAGAGCGTCGACGGCAAGTCGACGTACGTGCTCCTCCGGCTCGCCGGCGACATCGGCCAGATCCAGGCGAATCAGTCGGTCGCCGCCGTCCGTGACATCGTCGCGAAGGACACCCCACCGCCCGGCCTCAAGGTGTACGTCAGCGGCGCGGCACCGCTGGCCTCGGACACCCTGACGATCGCGAACTCGAGCCTCAACAACATCACGATCGTCACGATCTTCCTGATCATCGTGATGCTGCTGATCGTCTACCGCTCCCCGACCGCACTGCTGGTGCCCCTGGCCAGCGTCCTGTTCGAGATGCTGATCGCCAAGGGCGCCGTCTCCACGCTGGGCCACCTCGGGGTCATCCCGCTGTCGTCGTTCGCGGTCAACATCGTCGTCGCCCTGTCGCTGGGAGCCGGGACCGACTACGGCATCTTCTTATTGGGTCGCTATCAAGAGGCCCGCCAGGCCGGCGAAACCCGGGAGGAGGCGTACTACACCGCGTACCGAAGCGTCTCCCCAATCATCATCGGCTCCGGGCTGACGATCGCCGGTGCGGGCCTGTGCTTGAGCTTCGCGCGGCTCGACTACTTCCACACCATGGGACCGGCCGTCGCCATCGCCATGCTGTTGACCATCTCGGCGGCGCTGACACTCAGTCCCGCAATCCTGGCCGTGGGCAGCCTGTTTGGGCTCTTCGACCCGAAGCGAGTGGTGCGGGGTCAGCTGTATCGGCGCATCGGAGCAAGCGTGGTGCGCTGGCCCGTGCCGATCCTCGCGGCGAGCTCGGCCGTGGTGATGGTCGGGGCGCTCTTCGTGCCGAGCTACCGGGTGAGCTACGACGACCGCACCTACCAGCCCGCCGACGCACCTGCCAACCAAGGTTTCGCGGCCTCGGATCGACACTTCCCGCCGAGCAAGCTGTTCACCGAGATGCTGATGGTCGAGACCGATCACGACATGCGCAACTCGGCTGACTTCATCTCGCTGGATCGCGTGGCGAAGGCCCTCATCCGGCTGCCCGGCGTCGCGATGGTGCAGAGCATCACCAGGCCACTTGGCCGACCACTCGACCATGCCAGCATCCCGTACCTGTTCACCACGCAGGGTAGCGGCAACGGCCAGCAGTTGCCGTTCAACCAGCAGCAGAACGCCGACACCGATCAGCAAGCCAAGATCCAGACCGAATCCCTTGCGGTGCTGGCCAAGACGATCGAGATCACCCAGAAGATGTCCGACGAGCTGCACTCGACCGTGCTGACCATGGAGAATCTGCAACAGGTCACCGACGAGATCAACGACAACATCTCGAATCTGGACGACTTCATCCGGCCTCTGAAGAACTACTTCTATTGGGAGCCGCACTGTTTCGACATCCCGCTGTGCTGGTCGTTCCGATCGCTGTTCGACGGGCTCGACGGCATCGATGCCCTCGACGCCGAGATCGCCAACGCCGTCACCGACCTTCAGGCCGTCGATGCGCTGCTGCCCCAGATGATCACCCAGTTGAAGATGATGCTGAACGACACCCAGGCGCTGCGAGCCGTCGTCGTCAACTCCTACGGTCCGGCGCATCTGCAGTCCACTCAGACCGACCAGACGTATGACGACATGATCAACGTGGGCAACGACTTCGACGCATCCCGCAGCGACGACTTCTTCTACATGCCGCGGGAAGCCTTCGACAACGAAGACGTCAAGACGGGGATGAAGCTGTTGATGTCGCCGGACGGCAAGGCCGCTCGGTTCATCGTCACCCACGAGGGCAATGCCATGGGCCCCGAAGGCGTCGAACACGTCGAGCAGTTCCCCGACGCCATCAAGGCCGCACTCAAGGAAACGTCGTTGGCTGGGGCGAAGATCTACATCGGCGGTGCCGGTTCGAACAACAAGGACATCAAGCAATACGCCGCTTCGGATCTGCTGATCGTGGCGATCGCCGCGTTCGTGCTGATCTTCCTGATCATGATGATCCTGACCCGAAGTCTGATGGCTGCCATCGTGATTCCCGGAACGGTGGCGTTCTCGTTCGCAGGCGCGTTCGGCCTGTCGGTACTGGTCTGGCAACACTTGATCGGGCTGCACCTGCACTGGCTGGTCCTACCGATCACGTTCATCATCCTGGTGGCGGTCGGTTCGGACTACAACCTCCTGCTGATCGCCCGCGTCAAGGAGGAGGTGGGAGCCGGGCTGCACACCGGCCTGATCCGCGCACTCGGAAGCACGGGTGGCGTGGTGACGTCCGCGGGCCTGGTATTCGCGTTCACCATGCTGGCGATGCTCACCAGCGATCTGCGCACCATCGGCCAGGTGGGCTCGACGGTGTGCATCGGCCTCCTTCTGGACACTCTGATCGTGCGTTCGTTCATCGTGCCGTCCATCATCCGAATTCTCGGGCCGTGGTTCTGGTGGCCCACACTCGTGCGCAGTCGTCCCCTGCGGCAACCGTCGGACTTTGCAGGAGTGCGGCGATGAGTCTTTGGGCCTATCTGACGATCGCCTTCTTCGTGGCCATTCTCGTCTTCGCGTCGCTCGCCTCGATGTTCGTGGCCCGCTTGGCGCGCCGACCAAGACTTCCGCTCAGCGACGAAGTCAACGGCATCCCAACGGTTTTGCGTAAATTGCGTCAGCGCGAACCGTTGTCGGATGAGGAGCTTGCCCTTGCCAGACAAGCTCTTTTCGACCGCGGATCCTTCCTGGCGCTGTGCATCCCCGCGACGATCTTCAGCATCGGTTGCTTCTACGTGTTCGGCAGCCTCGAACACCTCCACGGAGCCACGCCGTCGGAACGCACCTTCCTCGGAGTGATTCCCATGTTCACGTCCACGAGTCTGGCCATCCGGATGCTCGTGAGCGCACGCCTGAAGAGGCGTCTGCCGAAGGTCAGCCCCGGTACTCCTCGTCGGTGACGTGCTCGAGCCACGTCGTTGTGGTGGACGGGTTCTCGGCGTTGTCGAGCATCGCGAGGTGCTCCATGAACGAGTCTGGCGTCGCGCCGTGCCAGTGCTCCTCGCCGGGCGGGCAATAGATGGTCTGGCCGGGATGGGCCTCGACCTTGGCCTGGCCGCGCGACTGAACCCACGCGACTCCCTGAGTGACGTGCAGGGTCTGACCAAGGGCATGCGAATGCCAAGCGGTGCGGGCACCCGGTGCGAACCGCACCTTGGCGACGAACATCCGCTGGCCGTCTTCGCGAGGCCGCGCGATGGGGTCCAGCCAGACGTCGCCGGTGAACTGTTCGGGCGGGTTCTTGGTGGTCGGGGTGCGAGGCTCGATCTGCATGTCAGAGTCCAACCATCGCCATGCCTGCGGGGTTGTAGCGGTCACCCTGGACACCCACCCGCGCAGCGAGCGCGTCGAGGTCGGCCACCTCGTCGGCCGACAGCGCGACCTGGGTCGAGCCGGCATTCTCGTCGATGCGGCCGCGGCGGCGGGTGCCGGAATCGGCACGATCCACGGCTGCTGCGCGAGCAGCCAGGCCAGGGCGACCTGACCGGGCGTGCTGCCCTTCGCGTCGGCGAGCGCGCGCACGTGACTCACCAAAGTCTCGTTGGCACTGATGTTTTCCGCCTCGAACCGGGGGATGGTGGCCCGGACGTCGCCAGCCGCGAAGCTCGCAGAGGCATCCACCGTGCCGGTGAGGAAGCCCTTGCCGAGCGGGCTGAACGGCACGAATCCGACGCCCAGTTCCGCGCACGTGGGCAGCACTTCCGGTTCGGGGTCGCGGGTCCACAGCGAGTACTCGCTCTGCACCGCGGTGACGGGATGGACGGCGTGGGCGCGCCGGATGGTCGCCGCACCCGCCTCCGACAGCCCGAAGTGACGGACCTTGCCCGCTTGCACGAGTTCACCCACCGTCCCGGCGACGTCCTCGATCGGCACGTCGGGGTCGACACGGTGTTGGTAGAAGAGGTCGATGACGTCGGTTCCGAGCCTCTGCAGCGACGCGTCGGCCACCCGCCTGATCTGCTCGGGTCGTGAATCGGTGCCGACCATCTTGCCGTCCTGGATGTTCCAGCCGAATTTGGTGGCGATCACCACCTGGTCGCGCAGCGGTGCCAGCGCCTCGCCGACGAGCTCCTCGTTGACGTAGGGCCCGTAGACCTCGGCGGTGTCGAAGAACGTGATTCCGGCTTCTTGGACGGCGTAGCGGATCACGCCGATCATGTCGTCGCGGTCACCGGGGTTGGGACCGTAGCTCTGCGACATGCCCATGCAGCCGAGTCCGATGGCCGAAACCCGAAGGCCCTGGCCGAGCGTGCGTGTGTGCATGAATCCTCCTCAAGCTTCCGGTATTTCGAGACCGAAGGTCTCACGGGTGATGACGTCGGGCTCCGGGCCACCCCGGACACCGGTGTCGAGCGCGTCGATGGCGGCGAGTTGCTCAGTGGTGAGCTCGAAGTCGAACACGTCGAAGTTCTCGGCGATCCGCGACGGCGTCACCGACTTCGGGATGGCCTGGCGGCCCTGCTGCAGGTGCCAGCGCAGCATCACCTGCGCAGGCGACTTGGCGTGCGCGGCAGCGATTTCGCCGATCGCGGGATTCTCGAGCGTCGACGTATGCGGGCCCTCCCGGTAGAACGTGATGCCCCCGATCGGAGCCCAAGCCTGATTCAGGATGCCGTGTTCGTGATCCGCCGCGAGCAACTCCGACTGCCGGAAGTACGGGTGGACCTCGATCTGGTTGACGGCAGGCACCACGTCGGTCTCTTCGAGCAGCCGGTCGAGGTGCGTCGGCATGAAGTTGGAGACGCCGATTGCGCGTACCTTGCCGTCGGCGTACAGCTTCTCCAACGCCTTGTACGCGTCGATCGTCAGCTGGAACTCGCCGGGCAGCGCCTGATGCAGGATCAGCAGGTCGAGCTGGTCGACGCCGAGCTTGCCTGCCGACTTGTCGAAGGCGTGCAGCGTGGCGTCGAACCCGTAGTCGGTGATCCAGACCTTCGTCTCGATGAACACCTCGTCGCGAGCCAGGCCGGACCGGCGGATCGCGTCGCCCACCTCCCGCTCGTTGCCGTACGCCGCGGCGGTGTCGATGTGGCGGTAGCCGGTCTCCAGGGCCACGCCGACGGCCGCGACGGTCTCGGCAGGCGGAGTCTGGAAGACACCGAAACCGAGGGCCGGAATGTCGACACCGTTGTTCAGGGTGAAGGTGGGAACGGTCATGCCTCGACGCTAGCTTCGGCGCGGGCGACGAGGGAGTGCCCGTCGAACCAGGCACCAGCAGTACCTCCCTGCCCGTTCGCGCCGCGCTTACCGTGGGGTGATGGGCACGATGGACCTGCGCAACGAGATACGCGAATTCCTCGGTTCGCGCCGCGCGCGCATCAGCCCGGAGCAGGCGCAGCTGCCGACGTACGGCGGGAACCGCCGGGTCAAGGGGCTACGCCGCGAGGAAGTCGCGATGCTCGCCGGTGTGTCGGTCGACTACTACGTACGCATGGAACGCGGCAGCCTGGCTGGCGCCTCGGAGACCGTGCTCGAAGCCTTGGCCGCGGCGCTGCAGCTCGACGACGCCGAGCGCGACCACCTGTTCGCCCTCGCCAGGGAGTCCGGTGGGAGTAGCCGCCGTCGGCGGCGCAAGACACCGGCGACCGTTCGGCCTGCGCTGCAACAGGTCCTCGACGCGATCACGGATGCCCCGGCGTGGATCCGCAACGGCCGCCACGACGTGCTCGCGATGAACCAGCTGGCCCGTGCGCTCTACGCGCCCGTCCTCGCCGACCCACGCCGGCCGGCCAACACCACCCGCTTCGTCTATCTGAATCCCGAGGCGGCCAGGGAATTCTTCGTCGACTACGACAAGATCACCCGCGATGCCGCCGCGATGCTGCGGCTCGAGGCGGGCCGTAACCCGCACGACGAGGACCTGATCGCGCTGATCGGCGAGCTGTCCACCAGAAGCGAGCTGTTCCGGCAGCGGTGGGCGTCGCAGGACGTGCGCTTTCACCGCAGCGGCCGCAAGCGGTTGAATCACCCCGCCGTGGGTCAGCTCGATCTCGACTTCGAAGCCTTGGAGCTGCCCGCCGAGCCCGGCCTGCAGCTGAACATCTACACCGCACCCGCGAACACCCCGACGGCGGACGGCCTCAAGCTGCTCGCATCCTGGGCGGCCAGTCAGGACGATCTGCTCTCCGAACGGACGCAGCGAGATACCCATCACTCCCCCCAGAAAGTTAGTGATACTGCGCGTCACGTTAATTAAACTGGCGGCATGGATGACGGCCTGCTGCGGATCGAGGACTGCCTGGACGGCGACGGCGCCGTTGCGCTGCCGCCCGGCACCACGCTGCCATCGCTCATCGACCGCAACATCGCGAACGTCGGTGACACGGTCGCGTACCGCTACCTCGACTACGCCCGCGCGGCGGACGGGCAGGCCGTCGAGCTGACCTGGACCCAACTCGGGCGGCGGATGCGGGCCATCGGCGCGCGCATCCAGCAGGTCACCTCCCCGGGCGATCGGGTCGCGATCCTCGCCCCGCAGGGCCTCGAGTACGTCGCGGGATTCTTCGCGGCGATCAAGGCGGGGACCATTGCGGTGCCGTTGTTCGCACCCGAACTTCAGGGTCACGCGCAGCGCCTCGAAACTGCGTTGCACGACTCGCGGCCGACCGCAGTCATCACGACGGCAGCGGCGGCCGACGCCGTCACCGCCTCGCTGGTGAAGTTGTCGTCCGCCCGCAGGCCGCACGTCATCGTCGTCGACGAGATACCCGACTCGGCGGAGGACGGCTTCATTCCGGTCGATGTCGACGTCGACGACGTGTCCCATCTGCAGTACACGTCGGGTTCGACGCGGCCCCCGGTCGGCGTGGAGATCACGCACCGCGCGGTCGGCACCAACCTGATCCAGATGATCCTCTCGATCGACCTGCTTGACCGAAACACCCACGGCGTCAGCTGGTTACCGCTCTATCACGACATGGGGCTGTCGATGATCGGCTTTCCCGCGGTGTACGGCGGTCATTCCACTCTGCTGTCGCCGACGGCGTTCATCCGCAGACCGCAGCGCTGGATCCACGCATTGTCGGCCGGGTCGCGGCGCGGACGCGTGGTCACGGCCGCGCCCAACTTCGCCTACGAGTACACGGCCCAACGGGGCCTACCCGCACCGGGCGAGGACGTCGACCTCGGCAATGTGGTGATGATCATCGGTTCCGAACCGGTCAGCATCGACGCGATCAACACCTTCAACGCCGCGTTCGCGCCGTTCGGATTGGCGCCGACGGCGATCAAGCCGTCGTATGGCATCGCAGAGGCCACGTTGTTCGTCTCGACCATCGCGCCCAGCGCGCAGGCCACCGTCGCCCACTTCGACCGTGCGCAATTGGCCGACGGTCGAGCGGTACGGATCGCGGCGGACGCTGCGGGCGCCATCCCTCAGGTGTCGTGCGGTCAGATCGCCCGCAGTCAGTGGGCCGTCATCGTCGACCCCGACTCGGGTACCGAACTCGGCGATGGGTGCGTCGGCGAAATCTGGTTGCACGGCAACAACATTGCGCCCAGATACTGGGGCAGGACGGAGGAATCCGCACCGACGTTCGGCGCCACGCTTCGGTCGCGTC
Source organism: Mycobacterium sp. URHB0044 (assembly GCF_000620625.1). Classification (GTDB taxonomy): domain Bacteria; phylum Actinomycetota; class Actinomycetes; order Mycobacteriales; family Mycobacteriaceae; genus Mycobacterium. Next base: position 786,782 of record NZ_JIAW01000001.1, on the reverse strand, counting down.
TGGAGGTGGGCAGCCACGCCGACGGCTCCCCGGAAGGTGCGACGTGGCTGCGAACCGGGGACCTCGGTGTCTACCTGGACGGTGAGCTGTACGTGACCGGTCGCCGTGCGGATCTGGTGGCCATCGACGGCAGGCACCACTACCCACAGGACCTCGAGGCCACCACGGCGGATGCGTCGACGATCGTGCGGCGGGGATACGTCGCGGCCTTCTCGGTGCCCGGCGACGGCCTGGTGATCATCGCCGAGCGCGCGTCGGGCACCCGTCGGGCCGACCCCACCTCCGCGATCCAGGCCATCCGGGCAGCCGTGTCCGATCGGCACGGGCTCGACGTCGCCGACGTCCGCTTCGTGCCTGCGGGCGCACTGCCCCGCACCACGAGCGGCAAACTGGCGCGCCTCGAGTGCCGCAGCGAGTACCTCGCGGGCGCATTCGGAGGCTAGGCCGAGCGTCCGTTCCTGCGCGAGCTCTTGGCGGGGCGCTGCGTTCGGTCCCTCTCCGCCTTGGTGCTGACGGTCCAGTCCTCGGAGTCCTCGGGCATCCAGTAGTCCGCCCACTCGGCGAGCGCGCGCACCGCGCGATGCAGATCGAGCCCCTTCTCGGTCAGCGCGTAGCCGACCCGCACGGGCACGGTCGGCTCGACGCTGCGCACCACGATTCCCTCGTCCTCGAGTTCCCGCAGCCGGCTGGCCAGCATCTTGTCGCTCATCTCGGGAATCTGCTCCGCGATCTCGGTGAACCGCGTGGCGCCCAGAAGTAGGGCGCGGATGATGACGCCGTTCCACCGGCGTCCGACCAGTTCGGCGGCGTGGTGGTAGCTGGGGCAGTAGCCCATGCCGAGGTCGTAGTGGCTTTCCTTCATCGCCGGCTCGCTCATTTCCACGCCCTTCTCAGCTCAGGTGTCACTTAACGATTGTAAGTGACTTTCCAGCGTTCGAGCGGAGAGCCCCGTTGAATTCATTTGGGTAGCCGCTTGCATTTGGTAAGTGACTAACTTAGTCTCGATTGTAAGTCGCTTACCGAGAGATAGTTGAGAGCCATGAATGGAACCGAACCGCTCCGGTTGGCCGTGGTCATCGGGAGCAACAGAGAGGGCCGCTTCGGGGACACCGTCGCACGATGGTTTCTCAAGCAGGCCAACGAGATCGACGGCCTGGACGTCGACACCATCGACCTCGCCGACCTCGACCTACACACCCGAATCGGCATCGACCCGCCGGAAGCGATGCGATCGGTCTCGGCACGCGTCGCTGCCGCCGACGCGTTCGTCTTCGTCACGCCGGAGTACAACCACAGCTACCCCGCGTCGATAAAGGCCTTCATCGACCTGCACGTCGACGAGTGGGCAGGCAAGGCGGTCGGGTTCGTCTCGTACGGCGGGCTGTCCGGCGGACTGCGGTCGGTCGAGGCATTGCGTCTGGTCTTCGCGTCGCTCAACGCGGCGACCGTGCGCAACACGGTCACGTTCGCGAACGTGTGGGACCAGTTCGTCGACGGCGAGCCGGTCGATCCGCACAGAAGTGCTCATGCCGCGAGAACCCTTGTCCATCAGATCAAGTGGTGGGGCCACGCGCTACGGGACGCCCGTCGTGCCGCGCCTCTGGCATCGGAGCCGGACTGAGGAGGCCCGGCGTCATGACCCATTCACGGCAAGAGTCAGGAAGTTCGATGGCATCGGAACCGCAGGATGCTTCGCATCATCACGAGGCGGCTGGTCTGGAGCCAAGCCAACTGAGGTCGGCGCAGATCATCGGGCTTGCACTCACGTCGCAGACACCCGCCGTGGCCCTGGCCACCGTTCCGTTCCTCATCGTGCTCACCGCGGGGAACGGAAGTTGGTTGGGCGCGTTGATCATCGCGATCACCACGGCGTGCATCGGGATTTCCGTCATCACGTTCGCGAGGCGCTACGTCGCAACGGGATCGGTGTACTCCTACATGCCGCACGTCTTCGGCGCATGGGCGCGCCTTCTCGTCGGGGCGACGTTGGCCATCGGCTTCGTGACGCTGATCGCGGGAGTTCTTCTGCTCACCGGCGTCTTCGCGGGCAGTTTCCTCGTCGCGATGGGCGTGAGTTCCGGACTCTCCGCCGGCGCGATCACGCTGACGAGCACCTGCGCCATCGTCATCGCCTCCGCGCTGGCGTATCGCGGCCTCGACGCATCGGTGCGTACCGCCGTCGTGCTGACCCTCATGACGGTCCCCATCATCGCGCTGATCACGCTCGCGACCGCGATGCACACCGGTCCTGTCCTGGGCGGACAACTCAGCCTCGAGGGGGCGTCGGTCAGTGGGATCTTCCAGGGCGTCGCGGCAGGCGCGGTGTTCGTGGTGGCCTTCGAGAGCTCCGCCGCGCTCGCGGCCGAGACCAAGTCGCCAAGGCGCAACATCCCGCTCGCCGTGATGAGCGTCCCCGTCATCCTCGGCGCCGCCTACCTGGTGGCCACGCTGTTGCAGGTTCCCGGTCTCACCGCGGCGGCGGACGCGATCAACTCCGGGTTGTCGCCCGCGGCCGCCCTCGCGCAGCAAGCCCGGCTCGGTGACGTGGTGGTGAAGTCCATCGACTTGGTTCTGGCCGTGGCGAACCTGGCTTCGCTGATCGCCTTCGTCAACTACGGCTCCCGCTTCGTCGCAACACTGGCTACCGATGGCCTGCTCCCCCGCGCGCTGGCCAAGGTGCACCACAGGTTCCGCAGTCCCAACGTCGCCGTGATATCGCTTGCAGCTGCGGCACAGGGCTGCCTACTGCTGCTGATTTGGCTCTACCCAAACGATCTGCTCACCAAGGTGTTTCCGTCGCTGTCCACACTCACCGTGTACGCGTGGGTCGTGCCGTGGGTGTTGATCTGCCTCGGATCCATAGTGCTTCGGATTCGCGAACGCCGAGCGCGGCCGTTACCCGTCCTCACGGCGCTCGTCGGTGCCGCGCTGACGGTGTGGATCTACGTGAACGCGATGGTCAATCCACCCGCGCCGCCCGTCGACAACATGACGTACGTCTTCCTGGTGGCCGCGGGTGCAATGTTCGCGGCCTTCGTCTACCTCGACCGCCGCCAACGCCGCAGGCAACCCCCGGTCCAACCGAACGGAGACCTTCCATGAAACGCGTCAAGACGATCGTGGCCGGTGGCTACCGCTACATCGAATCGGTGTTCCAGTTCTCCGGTGGCGTCGCCGCCCAGCCGGGTTTCGCCATCGAGCGGGCGCTTCTGCCACAACCCCTTCCGCTCGACGACGGATTCGCCGCGATCGAATCGCACCTGACCGCCGTCGGCCGCCCGACCACCGCACTGTGCGCCTGTGAGTTGCGGTCACCCGCACCGTTCACCGAGGCGGGTTTCGTCGAGTTCAACACCGCCTACGTCCGCACCCTGGAGCGTTTCGGCTTGTACCGCGACGGCGCCAATCCCGTTGCCCGTACGAATGTTTGCCCACGTACCGGGAAGCCGGACGTGCCAAGTATCTATGCGTTCTGCTACACCGTGCCGTCGGAAACCACTCAAGCCACCTTCGTCGTCTCCGGCGGTGCCGAGGCAGCAGAGGGCGCCGGTGACTACGTCGACAGCATCGTCCGGCTCGGCGACACCAGCATCGACGGGTTGCGGGACAAGGTCCGCTACGTGCGTGACGAGCAGGCGCTTCGGCTCACCGCGCTCGGCATGCAGTGGCGTGACGTCGTCGACACCCGGCTGTACACGTTGCACGACGTGGGTCCCCTACTTCAGGCGGAACTCCTGCATCAGGGCGTCGGCCTGCACGGCGTCAGATGGTACGACGCGAGCCCGCCCGTCCAGCAATGCGAGTTCGAGATGGACGCACGCACCGTCCTGCGCGACATCAAACTGACCGAGGAGAAGTAGTCCAATGCGTCTGGCCAGCTTCACGATTGACGGCACCGCCAAGTACGGGATCGTGACCGACGACGGAGTCGTCGACCTCACCCGGCACCTCCGCCATCGACACCTCAAAGCGGTCCTCGCCGACGATGCGCTCGACGACGCCGCCGCCTATTCGGACGCGGCTCCGGACCATTCACTGTCGGACGTCTCGTGGCTACCGGTGATCCCGAATCCGGGCAAGATCCTGTGCATCGGTGTCAACTACGCGGATCACCGCGAGGAGACCGCGAACGACGAGGTGCGCCATCCCGCGGTGTTCTTGCGGACCGCGGAGTCACAGACCGGCCATCGAGCCGCCATCGTCCGGCCCTTCGAATCGCACACCCTCGACTACGAAGCCGAGATAGCCCTGATCGTAGGGCGCGAGGGGCGCCGCATTTCCCGCGAGCGGGCGTGGGATCACATCGCCGGCTACAGCTGCTACAACGACGGATCCGTCCGCGAATTCCAGCGCCACACAACTCAATACACCGCGGGGAAGAACTTCGTCGGCACCGGCGCCTTCGGTCCGTGGCTGGTGACCGCGGACGAGATCCCACCCCAGACCACGATGACGCTGTCCTGCCACCTCAACGGCGAGCTGATGCAGAAGACCACGACCGACCAGATGATCTTCGACATTCCCACGATCATCGAATACCTATCGGTCATCACGCCGCTTCGACCAGGGGACGTCATCGTGACCGGGACTCCGGGTGGCGTCGGTGCCCGCAGGACGCCACCGGTCTGGATGAAACCGGGTGACCACGTCGAGGTCAGCGTCGACCGGATAGGCGTACTCGAGAACACGATCGCAGACGGGTGAAACCATGAAGACAGAACTCCAGACAGAACAATTGAGCACTCCCAGCGGACACTTCTCGCAAGGAGTCGTCGCAGATGCGAACGGCCGCATGGTGTTCCTCTCCGGAATGACGGCGCGTGCTGCCGATGGCCGGGTCGTCGGCGCCGGTGACATCGACGCGCAGACGCGGCAGGTGTGCGAGAACCTCAAGCGGGCAATGACCGCCGCGGGTGGCACGTTGAACGACATCGTCCGGGTGGACGTGTTCGTGCGCAACATCGAACACTTCGACGCCATTCATCGGGTGCGACGCGAGTACTTCCCGTCGCCTGCCCCCGCGTCCACCATGCTCGAAGTCTCCAAGATGGTGTCGCCGGACATGCTGATCGAGATCAACGCGATCGCCCTGATCCATCACGGTCATGCGGGAGAGTGAGCTCGGCGTCGCGCAGCTGGCAGATCTCATTGCCCGACGCGAACTCTCGCCACTCGAGGTGGCCAAGGCGTCGATCGCCCGCTTCGAGGAAACCGAACCCCTGCTCAACGCGTTCATCTCCCTCGACCGCGACCGCGTGCTCGCCGATGCAGCGCGCTTGGACGGCGAAGCTCGCCGCGGCGAGGTGCGCGGCCCGCTGCACGGGGTGCCGATCGCCGTCAAGGACAACATCTGCACGCGCGCTGAGCGCACCACGGCGGGGTCGGTCGTGTACGGCGCGCACGTCCCGGATCGTGATGCGACCGTCGTCGAGCGACTGCGATCGGCGGGGGCGTTGATCTTCGGCAAGACGAACCTGCCCGAATTCGCCTACGGCCCAGCCGATGCCTACCACTACGGGCCGACCCGCAACCCGTGGGACCCGGACCGGTACGCCGGCGGATCGAGCATGGGCTCGGGTGCTGCAGTCGCGGCCGGTGTGGTGGCAGGCGCGCTCGGCACCGACACGACGGGTTCGATTCGCAATCCGGCGACGTGGTGTGGTGTCGTCGGATTCAAGCCATCGTATGGACTCGTCCCGCTGCGCGGCGTGCTCCCGCTGGCAACGAGCTTCGATCACGTGGGCCCGCTCGCGCGGTCGGCAGAGGACTGCGCCAGCATCCTGTCGGTGATCGCCGGCGTCGATCACGCGGATCCGACGTCGGAGGCATTTCCTCGAGTCGACTACGTCGCGCAGCTGGGCCGACCCATTGCCGGTCTACGCGTGGGCGTCGTTCCGCAGCTGTGGGAAGCGCTGGGGCCCAGCGTGAGTCGCCCGCTGTGCCGGGCGTTGCAGGACCTGCGTCAGCTCGGCATCGACCTGGTCGGCGTGGACATCGGTTACTGGGACGCGGTCGTCGAGGCCGGCGCCGTGCTCGTCGAGTGCGAAGCGGCCGTCGAGTACCGCACCATCGTGGAGCAGTCCGGCTCACGGCTGCTGCCCGAGGTGGAAGGCCGGTTGCGGGCCGGGTTGGCCACGCCGGCACCGGCGTTGGTGGACGCGCTGCGCGTCGCGCGGATGTTTCGGCACCAGTACCGGAATGCGATGCGCGACGTGGACCTGCTGGTCCTTCCCGGCCATGAACGCACCGCGCCGCGCATCGACCCGAGTGGGCGCAGGCTGGACCCGAGCACCACGCTGCGCATGGTCATGCCGATGAACGTCGTCGGCGCACCCGCCGTGACGATGCCTGCCGGCGTCGTCGACGGCCTGCCGATCTCGCTGCTACTGGCAGGCGGTATAGGCAGCGAGGCATTACTGCTCGCCGTCGCTAGTGCATTTCAACGAATCACCGACTGGCACAGGCGACGTCCGCCGCGCCTTACCAACACAACCGAGAAGGAGTGACAGCCATGTCAGAACGTCAATCGATCGTCGTGCGCAGTGGTGAAGGCCGACGGTATCGCCAGGGTCCCGCGCTGTTCAAGGCCGCCGGCGACGAGACGGGCGGCCGGTTCGACTTCTTCGAGATGTCGATCGAATACCTCACTGGCCCCGGGCTGCACTACCACCACGTCCAGGACGACACGTTCTACGTCCTGGAGGGCGTCCTTGCGGTCCAGTTCGGCGACGAGGTGGTCGAATTGGGGCCCGGCGACTTCTGCACCGTGCCTCCCGGCGTGCCACACACCTTCGACAACATCCGCAAGGACCAACCTCCGGTCAAGGCGATCAACCTCATGACCCCTGCCGGATACGAAGGGTTGTTCGCCGCCAACGAGAACCTGGAAGCCGACGCGGATCCCGCTGTCCGAGAGCAGATCAATGCCGAGCACGAGGTGGTCTACGTCGGTCCGCCGTTGAAGGTGAAGCTCGGGCTCGAGTGACTCGCGCCGTCGGGGATCGGCGAGCAGTGGGAGACTTTCCCGGTGTCCAACCAACTCGACGTCGACGCGATCCGCGCCTGCTTCCCCGCACTCGATGACGGCACCGCGTACTTCGACGGACCGGGCGGATCCCAGACGCCCACCGCCGTCGCCGACGCCGTCCGCGATGCGATGCTGCACCCGTTGGCGAATCGCGGTCACACCACCGTCGCAGCGCGCAACGCCGAAGAGATCGTGGTGCAATGCCGTCGCGCTCTTGCCGACTTGCTCAACGCCGACCCTGACGAGGTGATCTTCGGGCGAAGCATGACCGCACTCACCTTCGATCTATCCCGGACACTGTCGACGCGCTGGCGTCCCGGTGACGAAGTCGTGGTGACGCGCCTCGATCACGACGCCAACGTCCGGCCGTGGGTGATCGCCGCCGGCAACGCCGGCGCCGTCATCCGCTGGGTGGACTTCGACCCCGAGACGTCCGAGCTGGACGTGCGCAGCGTCGAGGCACAGTTGAGCGAGCGCACCCGCCTCGTCGCCGTCACCGCCGCGTCCAACCTGATCGGCACGATGCCCGACGTGCGGGCCATCGCCACGCTGGTGCACTCCGCGGGCGCGTTGTTGTACGTCGACGGCGTGCACTACACCGCCCATGGCACAGTCGATTTCCGCGATCTCGGGGCGGACTTCTTCGCTTGCTCGCCGTACAAGTTCCTTGGCCCGCACTGTGGTGTGGTCGCCGGACGGCGCGAGGTCCTCGCCGAGCTGCGGCCCGACAAGCTGTTACCTAGCCCGGACGCCGTGCCCGAGCGCTTCGAACACGGCACGCTTCCCTACGAACTGATGGCAGGCACCACCGCAGCCGTCGACTTCCTCGCGGGCATGACCGCCGCCACCGGCACGCGCCGCGACCGGCTGGTGGCCGTCATGAGCGCCCTGGCGCAGCACGAGGACACCCTCCGCACGAGGATCGAGGCTGGCCTGCAACAACTTTCGTCGGTGACCGTCCATTCGCGGGCCGCGCGCCGGACGCCCACCCTGCTGCTCACCTTCGCCGGACGCGATGCCGGGGACGTCTCCGCGGCGCTGGCTGAGCACGACATCAATGCGCCCGCGGGCTCGTTCTACGCCTACGAGGCGTCGAGGGTGCTCGGCTTGGGCGCAACGGGCGGTGTGCGAATCGGCTTGGCCCCGTACAACAATGCCTCCGACGTCGACCGCCTTCTTGGCGTGCTGGCGAACCAATGTGGCGCCTAGAACGGGCTGCTGTTCGCCTGCCACTTCGCCGATTCGGGGCGTGGGCCGAAGCGCCGGATGTAGTCGTCGTGCATCGCCGCGTCCCTCTCGCGCTTGAGCACGTCGACCAGGTTCGGATCGAGATCGTGCTGCGCGAGCCGGTGTCGGCGCCACACCTTGTTGAGCGCGATCGTCATGAGCAGCGCCCAGATGTAGATGGGTGCGGTCATCTCGAGGTGCACGTAGAGCGACGCGGGAATCAACCAGAACGGAGCGAGGACCAGCAACGGCGGTATCGCCATCCGCGTCACGTGCCGTCGGACGGCTCCGGGACCGGCGAGGTCATGGGACACCCAGGTCCTCATCGAATCGGGTAGGCGACGTCCGTACGAGTACGCGACGTACTGCCAGAGGGTGGGTCGGTCGGTGGCCACGATGCCTCCTATGAGTTGAGTGGTTCAAACGTCCAGTGCGCCTGCCGCAATGGCGGCGGTGTTGATGTGGGTCAGTACCCGGCGCAGTTCTTCGAGTTCGGTCAATTCGACGCCCAGGCGCGCGACGACGGCGGGCGGAATCTCCAGTGCCCGCTCGCGCAGCGCGATTCCATCGTCCGTGAGCTCGACATTGGTCGAGCGTTCGTCGGCGACGCTTCGGGTGCGCGTGATGAAGCCGAGTGCCTCGAGACGCTTGAGCATGGGCGACAGGGTGGCCGAGTCCAATTGCAGCGATGACGCAATCTGCTTGACGGACAACGGAATTCGATCGTCGTCCGTCGCCCTGTGATGGTCCCAGAGCGCCAGCATCACCAGATACTGCGGGTGGGTCAGGCCCAGTGGTTCCAACAGCGGACGGTAGACGGCGAGAACCGCCCGATTGGTCACCGCCAGGGCGAAGCACACCTGCTGTTCGAGGGCGAGCTGGTCGACGTCATCGGTGATGGGCACGTTTTGATGGTACCCTAATAGTTAGTGCACTATCTATATGTCGATCGTCACAGGCTGCCTAGGGCTTGTCGGCTTCCGCCTGTCGTTCGGTCAGGGCCTGGAGATCGCAGTTCGACCAGGTGTAGGGCTGCTCGGCCGACGTCGTGTTCCCGAGTAGGAACGTCCGGTCGGTGCGGTTCGAGCGGGCGATGGCGCCCAACCACGTCGCCAGCGTGCTGACGCGGTTCCGCACGCCGGTGAGGAACGCGATGTGCACCAAACCCCAACCCAGCCAGCCGAGGAACCCGGTGAGCCTGACGGGGCCTGCCTGCAACAGCGCGTGCCCTCGGCTGATGTAGGCCGCCGAGCCGAGGTCGCGGTAGCGGTACGGCTTGCGCGGCTTGCCCTCGAGGTCGTGCCGGACGCACGCCGCGGCGTGCAGGCCACCCTGCATGGCATTCTCGGCCACCCCGGGTAGATCGTCACGGCCGACGAGGTCGCCAATGACGAAGACCTCCGGATGCCCCGGCACCGTCAGGTCGGCCTCGACGGCGATCCGACCTGCGTGATCCGACGACGCCCCCAACACCTCGGCGACTCGGCGCGCGAACGGAACGGCCTCGACGCCCGCCGTCCACAGCACCGTCCGCGCCGCATACTCCTCATCCGGGCCGCCCGCCTTGGGGGAGATGGTCACCCCGTCGCGGCGCACGTCGGTGACGTGCACGCCCATGTGCAGCTCGACGCCGAGTTTCTCGAGGACCTTGGCGGCCTTGCCCCCGAGGTCCGGCGCGAAGGTCTTGACCAGTCGATCGCCACCGTCGAAGAGCAGCACCCGAGCTTCCTCGGGGTCGATGCTGTGGAATTCGTTGGCGAGGGTTCGGGTGGCCATTTCCCGGATCTGCCCGGCCAATTCCACTCCGGTGGGACCGCCACCGGAGACGACGAAGGTCAGCCAGGCCTCGCGCTCCGGTCCGGGCGGGAGCGTCTCGGCGATCTCGAAGGCGCCGAACAACCGTCGCCGGATCGATAGCGCGTCGTCGAGGGTCTTCATCCCCGGTGCCCACTGCGCATACTCGTCGTGGCCGAAGTACGACTGCTGCATTCCGGCGGCGACGACCAGGACGTCGTAGTCGACGGTGAACGTGGTCGCATCGGGGCGGCGGGCAGTGACCCGGCGCGCGTCGGCGTCGAGGTCGATCGCGTCGCCGAGCAGGGTGGTGACGTTGCGGTGGCGCTCCAGCTCCTCGCGCAGCGAGCGGCTGATCTGCCCAACGCTCAGCGTCCCCGTCGCGCATTGGTAGAGCAGGGGCTGGAAGACGTGGCACGCCGCGCGGTCGAGCAGCGTGACGTCGACGTCGACACCGCCCAACCTGCGCGCGCAGAACAGGCCACCGAAACCGCCCCCGATGATCAATACCTTCGTGCGACTTTGGCTCACTTCTCCGAGGCTAGCCGCCGGACCAGCCGAGAGCCGGTGCGTCACTACCATTGGCGGCCATGGCCGACGACCTCGCGATCACCGACGTTCCGTTCACTCACGATCCGTGGCTGGCAGCCCGGGAACGCTATGCCGCGATGCCCTACCGGCGGGTGGGCACGTCCGGGCTGCTGTTGCCCGCCATCTCGCTTGGCCTCTGGTACAACTTCGGCGACAATCGGCCCTTCGACGGGCAGCGCGAGGTGCTGCGCTACGCCTTCGATCGCGGCATCACCCACTTCGACCTCGCCAACAACTACGGGCCTCCGTACGGCTCGGCCGAGGAGAACTTCGGCCGGATGCTGCGTCGCGACTTCAAGCCGTACCGCAATGAACTGATCATCTCCACCAAGGCGGGGTGGGACATGTGGCCGGGGCCCTACGGGCAGCTCGGCGGGCGGGCCTACCTGCTGGCCAGCCTCGACGAGTCCCTCGACCGCCTCGGACTGGACTACGTCGACGTCTTCTACTCCCACCGCATCGATCCCGTGACACCGCTGGAGGAAACCATCGGCGCCCTCGACACCGCGGTGCGTTCGGGCAAGACGCGGTACGTCGGCATCTCGTCGTACTCGGCGGCCAAGACCGCGGAAGCGGCGGCCATCGCGCGGCGACTGGGCACGCCGCTGGTGATCCACCAGCCGTCGTACTCATTGTTCAACCGCTGGATCGAAGGTGGCCTCACCACTGAGCTCGCCAGCGCCGGCATGGGAGCCATCGCGTTCACCGCGCTTGGCCAAGGCCTTCTGACCGACCGGTATCTGGAGCGGCCCGCGGCCGACGTCGACCGCGCGACGGCACGTCCTACCTTCGACGACGACGTGGTGACCGACGAGGTCCGCGACCGCCTTCGGGGCCTCGCCGCGATCGCCGAACGACGTGGCCAGACGCTGGCGCAGCTTGCTCTGGCATGGGTGCTTCGCGAACCGATCGTCGCGTCGACGCTCGTCGGCGCTTCGAGCGTCGCTCAGCTCGAAGAGAACCTCGGTGCGTTGGCGAACCTCGACTTCACACCGGAGGAGCTCAGCGAAATCGACCAGTACGCAATGGATTCCGGCATCGACCTGTGGCGTGAGAGTTCGGACGTCTGACCTAGCGGCTGATCCTGCGTGCCGTGGTGATCGTCGTCAGCTTGTCCGGATTGGCCATCGCGTAGAGGTGGGTGATCTTGCCGCCAATGATCTCGAGGGTCAAGATGCCATCCAGGACCTCGCCCGAGTACACCGCGACGGCTGGTGCGCCGTTGGCGGTGACGACCTCAAGTCGCCTGCCCACCAGGCCCTTTCGTAGTGGACCAGCTACCAAGGCGGCTACCTTCGCGGCGCCGACGATCGGCTTGCGTGCCGCACCGACCCTGCCGCCGCCGTCGGCGATCGAGGTGACGTCCGGTGCCAGCATCGCCATCAGGCCGTCGACGTCGCCGCTGGCGGTCGCCGCCAGGAACTGCTCGGTGATCCGCCTGCTCAGCTCGGGGTCGACGGGATCGAACTTCTTCCGCCGCGCCTGCACGTGCTCACGTGCGCGGTGTGCTACCTGACGCACAGCGGCAATGGATTTACCTACGGCCCCGGCGATTTCGTCGTAGTCGAATCCGAACACCTCGCGCAGCACGAACACGGCCCGCTCGTCGGGGGTGAGCGTTTCGAGCAGCACGAGCATGGCCATCGACACCGACTCGGCGAGCACGACATCGGATGAGGCGTCGCGCTCGTCGAGCAGCAGCGGCTCGGGTAGCCATGGCCCGATGTAGTCCTCCCGGCGACGGGCGTTGGTACGCAAAGTCTTGAGCGCCTGGCGGGTCACCAGCTGCGCCAGATATGACTTGGTGTCCCGCACCGTCGCGAGGTCCACTTGCGCCCACCGCAGGTAGCTGTCCTGCAGCACGTCATCGGATTCCGTTGCCGAGCCCAGGATTTCGTAGACGATCGTGAACAGCAGCGGCCGCAGATGGGTGAACCGTTCGGCGTGCTCGTCGGTGTTCGTCACGGGGTCGTGCTCACTTCTCGTTCCAGCGCCGGGCGCGGGCCGCCCTTGAGCCAGACGGTCGAACCCGGTTTGCGCGCCTCGCGGCGCAGGCCCCACAGCGCACCCTTGGTCACCGCCTCCTTGAGCATGGCGGGGATGCGACCGCGGATGTGGAAGTCCACGGGAGTGTCGTCCTTGTGGGTGAATTGCCCAACGGCGGCGCGTCGGCCCAGGCCGACGTTGGACGCAATGAACGCCATGTCGAAGGTTGCGGGCGGGACACCGGCGATGCGGCTCAGCACGGTGTCGACTGCCGTGGCGGCGGTGGGTCCGGCGGCGGCGCAACACATCCGCACTGCATGTCCCGACGGTGCTACGGCGTCCCCGCCACCGACGATGCGATCGTCGTCGACGCTCGTGAGCGTCTCGTCGGTGAGCAGTCGGCCGAGCGCGTCCGTCCGCAGGCCGCTTTGGGTTGCCAGATCCGGCACCCCGAATCCGCCCGTCCAGATGGTGATCGCGCTGGGGCGCACCGTCCCATCCGCCAGCACGACGGCGTCGGTCCGAACCTCGGTGACCACTGCGCCCTCCAGCACCGTGACGCGATTCCCATTGAGCCACTTGGCGACTGAACGCCGCGCTGGCTCGGCGAAGGACGGCGCCAGTCGGCCGCCGCAGACCATCGTGACGTTGCGACCCTGCTCGGTCAGCTCGGCGGCGATCTCGATTCCGGTGAGCCCGCCGCCGACGACCGTGATCGGAACGTCGGGATCGGACGCGTCGAGTGCGGTGCGTAGCCGTTGTGCGGGCTCGAATTCGGCAAGGGGATAGGCGAATTCGGCCACGCCCGGTACTCCCGCGGGCGCCGCTGCGGTACTGCCGACGGCGTAGATGACGTAGTCGTAGCCCAGCGTGTCACCCGAGGCCAGCAGCACCTTGCGCGCGGCGGTGTCGATGCGGGTCACGCTGTCGACGACGAGCCGGACGCGCTCGCCAAGCAGCGAGCCGTAGTCGGCGGTGGCGTCCCCGGTCCCTGCTGCGAACTGGTGCAGCCGGAGGCGCTGGACGAATTTCGGGCGGGGGTTGACGAGGGTGATGCCGATGGCGGGGTTCTGCTGCAGACGGTTGGCCGCCAGGGTTCCTGCGTAGCCGCCGCCGATGACGACGACCTCGTGGGTTTTCGTGTGATCAGTCATGCCCTCGAGATCCCGGCGCCGCCCGTTTTGTGACAGGACGTCCTCGATTGTGACTCAGGTCACTTCGGTCGCTAGGCGCCGGGCGCGGTCAGTGCGACGGCCGACGTCGGCGCCGCCGTAGCGGCAGCGGCCACCAGGTTGTAGAGCGGCGCACCCCAGGCGTGCACACCGCTTTCGGCGGGCGCGTACGAGGTGTGGATCGCCAGAGCCGCCGGCGACAACGCGTCGGTGTCGGCATCCGGGCCGGCGTCACAGACCGGATCACCCACGTCGCACACGCTGACGGTCCGCGCCCCGATCTCGGGCGGCAGCGGCGAGGTGGGAGCCGACGCCAGGAACGAGTGCTCTTGGGCGACGCCCTTGCCGACGCCGGGTGCCACGGCGGTGGAGCCCATGTTGATGGTGGTGTCGGCGGGCAGCCGGTCGCCGTCGGCGATCAGCAGTGCGGCCGCCACGTGGGGGTCATCGGCGAGGTCGTGCAGGTTGCGGTGGATCACCATGGCGCCCTGCGAGTAGCCGGCGAGCACCACCTTGGTGTTGGGGCAGCGCTCGGTGAACGCCTCGAACTGCTCGGCAGTCGCGTCGGTGCCGTCCTCGACGCTGTCCATGAAGTCCATCCAGCCACCGATGCCGCCCTCCAGGGGGACCGGAGCGGCTGGGTACTGGACGGCTTCCGCGGTGATGGTCCGCCCGCTTGCGGCCAGTTCGGCCTGCAGCTGCTGGAAGGACTGGTAGACGACTGCGCCCATGCCGCCGTTTTCTCTCAGGCCGGCCGCGTCACGCTGACCGGAGCCGGCGGCGCCGAGCCAGTGAAAGTCGGCGCACCCAGGTGCGGCCGATGCGGTGCCGGTGGCGAGTCCTGCCAGCGACATGCCGGCCACGAGAACGGCCAATCCCATACGACGAATCACGACGAGTCCCTCCAACCCTCGCGGCAGACGTTGTTCGGTGTCCTGCCGCGCTCAACCGGTTATCGGTCTTTGGGCCGGTCGGTGTTACAGCTGAGGCTCAGGAAGCGAGCCGCCTACACCCACCCTCCGACAATTCCGCCGCCGCGAGAGGGACTTATCCACAGTTGCGAATTCATCCACAGATCGCGTTCTCGGGGTCGCGGACCAGGGGTGTTCGGCATAGCTTCGAAAGCATGTTCGATGAGTTGGTGGCTGACGCAGCCGGTGCGTCCAGCGCCGCGGCCGTCGCCCGGTGGGCGCGGGAGGAAGCCTCCGCGTGTGCCCGCCGGCTGGCTGCCATGGTCGCCATGCTCGACGTCCGCTATGCCGCCGACGGATCGGCGCGCCGCGAGCAGTGGTACCTGGACAACTGGGGCGCGGTGGCCGCGGAGATCGGCGCGGCGCAGAACATCACGCCCGGAGCGGCGTCGCATCAGCTGATGGTCGCCACCGCGCTGCGTGACCGGTTGCCGAGGGTCGCGGCGGTGTTCGCCGACGGCCTGGTCACGTATCGAACGGTGGCCACGATCGTGTGGCGCACGTTGCTGATCCTTGACCCCGACGCACTGCGGGCCGTGGACACGGGGCTCGCCGAGGGGTTGCTGTCCTGGGCGCCGATGTCGGTGGACGAAACCACTGGGGCGATCGATGAGCTAATCGCTCGCCACGATCCGCACGCGGTACGCCGCACTCAGCGTCAGGCCCGCAGTCGGTCAGTGGACGTCCACATCGACGACGACAGTGGGGTGGCGTCGGTGTGGGCCACTTTGTTCGCCCACGACGCCAAGGCGTTCGATAGCCGCGTCGACGCGATAGCCCGGTCCACCTGCGCTGGTGATCCGCGCACGCTCGATCAACGCCGCTCCGAGGCCCTCGGCGCCGTGGGCCGCGGCGCCGACCGCCTCGCGTGCATGTGCGGCGCCGCCGACTGCGAGGCCGCGACGGCCACGGTTCCCAATCCCTCAGTGGTGTTCGTCGTGACCAACGACGACACCCTGACCTCCGACGATCAGGCCGCCGTCGCGCAGGACGCCGCCCTCGACGGCGACGAGCCTCCACCTGCCAACGCCAAGCCGCTGCGCGAGCAGACGGTGACCGAGGCGTTGACCGATGACGATCCCGGTGAGCCGGCCGCCACCCGCCCCGGGGCGATGATGGGTGGACGGCTGATGCCCGGCCCGCTCGTCCGCCGCATGGCTCTGCAGGCTGCCGTCAGGAAGGTCTTCCACCCCGGCGACAGCCCACCCGAACCCCGCTATGCCCCATCCCTCAAACTGGCGGACTTCGTACGGTGTCGTGATCTGACGTGCCGGTTTCCCGGCTGTGACGTACCGGCCACGAATTGCGATGTGGACCATACGATTCCGTACCCAATGGGGCCGACGTGTGCGTCGAACCTCAAGTGTCTGTGCCGTTTTCACCATTTATTGAAGACCTTCTGGGGCGGGCCTCAGGGCTGGCGCGATCGACAGCTGCCAGACGGCACGGTCGTCTGGACGTCCCGGGGCGGGCAGACGTACACCACCCAGCCCGGTAGCCGACTGCTGTTCCCGTCCTTGTGCCTGCCCACCGCCCCCGTCGTGATGAACGCTGCGCCCAGCACACCGGCAAACGGCGCTGGGTTGACCATGCCTCGTCGCGCACGGACCCGCGCCGATGACCGCCTGAGCCGCATCGACGACGAGCGGCGCTTCAACGCAGCGGTGCTGGAGGCCATTCGAGAGGAAGAGCCGCCCCCCTTCTAGGTGCCTACTTCCAGGCGAAGACGGGCTGCTCGAGCTCATCGACCGCGTCGTGCCGGCCTTCGAGGCACAGCCACCGCAGCTGCAACAGCACGGCGCCGGTCGGTGCGTGAATGAGGTCGTTCCCCAAGGGAATCTGCACGACCGCGCGCGGGCTCTCCGGGATGTCGATGAACCGCGGCGAATCATCGCGTTGCAGTTGATGCAACCCCACCCGGTACACCGCCACCACTTCATCGGGCGACGGATGGAGCTCGAGCCGTCCACCACCCCAGATCACGACGGGCGTGATGACGTAGCCGGACCGCGTCGGATAGTCGTCGAGCAGGCCGAGCACGGACGACTCGGGCAGCGCGACGCCCACCTCCTCGTCCAACTCCCGCAGCGCGGCATCCACCGCGGTTTCGCCCGGATCCAGCCGGCCGCCCGGCAGCGCCCACTGCGCGGCGTGCGCCCTGAGCCGAGCGGCCCTGCGACACAGCAGGAAAGCGGCTCCACCGGACACGTCGACCATGCGACCGTCGAGGCCAGCCTCCATCGGCCGCCCGGCGATCCAGTCGTCCACCGGCGCCGAATCCACCCTGTCCTCACCGACCTCGGAGTCCACGATCACCACCGCGACGGCTGCGTGGCGCTTCGTCGGGTCGGTCACGGCCCGCCGATCGTGCCCCGCCAAATTCGCGCGCATCCGCTCGCGCAGCGCCTCGTCATAGGTGATCGTCACCGCTCGACCATAAGCAGGCGACCACGGCGATGCCGCGACCGGTAAGCCGATCAGGCACGCTGGTGGTCACGATGACCGCTCCCCTGCTCGCTTCCAGCGCCGACCCCGACGAGCTGTTCGCCTCGTTCGCCGCATGGGCCGAGGCGAGCGGCACCGTGCTGTACCCGGCACAAGAGGAAGCGCTGATCGAGCTGCTCAGCGGCGCGAACGTGATCCTGGCGACGCCGACCGGCTCAGGCAAGTCCCTGGTCGCCACCGGCGCGCTGTACGCGGCGATGGCCGCCGGACGTCGCAGCTACTACACCGCGCCGATCAAGGCGTTGGTCAGCGAGAAGTTCTTCGCGCTGTGCGACGTGTTCGGCGCCGCCAACGTCGGCATGCTCACCGGCGACGCATCGGTCAACGCGGGGGCGCCGATCATCGCGTGCACCGCGGAGGTGCTGGCCAACATCGCGCTGCGCGAGGGCGCTGACGCCGACATCGGCTTGACCGTGATGGACGAGTTCCACTTCTACGGCGACCCCGACCGCGGCTGGGCGTGGCAGGTGCCGCTGCTGGAGCTGCCCAGGGCCCAGTTCCTGCTGATGTCGGCCACGCTCGGCGATGTCACGTTCCTGCGCGAGGACCTCACCAGGCGCACCGGCCGGTCGACGGCGCTGGTCGCCAATGCCGAGCGTCCGGTTCCGCTGCATCACTACTACGCGACCACGCCGATGCACGAGACGATTCAGGATCTGCTCGATACCAAGCAGGCGCCGGTCTACGTCGTCCACTTCACCCAGGCCTCGGCGCTCGAGCGGGCGCAGGCCCTGATGAGCGTCAACGTCAGCACCAAGGAGGAAAAGGCCGCGATCGCCGACCTCATCGGCGGGTTCCGGTTCTCGTCGGCCTTCGGCACGACACTGTCGCGTCTTGTCCGGCACGGCATCGGCGTCCACCACGCCGGGATGCTGCCCAAGTATCGGCGCCTGGTGGAGCAGCTGGCCCAAGCCGGCCTGCTCAAGGTCATCTGCGGCACGGATACCCTCGGCGTCGGCATCAACGTGCCGATCCGGACCGTCGTCTTCTCGGCCCTGTCGAAGTACGACGGCGTCCGCACCCGACTGCTGCAGGCCCGCGAATTCCATCAGATCGCCGGGCGAGCAGGCCGGGCCGGCTACGACACCGCGGGCACCGTCGTCGTCCAGGCACCCGATCACGAGGTGGAGAACCTCAAGCAGTTCGCCAAGGTCGCCGACGACCCGAAGAAGCGTCGAAAGTTGGTGCGCCGCAAGGTGCCCGAGGGCATGGTGCCGTGGAGCGAGTCGACGATGAACAGGTTGATCGAGGCCACGCCCGAACCGCTGACCAGCAACATGCGGGTGTCGACGGCGATGATCCTCGACGTCGTCGACCGCCCGGGCGATCCGTTCGTCGCGATGCGCCGGCTGCTCACCGAGAATCACGAGCCCCGCAAGCGGCAGCTCAAGCACATCCGCGAAGCGGTGGGCATCGCCCGCTCCCTGCTGCAGGCCGGCGTCCTGGAACGGCTGAAAGAACCCGAGCCAGATGGTCGGCGCTACCGGCTGACCGTCGACCTGCCGCCCGACTTCGCACTCAACCAGCCTCTGTCGACGTTCGCGCTCGCCGCGATCGAGGTCCTCGACCCCGCGGTGGAAACCTATGCGCTGGACGTGGTTTCGGTCATCGAAGCCACGCTCGAGGACCCCCGCCAGATCCTGGCGGCGCAGCTGAACAAGGCGAGGGGCGAGGCCGTCGCAGCGATGAAGGCCGAGGGCATCGAATACGACGAACGCATCGAACTGCTGGACGACGTCACCTACCCGAAGCCTCTCGAGGAGTTGCTCGGCCACGTCTTCGAGGTGTACCTGCACACGAACCCGTGGGCTGCCGACGCGCGACTGTCCCCCAAGTCGATCGTGCGCGAGATGTGGGAGCGGGCCTTCACGTTCCGCGAGTTCATCAGCGTCTACGGCCTGACCCGGTCGGAGGGCGCGGTGCTGCGCTACCTCTCCGACGCCTTCAAGGCGCTGCGCTCCGGGGTGCCTGCCGCTGCGCGCACCGAGGAGGTCACCGACATCGTCGAGTGGCTGGGAGAGCTTGTCCGCCAAGTCGATTCGAGCCTGCTCGACGAATGGGAGCAACTCACCAACCCCGAGGAGCCGCTGGACGCGCCCGTCGCCGTCCCCGCGCGCCCGCGCCCCCTGACAGGGAACGAGCGGGCCTTCACCGCGATGGTCCGCAACGCGCTGTTCCGCCGCGTGGAGCTGT
This sequence comes from Mycobacterium sp. URHB0044, assembly GCF_000620625.1. Lineage (GTDB taxonomy): Bacteria > Actinomycetota > Actinomycetes > Mycobacteriales > Mycobacteriaceae > Mycobacterium. Next base: position 767,316 of record NZ_JIAW01000001.1, on the reverse strand, counting down.
TCGCGCGCCAGCGCTGGTACGACCTCGGCGAGCTGGACGCCGGCTCCGGGTGGACGGCGGAGCGTTGGGAGGACGTCGTGCGCGCGTACTTCGACGAGCACGACGAGGTGCTCACCGGCGCCGACGCGCGCGGCCCGGCAATGCTCATCATCGACCGGCAGCCCGACGTGTGGCGGGTGCGGCAGATCCTCGACGACCCGGCCGGTGACCATGACTGGGGCTTCGACGTCGAGGTGGACCTGGAGGCCTCCGACGAGGAGGGCGTTGCGGTGCTACGGGTGGTCGACGCGGGTCGTCAGGACAGTTAGTCGCCGGCCGCGACCAGGGAACGCAGCTGCATGGTGGGGTTCTCCCGTTGCACGTTCTCGAGGCGCCACTTCGTCGAGAACACCGCAAGGAGGACGCCGTCGGTGCGGGTGAACACCTCGACCGACGCCTGTTTCTGCAGTAGCTCGACATCGGCCGGGTCGACGGCACGGGCCACGGTGTACGGGAGCGGCTCGAGCTGGATCGGTGCGCTGAACTCGCCGGCCATCCGGTGGCTGGCCACCTCGAACTGCATCGGCCCGACGGCCGCGAACACCGGCGCCTGGTCGCCGCGGCGGTCCGAGCGCAGCACCTGGATGACGCCCTCCTGGTCGAGCTGCTCGATGCCCTTGCGGAACTGCTTGTGCTTGCTCGGATCCGTTCCGCGCGCGACGGCGAAGTGCTCGGGAGAGAAGCTGGGGATCGGCGGGAATTCCACGGGCACGTCGACGTAGAGCGTGTCGCCGGGGCGCAGCGCGTTGGCGTTGGCCAGACCGATCACGTCGCCAGGCCACGCCGTATCCAGCGTCGAGCGCTGTTGACCGAAGACCGATTGCGCGTACTTCGTGACGAACGGCTTGCCGGTGGCACCGTGGGTCAGGACCTCGCCGCGTTCGAACGTGCCGGAGCACACCCGGGCGTAGGCGATGCGGTCGCGGTGTGCGGAGTCCATGCCCGCCTGGACCTTGAACACGAAGGCGCTGAACGGCGCCACCGCGTCGCGTCGGTTGCCGTCGACGTCGAGCTGTCCGCTCGGCGGCGGCGCGATCTGGACGAGCACGTCGAGCAGCTGGTTCACCCCGAAGTTGAGCACAGCCGACGTGAACAACACCGGCGTCGACTCGCAGCCAAGGAAGGTCGCCGGGTCGTAGTCGGATCCATCGGCCTCGAGCAGTTCGGATTCCTCGACCGCGCGATCCCAATCGACGCCCGCCGAGTCGTGAGCGTCGTCCGGGGCGATGTGCTCTTCGGGCGCGGCCTTGGCGCCGCCCGCGGTGCGGGTGTAACGGATGAAGTTGCCGGTGCGCCGGTCGAGGACGCCCTTGAAGTCGCCTGCGACGCCGACCGGCCACGTCAAGGGGGTGGGACGAAGGCCGATGCGCGCCTGGATCTCGTCGAGGAGCTCGAGCGGGTCGCGGCCGGGGCGGTCCCACTTGTTGATCACCGTGATGATCGGGATCCGGCGATGCCGGCACACCTGGAACAGCTTGAGGGTCTGCGGCTCAAGGCCTTTCGCGGCGTCGATGAGCATCACGGCGCAGTCCACCGCGGTCAGGACGCGGTAGGTGTCTTCGGAGAAGTCGGCGTGGCCCGGGGTGTCGAGCAAGTTGATGACCGACGTTTCCCCGCTCTCCGTCTGATACGGAAACTGCAGGGCCGTCGACGTGATCGAGATGCCGCGGGCCTTCTCCATCTCCATCCAGTCCGACACGGTGGCGCGGCGACCGGCCTTGCCGTGGATGGCGCCGGCCTCGGTGATGGCCCTGGCGTGCAGGACGAGCGCCTCCGTCAGGGTGGACTTGCCCGCGTCGGGATGGCTGATCACCGCGAACGTCCTGCGACGTCGCGCTTCGGCAGAGATGCGGTCTGCCTGGCGGCCTGTCGCGGCCGTCGACACACCTGAGGCGGTATCGGTCATTGCACGGTCGAGTTTATTGGCCCCAGGTGCTGAAACGATAATCGCGCGCCAAGCCGTTTGCGCTGGACGGACCCAGCGGCTTTCATGGTGTGGGTGCCTGACATGAACCGTCGCCATGCGATCTCGCTGGCCGGCATCGCCGCACTGGCCGCCGCGCTGCCCACCGGAACTGCCAACGCCTCACCCGGCCGCGTCGATCTGCCACCGCCGTCGGCGCCGCCACCGAGCGGCTACCTCTTCCAAGACGAGTTCGACGGGCCCGCCGGGTCGGCCCCGAACTACGCCAAGTGGGAGCCTGCGCTGGAGCGCGAGTCGATGGAGGACCCCACGTTCTGGGAGTTGCCCGAGAACGTCGGCCAGTACCGGGACGACCGCCGCAACGTGTTCCTCGACGGCAAGTCCAACCTGGTCCTGCGTGCCGCCAAGGACGGCAACACCTACTACAGCGGCAAGCTGTTCGGGAAGTTTCGGGGCGGCATCGGCCACACCTGGGAGGCCAGGATGAAGCTGAACTGCCTCACCCCGGGGTGCTGGCCCGCCTGGTACATGGCCAACAACAGCCCGGTCAACGGCGGCGAAGTCGACGTCATGGAGTGGTACGGCAACGGTCACTGGGCCGCGGGCACCGCAGTCCACGCCAACCTCAACGGTGGCGAACACGTGAGCCAGGGCATCACCGTCGACAGCGGTTGGCACACCTGGCGCGTCCAATGGGACGAGGCAGGCATGCGCTTCTGGAAGGACTACGTCGACGGCGCGCAGCCGTACTTCAACGTCCCCGCGAACTCGCTGCCGAACTGGCAGTTCAACGAGCCCGGCTATCAGATGTTCCCGATCCTGGGTCTCGCCGTCGCGGGTTCCGGCGGTGGCGACCCCGGACCGGGCACCTACCCGGCCGACATGCTCGTCGACTACGTCCGCGTCTGGTAGATCCGAACGTTGGCGCGCAACGGCCCAGTGCGCGATGATGCGGCCCATGCGCAACCTCTCGTTCGTCGTCTCCATGCTGGCCGTCGTCGGGCTCGTCACCGCGACCGCCTGTGCCCCGGCTGACGACACGTCTTCGGCCACGTCGTCGGCGCCCGCCGGCGACAAGTGCTCGAAGGACTCGCTCACCACGCTGAGCAAGGGGTCGATCACGTTCGGCACCGACCAGCCGGCCTACCCGCCCTGGTTCATCGACGACGACCCCGCCAACGGCAAGGGCTTCGAGTCCGCGGTCGCGTACGCCGTCGCAGGCAAGCTCGGCTACGCCAAGGAAGACGTCAAGTGGGTGCGGGTGCCGTTCAACGCGGCCATCGCCCCGGGCCCAAAGACGTTCGACGCCAACCTCAATGAGTTCTCCATCACCGACGAACGCAAGCAGGCCGTTGACTTCTCGACGCCGTACTTCGACGTGACGCAGGCGATCGTCGCGGTGAAGGCGTCGCCAGCGGCCCAAGTGAAGGACCTCGCCGGGCTCAAGGGTCTCAAGCTCGGCGCCCAGGTCGGGACGACCAGCTACACCGCCGCCAAGGCGATCGACCCGGGCGTTGCGGTGTTCAACAACAACGACGATGCCAAGGCCGCGTTGTCGAACGGCCAGATCGACGCACTGGTGTTGGACCTGCCGACGGCCTTCGAGGTGCAGAGTGAAATGACGGATGGCGTCATCGTCGGCCAGCTGCCCGCGGGTGACGAGAAGGCCGAGCAGTTCGGCATCGTGCTGGACAAGGGCAGCCCGCTCACGGCATGCGTTTCCAAGGCCGTCGACGACCTCGGCAATGACGGCGAGCTGTTCAAGCTGCAGAAGGAGTGGCTCTCCGGCGCAGGCGCCGCGCCAATGCTGTCGTGACGACCGCCGCCATCGACCGGGTTGCCTACCGGCAGTCGCGGGCCCGCCGGTCGACGCTGATCGCGCTCCTGTCGACGGTGGTGTTCGCTGCGGTACTGCTGTTCGCGGTCACGTCGTCGCCGGGTTGGCCCCGAGTGCGCGACTCGTTCTTCAACCTGCGCCTCGGCTGGGACAGCCTGCCCCTGCTGTTGGAGGGGCTGTGGCTCAACATCCGGGTGCTCGTGGTCTGCGAGGTGCTGGTCCTGATCTTCGGTCTGGGCCTGGCCGCGGTGCGGACGCTCCGCGGGCCGGTGTGGTTTCCGGTGCGGGCGTTGGCAATCGGGTACGTCGACCTGTTCCGGGGCCTGCCGCTGCTGATCTGCCTGTACCTCGTCGGTTTCGGCCTGCCCGGGTTGCGGTTGTCGGGCATCCCGACGAGCCCCGTGCTGCTCGGTGGTCTTGCCCTGGTGCTGATCTACTCCGCGTACGTGGCGGAGGTCTTCCGCGCGGGCATCGAATCGGTCCATCCGTCGCAGCTCGCCGCCGCCAAATCCATTGGCCTGGACTACCGCCGCACGATGCGGCTGGTGGTGTTGCCCCAGGCGACCCGTCGGGTGACGCCCGCGTTGCTCAATGACTTCGTGGCGTTGCAGAAGGACTGTGGGCTCATCTCGGTGCTCGGTGCGGTCGACGCCGTGCGGGCGGCTCAGATCCAGGCCGCCACGACGTACAACTTCACGCCGTATGTCGTTGCGGGCCTGTTGTTCATCGCGCTTGCGGTGCCGTCGGCGCGCCTCGCCGACTGGGTGGCCCAGCGGGTGGCGACGCGGCAGGGGGCAGTGTGACCAGCCCCCTGTTGTCGGTTCGGGGACTGGTCAAGGCCTACCACGACCGACCGGTGCTCAACGGAATCGATCTCGACGTCGCCGAGCACGAGGTCGTGGTGCTGATCGGGGCGTCGGGGTCGGGGAAGTCGACGCTGCTGCGGTGCATCGACCTGCTCGAGGACATCGATGACGGGCAGATCCTGCTCGGCGGCCGCGACATCAGCGATCCGCGCATCGACGCCGACGAGGCGCGCCAGGCGATGGGCATGGTCTTTCAGTCGTTCAACTTGTTTCCGCACATGACCGCGTTGCAGAACGTCGCGCTGGCACCCCGGTTCGTGCACGGTGCGTCGCGGAGCGACGCCCAGGATCGCGGCCGAGAGCTGTTGACCCGCGTCGGTCTTTCCGCGCACGCCGACGCGTACCCGGACAAGCTGTCCGGTGGGCAGCAGCAGCGGGTGGCGATCGCTCGGGCCCTGGCGTACGAGCCCCGACTGTTGCTTCTCGACGAGATCACCAGCGCCTTGGACCCGGAGTTGGTCGGCGAGGTCCTCGCCCTCGTCGGTGAGCTCGCCGCCAGTGGAAGCACTATCGTGATGGCCACCCACGAGATGGCGTTCGCCCGCGACGTCGCCGACACCGTGTACTTCCTCGACGGCGGCCAGATCGTCGAATCAGGTTCGGCCAAGCAGATTTTGGCCGACCCGCAGCAGGACCGGACCCGTCAGTTCCTGCGGCGGTTCACCGGCGGGCTCTCAGGCCGCGGCAGTTGACGGCTGACCCGTCAGCACGCGGTTGGCGGCGAACGTCGCTCCCTGTTGGACGAGGCCGGACTGCACGTACAGGCTGTGGGCGGCCCTGTCGTCGCCGGGCGAACACACCGGGTCGGCACCGTTGCACAGGTCGATGGCCTTCGCGCCGTACAGCGGGCTGAGCGACGTAAGTGGCTGCCCGACCTTGTTGGACGGATTACCGAAGACCGCAACCGCGGCAACGTGATTCGCGACCTCGGGCGGCAGGATGTTGTCGAACCCCAAGGTGGGCGTCGCCGCCGTCGTGATGGCGTCGATCACCGCTGCGCCTTGTGAGTACCCGCCGAGGACGATCTTCGTGGTGGGACAGCTCGCGGCGGTGGCCTGGACGTGAGCGCTTGCGTCGTTGGCTCCCGCAGCTGCTTGCAGGAACTCGTTCGATGCGGGGTAGTCGACCGCATAGACACCGACGGACTTGCCGTTGACCTGCGTGCGCAGTGCGTCGACGAATGCCTGGCCCTCCCGGCCGACACCGGGCGCCTGGCCGGTGCCGCGGGCGAAGACCACCTCGACGGCAGGACAGGCATCGGCCGACGCGGCCGGCGCGGCCGCGACCAGAGCAATGGCTGGTGCGCTCGCCAGCACCGCGGTCGTGGCGAAGACGGCCAACCGGGTTGACGCGAATGCGCTCGTAATGGGCATGCTGGACTCCTAGGAAGGCGGAAACGCGATGTCGAGACGTGAAAGTCGAATCGCGATTCGCAAATTCCTTAGACCGTCGAACTTCCTCGGTGTCCTCGGTCACACCAGGCCGCGGGCAGGCCTATCCACCCGGTGTGGCAAATACGAAGAGCGCCATGAAGGCGACGTTGATGAAGAAGACCGCCTCCACCAAGCCGACCGTGATGAGGAACGGCGTGAACAGTCGGGCTTGCGCATCGGGTTGCCGAGCGACTCCGGCGATGAACTGGGCGCCGGCCAGGCCGTTGCCCATTCCGGCGCCGATGGCACCGCCCGCCAGGGTGATGGCGCCCGCCAGCAGGGCGTTTCCCATGAGTTCGTCAGTGGCCATTTGAACACCTCCACGGCTCCGTTGCCTACTACCAAATGTAGTACTACGTGCGCCGTTTGCATAGCCCCAACGTCAACGAAAGGGCAACGCCAGCAACACGTCGCAGCTAATCTGTCGGCACTCTCTTCTTGGGATCGGTAGCAACCCCGACGCCATTCACTGGCCCCACGAGCGCCGCACTCCGCGGCGACCTTGACGGATGGACGCGCAATGACGACGACGAGAGCCACGACGCTCGCGCTGCTCGCCGCAGCGTTGTTGACCGCGGGGTGCTCCGCCACCACGTCCGATGCACCGGTGGCGACTCCGGTCGCGCTCCAGCCGTGCGACTGGGTCACCGCCGACGAAGCCGCCGCCGTTCTGGGCGGCCCGGTCACCACCTCGCCGCACGACGATCAATCCGATGCCGGCGAAATGTCTTGCGGCTACAGCAGGGGAATCGGGGACAACGGGATGACGTCCGAACTGCAGCTGTCCGGCACCTTCCCGGTCGCGCCCGCGAACGCCACCCCCATCGAGGGCGTTGGCGTCAAGGCGCACTGCGTGATCGAGCCGACGACGACGCCGCCGTCCACCACGCTGGTCGTCTCACTGAGTGGTGGACGGCTCTACCGGGTCACCGGTTGGTACACGCCGTCGTGCGATTCGCTGAAGCAGCTCGCCAAGGCTGCCGTCGGTCGCATCGGCCCCTGACCCCGTCGCTCCAAGAATCATCCAAGCCGCACGGCGCACTGTAGCCACGAGATACACCAGCAGACCACGAGAAGGACATCCGCATGAACCACACGCCTCGCACACTCGCGAAGGTCGGCGTCGCCGTCATCGCGACGTTGCTGGCCGGTTGCTCGACGACGGCCAATCCCCCTGCGTTGCAAGCACCGTCGAGCTCGGCAGCGCCGGTCGCACCCGCCGCCGCTCGCGGTGTGGAGGCCGCCATCAACGACGTGCCATGGGAAGACGTCGGCCCCGGTTGGACACTCGCCACCTGGAGCCCCGCCATCGCACACCGGCCCGGCGAAGAGCGCGCCCCCGGCGAGCCGGATCCGAACACTGCTGCCACGACGCTGTTCCTCGTCGACCCGGCAGCCAACCGCTACGCGATCACCACCTTCTCGGGTGCGGCCGCGAACCTCGACTTGACGGACTGGTCGGGCGACGGCAGCAGGGCACTGTTCACCGGCGGCGCCAAGGCCATCTCGGTTGACCTGCACACTGGCGAGCAGACCCTCATCCCCGCCGGGGGCTACGCCCGCTACACGCGGCCCGACGGCAAAGCGCTGCTGGTTTCGACGAGCTTCAACGGCAATGAACCCGGCACCCTGAAGCGAATCGACTTCACCGGCGACGTGCAACAGACCTACCCGACGGAGGACCTCGGCGGAGCAGGCCAGTTCAGCGGCCGCTACCTCGCGTCGCCCGATGGCACGCAGCTCGTCCTCGGGACCGCCAACCTCGGAAACGAGGTCGTACCGCGCAGCGACGACAGCCTGGTGGTGGTCGGCAACGACGGACGGATCATTCGGACACTGCCGACGCCGATGGCCAACGCCGACTGCGCACCGATGAGGTGGTGGGCACCCACCGTGGTTCTCGCGGCCTGCTCGCCCGAGCAAGGCTCCGGCAGTCAACTCTGGACGGTGCCGATCGACGGTGCGGCGCCGACGGCGCTCACGGCGCTCAACTCGGGCCAGGGCGACGATCCGGGCTTCGGCTCCAGCATCGCCGAAGGGCTCGCGTGGAAGCTGCCCAGCGGCACGTTCCTCCAGTCGGCCGGAGCCTGCGGCACCGCGTTCCTGTCGCGCTTGACTCCCGACGGCCACGTCACGCGAGTGGACGTTCCCGGTATGTCGCAGAGCGTGTTCGTCACCGGGGCGACCGGTGACAAGTTGATCCTCGAGGGCCACCTGGACTGCGGCGGCGGTACCGGTCTGGTGTCCTACGACCCGGCGGCCAACACCTCCACCTTGTTGCTCGGCGGAACTGTCAACGGTGGCGGCGTCACCGAGGCGATCCTCTTCCCGGAAGGGGCATGAACGATGAACCGCATTGTCCGCCAGCTGGTTCCGCTCGCACTCATCGTGTGCGCCACGACAGCCCTGCCCGCGCTCGCACACGCCGAACGACCGCAGGCCTGCTCGCCCGGGCACGTACAGGTGACCAACGGCGGCGAGCAGGCGGCCGCCGGACATCGTCGGGTGCTGCTGGTCTTCAGCTTGGCTCCCGGTGCCACGCCGTGCACGCTCACCGGCTATCCCGGAGTCTCCTCCGGCGCAGGCGGACCGCTGCTCCACGCCGACTGGACGCTGTCCGGCTACATGGGCGGTGTGCAAACCGAGAAGCCTCCGGTCGTCACGCTGGCGGCATCGCAACCGGCGTACGCCGTCGTCGAGGGCACCGCCGTCGACCAGGGCGATGCCGATCACCCTTGCCCGACCTACACCGACCTCCAGGTCATTCCACCCAACACCAGCGATGCGACAACCATCCCGGTCACGATCGACACCTGCGGTCTGCAGGTCCATCCCGTGACTCCACAGGCCTAGCGCCGGAACGAGATTCGACATGAGCACACGAAAGGCGTTGATCGCACTCACCGCTGCCGCGGCGTTCGTCGTGGCGACGGCCTGCGGCCCATCGAGCACGGCAGAACCGAGCACCTCGACCTCAGCCGCGCCCGCCGCACAGTCGGCGTGTGCCGACCTCGCCGGAACGGTCGACGCTGACCAGACCTGCCGCGTCCACGCCGCAACCCCCACCTACGTGGTCGACATGACATTTCCCGTCGACTACCCGGATCAGCAGTCGCTGTCGGATGTCCTGAGGCAGGAATACGACTCGTTCATCGACTGGGTCGCGCAATTCGGGCAGCCTGCTCGTGGCCGGCCGTACGAGAAGACCGTGACCGCGACGTCGTATTCCTCGGGCACACCGGAGTCCGGCACCCGGACCCTGGTGCTGAAGGTGCAGTCTGACGCCGGCCTCGCCCACGAGGGCCACCCGAACACGTCGTTCGACGCGCTCAACTACAACCTCGCCAAGCACGCCGCGATCACGTTCGACACGCTGTTCAAGCCAGGCACCCAACCGCTGGAGACGCTGAACCCGATCGTCCTGCGCGAACTGCAGAAACCGGGCTCCGTCGTGAACGACCTCAGCGAGCGCACCTACCAGAACTTCGCGCTCACCGACGACGCGGTGCTCTTCTTCTTCGCCCAGGACCAGGTGATCGTCGACAACAATGGCTCACACCGGGTTTCGGTGCCCAAGGCGGAACTCGCGTCGCTGCTAGCCTAGACGGTGCTCAGGTCCGACAGGGCGGCGTCGAAGCGCTTGACGGTCTCGTCCACGTCGGCGGTGGTGTGCGCCGCAGAGACGTACCAGATGCCGCGGTAGGCCACCCAGATTCCGGAGGCGATCAGTTTCGCCGCGAAGCGGCCGTAGCGGTCACCGTCGATGGCCTGCAGCTGCGCGTACCGCGTGACGGGCTCGGTGCCGGAATCGAATCGCGCGTGAAAGGCCATGGGCAGGCCCTGCATTCGGATCGGTACGCCGTGGTGGTCCAGCAGGGCGGTGAGGGCGTCGATGAGCGCGGTACCGACCGATTCGACGTGGCGGTAGACGCTGCCGTCCTCGAGTTCGTCGAGCGACGCCAGCACGGCGGCGGTGGCGATGGTGTTGCCGTTGAAGGTGCCCGCGTGGGTGAGGGCGCCGGTCGCCACGTCGGAGAACAAGTCGTGTCGCCCGACCAGCGCGGCGCAGGGCCAGCCGGCCGCCATCGCCTTGCCGTACACCGCGAGATCCGGTGTGACAGCGAAGCGTTCGGCCGCACCGCCCAGCGACACCCGGAACCCGGAGATGGTCTCGTCGAAGATCAACACGATGCCGAGACGAGTGCACGCGTCGCGCACCTGGTCCAGGTAGCCTTCGGCAGGCATGATGGCCCCGGCGTTGAGCATCATCGGTTCCATGACGACTGCGGCGATCGTGTCGCCGTACTCGCTCAGCGCCGTCGCGAAGGCCTGCGGGTCGTTCCACTCGATGGTCAGTGTGGGATCTAGGGCGTCGGGCAGTTGGCCGAGGCTTCCCGGCTCGGCCCGTGCGCCTTCGGAGCGGATCTGGATGTTGTCGAACCAACCGTGGTAGTGGCCGTGGAAGCGCAGCACGTTGCGCCGGCCGGTGGCATTGCGGGCGATGCGCATGGCGGCCTGAATCATCTCACTGCTGGAGCTGCCGAACCGGAGCTGATCGGCCCATGGCAGGACCGTGAGAATGCGTTCGGCGGCTTCGATCTCGCGGCGGTGGGTGGCGGCGTAGATGATGCCGTCGCGTTGAGCAGCCACGACCTTCTCCACGACGCGAGGCGGGGCGTACCCCAAGAAGTTGGGGCCCTGCCCGAGCAGGTAGTCGACGTACTCGGTGCCGTCGGCGTCCCATAGCCGGCAACCGCTGGCCCGCTCGACGATGAGGTGCGGGTTGAGCAGCCGGGTGTTGCTGCTGACACCCCCGGCCAGTGCTCGTAACGCCCGCTGCTGAAGGCCCCGTTGGGTCGAGGTGGGGTTGGTCATCACTGCTCTCCTCTCATGCAGGCGGTCGGTAGAAGCGCAAGGCATTGCGGCAGAACACGTCACGCCGCTCGTCGTCGTTCAGCGCGGCCAGGCAACGCCCGGTCGCGGCGACGACGCCGCCATAGGTGGAGGCCAGCTCGCAGACCGGCCAATCGGATCCGAACATCAGTCGTTGGACGCCGAAGACACCGAGCAGGTGGTCGACGTAGGGCTGCAGATCAGCAGGAGTCCACGCCGCCCATGCCGCCTCGGTGGCAAGGCCCGACAGCTTGCACCACACGTGGCGGTTGCGAGCGAGGGCCGAGATTCCGTCGGCCCAATCGTGGGACCAGCCCTTGGCCACGGGCGGTTTCGCGCCATGGTCGACGACGAAGCGGACCTTCGGATGACGGCGGACCAGCGCAGTGGCGGCTGCCAGTTCACGGGCGGTGATCTCGAGGTCGAAGGTCAGGCCGCGGCCGACCAGTTCCCGCATCCCAGCGTCGACGTCGGTGCGGAGCAGCCAATGCGGGTCCGGCTCGTCGGCGACGGCGTGCCGCAACCCGACCAGATGCGTGCCCCCCGGGCCTGCGCGCAACGCATCGATCTGGGCGCCGACGCGCGGTGACGTCAAGTCGACCCAGCCGACCACGCCGACGATCGCCGTTGTCCGCGAGCACAACTCGAGCAGGTCCGCCGTCTCGTCCAGATCGGCGCGCACCTGCACGGCGATCGTGGCGGTGACGTCATTGGCGACCAGATGGGGTTCCAAGTCGTCGAAGTCGTAGCGGCGCCGCAACACCGCGAAGTCACCCGTCATCCAGGGGTATTCCCCGACGTCGGGATCCCACAGATGGTGGTGGGCGTCGACGATCGTCACCGTCCCGCGCCTGCGGCGGGCGTCGGGGCGGTGTCGGCCAGGAGCCGTTCCGCCTTCAGGTCTAGCCACAGCTCGTCGGGGATCGGCAGATCGAACAATGCCACGTTCTCGGTGATCTCGGCGCTGCTGCGGGCTCCGGTGAGCACCGCGGCGACGACGGGATGGGCTATGGGGAACTGCAGCGCCGCAGCCTTGAGCGGCACGTCGTGCCGCCGGCAGACGTCCGCAAGCCGCTGCGCGCGTGCGATGAGATCGGGCGGGGCGGGGTCGTAGTTGTAGCGGGCACCAGGGCCTGCGTCGGCGAGCAGGCCGCTGTTGAACACACCGCCGGCGACGACGGCGATGCCGCGCTGCTCGCACAGGGGCAGGAAGGATTGCAGCGCAGTCTGTTCCAGCAAGGTGTAGCGGCCCGCGAGCAGGAACATGTCGGGATCCGACTCGCGGGCAAACCGTTCCAGCGCCGCGGTCTGGTTCATGCCCGCCCCGATCGCGGTGACGACCTTCTGCTCCCGTAGCTCGATGAGCGTGGGTAGCGCCGTCGCCAGCGCCTCGTCCACGTAGTCGTCGGGATCGTGGACGAGGACGACGTCCAGGCGATCGGTGCCCAACCGCGCCAGGCTTTCCTCGATGGACCGCAGGACGCCGTCGCGGGAGTAGTCGTACACCGTGGCGACGTCGGGTGCCCCGGCGTCGTACGGGCGGCCCGTCGAGTCGAAGTCGTCGGGATGAGGCGGCGCGTCGGCACGCAGCAGCCGGCCGACCTTGCTGGACAGCACGTAGTCGTCGCGGCGGTATCCGGCAAGGCCGCGGCCCAGGCGCACCTCGCCGTTGCCACGCCCGTATTGCGGGGCGGCATCGAAGTAGCGCAGGCCGGCATCCCATGCCGCTGCCACGGTTTCGCGCGCGGCGTCGTCGCTGACCTCGGTGTACATGCCGCCGATCGCGGTGGCCCCGAACCCGAGCGCGGTGACCGTCAGTGCGGTCCGGCCCAGCTGGACCGGGGTGTCGTGTGCCATCTACCGCACCGTTCCGTCGGGGTGCAGTTCCGTCACGGTCTCGACGCCGTCGTACAGGACCGCGACGACCTCGGTCGTCTGGCTTTCCTCGGGAGCGAGCAGGCGGGCGCGGCCTGCGGCGACGGCGCCCTCCAGCGGACTCGGGTAGCCGGTCCACGGTTCGATCAGCGCCTGCTGGTATCCGCGCCATCCGCCGTAGACGAGGCAGAACCACACCACGGGAAACAAGTCGTGGTCGAAGCACAGCCCGAAGCCACGTCGGTCGGCGACGTCGGTGGCCGCCACCCAGCCGGCGGTCAGCCCGGTCAGGTAGTGCAACGCGAACGCACCGATGTCGATGTCGTCGGCGCGCCGCAGGTCGTGCCCGCGTAGTTCGGGCCAGTCGTATTCGTCGCCGGGGAGTCCGAGCCGCTCGCCACCGGCCTCGTCGACGAGGCCCGTGGTGGCCGGGATGTCGAACCGCATGCCGGGCCTGATGGCCAGGCTCGGGTGGACGCCCCAGTTGTAGTCGAAGGGCATCGTGCCGATGTTGCGCAGCGCGTAGCTCAAGGTGAAGTGCTGTTCGTCGTCGCGCAGGGTGATCGTGCGGGTTAGTTCAGCAGGTGTGATGGGGGTCCGCACCGTGGTGGTGAGGCTGACTTCGTCTGCGCTGGCGTGCATTCGATAGTCGGCGGGGGCGGTCCACACCTCACCCATGTACGGCAGCAGGTCACCGTAGCGGTTGCGGCTGGCTCGTCCGCCGGGGAAGGCGTCATCCCAACCACCCGCCCAGTGGTCGTCGAAGTCGGCGTGCACGGCCGCGACATGAGGTGTCACGCGCGACGACTTCCACAGCAGATCCATGTCGCGGTGCTTGTCCAGTACCCGAAAGATGTTGGCGCCGCGCTGCGGAAGGACGTCGAGAGCGATGTGCTTGTTCTCCAGCCGCACCACCCGCAGGCCGTGGTAGGTCCAGTTGTCGTCGATGTTCATCGCGGCTGCCGGGCCGTGTGCAGGTGCTCCTCGACCTCCTCGACCGCGGTGGCCAGGTAGCCGGCCTCGGTCGACAGTCCCTCGTCGCGGCTCAACGATTCCGCGATCCTGCGAGTCGTCTTGGGAGCGGCGATGATGACGACGATGATGGCGATCACCCAGATCGCGGCGATGACGATGTTGGCGCGGCCGGGAGTGGTGGCCGGCCACGGTACGACGTTGCGGAACATGGTGTACGCGATGACGCCGACTGCCAGTACGGGGATCACGTAGTCGAGCTTCGCCGCGGGATGTCCGTGCCGGGGCGCCCGGACGCACAGGTAGTACCAGGCTCCGACGGAGAACAACGCGTAGGCGACCAACAGCACGAGTGTGCCGACGGTGCCGGACCAAGCGAACAGGTTGAAGGCCGTGTCGGTGATCGCGACGCGCATCAGCACGATGATGGCCGCGGCCAGCCCGCACACGAACAGCGTCGCCGAGATCGGCGTTCCCGACTTGGCGGAGACCTTGGTGAAACCGCGGCGTTCGAACGCACCGCGATTGAGCGCGAACAACAGTCGCGACGCCGCCACGGCGGTCGCCAGTGCGCAACCCATCGCGGAGATTGCCGTGCCGAGCGTGACGAGGTCGCCGACCACGGGTCCGACGTACTGTTCGCCGAGCGTGCCGAACAGCGAGGCCGACTTGGAGAAGGCGTCGACCCCGGCGGCGTCGGTGCCGAAGCCGAGCATCTCCACGGTCGTGCCGATGATGTAGAACAGGCCGCCGAAGAGTGCAACGCCGAAGATCGCGATCGGGATTGCTCGTTTCGGGTTGGTGGTTTCCTCGCCGAGCGCGGCGGCGGCCTCGAAACCCGCGAAGGACAGGAAGCCGAACACGATGCCCAGGAACAGCGTGCTCGTCGATATCTCCGGCGGCACCGTGAACATGTCCAGCGTGAACCGTTGTCCACCAGGCGCATTCCCCTCCGTCACCCTGAACACGACGACGGCGGCGATGACGACGATCACCGCTGTCGTCACGATCTCCACCCACAGCAGCGTGGCCATCGACTTCTTCACCGGGGAGATGGCCAACAGCGTCGCGATGCCCACGGCGACCAGTGCGATGATCCAGGGCACGATGCCGGGTGTCGTCTCGTAAATGCCCAACCCGCGCAGGAATTCGGCACCGAAGATCCCGGCGGTCATCGACGTGGTCAGCATGAAGCTGAGGTAGGCACCGAGCAGCGACCACCCGGCCACCACGCCGGCGCGTGGACCGATGGTGACGCCGGTCAGGCCGAAGACGGAGCCGGCGTGGCTGAGTCTGCTACAGACCCTGGCGAATCCGTAGGCGACGAGAAGCACACCCACCGTGGCGAGGACGAAGGTGAGCGGTACTGCCCGCCCCACCGTCGCACCAGCGCCCTGCGGGTTGATGTTGATCGCGAGGCTGGCGCCCATCGCGGCCACCGAGAGTGAGATCGCCGCCCACGTCGCCAGCGACCGCCGTAGTTTCGGTTGGGCTCGGGTTGACTGCTCTGCTGATGAGGTCATGGTTCCCATTTCTCGTGCGGCGGCCAATGGGCCGGGGTGGCTCGACCGTAACGACGGACTCTGCCGCGACACAATGACGAACCTGGCCGACGATTATTCGGCTGAGCCGAAGGACGCAGGTCAGACGCTGCCGCCGAAACCGGTGGCGATCGTGACGAGGTCGGCGACCTTCGCCGTGTGTTCCGGCCACCACGCCAATGCCACCACGCACGGCGGGATGTCGCGGATGCGGCGGAACGCCACGCCGGGTCGGGAGTAAAAGCGTTCGGCCCCTGCGGAGGTGACGCTGATCCCGACCCCACGCGCGACGAGGTGCAGTTCGGCGTCACGGGTGCTCGCCTCGTCGACGACGGGCGCAGGTGTGGTGCGGTAGTCGCTGAGCAACCAGTAGTCCCGCCACGGCCCAGGTCCCTTGGGCGCGGCGATGATCGGTTCCTTCAGTAGATCGGCGACGGAGACACTGTCCTGGCTTGCCAGCGGATGCCCCTCGGGCAGGCAGGCGACGCGGTCCTCACTGAGCAATTCGAGTGTGGTCAATCCCGCCAGCCCCGTCGGCGGTCGGATGATCGCGGCGTGCACGGAGGAGTCGCGCAACCCCGCGGTGGGATCGACGAAATCGTATTCCACCGTACGCAATAGGCGATGCGGGTACTCGGTGGCGAAGGCCCGCAACAGCCATGGAATGACCTCGAGTCCGGCGCCGATCGTGTAGCCGAGGACGAGCGCCGATCCGTCCCGGTCGGCGGTGCGCTGCGCGGTCTTGATGGCCGAGTCGAGGTCGTCGAGCACCTGTGCGGCCAGAGTGGAGAACACCACGCCTGCCTCGGTCAGCTCGACCGATCGGGTGGTGCGGGCGAACAACTTGAGTTTGAGTTGGTGCTCGAGGTCCTTGATCGTCTCGCTCAGCCACGGGTTGGACACCAGCAGCTGCTCGGCGGCGCGTGAAAAGCTGCGATGTTCGGCCACGGTGAGGAACGCACGGAGTTGACGCAGAGTGATGTTGGGCTGCGTCATGCGGCGAGACGCTACTCGCGATTGGGCTCAACTGTTCGCCGAGTGCGAATAATGCCCTGACTCACCCGTCATTGTTCGGCGCCGGGTCGCTCCCTAGCATCGGTAGTGCACGCATGCAGTGTGCAATTCCCCTGTTACGGATCGAGGACGTGTTGGTTTCCGCATTGTGGCCGCAGTCGCAGGCGAACATCTCGCTGTTGTTCGGCGAGGTTCCATTCGAACGTCGACCAGCCGCCGCAGCGGCGGCCGGTTTCACCGCGATCGAGTGCTGGTGGCCGTTCACCGGCGCGACGCCGTCGGCCAGGGAGGTCGATGCGTTCGTCGCGACGATCACCGACGCCGGCGTGCACCTGCGCGCGCTGAACTTCTTCGCGGGCGACATGGCCGGTGGAGAACGGGGCATCGCCTCGCATCCCGACCGGCGAGCGGAATTCGACGACAGCGTTGCGGTGGCCGTCGACATCGGCGCCCGACTGAACGTCACGGGATTCAACGCGCTCTACGGCAACCGCCTCCCCGGGGTCAGCCACGCAGAGCAGGACGAGGCCGCGCTGCAGGCGCTCGCCGCCGCCACCGAGCGGGCAGACGCCATCGGCGCCACCGTGCTGGTGGAGCCGGTCAGCGGGGTGGACGCCTACCCACTCAAGCTGGCAGCCGACGCGCTGAGCGTGATTCGCGGTGTGCGCGAACGGATACGGACAGGGCGGGTTGCGCTGCTAGCGGACCTGTATCACTTGACCGTGAACGGAGACGACGTCTTCCGCGTCATCGCGCACCACGTCGACCAAATCGGGCACGTGCAGATCGCGGACGCACCCGGTCGCCACGAACCCGGCACCGGGCACGCGCCGATCGTCGAACTGGTCGACCTCCTCAGCGTCGCCGGCTACACCGGTGGCCTTGGTCTCGAATACATTCCGGCCGGGGACACCGTTGCCGGCCTGGAGTGGCTGCGTCGACTGGTGCCCGAGGTGATCCGATGACCGCTCCCGACACGACCATCGCCTTCATCGGGCTGGGAATCATGGGGTCGCCGATGGCGGCGAACCTGTGTGCGGCCGGTTTCGACGTCGTCGGCTACAGCCGTACGCGTGCCAAGGTCGACGAGCTGGTGCCCCGCGGCCTACGTGCGGCGGACGACGTCGCAGCAGCCGTGCGGGAAGCCGACGTCGTCATCACGATGTTGCCCGACTCCCCCGACGTCGAAGCGGTGGCGCTCGGACCGGGGGGAATCCTCGAAAACGCCCGAAAGGGCGCGTTGTACATCGACGCGAGCAGCATCCGGCCGGACACCGCCCGGGCCGTCGGCGCGCGCGCCGAGAGCCACGGCGTGCGATTCCTCGACGCCCCCGTCAGTGGTGGCGAACAGGCCGCGATCGACGGCACGCTGTCGATCATGGTCGGTGGCTCCGCCGCCGCGGTGGCGGAAGCCGAACCCGTGCTGCGCCACCTCGGCAAGACCATCGTCCACGTCGGCCCCGTCGGATCGGGCCAAACCGTCAAGGCCGCCAACCAATTGATCGTCGCGGGCAACATCGAACTACTCGCTGAGGCGCTGCTTTTCCTCGAAGCCCACCACGTCGACACCGAGGCGGCCATCACCGTCTTGGAGGCTGGCCTGGCCGGCAGCACCGTGATGGCACGCAAGGCTCGCACCATGGTGGCCCGAGAATTCCAGCCGGGGTTCCGAATCACCTTGCACGACAAGGACCTAGGCATCTTCACCACCGCCGCCCACGAGGCCCGCGTCGCCGCTCCGCTGGGCGCGGTGGTGGCACAACTGATGTCCGCCGCCCTCGCTCAAGGCGACGGCGACCTCGACCACTCGGCACTGTTCCGGCTCGTGGAGCGGCTCTCCGGCGTCTCGAAGGAACTGTGATGACCGATCTGGACGTAGGCGTCGACGTCGACACCGTCGCCATCAACACCATCAGGACGTTGGTCATCGACGCCGTGGCACAGGCGAAGTCGGGGCATCCCGGCGCCGCGATGGCACTGGCGCCCGTCGGTTACGCGCTGTGGAATCACGCCTTGACCTACGACGTCTCCGATCCACGCTGGATCAACCGGGATCGGTTCGTCCTCTCGGCCGGGCACGCCTCGATGCTGCTGTACGCGTTGCTGCACCTAGCCGGTGTCCGAAGTGCTGATGACGACCGGCTGGCGGTGGAACTAGACGACATCCGGCGGTTCCGCCAACTCGGCAGCCCGTGTGCCGGGCACCCCGAATACGAACTGGCCGACGGCGTCGAGTGCACCACCGGGCCGTTGGGCACGGGCATCGCCACCAGCGTCGGCATGGCCATGGCGGGCAAATGGCAAGCCGCGCACTTCAATCGGTCCGGCTTCGACGTCTTCGACTACCGGGTCTACGCCCTCGCCGGGGACGGCGACATGATGGAGGGCATCGGCCAGGAGGCCGCGTCGCTCGCAGGCCACCTCAAGCTGGACAACCTCTGCTGGATCTACGACAGCAATGCCGTCACCATCGAGGGCGAGACGTCGTTGGCGTTCACCGAGGATGTCGCCACCCGGTTCCGGTCCTACGGATGGACCGTCACCTACGTTGCCGACGCGAACGACATCGACGCTCTGCGAAGGGCGTTCACGCGGTTCGCCGACCACACCGGATCGCCGATGCTCATCATCGTCAGCAGCATCATCGGCTACGGCGCACCGACCAAGCAGGGCACCGCGTCGGCGCACAGTGAACCGCTCGGCGAGGAGGAGGCTCAGGCAGCGAAGCGCTTCTACCGTTGGCCGGTCGACGCCCAGTTCCTCGTCCCCGACTCGACCTACGAGCAGTTCGCACTCGGCATCGCCGCCCGCGGTCACGAACGCCGGACCGAGTGGAACTCCGCGTTCGACGCTTACCAATCGGCCCACCCCGAACTGGCTGCCGAGCTCGCCTCGATGCTGGCTCGGACTCCACCCGAGGGCTGGGATGGTGCCCTACCGGAGTTCAGCCATGAGGACGGGCCGATTGCAGGCCGGATGGCAAACCACGCGGTGCTCAACGCCGTGGCCGCCACCGTTCCGTGGGTGATCGGTGGTGCGTCGGATCTCGCGCCGTCCACCAAGACCACGCTCGACGGCGCCAGTGGGCACTTCGGCCCTGCCGACTATGACGGCCGTAACCTCCACTTCGGGGTCCGCGAGGCCGCCGCCGCGGCGGCAGCCAACGGCCTGGCCTTGTGCGGTCTTCGCCCGTTCCAGGCCGGGTTCCTGGTGTTCTCCGACTTCCAGCGCGGGCCTCTTCGTCTCGGCGCGTTGATGCGGCAGCCGGTCATCCACATCTATACCCATGACTCCATCGGCATGGGCGAGGACGGACCCACTCATCAACCGATCGAGCAGTTGGCCTCGCTTCGAGCGATCCCCAACCTGATCGACCTTCGGCCCGCCGATGCCAACGAGATCCGCGAAGCGTGGCGCGTCATCATGTCGGTCACGGACAGGCCCGTCGCCCTGGTGCTGTCCAAGCAGGACCTGCCCGTCATCGACCGGTCGCACACCGGGGCCGCGTCGGGACTGGCCCGCGGCGCCTACGTGCTGGCCGAGCCGCCCGAGGGGAAGCGGCTGGACGCACTGATCATCGCGACCGGCAGCGAAGTGGCCCTGGCGATGGAGGCCCGAGAACTGCTCGCCGACACTGGTATTGGTGCCCGCGTGGTCAGCATGCCGTCCTGGGCGCTGTTCGACGAGCAAGATCAGGCCTACCGCGACGCCGTTCTCCCACCCGATCTGATCGCGCGGGTGGCCGTCGAGGCCGCTTCCGGATTCGGCTGGGAACGACACGTCGGAGCGCACGGGTGCATCATCGCGATGGACGGCTTCGGCGCCTCCGCTCCGGCTGCGCAGCTGCGCAGCCACTTCGGCTTCACTGCGGAGAACGTCGCACGAGCCGCCGGGGCACTGGTCGGTGTAGTTCTCAGCTGACGCACGGGTTCCGGCTAGCTGCAATATCCGACCGGTTAGGGACTTCATCCAGGGGTTTCCATGTTCTCCTCGGTATCCCACACCCGGTGGGAAGCGAAGGAGGCACACGATGAATACCGAAAACGTCACTGCGCTGGTGACCGGCGCCAATCGGGGGCTCGGTCGGCGGTTCGCAAAAGAACTCGTCGAACGCGGCGCCAAGGTCTACGCCGCGGCGCGCAATCCCGAGACCGTCGACATCCCCGGCGTCGTACCCATCCAGCTCGACATCACCGACCCCGAGTCGATCCGTCGGGCCGCCGAGCAGGCCGCCGACGTCAACGTCCTGGTGAACAACGCGGGCGTCTCGACGCGCGCCACGCTGCTCGACGGACCGCTCGAGGACATTCGTCTCGAGATGGAGACACACTTCTTCGGCACGCTGCAGGTCATTCGCGCCTTCGCCCCGGTCATCGAGCGCAACGGCGGCGGCTCCATCCTGAACGTACTGTCCGTGCTGTCCTGGGCGCACCCACCGACCAGCGGTGCGTACGCCTCCGCGAAGGCGGCGGCCTGGGCGTTGACGGACGCGTTCCGAACTGAGTTGGCGCCCAGGGGGATTCACGTCACAGCCCTGCACGTCGGCTACATGGACACCGACATGGTCAGCTACATCCCCGCCGACCAGAAGACCGACCCCGGCGTCGTAGCGAGATTGGCGCTCGACGGACTGTTCGCCGGCGAACCGGAGGTCCTCGGCGACGAACTGTCGCGACAGGTCAGGGCTGGCCTGTCTTCGCCGCCTCGGTGACCCTGGCTCGCTCCTTGATCGAGGCGATCACTCCGCCGTCATTGAGGATGTCGGTGCCGGTGAGGTAGCCGGCCTTGTCACTGACGCAGAAGGCGAACAGCTCTGCCAGTTCTTCGGGCTTGCCCCACCTCGGGACGGCGGCGTCGACGACCATCGCGCCCGCACCGGCCTGTTCCTCCAGCCGGCCCATCTCGGTGTCGATCGATCCTGGGGACACGGAGACGATCCGAAGGCCCCGTCCGTTGAACCGTTCGGCCTGCGATGAGCTGTACCACTTGACGAAGCTCTTGCTGACCGAATACGCGATGCCCGATCGCATCTCGTCGGGAACGACGTTGCAGGAGGCCAACATGTCGGTCATGAACGCCTGTTCGTCCTGCAGCGCGCGCGGGAACCGAGCCGTGGGCGTCATTTCCTCGGGCAGCATGTGGGCCGCCATCGACGCGACGTTCACGATCGCGGCCCCCTCGGCGGCGGTTTCGTAGAAGACCTCGTTGACGTTCAGCGTGCCGAGCGCGTTGGTTCTCATCACGTAGTCGGCATCGCCCATGCTCGGGCTCACGCCTGCTGCATGGACCACTGCGGCGACGGTCCCGAGGCCGGCCGCGGTCTCGAACAGCGCGACGACCGCCTGCCGATCGGTGACGTCACAGTTGACGGCCGTAGCCGTCATCCCGAGGTCCTTCAGCGTGGCGGCGGCGGCATCGAGGCGGTCCTGTCTGACGTCGCACAGGACGACTGTGTGGTCCCGGCCGACGATCTTGGCCGTGGCCAGACCCATGCCGCCCGCGCCGCCCGTGATTACCGCCACTCTTGTCATCTCTGGACCGTATACGGATGGCGCCCCCGTTACACATCGGGGGTTGGGTGTTACGCCCGTCGGCGCCTGGTGGTCAGTCAAAATCCTTTCGGATGATGGCCAGCTAGCCGCTGTCGCACCCAGTCGGGCTTCGGCAGTGTGACGGCATGACCAAGGCAATCCGCAATTCAGCCACGTGGGACCTCCCGGACTCCGACGTCTGTTCGGCCGCACTGGAGTTGGCGTTCGATGCGTCTCCCGAGTTCCTCGCCAACCACTGCGTGCGCAGTTATCTCTTCGCACGGGAGCGGGCAGCCGCGACGGGCTTGCGCAGCGGCGTCGACTACGACGATGAACTCGTCTTCCTCAGTTGCCTCCTGCACGACCTCGGCATCACCGACCGCGGCGCTGGCGACCAGCGGTTCGAGGTCGAGGGAGCCGACGCCGCGGCCGGCTTCCTCCGTGGCGACGGGGTTCCCGACGACAGGGTCACCACGGTGTGGCAATCCATCGCCCTGCACACCAGTGCGGGCTTGGCGGAGCGATTCGGTCCCGACCAGGCCGTCTCGCACTTCGGCATCGCACTGGACATCAGCGGCATGGAGAAGGACCTGCTCTCACCGGGTTTCGCGGAGCGGGTTCACGCGGCGTGGCCGCGACACGACCTTGGGTACGCCATCGCCTACCGCATCGCCAGCGGTACAGCGGCCAACCCGATGAAAGCGCCGCCGTTTTCGTTCCCCGCGCACCTGCACCGGTTGATCAACGGTTCGTCGTTGACGTTCTTCGACCTGGTGGGTTGGGGGGATCAACCCCTCGTTTTGGAAGCGCCCTGAATACTGCCCCACGGCCGTGAAGTCGGCGATCATCGCGGCGAAGAATCCGACGCGATAGCCCATGTGACGACGCCCACGTCGGCGTCGGGATGATCCGCCGCCTTGGCGCCGTTGAGCACTCTACCGGCTTATGTAACGTCGTTCTATAGAGGAGCTCATCATGACCAACGTCGTCTTCATCCACGGCCTGTGGATCTCGCACACCGCGTGGCAACCGTGGATCGAACACTTCGCCGCCCAGGGCCATCAGGCCATCGCCCCGGCATGGCCCGGCGAGTACCCAAGTGTGCAAGAGACGCGCGAAAATGCTTCTGACCAAGCGGGATTCGGCATCGACGACTTGACCGATCACTTCGCCAAGGTGCTCGATCGGTTCGACACCCCGCCCGTCGTGATCGGCCACTCGTTCGGCGGCCTCATCGCCCAGAAATTGCTCGCGCAGAACAAGGCGGCCGCTGCGATCGCCATCGATCCCGCGCCGATCAAGGGCGTCAGGCCGCTCCCGATCGCCCAGCTACGCTCGGCCTTCCCCGTACTGGGCAATCCCCTCAACCGCGGCCGCGCGAAGGCGCTCACCCAGGCGCAGTGGCGCTACGGTTTCGGCAACGCCCTGACACCCGCGGAATCCGACGCGCTCTGGGAACAGTGGTCCATCCCGTCACCCGGCAAGCCGCTGTTCGAGGCCGCGAGCGCGAACTTCTCGCCCAATTCACCCGCAAAGGTCGACACCACCAACGGCACGCGCGGACCCCTGTTGATCACCGCAGGCACGGCGGACCACACCGTACCCCTGGTGACCGCCAAGGCTGCCCACGCGCTCTACGGAAAGTCCGACGCCATCACCGACTTCCACGAATTCGAAGGACGCGGACACTCCCTTACCATCGATGGCGGGTGGCGCGACGTCGCCGACACCGCCCTCGCCTGGATGGTTCATCGAGAGGTTGCCGCGCTGGCATGACCACGACTCGCCGTCGCCGCACGGCCAGTGACCAGGTCTCGGCCGCATTGCTACACGCGGCCGAGACCGTGCTGGACCGCGACGGCACCAACGGCGTCACCATCCGCGCGGTCGCGAGTGAAGCGGCCGTCGCACCCATGAGCGTCTACAACAGGTTCGACAACAAGGAAGGCCTTCTTGCCGCGTTGGCCGTGCGGGCGTTGGACGAGCTGGCCGCCGTCATCGAGACACCCTCGGACGCCGAGCCAGTGCAGCGATTTCGTCAGGCGTGCCGGAGTTATCGCGACTACGCACTCGAGCACCCGGCTCGATACCTGTTGATCTTCTCGATGGGCAGCCCACTCGAAGACCAGTCGTCACCAGTCGCGGATCACGGGCGCGCAGCCTTCGGCGTCCTCATCGAGCTGATCCGCGCGATGGCCGCCGACGGGACGTCTTCCGATCCGACCGAAGCCGCACAAGCGGTCTGGAGTGCGCTCCACGGCGCCGTCACCATCGAGATTGCCGGGATCGGTCAGACGTCCGACGCCACGACCAGCTACGAGAACATGCTCGACCTGCTGATCGCGGGCCTCGGTGTCTATGATCCCGGGCAGAGATCTTGATCGGGCGACCGGCCGCGCCGACGACCGTCGATGAAAGGCGCAACGTCCATGTGGGAGTACGAGCACACCATCGAGACAACCGTTGCGCCACAAGCACTGTGGGAGGTCTGGGCCGATATCGAGGCGTGGTCGCAGTGGAGCCCGGGCATCGCCGAGATCAAGGTGGATGGCCCCTTTACGGCAGGCACCACGTTCGCGATGATCCCGGGACCGGATGAGGAGCCGATCAACATGCGCTTGGCCGACGTCGTCGTCGGTGAGCAATTCACCGACGTGTGCGATTTCGGTGGAGTCATCGTCACCACGGTGCACCGCCTCGAGCCGCTCGACGGTGGCGGCACCCGAGTCACGTACCGCACCGAGATCACCGGTGCCGAAGCTGACGAGCTCGGCCCGCAGATAGGCCCTGACATCACCGCGGACTTTCCCGACGTGGTAGCGGCCTTGGTCGCTCGAGCTGCCTAGCCCGGAGCCCTCGCCCATTTCATTCAATGAGCCCATTTCACTCAATGAAACGGGCGCGCGACAATCCGCCGCACCAAGTCGTATCGTTCGCTGACTTGATCCGAGGGGGGCCGCGATGACGACTGCCGCACGTGCCAGCCACCTCACCATGGCGACCGCCGCCCTGGCGGTCGGCGTACTCGCAGCTGCCGGAACCGCCTACGTCTCCGGCCCGCAGACCAGCGGCGCGCCGGTGCGAGCCGTTCCCCGCTCCGTCGCGATTTCGCCCGCGCCGGCAGCGACACCAGTGGCATTGGCCGGGCTCGCCACACCGAATGGCCTGCTTGCCGCAGCGCTTGCACTGCCGGGGAACACCGGACCCACGACCGTCTCTTCGTCAGAAGAGGGCGCCGTTTCGGGCGGCACTTCCCTTGTAGGACATGGTGTAAGCGCCGGTCCGATCTCCACCTCGATGTTCTTCGCGCCGAGCGGTTTCGGCCCTTCCGCGACGCCCTCCGGCGGTTCATCGTCGGCCGGAATGAATCCGACAGCGCTGGTGGCGGCCCATCCCCTACTCACGCCGCTAGCGCCGACGGCAGTGCCGTCGATCGGTGACTTCTTCGCCGCCGTGGTCGGCATCTTCATCAGCAATGGCGATGAGCCGGGCGAGAACGGTGGCCTGCTGATCGGCAACGGTGCCGACGGCGGACCTGGCCAAGACGGTGGCCACGGCGGCTTCTTCTTCGGCAATGGTGGCAACGGGGGAGCCGGCGCGCTCGGCCAGGCGGCCGGAAACGGCGGCGGGGCAGGACTGATCGGCAACGGCGGGAACGGCGGCGCCGGCGGTGACGTCGTGGAGACCACGGCCGTCGCCGTCGGACGCGCAGGTGGCAACGGCGGATCCGGCGGGCTGCTCTTGGGCAACGGCGGCGCTGGCGGCGTGGGCGGACAGGGCGTGAGCGTCGACGGTCTCGCATTCGGCGGACGAGGCGGCGAGGGCGGCGCCGCTGGCCTGATGGGCGCCGGCGGAACGGGCGGCATAGGCGGACTCGGCCAGAGCACCACCTCCCAGGGCGCAGGCGGCTCGGGGGGCGGCGGCGGCGACGCACAGTTCGGCGACGGCGGCACGGGTGGCCAGGGTGGTGAGGGCCTGAGCAAGTCGGGCAACACCTTTGGCGGCGTCGGGGGCGACGGCGGCAATGCGATCATCGCCGGCAACGGCGGCGACGGCGGCTTCGGTGGGATCGGAATCAGCACGTCGGGTCAGGGCCTCGGTGGCGGCGGGGGCAACGGCGGCACCGGAGCCTGCAGTGGCGACGGTGGTAACGGCGGCGACGGTGCTTCCGGTAACAGCACGAGCGGGAACGCCTTCGGCGGCGCAGGGGGATTTGGCGGCCAGGGCGGTTCGACTGGCAGTGGTGGCGGCGGCGGAGACGGCGGCGCGGCCGGCAGCCCGTTGGGCGCCGCGGTGGCCGGTCATGGCGGAAACGGCGGCGCCGGCGGTACCGGGCAGCCCGGGGGCGACGGCGGTGGCGGCGGCCTTGCGCAGTCCCTGTCCGGCAACGCCTTCGGCGGCGATGGCGGCAACGGCGGAGCCGGCGGCAAGGGAGCCGCCGGCGGTGCAGGCGGCCCCGGTGGACCCGCCACCAGCTCGACCGGCAGCCATACCGACGGGCAGACCGGCAGCCCCGGCGCGGACGGCTAGGACGCGCTACGGCGCTCCGCTCATCCGTCAGCTCGAAGGTCGATGCAGCGGGCCGATGTCTGCCGCGACGGCGTCGAACGCACGAAGGACGGCGCGGATGATTTCGCGCGCGTTGGCGCGGCCTACGGGCAGAGTGACACCGATGACGGCCTTCGTGTCTGTCGTGGTTGGCAGCGGCGCGGCCACACAGCTCCACCCCGGGGTGCTCTGTTCGGATTCCACGGCGAAACCCTCCTGGCGAGCTCGTTGCACAGACGCGAACAACTGTCGGACGTCGCGTGGGGCGTTGGGCGCGGATGGCGCCATTGGACGCCGGGCGACGCGTTCGAATAGTTCTGGTTGCTGCGCGAGCGCTAAATGGCCCAAAGCAGTGCTCGTCAACATCGCCACGCTGCCCGGTGCCGGCCATCCGTGGCGCGCAAGGACGACGAACTCTGGATCGGAGACCCGCACGACAGGCGCAACATCTTCCAGCTCACGTCCGGCGGCCATCCACGCGATTCCCCCGTATGCTGCGTGAAGATCCTCCATGACCGGGACGTAGCGCTCGAAATCTCGTTGCAGGGCGGCCTTTTCACCGAGGCGACTCAGTTCGGGGCCCAGCGAGTAACCGCCGTCGGTGCGCGTGAGCAGCTGCCGGCTCACCAGGCCGGTTGCAATTCGCAACACCGTGGGCTTGGGGATGCCACTGACCGCAGCCAGCTCAGCCAAAGTGACTCGTGGACCGCAGATGGCCACCGCCTCGATGAGGGCCATGGCACGGCCGACCACGGTGTGGTCGTCGACAACCTCACCCGCCATGTCGGATCATCCCTCGCCGCGCCGATGCTCCGCTTCACTCGGGGGGACGGAGCAAAGCACATTCTGACAGAGACCTCACCCAGTTCGCGGGCTTTGGACAGTCCAGACAAATCTGTGAATGTGCTTGGAGTTCACTGGGAATCCGTCGGCACACCTTCGCCCGGTGGCGTTCAAGAGCGACCTATGGTCGTGACCAACCAGCAACCCACCAGCAACCCGGGCAGCGCGCAGCCAAGCTGGTCGTTGATTTGCGAACCCGCAGTCGAGAGTCAGTCGCGGATTGGCGCTTACTGCGTAGCCCCACTATTTTTCTGGGGTGACGTCCTCAGCTGCTGGTGCAGTAACACGTTGGATCTCCCCCTTCCTTGCCATCGCGGCGGTCGCCGCGGGCGTGATCGCTGACCCAGTGCCTGCCGTTCCGGCCCCGACGGTGCGCCTGGCCGCCGACGCGAACCCGTTGGCCGGATTGCCGTTCTACGTCAACCCCTCCTCCAAGGCCAGGAACGCCGCCAACGGCGTCAACCCGCCGAGCCCGGAGCTGAACGCCATCGCCGACACACCGACCGCGTACTGGATGGACAACCTGTCTACTCCTGCGGTCGACGCGCAGTACATTGCCGCAGCTCAGGCTGCCGGCACCATGCCGGTACTCGCGCTGTACGGAATTCCGCACCGCGACTGCGGCAGCTTCGCCGCCGGTGGATTCGGGTCCGCCGGCGCGTACAAGGGCTGGATCGATGGCGTCGCGGGCGCCATCGGCGCTGGCCCGGCGACGGTCATCCTCGAACCCGATGCCCTCTCCATGGCCGACTGCCTGTCGGGTGACCAGCGCCAGGAGCGCTTCGACCTGATGAGCTACGCCGTCGACGCGTTGACCCGCAACCCCGCCACGGCCGTCTACGTCGACGCCGGGCACTCCCGGTGGACGGCCGCCGGCGAGATGGCCAACCGGCTCAACCAGGTCGGCGTCGCCAAGGCACGGGGCTTCAGCCTCAACACCGCGAACTTCTTCACCACCGCCGAAGAGATCGGATACGGCGACGCCATCTCCGGGATGACGGGCGGCAAGCCCTACGTCATCGACACGTCGCGCAACGGTGCCGGCCCGGCCGAGGGCGAAATGTACTGGTGCAATCCGACCGGACGGGCGCTCGGCGCCCGCCCGACGACGGATACCGGCAACGGCAACGTCGACGCCTTCCTGTGGATCAAACGCCCCGGTGAATCCGACGGTTCGTGCGGCCGGGGTGAGCCCGGCGCCGGGCGCTTCGTCAACCAGTACGCGATCGACTTGGCCCGCAACGCCGGACTCTAGCCCGCGTCAGGACGCAATCAGGTCGTCGATCTGGTTGATCGACAACGAGGCGCCCTCGACGATGCCCATGTCGAGGACTTGCTGCAACGCCTCGGCGGACTCGAAGGTGCTCGTGAAGATCGCCCGCGTGCCGCCGTCGTGTTCGGCGAAGGTGTAGACGTTCTTCGAGACCGGCATCTCGGGGTTCGGGTTGAAGTCCAGGTCGGCGAAACCGTCGACGAAGGTGAAGCTCGTCGGCTCGTCGACGGACGTGATCTGCCAGTATCCGGCGTGCTTGTCGCCGTCCGGGCCGGTCATGAAGTACGTCATGCGGCCGCCGGGCGCGAGGTCGTGGTCGACCACGGTGGCCGGGTAAGTCGGTGGCCCCCAAACCTTCTCGAGCTGACGCGGGTCGGCGTAGACCTGCCAGATACGCGCCACCGGCGCGGCGAAGTCGGCGGTGATGGTGAGCGTCAGCGCGTCGAGGTCGTGTTGGACGTCGGTCACGGGCATCGTTCAGTTCTCCTTGGTTGGGTCGAATGAGATGAGTTCGTCGATGCGGGCGATGCGGCCACGCCACACCTGTTCCAGCTCGGTCAGCATGGAGGCCACCGACCGCACCGCAGCCACGTCACCGCTGGCCAGCTGCTCGCGACCACTACGCCGCTTGGTGAGCAGACCCGCCTTCTCCAGCACGACGACGTGCTTCTGTACCGCCGCGAAGCTCATCTCGTACCCCGCGGCGAGCGTGGAAACCGAGTGCTCTCCGGCCAGCACCCGGCGCATGATGTCGCGCCGGGTCCGGTCGGCGAGCGCGTGGAACAGGGCGTCCGCCCGGTCCTCGTCGGTCTCGATCACGCACTAAACATACAACCAATCGGTTGTAGGTTGTCAAGGCCCAGTACTACAGGTGCTTGAGCGCCTCCCGTTTCGACAGACCGCTGAGTTGGTCTTCTCGGTCGGCGACGAAGGCTCGTACCCACTCCGGGTCTGTGCGCGCGTACTGCCGCAGCGCCCACCCGATGGCCTTGCGAATGAAGAAGTCGGAGTCATCGAAGTTCGCGTCGATGGCCGATGTGAGCAGCGTCAGATCCGTCCCTTGCTTCGCGCCCAACTGCGCGATGATCGACGTTCGGCGCAGCCAGAGATTCGGATCGGTCGCCCACCCGAGCACGGTCGGACGAACGTCGGCGGGATGCGCGATCAAGATCGGGCCGATCACGTTGGCGGCGATCTCGTCGACCGTGTCCCACCAGGCACCGGCGATGATCAGTCTGCAGTACAGCGGAATTCGGTCCGGTGTCTGGAACGCGCGGTAGAGCCGGTGTTTGGCGAGTTCGATTGCGGCGTAGCGCTCTTCGCGGTGTGTCGCATCGACGAAGAGACTCTCGACGGTGTCGTCGAAGGCACCGTCCGACTCGACGGGATGCGCGGCGAAGATCGGCCGGCAGATCCGACGAACATCGGGAAGGCGCACGCCGTAGTAGGGCATCTCCGACTTCATGTACGCCTGCATCGCGGGAGCGCGGCTCGGGTCACCGGCGGCGGCCAGTGCGTGGCGGACGGCGTCGGTCAGCTGGGACACGCCGAGATTCTCAGGCCGTGCGACGCAGCGTCAGTAGCGTGATCTCGCTGGGCGCGAAGACGCGGAACGGTGGGCCCCAGAAGCCGGTACCCCGACTCGTATAGAGCTGCGTGCGCTCGCCATGCTTGCTCAGTCCCTGCACGACGGGTTGATCGAGTCGAACGAGGAAGTTGAACGGCCAGATCTGCCCGCCGTGGGTGTGTCCCGAGATCTGCAGGTCCACTCCCGCAGCGACCGCCGCGGTGATCTGCTTGGGCTGATGGGCGAGCAGCAGCACCGGCAGCCTTGAATCGGTATTCGCCAGCGCCGCTTCGAGATTCGCGCCGTGTCCAGCGACGCCGGAGCCTTGGGCCGTGGCGTCGTCGACGCCCGCGATGACCAGCTTGTCGCCGTCGCGTTCGACGGCAATGTGCCGGTTGTGCAATGCATCCCAGCCGATTCCGTCGATGTAATCGAGCCAGCCCTGCGCCTCGCTGAAGTATTCATGGTTGCCGGTGACGTAGACGCGGGCGAGCCGCGCGCGCACCGAGGCGAGCGGTCTGGCCTGCGGCTCCCGGACGTCCACCGTTCCGTCGGCGATGTCGCCGACGTGGCAGACGACGTCGGCATCGAGTTCGTTGACGCGATCCACCACCCCGGCCGACCAGCGCGCCCGGTCGATCGGCCCGTAGTGGGTGTCGGTGATCACCGCGACGCGCAGACCGTCCAGTCCGGGACCCAGTCGAGAGATTCCGACGTCGACGCGCCTGATGCGCGGCACCCGCATCGCCTCGGCATACCCCCACGCGAGGAGGGCGACGACGACGGCCACCACCACGCCCGCGACGATGCGCGAACGCCCCGGCTCCCCGACGCCGCCGACCAGCAAGGCGAGCCGAAGCAGTACGGACAACACCGACCAGACGAACAGCACCCAGATCGCCCCGAGCAGCGCGTCGCCCGTCGCGGCGGCCCAGTCGCGGTGCCGGCCGTGCCCGAGCGTCATCATGACCGGCAGCCCGACGAACGCCGCGGCGAAGGCGATGGTGCCGGCGACGACCATGCCCGTCGGCCATTGCGTGCCCGCCACCAACAGCGTCCACCAGGGCACTCCCAGCAGGAGCAACGTGATGGTGAAGACGAGAAGCAGCCGGCGCCTGCGCCGCCGGGGGCGTGCGCGTGCGACCGATTCGACCTCGGCGGCCGGAGTGTCTTGCATTACCGCGAGGGTACCGTCGCCGCGAGTTACCTGGTTGGTGCCGGACCGGTGGTGCCCCGTACGTGCAGGGTGACGGGAAAGACCCGCGCACCCGGCTGTTCGGGAACGTCGTCATCCAGCCGGGCCAGCAACAACCGGACCGCTTCGCCGGCCATGTCCTCGATCGGTTGATGGACCGTCGTCAGGTTGATCATGGCCCACTCGGCCTGTGGCGAATCGTCGAAGCCGACCACGGACAGCTCTTCGGGTACCCGCACGCCGAGACGCGCAGCCGCGTCCAAGGCAGCGAACGCCAGTTCGTCGGTCACACAGAAGATGGCCGACGGGGGGCGGTCCACCGAGAGCAACTCGGTGGCCATCTGTACCCCATGCTCGTGGTCTATCTCGCCCCGCCGGACATAGTCCTTGGGCAACGCGATACCGCGACGCTTGAGTGCTCGACGAGCACCATCCTCGCGTGCGGCACCGTTGGTCCGGTCGCGGGGGACCGACAGGATGGCGATCTCGCGGTGGCCGAGCCCGGCCAAGTGGTCGATGACCAATTCACCGGCCCCGTCGTCATCGGAGAGCACGGCCTCGAGATTCAGCGTTGGATCGTTTCGACTCAACAGCACGACGGGCGTGTTCCGTTCGAGCACCTTGCGGACCGTGCGCGATTTCCGTCGCGCCGAAACGAAGATCATTCCGTCGACTGTCGCTGGGTCGAGGACGTCGACGCTGTCGACGTCCTTGGGAATGTCGGGATCCCGAATGAGCGCCATCCGGTAGCCCTGTTGGCTCAGCCGGTGCTGGATGGCGTCGACCACTGCTGGGTAGAACGGGGACTTCAAGTCTGCGACGACGACCCCGATGGCCCGTGCGCGCTTGGTGACCAAGCTGCGGGCTGCGGAGTTCGGGACGTACCCGAGTTCTCGCGCGGCGGCGAGCACTCGTTTGGTGGTCTTCTCCGTCACGGCGGGGTCGCCGCGCATCACGCGCGACACCGTCGACTGGCTCAAACCCAAGTGGGCAGCAAGGTCGACGCTCGTCACCACCTACTCATCCTATCGGCGACGCGTCGTCAAGCGGTGTTGCGCCCTCCGCTCAGATCGAGTGTTTGACCGGTGACGTAGCTTGCCTCGACGGACAACAACCAAGTCGCCAGAGCCGAGAACTCGGCCGTGCTGCCAACGCGTCCCATGGGAACCCGGGATAGCAGTGCCGCGTTCCGTTCCGGGCTGAGGTCGGCCAGCATTGGAGTTTGCATCATCGATGGCGCAATGGCGTTGACGGTCACGTTGTCTCGAGCCACCTCCTTGGCGGCGGTCTTGACCAGAGAAACCACGGCGGCCTTCGACGCGGAATAGGCGGCTTGATGCGGATTGCCCTCACGCGCCGAAATCGAGGAGAGAACCGCCACCCTGCCGTACCCCTGAGACACCAAAACCGGGAGCAATACGGCGAGTCCGTGAAAACAGCCGTCGAGGTTGACGCTCATGGTCTTCGACCATCCGTCGACCGGCATGGATGGAATCGACGTCTCCGGTCCTTGAATCCCGTGGGCGAACAAGGCGCCGTCGATCCGACCATGGGTGGCCAGGACTCGGGCCACCGTCTCCTCCCACGCCGCGCGATCCGTCACGTCTAGCGCAGACAAGCATGCGCCAACGTTGTTCTGGTTAGCCACGATATCGGTGCCGACAACCGATGCACCTTCACGAATGAGCCGCTCGACCGTTACCGATCCCAGGCCCCCGGCGGCGCCGGTAACGAGAATGACCCGCCCCGCGAATCGGCCGGGGTAGAAGATCGACGAATCGGCGACGGTAGCGGCGTCCAGTACGGTCATTGCAGCACATTCCTTCGTTCGGTGGCGAGCAGGTTGCGAGTCGATGTCATGAGCCGCGCCAAGTGGCGTGCGACGCCGAAGGTTTCGACGAAGACGACGTCGGGCACCTCGATGCTGATCGGTACCCCCGGCAACTTCGCGAGGATCGCGTCGAGCGGGAAGTCACCCGCACCCGGGACGAGACGTCTTGCCCGCGACTCGATTTGACGGGCAGATCCGTCGGTGTCTTGCCCGAGCGGCATGCGCGCCGGCGCCGCCAGGTGGGGAACCTCGGCAGGCCCGTCACAAAGTTGAATGAGCTGAACCATTCCCTCAGGAGCGGCCTCTAAGTCGTTGGCGGTTCCGCCTGCGCGAACGAAGTGCAAGACGTCGAGCATGATTCCGCAACCGGTGCGTGCGGCGACGGAGACGGCGGCGGCGAACGTATCGACCTTCTGGTACGAAATCGGCTCGATCAACGGCATGATCCCGAACTCGCGTGCATCACGCACTAGACCACTCAGGTTGTCGATCAAGCGATTTCGCTGTTCATCGCCGCCGATCACGTTGAGCACGCTTGCCCCCAGAAATGCCCCCGCCTCCAGTACCGGCAGCCATTGCTCGCGACCGCGTGTGCCGTCCAGGGTGAAGACTTCGACGTCGAACACAGCCAGACCGACGTCTGCGAGCCGGGCAACAGTCTGCGCCGCCATCGGTGAACCCGCCGTCATGGGATACCGCGCCTCCGAGGGCGTCGCGGGATGAACGCGGACACCCACCGAGGCGTACCCGCAGCTGGCCGCGACTTCGACCAACTCAGGGGGAGACAAGTGCAGGGCGGATAGATGGGCTAGTCCGATGGGTCGTGTCACGGAGGTCCTTTGCGCTGTTACAGGCGAGGGTTGACGTACCGTCGCCGGCGTACTTATGCTGTGGATCACAGTTTGACTACGTAGTCATTGTTGCATCGCGATTCTCTCCCTGCAAGTGGCTATGACGCCCACAGCACCACTCGACGAAAGAGAGCCCACCATAACGCCCTCGAATGCTCCAGCGTCGGAACCGATTCCGAGGCACATCGTGGATGGCGTACACGATCGAGCTTCCGACCCACCCGTCCGACAACGTTCGCGACGCGCAGCCATGGCCAGCACGGTCGGTGCGATCGTCGATTGGTATGACTTCTTCCTGTACGGGACTGCGGCAGCGCTGGTATTTGGACCGTTGTTCTTCCCCAACGAGACTCCGGCCGTAGGCACTCTGGCGTCCCTTGGCTCATTCGCCGTGGGCTTCGTCTTCCGCCCGATCGGCGGAGCGATCTTTGGTCACTTCGGCGACCGCGTAGGACGACGAAAGATGCTGGTAATCACCATCTTGCTGATGGGCCTTGCCAGTACGGCGATCGGCTTGTTGCCCAGCTACGCCATGATTGGCATCGCAGCTCCGATCCTGCTGATTCTGTTGCGCTCGGTGCAGGGCATCGCGGTGGGTGGCGAATGGGGCGGCGCCGCCTTGATGGCAGTCGAGAACGCCCCCAAGAACAAGCGCAACTTCGTCGCCAGCGGTGTCCAGATCGGTTCCTTTCTCGGACTGCTCCTGGGCACCATGGCATTTGCGCTCGTCACCAACCTGACCACGGAACAGCAATTCCAGTCCTGGGGTTGGCGACTACCGTTCTTGATCAGCATCTTGTTCGCGCTTGTCGGCCTATGGATACGCAGCGGAGTTCCAGAATCCAAGGTGTTCGCAGAGTTGGAGAAGACGAAGAAGAAGCAAGCCGCTCCCCTACTGGAAGCGCTGAGGACCAGCCCCAAGCAGATCGTCGCCATCATCGGCATGCGATTGGTGGACCAGAGCACTTTCTACCTCGGGTTCACGTTCTCGTTGGTGTACGTCAAGAACTACACGGACACGCCGCCGAGCAGTGTGCTCACGGCGTCGATGGTCGCCCTGGTGCTGGCCGTGCCGATCACGTCATTCTGGGGATTTCTTGCCGATCGGGTCGGGGCCCGTTGGTTCTACGTCGTCGGACCGCTCTGTGCCGCAGCCGCGGGTGTCCCCTTCTTCCGTGCACTGGAGACCGGATCGATTCCCATGATGGTCCTCGGCTTCTTCATCCTCATCAATCTCGGACACAACATTTCGACCTCGGTTCAGCAAACCTGGTTCACCGACATGTTCGATGCGCGAATTCGTTATAGCGGAGCCGGTTTCGGATACGCGGTGGCCGGGGCCGTGGGCGGATTCGTACCGCTGATTGCTACCGCGCTGCTGGACGAGAGTGGCAATTGGCTTCCGGTGGCCGCTCTGCTCGCTGCTGCGTCTATCACTGCACTCTTGAGCTCGCTGTGGTCGTACAGGTGGACCGGGCAGGCGAAACGATGACCGACATCTCTTGCGACCTACTCGTCATCGGCGCGGGTGCGGGCGGACTCTCGGCAGCGGTCACCGCGGCCTACCGGGGCGCGAAAGTCGTCGTAGCCGAGAAGTCCGACGTCTGCGGCGGCGCGACAGCATGGTCCGGCGGCTGGATGTGGGCGCCGGGCAACCCACTGGCTGTCGCAGATGGCGTGTATGAAAGCGTCGATCTGCCACGCACTTATCTCGAGCACCGCCTCGGGGCGAACTTCGACGCCGCCAAGGTGGACGCGTTTCTCCGGAGTGCACCGCGAATGGTCGAGTTCTTCCACGACAACACCCGGCTGCAGTTCGTGCCCGGAACCAACATTGCCGACATCTACGGCGGCACACCGGGCGCGGGAACCGGACACCGTTCCGTGGCGCCACAACCGATCGACGCCTACGGGATCCCCGCTGCCGTCAGAAGGATGATGCGCTGGCAGCTGTACGAAACCTCATTTCTGGGCATGGGCATCATGGCCGGCCCAGACCTGCAGGCGTTCCTGCACGCCACCCGCTCCCCCAAGGCCTTTGCCCACGCCGCACGCCGAGTCAGTCGCCACCTCGTCGACATGGCGATCGCCCGCAGGGGCATGCAGCTCGTCAACGGCGCCGCGCTGATCGGTCGGCTCATGACATCGGCCCACGAGTTGGGAGTCGACGTGCGAGTGTCGTCGCCGGCACGGGCGCTGATCACCGACGACGCGCGGGGCGTTGTCGGAGCGCGCCTCGACGGGCCAACCGGGCCGCTCACCGTCCACGTGACACAGGGGGTGGTCCTGGCGACAGGCGGCTTCCCGAGCAACGTGGCGATGCGGAAGACGCACTTCCCCCGCACCCCTACCGGGCGCGAGCACTGGACCCTGGCACCCGATACCGCCGCCGGCGATGGCATCGCTCTCGCCGAATCGGCCGGAGGACGCCTCGACACGACCGTCGCATCACCGGTCGCCTACTGCCCGGTCTCGCTGGTTCCGTATCGCAATGGTCGGACCGGGGTGTTTCCCCACATCCTCGATCGCGGAAAGCCCGGCGTGATAGGCGTATTGGCCTCGGGGCGACGCTTCGTGAACGAGGCCGACGGCTACCACGACTACACCACAGCGATGATCCGCGCAGTGCCGCACGGAGAAGAGGTGTGTTCCTGGCTGGTGTGCGACCACCGCTTCCAGCGGTTGTACCCCCTGGGCATGTCCAAGCCGCGCCCAATCCCGGTGTGGCCCTACGTTCGATCGGGCTACCTCAAGCGAGGCCGCACGATCGCGGACCTGGCGCGCGAGTGCGGAATCGACCCCGTCCAACTGCAGTCAACGGTTGCGTCGTTCAACGATCACGCGCGGCGCGGCGAGGATCCCGAATTCCACCGTGGTGAAACGCCTTTCAAT
The DNA here is from genome assembly GCF_000620625.1 of Mycobacterium sp. URHB0044. Taxonomy (GTDB): domain Bacteria; phylum Actinomycetota; class Actinomycetes; order Mycobacteriales; family Mycobacteriaceae; genus Mycobacterium. The sequence continues at coordinate 730,391 of NZ_JIAW01000001.1, read as the reverse complement.
CGTGGTTCTGGCGATCCAGACAACCCGTTTCCCAACCCGTCGCTCGCGCCATTGGAAAAGGGGCCGTTCTATGCCGTCAAGGTGGTGCCCGGTAGTTTCGGCACGTTCGCCGGCGTGGTCACCGACGCATCGGCCCGCGTGCTCGACGACTCCGACAATCCGGTACCGGGCCTCTACGCCGTCGGTTCCGATCAGGCCAGCGTCATGGGCGGGCATTACCCCGCCGGGGGCATCAACATCGGGCCTGCGATGACGTTCGGTTACATCGCCGCGAAGCACGCTACGGAGTCGACGGCCGAGCAGATTGCGCACGACTCGGCGTGACCGTCGCCGCGATTCCGTCGATGAGTTCCTCGGCGGTGGTGTGCCATTTCTCCGTGCGGAGAAGGCCACTCAGTTCCAGGCCGGCGGCTCCGTGCGCGGCGGTCAGGAGGGTCGCCGCGGTGCGCTCGGCGTCGCGTTCGCCGGTCACTTCGATGACGATGACGATGAACTCGTCGCACATCCGCTGTGCGGCCCGGACCACCGCCGCCGGATCTCCTGACGGCGTGCTGAACATCAGTTGGTAGAGGTGCGGCTGCCGGCGGCTTAGGGCGATGACGGCGACCAGCGCTGCTCGCAACTTGTCGGCGGGCCGAAGTCTTGAGTCAGATTGCAGTGTGCACATCTCATCGCCGAGGCGCTCCCAGCCTTCCGCGGCGACGGCGGTCAGCAGGCTCTCCTTGTCGGCGAAGTGCCGGTATGGCGCTCCACGGGTCACGCCTGCCCGTGCGCCCACCTCGCGCAGCGTCACTGCGGCCGGACCGCCCGCGTCCAGAAGTTCGGCGGCGTCGTCGAGCAAAGCGCGCCTGGTGGCGGCGGCAGATTCGGCGCGACTCATGATCATCCACTCTAGTTGACATCGTCATCTGAGCGGGTACGTTGGCTCAGATGACAACGTCATCTGACAATCGAGAGCTTGCCGTCGTCACCGGCGCGTCCACCGGCATCGGCGCGGCCACCGCCCGCGAACTCGCCCGGCGGGGATTCCATGTCCTCGCGGGTGTCCGGCGCGACGAGGATGCCGACGCCATCCGGGGCCCGGGTATCGAGCCGGTGATCATCGACATCACCAACTCGGATCACGTCTTGGCGCTCGCCAGGCGGGTGAACGACGATCCGCAGGGCAGGGCCGTGCGGGCACTGGTGAACAACGCCGCCATTCAGGCCAACGTCCCGATCGAGGCCTTCGCGATCGACGAGTGGCGACACATGTTCGAGGTCAACCTCTTCGGCCACGTCGCCCTGACACAGGCGTTGCTGCCCGCCCTGCTCGACAGTTCGGGTCGGGTGATCAACATCAGCTCGGTGGGCGGCAAGGTGGCCATGGCTACCTACGGTCCTTATGCCGCAACGAAATTCGCGCTCGAAGCAGTCAGCGATTCCTTACGACGTGAATTGGCGCCGTTCGGCGTCCACGTGGTCGTGGTCGAACCGGGCGCCGTGCGCACGGAAATGCTCGGGCGGGCGATCGCGGCAGCCAATGACCTGGTGCCGGCCATGACGCCCGATCAACGTCGGCGCTACGGCGGACTGATGCAGGCCGTCAACACGCAGGCCGCGACGTCGACCAAGTCAGGCCTGCCCGCCGACGCCGCAGCCGTGGTGATCGCCGACGCGATCACGGCACGCAAGCCGCGCACCCGCTACACCGTCGGCCGCGAAGCCGCCCTGATCCGTGTGGTGCGCTTCCTCCCCGACCGGGCCCTCGACCGCATCCTTGCCGCGGCGCTGCGTCCGCACTACAACTCCACGACGCGGCCACCGTCGACGAGCCACGACCGGTCCAGCCGCACGTTCTGCAGCATCCGACGGTCGTGCGTCACCAGCAACAACGCGCCGTCGTAGGAGTCGAGCGCTTGCTCGAGCTGTTCGATCGCGGGGAGGTCGAGATGGTTCGTCGGCTCGTCGAGCACCAGCACGTTGGTGCCCCGCGCCTGCAGCAGGGCAAGACCGGCACGGGTCCGCTCACCGGGCGAGAGCTCGTCCACCGTCCGTTCGACGTGGTCGGTGCGCAGGCCGAACTTGGCGAGCAGAGTCCGCACGTCGGCGGTCGTCCAGGTCGGGACTCGCTGCTCGAAGCGATCGACGAGCCGCTCGTCACCGGTGAAATCGGCACGCGCCTGGTCGATTTCGCCGATGTCGACGTTCGCGCCAAGACTCGCACGGCCTTCGTCGGGCCGCTGTCGGCCGAGGAGCAACCGCAGCAGCGTCGACTTTCCCGCCCCGTTGGGACCGGTGATGCCGATCCGCTCGCCGGCATCGACTTGTAGCGAGACAGGGCCGAGCACGAAATCACCTTGGCGCACAATGGCATCGACGAGTGTCGCGACGACCGAGCTCGATCGCGGCGCCGCTCCGATGGTGAACTCGAGCGACCATTCCTTGCGGGGTTCGGCGACCTCTTCCAGGCGCGCGATCCGGCTCTCCATCTGGCGGACCTTCTGCGCCTGCTTCTCGCTGGACTCGGTGGCCGCCCGGCGTCGATTCTTGTCGTTGTCGGGGGCCTTGCGCATCGCGTTGCGGACACCCTGGCTCGACCATTCCCGTTGGGTGCGTGCGCGTGCCACGAGGTCGGCCTTCTTCTCGGCGAACTCGTCGTACTGTTCGCGTTTGTGTCGGCGGCCGACCTCACGCTCCTCCAGATAGCTTTCGTACCCGCCGCCGAAGACCGTGGTCGTGTTCTGGGCCAAGTCAAGCTCGAGGACGCGGGTGACGGTGCGGGACAGGAACTCCCGATCGTGACTCACCAGCACCACGCCACCGCGCAGTTCTCCGACGAAGTCCTCCAGCCGGGCGAGGCCGTCGAGGTCGAGGTCGTTGGTCGGCTCGTCGAGCAGCACGATGTCGAAGCGCGACAGCATCAGCGCCGCCAGCCCAACCCGCGCCGCCTGCCCGCCCGACAGCGCAGTCATCGGTGACTCCGGCCGCACCGCGTCGGAGTCGAGCCCGAGATCGGCCAGAACCGCGGGCAATCGCTCGTCGAGGTCGGCCGCCCCGGTCGCCAGCCAGTGATCCAGCGCGGCGGAGTAGGCGTCGGCCTGGGCCGCGCTGTGATCCGGATCGGACAGCGCTGCGGCCGCTGCTTCCATGGCGTTCGTCGCCTCGGTGCATCCCGTCCGCCGCGCGATGTATGCGGCGACGGTCTCCCCGGGCACCCGCTCGTGCTCCTGCGGCAGCCAACCGATGAACCCGTCGGGAGGCGCGACGTTGACCGTTCCCTCGAGCGGTGCGAGATTCCCGGCGAGGATGCGCAGCAGCGTGCTCTTGCCTGCCCCGTTGGCGCCGACGACGCCGATGACGTCGCCCGGTGCCACGGTGAGGTCGACGCCCTCGAAGAGGGTGCGGTGGGCGAACCCGCCTGCCACGTTCTTGGCGACGAGGGTTGCGGTCATGGCCCTATCGTCGCATCGGCGCCATCGCTAGTCGTAGTAGGCGAAGTGCGGACGAGTTCGAAGCGCAGGATTCGCAGTCGCCCGCTGCGCATCCCTACCTTGAAGGGCGGTGGGATGGGAGTGTGGCGGGCGATCTCCTCGATCGGCACCACGCCGCTGGCTCGCAAAGCCCAGGCGGGAAAGCGGCCACGCACGTCGTCCTCGGATATGCCGGGAACGACGCCGCGAACTTTCGTGAATCCAGCCATGCACAGCAGCGCACCCGGGGCAGCAACGCGCGTAACACCGTCGGCGTAGGCGTCTCGCTGTCCGTCGGAGAGGTTGTAGTAGCAGCCGCTGTCGACGATGAGGTCATAGCCATCGCCGATGTCGAGGTCGTCCAGTCGGGTGACGTCTCCTCGTAGAAATCGCGCGCCGGACGCGTCACCGACCGCGCGGGATCGTGCGATGGCAACGGCGTGGCTGATCATGTCGATCCCGGTGACTTGCCATCCGCGGCGGGCGAGGTAGAGCGTGTTGCGCCCGGCACCGCAGCCCAGGTCCAGCGCGTGACCAGGTTCGAGTCGGTGGCCGCCTTCGACGTATTCGATCAGCCAGCTGTCGGGCACGTCGGCGCCGTTGAGCGCAGGATTTCCGCCGATTCGCGAGAGCACCTCGTACAAGGGGCGCATGCTGCGGCGGTTCATCTGTGCTCCGTTCGGGTAGGTGGCTGATCGGCCGGCTTGCGTCCCCAGGCCGACACGACGGGGAAGGCCGCAATGTCGAGTTGGCCGGTGTCCAGGTCGGCGAGATGTTGGTCGATCTCTTGCGCTGTCGCCGATCCGGCGGCGATCAAGGCGGGACCGGCACGCATCACCAGCGTGGCTTGCAGGCGCCGGGCATTCGGCCCGCCCATGGTGAACCCCACCTCGGCCTCCACCTCGGTCAACCCGGCCTGCCGCAGTCGTCGCGGCAGCGTCCGTCCGAGGCTGAGGTCGGAGCGCGCGGCCAGCGCGCTCCACACCGCGCTGCGCAGCTTGTTGGCCAACGCTTGGCTGGGCCCGGTCTGCTCCGGGCAGGCCAACGGCTGCAGCATGGGATCGGAGCTCTCCACGAGCAGCCAGCCACCGGGCCGTAGCGCGGTCACCGCGGTCGCCAGTGCCGCCGACGGGTTGCCGAGGTGCTCGAGCACCAGCCGGGCATGCACCAAGTCGAAGTCGGCTCCCGGTGGCGGGTCGACCGTCAGATCGTGACGGCGCACCTCGAAAGCCGGGTTCTCGACGTCCTCCAGTGCGGACGTGTCGATGTCGGAGGCCAACACCCGCCCCGCGGGCCCGACCTGCCGGGCCAGCCAGCTGGGGACGCCGTCGCCGCCGGCGCCGGCCTCCCAACAGTGCCAGCCGTCGCGGATGCCCAGCGCCAGGATGTGCCGAAAGGTGCGCTCGTCCAATAGATCACCGAGCACAGCGAACTGATCGCGCGCCATCCTGCGTCGTTCCTCCGGTGACGGCGCCCTGATCGTGGTGATGGTCGCTGGGTTGGGTTGCACTCGATCAGCTCCTTCGACGCGCATACAGATAGGGTACGGATAGTTCTCTATTTGCGCGCTACGCTACCACCGGAACGACGCCGGACCAACAACTCCGAAGGGGGCATCGCGATGAATGCGCAGCCGGTCGATCACCGACGGCTGCCGCGCCGACGTGACGGTGTGCTCATCGAGGCGATCCACGCCGCGACCCTGGCGGAGCTGAGCGAAAGGGGCTACGCGGGCCTTTCCATCGACCGGGTCGCCAAACGGGCCCGCACCAGCAAGGCGGCGATCTATCGGCGGTGGCCATCACGCGCGGAGTTGGTGGCCGCGGTCATCCGCCACGCCAGCGAGGGCGATCAGAACATGGCCCCCGACACCGGCGATCTGCGAGACGACTTGTTCGCGGTGCTACGCGCGGCCGCCGACCGGCTCGACGGCCCATTCGGCGAGGCGGCCCGCGGACTGATCGCCGAAACGCTCGCCGACCCCGACTCGACCCGGGCCGCGCGCGACCATCTCCAAAGTCAGCGCAACGCGATGATCACAACCGTGCTTGAACGCGCCGTGAGCCGGGGTCAGGTCACGCGTAAAGTACTGACGCCACAACTGATTTCACTGGCCCCCACACTTGTCAGCCACCACTTTCTCTTGCACGGCGCCCCGATCGCCGACCAGACCATCATCGACATCCTCGATCACGTCGTCATGCCATTGCTGCAGCCCTGACCGCGGCGCACCCTCACGAACGCTTTGCGTTGCTACCCGGTCCGCGCGTTAGTGTGCTTTGGTCTGCCGAAGCGAGCAGCCGATAGAAGAGTTGAGCAAATTCATGACCGCAGCAGCAGAGACGTCGACGCTGGAAGCCCGCGTCGGCCACTACTACCAGATGGACGGCACCTATCTGGTCGGCCGCGAGAAGGTGCGCGAGTTCGCCCGCGCGGTGCAGGACTACCACCCCGCCCATTGGGATGTCGCCGCCGCCGCCAAGCTGGGCTACTCCGACGTCGTGGCGCCGTTGACGTTCACGTCGGCCCCGGCCATGGCCTGTAACCAGCAGATGTTCGAATCCGTCGTCGTCGGTTACGACATGTACCTGCAGACCGAGGAAGTCTTCGAGCAGCATCGCCCGATCGTCGCGGGCGACGAACTGCACATCGACGTCGAGCTGACGTCGGTACGCAGGATCGCCGGCCGAGACCTGATCACCGTGACGAACACCTTCACCGATGCCGCAGGCGAGCGGGTGCACACCCTGCACACCACCGTCGTGGGCGTCACCGGCGAGGACGTCGACCCAGCAATCCGGGCGGCCGTGCAGGGCGTGATCATGCACGACGTGAACCTGCTCGGCGTCGACCACTCCGATGACGCGTACGAGAAGACGGTGCGCCCCGACGGTGAGGTCCACATCGCGGAGGACGGTTCGCGCACGCCGGGCACGCCCTCCTTCGACGACGTCAAGGTCGGCGACGAGCTTCCGGTGCACCACGCGCGGCTGTCCCGCGGCGACCTGGTGAACTACGCGGGCGTGTCCGGCGACGCCAACCCGCTGCACTGGGACGAGCAGATCGCGAAGCTCGCAGGGCAGCCGGACGTGATCGCCCACGGCATGCTCACCATGGGTCTTGGCGCCAGCTTCGGCGCCGCATGGTCAGGCGACCCCGGAGCGGTCACTCGGTACGCGGTGCGCCTGTCGCAGCCCGCGATCGTGCCTGCCTCCGGGGGTTGCGACATCGAGTTCAGCGGGCGGATCAAGTCGCTGGATCCGGCGACCCGCACCGGTGTCGTCATCGTCGGCGCGAAGTCCGTCGGGCGGAAGATCTTCGGATTGGCGACGTTGCACGTCCGCTTTCGCTGAGGCTGGCAAAACTACTTAGTTCGGGTAACGTTTATAGGATGAGTCTCGGTCCATGGGGTGATCTGACGATCCTGGCTGCGGTCCTCGAAGTCGTCTTCGCCACGTGCGTGTTCGTCTACATCGGTCAGCTGGAGAAGCGGACCGCCCATCCGTTGGGCGAGAAGGTCGGCGCCCACAAGGCGGTCCTGGCCAAGCTCCGCAAGGGCGAACCGCTGTCGCGGGACGAGGTCGACTACGCGAGCGAACTGATCACCGACGCTCGATCGCCGCTCGCATACGCGATACCTGCGGCGTTGTTCACCATGGGATTCTTCTACGTAGTCGGCTGCCTCTTCGTGCTGCACATCCATGGCGGCCACCCGTCGTTTAGAACCTTCATCGGGGGCATCCCGATGCTGACCTCCATGAACATGGCCGCTCAGCTGCGCAGGGTCGCCCGTTTGAAGGGCAAGTTGCCCGACGTTTCGGTGCCGGAGCCCGCGCCGTCCAGGGAACTCGTCGGAGCCCACTAACTCGCCGGCTCGCCGTCCTCCCATAGCGGCAGCTGACCAGCCGCTTGGCGTGGTTCGTGTCGCTGACGCAGTGGGCGGGCGCGCACGTTCAGGGGCCACCAGAACCAGCGGCCGATCAGCGCTGCAAAGGCCGGGGTCATGAACGACCGCACGATCAGCGTGTCGAACAGTAGGCCCAGGGCAATCGTCGTGCCGATCTGACCGAGAATCCGCAAGTCGGCGAACACGAACGACGCCATCGTGGCCGCAAAGACCAGACCGGCCGCCGTCACCACCGCACCGGAACCGGCCATCGCCCGGATGATGCCGGTGTTCAAGCCGGCGCCGATCTCCTCCTTGAAGCGGGAGATCAACAACAGGTTGTAGTCCGACCCCACCGCCAACAGCAAGATGACGGCCAGCGCCAGCACGATCCAATACAAGTCGATGCCAAGCATGTCCTGCCAAATCAGCACGGACAGCCCGAAGGAGGCGCCCAACGAGAGCGCCACGGTCCCCACGATGACGAGCGCCGCGACGATGCTTCGCGTAATGAACATCATCACCAGCAGGATCAGGCTGAGCGCCGCGATGCCCGCGATCACGAGGTCGTACTTGGCGCCGTCCTGAATGTCCTTGTAGGTGGCCGCAGTACCGGCGATGTAGACCTTGGACCCGGCGAGAGGTGTGCCCTTGACCGCCTCCTGCGCGGCATGCCGGATGGCGTCGATGTGCGAAATGCCCTCTGGCGTAGCGGGATCGCCGTCGTGCGTGATGATCATCCTGGCGGCCTTGCCGTTTGGTGACAGGAACAGCTTCAGACCGCGTTGAAACTCGGGGTTGGTGAACGCTTCCGGCGGCAGATAGAAGGAGTCATCGGTCTTCGACGCGTCGTATGCCTGGCCGAGGGCCGTGGAGTTCTGCAGTGCCGCCGCAGTCTGGTCGTTGATGCCCGACGTCGTCGCGTAGTTCGTCAGCGTCAGATCGCGGTTGGTCTGCTGGGTGGCGATTTGCGGTGGGATCAGTGCCAGCAGCTTCGGCTGCAGCGCGTCCAGCTTGGCGATACTGCCCGCAACGTCCGCCAGTTGATCGGTCAGCTGATCGATGCCGTCGAGGGCGTCAAAGAGCGACCGCAGCGCCCAGCACACCGGGATGTCGAAACAGTGTGGCTCCCAATAGAAGTAGTTGCGCAGCGGGCGGAAGAAGTCGTCGAAGTTGGCGATCTTGTCGCGTAGATCTTGGGCCGTGGCCACCGTGCCCTGGAAGGCCTTGGTCTGTTCGTCGGTGACGGCACTGGACTGTTGTTGCAGCGAATACTGTTGCCGCAGAACGTCGATCGAGTTGTTGATCACGTCCACCTGCTTGAGCAGGTCGGCGCCGCGGGCCTGTTGGAAGGGCAGGTTGTTGATCTGCGACGCGCTGCCCGCGCTGATCTGGAACGGTATCGACGTGTGGTCAAGCGGTGTGCCCAGCGGCCGGGTGATCGACTGCACCTGAGCGATGCCGTCGGTGTGGAAGACCGCCTTGGCGACGCGTTCCAACAGGATCATGTCGGTGGGGTTGCGCAGGTCGTGGTCCGCTTCGATCATCAGCAGTTCGGGATTCAGGCGCGCCTGCGAGAAGTGGCGCTCGGCGGCCGCGTAGCCGACGTTGGCCGGCGCACCAGCCGGCATGTAGGGCCGCGCGTCGTAACTCGTCTTGTACGCCGGCAGTGCCAGCAGCCCGATGAGGGCAATGGCGATCGTCGCCACCAGGATGGGCCCCGGCCAGCGCACGATCGCCGTGCCGATGCGCCGCCAGCCCTTGGTGCGCATGGGCCGGCCGGGTTCGAACAGACCGAAATGGCGGCCGATGACCAGCAGGGCCGGAGCCAGGGTCAGTGCGGCGACCACGGCGACGAGGACGCCGATTCCTGCCGGCACGCCCAGGCTTTGGAAGTACGGGAGCCGGGTGAAGGTCAGACAGAGCACCGCGCCGGCGATCGTCAAACCCGAACCCAGGATGATGTGCGCGGTCCCGTGGTACATCGTGTTGAACGCCGAGACCCGGTCCTGCCCCGTGTAACGCGCCTCGTGGAAGCGGCCGAGAAGGAAGATCGCATAGTCGGTTCCGGCGGCGATGACGAGCAGGGTCAGCAGATTGGTCGAATACGTCGACAGCTCGATGACCCCGGCATTCGCCAGCACGGCGACGACGCCGCGGGACGCGGTCAGCTCGATCATCACCGTGAAGAGGACGAGGAAGACGGTGGTGAGACGACGGTAGAGCCAGAACAGCATCACTGCGATCACGCCGAGGGTGATCAAGGTCGTCTTCAAAGTGCCGTGCCTGCCGACCTCGAACTGATCGGTGACCAGGGGCGCGGCGCCGGTGACGTAGGCCTTGAGACCGGGCGGCGGCGGGCTGTGCTCGACGATGTCGCGCACCGAATCGACGGACTCGTTCGCCAACGACTCGCCCTGGTTGCCTGCCAGGTACAGCTGCACCAAGGCCGACTTGCCGTCGGAGCTCTGCGAGCCGGCCGCAGTCAGCGGATCGCCCCAGAAGTCCTGAATGTGCTGGACGTGCTTGGTGTCCTGGGCGAGCTTGCGCACCAGGCCGTCGTAGTAGTGGTGCGCTTCCGCGCCGAGCGGCTGATCGCCTTCGAGGACGATCATCGCCGAACTGTCGGAATCGAACTCGTCGAACACCTTGCCGATGCGCTTGGCGGCCTGCAGCGACGGTGAATCCTGCGGACTCAGGGACACGTTGTGCGATTCGGCGACGGTCTCCAACTGCGGCACGAAGACGTTCGTCACCACCGCGAGGCCCAGCCAGAACAGCGCGATGAGCACCGAATACCGTCGGATCAGGTCCGGAATGCGTTGCATGCTCAGCCCGACTTGTCCAGGCAGAAGGTGTAGGCGTTCAAGGTGTTGGCAGACCTCTCGTCCTTGACCGCGTCGTCGATCTTGATTCGGCAGCCGATCGATTCACTGTCCCCCTGGGCCGCGACGTTGACGAAGACTGCCGGCTGAGTGGTGGTGGTGTCGTAGGCCCAGGGCAGCGCGGCGGCGTCGACGCGCTGCGGTTGAGCGTTGATGTCAAGGTAGGTGATGGTTGCCACCGTTCCCGGCGGGCCGAAGACCTCCATGACCACGTGCTTTGGGTTGAACGGGACGATGTCGTTGTCGGTGCCGCTGCCCGTGGACGTGACGTCCTGCGAGGCGAAGATGCCGTGCAGCCGATACACCGCGAATCCAGCGACCGCGATCACCACGACCGCGACGAGCACCATCCAGCGTTGGCTCACTCGGCGGCCGAATGAAACCCGCTGCATCCGTGACCCTTTCATGTAGCAAAGCTAATCAACTGGGTTGACGGTACGACACCGGACCGGACTCCACAACACCGGAGTGGGGCTGCGCGCAGGCGTGCGTCATTCACAGCGAGTTCCGAGCCCAATCATCTGGTGCGGCCGTCTACTCGAGGCCTAGGACGCAGCGCGAGGGCACGTCCGCGGTCGTCACTCCGTCCGCGCAGCGCCGGTCGTGGCCCTGACCATCAGCTCTGGACGCAATACGACTTCGCGCGGTTCTGCCGGCGTTCCTTCGATGCGGGCAACCGCACGCTCGATGGCCAACCGGGACATTTCCTCAGTGTCCTGCGCGACGGTGGTGAGACGGGTGTGCGGAAGCTTCGACAACGCGCTGTTGTCCCACCCGACGACTGAAACATCCTGAGGCACACGATATCCCGCGTGGATCAACGATTCGACCACCGCGACGGCCATCTCGTCGTTGAAGGCGATCACTGCCGTTGGCAGGACCGGATCGTCGAGAAGGGCGCGCGCAGCGAAGTAGCCTTCCATCTGGGTCTCCCCACCCGAGATGACGCGGATCTCGGCTTGACAGCGGATCGAAGTCATGGCGGCCACGTAGCCTGCCCTGCGCGCGCGAGCAACTTCCCCATGCCCGCCGTCGATGTGCACGATGCGCCGGTGTCCCCGTTCCGCGAGGTAGTCGACCGCCTGCGCCATCCCCACACGGTCGTCGGTTCGGACGACGTCGACAGCCGGGTCATCGACGCTCCAGCCGATGGCCACCACGGGCAGCTTGCCCGCAAGCACTGGTGCAGGGTTCGGGGGGTCGACCATTATCACCGCGTCTGGGCGAAAACCCTGCAACGTCTCGACCGCACGAATCTCGTCCCTGCTCTTCGTGACTGCACTCAGAATCAACTCGTAGCCATGCCGGGCCGCGGCGACGTACAGCCCGTCAAGCAGCAGGGTGTTGAATTGGAAGTTCAGGCCGATCATGCCGAAGACGGTTCCAATGTGCCGCGACCGGCCGCGTGCGAGCATTCGGGCGCGCATGTCGGGCTTGTAGCCGAGTGCGTCGGCCGCTTCGAGTACCCGTTTGCGTGTCTCGGTGCTCGCGCCGGGCGCATTGCGGATGACGATCGACACCAACGCGCGCGACACACCCGCCTGCGCAGCAACGTCTTCCAGCGTTACGCGTTTCACGTTGTGGCCTTCGCCGCTCGCCGAAATCAGCCGACTCCATCCCAATGTGTCTCGTCGCCGACGACCCGATGCCAGGACGGAAGCGATCGCCGTCATCCTAGCGCGCTCTAGGGACGGGTTCCTCCAGGTGGGCCGCGATGTCCGCGGTCAGTCGATTAGCGCGCTCTAAGCCGTGATGACCTTCGGGCCACGGCGGAAACCGTGCCTTCGTTCTTGACTCGTAGCCGCTCGCCGCACCTCCCGCGCCTCCTGTACCGCACCATACGCGCTGCTCAAGCGGATTGACCAGCACCGTCACGGGCGCATGTCAACCGTCAGGCGCAAGCAGTGATTGACACATCGCCGGGCTGCGAATTAATCTCCTACTAGAACGCTCTAGTAGGACAGCCCCAGTCCCGCCGCGTGGCACCCGCGCACAGTCAGAACCGGAGAAGAAATCAGATGAACTCCGATCGTTTGGCCGCGTACGACTTGATCGGACCGGAAGGAGAGCGTGCGCAGCGGGTAGGCATCGCGGGCGGGACTTGGTTCCGCAGCTCGATTCCGCGCAAACGCCTGAAGGAACTGATGCGTCGCGACGACCGTCACGCCACCAAGAACACGGCAGTTTGGTTGGGTTCGCTGGCGTTGACGGGCGCTGCCGGTGCACTGGCATGGACCAGCGGTTACACCTTGCTCGCGATACCCGCATTCGCCGCCTACGGGCTCCTGTACGGCACGGCCTCCGATTCACGCTGGCACGAGGCCGGCCACGGCACGTTCTTCGCAACACGCTGGAAGAACGAAGCGCTGTACCAGATCTCGTCGTTCATGCGCATGCTCTCACCGACCAAGGAGCGGTGGAGCCACACCCGCCATCACACCGACACCCTGGTCGTCGGCCGCGATCCCGAGATCGACGTGATGCGGCCGGCTCGACTCGCCAGAATCCTCGCCAACACGATTCGGCTGATCGACGTGCCCCAGTCGCTGGCCGCGATGACGCTGCACTCGTTCGGTCGGCTCACCGACGAGGAAAAGACGTACATCCCCGAGCAGGAACAACCGAAGGTGGTGCGCACTGCGCGTATCCACCTGTCCATATTCGTCGCGACCGCCGCCGCGTGCGTGGCCACCGGTTCAATCGTCCCGGCGTTGTTGATCGGCTTGCCCACCGCCTACGGCGCACCGATGCTCACCGTCTTTTCACTGACTCAACACGCCGGACTGGGTGAGAACGTGCTCGATCACCGGCTGAATACCCGCACGGTGTACATGTGCCGATTCAACCGATTCCTCTACTGCAACATGAACTTCCACATCGAACATCACATGTTCCCGATGGTGCCGTCGCATCGGCTGGCCGAATTGCACGAAGAGGTCAAGCAGGATTGCCCGCCACCGTATCGCTCGTTGTGGGCCGCCTACCGGGAGATCATTCCGGCCATCGCGCGTCAGCTCAAGGACCAGACGTACTACATCCGCCGGGAACTACCGGAAGGCGCAGCGCCGTACCACATCCCGGTTCCTGCCGCCGACGGCCGCGCCATCTCGGTGGGCCGCGACGGCGCTCAGATCACGGTTGCCTGACGGCTACCGACCACCGAAATCTCGAAGGGACTGCCTGCCATGACACAGTGGATCGCTGCATGCAAGACTGAGGACGTCGAAGCCGAGGACGTGGTTCCGTTCGAACACGACGGCGCCCACTACGCGATTTATCGCTCACCCGACGACGACTTCTTCGCCACCGACGGCTTTTGCACCCACGAGCGCGAACTGCTCTGTGACGGCTTGGTCATGGGAACGGTGATCGAATGTCCCAAGCACAATGGGCGTTTCGACTACACCTCCGGCTCCGCGCTCGGTGCGCCCGTGATCGAGAAGCTCCGCACCTACCCCGTCAAGGTGGAGGACTCATGCGTGTACATCGGGCTGGGTTGAGATGACCCAGTCGGCGATGGTCGTCGTTGGTGCCGGTGAGTGCGGCACCAGGGCAGCCGCAGCGCTGCGTGCGGCGGGATGGTCGGGCCCCGTCGAGTTCATCGGCGCGGAACGTCATGTGCCGTACGAGCGCCCGCCGCTGTCGAAGGCAGCGCTGACCGGGTCCGGCGATCCCGGCCCCGTCACCGTGCACGACGAGGCGTCGTTACGCGCGGTCGGCGTGCGTTACCGCGCCGGAGTCGAGGTCGTCGACCTCGACCGTGACCGTCGGGCCATCTTGCTCGACGACGGCACGTGGATCCACTACCAGTCCTTGTTGCTGGCGACGGGTGCCAACGCACGACATCTGCCGTCCGCGGCAGGTGTGCGCCGCGCCCGGATCCTCCGCACGTGGGACGATGCACTCCAATTGCGCGCTGATCTGAGAGGCGCTCGAGCCGTCACCGTCGTCGGCGCCGGCCTCATCGGACTCGAAGTTGCCGCCGCTGCAGCAACATTGGGGGCCAAGGTCACCGTGCTCGAAGCAACCGACCAGATTCTCGGCCGCGCGGTGCCTGCCGAGGTGGCAGCTGTCATCCACGATCGCCACGAATCCGCGGGAGTAGACGTACGCTGCGGGGTCAGCGTGACCACCATGCGCGAGACGGCGTCGGGAGTCAGCGTCGACACTTCCGACGGCCGCACCTTCGAAGCCGACGTCGTCGTCATCGGCATCGGTGCGACGCCCAACGTCGCACTGGCTGAAAAGGCGGGCCTCGACGTCGACAATGGGATCCGCGTCGACCGCGAGCTCAGGACCAACGATCCACACATCTTCGCCGCCGGCGACTGCTGCTCATTTCCACATCGGCTCTACCGTGACAGACGCATCCGTGTCGAATCATGGCGCAACGCAAGCGCACAGGGCCAACTCGTGGCCGAGAACGTGTGCGGAGCACATCGCGAATTCACCGCTGCGCCATCGTTCTGGTCCGATCAGTACGACATGACACTTCAAGTCGTAGGTCTGCCCGATGAAGCCGAGATGGTGGTGCGACGCCAGCGGCAAGACGGCGTCGTCATCAGCTTCGGCGTAGACGGAGCCAATCGGCTCGTGTCCGCCGCGGCCGTCGGGACGGGCAATGCCGTCGCGCGCGACATTCGTCTGGCCGAAATGGCCATCAACAAGGGGGCCGTGACCGATATGACCATGTTGGCCGATCCCGGCGCCAGCCTGAAGCAGTTGCTCGGCCCACGCTGAGGTTAGATCGCCCCGGGCGTACCGGGAGGACTCATCGAGCCGTCGACGTTCGGCACCATCGCCGGGGCTGGTATTCCGCCCTCCGCCGCGTTGTCTCCTGGAATCCCGTCGTCAGGCGGGTTTTCGAACAGGCCGCCAGCACATGCCGGATGCCGCCAGCCCAACCACTCGCATGCCGGATCATCCTGGGCGAGGGTTGCCGTTGCCGGAACGGTCATACCCGTCACGGCCATTCCGGCAATCGCCACCGCCACAACCGTTCTGGCCAGCCTGCCGCGCGCTCCTGAAGTCATCACGGCACGATTATCGCCCTCTTGACGGCCGTCGGGGCCGAATCACTTCTTTGCCGCAGGCGTCAAAATCGGGTCAGCCCAACGGGGTTTCGACGATGGCGTCGAACACCGCTTCCAGCAACTCGGCGAGTCGATCGGTGTTGGCCTGGTTGAGCGCGCGAGTTTCGACCACGCGTCGCATCAGCAGCACCCCGCTGATCACCGAAAGCACGACGTCGCGGCGGAGCTGTCGTCCCGGCTCGGGCAACTGCCTGGCCAGTCGCTTCCCGACGTGACGCTCGATCGCGTCGCGGACGATCTCGGCCGCGCTCGGGTTCGACGCCGACCGCAGCATGATCAGAAACGGTGCCAAGTCGTCGGCGTCCGGGGCCGAGCGCGCGACCAATGCCGCAGCGGCGTCCCGAGCGATCGCCTCCGGGTTCTCGGCGATGAACACCGGCGGCGCGAAGGACGTCTCGACCGCCTCGGCGAACAACTGTTCCTTGGATCCGAAGTACCTGTTCACCAGCATGGCGGTGACGCCGGCGTCGCCGGCGATCTCGCGTACGCCGACGCCGTCGTATCCAGCGCGTGCGAAGTTGCGGATGGCCGAGTTCAGGATCGCCTCACGGGTCGCGGCGGCATTGCGCGGGCGGGCCGGGCCGGAAGGCATGGCCCCACGTTAGGGAATAGATGCCGCCAAGTCTACGTCTGTATATTTCGTCGTAAGTCTACGAGCGTAGATAAGAGAGTAGGAACTGCCATGAACAACCCGTCGCGCGTCTTTCTCGTGTCCGGCGCCTCCCGCGGACTCGGGCGGGCCATCACCGAGGCCGCCCTGAACGCCGGCCACCGCGTGGTCGCCGGCGTCCGCTCCGCCTCGGCGCTGAGCGACCTCGCCACGGAACACCCCGACCGCCTCGTCGTCGTCGAGCTCGACGTCACCAACGACGAGCAGGTCCGCTCCGCAATTGCCGCCGCAGTCAACCGGTTTGGCAGCCTCGACGTGCTGGTCAACAACGCCGGCTACGCCAACATGGCCGCGATCGAAGACGTCGACTTCGACGACTTCCGGACCCAGGTCGACACCAACTTCTTCGGCGTGGTGCGCCTGACGCGGGCCGCCCTGCCCGTCATGCGCACCCAACGCGGTGGCCACATCATTCAGATCTCCTCGGTGGGCGGCCGGGTGGTACGCGCCGGCCTGTCCGCCTACCAGTCGTCGAAGTGGGCCGTTACCGGGTTCTCTGCCGTCCTCGCCAAGGAGGTCGCACCACTGGGCATCAAGGTCACCGTCCTGGAACCCGGCGGCATGCGCACCGACTGGGCCGGTTCGTCCATGCGCATCGATCCCGTCCGCGACGAGTACGCCTCCACCGTCGGCGCCGCCGCTGCAATGAGCAACCCCGAGAACATCGGCGCCAGCGACCCGGCCAAGGTCGCCGCGCTGCTGGTCGAAATCGTCGACATGGCCGAGCCGCCCGCCCGACTCCTGGTCGGCCCGGACGCCTACCGCTACGCCACGGCCGCGGGCCGGGATCTACTGGCGAGTGACGAAAAGTGGGAAGCACTCAGCCTTTCCACCTCCGCCGACGACGCCACCGCGAATCAACTGGATCCCCTCGCATCGGTCGGCGCCCAGGCGTCGGAAGGGGGACGCTGATGTTGGCGCGGGTCACGCTGGGCCACTCCGACCTGTCGGTGCATCCAATTGGGCTGGGCTGCATGGGCATGTCACAGTCGTACGGCGCCGCCGATGACGACGCATCCATTGCGACGATTCGGACAGCGCTCGACCTCGGCGTGGACTTCCTCGACACCTCCGACTTCTACGGCGCCTCCGACATCACCTGGGGCGTACCGATTCGCGGGTTCGGCCACAACGAGGAGCTGATCGGGCGCGCGATTGCGGGCCGGCGCGACGACGTCGTGCTGGCCACGAAGTTCTCGGCGAAGATCAACGCCGGCCACGACGGCATCGCCATCGACGGCCGGCCCGAATACGTCCGGGCTGCCTGCGACGCAAGCCTGCAGCGGTTGGGCACCAACGTCATCGACCTGTACTACTACCATCGCCTCGACCCGTCGGTGCCCATCGAGGACACCGTCGGCGCGATGCACGATCTGGTCGACGAAGGCAAGGTCCGCGCCCTCGGACTCAGCGAGGTTGGCCCAGACCTAATCCGCCGTGCGCACGCCGTACACCCGATCACCGCGCTGCAATCGGAGTACTCGCTGTGGGAACGCGGTGTCGAGAACGGTGTCACGTCGACCTGTCGTGAACTCGGGATCACTCTGGTCCCCTACAGTCCGCTTGGCAGGTCCGCCCTGACCGGTCGACTGAAGGCCGGAGAGCGGTTCGGGCGGGGCGACTTCCGCGCCACCAACCCGAGATTCTCACCTACCAACCTCGCCACGAACCTTCGGCCGGTCGAAGAGCTCGTGGCGATGGCCGAGGGAAAGGGCTGCCGCCCAGGACAACTCGCGTTGGCCTGGCTGCTCGCTCAACCGCTCGACGTCGTGCCGATACCCGGCACCAAGCGTGCGGAGTTCGTGCGCGAGAACGTCGCGGCGACCGCCGTCGCGATCAGCGCCGACGAAACCGCCTACTTATCCGAGGTGTTCGCTCAGGACCGCATCGCGGGAGAGCGGTATGCGGAAGTGCACGCCCGAACGATCACGTGACCCCGTCTCTGCGGGGAATACCGCATACGAACTTCCGTGTTGGCTCGGACCATGAGAGCTTTCACGGACGACGAGCGGCAGCGGTTCCTGGCAGACACCCACGTGGGCGTCCTGTCGGTCGCAGCAGACAGCGGCCGACCGCCGGCCAGCGTGCCGATCTGGTACGACTACACCGCCGACGGGCACATCCGGATCAATACCGGGGCAGCCTCACGCAAGGCGCGACTGATCGAGCGGGCCGGTGTCGTCTCACTGGTCGTTCAGCGTGAAGAGCCGCCGTACCAGTACGTGGTCGTCGAGGGCACCGTCGTCGACGTCACGAATCCGGCGCCACGGGACGTCCGCGAGGCCATCGCCATCCGCTATCTCGGTGACGAAGGCGGGCGCGCGTTCGTCCAAGCGATGGGCGATGAGGGGAGCGTGCTCTTCACGGTGCGGCCGGATCGTTGGATGACGGCGGACTATTCGGGCGACGTATAGCGCCGCGGACGCGGTAACCTACCTGATATCCGAGAAGCTGCCACGCTGGCGGCGCTATCGACGATGTCGCTGGAGGACCGATGCGAACGCTGCTGTCATATGAGACCGGTGCCGCCATCCGTGCCTACATCGTCGACCGGCAGCTCAAGCCCGGTGATCCGCTGCCGTCGGAAGCCGAGCTGGCGGCGCTGCTCGACGTCGGCAAGACCTCGGTGCGTGAGGGCCTACGCCGACTCGAGGCGCATGGCGTCGTCGAAGTCCGGCGAGGCAAGGGATTGTTCGTCGGCACATTCAGCTTCGGACCCCTGATCGAGCAGCTGCCCTACGGCTTGCAGGCAGACAGCGTGCCGCTGGCTCACCTGCTCCAGACCCGGCGCGCGATCGAGGAGGGACTGATCGGCGAAGTCGCGAAGGTCATCACCGACGACGAACTGCGCCACCTGGACGAGCTGGTCGACAGGATGCGCGCCGAGGCCAAGGACGGGCGTGTGCCCGCCGACGTCGACCACGCTTTCCACCAGGCGCTGTTCGCGCCGCTGCACAACCCGTTCGTGCTGCAGCTGATCGACGTGTTCTGGACCATCTTCGGCAAGGCCTCCGACCACATCGTGCTTGACCTGCGCAGGCCCACCGCCGAAGACCACGCCGCGATCGTCGACGCGCTTCGTTCCGGAGATCCCACCGCGATGACGCAGGCCGTCGCCCGGCATTTCGAGGACCTGCAGCGCAGCCTCGACACTCACCC
The DNA here is from genome assembly GCF_000620625.1 of Mycobacterium sp. URHB0044. Lineage (GTDB taxonomy): Bacteria > Actinomycetota > Actinomycetes > Mycobacteriales > Mycobacteriaceae > Mycobacterium. The sequence goes on along the minus strand of NZ_JIAW01000001.1, from coordinate 711,246 downwards.
GGCCTGACACCAGGAAGGCCCGCTCGGCTCTTGCTGTGATCTACGTCATGCGCTACCGTCCAGATATCCGTTCTCACATATCCGATATCTGTTCTGAGGTGTAGCCATGACGACGCCGCCGACTGAGACGAACGACCGCGCCTCGTTGACACGCACGCAGTGGAAGCAGTTCTGGGCCGCCTGGCTGGGCTATCTGCTGGATGGCTTCGACTTCATCCTCATCACCCTGGTGCTGACCGAACTGGCAGACGAGTTCGACCTCAGCCTGGTGCAGGCCACGACACTGGTCAGCGCCGCCTTCGTCTCACGATGGTTCGGCGGCCTGCTGCTGGGGGCAATCGCCGATCGCTTCGGCCGCAAGGGCGCGATGGTGATCAGCATCCTGTGCTTCGCCGGAGGCAGCTTCCTCTGCGGTCTGTCGTGGGGCTACTGGTCGATGTTCGTCTTCCGCGCGATCGTCGGCATCGGCATGGCCGGCGAGTACGCCACCAGCGTGACCTACGCGATGGAGTCCTGGCCGAAGACCTTCCGCAACCGCGCCAGTGGAGCACTGCTGTCGGCGTATCCGATCGGCGTGGTACTCGCAAGCCAGCTCTACCCGCTGGTGGTGCCCAGTCTCGGTTGGCGGTGGATGTTCTTCATCGGCTTGGTTCCCGCGGCGTGGGCCCTGTGGATGCGGCGCGCACTGCCCGAGGCGAAGGAGTGGGAGGACGGCGTCAAGCACGGCGCGATCCGCGAGAACACCGCGATACAGCTGCTCTTCAATCCGCAACGGCGCCTTGCCAATATCGCGGTCTCGATCGTCGCCGCCGTCGTCCTGGTCGTCATCTTCAGCCGCACCGTGACCGGCCCGTGGGTGTTCGCCCTGGCGCTGATCACCGCGGCCTGCTTCTTCGTTCTGGCCAGGCAACTCGCCGCGAACAAGACCGGCATGTTCGTGATGCTCATCATCACCGTGCTGACGGCGTTCCTGTATTCCTGGCCGCTGCAGTCGCTCCTGCCGACCTACCTGAAGACGGAACTGCACTTTGACCCGGCGCAGGTGGCACACGTGCTGCTCTGGGCCGGCCTCGGTTACGCGGCGGGATCGGTGGCCTCGGGCATGGTCGCCGATCGGCTGGGCACGAGGCGCACATACGTTCTGGGCCTGGTCATCTCGCTGTTCTTCGTCGTTCCGGTGTTCGCGCTCAACAGTGACAAGGTGGTCTGGCTCTGGGTTCTGCTGTTCGGTCTGCAGTTCTTCAGCCAGGGAATCTCGGGCCTGCTGCCCAAGTTCGTGTCCGACCACCTTCCCGTCAACGTTCGCGCCAGTGGACTCGGCTTCTGTTACAACGTCGGAGCACTCGGCGGCGCGATCGCTCCCATCATGGGTGCGTCGGTCGCAGCGTCGCTGGGGCTTGGCACCGCGCTGACGGTGTTGACGCTCGGCTTCACCGTTCTGATCGCCATCCTCGTCGGCTTCGACGTTCCAAAGCGGGTCGGTCGCCTCGGCTCGGATGTCGACCGTGATGTGGAGGTATCCCGATGAGCGCCAGCACCTTGGGTGGCGTCATTCCACCGCTCACCACGCCGCTCGACGCCGACGACGGCGAGGTCGACACGGCCTCGATGGAACGGCTGTGCGGCTTCCTCATCACGGCAGGCGTCGACGGTCTGTTCGTCGGCGGCTCGTCGGGTGAGACGGCACTACTCTCCGACGCGCAGCGGTACCGGGCCGTCGAGATCGCCGTGAGCGTCGCGGGCGGTCAGGTCCCGGTCGTCGCTGGTGCGGTGGACACCGGCACCTCACGCGTCATCGACCACGCACGGGCGGTGGCCAAGCGCGGTGCCGCGGCCGTCGTATCGACCGGCCCGTTCTACGTCGCGCCGCACCCCGACGAGGTGGTGAGGCACTTTCAACTCATCTCCGATGCCGTCGACGTGCCGGTGATCGCCTACGACATTCCGAGCGCCACGAACACCCGGCTGCCGCGCCGCGCGATCGAGACGCTGGCGGCCTCGAGAACGATTGCCGGTCTGAAGGATTCGAGCGGTGACCTCACCGCCTTCCGCCAGATTCTGCTCGCGACGGCGGATTCCGGCCTGCGGGTGTTCACCGGTTCGGAGACCGTCACCGACGTCGCGTTGCGGCTGGGCGCGCACGGACAGGTGCCCGGATTGGGCAACGTCGATCCCGACGGCTACGTCAGGCTGGGCCGAGCGGCGGCCGCCGGCGACTGGTCCGCGGCAACCGCCGAGCAGGAGCGACTACTGCGGTTGTTCACGATCATCGACGTCGCCGACCGGTCCCGGATCGGGTTCACCGCAGCGGCATTGGGCGCCTTCAAGGCCGCGCAGTACCTTCGCGGCGTGATCGCGTCGCCACGGTGCGCGGATCCGCTGCTTCCCCTGGTGGATCAGGAGTTCGACGCGATCCGCGAGATCCTCGTCAGCGAGGGCATTGCCGTCGCGCGGTGAACCTCGCCCGGTCGCTGAGCGTTTCTGTGCCGATCCAGGGAAATGACCTGGCCGTACCCGTCGCGCAGCTCACGATTGCGCCGCATCGCCTTGGCGATTTCGTCACCGCGCTTCGCCGCAGCCCCGAACCGCAGTCCAACGCCGATGATCAGCAGCCAGCCAACGGCGCCGGCAACGGCGATGGTCGTCATGGACGTCTTCCAGTGCTCATGGCACGACAGTGCCGAGGGAGCCTTGGAAGATTCTTGTGGTGTCGTGACGGCGCCTACTCAGCCTCGGTACTTGGCGACCTGCTCGGCGTACTCGTCCAGCAGTCGGAGCGAATCGTCCAGCGGCTTGGTCGGCAACAGGAGGTTCAGTTGGCCGTAGCCCAGGCCTTCGAGACCGGTCCAGTACTCCTGATCGATCGGCGTGCCGAAGGTCGTCAGCGGGACGTCGTGGCCTGCACCGTCGCGAATCTGGTCGACGCGGCGCTTGATGTGCTCGACGGGGAAGGGGTTCGAGATCCAGCCCGCCTCGTGGCGGATCACCCGCTTGACGGTGGCATCGGAGTCACCGCCGATCAGGATGGGCGGGTGCGGGTTCTGGACCGGCTTCGGACGAAGGTAGGAGGCGTCGAAGTCGACGTACTTGCCGTGGTACTCCGCGGGTTCGGCGGTCCACAGCGCCTTGATGGCTTCGATGCGTTCGTCCAGCAGCGCACCACGAGTTTTCGGATCGGTGCCGTGATTGCGCAGTTCCTCGATGTTCCACCCTGCGCCCACGCCGAACACGAACCGGCCGCCCGAGATCAGATCGATGCTGGCGGCCTCCTTCGCGGTGACGATCGGGTCACGCTGGATGAGCAGGGCGATGCCGGTGATCAATTGGATGCTGGTCGTGACGGCCGCCGCCGCAGCGAGGGTGACGAACGGGTCGAGTGTCCGGTAGTAGATGCCGGGCAGGTCGCCGCCCATCGGATAGGGAGTCTCCCGGCTCGCCGGAATGTGGGTGTGCTCGGCGATGGCCAGCGAGTCGAACCCGCGCTCTTCTATCGCGCGGGCCAGCGACACCGTGTCGATGGCGTCGTCGTTGACGAATGTGGAGATTCCGAACTTCATGTGCGCACCTAACTGACGTCGTCCGGCGTCGCAACGCCGGCCACCATGTCGATATTCCCGCGCCTCCTGTCTACACCCGACCATTTGGACGCAGCTGTGAGGCGGTGCCTCATAGCTGGGAGCAAACGAGTCGTGGCGCCGTCGTAGCGCGATGGCCACGATGACGGTATGGCCTGGCATCGCTCACACGTCCACATCGCCCGTGGCGCAGCGGCATTGGCGGCCGCAATGGGCATCGGGCGGTTCGTCTACACACCCATCCTGCCGCTGATGACGTCGCAGGCCGGGTTGAGCCCGGCAGGCGCGAGCGGTCTCGCGACTGCCAACTACGTCGGCTACCTCGCAGGGGCGCTCGCGGGTGTGGCAGCACCCCGGCTGATCCGGACCACCACCACATGGCGGTTCGCACTCATCGCCATCGTCGCGAGCCTGGCGCTGATGCCGCTCACGCACGACGTCATCGCCTGGCTGGCGATCCGCACCGTCGCCGGGTTCGCGAGCGCAGTGCTGTTCGTCATCGCCGTCGACTGGATGCTGGACCACGCCCGCGGCCGGTCGGCGCAGCTGCCGGGGTGGGGCTTCGGTGGTGTGGGCATCGGCATCGCCCTGTCCGGCGCCATGGTGCTGGTCCTGCCTGCTGCAGGGTGGCGCACCGCGTGGTGGGCGGCGGCGGCACTCGCCGCCGCGGTGGGGGCGATCGCATGGCACATGCGTGGCGCGGGTCCTGCGCCCGCCCCCACCTCGGTCGAGCGAGCGGGCCCGCGGCGATGGTTCCTGGTTCTGCTGGTGTGCTACACGCTGGAAGGGATCGGGTACATCATCGCCGGAACGTTCCTCGTCGCGGCCATCGGCCAGGCCTCACCGGGCTGGTTGGGCAACGGCGCCTGGTTGCTGGTCGGGTTGGCCGCCGCACCGTCGGCGGCCCTGTGGGCGATGGCGAGCGCGCGCTGGTCACGCCCGGCGCTGCTCGTCGTGGCGCTGGTCGTTCAGGCCGCGGGAATCGCCCTGCCCGCACTCATCGGTGGCACCGCATCCGCGTTGATCGGCGCAATGGCGTTCGGCGGCACGTTCATTGGAGTGAGCACCATGGCGTTGGCAGCGGGCCGGGCGCTGGCCTTCCCCGGCGCCGTGGCGGTGCTCACCGCCGGGTACTCGGTGGGTCAGATCGTCGGACCGCTCGTGGTGACACCCCTGTTGCATCATGGCTTTCGCTACGCGCTGCTGACCTCTGCAGTGGTGGTGGCGGCGTCGGCGCTCACTGCCGCGTGGTTGCGGTTGGGCTGCCGTGAACTCAGCCCGCCGATGCGCGGTGCGGATCGTCTGCAGGCAGCCACATTCCCGGTTCGGTGAGGCTGGATCCGTCGACGCCCGCGGTGAAGGCATCGGCGACGGCGTGCACCAACGGATTCGGCTCGCCACGTCGCCACACCAGAGACCACGTCCACATCGGAATCGGGTGCTGCACCGGCCGCCGCGTCATGTCCGGCGGCGTTGCGTCGTTCTGCCCCTTGGGATTGTTCAACACCGGACGCCGGAGCCTGCGGACGTGGTCGTAGAAGGTCGAACCCGTCACTCCCCCGTCGTCGACGCGGCTCACCCGGGCGCCGGTCTCGGCCGCGAACTGCTCGGCAAACCTGTTCCACGACGACCAGCTCGCCTCATCGGCGTCAACCAGCACCGTCAGGTCGGCCGCGGCGACGGGTGACGAGTCCCGTCCGACGTTCAACGCGTAGAGCCGGTCGGCGCCGACCAGTCGGGCCTCGAGTCCCAGCGTGTGCAGATCGGCCTTCTCGACCCAGCAGATCGCAAGGTCAAGGCTGCCGTCCGCGACGCGCGCAGCCTGTGCATGCGAGGGCATGACCCACGTGTCCATCCGGACCTGCGCCACGCCCGCGGCCCGCTCCGCCCAGTCCGTCGGGCACCACTGCACGTACCCGATCCGCACGGGCTCCGACGACGACAGACCCAGCGCGTGGCGCCGTAGCTCGTCGGCCTGACCGACCAGGGCCCGCGCCCGCGGAAGCAGCGCCGAGCCGGCGGCCGTCAACGCCACCGAACGGCGGTCGCGGTCGAACAGCTGGACCTTGAGGTCACGCTCGAGCGCCTTGATCTGTTGGGAGAGCGACGGACCCGCGATGCGCAGCCGTTCGGCGGCCCGGCCGAAGTTCAGCTCGTCGGCCACGGTGACGAAGTAGCGCAGCTGTCGCAGCTCCACACGGGTCAGCGTAGTGCAGTGCGAGCCTGCGCCTACCAGCAGCGAGCCAACCGGTCCTGCCAATCCGGACTTCGGGTGGACCACGTCGCGTTCTGGTTGGCATCATCACGAAGAAGGAGCACGAACATGACTTCCACTCCACGCGTCGCACTCATCACCGGCGCATCGCAAGGAATCGGTGCGGGTCTGGTCGACGGATACCGCAAGCTCGGCTATGCCGTCGTGGCGAATTCCCGCACGATCGACCCCAGCGACGACCCAATGTTGTTGACCGTGCCGGGGGACATCGCCGAACCCGGCGTCGGCCGGCGCATCGTCGACGCAGCGGTCGAACGCTTCGGGCGGATCGACACCGTGGTCAACAACGCGGGCATCTTCATCGCCAAGCCGTTCGCCGACTACACCGACGAGGATTACGACGCCATCACCGGCGTGAATCTCCGTGGCTTCTTCGAGGTCTCCCGGGCAGCGGTGGCGCGGATGCTCGAGCAGGGTGACGGTGGCCATCTCGTCACCATCTCGACGACGCTGGTCGAGCACGCCAACTCCGGAGTGCCGTCTGCACTGGCCTCGTTGACGAAGGGCGGCCTCAACGCCGCGACGCGGGCGCTCGCGATCGAATACGCCACGCGGGGAATCCGTTCCAACGCAGTGGCACTCGGCGTCATCAGGACGCCGATGCACGGGCCGTCGGAATACGATGCCCTGGCGGCGCTGCACCCGGTGGGTCGCGTCGGTGAGGTATCCGACGTCGTCGACGCCGTGCTCTACCTGGAGAACGCGCCGTTCGTGACCGGCGAGATCCTGCACGTCGACGGCGGCCAGAGCGCGGGCCACTGACATGGACGCCGCTCAGGTCATCACCGAGGTCATGGACGAGTGGAAGGCCGGGATCGACAGCCACGATCCCGGCCGGGTGTCCGCCGTGTTCACCGAGGACGCCGTGTTCCAGGGGCTGCGGCCCTACGGCGTCGGCCGTGACGTGGTAGTCGAGTACTACGACTCCCAGCCCGCCGGCATGACGGTCACCTACCGCGTCCTCGAAAGCCGCAGTCCTGCAGACGATGTCGTGCTCGGCTACCTGGCCGCGACGTTCAGTTACGCCGACCGTCCCGCGGTGGACGCGACCATCGGTGTCGTGCTCACCCGGCATGGCGACGGCTGGCAGGTGGCGCAGTACCAGGCGTCGGCCGCCGTTTAGGCTTCGCGCAGCAGATCTTCGGGGTGGATCGGTAGGTCGTGGATCCGGATGCCGGTGGCATTGAAGACGGCGTTGCCGATGGCTGCAGCCGAGCCGACGGTACCCAGTTCGCCGACACCGCGTGCCCCGACGTCGCTGAAGTTGGTGTCGTCGCCGTCGAGGCAGACCGCGTCGATGTAGGGAATGTCGGCGTTGACCGGGACGAGGTAGTCGCCGAGGTTGGCGCACGCCATCCGGCCGGACTCCTCGATCGGGTTAGCCTCCAGCAGGGCGTGGCCGATGCCGAAGATCACGCCGCCGACGACCTGGCTGCGGGCTGCCTTGGCGTTGATGACGCGACCGATGTCGACGACCGTGGTGAACCGGTTGACGCGGGTTTCGCCGGTGAAGGCGTTGACCCGCACTTCGCAGAAGTGGGCTCCGAAACTGTGCGCGGCGAAGCGATTCGGGTCCGGGACCGAGTCGTCGCCGGTGGTGGAGGCCTCGATGCCGGGCATGCCCAGTGCATGCAACAGGTCCGCGAAGTCGATGGTGCTGCCACCGGTGTGCAGGGTGCCTGCGCGATAGGCCACCGGCGCGGAGGCCTCCGCCAGCGGCGAGCGCGGATCGGCGGCCGCCGTGTCGATGAGCTTCTGAATCGCCGCGCCGGCAGCCGCACGGGCGATGGGTGTCATGCTGCCGGTGGCGCGGGATCCCACTGCCCCCGCCCCGGGCGGCAGCGTGGTGTCGCCGACGCGCGCGACGACGCGGTCGAGCGGCACACCCACCGCGTCGGCAACGACGATGGCCAGTGCCGTGGCCGCGCCGGTGCCGATGTCGCTGGTGGACGTAGCGGCTTCGACGGTGCCGTCGTCGCAGAACCGGACCCGGACTTCGTTGGCGCTGCGCCCCGCCTTGTAGATCGCCGACGCCATGCCCATCCCTATGAGCCATTGCCCGTCGCGCCGTGACCCGGGCACGGCCGGCCGCTGGGCCCAACCGAACCGGGCCGCGCCGACGCGGTAGCACTCGTCGAGCCGCTTGCTGGTCCAGACCAGCTCTTCCCCGGGCACCGTGGTGGTGTAGTTCCGTAGCCGCAACTCGACGGGGTCGACGCCGGTGGCCACGGCGAGTTCGTCCATCGCCGTTTCGATGGCGAACGCCCCGGGCGCTTCGTGCGGGGCGCGCATCGCCCAGGTTGGTGGCACGTCCATGGTCACCAGCCGCTGGTCGATGTGCATGTTCGGGGTTCGGTAGAGCATGGCGGTGGTGTCCGCGGCCGGCTGCATCGGCCAGCCGCCCACGGCGGGGCCCTCTGCATCCGACTGGTGACTGACGGCGGTGAGCACTCCGTCTCTACTAGCGGCTAGCCGCACGATCTGGCGCACGGTGGAGCGGTGCCCGACGATGGTGAACACCTGGGCGCGGGTGAGCACCAGCTTGACCGGGCGGTTCAATGCCCGCGCAGCGGCTGCGGCCAGGACGACGTCCGACCACGTCATGGCCTTGCTGCCGAACCCGCCACCGACATAAGTGGATACGACGCGCACCTGGTCGGGCCGGAGGCCGAGCCGGCCGGCGACCGAAGTAGCGGTGCTGGCTGGCCGTTGCGATCCGGTGTAGAGGGTGAGGTGGTCGCCACGCCAAACCGCAACGGAGGCATGTGGTTCCATCGCAGCGTGGTTCTGCTGGGGCTGGCTCGTGATGGTCTCGACCAGCACGTCGCCAGCTTGCAACGCCTCCTCGATCGAGGTAACGCCCGGGGCGAGGAAGGTCCGCTGCCCCGGGTCATCCCCGGCGATGCTGGTGCCCGGCCCGGCGTCGGTCAGGGAGGTCCTAGGCGCCCGTTGTTCGTAGTCAGCGGTGATCACTGCCGCGGCGTCGCGGGCGTCTTGGAAGCTGTCGGCGACCACGACGCCGATCGTTTGTCCGCGAAAACGAACATCGCGATCCTGCAGCGGCTGGTAGTTCTCGCCGCGTCCGCTCGGATCGGGATAGAGCCGCAGCGGGTCGAACGGCGAGTAGACGGCCAGCACGCCCGTGGACTTCGCCGCCGCGGCGGTGTGCATCGCGGTCACACGGCCCAGCCCAATGGTCGCCTGCACCAACACCGCATGGGCCATCTCGGGTTCGCGGTAGTCCGCGGCGTAGCGGGCGCTACCGGTGGTCTTGGCGCGGCCGTCGACACGGGAGATCTGGCCACCGATCAGCGGGGCGGTCACGAGACGTCCGTGATGTCGGCCAGAGCGCGGGCGATCGCTCGACGCAGCATGTGGGGTTTGAAACCGTTGTGGTCCAACGGCCTCGCATCGGTGGCCGCTGCTGCAGCGGCCGCTTCGAACACCGCCGCGCTCGGCGGCCTGCCGATGAGCAGGTTCTCGACCTCGGGCAGGCGCCAGGGCACGGTGGCCACGCCGCCGGCTGCCACCCGTACCCGTGTCATGACGCCGCTGACCACGGTGACCGCGGCGGCCACCGACGTCAGCGCAAACTCGTAGGACTGCCGATCCCTGACCTTCAGATAGCCCGATCGGGTGCCGGAAGGCAGTCGGGGCACGGTGATGGCAGCGACCAGTTCCCCCGATCCCAGGTCGTTCTCGACGTGCGGGGTGGAACCCGGCAACCGGTAGAACCGATCGAGCGCCACGGCGCGTTCTCCGCGTGGGCCCTGCAGCACCACGGTGGCCTCGGCCGCCACCAAGGCGACGGCGACGTCACTGGCATGGGTTGCCACGCACGCATCGGAGGTGCCGAGTACCGCGTGGGCACGGTTGTAGCCCGTCACCGCCGGGCAGCCGGAGCCGGGGTCGCGCTTGTTGCACGGCACCGTCGTGTCACGGAAGTATCCGCACCGGGTGCGCTGCAGCAGGTTTCCGCCCATGCTCGCCATGTTGCGCAATTGCGGGGACGCACTCAGCTCCAGCGCCTGACTGATCAGCGGGAAGTCCCGGCGAACGCCGGGATGCTCGGCGACGGCGGCCATGCGCTCCAGCGCCCCGATCCGCAAACCGTCGGCGCCGGTGGTGATCCCGGTCAACGGCAGTCCGTTGATGTCGACGACGCGGGCCGGTGTGAGCACTTCCAGTTTCATGAGATCGACCAGCGTCGTACCGCCGGCCAAGAACATCGCGTCGGTCGCGGTGTGGTCGGTCGCCGCGCGCACGGTGCGCGCGACGCTGAACGCGTAGGGCCGCATGTCAAGCCATCCGATCCCGGGCCGTCTTGACGGCCTCGACGATGAAGGGATAGGCGCTGCATCGGCAGAGGTTGCCCGACATCCGCTCCCGGATCTGCTCATCGGTGCCCGCGTTGCCTTCGTTGAGAAGTGCTGCGGCGGACATGATCTGGCCAGGGGTGCAGAAGCCGCACTGCAGTCCATCGTGGTCGATGAACGCTTGCTGTACTGGGTGCAACCGGTCTCCGTCGGCCAGGCCCTCGATCGTGACGACGGTGCGGCGGTGCAGGGTGGCGGCCAACGTCAGACACGACAGCACGCGCTTCCCGTCGACGTGCACCGTGCAGGCCCCACACTGGCCGTGATCGCAGCCCTTCTTGGTTCCGGTCAGGTCGAGCTGGTCGCGCAGTGTGTCCAGCAGCGTGGTCCGTGGGTCGATGTCAAGGCCCTCGGCGGTGCCATTGACGGTGCACTCCACGTGCACCGTGTGCGCGTCGCCGGCGGCCATTTCAGTGTCGTCGCCGCTGAGCTTGGCCACGGCGACCGCTGCGCCCGCCGATGCGGCGACTGCGGTGCCGGTCCAGCCGAAGAAGCGTCGCCGCGAAACGCCAGAGGACGGGGAGGCTGGTGAATCAGTCTGTTCTACAGAGTCATTCAACGAAACGGCCCTCCTGCGCGGCGATGACGGTCACCCGGATCGGTGACGTCCAGACCTGATGCTGACATCGTTCAGACTGGACGACGCCGACTTCATAGGGAACTCATACGTAGCCACATATGAATCGCCTATGAGTGAGCTGACACGGCTGCAGCGGGGCGGTACGAACGGGGCATGACTACCGCCACGCTCGAAGCGCGCATCAGTTCCCGCTCGGCAATCGCCCTGTCCGTCTTCCGCATTGCGGTCGCCCTGCTATTCGTGATGCACGGAACTGCAACGCTATTCGGATGGCCGCACGGTCAAGCGGCCGCACTCGGCGCGTGGCCGGCGTGGTGGGCCGGCGCGCTCGAGTTGATCCTCGGCACCCTCATCGCCATCGGATTGTTCACCCGGCAGGCAGCATTCATCGCCTCCGGCATGATGGCGGTCGCCTACTTCTGGATGCACCTGCCCGGTGGCTTCTGGCCCATCGTCAACGACGGCGAACCTGCCGTCCTGTATTGCTTCGTGTTCCTGTTGCTGGTCTTCACCGGCCCCGGCGCGCTCGCGGTGTCTCGGCGTTGACCCGCCGTAAAACGGACCACCGGGATCGGGTGACGTTCCGCATGGTGCCCAACTACCGTCGGTCTGGTGAGGGTGTCCGGATCACGCGTCGCCCGCGTCTCCGCGGTTGGACTGCTCCTGTTCACCCTAGCCGAGGTCCCTTCGTGTGGACGGGCGACGCACCCGCCGTCAAGCAGCAGCAGCGCGCCTGCTGCCACCGCGCCGGCGGTGACCGCGCCGGCGGTGACTCCCGAGGGTGACTTCGCGGCGGTCTCTCGGCTCGTGGCCGATGCGATCGCGGCACGTCGGTTGCCCGGGGCGGTAATTCAGATCGGGCACGCTGGCAGGATCGTCTTTCGGCAGGCGTTCGGCTTGCGCAAGCTCGCCGGCGAACCCGGACTCAATGGTTCGCCCGCACCCGCTGAGCCGATGACCGAGGACACGATGTTCGACCTGGCTTCGTTGACCAAGAGCGTGGCGACGACCACCGCCTTCCTGCAGCTGTACGAGCGGGGTTTGGTTGGGATCGACGATTCCGTGCAGACGTACCTTCCGGACTTCAACCCGACGAACGACCCGCGAAGGGCTCGGGTGACCCTCCGCATGCTGCTCACGCATACATCCGGCATAGCGGGCGACCTGAGCCTGGATGGTCCGTGGGGACTCGACGGTGCCGACAAGGCCGAGGGCATTCGCCGAGCCGTCGCCGCGTGGGTGGTATTCGGTCCCGGAGAACTCTTCCACTACTCCGACATCAACTTCATTCTCATTGGCGCAATCATCGAGCAGATCACCGGCGAGGCATTGGACGACTACATACCGGACAACGTCTTCGCGCCGCTAGGCATGGTGAACTCGCGCTATCTGCCCGCGGCCAAGGCATGTGGTCCACACCAGATCCGGGGTACGGCGGTCGCTCTCGGCCAGTACCCACCCTGGGGAGGCCAGTGTCCGGCAGGTGCCTGGAGCACAGAACTCCTGGCGCGGATCGCTCCGACGGCGCGCGACGAGGACACCCCGGTCCTCAACCCCGACTACGGCCACCAACTACGCGGTACCGTGCATGACCCAACGGCACGCCGCATGGGTGGAGTGGCCGGCAGCGCCGGTGTGTTCTCGACGGTCGACGACATCGGCCGGTTCGCCCAGGCGCTTCTCGACCGCCTCGCGGGTCGGCCGAGCATCTTTCCGTTGACCCGATCCACCGTCGAGTTGATGACGACTCCCCAGCAGCCCGGACACACCGCCGAACAACTCCGGGCAGCGAACGACGCCAACCGGGCAGCCATCGAACGGACTCCCAACACATCTGATCCGCGTCTCGCGCCGCACTATCCGGCGATACCGGGACAAGACCTACGCGGCCTCGGCTGGGACATCGACACGGCGCACTCCAGACCGCGCGGCATGATCTTTCCCATCGGCAGCTTCGGGCATACCGGCTTCACCGGCGTGACGTTGTGGATGGACCCGGGCTCGGACACCTACGTGGTTGTCCTCGCGAACGTGATCCATCAACCCGGCGGCCCACCGATTGCGGGTCTCAGCGGCGAGCTAGCAACAGAAACGGCCCGGGCCCTAGGCCTTTACGGAAACTAGCGTGGCTCGTCGGCCGAGGTGATCCCAATTCTCGAGTAGCGCACTACTCACCACACCGAACGTCGACCGTTTGATACTTGCACCCGTCAGTTCACACTGGGGTAAGGGGCATCCATGGATCCGCGGTTCGCAATCAGCACGGTCAAGATTGGAAATGGCATCGACATTGGCGAGGCGCTGTTGCCTACGATGACCCACCACTACGACGACGAGAGTTTCGGCGGTGTGTGGGCGCATCCGACCGAGCGGGTTCTAACGTTCAGTGACAACGCATTTGCGGCACCATTCGTCTACCACGGTGGCCCTGTCGGGGGCATCAGCACGCCGGTGCGGCTGATATTTTGGGGTAACTGGTGGTTGACGGCGGACGGAGTAGCTCGCCGCGACCTGGTCATAACCCGGACGCAGGCGATGCTGAACAGCCACTACTTCGATCAGCTCGACCAGTACTACATTGCAACGCCGCCGGTTTGGGGCGGTGACGCGAAGGTCGTTATCGAGCCAGGACCGCCCGGCGCCGTGAGCGCGAATGACGCGCAGGACGCCGTGCTCGACATGGTTGACAACTTGATCGACGACGGCGAGTTCGGCGACCCTGACGACGGACCGCGGATCGCCTTCATCGTCTGCATGCCGCCCGGGTTCGTGTGTACGAGGGCCGACGGAGCCCACAAGTACGACTACGACTGGGATTTTCCGTTCGATACCGACAACTACTGGGCCGGTTGGTGCCGTTACTACGACCCCGCCGTAGAAGACGTCGAGACGATGATGCAGACGATTGCGCACGAGATCGTGGAGATGATCACCGATCCCGAAATCGACGGCTGGCACACGGATCTCGAGAGCGATGCCACTGGCGGCGAGATCGCCGACATCGCATTGTCCATGGACGGTTCAGGCGGTCAAGTGTGGCAGTCTGCGTGGGTCAATGATGTCAACGTGCAGGCGTATTGGTCCAATCGGCACAACGCAACCGTGATCCCAATCGACCAGGATTACGGGGCTCGAATCACCGGGACATCGGCGGAGGTGGAACGCTCGCTGGTACAAGAAGGTGGCTTTCGGCCCGAAGCGTCGGACTCCGCGGCTTGCAGTACCTCGCTTCCGGAGTGCTGCATCGACGACCGCGAATACTGGTGGGCGGTCTACGACGTCACCGCGGCCGTGCGGCTGGAGCTGGACATCAGACGTTACCGCGATCCGCTGGTGAGCTGGACCATCAATGGCCTTCCGGCAGTGGGGAACAACCCGCTGACCGTCACCGTGGATTACGACCAGTTCAACGGGCGGGAAACGACGTCGGCCAACGGGCCGATCGACATCCACTTCAACGAACATGGCCGGAACCTGGACATCACGGTAACCGGCTCACAAGCCAACTTCGATCTGGAGATCGCGTGCACCGTCACAGAAGGTGCGATCACCGGCAACCCGACGTCGCGGCTCGCCGCGACCACCCGGATCACTGCGGGCGTCGTGGGTGCCGTGCTGGAGGTGGAGCAGGCATACATCGATCAAAAGTCGGACTGCTTGACGGCAATGTTGCGGCGCTACATCGAACAGCACGTAGTGACCGGCAGGGGCTGGCGACAACGGGGAATCAACTACGAGAAGGAAATTGGATCGCTCGTACTGCCCGGCTACGCGCACTTCTCGCAGTATCTGCAGGCGCGCCAGGCAGCCAAGGCGGCCCACGCGGCCTATGCGCTGTTGGAGCCCGAACATGCGCGGGTCTTCGTCGACGACCTGATCGCCGGCATACCCGCGTTGGCAGGTGCGATGAACCGACGCCAGGTGGTGACGGCGGGTAAGCGGTTCACCGCTGCGCGATTCGCCTGACGGCTCATTATCCAACGGGAGCGCTGCGCCGGGTTCTATCGTGATCACCATGCGCGCTCTCGTCATCGCCGTCGCTGGTCTCGTCGCGCTCGCTCCCGTCGCCAACGCCACCCCGCAAGACGATCAGTACGTCGCCGCCCTCAAGTCACGCAATGTCGGCGGAGATCCCGACAAACTCATCGGCTACGGACTGACCGCCTGCGAGAACTACGGAACACCCGAATTCGGCGCCCAGATAGACCACCTTGAAGCCATTGGCTACACGCACATTCAGGCCGAAGAGATTGTGGGCTTTGGACTGCAGGCCTACTGCCCGGACAAGCTGCCGCCAAGCGGCGCTCCCGGAACGCAACCTTGACGGAAGCGGGGTTTGCACCACCGCTGCGGGGGTATCGCGAGCGCGTGCCGAAAGAACTGTCGCTCGCGCTCGTGCAGTCCGACGCCGTCGCGTCGGCGGCGGAGTTCGCCGAGCAGGTCCGGCTCTTGGCGCGGCAGTATCCGAACACCGAGATGTTCGTCTTCCCCGAGCATCACCTAGAGGGGTCATGGGACCCGTGGGATCCGGTGAGCACGGAGCGTCACGCCGAACCGCTCGACGGGCCGTTGTGCCGCGACGTCGCCGCCCTGGCCGCGGAGCTCGACCTTTGGCTGGTGCCGGGAAGCATCCTCGAACGGACGGCGTCGGGAGTCATCCACAACACGATGGTGGTGTTCTCTCCGGCCGGTGAACTGGCCGCGAAGTACCGCAAGGTCTTCCCGTGGCGCCCGGTGGAGACGTGCGAACCCGGGGCCGAGTTCATCACGGTTGCGATCGGCGACGTCGGTACGGCCGGATTGACGGTGTGCTACGACGCGTGGTTCCCGGAGGTGTCGCGCCAGCTGGCGTGGATGGGTGCCGAGCTTCTGCTGAACGTCGTGCTGACGCCGACGGGTGACCGCGTGCAGGAAGTCGTTCTCGCGCAAGCCAATGCGATCGTCAACCAGGTGTTCGTCGCCAGCGTCAACGCGGCGGCACCTCGTGGCCAGGGTCGCAGCCTGCTGGTGGATCCGCAGGGCCGCATCCTGGCGGCGGCCGTCGGCGCAGAACCGACGGTGCTGGCCGCGACCATCGACCTCGACGAGGTTCGCCGCACCCGCGAACACGGAACAGCCGGGGTGACCAAGCCATGGTCGCAGTTCGTCGAAACCGACCGGCCCATCGATCTGCCCGTTTACGAGGGCCGCATCACGCCGCAGACCTGGCGCCCAAAGCCTTAGGCCACGACTCTGAACTTGTGCACCTGCTGATCTGACGCATCCGGGAGATTCATCCCCGCGTCCGCACCGGTGCGCAGGTAGTTGATCACTGCGTCGTTGAGTAGTTCGCCCGGTGTCACCGCCGGAATGCCTGGCGGATAGGGCGTGATGAGTTCGGCAGACACCCGGCCCGCTGCCTGTTCGGCGGGCACCATTTCCGTCGGGCCGAAGAACGCGTCGCGGGGAAGCACCACCGTCTCCAACTGGATCTCCTCCGGCGACGGCAGGTCGATTCGCGGCGGGGGGTCAAAGTCGCGCGCGGCCTCGCGCCACGACGTCAAGGCGTTGAGCAGGCGGTCGACGGTGTGCGCGTCGTCGGCGTAGGACATCTTGGCCACCATGCGCCGATGGTCGCCTTCACCGACGTCGAGCAGGCAGTGTTCTCGGATCCAGTCGACGGCCTGATACCCCGACGTGCCCGTGTCGGCGATGTCGATCAACACCTGCAAGTGATCGAGGTCGTGCGAAGCCTGCTCACCGAGCAGCTCGTCCTCCAGCACCTTGACGTCCGGTATCTGGTTGATGCGCATGCGAGTGGAATTCGCCAGTTTCAGTGCGGCCGTGAGCAACTCGGTACCCCGCTCGACCATCTGGCGCCGCCACGCATCCAACGCTGCGTACACCATCACGTTCGGGCTGGTGGTCATCAGGAAGTCCGCGCACTTGACCAGCCGATCGCTGTCGACCAGGTCACCTTGGAGGTGAAAGACCGAACCCTGCTCGAAGCCCGAACCCATCTTGTGCACACTGACCACACAGACGTCGGCGCCAGCGTCCATCGCCCACGTCGGCAGATCGTCGTGGAACGGCAGGTGGGCACCCCAGGCCTCGTCGACGATCAGCGGCTTCCCCCGTTCGTGGCACACCTCGACGATGCCGGACAGATCAGCACAGGTGCCGTACGGGCTGGGGCTGACGACCAACGCGCCCGCGGCGTCGGGATGCTTCTCCCAGGTTTCGCGCACCTGCTGCGGCGACGGCGGATGGGAGAAGTGCCGCTCCGCATCCCACTGCGGCGTTATCCAATGCGGTTGCACGCCTGCGAGCACCAGGCCGGAAACCACCGACTTGTGACTGTCCCTGCCGACGAGCAGACCGCCCTCGGCTCCACCGGCCACCGCCATCATCGCGGCCTTCACCGACAACGAGCTGCCACAGGTGGAGAAGAAGGCCGAATCCGCGCCGACGGCCTCGGCCATCAGGTCCTCGGCGTCCGACAAGTAACCACCCCGCGACAACCGGTCGTCGAGCCCGCCGGAGGCCACCACGTCGTCGCGGAACGGGTCTTTGCCGAGGACGGCGAGCGCCCGCTCGTCGGTGCCGCGGCCCTGCCGGTGCCCTGGCGGGCTGAACCCGTAGCGCTCGCTGCGGTGATAGTCGGCCAACGCGTCCAACAACGGTGCCTTCGATTGATCCACGGTGTTCGGATACCCCCGAACAGTCGCTCGAATCGCGTTAGCTCAGCTGCGTTTGACGCCGCCGTCGACGGGTATCCCGCCGTGGTCTGAAGTCCAGTCCGGCGCTTCGGCCAGCTGTGTCGGCTTGCGGCCTCAGGACGTGAAATGTGCGGTATCTGCGGTGAGATTCGCTTCGACGGATGCACGGCGGACGTGCCGGCGACCGTCGCGATGACTGCGGCCATGGCATCGCGGGGACCTGACGGTGAGGGCCTCTGGCATGACGGACCCGTCGCGTTCGGCCACCGCAGGCTGGCCATCATCGACGTCAGTGACACCGGCGCTCAGCCGATGGTCGACGACGGGTGCGTGATCGTCTTCAACGGCTGCATCTACAACCACCATGAGTTGCGCAAGCGACTGACGGCGCTTGGCCACCAGTTCCGCTCGACGTCGGACACCGAAGTCGTGATCAAGGCCTACCGGCACTGGGGTGAACGACTCGTCGACCACCTCGTCGGCATGTTCGCCTTCGTTCTGTTGGACCGATTCTCGCGGCGGGTGATCATGGTCCGCGACCGGCTCGGCATCAAACCCCTCTACGTCGCGGACGTCGGTGGCGGCGTGCGTTTCGCGTCGTCACTGCCCGCCCTGCTCGAAGGTGGCGGTATCGATACGTCCCTGGATCCCGTTGCAGTGCACCACTATCTGAGCTGGCATTCGATAGTGCCTGCACCGCGGACGTTACTGCACGGTGTCCGCAAGCTGCCGCCGGCGACCATGCGCACCATCGAGCCCGACGGGCGGCCGCGTGACGAAATCTATTGGCGGCCCATATTTCATCGCCCCACCGGTCGGGCGCCGTCACCGGTGGAGTGGCAAGTTCGATTGCTCGAAGCGCTCAAGCGCGCGGTGGAACGCCGCATGGTCGCCGATGTGCCGGTCGGTGTCTTGTTGTCCGGTGGACTGGATTCCAGTTTGATCGTCGCCCTGTTGAGCGAGGCCGGCGCCACCGGCCTTCCTACGTTCAGCATCGGCTTCGAGCACAGCGCGGGAATCGACGGGGACGAGTTCTTCTACTCCGACTTGATCGCCCGACGTTTCGGCACTACCCATCACCGCATCCGGATCCCCAGCCGCGACATCGTCGACAACCTCGAGCCGACGGTGCTGGCCATGAGTGAGCCCATGGCCAGCCATGACGTGATCGCCTTCCATCTGTTGTCCGAGCAGGTCGCCAAACACATCAAGGTGGTGCAGAGCGGGCAGGGCGCCGACGAAGTGTTCGCCGGCTACGGGTACTACCAGCCGCTGGGAAACGTGCGGCGCCAGCGGGCCGGTGCCGTGTTCAGTCGGGAGTTCCGGGACGCATCGCACGCCGACGTGCTGGCCACATTGGGTGGGGAGCACCGGGTGGCCGACGACGTCAGCACCGAGTTGATCGAGCGGTCATGCGCAGAACCCGGTGCTGAAACCGCTCTGGACGCGGCGCTTCGGTTGGAGCTGACGTGTTTCATGCCCGACGATCCGGTCAAGCGCGTGGACAACACGAGCATGGCGTGGGGACTCGAGGCGCGAGTGCCCTTCCTCGACCACGAACTGGTGGAGCTCGCCGCCCAAGCCCCTCCCGAACTCAAACTGGCTCAGGGCGGCAAGGGCATCCTCAAGGACATCGCTCGGCCATTGGTGGGATCGGACGTCGTGGACCGTCCGAAGGGTTACTTTCCGGTGCCTGCGGTGTCGCACCTCGACGGAGATGTGCTCGATTACGTCGTCGACGTACTGCGGTCGCCCGTGGCGAAGGCCCGCGGACTGATCGATCCCGGCTACGTCGACGCGCTGCTCGCCGAGCCCGAACGACGATTCGCCGGCCAGGGTGATCGCCTGTGGCATCTCGGTGTGCTGGAAATGTGGTTGCAAGCCCACGGGATCGGAGGATGACGATGCCTCCATCGATTGGCGCTGTAGGCGAAACGCTTGGCGTCGAGGAGGAGTATCACCTCGTCGATCCGGCTACTAGCGAATTGGTTTCTCGTACTGCGCATTTCGATACGAACGACTACGTGCAGTGTGAACTGCAGTCCAGTCAGCTCGAGATCGGGACGCACGTGTGCCGCACCCTGACCGAACTTCGCGAAGACCTCGTCAAAGCGCGCCGGGCGGCCGGCGAAGCTGCGGCACAGTCGAATGCCTCCATCCTCGCTGCAGGCACCCACCCGTTCGCCCACTGGCGGGACCTGAAGCGCGTGGCACGACCCCGCTACGACGCCTTGGCGGATCGCTTTGGAGCCGTGGCGGATCGCCAGAACATCTGCGGCCTTCACGTGCACGTCGGGGTTCCCGACGTTGCAACCGCGCTGGCGATCATGAACCGCGCGCGGCCCTATGCGCCCGTGCTCGCTGCCCTGACGTCCAGCTCACCCTTCCAGGAGGGTGTGGACACTGGATTCGCCAGCTTCCGCACGATGTGGTGGGCCATGTGGCCGACGTCAGGTGCGCCGCCACTGCTGCCGTCGGTCGAGGCGTACGAGCAGGTGGTTGCCGATCTGACCGCCGGCGGAATCATTGATGACGCGTCGACGTTGTACTGGGACGTCCGGCCGTCCATCCGCTATCCCACCCTCGAGTTTCGGGCGGCGGACGTGTGCGCGGACATCGACGATGCCGTGCTGTACGCCGCGTTGGTGCGCTCGTTGGTGCGAACGCTCGCGGGAGAACTGGAGCGCGACGTCCCCGACCTGTCGGACGCCACGATCACCGCGGCACGGTGGCGGGCGGCGCGCGACGGGATCCGGGGAGAGCTCTGTGATCCGATGAGCGGCGCTGTGTTGCCTGCCGCCCTGGTGATTCGACGCGTGGCCGCGCAATTGGAACCCGATCTGCGCGAGCACGGCGAATTCGACGCCGTCAGCAGTTCGCTGACTCGCTTACTCGACCGGGGCACGTCCGCCGATTCTCAGAGCTCGCAGTTCGCGAGCAGCCGAGACCTCCGGCAGGTGGTGCGAAGCCTCGTCCGCGCCACGGGTTGCTGGGGGTCACCCGACGCCCGCGCCGCCCGCTGAATTCGGCGAAAGCGCATGCGCAAGCGCTTGCGTCGCTCTAGGCTGCTGCAGATCGCGCGGCGCGACCGGCGTCGCACCGGGACAAGGGAGTCCGCATGTTCGCACGGCGCAGCAGAAGCACGGTCACGGTCGGGGCGGTCCTCGTGGCCGGGTCGCTGGTTCTCGGTCTGACCGGCTGCGGCGGATCGGATTCGGGCAGCGTCAAGGTCGGGCTGATCACCAAGACCGATTCGAACCCGTACTTCGTGAAGTTGCGCGAGGCCGCCCAGGCGCAGGCCGACAAGGACGGTGCCCAGCTGATCGCACTCGCGGGCGCGTTCGACGGTGACAACGAGGGCCAGGTCTCGGCCATCGAGAACATGGTCGGCCAGGGCGTCAAGGGCATTCTGATCACCCCGAACTCCTCCACCGGAGTGCTCGACGCCATCAAGAAGGCGCGCGACGCCGGCGTCATCGTCATCGCTCTCGACACCGCGACAGACCCCGAAGACGCCGTCGACGCCACGTTCGCCACCGACAACAAGGCCGCAGGCGTCAGCCAGGGCAAGTGGGTGAAGGCCGCACTTGCCGGCAAGGCGCCTCAGGTCGTGATGCTGGACGGAACGCCAGGCGGAACCGTCGACACCTTCCGGCACGACGGGTTCCTCGAGGGCTTCGGCATCACGAACGATTCGCCGGAGATCGTCGGCCGGGAAAACACCAACGGCGACCAGACCAAGGCGCAGACCGCCATGGAGAACATCCTCCAGCGCGCCCCCGGCATCAACGCGCTCTACACGATCAACGAACCCGCGGCCGCCGGTGCGTACCAGGCGATTCAGGCCGCGAACCGCGCGAACCAGATCACCATCGGCTCGATCGACGGCAGCTGCACGGGCGTCGCAGACGTGAAGGCCGGCAAGATCGGCGCAACGGTCATGCAGTTCCCGGCGAAGATGGCCGAGCAGGGCGTGCAGGCCGTGGTCAAGTTCGCCAAGGACGGCACCAAGCCCAGCGGATTCAACGACACCGGCTCGGAGCTCATCACGGACAAGCCGGTCCCCGGACTCCCGTCGAAGGACACCGCCTGGGGCGAGAAGAACTGCTGGGGCACAGCTAGTTCATGACCACTGACGCTCCCGCGACCGCGACACCATCGGTCTCGAGCCGCTTCAACGCAGGCAACCTCCTGCGTGAACCGCTGCTCGGTCCGCTGGTGGCGCTGGTCATCGCCATCATCATCTTCAGCGCGGTCTCGAATTCATTCCTCAATCCGCAGAACGTGTCGCTGATCCTGCAGCAGTCGGTGGTCGTCGGCATTCTCGCCGTGGGCCAGACGTTGATCATCCTCACCTCCGGCATCGACCTCTCGATCGGCGCGGTCGCCGTCTTCGGGACGATCGTGATGGCGCAGAGTGCCGGTGCCAACGGGCCGATCATGGCGCTCGGGTCGACGCTGTTGGTGTGCGTCGTGTTCGGCGCGATCAACGGCGGGCTCGTCACCGCGCTCCGATTGCCACCGTTCATCGTCACGCTGGGAACGTTCACCGCGATACAGGCAGCCACCCGACTGCTCGCAGGCTCCGAGACCTACCGCGTGCAGCCGGGACCGCTGACCTTCCTCGGTACGTCGTTTCGCGTCGGGTCGTTCTCGACCACGTACGGCGTGGTCGCGATGCTCCTGGTCTATCTGGTGACGTGGTACGCACTGTCCCAAACTGCCTGGGGCAAACACGTTTACGCCGTCGGCGGCAACCCACAGGCGTCGAACCTGTCGGGCATCAAGTCCGGACGGGTGCTGTTGTCGGTCTACATCACGACGGGTGTGATCGCAGCCGTCGCCGCGTGGGCCGCCCTCGGTCGCATCCCGAACGCCGACCCGAACGCCTACCAGAACGCCAATCTCGAGTCGATCACCGCGGTGGTGATCGGCGGTACCAGTCTGTTCGGCGGGCGCGGCGGCGTTGGCGGAACACTGGTCGGCACCTTGATCGTCGGCGTACTCCGCAACGGTCTGACCCAGGCCGGGGTCGACAACCTCTATCAGAACATCGCAACCGGGGTCCTCGTGATCGTCGCGGTGGCAGTGGATCAATTCGCACGCAGGAGGTCACAGTGACGACGACGACCGGCGCACCCGTCCTCGAGGCGCGCGGGCTCGTCAAGAAGTACGGCCACGTGACGGCGATCAACGGAGCCGACTTCGAGCTCCGCGCAGGTGAGGTGCTCGCGGTCATCGGCGACAACGGTGCCGGAAAGACAAGCCTCATCAAGGCTTTGGCGGGCGCCGTCATTCCGGACTCGGGCGAGATCCTGATGAACGGGACACCCGTGTCGTTCAAGAACACCCGCGACGCCAGGGCCGCCGGAATCGAGACGGTGTACCAGGACCTCGCGGTCGTACAGGCGCTCGACATCGCGTCGAACCTGTACCTCGGACGCGAGGTGCGGCGAAAGGGCGTTGCAGGCAGCCTGTTCCGCCGACTCGACATGCCGAGAATGCGCGAGGAAGCGTCGCAGCACCTCTCGGACCTGAAGATCGGCATCAAGTCCGTGAACCAGGCCGTCGAGACGTTGTCCGGCGGGCAGCGGCAGGGCGTCGCGGTGGCGCGGGCCGCCGCGTTCGGCCGCGGCGTGATCATCATGGACGAGCCGACGGCCGCCCTCGGCGTGCGGGAGTCGGGACAGGTCATCGACCTCATCCGGTCGATCCGCGACCGCGGCATCCCCGTGGTGCTCATCAGCCACGACATGCCGCACGTGTTCGAGGTGGCCGACCGGATTCACATCCACCGACTCGGGCAACGCGCGGGCGTCGTCGATCCGAAGCAGCGCTCGATGTCCGAGGTGGTGGCGCTCATGACCGGTGCGGAGGAGCCGACCGATGAGGAACGCGCCGGTCTCTGAGAAGGCCCCGGTGGGGGTCTTCGTCGGATTGGCGACTCTCGACGTGATCCACCGCATCGCGAAACCGCCTGGTGTGAATGAGAAGATCACGTCGACCGCCCAGTTCGTCGCTGCGGGTGGACCTGCGGCGAACGCAGCCGTCACCTTCGCAGCACTGGGCGGCGACGCGACGCTCGTCACCGCGCTCGGCGACGATCCGGTCGCCGACTTGATCCGAGCCGACCTCGCGAAGTACGACGTCCGCGTCGTCGACGCGGCGACGGGCACCACCCGAGCGGTACCCGTGTCCGCCGTGTCAGTGATCGAATCGACGGGTGACCGGTCGGTCGTCTCGCTCGACGCCGTGACCTCCGACGCGTCGCCACCGGCCGACCTCGAGGACGTCGTGGCGGCTGCGGACGTGGTGCTCGTCGACGGGCACCACCCGCTGATCGCCTGCGCCGCCGTCCGGTTTGCCGCAGCGCGAGACCTCACAGTCGTCGTCGACGCCGGCCGATGGAAGCCGGTCATGAGCGACATCGTTCCCCGGGTCACGGACATGGTGTGCTCCAACGACTTCCGGGTACCGGGGGCCGACGACGCGAAGTCCACCGCCGCGGCGCTGGTCGGCAGCGGTGTGCGCACCGTCGCCACCACGCACGGCGGTGATCCCGTCGAGTGGTGGTCGGGTGGTGAGTCCGGGTCGGTACCGGTGGAACCAGTGGAGGTGGTCGACACGCTGGGCGCCGGCGATGCGTTCCACGGTGCGTATGCATACTTCTCGACCCAGATCGACGGGGTCGCCGAGCGCATCGCGTGGTCCGCTCGCGTGGCGGCACTGCGATGTTCGGTGGTCGGGCCGCGGGCATGGCTGGGCAAGATCCACACTGAACAGACTCGAAAGCGGGAACGGTGACCATCGAGCAGGACGTGCAGAACGCCACACTGGACCAGCTGGTCGAGTCGGCCATGGCGCTCGTCGTTCCCGGCGAGCGCCGCATTCTCGGTCTCACCGGCGCACCGGGAGCCGGGAAGTCCACCGTCGCAGAGCAACTCGTCACCGCACTCGGTCCGGACATCGCCGTCCTCGTCCCGATGGACGGCTTTCATCTGGCCAACGAAGTCTTGATCGACCTGGGACGCCGGGACCGCAAGGGTGCGCACGACACGTTCGACGACGGCGGTTACGCACGCCTGATCGCGACCCTTCGGGCGCAGCGCGTCGACGACCCGGTCGTGTACGCACCCCGGTTCCGGCGCGAGATCGAGGAGTCGATCGGCTCGTCCATTCCCGTGCAGGCGACGGTGCCGCTGGTCGTCACGGAGGGCAACTACCTCCTGCTGGACTTCGACGCGTGGCCGGCGGCGCGGTCCGGTATCGACGAGGTGTGGTTCCTGGCCCCCGACACCGACGTCCGCCACGCTCGGCTCCTGCGCCGACACGAGGCCTACGGAAAGTCCCCGCAGGAGGCGGCGTCCTGGGCGCTCGGACCCGACGAGCGCAATGCCCAACTGATCGAGTCGACCGCAAGTCGCGCGGACCGAATCGTGCGACTCCGGTGACCACCATGGGAGACGTCGCCCGCCTCGCCGGCGTCTCTGCGTCCACGGTCTCGCACGTGCTCAACCGCACCCGCAAGGTCGACACCGCCACGCGCTTGCGCGTCGAAGCGGCCATCGAGCAGACGGGGTACCGACGCAACGTCGTCGCACGTTCACTTGCAGCCGGGCGCACGCATACGGTCGGCCTATCCATCTCCGCGTTGACGAATCCCTACTTCGGCAGCTTGGTGCACGCCGTCGAACGGGCGCTGTCCGAGGCCGGGTACGTGCTGATCGTCGGAGACTCCCACGACGACGTGGAGTCGGAGAAACGCGTCACCGGCTCCCTGCTCGATCGGCAGGTCGACGGGATGATCGTGGCGCCCGCAGCCGGTTCGGAGCGCGTCACCCTCCCCGTAATCAACCGAACGGGAACGCCTCTGGTCTTGATCGACCGCGGTGTCGACCTTGGCTGCGATCAGGTTGGCCCGGAGAACTTCTCGTCGGCACGCCAGCTGACCGAGCACCTGCTCGACCTCGGACATCGCCGGATCGCCGCGGTACGCGGCATTGCCGGGATCTCCTCCACCACCGAGAGATTCGACGGCTACGTCGCGGCGCTCGCAGACCGCGGCATCGCCCTCGACGATGCTCTGGTTCTCGACGGCGACTCCAACACCGACGTGGCGGAGCGTGAAGTGCACGCCCTGATGTCGGGCGAGAACCGCCCCACTGCAGTGGTGTCCTTGAACAACTCCATGACCATCGGCACCCTCAAAGCCGTTCGTAGACTGGGTATGTCGATACCGGGCGACGTGGCACTCGTCTGTTACGACGACTTCGAATGGGCGGACCTCTTCGAACCCAAGCTCACCGCCGCGGCACAGGACGTCGAGACGATCGGCGCCACCGCGGTCGAATTGCTTCTGGCTCGTATTCGGCGGGAAGCCGGTGCACCGCAACGCATTAGGGTGCCGACGACGTTCCATCACCGCAATTCCTGCGGATGCACATAACTCACCGACAGGATCTTCTCGCATGCCGATCGCCACCCCCGACCGCTACCTTGCAATGCTCGACCGCGCCAAGGAGGGCGGGTTCGCGTATCCGGCGATCAACGTGACCAGCTCCCAAACGCTCAACGCGGCCCTGCAGGGGTTCGCCGAAGCGGAGAGCGACGGCATCATTCAGGTGTCGCTGGGAACGGCACTCTATCTGTCCGGCAACACCGTTCAGAGCCGCTTCGCCGGCTCGAAGGCGCTCGCGCTCTATGCACACGAGGTCGCATCGCACTACTCGGTCACCGTGGCCCTGCACACCGATCACTGCCCCGCCGAGAACCTCGACGACTGGGTCCGGCCATTGATCGCCGATTCGATCGAACGGCGCGGCCGAGGCCTGGACCCGCTATATCAATCGCACATGTGGGACGGGTCTGCGGTCCCCCTCGACGAGAACCTGCGCATCGCAAGGGGATTGCTGGAGTCATCGGTGGAAGCCAACACGCTCCTGGAGATCGAGGTCGGCGTGATCGGCGGCGAGGAAGACGGCGTCTCCCATGAGATCAACGAACAGCTGTATTCCACCGTCGACGATGCCCGCGCCACCATCGAGGCACTAGGAACGGGAGAACGCGGTCGGTACCTGACCGCGTTGACGTTCGGCAACGTGCACGGCGTCTACCACCCGGACGCGGTGCATCTGCGCCCGGAGATCCTCGAGGAGATCCAGACCGTCATCGGCGGCGAGACCGGGAAGACGAAGCCGTTCGACCTCGTCTTTCACGGCGGGTCCGGATCGAGCGCCGAGGACATCGCGTCCGCCGTCGCAAGTGGCGTCGTCAAGATGAACGTCGACACCGACACGCAGTACGCGTTCACCCGGTCCATCGCCGGCCACATGATCGCCAAGTACGACCAGGTGCTCAAGGTCGACGGCGGCTACGGCGACAAGAAGGCCTACGACCCGCGGTCGTGGGGCAAACCGGCCGAGAGTGCCATGGCCGCACGGGTTGTCGAGGCCGCGCAGATGCTGGGTTCGGCCGGACGGGCGATGCGCTAGGCCCAGGCATCGGTGACGAGCGCGACGGGCGGCGTCACGCTGCCAGGGAACGCTTCGCCAACGCCTTGGCGAGGTCGGGATTGGCTCCGATATAGCCGGCGAGCAGCTCACGCGCGACACTGACCGAGTCGACCAGAGGGTGCAACGCGAACGCCTTGAGCGCCTCCGCCATCGATCCGGTGGTGACCGCGGAGATGGTGTGCCGTTCAACGGCTTTGACCTGTTGCATTAGTCCCAGCTGGTGCAGGTCGGGCTGTGTGTCCAGGGTCAATGGGTGGACGCCGTTCGCGTCGACCATGGCGGGTACTTCCACCACCGCGTCGTCGGGAAGTCCGGCGATGGTGCCGCGGTTGCGCACGTTGAGGATCATCGTGCGCCTCTCGTCGCGGCTGATCGCCGTCATCACGCCGAGAGCCACACCGGCATACCCCAGGTGAGCGGGATCGGTTTCGCGGTCCCGCTCGACGGCGGGCGCGCCCTGGACGCCGCCCTTGGCCTCGGCCATGTAGCTGGCGCCACGCTCGTCTACCGCACCCGTCCACAGCTTCGCCGCGTGGTCGATGTCTTCGGCGGCTTCGTCGAAGAATCGGCCCTGGGTCTCCAGCAGAAAGTCGCCTCGGGTCTGGGGTGATTCGAGGATGCGCCGCACGGCGTCCCGGTTGTAGTAGTAGTAGTACAGATATTCGTTGGGGATCAGCCCGAGAGTCCGGAGCCACTCGGCGCCGAACACCTGGGTCTCCTCCATCCGTGCCAGTCGCTCGTCGTCGTCGAGCAGCGCCGGCAGGACGTCGACGCCGTCGACCAGCACCCGTCGCATCCAGCCAAGGTGGTTGAGGCCCACGTAGTCCATCTGAATGCGCGTGTGGTCGTAGCCGAGCACGCCGGCGACCCGACGGCCCAGACCCGATGGCGTGTCACAGATTCCGAGCGCGCGGTCACCCAGCACGCTCTGCAGCGCTTCGGTGATGATGCCGGCCGGGTTGGTGAAGTTCAGAAAGTAGGCCTCCGGGGCCACCCGGCGGATCGTCTCCGCGATGTCGAGCATCACCGGCAGGGTGCGCAGGGCATAGGCGATGCCGCCCGGCCCGGTGGTCTCCTGACCAAGCACGTTGAGATCGAGTGCGACGTGCTCGTCGCAGCAGCGTTGCTCGACGCCGCCGACCCTGATGGCGGCGAACACGAAATCGGCGCCGGCCAAGGCAGATTCGAGATCGGTGTAGGTCCGCAGAATGGGTACGTCGGTGAATCCTTCGGCCAGTTGATCAAGGATGGCGGTGATGGTCGTCAGCCGCGCCTCGTCGACGTCGTACAGGGCCACCTCGGTCACCTTCGGCGACCCCTGATCGCGGATGAGGGCCTGCCAGACGTAGGGGGTGCGGAACCCGCCGCCACCGAGAATCACGAGCTTCATGCGACGATGACCTTTCCGCCGGCTTCGCGGCGCTGAGCAATTTCTTCCTCCGGGGTGCCGGGGGTAGTGATGAGCACGTCCACCTCGTCGAGGGTGCACAGCCGTAGCGCCCCCGATCCCGGAAACTTGAGTTCACTGGCCAGCAGCACGATGCGGTGGGACGCCGCGATCATCGCGTGTTTGATGGGAGCCTCGACAGCCATGTTGTCCAGCACCCGGCCACCGCGAACACCGGTGCAGCTCAGGAACATCACGTCGGCGCTGAGCTGGCCTAGTACCTGTTCGGCCAGCGGTCCCACGAGCGACTGCTGGTTGCGTCGCAGCACGCCGCCGAGCAGCACCAGCTCTACCGCGTCGTCACTGCGTACCTCATCGAGCACCGCCAGATTGGACGTGATGATGGTGACGGGACGGCCACGCAGTTCTCGTGCGACGAGTGGAGTGCTCGACCCGATGTCGAGCACGACGACGTCGCCGTCCCCGACCAACCGGGCGGCCTCGACCGCCATCCGCCGTCGCAGCTCGTAGTCGGCACGGGTATCGGAGAGGAACGGGTCCTCGATACCACCGGAGTCGGTGATGTTGGCACGGCTGCCCTGGGTGAGCATCGCTCCGCCGTAGAGGCGCTCGAGCCGGCCGCCCTTGGCCAGCACGTCCAGATCGCGGCGGATGGTGGACTCGCTGACGCCCAATGCCCCGGCAAGTTGCACGACCGACTGCCCCCCGCTGCTGAGCGCAGCGAGTATTCGCTCGTGGCGCTCGGCGAGGAACATGCCGGGAATCGTACCCATCTACTGACCGACTCTGCGCGACTCTGGCCAACTTTGGTCCAAATATCTCCGATATCCGGCGGAGACACGGCCGCAGCGCTATCGTCACGCAGTGAACGCACGGTGAGCACGCACAAAACGTCAAACTACGTCAGACGGTGGAGGTAGCCGGGAGTGACCGATCGTGACATCGACGTCCTCGTGGCGGGACGGGTCTTCGCCGACCTGGTCTTCACCGGAGTGCACGCGCCCGAACCCGGCGCCGAGGTGTACGCCGACGGATTCGCGATCTCACCCGGCGGTGCTGCCAACCGCGCGGTTGCCTCCGCGCGGCTCGGGGCGCGCACCGCGTTGGTCGCCGAGCTGGGTGACGATCCCATCGGCTGCATCGTCGCGCGGAGTCTGCGCGAGGAGCCCGACCTGGATCTGCGCTTCGCCATTCAGCGCGAGGACTACCAAATTCCGATCTCCGTGGCGATCACCGACGGCCACGAGCGCTCGTTCGTCACCTACGAACACTCCGGGGAACTACCGCCCTGGCCGGCGTCCACCGCGGTGCGAGTCGCCCACGTCGGCCTCGGCCGCGGTCCCGTACATCCGCAGGCAACACGGCTGCGCGCCAACGGAACCACGATCGTCGCCGGGGTCGGATGGGATCCCTCGGGACAGTGGTCGGAGACCCTCCTCGAGCATCTCGAAGGCGTCGACGTCCTCATCGTCAATGATCACGAAGCGGTCCAGTACACCCGAGCGGACACGGTGGACGCCGCACTCGACGTCCTGGCCCGGGTGGTCGACACGGCCGTCGTGACCCTCGGCCCACGCGGTGCGGTGGCTGCGCACGGATCTGCCCGGCTGCACGTGCCGGCGATCGCGGTGGACGCTGTCGACCCCACGGGCGCCGGGGACGCGTTCGCCGCAGCCTTCATGGCCGCCACGGCATGGGATTGGGAGCTGCATGATCGGCTGCGGCTGGCCAGCGTGTGCGCCACCTGCTCCGTGCGCAGCGCCGGCGGAGCGCGCAGCGCACCCCACCCCGTCGACATCGCGCACCTACTCGCCGACCACCATTCCGACCCCGGCTGGACCTCCGTCCGGCAGTGGGCAGAACAACGCAGTGATCACCCCGTCCCCGCAACCCCAGGAGCACTGACGTCATGACGAAGAATCGACTGTTCCGACTCGGCGCCGCCATCGCCGTGGCTGGCGTGGCGTTGTCGATGTCTGCTTGCGCGCCTGGGCCTTCGGGTGACACGCCAGCTCCGTCGTCGACCAACCAGGCGTCCAAGGACATCTCCTCCGCCGGACCGGTGACGCTGACCGTCTGGGACCAGAACACCGACGGCGGGATCTCGAAGGCCCAGGAGCAACTGAACGCCGAGTTTCACGAGAAGTATCCGAACGTCACGGTCCAGCGGACCGTGGAGTCGTTCAGCGACCTGAAGACCACCCTGAAGCTGGCCTTGTCGAGCAACACGCCGCCCGACGTCGTCCAGGCCAACCAGGGTTATCCCGACATGGGTGCCTTCGTCGCCGCAGGGATGCTGCGCCCGATGAACGACTACGCCACGCTCTACGGCTGGGACGGCTACTACCCGAAGGCGTTGCTCAAGCAGAACAGCTTCTCCCACGACGGCAAGACCTGGCAGGGCGACACGCTGTTCGGCGTGTCCCAGACCGGCGAGGTAGTCGGCATCTACTACAACCGACAGCTGCTGTCCTCCCTGGGGCTGCAGGCGCCAAAGACCTTGTCGGAGTTGAACTCCGCGATGGCCGCGGCAAAGGCCAAGGGCATTCTGCCGATGGCCTTCGGCAATCTCGACAAGAGTCCGGGAATCCACCTGTTCGGCGTGGTCCAGGCTGCCCTCGCCGGCGCTCCCGCGGTCGACGAACTCGTCAGCGGCCAGGGTGGCGCCTGGACCGACGACCCGTCGTTGAAGGCAGCCCAGCAGATCGCCGAGTGGAGTAAGCAGGGGTATCTCACCCCCGGGGCCAACGGGGTGTCTCGCGACGACGCCGTCGCGGCATTCGGCAAGGGCGGGGCCTTGTTCACGCTGACCGGCACGTGGTTGCAGCAGAACATGCAGGACGACCTTGGTCCGAACGTCGGCTTCGCGACGCTCACCTCCACCGACGGCAAGCCCGCGACAACCGGCGGTCAGGGACTGGCGTGGGCGATCACCTCGAAGTCCGCACATCCCGACGTCGCCGCCGCCTACATCGACTTCATCACCAACGCCAAAGCGGCCCAGACACTCGTCGACACCGGCAACCTGCCCACGGTGTTGCCAAATGGGTACGAGCCCCAACCGGGCACCGTCGCCGCCGACATCGCCACGCAGTACCGCGACGTCCAGAAGGCCAATGGTGAAGTGCCGTACCTGGATTACTCAACGCCCACCTTCTACGACACCATCACCGCGGGGATGCAGGAACTCGTCGGTGGACAGTCCGACCCACAACAGTTCGTCGACACCCTGCAGAAGGACTACGCAAGCTTCTTGGCGAGCAAGAAGTAGCTCGTGACGCTGCACCATCCCGAGCAGCGGGTGACCGCCGAGCCGCCTGCGGGTGCGCCAGCGGTGGTCGTTCGCAGCCGACCGGCCCGCCGCTCGGCGAAGGCGTATCTCTATGTGGCGCCGGCGTTCCTGGTCTTTGCGGCGTTCCTAGGCGCTCCGGTGTTGCAGACCGTGCAGTACTCGTTCTACGACTGGGACGGCATGGGCAGCTCGACCGTCGCCGGCCTGAGAAACTACGTCGCCGTGTTCACCGACGAACGGCTGCGGGACTCGTTCTTGCACGCCGGGGTGCTGATGCTGTTCTACGCGGCGGCACCGGTCCTCATCGCGCTGTTCCTCAGCGCGCTCATCTCCCGGGCGCATGCGATGAAGTCCATGTCGTTCTTCCGGACGGTCCTGTTCCTCCCGCAGGTCATCGCGACCGTCGTGATCGCGACGATCTGGATCTCGATCTACTCCCAGGACGGCCTGCTCAACCAGACCCTGCGCCTGCTCGGACTCGAATCGATCAGCCGCGTGTGGCTGGGCGACCACACCTTCGCCCTGGTCGCCATCGGTCTGGTCGGCACGTGGCTCAACATCGGCCTGTGCCTCGTGCTCTTCCTGTCCGGCATCGGCAACATCGCACCCGAACTCTTCGAGGCCGCACGCCTCGACGGGGCCGGGCGGGCAAGGGAATTCATCGCGATCACCCTGCCGTCGTTGCGCGGTCAGATCGCCGTCGCGTTGACGCTGACGGTGGTGTCCGCACTGAAGACCTTCGACCTCGTCTTCATCACCACCCGCGGCGGGCCGGGCAATGCGACGACGGTGCCGGCCTTCGAGGCTTACAACCGGGCCTTCAACACCGGCCAGGTCGGGCTGGCCTCGGCCATCGCCGTGGTGCTGACGATCGTGATCGTGGTGCTGACGGTGTCGATCAGTCGTATCGCCCCGAGGGAGTCCGAGTGAAGATCTCCCGAGCCGAGAGGGTCGTCAACCAGCTGATCCTGGCCGTCTTCGCGGCGTTCGCGGTGG
This sequence comes from Mycobacterium sp. URHB0044, assembly GCF_000620625.1. Classification (GTDB taxonomy): domain Bacteria; phylum Actinomycetota; class Actinomycetes; order Mycobacteriales; family Mycobacteriaceae; genus Mycobacterium. The sequence goes on along the minus strand of NZ_JIAW01000001.1, from coordinate 678,534 downwards.
TTCCACTGCTGGGCGTGCTGTTGTCGTCGGTGACCCCGGCCAATCAGAACTCCGGCGGGTTCGCGATCCCGGACGCCGTCGACCTGGGCAACTACGGGAAGGCGTGGAGCCGCGGCAACTTCAGCAGCTACCTCTTCTCGAGCGTGCTCGTCACCGCCGCGGTGGTGCTCCTCAGCGTCGTCTTGGCCACCTTCGCCGGGTACGCGTTTGCGCGCATGCGGTTTCGCGGTTCCTCGGTGCTGTTCTATCTGCTTCTGGTCGGACTGACCCTGCCGACGGAGGCGTTCATCATCCCGCTGTACTTCAACATGCGGACGATCGGACTCACCGACACGTACTGGGCGCTGATCCTGCCGCAGACCGCGCAGTCGCTCGCCTTCGCGGTCTTCTGGATGCGCAACCAGTTTCGTGGCTTCCCCGGCGAAGTCATCGAGGCGGCGCGTCTCGACGGCTGCAGCGACCTTCGGCTGCTGTGGAGGGTCGTCGTACCGCCGTCCCTGGCACCCATGATGACGATGGCCGTCGTCATCACGATGTGGACGTGGAACGAGTTCCTGCTGCCGCTGGTGATGGTGGTCTCGGACGATCGGCGCACCGCCCCATTGGGATTGGCGCTGTTTCAGGGTCAACACCTCACCGACTACTCGTTGCTGGCCGCTGCCGGTGTGATGGTCGCACTGCCCATCGCCGTGCTCTTCTTCGCGCTGCAGAAGCGCTTCATCAACGGCATGGTCGGCGGCATCTCGTCGCGCTGACCGCGTTCCCACCACGACGTACAGGAGCAAATCCCATGGCTGCCATCAGATTCGAGGAGGCCCAGCACTGGTATCCGAATGCGCCGACGGCCGCGGTGGCCGGAATGGACCTCGACATCGCCGACGGCGAGTTCATGGTGCTGGTCGGTCCCTCCGGCTGCGGCAAGTCGACGACGCTGCGGATGTTGGCCGGTCTCGAAGAGCTCACCGCAGGCTCCATTTACCTTGGTGACAGGGATATCTCGACGACGGCCCCCAAGGACCGCGACATCGCGATGGTGTTCCAGAACTACGCGCTCTACCCCCATATGACCGTGGGCGGCAACATGGAGTTCTGCCTCAAGAACGCAGGCATGTCCCGCGACGAACGCAAGCGCCGGGTGGCTTCCGCCGCGAAGACGCTCGGCCTCACCGACTACCTGGACCGCAAGCCCAAGGCGCTGTCGGGTGGCCAGCGGCAACGCGTCGCGATGGGCCGGGCCATCGTGCGCAACCCACAGGTCTTCTGCATGGACGAGCCGCTGTCCAACCTCGACGCCAAGATGCGCGTGCAAACCCGCACCGACGTTGCCAAGCTGCAACGCGACCTCGGCGTCACCACCGTCTACGTCACCCACGATCAGACCGAGGCCATGACGATGGGCGACCGTGTCGGCGTGATGAAAGACGGTGTGCTGCAGCAGGTTGGCGCGCCGATGGACCTCTACGATCGGCCGGAGAATGTCTTCGTCGCCGGATTCATCGGGTCACCGGCGATGAAGTTCCTCGACGCGCAACTCAGTGGTGCCGCGGTGACCGTCGGCGGGCACGAGATGGCGGTGCACCGGTCCGGCGGCGGGGACGGTCCCGTCGTCATCGGGGTGCGCCCGGAGGGCTGGCGGCTGACCACCGCCGGCGACGGCATAGCGGTCACCGTCGGGGTGGTCGAGACTCTCGGGGCCGACGCCTACCTCTACGGCACCGCAAAGATGGACGCCGGCGACGCCGACGTCATCGCCCGCATCGGCAGCCGCGAGCACGTCGGCACGGGCGACACCGTGCACGTCACGGCGGACGCTCACACCATTCACCTGTTCGATTCGGTGACCGGCGCGCGGATCAACTGACGTCCGCTCACGAACCCCGCTCCGGCCTCTGCCCCGACCTGGCAGAGTGACGCCGTGTCCGAAGACGACGACGCCGTCCGCGCCTTGCTGGCCTACCTGGGCGCCGCGATGGTGGCCACGGGGCAGCCGGTCAGTGACGTGGAGGACGAGCTCGCCGAGGTGAGCGCCGCGCTGGGCTACCCCGATGTCCAGATCGCCGCATCGCCGACCGGCGTCTTCGTGAACCTGGCCAGCGGCGCCCCGGCCACGTTCGAGTCGGTCACGGGCGGACTGCGTCTCGACCAGGCCGCGGAGGTCCGCGCGATCCGTCATCGGCTATCGCAGCGTGCGTTGACGGTGGCACAGGCCACCGAGGAGTTGCTCGACCTGCGCCACCGTCCGCCCCGCTATCCGCAGTGGATGGCCAACCTCGGCTGGATCGCGATCGCCGCGGGAATCGCTCTGATCCTGCAGCCCGGTGGCCCCAACGTTGCCTTCGCCGCCGTTGGGGCCGTCGTGGTGGTCGCCCTCGTCCGGCTGGGGCAGAGGTTCGGCCTGATCGCCACCCTGCTGCCCACGCTTGCGGCCTTCGTTCTGGCGTGCGGGGTGTTCGCAGCCGCCAACGCCGATCTGCTGGACGGACCACTGCGCACTCTGCTGCCGCCGTTGGCGGTGCTGCTGCCCGGCGCGTTGATCGTCACGGCGATGTCCGAGCTGGCCGCCGGCGACATGGTGGCAGGAACGTCACGGCTGACCTTCGGACTGGTCCAGCTGCTGCTGTTCACCCTGGGCATCGTCGCCGCCAGTCACGTAATCACCGTGCCGGCAGCGGAATTGACCAATCTGCGCGTCGACACACTCGGCTGGTGGGCCGCACCGTTGGGGCTGATTCTGATCAGCCTCGGGATCGGCGTCCTCGAGAGTCCGCCGATCCGGTTGCTGCCGTGGATCACCGTGGTGTTGGTCCTCGCCTTCGCCGCCCAGAGTTTCGGGCAACACGTCGGTGGCGCGGCGCTCGGCAGCTTCCTCGGCGCCGTCGCCGCCACCCTCGGGTCCTCGCTCGTCGAGGCCGTGCGCCCGAATCTGCCGCGGTTGGTGGTCTTCCTGCCGGCCTTCTGGCTGCTCGTCCCGGGCAGCCTCGGTCTGCTTTCCACCACCGCGCTGGTCACCAGTCCCGGCGGTGGTGGGGCGAACGCGTTCGGCGTGGTGACGGTGGTCTTTGCCATCGCGGTCGGGTTGTTGGTCGGTGCGGCGATTGCACGGTCCCTCGGTGGTGCTCTCCACAGACTGCGGCGCGGGTACCCGCTGCGCGGACGCGGTCGGGGCATGCTGCGCTGATGGATGCCGCCGAGACCGTCGTCGACGACCTGCTTGCCGCGCTGCCGCAGGGACGGGTGATCGTCGACGCCGACGTCGCCCGTGGCCTCAGCCGAGATCAGGCGGCCGGGGCTCCGGCCGGCGAGCCGGCAGCCGTCGTACGTGCCCGCAGCACCGAAGAGGTCCGTCGGGTGGTCGAGATCTGCCTGCGCCACCGCACCCCGGTCGTGGCCCGCGGAGCGGGGACCGGCCTGTCCGGTGGCGCAAACGCCATCGACGGCTGCGTGGTGTTGTCCCTGGAGGCGATGTCGAAGATCCTCGAGATCAACCCGTTGGAGCGGCTGGCGGTGGTCCAACCGGGCGTGGTCAACGACGACCTTCGCGCGGCAGTGGCGGAGCACGGGTTGTGGTACCCACCCGATCCCGCCAGCTCGCCGTGGTCGACGCTCGGTGGCAACGTCGCCACGAACGCAGGTGGGGTGTGTTGCGTCAAGTACGGCGTCACCGGTGAGTACGTGCTCGAACTCGAGATGGTGACCGGTTCGGCGGAAGTGGTGCGCATCGGGCGCAGGACCGCCAAGGGCGTCGCCGGCTACGACCTCGTCGGCCTGATGGTCGGGTCCGAGGGCACATTGGGCATCGTCACCGAGATCACGGTCCGCCTCCGCAGCCTGCCTGGCGCGCCCATCACGGTCGCGGGCTTCTTCCCGTCGCTGGTGGCTGCTGGTACCGCGGTGCGCGCGGTCGGGGCAGCGGGCATAACCCCGTCGGCATTGGAGCTGATGGACCGGTATTGCCTTCGTGCGGTGGACGATTGGAAGCACATGGGCCTGACGGACGCGGGAGACGTGCTACTGCTCGCTCGGGTCGATGACCCAGAGCCCACCGGCGGCGCACTCGCCGACGCCATCGTCGAGCACTTCCGGGCCAGCGGCGCGAACTGGGCCGAACGGTCGAGCGACCCCGACGAAGGCGACGCCCTGTTCGCGGCCCGCCGGTTGGCCTACCCGGCGCTCGAACGGTTGGGACCGGTGATCACCGAGGACGTGTGCGTCCCCAAGGAGCAGGTCCCGGAGATGCTGGCCCGCATCGAGGCACTGGCGCTGCAACACGGCGTTCGGATCGCCAACGTCGCGCACGCCGGCGACGGCAACCTGCACCCTCTGATCATCGGACCCACGGATGACGACGCCGACCTGTGGCGGCGGATTCACGCGGCCTTCGACGGCATCCTCGACGCCGCCTTGTCCTTTGGCGGCACCATCACCGGCGAGCACGGTGTCGGCCTGCTCAAGCGTGGAGGCCTGGTGAACGAATTGTCGCCGACGGTGCTGGGACTGCACCGGGCGATCAAGGATGCACTCGATCCTGCGGGAATCCTCAACCCCGGCAAGATCTTCGAGTAGCTATTACCCCGCGCTGGGCGGGCGGATCTCAGTCGTCGGAATCGGCAGCCCGTAAGTGGATCGTCGAATTTCCGCCGAGGCGTTTCGCCTCGAACATCGCGAGATCGGCGCGCCCGATGACCGCGTCCAACAGTGCAGCGGAATCAGCCTCCGGCGCGGCCAACTCGGTCAGGGCCACACTCGTGACGCCCACGCTGGCGGTGACCGAAGGTCGATCAGCCGGTGCAGCGACCGCAGACCGCACCCGCTCGGTGATGTGTTCTGCGTGGCCTGGTTCAGCGAGGTCCACGACCACGAATTCCTCCCCGCCGACCCGAGCCACCAACGCGTTGCTGCGAACGGCGGACCGAATTCGCCGTGCGCTGCGAATCAGGACTTCATCACCGACGGCGTGACCGAAGGCGTCGTTGATGCCCTTGAACCGATCCAGGTCGACGACCATCACCACCACGTGCTCGTCCTCGGAACTTCCGTCGCGCACCAGGTCACCGACATGCAGGTACAGCCCCCGTCGGTTCAGCAAGCCGGTCAGCGGATCCGTGACCGAGTCGTTGGCGTCGTTGCGCAGAATCCAGATCCCGAATTGGATGCCCAGCGGCGCCGCGGCGCCGCCCGCCGCCACCAGCAACACCTTGACTGCCAAGCCGACCCCGCCAAATTCTGCACCGCCGACCTGGACAGCGTGGGCCGTCGTCGTCACCAGTATCCATAGCGTGTGCACGGCTAGGACTTTCGGCCCGTCGAAGAACATCAGGTAGATGCCAATAAGCCCAAACGCGTTGAGCCCGAAGAGTCCTGTCAGCCAGCCCGTGTCGTGCAGGGCCACCGCGGCGATTCCGATATCGCACGAAACGACGAACCCGATCGACCAGCTACGCGAGGGCCACGGTCGCCAACACCATATGACGGCCCAAAAGATCGTCAAGGCGGCAAACATCGTCACGACGAGGCGAGAAGCGAAGCCGCTCGAACTGGTGAAGGGCAGCTCCAGCGCTAGCAAAACAACGGCAACGAGGGCAGTCCCACCGCCGATCAATACTTTGAGGGGACTAGCCAGCGATCTCTTGGTGAAATACTGTACCTGCGCCGCATAGTCGACCGGCTCATTCCACCAGTCACGGACAAGGCTGGTCAACACAACAAAGTTTCGCGAAAACCCCGGCAAACGACACCCCAGCAATTAGTACAACTCGACTCCCTTGGTGATCAATCTAACCCCGGATTGGACTAGGCCAGAGCAGCAAAATGACGGAGGCACGATGGCCGCTCACGAATTCACGCGACGCAACTCATCCCTCCTCGTAGCTCCACGACAGTAGCTGCGCAGCGATCTTGTCGAGTTCGGCCTCCGACCCGGTGGCGACGCGGATTACGAAGTCGAATCGTTCGTCTTCCGGTGCGCTGATCCATTGACCGTTGATGGCCAAAAATGTTCGGCAGGCTGTCCATGCGAGTCGCTTGTTTCCGTCCACCAGCGCGTGGTTGCGTGCCAGGGAGTGCAGCAGCGCAGCGGCTTTGAGGTGCAGTTCAGGGTAGGCATCCTGGCCGAACACGGAAGCTCGAGGCCGGGCCAGGGCAGATTCGAGTAAGCCGTAGTCGCCGACCGAGACGTCCTCTGCAACGGCGACACGAGCGATTTCGAGTAGGTCGTCGAGATCCAGGTACTCGGTCACGCGTCCTTGAGGCGCTCCAGAACGCCAGCCTCCTCGCGCACAACGCGCTGCAGCGCATCGGCAACCTTGGCCTTGTGCGCCCGCCGGGCGATGTATTCGTCGATCGCCGACAGCGCCACAGCCTGCATCGACCGCCCCTCGGCAGCGGCCTGCCGGCGCAACGCTTCTGCCTGCTGGTCTGTGGTACGCAGCGTCATTCCCATGGCGTCATGATACCACTGTGATACCACGTCTTCGCCTGCGTACGGGAGAGCGCCCGGCTCCCTCCGCCTACGGTGTCGCGGGCACGACAGGGGGAACGAAGTCGAACGTCATTCCGAGTAACCACACCAACGCCAGGACCACCGGTAGGTGGAAGATGAACTGCAAGAACGTAAATCCCACCAGATCGCGGGCCCGGAGTCCGAGCACCGCCAGCAGCGGCAGCATGAAGAACGGGTTGATCAGATTCGGCAGCGCTTCGGCCACGTTGTAGATCTGGACCGTCCAACCGAGATTCATCTGGACGTCGGTGGCCGATTGCATGACGTAGGGGGCCTCGACCAACCACTTGCCGCCGCCCGATGGAATGAAGACACCCAACACGACGGTGTAGATGGCGATGACGACCGCGAACGCCCCGCCGCCAACACTGGTGAACAGGTGCACGAGCTGATCCGAAACCGTGTGCCCACCAGTGCCTTTCGCCTTGGTGAGGATCGCCGCCATGGCGGCATACAGCGGGAACTGAACGAGGATGCCGCCCGTAGCCGGGACGGCTTTGGCGACGGCTTGCAAGAACTTCCGTGGTGTCCCGTGCAGCACCAATCCGAGGATGAGGAAGACCAGCAGATATCCGTTGAGGCTGCTGACGACGGTCAAGACCGGTTTCGTGAGCAGCTGGGAGATCAGCCAGCCCAACGTCATCAGGGCCGCCACGACGGGCAGGACGCGACTGTACTCGAGCCACTCCCCCGGCCGCGCGCGTGGCGGCACCTCCTCGCTCTGGTCATCCAGGTCCACGTCCAGATCCTCGGCGGTCCTGATGGCCGCGCCCCTTGGTGCTGAGAAGTGCGCGATCACCACGGTGAGCGCGATGATGACCGCGCACATCGACAGGGACTGCCACGTGAAGATTGTTTTGCCGAAGTCGAGGACGCCGGTGATCTTCAACAATGTGTCGGGCAGCGAGCTGGCGGTCGCCTGAAGCTGTGCGGCCGACGAGGACAACCCCAGGGCCCACACCGCGCCGAGCCCCATGAACGCCGCGGCACCGAGAGCGCGATAGTCCACCCGCAGATCGGTCCGACGTGCGATGGCCCGGGCCAGCAGTCCGCCGAAGACCAGACTCAGTCCCCAATTCAGGAAGGAGACCGACATGGACAGGAACGCAACGAGACTCACCGCACTGCGCGCCGACTGTGGCACGGTGGCGAGGCGATCGATCAGCCGGGCCACCGGCGGGGACGTGGCGACGACGTATCCGGTCAGCACCACCATGGCCATCTGGAGCGTGAAGGCGGTCAGATCCCAGAAGCCGTTGCCGAACGCATCCACGACCGCTTGCGGAGACGACCCGTTGGCTAGCGCGGCGACGGAGACGAGGACGACACCCGCGAGGGCGACGACATAGGCGTCCGGAAACCACTTCTCCGTCCAGCCCGCCAGCGACTGAGCGACCCGCGCCAACCCCTTCTCGGAGCGAGAATCTTCGGTGGCAGTGGTCATTCGGCGTTCCCCTTGTCTCCGCTCCCGGTGTACCTCGCGAGCGGGGATTCGCGATCGCGTGCGGCTCCGGACCCAACAAACCTAAGGGGGCCTGGCTCCGGTAGTAAAGCGCAGCGCTATCAGGCAGTGAGTGCCTGGAGCACTTCGTTGATCGAATCCTCCGAGCAAGCAGGGAACTGCGCTGACCGCAACGTGACACCGTCCGCAATGCCAAGGCGATGCAGATCATCGATGAAACCTGCCAGCCCATGGGGTGTGCCGACATAACGCACAGCGGGCTCTCCACTCGCCGTGGTGGACCCGATTCGTTCGGCAGCGTGCAACGCCTTGCGTACGTCGCGGTCGACGGTCGCTTCGACGTCGACGAAGATCGTGCAGGACGAACTGCCGGCGTTCGCGCGCAGAGCAGCCGACTGCCGTCGCGCGTCACCAAGATCCTTGGCGCGGATCCGGTGAAAGCAGTCCGGCAGCGGGACCACGCTCAGCGCGGACACATGGGTCTGCGGGAGATCTTCGCGCAGAAAGACATGCAGCACGTCGACCGGCCCGCACACCCTGACGCGGTCACTGAAGGCGGCGTGGTTCGCCGATGGATGGGACATGTTCACTCCTTGGTGATATCGCGTCGCACCTGCTCGACGGCGGTGATCTCGACGAGGGGACCGAACAACGCCATGGCTTCCAACGCCCGTTCGTGGTCTTCGTCGCTGATGCCGGCGCATGCGTCGGCGACCACCCGCACGTGTACACCGGAGTCAGCGGCGGCCAGGGCAGTGGCCAGGACACAGCAATCGGTCGACACACCGGTGAGCACCATCTCGTGGCTACCGCGCATCGCCGAAGCCAACGCCGGTCCCCACTTTCCGAACGTCGTCATACAGACCGCAGCCTCGGCGTGGCGGCTGAACTCTGGTGTCAGTTCATACAGCGGGTCGTCGTCTGGAACCAACGCGAAGGGCCACCGCTGGTAGTACTCGACCCATGCGCCCGTAGGCTCGCGCGGCGAGACGAATCGGGTGAACACCGCGCGATCGTCGAAGAGCGGCAACAACTCCCGGATTCCGCTGGCCGCCTGGGCGTACCGTGGCGCGAACCACCCGCTGTCGGGTCGGCTGAACACGTCTTGCATGTCTATCGCGACGAGATACGCCTCATCGGTCATTTCGATCTCCTGGGCCGGGCGAGGGTAGACCTACTGAAACGTCGGAGCCACTTCCTTGATGAAGAGTTCGAGTGACTTCCGCTTCTCTTCGTGCGGCAGGCTGTTGTCGCACCAGAAGCTGAATTCGTCGACGCCGAGTTCCTCGTAGTGCTTCAGACGTGCGATGACTTCGTCGGGTGTACCGATCATGGCCGTGCGGTGCAGGGAGTCGAGTTCGAACTCCGGGCGTCCTTCGAACTTGGATTCGGGGCTGGGGGCGAGGAAGCCGTCGACCGGGGTGGTCTTGTTGCCGAACCACGCGTCGAAGGTCCGGTAGAACTTGGAGATTGCCGCGGCGGCGGGGCGCCAACCGTCGGAGTCATCAGCAGAGTGAACATGGGTGTGGCGCAGCACCATTAGTTGTGGGCGAGCGACCTCGGGATGGTTGGCCACCGCGGTTTCGAACTTCTGCTGCAGGTCGGCCACCTCTTCGTCGCCCTTCATCAGAGGGGTGACCATGACGTTGCATCCGGACCGGACCGCGAAGTCGTGTGAGTCGGGGTCGCGAGCGGCAATCCACATCGGCGGCATCGGCTGTTGGATGGGCTTGGGGACGCTCGTCGAGGTGGGGAACTGCCAGATCTCGCCGTCGTGCGCGTAGTCGCCTTGCCAGAGCTTGCGCACCGCCGGTACCAACTCCCGCAAGTACTTTCCGCCGTCGCTGGCAGGCAGGCCGCCGGCCATCCGGTCGAACTCGAACTGGTAGGCGCCCCTGGCCAGACCGACTTCCATGCGCCCGTTGCTGATGACGTCGAGCAGTGCGCACTCGCCGGCGGCACGGATCGGATTCCAGAACGGGGCAATGATGGTTCCTGCACCGAGCCGGATGGTGGACGTCTGACCTGCGAGATAGGCGAGCAGGGGCATCGGGCTCGGCGAGATGGTGTACTCCATGCCGTGGTGCTCGCCGATCCATACCGTGCTGAAGCCGCCGGCTTCGGCCATCTGCGTCAGCTCGGTGAGGTTCTCGAACAGCTGGCGATGGCTGACCTGTTCGTCCCAGCGTTCCATGTGTACGAACAATGAAAATCTCATGATTCCTCCTCGGTACCAGATGCTTTCGGGTCTGAGCCGTGCCGAGACTGCATCTCGGACAGCGTGACGTCGCCTGTGGCCCAGTGCGTCCGAGGCACTTCGCGCACGATGACACGGATGTACTCGGGCCTGGTGTCGATGGTGCGCAGTACGGCTTCGTGGACTTCGTGGATCATGGTGCGGATCTGCTGCTCTGAACGTCCCTGAGCCAGGGAGACTTCGATGAGTGGCATGGTCAGCTCCGCATCACGAAGGGATCGGGTACCGGTCCCTCGTCGGTGTTGATCCAGACGCTCTTGAGCCTGGTGTATTCCTTGATGGTTTCGGTGCCGTGTTCGACACCGACTCCGCTGCTCTTGAAGCCTTGGCGCGGCGACATGGGCGACATCGCCCGGTAGGTGTTGACCCACACCGTGCCCGCCTCCAACTTCGATGCAACCCGGTGTGCGCGAGCTAGATTCGACGTCCACACGCCGGCAGCAAGTCCGTACTCGGTGTCGTTGGCCAGGCGTATGACCTCGTCTTCGCTGTCGAAGGGCATGACGGCCGCGACGGGCCCGAAGATCTCCTCGCGCACGACCCGCATGTCGTTGTCGACGTCGACGAGCACGGTGGGCTCGTAGAAGTATCCGCCGAGGCCGGCGTCGCTGGTTCGGCCGCCGGTGAGCACGCGCGCCCCTTCGCTGCGGCCGATGTCCACGTACGAGGCGACCTTGTCGCGCTGGTCCTCGAATGCTAGTGGGCCCAATTCCGTTGTGTCGTCGAGCGGATCACCCATGCGGATGCTGCGTGCGCGCTCGGAGACGAGCTCGAGAAGCTCGTCGTAGACCGATCGGTGAGCGAAGACCCGGCTGCCGGCGATGCAGGTCTGTCCGGCGGCGGCGAAGATCCCTGCGATGACCCCGACCGCAGCGTTGGCCACGTCGGCGTCCTCGAAGACGATGTTCGGGGACTTGCCGCCCAGTTCGAGCGTGCATCCGATGAATCTGCCCGCCGCGGCAGCCGCGATGCGGGAGCCGGTGGCGGTACTTCCGGTGAAGGAGATCTTGGCCAGCAGGGGATGGTCCACCAAGGGCTGGCCGGCCTCGGCCCCGAATCCGGTGACGACGTTGACCGCGCCGGGCGGGAATCCGGCGTCGACCGCGAGCTCCGCGAGTCGCAGGACGGTGGCCGAGGTGTACTCCGAGGGCTTGATCACGACGGTGTTGCCTGCGCACAGGGCGGGGGCGAGCTTGCTGGTGGTCAGGGTGAGTGGAGAGTTCCACGGCGTGATCGCGCCCACCACACCGAGCGGCTCGCGGGAGGTGTAGTTGAGGACGCGCCGATCGGAGGTGGGGATCACGTCACCCTGGATCTTGTCCGCCAGCCCGGCGTAGTAGTAGAAGTACTCGGGCAGCGTTGTCAGCTGTCCGCGCATCTCCCGCAACAGCTTTCCGTTGTCCTGCGTCTCCGAGCGGGCAAGTTCCTCGGCATTCTCGGCGACCAGATCACCGAGTCTGCGCAAGAGGTGACCACGCTTGGTCTGACTCAGATCGCGCCAGCGCGGGTCGTCGAACGCCGACTGTGCCGCCAGGACGGCGCGGTCGACGTCCACGGCGTCACCACGGGCGGCCTCGTAGAGCACCTCGCGGGTCGCGGGGTTGGTGCTCTCGAAGTATTCGCCGGATGCCGGCGGGGTGGGCTTGCCGTCGATGAAGTGTCCCAACGTGCGGAGTTCAGACATGAGCACTCTCTTTGAGGAAGGCCGACACGCAGTCGACGAGTTCGCGGGGGCGTTGGATGGGAAGCATGTGCCGCGCACCGGGGATCACGACGCTGCGACAGCCGGGGATCGCGTCGGCGAGTCGCTGTGTCATCTCCGGGGTCGACCCGAGGTCGTCGGCGCCGGTGACGGCGAGTGCGGGGATGTCGATGCGCGGGAGTTCGGGTGCGATGTCCGCGTCGGCGGTGGCGAAGACGCGGTAGCAGGCCAGGAAGCTTGCCGGGTCGTTGGCGCGCAGCACCGCCTCGGTGCGGCGGACCTGCTCGTCCGGCACGGCGGTGCCCTCGAACCACCGTGCCAAGGAGGCCTTGGTGCTTGTGGCGGGATCGCTCTCGGCGATGCGAAGACGCTCGAGGACGGCGGTTCGCTCCGCCTCGGTCCGGCGGCACACCGAGCTGACCGAGGTCACCGTCGCCACGAGATCGGAACGGAAGCGGGCGAGGTGCTGGGCGACCAGCGCACCCAGCGAGAACCCGACCACGTGTGCACCCGGGTTGATCTGCTCGGCGACGTCGCCCGCCAAGTCCGCAAGCGTGACGCCGGCCGGGGCGGCCTGCCTTGCGCCGTGGCCTAGCAGATCGGGGGCGACGACGTCGACGTCAGCGGGTAACAGCGCCCTGACGGCGTCCCACATGGTGTGGTCGAGGCCCACGCCATGCAGGAGAACGAGCCGCGTTGTGGTCATCGGTGATCTGCCCCTCAGCCGATGCTATTGCTCGGTGCTCAGCGGGGCCAGCCGCTGTTGCGGCCGACCTTGCGCCGCGGCGGCGAGCGCAACGATGATCTCGTCAGGATGCGGTGCATCGGCGATGCGCACCTCGACCGTCTGGTGGTGCGACCGGATCGTCGCGTCGGTGATGTGCTTGAGCGGGATGTCGAACAACACGCCCGCTGGGCCCCGCTTCTCGACGGCGGGCAGCAGGGTCGTGGCATCGGCGGCCTTGCGGAAGTGATCGCCGAACTGCAGTGTGTGGATCAATCCGGAGCCGTGTTCGATCTCGCCGTTGAGTCCGACGATGGCCGCCTTGCCGTACGCCTCCACCGGCGCCTGCAGTGCCTCTATCACCTGCGGGGCCAGCAGCGCTCCGACGTCAGAGGCCGTTTCGCCGATGCCCGGAGCCAGGTCATCGACGAATCCCATTCCAGCCCAGGGGTTCTCGATCACTGCGGCGACGATGGCGACCCGCGCCGCGGGGTGAACCTCGCGGCCGCCCTCGGTTCGGATTTCTTCGACGATGGTGACGATCTTGCGGATCTTCATGAAAGGACGCTCTCCAGATCTCTTGAGGTGACTGCGGGGTCGGTGGTGCGGTCGCCGATGCGGGGATGTGGTCGTGGACCGGTCGACGCCGCGGCGACGATCACGATCTCGTCGGCGCGAGGAGCATCGGATACCCGTGTGGTGACGGTCTGATAGTGGCTGCGCGTCGCAGCGTGGGTCTTGTGCCACAGCGGCACGATCAGTGGCTCACCGGCTTCGGCGCGGGTGTCGGCGAAGCAGATGATCGACTCGCCTTCGAGGTATTCGCGCATCAGGTTGCCGAAGTACGGCGTGTGGATCAACGCGCCACCGTGCTCGATCTCCCCGCCGCTGCCGACGATGGCGGCCTTGCCGAACGCTTCGACGGCCTCCACTGCACCGAGTGCGCCGATGAGGCGATCAGTCAGCAGGCGGGCCAGGACGGGCGCGATCCGTGCGGCCTCCTCGGCCAGTTGGTGCGTCGGATCGCTTCCCGCCCAGGGGTTTCGAATCACCGCGGCCACACTCGCCTGACAGGCCGGCTGAGCTGGTTGGACGCCGGCCTCGGTGACGATGGATTCGCGGTAGACGACCACCTTGCGGAGACCGATCCCTGCTGCGGAATGCGCTTGTTGCATACAACAGACGATAGCTCGCCCCACGTCTGCCGGTCAAGAAACCGGATCGCTGAACTGGGCCTCGGAGCGGTCAACAGCGGCATCGATGCAGCTAGCCGGTTTACGCAACGGAAACAACCGCCCCTGGAGGCGGTCGCTCTGCCGCAGAAGCAACGTATTTTGGATCACTCATTGACATCGGGTATGAGGAAGATTACTTTTCTGTTGCATGCCAGAGGCACTTGCTTCCCCAGCTGGCGCGGCCCAGGCCAAACAGATCGATCAAAGGAATCCGATGACTCTTGATCCAGCACGCAGCCCGGATGGCTCAGCCGCGCCGGACTTGCGCTACCGCGACAAGGTGGCGGCCGTCGAGCCCTACGGCGTCGACGCCATCCCCGACTCCGAGCGCCATGGCAAGGCGATCTCCCAGTTCTTCATCTGGTTCGCGGCGGGAATGAACTTCCCGATCATGGTGCTGGGGTTCCTGGCAGTGAGTTATGGCCTGTCATTGACAGCCTCGGTCACCGCGATCGTCGCCGGCTCGTTGGTCGGATCGGTCGTGATGGGTGTGCTGTCCCGCATGGGCGGCCGGCTTGGTGTCGCTCAGCAGATTCAGGCCCGTGGCCCGCTGGGATTCTTCGGCAACTTCCTGCCGGTCGCGTACGTCAACATCTTCGCCGGAATTGGTTGGGCTGCAGTCACCGTCATCCTCGGCGGCCAAGCGCTGGCCGCCCTGGTACCGGCCATTCCGTACTGGCTCGGCACCGCCGTGCTGGTGCTGATTCAGCTCGTCGTCGCAGTGTACGGCTACAACATGATCCACTACCTCGAGCGGATCCTCGCCGTGGTGCTGTTCTTCGGCTTCCTGATGATCACCGTCGTTTCGGTAAGCCGCGGCTGGCAGGGTGGTTTCGTCACGAACCCGCATGCCGACTACTGGATCGGCGGGGTGGGTGGCTGGATCACGTTCGCGGGATTCTTCCTGTCGTTCCTCATCGCGTGGTGGCCGTTCGCCTCTGACTACTCGCGCTATCTGCCCGACGAAGACGGCGTCAATCGGGCGTCCGGGATCTGGACCTTCGCCGGCAACTTCTTGTCGTTGTCATGGCTCGGCATCGCCGGCGCCCTGCTGGGAAGCTCGGCGGCCACCGGTGAAAGCCCCATCGACGCGCTGTACCGGCTGACCGGACCATTTCACGTGGCAGCGCTGCTCGTGGTTCTCGTCTCGTCGTTCTCACAGAACTTCTTGAACGTCTACGGCGGCGCCATCTCGGTACAGACGCTCCGGATACCGGTGAGCAGGCGCACGGCCGTCATCCTGATCTGCGCCGCCGCCTACGCCATCAGCCTATGGGCCGACGAGGGCTTCGAAGACAAGTTCAAGACGTTCCTCTTCGTCGGGGCGTACCTGATCGCACCGTTTGGCGCAGTGCTGTTGCTCGACTACGTATTTGGGCACAGGCACGACCGGGCTCGGATCGCCGAACTCTACGATTCTCGGCGCATCCTGGAGTGGGGCTTCGTCGCCTGGTTGGTCGGCACCTTGGCGTCGATGCTGTTCTGGAATCTGTCGATCTTCGTCGGCCCCATCGCCGAGGCACACCCCGAATGGGGTGACCTGTCGTACTTCGTCGGATTCGGCGTCGCAGCGGTGGTCTACCTGCTCACCTACCGACTTCCGCCACTGTGGCACAGCAAGGCACCCGTGTTCGGCAACGAGAAGACCACGACAGCCCCGATCGCACCCACGCCTCCGGTGGGCCTTGCGGTCAGCCCCGTCGGCGCGACTGAGAACTGAAGGGAGACAGTCATGTCCACCACCACCGACAATCGAACCCGGATCGAGCACGCTTGGCTGGCCGCGTGGGACCTCGGCGAAGTCGAAGCGCTCGACACGCTGCTGAGTCCCGACTACCGGCGGATCAGCGGCACCGGCGAGGGCCAGAGCCTGGCCGAGTTCAAGGCTTCGATAGTGACGACCCGGGCAGCCTTTCCGGACCTGAAGACCATCATCGACGAGCTCGTGGTCGACGGTGATCGTGCCGCCGTTCGTTGGCACAGCAGCGGCACCCACCGCCACTCGTTCCTGGGCGTTCCACCGACCAATCGTGAAATCATCGTCAGTGGTGCAACATTCGCCCACTTCGACGGGGATCGCATCGCGAAGGAATACGTCACCTGGGATCCACGCGCCTTACTGACTGCCCTCGGGATCTTGACCATTGGTCAGGACCACTGAACGCCATGACGCAGAGGGCTCTCGTGCCAGAACTCCCCGACCTGGACACGATGAAGGCAGTCAACCGCCAGTTCGTCAGCGGTGTCACCGTCGTCACCGCGATGGACCAGGACACACCCCGCGGTCTGGCCGTCAATGCGTTCTCGAGTGTGTCGTTGGCCCCACCGACCGTGATGGTCGCCGTCCAACACACGTCGTCAACGCACGATTGCCTATTCGCCGCCACCCACTTGGCGATCAACATCCTCTCCAGCGAGCAGCTCGACGTCGTCAACCGGTTCGCAACCAAGTCAGATGACAAGTTCGCCGGTCTCGACTGGGAGCGCGGACCATTCGGAAGTCCGTTGCTCGCACGCAGCGCCGCCCGGATGGAGGTCGAGATCCGGGAGAGACTGCGGGCCAGCACACACACGGTGTTCCTCGGCCGAGTCGTCCACGCCGACGTCAGTGAACGATCAGCGATGGTCTACAGCGCGGGTAAGTTCTTCGATGGCGGCGCGCTCACGCCGCTGTGACCGCGGACGAGCCTAGCTCTCAGGAGGAAATCGACGGTGACAGGCACCAACGGATCGCGTAACGGATCCGTTCAGGCACGGTTGATTGCCGAGGTCCGTCGACGCATCATCATGGGCGAGATCCAGCCGGGGGTCAACATCTCCGAGCTCGCGCTCGCCGAAGAATTCGGCGTCAGCAGAACGCCGGTTCGTGAGACGTTCAAGCAGCTGCAGACCGAGGGTCTGATCGAAATCCGGCCGCGGGTGGGCACTTTCGTGACCACTCCCTCGCGTCGCGAGATCATCGAGCTCTTCGAGATGAAGGAGCTTCTCGAAGGCGCGGCCGCGCGACTACTCGCGCAGCGGGGACGAGTGCCCGAGATCGACCAGCTCGAGGAGAACCTGCGCCAAGCCGACCAAGCGGTGGCAGCCGACGATCGCGCCCGCTACGCCGATCTGGTCGAGGAGTTTCACGACCTGTTGATTCGAGGCGCCGACAACAGCAAACTCGAGGCGCACTACCGGATGCTGATGAACCAGCTCGCGTACTCCCGCCTGGTCAACACGTCGCTGAGTCAGCCTGGTCGACCCCTGCAGTCCGACCGCGAGCATCACGACGTCCTCGAACTCATCATCGACAAGGACGGGGACAGCGCCGAGCGAGTGATGCGCGAACACGTCCGTGCCAGCCGACAGGCATTGTTGGCGGGCCTCAGTTCGCAGCCGGCCACAGACACGCGCTCCAACCGCTGAGGACGAAACGTCCGGCGACCCGGTGCACTCTGCGCCAGCCGATTAGGCTGGGCGTATCCAGGGGCGCAGCGGGTACCCGGCTGCCCTGGTTCAAGATCTGCTTGGAGGAGACGTATGCGGCGGCTGATTACGGGAATGGCGGTCGTCTGTGTGGCGCTGCTCGTAAACGGTTGTGAGGCACAGGTCTGGGGTGCTCCGCCGACCGCTGAGACCACCACGCAAGCACCAATCGCCGCCCCGCAGGCCTCGCTTCCCGTGCTGCCCGAAGCCCCACCCGACCAGCCGGCGGCCTCATTCGACGGACTCGACGCCCGCGTCCGTCAGGCCACCGCCGACGCGGCCAAGTCTGGCGCCAACATCGAGACCGTCGTGTTGGACCGCGACACCGGCCAGATCATCTCCAACGGCAACACCAAACCCTTCCCGATCGCGTCCGTGGCGAAGCTGTTCATCGCCGACGATCTGCTGCTGCAGCAGTCCCAGGGCAAGACGACGCTGTCCCCCGCCGATCGCGCGTCACTCGACGTCATGCTGCGCTCGTCCGACGACAGCGCAGCCCAGATGTTCTGGAACCGCGGCGGTGGAAATGCCATCCTCGCCCGCGTCAAGGCGCGGTACGGGTTGCCGGGCACCACGGCGCCCTCGAACAGCCATTGGGACGTCACCACAAGCACCGCAAGCGATCTCGTCCAGTACTACCGCATGCTGTTGGACGGCACTGGCGGCCTGCCACCCGAACAGGCCGCCGTCATCCTCGGCGACCTCGCGCAGTCCACACCGACGGGCACCGATGGGTACCCGCAGCGGTTCGGCATCCCCGAGGGGCTCTATGCCGAGCCGGTCGCGGTCAAGCAGGGCTGGTTCTGCTGCTGGAGCGGCGCGAACCAGTTGCACGTGTCGACCGGCGTGATCGGACCCGATCGCCGCTACGTGATGGCGATCAGCTCCCTGGAGCCCGACGGCGCTGCCGCTGCCCGCGACACCGTCACGCAGGCCGTCAAGACGATGTTCCCGGGCGGGAAGATCTGACGGGAATCGCAAGGGTAGCTTCCAACTTCACGGAGTTGGCACGGCGCCGATTTGTTGCATGATCCCGAGCAGATCGGGCTGGCCTCGCTCGTTGACGATCTTGCCGTCCGCCAGGTGATAGAAGTTGAGAGCCTGCACCGAGATCTCGTTGCCGGTCGGCGGGATTCCGAAGAAGTCACCTTGATGTGTGCCGCGCATGGTGAATCGTGCGGCGATCCTATTGCCTTCGGCGATTGTCTCTTCCACGGTCCAGTGGATGTCAGGAAACCCGTTGCGCAAGACGGCAAGTAGTTCCAAGTAGCCGCCGGGTCCACGCAGCGGTTCGGCATGTGTCGGTGCGTAGAACACTGCGTCCGAGGCGATGACCTGGCCGGCAAGTTGCTCGTCCGCTGTGTTGATGAACTCGACGAATCGCTTCATCACTGCTTCGGAGGATTCCAATGGCATTCGTCCAAGGTAGCATCGAATCGATGTGCACCTCGATTCGATGTGATCAGGAGGCGACGTGCTGGAGTTAGCGATCCTGGGCTTTCTGAACGAGGGCCCACTGGCAGGGCACGAGTTGCGTCGGCGCGTGTCCCAGCTGACTGGTTACACGCGGCCCGTCAGCGATGGCAGCCTGTATCCGGCGATCACCCGACTCGCCAAGGCCGGCCTGCTAGAGCGGCGAGCGGACACGGACGCAGGCCCGGGTCGGTACGTGCTAACCGCGACAGAGGCGGGCCGCGCCGACCTACTCGAGCGGCTACGTCACCCCGCGCAGCACGAGATCACTGACTTCGCCCGATTCTTCGTCGTTCTGACGTTCCTGTCCGAGTTGCCCGAGGTCTCCGACCAGCACGCCGTACTACGCCGACGGCTGGCGTTCCTGGAGGAGCCGGCGAGTTTCTTCTACGACGGCGATCGGCCGCTGCATGCCGAGGACGTCGCTGATCCGTACAGGCGCGGCATGCTGATGACCGCCCGCGCCATCAGCAGCGCCGAACGACGCTGGCTACGGGAAGCCCTCGGTGACGACCCGCCCGGGAACACCGCGGACGATCCGGTGAGGTAGCGAACTCCTGGCGATGGCTCGGCCTTCCGCAGGATTCTGCTCGGTTTTCAAGACGTTGCCGTCGCAAGCAAATACTCTTTTGCTGGCCTTTCTCCACCCCCTCCAGCAGAGGTCCCCTCATGTCTCGTTTGGTTCGCTCGTCCGTCACCGCCGGGGTTGCCCTCGCTGGGGCTGCGTTTTGGCTCACCGCGCTATCGGAGGCGCCTGCGGCTCATGCCTCGCCGGGCATTGCGGTGATATCGATGGACGCTCCGTTGGCGCCACCCTTGGCCGACCTGACCAAGTGCGCAAACGATCCGCTGTGCGTGTTCGCCGGAGACAGCGTCCCGCCAAAGCTGGCCGCCGCCTTGGTCATTCCGGTTTCCAATCCGGCGATCAACCTGGTCGGTCCTGCGGTCGATCCCATCTCCGCACTGATCGGTGTGTTCATCAGCAACGGCACGGCCGAGCATCCCAACGCCGGGCTTCTGATCGGCAACGGTTACCAGGGTGGAGCCGGGCAGACCGGTGGCAATGGCGGGCTGCTGATCGGCAACGGCGGGGGCGGCGGCGCAGGCGTCGTCGGCATCAACGGTGGGGCCGGTGGGAGCGGCGGCAGCGCCGGGTTGTTCGGCAACGGCGGCAGCGGCGGTGTGGGCGCATCCGCGACCGTCGCCGGACAGGCCGGCGGCAACGGCGGCCGAGGCGGAAATGGTGGGCTGCTGTTCGGCAACGGTGGAGCCGGCGGAGCGGGTGGAGCAGGCGCACTCGGGACCAACGGCACCAACGCGCCCACGGTGCCCGACACGGCAACCCCCAACCCCGGTGTCCCCGACTTTCCGAACGGCCAGCCCGCCAAAATCGGGGAAGGCGAGCAAATCGGCGATGCGGGCGGCCAGGGGACCAGCGGCGTGGGTAGCCAGAACGGGGCAGACGGCGGCCACGGCCAAACCGGCGCCAATCTCGGCGGCATCGGCAATCCGCTCGGACAAGGCGGTAGCGGGGGTGACGGCGGCACCGGTGGTGGTACCGCAGGCAACGGCGGCAACGGCGGAGCCGGCGGGAGCGGATACGGCAACGTCACGGGCGTGGGCGGTTCCGGTGGAGACGGCGGCAACGGCGTTGCCCCAGGAACCAACGGCGGCAACGGCGGGGGCGGCGGAGACACCTCCGGAGGCAGTGTGGCCGTCGGCGGCAATGGCGGTGCCGGCGGGAACGGTGCCGACGGCGCATCGGGGACTGGTGGCGGTGCGGGCGGCGCCGGTGGAGCGGGTGGGCGCGGAGGGCTGATCGGCGGCATCGGTGGCGCGGGCGGCTCAGGAGGCGAGGGCGCTCAGGGTGGCAGCGGTGCGACCGGCGGTAACGGCGGTAACGGCGGGAGCGGCGGTCCCGCCATCGGCACGATCGGAACTACCACCGGCGGTGACGGTGGGACCGGCGGAGCTGCGGGCGACGGCGGCGCCGGGGGTAGCGGCGGCAATGGTGGGACCGGTGGCACGGGCGGGGCTGGCGGACTGTTGGGCTCGACGGGAACTCACGGCTCTGGTGGCACGGGAGGCCTTGGTGGCAGCGGCGGCGGCGCGGGCATACCGGGCGCCGGCGGCAGCGGCGGGAGCGCCAGGTCCTTCGGCACGAACACGAACGGAACACCCGGCAGCACCGGGGCATCCGGCGAAGCGGGCAACACGGGAAGTGCGGGTACGGACGGCTGAAACGTCAGCCGTACTCGCTCGCGACGGCCCTTCGCCGCTCGGCCCGGCGGACCGCCCAGACGACGACCACGAGTGCCACCGCGCTTAGCGGATAGCCCATGGCGATCCGGGCAAACGCAAGCCATCCCGTGGCGTCCTCGCCATGCAGCCAGTTCTGCACCATGAATCGGGCCGCGAACACGGCCACCAGCGCGAGCGTCGCAATGTCGTAGCCCATCCGGGCGGACCGGTCCGCGCGCCAGGCCTGACCGGTCCCGCTCACTGCACCCCAGATGACACCCGCGAGCGGCCTACGCAGCAGAATCGATGCGAAGAACACCACCGCAAGAACGAAGCTCCCCCAAATGCCCACCAGGAAGTAATCTTTCGCGTCTCCGGTCTGGTAGGCGATGAACGCGGCGATCGCGACGCCCAACAGACCGGACAGCGCCGGCTGCATTGACTCCTTGCGCAGCAGCCGCAGCAGCGCGATACCTGCGCCGGTGCCCACGGCCAGTGCCACCGCGGTGTGAATTCCGGTCACGGCGTCGGCCACCGCCAAGACCACGCCGGGCAGGCTGGCATAGATCAGTCCCGGTATGCCTCCCGCCTGCTGCAGCGCGGTGGGCTTCCGTTCACGGACAACCTCTTTCATGCCCGCCCGCCAAGGTGCCGAGCGAGGAATCCCGAGATGGCGCGCCACATGTCGATCACGTTCTCCGGGTTCACCGCGCCATGGCCCTCGTCCGATTGGATGAGGTAGTCCACCTCGACGCCACGACCGCGGAGCGCGGTGACGAGGTTGTCGGATTCGGCCTGCACCACGCGCACGTCGTTGGCTCCTTGGATCACCATCAGCGGCGTCCGGATCTGGTCGACTCTCGTGATCGGCGAGCGGGCCACCATGTCGGCCAGTTGCTCGGGGTCGCTGGGGTCGCCGACGTACGCGTGCCAGTTGTTGGCCAGGTGCGGGCGGGCGACCGGCGGCAGGGTTCGCATGAAGTTCGCGAGATCGGAGATGCCGACGTAGTCGACGGCGGCGGCGAAGACGTCGGGTGTAAAGGTCACCCCGACCAGGGCGGCGTACCCGCCGTAGGAGCCGCCGAAGACGGCCACGCGGTCGGGGTCGGCGTAGCCCTGCTCCACTGCCCAGTCGACGCCGTCGATGAGGTCGTCGTGCATCTTGGCCGCGAACTCGCCGATCGCCGCCTTGAGGAAGGCCTTGCCGTATCCCACGGATCCGCGAAAGTTGACCTGTAACACCGCATATCCGCGGTTGGCCAGCAACTGCACCCCGGCATCGAAACCCCAGCTGTCGCGGTACCACGGCCCGCCATGCACGACGAGCACCAGCGGTAGCCCCTTCGGTTCCACCCCGACTGGCAGCGTCAGGTACGAGTGCAGCGCCAGTCCGTCGCGTGAGGTGATCGTGACCGGCCGCATGGTGGCCAGCTGCTCGGGATCGAGGTGCGGCAACGGCCGGAACAGCAGTCGACTCTCGCCGGTGGTGTGGTCGTACAGATAGGTGGCGCCGGGATCGCGGTCGTGATTGAACCCGACGACCCAGCGCAGCCCGGACTCGTCCGAGGAGAGTCGTCCGATGTCTCCGTCGGACAGCTTCTGCAGGTTGCTCAGGACGTCGCCGAACCGCGGGTCGACAGCCCGGATGACCTGGCGCTCACCGAAATAGCGGACGGCGAGCAACTCGCCGGTGCGCCGGTGCTGAATGAGCGGCGCAGGGACGATGGGGCTGACGAGCGCCCGGGGATCGATGTCGAGTTCTGGGTGGCTGTCGACTTCGGTCTCTTCGCCGGTGGTCAAGTCGACGCGTACCAGGCGGGTGCGGTCGGTGTCGCGGTTGGACCCCATCCACGCCCCAGTACCGTCGGGTGTGATGACCAGCGGGTGGATGCCCACGGGGTAGTCGCTGCCGTCGAACGTGACGATGGGCCGCAGGGTGCCGGCGGCGTCGTCCCACCGAGACAGCTCGAGGTCGCCGTCAGGGGTCAGCGAGGTGGCGAAGAGGTCTCCGCTGTCGCTGCACAACCAGCCGTTCACGTGTCCGGGATTGGTGGCTCGCAGGGTGAGATCGCCTGTGGCGATGTCGAGTTGGTGAACGTCGAGCAGGGCGGCGTCGCGGTTGTTGAGCATGACGGTCGTCGTGCCGTTCTTGACTTCGCGTAGGGGTGCGGCCATCGCACCTGGGAACGGTGTGAGGTCGACGGCGGCAGCATCGGGGTCGTCGAGGTCGACTCGATGGACGTGCCAGTTCTCGTCGCCGTTGGTGTCCTGGAGGTAGATCAGCCATCGCGGGTCGTCCGTCCACTCGAAGTGCAGGACACTGCGGTTGTCGTCGGCCGTCACGCATCTCGGCTCGTCGGCCTCGGACTCGAGGCCCTGGACCCAGACGTTGAGGCGATCCTTCCATGGTGCGAGGAAGGCGATCTTGGTGCCGTCCGGGGAGATCGTCGCGGCCGCGCGGGTCGGCGGGTTGAAGAAGTCCTCGACCGAGATCACGTCGGGTAGTGCCATGACAGTCCTTTCACGGGGTTGATGCAGGCAGCGTTCATCGCACCGCCAGAGATCCTCGAGATCCCCGGCAATGGCGGGTTCGGTGCTATTCGGTTGTCGTGATTGCTATTTCAGCTTCGTCAAGGGTTCACCGGGCCGCCCAGACGGCCGTTGGTGGCATCCCGGATGGCCCGGTCGATCAACGCCAGAGCCTCCTGCTGAGAAACCTTCTCCTTGTCGATGATGGCGCGGCGCCCCACGTCCTCGTCGACCACACGGAACGCCGCGGTGACCGCCGCCGCGCACAGCCGCGCGGTGAGGTCATCCTCCGGAAGCCGCAACCGTCTGGCGACGATGGGAACGAAGCGGCGCTCCATTTCGTCGTGCACCATCAGGTAGGCGGTGCGCAGTGCCGGCTCCGTCGCCGACATGGTGGCGATCCGTAGCGACGCAATTTCGTCGGCGAGTTCCCGCTCGGTGAGGGGATTCTCGACCATGTCCGCCGCCATGTGGTCGGCCAGCGACAGTTCGTCCGGCCAGCGGCCCGCCAATGCGATGAAGCGCTGCGCCGACAACGCCAGCACCGGCTCTACGCAGCTCTCCTTGGAACGGAAGTAGCGCCATATCGTTCTGGTCGACAGCCCTGCCGCAGCAGCGATGTCGTCACCAGTGGTCGCGGCGACGCCCCGCTCCCAGAACAACTCGCAGGCGTGCCGGGACACCCGAAGGCGGGCCCGCGACTGCTTGTCGTCGACCGCGCTCGATGCTGCAGTCGTGTCGATGTCGGAAACCTCCTGTCACTTAGCGACAGGACCACTGTGTCACTAAGTGACAGCGGGGTCAAGCGGCCCGCATGCCGACCGTCAGGTGAAACGCATCGTCCTGGTCGGGAGCGAGCCGATGCCGTCCCGCGCGAAACCCGCCCACACCGAACGCATCCGGCGCGCCAGCATCGCG
The DNA here is from genome assembly GCF_000620625.1 of Mycobacterium sp. URHB0044. Taxonomy (GTDB): domain Bacteria; phylum Actinomycetota; class Actinomycetes; order Mycobacteriales; family Mycobacteriaceae; genus Mycobacterium. The sequence continues at coordinate 654,026 of NZ_JIAW01000001.1, read as the reverse complement.
TCGATCGTGCGCGAGCGCCCGAGCATCGGTGCGTCGGACCACGCTCCGCCGACGCCGAGGAGGAAGGGCAGTTCCATGCAATGGCACGATCCGAACGGGGCATCGGCTGGCGCCCACTCGAAACGGTAGGTCGCCACCTGGCCACCGTTGGCGGTCCAGTCGTCGGCGAACCGCCCGACCGCCGATCCGAAGGTGCGTCGCGTCATTCGTCCCGTCGCCGACCGAACAACCAACTGCTGCAACAGCCTTACGCGGCCCAGCGCGGCAACCCGAGGGTTCATGAACACGAACGGAGCGGCGTCGTCCGCGGTGTGTCCGATGAACAGCTCGACCCGCTGTGCCGCATCGGCCAGGCGCTCCTCCAGCTGCGACGCCGCGGGCATCGGGCTGCGTCCCAATCGAGGCGCAAATGCCATGCCGCTCACCAACTTCGACGCCTGCGCCGCCTCCACGGCCGCCGCCTCTGCCTCCAACAGCCGCGCCACCGTGGTGGTTCGCGGATCCTCGCCGTTGAGTGCGCGGGCCATGGCCGCCTGCATGGCAGACGCCATGTCCGCCCGTGCCTCGGCGACGTCGACGGTGCCGGTGCCGACGCCCACGGGAGCGCTCTGCACGATGGCGCGGTGAAACAGGCCAGCCGTGCCGTCAGACACGATGAGCGCCAGCACGGAGTCCGCTCCCGCGGACTGGCCGAATATCGTTACGTTGGACGGGTTCCCGCCGAATGCGCCGATGCTCCGTTGCACCCATTGCAGTGCCAAGATCTGGTCTCGCAGACCTAGGTTGTCGTCCGCGTCCGCGCCCGGCGGCGCCAGGTACCCGAAGATGCCCAGGCGGTAGGTGACCGTCACGACCACGACGTCGCCCTCCGCGGCGAGCATCGTCGGGTCGTACTTCGACGACTCGCCGCCCCCGGCAACGTAGGCGCCGCCGTGGAACCACACCATGACAGGGAGACCGTCGGCACCTTCGGGCGCGGTCACCGACAGGACGAGACAGTCCTCGCTGATCTCGAGACCGTCGAGGACCGGCCCGGTGACGAAGTCGAGCCGGCCCGGGCGCTGTGGGCAGGCGGGGCCCGGCGCGTGCGCATCGCGTCGACCGGTCCACGGCTCCGGTGGCACGGCGACGTCGAAACGTGCCGCCCTGCCGTAGGGCAGCCCTCGCGCGCGTATGACGCCGTCTCGCGCTTCGACGTCGATCGGGCCGTCCTCGGTGGTCAGCTGCACGTCATGAATGTACGACTCAGCGTGGCTCACGCCGTGATCCGTAGTTCGGCACCCGGGTGCGAACTGAGCGTGACGATCACCGTGCCGCTACCCGTTTCGAATGTGGTGTTTGCGTAGCCGATGAAACCGTAGTGCCCGTCGATCGTCGAAACCGCGGTGACGTCACTGCTTCCCGACGCACCAGTGTCGAGATTCGTCCAAGCGGCGGTCACGGTGAGCGAACAGGATCCGTCGTAGCTGCCGGCGTCGTAGTGGATCGCGACGCGGACACCGTCCTCGGCGCGGTCGTCGACCTGTACCGGTGTCACCTGAGCGTCGGCGCTGACGCTGCCGGCACACGTCGGGGATGCCACGACCGGAACCGGATCGAGTTGCGCGAAGGCGTCGGCATGGGCCGTTGCCGCCCACAACCAGGGCGCCGTCAGAGCGATGGCCAGCGCGCCCGTGGTGAACGGAGTCATGCCTGTCATATCGACCGACGCCGCCGCGGCGTTAGCGGCGTGGTGTCGTGGTGATGTGCACGTGGTCGTAGTGCCCGTAACCCGATCCTGCCGGACCGCTCGGCGTGTAGTACGTGCCGCGCCAGATCACGTCCTGCAGCCCGAACCGGGCCGCGTTGGCCATCGCGAACGCGAGAATCTCGTCCCCGAGCGCGATCCCCTCGGGGCTTGAGGAGTTGGGGATCATGATGTCGATCGCCAGACCGCTCGGATGCCACGGCTTCGAATCCGGCCGGACGCCGCCGATCTCGGCGATCTGAGGGAACCTTTGGCTGACGGCGCGGGCGGCCACAATGGTGTTGGGCTGAAGTCCGGCCTCAGACGCGACGCCGACGGGCAACGCCTCCGGGATGTCCACGGCAGCCTCGGGGGGAGGCGGGCCGGGCAGCGCGTTGAGTAGCGGGTCCGCCGGAGCGGGCGCGTTCTGCGGCGCGTTGTCGACCACCGCCTGCTGAGCGGGTGTCAACCCTGCGTACTGGGCCTCGGCGGCGGCGATCTGCCGCAGCAGTTCACTCAGTTTCGCCTGCAGGTCAGCGCGCACCGCTGCAGACCGCTCTGCGGCGGCACGGGCGTCAGCGGCCGATGTCTCCGACGCCCTCGCGGCGGCATCCGCACGCTCGCGCGCAGCTTGGAAGGCCTTGATCCGACCGGCCGTCTCAGTCACGACGATCCGCTGCACGGACAGCTGGTCGATCAGTTGTTGCGGGGAGCCTGCGGTCAGCACCGCTGCCATCTGACCGGTGCGACCACTTACATATGTCATCGCCGCCACCTGGTCGGCTGCCGCTTGATTCGCAGCCAGCTGGGAATTCGCGTCGTCGAGGGCTGCCAGGTGAGCGCGATGTCGGCTTTCGGCCTCGGTCTGGGCGGCCAGTCTGTCGTCGGCATCGCGTTGGGCGCCGGTGACGGCTTGACGCGTCTGCAACGCCTGTTGGGACAACTCGTGGAGCCGCGACAGCGCATCGTCCGCCGGGTCCGCCTTGACGTCGGCCGCCACCACAATGGCTAGCACCAGGACCGCGGCCGCAAAACCGCCCACCGTTCGCCGAAGCGAGTGGTGCACCCGACTCATTCGGATTGGTCACGATCCTTCGTTGCAGGCCCCCCGCAACACATGTCTCGGACAGGGTAGGAACTGGCATCGCCGATGTCTAATCCTCGGGCAATGGGATTACCGGTAATCCGTGGCGGCGCTTGGCCCTTAGCGCGTAGTCAAGCCGTCGAGCAGGACGGCGAGCAGGCGCGGGGTTCGTTCTGCCCATTCGTCCTCCTCCACGTGGGCGAGAAACCAGGACAACAAGATGACATCGCGTGAGTCGACGTCGCCGCGAATCACGCCGTCGGCGCGGCCGGCGGCGAGCAGTGCGGCGAGCGCCTCGCCGAGCTTGCCGAGAGTGTGCGCCCCGATGTCCTCCCACACCGACGCCTCGACGGCGGCGATCACTCCGAACTTCACCCGCGCGTACACCGCCAGCTGGGTGAACCACCGCTTCAGCGCCTCGTCGGGCGAGTGCGTCTCGAGCAGTGCATGAGCAAGGGCGACGAGTTCGTCGATCTCCCGGTCGTAGAGCGCGCGAACCAGTTCGTCCCGGGTGGCGAAGTGACGGTAGAGGGTGCCTTGGCCCAGTCCCGCCCGCTTCGCGACCGCGCTGAGTTTGAGCTCGCCCGGCTCGGTGATGAGTTTGCGGGCGGCCTCGATGATCGCGGCGCGGTTGCGCGCGGCATCACTGCGCTCGGCCATGCCCCTCCTCGACGTCGGGCCCACCTACTTGCAAACGGACAATTTGTCCGGTTTGATGAAGCGGACAGGTTGTCCATATCGCTAATGGAGGTTAGTCATGGGTCTGCTCGACGACAAGGTGGTGGCGATAACCGGCGCCAGCAGCGGTATCGGCGCCGCCACGGCACGGCGGCTGGCAGCCCAAGGAGCCGCCGTCGTCCTCGGGGCGCGCCGCAGCGACCGGCTCGACGCGCTCGCGTCCGAGATCGGAGCCGCCGGGCGTCGCGCCACCGCCGTGACGGTCGACGTCACCCGTGCCGAGGACCTGGAACGGCTGGTCGAGACCGCCGTCACTACGTACGGCAGGCTCGACGTGCTGGTCGGCAATGCCGGGATCGGCCCGATTTCACCGATGACGGCTCGCCGCCGAGCGGACTGGGACGCCATGATCGACGTCAACCTCCGCGGTGTCCTGCACGGCATCGACGCTGCCTTGCCCATCTTCGAAGGACAGGGCCGCGGCCACTTCGTCACCATCCTCTCCACCGCCGGACTGAAGATCGTGCCGACGATGGCGGTGTACGCCGCCACCAAGAACGCCGTCCGCACCCTGCTGGAGGGCCTGCGTCAGGAGTCCACCGACGGGACGCTGAAGACCACGGCGATCTCACCGGGCTACGTAGGCACTGAATTCGCCGACACCATCACCGACCCTTCGATTCGCGCCGAGATCGGCCGGGGCATGGCGGAATTCGCGATCGACCCTGACGCGGTGGCCACGGCCGTGCAATTCGTCATCGACCAACCCTGGGAGGTCGAGATTGGCGAGTTGACCATCCGACCCACGGTGCAGGGATAGGGACCGAGCGCCATGGTCAACCGTGATCCATACGAGGAAGGTTGGGCAAGCCCCTAGCATTGGCCGGGGGTCGTCGTCACACGTCAGGAAAACAGGATGGCCGGTTCAGCGCTCGATTCCGAGCAGAGACGGCGAGAACTCGCCGCCTTCCTGCGGGCGCGCCGAGCGCGACTGCGACCGGAGCTCGTTGGCATCGACGTCGACCCGGCGCGGCGCCGCGTACACGGATTGCGACGAGAAGAGGTCGCGCACCTCTCCAAGGTGAGCTACAGCTGGTACACCCGGCTAGAGCAGGGCAAGGACGTGCACGCCACCGCGGAGGTCATCGACAGCATCGCCAACGCCCTGCAGTTGACCGATGACGAGTTGCGGCATCTACGGCGTCTGGCTGCACTGCCGTTGGGCCCACACGAAGACGGCGACGTCGGCATCGACGAGGACGTGCGCCGACTGTTGGAACGACTGCTGCCGGCACCCGCCTACGTCGTAGGGCCGCGTTCGGAGTACCTCGCCTGGAACGACGCCTTGGTGGCCGTCTTCTGCGACATCGGTCAACTGCCGCCCGAACACCGAAGCGCGTTGTGGGCGATCTTCACCGTTCCGAGAGTCCGTTCCTCCCTGGTGGATTGGGAAGAACACGCGCGCCTCGTCGTCGGTCAATTCCGCGCCGAGGCCGCCTCCCAGCCCGACGACACCCGATTCTCAGCCACCGCAGCGGAACTGGCAACGCTCAGCGACGAGTTTCGCTACTGGTGGTCGAGGCACGAGGTGGTCCGCGCCGCTGGCGGAACGCAATCCTTCCAGCATCCGCACGTCGGCCTGCTGTCCACGCAGCTCTTGCAACTCCGGCTGATCGATCGTCCGTCGTTGAAAGTGGTAATCCACCAACCCTCCACACCCGATGACGAACGCAAGCTAGAAACTCTCCGCGGAGATTCCCAATGGACGGCGGTCATCAATCGCTGACCGGCCTCATCCGATCTGACTAGGCACAATCGCTGGCTACCACTGCGAGTGGTACCACAAACTCGCGCCTTGTCGCCGACGCCGTCGCGTCGCAGACTGCGAACCATGACCGAATCGCCATCTACGTTTGCCGGTTCCGTGACCCGTGGCTGAGTTGGCGGTATTCGAGGCGCGGCGCGGCAATCTCGAACGCTGGATCGCCGCCGCCATGCCGGAGGCGACATCTGTTGCCCTGTCACCGTTTACGCCAGTGAATTCGGGCTTTTCCAATGTCACCTTGTTCACCGATCTGCAATGGACCGCCGCCGACGGCACACACATCACCGAACTGGTCCTGCGGGTGCAGCCGCCGGAGGGTGGCCTGTTCCCGAGCTACGACCTTCGACTGCAGTACGACGTGATGGCCGCACTGGCAGGCACGGGGGTACCGGTGCCGAAGGTCAAGTGGTTCATCGACGATCCAGCGGTGATGGGCGCGCCGTGCTTCCTCATGCACCGCGTGCACGGCGAAGTCGCCTCCGGCTTTCGGCCGGGCTTCCACGGCCACGGCCTGTTCTTCGAGGCGTCCCTCCACCAGCGCAGGCAGATGTGGCTTGCCTGCCTCGATGTCATCGCCTCACTGCACACCCTCGACACCGCTTCGCTGCCGCTGCCTGCCTCGCTGACCCGCTATGGCAGCGGCCGCGATGCGATACTGGGAATGCTCGAAGTGATTGAGCGACAGCTGCAATGGGCCGGTATCGGGCCGCCGGTACTCGACGAGGCGGTGCGGTTTTTGCGCGCGAAGGCACCCGAGTCGGCCGGAGTTGCACTGTGCTGGGGCGATGCCCGTCCAGGGAACCTGATCTATCGCGACGGCCGCGTTGCCGCGGCACTGGACTGGGAACTCGCCCACATCTGCCCACCCGAAGCCGATGTGGCCTACCTGCTACTCATCGACGAAGTCGTCGCCGAACTCAACGACGTCCCCAGGCTGCCAGGCTTGCCGGACGCCGCAGAGACGGTGGCGTACTACGAATCACGGACGGGGCGGCCGTTGGAAGACCTCGACTTCCACCGCACGCTCCAAGCGCTTCGGCTGGCCGCCATGCTCGTCCTCACGGTGCGGCTCAGTCCCCCACACCTGAGCTTTCCATCCGATTACCTCACCAACAACGTTCCCACCCGCCGGCTCGCCGAGTTGCTAGGGACCAGTGCCTAACCCCGAGAAGGAGTGCCCATGAGCGACATCGTGCTCACCGCTGCCGACGAATACCTGTGCCACCAAACGGTATCCAGCTTCGAAGAAGTGGCGACGACCGACCGCAACTGGACCGAGAAGGGCTACGTCGTCGCCTTCGACAAGTCCGGCGAGGTCATGGTTGCCGTCGGAATCGGCAAGTACACCAACCGCGACGTCATGGATGCCTTCGCAGGTGTGGCGGTTCCCGGCCGGGTGTGGAATGTGCGCGCCTCCCGTGAACTCCGCCCGCGGCTGGACGACACGACCGTGGGTCCCGTGACCTGGGAGATAGTCAAGCCGCCAACGACGAACCGGATCGCGTTGGCCGAGAACGAACTCGACGTCAGCTTCGACGTCACCTTCGAGAGCGACTTTCAGCCGATCGTCGGATCGCCAGGGCTTCGCCGTGATCGCGGGATCACCGGCAACCACACGATCCGCTACTTCCAGCCCGGTGTCGCACGAGGCGTGGTGAAGGTCGAAGGCCGCACCTACCAACTGGATCCGGACAGCACCTACGCCTACAAGGATCGGTCGTGGGGCATTCGGACCATGACCGGGATACCCAACCCCGGCGCCTTCTGGTTCAACGATCCGCACGGTCTGCCAGAAGTCGGTCTGCGTCCCGCGCCGGATCACGGGGAGGGCGTGCTGCATGGGTATATCAACCTGAGCTTCGGCAGCTGGGCATTGTCGACCACCTTCACCCGGGGACCCGACGGCTTGCCCGCCAAGTCGAGCACCGGCATCACCGAAGGCTTCATCGCGTTTGCCGGAGACGCCCGACCGCGCCTGCGGATCACGACCATGGACCTCGACTTCGAGTTCTGGCCGGGATCGCGCCGGGTCAAATCAGCCCACATCGTCGTCGAACTCGAAGACGGTACGAAACGCGACATCGTGTGCAGCTGGAAGGACCTCGTCTGGTACTTCCGCGGAGGCGGTTACTTCGGTTTCCGCGGCTGGTGGCAAGGCAACTACCGCGGTCCATTGGACGTAGCTGGTGAATCGATGGACTTGCGGGACAAGGCAGTCCGTGACGAACTGTACGGCTGCGAGGAGATCGCGGTCGACTGCGTGTGCGGCGACGACATCGGCTACGGCGTGCTCGAGCCATGGGCTCTGGGGGCATTGCCCCGATACGACATCACCGAGGAGACGCTTGGATGACCGACCACCAGGTGGTCATGACCGATGAGGTCAGCCGACTGGCCAATGCCGCGCGGGTGTCGAACGCGCCCGAAGACGTGGCCGAGAACGTCCGCGGACTGAGCGAACAGGCCCGCGCCCTGCTCGACGAACACACGTGGCCGGGGCCATACGCCGTCGAGCAGCTCGCGCCGCCGGGGGACGGGATGTTGGTGTGGGAGCCGGGCGATCTCCGCAAGACCGTTCCCTACAGCCCCATCTTGGGTGAGCTCAATCCCTTTGCGGGCGAGGTGAAGCTGTGGGCGGACGGCGCCGCGGTACGAGGGACACTCACGGCCCGCCCCATCCATGCGGGTCCGATCGGCACGGTGCACGGCGGTATCGTCGCGGCAATTCTGGACGAGCTCAGCAGCCTCGCGGTCCTGGCGTTCGGTGTCGTCGGTTACACCCAGACCTTGACGGTGTCGTATCGACGGCCCACCCCCCTGGGCCCGGAATTGGAGCTGTGGGCCCAGACATCCGGCCCTACCGGTGCGGTCGTCTTGACTTCGGCCGAGATTCGGCATGCCGGTCGCGTCACCGCTTCCGCTGTCGGCGTCCACAAGGCGGCCGGCCACCGTGACGAGTCGGTCTATCCCGTCCAGCAGTGATGACACCAATTATCTCGCTCGGCCGCCACACCGCTGAGCAACCAGGTCTGGCCTACCGTCGCGAGTCCGGTCGCTGCGAATTGTCCACTGAGACAGTGGCCGACGTGCTTCGCCGGGTCGGCCACGACTGCCCGGACAACCGCGCCCTGGCGTGGCTCACCGATGACGGACTGGAGTCGTTGACCTGGCGTGAGGTCTACCTGCGCGCGAAGTCGGTGGCGGCGGCGTTGGTGAACCACAATCCACGGCGAGCCCGGGTGGGGTTCGTTGCCCCGAACTCGGTCGACTGGCTGATCGCCATGTTCGGGTGCGCCTTGGCCGGTATGCCGATCGTCCCTCTGAGCCCGCGATCAACCGACGTCGAGATGGCACACCTGTTTTCGCTCACGCAGGTAGGAGTGATCCTGGTAGCGGATATGCCAGGAGACGACGTCCCGGCACGGGTGCGGGATGTGGCTGCACAGTTCGCCGATCCCCCGCTCGTGCTGCCCATCTCCGATTGGCCGGTCACGGATCCGAGCGCGTCGTCGTGGGATGGCCCCAAGCCAACCGACGAATTTCTGATTCAAGCCACCTCGGGGACGACGGGATCGCCAAAAGCCGCCAGGCTCTCGCATCGCGCCGTGGTCAACTCCGCACGCTTCTTCGCCGAGAACGCCGGCTCGCACGCCAAGGACACCTGGTTCATCCCGCTGCCACTGCATCACGTCGGCGGGATCGTGTCCGGCATTCTCGCCGTACTCTGGAGCGCCGCGACTTATGTTGTGGTGGACCGATTTACGTCGCACATTGCGTTGCGCGCCGTGCGTGAGGTAGGTGCGACGATATTGGGTCTGGTTCCCACGATGGTCATCGATCTGCTCAATGAACCGGGCGTCACCGACTCGCAGTTCGCCGACGTGCGGACCGTCATCGGGGGCGCTACTGCAGTAGACCCGATGCTGATCGGCCAAATCGAGCGTCGGATCGGCATCCGCTTCCTGATTGCCTACGGACAGAGCGAAGCACCGATCATGACCATGAGCGTGGACGGCGACACCGTTTCGGTCCGGACCCGCACGATCGGACACCCGCTGCCGGGTCGTGACTACTGCATTGCGGATCGGGCGGCGCAGGTCACCGCAACCGGTGTGGTCGGAGAGCTGCACGTCCGTGGACCCCTGATCATGTCGGGATACCTGCGCGAGGACGGCACCATAGATTCCGCGGTCGACGACGCCGGTTGGATGGCAACGGGCGACCTGTGTTCCATGGACGACGACGGTGTGATCACCTTTCACGGCAGGCTGCGTGAGGTGATCATTCGCGGCGGCAACAACGTCTACCCAGCAGAAGTCGAACAGGCGATGTCAGATCACGAGTCCATCGCGGAGATCGCCGTTTTCGGGGTGCCCGACCGACGCCTCGGCGAGCGTGTGGTGGCGGCGTTGATACCGAAGGCAGGTGCCGTGCCCGACGTCGAAGACTTGACCGAGTACGCCGCGACGCGGCTTGGTCAGCAGAAGCGCCCGGTCGAGTGGATCCTCGTCTCCGACTTCCCCAGGACGAGTACCGGGAAGGTGCGCAAACACCTACTGCGCCAGGGGTACGAAGACGGTCAGTACCGGCCGCTTCAGTCTCACGCGATAGCCCCGGAGCCCATTCTGTAACCGCGGTTCCGCGCGCGCTGACGATCTCGCGGACATAGCGTGGTGCGGTGGACTGGGAGTTCGAGGCCGAGGTGTTTCAGTGGCGTGGCCCTGCGCCGTACTTCTTCGTCGCCACACCGGCGCACGTCGATGACTTCCTGCACGCACACCTGGGTGAGCTGACCTACGGCTGGGGTGGGATCCCTGCGCAGGTGCGCGTCGGCGACACCGAGGTGACGACGTCACTGATGCCGAAGGACGGCGTGTATCTGGTACCGCTGAAGGTGGCGCTACGCCGAGCCGAAGCCATCGACGACGGAGATGTCGTGCGGGTACGGCTGCACGTCGGCCAGCAGCGCGTCGCTGAATCAAATGAAGGGACTGGGATGACCACCTTCATCATCGATGCGCAGGTGGCCGTCAACCTCGCCTCCGAGGGAGCCACCATTCCGCCGCAGCACAGCCTGACGGCTCCCACGTTGCTGCGATCGCAGGTGCTGGCGCTGGTGTACGAATCGGTGCGCCGCGGCGACATCGACGATCGGAGCGGCCGGAAGATTCTCGACGACATCCGTGGACTGCGGATCCGCATGCTCGGCGATCGATCGCTGGAGGACCACGCGTGGCGACTGGCTGCCAAGCTGGACTGGCCGGACATCCACCAGGCCGAGTACATCGCGCTGACCCAACTGCAGGGCGACGCCCTGGTTACGTTGGACGAGGAATTGGCCTCCGCGGCACGTGCATTCGTCGAGACCGCATCGCCGGCCGACATTCTGCGGCGGTAGCCGAAAAGCATTTGAGCGGCACGCCGTCGGGAGCACCCGTCAGCTGGTGAAGACCTCGGCGGCGTGGCTGGTGTCGAGGTACTCACGCACGGCGGAGATCTGGCCACCGTCCATGTCGAAGACATAGGCCACGCGGTTGTCGTACTCGACTCCGTTGGTCGAGCGGCCCCGCACGTGGGCTTCGAGCACGATGCGCTGCTCTGTCTCCATGACCGAGGTGATTTCGGTTTGAGGACCTTCCGGAAGCGCGGCCGCGACACGGGCGAGCATGGCGGGGAACTCTTGCGCGCCATACACGCCGGCAAGCGCAAAGGCGCCTCCCGGCACGCCAGGAACCGTCCACGTGAACCCTGGGGCAGTGCGACCCAAGGCCCGGTCGACGTGTCCGGCTTCCAGGTCGGCGAAGAACTGCGTGGCTGAATTCATGTCGTTCCCTTCTTCTTTCAATGTTTCTGGTCGAGACCTCCCACCCTCGCAGCCGGGCGGAACCGGACCATTACGTCAACGCCATCCCGGGGATGCGTGCCCGGATTGCCTCGAGGTCGGCTTCGTCGGAGACGCCCTGGAAGTCGTATCGGGGGCTGTACGGGGCCTGCAGTGAACGCACCTCGTCGTCAGTCAACTCGATGTCCAGGGAGGCGATCGCCTCGTCGATGTGACGAACGGTGCCGGCGCCCACTAGTGGTGCGGTCACGACGGGTTGACGGTGCAGCCAGGCGAGCGCCACCGTCGCCCTGGACGTCCCGCGCCTCTGGGCGATGTGGCCGACCGCGTCGACGATCGCGCGGTTGGCGGCCTCGTCGGAGGAGTACAACGCATCGGCGAAGTAGCCATCCGATTGCGACCGCGTCGTCGACTTCGCCTCGTCCCAGCCGCGCGCGAGGCGCCCGCGGGCCAGCGGGCTCCACACGATCGTTCCGACGCCTTCGTCGATGCAGAGCGGAATCATCTCCCGTTCCTCTTCGCGGGCGAGCAGGTTGTAGTGGTCCTGCATGGTGACGAAGCGAGCCCAGCCGTGACGGGCCTGCAGGTGCAACGCCTTGGCGAACTCCCAGGCCGGCATCGATGAGGCACCCAGGTATCGGACCTTCCCCGCCCTGACGAGTTCGTCGAGCGCCTGCAGGGTTTCCTCCAACGGCGTCGCGTGGTCGTTGCGGTGAATCTGGTACAGGTCGACGTAGTCGGTGCCGAGCCGCCGCAGCGAGTGGTCGATCTCGGTCATGATCGCCTTGCGGGACAGGCCGCGGCCGTTGGCGCCGGGCCGCATCGGATGGCGCAGCTTGGTGGCGATCACCACCTCGTCGCGGTTGGCGAAGTCCTTCAACGCGCGCCCGAGGATCTCCTCGCTGGAGCCGTTGGAGTACATGTTCGCGGTGTCGAAGAAGTTGATACCCGCCTCGAGGGCGTACTTGATGAGTGGACGGGCGTCGTCCTCACCGAGTGACCACACGGGGTGGCCGCGGTCGGGTTCGCCGTAGGTCATGGCGCCGATCGCGATGGGTGACACGTCCAGCCCGGTCGTGCCGAGCTTGCGATATTGCACGGGAGTCCCTTCAATGAGTAGTGGAGATGTCTCCGCTTCACCGTAGCGGAGAGCTCTCCGTTTAGCAACGGAGGAAACGTGGCCGAGGTTCGGCGTGCCGACGCGCAGCGCAACAAGGCGCGGATTCTCGGGGTGGCGTTGTCGGCGTTCGCCGCGGACCCCCAGGTGTCGCTGAACGCGATCGCCAAACTCGCGGGAGTCGGTCCGGGCACCTTGTACCGGCACTTCCCCACCCGGGAGGCGCTGCTGCTCGCCGTGTATCAGCAGGAGATCGAATCCCTTGGCGCATCGGTGCAACGACTGCTCGAACAACAGCCGCCACTGGAGGCCTTCCGCAGGTGGGCGCGCAACCTCGCCGCACTCGTCCGCATCAAGCACGGCCTCGGCGAGGCACTCGAAACAGCGCCCGCCCAAGCAATCATCAACGCCACCTACGAGCCGGTCACCAACGCCATCCGCGAACTTCTCGACGCCGCCGAAGCCAGCGGTGACATTCGCAGCGGCGTCGACGCTGGCGACGTGCTGTTGCTGCTGAGTGCGCTGTGGCGGGTGCCCGCTGGCAACGATGGACTGCGGCAAGCCGACCGCATCCTGGACATGATCGTCGACTCGCTTGCGCCACAATGATTGTGACCACACGGTCCGACGCCATGGCGAGCGGATCGCGCCGTTCGGCGAAGCCAGAGTTGTACAACCCTGGCCGCCGCCGCGGAAATGAATGTTTCGGCTTCGCGTCACCTGGATCGCGAACCGGACACAGCCGGTCGGCGCAACAGCAGTAACGCCAGTCCCATTGTTAACGTCACCCGGTGCAGGACTTCCTGGGGACTTCCGACCTGCGGCCGTCACGCCCGATTTCCCGGCGCGACGCACTGCGCTACGCCGCGGCTGCGTCGGCGTTGGCCGGGCTGGGCGCCGCCGCGGCAGGTGCCGCCGCGCCCGCGGCATCGGCCGCCGCTCCCACACTGATCGACTACGCCATGCGCCAGATCCCGGCCGCCGACATCCGGGCGGCAGGCCACGCCGGAGTGATCAACTACGTCTCGACGTCGCGGCCTGGCTCGTCCTTCGGCGCCAAGCCGATCACCCTGCCCTACGCGCAGTCACTGGCCGCCGCCGGGTTGGCCATCGTCAGCAACTACCAGTACGGCAAGCCGGGCGGGACCGCCCCGTCGGACTTCACCCGCGGGTATGCCGGAGGCGTCGCCGATGCGCGAACCGCGTGGCAGTTGCACACCGCCGCAGGCGGAGGCAAGAGTGCGCCGATCTACTTCAGCGTCGACGACGACATCGACCGTGCAGCCTGGAATAGCGTTGTCCTACAATGGTTTCGCGGGATCAATTCGGTGATCGGCGCTCAGCGCACCGGCATCTACGGCGGCATCAATGCGTGCCAGTGGGCCGCGGCCGACGGAGTGATCGGACGCTCACGATCCCCCGGCCACGTCTGGGCGTGGCAGACGCGGTCGTGGTCAAAGGGTCAGATCTACCCCGCCGCCGTTCTCTACCAGCGGGTGGTTAGCACCGCGTCGAACCCAGGCCCGGTGGTCGGCGGGCTCGAAGTCGACGTCAGCGATGCCCTGGCGCAGGACGTCGGCCAGTGGAACCTGCATCCGTGAGGCCGTAGCCCACTCAAGCTCTTCGGTGCGTGGAGTCGATCTCCGCTCGCCAACTGCTTCCACAGCGCCGCTACCGATCAGAGCGATTCCTTTGCGCTCACGCGACGGTCTACCCATACGGAAGTGCCGCAACATAGCGCGGCAACGTTTCGACCTATGAGGACGACCACGACATGATTCTCGTAACGGGCGCGACCGGCTTGACCGGTTCCGCGGCCATCCGTGTGTGCGCAGAACGCGGGACAACGGTGCGCGCACTAGTCAGAGATCCAGCCAAAGTGGCAGCGCTCGCCGTGCCCGCGACGGTCGAGCTCGCCGTCGGCGACATGCTGCAGCCGGCGACCCTCGAAGGCGCTCTCGACGGTGTGAAGCGCGTCCTGCTGATATCGTCGCCCGACCCGCATCTGGTCGAGACACAGTGCACGTTCATCGATGCCGCCAAGCGTGCAGGCGTCCGACACATCGTCAAGCTTTCCGGTATGGGCTGCACGAGCCGCTCGACGTTCCGGTTCGCGCGGATGCACGCCGAAGTCGAACAATACTTGGAGGGATCGGGCGTGGCGTGGACGCATCTGCGGCCGAGCACCTTCATGCAAACCCACCTCCAAGGGCTGATACCGACGATCCTGAGCGAGGGCACGGTATGCCTGCCGATGGCAGACGCGCGACTCGCGCCCGTCGACGTCGAGGACATCGCTCGTGTCGCCGTCGCGCTGCTGGAGAGCAGTGGCCACGAGGGCAAAAGCTATGAGATGACCGGACCGGAAGCGCTCACCACGGCCGACATCGCCGAACGCATTTCGGCGACCATCGACCGACCGGTTCGCTACGTCGACATACCACCCGCTGCCTACCGAGACGCGCTGCTCACCGCTGGCGTCCCTGCGTACTTCGTCGACGCCATGGAGGAGCTCTTCGACGAACGTCGACAGGGCGTAGACGAGTCACGCCCAAATCTCGTCACCCACAAGCTGTTTGACTTCACTCCCACGAGCCTCGCCTCCTTCGTTGGCCGACACGTCGCCGTGTTCCGCGGCGATGAAGGAAGTTCCGCATGCTTCTGATTACAGGTGTCACGGGGACAGCGGGTTCCATCGTGATCCGCGAGTTCGCGCATCAGCAGATTCGAGTGCGGGCATTGGTCCGTGACTCGGCCAAGGCGCACTGGTTGGGCGCCTTTCCCACCGTTGAGGTCGTCCAGGGCGACATGGCCAACCCGGCGACCCTGAACGAGGCGTTCGACGGCGTCGACCGCACCTTCATGATCTCCTCCCCCAGGGGCGACATGGTGTCGACGCAATGCAGGTTCATCGACGCCGCGAAGGCGTCCGGCGTTCGGCACGTGATCAAGCTCAGCGGCAAGGAATCCGGAACCACCTTCGATCCCAATAGGTTCCGAGGCACACGCGAGCATCTGCAAATCGAACGCCATCTCGAGGCGTCGGGCCTGGAATGGACTCATCTGCGGCCGAGCCAATTCATGCAGTTCTATCTGCCCAACGCGACCACCGGAGTGGATCCACGACAGCAGGTGCTAGCGATGCCGATCGGCGAAAGCCAACTGTCGCCCGTCGACCTCGTCGACGTCGCCAAAGTGGCGGTGGCGATGACGCGCGCCGACGGAATCGACGGAAGGGCCTACGACATGACCGGCCCCGAGGCGCTGACGATGACGCAGATCACCGAAATCATCTCCACCGCCACCGGGCGGGCGTTCCGCCATCAAGAGGTCACGTTCGAAGAAAAGCGTCGACTCCATGCGGCACAGGGCTTCCCACCCGAAGTCATCGACACCCTCGACGAGATCTACCGGGAACGTGCCAACTCTCCGCAATCGCGGGTGGATCTGAGCACCCATGAGGCGTTCGGCGTAGCGCCGACGACATTCGCCACCTTCGCCCACCGCAACGCCGCCGCATTCGTCGCCCCTTGATCACCGCATTCGCTGCTGCCCAAATCTGCGGAAAATCATTCGCATCCCACTGGACGCCGGATGGAGAATCGGAGGCGGAAAGGGAGGCGCCTCGTGACTGACGACAGCACCAGTTGGGATCTCATCGTCGCGCCCTGGCACCTCGACGAGCACATCCCGGCCTTCCCGGTCCCCGTCGGCGCATCCGAGACGATCTTCCCGACCCTCCTCGCCGAATCCGTGCCCGCCCGGATGAGCCTGCTGCACGCGGCAATAGCGGACGCGGTGGCCGAGGCCGCCAGGCCCCTGCTGCTGTCCGGCGACTGCTCCACCGCCCGCGCGGCGGTGGCCGGCCTGCAGCGCCGCCATGACGACCTGGCCGTGGTGTGGCTGGACGCCCACGGTGACTTCAACACCCCGGCCATATCGACCAGCGGCTACATCGGCGGGATGGCGATATCGATGCTGACCGGCCGGACACCCGGGCTGTTCGACGATGCACTCGAACTTCGGCCCGTCCCCGAAACCAACGTCGTGCTCGCCGACGCCAGAGACCTCGACCCCGCCGAGCGCGACGCCCTCACCGCCAGCCAGGTCCGCCGCGTGCCCGCCGACCGGGCAGCGATCACCGCCGCCCTCGACGGGCTCCCCGGCACGCCGGTCTACCTTCATCTCGACGTGGACGTCGTCGACAGCGCGGAACTATCCGGTCTGCGCTTCCCCGCGGGCCCCGGGCCCTCCCTCGGCCAGATCGAGGAATGTCTGGCCGCTGTCTGCGCGGGAACCGACGTGATCGGCGCCGGCATCGCCTGCGCCTGGCTGCCCGACCGTGTCGGCGACGAGTCCACACGCGAGGCAATCACCCGCCTCGCCAGAGCACTCGGCGCCGATCTCGCGTGGCACGAACACCTTCCGCATACGTAGCATCGTCGGCAGGCGCAACATGCGGGTGACGGAAGGCGGGGGCGTCTTGATCGGTACCAACGGACGGCCGCTTGTCGGCCTGATGATCCGTGCGTTCGTCGCAACTCTCATCGCTACGTGGGGGCTGGTGGGCACCTCCGCCCCGCCCGCGCTCGCGCAACCGTGCCCCGACGTCGAGGTGGTGTTCGCGCGCGGGACCGACGAGCCACCCGGCGTTGGCGGGATCGGGCAGGGCTTCGTCGATGCGTTGCGCTCGAAGGCCGGTGCGAGGTCGGTCGACGCCTACGCCGTGAACTACGCCGCCAGCGACGACTTTGGCGACCCTTTGCAGTTCGCCTTGAGCGTCATCGATGGCATCAGGGATGCGAGCAACCACATCCAGGCAACGATCGCGGCCTGTCCGAGCACCAGGATCGTCCTGGGCGGGTTCTCGCAGGGCGCGGCGGTTGCGGGCTTCGTCACCTCGCCCGAAGTCCCTCCGGGTGTTCCTGCCGCGTTCGTGCCGCCACCCATGCCGCCCGAGGTAGCCGACCACGTGGCCGCGGTGACCCTGTTCGGCAAACCGTCGAATCGGTTCCTGGGCGACTCCGGTGCCCCGCAGATCACCATTGGCCCGCTTTACGTCCCGAAGACCATCGACCTGTGCGCGCCTGGCGACACGATCTGCAATGGCGCTCCCCCGGGGGCACCTACCGGCGCTCACGGCTCGTACGTGACGAACGGTATGACGGCGCAGGCGGCGAGCTTCGTGGCCGGTCGGCTGTAGCCGCTCCGGCGGTTACCCGCCGAAGACCTTCCTCCCCTGCCAGCCCGGGTCCCCGGTGCTCGCGTAGCGGACCCACGCACCGTGCATGTCATCGGCGAGTCGTTGCGGCGGGTCGCCCGGCCCGAGCAGACCACGGGGCCCGCGCAGCCCCGGCGCGCCGAGGCAGTCGAAGACGAAGGGCACTTCGACCGTGTGGGCGGCACCGAGGAGACCATCGACTGCCATTGACCGCCAAGTGAATTCGTACTCGTGCAGGGGTGCCGCGCCGTGCGAGGCATGCGCACGGATCAGACGTCCGGTACCAGCGCCGAACAGGGCGTCGCCCAGCATCGCCGCGCGCACCTCGCCCCACGTAGCACCGGGCAGCCGGGTTCTGACGTCGCGGATGGCCGCCTCGGGATCCCGGGACGTGACCGACGCCAGCTCGACGACGTCGCGCTCGGTGGAGTCGACGAACGCGCCCTGCGGAACGAGATACAGGTTGCCCTCGTCAGCGTTGGTGCCGATGAGCATCGGCACGTCTGCACCGTTACCGTCTGCCACCGCGTCCGCGGGCTGGCGGTCCAACACCAGATTGAACGGGCTCAACCCGACCAGCGGATCCAACCGTCTCGCGGTGCGGAGATCGGTTCCGACGAGTGCCGCTCCGACCTCCACCAGCCGATCGTCGGCGAAGGTGCCGAATCCCGCGGCCGTGGGCGCTACGTCCAGCATCTTGGCGGCGCGGTGGGTGACGCGTGCCGCCTGCTCGCGGTCGAGCGCGCCGGACCCGTTGCCGCTCTGCACGATCACGCGCCGGACCAGGCCCGCCGCCTCTGGCGTCGCCAGTACCGCGGTGGTGATCGTCGCACCCGCGGACTGGCCGAACAAAGTGACGTTGCCGGGGTCGCCGCCGAACGCCGCGATGTTGTCCTGCACCCAGCGCAACGCGGCGAGCACGTCGAGTAAACCGCGGTTGGGTGGTGCGTCGGGGAGGTCGAGGAAGCCGATCACGCCCAGCCGGTAGGTGACGGTGACGAGCACGACGCCGTCACGCGCGAATGCTGCGCCGTCGTACATCGGCGACCTCGTCGACCCGGACAGGAACCCGCCGCCGTGCACGAACACCATGACCGGACAACGGTTTGCGTCCTTCGGCGACCACACGTTCACGGTCAAATAGTCAGGATCCACCTCGTCGGCGACGACGAACATCGGCGAGAGGTCCAGCGCACCGAAGCCGTGCCGCGGGGCTTGCGGAGCGGTCGGACCGGGCCGGGTCGCGTCCCGCACGCCGGGCCATCCGGGGTGGGTTTCCGGAGCGGCGAAGCGCAGCGGCCCGGTGGGCGATGCCGCATAGGGCACGCCCAAGAACACCGACCCCGTCCCCTCGGACCTCCCGCGGACGGCGCCACCGGTGGTGGAGACGACCGGCTCAGACATCGGACACCCGATCGAACGGCGCCCACTGCTTGATCGCGAAATCCTCACCAGCACGGGTCAGTTCGGCTGCCCCGTGGCCGCCGAGGTGGGCGGGGAAGACCAGCGTGTTCGAATCAGCCGCTTCGCCGAGTATCCGTCTGCGGGTGGCCCTGGCCGCGATCGGATCCTCGCAGAAGCAACTGTTGACATCCGGTTGGACGAACTGCAAAGGAGTGTGCAGGAGGTCCCCTACGAACACGGCCCGATCGGAGCCCGAATTCAACGCGACGACCGACGAGCCCGGCGTGTGGCCGGGCGCCAGATCCAGGCGCAGGTGTGCGTCGATCTGAAAGTGCCCGTCCCACAACTCGACCAGGCCGGCATCGACGACGGGGGCCACGCTGTCCTCGAAGACGTTCTGGTGCTCGCGGCTCATCGGACGCGCATGGGGGTTCCAGAACTGGAAGTCGGCCTCCGGCATCAGGTACGTCGCATTCGGGAAGGTCGGCACCCAATCACCGTCGTCCAGTCGGGTGTTCCATCCGACGTGGTCGTTGTGCAGGTGCGTGTTGATCACCACGTCGACGTCCTCGGGGCGGACGCCGGCCCGCGCGAGGTTGCCGAGGAAGTCCGTCTCCAAGTGATGCCAGACCGGCGAGGCCGGTCGTTCCTTGTGGTTGCCCACTCCGGTGTCGACGAGGATCGTCCTGCCCTCGCTACGCAAGACCCACGTCTGGATCGCGCTCACGCACACATCCTCGGCGGGGTCATAGAAATCCGGCACCAGCCAGGGCTCGTTGCGGTCCCACGATTCTGGTGCGCTGTCGGGGAAGAACTTTCGAGGCGAAAGTTCGACCGACCCGTAGTACTCCATGACACGGGTGACCGACACGTCACCCAACACGATTTCGTTCATGCCAGCCAGCGTGCGTCGGCAGCGCCGTGGCGACCAGCCCCTGTCGTGCCTATCCCTGTCAGGGTCAGGCACGGGCGCCTCGACGCGCGCATAGTGGAGTCATGATGCAAACGACCCTCGGCGAGTTCCTGCGGGCCCGCCGCGCGCAACTCGAACCCGAGGACGTCGGCCTCCGCGCATTCCCAGAGCGCCGGCGGGTCGCCGGGCTGCGGCGCGAGGAACTCGCCCAGCTGGCGGGGGTGAGCGTGTCGTACTACACGCGCCTCGAGCAGGGCCAGTCGGTCAACGCCTCAGCCGCGGTACTGGATGCCATCGCGACGGCACTGCGCCTCGATCGGCACGAACGCCGCCACCTGCACGCGCTCGCCGCATCGCGCCCCGCGCAGATGCGCAAACCTCCGGCCGAGCGGATCGACCCGCTCACCCGCGATCTGTTGCGCACGCTGGGCGACGTACCCGCGACGGTCCTCGGCCGGCGCACCGACGTCCTGGCCTGGAACGACCTCGGGCACGCCCTGACGTCGGGGCACGTCGATCCGACGTCGGTGGACCGCCCCGCCGAGCGGCCCAACATGGCGCGGATGCTCTTCCTCGACCCGCACTACCGCGACCTCTACGTGGACTGGCCACGCAAGGCCAAGGCCATGGTCGGGAACCTGCGACTGGTGGCAGGGCGGCATCCCGAGGACGCCGCACTGGCGTCGCTCATCGGTGAACTCTCGATGAAGAGCCCGGAGTTCGTGACGTTCTGGCGCGATCACCGCGTGCGGCCATGCGAGGCCGACTCCTACGACCTGCGACATCCGCTGGTCGGCGCGCTCACCGTCACCCAGCAGAACCTCGTCATCGCAAGGTCGGCAGAACAATCTGTGTCGATCGTCACGACGGCGGAAGGTTCCAGTTCGGCCGATTCCCTCCGCCTGCTGGCACAGATGGTGCGCGAGCGAAACGGGAGCGATGCCGAGGATCGTTCGAACGTCGGTACCTGATCCTCGTCCTCACGCGTCTGGCCTGCACTGCTGCCGCTTGCCGCCAGGTCAGTCCTCCGTAGACGGCGGCGACACGGACCGCATGATGCGGTGACTGTCGCCCGGTGGGGGCAGAATGCGTACGCCACCCGTGCCGCGCCCACTTCCGCACGGGCCCTGCCCGACGCGAAGGATCCGTAGTGAGTTACACCGCCGCCGACATCACCGAGCTCGACGATGTCCAGCACACTCGCCTGCGGCCTGCGGTGAATCTCGGCCTCGACGTGCTCAACACCGCATTGCGGGAGCTGGTGGACAACGCGATCGAAGAGGTCGCCGATCCCAGCCACGGTGGTTCGACCGTAACGATCACGCTGCACGCCGACGGATCCGTCAGCGTCGCCGACGACGGCCGCGGCCTTCCCGTCGACTCGGACCCCGTGAACGGCAAGAACGGCATCGTCAAGACGCTGGGTACCGCACGCGCCGGTGGCAAGTTCTCCGCACACGTCGACGCCGACAGCACCGGTGCCGGACTGAACGGGATCGGCGCCGCGGCAGCGGTCTTCATCTCCGCACGTACCGACGTGACGGTTCGTCGAGCCGGAAAGACCTACCTGCAGAGTTTCGGCGGCGGCTACCCCGGTGTGTTCGAGGGCAAGGACTTCGATCCGGACGCTCCGTTCGTCCGCGGCGACACGCAGAAGCTCCGCGGTGCCGGCAACCGCAAGCCCGACGCGCACGGCACCACGGTGCGCATCCTGTTCGACCCGGTCGTCGTGCCGGATTCCAGCATCGACATCAACGAAGTGCTGCTGCGAGCGCACGCCGCGGCGCGGATGTCGCCCGGCGTGCACCTGGCGGTCGTCGACGAAGGGTGGCCGGGCGACGAGATCCGGCCCGAACTGGTCGAACCGTTCAACGGCCCGTGGGGCACCGAGACGCTCTTGGACCTCATGTGCACCGCCTCGGACGCGCCGGTGCCCGATGTGCGCGCCGTCGTGGAGGGTCGCGGGGAGTACACCACGGGGCGCGGGGCGACGCCGTTCCGGTGGTCGTTGACCGCCGGACCCGCGGAGCCGGCCACCGTTGCCGCGTTCTGCAACACCGTGCGCACCCCTGGCGGTGGGTCCCACCTGACGGCTGCGGTCAAGGGGCTGTCGGAAGCGTTGGCCGAGCGGGCTTCCCGGATTCGCGACCTGGGACTCGCCAAGGGCGAGGAGGGTCCCGAGCCACAGGACTTCGCCGCGGTCACCGCACTGGCCGTCGATACCCGCGCGCCCGACGTGTCGTGGGACTCCCAGGCCAAGACCGCAGTGTCGTCGCGCTCCTTGAACGTGGCGATGGCCCCCGACGTCGCGCGCAGCGTCACCATCTGGGCAGTCAACCCAGCCAACGGTGAGACCGTCACCCTGTGGACGAAGCTCGCCCTGGAGTCGGCCAGAGCGCGGCGCAGTGCCGAGGGCGCGAAGGCCCGATCCAGGGCGGCGTCGAAGGCCAAGGGGTTGGGAACGAACCTGTCTCTTCCGCCGAAGCTGTTGCCCAGCAGGGAGACCGGCCGCGGGTCCGGTGCCGAACTGTTCCTGTGTGAGGGCGATTCCGCGCTTGGCACGATCAAGGCAGCCAGGGACGCGACGTTCCAGGCAGCGTTCCCGCTGAAGGGCAAGCCGCCCAACGTGTACGGGTTCACGGTGAGCAAGGCGCGGATCAAGGACGAGTTCGACTCGATCGAACGCATCCTGGGCTGCGGGGTCCGCGAGCATTGCGATCCGGAGATGTGTCGATACGACCGAATCCTGTTCGCCTCCGACGCCGACCCCGACGGCGGCAACATCAACTCGAGCCTCATCTCCATGTTCCTGGAGTTCTACCGGCCACTGGTCGCCGCCGGGATGGTCTACGTGACGCTGCCACCGCTGTTCGTCGTCAAGGATGGCAGCCAGCGGGTGTACTGCCAGGACGAGTCCGAGCGTGATGCCGCCGTCGCTCAGATGAAGGCCACCTCCAAACGCAAGGTGGAGGTGCAGCGCAACAAGGGGCTCGGCGAGATGGACGCCGACGACTTCTGGAACACGGTGCTGGATCCGCAGCGGCGCACCGTGATTCGGGTCCATCCCGATGACGGTGAGAAGAAGTTGCATCACACTCTGTTCGGTGGACCGCCGGAGGGCAGGCGCACGTGGATGGCGGACATCGCCTCCCGTGTCGACACCTCTTCGCTGGACTTGACGTAAAGGGCAGATCGTGACCGCCACGCTTGACATTCCTGAACAGAACGCCGACCTGGTGCTCGACCAGAGCGCCGACGACTACTGGAACCGCTACCAGCTGACCTTCGCGCTCTACAGCGTCAGCGACCGCGCGATCCCCTCCGCGTTCGACGGCCTCAAGCCGGGACAGCGCCGCTTGCTCTACCAGATGCACGACTCGAGACTGCTGCCCGGCAACAAGCCGCAGAAGTCGTCGAAGGTCTGCTCGGCGGTGACCGGCAACCTGCACCCGCACGGCGGCGCGTCGATGTACGGCGCTGCGGCGCTGATGGCCGCTGAGTTCCAGCGCGTGAAAGTCATTGATGGACAAGGTGCGTTCCCTCGCATCCAGGGTGACATTCCCGCGGCCGACCGCTATACCGAGATGCGGCTGTCGGCACCCGGTGCCGCGCTGACCGCTGAGCTCGACGATCACGCGGTGCCGATGGTGCAGACGTTCGACGGCGAATGGATCGAGCCGACGATGCTGCCCGCGCAGTGGCCGGTGCTGCTGTGCAACGGCGCCATTGGCATCGCCGAGGGGTGGGCCACCAAGGTGCCCGCCCACAATCCCCGCGAGATCATGGCGGCCTGCCGAGCACTCCTGGCCAGGCCGAACACGACCGACGACACGTTGATGAAGCTCATTCCCGGGCCCGACTGGGGATCCGGCGCCGCCGTCGTCGGCACGGCCGGGTTGCGCGAGTACATCACCACCGGCCGGGGACAGTTCACGGTTCGCGGCACGGTGTCGGTGGACGGGAAGAACGTCATCGTCACCGAGCTCCCGCCGGGGGTTGCCAGTTCGACTGTGCAGGAGAGAATCCGGGCACTGGTCGAGTCCGGGGAGATGTCGGGTGTGGCCGATATGTCCGATCTGACCGACCGGCGCAACGGTCTGCGCATCGTGGTCACGGCGAAGCGCGGGCACAGCGCCGAGACGATTCGCGACCAATTGCTTGCCCTCACTCCGCTGGAATCGACGTTCGCCGCAAGCCTGGTCGCGCTCGACGAGAACCGGGTGCCCCGCTGGTGGACGGTGCGGGAGTTGATCGGCGCGTTCCTGCACCTGCGCGACTCGGTGGTATTGCGGCGCAGCGAGTATCGACTCGAGAAGGTCACGGCGCGGCGCCACTTGGTCGCCGGCCTGATGACGATCCACCTGGACATCGATGCCGCGGTGGCGGTGATCCGCGGCTCCGACACCGTCGACGACGCGCGGCAGGGGCTGCAGGCGCGGTTCAAGATCGACGAGGAACAGGCCAATTACGTTCTGGCACTGCAGCTTCGCCGGCTGACCAAGCTCGACGTGATCGAGCTGCAGGCCGAAGCCGACAAGCTGGACGCCGAGTTCGCGGAGTTGACCGAATTGGTGTCGAACCCCGACGCGCGCCGGAAGGTGATCGACCGGGAGCTGGTGGAGACCGCGAAGCTGTTCAAGGGCCCGGAGTTCGACCGTCGCACCGTGCTGGACTTCGAGGCCGTGCCCGTCACTGCCGGCGCCGACGACGACGGGCCGCGCGAGCGCAAGGTCAACACGTCGTGGCGCCTTGACGATCGCGGTGTGTTCTCCGACAGCCACGGAGAGCTGCTCACCTCGGGTCTGGGTTGGGCGGCGTGGAGCGATGGCCGAATCAAGTTCACGACGGGTAGTGGTCTGCCGTACAAGATCCGCGACATTCCGGTGGCTCCGGACATCGTTGGGTTGGTGCGCTCGGGAGTGCTCGCCGACGGCCACCACCTGGCGCTGGTGACTCGCCGCGGGAAGATTCTGCGGATCGACCCCGCCGCGGTGAATCCGCAGGGCGCCGCGGGCAACGGCGTGGCCGGTGTGAAGCTGGCGGGCGATGGTGACGAGGTGATCGCCGCGCTACCGGTCTCATGCGAGAACGGCGAGGCCATCTTGTCGACGTCCGAAAGGGGTTGGAAGGTCACCGAAGTCGCCGACATCCCGGTGAAGGGCCGCGGCGGCGCCGGCGTCGGCTTCCACCCGTTCGTCAACGGCGAGGACGCCGTGCTGTCCGCGTCGATCTCGGCGACCGGGTTCGTGCGGGGCGGCAAGCGGGTGCGCGCCGAGAATCGCGCGAAGTCGACGATCAAGGGGTCGGGTGCGGATGTGACGCCTGCTGGTTAGCGGCGTGGTGGTGGGCACGTGCGGCGTAGCCACCACCGCTGGGCACAGTCCATTCAATTCGTCGATTCACTGCCCCGCCATCTAGGGCGCCTCAGCTCATTGCGCTCCGGACGCTGCGGTTAAGTGGCTGGACAAGAACGCGCTCGCATGGTCGACGGCTCGTCGTGCGGTGGCGAGCTGCGCGATGTTGAGCTGAAAGACGTGATGCATCCCCTCCCAGACCTCGAGCGTCACAGTGCCGCCGGCCCGTTCGACGGCCGTTGCGAATCGAATGGAATCGTCGAGCAAGATCTCGTCGGTGCCGACCTGGATGAGCAGCGGCGGCAGCTCGCCGGAAATGCCGAATAGGGGTGATGCGCGCGAGTCTTCGGCAGCCGCGTTGCCCAGGTAGGCAGCAGCGGATTGTTGAAGGTATGCCGGGTCGAGCAAAGGGTCACCGATCGCGTGTCTGCGTACACTCGCGCCACTGAGACTCAGGTCGGTCCATGGCGAGAAGACCGTCACTGCAGCCACTTCAATCTGTTCTCGATGGGCTTCGGCCGCCGTGGACAGCGCCAGCCCTCCACCGGCGGAGTCGCCCGCGATCGCGACTGCTGGATGGTCGTGGCACAGCTTGGCCAGCGTGGCCACGGCGAGGTTGAGGGCGTCAGGCAATTGCGACTCGGGCGCCAAGGGATAGTCGAGCACGAAGGCCGCGACTTCTGCACGTGCCGCGATGTGGCTAACCAACCCGGCGTACGCCGATGCGCTGCCCAGACCATAGCCACCGCCGTGCAGGAACAGCAGTACTCGGTCGGGTGCTGCGTCGTTGGGCAGAACCCAAACGCCTGGGCCGGGATCCTCGGTGACGTGTTGCACGGTCACGTTCGCCGCGATCGGAGTGGCCGCGATGAACCGGTCGTACACGGCACGGGCCTCACCCCGCTCGGTTGACCAGAACCGTGCGAACTCCGCCCGCAGGGCGCGTCCGGCTGCGACATCGTCGTTGTCGATCGGGATGGTCGGCATGCTCGCTCCTGGGTCGCGGTCGGTTATTGGCACAAGAGTCGGCCGCTGATTGCTTCGGCGACCATGATCGTTGTCAGATGGGGTGGCGCCGAAGGGATCTCGGGCATGATCGACGCATCCACCACGTGCAGTCTATCCAGTCCCCGTACTGCACCGTTGGCGTCCACCACGGCGAAGGGGTCATCGGGGCCGCCCATGGGAACCGTGGACGTGGGATGCGCGTAGCCGTCCACCGACGCGATCACCGCCTTCTCGAGTGCGGCCTCTTCCTCGATGTCCGTCCCAGGTGCCAGTTCGCAGTCGACGACGTCGCACAACGGCGCTGTTCGCCCGATGCGGCGGGATAGGCGCACGGCTTCCATCATCCGCCGCAGGTCACTGGGATCCTGAAAGAAGTTGTAGCGAATGCGCGGAGGTATCAGCGGGTCGCGCGAGGCGAGGCGCACCGACCCGTTCGACCTGGGAAGTGTTACGGCACAAGCGAGAACGATCGCACCTCCCGTCGGGCTTTGCCCGGGGTCGAATAGGTGCGTCGCGGAGATGTGCAAATCGAGTTCGTCGGCACCAGCCTCACTCGACTTCGTCCAGATGATGGCGCCGGCGGCGGGGTCCATCGACTTCGCCTCGGGCGTCAGAGCATAAACGTTGTAGTAGAACGGGTGCTCCTTGAGGCGATCACCCACGGGGGCGCCGAGAAGGACCGGGATGTCCAATTCCTCAAGGTGGGAGGGCGGACCTATGCCGGAACGCATCAGGATCGCCGGACTGCCGAAAGCGCCGGCCGACAGGACCACCTGTCCGCCAGAGATAGCGTCGCCGCCGACAAGGCGAACACCCGTCGCACGCCGCCATTCGAAGATGACGCGGTCCACCTCGGCTCCCCCGCTGATCGTGAGGTTCGGGCGGCTGCGCACGTCCTCGGTCAGATAGGCCATACCGGTGTTGATTCGCCGGCCCTCGACGACATTCAAGGGGTACGGCGAAATGCCGTGCTGCCGTGCACCATTGAAGTCGGCGACTCGCGGCAGGCCAATCGCTTGCCCGGCCAGCACGAATGCCTGCATCGACGGAGTGTTGTCTTCCATCGTGGTCTGCCGGATCGGAAAGGGGCCGCTACGTCCGTGCCAGGCGTCGTCACCGGTCGGTGTGTTCTCCAGTCGTTTGAAGATCGGCAGCACATCCGGAAACGACCAGCCGTCGACACCGTGCGCGGTCCAACGTGTGAAATCGGATGGTCTCGCGCGCATGGCCACCGCTGCGTTCACAGCGGAACAGCCACCGAGAACCTTGCCGCGTGGCGCGATGACATCGTGCCCGAGTCCGATGCGGTCCTCGGTGTGATAGCCCCAGTCGTGAGCGTCGTCGCCGCGCACTCGATTGGCGTTGGCGAGGACGTCGGGATATTCGGCCGGCCGGTAGGCCGGCCCCGCCTCGAGTAACAGGACTCGTTGCGTGGGATCCGCGCTGAGCCGGTTCGCCAGCACCGCTCCTGCCGAACCTCCCCCGACGATGACGACGTCGAACGACCTTCCATGCAGATCTGCCGGACTCATGTGGTCAACGCCGTCGCGACCTGACCCATCAGTGTGGCGAACGGCATGTCCAGTGCGGCGTAGACGTCGTTGGCCTTCGGATCGGCGTTGTCGGCCATGATCTCGACGATCATGGTGGCGTAATCGGAGACCTCGATGTCCAGCGTGGCAAGCCGGGCGAGGCCCGCTTCGCGCTTGTGGTGGGAGAAGGTGCCGCACGCGTCGAGCACCACGACGGGATGAAACCCGTTCTCTCGCGCCGAAATCGCGACAAACGAGGCGCAGACCTCAAATGACAGGCCGGCGATGATGAGGTGATCGCGGCCTGTCTCTCTGACCCCGTTGACTTTGGCGACGAATCGTTCGTCGTCCCAAGCGTTAACGGTAGAGCGATCGAGAATGTCGCCGTTGCCCAGCGCCTGCTTCAGTTCTGGGATGGTGGGCCCCCACATGCTGTCCCGTGCGGTGGTAACCGCCACGATGGGCAGCCCGAGGATCCGCGCGGCACGGGCCAGACCCACCACGTTGTGTTTGAGTTCATTGACGTCGATGTCGCGCACGCCGGTGAACAGACCCACCTGATGGTCTATCAGCAGCACCGCGGTGTTGTCGCGCGTGAAGCGCATCCGTCCCATGTCGTCTCGCCTTCCCTTTGTTTGGCTTTGCACGGGCGATCGGGGTCCTGTCCCAGGCCGCGTTAGTAATTATCACTTACTGTCAGTGACAATTACTACTTAGGTAGCGGTGAGCTTGTCAAGACCCGCGGCGATCCTCGCGCTATAGGGTGGCTGGTCACATGGGCTGGAGGTGGAGAGGCAGTTGGCGAAGCAGGCGGGCGGCAGAGGCGACGATCTAGGCGTGCTATCTGGTCGGCTGCTGTTCGCCGTGCAAGGCGAACTCTTCCAGCGTCTGCATGACGAAGGGTTCGACGACATCGTTCCCCGGCACGGAGTTGTTCTGGCCTACCTGCGCCCGGAGGGAATCCGCGCGACCGAACTCGCGCGGATGTCGGGACAACTAAAGCAGGTCGTCGGCGCGATCGTCGACGACCTCGAGGCCCTGGGCTACGTGATGCGTAAACCCGACCCGGCTGACCGGCGGGCCAAGCTGGTCGTACCCACCGACCGCGGACACGAGCAGATGCGTGCCGCCGACGCCATCATGGCCGACATCATGGAGCGGCATGCACGGCTCCTCGGACGCGACGAGTTCAGCCGCTTCCTCGCAGATTTCCGGACGATCATCGAACGCCAACGCTCGGTCACCACCGTCGCCGCGACTGGTTCCGAACCGATCGCATAGATCACTGGTTGCTCCAACCGATCACGACAGGTGCGGCAGCTGCCAGTGCCGGCCTCAGATCCTGCCGGTGAATGCGCGCAGCTGATCGACGATCGCCGGCTGCGCCTCGATGTTGGGCGCCGTCCGTGGGGGCCGGCCAGCGAGCCAGCGGACGAGATCGCCTGCAGGGCCGGTCAATACGGCAGTAGGACCGGCGACGGGGCCGATGGTGAATTGGCGGTCATCGGTCGTGCGGACGATCAGGCGGGTAGTAGGCAGGCGGGCGGCCTGGTAGCGCATCAGAAACGGGATGGCGTCGCAGAGGTGGTCGGGAGTGCCGTGGGTGAGGTCGTTGGCTCGCGTCAGGTCGTCGTGGTGCATCCACACCTCGAACAACGTGGCGGTAGCAACTGCCGGTGTGAGCAGCAGCCGCGGCGAGCGCTGCCGGAGTCGGTGGATCAACGTGGCATAGCCGCCGCGGCGTTCGCGACGGATCGTCCGGCTGACCAGCTGGGGACTTGGTCGAAACTGGACGCCCCTTGCCGCGAGCATTCGTACGCCAAATGCGAGCGTTCCCGATGCCCGTTCTGCGGCGACGACGTGTGCGGCGAGGTCGAATGCCGTCCAGTCGCCGCACGCCGTTTGTGCTTGGGGGCCAACTGCTTCGAGCGAGTTGGCTAGTGCTGCGCGCTCGGCCTCGACGTCATCGCGGACTGCCACAACGACTCCCCCTCAGCTGATTCCCAGCTCTCACCGTCTCTTATTATTACCTTATTTCCGTCTTAATTTCCTTATTTTCGCTGGCGCGGGGCGACGGTTAGCGCGCAGAGCAGTGGGGCATATATCTCCCTGCTACAGCGGTGCAGTTCCGTGCCGCTGGGCGCGATGACGCCGGCTATCTGCCCGCCGCCGGCCGAGTGAGGAGGCCTCGAAGCGATGCAACGGCTGACATGCGCCTGGGGCGTTCGGAGATGACGTCGTTGCCCTCGGTGGCGTTGGTAGGCATCTTCGTCGCGTGCGCCATCGTGATTTGGATCGCCGGGATCAAGTTGTCGGATACCACCGACGTCTTGTCGCAGAGGTGGCATCTGGGCTCGGCGCTCGGCGGCGTCATCTTGCTGGCGATCGCGACGAACTTGCCTGAGATCGCCATTACGGCTAGCGCCGCGCTGGCCCACCAACTCGACGTGGCGGTGGGCAACATCCTGGGAGGCATCGCCATTCAGACCGTCGTGTTGGCCGTTCTGGACGCTGCCGGGGTGCGCCCGCGTAAGCCGCTGACCTATTTGGCGGCTTCGCTGACCCTGGTGCTGGAAGCAGGACTGGTAGTGGCCCTGTTGGTCATCGTGGTGATGTCCACACAGCTGCCAAGCTCGCTGATCGTCTGGCGGCTGACTCCAGGCGCCGTGCTGATCGCCGTGGTGTGGGCGGCCGGATTGTTCTTGATTCGCCGCGCCGGTCATGGACTGCCGTGGCAGCAGGCTGGCCACGCGCCCGACAGCCAGGACAAGCCGGCCGGGCATTCCACCACGACCAAGGAAAAGACCGCCACCCAACGAGGCGTCAGCACCCGCCGCGCGGTATTGGTCTTCACCGCCGCCGCCCTCGCAACGCTCATTGCCGGTGTGCTGATCGAACGAAGCGGTGAGGAAGTGTTCGGCCGGTGGGGCATGTCGGGGGTGGTGTTCGGCGCCACGGTGCTCGCGGCGGCAACCTCACTACCGGAGTTGTCGACGGGTCTGGCGTCGACGCGCATGGGTGATTACAAGTTGGCGATGAGCGACATCTTCGGCGGCAACGCGTTCCTGCCTGTTCTGTTCCTCTTCGCGACGGTGCTGTCGGGTTCGGCGGTATTGCCGCTAGCCCACCACAGCGACATCTACCTGACGGCGCTGGCCGGACTGCTCACCGTGGTCTACGTGGCGGGGTTGATCTTCCGACCGCAGCGGCAGTGGCTTCGCATGGGCCCGGACTCCCTCGCCGTAATTGCGCTCTACATCGTCGGCATCGTCGGACTGGCCTTCATCAGCGGCTAACAAGAGCACCCCGCAACCACTCAGGTTAACCGGCACCACCACGGGGTATCTGCAGCGCAGGGGCGGTTTGGCCGCCGATTCCCTAGGAGTGGGCCGATGGTGCGCTGGCTGGATCGCATGCAGCAGCGAAGCCGCGCGCTCGGCTTCGCGATTGCGGTGGTCTACAAATACCTCGACGATCAGGGCGGCTACCTGGCGGTGTTGATCACCTACTACGCCGTCGTGGCGGTGTTTCCGCTGCTGCTTCTGCTGACCACCACCCTCGGGCTGGTCTTGGTCGGCCATCCGGCGCTTCAGCAGCAGCTGCTGCGCTCGGCGCTGCATCAATTTCCCGTGATCGGCGACCAACTCGCCCAACCGCACCAGCTCTCCGGCGGGGCGGTCGCCGTGGTCGTCGGCATCGCGGGCGCGCTCTACGGCGCGATGGGCGTCGGGCAAGCGGTGCAGAACGCGATGGACTCGGTGTGGGCGGTCCCGCGCAACAAGCGGCCCGATCCGCTTCGGTCGCGGCTGCGCAGCGTGGTGCTGCTGCTGGCGCTCGGCGGCGCGGCCATAGCCGCCACAGTCCTGTCGGCGGTGGCGCACACCACCGACTCGTTCGGTGTCGTCGGCACGGCAGCGGTGGTCACGGCCTCGGTTGCGGTCAACACCGTGATCTGTCTTGTCGCGTTCCGCGTGGCGACCGCGCGCCCGTTGACCTACTTGCAGGTGCTGCCCGGAGCGGTGACCGCGGCGGTGGTATGGCAGTTGTTGCAATGGTTCGGTGCTGCCTACATCGCGCACATCGTGAAATCGGCGAGCGCCACCAACAGTGTGTTCGCGGTGGTGTTGGGAATGCTGGCGTTCTTGTACCTGGTGTCGGTGACGCTTGTTCTGTGCGCGGAAATCAACGTCGTGTGTGTCGAGCGGTTGCATCCGCGAGCACTGCTGACCCCCTTCACCGACAACGTCGAGCTCACCGACGCCGATCGCAAGACCTACACGGGCAGGGCGAAAGCGGAGCGGCACAAGGCCTTTCAGCGGGTCGACGTGTCGTTCGATCGCCGCGCAGCCGACAGCGGCCAGTCTGAGCCGACGGCATAGAGCCACGCCGCCCCGACGCGGAGCTATTTCCATGACGCAAAGAGGAGGTCCCCGACGAGCATGTGGAACCATCCCTCCATGAGCACGACGGGAACCGAACCGGACGCGTCTCGGCCGAATCATCGGCTCAAGTACGCGATGGCCGTCACCGTGTCGGTCGTCGTGGCCATCGCGGCGGTGGTCGTGGTCGTCGGAGACGTTCCGGGCCGGATCAGCCGGGCGTTGAACGGCGCCGCGAGCGAGCCCCTGTTCTCCGCGCAACGGCTGGACGCGGAACTGGACGTGGTGCGCGCCCGGCTCGGCGTCCTGCCGATGCGGCGCGTGGACGTGACGTCCAACCTGATCTCGGTTGAGGCCGTCTCCGCTGACGGTCAGCTTCACAAGTACTGGGTGCGCGACGGCGAGGTGGAGGACGTGGACTCGATCGCCGACCTGCATGCGGGCGAGACGGCGTTCACCGCGGCGGATCTTTCGGGGCAGCGGATACGGGCGGCGGTGTCCGATGTCCGCAGCCTCGGGAAGCCCGGCGACATCGAACTGGTCTCCTACATTTTCCGTCCGGGGCATCCGCTGTCGGTGGCCGTATGGATCCGGCACGACCCGGTGAGCTCGGTGTTGCACTTCGACCCGCGGGGCGGGTCCGCCGTGGTGCGCGAGGAGTCGATCGAGACCGACGAACACACCTCGTCGTTCGGCGGGTGCTGGTGCTGACGCGGTGTCATCACCCCTGAGTACCGGCGATGGTCGCCGCGACGGTTCGCGCATCACGCCACCCCCGCTGCCGCAGCCGGGATTCCAGTCGCCTCGAGAACTCGTTGCGTTCGTTGATCGCGACTTCGGCGGCGGCGGCGACCGGGTCCCGTGGCAGCTGGACGGTGACGAACGGGCCCAGGATGGCATCGCCGTCGACCGGCTGCTCTAGCCGCAACTCGATCACATCGTTGACGACCCGGGCCATCCCAACTCGATGACCGTTGTGGACGGTCGCCCAGACTTCGGGGCGCCCGCGCAGCACGGCGAGCCAATCGTCCAATCCCTCCTCCAGATCACTGCAGTCGGGACTCACGATGACCTCGTCTCGGTATTGCACTACAACCCCGCCATCGGTATACGGTGCGAATCCTCCACTCTCATGGGCGCATTCGACGGCATAGTCGATGACGGCGTCGAGCAGCCGATCCGACTGAATCGCACGCACGGCGATGTGCATCCCGTCTGGAACATCGACGGCCGCAACGCCTATCGCAGCCCAAAATCGTTGCCGCCACCTCGTCCACGCCGCCGCGTCACCCGAGGCAGGCCGCTTCGGGATATCTGGCCCGTCGACACCGAGAAGCACCACGGGGGTCAGCGCCACGACGCCGCTATCGGGATGCATCGGCCTGTTCTTCGGCCGAGAGATCGGCCAGCACCAGCGCTTCCGCAGCATCAAGCCACCATCCATCCCATATATCGAGGGTAGGACGGCGCTGAAGCAGCACATCGCAATTCGCGTATCGTAGTTGCGGGCACTCGGGGGCAAACGAATCCTCCACGCCGTGGTCCGTCTGCGCGACGATTGACGGCTCCACTGACTTCCGATCCGAGCGGTCCGTCCGTGCGCTCGTAGCGGAGTGGCTCTCGGTGCGCGCGTGTGGCTGCAGGCCATGTCCCCACTCTGTCCCGGAAGCGAGTGTTGCTCAGCCGCGGCACGTAATGTTTGAGAATGCTCTGCAGGCCGGGGTGGCGCGGCGCACCTTGTACAACCAGTTCGCCTGGCAAGGGGGCGATCCTGTCGTTCTGATCACCGCAGAGGCGGCTGAGGCGACGTAGTACGCGGTCGACCGCGTCGCCGGCGTCGGGGAGAATGTGGTCACCGCCGCTCACCACGCATGTGGCTACGGTCGCACGACGCCCCAGAATTGCTTCGACGATGAAGCGAGTTGTTGCGGCGTAGCTGCATCGAGATCGAAGCTGCCAATGAAGGAGGACATCATGACCAGGGCATTCGATCCCCTGCAGCTCGGCCAGGACTGCGAGCTGACTACACGCGACGCGCTGGTGGCCAGTATCGACGCGCCGACACAGTGAGTTCGACGTCGACCGCCGCGGTCGGGTTCCGGTCGGAGCGGGGACCGGTGCTCATCTCGGTCATGCTGAGTACCGGTTTGGTCGCCATCGATTCGACGGTGCTGGCGACGGCCATTCCGTCGATCGTCGGCGAGTTGGGCGGCTTCCACCAGTTCCCATGGCTGTTCTCGGCATACCTTCTGGGACAAGCGGTTACCACGCCGATCTATGCGAAGCTCTCCGACGTCTTCGGCCGCAAACCGATCATGCTGCTCGGAATCGCGCTGTTCCTTGTGGGTTCGATCCTCTGCGCCGCGGCGTGGAACATGCTGGCACTGATCGTGTTTCGGGCGATACAGGGCCTCGGCGCCGGTGCGGTGCAACCCACGGCGATGACGATCGTCGGCGACATCTACACGGTGGCCGAACGCGCCAAGGTGCAGGGCTACCTGGCCAGCGTGTGGGCCGTGTCGTCGGTGGTGGGGCCGTTGCTGGGCGGCGTGTTCTCACAGCTGGGGATCTGGCGCGGCCTGTTCCTCATCAACGTCCCGTTATGCCTGCTGGCGGCGTGGATGTTCAATCGGCACTTCCACGAAATGGTCACCCACCGGCAGCGGTCGGTCGACGTTCTTGGCGCGCTGCTATTGGCGGCGGCGATGACGTCGCTGATCTTGGCCGTCCTCGGCGGCGGCCAGTCCTGGGCGTGGGGCTCGGCGCAGAGCATCAGCGCGTTCACGGCGGGGGCGGTGCTGTTGGCCGTTTTCGTCGTCGTGGAGCGCCGGGCGACCCAACCGATTTTGCCGCTGTGGGTGTTCTCCCGTCAGCTGCTGTGTGCGACCACTATCGTCGCGCTGGGGGTGGGCGCCATCCTGATGGGACTGACCTCCTACGTGCCCACCTATCTCGAAGGTGCACTGCACGTGCGACCCATCGTCGCGGGTCTTGCGCTGGCCGCACTGA
Source organism: Mycobacterium sp. URHB0044 (assembly GCF_000620625.1). Taxonomy (GTDB): domain Bacteria; phylum Actinomycetota; class Actinomycetes; order Mycobacteriales; family Mycobacteriaceae; genus Mycobacterium. The sequence goes on along the minus strand of NZ_JIAW01000001.1, from coordinate 618,934 downwards.
CGATCGGCTGGCCCGCAACGGCTGCAGTGGCCGGAAAGCTGTATCTGCGCTGGGGTTTCAAGAACACCGCTCTGGCGGGCGCCGCGCTGGTGATCACTGGTGCATCGGCGCTGGTGGCCATGGCACACCGGCCGAACGTCGCCGTCGCAGCAGCGGTGTGCTTCGTGATCGGCGCCGGCATGGGACTTCTGGCGGTACCCACGCTCATCGCCGCGCAGTCCAGCGTCGACTGGAACGAACGCGGCGTCGTGACGGGCACCAACATGTTCGCCCGTTCACTGGGTAGTGCCGTCGGCGTCGCCATCTTCGGTGCGATCGCGAACTCGATCTTCGGCCCAGGTGACATTCAATCGGTCGGCCCGGCGGCCATCCAATCGGGCTCGGCTGCGGTGTTCATCGGTGTACTGATCGTGACCGCAGTGACGGCCGTTGCAGTGGTTGCGATGCCGCGTACGGCTTCGTTGCGCACCAAGCCCCACTAGTCCACGACGCCAGCCGTGGAGGCGTTCTCCGCTAGGCGCTCCTTGGACTTCAGCAGTTTCGTGCCACCGATGAAAAGATGTGCGGTGGCGAGTAATCCAGACGCGATCCATACCGCACCACCGGATTGACGACGTTCGAGTACCTGGTGTTGGCGAATCTGGCGGAAGCCGACGACAGGACGCTGCGGATGTCGGAGCTCGCCGCCCGTGCCAACTCCTCGTTGTCGCGGTTGTCGCACGTAGTCAGACGGCTCGCGGACGATGGGTTGGCGACCAAGCGTGTCTGCGCCGACGATGGCAGGGTGTGCGTGGTCGAGCTCACGAAGGCGGGAATGAGGCGGGTCGCCGCCGCGGCCCCGTTGCACGTCGCCAAGGTGCGCGAACTGGTGGTGGAACCGTTGACGGAGGCCGACCTGATCCAGCTCGGCAAAGCGGCCGAGGCCATTACTGACCGGATCGCCGAGTCTGGTTGATTGCCTCAGCCTCAGCCCGAGCTGGGCCACCCTTCGGGGAGGCTAGGCGCCCACGGAGATGCCCTGCGCCACAAGGTTATGCGTGCCGGAGACGGCAACGTCGTACACGTCGCGTTCGCCGATGCTGGTGATCTCGACGACCTTGTCCCAGAAGACGTCGTTGTTGGTCAGGTCGTGCAACGTGCGATCGTCGAGGATGGCCGCCGCGCGGTGGAGTCGAGTTCGACTCGGCGAGTGCTTCCACATGGTTGAGCCACAGAACTTGGTCTGCATGGCTTCGGCGAACGCACGGTGCGTCATTCGTTGATCAGACAACGCTTGCCGAACGCCATCCCACACTTCTCGTGGCACCGTGTCGACGTTCTCGTTTGCCTTGACGCCCGAGAGGTTGGTCAGCACCTCACGTACGGCGAAGAACTTCTCGCCGTGCACGTCGATGTCGCGAAAGAAACGCGTCTGGTTCGCGGCCCCGAAGACGCGTAGATGCCACGAATCCCGGTGGCCCGCCTTTGGAGCGCGGTAGAGGCGCGACGCGATACCGAACCGCAGCAGTAACTGCCTCACGTCGTCGACGAGACGTCGGCTTGTCGATGAGTAGTACACATTTCCGAGACGCTGCTTTTCATCCCAGGTAACACAGCCGTCCGTCGCCCACAGATGCCGCAGGAACAACGCGACCTGATCCTTCGGTGCCGCGAAGACTTCGGATGGCACGAATTTGTCATAGCTGCGCTTGCCGAACAGACCGAGGCCGTCGAGCCACGCCGCGATGGGATTCCTCTTTCCATGTGTCAAGTGAAACGGCGCCGGCAGTCGGAGCGTCGTCACCCTGGCCGCGGCATAGTCGTCGCGAATCGCCGTGACACCAAAGTGCTTGGCTGCCTTAGTCACGGCGAGGAGACTCTGCTCGTCGATGCTCGCGTAGCGGATCGGCTGCCTCTTCACGCATGACCCGTCGCCGATCATGTGGGCCAGCAGGATCACTTCGTCGTTGACCATGGCTTGCGTGGCGACGGGTTCTGGCACACGGCGCGGTACAGCCAGTCGGCCGCCGATTTCGAGTTCGTCGAGTCGCGTCCACCCGCCGAGCGTGATGAACGCGCAGTCTGCTGTCGCCTCGAGCTCCCTCCCTGAAGCCAGCCGCAGCGTGAAGGCCTCCTCAGGTCCACCGGAAGTCGCGCCGGTAAGCGGGCGGGCCACTAGTCGCTTGCGCTCGTCGAGCGTCCACACCAGGGGCCGCTCACCGGTCCGGTGCAACTCCTCGCACGTCACCTCAGCGCCGTTGTCGGCCCTGAGGATTCGCGCGCTAGCGACCAGACGCGACATGGCAACTCCTAGTGCGCCATGTTCGTAAACCGCGACAAATGTAGCTGATGCGCGACCGTGACGGTCTTGGTCGGACCGCTGCGATGCTTTGCTATGATGAGGTCAGCTTCACCGCCGCGAGGGTCATCTCGTTCGAAGGCATCGGGTCGGTGCAAGAGAATTACCATGTCAGCGTCCTGTTCTATCGATCCCGATTCGCGTAGATCAGCTAACATTGGCTTCTTATCGGTTCTTTGCTCAGGCCCGCGGTTCAGCTGACTCATCGCCACCACGGGAACGCCAAGTTCCTTTGCTAGCAGCTTGATCTGGCGGGAGAACTCGGACACTTCCTGCTGACGCGACTCGACCTTCTTGCCCGACGTCATCAGCTGCAGGTAGTCGATGACGATGAGCCGCAGGTCGGCCTTCTGGTGCAATCGGCGGGCCTTGGCCCGAATCTCCATCATCGTCAGGTTGGGCGAGTCGTCGATGTAGAGCGGCGCCTCGCTGATCTCGCTCATGCGACGCGCCAGTCGCGTCCAGTCGTCGTCGCTCATCCGGCCCGACCGCATGTCGGCGAGCTTGATCTTCGCCTCCGCCGACAGCAGTCGCATGACGATCTCGGTCTTGCTCATCTCCAGCGAGAACACGACGCTCGCGTACTGGTTCTTGATCGAGCACGACCGCAGGAAGTCCAACCCGAGGGTGGAGTTGTGCGTCGGCACCATGCCCTCCCCCGCCAGGTACAGGTGCGACTCGTTGTCGACCTGCACGCAGCGCACCGGCACGCTGTCCACGGCGCGCACCCAGGCGACGTGCACGCCGAGTTCCAGCAGCGCCGTCCTGCTCCCTGCCCGGGCGGGCAGCGTGGCCGGGATGAGCCGGTCTGCGCCGCAACGCAATTCGGCCGTCGTCCGGATGCCCGCATCGGTCGGCCACTGGTGCTGTTCGTCGGCGACGATGACCGTGCCGTCGGAGAACTCCACCTCGTAGCAGGGCCGCCCGGCCATCACCTCCGTGGCCGCCACGACGCGCGTCGGCCGTCCGTCGGCCCCGATCAGCTCGTCACCGACGGCGACGTCGCCCATCGTCGTCCAGCCGGTCGGTGTGGGCAGCGGCGTGTCGAGCGCGAGCGCCTTGCCCATACCGGGCCGCGCCGCCACCACGATCATCTGCCCGGGGTGCAGTCCGTTGGTCAGCTCATCGAGTTCGACGAACCCGGTGGGCACACCACGCGCGATGCCGCCCTGCGACGCGATGGCGTCGATCTCGTCCATGGTGGGCTGCAGCAGCTGCTCCAGGGGCACGTAGTCCTCGGAGGTGCGCGCCTCGGTGACGTCGTAGATCTCGGCCTGGGCGCGGTCCACGATGTCCGCCACGTCGGCACCCTCGGCGCCCGCGTAGCCGTACTGCACGACGCGCGTGCCGGCCTCCACGAGCCGGCGCAGCAGCGCCTTCTCGGCGACGATGCCGGCGTAGTACCCGGCGTTGGCCGCGGTGGGCACCGTCGAGATCAGGGTGTGCAGATAGGGGGCGCCGCCGATGCGCTTCAGCAGGCCGCGCCGGTCGAGTTCGGCGGAGACCGTGATCGCGTCGGCGGGCTCACCGCGCCCGTAGAGATCGAGGATCGCGTCGTACACGCTCTGGTGCGCGGGCCGGTAGAAGTCGCCGGGCCGCAGCCGCTCCAGGACGTCGGCGATGGCGTCCTTGGAGAGCAGCATGCCGCCGAGGACGGACTGCTCGGCGGCCATGTCCTGCGGCGGTTGACGGCCGTAGTCCTCACTCGGCTGCGACGAATCCATGTCCGAACGGCCGAGGTCATCCACGACTGCCAACGCGTTCCACCTCCCCTATTCCATAGTCGAACAGTCGTTCGACGCCGCTGCCCGCGACGATAGATCGCCCCACCGACGAGCACCCTTGTGAGCGCGCCGGAACTGTCTCGGACGGCTCACGCTAGACGTTGCTGGGAGAGCCACCAAACGGGCCTGTTAGTCAACTCGTGGATGGTGTGTGGATAGCCTTGTTCGACCATGTTGAGGCGTTGGGGAGAACCTGTGCATGAACGGCGCCGTTTCGTGCATCCCCGCAGATAAGAGCACCATAGAAGGTGTCCGCGGTTGTGGATGTTAATTGCCCCGGCGTGTCGGTCCCGGTTGCGATCTCGGGCGTGTTGTGTTGCGCCGAATGGCCCTAGAGGTTAACAGTAGGTTGCTTCGCTGCGCACCCATTTCGGGGCAAAGTTCGCCAGCACATACAGCAACGCCCGGGTGAAGGCTGAATCAGCCTCCACCCGGGCGTATTGACGCTGGAGAAACTACTCGGCGACCACGCTCAGCGACACCTCGGCGGAGATGTCGGCGTTCAGCCGCACGGTGACCGGGTGGTTCCCGACCGACTTGATGTGCGCCTTGGGCAGCTGGACGGTCCGCTTGTCGAGATTCGGGCCGCCGGCCTTCTTGATGGCCCCGACGACGTCCGCCGGCGTAACCGAACCGAACAGCTTGCCGCCGTCGGCGGAGGCACGCACGGCCAGCGGCACGGAGCCGAGACCTTCGAGCGCGGTCTTCAGTTCCTTGGCGTGATCGAGGTCGCGCACGGTCTTGATTTCGCGTGCACGGCGGATCTCCTCGGCCTGGCGCTCGGCGCCACGGGACGCGGCAATGGCCAGGCCGCGCGGGAGCAGGAAGTTACGGCCGTAGCCGTCCTTCACTTCGACGGTGTCGCCTGCCGACCCCAAATGGTCGACCTCGGCGGTGAGAATCAATTTCATGTCTGTTGTTCTTCCGTCTCGATCTAACGCGTCGCCGAGCTGAACGGGAGCAACGCGACCTCACGGGCGTTCTTCACCGCGATCGCAATGTCACGCTGGTGCTGCACGCAGTTGCCGGTCACCCGACGGGCACGGATCTTGCCGCGCTCACTGATGTAGGTACGCAGCAGCGCCGTGTCCTTGTAGTCAATGTTCACTCCCTTGCCCTTCTTGGAGCAGAACACGCACTTGCGGGTCTTGACCGGCTTATCGGGCGCAGGCCGCCGCTTGGTGTTGGTCTTTGGCATGAGTCTTTCTTCCTTGCTTCGCTAAATGGTTTGTCAGAAGGGGGGTTCTTCGTCGGCGCCGCTGAACGAGCCGGAAGCAGGCGCGCTGCCCCACGGATCGTCCTTGGGCGGCTCCGCGGCACGCGAACCACCGCCACCGCCGCCACCGAACCCGCCGCCACCGCCACCGCCGCCGCCGCGGCTGGCCTTGTTGACCTTGGCCGTGGCGTAGCGCAGAGACGGACCGATCTCGTCGACCTCGAGCTCGACGACGGTGCGCTTCTCGCCCTCGCGGGTCTCGAACGAACGCTGCTTGAGCCGCCCGGTGACGACCACCCGCGCACCGCGGGTGAGGCTCTCGGCGACGTTCTCGGCCGCCTCGCGCCAGATGTTGCACCGGAGGAACAGCGCTTCGCCGTCCTTCCATTCATTGGTCTGACGGTCGAACGTCCGTGGCGTCGAGGCCACGGTGAAGTTCGCGACCGCGGCGCCGGACGGCGTGAACCGCAGTTCCGGGTCGGCGGTCAGATTTCCGACGACGGTGATGATCGTGTCACCAGCCACGGGGATCCTCCTGAGGATTTTCGGCGTACTCGAAGTAGCGGTCGCAGGCGAGCCTACGGAACAGCTGCGACGAGCACGCGCCGTTGGTGACTAGTGCTTGTCGGTCCGCATGACCTTGGTCCGCAGCACGGACTCGTTCAGGCTGAGCTGACGGTCCAGCTCGGACACCGTGGCCGGTTCGGCCTTCACGTCGATGACGGCGTAGATGCCCTCACCGTGCTTGGCGATCTCGTAGGCCAGCCGGCGCCGTCCCCAGATGTCGACCTTGTCGACGGAACCGCCATCCTTGCGGATCACGTTCAGGAACGTCTCCAACGACGGGGCTACAGTCCGCTCGTCGAGGGTTGGGTCAAGAATGACCATGATTTCGTATGGACGCATGGAAACCTCATCACCTCCTGTGGTCATGTACGGCCACGGACAATCCGTGGCAGGAGTATCGCCTGCGTCGGCAACCGGCCCAGGCTACCTGAAGAGGCCGTCACCAGCGAAATCGTCGCCTCAGGAGGCCGACGTCAACTCCCGTTCGGGTTCGGCCGGGGACGGGCGCTGCACCTGCCGTTGGTCGGCGGGCCGCAGCCACGACGGCAGCCAGCGCGGCGGGTCGTCGGCCGCGCCGTCGAACACCCCGCCCGACGGATCGTCGACCCGGCCGTGATCGCGCACCAGGTCCAGTTCGTGCCGGTAGATCTGGCGAATCACCAACGCGCACAACGCCATCACCGCGACGTCACGCACCAGGACGGTGGTGGTGAACCACTGCTCCGGTAGCCCCATCTTCTGCTCGCCGTACAGGTACAGCATCCGGGGAATCCACACCAACGCGTCGACCGTCATCCATGCCAACAGGATTCGCCGGTGCGGCAACGCCAGGGCCGCCAGCGGCACCAGCCACAGCGAGTACTGCGGACTCCACACCTTGTTGGTCAGCAGGAACGCGGCCACCACCAGGAACGCCAGCTGCGCCAGGCGCGGCCGGCGAGACGCGGTGAGCGCGACGTAAGCGATGCCGCCACAACACAATACGAACAGCACCGCGGAGACCGAGTTGAGGATCGTCGGCGGCTCCCAGAACCCCAGGTTCTGGTCGAACCCGCGCCAGCCGGTGAACGACTTGACCACGTTGTACAGCGAATCCATGTCGTCGCCGCGGCGAGTGTTGAGCCGGAAGAACTCCGACCACCCCCGGGGGAAGAGGACGAGCACCGGCAGGTTCACCGCCAGCCAGGTCAGCACCGTCGCGATCGCGGCCTTGCCCACGTCGCGCATCCGACCCGTGCGCAGCGCCAGGATCAGCAGCGGTACGAACAGCAACAGCGGATACAGCTTGAGTGCCACGCCGACGCCAATCAACACCCCGGCAACCACCGGTTTTCGCCGAGACCAGGCCAGCAGCGCACCGACCGCCGCGGCCGTCGCCAAGGCGTCGAAGTTGGTGAAGATCTGAAAGATCAGCACCGGCGAACCCGCCACCACGGCCGCGTCCCAGATCCGACGGCCCGACAACCGTGCCGTCGCCCACACCGTGGCCATCCACGCCAGGGCAAGGCCGAACGCCGCGATGTTGAAGAACATCACCACCTCGGCGAGGATCGGCACGGCCACCAGCTTGGTCAACGCGGTGTAGGTCTTGGCCAGCGCCATCGACACGTACTGGTAGAGACCGGTGAGCACCGGATACTCCATGTACCGGATCGCCGGGCTGCCGTCGTACTGCGTGCGAGGCAGACCGTTCCCGTCGGTCTCCACCCAGCTCGACTTGTACGGAAACTTCCCCTGGCTCAACAACTCCGCCGTGTACAGCGGCACCGTGTCGGAGTAGCAGAGTTCGTAATACGCGCGCTGGTTCTCCCACACCGCGACCCGCTGATCGGCGGTGCCCGACTCCGTCGACTGCAGGCACGCCGCCTTCGTCGTGTAGCCGAGCGCGAGGAACACCAGCGCGATGAGCAGCATCGCCCGCAGCGGCGTCAGGAACCGTGCACGTCCGATCAGCGCGTGCTTGCCGACCGGACCGCCGATCACATTGGACAGCGCCGCACCCAGCACGTCGGTCCGGCTGGGCAGGTCGCGGTCGTCCGCGCCGCGGAGGTCTTCGGCCAGGGGAGCTGGCGATACGGTCGCTGCTAGGGGCTCCGGCGATACCGTTGCCCGACTTGGCTCGTCGCCCGTCACGGCGGCGGAAGCGGCGCTGTCGCGGTCGGAGTGGGAACCGCGTTCGGGTCGACGGGCACGCCCGGCGGCGGAGGCGGAGGGGCCGTGATGGTGGTCGGTGGACCGAACGGGATCGTGATGCCCGGCGCGATGTCCAGCGTCGGCTGGATCACCGTCTCAGAGGGCGGCGGCGGAGGCGGAGGCGGTGGCGGCGCGACCACCGGAGGGCCTGCGTAGCCGCCGATCTCGGTCGGCTTCGGGAAGGTCTCGTTGTCCGTGTCCTTGAGCGCGCCGTCCATCGTCGCCTTCCAGATGTCGGACGGCAGGCCGGACCCGTAGACCGCCGCGCCACCCGACGTCTGCAGTGGCTTGGTGCCCTCGGTGGTGCCGACCCACACTGCCGTCGACAGCGACGGGGTGTACCCGACCATCCAGGCGTCCCGGTTGTCGCCGGTGTCCCCGAGCTGGACGGTGCCCGTCTTGGCCGCCGACTGCCGCCCGCCCGCCAGGTTGTGGCCGCGCGACCAGCCGGCGATCGGCAGCATCGCGGAGGTCACGTTGTCGGCGACGGCCTTGTCGATGCGCTGCTCACCGGAGTTGTCCTGCGTCGACGCGTCGAACAGCACCTGACCCTCGGAGTTGACCACCTTCTGCACGAAGTGCGGCCGGTGGTACACGCCCGACGCGGCAAGCGTGGCGTACGCGGACGCCATGTCGATCGGGCGAACCTGGTACTGGCCCAACACGACTCCGTTGTTGGGTGGGCCGCCCTTGCCGTCCTCTGACAGCGTGTGCTCCACGCCGGGGAAGCTCTCGGCGATGCCGGCCTTGTGCGCGGCGTCGGCGACGTCGGACGGTCCGTTCTTCAGCTTGAGCATCAGCCGGTAGTACGCCGTGTTCAGTGACCGCTTCAGCGCCTCGGCGACGTTGCAGGTGCCGCAGCCCTCACCCTCGACGTTGGTGATCGTGACGCCGTTGAGCGTGACCGGCGAGCTGTCGACCTGATAGCCCAGCCCGATGCCCTGCTGCAGCGCCGCCACCAACGCGAACACCTTGAACGACGAGCCGGCGGGCAGGCCGGCCTGCGCGAAGTCGAACCCGTTGGCGTCGGTGCCGCCGTAGTACGCCTTCACCCCGCCGGAGTGCGGGTCGATCGACACGACGGCCGAGCGCATGTCCGGATCCTGGCCCTCCAGGTTCTCCGTCACCGCCTCCTCGGCGGCCTTCTGCGCCTTGGGGTCGATCGTCGTGGTGACCTGCAGCCCCTCGGTGTTCAGGGTCTGCTCGTCGATGTCGAACAGGTCGAGCAGCTCCTTGGTGACCTGCCGTTCGATCAACCCGTTGGGCCCGGTGGTCTGATTCTGCGCGCGCGCCTGATCGGGTGACACCGTCGGCGGAAAGACCTGCGCCGCACGGTCGGACGGCGACAGCGCACCCATGGTGACCATGCCGTCGAGCACCCAGTTCCACCGCTCGGCGGCGCCATCGGGGTCGACGGCCGGGTCGAGCGTCGACGGCCGCTGGATCAGCGCGGCCAGCAGCGCGCCATCGGCGACGGTGAGCTGCTCGACCGGTTTGTCGAAGTACGCCTTCGCCGCCGCGGAGATGCCGTAGGCGCCGCGACCGAAGTAGATGATGTTGAGGTACGACTGCAGCACCGCGTCCTTGGACCACTGGCGCGACATCTTCGTCGAGATGACCAGTTCCTTGGCCTTGCGGACCACGCCGCCAAGACCGGAGCGCGCGTCACCGACCAACGCGTTCTTCACGTACTGCTGGGTGATCGTCGAACCGCCCTGCAGGTCGCCACCGAAGATGTTGTTCTTGAACGCGCGGGCGAACCCGGAGAACGAGAAGCCGGGGTTGGTGTAGAAGTCGCGGTCCTCGGCGGCCATCACGGCGTCGCGGACATGCACCGGGATCTGGTCGATGTCGACGTCGACCCGATTGCCTTCTGGCGGAACGATCTTGGCGAGTTCACTGCCGTCGCTGGCGAGGATCGTCGACACCTGAGCGGTGCGGATGTCGCCGGGCTTGGGCACGTCGACGATCAGGTACGCCATCGCGAACGTCACGATGGGCAGCACCAGCATCATGGCCGCGACCAGGTACAGGCTGCGGCGCACCCACTTCCAGTTGATCTTGGTGCCGGCGGGGCGCGGCTCCGGCGGTCCGCCACTGGGCGGTCCACCGCCGGGAGGAGGCCCGCCACGGCCGGGCGGCGGGCCGAACGGGGGCTGCTTGGGTGGCGGCTTGCCGTCGAGGACCGCCTTGACGACGTCGACCTGATCGCGCATCCGGGGATCACCAGCCGGCGGAACGGCAGGCAGCACCATGGTCCTGCGGTCGTCGGGCGGCGTGGGTGGCCTCGGCGGCCGACGGTCCGCGTCGTGGCGAGGCGGCGGAGCGGGACGGCCGTCGGCGCCGTCGTTCACACCGCCAGCCACGGGCCCGCCCTGGACGTCGTCGGCTGACCTGCTGTGGCGCCCTTCGCTATTCACTGGCCGTACGCGCGCCAGAGCGCGCCGCCCGAGTGCCGCGCGCCTTTGGAGGTCGGGGAGCGCCGAGCACATATGACTTGACCAGGTGATTCCACTCGCAGGTTCGGCATACCTCCACCACGTGTACCGCGAATTCATCGAAGCGGGTCGCCAGCATCACCAATTCCTCGCTGCTGCGGGCCGATCCGGAGACCGCGCCCAAGTGCTCGCCGAACACCCACGACACCAGCGTGAGTTGTTCCTTCCGGCAGATCGGGCACATCACCGTACTGGGCTTGCCGTGGAACTTCGCTGCGCGCAGCAAGTAGGGATTGGCGTCACAGACCTCCGAGACACCCGTGCGTCCCGAGTACACCTCGGCCAGCAGGGACCGCCGCTTGAGCGCGTAGTCCACCACCTGTCGCTGCAATCCCACGTCGACCAGAGTACGTCGACCCCTGCGGCGCGGAGGCGCGACTCCGGTCACGCGGGCGCCGTATCGCCATCTGGTCTGCGGCAATGGCACGTCAACTCCTACGATCTCCTGGTGGCGACACGGCAGACAGCAGGAACGCGGGCGAAGGACTCCGACCGCAATGACACGTGCAGGATCCTCGACAACGCCCTGAGCGAGGGCCAGCTGTCGATGACCGAGCACGGCGAGCGGGTCAAGGCCGCCACCAACGCAGCCACGCTCGGCGAACTGCAGGACCTGGTGTCCGACCTCCAGAACTCCAACGCACCGGTTCAGCTGCCCAACCTCAAGAAGGTCTCGCGGTTGTCGGGCAGCGGGGGCAGCGGCCTCGGATTGCGGCTCGCGACGGCCGGCGTGCTGGTGGTGCTCGGCATCGCCATCGGCTGGGGGCTGTACGGGAACACGTCGTCGCCTTTGAGCTTCCAAACCGATCCAGGGGCCAAGGCCGACGGCATCGAGCCCCGCGTCGTCACGGCGCCACGTCAGCTGCAGTCGTTGGGCGGTCTGAATGGACTGCTGGAACAGATGCGCCAACGGTTCGGCGACACGACGGGCTACTCGTTGGTTATCTATCCCGAATACGCCGTCCTCGCCCGCGCCGACCCCAAGGACGAGCGGAGAGTGCTGCGCTACACCTACCGCGGCGGCTTCGATGACCCGTCGACGTCCGCCAAGAGCGAGGACGACGTCGTCGTCGACCTCGGTGCCTTCGACGTGAAGACGGCCGTGGCGACACTGCGCGGAGCGCCGAAGATGACCGGAATGGAGGAGTCCGACGTGCAGAGGGAGAAGACGTACCTCACCGTCGACCCGACGCGCGAGCCCCAGGCCCCGGGCGAGCTCACCCTGCGCGCCAACGTCACCAGCGAGTTCGGCAACGGTTCGGTGACCTTCGCCGCCGACGGCACGATCAAGAGCATCGACCCCGTCGACGCCTAGACGCGACCTCGAACGTCCCCTTTTGTGGCACCGATGTAGCGGTGCATATATCGGCGCGATACAATTCGTGGAGGTGTTGAGTCGTCGTAGCGACCGAGTAAGGGGGTGGATCGATGCTGGAACTCGCAGTCCTGGGACTTCTGCTCGAATCGCCCATGCACGGTTACGAGCTGCGTAAACGCCTGACCGGCCTGCTTGGAGCGTTCCGGGCGTTCTCTTACGGTTCGCTGTACCCCGCGCTGCGCCGGATGCAGGCCGACGGGCTCATCGTCGAAGATGCCGCCCCCGTCGGAGCGGTCAAGGTGCGGCGCGCACGCCGCGTCTACCAACTGACGGACGCCGGCAAGCAACGGTTCGCCGAACTGGTCGCCGACACCGGTCCGCAGAACTACACCGACGACGGCTTCGGCGTCCACCTCGCGTTCTTCAACCGCACACCGGCCGAGGCCAGGATGCGCATCCTGGAGGGTCGCCGGCGTCAGGTGGAGGAACGTCGCGAAGGTCTGCGTGAAGCCATCGCGCGGGCAAGCAATTCACTCGACCGCTACACCCGCCAACTGCATCAGCTCGGCTTGGAATCCAGCGAGCGTGAAGTCAAGTGGCTCAACGAGCTCATCGCGGCCGAACGCGTGGCCCAAGGGCCCGCGGACCAACAGCCCCAGCCCTGAGAAGTAACCAGCACCCGAACGTCCAGAAGTAGAAGAAGGAGAACGTCCCATGTCGTTGACGAACGAGGCGACCGCCTCGAACGAAATCCGGGTCGCCATCGTTGGCGTCGGCAACTGCGCGTCCTCGCTGGTTCAGGGTGTGCAGTACTACCACGACGCCGACGAGAACAACACCGTGCCCGGCCTGATGCACGTGCGTCTCGGCAAGTACCACGTCCGCGACGTCAAGTTCGTCGCCGCGTTCGACGTGGACGCCAAGAAGGTCGGCTTCGACCTGTCCGAGGCCATCTTCGCCTCCGAGAACAACACCATCAAGATCGCCGACGTGCCGCCCACCAATGTCACGGTGCAGCGCGGCCCGACCCTCGACGGCATCGGCAAGTACTACTCCGAGACCATCGAGGTTTCCGACGCCGAGTCCGTCGACGTGGTTAAGGCGCTCAAGGACGCGAACGTCGACGTCATGGTGTCCTACCTCCCGGTCGGCTCCGAAGAGGCCGACAAGTTCTACGCGCAGTGCGCGATCGATGCGGGCGTGGCCTTCGTCAACGCACTGCCCGTGTTCATCGCGTCGGATCCGGTGTGGGCCAAGAAGTTCGAGGATGCCGGCGTGCCGATCGTCGGCGACGACATCAAGAGCCAGGTCGGCGCCACCATCACCCACCGCGTGATGGCGAAGCTGTTCGAGGACCGCGGCGTGCAGCTCGACCGCACCATGCAGCTCAACGTCGGCGGCAACATGGACTTCCTCAACATGCTGGAGCGTTCGCGGCTGGAGTCGAAGAAGATCTCCAAGACCCAGGCCGTCACCTCCAATCTGCAGCGTGAGTTCAACACCAAGGACGTGCACATCGGCCCGTCCGATCACGTCGGCTGGCTCGACGACCGCAAGTGGGCCTACGTCCGGCTCGAGGGCCGCGCCTTCGGCGACGTGCCACTGAACCTGGAGTACAAGCTCGAGGTGTGGGACTCCCCCAACTCGGCAGGCGTCATCATCGACGCGGTGCGCGCGGCGAAGATCGCCAAGGACCGTGGCATCGGTGGTCCCGTCGTCGCCGCGTCGGCCTACCTGATGAAGAGCCCGCCGAAGCAGCTGCCGGACGACATCGCCCGCACGCAGCTCGAAACCTTCATCGAGGGCTAACTCTTCGTTCCCGAGACTGCGGGGAGATCGCGTATCCGATTGGAATCGCGATCTCCCCGCAGTTTCGGCGTCTGGGGTGGTGAGTAAGGTCCGATCCGTGGTCAACGACGACGAATTGGTGGGCCTCGACGAGTTCGGCCTGCTGCCCGAGAACGCCGAGCAGATCGGCGCGAGCGCGCTGCCTCCCGTCGAGCGCATCGAGGCCGGCCCGATCAGCGCGCTCAAGTGGGGCACCGAACCCCCGGAGGTCGTGTTCCTGCACGGCGGCGGTCAGAACGCGCACACCTGGGACACCGTCATCCTCGGACTCGGCGTGCCCGCGCTGGCCGTCGACCTGCCCGGCCACGGCCGTTCCGCGTGGCGCGAGGACGGTGACTACGGCCCCAAGCTCAACGCTGACACGCTGCGGCCGGCGCTTCGCGAATGGGCACCCACCCGGCGGCTGGTCGTCGGGATGTCGCTCGGTGGGTTGACCGCGCTGCGCATCGCCGCGACCGAACCCGGGCTGGTGCCAAAGCTGGTTCTCGTCGACGTCACGCCGTCCGCTCCGGCCCGCCACGAGGAGATGACGAAGGCCCAGATGGGCCCCGTCGCCCTGGTGAACGGCGAGCGCAGCTTCCCCTCGTTCGAGGCCATGCTCGACGTGACGATGGCTGCCGCACCCAATCGTGACCGTAAGTCCTTGCGGCGCGGCGTCTTTCACAACTCCAAGCAGCTCGACGACGGCACATGGACCTGGCGTTACGACTCGTTCCGTACGGATACCCACCTTGAGGGTTTCGAGGGCTTGTGGGACGACGTCGCGGCGATCACCATGCCGACCACCCTGGTGCGCGGCGCCAACTCGTACTTCGTCAACGACGAGGACGCCGCCGCATTCGCCAAGGGCGCGCCCGGTTTTCAGCGCACCATCGTCGTTCCGGATGCCGGCCACTCGGTGCAGGGTGACCAGCCCGCCGCACTGGTGGAGATCCTGCGCGGAGTGCTCGACGCCTGAGCGCGCTTTTCGTCGGACGCCGATTCGGGTAGTCGAGTGTGATGACCGAGCCCAACACGGCCCCGAACGAACCGGCCGAACCGCTGAGTCCCGCCGAGACCCCCGAGCGCCTCGTACCTGCCGAAACGCCGGAACGCCTGACGCCCGCGGAACCGGCGGAACCCGGCACGCCCAGCGAGTCGCGCTGAGTCCGTCCACCTTCCGTTCACCGATTGCTTGACAGCTGATCAACAGCCTGCCGTAACTTTCCGACGGTCCGGCCACAGCCCCGGCCGGTGATCGTCGGAAGGAATCCCCACGTCATGGCGCTCGTGCCGCTGAACCTGTTCGTCACCCACAACGGCCGTTCGTCGCGCCAGCGCGTCACGTGCCGGTACAAGTGCGGCGACGCGTGCTCGCATCCGGCACCCAACGCCAGTGACAATGAGTACTTCGGTGATATTGCGCGGCAAGCACTTTCGCGTCGCACAGCGCTACGAGCCGGTGCGGTGACCGTGTTGGCCGTCGGCGCTGGATCGGCGCTGGCCGCCTGCTCCGGCAACGACACCCCCGCCGCGACACCGACGAGCGACACCCCGGCCGCGCCCGTCACGCCGCCCGGCATGAACTTCACCGCCGTCGCGCCCAACACGGAGGACGCCGTCGTCATCCCCGACGGCTACCGGCAGTCCGTCGTGATCCGCTGGGGCGACCCGGTGCTGCCGGGCGCCCCGATGTTCAACGTGAAGGCGCAGACCGCGGCCGCGCAGCGCCAGCAGTTCGGCTTCAACAACGACTTCGCGGGCCTGCTGCCGATCGACGGCGTCAAGGACCACTACCTGCTGGTGGTCAACCACGAATACACCACCGAACAATTCATGTTCCCCGGCTACGACCCGGACAAGCCGACCCGCGAACAGTTCGACATCGGCGTCGCCGCGCACGGCATGGCGGTCGTGGAGGTCGAGCGCACGCCGGACGGCCTGCGGCCCGTGATCGGCCGGTACAACCGCCGGATCACGGCCGACACGCCGTTCACCCTGACGGGTCCCGGCGCCGGTGCCGACTTCGTCAAGACCGCTGCCGACCCGACGGGTCGCACTGTCGCCGGCACGTTCGCCAACTGCGCGGGCGGCGTCACGCCGTGGGGCACCGTGCTGTCGGGCGAGGAGAACTTCCACAGCTACTTCGGTGCGGCCGAGGGCTCCATGCCCAGCCCCGCCGTCGCCGACCGGGACAAGCGTTACGGCATCAAACCCGAACCGACGGAACGCAAGTGGGAGACCTTCGACGCGCGGTTCGACGTCGGCAAGTCGCCCAACGAGGTGAACCGCTTCGGCTACGTCATCGAAGTCAACCCGTGGGATCCGGCGTCGGTACCGGTGAAGCACACCGCCCTCGGCAGGCTCAAGCACGAGGGCGCCACCATCTACGTCACCGGCGACGGCACCGTGGTGTCCTACCTCGGCGACGACGAACGCTTCGACTACATGTACAAGTTCGTGTCCAGTAAGAAGGTCCAGCCAGGACACGACGCCGCCGCGATGGCCAACAACCTGTCGATCCTCGACGAGGGCACGCTCTACGTCGCGAAGCTCTCCAGCGACATCCCCGCAACGGAGATCGACGGGTCGGGCACGCTGCCGTCGTCGGGATCGTTCCGGGGCAGCGGCACGTGGATTCCGCTCCTGAAGTCCGGCCCGAACGGAACCGGTGAGTCACTCGTCGGCGGCATGACGCCGCAGGAGGTGGCCGTGTTCACCCGGCTGGCCGCCGACAAGGCCGGCGCTACCAAGATGGACCGGCCGGAGGACTTCGAGGCCAACCCGAAGACCGGCAAGGTCTACGTCGCGCTGACCAACAACGACGAGCGCGGCGCCCCCGGGGAGGCGGCACCCGACGCCGCGAACCCCCGCAACGACAACAAGAGCGGGCAGATCCTCGAACTCACCGACGAGCACGCAGGCACGTCGTTCACCTGGGAGCTGCTGCTGGTGTGCGGCGACCCGGCTGCCGCCGACACCTACTACGGCGGGTTCGACAAGACGAAGGTCAGCCCGATCTCGTGTCCGGACAACCTCGCCTTCGACCGGCACGGCAACCTGTGGATCTCCACCGACGGCAACGCGCTGGACTCCAACGACGGACTGTTCGCGGTCGCCCTCGAAGGGCCCAACCGCGGCGAGACCCGCCAGTTCCTCACCGTTCCGCTCGGCGCCGAGACGTGCGGGCCGGTCATCACCGACGATTTGGTGACGGTATGCGTGCAACATCCGGGCGAGAGCGACGAGAACAGCCTCGACGACCCGTTGTCGCGCTGGCCAGAGGGCGGCAACGGCACCGCGCGGCCGGCGGTGGTGGCGGTGTGGCGCGACGGCGGCGGAATCGGCGTCTAGCGTGGCGGACATGACCTTCCCCATCCGCATCGGCGTGCAACTGCAGCCACAACATTCCCCGCAATACGGCCACATCCGCGACGCCGTCCGGCGCTGCGAGGACATGGGCGTCGACATCGCGTTCAACTGGGACCACTTCTTCCCGCTCTACGGCGATCCCGACGGCGCGCACTACGAATGCTGGACGATGCTGGGCGCCTGGGCAGAGCAGACCTCGCGCATCGAGATCGGCGCGTTGGTGACCTGCAACTCCTACCGCAACCCGGAGCTGCTTGCCGACATGGCCCGCACCGTCGACCACATCTCCGACGGTCGACTGATCCTGGGCATCGGCTCGGGCTGGAAGGACAAGGACTACGTCGAATACGGCTACGACTTCGGAACCGCGGGCAGCAGGCTCGACGATCTCGCGGGCGCGCTGCCGCGCATCAAGTCGCGGTTGGGCAAACTGAATCCTGCACCAACGCGCGACATCCCGGTCCTCCTCGGCGGCGGCGGTGAGAAGAAGACGCTGCGCCTGGTGGCCGAATACGGCGACGTGTGGCACTACTTCGTCGACCGCGAAACGTATCCGCACAAGGCGGAGGTGCTGGCCCGGCACTGCGCGGACGTGGGCCGCGACCCCGCCACGATCGAGCACTCGGCGGGTGTTGAGGGCGACGACGTCGACGCGCTTCTCGAGGAGGCCAACGCGCTGCTCGGGCTCGGCGTCACGACCTTCACGGTCGGAGCGAATGGCCCCGACTACGACCTCGGCAAGGCCGAGGCGCTCTGCCGTTGGCGCGACGAACGCGCCTGAGGAGAAGCGTCCGAAGCCGTCCGATCGCGGCGGTGGCGTGAGAAACTGACCGCGCCATGCCCAAGAAGTACGGGGTCAAAGAGAAGGACCTGGTCGTCTCCCACGTCGTGACACTGGTCCTGACGGGCAAGTTGCGCTCCGGAGATCGGTTGGACCGCAACGAAATCGCCGCTGAACTGGGCGTCAGCCGGGTGCCGGTCCAGGAAGCAGTGGTCGCCCTCGAGCACGACGGCGTGCTGTCGACGCGCTACCACCGCGGCGCGTACGTGGAGCGCTTCGACGACGACGTAGTCCGCGAAACCCATGAGCTCTACGGGGTGCTCAACGGCCTGGCATCGGCGCGCGCCGCCACCGCAGCCGACCCCAAGGTGCTCGACGGGCTTCGCACGCAGCTGGACGCGTTGCGGGCCGGCGTGGAGTCGCGCACGTTCCACGAGATCGCGTTTCGCTACCGCCAGCTCATCAACGAGGAGTACGCCGGGCCGCAGTTGCGCGCCGCGATCAGGTCTTCGCGGACGCTGATGCCGCGCGGCTTCTGGACGGCATACCTGGGCAGCCACGACGAACTGCTGCCGTTCTACGAGGCCGAGACCACCGCGATCGGCTCTCGCGATCCCGCCGCCGCACAGGCCGCGTGCGTCGGAAGGGCCGAGGTCATGGGCCGCATCATGCTGGCCGAACTGATCCGGCGCCGCGTGCTCGCGCCGCCAGCCGTCACTCCGCAGGAGCCGTCGATTACGTTCTGAGTGAGTCCAGGCCGTGGCCCGCGCAGCGCCGGACGCTACGTTTTGAAGATGGCCCGGATCGGCAAGACGATGGTCGCTGCGCTCGTCGCGCTCGTGGTGTTCGGCATGGGATCCGCCCCGCCCGCGGGCGCCGACGGCGACCAGTGCGCCCCGCCAGGACTGCAGAGCGCCAGCGCGCTGCCCACCAACCTGGCCGCAGCCGCGAAGGGTCCCGGGGAGGACAAGTACACCACCCCGACGGTCGTTCCGCTCGGCTCGATCAATCCGGGTGCACTGCGACTGGCCACCCCCGGCGTGCTGACCGTCGGCACGCTGTCGGACGCGCCGCCGAGCATCTGCATCAACGCCCAAGGGCAGTTCACCGGGTTCGACAACGAACTGCTGCGCGCGATCGCCGGCAAGATCGGCCTGCAGGTCAACTTCGTCGGCACCGAGTTCTCGGGACTGCTGGCGCAGACGGCGTCGGCGCGGTTCGACGTCGGCTCGTCGTCGATCACCACCACCGACGCGCGCCGACGCACCGTCGGCTTCACCAACGGCTACGACTTCGGCTACTTCTCGCTAGTCGTCCCCAACGGCTCCGCCATCACCGGCTTCGACAAGCTGGCGGCGGGCCAGCGGATCGGCGTCGTGCAGGGCACCGTGCAAGAGGCCTACGTCGTCGACACCCTCGGGCTCGACCCGGTGAAGTTCCCGGACTACAACACCGTCTACGCCAGCCTGAAGAGCCGTCAGATCGACGCCTGGGTGGCCCCGTCGCAGCAGGCGCAGGGCACGGTCCAGCCGGGCGACCCCACGCAGATCATCGAGAACACCTTCAGCCTGGACAACTTCGTCGCCTACGCGGTCGCCAAGGAGAACACCCCGCTGATCGATGCGCTCAACTCCGGGCTCGACGCGGTGATCGCCGACGGGACGTGGGCGAAGCTGTACTCCGACTGGGTGCCCCGCGCGCTACCGCCCGGCTGGAAGCCCGGTTCCAAGGCCGCGCCGCCGCCGCAGCTGCCCGACTTCGCCGCCATCGCCGCCAGCCGCGCGCCCGCCGAATCATCCAGCACCGCACCGAAATCCACGCTGTCTCAGCTGAAGGACGCGTTCCTGGACTGGGACCTGTACAAGGCGGCCATCCCCGACCTGCTCAAGACCGGCCTGCCCAACACGCTGATCCTCACCGTCAGCGCCAGCATCATCGGGCTGATCATCGGCATGGCGTTGGCCGTCGCGGGCATCTCCCGATCGCGGTGGCTGCGCTGGCCCGCCCGGGTGTACACCGACGTGTTCCGTGGGCTGCCCGAAGTGGTGATCATCCTGCTCATCGGTCTTGGCGTCGGACCGGTCGTCGGATCGCTCACCGGCAACAATCCGTACCCGCTGGGCATCGCGGCGCTCGGGTTGATGGCAGGCGCCTACATCGGCGAGATCTTCCGCTCCGGCATCCAGAGCGTGGAGGCAGGCCAGCTGGAGGCGTCGCGCGCGCTGGGCTTCAGCTACTCGGCGTCGATGCAGCTGATCGTCATCCCGCAGGGCGTGCGGCGCGTGCTGCCGGCCCTGGTCAACCAGTTCATCTCGCTGCTCAAGGCGTCGTCGCTGGTGTACTTCCTCGGTCTGGTCGCCAGCCAGCGCGAGCTGTTCCAGGTCGGCCGGGACCTCAACGCGCAGACCGGCAGCCTGTCGCCATTGGTGGCCGCGGGTCTGTTCTATCTGCTGTTGACGATCCCGCTGACCCATCTGGTCAACTTCATCGACGCCAGGCTGCGGCGTGGGCGGCCGCCCGGTGACGAAGATCCGCTCGAGCTGTCCACGTCGCAGGAGATGATCTGATGACCACGGCAGTGAACCCGGTGTCGCTCAGCGGCAGCGACATTCACCTGGCATTCGGCCCGAATTCGGTACTGCGCGGCGTCGACATCGACGTGCCCGCCGGCACCACCGCCGCGGTGATCGGTCCGTCGGGATCCGGCAAGTCGACGTTGTTGCGGACGCTCAACCGGCTCTACGAACCGGACCGCGGCGACATCCTGCTCGACGGGCGCTCCGTGCTCAAGGACGATCCGGATCAGCTGCGTCAGCGCATCGGCATGGTGTTCCAGCAATTCAATCTCTTCCCGCACCGCACCGTGCTCGACAACGTCACGCTGGCGCCCCGCAAGCTCAAGCGGCTCGCGGTCGACGAGGCGCGCGAGCTCGGACTGGCGCAGCTGGAACGGGTCGGCTTGAAACACAAGGCCGACGTGCGGCCCTCGACGCTGTCGGGTGGACAGCAACAGCGCGTAGCGATCGCACGGGCACTCGCGATGTCGCCTCAGGTGATGTTCTTCGACGAGGCGACGTCGGCGCTGGACCCCGAGTTGGTGAAGGGCATCCTGGCGTTGATGGCCGACCTCGGGTCGGACGGGATGACCATGGTGGTCGTCACCCACGAGATGGGCTTCGCCCAGTCGGCGGCCGACGCCGTGGTGTTCATGGATCACGGCGTGGTCGTCGAGTCCGGACCGCCCGAGCGGATCTTCGAGGGTGCCGAAACCGACCGGCTGCGGCAGTTCCTCGACCAGGTGCTTTGACGCTCGAGCAACGTGATGGCATGCGCAGTCACGTGCGCATGAGCGCCAGTTCCGGGCAGAAAAATCGCATGTTGAGGTTCTGGCAGGCAATGACAGGTTAGACTAGCGAATTATGGTAGAGACGGAACCGCAGGTCACTGAGCTGGCCGGGGAGCTGCAACAGGTGCTCTCCAAGCTGTTCTCCGTGCTGCGTCGCTCAGACCCCCATCGCAGTGCCGCGGATAGCGGAGCCGATCTCACCCTGGCCCAGTTGTCGATCCTGTTGACCCTGCTCGATCAGGGGCCGATCCGGATGACCGAATTGGCCGCACACGAGCGCGTGCGCACCCCCACGACGACGGTCGCGATCCGGCGGCTGGAGAAGCTCGGACTGGTGAAACGCTCCCGTGATCCGTCCGATCTGCGGGCCGTCCTGGTCGACGTCACCCCGCGCGGATTGGTTCAGCATCGGGAGGCGCTGGCCACCCGGCGGGCAACGCTCGCAGGCCTGCTGCGCAAGCTCAGCGACACCGACCGGCAGGCGCTGTCCGACGCCTTGGCGCCGCTGGCGCGGCTCGCCGAGCAAACAGCGGACTAGCTACCCCAACCAGTCCAGCACGGCTGCGGCCGTCCACGACTGCTGCATGCTGCCAAGCGGCTCACCCGTGAACGGTTCGTAGTATTCGGCGAAGGTGCCGTCGCTGGCCTGCCGCAGCCCCTCGCGCCGCAGGCTCAGCGAGCGCTCGGACCAACCGCGGCGGGCGAAGCACCACGAGAACAGCCACGTCATCACGGGCCAGACCGGCCCACGCCAGTACTCCCGCGCGCGGAAGTCGCGCGACACCGGTGACGTCGACGGGATCAGCGAGTACTTGAGGTCGGGGTGCCCGCAGAACCGCGGCCCGTCGAACAGGCGCAGCAGCGCGCGTTCCTGGTCGTGCGGCAGCCCACCGCACAGCAGCGGCGCGAACTGGGCGACGGTTTCGGTGGCCACGTAGCGTTCGGCACGGACGTCGTAATCCCTTGCGGCGCCGGTTCTTTGGTTGGCCGTCTCGACGACGCCGGTGCGGAACCGCTCGGCCCAGGAGTAGAGGTCGCGGACGTCGGCGTTGGGCCGTTTGTAGTCCTCCCCGATCTCGGCGAGCACCGTGCAGGCGACCGAGAGGATGGCCGACACGAACACGTCCTCGACGGCGAAGCTCATCACCTTGGGCAGCAGGTCGTCGTCGTAGCGGACGGACTTCATCTCCTCGACCAGCCACAGGTACCGGTCGTACTCGACGTCGGACGGACGCTGGCTGGCGTCGGTCACGATCGCGTTGTCCTCGCGCTGGTATTCGGGCACCGCGCCGGGAATCACGTTGGCGTACGCGCTATCCCAGCGCGGCGAGTTGTCCATGCCGGACTCCCAGCCGTGGTACAGCGTGACCCGGCCGCGCGTGTTCGGGTCACGCGCCTCTGCCAGCCAGCGGTGCCAGCGCACCAGATCCGACCACCGACGGTCGAGGAACGCCTCGGCGACCGAGCGCGTGGAGCGGCCGCGGGTGCGGGCGTGGTCGAGGATGCGTTGCACGGCGATGGCGTGGACGGGCGGCTGGGTGATGCCCGACGTGTGCCGAACGCGCGGGGCGTTGGCCGCCAGCGCCGAGCATGCCCACCTCGCGGGGCCCGGGAAGTACCCGTCGACACCGTTGGCGAAGACGATGTGCGGGATCATGCCGTTGCGCCATTGCGCGGACAGCAGCGTGTCGAGTTCGACGACCGCCCGTTCCACGCTGAGCGGGGCGAGCCCGATGGACACGAACGCGGCGTCCCAGCTCCACATGTGCGGGTACAGGAGCGGGGCGGCGGTGGTCATCACGCCGAGGTCATTGCCACGCAGGAGATAGGCGGCGCGGGCCGCGAGTTGCGTGGGCGCGAAGCTGGGATCGGGAGGCATTTGTTCAATGATGCGACGCCGAAGCGAACTATGCAGGTCGGTAGTGTGTCGGCGTGCCGACCGCAATGATTACGGGAGCGGGCGGCGGGCTCGGAGCCGCCATCGCCACCGCCCTGGCTCCCACCCACACGCTGCTACTCGCCGGCCGCCCATCGGACCGCCTTGACGCGCTGGCGGAGCGACTCGGCGCCCCCACCTGGCCGTTGGACCTCACCGATGAGGCCAGCATCGAGGCCGGGGCCGAAGTGCTCACCGACCTGGACGTGCTGGTCCACAACGCGGGGGTGTCCTTCCCCGGGCGGGTGGCCGAATCCACCGTCGACGAGTGGCGGGCCACGCTCGAGGTCAACGTCGTCGGCGCGGTCGCGCTCACCCTCGCTCTGCTGCCCGCCCTGCGCAGCGCCCGTGGGCACGTCGTCTTCATCAACTCCGGCGCAGGACACAACGCGTCGCCCGGGTTGGCGTCGTACTCGGCGAGCAAGTTCGCGTTGCGGGCGTTCGCCGATTCGCTGCGGGCCGACGAGCCCGAGCTGCGCGTCACCTCGGTGCATCCCGGTCGGATCGCCACCGACATGCAGCGCGACCTCATCGCCTACGAGGGACGCGAGTACGTGCCCGAGAACTTCCTGCAACCCGACACCGTCGCCGCGGTGGTGGCGCAGGCGGTGGCGACGCCGCCCGATGGGCACGTGCACGAGGTCGTCATCCGCCCGCGCTGAGGGCGATTTCGGCGTGATCCGTCGCCCTCAGCGTTACGCAGCACGCCGAAATCCCGCTAGACGACGAGGTTGACCAGCTTGCCTGCGACGACGATGACCTTCTTCGGGGTGGCGCCGTCGAGGAACGCGGCGACCTTCTCGTCGGACAGCGCGGCGGCCTCCACCAGGTCGGCGTCGGCGTCGGCCGCGACGGTGATGCGTCCCCGCACCTTGCCGTTGACCTGCACGGGGTATTCGACGGTGTCCTCGACCAGATAGGCGGGATCGGCCTGCGGGAACGGTCCGTGCGCCAGCGACGTGTCGTGGCCGAGCCGCCGCCACAACTCCTCGGCCAGGTGCGGCGCCAGCGGCGCGACCATCAGCACCAGTGGTTCGATGGCCGCGCGGGCGGTCACGCCTTCCTTGGTCAGGTGGTTCGTGTACTCGATCAGCTTCGCCGCAGCGGTGTTGTTCCGAAGCGCCGCATAGTCATCCGCGACGCCGGCGATGGTGCGGTGCAGCAGTCGCAGCGTCTCCTCACCGACGGCCTCGTGGTCGGCCACCCGTTCGGTGCCGGTGGCCTCGTCGACCACCGTGCGCCACACGCGCTGCAGGAAGCGGTACGCCCCGACGACGTCCTTGGTGGCCCACGGCCGCGACGCCTCCAGCGGGCCCATCGACATCTCGTAGACGCGCAGCGTGTCCGCGCCGTACTCGTCACAGATCTCGTCCGGTGACACCGAGTTCTTCAGGCTCTTGCCGATCTTGCCGAACTCCTGGTTTACCTCGGAGTCCTGATAGAAGAACTTCCCTTCGCGCTCAACGACTTCGGCCGCGGGCACGTAGGAGCCGCGGGCGTCGGTGTACGCGAACGCCTGGATGTAGCCCTGGTTGACCAGCCGCCGGTACGGCTCGCGAGAGCTGACGTGGCCGAGGTCGTACAGCACCTTGTGCCAGAACCGCGAGTACAGCAGGTGCAGCACCGCGTGCTCGACGCCACCCACGTACAGATCCACGCCACCCGGGTCGTGCGCGCCGTGCTCGGCCGGACGCGGACCCATCCAGTACGCCTCGTTCTCCTTGGCGCAGAACGTCTCCGAGTTGTGCGGGTCGGCGTAGCGCAGCTCGTACCAGGAACTGCCCGCCCACTGCGGCATGACGTTGGTGTCGCGGGTGTAGGGCTGCAATCCGTCGCCGAGATCGAGTTCGACGTGCACCCATTCGCTGACCTTGCCCAACGGCGGCGACGGCTCGCTGTCGGCGTCGTCGGGATCGAGCTGCACCGGCGAGTAGTCGGGGATGTCCGGAAGTTCCACGGGCAGCGCGGATTCCGGCAGCGGATGGGCACGACCATCGGCGTCGTAGACGATCGGGAACGGCTCACCCCAGTAGCGCTGCCGCGCGAACAGCCAGTCGCGCAGCTTGTACTCGACGCGAGCCCGGCCGCGGCCACCCGCCTCCAGCCGCGTGACGATGGCCTCCTTGGCCGACGCGATGCTCAGCCCGTCGAGCTCGCCCGAGTTCACCAGCACGCCGTCGCCGTTGAACGCGGCCTCCGACACGTCGCCCCCGCTGATGACCTCCACGATGGGCAGCCCGAACTCGGTTGCGAACTCCCAGTCGCGCTGATCGTGTCCAGGCACCGCCATGATCGCGCCGGTGCCGTAGCCGATCAGCACGTAGTCGGCGATGAACACCGGAATGCTTTGGCCATTAACGGGATTGGTGGCGTAGGAGCCGGTGAACACACCGGTCTTGGTCTTGTTCTCCTGCCGCTCCAGATCGGACTTCGCCGCGATCGACGACCGGTAGGAGGCCACCGCTTCGGCGGGTGTCGCCGCGCCGAACGTCCACCGCGCGTCCACGCCGGTGGGCCACTCGGCGGCGGCGAGCGACTCGACCAAGGGATGCTCCGGCGCCAGCACCATGTAGGTGGCGCCGAACAAGGTGTCCGGCCGCGTGGTGAAGACTTCGATGTCACCGGCGTCGGTGGCGAACTGCACCTCCGCCCCGGTGGACCGGCCGATCCAGTTGCGCTGCATGGCCTTGACCTTCTCCGGCCAGTCCAGGACTTCCAGGTCGTCGAGCAACCGGTCGGAGTACGCGGTGATCCGCATCATCCACTGCCGCAGCCGCTTCCGGAACACGGGGAAGTTACCGCGGTCGCTGCGACCGTCCGACGTCACTTCCTCGTTGGCCAGCACCGTGCCCAACCCGGGACACCAGTTCACCACCGAGTCGGCCCGGTAGACCAGCCGGTAGGAGTCGACGACGTCGGCTCGCTGGTCCGGCGTCAGGTCCGACCACGTGCGGCCGTCCTCGAGTAGCCGTGCACCCGAATCGAACTCCGCGATCAGTTCGGCGATCGGCCGCGCCTTGTTGGCCGCGGTGTCGAACCAGGCGTTGTAGATCTGCAGGAAGATCCACTGTGTCCACTTGTAGAAGTCGACGTCGGTGGTGGCGAAGCTGCGGCGCGCGTCGTGGCCGAGGCCAAGACGGCCCAGCTGGCGCCGGAAGTTGACGATGTTGGCTTCAGTCCGCGTGCGGGGATGCGTGCCAGTCTGCACCGCGTATTGCTCCGCAGGCAGGCCGAAGGCGTCGAATCCCAAGGCATGCAAGACATTGCGGCCGGTCATCCGGAAGTACCTGGCGTACACGTCGGTGGCGATGTAGCCGAGCGGATGTCCGACGTGCAGACCCTCGCCCGACGGGTACGGGAACATGTCCTGCACGAACATCTTGTCCGCAGGCACCGTGCCACCGTCGGTCGGAGCCAGCGTCCCGACCGGATTCGGCACGTTGAACGTGCCCGACCGCGCCCATGTCTCCTGCCAGGCGCGCTCGATCTCCCCGGCCAAATCCGCGTTGTAGCGGAACTGCGGGGTGTCCGAGGCGTCGGAGGCGCCGTCCTGATCGGTCACGTGAACAGGGTAGTCAACGGGCCAAACGGGGCCGTCGGCACGCCATGTGGCCCGGGTCACGCAGCTGCGGCAACGGGTTGATCTCGGTTCCGTTGCAGACCGGTCAGCGCATGGTTGCGAGTCGATCCCGGCCCTGGTGGCTGCCCCTCGGGCGTGGATACAGTCGGCGCCTGGCCGGGGCACGCATGCCCGACTTTGATCCAGGAGAGTTCGGAAGGACGCACGTCAGATGTACGAACATGCCCGCCGCTGGGGGCTTCTGGCAGGAGGTGTGGCCGCCGGCGTGGCCGGCGTCGTCGGCTTTGCAAGCACCACCGCCTCGGCCGAGCCCACCCTGCCGCAACCCGCCTTGCCCGCACCCGCCGTGCCCGCACCCGCAACGGTGACCCAGACGATCACGGTGCAGGCCGGTGCGCCCACCGCGCCGGTCGGAACGGCGGCAGTGCCTGCGGCAGCACCAGCAGCGGCAGCACCAGGCGTCCAGCCGGCCGCCGGTCTGAGCGTTCCTGCCGCGGTCGCCCCCGTTGCCGCGCCGTCGACGATCGTGCCTGCCGCCTCCGGGACCATCATCGACTACCTCAAGGAGCACAACGTCGGCCTCGAGCCGCAGGTCGCCAACGACTTCAAGGCGCTGACGATCGTGCTGCCGATGCCCACCGGCTGGAGCCACGTACCCGATCCGAACGTGCCCGACGCGTTCGCCGTGATCGCCGACCGCGTGGGAGGCGACGGGCTCTACACGTCCAACGCCCAGGTCGTCGTCTACAAGCTGGTCGGTGACTTCGACCCGAAGGAAGCCATCAGCCACGGCCTGATCGACAGCCAGCAGCTGCCGGCGTGGCGTTCCACCGACGCGTCGCTCGCCGACTTCGGTGGCATGCCCTCCGCGGTGATCGAGGGCACCTACCGGCAGAACAACATGACGCTGAACACCTCCCGCCGCCACGTCATCGCGACCTCCGGCACCGACCGCTACCTGGTGACGCTGACGGTCACCACCAGCGCGCAGGTGTCGGTCGCCGCGGGCCAGGCCACGGACGCCATCGTCAACGGATTCCGGGTCACCTCGCCCACCGCGCCGGTCCCGCCGGTACCGGCGGCGCCTGCCGCGGTAGCTCCGCTCGCGGGCCCGGCTGCGCTGCCAGCACTGACGCCGGTGGTCGGGCTGCCCAGCTGACCCAGGCCGCCACCGCGTCGGCGGCCCCGTATTGTGTGGCCCATGCTGATTGCCGCGGTGCTGTGCCTGTGCGCCGCCGTCGCGGTCGCAGGACTGGGCCTGTGGCTGTTGCTCCGTCCGCGGTCCAGCGACCCGGTGCGGCAGGTGTTGCGCACCGTCGCGCCCATCCAGTTGGCGGCCGCAGCCATGCTGGCCGCCGGCGGGATCGTGGCGCTGTCGGTGCGGCCGGAGACCGGCCTACTACTAGTGGGAATTTGCGTCGTCGGCGCCGTCGGCACCGTCGGCGCGGGCTGCTATCAGAGCGCCAAGGTCGTGGCGAACCAAGAGGCTGCAGCCAGCTGCGCGGGTACCTGCGCATCCTGCACACTGTCCTGCCACTGAGGTAGGCCCGCCGAACACATTGCAGCAGAAGCGCTTTCGCGCCGAACGCCTAGTTACGGCTCACGTCGATCGGATGCGTCGCCAGTAGCGACAGCGGCAATGGCTGTCGACGCAGCACCCGCGACCACAGGTCCACCCGGGGTTCGACCAGAACGTCGGACGGCATGGCAGACAACACGATCCAGTCGTCGCGCTCGATCTCGCCGTCGAGCTGGCCGATGGTCCAGCCGGAGTAGCCGGCGTAGATCCGCACCCCCTCGACCAAGGGGGCGATCTCGTCGGGTTCGGCGTCCAGGTCCACCATGACCATCCGGCCCTGCACGTGGCGCAACCCGGGCACACCGGCGGGGTCGGTGCCGACGCGCAGCGTGGCCAGGCACAGCGCGGCATCCCGCTTGACCGGCCCGCCGATGAACATCGTCTTCGGCTTGGTGGCCAGCTTCGCCCACTGCGGAAGGACGTTGTAGACGGCGGTCTCGCTGGGGCGGTTCAGCACCACGCCGAGCGTGCCGCCGTCGTTGTGCTCGACCACGTAGATGACGCTGCGCCGGAACGTAGGCTCGAGCAGATCGGTGTTGGCAAGCAGCAGCGTTCCCGCACGTACGCGAGGCACGGAGGGAGCGATGAAGTCCTCCGGGTCGTCTGAATGCGCCACCCCTCCATCATGTCACCAGCACCGCCCCGACGTGGCGAACGGGCACGGCCTGCCGGGATATTTGTAGTGTGGATCGGGTTGCCGATCGCCGTGTAACACCGTTCGACAGGACCGGATCTGACGTGACCGAATCTCGCGCACCCAATGCCTTGTGGCAGTCGGTGCGCGCGCTGCCCGAATTCCGCCGACTGCTCGAACTGCGCGCGGTCAGCCAGTTCGGCGACGGCGTGTTCCAGGCCGGGTTGGCGGGTGCCCTGCTGTTCAACCCGGAGCGTGCCGCAGGGCCGTGGGAGATCGCGGGCTCGTTCGCCGTGCTGTTCCTGCCGTACTCACTCCTCGGCCCGTTCGCGGGTGCACTGCTCGACCGGTGGGACCGCCGTGTGGTGCTCATCGGCGCGAACCTGGCCCGGCTGTTCCTGATGATCGGCGTCGGCACGCTGCTGGCCGTCGGCGCGGGCGAACTGGCGATCCTGTGCGGGGCGTTGATCATCAACGGCTTCACCCGCTTCGTATCGTCGGGACTGTCCGCCGCGCTGCCCCACGTCGTCCCGCGCGAACAGGTGGTCACCATGAATTCGGTGGCCACCGCCACCGGTGCCGCCGCGGCGTTCCTCGGCGCCAACTTCATGCTGCTGCCGCGGTGGTTGTTCGGCACCGGCGATGCGGGCGCCGCCTCGGTGATCTACATCGCGATGGTGCCGGTCGCGATCGCGCTGTGGCTGTCGGTGCGGATCAAGCCGCGCGCGCTGGGACCGGACGACAGCGCCAGGGCGGTCCACGGTTCCGTGGCCTACGTCGTGGCCACCGGTTGGGGGTATGGCATCCGCACGGTGCTTGCCGTCCCCACGGTTGCCGCCACGCTGTCCGGGCTGGCCGCGCACCGGGTGGTGTTCGGGTTCAACACGCTGCTGGTCCTGGTGATCGTCCGGCATACCGGCATGCGCGACGTCGCCGGGCTGGGCACCGCGGTGCTGTTCGTCGCCGCGACCGGACTCGGAGCCTTCCTCGCGACGTTCATCACCCCGTCCGCCGTGCTCCGCTGGGGCCGCTACGCCACCGCCAACGGCGCGCTCGGCCTGGCGGCCGTCGTCCAGTTGGGCGGCTCGGGCCTGCAACTGCCGATGATGATCGCGTGCGGCCTGCTGCTCGGGGGCGCCGGGCAGGTGGTGAAGTTGTGTGCCGACTCGGCCATGCAGATCGACGTCGACGACGCGTTGCGCGGCCACGTCTTCACCGTGCAGGATTCACTGTTCTGGGTGTCGTTCGTCGGCGCGATCGCGGTGGCGGCCGCCGTCATCCCCGCCAACGGACACGCGCCGGTGCTGGCGGTCTGCGGTGCAGTGGTCTATCTCCTTGGACTGGCCGCGCATTCGACGATCGGGCGCCGCGCCGACCGAATCCAGGACGAGTAGGGAGACAACCATGGCTGGAGCGGACACGGTGGTGGCCGACCTTCGTGCGGAGAGCGACGAGCTCGACGCGCTCGTCGCCGGCCTGCCGCCGGAGCGCTGGCGCACCGAGACGCCAGCGCCGGGCTGGACCATTGCGCACCAGATCGCGCATCTGTTGTGGACCGATCGGGTCGCGGTCATCGCCGTCACCGACGAGCCCGGCTTCGCCGAGGTGCTCACGCAGGCGGCCACGAATCCGACGGGGTTCGTCGACGAAGGCGCCGAGGAGCTGTCCGCGATGCCGCCCGCCGAGATGCTCGACGAGTGGCGGCGCACCAGGACCCGGCTGCACGACGAACTCCTCGGCGTCGCCGACGGCCGCAAACTGCCGTGGTTCGGTCCGCCGATGAGCGCGGCGTCGATGGCGACCGCCCGGCTGATGGAGACCTGGGCGCACGGCCTCGACGTCGCCGATGCGCTCGGCGTGACGCGGCCGGCCACGGCCCGCCTGCGCTCGATCGCTCACATCGGGGTGCGAACGCGGGATTTCGCGTTCGCCGTCAACGGGCTGCCCGCGCCTGCCGAGCCGTTCCTCGTCGAACTGCGGGCACCCGCGGGCGAGACGTGGTCGTGGGGCCCCTCGGACGCCGCGCAGCGCGTGACGGGATCGGCCGAGGACTTTTGCCTGCTGGTCACGCAGCGTCGGCCGCGCGCCGAGCTCGACGTGACCGCCGAGGGCGCCGACGCGCGGACGTGGTTGACGATCGCGCAGGCGTTCGCGGGCCCGCCTGGGCCCGGGCGATGAACGAAGAGAAGAGCCCCATCCAACCCGGGCGATGAACGAAGAGAAGAGCCCCATCCAACCCGGGCGCTAGGCCGGCGGCGCAGCCGGGTGCGGCGTGCCGTGCCACGGGTACATCGTGTTGGTCGTGACGTCGACGATGCCCTCGGAGTTCCAGTACCAGTCGTGCGGGACGTTCCAGTCCCAACTGAGGACCTGGCTGCCGGGGATCAGTGGGTCACCTGGAAACCAGTGCGTGCACGTGACGCCGTACGGACAGTTGCCACCGTTGTAGCTGGGGCCGTCGGCTTGAGCCGATCCGGCAGCCAGTGCCATTCCGGCGATGGTCAGGCCGGTGGACATCGCCACCGTCGCCGCCAACCGCGAGCCTCGCTTCATCGATCGGATCCCTTCACTGGCGCCGCCCCAGTGGCTTTTGCCGTTGCGGACCATTGAAGACCGTCGAGGCCGCTACCGATCCCAAAATCGAGCACGCCGTTGGTCGCTAGAGGGCCGTGGAGGTGTCCGCGGCGCCGTCCCCGTCGGTGTCCGAGAGCCGCACGTCCCAGTGCCCGTCACCGTCGGCGTCGACGTACGCCTGGTCGCCGACGAACGCCCGGTCGGCCAGCCCGTTGCGGTCGGCGTCGAGCAGCCGGTCGTCGTCCGTGCCGTCGCCGTCGAAGTCGACGGTCGGGCCGCCGACCGATTCCGCCCCGTCCAGCCCGAACCAGCGCACCTCGCCGCCGCGGCCCCTTGCGTCGAGCCCGACGGTCCACGTCCCCGAGCCGTCGTCGGTGAAGGACGCCTCGGCGTGCCCGTCATCGTCCAGGTCGAGAACGGCGTGGTCGGCCAGGCCGTCGCCGTCGAGGTCGGCCAGTGCGTCGTCGAGCAATCCGTCGCCGTCGAAATCCAGTCCTATGGCGTCGAATTCGCCGTCACCGTCGGTATCCAGATTCGGCTCGGCCGTCCACATCGCCGCCGTGCCATCACCGGCGCCCAGGCAGTACTCCATGTCAAATCCCCCGTCGCTTCGCTCGCCCCACGCCAGATAGGACGCACGCTCAGCTCCTGGCGTTCCACCACTTCCGAAGTTCGGCGACGGCCTCGTCGTGCTCGAGCGGTCCGCGGTCCAACCTCAGCTCCTTGAGGTACTTCCACGCTTCGCCGACGACGGGGCCCGCCGGGATGCCGAGAATCTCCATGATCTCGTTGCCGTCGAGGTCGGGCCGCACCTTCTGCAGGTCCTCCTTTGCCGCCAGTTCGGCGATGCGCTCCTCGAGGCTGTCGTAGTTGGCCTGCAGTCGCGCCGCGCGCCGCTTGTTGCGGGTGGTGCAATCGGCGCGCACCAGCTTGTGCAGCCGGTCCAGCAGCGGCCCGGCGTCGGTGACGTAGCGGCGCACGGCGGAGTCGGTCCACTTGCCGTCTCCGTAGCCGTGGAACCGCAGGTGCAGGTAGACCAGCTGCGAGACGTCGTCGACCATCTGCTTGGAGTACTTCAGCGCCCGCATCCGCTTGCGGGTCATCTTCGCCCCGACTACCTCGTGGTGGTGGAAGCTGACCCCGCCGTCGGCCTCGTGCCTTCGCGTGGCCGGCTTGCCGATGTCGTGCAGCAGCGCCGCCCACCGCAGCACCAGATCCGCGCCCGAGCCGGTTCCATCCCCCGAGTCGCTGCGCTCCTGCCCGCCGGCGCCCTCAAGGTCCATCGCCTGCGCCAGCACCGTCAGCGAATGCTGGTAGACGTCCTTGTGCTGGTGATGTTCGTCGATGGCCATCTGCATGGCCCCGATCTCGGGCAGCACCACGTCACCCAACCCGGTCTGCACCATCAGGTCGATGCCCGCGACGGGGTCGGCACCCAGGATCAGCTTGTCCAGCTCCGCGGCCACCCGCTCGGCGGTGATGCGGCCGAGCTCCGGCGCCATCCGCACCATGGCCTCCCGGACCCGTGGCGCGACGCCGAAGCCGAGCTGCGAGACGAACCGCGCCGCGCGCAGCATCCGCAGCGGATCGTCGCCGAACGACACCTCGGGCGCCGCGGGCGTATCCAGCACGCCGGCCCGCAGCGCCGCCAATCCGCCTAGGGGATCCCGGAATTCGCCGAGCCCGCCGGGTGCCTTGGGGTCGATGCGGACGGCCATGGCGTTGACGCTGAAGTCGCGGCGCACCAGATCGTCTTCGAGGGTGTCGCCGAACCGGACCTGCGGATTGCGCGACACCTGGTCGTAACTGTCGGCCCGGAACGTCGTGATCTCCAGGCGATGATCGCCCTTGAGCGCACCGATGGTGCCGAACTCGATGCCGGTGTCCCAGAGACCGTCGGCCCAGCGCCGCACGATCTCTTGCACCCGCTCGGGCCGCGCGTCCGTGGTGAAGTCCAGATCGGTGACGGGCCGGTCCAGCAGCGCATCGCGGACACTGCCGCCGACCAGGTAGAGCTCATGGTGGGCGTCGGCGAACAGCTTGGCCACCTCACTCAGTACCTGGGCATGCGGCTGGAGCGCCTTGACGGCGGCCAACAGCTCGACGTCGGCACTGGGATCGTTCGGCACGTTCGTTGATCTTTCCACCGAGCCTCCGCCGCGCTCACGGCGACGTAACGACCAGGCGACAAGGAGACCACGAAGGTGAGTGCGGCGAGGAGGAAAGTTGCAGGGCAGCTACTATCGCTTGGGTGTCGGAGGGCGAGCGAGCCAAACCACGACGACGTCGAGGAAGGCGTCGCGGCCGACGCTCGGCTGGCCCGCCGGAAGCCTTCGCGCAGCCAAGCGAACCGACCCCCGCTCCCGACACTCGCCAACCCCGTGCCGCCAAACCTTCCGACAACGGTCACAAGCCCACCGCCGGCCGTCGCCCCCCTGACCGGCTCCGTACAGTGCACGAGACCTCAGCGGGCGGCCTCGTGATCGACGGCATCGACGGCCCCAAGGACGGCCAGCTGGCTGCGCTGATCGGACGGCTCGACCGTCGGGGCCGGATGTTGTGGTCGCTGCCCAAGGGCCACATCGAACTCGGCGAGACCGCCGAGCAGACCGCGATCCGCGAGGTCGCCGAGGAGACCGGTATCCAGGGCAGCGTGCTGGCCGCCCTCGGCAGCATCGACTACTGGTTCGTCACGGAAGGGAGGCGCGTGCACAAGACCGTGCACCACTACCTCATGCGCTTCCTCGGCGGCGAACTGTCCGACGAGGACGTCGAAGTCAGCGAGGTGGCCTGGGTGCCCCTCAAGGAACTGCCGTCCCGGCTGGCGTACGCCGACGAGCGCAGGCTCGCCGAGGTGGCCGGGGAACTGATCGACCGGCTGCATTCCGGCGGGCCCACGGCCCTGCCGCCATTGCCGCACTCGTCGCCGCGACGCCGGGCCCAGACCCACTCGCACACCCGTAATCGTCGACCCGACGACTCCACACCACCCCCGAAACCTGGCCGGCGGGCGAACGGCTGCGGCCAGGGGCCATGACGCGCTGGGCGGCTTGGACGGCTGGCGTACGCCTGCTTGCCGTCGCCGCGCTGCTGACGCTGATCGCCGTGCCCGCCCTCGTGCCGAAGGCCGCCGCGGGCGAGCCGGGCGCCACTCCCTTCCTCCAGCTCCACATCGACCGCGTCACGCCCGACATCGTCAGCACGGCGAGCGAACCCATGGTCACGGTCACGGGGACCGTCACCAACGTGGGCGACCGCCCGGTGCGCGACGTGATGGTGCGCCTCGAGCACGCGGCCGCCGTCTCCGCGTCTCCCGAGCTGCGCACGAACCTCGCCGGCGGCGTCGACCAGTACGAGGCGGTCGCCGACTTCATCACCGTCGCACCGGAATTGGAGCGGGGCCAGAACGTCCCGTTCACGCTGGCGTATCCGGTCCGCTCGGCGGAGCTGCCGTCGCTGCGCATCGAGCAACCCGGCATCTACCCGGTGCTGGTCAACGTCAACGGCACCCCCGACTACGGCGCGCCCGCCCGGCTCGACGACGCGCGCTTCCTGCTGCCCGTGCTCGGGGTGCCGCCCGATCCGGCCACCGACCCCGCCGATCCCCTTTCGGCGGTGATCGCGCCGGACACCTCGCGGCCCACCCGCATCACCATGTTGTGGCCATTGGCCGACCGTCCCCGCCTCGCCGCCGGTGTGCCCGGCGGCGTCACGCCCGTGCGGCTGGTCGACGACGATCTGGCGGCTTCGCTCGGCGGTGGTGGCCGGCTCGACACGCTGCTCGCGGCGATCGACTTCGCCACCAGCCCCGCCGTCGACCCCGGCGGCCAGGTCCGCAGCGCTGCGTGCCTCGCCGTCGACCCCGATCTGCTCGTCACCGTGAACGCGATGACGTCCGGTTACGTCGTCAACGACCAGCCCGGCGGCGGGCTGAACTCACCCACCCATCCCGGCACCGGCCAGGACGCGGCGGTGAATTGGCTCAACCGGCTGAAGACCCTGGCCCAGCGAATGTGCGTGGCACCGTCGGTGTACGCCCAGGCCGACCTCGGCGCGCTGCAACGGGTCGGCGACCCCGGCCTCGACACGGTGGCCACCACCGACACGAACGCCATCGTCGACCAGATCCTCGGCGTCGCATCCGTGCGGGGCGCGACCCTGGTCGGTGACGGGCCGCTCACCGGGCCTGCGGTGCGCATGCTGTCCGAGCAGGGCCCGACCGTCGCGATCGCCGCTCCCGAGTACACCGTGCAGGACTCCGCCGCCGGTGAAGCCGCCCCGGTGGACGTCGCCCCGCGCCGGTACACCCCCGAGGTCGTCACGGCCCCTGTCGACCCGATGGTCGGTGCGGCGCTCGCCGGCGCGGGCCGCGCGCCGATGGCGCCGTCGTACCTCGATGCGTCGCTGGACGTACCGCTGCGACACGACTCCGCCGTCGCCCGACGTCAGGACGCGTTGGCCTCGCTGCTGTGGCGGGGACTCCGGTCCGATGCCGAACCGCGCACCCAGATCCTGGTGCCTCCGCTGGCGTGGGACCTCAGCCCCGACGACGCGGCCGCCGTCCTCTCCACGCTCGCCACCTCCATCCACTCTGGACTGTCGGTTCCGCGGCCACTGACCGCGGTGATCGCCGAGACCCAGGCCGTGCCGCAGGAGGCGGCACAACCGCTACCCCCCGACGCGCTCGGCAACGCGCGCGCCCGGTTCGACGATTCGGTCACCTCCGAGGTGGCGAGGGTGTCCGGCAGGCTGCGGGATCTGACGTCGGCGCTGACCGTCGACCCGCGCACCGGACTGACCGGAACGCAGTACACCGCGCCGCTGCGCGAGGACATGCTGCGGGCGCTGAGCCAGTCGGTGCCGCCCGACGCCCGCAACGGGATGGCCGGACAGCGGGTGCACACCACCGGCGCGACGGTCGACGACCTGTTCGGCGCCGTGACGATCGTCAACCCCGGCGGCTCGTACACCCTGGCCACCGAGCGCAGCCCCCTCCCCCTCGCGTTGCGCAACGACCTGCCGGTGCCCATCCGGGTGCGCCTCGCCGTCGACGCACCGCCAGGGATGACGGTCACCGACATGGGTGAGATCGAACTGCCACCCGGATTCCTCCCGCTGCGCGTTCCGATCGAGGTGCACTTCACCCAACGGGTGGCCGTCGACGTGGCGCTGCACACCGCCGACGGTGTGCCGCTCGGCGAACCGGTCCGACTGTCGGTGCACTCGAACGCGTACGGCAAGGTGCTGTTCTTCATCACGCTCTCGGCGGGTGCCGTGCTCGTCCTGCTGGCCGGACGACGGTTGTGGCACCGCTTCCGCGGCCAGCCCGACCGCGCCGATCTCGACCGGCCGCGTCGCCGCAGCGCGATGGCCCACACACCGGAAGAACAGTGAGCACGCCGCGACCGCCGGCGCCGCCGCCGCCCCGCCGGCCGCTCCCCCCGCCATCGAACTGGGCGCCACCCCCTCCGCCGCGCAGGCAGGCACCCGCGCCGCCGCATCAGCGGATCCCGCGCGGCCCGGCGCCGCGCCGACGCGCCGGACGGCAGGAACTCTCGGACGCCGCAGTGGTTTCCCGGTCCTGGGGCATGGCGTTCGCGACCCTGATCAGCCGGATCACCGGCTTCATCCGCATCGTGTTGTTGGCGGCGATCCTCGGTGCGGCGCTGTCGAGTTCGTTCTCCGTGGCCAATCAGCTGCCGAACCTGGTCGCGGCACTGGTGCTGGAGGCCACGTTCACCGCCATCTTCGTTCCGGTGCTGGCGCGCGCGGAACGCGACGACGCCGACGGCGGGACGGCGTTCGTCCGGCGGCTCATCACCCTCGCCACCGCCCTGCTGCTGTTGGCGACGGTCGTCTCGGTGGCGGCCGCGCCGCTGCTGGTCGACCTGATGCTGGGCGACGACCCTCAGGTCAACCAGCCACTCACCACGGCGTTCGCCTACCTGCTGCTGCCGCAGGTGATCTTCTACGGATTGTCATCGGTGTTCATGGCAATCCTGAACACCCGCAACGTCTTCGGGCCCCCGGCCTGGGCGCCGGTACTCAACAACGTCGTGGCCATCGTGACCTTGGTGGTGTACGTCATCGTGCCCGGCGAACTCTCGGTCGACCCCGTCGAGATGGGCAACGCCAAGCTGCTGGTCCTCGGCATCGGCACCACGCTCGGCGTCTTCGCCCAGACCGCGGTACTGCTGCTGGCGATCCGGCGCGAGCGGGTCAGCCTCCGGCCGCTGTGGGGCATCGACGAACGGTTGAAGAAATTCGGCACGATGGCGGCGGCCATGGTGCTCTACGTGCTGATCAGCCAGATCGGCCTCATCGTCGGCAACCAAATCGCCAGCAACGCAGCGGCTTCCGGCCCGGCGATCTACAACTACACCTGGCTGGTCTTGCAGTTGCCGTTCGGCATGATCGGCGTGACGGTGCTGACCGTGGTGATGCCCCGGCTGTCCCGCAACGCTGCGTCCCAGAACACCCCGGCCGTGCTGGCCGACCTGTCCTTGGCGACCCGGCTGACCATGGTGACCCTGATCCCGATCGTCGCGTTCATGACGGTCGGCGGGCCGGCGATCGGCAGCGCGCTGTTCGCATACGGCAACTTCGGCGAAGTCGACGCCGGTTACCTCGGGATGGCGATCACGCTTTCGGCGTTCACGCTGATCCCCTACGCGCTGGTGCTGCTGCAGCTGCGCGTGTTCTACGCCCGCGAACAGCCGTGGACGCCACTGGTGCTCATCTCCGTGATCACCGCGGTCAAGATCGTCGCTTCGGTGATCGCGCCACACCTCACCGACGACCGCGAGATGGTCGCCGGATATCTCGGACTGGCCAATGGGCTCGGCTTCCTCGCCGGCGCGACGGTCGGTTACGTCGTGTTGCGAGCCAACCTGAATCCCCCCGGCGGGCGACTGCTGAACCTCCAGGTGGTGCGCACCATCCTGGTGACGATCACGGCATCACTCCTGGCGGGCCTGATCGGGCACGTCGTCGACCAGCTGTTCGGCCTGGAGTCGCTCACCGCGCACGGCGGCGGTGCCGGGTCTCTGCTGCGGCTGCTGCTGCTCGGCCTGATCATGCTGCCGATCGTGGCGGGCGTGCTGCTGGCGGCCAAGGTGCCCGAGGCGACGACCGCACTGGCCTGGGTCCGGCGGAGGCTGGGCCGGGGTGCGCCGCCGCCGGCGGTAGCCGCTCCACCACCCGCCCCCGCCGACCGACCACGACCGATGGGCCCGCTCCCGTACTCTGATCAGAGGAATTCGTACCCCGTACGACCGCGTCAGAGCATGACCGTTCCGCGGGGGGAACCTCCGGCAGGGGTTGCCGGAGACGGGCTGCGGAAAGGACCAGCGGTGACCGACGACTCCGCGGACTCCCCGCCCGGCGATGCGGGCGCGACCACCCGCATTCCGCGCCAGGCCGCCGACGACTTCCAGCCCGACGTCCCGCCCGACGCCCCGTTTCCCGCGTCCGGTCGGCCGCCCGCCGACTACGGCGGCGACCCGACGCGCGAGCCGCTCACCCTCGGCATGCCGAACGAGCCGCCGATCGAGGCCGCCACCGCCGAGGACGACGTCCACCTCATCCCCGGCGCCACCATCGCCGGTGGCCGTTACCGGCTATTGGTCTTTCACGGGGGTCCACCGCACCTGCAGT
Organism: Mycobacterium sp. URHB0044; assembly: GCF_000620625.1. Classification (GTDB taxonomy): domain Bacteria; phylum Actinomycetota; class Actinomycetes; order Mycobacteriales; family Mycobacteriaceae; genus Mycobacterium. The sequence goes on along the minus strand of NZ_JIAW01000001.1, from coordinate 579,735 downwards.
TCTGGCATGCGCTGGACACCGCCCTCGACCGCCAGGTGGCACTGACCTTCGTCGATCCCGATGCCGTCCTGCCAGACGCCGAGCTCTCCGAGATCCTTTCGCGGACAATGAAGTTGAGTCACATCGAAACGCCAGGCGTGGCGCGCATCCTCGACGTCGCCAGGACCGGCTCCGGTGGCCTGGTGGTGGCGGAATGGATCCGCGGCGGATCACTTGCCGAGGTCGCCGAGACCGCGCCTTCGCCGATCGGCGGCGCGCGCGCCATCCAGTCACTCGCCGCCGCGGCCGACGCCGCCCACCGCGAAGGCGTCGCCCTTTCCATCGATCACCCCGGCCGGGTGCGGGTCAGCATCGACGGCGACGTCGCGCTCGCGTTCCCCGCCACGCTGCCCGACGCCACGCCCGAGGACGACATCCGCGGCGTCGGCGCCGCCCTCTACGCACTCCTGACCAACCGCTGGCCGCTTCCCGAGTCGGGGGTACGCAGCGGTATGGAGGCCGCCGAGCTGGACGCCGCAGGCGAACCCGTCGAGCCGCGCGCCATCGACAGGGACATTCCGTTCCAGATCTCAGCAGCAGCGGCCCGCGCCGTCCAGGAGAACGGTGGCATCCGCTCCGCGCCCACCCTGCTCAACCTCCTCCAGCAGGCCACCGCGGTCGCCGATCGCACCGAAACCATCACTCCGGTCGACGAACCGGCGCAGCCGCACCAGCGGTTCCAAGCTCACAACGACCCGGAGGCGCAGGCCCGACGCCGCAAGGGCCTGGTGATCGGTGTCAGCGTCGGCGCAGTGGTCCTCGTCGTCGCGCTCGTCGTCCTGGCCACGGTGTTGAGTCGGGTCTTCGGTGACGTCGGCGGCCCGCTGCAGGGCGATGAACTCGGGCTCAACGATCCCTCCAGCTCCACCACCAGCACCGCCGACGGCAGCGTTGTGAAACCCCTACGCGCAACGGTCTTCTCGCCAGGGGGCGAGGCCGACAATCCGGACGCGGCGAGCCAGGCGATCGATGGCAACCCGTCGACGTCGTGGTCCACCGACACCTACAGCGACCCCGTGCCGTTCCCGAACTTCAAGAGCGGTGTCGGGCTGCTGCTGCAGCTGCCGAAGCCCACCGCGCTGGCCTCGGTCACGTTGAGCCTCAACAGCACAGGGACCTCGATCCAGATCCGGTCCGCCCAGACCGCGACGCCCGCGTCGCTGGAGGACACCACCGAGCTCAGCCCGCCGACGCCGATGAAGACCGGCTCCAACACCATCGCCATCACGAACCCGACGCCTACCTCCACCGTGCTGGTGTGGATCACGACGCTGGGCACCGTCGACGGCAAGAGCGAGTCGGCGATCTCCGACATCACCCTCAAGGCCGCCTCCTAGGTCCATCCCCAGGCCGGCCGACGCGTCTGCCCTGTTCACGGGCCCAGCCGCGAAAGAAGTGTCGAGTGGGTAGTCCAGGGTTCATTAGTGTTCGGCTGTGGGCAGTTTCGGGGGAATCGTCGACCAAGATCGGTCGGATGCCGAGTTGCTCGCCGCGCACGTCGCCGGTGACCGGTATGCCTTCGAGCAACTGTTTCACCGCTACCACCGGCAGCTGTACCGGCTCGCACACATCACCAGCCGACACCCCGAAGACGCCGCGGACGCGCTTCAGGACGCCATGCTCTCGGCGCATCGCAGCGCGCCGCGATTCCGGCACGACGCGTCGGTGAGCAGCTGGCTGTACCGGATCGTGGTCAACTCTAGCCTGGACCGCCTGCGCCGCAACAAGTTCCACGCGACGGCCGTCCTTCAAGACGACGCATGTCACATCGGCGATCCGACGACGCGGGTGGACACGGCCCTTGTAATCGAGCGCGCACTGATGCGCCTTCCCGTCGAACAACGCGCCGCCGTCGTGGCGGTCGACATGCAGGGCTTCTCCGTCGCCGAGACCGCCCGGCTCCTCGGCGTCGCCGAAGGGACGGTCAAGAGCAGGTGTTCACGAGCGCGCGCAAAACTCGCCGAGACCCTCGACTACTTCGCGCCGGTACCTACTGACTCTGCCGAACCCTGGTGTCCGGCTGCGGCACCTGAATGATGCCGGGGCCGTTGACCACCTGTGACAGGCAGCCGGGGATGTTGCGGCACGCGATTATCGCGCCCGCGCCGGGCGACGAGCCAGGGACGGTCACCGGAGCATTGGGTATGCCGCACGTCTCCAGGTACGGGTTGAACGGCTGGATGTACTGGCTGCACGAGTTCGCGGACGCGGTGCCCGAGCCGATCATGATGCTGCCTGCGACAGCCAACGCGCCAGCACCGAATGTCACCGCGGTCATTATTTGGTGACGTTGCCAAGCCATGATTTTCCCTCCTGGGCCGCATAGCGGCCATTTCAAGCATGCACCCTTAATCAACGTCAGTGGCCATTACGGCAATTCCCTAGACTTCCCGCAGAGACCATCGGTTGGCGGGAGTGACGGTGAGCGACGACGCGGACGGCCCGGTTCCGTTGTCGCTGCTGGCCGACCTGCAGGCCGGGCTGCTCGACGATGACAGCGCGGCCGCCCTCCGCCGCCGTGTCCGCGACGATCCCGACGCCGCCCGCCGGATGGACGCCTTGGATCGGGTGCGCCGTGACCTGGCCGAACTGGGTGCCGATCCGGCGTCCGCGCCGGACGTCCCAGTCGACGTGGTCACCCGCGTGACCGACGGGCTGCGCACCGAGCCGCCACGACACCGGGTGGTCGGCTCGCCCGCCGTGTCCGCCGCCCACGCGGCGCGTGCGTCGGGCTCCCGGTTCCGGAACGCCGCGGCGGCGGTCGGCGTCGCCGCGGCGCTGGTGGCGGCAGGGGTGGGCACGGCAATGCTGCTCCGGGGTGCGGACCGCACGCCGGCGACGGGTCCGACCGCCGAACGCATCACCGTGTCGAGCCCCGTGGGCGGCGTACCCCTGACCGATGCCGAGATCCTGGCGTTGCTGGGTCAGCCGCCCGACCTCGGGCCGCTGGCCGACCCGCAGCGACGCGCGTCGTGCCTGAGCGGACTGGGCTACCCGACGTCGGCGACCGTCCTCGGTGCCCGCCCACTGTCCGTCGGTGGCAGATCCGGCGTGCTGATGCTGCTGCCCGGCGACACGCCGCAGCGGGTGAACCTCGTGGTCGTCGCGCTCAACTGCAGTTCCGCCGACACCGGGCTACTCGCCGAGCGGGCGATCACTCGGCGATGATGCGTCCCGGCCGCCCTCGGGGAACAGCCGGGCCTACGCTGGTGTTATATGCGTGCCAAACGCGGATGGCCACGCAGGGGCAGAAAGGCGGACATGACCCCTAATTCGACGGTGCATGACGTGATCATCATCGGTTCCGGTCCTGCCGGATATACAGCGGCCATCTACGCGGCACGTGCCCAGCTCAAGCCGCTGGTCTTCGAGGGCGTGCAGTTCGGCGGTGCCCTGATGACCACCACGGAGGTGGAGAACTACCCCGGCTTCCGGCAGGGCATCACCGGCCCGGAGCTGATGGAGGAGATGCGCGAGCAGGCCATTCGCTTCGGTGCCGACCTCCGCATGGAGGACGTCGACTCCGTATCGCTCGAAGGCCCCGTCAAGACGGTCACCGTCGGTGACGAGACCTTCCAGGCGCGCTCCGTCATCCTGGCGATGGGCGCTGCCGCCCGCCAACTCGGCGTACCCGGTGAGATGGAACGCATCGGCACCGGCGTCAGCACCTGCGCCACCTGCGACGGCTTCTTCTTCCGCGGTGAGGACATCGCCGTCATCGGCGGCGGCGACTCCGCCATGGAGGAGGCGATCTTCCTGACCAAGTTCGCCAGCAGCGTCACGCTGATCCACCGTCGCGAGGAGTTCCGCGCCTCCAAGATCATGCTCGAGCGGGCCAAGGCCAACGAGAAGATCACCATCCTCACCAACACCGCCGTCACCCAGGTCGAGGGCGAGCCGAAGGTCAGCGGGGTGCGGCTGCGCGACACCGTCACCGGCGAGGAGTCCAAGCTCGCCGTCACCGGTGTGTTCGTTGCGATCGGGCACGATCCCCGTTCGGACCTGGTCCGCGGGCAGGTCGAGCTCGACGACGAGGGCTACGTCAAGGTCGTGGGTCGCACCACCAGCACCTCGATCGACGGCGTGTTCGCCGCGGGCGACCTCGTCGACCACACGTACCGACAGGCCATCACCGCCGCAGGCAGCGGATGTTCCGCCGCCATCGACAGCGAGCGCTGGCTTTCCGAAAAGGACTGAACCCGTCCATGATTTCCCAACGAAGGAGCACCCCATGACTGACACCAAGGCGACGGTCGTCGTCACCGACGACTCGTTCTCGGACGACGTGCTGTCCAGCAGCACTCCGGTACTGGTGGATTTCTGGGCGACCTGGTGCGGCCCATGCAAGATGGTCGCCCCGGTGCTGGAGGAACTCGCCACCGAGAAGGCCGGCGAACTCACGGTCGCCAAGCTCGACGTGGACGAGAATCCTGCCACCGCGCGGGACTTCCAGGTGGTGTCCATTCCGACGATGATCCTGTTCAAGGACGGTGCCCCGGTGAAGCGGATCGTGGGGGCGAAGGGCAAGGCCGCGCTGCTGCGCGAGCTTTCCGACGCCCTCTGACGGCGCGGCACGCCGGGTCGAGGCCTGGCCTGTAGGTTTCCGAATATTCAGAGCCGTCTGCGACAATGCTGTTCAGCATGTCTTGCAATCGGCGGCGTCTGTGTCCGCCGCCCTCCGCGACCTGAAAGGCCTGGTATGTCGAGTCTGCGTCGCGGTGACCGGGGCGGTCCGGTTACTGAGATTCGGGCGGCCCTGGCAGCGCTCGGGCTGATCGACAGCCCCGATTCGGACCTCACCACCGGCAAGCACGTGGCGTTGGACGCCTTCGACGACGAACTCGATCAGGCGGTCCGCGCCTTCCAACAGCAGCGGGGACTCCTCGTCGACGGCATCGTCGGCGAGGCCACGTACCGCGCTCTCAAGGAGGCGTCCTACCGACTGGGTGCACGTACGTTGGCCCACCAGTTCGGGGCGCCGATGTACGGGGACGACGTCGCCACCCTTCAGGCACGCCTGCAGGATCTGGGTTTCTACACCGGTCTGGTCGACGGGCACTTCGGTCTGCAGACCCACAACGGCTTGATGTCCTACCAACGCGAGTACGGCCTATACCCCGACGGCATCTGCGGTCCGGAAACGTTGCGCTCCTTGTACTTTCTGGGTTCCCGCGTGACTGGCGGCTCGCCACATGCCATCCGCGAGGAAGAACTCGTGCGCCGCTCGGGTCCGCGTCTGTCTGGCAAGCGGGTGATCATCGATCCGGGTCGCGGTGGCGACGACCACGGCCCCATCATGCAGGGTCCGTCGGGTCCGATCAGCGAAGCAGACATCTTGTGGGACTTGGCAAGTCGTCTCGAAGGGCGGATGACCGCGATCGGCATGGAGACGTTCCTGTCCAGGCCCGTCGGCCGTAGTCCGTCGGATGCCGAACGGGCCGCGACGGCCAACACCGTCGGCGCCGACCTGATGATCAGCCTGCGTTGCGCCGCCCTGCCGGGGTCGGCCGCAAACGGCCTGGCGTCGTTCCACTTCGGAAACTCGCACGGCTCGGTGTCCACCATCGGACGCAATCTCGCCGACTTCATTCAGCGAGAAGTCGTCGCGCGCACCGGATTACGCGACTGCCGCACACACGGCCGCACGTGGGACCTGTTGCGGCTGACCAGGATGCCGACCGTCCAGGTCGACGTCGGCTATGTCACCAACCCCCACGACCGAGATCTGTTGGTATCGCCGCAGAATCGCGATTCGGTCGCCGAAGGCATCCTGGCCGCGGTGAAACGGCTCTACCTCCTCGGCAAGAACGACAGGCCCACGGGCACTTTCACGTTCGCTGAGCTGTTGGCCCACGAGCTTTCCGTCGAACAAGCCGGCCACGCCGCACAGGGCTGACGCTCGCTACACGCACGGACTTGCGCCGGCACCGACCGGTCGCAGTTGCGCACTTTCCAGCAGACGTTCCAGCGCTGCCTCCACGTCGGCCTTCCAGCCCAGACCCTGCTCCAGTTCGAGGCGCAGGCGCGGGAAGTAGCGATGCGGGGTGACGACCTCGAATCCGACGTCGCCGAGGAAGTCCGCATCGACGATGCACCGGTCGATCGAGCAGTCGCCGAGCACCTGCACCGCCGGACGCAGTTCGGCAGGCACCAACCGCGGGTCGCTGAGTTCCGATGCCTCGGCCGTCCTGCCGAACGCCTCCAGCGCGCGGACACCGCGGCGCACGAGATCCCCCACCACCGACGCGATCAGACCGCGAGGTAATCCGTCACCGTCCTCGGCGCTCTCGATGCCCATCGACGTGAGAAGCACCGCGTCCGCACTGACCGGGCCGCTGGGAAAGAGGCGCGCCCGCGGGACCGCGCGCGGCGAGCCGTAGAACGCGTAACCGAGGCACGGCGCGTCATCGGATGACGAGTCCAGTTGGCCGTCGGGTCCGCACGGCACTGCGATCTGACCGCACGAGCCCCACTCGAGCATGACCATCGACAGCCACGCTTCCTTCTCGAATTCGGGATCGGCGAGGTGATCGTCGCCGGGCAGCGTCGACGGATCGACTTCCCAGAACACGCATCGCCGCGCATGCTTGGGCAGTTGCTCGAAGGCTTCCAGCCGCAGCGGCATGATTCGGGCCGACACTAGACTCCCCGGCTTTCAGACAGATCAGAACTCGTTGGTTGCCCCTCCAGGATAGGTAAGGTCGCCGCGCCGGGTTCGGTTTCGGTGCGGACGCTCACCGAAATCCGGCTTTCCATCGAATCCCTTTGGTGCGCAACGTGTTTCCTCCTCGGAGTGGCGTCGACAGCCGATCGACGGACCCTATGTGTCACAGTGACGTAATTACGACGTGTGGTAGGTCAGGCCTTCGCAGAGTTCATTAGGTCCACTATCCGCTGCAGGTCGTCGACCGAGCCGAACTCGACCACGATCTTGCCCTTGCGTTTGCCAAGGCTCACCGTCACGCGGGTGTCGAACGCGGACGACAGCTTTTCAGCAACGTCCTGGAGGCCCGGCATCTGGATCGGCTTGCGGCGCGGCGCCGGCGCCGTCTCGGGCCCCTCGCGGTTGGCCAACGTGACGGCCTCCTCCGTCGCGCGGACGGACAGACCCTCCGCGACGATGCGTGCGGCCAACTCCTCTTGCTTCTCGGTACCTCCCTCGAGTGCCAGCAGCGCACGAGCGTGCCCAGCGGACAGCACGCCGGCGGCCACCCGACGCTGGACGGCGATGGGGAGCCGCAACAGGCGGATCATGTTGGTGATCACCGGTCGCGACCGGCCGATGCGGGCGGCTAGTTCATCGTGGGTGACCGCGAACTCGTCGAGCAGCTGCTGATAGGCCGCCGCCTCTTCCAACGGATTCAGCTGTGCCCGGTGGATGTTCTCGAGGAGGGCGTCGCGCAGCATGCTGTCGTCGGCAGTCTCGCGGACGATCGCGGGGATGGTCGCCAGCCCGACCTCCTGGGCTGCCCGCCACCGCCGCTCCCCCATGACGAGCTGATACCGAGGCGCACCGCCGTCGGATTCCAACGCGCGCACCACGATTGGCTGCATGAGGCCGAACTCGCGAATGGAATGCACCAGCTCCGCCAGCGCCTCACCGTCGAACACCTGACGCGGCTGCCGTGGGTTCGGCTCGATGGCGGACGGGTCGATCTCCCGGTACACCGCGCCGACCTCGGAGACGGGAGCCGGGGCGCCGCCCAGCACGACGTCGGCCGCCGCGTCACCCATGCGCGGGCCCATCTCACCGGGCGTGTGCTCGCTCGGCCCGGTGGGGATCAGCGATGCGAGCCCACGCCCCAGGCCGCTCTTCTTGCGTGTCGGTTGAGTCATCGGGTTTGTCTCCTCTTCGCGCAAGCGCTCATCGGTACTGTCTCCTCTTCACGCAAGCGCTCATCGGTACTGTCTGCTCTTCGCGCAAGCGCTCATCGGTACTGTCTGCTCTTCGCGCAAGCGCTCATCGGCTCTCCCCCGGACTCGTGTGCGCCCGCTCCGCCAGTTCTCGGCTGGCATCGAGGTAGCTCATCGCTCCCCGTGAACCCGGGTCGTAGTCCAGGATCGTCATCCCGTACCCCGGCGCCTCGGAGACCTTGACGCTGCGCGGAATGACTGTGCGCAACACCTTGTCCCCGAAGTGGGCCCGGACGTCCTCCGCCACCTGATCGGCGAGCTTCGTGCGGCCGTCATACATCGTGAGGATCACAGTCGTGACGTCGAGGTTCGGATTCAGATGCGACTTCACCATCTCGATGTTGCGCAGAAGTTGGCCGACGCCCTCGAGTGCGTAGTACTCGCATTGGATGGGGATCAGTACTTCCGGAGCCGCCACGAGCGCGTTGATCGTGAGGAGCCCCAGCGACGGCGGGCAGTCGATGAAGACATAGTCGAAGTCGTGTTCCTGCAGCGCGGCGAGCGCGTTGCGGAGCCGCCCTTCCCTGGCGACCATGCTGACCAACTCGATCTCTGCGCCGGCCAGATCGATGGTCGCCGGAACGCAGTACAGCCGTTCGTTGTGCGGACTGCGTTGCAGCGCACCCGAGAGAGGGATCTCCCCGATCAGCACTTCGTACGACGACGGGGTGCCTTCGCGGTGTTCGATGCCGAGCGCCGTACTCGCGTTGCCCTGGGGGTCGAGGTCGATCACGAGCGTGTTGAGTCCCTGCAGAGCCAGTGCCGCGGCGATGTTCACCGCAGTGGTGGTCTTGCCTACGCCACCCTTTTGGTTCGCGATCGTGAAGACCCGCTGCCGGGGCGGCCGTCGAAGGTGCTTTGCCTTGGCGGTGTGCAGCAGCCGCACCGCCCTCTCGGCTTCGGCCCCGATCGGGGTGTCTTGGGCAGCGTCGTCCTTCCAGGCCTCGCCAGAGCTCGACGTCCATGTTTCACGTGAAACATTGGGGGGCGGTGGCCTGTCGTGCGCCGCGTCGCCGTCGGTGGACGGTGTCATCCTCTGCTCCTGCCCGATCGCCCCTTGGGGCTCGATCGCGATGTCCGCTTCCCGCGTCGCGCTACGACCACGGTGGCGGGTGGATTCAAATAGTCCACGCCACATTTCACCACCCCTATGTCCACCGCACCCAACAAGCTCAGTGCCCGTCGGTGCTCGCCAACTTCTTCGTCGGCACGGTCGCCCTTCATCGCCAACATGCGTCCGCCTTCACGCAGCAGGTGCAGGGACCACCTCGCCAGCTTGTCGAGCGACGCGACCGCCCTGGACGTGACGGCGTCCACCTCGCCCAACTCGACCCGAACGTCCCTATCCTCCGCGCGGCCGCGGATCACGGCGACGTCCAGACCAAGTTCGTCGACGACCTCGCGCAGGAAGTCGGCGCGCCGGAGCATGGGTTCGATGAGCGTGACGCGGACTCCCGGGCGCGCCAAGGCGAGTGGGATGCCCGGCAGTCCAGCCCCGCTCCCGACGTCCGCCACCCGCTCATCGTCCCCCACCAGTTCGGCGACGGCGGCGCTGTTGAGTACGTGTCGCTCCCACAGCCGCGGCACTTCGCCGGGACCGAGGAGACCGCGTTCGATACCGGCACCGGCGAGGATCCGGACATACCGTTCGGCCCGCTCGAGGTTCTCGCCAAAGACTGCGGCGGCCACGGATGGCGTGTCCGGAGGTTCGTCATGTTTCACGTGAAACATCCTCCGGATCCGCCATCGGGCCGCCGCATGGGAACTACATCTGTGTAACTCAGTGGGTCAGTCAAGCAACACGACGACGCGCCGAGCCGGCTCAGCACCTTCGCTCTCGCTGTGCACGCCGTCCACGGCCGAGACCGCGTCGTGCACGATCTTGCGCTCGAACGGCGTCATCGGATCGAGCTGTTCGCGCTCGCCCGTCTCCAGCACCCGGTGTGCGATCCGGTCGCCAAGGGCGGCAAGCTCGTCCCGACGACGCCGCCGCCACTTGGCGATGTCGAGCATCAGCCGGCTGCGCTCACCGGTCTTCTGGTGCACAGCCAGCCGCGTCAACTCCTGGAGCGCATCGAGCACTTCACCCTTCCGGCCGACGAGCTTGTTCAAGTCGTCGCCCCCGTCGATGCTCACGATGGCGCGATCCCCCTCGACGTCGAGGTCGATGTCGCCGTCGAAGTCGAGCAGATCGAGGAGCTCCTCGAGGTAGTCGCCGGCGATCTCGCCTTCGGCCACCAATCGATCCTCGAGCTCCTCGCCCTTCGGTTCGTCCGCTGGCGCGGTGCTGCGTTCGGTCGTATCAGCTTCTGTCATGTCCGTCCTTCTTCCTCGTCCACCGGTCGGCCCGCGGTTGGTGATCCGCGGTCGGCTCCGGTCAGGGCCTTCGCTTCTTTGGCCGGTTGTTGGTTCGGCGCGGAGCGCGATTGGGTGTTCCGCTGCGCGCACTACCGTTCTTGGGCGTCGTCGCATCGGGGCTTGCCGACTCGTCGAGGGCCGCGATCTCGTCCCCCGCGGTCTCGGTGAGTTCAGCAGCCGACGACGTCTCGGCGTCCGACACCTTGTCCGTGGGCTTCGCCGCCGCGGGCTTCGCGCCGGGGGCGGGCTTGTTGCGCTTCGGCTTCGCGCCCGGCGGCGGAGCGTTCGACGCGCGGCGCTCCAACTCCTCGAGCTTCTTAGCCTCCTCGCGCTGCTCGATCTTGCCGAAGACGTAGTGCTGCTGGCCATAGGTCCAGATGTTGTTCGACACCCAGTAGAAGAGGATGGCGAGCGGCAGGAAGGGCCCGCCGACGACGACGCCGATCGGGAACACGTAGAGCGCCAGCTTGTTCATCATCGCGGTCTGCGGATTGGCCGCCGCTTCCGGACTCTGCCTGGCGACGGACGCCCGGCTGTTGAAGTGCGTCGCGATGCCCGCGATGATCATCAGCGGAATGCCGACGGCGATGACCGCCGGCCGGTCGAACTCCTTGAACGCGCCGATGCCCGTCGTCTGGATCATCGTCCCGCCCAGCGGAGCACCGAACAGGTTCGCGTCCAGGAAGTGCCCGACGTCGGTCGCGCTGAACAAGTAGTTCCCCAGCGACCGGTTCAACTCCGGTGACAACTGCGGCTGCCCGAAGCCGCCCTGTGTCCGGTTGAACGACCGCAGCACGTGATACAGCCCGAGGAACACCGGCACCTGGGCAAGCATCGGAAGGCAGCCGAGGATCGGGTTGAAGCCGTGATCCTTCTGGAGCTTCTGCATCTCCAGCGCCATCCGCTGGCGGTCCTTGCCGTACTTCTTCTGCAGCGCCTTGATCTGTGGCTGCAACTCCTGCATCTGGCGCGTCGTCTCGATCTGCCGGACGAACGGGCGGTACAGGATGGCCCGCAGCGTGAACACCAGGAACATCACCGACAGCGCCCAGGCGAAGAAGTTCGACGGGCCCAGCACGAACGCGAAGGCCTTGTACCAAACCCACATGATCGCGGAGACCGGGTAATAGATGTAGTCGAGACTGAACCAATCGAAACTAAACAAGCGAATCGCTCCTCAACGTGGCGCCTCCGTCGGCGTGGTCGTCATGCGCGTGCGGCGGGTCCGGTATCGGATCCCATCCTCCTGGATGCCACGGCCCACATTTCAGCAGCCGCACCACCGCGAACCAACCACCGCGGATCAGCCCATGCTGACGTAGGGCGTCCACCGCGTACTGACTGCACGTCGGGGTGAACCGACACGAGGGCGGGCGAAGTGGCGAGATCATGTTTCGGTAAAGCTCGATCGCGAAGATCACGCCGCCCACGATCCTGGCCTTCGGCCCGCGTCCGCTCATCGGGGCGTGGAACCCTTTCGGCTCCCAGGGGTACGGCCCTCCGGGCCCGTCCGCCGCAGCGCCTCTCGCAATTCCTGCTCCAGTCTTGCCGACATGGCGTCACGACTACCCGGCAGAGCGCGAACCACCACCCGGTCCCCCGCACCCAGTTCGTCGACCACACCATGGGCGACGTGTCGGAGCTTGCGCGAGACGCGGTGACGTTGGACGGCATTGCCGACGGACTTCGAGACAACGAAGCCGATCTTCGGAGCGTCGCCTTCGGCGGACCGGAGAGCATGCACGACGAGGTCGGGCTGGACGGCACGGACTCCCCGTTTGACCGTCAACCCGAAATCCGTCGACCGCGTCATCCGGTACCGGGCCGGAAGCACCGCGCTAAATCCTGCGTCTAATCACGCAGTGAGAGAACGACGGCCCTTGCTGCGCCGGCCGGACACGATGGCGCGCCCGGCACGGGTGCGCATGCGCAACCGAAAGCCGTGCACGCGTGCGCGCCGTCGGTTGTTCGGTTGAAAAGTCCGCTTGCCCTTGGCCACGGCTGTCTCTCCTCAGTTACTGTCGCGTCGGCATCCTTCACCGCCACGACGTCGTCATGCCGGTTGGGACACAGGCGCCGTTCGGATGAACGTCGGTCTCGCTTGCTAGCCCCGGCGCGGTACCCCGAACATCCGGGTCGCAGCCGTGTCGCCACGTTCGGGCGACTGTTCGAGGGTACTGACGAGATTTCCCTAGGTCAAACCACTCGCGCCGACCACCGAATTCACCACACTCGTCACAATATTCACGGGCCGTAAGCCGGCGTTCACGAAGGTCACGTGAATGTTGCAGAACGGTTGGCACCTGCCGCGAAAACTGTTAGCTTCTGGCAATGCCGTTTCAGAGTGGAGCGGCCACGGACAACCAACTGAGGATGACCACTCACCCGCGAGCCCACAGATTTCCACCCGCTGTGACGAGCTCCGGGGAACGGCCTTCCGACAAGTAGACAACGACGCGACGACCCACTGTCCGCTGTCCACAGCCTGTGGATAACTTTGTGGACAGTTTGGGCTTCGTCTATTCGGCCGTCTCAAGAGCGGCCTCGAGGGGGTACGTCTCTTTTGACAACCGACCCTGATCCTCCGTTCGTCGCGATCTGGAACGACGTCGTCGCCGAGCTCAACGGCGACCCCGCCTCCCGAGCATCCGTCAACGGCGGATCCGCGTCACCGTCACTCACCCCCCAGCAAAGAGCCTGGCTCAAGATGGTCCAGCCATTGGTCATCACCGAGGGGTTTGCTCTGCTGTCGGTTCCCACCCCGTTCGTCCAAAACGAGATCGAACGTCATCTGCGCGAGCCGATCATCACGAGTCTTAGCCGTCGGCTCGGACAGCGGGTGGAACTCGGCGTCCGGATCGCAAACCCGGAATCGGCGCCGGACCCGATTCCCGGCGACGAGGGTCCACCCGACCCCGATGAGGTCGACGAAGACGAGGAAGCTCTCGCCAGCGCCGAGGCCAGCTGGCCGACGTACTTCACCCGCGAGCCGCAGAATTCCTCCTCGACCAACGACGTCAGCCTCAACCGCCGCTACACCTTCGACACCTTCGTCATCGGTGCATCGAACCGGTTCGCGCATGCCGCCAGCCTCGCCATCGCCGAGGCGCCAGCCCGGGCCTACAACCCCCTCTTCATCTGGGGCGAGTCGGGGCTTGGCAAGACGCACCTCCTGCACGCCGCCGGTAACTACGCCCAACGCCTGTTTCCCGGCATGCGCGTCAAGTACGTCTCCACCGAAGAGTTCACCAACGACTTCATCAACTCCCTCCGTGACGACCGAAAGGCATCGTTCAAGCGCAGTTATCGCGACATCGACGTCCTACTGGTCGACGACATCCAGTTCATCGAAGGCAAGGAAGGCATCCAGGAGGAGTTCTTCCATACCTTCAACACCTTGCACAACGCGAACAAGCAGATCGTCATCTCCTCCGATCGGCCGCCGAAGCAGCTGGCGACGCTGGAGGACAGGCTCCGCACCCGGTTCGAGTGGGGACTGATCACCGACGTCCAGCCTCCGGAGCTGGAGACGCGCATCGCGATTCTGCGCAAGAAGGCCCAGATGGATCGGCTCGACGTGCCCGGTGACGTCCTGGAGCTCATCGCGAGCAGCATCGAACGCAACATCCGCGAGCTCGAGGGCGCGCTCATCCGTGTCACGGCGTTCGCGTCGCTGAACAAGACCACGATCGACAAGTCCCTCGCCGAGATCGTCCTGCGCGACCTCATCTCGGATGCCAGCACGATGCAGATCAGCGCGGCCACCATCATGGCGGTCACCGCTGAGTACTTCGCGATCACCGTCGAAGAGCTCCGCGGTCCCGGCAAGACCAGGGCCCTGGCGCAGTCCCGTCAGATCGCCATGTACCTGTGCCGCGAGCTCACCGATCTCTCCCTGCCCAGGATCGGTCAGGCGTTCGGCCGCGACCACACGACCGTCATGTACGCGGAGAAGAAGATTCGCGGAGAAATGGCCGAACGACGCGAAATCTTCGACCACGTCACCGAACTCACCACCCGGATTCGGCAGCGCTCCAAGCGCTGACCGACGAATTTCGCCGGGGACTTTTGAAAAACTTTGGTCGCTACTGCACCACTCGTCACACAAAATCCTCGTGGAAACTGCTGTGCACAACCTCCGGACAACCGGGGCACTCGTCGCCGCGTCGTTCACACACCGCGATCCGTGCACAGACCGCGGTCGTTCACGAGCAGATCATCCACAATCCGTACACGAGCGCCGACGGCGTCCCACCAGCGCGCCAATGCCTTCATCCCCAACCTGCACAGCCCCTATTACTAATACTCATCTCTCCATTAGGAGTTTCTTCTAAAAGTAGGGCCCTGGGGACACGTCGTCCGGACCGGCATCGGGCCGGTTCGCGGTCGCACTCGTCGGTGCAGGCGATTAGCTTTCAAGTTGGAGCGGAAGGCTCTACGGTGGTTCTTCGACAGCCGGTACGGTCGACTGATCGCAGGACCGCGACGCGTCGCAAGACGAGTCTGAATCCGCTGCTTAGAGCTTGTTGGTCTGGTTGCATCGAAGGGACGCTATGGACGTGGTGACGACGACGGTTGGTCTCACCGATTTGAAGTTCCGGCTGGTCCGTGAGGACTTCGCCGACGCGGTGGCCTGGGTCGCACGGATCCTGCCCAGCCGGCCCACCGTGCCCGTCCTGTCCGGTGTGCTTCTGACCGGTTCCGACGACGGCCTGGTGATATCCGGATACGACTACGAAGTGTCGGCCGAAGTTCGAGTGGCAGCCGAGATCGCTTCTCCTGGAAGCGTTTTGGTGTCAGGCAGGTTGCTGTCCGACATCACGCGCTCGTTGCCGGCCAAGCCGGTCGACGTCAGCGTCGAGGGCACCAGGGTGTCGCTGAGCTGCGGAAGTGCACGGTTCTCGCTGCCGACCATGGCCGTCGAGGATTACCCGACACTGCCCACACTGCCCGACGAGACGGGCGTGGTGGCCTCGGATCTGTTCGGCGAGGCCATCGGACAGGTGGCCGTCGCCGCCGGTCGCGACGACACCTTGCCCATGCTCACCGGCATCCGCGTCGAGATCTCCGGCGAGAAGGTCGTTTTGGCCGCGACGGACCGGTTCCGGCTGGCGGTGCGGGAACTCACCTGGTCCACCGAGGCCGCGGATCTCGAGGCAGCGGTGCTCGTGCCGGCCAAGACCCTCGCCGAAGCCGCCAAGGCGGGCACCGATGGTTCCGACGTCCGGTTGTCGTTGGGAGCGGGAAGCGCCGTCGGCAAGGACGGGCTGCTCGGCATTCGCAGCAACGGCAAGCGCACCACCAGCCGCCTGCTCGACGCGGAATTCCCGAAGTTTCGGCAGTTGCTGCCCGCGGAGCACACCGCGGTGGCCACCATCGGCGTCGCCGAGCTGACCGAGGCCATCAAGCGCGTGGCGCTGGTCGCCGACCGGGGAGCACAGGTTCGGCTGGAGTTCACCGAGGATTCGCTGCGTCTGTCGGCCGGTGCCGACGACGTGGGGCGCGCCGAGGAGGATCTGCCGGTCGAGTTCTCGGGTGAACCGCTGACCATCGCATTCAACCCGACCTACCTGACCGACGGGCTTGGCTCGTTGCACTCCGAGAAGGTGACGTTCGGATTCACGACACCCAGCCGTCCGGCCGTATTACGTCCGGCAGGCGAGGATGATGGACACGTCGGTTCGTCCGGGCCGTTCCCTGCCGCTCAGACCGATTACGTCTATTTGTTGATGCCGGTGCGCCTTCCGGGCTGACCGGCCCTACGCCAAGAAGGAAGCGCACATGCAATTGGGGTTGGTCGGCCTCGGCAAAATGGGTTTCAACATGCGGGAGCGTCTGCGAAAAGGCGGACACGAAGTCGTTGGCTACGACCCGCGGCCGGAGGTCACCGACGTTCCGACGCTTGGCGCGTTGGCCGAGGCACTCCCCGCGCCGCGTGTGGTGTGGGTGATGGTGCCGTCGGGCCCGGTCACGCACGACACCATCGTCGCGCTCGCCGAAGAACTCAGCGAGGGCGACCTCGTCATCGACGGCGGCAACTCCCGCTACACCGAAGATGCTCCGCACGCGAAGTTATTGGCCGCCAAGGGAATCGGGTTCATCGATGCCGGAGTATCCGGTGGCATCTGGGGCCTGACCGAGGGCTACGGGCTGATGGTCGGAGGAACCGACGCCGACGTGGCACGCGTGATGCCGATCTTCGACGCCCTGCGCCCACCCGGGGACGTGGCCGACGGCTTCGTCCATGCGGGGCCGGTCGGTGCGGGCCATTTCACCAAGATGGTGCACAACGGCATCGAGTACGCATTGATGACCGCTTACGCCGAGGGTTACGAAATCCTCGCCGCAGAAGATCTGGTGAAGGATCCGCAAGCGGTGTACCAGGCGTGGACGAACGGCACGGTGGTGCGGTCCTGGTTGCAGCAACTGCTGGCCAAGGCACTGAAGGAAGATCCGCAACTCGCCGGCATCAGCGGCTACACCGAGGATTCCGGCGAAGGACGCTGGACCGTCGAGGAGGCGATTCGACTGCGGGTTCCGGTGCCGAGCATCGCGGCCGCACTCTTCGCGCGCTTCCTGTCCCGGCAGGATGACTCGCCGACGATGAAGGCCGTCGCGGCGCTGCGGAATCAGTTCGGTGGTCACGCCGTCAAGAGGATCAGTAAGTCCGGATGATCCGGCGCGCACGATCGAGGCGACACGGGGTTGAGATTTGTACGTCCGTCATCTGGGGTTGACCGACTTCCGGTCCTGGCCGCAGGCCGAACTGGAGCTGGAACCCGGGCGCACGGTGTTCATCGGATCGAACGGCTTCGGGAAGACGAATCTCGTTGAAGCTCTGTGGTATTCATCCACGCTTGGCTCACATCGCGTCGCGTCCGACGCACCATTGATCCGCGCCGGAGCCGAACGAGCGGTGGTCTCCACCATCGTCGTCAACGAGGGACGTGAGCTCGCCGTCGACCTGGAGATCACGGCAGGGCGGGCGAACAAGGCGCGGTTGAACCGCTCCCCCGTCCGCAGCGCCCGCGAAATCCTCGGGGTGTTGCGTGCGGTGTTGTTCGCACCCGAGGACTTGGCGCTGGTGCGCGGTGATCCAAGTGAACGGCGGCGCTTCCTCGACGAATTGGCCACCACCCGCCGTCCCACCATCGCGGGCGTCCGCGCGGATTACGACAAGGTGCTCCGTCAGCGCTCCGCCTTGTTGAAAACCGCTGCGGGCGGCCGCTTTCGCGGCGATGCCAGCGCGTTGGAGACGCTCGACGTGTGGGATGGACACCTGGCTACCTACGGTGCGCAACTCATCGCGGCGCGCGTGGAGCTCGTCAACCAGCTCTCCCCCGAGGTCGAGAAGGCCTACCAACTCCTGGCCCCTGCAACCCGTGCCGCCGCCATCCGATACCGCAGTTCGGTCGAGACCATCGAGGCCGAAGCTGCCGCAGGCACCGTCAGCACGGAACTGTTCGAAGCGGCGTTGTTGGCAGAACTGGCCCGCAAGCGCCCCGCGGAAGTCGAGCGCGGAGTCTGTCTCGTCGGCCCACACCGCGACGATCTGGAACTACGGCTCGGCGATCAGATCGCGAAAGGCTTTGCCAGCCATGGCGAATCGTGGTCAGTGGCGCTATCCCTACGGTTGGCCGCCTACGAGTTGTTGCGATCGGAGGGCAGCGATCCGGTGCTACTACTCGATGACGTCTTCGCCGAACTCGACACGGCACGCCGCCGTGCGCTCGTCAACGTGGCCGCGTCCGCCGAGCAGGTTCTCGTCACCGCGGCCGTGCACGACGACGTTCCCGAGGACTGGGACGCGCGGCGCATCGAGATCGGCATGCGCGATGACGACACGGGTCGATTCTCGGAGGTGATCGGATGACGGAGTCCGGACAGAATGACGACGCCGAGGCGTCGGCGCCCGCGCCGCCGGAGCACCTCGCGCATCTGCGCGGGATGGATCTGGTGCGCCGGACGCTGGAGGAGGCGCGCGGCGCCGCCCGCAGCCAGGGCAAGGACGTCGGCCGCGGCCGCACCTCCCCCGCACGCCGGGTGCCCCGCAAGGGCAAGCGGCGCACGTGGTCGGGTCCCGGACCCGACGCCAGGGATCCGCAGACCTTCGGAGCGGCCACCCGCGACCTCGCCCGCAGTCAGGGCTGGACCCCCCGCGTCGCCGAGGGTTCGGTGTTTGGCCAGTGGCCGACGGTCGTCGGCGAGCAGATCGCCGAACACGCGAACCCGTCGTCGCTACGCGAAGGAATCCTCACCATCGAGGCCGAATCCACCGCTTGGGCGACCCAGTTGCGGATGGTCCAGGCGCAGATCCTCGCGAAGATCGCCGCGGCGGTCGGGGACGGCGTGGTGACGTCGCTGCGGATCGTCGGTCCGACCGCGCCGACGTGGCGAAAGGGCAGGTATCACATCGCTGGTCGAGGCCCCCGGGACACCTACGGATGACCTGGGACTGAGGGGCCGCTGAGAGCCGCGCCAATCCGCGAAGCGGTTCTCTGGAGCGGCCGGACGCGAGGATCGCCGAGAAATTCCGCGCACGGCTCATTTAGGTGTGCAGAAACGCAGCCTCAGAGTCAGTCCTGACGGGGTCGAACGGTAGACTAACGACAGATCCGCAAGGGGCCTCCGATCCCTTAGCTGGTATCCCCTGCCAAAGACCAAGGAGACGCGTTCAACGTGCCTGCCCAGAAGAAGAGTGCTCCCAAGGAGTACGGCGCCGATTCGATCACCGTTCTCGAGGGCCTGGAGGCAGTCCGTAAACGTCCGGGCATGTACATCGGGTCGACCGGTGAGCGCGGCCTGCACCACCTCGTCTGGGAAGTGGTCGACAACGCGATCGACGAGGCCATGGCCGGCTACGCCACCAGGGTCGACGTCAAGATCCTCGGCGACGGCAGCGTCCAGGTCGCAGACGACGGCCGCGGTATCCCCGTCGCCATGCACGCATCGGGCGTTCCAACCATCGACGTCGTCATGACGCAGCTGCACGCGGGCGGCAAGTTCGGTGGTGAGAACAGTGGCTACAACGTCAGCGGCGGTTTGCACGGCGTCGGCGTGTCGGTGGTGAACGCCCTGTCCACCCGACTCGAGGCCACCGTCATGCGTGACGGCAGCGAGTGGTTCCAGTACTACGACCGCTCGGTTCCCGGCACCTTGAAGCAGGGCGGGCCGACCAAGAAGACCGGCACCACGATCCGGTTCTGGGCGGACCCCGACATCTTCGAGACCACCGTCTACGACTTCGAGACCGTGGCCCGTCGGCTTCAGGAAATGGCGTTCCTCAACAAGGGACTCACGATCGATCTCGTCGACGAGCGCGTCACGGTCGACCAGGTCGTCGACGACGTCGTCAGCGACACCGCCGAGGCGCCCAAGTCGGCCGACGAGAAGGAAGCGGAGGCCAAGGGTCCGCACAAGACCAAGCACCGCACCTACCACTACCCCGGCGGACTGGTGGACTTCGTCAAGCACATCAACCGCACCAAGTCCCCGATTCAGCAAAGCATCATCGACTTCGACGGCAAGGGCCCCGGCCACGAGGTCGAGATCGCGATGCAGTGGAACGCAGGCTATTCCGAGTCGGTGCACACCTTCGCCAACACCATCAACACCCACGAGGGCGGCACCCACGAAGAGGGCTTCCGCAGCGCGCTGACGACGGTGGTCAACAAGTACGCCAAGGACAAGAAGCTGCTGAAGGAGAAGGACCCGAACCTCACCGGCGACGACATCCGCGAGGGCCTCGCCGCGGTCATCTCGGTGAAGGTCAGCGACCCGCAGTTCGAAGGCCAGACGAAGACCAAGCTCGGCAACACCGAGGTGAAGTCGTTCGTGCAGAAGATCTGCAACGAGCAGCTGAGCCACTGGTTCGAGGCCAACCCCGCAGAGGCCAAGACCGTTGTGAACAAAGCGGTCTCGTCCGCCCAAGCCCGGATGGCTGCGCGCAAGGCCCGCGAGTTGGTGCGCCGCAAGAGCGCCACCGACATCGGCGGCCTTCCCGGCAAGCTCGCCGACTGCCGCTCGACCGACCCCCGCCTGTCGGAAGTGTATGTGGTGGAGGGTGATTCGGCCGGCGGCTCGGCGAAGAGCGGCCGCGACTCGATGTACCAGGCGATCCTGCCCCTTCGCGGCAAGATCATCAACGTCGAGAAGGCCCGCATCGACCGTGTGCTGAAGAACACCGAAGTCCAGGCGATCATCACCGCTCTCGGCACGGGCATCCACGACGAGTTCGACCTCGCCAAGCTGCGGTATCACAAGATCGTGCTGATGGCCGACGCCGACGTGGACGGCCAGCACATCTCGACGCTGCTGTTGACGCTGTTGTTCCGATTCATGAAGCCGCTCATCGAGAATGGGCACGTGTTCCTCGCGCAGCCGCCGCTGTACAAGCTGAAGTGGCAGCGCAGCGATCCCGAGTTCGCGTACTCGGACCGCGAGCGCGACGGGCTGCTGGAGGCCGGCAGGGCTGCGGGTCGAAGGATCAACGCAGAAGACGGAATCCAGCGGTACAAGGGCCTCGGCGAAATGGATGCCAAGGAGCTGTGGGAGACCACCATGGATCCGAGTGCCCGAGTGCTGCGCCGCATCACCCTCGACGATGCCGCCGCGGCCGACGAACTGTTCTCGATCCTGATGGGCGAGGACGTCGAGGCACGGCGCAGCTTCATCACGCGCAACGCGAGAGACGTTCGCTTCCTTGACGTTTAACGCCGCATCCACAGACGAATAGGGCTGACACACAATGACTGACACCACCCTGCCGCCCGGCGAAGACGGCGCGACCACCGATCGCATCGAGCCGGTCGACATTCAGCAGGAGATGCAGCGCAGCTACATCGACTACGCGATGAGCGTCATCGTCGGCCGCGCCCTCCCCGAGGTGCGCGACGGTCTCAAGCCCGTGCACCGCCGCGTGCTGTACGCGATGTACGACTCCGGCTTCCGGCCGGACCGCGGACACGCGAAATCCGCCCGGTCCGTTGCCGAAACGATGGGCAACTATCACCCGCACGGCGACTCGTCGATCTACGACACCCTGGTCCGCATGGCCCAGCCGTGGTCGCTGCGTTATCCCCTTGTCGACGGACAAGGCAACTTCGGCTCACCGGGCAACGACCCACCGGCGGCGATGAGGTACACCGAGGCACGCCTCACGCCGCTGGCGATGGAGATGCTGCGGGAAATCGACGAGGAGACAGTCGATTTCATCCCGAACTACGACGGTCGGGTGCAAGAGCCCACCGTGCTGCCCAGCCGTTTCCCCAACTTGCTGGCCAACGGATCCGGTGGCATCGCGGTTGGCATGGCAACCAACATGCCACCGCACAACCTCCGCGAGCTCGCCGAGGCCGTGTTCTGGTGCCTGGACAACTTCGAGGCTGACGAAGAGGCCACCTTGGCCGCGGTCACCGAACGCGTCAAGGGTCCGGACTTCCCCACCTACGGTTTGATCGTTGGCTCACAAGGGATTCACGACGCGTACACGACGGGCCGCGGCTCGATCCGGATGCGCGGCGTCGTCGAGGTCGAGGAAGACAGCAGGGGCCGCACCCTGCTCGTCATCACCGAGCTGCCCTACCAGGTCAACCACGACAACTTCATCACCTCGATCGCCGATCAGGTCCGCGACGGCAAGCTCGCGGGCATCTCGAACATCGAGGACCAGAGCAGCGACCGCGTCGGATTGCGCATCGTCGTCGAGGTCAAGCGCGACGCCGTGGCCAAGGTGGTGCTCAACAACCTCTACAAGCACACCCAGCTGCAGACCAGCTTCGGCGCGAACATGCTGTCGATCGTCGACGGCGTGCCGCGCACGTTGCGACTGGACCAGTTGATCCGGCTGTACGTGGTTCACCAGTTGGACGTCATCGTCCGCAGGACCACCTACCGGCTGCGCAAGGCCAACGAACGGGCCCACATCCTGCGCGGACTCGTCAAGGCGCTCGACGCGCTCGACGAGGTCATCGCTTTGATCCGGGCGTCGGAGACCGTGGACGTCGCCCGTGCCGGCCTGATCGAGCTGCTCGACATCGACGACATTCAGGCCCAGGCGATCCTCGACATGCAGCTGCGGCGCCTCGCCGCCCTGGAACGTCAGCGCATCGTCGACGACCTGGCCAAGATCGAGGCCGAGATCGCCGACCTCGAGGACATTTTGGCCAAGCCGGAACGTCAGCGCGCGATCGTGCACGACGAACTGGCGGAACTCGTCGAGAAGTACGGCGACGACCGGCGCACCCGGATCATCCCCGCCGACGGCGACGTCGCCGACGAGGATCTGATCGCCCGCGAGGAAGTGGTCGTCACGATCACCGAGACGGGCTACGCCAAGCGGACGAAGTCCGACCTCTACCGCAGCCAGAAGCGCGGCGGCAAGGGCGTGCAGGGTGCCGGCCTCAAACAGGACGACATCGTCAACCACTTCTT
Organism: Mycobacterium sp. URHB0044; assembly: GCF_000620625.1. Lineage (GTDB taxonomy): Bacteria > Actinomycetota > Actinomycetes > Mycobacteriales > Mycobacteriaceae > Mycobacterium. The sequence goes on along the minus strand of NZ_JIAW01000001.1, from coordinate 556,992 downwards.
CGTCTGCTCAACCCACGACTGGATCCTGTTCTTCACCACGCAGGGCCGGGTGTACCGGGCGAAGGCCTACGAGCTGCCCGAGGCGTCCCGCACCGCGCGCGGACAGCACGTCGCCAACCTCCTGGCGTTCCAGCCGGAGGAACGGATCGCCCAGGTCATCCAGATCAAGAGCTACGAGGATGCGCCATACCTGGTGCTGGCCACCCGCAACGGCCTGGTGAAGAAGTCGAAGCTGACGGACTTCGACTCCAACCGGTCGGGCGGCATCGTCGCGGTGAACCTGCGAGACGGCGACGAACTGGTCGGCGCTGTGCTGTGCTCGGCCGACGACGACCTGCTGCTGGTGTCCGCAAAGGGTCAGTCGATCCGGTTCTCGGCAACCGACGAGGCGCTGCGGCCCATGGGCCGCGCCACCTCGGGCGTCCAGGGCATGCGGTTCAACACCGATGACGAGCTGCTGTCGCTCAACGTGGTGCGCGAGGGCACGTATCTGCTGGTCGCGACCTCCGGCGGATACGGCAAGCGCACCGCCATCGAGGAGTACACCCCGCAGGGCCGCGGTGGCAAAGGCATCCTCACCATTCAGTACGACCGCAAGCGTGGCACCCTGGTCGGAGCGTTGATCGTCGACGAGGACACCGAGCTGTACGCCATCACCTCCGCGGGCGGTGTCATCCGGACCAGGGCACGTCAGGTGCGCAAGGCCGGGCGGCAAACCAAGGGGGTGCGGTTGATCAACCTGGGTGAGAACGACACACTGGTGGCGGTCGCGCGCAACGCCGACGAGGACGCGACGGAAGACGACGAGTCCGACGAGTCGTGACGCGACATCGATTGCCGCCGGCGATCGGCCTGAGCGAAGGAGCCGTAGGTGAGTTCACCGAACGAGCCGGGACACCCACGTACGGGTGACGGGCCGGGAAGTGCCAACGGCTCGCCTGCCGGTGACCACGGCGACGTTCCGCCGTGGCAGCGGGGAGCGCCTCGCGCGCGCCCCGCGCAGCAGCAGCGCCCACCCGAGCCGTCCCCCGAACAGGGACGGGCGGGTTCCGGCGCCGGACACGCGCCGGGAGTGGACGCCCGCCTGAACCGGTTCATCTCCGGGGGCCCGGCGGCACCGTCCGGTCCGCCGCCCGTTCGTGATGCGGCCGCACCCCGGGAAGCCGCGCCGCGCGAAGGTCCACCGCGCGAGGCGGAGCAGGCACCCGCCCGCAACGACCGCACGGAGACCGTGCGCCCGGAGGCGTACGCCAGCGAGATCCCCGATCTCTCGGGGGCCGCGCCCCGCGGTCAACAGCGCAAGCAGGCCGAACGCCCCGAGCCGGCCACCCGGGCGCCGGGCTCGAGCCGCACCCAGGTGGCCAACCGACCGCAGGGTCCGGTCCGCGCGAGCATGCAGATTCGGCGGCTCGACCCGTGGAGCGTGTTGAAGGTTTCGCTGGTGCTGTCGGTCGCGCTGTTCTTCGTGTGGATGATCGCCGTCGCGTTCCTGTATCTCGTGCTCGGCGGCATGGGGGTGTGGAGCAAGCTGAACAGCAACGTCGGCGATCTGCTCACCAGTGCCAGCGGCAGCGGCGGCGAGTTGGTGTCCAGCGGAACGATCTTCGGCGGTGCTGCGCTGATCGGACTGGTCAACATCGTGTTGCTGACCGCGATGGCGACCTGCGGCGCGTTCATCTACAACCTCACCACCGACATCGTCGGCGGCGTCGAGGTCACGCTCGCCGACAGGGACTAACGCCCGCGGTTTGGGTCGACGGCCGGCATTACGGTAATCTCGGCGCTCGGCCGTAGTGCGTTTACGGGCCTGTAGCTCAGGTGGTTAGAGCGCTTCGCTGATAACGAAGAGGTCGGAGGTTCGAGTCCTCCCAGGCCCACGGTTGCCGGTTCGACCGGCGGACTCACTGGAAGGGTGCACCGTGAGGTTGGTGTTGCTTTCCGTCGCGGTCGCCGTGGCGGTGCTCGTGTGGCGATCTCGACACGGCGCCGAGGTGTGGCACGAGGCGGCGGCCGATCAGCCCGGCTGATTGCAGTTCCTAGGGGCCTTAGCTCAGTTGGTAGAGCGCTGCCTTTGCAAGGCAGATGTCAGGAGTTCGAATCTCCTAGGCTCCACAAAAACCCATCACCAGCGCGCGGCTACGTTGTCTGCGATCTGGTTGGCGATCCGCAGCGCAGAATCACCGGGGTTGGCGCTGCACGTGTTGACGTCGATGATCACGTTGTTTCGCAACTTGAGCGCGCGTCCACAACCCCATCCCGGAGCTGCGGCGTCCTGCAGAGCCACCGTGGTGCTCAGCGCGCCGTTCGCGTCGGTGATCTGACCGACGGACCATTGCGAGCCGCTCTGGGTGTGGCTGTACTGGTGACAGGACCGCCACTGCTGCGCGGAGTGATCGAGGAAGGCGGCTGCCTTGTCGACGAGGAGATACAACACCACCGCCTGCTTGAGATAGTGCGTGAAGTGGTCGCCATCGTTGAGGCTTTGATCGCGCTCGGCTTGGAAACCGCTGTCGGCGTAGACCGCGGCCTCCGCCGCACCGTCGAGGGCGAGGCACTCCGCCGGCGCCATGGTTGCGCTGTCGTCGGACATCGAGCTCGCGGCGCCAGTGACCGCCATTGCCGTCGCCCCCATGGCGGCGTTCACCTGGTCGGCGCTCAGCAGCAGCCCGGCCAGTTCACGCTCGACCAGTGGACGCGGAGTCATCGACGGGGTGGCAACCGGCGCCACGGCGTTGCCAGTCGTGGCCGCACATCCCGTGACCAAAACGCAGAAGACGGCAGCGGCGTGCGCGACCGCAGTCTGTCGCATCCCTTGGGCGTCCCCGCTTTTGGACGAAGTAAACCCAAACGGAGTGGCGGCCTATCAGGAGGGTCCCGTGGTGAGCTCCCCTACGAGGGCACGCAACTCGGCGAATTCCCACGAATCGTTGCCCCTGGTCTGGATGTGGTCTCGCCATGCGGTGTGCGCCCGCTCCAGCCCCGCAGCTGCCGAGACTCCTTCGGCTCGCAGCAGGGCGGTCATGGCGATGAGCATCGCGCTCGTCGCGGAGGAATACAGCGGATCGTCGGACATGGAAAGAATGTAGCGATCCAGCGTGCCGTTATTGACGCGCATGCCCGGTGTTTCAGGGCTTGGGCGTGACCTCGACACTCGGTGCGAGCGGCGACGGCTCCGGCTGCGCGGACCGTCGGATGATCGAGAACGTCACCGCGCCGGCTGCGAGCACCGCGGCGCCTGCGGCGATCAGGAGGATCGGACGGGGACGGCGTCTCGTGCTGCGGCGGGCTTCCTGCAGCGCCTGCGGCAGGTTGTAGACGACCTCCTGCGCGGCGGCGAGCTCGTTGACGATCGACTCCTGTGCGGCGGCGAGATCCCTGCGTAGCTTTCCGCTGCGGTAGCGGTCGCCCAGCCAAGAGGCCGACGAGTGCACGGATTTCACGCCGAGCCCGACCGCTCCCCTGGTGACGTCTACCGGACCCACCGTCGAGTACTTCAGTCCACGGGCGAACCGCTCACTGGGCGTCAACCGAACGGTGCTGGTCTTGGAGCTCATGCCACAACCTCTCTGCGGACTGGATCGATCGAACTCCCAGCCTGCCATCAACGGGGATGGCGTGGGCGGCCGGTGACCGCGACAACACTATTCGGGCGGGGGCGAGATCCGGCGCCGAAACGCGAATGGCAGACTGGGATCCCGTGACGAGCCCCATTCAGACAGCGACCGCGACTTTGCACACCAACCGCGGCGACATCAAGATCGCACTCTTCGGCAACCACGCCCCCAAGACCGTCGCCAACTTCGTCGGCCTGGCTCAGGGCACCAAGGACTACAGCACCGAGAATGCGACGGGCGGAACGTCGGGACCCTTCTACGACGGCGCGGTCTTCCACCGCGTGATCGCCGGCTTCATGCTTCAGGGTGGCGACCCGACCGGCACCGGCCGCGGCGGCCCGGGCTACCAGTTCGCCGACGAGTTCCATCCCGAGCTGCAGTTCGACAAGCCCTACCTGCTGGCCATGGCCAACGCGGGGCCGGGCACCAACGGCAGCCAGTTCTTCATCACCGTTGGCAAGACGCCGCACCTGAACCGCAAGCACACCATCTTGGGTGAGGTCGTCGATCCCGAGTCGCAGAAGGTCGTGGACGCCATCGGCGCGACGCCGACCGACCGCAGCGACCGTCCGGTCGAGCCGGTCGTCATCGAGTCGGTCACGATCTCCTAGGCCCCTCCCCGGGGTCCTCACCGCGCCACGAGTGCGCGCGCCTCAGCGCGCGTACCCGGCGTCGGTCAACGCGTCGAGCACTGCGAGTGGACTTGTCCCGAGATCCCATCGGGTGAATACCAGCAAGCGGTCGTCGGGCACCGTGTCGATCTCGAGCAAGTGCACCTTGCGTCCGATCCGGCGGAACTCCGTGATGCGGATCTTCGCGATGTCGCCACGGCGCAAAACGTGCGTCCGCCACCACCCGCGAATCATGAGTCCGTCGGCCGTGATTGCCAGCTTTGGGCGTGCGCGCCACGACATGCTTGCAAACGCCAGTAGTCCGACCGCGGCAATCCCCGTGATGAGCCGGCCTGGAGCATCTGTGACTACGGTCACAACGGCCGTAGCCATCAATAGGCCGACGAATCCGCACGCTGCAATTCCGGCGGCCGGCGGACCCCACTCAGTTTGCTGCATCGGCTGTGAACACCCTCTAACCGTGGCGTATCGAGTTATCCACAGGCGCTATCCCCAATGGGGATGAATCACAACGATGTGATTGGGTGACGAAAAGGTTGCGGAACGGGTAACGCGCCGAGACCACTTTGAATGCATCCTCATGCGAAGGATGGTCACCGCCACCGCATCGTGAGCAACAGACCGGTAATCATGAAGGCAAACGCGATGGCGTAGTTCCACTGCGCGAGGTCGGCCATCCACTGCAGGAAACTCGGCGCGTCGACGGGGTTGGTTGCCGCCAACTGGAACACCAGCAGCCAGAGCAGGCCAACCAACATCAATCCGATGAACAGCACGACGAACCACACGCTCGAGGGCCCGGTCTTCACCTTGACCGGAGTGCGACTTACCGGGTTGACGGTGAAGTCGCTCTTCTTACGAACCTTGGACTTGGGCATGGGTACCTTCGCGGACAGTCGGCGTCACGGGTGCGACGATGGAGCGGATGCACTTGAGAGCCTAACCCAGCAGGCCTCCGCTCAAGGAAAAGCGAAGGCCACCGAGGAGGAGACGATGGCCGAACGCTCCGCCTGGCGGTTCGGCGTCCCGATCGTCTGCCTCTGCGCGGGCCTCCTGCTGGCGGCCACCCACACCGCGTCCGAAGGCGGTGAGATCCGGCGCAGCGACTCGCCACGACTCGTCGACCTCGTCCGCGACGCCAACCGGTCCGTCGACCGGCTCTCCGGCGAGCGCGACTCGCTGGTCGCTCAGATCGACAACCATCACGGCGGCTCCCCCGGCGCGGACGCCGCGCTCACCGCCATCAACGGCCGCGCCGACGCGCTGGCCGCCGAGGCCGGCCTCGAACCCGTGCACGGCCCCGGCCTGGTGATCACGTTGAACGACGCGCAGCGCGACGCCGAGGGCCGCTTTCCCGGTGACGCCTCCCCGGATGACCTCGTGGTCCACCAGCAGGACGTCCAGGCGGTGTTGAACGCTCTGTGGACTGCCGGGGCGGAAGGCATCCAGATGCAGGATCAACGGATCATCGGCACCACCGCGCCGCGCTGCGTCGGCAACACTCTGCTGCTCAACGGGCGCACCTACAGTCCGCCGTACGTGATCACCGCGATCGGCGACGTCCCGGCAATGCGGGCTGCGCTGGCCGCGGCACCGCTGGTCACGCTCTACAAGCAGTACGTGGTTCGGTTCGGGCTCGGTTACACCGAGGAGGCGCGGGACCGGGTCGACTTGGTGGGATACCCGGCGTCGGTCCGCATGCGGTTCGCCAAGCCCGCCGGCCCCCTTGGGTACTGAGCGCACCCAGTAACCTGGTCGAATGCGCGTCTTGGTCGTCGACAACTACGACAGCTTCGTGTTCAACCTGGTCCAGTACCTGGGCCAGCTCGGCGTGGACGCGACCGTCTGGCGCAACGACGACGCCCGGCTCGACGGCGACGCCGCCGTCCTTGCGGCTACCGAGGAATTCGACGGCATCCTGCTCAGCCCCGGTCCCGGCACCCCCGAACGGGCAGGCGCGTCCATCCCGCTGGTGCGCGCGTGTGCGGCCGCGCAGACGCCGCTGCTCGGGGTGTGCCTCGGACACCAGGCGATCGGCGTGGCGTTCGGCGGCACGGTAGACCGCGCTCCCGAACTCCTGCACGGCAAGACCAGCAGCGTGCATCACGCGAATATCGGTGTGCTGCAAGGACTCCCGGATCCGTTCACCGCGACGCGGTACCACTCGCTGACGATTCTGCCGGAGACGCTCCCGGCGGAACTTCAGGTGACCGCGCGCACCGAGGGCGGTGTCATCATGGGCGTGCAGCACGTCGAGCTGCCGATCCACGGCGTCCAGTTCCACCCGGAGTCGATCCTCACCGAGGGCGGCCACCGGATGCTGGCCAATTGGCTGACGCTGTGCGGCACCGCGCCCGCCGAGGGTCTGGTCAGCCGGCTCGAGCAGGAGGTCGCCGACACGGTTCGGTCGGCTACTGCGCGAAGCTCAGCGTGATCGACGCGGTGTAGTTCGTCGGGGTGCCGGGCGCCGGGTCCTGTGTGGCCACCGCGTTCGTCGGTGCGCCGCTGTTCTGGGCGTTGGGCAGCTTGATCAGCTCACCGGTCCAGCCGAGCGATCGCAGCAGCGGTTCGGCGTCCACCCAGAACATGTTCCTCAGGGGCGGCATGATGAACTGGTTGCCCTGCGACACCTGGATCTGAATCACCGTGTCCAGCGGAACGACTTGGCCCGCAGCGGGATTGGTTCCAATGACCTGTCCGGCGGGCTTGGTGCTATCCACCGGCACGGGCAGATTCTTCTCGAATCCGCTCTGCGTCAGGAGTTGTTGGCATGGCTCCTGGGTGAGGCCTGCGCAGTCCGGGACCTGCTTGGTACCAGGCCCCGAGCTGACGAGGACGTTGATCTCGTTGGTGATCGCCGACGTCTGGTTCGGCGACGGGATGGTCGTGATCACCCGGTCCTTCGGCACGGTAGGACTGCTCGAATCCGTCCGCTTGAAGCGCTCGAAACCGGCGTCCTTGAGCCTGCTGACGCACTCCGCATAGGTCAGGTTCGTGCTGCAGTCCGGGACCTCGCGCTGCTCGGGGCCGGTGGAGACGTTGACGGTGATGTCCTCACCGGCGCTGACGGCGGTGTTGGCGTCCGGGTCGGTACTGATCACCTGGTTCGGTGGCACCTTGGAATCGGGCTTCTGGTCGATGCTCGTGTTGAAGCCGCGGTTCTGTAGCAGCGCGACGGCATCGTTCTGCAGCATGCCGTGCACGTCGGGCACCTGCTGGTCGCGCGGATTGGCGCCGATCATGTTGATCGCGACCGTCACCACGACGGTCAGCACGGCGAGCACCGCGACGGCGATCAGCCAGCGCTTGATCGACCCGCCACGTGCCGGCTCGACGTAGCCCGGCTGGTGCGTCGGGATGTGCTCGGTCGGCATCGCGCGGCCGCCGCGTGGGGGCGTGGCCGCCGAAAGCAGTGACGTGCGTTCGGCGTCGGTGAAGACCTTCGGGGCGTCCGGCGCCTCGCCGCTGTGCACGCGGATCAGATCGGCGCGCATGTCGGCGGCCGTCTGATAGCGGTTCTCGGGATTCTTGGCCAGCGCCTTGAGCACCACGGCGTCCAGCTCGGGCGAGATCCCGTCGTGGCGACCCGACGGTGGCACCGGGTCTTCCCTGACGTGTTGGTAGGCCACCGCGACCGGCGAGTCGCCCACGAAAGGCGGCTCCCCCGTGAGCATTTCGTACAGCACGCAACCCAGCGAGTACACGTCGGAACGGGCGTCGACCTTCTCGCCGCGCGCCTGCTCGGGCGAGAGGTACTGCGCGGTGCCGATCACCGCGGCGGTCTGCGTCATCGGATTGCCGCTGTCGGCGAGCGCACGGGCGATGCCGAAGTCCATCACCTTGACCGCGCCGGCCTTGCTGATCATGATGTTGGCCGGCTTGACGTCGCGGTGAATGATGCCGTGCTGATGGCTGAAGTTCAGCGCCTGACACGCATCGGCGATGACCTCGATCGCGCGCTTGGGGTCCATCGGGCCCTCGGCGTGCACGATGTCGCGCAGCGTCACACCCTCGACGTACTCCATCACGATGTAGGGCAGCGGCCCGTTGGCGGTCTCGGCCTCGCCAGTGTCGTAGACCGCGACGATCGCGGGGTGATTCAGCGCCGCGGCGTTCTGGGCTTCCCGGCGGAACCGCAGATAGAAGCTCGGGTCGCGGGCCAAGTCGGCGCGCAGCACCTTCACCGCCACGTCGCGGTGCAACCGCACGTCGCGCGCAAGGTGAACTTCTGACATGCCGCCGAACCCGAGAATCTCTCCGAGTTCGTAGCGGTCTGACAGGTGCTGAGGGGTGGTCATCGGGGTTGTCTATTCCAGGGCAGCCGGAGGGATGGAGGCCGCGTCGTCGGCACTACCATTCCCGTTCGATCCGTGATCAATCCATCCCGGCTCCGGCATGGCACCCGGGGACGCAGGCGGCGGTGGCACGACGGTGGTGTTCGTGACCGTCGGCGGTGGCAACTGCTTGTCCTTGCGGTCCTGGGCATTGAGCACGATCAGGATTGCGATGACGATGGCCAGCGCGCCCAGCACCCCGGCCGCCCACAGCAGGGCGCGCTGACCGGGCGAGAAGGTGCGACGCTGCGGCACCGGCGTGCGATGACTGCCGGTCGCGGGGCGGGGACGGGCGGCCGTGGGTGGTCTGCTGCCGAAGTCGGCGACGGCGCGGGCCTGGGTGACCGACGGAATCGCGGCAGGAGCGGCGCGGCCGATCGTCGGCGCATGGTTCGGCCGGGGTGGCCGGCGCCCCGCGCGCACCGCGGCCACGGCGTCGGCGAATGGCCCGCCGGAGCGGTACCGGTGGCCGGGCTCCTTGGCCAGGGTGATCTCGATCAGTTCGCGCACGTTGGGCGGCAGGTCGGCAGGCAGCGGAGCGGGCTGCTCCTTGATGTGCTTCATCGCGACGGTCAATGCGCCGTCGCCCGTGAACGGCCTGCGACCCGACACCGACTCATAGCCGACGACGCCCAGCGAGTAGACGTCGCTGGCGGCGGTGGCGTCCTTGCCGAGGGCCTGTTCCGGCGCGATGTACTGCGCGGTGCCCATGACCATGCCGGTCTGCGTCACCGGCGCGGCGTCGACGGCCTTGGCGATGCCGAAGTCGGTGAGCTTCACCTGTCCGGTCGGCGTGATGAGGATGTTGCCCGGCTTGACGTCGCGGTGCACGAGACCGGCGGTGTGGGCGACCTGCAGTGCACGGCCGGTCTGCTCGAGCATGTCGAGCGCGTGCCGCAGCGACAGCCGACCGGTGCGCTTGATGACGGCGTTCAGCGGTTCACCGTTGACCAACTCCATCACCAGGTACGCGGTGCGGCCCTCGCCGACGTCCAGTTCGGTCTCGCCGTAGTCATAGACGCTGGCGATGCCGGGATGGTTGAGCATGGCGACGGTGCGTGCCTCGGCGCGGAACCGCTCGACGAACTCGGGATCGGACGAGAACTCCGCCTTCAGCACCTTGATGGCGACCTGGCGGCCCAGCCGGGTGTCGACGCTCTCCCACACCTGGCCCATGCCGCCTGTGGCGATCAGCCGCTGCAACCGGTAGCGGTCGGACAGCGTCACTCCGACGCGCGCGCTCATGATCCCTCCCGCAGCGCCGCGGCAATCGTGGCGCGTCCGATGGGGGCGGCCAGCGCACCGCCGGTGGCGGACAATCGGTCGCCACCATTCTCCACGAGAACTGCGACGGCGACCTTGGGGGCCTTGGCCGGGGCAAAGGCGATGTACCAGGCATGCGGCGGGGTGTTGCGCGGGTCGGTACCGTGCTCCGCCGTACCGGTCTTGGAAGCGATCTGCACGCCGGCGATTGCTCCCTTCTGCTGCGTCGCCTGCTCGGCGCCAATCATCAGGTCCGTAAGTGTAGTAGCGACCTGGGAGGACACTGCCCGCCGCACTTGTACGGGGGAGTTGGTGGCGATGTTCGCCAGGTCCGGGCCCTTCAAGTCCGCAACGAGATAGGGCGCCATCGTGACCCCGCCGTTGGCGATCGTGGCGGCCACCATGGCGTTCTGCAGCGGAGTGACCGCGACGTCCTTCTGCCCGATGCTGGACATGCCGAGGGCGGCGGGATCGCTGATCGGACCGACCGTGGACTCGGCCACCTGCAGGGGCATGGGCGCAAGAGCGGAGTCGAGACCGAACGCCTGCGCCGTACTCCGCAGCGCGTCGGCCCCGGTGTTGATGCCGAGCTGGACGAACGACGTGTTGCACGACTTCGCGAAGGCATCGCGCAGTGAGGCCGTCGGACCACTTCCGCACGTCGACCCGCCGTAGTTCTCCAGCGTTGCGGTGCTGTCGGGCAACGGAATTCGCGATGCCGCAGTGAGTTGGGTGTTCACCGTAGCGCCCGATTGCAGGGCGGCCGCGGTGGTGATCACCTTGAACGTCGACCCAGGGGGATAGGTCTCGGAGATGGCCCGGTTGACCAGTGGGGAGTTCGCGTCGTCGCGCAGCCGCTGCCACGCTGCGGACTGCTCGTCGATGTCGTGGGAGGCAAGCAGATTCGGGTCGTACGACGGGGCCGACACCATGGCCAGGATCTTGCCCGTCGAGGGTTCGAGCGCCACCACGGCGCCCTTGCACGGGCCGTTGCAGCCCTGGGCCATCGCGTCCCACGCCGCCTGCTGCACCTGCGGGTTCACCGTGGTCGCCACGTTGCCGCCGCGGGGATCGCGACCGGTGAAGAAGTCCGCCAGCCGCCTGCCGAACAGCCGTTCGTCGGAGCCGTTCAAGACGGTGTCCTCGGCGCGTTCGAGTCCGGCACTGGAGTAGCGCAGCGAGTAGAAGCCCGTCACCGGCGCGTAGGCCAGCGGGTTGGGATAGACGCGCAGGAACCGGAAGTGCCCATTGGTGGACGTCGAGTACGCCAGCAGTTGGCCGCCCGCGGAGATCTGACCGCGCTGCCGGGAGTACTCGTCGAGCAGGACGCGCTGGTTGCGCGGGTCGGAGCGCAGCCCGTCGGCGGTGAAGACCTGCGTCAGGGTGGCGTTGGCCAACAGAAGCACGATCAGCGCCATGATGGCGATCGCGACGCGGCGCAGAGAAGTGTTCATACGCGGCCGATCACCTCCGTGCTCGCGGCGGCGATCGGCGTGTTGTTGGCCGGCTTCCCCGTCAGTGGGCGCCGGGCGGCGTGCGAGACGCAGACCAGAATCGCCAGCAGCACGTAGTTGGCGAGCAGCGACGAGCCACCGTAGGACATCCACGGCGTGGTGAGGCCCGTGAGCGGGATCAGCTTCGTCACCCCGCCGACGACGATGAACAGTTGGATCGCCAGCGTCGAGGCCAGGCCGGCGGCCAACAGCTTGCCGAAGCTGTCGCGGACTGCGATCGCGGTGCGAAGCCCCCGCATGATGACGATCGTGTAGAGCATCAGGACGCCCGCGACACCGACGAGACCGAGCTCCTCACCGATCGCGGCGATGATGAAGTCGGTGGACGCCGCGGGCACGGTTCCGGGCTGGCCGTTGCCAAGGCCGGTGCCGAAGATGCCACCGGTCGCGAAGCTGAACAACGACTGCACGATCTGATAGCCGGCGCCGTCGGGGTCGGCGAATGGATCGAGCCACGTCTGGACGCGCGTCTGCACGTGCGAGAACACGTGGTACGCCACAACGCTTCCCGCCGCGAACAGGGCCAGCCCCAGCAGGACCCAACTCAGCCGTTCGGTCGCGATGTAGACCAGCACCAGGAACGACGCATACAGCAGCAGGGACGTGCCGAGGTCCTTCTCGAACACCATCACGCCGATCGACGCAATCCATGCGGCGAGCAGCGGCGCGAGGTCGCGCGGCCGGGGGAGATCCATGCCGAGGAAGTGCTTACCCGCACTGGTGAACAAGTTGCGCTTGGCCACCAGGACCGCCGCGAAGAAGATCAGCAGCAGGATCTTGGAGAACTCGGCGGGCTGAATCGAGAAGCCGGGCAACTGAATCCAGATCTTCGCGCCGTTCTGCTCGGACATCGACCGCGGCAACAGCGCGGGAATCGCCAGCAGGATCAGGCCCGTCAAGCCGCAGACGTAGCCGTAGTGGGCCAGGCTGCGGTGATCGCGAAGGAAGATCACGACGAGCGAGAAGGCGACCACACCGACCAGCGTCCACAGCATCTGCTGGTTGGCGCTCGGCCCGCGGGCGGCACCGGAGGCCAGTGGACCGGCGGCCAGGTCGAGGCGGTGAATCATCACCAGCCCCAGTCCATTTAGCAGCGCGACGACGGGTAGCAACAGCGGATCGGCGTATGGGGCGAAGCGTCGAATCGCCAGATGCGCCGCGGCGAACAACGCAACGTAGGCCACCAGGTACTGGATCAGATCCCAGCTCAGCCCCTGTTCCTGATTCGCCTCGACGATGAGCAGTGCCACCATCGTGATCAGCGCGGCGAACCCGAGCAACAACAGTTCGGCGTTGCGCCGGTTGGGCATTGGCGGCACCACGGTCACCGGGGGCTGCGGTTGGGTGCTCATGACGCCGCCCGGCAGGTGGTACCCGGCTCCTGCGGTGGCGGAGGCAATGCCGTCACCGTCGGTGACGGCGTGGGCGGCGGCGGGGGCGGCGCGGGAGCGGTCAACGTGGTGGGTGTTTCGGGCTCACCCGACGGAGGGGGCGGGGGAGCGGCCGACTCGCTCGAGGTCGGGGGCGGCGGTGGGGGTGGGGCCTTCGTCGTGGTGGGCGTCGGCGTCGCGGGTTTTGGGGGCGCGCAGATCGGCAGCAGCGACGTGTGACCGAGCTCCTGGAGCTGCCGGATCGCGTCGTCGACGCTGCCTGCGGGCAGACCCGCCGACACCTGTGCGCGTTCGGACTCCCGCAGATCGCCGACCTTGAGCGATTGACAGCCGGTACGGTCATCGTCGACGCCGATGATCTTCAGGTCGCTGCGTCCGACGAGGCACGCGACCCGGAACGGTTGCTGCAGCGGCATTCCGAGGAACGAGCCCTGGACGCCGCGCATGATGTAGACCGCGCCGTCGTGTTCGGCGACGTAGTAGTTGCTGCGAATCATCATGCGGCCCACCGCGAGTCCGGCGAGCACCAGGAGCACGAGCAGTACGGCGGCGTAGATCATCTTGCGGCGCGACCGCGGCTTGCGCGGCGGTTCCGGTTCGGTCGCAGGGCGTTTCGGCGGTCCGGTGGGGACGCGCCGCGGGTTGAACGCCGAAGCACGCCCCGCTGCGGTGTTCGGCGGGAGGGTCTGATCGTCGTCACCGGAAACGGCGCCGGCCAGGATCGGCTGGGTCTGGCCGTAGCCGTAGTCGACGACGTCCGCCACGACCACGGTGACGTTGTCGGGGCCGCCACCACGCAACGCCAATTCGATGAGCCGGTCCGCGCTTTCGGCCACGTCCGGGATCTGCAGCGCGTCCAGGATGGTCTCGTGGCTGACCGGGTCCGAAAGCCCGTCGGAGCACAACAGGTAGCGGTCCCCGACGCGGGCCTCGCGCACGATCAGCGTCGGCTCGACCTCGTGTCCGGTCAGGGCCCGCATGATCAACGACCGCTGCGGGTGGCTGTGCGCCTCCTCGGCGGTGATGCGGCCTTCGTCGACGAGCGTCTGAACGAAGGTGTCGTCCTTGGTGATCTGGCTGAGTTCGCCGTCGCGGAGCAGGTAGCCGCGCGAGTCACCGATGTGGACGAGACCAAGTTTGTTGCCTGCGAACAGGATTGCAGTGAGCGTGGTGCCCATGCCTTCGAGCTCGGGATCGGCTTCGACGTGAGCGGCGATCGCGGCGTTGCCTTGGTGCACGGCGTCGTTCAGCTGGCTGAGGAGGTCGCCGCCGGGCTCGTCGTCGTCGAGATGCGCGAGGGCGGCAATGACCAACTGGGAGGCGACTTCACCGGCGGCATGGCCGCCCATGCCGTCCGCCAACGCCAACAGCCGCGCCCCGGCGTACACCGAGTCTTCGTTGTTGGCGCGGACGAGGCCGCGGTCACTGCGCGCGGCGTACCGGAGGACGAGTGTCACGGGCGCAGCTCGATTACCGTCTTGCCGATTCGAACCGGCGTTCCCATCGGAACCCTAACCGCCGTCGTCACCTTCGCCCTGTCGAGGTATGTACCGTTGGTCGATCCTAGGTCCTCGACGTACCATTCCGTGCCCCGCTGTGACAGGCGTGCATGCCGTGTCGAGGCGTAGTCGTCGGTGAGCACCAACGTGGAGTCGTCGGCCCTGCCGATCAGCACGGGCTGCGCCCCCAGGGTGATCCGGGTGCCTGCCAGCGCGCCCTCGGTGACGACGAGTTGGCGAGCGGTGTGACGACGCTGTCGATTCGGCAGCAGCGTGCCGCGCAGCGCCAGGCCGCGCCGGACCATCACGGCGCCGGTGGGTGCGTAGAGATCGGTGCGAAGGATTCGCAGCACCGACCAGATGAACAGCCACAGCAGCAATAGGAAACCGACACGCGTCAGCTGCAGAACTAGCCCCTGCATCCGACGTCCTCTCCGTCACCGTCCCGTAGTCGTCGCGTCGGCGCCACCGGCTGCACTCCGGGCTCGGCTACCTTCGGCAACGTCACGATACTTGGGCGCTGATGGGCATGAGGGTGAAGCGAACAGCTTGCACCCGGGCTGTGACCGGCCCGAGTCCTCAGTGAACGCGGACGATGATCTCGGAGTGGCCCAGGCGAATCACGTCGCCGTCGGCCAGCTGCCACTCCTGAACCGGCGCATTGTTGACCGTGGTGCCGTTCGTCGAGTTGAGGTCCGACAGTAGGGCGACCTGGCCGTCCCAGCGGATCTCCAGATGCCGACGTGACACACCGGTGTCCGGCAGCCGGAACTGCGCGTCCTGGCCGCGGCCGATGACGTTGGCGCCCTCACGCAGCTGGTAGGTGCGACCGCTGCCGTCGTCGAGCTGCAGCGTGACGTTCGCACCCGCGACGCCGTAACCGGCGCCGCCGTATCCGCCAGGCGCTGCGGCCGGCTGGCCGTAGTCGTAACCGGGCTGGCCGTAGCCACCGTCGCCGTACCCGGCAGGCTGCGCGGGCGGCTGGCCGTAGTCGTAGCCGGGCGGCTGCGCGTAGTCCTGCCGGGCGTAGCCCTGTGCGCCGTATCCGCCGTCGCCGTAACCGCCCTGGTCGGGGTATCCGCCCTGGTCCGGATAGCCACCTTGGTCCGGGTAGCCGCCCTGATCCGGGTAGGACGGGCGCGCCTCGGGCCTGCCGTAGTCGTCGTGGCGCGGCGGAGCGGCAGGCGGGCGGCCGTAGTCGTAGTCGCCTGGGGGTGGGCCGTAGCCGGCGGGAGGAGCCGCGGGCGGCGGCCCGTAGCCACCGGGCGCGGGGCGGTGGCCCTGATCGGGGTAGCCCCCGGCAGCCGGGGGAGGACCGTAACCGGCAGGCGGGCGCTGCTCGTACGACGGCGGCGGCGGATAACCCTGGTCCGGGTAGCCGCCGTGCTCGGCGCCGTAGCCGCCCTGCTCGTAGGGTGCCTGCCGCGGCGGGTAACCGGGCGCCGGCGCGCCCTGCGGGGGATAACCACCCTGCTCGGGGGGCGGCGGCTGCTGACCGCGCTGGTCGTCACCATGCTGGCCGTAGTCGTAGTACTCGTCGCCGGGCTGCCCTTGTCCCTGGCCGCCGCGGTAGCTCGGGTTGTCGCTCATTGGGGGTACTCCTGGTTCTGCGGTGTACGCGCGGTCTCGTGCTTCCTGGGCGGGGTCGCCGCTGGTCGAGTCTGGGTTGACCGATCCACGTGTGCGGAACTGGCCAGTGTGCAGGTTCGGTGACGGTTCGAATCTGACGACCACCTCACCATACGTTTGCCACCCTTGATCATGGATGTAACCCTCCAGGTATCTGGCAAAAGTGGTCGATCTGAGGTCCGGGTCCGCGCTCACCTTTTGGTAATCCGGCACACTGAGGGTAATGACGTAGTCGTTGGGTGCCAAAATGTGGCCGCCGCCCACTTCCCGTACGCCGGACTCCGCCTCCCGCTGCAGGATCGCCTCGACTTCCTGCGGCACGATCGCCCCGCCGAAGACCCGTGCGAACGCGTCACCGACGGTGGACTCCAGCTTGCGTTCGAAGCGGCCGACAAGACCCATGTCACCGCCTACCTCGCTCGTCGTCGTCCGGATGGTCCGAGGCCAGCGTGTCGTAAAGCCTCGATGCTTCCTTCATGGTATCGGCCATCCACGTCAGAGCGGGACACACAGAACTCTGAGAATCGGATCACGGCAGGTCAGGGGTGACTCGCGGATTCCCAGCAGCCCGATCTGCACGGTTGGGGAGTGGGCCGGTGTGCGTGATAGTCTTCCCCGGTTGTTGGGGCGAGTGGCGGAATGGCAGACGCGCTGGCTTCAGGTGCCAGTGTCCTTCGGGACGTGGGGGTTCAAGTCCCCCTTCGCCCACAATCACGCGGTTCGGTGAACCGTAGCCACCAAGGTCACGAACTCAAAAGGGTTCGTGACCTTTGTGTTTCGGCGGTCTTGGCCGGGACCAGCCAGCGGTAGTAGGGCTAGGCCCCGATTTGTTCGAGTTGCCGCTCCATCGCGGCAGAGTCGAAGTAGTCCCGCCAGACGGTGATCTTGCCGTCGACGACGGTGAGGGTGCCCATGACCGGCAGCGAAATCACGGCGCCGCTCGAGTGGTGGAATTCGTCGACGCGCTCGTTGAGGACGACGTTGCCGGTGGCGCAGATGTTCACGATCTTCCAGTCGGCGCGGAAGGTCGTGCCCATCCCGAAGTCGAGGTGGAACTTGCGAACGGCCTCGAGTCCCTTGATGTCCGGGTATGGCACGTTGTCGTACAGCACGTCCTCGGAGAGCATGGCGAGGGCCTCCTCGACGCGATTGGCGTTCCAGTGCGCTACGAAGGTCTTGGCGACGTCGATCGGGCTGTCGGACATGGTGTTCCCCTCGCGAGTCGGATTCTTCAGGTTGGCGTCAGCACGGGCCGACGTTCACAGGCTGCCCAGGTCGTCGGGCACGTCGACGGCGTGCTCCCGCAGTTCCTCCAACGTCACTACCTCGAGGGTGCGCTCGTGCGTCGCGGCGAGCACGACCGGAGCGGCGTAGCCGTCGCGCTGGGCTCGAAGCCAGTTGCCCGCGGTGACGCACCAGCGGTCGCCGGGCGTCAGACCGGGGAAGCGGTACTGCGGCATGGGCGTCGACAGATCGTTGCCGATCGAGCGTTGGTGTTCCAGGAACTCTCCGGTCACGACCGCGCAGATGGTGTGGCGGCCCTGGTCCTCGGGTCCGGTCGAGCAGCAGCCGTCGCGGTAGAAGCCCGTGAGGGGTTCGGTGCCGCATGGTTCGAGGGGGCCACCCAGCACATTGCGATCAGGCATTGGCTCAGTATCCCGCATGGGCGCGGTTTCGGGTGTGCCGTGGAGAGGGGCATCGTATTCGCTTCCGGCAGAGGCGGTTTACTTCGCGGAAAGCGGGTTTGGATACGAAAGAGGGGCGCCCGGTTGGGGCGCCCCTCTCTTGGTTTGTGTGTCAGCGGCTCTGGTGAACCGTGGTGTCCACCTGCGGCACGTTCACGGTCGGGCCGATCTGGTCGAGCCAGGTGTGGTGATCGATGCCGGTCGGGATGATCGACGGCACGAGCGGAGCTGCCTGGGCGGCCGGAGCGGCGAAGCCGAGGACGCCTGCGACCAATCCGCTGGCGATGATGGTGGCAAATCCGAACTTCTTCATCGGGGTGTTCTTCCTTCTTTTCTTCTCGAGTGGGTCGATCCGTGGCGGGAGGGCCGCGGTTCGGAGCCCATGTCGGCCATTTGGTAAACCCTTATGACCGGACTGACTGTTTAAACGCCGAGGTCAGCGGGATCATTCCACTGGCAGGATCTGATCGTCGGTTGGCAGTGATGCGTCGTCGCACGGCCACTTTTCAGCCCGTGGCGGGCGTCGTCCATCACAGGCATGGCGCGAATGTGACGTCGGACTCGGCGAACTCGTCACACGAAAGAGGGGCGCCCGGATGGGCGCCCCTCTTCGCGTCGAGCGGTCAGCGGCTCTGATGAACCGTGGTGTCGACCTGCGGCACATTGACCTGAGGACGAATCTGGTCGAGCCAGACGTGGTGGTCGATGTCGGCCGAGATGGTGGTCGACGACACCGGGCCGACGGCAGCCTGTACGGCGGGAGCGGCGAAGCCGACGACGCCTGCGACCAGTCCGCTGGCGATGATGGTGGCGAATCCGAACTTCTTCATGGGAGTTTCTTCCTTCTTCTTCTCGCGGTTCGAGCCGTGCCGAAAGGTCGCGGTTCTTCAAGCCCTGTCGGCCGGTGGGGAGGCCTTCCCGGCCGGTCTGATACTTCAAACACGGTGGTACACGGGATAATTCCGGTGGCAGCATCTGATCGGCGGTTGGCAGGAATCGACCGCGAGAAGGGCGAGAGGCTATTTGAAGCGGCTGTAGCAGAGGTCTCGACCACCGGTCAGGCCTGAGCGGTAGGCGATGATGCGGGTGAAGCCGGCGGGCACCGTCTTGCCGTCCACGTTGCTCGCGGCCAGCCCGTTGGTCAGCAGGCCCGAAACGGCTTCGTCGAGGTCTCCGGCGGTGAGCATCAGGCTCTTGCCGCTGGGCAGCTCCAAGGGATCGGCCATGGCGCGCTGCGCGACCCCTGTGAGGCATGCCGTCCGCAACGCCGCCACGGGGGTGTCGAGGGGATCGCCGTTCTCGTGTTGCATGGCGAGGGCGTACCGCGACGTCAACACGGACAACGCACTGTTGTCACCTTGCAGCAGAACGTAATTGGACTCGTTGTCGGCCTCACCGAGCTTTTGTAGCGCGGGCAGGTCGACGGAGATCGTGTTGCTGTCGGGACAGTACGTCGCCGGCGGGCTGGGCTGCACGCCCAAACATGGCTGGATGCCGTACGCCAACGTCGGCGCCGCGCTCGGCTTGTACACCTCGCCGAGCACCTCCATCAGCGTGTCCAAGGTGTCCTCGTCGATGGGAACCTCACCGCTCTGCACGTCGCCGGTGTCGTCCAGCGGCAGTTCCATCGGCAGATCGCCGCGTCGTTCCTCGATCTCGTCGAGGTCGATCTTCGCGCACTCCGGGGCGCCGCCGACGAATCCCATTTGGAAGGCGCTGACCCGGTCCAATGCGGTGCCGTGACCCTCTTCGAGCATCTCGGTGTCCTGCGGCCCGAGGATGGGGTCGCGGAGGGTGATCGCTGCGGCGAGGACGTGGTTGAGTCCGTCACCGGTGCTGAGCGAGAACCGTGGCGACTGGCCTTCGGCGACCCACCGGATGTACGTGCCCGCAAAGCAGTCCGCCTGTTGTTCGCTGACGATGACCGGGGTGTCGTCGTCGACGATGCCCGCCATGTGCTGCACGGCGTGCCCGTACTCGTGGGCCATCAGCGCCCCGATGGATACGTCGCCGAAGAAGTCGCGGCCGGTGGGGACCATCGCGCCCCGGTCCCACGCCATGATCTTGCGGCTGGGGCAGTAGAACGCGTTGGGCTCGTCGTAGGTCTCGGTGCCGCAGATCGCCGGGCTCGACGGATCCTTCGAGTCGTAGGACTGGAGGCGCTCGATGGGCTCGAACGTGCCGTTCAGCGACGAGCTGTAGTTCTGTTGCCAGAAATCGGTGACGTCGTTGACGGCCAGCAGCGTCAACCTGTCGACGTCTCCGCCGTCGGTGTTGGTGACGTCGCCGGTCGGTTCGGGGGCGTCGGCACGGATGCCGCTGGGTCCGTCCTCGGCGGGCAGACCGCCGGCGCGGAACGGGTCGTAGAGCGGGGACACCGCGTGGCCCTCGGTGACCGTCGAGCAGCCGGCGAGGAGCAATCCCACACACGCGACGCTGACCGTCGCCACCACTCTGCTGACTCGAATCATGTCCTGACGATCTCGTGAATGCGGTTCGGGGTTTGCGCAGAGGGTAACCCGGTGGTGCACCGCATGGGCCGGGTCGACGGGGATGTCGTGGGGGATCGGTACGCCGGAAGGGCCAGGAGATTACCCCGAACGGCTGGCGTGCAAACCGGACTCGAACTGTTGCCGGTCCGTTAACGACGGTATGAAAGTCCGTTCTTAGCAGAGTATTAGGCGCCGCTGCCGGACGCCTTAGATTTGCGGGCTACTTTCAAGGTCAGGTTGCACCAGCCGACCATCGAAATGAGGCGTTCCATGGCTTCCACGTTCCGCTACGGAAACCCGGCGTTCGACTGCAACGGTGCCCAGATCCATGCGCACTGCCGTCAACTGGCCACCGTGGTCAGCGTCACGGGTGTCATCGACGCGAGAAACCTCGAGCGGGTCACGGAGTTCGCCAGGCGTTTCATCCTCGGCGACAAGCCGTTCGTTCTCGACCTCAGTGGCGTCTATTCGCTTCGCGGGGATTGCGGTTCGATCCTCGACGCCGTCGACGACCGGTGCGCTGCCACCAACGTGGAGTGGGCACTCGTCGCGAGCAGTGAGTTCGCCGAGGCGCTCGGCGTCGGCGACCAGGACGCCGTCACCATCACGAGTTCGGTGCCCCTGGCGCTACACCACTTCGCCGACGAGATCGGCGCCCGCCGCCGGCTGCTGCTTCCGATGCTCGGCCGGACCGCCTGAGCGGCGCTACGACAGCACGCCGCGCAGCACCAGCTGCGTGAGTTCCCTGGCCGCCCGGTCGACGTCCTTGACCCGGCGCACGCACACCGCGTACCAGGCGCCTCCCGCGATCGCGTCCATGATGGTGTCCGCGCTGACCACCGATCTCGCGACGCCGTCGCTCACCGCGTCGTCGAGTCGCACGGCGAGCCGGCTGCGCGCGGCGGCTTCCAGCCGGTCGCTGAGCACCCGGCGTGACCGGCGGTCCGAGCGCAGGTCGACGAGCAGTCCCGGTATCGACTCGCGGACCACCGGATCGCCGTACATCCGGATGGCGCCGTGGCACAGCCGGGCGATCTCGGCGACGAACTCGTCGGCGGGCGCCTCCGGGCCCAGGTCGGGAAACGCGGCCTCGTGCACGAGGTGGGCCTTCGAGGTCCATCGGCGGTAGATGGCCGGGCGGCTGACGCCGGCCGTGGTGGCGATGAGGTCGATCGTCGTCGCCGAGTAGCCGCGTTCCACCAGTAGGCGCCGCGTGGTCTCGAGCACCGACGCGTCGATCGCGGGATCCCTGCGCGAGCCCTTACGGCGGTGCCGTGGTGCCGGAGCAGTCTCCACGATCGCCTCCCTCGCCGCCGATTAGTCGTTACAGTCTGTCACAACAAACAGATTATTGGGAGGCGTTCGGTGACGAGTGGATCCACGAGGCAGCTGGCCGGCGTCGGCGAGGACGGCCTGCACCTCTACACCTGCCCGTTGTGTGAGGCCATGTGCGGCTTGGAGATTCAGGTCGACGGCGGCCGGGTCGCCAGTATTCGCGGCAATCGCAACGACACCTGGAGCGCAGGACACATCTGCCCGAAGGGCGCCACGCTCGGCGCCGTGCACGAAGACCCCGACCGCATTCGCCGGCCGATGATCAAGGTCGATGGCGAGTGGCAGGAGGTGACCTGGGACGCGGCCTTCCGGCGGTGCACGGAACTGCTGACGCCCGTGATCGAGAAGTACGGCATCGGTGCGGTGACCGCCTACACCGGCAACCCGTTGGCGCACTCGTTCTCGCTGGCGCGTTACGCCGGTGTGCTGCTGGGCATGTCCGGCATGCCGATCACCTACTCGCCGGGCACCGTCGATCAGTGGCCGAAGAATCTGTCGTCGCACCTGATGTACGGCGGCTGGTGGTCGTTCCCGGTGCCCGACATCCAACGCACCGATCTGTTCGTCGTGATGGGTGCCAACCCCGCGGCGTCGCAGGGTTCGCTACTCGCAGCGCCGGACGTGATGGGCATCGTCGACGGAATTCGCAAGCGCGGCAAGGTGATCGTCATCGATCCGGTCCGCACCGCCACCGCGGCGCGCGCCGACGAATGGCTGCCCATCACCCCCGGCACGGATGCGGCGCTGCTGCTGGCCATCACGCACACCCTGTTCGACGAGGACCTGGTGTCGCTCGGAACCGCAGCGCCTTACCTCGACGGCGTGGAGCGCATGCGGGAGGTCGCCGCGGACTGGACGCCAGAACGCGTCGCCGACGCCACCGGCATACCGGCCCCGCGGATCAGGGAACTCGCCCGCGAACTGGCGGCCACGCCGCGTGCGGTGCTGTACGGCCGAATCGGCTTGTGCAATCAGGAATTTGGCAGCCTGGCGAGCTGGCTGGTGGACGTCGTCAACATCCTCACCGCCCACTTCGACACCCCGGGCGGGTTGATGTTCCCCCGGCCAGCGGCGTGGTCGGTCACCGTGCAGCCTCAGCCCGGCCTCGAGGACGGGCTCGCCGAGTTCGGCCGGTTTCGCACCAGGGTGCGCGGCGCGAAGGAGGTGCTGGGCCAGGTGCCGGTGTCGTGCATGGCCGAGGAGATCGCGACGCCGGGGGAGGGCCAGATCAAGGCGCTCATCACCGTCGCGGGCAATCCGGTGCTGTCCACGCCCGGCGGCCACCAGCTCGACGAGGCGCTGCCGCAGTTGGAGGCGATGATCGCCGTCGACCTGTGGCTCAACGAGACCACCCGGCACGCTGACGTGATCCTGCCGGGCTTGTCGCCGCTGGAGCAGGCGCATCACGACGATCTGATCCTGAACTTCGCCGTGAACAGCTTCGCGAACTACTCGGCGCCGGTGTTCCCGCCCGACGACCCGGACCGTCCCGAGGAGTGGGAGATCCTGATCCGCCTGACGGGCTTGTGCACCGGCACCCCCGCCGAGGACGTCGACGTCGCCGCGATCGACGACGGCTTCTTCGACTACATGGCGTTCACCCAAGGGCTCGACGGCGCACAGGTCCGCGCGAACTACGAGCACGGCGGCCCGGAACGGGTGCTGGACCTCACGTTGCGCACGGGGCCCTTCGGCGACCGCTACGGCGAGAATCCCGACGGCCTGACACTGGAGAAACTGAAGGCACAACCCGACGGCATCAACTACGGGCCGATGGTCCCGCAACTGCCGGGCATCCTCGGCACCGCCGACGGCAAGGTGCGGCTCGCGCCGCAGTACCTGCTCGACGATCTGCCGCGGCTGGCCGCACGGCTCGAGCGGGAACCCGACGACCTGGTCCTGGTCAGCCGTCGGCACCTGCGGTCCAACAACTCCTGGCTGCACAACGTCGCACCGTTGATGAAGGGCAGGGAGCGGTGCACCCTGCTGATGCACCGCGCCGACGCCGACCGGCGCGGTGTGGCCGACGGCGACGTCGTCACGGTCACGTCGTCGGCCGGTCGACTCGACGTGCCGGTCGAGGTGACCGACGCGATCAAACCCGGCGTGGTGTCGATGCCGCACGGCTGGGGGCACGGCAAGCCCGGCACCAGGATGTCGGTGGCCAACGACTCCCCTGGCGTCAACACCAACGTGCTGTCGCCGCCGGAGTTCCTCGACGAGCCGTCCGGAAATGGCGCACTCAACGGCATCCCGGTGACCGTCGCCGTCGTGAACGCCTGATAAGCATTACGACGTGGGAAAGAACGAGCGCGGCAAGATCGTCATGAGCGACGACGAGATCGTCGAATTCATCGATCACAGCCGCACCGCGACCATGGCGACGCTGTCGGCCGACGGCAAGCCGCATCTGGTGGCCATGTGGTACGCCGTCCTCGACGGCGAGATCTGGTTCGAGACCAAGGCCAAGTCGCAGAAGGCGGTGAACCTGCGCCGCGACCCGACCCTCACCGTGATGATCGAGGACGGCAAGACGTACGACACGCTGCGCGGCGTGTCGATCGAGGGCCGCGCCGAAATCGTCGACAGCGACCCGGATCTGCTTCTGCGCGTTGGGATCAGCGTGTGGGAGCGCTACACCGGCCCGTACAGCGAAGACATGCGGCCCTTCGTCGACCAGATGATGAACAACCGCGTCGCCGTGCGCGTGGTGCCCACCCGTACGCGCAGCTGGGACCACCGCAAGCTCGGGATGCCCGAGATGCCGGTGTCCGGGTCGACGGCGCAGTATCTCTGATGCCGCAGGACCGCCCCAAGCAGTTGGACTCGCCGCTGCTGCCGAAGATCTTCAAATACGCAGGCAAAGTGCATGTTTGGGTCTATCGCCGGACGAGCGGGCGGGTCGGCGGGAAGTGGCGCATCGGTGCCGGCTTCCGCAAGCCGGTGCCCACGTTGCTGCTAGAGCATCGGGGCCGCAAGTCGGGCAGGGTGTTCGTCACGCCGCTGCTGTACATGTTCGACGGGGCCGACGTGGTGATCGTCGCGTCGCAGGGCGGGCGCCCTGAACACCCGCAGTGGTATCGCAACCTGACTGCTAACCCGGACACGTTGGTCGAGATCGGAGCCGACCGTCGCGCGGTGCACGCGGTCACGGCCGATCCGGTGGAGCGGGAACGGTTGTGGCCCAAGCTCGTTGACGTATATGCCGACTTCGACAACTACCAGAGTTGGACGGAACGCGAAATTCCCGTGGTCGTGCTGAAACCGCGCTGAAGCGCGAGGTGGTTTGGCGTGCGCGGGGATGGGCATCCCACGCAGATGCCACGCGGTAAGGGAATCTACGACGACGAGGGCGACTCGTTCGACGAGCGGGATCCAACCGCGTCGAGCGCCGACGACGGCGGCCACGAGAAGACGACCGACACGCCAGACGTGGAGTCCGCCAAACAGGCCGGCGAGCCGACCGGCTGACCGCCGAGTCAGCCCGCGGAGCGCGGGCTGAAACCGGGATTGGCCAGCGCGGTGGCAGTGGCGGTGCCGACCGGTCCCGTGCGGTCGAACATGGCCGCCGTGCCCGTCGCGACGCCGCCGTGGCTGGAGTGCGTCAGCGCGGCCAGCCCGATGTCCGGGCCGTCGGGCAATCTGCTCAGCGTCACCGTGTAGTCGGCGTTGATGTAGTGCAGCCCGTGGGTGCCGTAGTGGGTGAGCGAGCTGGCGACGTCCCCGGCCATCGCGGCGCGGGTGAAAGCCGTCATCGGCTGACCGTCGACCAGCGGTTTGATGTCCCGCAGCCACACGAACTTCGGTCCGTCGTGCTGCCATTCACTCAGATCGAAGCTCAGTCCGGCGACGTCGCGCTTCTTGCCGTAGGCCCAAACCATCATCGGCACCGCGTCGAGCGGACCGTCGGGTTCCGCCGGAACCGGAGGCATGGCGACCTGCGATGTCCAGACCGCCCCCGGCGGCTGCTCACCCTTGCGCAGGAACAACGCGCTCGCCTTGGCCACCACCGTGTCCGACTGCGTCATCTCCGCCTCGACGAGGACGAGGCGCCGGCCGCGACGGACGATCGACGTCCGGACCTGCACAGGTGCCATGGCGGCTGGCCGCAGCAGGTCGACGGTCAGCCGGGCGGGCTGCAGTTCAGGGTCGCCGGTATCGCGCTCGACGACGTGGCCGAGGAGGCCGCCGACGAAGTTTCCGCTGATCGACGAGCCCCACGGCCCGTTCGCGAGCGGTGTCGGAGCGAAGGAGGCGCCGTCGGACAGGAAGTACGCGGGCGGCAGCGGGGTCGTCATTGCACATGACGATATCGACGCGCGAGCGCGAAGCTCGCGGCGGTCGTGGAGCCTAGCTGCGAGAGGTGACCAGCACGGCTGCTTCGTCGGTGTACCGGCCCAGTTGCCGAAGCGCCGCGGCAGCGCTTCGGGCCTGCGGCAGGTCGTCGGCGTGACAGACGCGAAGTACCCGCTGTACCGCTGAGCTGGCGACCAACTTCCAGCGGATGCGGTCGCAGCACAGGTCGATCCGCCGGAGGGCCGTGAGACCTGCGGTGCCGAAGAAGTTCACCGCACTCAAGTCCAGGACGAGTGTGCCTGCGAGGGCGGCGTGGCGTTCGACGTAACCGGCGAAGTCCATGCCGTTGCTGGCATCCACTTCGCCGCAAACGGAAATCACCACCAGGTTCGCACTGGCAGTTGCGCTCGCTCGTGCCCGACCCCACTGCTCGACTTCGCCGACGTGGGTCGGATCCGGGCGGTAGATGCGGCACGTCCCCATGAGCGCCATCATCATCATCTCCTCGGGATCGAAATGCGCGCACGCACCCGAGAGGCGGGAGTATGCGTTTGATCAATCCGCCGTGAGCTCGACGTAGGGCGAAAGTACAACGATATGCGCACCATATGGGCGGATTCGCAGACTGAGAAAAACTGATTCCAAGACGTAAATTACTGATCTAGATTGCTCGAAATCTCATTTGCGCAGTTGAACCGGCCCGTCGAACGGCGGAACTCGTTGCCAGGGCCTGAACTGGCAAAACTGGCGTTTGCGCAGGTGCGCCCATGTGGGTCATCCGCGGGGCCGCAATTTGCCGTTCGGCAGTGGCGGGGCCGGCAGCCGAGGACCCGGATACCCCGACACCGCGCCGAAGCGATCGTCGGCGTTCTGCCAGAGCTGGCGGTACTCGACGATCTCGTCGTGACTGCGGACGACGAAGTTCCACCACATGACCAGCTGCTCACCGAACGGTGGTCCACCGAGCAGCAGGACGCGTGCCGGTCGTTGCTCGCGGTTGGTCAGCACGACGGAATCGTGGCCCGGCGACTGGTACCAGAGATCGGCCACGTCGAGTTCGACGCCACCCGCTTCCACGGTGCCCTGGTCGAGGAGTACCCCGTGCTCGAACGACGGGTCGACGTCGAATGAGACCGTCGCGCCTGGACTCAGATCGACCTGGGCGCCAAGCAGCGGTGTGAAGGTACGAACCGGCGATCGGGCGCCGGCCAGCTCACCGAGGAAGACACGGACCCGCGCACCGTTTACGGCGAGTGGAGACGGGACGTAGTGCGCGAAGTCGCGACCCGCGTCGCGGTCGGCATCGGGAAGGGCCACCCACAACTGGACGCCGTGCAGAACGCGGGCGGCAGGCTTCGAACCAGGCACCGACACCTCCGAGTGGCAGATGCCGGCGCCAGCGCCGATCAGCGAGCGTTCGCGTTGCGGAAGCGTCCGACGCACCCGGATAGCCCGCGGTCCGCCGAGCGGAACGTCGCGCGGATGCAGCACACCAACGAATGGTGAAGCACCACAAGCGACTTCGTCTGGCGCCACCTCGGTGTTGCTCACCCGTCCAGACTAGACCTTGACGGCCTCCGTCATCGCGGCTCGGATCACCTCGAAGTCGTGCTCGTCGACGGCGAACACCCCGGCCCGGAACCGGAAGCCCCAGCGCGCCTTGTCGATCACGAAGTCCAGGTCGTCGAGCAACGGGCGGATGGGTGTCTCCGAACAGGGCAGGAACTCGACCCGCCGTCGCCACGGCTTGAACTCGGGGTCGAGGTCGGCCTGATACACCTCGTCGTCGATGACCTGACCGATTGCCGTGAACGCCTGCAGCGGCGCACCGTCGGGATAGTCGGTCTTTGGTGAATAGAAGGCGATCCAGTCACCCCGTGCCATCTTGCGCAGTGCCTGCGGATTGCCATGGTTGGCTTGCGTGAAACCGCCGGCCACGCCGCGCTGCACGTGGCCGCGGCTGACGGTGTTGATCCAGTACGTCATGGCGTCACGGTAGGGCTGGGGTCCGACGGTGAAGCACATTCATCCACAGGCACGGAATCCATTGGGGCCGTGCTAACGAACCGAGCCGCCGGCGCTTTCGCGTCGGCGGCTCGGGTGACGATGCCGGCAGTGCGCCTCTCGGCATGTGGTCGCTCTAGGCGACATTTCTGGGGTGGTACCCGGGGCATTGCACGACACCGTCGACTTATCCTAACCGCATTGCGCGCCGGCGTATTCCGTTCCGTCCGCCGCGCCGCCGTCCCCTCGATCGGCGGCGAGGCGAGCGGTCAGGCCGACTCCAGGAAGAGCCGCCGCGTGCGGACGGAGTAACCGTTGCGCTCGGCCAAGGACCGGAGCTGGCGCAGCGCGAAAGTGCGGCCGCGACCGCCTTCCGGGATCACGATGCCGGCCCACAGTCCCTCGGCGTGCGGAAGCTCGACCGCGTCGCGTGCGCACGCCCACCGACGCGGGCACAGCCGGCAGATGCTCTTGGCCTCGTCGTCGGCAGCCGATGTCCAGCGCTCCGGATTGCGGGTGCATTCGCCGATCGGCAGCCCGTCCAGGCCCACTGCGTTCATGTTCCGCTCCTTCAGTCCTGCGCCCGGTCGTGCCGGCGCGATGGAAGCGAATGTATAGCAACAACTGTAGCGATGCAACAGTTTGGTGCTACAGAGTTGCCCCTGGCGGGCCACAGGCCAAAGCGCAGGCGGCGCCCTTGCGCGTCACCTGGTGGTTCGAACAGAGGATCGCAGCGGTGGCTGCGACACAGTTCAAACTAGAAACATGCAACGGTTCTCAGCGACCGGTAACCCGGCTAAAGTAAGGCGACAACGTAGCGGTGCAGCAGAATGATGCTGGGCCGCGCGCAGGCAGGAGGCACCCGGTTTGGTCAGCGCCGACAACGACGTCGACACCTCCGTCGAGGTGGACCCGGGCATGGCGCGCGCGGGCGCCGCCGCCGCGGCGAGACGCCGGGAGCTCGACATCAGCCAGCGCAGCCTCGCCGCCGACGGCATCATCAACGCCGGTGCACTCATCGCCTTCGAGAAGGGGCGCAGCTGGCCACGCGAACGCACCCGGGCGAAGCTGGAAGAGGTGCTCCAGTGGCCGCCGGGAACCATCGCGCGGATCAGGCGGGGCGGATCCGTTGCGGCGGCCGAACCGGCGCAGGCCTTGCCCGGCGGCGACGAGGTCTCGCTGATCGCCCAAGCCGTCGAAGCGGCGGTCAACACCCTTGGCGCCACGATCGGCTCGCTGCCGCCGGTCGACGACCCCGACTTCACCCCGCGGGTCACCGCGATCCTGACCGACCTGCGTCAGCTCGAGGCGGTGGCGGCGCGCGCGGCGCGCATCGGGCGGCTGACGCCTCCACTGTTGAAGGCATTGAGCACCGTGCGCCGCCAGATGGACGAGCTCACGCTTCTCGGTGCGACGGCTCCGACGGCGACATTGGGTCAGCGGCTGTATGCCGCCCGCCGCCGCGCCAACCTCACCATTGGCGAGACCGCGCAGGCGTCGGGCGTACCCGAGGAGGCCATCATCGCCGCCGAGGCGGAACATCCGGTAGCCGCCGCGGAGGCGGAGCTGATCGAGTCGCTCGTCGCTCAGATCGACTGGCGCTGAACGCTAGAACCGATCGCGGGTGCGTTCGCGGTCGTCGCTGGTTGGGAAGTGCTCGGCGAGCGCGGCAGCGATCTCGAGGAATTTCCGCCGCGTTGCGGGGGACATCTCCGTCGTGCGGTCGATGACGCCACCAGGCCGCAGGTGCCCGTCGAATGGGACCTCCACCACGGCCTGCCCCTGGCCGGCGAACTGCTGGGCGAGGATCGCGCGGGTGCGTTTGTCGGCGTGCCCATCCGAGTCATTCAGGACGACGACGGTGCGCTGCAGCAGACCGGTCAGTCCGCGGTTGGCCAACCAGTCCATCGTCTGGCCCGCCGCGGCGGCTCCGTCCACCCACGGCGACGAGACGACGATCAACGCGTCCAGATCCCGCAGCACTTCCTGGGTGACGGGCGTGTCCATGGTCGAACTGCAGTCGACGATCGAGATCGTGAAGTGCCGGTCCAGTCGCGCCGTGGCCTCCCGGTAGATCGCGGGGTCGAGGACACGCCGTCGGGCCGGACTCGCCTCACCGGCCAGCACGAACAGACCCGCCGCGTTGTTGCCGACCCGGCTGCGCACGTCGGCGAACGTCTCGAGGTGCTGATCGCCGGCGAGCTCCCAGTAGGAACCCATCGCCTTTGGGTCGACGCGGCTGCCGAGCTTGCCGAACGCCGTGTCCGCGTCGATCGCGACCACCCGATCGTCCTGACGCAGCTCCGCGAAGATCGACCCGAGGCTGGCCGACACCGTGGTCTTGCCGACGCCGCCCTTGCCCATCACGCCGATCTTGAAGTGGCCGCGCAAGGGGGCCTTGATCCGCGCCTCCAGTTCGGCCTGGCGCTGCTCGTCTGGGGACTGGCCGAGATTGACCATCCCGAACGTGAGCCGGTAGAGCGCCAAGCGCCACCCTCGCGATGGCGGAATCTGTTTGGCTGGAACGAGTTCGTCGCGAATGATCCGGTCCGCGTAGGACCCTGTTGGTGGCGGCGGGGCGACGCGGGAGTCCGGACCGTACTGCTGGGATGGCCAGGAACCGGGGGGCGGCGGGGGCGGAGCGGGCGGCCGTTGGCCTCGTTGCTGCTGCCAGCCGGGCGGCTGCTGACCCCACTGCTGCTGGCTCGACGGTTGGGGTGGGCTCGGATGTTGGGGTGGGGCTGGCGGTTGAGGCGGGCTCTGCTGTGGCGGTGGCCCTGGCGAAGGGCCGTAGCGGAGCGGTGGCGCGCGGAAGCCGCCGGTTGGCGGACGATCGGGCTCGGGGGAGGGTTCCGGAGCGGGGCGCGGCGGAGCGGCAGGCTCGGGCTCTGCCGGGTCGTCGGCCGGGACGAAGTCGACCGGCGGTCGGGATGGCAGGGGCGTCGCCGCCGGGGTGAACGTCGGTTCGGCGGGCTTCGACGGGGGCTCGTAGTCGGTTTCCTCGGGCCCGGTCCAGCCGAGTTGTCGGCGCAGGGCGTCGTCGCGCTCGGTCACGGCACCATTGCTCCCTTCCCTGGAATCGGACGATGCGACTCTCGGCCTTCAATCAAGTATCAACCACGCCTGGTCGTCGTCGTCCGAACTCCCCGGCTCCGCGGGTGATGTGCGGCGTGCAGCAAACATGATTTACGCACCTCAGACGCGCCCACCCGGAGCCATCGGACAATGTCACCCCGCCCGTGCGCGCGGTGTCGACGTAGGCAGGACGGCTGCGATGCACGCCCGATGCCCAAAATTCTGATGCGCCCGTACTTCGCCATATGACCAGGCCAGAGAGATTTACCGAACGCTCGTACAGCGCCCGTCGCCGTCAAATTGGTGCACTGGGAGCCACCGATCCGCTGGTACGCTCGCATTCGGCGAGGGGGTGCAAGGCATGGGCCTGCTGGGCAAGCTGGAGAGCTTCGGCAAAGCGGTATGGGCGACCGGCAAAGCGGTCGTCGGCGGCGCGGGCGCGAAGGAATCTCTGCGGGCGGCCGACTCTGTGATCCTCGAAGGCGGTCAGTTGGTCATCGCCGGCATGAAGCTGACCACCGGCGTTGGTACCCCCGAGGACGGCGAGCGGTTCGGCCAAGCGGGTGTGCGCGGGCTCGATGCCATTGCGACGTTGGGGTCCGCGCAACCCAGCCCCAGCTGGTCGGGCGAGGGAGCCCAGTCCTACTCGGCTCGGAACGTCGAACAGATGGCACGGATCGAGAACATGACAACCGTCGACCACGACGTGCACCGCGTGCTCGCCGCCGAGGCCTTCCAGGTCGGCATGCACCGGGGCAGGCTCGACGACTGGTACAACTGGCTTGCCGACATGGGTCTGGTGACGTCCGCGCTCGGGCTCGTCCCAGGCGTCGGCCGGAGCTTGAAGGCTGCGGCCGACGCGCAGGCGGTGCTCGTCGCAGTAGGCAGCAGCTCGATCGAGCTCTACCAGCTCTCCTCCGAGGTCGACGCCAACGCGGCGGCCCTACAGCAGCTCGCCGACCGCTACGGAGACGCCGCGCCGAGCGCGAACATCGCCAAGACGCCACCAGATCGGAACCCTCCACCCCCGTCGGACGAAGACGTGCCGGACGAGACGCCGGAGGAAGAGCATCCCGAAGAGGCGCCGGCGCCTGCGGTGGACGAAAAGCTCGACGCTCCAACTGGTTTCGTTGCACCCGGCGGGGGTCCGGGCGCATCGGGCGCGAATAGCGGTGGCGGGCCGCCCGCGAGCGGTGGTGCTCCAGCCGCGCCGCCGACCGCCATACCCGAGGCGGCGCCCGTGGCGGAGTTCGAGACGCCGAGCAGCGGTCCGGCGCCTGCGGCGATGGGTGCCTCGCCGGCTGCTGCGCCGCCGCCGATGAGTGCGGGCGCTGCTCCGATGGCTCCGGCACCCGGCATACCCATGGCGCTGATCAAGGAGGCGGTTCGGGCGGCCCTGCAGGAAGAGGCCGAAAAGCGGGACGCCGAAAAACGGGACGAGGACGAGCCCGACGAGGAAGAGGAAGACGAGACAAAGGACGAGGACGGGGACGGCGTACCCGACGAGGAAGCCCGGCCTGAGGAGGCCAAGTCGGGCGAGGCCGGAACCGACGGTGAGCGCCCGCCCGTGGACGTCGACGTAGCCCGTCTCGGCAGACCCGGCACGGTTACGTTTGCCGGAGAAAATCCGATCGGGCCGCCGCCGACGCCAACGCCATAGGAAGATGATTACGAAGGGGATCTACATGTCTGGCGATCTGCGTGTTACGACCACGTACCTACTGGAGCTGGCGGCCAAACAGCGGCAAGCGGCCGGCGAAATCCGGTCCGCGGCGCAGGTCGCCGACGGTGTGGATACTTCAGTACGGGTGACGCACGGGGTGATCTCGTGGGCCACGGCTGCCGCGGTGGAGGCCGTGCAGAACGCACGCCGCGCCGCCGGCTCGGAATGGGAGGGGGTTTCGGACGAAATGGCCGACAACTTGGAATTGTCCGCCGCGGCGTACGACCGGGTCGACTCGCTGGCCAGCGGCCGGCTCGGCGGCCGGATGCAAACCCGATGACCACTCCGGGCGGCGCTGGCCGCACCACGCACATCGACGACGTCGTCGGGGTCGAGGTCACGATCGACGGCATGCTCGTCATCGCCGACAAGCTGCACCTGATGGAGTTCCCGCCCTCCATGGGGATCCGGCCCAACATTCCGCAGCTCGAACTGCGCAACATCGTGTGGGACCAGGTAACCCGCGACCTCACTGCGCAAGGCGTGCTGAACGTGTTCGGCGAGCCCCATCCCGAGGTCGCCGCCATGGTCGACACCCTCAGCCGCGCCGACCGCACGCTCGAGGGCCGCTGGTGGCGCCGCGACGTCGGCGGCAAGATGGTGCGCTTCGTGGTGTGCCGCAAGGGTTCCCGGCACGTCGTGGCCGCCCGCGACGGCGACATGCTGGTGCTGCAGCGCGTGGCGCCGCAGGTCGGTCTGGCCGCCATGGTGAACGTCGTCCTCGGTTCGGCAACCCCAGCCGAGGTCGAACCGCTCACCGCCGCGGCAAGCCGGCTCGGCGACTCGCGAACCGCCAATCAGTTGGCGCAGTTCGGCATCAACCCCGCCTCGGCGCGGACGTACGCCGACCTCATCGCCGCACCGGCCAGCTGGGTGGAGATCACCGCCAACGAGCGCCACCCGGGCGGCACGTACTCCCAGGCCGACGTGGCAGCCGGCGTCCTCGATGCGTCCAAGGGCCGCATCGTGTCGCTGCCGCGGAAGGTCAACGGTGAGTTGTACGGCAGCTTCCTGCCGGGAACCAACGAAAACCTGCAACGCGCACTCGACGGCCTGCTCGCGTTCCTTCCGTCAGGCGGTTGGTTCGACAAGAACGACGCAGAGACCTCCGACACGGACTGAAAGGCATCCCCTGGTGGACGACTCTCCGCCTCACCATCCCGATGACGACGATCACGACGATCTAGCTGCGCTGGACTTCTCCGCGCCCGACACCAGCGCAGGCGACTCGGTGCTCGACGTGCTCGCTGAATACGCCGTGGACGACGACGAGTACCTGGCCGCCGACGTCCTCGAGGCGATCGATCCACTCCACACCGATGCGCCTGGCGAACCGCCCGCGCCGCTGTTCACCGTGACGAACCCACCCGGCACCGTCACCGTGACTACCTTCATGGATGGACGAGTCAACCGCATCGATCTATCGCCGAAGGCAACCACGATGACCGAATCGAACCTCGCCGACGAGATCGTCGTGATAGCCAAGCTGGCCACCCAGGACGCCAGATCCGCGCAGTACTCTTTCATGCTTGACGGCATGCGCCAACAAGGCCACGACGACGTCGCGACGCACGACTTCCTGACCAGAGATCTCGACCTTCCCTCGCCCGAACAAGCCGAAGCCGCCCGATTGCAGGTGTTCGCCACCAGATATGCGAGTAACCATGACTGACCAACTAGCCGGGCTGTTCGGCAGCGCCGTCGGCATGTTGCCGACGGCGCCTGCGCGGTCCCTCGAAATGTTCACCGAGATCACGACGCTCGACGAAACCGCGTGCGACGGCTGGGTGGGACGCATCCGCTGCGGCGACACCGACCGCGTGACGCTGTTCCGCGCCTGGTATTCGCGGTCGAACTTCGGCCAGTTGGCCGGCGCTGCCGAGATCTCGATGAACACTCTGAACGCACGCGTGCCCATCGGCGGGCCGTTCGGCGACATCACCTATCCGGTCAATTCGCCGCTGGCCATCACCCTCGGCTTCGCCGTCAACGAAGCCGCGGGCGGCAACTACGCCGACGCGATGGAAGCGCTCGAGGACGCACCGGCCACCGGCGCGGAGCACCTGATCGCATGGGTCAAGGCCGTGATCTACGCGTACGCCGAACGCTGGACCGACGTCATCGACGAGGTGCGCAGTGCGGCCAACACGTGGCCGGACAAGTTCCTGGCCGCCGCCGGGGGCGTCGCGCACGGCGTCGCGGCGGCGAACCTCGGGTTGTTCACCGAGGCGGATCGCCGCCTGACGGACGCGAATTCGTCACCCGCGGGCGAAGGGTGCAACACCGCGATCGCCTGGTATCTGGCGATGGCGCGGCGCAGTCAGGGCAACGAGGAGTCGGCTGTCGCGCTGCTGGAGTGGTTGCAGGCGACTCACCCGGAGCCCAAGGTGACTGCGGCACTGAGGGATCCCACCTACCGACTGCCGACCACGACGGCAGAGCAGATCGCGCTGCGCAAGGATCCGTGGGACCCGAAGAGTGTCCAGGCCGACAACTCGGGTCGGGAGAAGCTGCTCGCCGACGCGCAGGCCGAACTCGATCGCCAGATCGGGCTCAGCCGGGTCAAGGAGCAGATCGAAAGATATCGGGCCGCAACGCAAATGGCGAAGGTGCGGGCCGCGCGCGGGATGAAGGTGGCGCAGCAGTCCAAGCACATGATCTTCACCGGACCGCCGGGCACCGGTAAGACCACGATCGCCAGGGTGGTGGCCAACATCCTCGCCGGCCTCGGCGTCATCACCGAGCCGAAGCTGGTCGAGACGTCGCGCAAGGACTTCGTGGCCGAGTACGAGGGGCAGTCGTCCGTGAAGACCGCCCGCACCATCGACCGCGCCGTCGGCGGAGTGCTCTTCATCGACGAGGCGTACACGCTGGTGCAGGAGCGCGACGGCCGCGCCGATCCGTTCGGCACCGAGGCGTTGGACACCCTGCTGGCCAGGATGGAGAACGACCGTGACCGCCTGGTCGTCATCATCGCCGGCTACAGCGCCGACATCGACCGCCTGCTGGAGTCCAACGACGGGCTGCGGTCCCGCTTCTCGACCCGCGTCGAGTTCGACTCGTACTCGCCGGAAGAGATCGTGGAGATCGCCAAGGTGCTTGCGGCGTCCAACGACTCAGCACTGGACGAGGACGCAGGCAAGCGCGTGCTGGAGGCGGCCACCTTGTTGAGCCAGCGGACGCTCAACGGCAAGCCCGCGCTCGACATCGCGGGCAACGGTCGGTACGCCCGCCAGCTCGTCGAGGCGGGCGAGCAGTGCCGCGACATGCGTCTGGCGCGGTCGGTCGACTTCGACAGCCTCGGCGTCGAACAACTCAGTGAGATCAACGGCGAAGACATGGCCGACGCGATCGACGCCGTGCACGCCCGCCTAGCGATCGTGGATTAGACGATGGCAGGATTCCGGCTCACCACCAAGGTCCAGGTCAGCGGCTGGCGCTTCCTGCTCCGCCGCGTCGAGCATGCCATCGTGCGCCGCGACACCCGGATGTTCGACGATCCGCTCCAGTTCTACAGCCGCGCAGTGTCGTTGGGCATCGTCATCGCGGTGCTGGTCTGCCTCGGTGCGGCGTTGTTGGCGTACTTCAAGCCGCTCGGCAAGCGCGGCGGCGACAACCTGCTGGTCGACCGGACCACCAACCAGCTGTACGTGGTGATGGGCGGGACCAATCTGCTGCACCCGGTGTACAACCTGACCTCGGCGCGGCTCGTGCTCGGCAATGCGGGCACACCCAGCGCAGTGAAGTCCGACGAGCTCAACCGCATGCCGAAGGGACAGCCCGTCGGGATCCCCGGCGCCCCGTACGCCACCCCGGTGGGGCCACCCGCGTCCATGTGGACGCTGTGCGACACCGTCACCAAGCCGGAAAGCGTTGCGCCGACGGTGGATACGTCGGTCATCGTGTTGCCGCTCAAGGTCGACGCTTCAGTGGGGCCCATGCGCCCCGACCAGGGTGTGCTGGTGTCCTACCAGGACAGGGACTGGTTGGTCACGGAGACGGGTAGGCATGCGATCGATCTCTCCGACCGCGCGGTGACGTCAGCCGTCGGGATTCCGGTGACTGCCAGGGCCACCCCCATCTCGGAGGGGTTGTTCAACGCGCTGCCGAACGGGGGCCCGTGGCAGCTTCCGCAGGTACCGGCTGCCGGCGCGCCGAATACCGTTGGGCTGCCTCCGAATTTGGTGATCGGTTCGGTGTTCCAAACCGTCACGGACTCGGACGAGCAGAAGTATGTCGTGCTGCCCGACGGAGTGGCAAAGGTCAACGACACCACGGCCGCGGCATTGCGCGCCACCAACTCCTACGGACTGGTCTCCCCGCCGTCGGTGGAGTCCAGTGACGTCGCCAAGATCGCCGAGCAGGTGTACACCTCGCCGCTGCCCGACAAGGCGCTGCAGATCCAACTGCGTGAGGACGCGCCGACGCTGTGCTGGTCCTGGCAGAGGGAACCCGGCGACCAGTCGCCCAAGACCACCGTCGTCACCGGGCGGCACCTGCCTATCAGTGCGGGATCGATGAACAACGGCATCGACCAGATCGGCGGCGACTCAACGGTGTTCATCGACGGGGGTCAGTACATCCGGTTGCAGTCCCCGGATCCCCGCTACGGCGAGAGCCTCTACTACATCGACCCGCAGGGCGTGCGCTATGGGCTGCCCGACGAGGAGACCGCCCAAAAACTCGGGTTGTCGGCGCCCAAGACCGCGCCGTGGCAGGTGGTCGGTCTGCTGGTCGACGGCCCGGTGCTGTCGAAACAGGCGGCACTGCTTGAACACGACACTCTGCCCGCGGACCCGAATCCACGCAAGGTCGGCGATCCGAACGCCGTTCCGGCGGCCCCCGCGGCCCAGACAGGAGGTGGGAGATGACCACCAGGAAGTTCACTCCGACCATCAAACGCGGACCGCGCCTGACGCCGGGCGAGATCAACGTGACGCCGCCCGACGACCTCGGCGTCGAGATTCCGCCGTCGGGAATCCAGAAGGCGATGCCGTGGGTGATGGGCGGCTGCATGATCGGAATGATCTCGATCATGATCTTCACCGGCGTGCGGCAACTGTCGCCGTACATGTTGATGATGCCGCTGATGATGGTCATGGGAACCGTCGGCTTCATGGG
The DNA here is from genome assembly GCF_000620625.1 of Mycobacterium sp. URHB0044. GTDB lineage: Bacteria > Actinomycetota > Actinomycetes > Mycobacteriales > Mycobacteriaceae > Mycobacterium. The sequence goes on along the minus strand of NZ_JIAW01000001.1, from coordinate 519,385 downwards.
CGCCGGCGGGTCGGGCGGCAAGAAGGTGCCCGAGATCAACGCCGACCGCAAGGAGTATCTGCGGTACCTCTCCGGGCTGCGGACGCGCGTGACGTCGTCGGCCGCTGCTCAGGTGACGTTCTTCAACTACCACGCACCGCATCCCGATGATCTGCTGTCGATCATCGGGACCAACCGGCAGTGGTCGCGCCAGGCCAACAACGACTTCTACGCCGCGACGCGAATCGGCCTCGGCGCGGAGCCGGCCGTCGACCGCCTGCTGAAACCCGCCGTCGGCGGCGAGTTGGCGGGACCGCAGGCGGCGCCCCAGCCGCACCTCGAACCGGTCAGTCACATGTGGGTGACCAAGTTCCTGCGCACCCACGGCCTGATTCACGACTGCCCGAAACTCATTCAGCTGCGCAGCTTTCCGACCATCGCGGTCGGTGGCGACCCAGCAGGCGCCGCGGGCCTGCTCACCGCGATGATCTGTCACTTGGCCGTGTTCCATCCACCGGACCTGCTGCAGATCCGGGTGCTGACGGACAACCCCGAGGATCCCGACTGGAGTTGGTTGAAGTGGTTGCCCCACGCGCAGCACCAGACTGACACGGACGCCTCAGGTGCGACGCGCCTGGTGTTCACCAGGCCCGACGGCCTCAGTGATCTGACCGCCCGCGGCCCGCACACCGCCGATTCGGTGCCCAGCGGTCCGTACGTCGTGGTCATCGACCTGACCGGTGGCAAGGCGGGCTTCCCCGTCGACGGCAGGGCCGGCGTCACCGTCATCACGCTGGGCAACCACCGCGGCTCGGGCTACCGCATCCGGGTCGATGCCGACGGCACCGCCGACGACCGCCTGCCCAACCAGACCTTCCGCTTGGTGACCAATGTGACCGACAAGATGACGCCGGCGGCAGCCGGCCGGATCGCGCGCAAGCTCGCGGGCTGGTCGATCACCGGCACGATCATCGACAAGAGCACCCGAGTGCAGAAGAAGGTCGCCACCGAGTGGCACCAATTGGTCGGTGCGCAGACCATCGAGGAAGTGACGCCCAGTCGTTGGCGGATGTTCAGCGATCTCGACCACGACCGCTTGCGCATCCCGTTCGGGCACGAACTCAAGACCGGCGACATCATGCACCTCGACATCAAGGAGGGTGCCGAGTTCGGTGCGGGGCCGCACGGCATGCTGATCGGTACCACCGGTTCCGGCAAGTCGGAATTCCTTCGCACGCTCATCCTTTCGCTAGCCGCGACACATCACCCCGATCAGGTCAATCTGCTGCTGACCGACTTCAAGGGCGGTTCGACGTTCCTGGGCATGGAGAAGCTGCCGCACACCGCCGCGGTCGTGACGAACATGGAGGAGGAAGCCGAGCTCGTCAGCCGCATGGGCGAGGTGCTGACCGGCGAGCTCGACCGTCGCCAGTCGATCCTCCGCCAGGCGGGCATCCAGGTCGGTGCAGCCGGCGCGTTGTCGGGCGTCGCGGAATACGAGAAGCACCGCGAGCGGGGCGCCGAACTGGCGCCGCTGCCTACGCTCTTCGTCGTCGTCGACGAGTTCGCCGAACTGCTGCAGAACCACCCCGACTTCATTGCGCTGTTCGACCGCATCTGCCGCGTCGGCCGATCGCTACGCGTGCACCTGCTGCTCGCGACGCAGTCGCTCAACACGGGCGGCGTCCGCATCGACAAGCTGGAACCGAACCTCACGTATCGCATCGCCCTGCGGACCACCAGTTCGGCCGAGTCGAAGGCCGTGATCGGAACGCCTGAGGCGCAATACATCACGAACAAGGAGAGTGGCGTCGGATTCTTACGGGTCGGCATGGAGGATCCGGTGAAGTTCCAGAGCGTCTATACCGGTGTCAACTATGTTCCGACGCCGGTGAACGAGGTCGGTGAGGTGGCGCCCAAACACGCTGCGGTGAGCAAGGTGCGGATCCGCCCGTTCACCGCGGCGCCGATCGCAGAGGCTTTGACGTCATGACGGGACTCGAGCAGGAACAGCGGGTACTGCGCGAGGTCGTCCTCGAGCAGTTGACCACCGGCGAGATCCGGGCCTACCGAATGTGGTTGCCGCCGTTGACCGATCCGACGCCGGTCAACGAACTCGTCGAGCGTGACCAGCGTCGGCCGTTGCGCTTCGGGCTCGGCATCATGGATGAACCGCGCCGGCACAAGCAGGAGGTGTGGGGCGTCGACGTGTCGGCGGCGGGCGGGAACATCGCCATCGGCGGCGCGCCCCAGACCGGCAAGTCGACGTTCCTGCAGACGATGATGCTCTCGGCGGCAGCCACCCACACCCCGCGTCAGGTGCAGTTCTACTGCATCGACCTGGGTGGCGGTGGACTGATGTACCTGGAAGACCTACCGCACGTCGGCGGCGTCGCCACGCGGTCCGAACCCGACCGGGTCAGCCGAATGGTGGCGGAAGTGAAAGCCGTTCTGCGCCAACGAGAAGCGACGTTCAAGCAGTATCGGGTCGGCTCGATCGCGATGTATCGCCAACTGCGCGACGACCCGAACCACCCGGCGTCAGCAGATCCGTTCGGCGACGTGTTCCTAGTGATCGACGGCTGGCCCGCATTCGTCTCGGAGTTTCCCGACCTCGAGCCCGTGGTGCAGGACATCGCCGGTCAGGGTCTGGCGTTCGGCGTGCATACCGTGATCTCGACGCCGCGTTGGACGGAGCTGAAGTCCCGCATCCGTGACTACCTGGGCACCAAGGTCGAGTTCCGCCTCGGCGACATCAACGAGACGCAGATCGACCGCATGACCCGCGAGATTCCGGTCAACCGGCCCGGCCGTGCCATCTCGATGGAGAAGCACCATTTGATGATCGGGGTGCCACGGCTGGACGGCGTGCACAGTGCGACCGACATGGTGCCCGCCATCACCGCGGCAGTGCAGCACATCGGATCGCTTTACACCGACGAGGCGCCGAAGGTCAGGGTGCTGCCCGACCGCATCTATCTGCGCGAGCTCGACCCCACCCCGCCGGGACCCGACTCCGACTACCGCACCAGGTGGACCATTCCCCTCGGCATCCGCGAGTCCGACCTGTCGGTGGCCTACACCGCGATGCATACGTCTCCGCACCTACTGATCTTCGGGGCACCGAAGTCGGGCAAGACCACCATTGCCCATGCCGTCGCTTCGGCGATTTGCGCGCGCAACAGTCCGCAACAGGTGCGGTTCATGCTGGCCGATTACCGGTCCGGGCTGCTGGACGCCGTGCCGCAGAGCCACCTGCTCGATGCATTCGCGATCAACAGGAACAATGCGGTTCTCGAGGAAGCGATCAAGGCCCTGGCGGCGAATTTGCAGGTTCGCCTGCCACCTGCTGACCTGACCACCTCGCAGCTACGGGCACGGTCGTGGTGGAAAGGACCAGAAGTGGTCCTGCTCGTCGATGACTGGCACATGGTCGTGGCCGCGGGTGGACCGTTCGGCCCGATGTCGCCGCTGACGCCACTGTTGCCGGCAGCAGCGGACATCGGGCTGCACATCATCGTCACCTGCCAGATGAGCCAGGCCCAGCGATCGACGATGGACAAGTTCGTGGGCGCCGCGTATGGCGCGGGTTCGCCGACGATCTTCTTGTCGGGGGAGAAGATGGACTTCCCGACCAGCGAGTTCAAGCTGAAGCGGCGTCCTCCTGGCCAGGCACTTCTACGGTCCCAGGATGGCAAGGAAGTCATCCAGGCGGCCTACGTGGACCCACCTGAAGAAGAAGTGTCAGCAGCACCTCCTGACGCCCGGTAATATTCTCTGCAGACGTTCAGCAACGCAGTTGACAACTGGTCAGCAAAGGATCGGGGGATCCACTCCGTGGGGAGCAAACAGCCGCTCCAGAAGGGTCGTCGACCCGTTATGCAGTGTGTTCCAAATAACTGAGGAGAAAGCGCAAATGCAACCGTTGATGCACAATCCAGGCGCCGTTGGAGTTGGTTCTCAGGTCGTCGCAAACGGCGGCCGCGGCCTAGCCACCGGTACGGCGGCGACAACCGAGGCCAGCGCATTGATACCGGCAGGTGCAGAGGAGGTCTCGGTGCAGGCGGCGATCGCGTTCGCGACGGAGGCTCTGCAGGTGAATGCGTTGAATGCCCTCGCTCAGGAAGAGTTGGCGCGCACGGGCGCGGCGTACATCGAATCAGCCCAGCTCTACACGGCTGTCGACGCCTCTAGCGCGGCCACCCTTTCGTAATCACACGCATGTCGTAATAACAACAAGTCAACTCAGAGAGATTGAGTCCAGCAAACTATGTCTGCAGTACCCGCAATGATGGCGATGTTCTATGGAGCATTGCCACCAGAGGTGAACACAGCCAGGTTGATGGCTGGTGCGGGCCCATCGCCGATGCTCCAGGCGGCAGCGGCGTGGGAGACCCTTGCGATCTCCCTGGAGACACAGGCTGAGGAACTTGCAGGCAGCCTGGTGGCGCTGCAGAGTTCGTGGCAGGGCGGCGCGAGCGAGCGGGCCGTCACGGCGACGACGCCGATGGTGGTCTGGTTGCGCACGACTGCTCTGCAGGCCCAGAAGCGGGCGATGCAGGCCATCGCCCAGGCCAATGCGTACACGATGGCGATGGTTACCACGCCGCCGTTGCCCGAGATCGAGATGAACCACGTCACGCACGCGGTGCTCGAGGCCACCAACTTCCTCGGCGTCAACGCAATGCCGATCGGCATCAATGAGGCTGACTACTTCGTAAGGATGTGGAACCAGGCGGCGTTCGCCATGGAGGCCTACCAAGCCGAGACCTCCATGAATACGGTGTTCGAACCCATCGCGCCGGCGCAGCCCATCGTCATGCCCGGCGTCGGTGAGAGCGGGGCCGCGATGGCGATCGGCCAGAACGTCGCGATGATGGGCGGCGCAATCATCCGAGAGGCGACGTTCGCTGAGGTCGCCGCCCAGGGCAGCATGCAGATCGCCGCAATGACGACCGGCAGCGCCGTCAACGCCGGAACGTCGGCTGCGCAAGGAGCCGACAGCGCTAGGGAACATGCGCAGCAGGGTGCGCAGCAAGCCGGCCAGCAGCAGGGCAACGCTCAGCAGGGTGTTCAGATGGCCACCCAGATGGCGTCGCAGATGGGCTCCATGGCCGCGCAGGTGCCGCAAACGCTCGGCCAAATGGTGACGCAGCCCGTGCAGCAGATGAGCCAGCCGCTCCAACAGGTGACCCAGATCTTCAGCCAGATGGGTAGCGGTTTCGGCTCCGACAAAGGTGCTCAAATGGGCCTGATCGGCGCCAGTCCAATGTCGAACCATCCATTGGCAGGTGGTTCGGGAGCTACGTCGGGCGCCGGGTTGGTACGCGCCGCGTCGCTGCCGGGTATGGGTGGCTCGGCGGCTCGGACGCCGTTGATGTCGAGCCTCGTGGGGCAGCCGATCGCGTCGAGCCCTAGCGCATCGCCGGTGGGGATGGTGCCTGGTGCGGCGGCGGGTGGCAGCGGCACGGGAGCCGCGCCGGTCAACAACTCGGGCGGCGCAGGCGGCGGCCCGATGGCCGGCGCCGGTCACGGCAGCAAGGGCGGCGGCGGATCCAGGACGGGGCTGCTGGCCCCGACCCTCCTTCCTCAGGATCTGGGCGAAGACGAGGAAGACGACTGGTAGCCGTCCACACAAGACTTCCCGGCCCACGGGGCTGGAAGACTCGCCATCCCTTGGTGAGGACACGAGAGAAAGGTAGTGAGAAATGGCTGGTACAGGAGCCGGGTTAACAACAGACTCTGCTGTCCTCATCGCTGAGGCCAGCAACTTCGATGGCATTTCGGCGGGGCTTCAGGGCGTCATGGCACAGGTCGACGGGACCCAGGGCGCCATGGCTGCAGCCTTGGTGGGCCAGTCCGGCACCGCTGCCCACGCCGCGTTCATGCGGTACCAGGAGGCAGCTCAGGTGCAAAAGGCGGCGCTGGACGAGATCGTGATGAACCTGCACGGCGGCGGCGTGCAGTACGACAGCCACGATAGCGACCAGAGCGGGCTCATCGGCCAGGCCGTGAACCTCGGCATCCACGGCTGACCACGACAACCAATCAACGGAATCGGAGAAAATCATGAGCGGTACAGCACAGGTATGGAATTTCCCCGTGATCGAGGCGCTCGCCCTCGAGATCCACGGCTACGCCGGAGTGGTGAACGGCTTGCTCGACGAGGGCAGCGCCGGTCTGGCCAGGCTGGTCGCCGCCTGGGACGGCACTGGATCGAACGCCTACCAGGGGCTGCAGACGAAGTGGAACAATGCGTCCGCCGAACTGAATGCGGCGCTGGCCAATCTCGGACAGACTATTCAGAACGCGGGTACGGAGATGCACACGGCCGACGTCGGCATCGGAAACTCCTTCGGCATGTAGCGAACCGAGCACCGAGGTGGGCGGGATGGTCGAATGCCGCTCCCGCCCACCTCAGCTCATGCCACACCGCAAACCAACCCTTGAGAGGTCTCCATGTCGGCCGACTATGACCGGCTCTTCCACTCCCCCGACGCGACGCAGCCGCCCGAGGAGGAGACAGAGACCGTCGACCGCGACGCGGTACTGCCCGGCAACGCCGGACCCGCGCCGTCCCACGCGGCACGCCCAGACGCCCCGTCTGGCCCACTGCCCGTCGCTCCGCCCCCGACCAAGACGGCTGCCGCCGCCGCGCCGCCACCACGTCAGACCGAGATCACCAGCCAGATCAGGCCGGCCCAGGGTTCTGCACCGCAGCGAGTGCAAAACGGAATGATGCGAACGCCGCAGGCGTCCGCACCGACCGGCGCCCGCTACGAGCAGGCCCGTCCGGCGCCCGCGCCGCCAGCGCGGCAGGCACCGCCGCCCGCACCGTCACAACACTTCGCCGAGCAGCAGGCAGAGAACCGCGCGGTGTGGACGTCGGCTCAGCAGGTGCCTGCCCAGCCGGCGCCCACGTCGGCCGCCACGATCGGCAACCACCGTGCCATCGACGCGCTCTCGCACGTCGGCGTGCGATCCGCGGTGAAGATGCCGTCGCAGCGTGGCTGGCGGCACATGGTCTATCTGTTGACGCGTATCAACCTCGGGTTGTCGCCGGATGAGATCTACGAACTGGATCTGCACACGCGGATCCGCCGCAACGCGCGCGACTCCTACCAAATCGGGGTGTTCGGGCTAAAGGGCGGCGTCGGCAAGACGGCCGTCACGGTGGCCCTCGGCTCGGAGCTGAGCAAGGTCCGCGGCGACCGCATCCTGGCTGTCGACGCGGATCCCGACGGCGGCAACCTGGCCGATCGCGCGGGCCGCCAGTCGGCAGCGACGGTATCGGATCTGTTGTCGGACAAGGAACTCGCGCGGTACAACGACATCCGCGCCTACACCAGCATGAACGCGGCAAACCTCGAGGTGTTGTCCTCCGAGGAGTACAGCGGCGCGCGTCGTGAGTTCAACGACGAGGACTGGAAGGGTGCCGTCGGCATCGTGTCGCGGTACTACAACCTCGTCCTGGCCGACTGCGGCGCCGGGCTGTTCCAGCCGGCTTCCCGCGGCGTGCTTTCGACGGTGTCGGGTCTGGTGATCGTGGCCAGCGCATCGATCGACGGGGCCAGGCAGGCCGCCGTCACGATGGACTGGTTGCGGCAGAACGGGTATCAGGATCTGCTCGGCCGGTCGTGTGTGGTGATCAACCACGTCGTGCCGGGCAAGCCGAACATCGACGTCGCCGACTTGGTGGAGCAGTTCGAACGCCACGTTCCGCCGGGGCGCGTCATCGTGCTGCCGTGGGACAAGCACATCGCTGCGGGCACGGAGATCCAACTCGACCTGCTGGGCAAGACATTCCGACGTCGGATCACCGAACTCGGCGCCGCGCTGTCCGATGATTTCGACAGGCTTGAGCGTCGTTGACCACCACGGCCGCCGCACCTAGCACGTCGGGCGTGACGCCCGGCAGGCCGTCGACGACCCGCGTCACGATCCTGACGGGTCGTCGGCTCACCGACCTGGTCCTACCAGCGTCCGCGCCAGTCGAGACTTACATCGACGAGACGGTCGCGGTGCTGGCCGAACTGCTCGAGGACACGCCCGCAGATGTATTGGCGGGCTTCGACTTCAAGGCGCAGGGGGAGTGGGCGTTCGCGCGCCCGGGTGCCCCGCCACTGAAGGCGAGTGAGTCGCTCGACGACGCGGGCGTGGTCGACGGAGCGCTCCTGACACTCGTCTCGGTTAGCCGCACCGAGCGATACCGGCCCCTCGTCGAGGACGTGATCGACGCCATCGCGGTGCTCGACGAGTCACCCGAGTTCGACCGCACGGCGCTCAACCGCTTCGTGGGTTTGGCGATTCCGTTGGTGGCCCTGGTGATCACGGGTATCGCGCTGCGCGCGTGGTCGGACACGGGTCACGACTGGTGGTGGCCGGTGGCGCTGGGCGTGGTCGGCCTCGGGGTGCTCATCGGCAGCGTCATGGCCAGGTCCCGCTACGGCAACCTCGACTTGGCCGAAAGCCTGCTGCTCGCTTCGACACCGCTGCTGGCCGGCGCCGTGGCACTGGCAGTGCCACTGCCGCTGGGCGTCGACGGGTTGGGCGCCCCGAATGTTGCGGGCGCCGCAGCCGTGGTCCTCCTTCTCGTCTTAGCGACGCGGGGTGGGCCACGCCGACGAGCGGAGATTGCCTCGTTCGCAGCGATCGCGACCATAGCGATCACGGCCGCGGCGATCGCCTACGGCTACGGCTGGCAGTACTGGGTACCGGCCGGGGCGATCGGTTTCGGCCTGATCGTCGTCACGAATGCGGCCAAGCTGACGGTCGCCGTCGCACGCATCGCGCTGCCGCCGATCCCGGCGCCGGGCGAATCCGTCGCCAACGATGAACTGCTGGACCCGATTTCGAGTCCGGACGCCACTGATGAGGAATCGCCGACGTGGCAGGCGATCATCGCATCGGTGCCCGAGTCCGCTGCTCGTCTCACCGAGCGCAGCCACCTCGCCAAACAGCTACTGATCGGCTTCGTCACCGCAGGTGCCCTGGTGCTCGCCCTCGGGGCCATCGCGGTGGTGGTGCAGGGCCACTTCTTCCTGCATAGTCTGATCGTGGCCGGGCTGGTCACCTCGGTGTGTGGATTCCGGTCGCGGTTGTACGCCGAACGGTGGTGCGCCTGGGCGCTTTTGGCGGCTCTCGTGGTGATCCCGACCGGCGTGGCAATCCGGCTCAGCCTTTGGTACCCAGAGCGTGCATGGCTGGTGTTGAGCGTCTACGTCGCCGTCGCGGTCGTCGCGCTGATCCTGGTGGGGGCGACCGATGGCGTGCGACGGGTCTCGCCTGTGACGAAGCGGATCCTCGAGCTGCTCGACGGCACGGCCATTGCGGCGGTGATTCCTATGCTGTTGTGGATCGCGAGCGTGTACGACGTGCTGCGGAATCTGCGGTTCTGAGGGGAGCTCGAAATGTCTGTCGGTGGCGGTGCTGGCGATGTGTTGAAGGTCGACGCCCCTCTGGTGGAACAGCTTGGTGGTGAACTGGAGGCTTCGGCGGGCGGTCTGCCTGATGCCCCGCCACCGTTCGTCGTTTCCGGTGTCGATGCGATATCGGAGGCGATCGCCTTTCGGCTGCCGGGTATCGAGGGGCCCATCCAGGAAGGTCTGCCACAGGTGAAGGCGGACGCGACGAAGACTGCGGGCAACATCGTTTCGGCCGCCGGGAAGTACCAGGCCACCGACGAACAAGTCGCCGCGAATTACGAGAAGCACCAGTTTGACCAGGCGGGTGGGCCCGCGGCCAGTGGGTCGGGAGGGGGCTCGGGCGGCGATGCGATGAGCCAGATGGGTCAGATGATGGGCATGCCCATGCAGATGGCGCAGCAGGCGATGGGCGCTGTCGCGTCCGTCCCGCAGAGCGTGATGCAGGGCGTGCAGCAGATCAGTCAGGTGACGGCCGGTCTAGGCAAGGGCGGCGAGGCGGGTCAATCAAGCGAGCCGGGCCCGGAGCAGGCGGAGGACCGTCAAGCCGAGGACAGGCCTCGGGAGGACGAGCGGCAGGGTGCTGCATCTGGAGAGTCGAAGGGAGAACGTGCTCCCGATTCGACGGCGAGTGAGGCGCCCACGCAAGTGAATCCTCCTGCGCCGCAACCGAGTCCGTCCGGGCCAAGGCATGCGGCCCCGGATCCATCGGTGAACTTGTAGGTCGACCGTAGCGGCGACTACACGGTGGCTTCGGCGCCGATGGCGTCTGAGATCAGAACGCTGAGGTGTTGCCAGTACACCCAATCGGCGATGGCTTGCCGCTGGGCCGCAGCGTCGACTGCCGTGTGGGCACGGTAGAGCGCTTGCTCCTGAGCATGATCGGCGTAGTCGACGAATGCCTTGAGGTGGGCCATCCCTCGATCCGAAGCGGTACTCATCAACGGCTTCGTGAGTTCGAACCACAGCATGGTGGAACGGTCTTCTGGCGCGGCGGTGTCGGCCGGAGGCGGAGGAAGCAGTTCGACCAGGGCGGCGTCGCTGACGGAGGCCAGACGCGCCGCAACCTCTGGGGCGATCACTTCAAGTCGGCTGCGCCCCTGCATCTTTCCTGTTTCGGGGATGTCGTCGGGCCGCAGGACGATCTTGGCCGCACCAGGATCGAATCGTGCGAACTGCTCTTCGGTGGCGATGACGGCGCGCAACTTTTGGGAGTGACTCTGCGCCCATCCCTGGATGGCGAGGATGGGGTAGGTCGCCCACTTGGCGCGGTCCGTCGGCGGGATCGTCTCGTCCGCGGTAGCCATGGTCACCTGGGGTGGCAGTTGGACTCCGTCCGGGATGTAGCCCAAACCGAAGCTGTTGGCGACGACGATCGATCCGTCGGCGGTCAAGCCGGTGACCCAGAAGAAGCCATAGTCGAGTACGCCGATGTTCAGTGCCGCGGCGATGCGGCGAGCCTGGATCAGCGCTGCGCTGCCGTTGTTCGACTTGCGTTGCATGGCGCCCGCCGTCGATGCGGAGAGGATCGCGTCGCGTTCTGCCCGTGCTGCTGAAACCGGCACGGGCGCAGCGCCTATCCCGCCCGCGTCGGCCCTGACGGACGCAGGATTGACCCCGGGCCCGGTAGGCGTGGAGGGCGGAGGCGTTGGCGCCGCGGGTGGTGGCGTGCTCGGAGGTCCGAGCGGCATTGCCGGCGGCATGGGTGCACTGGAAGTGGGTGGGGCAATGGGCGTCCCGGCGCTGCCTCCGCCCGAGAAGCCACTGCCGACGCCGCCGGAGCTACTGCCTGCGGCACCGGAGCCGGTTGACCCGGAGGAATGCGCTGCGGGTGCGGATTCAGGGGCTTCGACTTGAGGTGGTGCCAGCGGTGTTGGCGGTGCTACGGGCGGCGCGGTGGAAGACGCCGCAGAAACGGGTGGCTGTGTCGCATTCGCGGATTGCTCGGCCATGGCCTTCGTGAAGTCGTTCGCGGGCGCTTGGCCGGTTGAGACTTGCTCGCCTGGGCCGGCTTCCTGTCCCGCAGTTGGCTTGGGCTTCGCGTCTGTCGGGGTGGATGCGGGTGTCGCAGGGATGCTCGAGGAGGGGGATCCACCGCTGCTGCCTGAACCGGACAAGGGGGTCGATGGAGAACCGGACGGGGAACCAGTGCTGCCGCTGCCGATGCCGCCCCCGGGGGCTGACGGCGCTCCTGTGCCCGATGGGCTTGGAGTCGAGCCACTAGTTGGCGGAGCGGACGGCGTGTGGGCAGCCGGGACTGGACTGCTAACGATGTTCTCTGTGTTGGTGGGATTCTGGGCGGACTGACCTGCAGGGACGGCCACCGGTGGCTTGTCGTGGTTGTTTAAGACGTTCTGTGAGTGCGTCTCAGTTTCGGTTGATTGCCCCGCGGGCGCTGGCGGGTTGCGCGAGTTCTTGACAATGTTCTGCGTATGCGTCGCGTTCTGGGTGGACTGCCCCGGCGGCGTAGGTACAGCAGCAGCTGGCCCCGGCGCTTCGCCGAACGCTGGCAGGCCCTCAGCGCGCCCAGGCGGATAAACCTGACCCGTGGTGACTGCGGCGCCAGCCGCAGAAACCACGGCGGAGTTGGCCGCAAAGGCGGCGTCCACAATGTCCTGGATTTGTCCCTGTCGCTCGGACTCGTCAGCGACGGTCGCGCCGTTGATCAAATCGATTGCATGCTGGGCTCGATCGCAGATGGCAATGATCTGGTTCTTGGAGTTCCTGATTGATTCACTAACATTCGTGTGAAACGTAATTGCACTAGTCAGCATGCTGTCGATCGAATTCATTCGGTCGATATGACTCTGAACCGTATTCTTCGCCCCATCCGACGCTCGACCAAACCAGGTCTGGCCGTCGAATAATTTCGTTTGCGTCTGCTGCCAGGAAGCCAGCTTGTCCAACAGTTGCGTTTGCGTCGTCTTGAGCTCGTCCGAACGTCGGGTGTGCGCGTCTTCATCTGCTTCCGGCCACGCGGTTGGAGGGGAAGTCATTTGCCCCTTGTATCCCCCGGTAGGCCTTTCGATTGCCATGTCAATTAACCCGCAACTGCACGGCAGGCACCTGACACTAGGTTCGCCAGTCGAAACGCAGTGTAGTTGAGCCACCCGTCAGCGGCACCGTTGTAGTTGTCACCGGCGGCAAGGTACGCCTTTGTGTACAGTGCGGCCGCAAAGGCGAAATCCTGGAATACGGGGTTATCGCTTTGTCGACCAGCTTCTGTGATGTCATTGGCGTATTCCATGAGTAGTGGACGGGCTGCAAGTTCAACAGCCCGACGCTCGGGCGTCCACTCGGACGCTGGAACACCTGCATCGCGGTTCTGCCAGTCCGACGACGTGGTGGAGTTGAATCCATCAAGACGCTGGACCCAAGCGGCGCACGCTGGGTTAGATGACGCAATGAAAGGAATTGGATTAGACAGGTCGGTCGGCGGAACTACTTGCGTAGGTGACGGTGCGGATGCAATACCAATCGAACGGCTAGCCGATCCGTATTCAATCGTGTTGCAGATTCCGATCAGAGCGGAGCCAGCACTGACGAATGCCGAGGCCAGACCGTCGTCCGCTGGGACGTAACTTGGAAGGCTGTCGGCGTAGGCACGACCGTAGGCGATGAACTGCTGGTAGATTTCGCGAACTACACGATGCGGCGTCTGTTTGGCCAATGTCACCACTTGGTCCGCAGCATTGCGCATTGCCGCCGCAACGGCTTCGGTCTGACGCCGTTGCTCGGCGGTCCATTCCGAAGCAGGGCCTAGCGTCGCACGCTGGGTACCCCAGCCATTGGCCTCGACATCGGCCAGGCTGTTGTTAATGCCGTTGAATGTCATGCACGTAGGTTCTTCAGTAATGATCGACACCGGGCCAGTGTCATTGGCGCTCGCGATATCGCCCGGCGAAGCAGACGTACTCGGCGTCGGCGACGCATCGCCGGCGCCGCGCGTGAATAACAGTGTGGCGCCGATGGTTACTCCGATCACCAGCAAAACCGCGATGGCGACCAGCAGCCACTTGACGTTGTTGCCCCGCTGGGGCGGAACACTTTGCTGCGGCCAGGGCGCCTGCGGGTAGCTGGGGGGGTGCTGACCCATGTATGGCTGCTGGGAGCCCGGCGGCATCGAACTGGGTTGGTGCGGTGGTTGCCATCCACCCTGGGGCGGCATGCTCATGCGTCCGCCCCTGTGGCTGGCCTAACCATTCCGGCACCCCCGCAAGATCGATAGTCCACGCGCCGAGTTTACCGACGCGAACAATCACCAGCCTAAGTTACGACTAGGTCGCCGCTGCGCACAGATTTTCCCGATGGATGTGAATGACCGTTTTATGTCCATCGGCCGCTTCTCAGAACGTGGCCGCTTTCCAGCGCTCCTCATTGCTGCTCTTCGGAACGAGATATGCGCCGCAGCAATTCATCATGGCTTCCGGGGCGCGCTCGCGCTGGACTTGCGACTGCGCACACTAAACGCCGTCTTCCATATCCGCCGTGATCTCGGCGACGACCGCGTCGATTCGTTCGCGATCCGCTTCGATCGATTCGGACGCCTGGAGCGACGCCTTCTGCAACGCCTCGTTGACCCGTCCCTCCACGGTGGCGGCACCCAACCGCAGCAAGCCGTCCTCGATGAAGACGCCGGTCAACCAGTGGTGTCCGTTGAGGGTGACTTCGACCGTCTCCGCTTCGTCGGTGGCAGTGAAGGTTTCGGTGTTCATCTTCGCCAACTGGTCATCCATCAACGACTGCAGCCGTTGCGCCTGCTTCAGCACCGCGGCCACCTGGGGATGCATGTCGTCGCTCACTTGGAGTCCTTGTCCTGAACGTCCTTACGGCGACGATTGCCGATGACCGCCTCGGTCCAGGGTCGATCCTCGGTGTAGAGGTCTTCATCCGGCGACAGCCCGGGCGTGCGCTTCTTCTCCTTGCTGCCACCTTGCCCGTGGCCGCCGCCGCCCATCGGCATTCCGCCCATGCCACCCATGCCGCCGCCGGCTGCACCTCCGCCAGTCGGACCGGCCGCGGCCCCCGCGGTGGGGGTCGCCGAGCCCGGCCCGACGGACACGCCGCCGACGCTGGGCTGCAACGGCATTGGTCCTGCACCGCCTCCACCGGCCCCGCCGCCGGAGCCGCCACCCCCGCTGGCCGCAGCCGGTCGCAGGCTTGGATCGGTCGGTAGCTTCGGCATGTCCTTCGGGCCGCCGCCTGGGAGCCCACCGGGCAGACCCCCGCCCGGCGCGCCACCACCCGAAGGCGAACCGCCACCTGCCGGCGACCCGTCACCCGATGGAGCGCCGCCCCCAGATGGGGCACCTCCTCCGGAGGGAGCGCCCGCAGACGCGGGCTGAGCAGACATGGGTGACACGGCCGGCGCTTGTGCGCCCGGCGGTGCCTGCCCCGAGCCGCCGCCGGGGCCAGTCTGCGGATTGCCATTCGGGTCGGAAGTCTTGCGGGGGTCGCCGTTCGACGTGACCGGGACGGCTGGTACTCCGCTGGGAGGTGGCGGGCTGGGCGGGTTGACGGTCTGCGGTGCAGCCTCCCCCGCGTAGCCGTGGCGAATCTCCTCGGATTCCTTCTGCAACTTCTCCATCTGGAGGCCCAAGTTGTGAGCCGCGCTGCCGCCGTTGGCAATCGCCGTAGCCATCTGCGCCTTCAGCTGCATGTATTGCTGGTACACCTCGGTGTGCTGGAGCAGCGCCTTCACGTGTGCGTCGGCGATCCGCCTGGCCTCACCGGCGAGCTTCTCCCAGGCCGAGCCGAGCTCGGCAAGCCAGTTGCCGTACTCGTTGAACTTCGTGTAGACCTGCTCGGCTGCGTCGCCCTCCCAATTCTGAATCTTCACCTTGAAGGTCTCGGCAGCGGTCTTAAGTGCAGCGCCGTTGGCGGTCCAGGCGGCTGCCGCCTCCTGCAGCGACGCCCCATGATCTCCCATCGACAGCGCCTGCTGCGCGCCCTCGACATCCCGGTACTCATCGGCACTGAGCCCCAGCGGCGCCCCCATCGGGGCGGGCGGCGTCGGCGGCGGGATCGTGTTCGTCTTGGGCATCACCGGCGCGACCGGCGGGCCAGTTCCTTCGATGGCGGCCTGCCCGGCCGCATCGACATCGTCGTAGGCCTGGGCAACCGACCTCAGCGACTCGGCCAGACGCGCGCCCTCGCGATCGCCGTAATCCTGATTCCGATAGAGGAAGCTGGCGTTCTCCTGGAGATTCTCGACCACAGTCTTTGAGAGTGGCAGCTGATCCGGCGGTATTACGAGGGGTTGGTCGAGCAGCGGGTTGCTGAACTTGACGTTCTCGATCTGGATCGCCTTGGTTACCAGATCTATCGTGTCGACCCTTAGTTCGTCCCCCGACATGTCCCCTCCTCGATGCGCCGGCGCTCCAACGCGCACAGCAAACTCATTATCACTGCTCCAGCGCCATCTGGTAGCGGCTCTCCTCGCGCGGATTGATCAACCGGATGGGCAGCTGACGGTGGCGCGGAGTGTCGATGAAGTTGCTCCGCAGCACCACTCGGCCCACACCCGGATGCGGGCCGAGGTAGGTGGTGGCATTGGGCCACGCCACCTTGGCCACCTGACCGATGCGTGCGTTGATGAACCCGGCGAACTCGCGGAATTGCGGTCCGAGGGTGACCACAGCACCCGCGGCGGCTGACCGCACGACGAATTGGGTGAACAATCGCGCGTCACCGAGGTTGATGCTGACGTCGACGTCGTCGAACGGCATGTACACCGGATAGCGGTCGGCGGTCTCGCCGACGAGCACTCCCGCCGAACCGATCGGCAGCTCGTAGTGGCGGTCGGTCACCGGGCTCAGACCGTGCAGCGCCGCACGCTGGCCACCGAACAGACACGAAAAGCCACGCGGCGTCGACGGATTCGCCAGTGTCGTCAGCAACACCGTGGTGGTGGGTGCGGTGCCGGGCCGGATCCGCACCCGGGTGATGGTGTGATCCGCCCGGGCCGACCACCAGACGTCGGGACCGCCGGGCGCGGTGTAGGCGGCGGTAAAGGTGCTGCGGCCCTTGATAGATGACCACGACTCACGCTCGAAGCTGATCTCCGTGGCACGGTCGAAGTCGTCGAAGCTGCGGCCGCACCGCGCGTCAATCCCGTTGCTGGACAACTGATCCGCGATCCTGGTGGTCGACGCCACCAGGTATCGTGCCAACCCCGCCACACCCGCTTCGCGGCGCTGCGCAGGCTTGCGTGTCTCCTCCGGCAAGGCCCGCAGCACGATCCACGTCCGGCGGTTGGCTGGTGCCGGGTAGGGACCGACCACCTGTTCGTACAGCGCGACGAGGCTGGCCGGTGCGGTCTTGCCGACGCGGTAGCCGGCCGAGACGACGTCGGCCTCGAGATCGGGACAATGTGCGGTAATGAGCTGTTCGACGAGCCGGGTGTCGACGACATCGTCGGTATACGCCTCACCCGACACGATGACCGTCGGCGTGAACGGCCGCGGAACCAGCTCGATCACCGACACCAGGTGATCGCCCTGCCAGCGCACGGCGACGTGATCACCCGGCATCACCGTCGAGCCGACGGCAGGGGTGGAGGGTGGTGCCGGAGGTGCCTTGTGCCGTCGGCGCCACGAGAAGATCGCCACGAACCAACCGGTGATCCGTCGGCCCCGCGCGGTGAGCACGGCCGAGATCGCGATGATGACCGACAGAGTGATGGCCAGCCACAGCAGATTCAGCGGGACGAAGATCGCGAAGCACGCCGGAATCAGCACCGCCGCCCACAGCAAGTGGCCGGTGGTGACCCGAAAGCCGAACTGTCCGAAGAAGTTCTTCATCGGCGCCTCAACGCGCGGCGTGTCAACGCACCGAGGCCGAGGGCAAGCGCCAGTGCAGCACCCGTGATCACCACGAGCGTGATCGGGCCCCGGTCCGGCGGCGGGATGTACACCGGCGGCGGCAACTGCTTCACCTTGTACGGAATGGTCCTGGGCCCCGGCGGCACGTCCCACGTCAACGCGGCCACGGGGTCGATGACGCCCGCGCCCACGTAGTTGTCGACGCCGCCACCGGGATGCCTTGCCGTAGCGGTGATCCGGTTGATGATCTGAGCAGCCGTCAGATCGGGGAACCGCTGCTTGAGCATGGCGGCCAGGCCGGACACGAACGCCGCCGCGAAGGACGTGCCGTTGATCGGTACCGGGCCGTCCTGGCCTTGCAGTGCGTTCACCGGGTTGCCGTCATAGCCCAGAGCGGTGATGTTCTCGGCAGGCGCGGCCGCACCGACCCACGGTCCGGACATCGAGAAGGTGCTCGGCTGGCCGGTCGGGCCGATGCCGCCGACCGTCAGCACCAGCGGTGAGTACCACGCGGGCGAGACGATGGTCTGCACCTGCTTCCAACCGCGCGGATCCGACGGTATCGCCGCGTCCGGCGGCGGGTTCTGGCTGCAGTCCTGTCCCGTGTTGCCCGCCGCGACGATCACGACGGCGCCCTTGACGTTGACGGCGTACTCGATGGCGGCACCGAGGCCGGATTCGTTGATGGGACGGGTGATCTTGTAGCAGGCGGCCTCACTGATGTTGATCACCTGCGCACCCAAGTTCGCGGCGTGCACGATTGAGCGGGATAGACTGCGCAGCGAACCGGCGGTCTGCGTGGTGTTTGGGTCGTTCGGATCGGTGCGCGCGCCTACAGGCTGGAAGTTGTCTGACGTCTGGCGTAGCGAAAGGATCCGCGCGTCGGGTGCCACGCCGATGAAGCCGTCCGTCGGCGCACCCCGTCCCGCAATGATCGATGCGGTCAGCGTGCCGTGGCTGTCGCAGTCGGACATTCCGTTTCCATTGGCGTCGACGAAGTCCCCGCCGGGTAACGCTGGCACCCGCGGCGACCCGTTCACCCCGGTGTCGATGACGGCGACAGTTACTCCCTCACCCGTTGCGAATTTCTGCGCCTCGGCAATCCGGAGATAGTCGCTTGCCCATGGCTTGTCGGCGAAGTTGGCCCCTGGAAACGTCGTCGGCGCGGAGCAGACACGGCGTTGCTCGGTGGGCTGATCGGGACCCGTCTCATCAGGTGGCAGGGCAGCGGGGTCGATGGTGGGGGGCTCGATCGCGACCGCGGGGGGCGCGCTCAGCAACGCCAGAATCAGCACAGCGAGTAGGACGCCTATGCGACGCAGCATTCGTGACCTCCCGCCACGATCAATACTCTGACGCTGTGCTGAGACGCACTCAGCAAAGCGATCGATGCGCGCTTCGTGGCGCATCCTGTGACGTCAAGCCCCCAGACCCTGTGCACGGGGCAATCTTACGGGCGAGTTGACGGGGTCAGTTCCGCTTTCTTTGCGGCGCCAACCCGGCCAGTCACCCAGTGCGTCCCGTTAGGGCGAGGACAACCGCTGGATGGCGCGATGAACCTGCAGGCCGACATAGGCCAAGACGAGACCGCTGACCACGGTGATGGCCGCGCTGATGAGCACCCCGAGCGCGTATCCGGCCAAGTGCACCGACGCGAGGTCGAAGATCGTGGCGACGTTGTAGAGCGCGCGCAACGAGGCGAGGACGGCTCCGACTCCGCAGATGCCATAGGCCACGAATTGGTGGGCGAGCTTGGTGCCGAGTGCGAAGTACAGATAGATCAGCCCGGCAAAGACGAGGTCGGTCAAGAGGGTGCCGATGAAGCCTGGCATCAGGCTCATGACGAGCGCCAGGAACAGTCCGATCCCGTAGGTGACGTAGACGAACTGGTCGGCGGAGTTGTCTCTGAAGTTCAGGAACCAAGGTTGGCGGATGAGTTCGCCGCGGATTCCGCGCGACATCAGGCGCGTGATGAGCGAATTGCCCTTGGCCAGCAGTGCATTCGCGGCGTCCATGGGGTTCTGCGATGTATTGCCATAAGGAGCCTGCGGTGGGGATTGTGCCCCGGTGTAGCCCTGGTGCGGCGGCGGAGGGAACTGCGCACCGTATCCCGGCGGCGGAGGGAACTGCGGGCCATACCCCGGGGGTGGCTGGGGTGCCCCACGGCCCCAGCCGGGCGGCGGTGGCGGCGGGGTGGGGGCTGAGGCGGAGGGCCCGTAGGGCTGCTGGGGTGGCGTCGGGTGCTGTTGCTGAGCGTTCGGCGGCGGCGGAGGAGATGCCGGTTGCGGACTGGGCGGCGGTTGGCTGGTGACACGCATCGTCTTCTCCTCTGCTCCGGAGTCGACCTGAGCGGCATCCGCACTCGGAGTGGAGGTGCGGGGCACCACCTGCGTCTTCTCCGGATCGGCACCTTCGTGCGCCGCGCCGGTGACGCGCTGGGTCAGTTCTTCGTCAGCCATGCTGCTAATTCCTCACTTACAGAGAGTGTTCGATGGATAAGGTACGTGGCATTAGGACGTGCCCCGACACCAGATTTCGGACGGCCGCCCGGGTCTCCGGCGAAATCGAAGCGCTTCAATTACACAAAGATACTAGCCATACAACACGTAGCACCGCTACGGTTTATGATGTGACTATGGCATTCACTGAGGTCGACGACGCCAGCGGCGAGGCAGTCCTCCCGCTGACGATCCGTGCTCTGGGGGAGACCCACCGGGTCGATCCCGAACACACGCCGGTGATCATCGGCCGTCCCGATCCTGGCGCCGCGGAACAAGCGCACATCCGCATCGCGGATGCCCGGGTGTCGCGCAAACACGTCGTCGTCACGGTCCGCGATGGACATTGGATCGCTCAGGTCACGGGTCGCAACGGCACGTTCATCGACGGCAGGGAGGTGACCGGCGAGTTCGTCATCCCCGACGAGGGTCTGACCGCGACGCTCGGCCATCCCGTCGGCGGCATTCCGGTGCACTTCAGTACCCAGGACCCGTCCTTGGTCTATGTAGGAGCCCAGGTCGCCAAGCGGCGCAATGACCTTCACATTTCCCAGCGAAAGTTGGCCGAAGCCAAGGTAATGAACGCCGGAGTGCTCATCGCCTTCGAGAAGGGACGCAGCTGGCCCCGCGAGGCCACCCGACAGCGGCTCGAGGAAGCACTGGGATGGGAAAAGGGCGAGATAGCGCGGCTGCGTCGCCAATTCGTCGCATCCTCCGCGGGGGAGGCCACGCAAGCTCACTCCGCAGACGACGCCGAACGCACGGTGATGCTGGAAACCGGGGGCACGACGACGATCGAGTCGAAGTGGATGGCCGAAACCGTCTCCGTGGCCTTGGACAACATCACCAAACAGATTGAGATGCTTCCCGCCCCCACCGCGGCGGCGTTTCAGGCATCCGCAAAGGGGCTGCTTGCCGACCTGAGCCGGTTGGAAACATTGGCCACCAACGCGTCCCGCGGCGCCACCGGCGCCGAGGAGGTCTTCCGCGTGCTGGGCGCGGTTCGTCGCACGCGGCGCGACTTGCTGTTGCGAGCGGCGGACTCGCCGCACGCGACGGTGGGGCAGCGGGTGTTTGCCGCGCGGCACCGGGCCGAGCTGAGCGTCGCCGAGGCTGCCGCAATGGTGGGGCTCAGCCCCGACGACGTCGCCGCGGCCGAAGCGGGCAACGAGATCGCCCCTCCCCAACTCGGTGCGTTGAATCACCTGCTGGAGGCACTGCAGTAATGGGGAGGTATTGCGGAGCCCGTGCGGCGTTCCTTCTGTTGGCAGTTGCCGTGTTGATCGCCGGTTGCAGCACCGTCGTGGACGGAAACGCGGTACGCGCAGCGGGTGGCCCACTGCCCGGGACTGTGGACGTCACGCTGCTGAACCCGGGAAACTATCCGACCAAACCGCTGCCGCCGATGGGTGCCGCGGGAACCCCAGCCACCGGTGCTTGGCTCGACGCTGTGCGGATGGCTGACTTCGTGCTCGGGCCGTGGGAAGTCGATCCCACGCTGCTTACCCCGAGCGGTTTCGCGACGTCCCCCGGGATGATGCCGCTGAAGACCAACGCACTCGAAGCGGTCGTCGATGACGAGGTGGCCAAGGCGGGCTACCGGCACAACTACGTCTATGGTTACGCCTCTTCCCGCAAGGTCGAGGGGCAGAAGGTCTTCTACAACGTCGTGCTGCGAATGGCGGATCCGGAGTCGGCGAGTGCCGCGGCACCGGAGATGGCGCAGGCGACCCTTGACGATCCCCCGGATCCCGTCGTGCCGACCGTGATGGCGCCGATGGCGATCCCCGGACACGCCGATGCGAAGGCGGTCAGTCATTCATACCTCAACACCACCGACAACCGAACGTGGAACGTCGTCGAATCGTTCACCGCGCACGGGCCGTACGTGTTGATGCAACGTGCCAGCGTGACCGACACCTTGGGCGTTGCAGCGGAATTGGTCGCCAGGGCGATCGACCTTCAAGGGCCCCGCATCGATCAGTTCAGGCCGACCGACGTCGCGGAGTTGCCGAACCTGCCACGGGATCCCAGCGGCCTGCTAGCCAAGGCACTTCCGGTGCCCCCCAAGGCCTCAAACGTCAACAACAACGCGACTTTCGGCGCGTATGCGATCCTGCACTACATGAGGGACCCAGTGGTGGCGGCGAAGCCACTTGCCGATGCTGGCGTGGACGTCGCGGTGCAGGGCAACGCCTGGATTGCTCGCGCTCGCGACGCGGCCGGCGCAACCGCCTGGGCAGAGGGCGCCCTCAAAGACGCCACGGGGAAGCCGGTTGATCCGGTGCCAAACCTGCCCAGCAGTAGCTGCCTGAAATCAGAGGGCGACGCAGGGTTTTGGTGTGTGGCTACCGCCGACCGGTACGAATTCGACGTGTGGGGCCAGCAGTTGCGTGACGTGCATCAGCGAATGGCCGCACAGTACATCCTGTTGACGGCGAAATGATCTCGCCCACGACGGTGCGCCATAGCGTCGTGTGTGCGGTTGCCGGTGTCGCGACCAACGTCGGCCGATGGGGCATCGCCGCCTCTTTGCAACAGGCCGCCACTGTCACCCAACAGATCTCAACCCAGCAGCCGATTCTGGTCGGAAACTAAAGGGGCGCAATGGATTTCACAACAGGCGATGTCGTTGGTGGATACACCATAGAGGGCGTCCTCGGATCCGGCGGCATGGGTACCGTATACCGGGCTGCCAACCCCACGCTGCCGCGCAGCGACGCGCTGAAGATCCTCAGCGCAGAGTTCTCCCGCGACGACCAATTCCGGGCGCGGTTCCAGCGCGAGGCCGACGTTGCCGCCACCTTGGACCATCCCAACATCGTCGCCGTCTACAACCGCGGCGAGTTCAACGGCCAGCTGTGGATCGCGATGCAGTACGTGCCCGGCACCGACGCCGACCGGGAACTGAAATTAGGCACCATGACTCCGCAGCGGGCCGCCCACATCACCACTGAGGTCGCCAAGGCCCTCGATTTCGCGCACCGCCGCGGGATCATGCACCGCGACATCAAGCCAGCCAACTTTCTGATCTCGCCTGCCGAACACGACAACGACGACGAGCGAGTCTTTCTCGCCGATTTCGGCATCGCCCGCGCCCTCGACGATGCCGCCCATCTGACCACAGATGGCACCGTGATGGCCTCGATGGCCTACGCCGCCCCGGAGGTGCTGACCGGGGTTGGCGTCGATCGTCGTGCCGACATCTACTCGTTGGGCTGCAGTCTATTTCGGATGCTCACCAACAAGGCTCCCTTTTCCGGCCTACAGGGTGGATTGCCGGCGATGGCCGCGGCACACATGACCGCACCTCCGCCGAAGGTGACCGGCCTGGTTCCAGGGTTGCCCCGCGCCTTAGACGACGTCATCGCCACCGCGATGGCCAAGGATCCCGCGCATCGCTACCAGACGGCACGTGAGCTGGCCTCCGCGGCAACCGCTGCGATCGCCGACTCCACCGCCACCATACCGAGGTCGACGATGACCCAGGAATGGTCGACGCCACCGCTACCGCCGGGGCCGCGTCCACCGGCGCACACCACTCCGCCAGGCGGTACCGAGGCACGCAGCGGCCCTGAATCCGCCGCGTACCCCCCGGGTTTCTACAGCGGGCCGCATGCGCAGACCCAGCCGCGCCAGTTCTCGCCGGGCCCGCCCGGTGGACCGCCGTCCGGCGCACCAGCCGGTCAGCCGCCCGCCGGAAGGAAGCCGGTAAAGCGCCGGCTGGTGATCGGCGTCGTCGTCGTCGCGATCGTTGCCGTGGTCGCGGTGCTCGCCACGGTGTTCCTCACCGCCGAACCAAGCAAACCCGCGTACACCGCGCAGACCTTCACCCACGTGCACGGCACCACCCAGGTCACCGAAGCGCCCACCGCCGTCGCCGCGGTCGGCCCCGGCGACGCGGACGCAGTGCTGTCGCTTGGGCTGCAACCGGTCGCGATCGAATCCGGCGGCCCGCTGCCGTCGTGGCTGCGCGACAAGATCACCGGATCGCCGGCGATCATGAACTTCATCGACACCAACGCGATCCAGACAGCCAAACCCGACCTCATCATCGCCACTGGCGACATCGACGACGCCACGTACCAACGGTTGCAGGCGATCGCGCCGACGATCACCAAACCGTCGGACACCAACCAGGCGTGGAACTGGCAGACCCAATTGCAGTGGATAGCAAGGATTCTCGGCCGCGACAGCCAAGCAACTCAGCTCATCAGCACGATCGGTGCGCAGCAGTCCGACTTGAAGAACCAGAACGGCAAAGTCGTCGGCAAGACCGTGTCCGTGCTGAACATCTCCGATAACGGTGTCACCGAAACGTTGACGCCGTCGAACGCCGCGGACTATCTGACGTCGCTGGGATTGAGCTACAGCAACTTGCTGCAACGCCAGCCCACCGACCGAGGAGTGACGCGGGCGGTCACCGACGTCAACAAGCTGTACTTGATCGTCACCGACGTCCTGGTCGTGGTGCGCACCGACAGGACCGCCGGCGGCGGAGGCGCCGCCGGGCTGCCCAGTCAACTGTCGGGCTACCGCGGTGTCATGGTGATCGTCGACGATCCCGACACCGTCGCCGCGCTTGCAGAGCCCGGTGGTCCGCTGGCCACCCAGTTCTTGGATGCGCACTGGGTGCCCGAACTCGCCAGCAGCATCCCATGACGTCGCTGGCACCAACAGGCTATAGGTCAGTATTTTCTACTCATCGGGACAGGACGGGAAACACAATGCACTGCAACCTCATCCGTGTCGGAATCGTACTGCTCACCGCAGCTACGTTGGCCGCCTGCAGTAGCAACTCCAACGTGCAGGGCACCGCGACCACGGCCGCGCCGCCGACCACCACCGCCGGTGCCGGCGCGGACGGAGTCGACGTCGCCGCACTCAAGCCCGGCAACTATCCCACCGCGCCGCTGCCCGAGGAGCCGTGGAGCGTGCAGGGCGCCATCAGGATGCAGGCCAAGCAGATGGCCGACTTCGTGGTCGGCCCCTGGGAGGTCGACCCCGCGCTCACCGGACTCCACATCACTCCGGTCGTGATCATCGACGCCGAGAACCTGAAGGGCGTGCTGCTGGAGGCTGGCACCGTCGCGGCCAAGCATCATTTCATCAACGCGTTCAGCTCCACCCGCACCGATGGCGATGATGCCGACAGTAAGAAACTGGTGACGATGGTGATGCGCTTCCCGACGAGTGAGGATGCCGCGGCCGCTGCCACCGAGACCAGTGCTGCTCTGGGCACCTATCTCAAGGCCGGCGCTCAGGAGATGGCGTTCATCCCGGGTCACCCTGAGGCACAGGCCACGCAGTCGCCGCAGGTCGGCGGGAAGTACCAAGTCACCAGTCTCACCCCGCATGGTCCATTCGTGCTGTATCAGGAAGCCACGTCATCGGAGAATGCGGAAGCGGCGGCCGCCTTGGTGGCGAAGACGCTCGATCTCCAGGCACCCCGAATCGATACCTATCACCCGACAGATCCCGCACAGAAGACCTCGCTGGACCCGACGGGTCTGGTGGCTAGAACGATTCCGGACGTCAATACGAAAACTGCCGGCGTGTACGGCGTGCGAGGAGCAGTGCACTTCGACCAGAACCCGGTGAGGTCAGGTGAGCGCTACAACGCGGCTGGCGTCGACTTCACCGCCGCCGGCACGACCCAGGTGATTCAGGCGAAGGATCCGGCAGCGGCCGCTGCGTACGCGTCCGGGTTGTTCGACGCCAACAGCGCCGGCCAGGAGCCGGGCCCGACCGTGCCCGGGCTGCCGGCGGCGAAATGCCTGCAAAACCCCAGAACCGGCAACAACGCCGATCCCACCGCTCCCCCGACGTACCGGTGCATCGCCCCGATGGGGAGGTGGGTGGTGCTCGCCGCGGGCCAGCAAGCGGCCGCCGTTACTCAACAGATTGCAGCCCAGTACCTGATGTTGATCGGAAAGTAGCAGCGAGGCAACGGAAGTCCAACCAGCTGACGTCGTTCGGCACGGCGTGGCAGCGTTGACAGCGTGAGTTACGACTTCGCAGTTATCCCAGTCGATCTGGCCACCTCGATCGAGGACGCGGCTCGGCTACATGTGGCGATGTGTGAGCAGGTTCAGCAGCCGGCGCGCAGAGACGTCGAAGCGTTCGTTGTGGAACTTCGCCGCCGGTATGGGTTCGATGCCCGTGAGGACGATTGCATCTTGACGGCCGATTGTGACGCCGACGCCCGGGGCGCCGTAGTGGGGACGTCGTGGCATTCGGTCGCGCACAACACCACTGAATTGCTGAGGATGACTCGCGACTTCGGTTTCGCTCTCTACGACCCTCAGCGGGATCGCCTCTACGATCCTCGCGACCACATCGCAGTGAACGTCGAGTTGGGCGACGGCACCAAGGTGCCCTATCTAAGCGAACGGCTCTTGGCCGCTCTGTTCGATCGCCCGGACCACCGATGGTCGTGGCTCGTCATCCAGCACGGCGACCAGCACTACATCCAGTCAAAGTTCACGGTCGGCGAGGACGTCGTGATCGAACATCGCCGTGGCGGCCCGCAGGAACACTTTCGCGCGACGACCGGGGATAGGCAACTTGCCCAGCGGGTTCTGTGGAATTGGGCTACCTCAACGGCGGGTTGGGAAGACGAACTGACCTGGCAG
This sequence comes from Mycobacterium sp. URHB0044, assembly GCF_000620625.1. Classification (GTDB taxonomy): domain Bacteria; phylum Actinomycetota; class Actinomycetes; order Mycobacteriales; family Mycobacteriaceae; genus Mycobacterium. The sequence continues at coordinate 493,028 of NZ_JIAW01000001.1, read as the reverse complement.
TTGGTCGATTTCGGCGATTCACCTGACTGAGCGGCGAGCGGTGATTCGGGTGCAGCAAGTGGAGACGGCCTTACCGCCCCGGTCATCGTTGCGCGGTGATCTTCTCACCGATGTCGCGTGCCAACGTCGATGCCGTGCTGGAGACCGATGCTGCGCAGATCCGCACGTCGACGACGACGTTCTTGCGGGGTGTCATGGCGTGCTGGCATTCGCGGCTGGGCCCGAAGAAGAGGATGGAGTTGGTGCCGTCGACGACGGCGGTGCTGCCGGTGGTGGCTTCTTGAGTCTCGCTGCCGGTGGTCGTCCCGTCGGGTTGGGTCACGCGGTGTTGGTTGAGCGTGGCGTTCGTGGACTCGCAGGTCTGCCAGTCGTCGAACTGCCGATCGACGAACTCCTGTGCGGCGGTGTCGCTGGTGAACGAGGCGACTGACTGGGTTACCTTGAAATCGCTAGCGGCGTTGCTGAGCACCTGGGCGGCGAACCCGGTGTACGCCGAGCCCTGGTACACGATGCTATTTGCAGCAGTGACCGCACCGCCGCACCTGAAGGGGTCGACTGTGGTGCCCAAGAGCGGCGCGTCGATAGTGAACACGGCCGTCATCACGGCGTTGTCGGCGAGCTGGCCAATCTCGGGAACCGACGCCAGTAGGCCTTTGAGCTGCGTTGGATCGATCACAACTGGGGCCAGCGCCGTGGTGGTGGTGCTCGGCGCGGAAGACGACGCGCCGGCCGTGGTAGTGGGAGTCAACGACGGTGTGGCCGTCGGTGTCGACGAGTCGCCGCCTCGCATGACGAAAACCGTGGCGGCAACGGCGATCACGACCACGGCGAGGAGCCCGGCGGCGATCAGCCCCCACCGCCGACCGCGCGGCGGTGTTGCGGGCGCGGGCAGATAGTTCGGTGGGTATTGGCCCGGGCCAGTCGGCGGCATCCATCCACCGCCGGGAGGCGGCCCGGCGCCAGGCGTGTTCTGCCATTGGGGGTTCCACGTCCCGGCTTGTGGCGGTGCCATCGGCGGAGCCGGCGCGGCCGACGGGGGCGGGCTCATCGGCGGCGGTGTGCCCGGATGCGGTGTTCTCGGCACTACCGTGGTGGCCTCACCGTCGTCTTCGGGCCCAGGTTGTGTGCCCGGCCAGTCGGTGGTCATCTCGGCGTCGCGGTCATCGTCGTGCGTGCTCATCGGATGTAAGCCTGCCTTACGTGGTGGGAATTCGGTCAGTGATCTGAGCGACGAGCGATGGCTCTAGCGAGCCCGGGTCGGCGGGTGTGGCGGTGGCGGCCAGGCCCCAGGGCTTCCTGGTCCGTACTGCGGAGCAGAATGTGGCCAGCCCTGCTGCGGCCAGTAATTGCCCTGGTAGGGCGGCGGGGCGGGGTAGTAGTTCGGAGGTGGCGTCGGCAATGTGTTCCGTCGCTTGCGGGTGAACAGCTTGACCAGCCCGAACACGATGAGACCGATGATCAAGACTTGGCCGGTGAGGGCCCCGACGGCCCGTCCGGGATGGGCGTCGGCCGCGGTCTGTGCAAGGTAGAGCATCGACATGATTAGTCCTCTTCTGTATGGAATGCCGGAATGGGTTGGTGCGTAGGGGTTGTGGCGCTTGTAGCGTCAGTACTTGCTGACTCCAGCGACCCTGAACGTCGCGCCCTTGAGCTTGTAGTAGTCGTCGGACAACGTGAACGCCTCTTCGGTGACGGACTGGCCGGCCCCGAGGTTCTGGACGTAGGCGGTGTCCTCCGCGATGCGATTGCCGTCGGAGTCGACCGCCTCGATCTGAATGCTGAAGGTGGCCCGCTCGCTGCCCTTGTTATGCACTGTCACAGGCAGTTTGCCGGTTGTCAGGCTCGTGTACTTCGTGTCTTTGGTGAAGGCGCCGAACGTCACGTCGACCTCGTTCTCAAGGATCTGCTCGGTGTTTACGCCCGAGGAATTGCTGATCATCTCGTTGACATCACTGGACATGTTGCCGATGAAGATGAGGGGCGCGACGAACACCATGAACGCGAGCACGATTGCACCGCCGATGACGGCAATCAGCACGCCGTGGGTGCTCTTCTTCGGTTGGGGTGCCGGGTATCCATAGCCGTAGGGCGGCATCGGTGTCTGCGGTCCATAACCATGAGGTGGTGCGAGGTGTTCGTACGGGTTGGGCTGCCATCCGGATTGTGGGGACGGATAAGACATTTCGTTGAGTCCTTTCGTGAAGGGCTTTGCGAGTGATGCGGATGGTGAATTGCGTGTCGCGGAGTTGAAGGCGGTTAGGCAGTGGCCGCGGTCGAGGATTCCTGCTGGCGAGGCGTGTGCGCCGTCCGAGGGATCATCGAGGCGGGTGTGCCGGCGTTGACCGCCGTGCCCATGATTTTGGCGTTACTCGGGTGAGTCCGCGGATCGATGGACCCGTCGGCGATGCCCCGCAGAATCTCGCGCTGCGCCTCGAGCACGGGAACCTTGCGCGGGTGCTCGCCCGGCAGCTGCACGCCAGCCCAGACGCCGTAGACGGCCTCCATGTCCAGCGCCCGACGGGCGCACGAGCGCTGTTGCGCGAGTGGGCAACGAAGCAAGCAAGCGGTGCGTGCGGTCTCGGATTGCTGCGAGGCGCGCTGCATCATCGCCAACGTGGGGCCGCCCATGCCTCCGTCTTCACGCTCGGTATGGCCTGCGAAGAAGAGGTCCGGGTCGGCGCTGCACGGAGGGGCAGCCAAATGCGTCGTAAGAGTGTTGGTGGTCATGATGTTTCGCCCTATCTGTGGGTAGTGGAGTGCGTGCTGGACGGGCTCATGCCCACTGGTCGTCGGCCTTGTCGGCGATCGCCTGCGTGATCTTTGCGGCCTGTCCCTCGGCGCGACCTGACGAGCAGGACATCACGTCGATGAAGATGTCGCGGTACGAAGCGATCGCGCGCTCACAAGTGCCGGCGCCGTTGGCGGCGGTTTGGCTGAGGGTCACGATGGTGCGGTCCTCGTTGATCCACGGCGTGCCGAGAACCCAGTCCTGGCCCTCGCCCGAGGTAATAGTCATGCCCTTGCAGTCGGCCCATGCGTTGGCCGTCGCCTTCATGTGGGCGAGCGCCTCCCGCTTGTCCGCGAGTTGCACGACGGCCTCGGAGACGATCAGGTTTGCGTCCGTGCCGTCCGAGACGACACTGAACGCGACGTCCTCGACGTCGGTGTCGGTGTAGGCGGCAGCCGCGTACGGGGCGTACGCCCCGGTGCACTCGGAGGGCTCAATGGTCCCGCCCGAGAGCCGATTTCCCGACTTCGTCTCGACGAGGCGGCGCGCACCGAGCAGGCTGCCCGCCTCGCGGCCGTTGAGCAGCAGAGCCTCCAAGCTCGACGTTCCGGTGAACGTCGGAAGCGGTGCGGCAGGCGCGGCGGCGGCGGTGCCCGCGCTCGCGGCGATGGCCATGCCGGCGAGCACGCTGGCCGTGGCCAGTCGTACGACCGTCGGGCGGGTGGCGACCGGCGCCTGGCGCAGGACGAGAGCGGGGGCCTTCTTCTGGCGGGAGGTGATGCTCATCGACTGACCTTTCGAGTGGGCTGCTGTTGCGGTGCTACGACTATAAACATAGCGAGAGTCGTAGCGCAAGACGTACCGCTGTCGGAGTTTGCGTGTCGACCAGATTCGGCGGATAGAACCGCGCGACCTGCACATATACTGGGCCAAGCTGGCCCTCAGCGTGTTGTACCCGCGAGTTGGAGCGTGCGGGACCTCGCAGCACTGCCGGTAATCCATCGCAGTGATACGGCAAGGCTTGCGGTATCGCTGCGTACGTCGCTACGATTCAAGTCGACGAACGCGCCGCGGTGCTACGACTGCTGCTCGCAGGCGCTTCCGGTGCGCAGATAGGAGAAAGTCATGGACACTGCGTCTCACGACCGTCGCGGCAGCCAGGACCTAATGGTCTGCGTGAACGGTCAGACGGTGATCCGACGCGCAGCGGACGGCGAATTCATCATCGGCCGGGAAGTCCCGCCATCCCACATCCGGGTAGACCACGCCGGCGTCTCCCGCCTGCACGTGCGGCTCGTGCCCGGGTCCCATTGGGACCTCGTTGACTACGACAGCCGGAATGGCGTGTACCTGCAGGGGCACCGGATTCAGTACGAGACACCCATCACCGACGGCATGACCGTGCACCTCGGTGACCCCGACGGAATCCCAATCACATTTCACTACATCGCCGTCGAACACGCGTCTGACACGGACGCTGCCGACCCACCCGAGCCCGACATACAGCGCGCCGGTCAGGCCGTTGTCGAACGATACGAGGAACTGGGACTCTCTCCACGCGAACTCTGCCAGCACGTCGGCATCGAGTCTGAAGTGCTGGCCGGATTGACGCGGGGGCACGTGTGGCCCGACCCCGCGAGTCGCTCCGCGCTCGAAATGGCCTTGGCCTGGCCAACGGGCGCCCTGGACGAAATCCGCCTCGGACAGCCCCATGGCGAGATCACTGATGTGATCACACCCGCTCTGCGGCGGGCCCTTCTGGTCGATTCGGCCACCGTGGCGCTCGCGAGCATCGACGGCGCGATCGCGGATCTTCCACCAGTCGCGGATCCCGCATTCGCCGTCCGTGCCCAACCGATGCTGCGCCGCCTGGCTGCACTCAAGGATCAATTGGCAACCGCCGCAGCCCTTGACGGCGATGACGTCGTCGAGATGCTCGACGTGATCGCGCGTGTCTACGGCCGCCTACTCACTCCCGCCGGAGCCCCCACGCGATAAAGCGCCCGCTAGTTGTAGGTCAGCGTTGGGGGAGTATGACTCAAATCCGCTGTGGCGCTGATGAAGGGGGTGATCTGCCCTGCCTTTAGATCGGTCGTTACGTCCATGGTGATTTCGCCGTACAGCGATGCCTCCAGCTGGTACTCGCTGAAGTTCTGGACCTTGACCTGGCTGGTGTCAGCCGCCCCCCAAGTCACCGAGGACACATCGTAGATATCGAGCAGCTTTACCGGGCACGGGGCCGGCGGTGAGGCGCTGTGCGACTGCCGGCAGGCGGCTAGATCATCGTCCAGCTCGCCCATGATGGCTTTGGTGCCCGCACTGTTGAGCGTGATCTCGGGTTGTAGCCAGGGGCTCGAGTAGGAGGAAAGCTGCTCCAAGAGCAGCGGATCCTTGGTCTTCACGTCCAGGTATTTGTTGGTGCTGCCGACATCGAGGTAGCCCGGGAAGACGTAGAGGCTACCTTCGTCAGCCGGTTTGTCGAACACGGTCAACGTTTGAGCTGCTGCGTTCGATGAGCCGCCGGGCGCCGCATTCAGTTTGATCGCCGCCGCGTCGAGCCGCCACTTGTCGCCGTTCTTCTTCAAAGACAGTGTGGCATCGGAGGTTTTCGTTCCGAAGGTGGCCGTCACATGGACCTGCGCCATCCCGATTACTGCGGCAGCACTGTCGTCGTTGAGGATGCGGATATCGGTGATCGGCCACTCGGCGATCTGCTTCTTCAGGATGTCATCGGTGAGCAGATCCTTGGTCCCGGGCTGGTCGTCGGAGTACGAGAGTGCGGCTTCGGCGTCCCCCCGTGACAGCGCCTCCAGGTAGCCCTTCACGACGTCACCGGCCGAACCGTTGCCGCTGTCGGTGCCTCCACCGAACACAGTGAAGGTCAACACGATGCCGATTACGACCAGCACTGCCAAGCCGGCGATCACGCTGAGGATGAGCGGTTTGCGGCCGCGCTTCGGACCCTGTCCTCCAGCCTGTCCATACGGTGGCGGTGGCGGTTGTCCGTAGCCAGCGCGCTGCAAATGGCCGGACAAGTCACCGGTTGCGGGCCCGCCCGGGTACCCGGGCGGCGGCGGAGCTTGTCCGTACCCCGGACTCGGATAACCGGATGCCACCGGGCCCTGCCCGTATGGGGGCCGCTGCGGCGGCGCCGGCGGCGGCGTTCCCCAGTCACCCTTACCTGGCACAGCGTGCGGCGGCTGCCAACCGCCGCCGGTCGCCGGTGGCGTCGCGGGCCGCACTTCGGTGGCCTCCCCGTCCTCCTCACGGCCAGGATCACCACCGGAATTGGGCCCACCGCCGGACCAACGTGTCATTGTCTACTCCCCTGAATGTTCGCGATAACAGTACCTAGCTGTGGCCCCTCCGACTTACACGACTTCGCAAGGCGGTGCGCCGCGGTATCGCTGATGGCCGATGCGCCCGCGGGACCGCCCGTCCCGGCCCGGGAGCGCGGCGGTTGGGTGTCCTATCCGGGGAGGATGAGTGTGGTTGCATAGAAGCTGGTTTCGAGCCACTGAGCATGCGTGGCTGCCGCTGACGAACGCGTGCGCGTTCTCGGCCCAGTCGACCGCAATCCAACGATGCCGTGAACGGGGCAGGGACTCGATTCCTGACCAAACGGCTGAAGCCGCTTATGAGGCGCTGCCGATACAGTCCCTACTTGGACGTGCAGGAGCATAGGAGGGTCATGGTGGGTTCCCCCGCTGCCGCGTTTCCGGCGGTCATCATCGGAACACCTGGTCGACGGGAGCTGCCGTGACCCGGGCTATGGCTCCGCCACTGGTGGTGCGCCTCGGGGAGTCGATGTTTGCGTTCGCCCCCGGTCCCGACATCACCGTGGGGCGTGACAGCAACCGGCCCGGCCAGGATCGGCAACGTCACATTCGCGTGGACGTCGCCGCCAAGGCGATTTCCCGGGTCCACATGGTGCTGCACGCCGACGGTCAACAATGGGTCGCCATCGACAAGAGCCGCAACGGCATCTACGTCGACGGCAAGCGCGTGAGCACCGTGCCGATCGACGATGACGTACGAATCCATCTCGGCGCTCCCGACGGGCCGGCGCTCACATTCCAGATCACCACCCAGCAACTCCACGTTTCGAGCATCGCGCCACCGCGTCCGGGTCCGCCCACGTCGCCGCCACCCGGAAGACAGTCGGTTCCGCCTGTCCCACGACCCGCATCACCGCAGCAGCGGACCGCGCCGCCGCCGGTGCAGCGACCGCCGCAGCCACATCGGCCGACGCCTCCACCGCCACAGCGCCCATCCGCGGTTCCGCGACCGGCGTCGGGGCCTGCTGCCCCGCCGCCACGGCCGCCGGCGCCGTCCGCCCCGCTCCCGTCTCCCCGTACGGCAACCGAGACCGAAGCCGACGTGATCGCACGCATGACGGGAGCCGTCAAAAGGGTTCTGCCGCAACGTCCACCTTCGCCGCCGCCCGCGGCCGTCACCATCGGACGGCATTCCACGTCGACCGTACGCATCGACGACTCGCTGGCGTCCCGTACGCACGCCTATCTGGTCGCCTCGCCTACGGGTACCCAGCTGTTCGACAATGCCAGCGGCAACGGCACTTTCGTCAACGGGGTCCGCATCAACGCGGTCACGCTACGAGTCGGCGACGTCATCACGATCGGCAACACCGACCTCGTATTCACCGGCGGAACCTCCTTGGCGCTGCGGGCGGCAACGGAGACGACGGGCGGCGTACAGGCGCACCAGCTCGGTCTCGCCATCGACGGCCACCAGCTGCTGACCAACGTGTCCTTCACGGCTCGGCCCGGAACACTCACCGCGGTGATCGGTCCCTCCGGTGCTGGAAAGTCGACACTGATCAAGCTGCTCGGCGGAGCCGCCCAACCCACGTCTGGGCAGGTGACGTTCGACGGGCACGACGTGCATGCCACGTACGCGTCCATGCGCTCGCGCATCGGCATGGTTCCCCAAGACGACGTCGTGCACCGCCAACTCAGCGTCGACCAGGCGCTGTCCTACGCCGCGCAGCTGCGGCTGCCACCGGACACAAGCAGGTCCGACCGTCGTGCGGTGGTCGACCGCGTGCTCGGCGAACTCGAGCTGACCGAGCACCGCAACAAGCGGGTCGACAAATTGTCTGGCGGGCAACGCAAACGCGCCTCGGTGGCCTTGGAGCTGTTGACCGGGCCGTCGCTGCTGATCCTCGACGAGCCGACGTCGGGTCTGGATCCGGCGCTCGACCGCCAGGTCATGTCGATGCTCCGCCGACTAGCCGACGCAGGCCGGACCGTCGTCGTCGTCACCCACTCGCTCACGCATCTGAACATGTGCGACCAGGTTCTGCTGCTGGCGCCCGGCGGCAAAACCGCCTACGCCGGCTCGCCCGCGGGGATCGGCGATGCGATGCGCACCACCGACTGGGCCGACATCTTCGCGTGGGTGTCCACCCAACCCGACGATGCCCACGCCGCTTTCCTAGCCCGCAATCCCAGCGCTGCCCAGCCGGCGGCACCGACCGCACCGGCCGGGCCCCTTGGCGAACCGGCCCACACCAGCACCGGCCGCCAGATGCTGACGTTGGCCCGCAGGCAGATTCGGCTTATCTTCGCCGACCGCGGCTACACCGCCTTCCTCGTGCTGCTGCCCTTCGTCCTCGGAGCACTATCGCTGGTGGTGCCCGGCAAGGTGGGTCTCGGCGTCGCGACCACTGCCAGCGGCGCGCCCAACGAACCGACCCAGCTGCTCATTCTCGCCAACATCGCAGCCGTCTTCATGGGCACTGCGTTGACGATTCGCGACCTCGTCGGTGAGCGCACCATCTTTCAACGTGAGCAGTCGGTCGGGTTGTCGTCGGGTGCCTATCTGGCGTCAAAGATTGCCGTCTACAGCGGATTTGCGGCGCTTCAAACCGCTGTCGTCACCGCCATCGTGGTCTACGGCAAGGGCGGACCCACCCAGGGCGCCCTCGCTCTGGGCAACCCGGTATACGACCTGTACGCCACCCTCGCGCTGACGGCCATCGTGTCGGCGGTCTTCGGACTGCTGTGGTCCTCGCTCGCTCGCTCCAATGAGCAGATCCTTCCCATGCTCGTCGTCGTCATCATGCTGAGCATCGTGTTCTCCGGCGGACTTATCCCCGTCACCGCGCGTATAGGACTCGAGCAGGCGTCGTGGTTCCTTCCTGCGCGATGGGGCTTCGCGGCGTCGGCGTCGACGGTCGATCTGCTCAAGGTCGCCCCCCTGATAACGGTCGACGACCCGCTGTGGCGCCACGCCCTGAAGTGGTGGTCCCTCGACATGGGTGTGCTGCTGCTGCTGGGAATCGTTGCCGCCGTGGTGGTGTGGCGACGACTGCGCCTGCCTCCCGACACCGCGGTCGGCGGGGGTGCCCGCCGCGGCGCTTCCAAGGCGGCCGGCGCGGTGCTGGTTCTGGTGCTGGTAGCCGCGTTCGTCGCGGGCCTGTCGGTGCTCACCCGCGGCGGCGGAACCCGCGATCCTGCGGCGAATTCACCAATGGCGGGCATGCCTACCCAGGGTGCGGCGCCACCGCAGCAGGCGGTGCGGCCCGACCAGCTGAGCGGCCTCCTGTTGGATGCCAGCGCGGTGAGTTCGGTGATGCAAGAACCCGCCATGTCGGGTCTCACACCTGCCCCGTCGACGGCCCACCGCACGACGAGTTCCGCACCTGCGAACTGTGCCAGCGCCGCGGAGGCCGGCAACACCGCGGCCTACCTGGGGACGGACTTCACCGCGACGGCGGGCTCCGACTTGTCAGGCCCAAGTGATCCAAACATCACCGTCACCCAGTTCGTCACCAGCTTCCCGAGCGTGGAAGCTGCAGCCTCAGTGCAGGACACGCAGATCAACGAATGGAGGGCCTGCGCCGGCATCTCGGTAACGCTTACCGGCGGGGGCCCTCCCCACACGATCACCGTGGGTGAGCCCGAATCCGTCGAAGGCCGGCTCACAGTCACCTTCACCGAGCCCGGGCGGTCCTGCCAGCACGTGTTGACCACCGATTCCAACGTCGTCATCGACGTGGCGACGTGCACGGCGACGGGTGGCCAGCAGGCCGACGACATCGCCAAACAGATCACCGACAAGATCACCTGACCCAAATCGGCTCTGTGTGTGCGCATTGCGCGATGAATCGCCTACGACGCGAGTCGCACTGTGGCCACGAGATGTGTCTGCGGACGCCACAGCTGAACGTTTAATGTGTGACGCGACCGAGGCACCGGGGACAGCCGGGTGCTGGCTAACAGAAAGTGAGTGTGTGTATGAGGCTTCGATTCGGTGCAGCGTTGGCGCTCACCGCAGCAGCGGCGATCGCCCTGACGGGCTGCTCGTCGAGTTCAGACACATCATCCAGCGGCGCCGACGCCAGCACCCTGATTCAGCAGTCCTCAGACGCGATGAAGAACCTCACCAGCGCCCACTTCGAGGTCACCGCCGAGGGCAACGTCCCCAACCTCAAGGTCACGAAACTCGAGGCCGACGTCGCATCCAAGCCCGCCGTGGTAGCCACCGGGACCGCCAGCATCCAGATGGGTCAGGAAACCCAGGACGCCAAGCTCATCTTCGTCGACGGCAGCCTCTACTCCGACATCGCCGAGCCCGGCACCTTCACCGACTACGGACCTGGTTCGTCGATCTACAACCTGTCGGTCCTCCTCGACCCGCAGAAGGGTTTGGCCAACGCCCTGTCGAAGCTCAAGGACCCCAAGACCGCTGGCTCTGAAGACATCAACGGCACCAAGACCACCAAGATCACCGGAACGGCGTCCACCAACGATGTCGCCGAATTGGCCGGCGCAAAGAAGGCCCCGGAGAAGGAGCGCACCGTCCCGATGACGGTATGGATCTCCGACAGTGAGCCGCACTATCTCGTACGGGCCCAAATCGATCCGGTCCCCGACACCAAGCTGGTCATGACGCTGTCGGATTTCGGCAAGCAGGTCACCGCTACCAAGCCGCCGCTTCCCACTCCCTGACCAAATTCTCTTCATCCCCAACATCGTTCACATCTTCGGTGCGCCGGCTCGGCGCCCAGAAAAGGATCTAGTCATGAAGGTGACCGCTTTCTCTCAGCGCGCGGCTGTAGCCGCCGCCGCTGCACTCACCGCCGCCACCATCAGCGTGGCCGGCGCTCCCGACGCAGACGCCGCGTTGTATTACGGCGCCATCGCGTACGCCCCGAATGGTGCCGGCGCTTCCGTGTGGAACTACCCGTCGCGGTCGGAGGCCGAACAAACCGCGCTGGACTACTGCGGGTACTCCAGTTGCAAGACCCTGTCCAGCTTCAAAGACTGCGGCGCAGTGGTATACGACGGGGATGCTTGGCAGGGTGGCTATGGCCGCACCTTATCGGCCGCCATCGCCGACGCCAAGCGTCGCATGCCAGGTGGTTACGTCGATTCGTGGGCGTGCAACACCCTCAGTTGAGAATTACCCGCGAACGACGCCGCCCGGCCTGCTCTAAAGCAGGCCGGGCGGCGGTCTAGGAGCCGATCAGATAGCAACCCCAGATCACCGGGGCCGATAGAGGCACCGAGATCAGCCCGATGAGCAGCCCGCGGCCGATCTGTCCAGCGGTACCGGGCCGTGTTATCAGGACGGCCGCGGCGATCACGTCGACGACGATGATTGGTACGAAGAGGACGTAGAGGGCGGCGTACGGGAAGGACATCCACGCGGCGACGGTGCCGATGAAGACGCTGACCGCCGCCGCAATGAAGCCGGCCGCACTGTGCGGCTCAGGGGTCTGAATGCCTTTGAGCTCAGCCATCTTCGGATCTCAACCCGTGTACAGCACCCAGCCGACCACGAGGCCGGCCAGGAGCACGATCGCCGAACAGCCTACGAGGCTCAGTCCGATCCCGCGGGTACGTGATTCCCGTGCTCGCAGCAGCGCAACACCGGTCACTGCCGCGACGAGCGCGGTGACCGCGACCGAGGCCAGGAACGAGACGAGATTCTCGATACCGGCGCCAGCTCTCCACTGCAGCCAGGAGACGCCGATCGCGGCGGCGACCACGAGCTGGACGGTGAAGGGTACAGCCCAGGTCGCAGCCTTCCACGTATCGGTGTGGATCGGGCGTGGTCGTTCGCCGACGTTGTCGCTCACTCGTCTGAGTCTATGGCTGTCTGTGCGGTCGGCCTGACGCTGATTTCAGGGGAGCGCCAACGACTTTCAACTCAGGCGTCGAGGTCCTGCTGAACCAGCTCCGCCACCGTGTCGAGCGCGGCCTGGTCCTCCGAGAACACAGTCACCTGGGCTCCGTTTCCGGCGCCGAGGGTCATGATCATCAGCGCCGAGCCGGCGTCCACCGGCTCACCGCCGTCGACGCACAGGGTGACCTCGGCGCCCGCGTTGGTGACGGCTTCGGCGATGATCGCGGCGGGGCGGGCGTGCAGGCCGATCGAGGAACCGACGATGACGGTCTTGGTGGGCATGTGGAGTCTCCTTGTAATTGGTGAGGGGATCAGACGGTGGTCAGAGCGGGGGAGTCGTCGACGTCGACCTTGGCCTTGGCGAACTGCTTGGCGGCCACGACCGCCACCGCACCGGCGGCCGTGCCCACCGCCAGCGCAACCAGGAACCAGATCAGGTGCCCGATGGCGAAGAACACGAAGATCCCGCCGTGCGGCGCTTTGAGCGTCACACCGAACGCCATGATCAACGCACCGGTGATGGCACCGCCGAACATCATCGAGGGGATCACCCGCAGCGGGTCCGCCGCGGCGAACGGGATGGCACCCTCGGAGATGAACGACGCACCCAACAGCCAAGCGGCGCGGCCGTTTTCGCGCTCCGGCTCGGTGAACAGGCCCGGCCGCACCGCGGACGCCAGTGCCATCGCGAGCGGCGGCACCATGCCCGCGGCCATCACGGCCGCCATGATCCGCAGCGACGCCGGGTCGGCGACGTTGAGTCCCGCGGTGGCGAAGGCGTAGGCCGCCTTGTTGACCGGCCCGCCGAGGTCGAAGCACATCATCAGACCAAGGATTATGCCGAGGATGATCACCGAACTGCCGGACAGACCGCCGAGCCAGTTGGTGAGGCCCGATGTGATCGCCGCCAACGGACGACCGAGCAACAGGAACATCAGCAGGCCGACGACCAGCGAGGCGACCAGCGGGATGATCACCACGGGCATCAGGCCGCGCAGCCAGCGCGGGACGTCGATCCGGCTGATCCACAACGCGGTGAACCCGGCGATCAGACCACCGACGATGCCGCCGATGAACCCGCCGCCGACGAACACCGCGACGGCACCCGCCGTGAAGCCCGGTGCGATTCCCGGCCGGTCGGCGATGGCGAACGATATGTAGCCGGCGAGCGCCGGTACCAGGAACGAAAACGCCAGTCCGCCAAGGGTGAACAGCACCGCGCCGAGATACTGGCTCAACCCGCCGCTCGGCAGGTTGGTCAGCGAGTTGCCTGCCGCGATGATGTTGCCGAGGCTCTTGGTCGCACCGTCGGGAGTGTTGGCGATGTCGTAGCCGGCCAGCAGGAACCCCAGCGCGATGAGCAGGCCGCCGGCGGCGACGAACGGAATCATGTAGCTGACGCCGGTGAGCAGGATCTGCCGCGTACGGGTACCCCAGCCAACGTCCCCGGACGGCGCAGCGGCAGCCGGCGCACCGGCACCACCCTCGACGCGAGCGGCGTTCGGATTGTCGGACGCCGCAACGGCTTCGGCGACCATCTTGGCGGGCTCGTTGATCGCGCGCTTGACGCCGGAGGCGATGACCGGCTTGCCCGCGAAGCGCTGCCGGTCCTTGACGCCCACGTCGGTGGCGAAGATGACGGCGTCGGCAGCCGCGATGACGTCGGCCGACAGCGGGGTGCTCCCCGACGAGCCCTGCGTCTCGACGTGCATCGTGACGCCGGCTTCCTTGGCAGCGGCGGCCAGTGAGTCGGCCGCCATGTAGGTATGCGCAATGCCGGTCGGGCACGCGGTGATGGCGACCAACGTCTTCGCCGCGGCAGGGGCCGGAGGCGAAGAAGGCGCGGCCGTGGCGGGCGCCGGGTTGACCACCCCTTCGACGAGCTCGACGATCTCGTCGTCGGACGACGCGTTGCGCAGCGACGCCACGAAGTCCTTGCGTACCAAGGCCCTAGCCAGGCTCGACAGCAGCTTCATGTGCTCGGACCCGCCTGCCTGCGGCGCGGCGATGAGGAACGCGAGATCGGCGGGACCGTCGGGCGCGCCGAAGTCGACCGGCGGCGAGAGCCGGGCGAACCCGATGGTGGCCTCGTCGACGTGGGGCGAGCGACAGTGGGGGATCGCGATGCCGCCGGGCAGTCCGGTGGCCGACTGTGCTTCGCGCGCCATCGCAGCGGCGACCAGCCCGTCGCGGTCGGTGGCGCGGCCTGCGGTGGCGAGACGGTCGGCGAGCAGGCCGATGACGGCCTCCTTGTCTCCGCCGGCGTCGACGTCGAGAGCGACCAGATCAGTGGTGATGATGGACATGTCGTTACTTTCCTCGTTCGGTTATGGGCGGGTGGACGCGGGCGTAATCGCATACACCCGAACGGCTTCGAGATCGATCTGGATGGGCGACGGTAGTGCCGAGCCCGGCAGGGAGGCCGCCGCGCTGCCGTAGGCGACGGCCATCTGCAGCCGTTGCGGCGGCTCGGCACCGCCGACCTCGGCACGCAGGTAACCGGCAAGCGCGCTGTCGCCCGCGCCTACGGTGCTGCGCGGTGTGATCGGCGGGGGCGTCGCCATCCAGGCGCCCGTCGCGTCGACGAGCACCGCGCCCGCCGCGCCGAGAGTGACGAGCACCGCACGGGCGCCACGGTCGATGAGCTGACGCGCGGCCAGCACCACCGGCTCGGGATCCCCTGCGGCTGCGGCACTTTCCAGGTCGGCGGGTGATGCGCCGACCAACCCGGCGAGTTCTTCGGCGTTGGGCTTGATGACGTCGGGTGCGGCCCGGCCGAACGACGCGGCCAGTGCGGCCAGCGGCCGCTCCGACGTGTCGACTGCAACGCGGCACGCAGCGGGTGCGAGGGTGGCGACGATCTCGGCGTACCAATCGTCGGGCACGCCCGGTGGCAGCGAGCCGGACAGCACCACCCATGACGCGTCGGTGGCGGCTTCGGTCACCGCCCGGGTCAGCGCGTTGCGCGCCGAGTCGTCGAGCGTCGCGCCCGGTTCGTTCAGTTTGGTTGTGGTGCCGTCGGATTCGGTGATCGCGAGGTTGGTGCGAACTGCTCCGGTCACCGGCACGCATCGATAGGTTACGCCGCTCGATTGCAGAGCCGTGACGATGGGGTCGGCATCGGCGGCGGGCAGGATCGCGACGGCGTCCAGCCCGGCGAGAGTCAGGGCGCGGGCCACGTTGACGCCCTTGCCGCCCGGCTCGGTGGTGGCCGACGTGACCCGGTGCACGGCGCCGCGGGTCAGTGGCGTGCCCAGCGTGACGGTGCGGTCGATGCTCGGGTTGGGTGTGACGGTGACGATCACGAGGGGACTCCGGCGGTGATGACCTCGACGCCTTCGTCGGTGAACGACTTGCGGTCGGCGTCGGCGATCTCGGCGTCGGTGATCAGCGTGTCGACGCTAGTGATGGGGGCGAAGCTGACGAGGTCCTCGCGGCCGACCTTGGTGGAGTCGGCGACGACGACGACGTAGTTGGCGCACCGCACCATGGCGCGTTTGACCGCGGCTTCTTCCCCGTCGGGCGTCGACAGACCGTGGCGGGGGCTGATCGCGTTGGTGCCGATGAAGGCGATGTCGACGCGCAGCGTGTCGAGCACCCTCAGTGCCTGCTCGCCGACGGCTGCCTGCGTGACCCCGCGGACCCGGCCGCCGAGCAGTTGGAGCGACACCGAGTTGAAGCCGGCCAGCCGGGCGGCGATGGGCACCGAGTTGGTGACGACGACGAGTTCGCGGTCGGTGGGGACCAGCGCGGCGATGCGTGCGGTGGTGGTGCCTGCGTCCAGCAGGACGCTCGCCCCACTCAGCGGGAAGAACTCGGTGGCCGCGGCGGCGATGGCGTCCTTGTAGTCGGCGCGGGTGGACTCCCGCTCGCCGACGCCCGGCTCGACGAGGTGCAGGGCCCGCACCGGAACGGCGCCGCCGTGGACGCGGCGCACGATGCCCGCCTTGTCCAGAGCAGCAAGGTCGCGTCGCACGGTCTCGGTCGTGACGTCATAGGCCTGGGCCAGTTCGGCGACCGAGGCGCGGCCTCTGCTGATCACCAGAGCGGCGATCGCTTCCTGGCGCTCTTCCGCGTACATGGCCCTCCGCTTATGTGGGATATCTGCGTTCTGAATGTTGATATGTTTGGTTTTACCCCTGACTGTGTTGACTTGTCAATGATTTCTAGTAATCTGGCTCACATGAGTACGTCGCCTTCGGCCACATCACTACCGGTTCCAGCGGACGCTCCGCCGGCTGGAACCGTCCTTCGGGGAGTCCCCGCGGTGGGTGGGGTGCAATACGCCCCGGTGATTCGGCCGGGCAAGCGGCCGCGGCTCGAGGACGCTCCGGTGGCCGAACTGGCTGAGGCCGACCGGCCCGGCGAAGTGGCTCGGTTCACCGCGGCTGCCGCGGCAGTGGCCGAGCGGCTGCGCGCCCGGGCGGGCCATGCGACGGGCGTCGCCTCGGAGGTGCTCGCCACCACCGCGACCATGGCGCAGGACCGCGCCTGGCTGGGGGACGCGCAGAAGCGGGTCAACGCCGGAACGCCCGCGGAGCAGGCCGTCGCAGCGGCGATCGAGAAGATCGCGGAGATGTTCGCCAAGGCTGGCGGCCTGATGGCCGAGCGGGTCACCGATCTGCGCGACGTCCGCGATCGCGTCATCGCCGAACTCAGCGGACTTCCCGAGCCCGGCGTTCCGGTGCCCGACGTGCCGTCGATCCTGTGCGCCGAGGACCTCGCCCCCGTCGACACCGCCGGTTTGGATGCCGCACTGGTCGTCGGGCTCGCCACCACACTCGGCGGTCCGACCAGCCACACCGCGATCATCGCCCGCCAGCTGGGCATCCCCTGCGTGGTCGCCGTCGACGGTCTCGACGCGGTGCCTGCCGGCACGAACGTCATGGTCGACGGCACGCTGGGCACCGTCACCGTGGAGCCCGACGCAGCCGTCGCGGCGCGCGCCGTCGAGGTGGCGCAGCGTGAGGCGGACCTCGCCAAGAGCTGGACCGGTCCGGGTGCCACCGCCGACGGACACGTCGTCGCGATCCTGGCCAACGTGCAGGACGGCGCAGCCGCGCAGGCGGCGCGCAAGACTCCCGCCGAGGGCGTCGGTCTGTTCCGCACCGAACTGTGCTTCCTCAATCGCGACGCCGAGCCAACCGTCGACGAACAGGCCCAGATCTACTCCGACGTCCTCGAGGCGTTCGACGGCCGCAAGGTCGTCATCCGGACGCTGGATGCCGGATCGGACAAGCCGCTGAAGTTCGTCGGCCATCCCGACGAGGCCAACCCCGCGATGGGCGTGCGCGGCATCCGCATCGCCGAGGGCAACCCGGGCATCTTGACCCGGCAGTTGGAGGCCATCGCCGCCGCAGCGCACCGGACGGGCAACGCGCCATGGGTGATGGCCCCGATGATCGCCACGCCCGCGGAAGCGGAAGCCTTTGCCGCGCAGACTCGTTCGTACGGCCTGACACCCGGTGTGATGATCGAGGTGCCTGCCGCCGCTCTGCTGGCCGACCGCATCCTCGAGCACGTCGACTTCCTCTCGATCGGCACGAACGACCTCACCCAGTACACGATGGCCGCCGACCGGATGTCGGCCGAACTCGCCACCTTGACGGACCCATGGCAACCGGCGGTGCTGACACTCGTCGCCACGACGGTGAAGGCAGGAGTCGCGGTGAACAAACCCGTCGGCGTCTGCGGTGAGGCCGCCGCCGATCCCCTGCTGGCCTGCGTGCTGGTCGGCTTGGGGGTGTCGTCGCTGTCGGCGGCCGCCGCGGCCGTGGCGGGCGTCGGCGCGAGACTCGCGCAGGTCACGTTGGCGCAGTGCCGTGCCGCAGCCGATGCGGCGTTGGCGACCGCCAGCGCGGCCGATGCGCGCGCCGCGGCGATGGCCGCCCTGCTCTAGGAGAGCCCACGGGGAATTAATCGGACCGTAGTCCGGTTACTGCGGGTACGTTCCAATCGAGGAGGTCACGATGCCCGCCATCACCGCCGACACGCTCACCCTGCCCCGGGTCGCCGGGCCCGTCGCGTCGGACACCGAACGCCCCGTGCGTTCCATCACAACCGGACCCCGCGGCTACGAAGGCGAGGGCTTTCCCGTCGTGCGTGCCTTCGCGGGCGTCAGCGCCGCCGACCTCGACCCGTTCGTCCACATGGACCAGATGGGCGAGATCGAGTACCAGCCCGGTGAACCCCGCGGCACCGACTGGCACCCTCACCGCGGCTTCGAGACCGTCACCTACATGATTGACGGCAGGTTCGCACACCAGGATTCGCACGGCGGCGGTGGCCTCATCACCGACGGTGCCACGCAGTGGATGACGGCAGGGTCGGGCATCCTGCACATCGAGACGCCGCCCGCCGAACTCGTCGAGAGCGGCGGCACCTTCCACGGCATCCAGCTGTGGGTGAACCTGCCGCGCAAGGACAAGTTCGCCAGCCCGCGCTACCAGGCCATCGAGGGGGGACAGGTCAAGCTGCTGTCCTCCGACGACGGCGGTGCGCTCGTACGTATCATCGCCGGCGACGTCGACGGCCAGCAGGGTCCCGGCGCCACCTACACGCCGATCACGTTGGCGCACGCCACCATTCAGCCCGGCGCACTGTTGAACGTGCCGTGGAACCGCGACTTCAACGCGCTCGTCTACGTGTTGTCCGGCCGCGGCACGGTGGGCCCCGTGGCGCAGCCGATCCAGCAGGGCCAGCTGGCGGTGTTCGGGCCCGGTGACCGGATCTCGGTCGGCGCTGCGGAGGGCCAGGACTCGAACCGTCCCGCGCTGGAGGTTCTGATCTTGGGCGGCAAGCCCATTCGCGAGCCCGTCTTCCACTACGGACCGTTCGTGATGAACTCCAAGTCGGAGCTGATCCAGGCCATGGAGGACTTCAATGCGGGCAAGTTCGGCGTCATCCCGCCGAATGCGCTGATGCCGCACACTGCCGGACGTTAGGCGCGGCTGGTGACGGGTTGCACCGGATCGGGGTAGAGCAGTTCCAGCTCGCCCAGGTTCGCGGCAACCGTCACCAGCGGCAGCGCGGCGGAGACCGAGAGTGCGTCACCTGGCGAGTCGGCCCGCAGCGCCAACACGAAGTCGTCGCTGATCGGTCCCTGCCCAACGGTGCCCGCAGTGCCGTGCAGCCGCGCGCAGATCCCGTCGGCGTGCGCTTCGAGCACCGTGCGCACGCGCGGGTAGGTGGCGAGCGGCGGCGGGACGACGTCGGCGATGAGCTCGGCCGCAGTGCGCAGACGAATGGCGCGGTTGGCCGCGCGGATCACCGGTGCGCGCAGATCCGTCGAACCGCCGCTCTCCGAAAGATACTGGCGCACCGCATCATCGAGCGTGCGGGATGCCGACATCGCGTCGTGGCCGAGCGCGAAGACGCGGTCGTTGGCAGCCTCGGACGCGCCGCGGGTGACGCGGCGCACCGCCGTCCGCAGGTACGTCGAGCCGACCTCACACGCGGCGTCGATCGCCTTGGAGACCGCGGACGCCGCGCCGCGCGGCCACAGCAACAGCGACACCACGATGCCCACCAGGGCGCCGACCACCACGTCCTCGACGCGGATCAAGCCGACGCTCCAGCCCGTCGGCACGATCACGTTGAAGACGATCAGCACCATCATCGTGAACATCGCCTGCCCCGCGATGAACGACGCCACCTGCTGCACGTACGCCGACCCGAACGCGACGACCGGCAGCATCGTCCACATCACCGCTGGGTCGTAGCCCATCAGCTGGATGAAGATCGCACCGAGCACGAACCCGATGCCGGTACCCGTGACGGCGCGCAGCACGCGCGTGCCGGTGGTCAACGCGCTGCTGCGCAGCACCGACATGGCGCCGAGAACCACCCAGAAGCCGTGCTGCACGGGAAACAGGTGGGTGATCGCGACGGCGGTCGCCAGCCCAAGGCCGGTGCGCAGGCTGTTGCGCACCACCACAGCCCGCGTGGCGACGAACCCGGCGGTCAGATACGCGATGGCCTGCGACTCCGAATAGACCCGGTCGGACGCGCCTGCCTCCGGGAGCCGACGGCCAAGCACGCGGGCCCACACCGGCCGCGCGTCGGCGTCCGCGGCGATGGCGATGACGCGCCCGGTAGCGCCGACGCAGGCCGAAATGGTGCGACGCGTCAACAGCTTTCGCCCGACGCCGATGGCGGTGGCGTCACTTGGCTCATCCAGGATCTCGACGATGTCTTCTCGGTACCGGCTCTGCGCCACCAGGCGCTGCACGGCCAACGCCTGCGCGAGGTCGGCGCGAAATTCGTCGCGGCCCTGCGCCTGCGGCGTGGTGAGCACCTTGGCCGAATCGCGCAGCACCCGCACCAGGGGGTCGCGCATCTCGGCCAGCAGATCCCCCGACGTCTCGGTGACGCGATCGGACAGCCACTGCAGATCGTCGACGACCCGCACCAGGGCGCGGCTGCCCGCGGTCAGTGCGACGGGCCGGAAGTCGGCGCCGAGGAAGTTGGCCCGCAGCTCACCCATCGCCGCCGAGACGGCGTCGGCCGACGCGGCGCCCTCCAACCGGTCGGCCAGGGTGCGGCACACCGCCGCGGCGTGGCGGCGCAGGTCGTCGTGATGCCGCGGCGGCAGCAGGAAGAGGGAGGCGGGGACGGCGAGCGCCAGCGCGATGAGCCAGCCGAACAGCCGCTCGGGGATCGGGCCTGGCGGCGTGCAGACCGGCAGCACGAACGTCAGCAGCGTCGAGCGCTGTCCGGCCGCGACGATCTCGCTCAGCACGCCGGAAAAGGTCACCGCGACGGCGAGCACGAACATCGTCGTGACGGCCAGCCACGGGATGGGTGCGACGAGCGAACCGAGCGTGATGAGGACGGTGCCGTTGAACCCGAGGCCGGCGTACGCCAACGCCCTGGCCGGGCGATTACCGGGAAAGTCCACCATGATGAGCAGCGCCACGGACCCGAAGATCGCGAACAACGGTGTCTGCGAACCGCCGCCGACCTCGAAGGCGACGGCCGCCGCGATGGGCACCACGATCGCCGCACGGATCGCGCGCCGCAGCGCGTCGTGTTCGGGATCGCGCTCGTTGATCCGATCCACTGCCCGGCGCCACCAGCCAGCCCGGGTCAGCATGCACCGGATGGTAATCCGGTGGTGCCGTCAGACGTTGTCGGGGAGCGTGTCGAACCGGCCCGAATCCAGCGCGTCGAGCAGTTGGTCGGCGATCCACTGGATGTCGCTTGGTTCGCGCCGCGGCAGCACGGCCTGCTCGTAGCCGATCAGGAGGTACAGCGCCCACGACGCGAACACCTCCGCGTGATGCTTGTCGTCGAGGATCTCGCACGCCGATTCCACCAGGAAGTCGAAGCGCTGCCGGTCGACGGCCGCCTGCATGGCACCCACCTCGGTGTCGATCGCACTCCACACGCGGATCGCTCCCTCGGCGCCGTGCGGCAATGCGAGCCCCTCCTGGATCAGCGAGCCGATGCGGCGGCGTGGATCCGGCTCGGCCCGGATGACGTCGATGACGCTGACAGTGCGGGCCTGCATCCAATGGGAGACGAGCGCGCGGGTGTAGGCGGACCAACTGGCGAAGTAGTGGTAGAAGGAGCCGGTGGTGACCCCGAGGCGGTTGCACACCTCGGCGAGCTTCAGGCCGCCGTAGCCGAGATCGGACAGCACGTCGATACCGGCGTCGAAGTACGACTCACGGGTTACGACGCTCGCCATTGCGCCACCATAGTTGTCCCCCGACGTTGAGCATTGGCTCTGGGTACCCACGCTTGGCAAATCCACGCGCGTGCGGCGCACCGTCTCCCATTGACGGTCGCGGTGATTTGCTGCACGAGATTCTCCGAATGCTTCCGCAACCATTCACCTCAGCGACACCGGTGACGTGTGGCACAATTTGACTGTGCCGTATACCGCGACCCGGGGTCCAGGACGTCCGCCCGCGGCTAAGGCTGCGGAGACCCGGGAACGCATCGTGCGTGCGGCGCGGGAGGTTTTCAGCGAACTCGGCTATGACGCAGCAACATTCCAGGCAATTGCCATCCGGGCCGACCTGACTAGGCCGGCAATCAACCACTACTTCGCCAGCAAGCGGGTGCTCTACGGCGAGGTGGTGGACAAGACCAACGAGATGGTGGTGGCCGCCGGAATGGCGAAGGCGGAGGTCGAGACGTCGCTCTTGAAGCGGTTGACGGCCTTCTTCTCGGCAGCGATGCAGGCAGAATCCCGTGATCGGTCGGCCGCAGCCTTCCTGGTTACGTCAGTGCTGGAATCCCAGCGGCATCCGGAACTCAGCCGCGACGAGCACAACTCACTCAAGACGTCCCGCGCGTTCGTCACCTGGGTCGTCACCGACGCCATCGAGCGTGGCGAGCTGACCACCGACACCGACGTTTCGACCCTCGTCGAGATGCTCATCGCCGTGATGTGGGGGATGGGTTTCTACGCGGGCTACGTCGGCGGCCACGACGAGTTGACCACCATCGTGGAAAAGCTGGAACTGCTCCTGGCGAACAAACTGTGGAAGATCGCCGAGTAACTCGCCAAAAACCGGTCAGCCCGCCCGTCGCACTCTTGGCAACGTCACGCACGGCATCGTGCGGCCGTCCACATAGGTGATCTAAGTTCTTCGGTATCGTGGTGACATGAGCTCACTGCGCACCCATGACGACTCCTGGGACATCGCGACCAGCGTCGGATCGACCGCGGTGATGGTCGCAGCAGCGCGGGCCGGTGAGACCGCACGCGCCGAGCCGCTCATCCGCGACCCGTACGCCAAGACGCTGGTGGCCGGGGCCGGCACCGGGATCTGGGAGGCGCTGCTCGACGACAGCTTCGTCGCGAAGGTCGCCGACGTCGATGCCGAGGCTGCCGCGGTCTTTGCGCACATGGGCAGCTACCAGGCGGTGCGCACGCACTTCTTCGACGACTACTTCGCCAAGGCGGTCGCGGCGGGCATCCGGCAGGTCGTCATCCTGGCGTCGGGCCTGGATTCGCGGGCCTACCGACTGGACTGGCCGGCCGGCACCGCCGTCTACGAAATCGATCAGCCCAAGGTGCTCGAGTACAAGCACGCGACCCTCGCCGAGCACGGCGTCGCGCCGTCGGCCGAGTTGCACCAGGTGCCGCAGGACCTCCGGTACGACTGGTCGAAGGCGTTGCGGGAGAGCGGGTTCGACGCATCGCTGCCTACGGCGTGGCTGGCCGAGGGGCTGCTGATGTACCTGCCGGCAGACGCCCAGGACCGACTGTTCGAGCAGATCACCGAGCTCAGTGCGCCGGGCAGTCGCGTCGCGGCGGAAACGGCCGGGGTCACCTCCGCGGAGCGCCGTGCGGCCATGCGGGAACGCTTCGAGGGCATCGCGGAGCGGTTCGGGATGCAGAACGTGATGAACATCCAGGAGTTGATGTACGACGATCCCGCTCGTGCCGACGTCACGGCGTGGCTGAACGGGCACGGCTGGACGGCGTCCGGCGTGCACTCCGTCGACGAGATGCGGCGTCTGGACCGCTGGACGCTGCCCATCGAGGAGGACGAGGACGCGGAACGGGGCGGGTTCTCGACCTTCGTGATCGGCGAGAAGGCGGCCGACCAGACCAGCGGGTAGGCGCAGCGTCGGAGTCGCGCGGGCCTGTTCGCCAACCGGGTGGTTGGTTAGGATCGGGTATTCCTCGGGTCAGGAAGGACTCCCATGACCACGCAATCCGCCGACGCACCGGCGCCAACTGCGCCCGGTTCGACCACCAAAGTCGACATTCCCACCATCGTTGCTCGCGTCCGCAAGACCTACGCCACCGGCCGTACCCGCGACGTCGAGTGGCGCAAACAGCAGTTGCGCGCGCTGGAGCGCCTCGTCGTCGACAACGAGGCAGCCATCGCTGACGCGCTGCACCAGGATCTCGGCCGCAATCCGTTCGAGGCGTGGCTGGCCGACATCGCCAGCACCGCGAGCGAAGCGGCCGACGCCGCGAAGAACGTCGGGAAGTGGACCAAGCGCAAGCACCGGCTGCTGGAGAAGGCACAGCTGCCGGGCCGCGCGTGGATCGAGTACGAACCGTTCGGCGTGGTGCTGGTCATCGGTGCGTGGAACTTCCCCTTCGCCCTGACGCTCGGCCCGGCCGTCGGAGCGCTCTCCGCGGGCAACGCGGTCGTGCTCAAGCCGTCCGAGGTGTCACCGGCGTCGTCGTCGTTGATGGCGGAGCTCGTGCCGAAGTACCTCGACAGTGACGCCGTCGTGGTGGTCGAGGGAGACGGCGCGGTCAGCCAGGAGCTCATCGCGCAGGGCTTCGACAAGCTGTGCTTCACCGGCGGTACCGAGGTCGGCCGCAAGGTCTACGAGGCGGCGGCCAAGCACCTCACGCCCGTCACGCTCGAACTCGGTGGCAAGAGCCCAGTCATCGTCGCCGCCGACGCCGACATCCCGGTGGCCGCCAAGCGCATCGCGTGGACCAAGCTCATGAACTCCGGCCAGATCTGCATCGCACCGGATTACGTGCTGGCGGACGCGTCGATCCGCGACCAGCTTGTCGACGAGATCAAGGCGACCATCGACAAGTTCGAGGCCGAGGAGGTCGCGGGCAAGCGAATCGTCAACGAGCGCCACTTCGACCGGCTGGTCGCCTCTCTGGCGGCGACCAAGGGCGAGGTCGCGATCGGCGGCGGCTCCGATGCCGGGGCGGTCAGGATTCAGCCGACGGTCGTCGTGGACCCAGACCTTGACGAGCCGTTGATGCAAGATGAGATCTTCGGGCCCATCCTGCCGATCGTCACGGTCCAATCCCTGGACGAGGCAATCGATTTCGTCAATGCGCGGCCCAAGCCCCTTGCGGCGTACCTGTTCACCAAGAGCAAGAGCGTGCGGGAGCGGGTGATCAAGGAGGTCACCTCCGGCGGCATGCTGGTCAACCACCTGTTGTTCCAGTTCTCGACCACGAAGCTGCCGTTCGGTGGAGTCGGACCATCGGGCATGGGTTCCTATCACGGGCGGTTCGGCTTCGAGGAGTTCAGCCACCGCAAGTCGGTGCTGACGAAGCCAACCCGACCCGACTTAACCGCCATCATCTACCCGCCGTATACAGAGAAGGCGTGGAAGTTGGCACGCAAGCTCTTCTAGCTGCCGTTCAACCGAGGATCGAGAGATAGGAACCCAATGCCCGGAGTGCAGGATCGCGTCATCGTCGTCACCGGAGCCGGTGGTGGATTGGGTCGTGAGTACGCGCTGACCCTGGCCCGTGAGGGCGCCAGCGTCGTGGTCAACGACCTCGGTGGCTCCCGTGACGGCACCGGTGCCGGACACAACATGGCCGACCAGGTCGTCGACGAGATCAAGGAGGCCGGCGGTCGCGCCGTCGCCAACTATGACAGCGTGGCCGAGCCAGAAGGCGCCGCGAACATCATCAAGACCGCGGTCGACGAGTTCGGCGCCATCCATGGCGTGGTCAGCAATGCCGGCATCCTGCGCGACGGCACCTTCCACAAGATGACGTACGAGAACTGGGACGCCGTGCTGAAGGTGCATCTCTACGGCGGCTACAACGTGATCCGCGCGGCCTGGCCGCACTTCCGCGAGCAGAGCTTCGGCCGCGTCGTGGTGGCCACGTCGACCAGCGGGCTGTTCGGCAACTTCGGGCAGGCCAACTACGGTGCGGCGAAGCTGGGCCTGGTTGGCCTGATCAACACGCTGGCCCAGGAAGGCGCCAAGTACAACATCAAGACCAACGCCGTCGCGCCGATCGCCGCCACCCGCATGACGCAGGACATCCTGCCGCCCGAGGTATTCGAGAAGCTGACGCCGGAGTACGTCGCGCCGGTGGTGGCCTACCTCTGCACGGAGGAAGTGCCCGACACCGACTCGATCTTCATCGTCGGTGGCGGCAAGGTGCAGCGCACCGCGCTGTTCCAGAACGACGGCGTGACGTTCGAGAACGTGCCATCGATCGACGACGTCGCGGGCAAGTGGGGCGAGATCACCGATCTGTCCGCGGCCAAGTCGGCCAGCTTCAAGCTCGGTTAGACGGTGAAGGCGCTTGTCGCGCAGGAGCTCTCCGGGCCATCCGGGTTGGCCTACACCGATGTCGACGACCCAGCCGGTGACGGCCTGGTGGTCGTCGACGTCGGTGCGGCCGGTGTCTGCTTTCCCGATCTGCTGCTGATCCGCGGCGAGTACCAGCTGAAGTTGGACCCGCCCTTCACTCCCGGGATGGAGGTCGCGGGGACGGTGCGGTCGGCGCCTGAGGGCTCGGGTTTCACGCCCGGCCAACGGGTTTCGGCGTTCACCATGCTCGGCGGGTACGCCGAGCGGGTGGCGGTGTCGCCGGACAACGTGGTGGCGAGCCCCGACGACGTGGACGACGCATCCGCGGTGTGTCTGCTTGGCAACTACTACACGATGTACTTCGCGCTGGAGCGTCGTGGCGCGCTGCGTCCCGGCGAGACGGTGCTGGTGCTGGGGTCCGGCGGCGGCGTCGGCACGGCGGCCATCCAGATCGCGAAGGCGTTGGGAGCCAAGGTGATTGCGATGGTGCACCGGGCCAGCGCCATCGAATACGTCGAGTCGCTGGGCGCCGACGTGGTGTTGCCGCTCACCGACGGGTGGGCGCAGGCCGTGCGGGACGAGACCGGTGGCCGCGGCGTCGATCTGGTGGTGGACCCGATCGGTGGGGATGCGTTCGACGACGCGATCCGCGTGCTGGCAACCGAGGGACGGCTGCTGGTACTGGGTTTCGCGGCGGGCGGCATCCCAACGGTCAAGGTGAACCGGTTGCTGCTGCGCAACGTCAGCGTGGTGGGCGTCGGGTATGGCGAATTCGTGAATCGGACGCCGGGATCTCAGTCGATGTTCGGGTTGGGGTTGGGCCGGCTGATCGCCGGCGGGCTGCGGCCGCCACCGCCGATGCAGTATCCGCTGTCGGAGGGCCGAGCGGCCCTGGAGAGCCTGGCGGAGGGCGGGGTGCGCGGCAAGGTGGTCTTGTTGCCGTGAAGGTGTTGGCGTTCGACGTCTTCGGAACCGTCGTCGACTGGCGCACCAGCATCATCGGCGAACTCGATGCCTTCGGCGAAAGGCATGGGCTGCAACGAGATTGGGCGGCGTTTGCCGACGATTGGCGCGGCGGCTATCCGGAGGCGATGGACCGGGTGCGCCGCGGCGACCTCCCGTGGATGCGGATCGACGCGCTGCATCGGGTGATCCTCGACGACCTGTTGCGCAAGGCCGGCATCGATTCGGTGCCTGAGGAGGATGTCGACGACCTCAACCGCGCGTGGCACCGCCTCGACCCGTGGCCGGACTCGGTGGCTGGTTTGACCCGTCTCAAGCAGCGGTTCGTCATCACGACGCTGTCGAACGGAAACGTGTCACTGTTGACCAACATGGCCAAGCGGGCAGGGCTGCCGTGGGATTGCGTGGTCTCGGCCGAACTGTTCCACCACTACAAGCCGGATCCTGAGGTGTATCGGGGCTGCGCCGACCTGCTCGACGTGCGGCCGGTGGAGGTGATGCTCGTCGCGGCGCATCCGAGCGATTTGCGTGCTGCGCGCGACGCCGGTCTGAAGACCGGGTACGTGAAGCGGCCGCTCGAGCACGGCCCCGGCCGTCCCATGCCGGCATTCGAGGACGGCGAGTTCGACGTCGTGGCCGACGACTTCGACGACCTCGCAATGCAACTCGGGTGTGAACGGTGAGCACGGCAGGGGTCGTGCTGGTCGCCCTGGCGATCGCGGTGGGGTTGGTCGGAATTCTGGTGCCGCTGCTACCCGGCACGGTGCTGGTGTTCGGTGCCATCGCGGTGTGGGCGTTCATCGAGCGGACGACGGTGGCGTGGGTGACGCTCGGTGTCGTCGCAGTGCTGTTGGGCGCCACCTTGCTGGTGAAGTACCTGTGGCCGATGCGACGGATGCGCGGCGCCGACGTCAGGACGTCGAGCCTGTTCGCCGGTGCGGTGCTTGGCATCATCGGTTTCTTCGTGGTGCCGGTGCTTGGCCTGGTGTTGGGCTTCGTGCTCGGCGTGTATTTGGCCGAGCTGGCGAAGCGACGCGATCAGCGGTTGGCCTGGACGTCGACCGTGCACGCGATCAAGGGCGTGGCTCTGTCGGTCGGGGTCGAGTTGGCGGGTGCGTTGTTGGCGACGGCGGTGTGGGCGGTCGCGTTGTTCGTGGGGTAACCGTGTTCGTGGGCTAGCGGTGTTGGTGGGCTAGCGCGCCAGGTGCTCGTGCCAGGCGCGTGCGTCCCGGACCACTGTTGGAAATGCCCACCTACGAGCGACTTTTCGCGGGCGCCCCTGCCAACCGTCGACCTACCCGTCGACCCGCACCCCGCGCTAACACCACCCCGATTGCCCACCTCCGAGCGACTTCTTCACGGCTAGTGTGCGGCAGGTCGCGCATCCGCGGCTTCGGGGGAGACTCCCTGTGGATAAGTGCCCACCTGACAGCGACTTCTCGCGGGATGTGTCGTAGCGCGATGTCACCGTCGGGCATGGCCCAACCACGCGAACTACGCGGCATTGAGCTTCGCTACGCGCTCACCATGTACCTCGCCCAACACGGTTCACATTCGGTCGCAGAGCTGATCGAGGCACTGACATATCAGGGTTTCCGGATTCCGGGCAGGGCGTCGAAGGCCGTGTCGGATGCGCTGCGATGGGAGATCGCGCATGACAGAGTTCGTCGGCACGGCTGGGGCCGGTATGGGCCCGGGGTATTGCCGCGTGCGACCGAGTACCGGATTCACCAACGTGTGCTAGCGATGCGCGAGGAGGCGCGGGGCCGGCCGTTCGACCTGGCCGGGTGGGACGGTCCGACGTGGTCGAATGCCTGAGGCCGCCTGGCACCCGGCCCAACACCGGTGACCCGAAAAGTCGCTGTTAGGTGGGCAAATGGGGTGTTGTCTGCCGGGGTGTGGGTCGGGTGGTCGGTCGACGGTTGGCAGTGGCGTGTGCGAAAAGTCGCTGTTAGGTGGGCAAATGGCGTGGTGGCTGCCGGGGGTGTGGGTCGGCTGGTGGGTCGACGGTTGGCAGGGGTGCGTGCGAAAAAGTCGCTGTGAGGTGGGCAATCGGGGTGGTGTCTGCGGGTGGGGATCGGCTGGTGGGTCGACGGTTGGCAGGGGTGCGTGCGAAAAGTCGCTGTTAGGTGGGCAATCGGGGTCGTGTGTGCCAGCGGGGGTGGCTCAGGCCAGCAGGTTCGCACGCAGGCGATCCACCTGATCACCCGTGACACCAAGCGCCTCAAGGTAATTCGGCAGCGAACCGTAGTCCTCGTCGATGGTGCTGCGCGCCGCCGCGAGGTAATCCTCCCGAACGCCCAACACCTCCTCGTTGAGCCGCGCTTCGGCGAACGTGACGATCTCATCCGTCGTCCCCTCAGCACCGCGATTGCGGATCGACTCGAGGATGCGTTCCCTCAGCTGCGGCACCGCCTCATTGCTGCGGAGGAAGTCGGCCAGGATCTCGTCGCGGGGAACCCCCGCCGCTTCCAGCGCCAGTGCAACCGTGAATCCCGTCCGGTCCTTCCCCGCGAAGCAGTGCGTGATGACGGGACGCCCGTCGGCCAGCATCGAAACCACCTCGCGCACCGCAAGATGCGCGCCGGGCAACGTCGGGAAGCGCTTGTACTCCTCCGTCATGAAGCGCGCCGCCGCAACGGCGACGTCCTCGTCGTCGGGCTTCTCCGTCATCATCCGCTCGAACGTCTGCTCGTGCGGCGCCTCGGCCCCCTCAGGACCCTGATTGGAGAGCTCGTGAAACGGCAGCAGATGCACCTCGACGCCCTCGGGCACCTGCCCTGGCCCGCGGCGCTCGACCTCGCGAAGCGACCGCAGATCGGCGACGTCCGTGATGCCCAGCCGCAGCATCGCTTCGCGACCGGCGTCGTCGAGCCGGCTCAGCTCGCTGGACCGGTAGAACCGTCCCGGCCGGATGCCGGTGTGCTCGGCGACGTCCCGAAAGTTCCACGCCCCCGACAGCATCGCGACGTCGCCGGTCACTACGCGGTCACCGCCGCCGCGAAAGCGCTCTTCTCGCGGCCCAATTCGGCGCGCGCGATGGTCCGCATGTGCACCTCGTCGGGCCCGTCGAACAGCCGCATCGCCCGGTGCCAGCTGTACAGCCGCGCCAACGGGAAGTCGTCACTGACGCCTGCGGCGCCATGGACCTGAATGGCACGGTCGATCACCGCGCACGCCACGATCGGCGCCACCGACTTGACCTGCGACACCAACAGGTGCGCCTCCCGGTTGCCGAGCTGATCGATGGTCCACGCCGCCTTCTCGCACAGCAGCCTGGCCTGGTCGATCTCGTTGCGCGACTTGGCAATCGACTCACGCACCACACCCTGCTCGGACAGCGGCTTCCCGAACGCCACCCGCTTCTGCACGCGGTCCACCATCAACGCCAGCGCCCGCTCGGCCGCGCCGAGCGCCCGCATGCAGTGGTGGATCCGGCCTGGTCCCAGCCGCGCCTGGGCGATCGCGAAACCCGAGCCCTCCTCACCGAGCAGATTGGTGGCGGGAACCCGCACGTTGTCGAAGACGATCTCGCAGTGCCCGTGCTGGTCCTGCCAACCGAACACCGGCGTCGACCGCAGGATGTTCACCCCGGGAGTGTCCGCTGGCACCAGCACCATCGACTGCTGCTGATGGCTGGCGGCGTCGGGGTTGGTTCGTCCCATCACGATCAGGATCTTGCAGCGCGGGTCGGCGGCGCCGGTGGTCCACCACTTGCGCCCGTTGATCACGTAGTCGGCACCGTCGCGCACGATCGACGTCTGGATGTTGCGGGCGTCGCTGGAGGCCACCGCCGGTTCCGTCATCGCGAAGCCGCTGCGGATCTGCCCGTCGAGCAGCGGCTCCAGCCACTGCTTGCTCTGGTCCTCGTTCGCGAACAGGTGCAGAGTCTCCATGTTCCCGGTGTCGGGCGCCGCGCAGTTGAGTACCTCGGGCGCGATCTCCAGGCTCCAGCCCGACAACTCAGCCAGCGGCGAGTACTCCAGATTGCTCAGCCCCGAGATCGACGGCAAGAACAGGTTCCACAGTCCCCGCTCCTTCGCCTTGAGCTTGAGCTCCTCGACGATCGGCGGGACGGTGTGATCCTTGGGGCCCGCCTCCTCGCGGTAGCGGTGGTACTCCGCCTCGGCCGGGAACACGAATTCCGTCATGAACTCCGTGAGTCGCTCGTGGTGGTCTTGCGCCTTCGGCGACATCGTGAAGTCCATGACCGTCACGATAGGACACGTGGTGAACGGCCTGACGGCGTCATGGTGTCGCGGCCCCAACACGGTGCCTGACGACGCCGCCGTAGGTCAGGACGAGGTCGGGCAGCTCGACGGTGAAGGTGGTTCCGCCAGCGTCCGATCGAACCGCGACCGCACCGTTGTGCGCTTCGGCGATCGACTGCACGATGGCAAGGCCCAGCCCGCTGTTGCCCGCCTCCCGGGATCGTGAGGTGTCGGCCCGCACGAATCGGTCGAACAGATGCGGCAGCAGGTCGGTGGGAATGCCGGGACCGTCGTCCTCGACGGCCAGCTCGGCCCGGGCGCCCGTGTCATCGGCGCGAATCCGCAGGGAGGTGGTGACGGTCGTGCCGGGCGGCGTGTGGACCGAGGCGTTGGCCAGCAGGTTGCTCAGCAGCTGGTGCAGCCTGGCCCGATCGCCGAGCACCCGAACCGGTATCTCGGGCAGTTCGAGCTGCCAGTGGTGCTCCGTCGCCGACACCGTGATGTCGTTGACGGCGTCGATGAGTACGTCGTCCAGGTCGACCTCCTCGGTCAGCAGCCCCTCGCGCTCGTCGAGGCGAGACAGCAACAGCAGGTCGGCGACCAGCGACGCCATCCGCAGCGACTCCGACTCGATGCGCGCGAGCGCGTACTCGGTGGTGTCCGGCAGCTCCGCCCGATCTTGGCGGGTGAGTTCGGCGTAGCCCTGGATCGCGGCCAGCGGTGTGCGGAGTTCGTGGCTCGCGTCGGAGAGGAACCGGCGGATCCGGCGGTCCGACTCGGCACGCTCCACGAGCGCGGAATCCACGTTGGCCAGCAGCCGGTTCAACGCCCGCCCGACGATGGCGACCTCATTGTCGGGGTCGGTGTCGGCATCGGCGACCCGCGCGGTGATCCGATGGCCCGGATCGGCGAGCGGCAACTTGGCCACGCCGGCCGCCGTCGCGGCGACGCGTCGCAGCGGTCGGAGGCCGAGCCGGATCGCGAGCACGGTGCCTGCCGCGCACACCACCAACGCCACCAGCACCAGGCCTCCCGCGCTGACGCTCTTGCGCACCACCGCCGAGTTGACGCGCTCCAGCGACACCCCCGACACCAGCGTGTGTGCACCGTCGATGGCGCGGCTCTGTACCCGGTTCTGCCCCAGCCGGCCGAGCTCGACGCTGAACGGGGACTCGTCACCGGGCCAGGTGATGGCTTCCAGGGCGCGGACGGCGTCCACCGGTGCCGGGCGCGGCTCGCCGTCGGAGAACACCGCCGAGCCGACGACCGCCCCGTCGTGCAGGACGGCTATCAACGTTCCCGGCGCCTGGCCGGTGAAGTCCGTCAACACTTCGGGCCCCTCGGTCCCGAACAGTTGTGGATGGGCGTCGGTGTAGGTGCTCTTGGCGAGCGAATGGCTGAACGCGGCCAGCGAGTGTGTCAGC
This sequence comes from Mycobacterium sp. URHB0044, assembly GCF_000620625.1. Classification (GTDB taxonomy): domain Bacteria; phylum Actinomycetota; class Actinomycetes; order Mycobacteriales; family Mycobacteriaceae; genus Mycobacterium. Next base: position 460,539 of record NZ_JIAW01000001.1, on the reverse strand, counting down.
CGCTCGTCGATGAGGTCGATGGCGTAGTCACGCAGGCTGTAGACGTACAGCCCACCCATCGCCGCCATGATGACGCTGACGACGGTGGAAACGCCCAGCACGAGGCGCTGTCGAATGGTTCTTGGACGCCACCCCGCGGTGGGCCGTCTCACTGCGGGGACCGCAGCATGTATCCGATGCCGCGCACGGTGTGGATCATCGGCTCACCGCGACCGTCGAGCTTCTTCCGCAAATAGGAGATGTAGAGGTCGACGATGCTGGACCTGCCGTCGAAGCCGTAGTTCCACACCCGATCCAGGATCTCCTCGCGGGCGATGGCGCGATCCGGGTTGCGCATCAGGTAGCGCAGAAGCTCGAATTCCGTTGCGGTCAAATAGATCATCGCGCCGGCCCGGGTCACGGTCCGGCTGGGCCCGTCGAGTGTCAAGTCGCCGACGGTCAGTTGGTCGGGCGGAGGGACGTCGGTGTACTGGGACCGCCGCAGCAGCCCCCGGATCCGCGCCACGAGTTCCTCGAGGCTGAACGGCTTGGTCATGTAGTCGTCGGCGCCTGCCGTGAGGCCCGCCACACGGTCGGTCACCGAGTCGCGCGCGGTGAGGAACAGCGTGAGTGTGTAGTCCGATGCCTCGCGGACCCGCCGCAGTATCTGGAGGCCGTCGATGTCGGGCAGCATGATGTCGAGAATCAGCACGTCGGGGGCGTTCTCGCGGAACTTCGCGACGGCGTCGCGGCCGTCGTGCGCCACCTCGATCTGCCAGCCCTCGTAGTGCAGCGCCATCGTGACCAGGTTGGTCAGTGCCAGTTCGTCGTCGACGAGAAGCACCCGGATGGGGGACCCGTCGGGCCGGTACATGCGAGGCAGTTGGCCGAGGATGGCCTGCCGGTGGTTGGGCGTGCGGGCAGGGAGCGACGTCCTTGTCATGCTTCCATACTGCAAACGCGATGTGAAGCTGTCACGAAGTTCATATGCACTTCTTATGAAAAGCGTTGATAGCCAATGGGTGACGGAGATCACGCTGCTACGTCATTCGCCGCAAGATACCTGGCGGGCGAGCGACCCTGGGGAATCGGCCCGGATCGCACTGTGCCACAGGGTTTCCCGCAATCACGACTCCTTGGGCTAATGACCCGAGTTCCGTTTCGACTGCGTAACAACACATATGGGTTCGACATGAAGTAGCCGCATCGCGTTGCCGCCCCAGATGGCCATCCATACCGTTGATCCGGTCGACATCGACGTCAGACACCAATTCTGCATTGCTCAACGATGGGAGCCGCTCATTAACGAAGGTCTTCAAGTCAAATCGACGAGCGAGCCGCCGGCGCCGCAAGCACCGGCAGTGCCTACCGGCTGGCGGTCGAACCTGCGCTATGACATACCCGCCTCGCTGGTGGTGTTCCTGGTTGCACTGCCGTTGTCGCTGGGCATCGCGGTGGCCTCCGATGCCCCCGTACTCGCCGGCCTCATCGCGGCGATCGTCGGCGGCGTGGTCGCGGGTGCTCTTGGTGGATCGCCGCTGCAGGTGAGTGGGCCCGCCGCCGGGCTGACCGTCATCGTCGCGGGCCTGGTCGCACAGTTCGGCTGGGCCGTCACGTGCGCGATCACCGTGTGCGCCGGCGTGCTGCAGGTGCTGTTCGGATTGAGCCGGGTGGCTCGCGCCGCGCTGGCCATCTCGCCGGTCGTGGTGCACGCCATGCTCGCCGGAATCGGTATTACGATCGCGCTGCAACAGATACACGTGCTGCTCGGCGGCGAATCGAACAGCACGGCGCTCGCCAACGTCACCGAACTGCCCGCGCAACTGTTGAACGCCGGCGGACCGGAAGTGTTCCTCGGCGTCTTCGTCATCGCCGTCCTGCTGGCGTGGCGGTGGGTGCCCGCCCCGATCGGCAAGGTGCCGGGTCCACTGGTCGCCATCGTCGCTGCGACCGTGGCGTCGGTGGTGCTGGCGCTCGACGTGCCGCGGATCGCGCTGGACGGGTCGCTCCTCGACGCCGTGCAACTGCCGAACCTGCCCGACGGAAACTGGGGCGCCTTCGCCACCGGTGTGCTGACCGTGGCGCTGATCGCCAGCGTGGAAAGCCTCCTGTCGGCGGTTTCCGTCGACCGGATGGGTGGCACTCGAACCAACTTCGATCGTGAACTGATCGGTCAGGGCACGGCCAACATCGCCTCGGGCGCGGTCGGCGGGCTGCCCGTGACCGGCGTCATCGTGCGCAGTTCGACCAACGTCAAGGCCGGGGCGCGGACACGGGCGTCGGCGATCCTGCACGGCGTGTGGGTACTGGCGTTCGCGTTGCCGTTCGCCGGGCTCGCCACACAGATCCCGATGGCCGCGCTTGCCGGGCTGCTCATCGTGATCGGCATCCAGCTGGTCAAGTGGGCGCACATCGAGACCGCTCGCCGCACGGGAGACCTGGCGGTGTACGTCGTCACCGTCCTCGGCGTGGTGTTCCTGAACCTGCTCGAGGGCGTGCTCATCGGCCTGGCGCTCGCGGTCGGTCTCCTGCTGTGGCGGGTGGTCCGCACGCGCATCCACGCCGAACGGACCGGCGACGACGAGTGGCGCGTCCTGATCGAGGGTTCGTGCACGTTCCTGTCGCTACCGCGCCTCACCCAAGAGCTGGCGTCGGTCCCGCCGAACGCCACCGCGACGGTGGAACTGTCCGTCGACTTCCTCGACCACGCCGCGCACGAGGCGATCAAGGAGTGGCAGCGGCAACACGAGGCGGCCGGTGGCACGGTGCGCATCCGCGAGCTCGGCGCGGTCCATCTCGACAGTGCAGTCGAGGGACCGCCGGAGCGGGCCATGACGTCGGTGGACCAACTGGCGGGCATCGTCCCCTGGAAGTCGTGGCAGCGCGACTCTCGCCCGCACTCGAACGGCAACCACACGAACGGGAACGGCACGAACGGCGAGCACACCAACGGGAACGGCGGGCCCACCCGGCCGATGCTCGACGGCCTCGCCGTCTACCAGCGCCGTACCGCACCGTTCATGCGACCTCATCTGAAGGACCTGGCCAGGACCCAGCAGCCGGAGGCGCTGTTCATCACCTGCACCGACTCGCGTGTAGTGCCCAACGTGATCACGTCGAGCGGACCGGGCGACCTGTTCACCGTCCGAAACGTCGGGAATCTGGTGCCGCCGGGGCAACGAGATTCGTCGATCGAGGCGGCGATCGCGTTCGCCGTGGAGAACCTCGGAGTCTCGTCGATCGTGGTGTGTGGTCACTCGAGCTGCGGCGCGATGACGGCATTGCTGGCCGAACCCACCAACGGGTCGGCGCACAACGGACACCACCACAACGGACACGAGGATCCCCTGCACGCCTGGCTGCGACATGGCAGCCACACACTCGCCGCGTTCGACGGTGGCGGCCATCCGGTGGCGCAGTCGGCCGCCGCGGCGGGATTCTCGGTCGTCGACCAATTGAGCATGGTGAACGTCGCCGTTCAGGTCGAAATTCTGAAATCACATCCGATCGCCGAGAAAGCGCACCGCGAGGGGCGTTTGCAAATCAGTGGATTGTTCTACGACATTGCGTCGGCCAGCGTATTGCGGGTGGCGTCCACTGAAGTCGGCGTGCTGGAATTCGAGCCGAGTCTCTGACGCAATGCACAGTTAGTAGCGCATGGAATGGGCGGGCCGTGTTTGCGGCCCGCCCATTCGCGTCTGTGGCGGAACGCAATTCACATGAACCTCATTTGATAGGCGCATCGTATGAATTGATTGCACCTCTTTCGGCGCCGAACGTAACCTCGAATTGTCAGAGTTTCAACGTCGAAATGGAGGAAGAGAAAATGAGGATGAAACGCATCGGAATGGCGTTGGGAATTGCGGGCGCCGGACTGGCGACTTCGATCATGGCGGGGCCGGCAACGGCCGGCGCGGCACCGTCCGGCGGCTCGGCGGCAGACACCATCGCCCGGCTGCAAGCCGACGGCCACCGCGTGATCGTCAACAAGTTCGGAACCGGCCCGATGGAGAACTGCTCGGTCGCCTCCGTGCGTCCCGTGCAGGTTCAGCAGGCGCCGTCGGCGAATCCGCTCACGGGCGTTCCGAACTTCAACCGCAGCAGCGTCGTGCACGTCGGGCTCAACTGCTGACCGTGCGTCGGCCGTGGTGACACGCGAGGCCCTCCCCGAATTGGGGAGGGCCTCAGTGGTTCGGAGAAACGGGCGGCGGTGTTATGCCAAGCTGACGGCGTGACCGGTGTCGGAGGCGGCGAGAAGGTGCGCGTAGTGGTTGGCGACGACCACCCGCTGTTCCGTGACGGCGTGGTCCGAGCACTCAGTTCCAGCGGATCGATCGACGTGGTCGCCGAGGCCGAGGATGGCTTGGCGGCGTTGGAGCTCATCCGCACGCACCAACCGCGGGTCGCGCTGCTCGACTACCGGATGCCGGGTCTGGACGGCGCGCAGGTCGCGGCCGCGGTCCGTCGCGACGAGCTGCCCACGCGCGTGCTACTGATCTCCGCGCACGACGAATCCGCGATCGTCTACAAGGCGCTGCAGGACGGCGCCGCGGGCTTCATCCCCAAGGAGTCCAGTCGAGCCGAACTGATCGAGGCGGTGTTGAACTGCGCGAAGGGCCGCGACGTCGTTGCCCCCAGTCTCGCGGCAGGGCTGGTCGGAGAGATTCAGCGTCGCAACGATTCGGACACCCCGACGCTCAGCGCCCGCGAGCGTGAGGTGCTCGGCCTCATCGCGGGCGGCCAGACCATCCCGGCGATGGCCAAGCAGCTGTTCCTCGCACCCTCCACCGTGAAGACCCACGTGCAGCGGCTGTACGAGAAGCTCGGCGTCGGTGATCGCGGCGCCGCCGTCGCCGAGGCGATGCGTCGCGGGCTGCTGGAATAGCGTTGGGCCGCCACCTCCGACGCATCGTCGACTACTTCGCGGCAGAACCCGTTCGAGTTTCGGCGCTGTTGCGTCTGCCGCTGATTGCGCTGATGGGCTGCCTGGTCTGGTTGTGGGAGGTCGACAGCTGGCTGCCCGGGGTTTACACGGCGATCCTCGGTGCGTACGCGATCGTCGCCGTGCTGTGGGCGGTGGCCGTCTTCCGCGGCCCGGTGCCGTCCTGGGGCGGTTGGATCTCCACTGGCGTGGACGTGCTGGCGGTCGTCTCGCTGTGCGTCGTCTCCGGTGGCGCGACGGCAGCGTTGCTGCCGGTCTTCTTCCTGCTGCCGCTTTCCGTCGCGTTCGGCGACCGGCCGGTGCTGACAGGCGTTCTCGGCCTCGGTACCGCCGCGTGCTACCTCGGGGCATGGATCATCTACTCGAAACGCGACGACCACGTCGGCCTGCCCGATGTGGTCTACCTACAGTTCGGCTTCCTGCTCTGGCTGGCGGTGGCGACCACCGCGCTGTGTCTGGTGCTGTCGCGACGATCGGCGCGGGTGAAGGCTCTGCAGGAGGTTCGGCGCAGGCTGGTGTCCGAAGCACTGCAGGCGGACGACCGGCACAACCGCGACACCGCCGAGAACCTGCACGACGGCCCACTGCAGAACCTGCTGGCCGCTCGGCTGGAGCTGGACGAGGTGCGTCAGCGCCATCCGGATCCGGCGCTGGATCTGGTGTACGACGCACTGCAGCAGACCGCCGCCGGTCTGCGGTCGACGGTGACGGCGCTGCATCCGCAAGTACTCGCGCAACTCGGTCTCACCGAAGCCGTACGAGAACTGCTGCGGCAGTTCGAATCTCGCAGCGGCGTCACCGTCCGCGCCGAGCTGGATGACGTCGGCAAGCCCGCGTCTCAGACACTGATGTACCGGGCTGCCCGGGAACTGCTCGCCAACGTGCACAAGCACGCGCGCGCCACCGTCGTCACCGTCGGATTGGTGCGCCGCGACGACCGCGTCGTGCTGACCATCGCCGATGACGGAACGGGATTCGACCCGACGCACATCGACGAGGCAGTCGCCGACGGACACATCGGCCTTGGTTCACTGCTGGTGCGGTTCGATGCGATGGGCGGCGTCATCGACATCGATTCGAAGGACGGCGTCGGTACGTCGGTGACCGTGACGTCGCCACCGGAACCGGACTAGTCCCGCCCGTCAGAGAATCGGGCGTCCCCCGGTCACCGCCACGCGCGACCCGGACATGTAGCTGCCCTCGTCGGATGCCAGCAGGACGTACGCTCCGGCGAGCTCGGCCGGCTGGCCTGCCCGGCCGAGCGGGGTGTTCTCACCGAATGACGTCACCTTCTCCGACGGCATGGTCGACGGAATCAGCGGCGTCCAGATCGGCCCAGGCGCAACGCTGTTCACCCGGATGCCCTTCTCGCCGAGCAGCTGTGCGAGGCTTGCGGAGAAGTTCGCGATGGCGGCCTTCGTCGCCGCGTACGGAGCCAGGGTGGGCGATGGCATGTCGGAGTTCACCGACGAGCTGCCGATGATCGAGGAACCCGAAGGCATGTGCGGCACAGCGGCTTTCACCAGATGGAAGTAGGCGCCCACGTTGAGGCGGAAGGTGTAGTCCCACTCCTCGTCACTGATCTCGTCGAGCGTCTCGTGGGTCATCTGGTACGCGGCGTTCGACACCAGGACGTCGATGCGGCCGAACTCGTCTTTCGCCTTGTCGATCACCGCGCGGCAGTGCTGCGGGTCGGACAGATCGCCAGGCACGGTGACCGCCGTGCGGCCTGCGTCCTTTACGAGTCGAGCCACCTCGGCGGCGTCCTCGTGCTCGTCGAGGTAGGAGATCAGCACGTCCGCCCCTTCGCGGGCGAAGGCGATCGCGACGGCCCGGCCGATCCCGCTGTCGCCGCCCGTGATGACGGCTTTCTTGCCGGTCAGCCGACCGGAGCCACGATAGGAGTTCTCACCGCAGTCCGGGGTCGGCGTCATCTGCGACTGCGTGCCAGGCGGGTCTTGGTGTTGGTCAGGAAATCCCATGCGCATCGTGGTACCCACGCGCGACCGATTGAATCCGCCGATGTCATCCGCTGACGGGTACTTCGACCTCCACCTCGCGCCATTGGCTGTAACTGACCGTCCGCGCGATGACACGCCCTTCGCCGATGAGGTCCAGCATGCGCGCGGCCTCGTCGAGATCTTCGGTCACCATGAGGATCGTCTTGCTGTTGGTGGTCTGGATGCCGTACTGAACGAAGGACTCCGCTACGTTGCGCCTTGGCATGACGCCCGCCTTTCCCCACGGCCCGCACTAGGCCCTCTGTGGTGGCGGATTACCCGTTGCGCCGGAGTTGAACCCCGCTCGCCTGGCGTTTTGGCGGCGGTCCCAGTGGGCACCCCCGCCGGCATGAAGACCTCCGATGTCGCCGCGCTGCCCTTCGAGTGGGGCGCCGCACTTCGTCGCCGCAAGCTGTTTCACCCGAACGGAATCCTCGCCGAGGGACGGCTGGAACGACTCGCCGCGCCGGGTGTTGGGCTGCCCGTCGAGACTGGGGACGTCGTGGCGAGGCTGTCGAAGGGCATCGGCCTACCCGGGTCACTACCGGACATCGGTGGCCTGGCCTGGCGGATGTCGTCGGGTGCCGGGGACGCGTTCTCCTGGGATCTGCTGCTTGCCTCCACCGCGCGGGGCCCGCTTGGTCGCGTTCTGCTGCGCCCGCTCACGTCGTGGTCGGACGCGGTGTTCTCCACCGTCATGCCCCTGAGCTACCAGGGCCAGGCCTGGTGGCTGCGGGCGCGAATCGTGACGCCCGTCGACGGCGGCGGGCTCAGTCTCGACGTCGTTGCCCGGCTCGTCGCCGAGGAGGGCCTCGACCTGGAGGTCGAACAGGCCGCCGGAACCGGAGATTTCCAGAAGTTGGCCCGCCTGCGCCTGCAACGGGTGGCCGCGCCCGGCGACGTCTCGTTCGATCCCGTGCTTCACGAAGCCCCCGGCGTCCGGCTGATGCCCAGTTGGCTGGCGAGTTTCCGGCGCGCGGCCTACCGGCGCAGTCGGCACGGTAGGCATGCCGAGTGAGAGTTGCTGACGGCGCAATTGACCGGTTTTGGGGACGGCGTCGCGGGTATCAGTAATCCGTGACGCACGCTGCCACGCATCTCGAACCGGCCCTTCCCGAGGCGACGGGGCCATTGTCCTTCGCCGTCATCGACCACCTGGCCTGCCGACCGCCTCGGCGCTACTACACGCCCGTCGCGGCGCCGGTCGGTGACTCCGACCCCTATGGGCGGGACCTGCAGCTGGCCCTTGCCGTCTGCTACGAGCTGCACTATCGCGGCTTCAGCGACGTCGATCCCCGTTGGGAGTGGGATCCGGGCGTGCTGCATCTGCGGGCGCGGCTCGAGGAAGCGTTCCTCGCCGCGGTGCGCAGCGACGTCGGCCAGATCGATGCCGATGCGTCGGCGGACGACGAAATGGCGGCGTTGTCCGTCGAGCCCACGGATGGCGACGGCCCGTCGTACTACCTGCGCGACCGTGGCACCTGGGATCAGATGCGGGAGTACTTCGTCCACCGGTCGCCGTACCACCTCAAGGAGGGCGATCCGCACGCGTGGGCGATACCGCGCCTGTCCGGCACTGCCAAGGCCGCGTTCGTGGCCGTCGAGTTCGACGAGTTCGGCGGCGGGCGGGGTGATCAGGTGCACCAGCAGCTGTACGCCGATCTGATGGAGGCCGCGGGCCTCGAACCGACGTACCTGTACTACCTGAATCACGTTCCGGCGGAGGCACTTGCGGCGGTCAACCTGATGTCGCTGTTCGGATTGCACCGCGACATGCGAGGCGCAGCCATCGGCCACTTCGCCGCGACGGAGATCACCTCGTCACCCGGTTCCCGCCGACTGGTCGACGCTCTCACTCGAATGAATGCACCCGAACCCTGCATTCACTTCTACCGCGAGCACGTCGAGGCCGACGCCGTGCACGAGCAGGTGGTGCGCACCGACGTGGTCGGCGACTTGGTGGCGCGTGAGCCACATTTGGAGCGGGACGTCGTCTTCGGCATGCGGGCGTTCGACGTCGTCGAGAACCGTCTGGCCGACCACATGATGACGCGCTGGTCGGCCGGCCAATCCTCACTGCGACGGCCGCTGTCCTGACGCGTCGTCGCTGCGCTTGCGCCGTCGATGGCTGGTGTCGCACAGCGGATAGGCCTTGCTGCGGCGGCACGTACAGATCGCGACCATGAACCGATCGGACTCGACGATCCGGCCGTCGGGTGCCTCGATGCGGACCGGCCCCTCGACCATGATGGGGCCACCGGGGACGATCCGCACCACCCGCGGTGGCCCGGTGGTCATGGCACGTCCGCTCGGATGACCACCAGCTCCTCGATTCGCCTGCCCTGCTCGAGCTTCCCGACGCGCTGCAGCCAGTCTGCGCGGGCAGTCAGCACCGGCCCGAACGGAATCCATTGGCGCGCAATGACGGAAGCCTTCAGCCCGGTCTGACGCAGGATCGCCAGTGATGCGTCGACGTCGGAGAATTCCGAGTGCACGATCAGCATCGTGCCGTCCTCGTCCAGCAGATCCGGCGCCGCCGCGCACAGCGGGTCGAGCACCAGCCGTCCGTCGACACCGGCGTTGAAGGCCGTTGCGGGGCCGGCGTGGATGGGGATCACCTCGGTGTCTCCGTCGGGCGGCTCTGGCACGTACGGCGGGTTGCAGAGCACCAGATCGAACGGGCCGAATTCGGCTGCACGCGACCATGACCCGAGATGGACGTCGACGTCGACGCCCGCACTGAGAGCGTTGGCCCTCGCGCACCGCACCGCTTGCGGCGATACGTCGAACGCCAGCACGTCCACGGCGCCGTCATTAGCCGCCGTGATCGCGGCCACCCCGCTACCGGTGCACAGATCGGCCACCCGGCTGCCGCGCGCGAGACCCGTGCGCATCAACACACCGGTCAGCAGTTCGGAGTCGTGTTGGGGGGCGTAAACACCCACCGGAGCGGTCAAATCACCGCGCGGATCTGCGTATGCGCCTGTCATGTCGACCTTTCCGGCTTCCCATCTCGCTTCAACGTCAGCGACCTTGATACCCCGGCAAAAGGGGGTCTAATCACCACGTTTGCTGCCTTGGTCGACGGGTATCGCTGGTAGACACGGAGGTGGCCTGATGAGTGAGCCGTATCAGCAGGGTGTCCGCACGAGCCCTACGCGGTCGTCCGCTGAGGCGGTCCGTACGTTTCACATCGCAGAGGGCGTGTTGGTGGGACTGACCCGGTGTTCGGTCGCCCAGGCGCTGGCGACACTGGTCGAGGTGAGCCGGGTGCACGCCCTGTCGCCGTTCACGGTGGCAGAAGCGTTGGTGGCGAAGGCGACCGGTGACGGCGTCGAGGTCAACCGGGACGCGGCCGCGGTGCTGGAACGGGAGTGGAACCGGCTGACGTCGCACGTTTGAGCCGGTCGTCATCGGGTATGGGCGTCGGGTGACCGAACCGTCCGATTCCGCGTCGACCGCTTCCTCGTTGACGGCGGTGGCATTCGCCTGCAGTCTCAAGCCGAGCCCGGCGCCGTCGAGCAGCCAGCTCATGGCGGAGCACCTGCTTCGGGACTTGCGCGGCGTCGGCGTCACCGGTGAGGTGATCCGTTGTGTCGACTACGACCTCAAACCCGGTGTCCAAGCCGACATGGGTGCTGGCGACCAGTGGCCCGCGCTACGCGAAAAGGTGCTTGCCGCCGACATTCTGGTGATGTGCACGCCCACGTGGATGGGTCACATGTCGAGCGTCGCCCAACGCGTCCTGGAGCGCCTGGACGCCGAGCTCTCGGAGACCGATGACGCCGGGCGCCCGGTTTTGGTGGGGAAGGTCGCGGTGGCGGCCGTGGTGGGCAATGAAGACGGCGCTCACAAGATCGTCGCCGACCTCTTCCAGGCGCTCAACGACGTCGGCTACACGATTCCCGCGCAGGGATGCACGTACTGGAACGGTCCGGCGATGCAGACGACCGATTACAACGACCTCGACGAGGTGCCCGAGGCGGTGGCTTCCACCACAGCGAGCGCAGCGCGCAACGCCGCGCATCTGGCGGCCGTGCTGAAGACCGCGACGTATCCGCCGTACCCGGGCTGAGCGGCGCACGAAAGCACCCAGCGGGGATTCCGCTGGGTCCTTCGTCGACCGCGATCAGGCGGTCACTGCGGCCTACTGGTGGGACTCTTGGCGCCGCTCGGCAGCCTCGGCGCCGCCACGGGCGGCGTCGGCCTCGGCTTCCTTCTTCGCGGCGTCGCGCTGTGCGTCGGCCTTGTCCTGCTGGGCCTTGCCCTCTTCGACCAGGTCATTGCGCCCGGTCACGGTGCCTGCGGCCTCCTTGGTCTTGCCCTTGACGTCCTCGACGACGCCCTTGATGCCCTCTTCGGGTCCGCTGTTCTTCTCGGTCATGGCCCTCCCTCTCGTAGATTTTCTCGATGGAGCAGGGGAGTCTGTCCCCACTCTCAACGCATCCCCCGCACGGGCGGGTGTCAAACCTCGGTCTCCGAGTCCCTCAGGACCGGCGAGTACCGCACGTAGCCCTTCCTGAGCCGGACCGCGTCGGTGTCGATGACGTCGATGTCCTCCCACGCGGCGAGGAAGGTGTCGCGGTGGCGCCACTGCAGCAGCGAAAACAGCAGACGCGGCGCGTTGGCAGCGGACCGTTCATAACCGAGGAACGACGAGCGCGACCGGGGATTGACGAGAAGGCCCAGCAGCTGCGGCTGCGACGGCAGGCCTTTCGAATCCTCGGTCACCGTCAGACGCGCGTCGATCACGGTGCCGATGTGGTGGGAACCGTTGTCGCGCACCGGCAGTCCGATCAGCTCGCTAACCTGCATGGCTGCCCCCGGGAATGTGCGAGATGACGTGGTCGCGCAGCCACCGCTCGAACCACTGCGAATCCGAGGCCGAACCTTCGGCAACGCCGATCGTCACACCCAGTCGTTCGACGGACCGCCACGGAATCGCCTGCAGCCGCGATCTTGGCGGCTGACCACCCAGAATGCGGGTCGCAAGCACGTGTCCGGACAGGATCCCTTCCACCTTCGGCGCTGGCGCCCCAGGACGGACGGGCTCACCGAAGGCGACACCGTCCAATTCGAGGTCGTCGACGATGCCGACCGGGTCACCCTCCGGGTCGACGAGTTGGCGGTCCAGCAGATGCAGCCGCGCGTCGAGCAGCCTGCCCCGGTGCGGTTTGTTCGGCAGCTCCGGTTGGCTCATTGCCCCGCTCCCGTCACGATCATCAGCGGTATGGCCGCCAGCGACGCGGCCAGGATAATGACGAGATACACCGACGCCAGCACGTTCATCCCGCGCCCGTTGACGTGCTCGCCCATGTACTGGGCATCGTTGGCCACGATCAGGATGGGAAGGTACGTCAGTGGCAGCGCGATCGCGGAGAAGACCACCGAATACTCGGTGACCAGGATCGGATCCACGCCGGTGCACAACACCGCCACGCCGACCACCAGGGCGACCACCATGACGACGTGGAATCGGGTCGCCTGGGCGGGCCGGCGGAACTTGCCCCAGGTCCATCCCATGAACTGCGCAAGCGTGTAGCCGGACGACAACGTCGTCTCCAGTGCCGCACCGAATGTCGCGGCCACCACGCCGACGATGAGGAAGGCGAGTGCGAGCTGGCCGCCCGCCGCCACCACCGGCAACGCCACCTGTGACAGCGATGTCACTTCGATTTCGTTGGGCAGCAGCGTGATTGCCGCGCAGGCGGCGATCGCGACAGAGAGCACACCCCCGAAGGGGAAGCCGACCAGCACGTTCAGCCGCGACGTGCCGAGATCCTTGGTGGTCCAGCCCTCTTCGACAGCACCCGAGGAGAAGAAGAACACCTCGTACGGGGTCATCGCCGCGCCGAACAGCGCGATGGCGAAATACCAGTACGTCGCAGCGGACTCGGTCTGCGGGATGACGGGTGCCAGCGCCTGGTGTGACAGATCCGACCAGTTGGGTGCGAGGAGGAAGACGCTGACCGCGAAGACGAGCAGGCAGAGCCCGAGCAATCCGGCGACGTTCTCCATGATGGAGAACTTCACCCGCCAGATCACCAGCCAAACAGCGAAGGCGGCCACCGGCATCCACAGCAACGGGCCGACATCGGTGGCGAGCTGGAGAGCCAATGCGACACCACCGATTTCAGCCGTGACGGTCATCAGGTTGATCAGGAATGACGCACCGAGGTTGGCGCCGGCGGCCCGCGGGCCGAGGCGCTCACGGATGATCTCGAACGTGGCCCGGCCGCTGACGGCCGCGACCCGACCGGACATTTGGGCGAACACACAGATGCCGAGCACGCCGACGAACACGACCCAGACCAGCCCGAGGCCGAACCGCGATCCGACGACGGCGTTGGTGACGAGGTCGCCGATGTCGACGAAACCGCCGATGGCGGTGAGGATGCCGAGGGCTACCGAGAAGATTCGCTTCATCAGCGGTACCCATTCGCCAGCGAGTCGGCAGCCGTGGCCAGTGCGCGTTGCATGTCCCGCGACCGTTCGGCGGGAAACCGCTGCTCCACGCCTGCCCGCGCACCGTTCAGGGTGTCTATCAGTTGAGTCATCGTGTTGGTGAGGAACTGCTGGCGCTGGACGTTGACCGCGTCCTTCGTGTTGAGTTCGGCAATTCCCTTGTACGCCTTGATGACTTCGTCGCGCGCATCGCTGAGCTGTACCGAGACCAGTGCCTGGGTGGAGCGTTCTTGCTGCCAGAACTCGAGCGCCAACGCCCCGGACCGGGCGGCTGATTCGGCTTCGTCACGCGCTTGGGCCAATTGACCCGGGATGCCGTCGCGGTAGTTCGGGCAGCCGACGGCGACGAATGCGGCGGCAGCGAGGACGGCGACGATCGCGACGATCGCTCGCACCAGCGACGCCCGCTTCTCCGTCGGCGTTCTCATGCGCCGCGCCTCGTCACGCGTTTCGGCCGGCCGCGCGGCGGGTAGGAACTCCCGCATCGCGACCAGAGGGAGGACATCGCCATGAGCCGCACGTCGAAGGCGCTGTACAAGCCGCTGTCAGTAGCCATCAGCGTTGCGGGGGGTCTGGCGGCGGGGTCCGTCTTCGAACAGGTCTGGAAGCGGGTTGCGGGCAACGACGAGCCGCCGCCCGATCCGAAGGACCTGAGCCGCTCCACGCGCGCCGCGCTGCTCGGTGCGGGGCTTCAGGGACTGGTGTTCGGCCTTGTGCGCGCCGCCATCGACCGTGCGGGGGCGCGCGGGTACCGGGCGGTCACCCACGAATCGCCGGTCTGATCGCGATCGCACTGGCGTCGCCGACTGCCCTGCGAACACCTTCACCGCCACACTCTCCTGTTCTGGGGAAGATCAACTACCCGAACGGTGCCGCTCCAAACCCGTGGCGGTGATCGGCGGGTCTTGCCCAAGAGGCAATTACGGGCCCTGAACCGGATGTGTGCCGCAGCCTCCTGGACGGTTGGTTCCGTCACCCAGCGGGTATGGAGCAGGAACGCAGCGGGCGTGGGCCGGTGCCAGTAGCGCAGAGAGGTCGGGGGACCGGTTGATGACGCGACCCGAGGGCAAGACCGACCGCGTGGTGGTGGTCGGCGCCGGTCTGGCCGGACTGGCCGCCGCACTGCACCTGGCGGGCCGCGGCCGGGCGGTGACCGTGGTCGAACGCGGCCCCCATCCAGGCGGACGAATGGGCCGGATGGATGTCGGCGGCTATCGGATCGACACCGGTCCCACGGTGCTGACCATGCCCGACATCATCGAGGACACCCTCGGCGCCGTGGGGGAGTCGTTGTCGGATCGACTCGACATCGCGGAGGTGGACCCCGCATACCGCGCCTCGTTCGCCGACGGCTCGCAGATCCACGTGCACCGTGACGCCGACGCGATGGCCGACGAGGTGGCCCGCGTCGCCGGCTCCGACGAGGCGAAGGGGTATCTGGGGCTGCGTGCCTGGCTGGCCGAGCTGTACCGCGTCGAGTTCGACGGCTTCATCGCCGCGAACTTCGACTCGCCGCTCGCACTGCTGACGCCGCAGCTGGCCCGGCTGGCCGCGATCGGGGGGTTTCGCCGGTGGGACCGCGTCATGCGCCGATTCCTCTCCGACGAACGCCTGCTGCGCATCTTCACGTTTCAGGCGCTCTACGCCGGTGTGCCGCCGCAGCGAGCACTGGCGGTCTACGCGGTGATCGCCTACATGGACACCGTGGGCGGGGTGTACTTTCCGCGCGGCGGGATGCGTGCGGTGCCCGATGCGTTGGCCGGTGCGGCGGCCACGGCCGGTGTCGAGTTTCGTTATGGTGCAACGGTTTCTGGTCTGTCGCGGGCGGGTTCGCGGGTGTCCGGCGTGCTCACCGATGACGGCGAGCGCATCCCCTGCGACGCGGTCGTGCTGACCACCGAGCTGCCCGACACCTACCGGCTCCTGGACCGTCGGCCACGCCGCCTCATCCCGCTGCGGCCGGCGCCGTCCGCGGTGGTGGCCCATCTGGGCTGCCGCGCAGCACCCGACGGCGCGCACCACACCATTCTCTTCGGCGATGCCTGGGAGCAGACGTTCCGCGACATCATCGACGACGGCCGCGTGATGGCCGACCCCTCGCTGCTGGTGTCGCGGCCCACCACCGGTGATCCGTCGCTGGCACCGCCGGGACGTGACCTCCTCTACGTCCTGGCGCCCGCGCCGAACGTCCAACGCGGCGTAGTGGATTGGGAGCGCACAGGCGACGAGTACGTCGAGGGCATGCTCGACGTCGTCGCCCGCCGGCTGCCGCAAGCGAGTCAGGATCTGGAGCTGCTGCACGTCGTCGACCCTGCGGGATGGGCGCGCCAAGGGATGTTCGCAGGCACCCCGTTCGCGCTCGCGCACACGTTCTCCCAGACCGGCCCGTTCCGGCCCGCGAACAGGGTGCGCGGCGTAGACAACGTGGTACTGGCCGGATCGTCGACCGTGCCGGGGGTCGGAGTCCCGACCGCGCTGCTCTCCGGCCGGCTGGCCGCGGACCGGATCACCGGCGCGACGGGACGCCGCACCCGTACCGACATCGTGGGGAGCGCACCGTGATCGGCACCGAATTGGACGCGGCGGGCGTCCACGATCCCGACCTGCGGACGGCCTACCGGCAGGCGAGGTCGCTCAACGCGCAGCACGGGCGGACGTTCTTCCTGGCCACCCGCCTGTTGGCCGCCGAGCAGCGGCCCGCCGTGCACGCGCTCTACGGCTTCGCGCGCATGGCGGACGACATCCTCGACGACTTCGACCCCGCCATCAGCACCGACGAGCGCAGCGCGGCGCTGTGCCGCCTCAGCGCGCAGCTCTCGGCGCACCTCGCGGGCAGTGACCTCGCGAGCGGCTCGCCGGTGCTGGCCGCGCTGGCCCACACCGTGCACCGCTACCGGATCGGTCCCGAGCTGTTCGACGACTTCCTGGCCGCCATGCGCATGGACCTGACGGTGACGGACTATGCCAACCGCGCCGCGCTCGAGCGATACACGCACGGCTCGGCCGAGGTGATCGGACTGCAACTCCTGCCTGTACTCGGCACCGTCGGACCTGCCGAGGAGGCCGCGCCGCACGCCGCAGCACTCGGAAAGGCGTTCCAGCTCACCAACTTCCTGCGCGACGTCGACGAGGACCTGCGTCGCGGCCGCATCTATCTGCCCGCCGACGAGCTGACGGCGCACGACGTCGACCGGGACCTGCTGCTGTGGTGCCAAGCACGTGCCCGCACCGACCCGAAGGTCCGCCGCGCGCTCGCCGAGCAGCACGCCGTCACCCGTCGGATCTACGACTACGCCCGGCTCGGCATCGACATGCTGGCGCCACGCTCGCGGCCCTGCATCACCGCGGCGCTCACCTTGTACTCCGAGATCCTCGACCGCATCGAGGACAGCGACTTCGCGGTCTTCGGCCGCCGCGCGACCGTCGGCACCGGCCGGCGTGTGCAGGTCGCGGGACGGGGACTTCTGCAGGCGTGGGGGGTGCGCATGACCGATCGACACCAGAAGGGACCGATGTGGACCACTGGCAATACCTGATCGTCCTAGGCGCCTGCCTGCTGATCACCGCACCGTTGGAGTGGCTGTCCTCCGGTGTCTACCGCAACGCCCGCCGCACCGCATACGCCGTGTTGCCGGTCGCGGTGGTCTTCATCGCGTGGGACGCGCTGGCGATCGCGGCCGGAGTCTGGAGCTACAACCCGCGCTACATCACCGGACTGCATCTGCCCGGTGGCATACCGATCGAGGAACTGCTGTTCTTCCTGGTCATCCCCGTCTGCGGGCTGCTGACGTACTCCGCCGTGGAGTCGATCCTGCGGCGGGTGCGTTCCCGGGCGGTGCGGCGATGAACGGCATCGGCTACACGCTGCCTGCGGTCGTCGCCGTCCTCGTCGTCTGTGCGTGGGAGGTGTGGGTGCTGCGGACCGGCCTGTTCCGGCGCCCCGGCTACTGGATCTCGATGGTGATCGTGTTCGCGTTTCAGGTGCTCGTCGACGGCTGGCTCACCAAGCTCAGCGCACCGATCGTCGTGTACGACGAGCGGCACACCATGGGCGTGCGATTTCCCTTCGATATCCCCGTCGAGGACTTCCTGTTCGGCTTCGCCTTGGTGACCGCCGCGCTGCTGCTGTGGAAGCGTCAGGCCGACCGCGAGACGGACGTGCCGTGACGATCGGGCCGACCGGCCTACCGCGGGCACGTGTGCCTGCGGCATTCGACGTCGGCGCGGCCGAGTATGACCGCCTCGTCGGCGCCAATCCCGGTTACCACGACCACCTGCGAATCTCGGTGCGGCGCATGCAGTTGCCGGATCGGGGCCGCGGACTGCGACTCCTCGACGCAGGGTGCGGTACCGGCGCGTCGACGGCGGCGCTGCTCGCCGTCGCCCCCGAGGCTCGCATCGTGGCGGTCGACGCCTCCGCGGGCATGCTCGCCGAGGCCGCGGCCAAGACGTGGCCGCCGTCAGTCCGGTTCGTGCACAGCCGCATCGAGGATCTGGCAGCGGCGGGCGTCGACGGCCCATTCGATGGAATCTTCGCCGCCTACCTGGTGCGCAACCTGCCGGATCCGGATGCGCAACTGCGGGAATTCCGAACGCTGTTGCGCGCCGGTGCCACCCTGGCCGTCCACGAGTACTCGGTTCGCGACTCCGCCGTCGCCACGGCGGTGTGGAACGCGGTGTGCCTCACCGTCATCATTCCGTTGGGGCGCCTGCGCACGGGCGACGCCACCCTGTACCGGCACCTGCGGCGCAGCGTCACCAAGTTCGACGGCGCTTCGGCGTTCCGCAACCGGCTGCGCAACAACGGCTTCACCAATGTCCGCAGTGAGACCATGCCGGGCTGGCAGCGCAACGTCGTGCACACCTTCCTCGCGGACGCACCGGCATGAGTGACCCGCGGCGGGTGACGCACCCCGGACCGGGCGGCCTGCCCGACGCGGGCTGGCTTCCCGTCCGGCCCAGCGTCGTCGTCGTCGGAGCAGGCATCGCGGGGCTGGCCGCGGCCACCGGCCTGGCCGAGCGCGGCGTCCCGGTCGACGTCATCGAACGCCAGCCGTATCTGGGCGGCCGGGTGGGCGGCTGGACCGAGACCGTCGGGGGAGCCCCGGTCGCGATGAACCGCGGCTTCCACGCGTTCTTCCGGCAGTACTACAACCTGCGAAACCTATTGCAGCGCATCGATCCCGAGCTGTCGATGCTGACGCCGGTCGAGGACTACCCGCTGATCGACGGAGACGGCAGGCGCGATACCTTTCGCGGGCTGCCCCGCACGCCGCCGCTGAACGCCGTCGCCTTCGCGCTGCGCAGCCCCACCTTCCGGCTGCGTGACCTGGCCCGGCTGAACGCGCGCGCCGCGGCACCCCTTGCGGCGGTGTCGGTCCCGGCGATCTATCACCTGCTCGACGACGTCGACGCGGCAAGCTTCCTGCGGGACATCAACTTTCCCGACGCCGCACGGCACCTGGCTTTCGAGGTGTTCTCCCGCAGCTTCTTCACCGAACCCGCCGGATTGTCGGCCGCCGAATTGGCCACCATGTTCCACATCTACTTTCTGGGCTCCAGTGAGGGGCTGGTGTTCGACGTCGCCGACGACGACTTCGACGTCGCACTGTGGACACCGTTGCGCAGGCATCTGGAATCACGCGGTGTCACGTTCCACACCGAACTGTCGGTCACCAGCGTGCGGTCCGACACGACGTTCAAGGTGGAGTGCAACGACGGTCGGCGGTTCGACGCGGACGGTGTCGTGCTGGCCACCGACGTGGCGGGCCTGCGCACTATCGTCGCCGGCTCACCGGAACTCGGCGACGACGACTGGCGCGGCAGAGTTCTCGGGCTGCACACTGCGGCGCCGTTCACGGTCGTGCGGCTGTGGCTGGACCGCCGCG
The DNA here is from genome assembly GCF_000620625.1 of Mycobacterium sp. URHB0044. Classification (GTDB taxonomy): domain Bacteria; phylum Actinomycetota; class Actinomycetes; order Mycobacteriales; family Mycobacteriaceae; genus Mycobacterium. Next base: position 441,265 of record NZ_JIAW01000001.1, on the reverse strand, counting down.
TCGATCCGTCCCGGCCGGCCTTTCTCGGCGTCGGCGGCCACCCGCCGCTGGACAACGTCAGCGTGGTCAACGCCTACGAACGCCACGCCGCCCGTTGGGCCGCCGACACCGGCGGTTCGGTGATCGAACTGCACGCCTACGCAGCCGATGCCACGCCCACCGAAGTGCGGGACGGGCTGGTGAAGCGGCTGCACGAGCTCTATCCCGAGACCGCCGATGCGCGCATCCTCGGCGAACGCGTGCTGCACCGCGTCGACTGCCCGCGGTTCGGGCCGGGCGACTTCGCGAGCAGACCCGGCGTCGCGACCCCACATCCTGGTCTCGCGCTGGCGGGTGATGGCATCCGCATCGACCTCCCCGTGGCGTTGATGGAGCGTGCCGCGACCACCGGTTGGGTCGCCGCCAATCGGCTGCTCGAGCACTTCGGCGTTCGGGGCCACACCCTGTACAGCGTTCCCACCCGGGGTCGTTCGGCGACGTTGCGACGCCTGGCCACGTCTCGAGAAAGGCTTTTGAAGACATGAGCGTGCGCACCGTCATGGCCTCCCGGGTGACTTCCCGTGTGAGCAAGGCCAACCCGTTCACATTGCTGCCCCGAACCGACTGGACGGCGCAGAAGCCCACGCACGGCGAGGCGCAGATCGCCGTCATCGAGGACGCGCTCAAGCGGTCCCAGGCCCGACCGAGCGGCAACTGGTTCGCCTTCGCGGCCAGCGACGCGGTGGACCAGAGGCGACCATTCGGCACCACGGTCGCCGGTCACGAGATCGTCTCCTGGCGCGACACCGAAGGAACGTTGCACGTCGGGCCGGGCAGCTGCCCGCATCTGGGTGCCGACCTTTCGACCGGCGCCCTGGACTGCGGCACGCTCATCTGCCCGTGGCACGGCATGCGTTTCAGCGGCCGTCGCCACGTCGGCTGGACGCCTTATCCCGCGTACGACGACGGCGTGCTGGCCTGGGTGCGGCTGGACAACGTCGGCGGCGAAAAACCCACCAAGGCACCGGTATTGGCCGGCCGCCCCCGCGGTGCGCGGATACCCGCCGTCACCCGACTGGTCGGAACCTGCGAACCGGTCGACATCATCGCCAATCGGCTCGATCCGTGGCACGGCGCCTGGTTCCACCCCTACTCGTTCGCCCGCCTCGACGTGCTGAGTGCGCCACCGGCCGGGCCGGCGCTGCCGGACGATGCGGACCGCTTCCTGGTCGCCGTCACCTTCCACGTCGGTCGGATCGGTGTGCCGGTGATCGCGGAGTTCACCAGCCCCGAGCGACGCACCATCGTGATGCGCATCGTCGACGGAGAAGGCAGTGGCAGTGTCGTCGAAACACATGCCACACCAGTCGGTCCCGGCCCGGACGGTCGGCCCCGCACCGCGGTGCTGGAGGCGGTCATCGCCCATTCGGACCGGCCGGGATTCGCCCATGCGCTGCGCGGCGCGGCGGTCATCACGCCGTTCATGCGCCATGCCGCCACCCGGCTGTGGCGCGACGACCTGGCCTATGCCGAACGGCGTTATGCGGTGCGCACGCACCATTAGCGGTTTGCCTTACTCGCTCCCGCGCGCGGTTGCGGGCGACACGCCGCGCAATTACCGGAGTTTGCGCACGCTCGCGGATCAGTGAAATCTCTTGCACCACTTTGGTTTCACTAGCCACAAATTTGCGTTTCTTGTCGGTGGGTCGAACTAGTGTTCGAGTCATGCAGGCAGAGGTGCTCCGGGCGAAGGTCGCCGCACTGCGCGCCGCCTACGACGAGATCGCCGCCTGCGCCATCGACACCGTCACCCACGCCGAGCTGCTGCCCGTAATGGACGAACTCGAAGCCTTGGCGTGTCAGCTGCCCACCCAGCGCCACCGCATGCTGGTGCAGCTGCAAGGCCAAACCACCCCGCGGGAGTTGGGCGCGAAGTCGTGGCGGGAGGTGCTGATGACCCGCTGGCGGCTGTCGGGCGCCGAGGCCAGCCGCCGGCTCACCGAAGCGACCCTGCTCGGCCCGCGGCGCGCGTTGTCCGGTGAGCCGATGCCGCCCGCGTTATCCGCGACGGCTACTGCGCAAGCGTTGGGGTTGGTGACCGACGAGCACGTCGACGTGATCCGCAAAGGCATCGCCAAGTTACCCGGCTTCGTCGACACGCCCACCCGCAGCCAGATCGAAGTGGACTGGGTCCGCACGGCCGTCGGCACCGGACCGAAGCAGCTCGCCGACACGGTGAAACGCACCGTCTTCCTGCTCGATCAGGACGGCCCGGTGCCCGACGACGCCGAACGCGAACGGCGCCGCGGCGTATCGATCGGGCCGCAACAACCCAACGGGATGATCCACGCCACCGCCGACTTCACCCCCGCCGCCTGGGCGACCTGGGAAGCCCTCTACGCGAAGTTCGCCGCACCCGGCATGTGCAACCCAGCAGACGAAACCCCCTGCACCTCCGGGACGCCGACGCAGGAACAGATCGATTCCGATACCCGCACCGTGGCGCAGCGTCGCCACGACGCCATGGCCTTCATCGGCCGCCAAGCCCTGGCCAAGGGTGAACTCGGGCAGCACAACGGGATACCCACCACGATCATCGTGCGCACCACCCTGCAAGACCTCGAATCGAGGGCGGGGATCGGCGTCACCGGCGGCGGCACCCTGCTGCCGGTCAGCGACGTCCTCAACCTCGCCGCGCAGAAGAACTCCCACCACTATCTGGCGGTGTTCGACGGTGCGACGGGGTCCGCGTTGGACTTGTTCCGGGCGCGGCGCACCGCGTCGGTCGCCCAACGCCTGATGTTGATCGCGCGTGATGGCGGCTGCACCAAACCGCACTGCACGGTTTCCGCCTATGGCTGTCAGGTGCATCACGCCGTCCTCGATTGGACCGAGGGCGGATTCACCAACGTCAACGACAACGGCCTGGCCTGTGGCTGCGACAACCGGATGGTCGCCCCTGGAGGTTGGACCACCAGAATCAACGACCACCACGAAGTGGAGTGGATCCCACCCCCCGACTTGGACACCGGACAAGCGCGCATCAACGACTACCACCAACCCGAAAAACTCCGCCCACCCCCGGCCGACGCATGGACACCCCAGGCGGCCGATGAGCCCGCAGGGGACAAGCCGACGGGATCCGGCCCACCCGCGGCCGCACCAGACGATGCCTCGAGTCCGCACGACCCGCCGGTTTACGACGAGCCGCCGGTTGACGATGAGCACGCGCTGCAAGAACCGACCCCACCCGACCGCACGATCACCACACAGGACTGGATCGACGCGTGGTCAACCGACGAACCGTCAGCTCCCGATCAGACCTGCAGTCCGCACCACCCGCCGGTTTACGAGGCGCCGCCAGCTGACAATGAGCGCGAGGTGGAAGAGCCGACCCCGCCCGACCGCACGATCACCACACAGGACTGGATCGACGCGTGGACATCCAACGACCCGCCGCCACCCGACGAGCCGACTATCAACGACGACAATGTGATTCGCAAATCCAGCGATCCAGACCCACCTGACGGAAAAGCGGCCTGATCCCCGTCGGCCGAAGAGCACACGGGCGTGTGTTCAGAATACCCGTTTGGGGACGAGCATGACCGTCCAGCCGTCCGGGTCCTCGAAGGCCAGCGCGCCCACACCCGCCCAGTACGGATTCTCCGCGGGCACCGGTTCGTGCCCACTCGCCGCGAGGCGCTCGACGACGTCGTACATCTGGGCGTCGCCGTGGAAGTACAAGACCAACAAGTTCTCCGATGTCGGTGCGGGGCAAGGACTGCCGTCGACATGGCTGGTGAACTCGAGGTGGTAGTCCGTACCGGGAAGCCCCAGCATCACGCCGTCGTATCCGGCGTGGTCTTCGAATCGGTAGATGACCGGCAGGCCGAGAATCGTCGAGTAGAACCGCTCGACTTCGGCGAGCCGATCGGTCGGGCGGGCGATCCGTACCTGCGCAACCCGCAGGCCGCCCGGCCATTCATTGGTGGTGGTCGTATTCATGGCCAGAGTCTCCGACCTCAACGGGACTTCAGGTCAAGCGACGCCACCGCACGCCCAAAGCCGGCGGTTGTCGTGCCCGAGATTTGCAAGCCCGACTAACCCAGCAAGGTCAACAACAGCCCGACCACGGGTAAAGTAACTATCGCGTTCGCCAATTGATTACCCTGCACTTTGCTGTCCAATTCCCCACGCCAGCAATCACACAGCAGTACGCTGACCGCGGTCTCATTTGACCAACTACAGCACCTGCGGATGGCATGAGACCACTGCAATGGGGGTAGAAAATGTCCAAAGATCAAAACATCGAGACCTTGAACAAGGGTTATGCGGCGTTCTCGGCGGGAGACGCCGAGGGGGCGATGCGCGACCTCGCAGACGACGTCGAGTGGGTCTCACCCGGCAAGAGCGCGCTCAGCGGCACGTATCGCGGCAAGGCGGAAGTCGGTGAGTTCTTCATGAAACTGGCCGAAAAGGGATTCACGACGACTCCCAACCGCTTCATCGCCGACGGCGACGATGTGATCGTATTGAGTGAGGTCAGGGTTGGCGACGAAACCGCCCATAGCGCAGATCTGTACACCCTCCGCGACGGTAAAGTCGTTCGGGCCGAGACCTTTTCGGACACAGCCATGATGGAGCGCATCTACGGCGCCAAGTAGACAGCGGGCGACGGTGCCGGGAATGAGTTTGTCGGATCCCGTCCACGGGTAGTGCCGACCCCCGGTGGAGTATCTGACGCACAGACCCGGCCCGCCGCTCGCGCGCTTCGTGGCGTACCTGTGGTCGCTGCATGATGCGCCCGCTCACCCGACCGAGCGGATCGTTCCCAGCGGCACGCTGGAACTCGTCGTCAACCTAGCCGAGGACGAGTTACGGATCTACGGCGCCGGCAACACCGCCCGCCAGCGGTACTCCGGCGCCGTAGTTTCCGGGGCGTATCACCGGTACTTCGTCGCCGACACCGCGGCACACGCGTCGATCGTCGGCGTCCACTTCAAGCCGGGTGGAGCCTGGCCCTTCCTGGATGCTCCGCCTGGTCAGCTGGCCGATCGCCACGTCGATCTCGAGACGCTCTGGGGACGGACGGCGACCGAGCTGCGCGAGCAATTGTGCACCGCCGCAACGGCTGCCGAGCGCTTCGCCGTGCTCGAACGTCACCTGTTGCAGCGGCTGCAGCACCGGCGAAGCGGCCACCGCGCGGTGCCATTCGCGCTCGACCAGCTCGCTCGGCCCGGCGTCACCGTCGGTGACGTCGCCGCCACCGTCGAGCTCAGCAGGCGCCGGTTCATCGAGGTGTTCACCGCCGAAGTCGGCATGACCCCGAAGCGGATGAGTCGCGTGCTGCGCTTCCAACGTGCCACTGCACTTGCCCAGCGCGCCGAACCGCCCGACTGGGCACGGCTGGCGCTGGCCTGCGGCTACTTCGACCAATCGCATCTCATCCATGACGTCGGTGAGTTCGCCGGCACGTCGCCGACGCAATTGATCCCGGCGAGTATGCCGGTCAAGGACCTCCATCTCGCCATCCCCGACGAGGTCAAATTTCTCCAAGACGCACCCTGACACAGAAGTAGCGTGCAGGTATGAGTACGAGTTCCGCCGGGCCGCCGCAGCTAGCCGCGGCCGACGCCGTCGTCCGCTACCAGACCACCGACCTGGATCGTGCCACCGCGTTCTACACCACCCAGCTGGGGTTCGACCTCGAGCAGCGCAGAGGCCCCATCGCGATCGTGGTGCGCGGCGCCCTGCACCTCCTGCTGAGCGGGCCGGAGAGCTCGGGGTCGCGGCCGATGCCGGACGGCCAGCGCCAGGAGCCCGGCGGCTGGAACCGCATCGTGCTCTACGTCGACGACCTCGAGGCGTTGGTGACCCGACTGCGCAACGCCGGCACGACGTTCCGCAACGACGTCGAGGTCGGTCCCGGCGGCAAGCAGATCCAGATCCTCGACCCCGACGGCAATCCGATCGAAATCCACGAAGCACCTGCCTAATTCGCGAACCCTCAGCCGGACTCCCGGACGACGAGGGTCGGGTCGAGTCGTTCCGACTCCGGTGTGCCGCCGCCCAGCACCTCGATGAGCAGTTCCATGCCGCGTCTGCCCATCTGGTGCATGGGCGACCGCACCGTCGTCAGCGGTATCGGCATCTCCGCGATCAAAGGCGTGTCGTTGTAGCCGATCAGCGCGATGTCGTCCGGCACGCGCAAACCGCGATCGCGCAGCACGCCAAGCGCGCCGATCGCGGCAAAGTCGTTGGTAGCGAAGATCGCATCGGGATACGGCTCACTCGCCAACAGTTTCTCCGCGGCCTGCCTCCCGCCCGCGGCGTCGAACGGACCCCATTCGATGCGCTCCGGCGGCACGTGCAGACCGGCGGCCTCGAAGGCGTCGACGGCTCCCTTGGTGCGTTCGATCGCGGTCGACGCGAACGGCAACCCGGCAAGTACCGCGAGGTCCCTGCGGCCGGCCTCGACCAGGTGCCGACCGACCAGCTGCCCACCGCGCAGGTCGTCGGTCGTCACCGACAGGTAGTCAGCCGAACGCCGCGAGACCAGCACGAAAGGTATGCCGCGCGCGGCGATTTCGGCGAGGAACGGGTCTTGATCGTGAGCGTCGCCGAAGATCATGCCCTCGACGCGGCGCTGCAACATCATCTCGGTGCGCGCCGCCTTGTTGGCCGGGTCGTCGAGCGAGTTGGTGACGAACGTGGAGTAGCCGTTCTCGGTGGCGGCTTCCTCGATTCCTTCGTAGATGGTGGCCAGCACGAAGTCCTGCAGGCGCGGCACCAGCACACCGACGAGGCCGGACCGCGCGGTGCGCAAACTGGCCGCGTGCGGGTTGGGCCGAAACTCCCGCTCCTTGGCGACGGCCCTGATTCGCGCCACCGTGTCGGCTGACGCCCAACGTGTCGCGTCGGCGCCCTCGGCCTTGAGGACGCGGGAGACCGTCGACACGCTCACGCCGATCTCCTCGGCGATGATGCGCAACGTGACCGGGGCCGGGCCGCGCGCGGTGGCCCCGCTGGTCTCGGTCATCGCCCCTCCTCGATTCGGCCGCGTGCGCCGCTGAGCGCGTACCTCGCACCTTAACGCCCGCCGGCGCGGCAACGCCGGTGTTGCATCGAATTTACACAAACGTTTGGCCCAAACGATTGCGTCAATCGATTGTGTTCTGCTTCACTGAGGAAGTTCAACCGTTCGCCACAACCGAAGGAGTCCGCCTCCATGCCGCATGTCGTCGTCCTCACCAGCGGAGGAACCATCGCGTCCCGCCGCAGCGGTGGAGCCGTGGTCGCCGTGGACGACGGATCGGCGGTGCTCGCCGGCATCGAGTTCGACGACGCCACCACCGTCGAGCAGCACGAGGTACTGCGCGTCGGTTCGTACCTCATGACGCTGGCCGACATGCGGACGATCGCCGAGGCGGTAGCCCGTCAGCTCGCGCGTGACGACGTGGACGGGGTGGTCATCACCCACGGCACCGACACGCTCGAGGAGACGGCCATCCTGCTCGACCTCGTCCACCGCGACAGCCGGCCCGTCGTGCTCACCGGGGCGCAACGGGCCGCCGACGTCCCGGACACGGACGGGCCGCGCAATCTCCGCGACGCGGTCGCGGTCGCCGGTTGTCCCGATGCGCGCGACCACGGCGTGTTGGTCGTCTTCAACGGCTCGGTGCTGGCCGCGCGCGGGGCCCGCAAGTCGCACACCCTTGACCTGGCCGGGTTCTCCAACCCGGCGGGCACGGTCGGGGTGGTGCATTCGGGCGCGGTCCGCATGCACGGCACTCCGGTGCGGCCCGCCGGGCTGCCCGTCCCGAACGCCTCCTTCGACGCCATCAGGGTCGACATCGTCGCCACGTACCCGAACGGCGACGACGCGCTGCTGCACGCCGCCGTGCACGCCGGAGCCACGGGCATCGTCCTGGTCGGCACCGGTCTGGGCAACGCACCGTCCGGTATCGCCAAGGCCGTCGCCGAAATCACCGACCACGGTGTGGTCGTCGCGTTGTCGACACGCGTCGCGGAGGGGCCGGTGCTCCCGGTCTACGGCGACGGCGGAGGCAGCGACGTGGTGGCCGCGGGTGCCGTCCCCGTCTCGCTACCCCCATCACAGGCCCGCATCGCATTGGCGCTGCTGCTCGCGTCGGATCGGCAACCGGCCGACGTCGCCACAGCGCTCCCTCAGTACGCCTGAAAAACAACACCGGAAAGGAAACCCCAAGGTGCCCAAGGAAATATTCGTTGCATTCGGCGTCGACGTAGACGCCGTCGGCGGCTGGCTCGGCTCCTACGGAGGTGAGGACTCCCCCGGCGACATCTCCCGCGGAGTGTTCGCCGGTGAAGTCGGCGTCCCCCGGCTGAACCGCCTCTTCGAGCGCTACCAGCTGCCCTCCACCTGGTTCTGGCCCGGGCACTCCGTCGAGACGTTCCCCGAGCAGTTCGACCAGGTCGTGGCCGCCGGGCACGAGATCGGCGTGCACGGCTACAGCCACGAGAATCCCATCGCGATGAGCCGTCAGCAGGAATCGGACATTCTCGACCACTGCATCGACCTCATCACCACCAAGTCCGGACGGCGGCCCACGGGCTACGTCGCGCCGTGGTGGGAATTCAGCAGGGTGACGAACGAACTGCTCATCGAGCGGGGCATCGCCTACGACCACTCGCTGATGCACCGCGATTTCGAGCCGTACTACGTTCGGGTCGGCGACTCGTGGACCAAGATCGACTACGACCAGCCCGCGGCGACGTGGATGAAGCCGCTGGTGCGCGGCGAGGAGACCGATCTGGTCGAGATTCCGGCCAGCTGGTACCTCGACGACCTGCCGCCGATGATGTTCATCAAGACCAGCCCGAACAGCCACGGCTTCGTCAACCCTCGGCAAATCGAGGAGATGTGGCGTGACCAGTTCGACTGGGTGTATCGCGAAAGTGACTATGCCGTATTCACTTTCACCATCCATCCGGATGTGTCCGGGCGGCCGCAGGTTCTGCTCATGCTCGAGCGGCTGATCGAACACATCAACAAACACGACGGCGTCACGTGGACCACCTTCGACGCCATCGCCAAGGACTTCGTGGTTCGCCGCCCGCGCACCGTCACCGAGTAATCCCGACCGACCCACCGGAAGGACACCGACTTCATGAGCTCCCAGACCGACGACGCTGCCGCACCCCCGTTGCGGCGGGTGCCGGTTCGCGAAACCCGCACCGCCACCGGCATCGCGTTCCTCGCATGGACGATCGCCGTGTACGACTTCATCTTGTTCGGCACACTGCTGCCGCGCATTTCAGAATCCTTCGGCTGGTCGACCAGTCACGCGCTGCTCGTCTCCACGCTGGTGAGCGTCGGCACGGCGATCGTCGTGCTCGGCGTCGGGCCGGTGGTCGATCGGCTGGGCCGCCGCAAGGGCATGATCATCTCCGTCGCAGGCACCGCCGCATCGTCGGCCGCCACGGCCGCCACCGCTGGAGCGGCGTCACTGATCGGCGTGCGCTCGATCAGTGGCCTTGGTTTGGCCGAACAGTCGGTCAACGCAACGTATCTCAACGAAATCTACGCGGTCACCGACGACGAGAAGATCCGTCGCAACCGTGGCTTCGTCTATTCGATGGTGCAGACGGGATGGCCCATCGGTGCGCTGCTGGCCGCCGCGTTCGTCGCCGTGGTCACCGCCATCTTCGGCGAAGGCGCCTGGCGGCTGGCGTTCCTACTCGCCACCGTCCCCGCGGTCATCGTGGCCCTGCTGTGCCGCAAGCTGCACGAGAGCCCGCAATTCGAACTGCAGCAACGCATCCGGGCACTCCGCAAGAGTGGCGACGACGCAGGCGCTGCCCGCCTGGCCGCCGCCTATGATCTCGACGGCAACACCGCCGCACCGTTCCGGCGCATCTTCCACGGCGTCCACCTCCGCAACACGATCGTCTTGTCGGTCGCCTGGCTGTTCAATTGGTTTGCCATCCAGACCTTCTCGGTGCTCGGCACCACCGTCCTCGAGACCGGCAAGGGCATCGACGCGTCGAACACCTTGCTGATGGTGGTCGTGTCCAACCTCGTCGGCGCCATCGGCTACCTGGCGCACGGCTGGGCCGGCGACCGGTTCGGCCGACGCAACACGATCGTCGTCGGGTGGCTGCTGTCCGGCGGCTTCTTCGCCGCGATGCTGCTGGGGCCCAGCAACCCGCTCTTCGTCATTGGCACCTACATGATGGGGTTGTTCTTCCTGCTCGGTCCGTACGCCGCGATCATGTTCCTGCAGGCCGAGTGCTTCACGACGGACTGCCGCGCGACCGGCAGCTCGTTCATCGGGGCGATGAGCCAGCCCGGCGCGATCATCGGCGGTTTCATCCTCACCGGTCTGACCGCGACGGCAGTGCCATATTCGACCGCCGCACTGTACGTCGGCGCGGTCGGAGCCGTGATCTCCGCTGTCGTCGTGCTGTTCGTCCGCAAGGTGTCGACCGGCGACGACGTCGAGGAGTCCGCCGCAACCGTCGAGGCGCCCGCATGACCGCCGCCGCACAGCCCGTCGCGGTCATCACGGGAGCCGCGTCCGGCATTGGCGCAGCGACCGCGGTGAGCCTGGCGCGGGCCGGGTACCGGATCGGGATCGGCACCTACTCGGGTGACCCGCACGATCCGAGCAAGACCCTCGCCGCCGTCCAGGAAGTCGACGGCGAGGGCGCGGTGATCGAAGTCGACGTCCGCGACACCGCGTCGGTGCAGCGGTTCGTCGACGAGGCGCTGTCCCGATGGGGGCGCCTGGACACCGCGATCGCCAACGCCGGCATCCTGCGCGCCGCAGAATTCACCGTCATGACCGACGAGCAATGGGACGACGTGCTCCAGGTCGACCTGCACGGCGTGATGCGCACCGCGCGCGCCGCGGCAGCCCACTTGACCACCGGCGGATCCATCATCGCGGTGTCCTCCATCGCGGGCGGCGTGTACGGGTGGGGACAGCACGCGCACTACGCCACCGCGAAGGCAGGAGTCATCGGACTGGTCCGCAGCCTCGCCGTCGAACTGGGACCGCGCGGCGTCCGGGCGAACGCGATCATTCCGGGGCTCATCGAAACACCGCAATCGCTGGACGCCGTCAACTCGCTGGGACCAGCAGGACTACGCGCGGCCGCCGGCTACATCCCCGCCGGCAGGGTCGGCCGACCGGACGAAATCGCCTCCGTAGCAGCGTTTCTGGCCAGTGACGCCGCCTCCTACGTCAACGGTCAAGCCATCGTCGTCGACGGTGCCCTGACCGTGCAGATGCGGGACTGAGGCACCCATGAGCATCCCGAACACCACGTTGCTCGACGGCCGCACCGCGCTGATCACCGGCGCGGCAAGCGGTATCGGCCGGGCGATCGCCGCGCACTACCTCGCAGCCGGTGCCCGCGTCGCCCTCGCCGACCGCTCCCCCGGCGTCGTCGACACCGCACGCGAACTCGGAACCGTCGACGGGCTCATCCTCGACGCCACCGATGAGGCCGCGGTCAACGACGCCGTCACCGCAGCGACCGATCTCCTCGGCCGGATCGACATCCTGGTCACCTCGCACGGCATCCTCACCCAGTCGCCGATGGTCGACATGCCGCTCGCGCAGTGGCAGGAGACGATCGCGGTCGATCTGACGAGCGTCTTCCTGCTCAACAGGGCCGTGCTGCCCGGCATGCTCGCGCAGGGTAACGGCCGCATCATCAACGTCGCCTCGCAGCTCGGCATCAAGGGTGGCGAATCGCTGGCGCACTACGCGGCCGCAAAGGCCGGCGTCATCGCCATGACGAAATCCCTTGCATTGGAAGTCTCGTCGCGGGGGGTGCTCGTCAATGCGATCGCGCCGGGGCCCATCGAGACGCCGCTGCTCGGAGGAATCGACGACGACTGGAAGCGCGCCAAACGTTCCGAGCTGCCACTCGGCCGCTTCGGCACCGCCGACGAAGTCGCGCCCACCGCGGTGCTGCTCGCGTCCGACCCGGGCGGCAACCTGTTCGTCGGTCAGGTCCTCGGGCCCAACTCCGGTGACGTGATGCCCTGATGTGCGGCGGATGCGGCGCAGGTCCCCACGACCCACTGGCGCCGCAGGTCTCGGGGCCGCGGCGTCGCGCGGCCGTCGCGAATGCCGCCGAAAGGATGGCAAGCGACGTGCGCGTGCGCGTCGTCGACCGGGCGTGGACCGTAGCCGAGCGCACGGGGAAGGTCACCGTGTGCCAGACCGTCGATCAACTGCTGGACGTGCTGGAGCGACGCGGAGTCCCTCGGGCAAGTGCTCGCAAGGCCCTCCTCGACGCTGCGGCGCTCCAGACGACTTAGAGGCGAGCGAAGCAGGGGTTGGCGTCCTCTTTGGGAATCGACGCGTTCCGGCTGGAGAACTTCCCGACGACACCGGTATCGGTGACCTCGACGCTGTCGGCGTGAATCCCGAGCGGGTAGTTGTCATTCAGCTTCTTGGTGAGGTCGTTCAGCGCGGTCTGCACCGCATCCTTGGGCAGCGGACCCTTGACGTCGAGCACCTGAAGATCGAGGTCGCCGTTGGAGACGACGGGCTTGGCCGTGACGCTGTTGTCGCCCGCTTCGAGGACGATGGTGCCCGCGGCGGGGTCGGTGCTCACGCCGGTCACCAGATTGCCCACGCCAGGCAGGTTGGCGGCGACGGTGTCCTTGATGCCTGCGGACTTCCAGGTGAGCGTCGCATCCAGCGATCCGATGGTGCCCTTCGCGTCCGCGGAGTCCTGCAGCCGCACGTCCTTCAGCGTCACGTCGGCCGTCATCCCGTTGGCGTCCTGGACATTCTTCCCGGCGGTGACGACGGAGATGTTGGTGTAGTGCCCGGTGATGTGCTGCCACAGGAAGGGCGGGTTCACGCCGAACGAGATCGTCACGCCGTCCTTGACGACGCATTCGGCGACCTCGACGAGGATGCTGTCCGCACGGTTGCGGGCGTACAGCTCGGCGCCGGCCAGACCTCCCGCCAGGAGCGCGAGAACGATGATCGCGATCAGGAAGATCGACAGCGGGTCGCGGAGGCGGCGCTTCGGTTGGGCCGGCGGAGGAGCATCGGCGACCGGTTGGGGCGGCGGGCGGTTCACCGGCGGCGGTCCGCTCGGGGGCCGGGGCGGGCTCGGCGGAGGGCCAGGTGGGCGAGGCGGCGGAGGGCCGACTGGTGGCCCAGGCTTGCGGATTCTCTCGGTAGCCGCGGCGTCGGCAGGTCGCTGTCGCGCGCGGAACTGCTCGGTCGGTGGTTCCGGCCTGCGTGGCGGCGGGATCCGCTGGGTCGTTGGGTCGGGTGCACCTGGGCGCGGGATCCGGCGCGTCGCCGGGTCTGGCGGCGGAACGGGCCTGCCGCGCCAGCCAGGATCCCCGGGGCGTTGCGGCGGTGTCGTCACCCTCGCAATTGTGCCCCATCGGCGTGACGCATCAAGGTCGTTCTGCGTTCGTGGTTTCGGCTTGCGAATTTACGTGCGCGAGAAGCTGTTCGAGGTGGTGACGGTTGACCCTTCCGCCGGTGAACGTGGCGATCCGGCCGAGCGGGATGTCGGCCATCATGCGCTGCATGTCGGCGCCCATGGCGTTCTCCGTGCCGGCGCCCAGGCTCCCGTCCGCCGCAGCGCTCATGGCTTGCAGCACGATCGGGGCGGCGACGGGGTCCCCGAGCACTTCGCCCAGTGTGGAGTCGAGTGTGAGCGGCACCCGCGCGTCGTCACCGTCGACGAAAGTCGTTCGCGTCGAACGGATGTCGCGGCTCGATGCGCCGACCGAGAACTGGTAGTCGCCGCCCTCGACGATCCAGCGGTCCAGGCGGGCGTCCCAGTAGGCCAGGTCTTGGCGGCACACGACGATGTCGACGTCACGACTCTCTCCCGGTTCCAACGTCGCACTCGCGAAGCCGACGAGCGAACGCGGCGCGCGAGCCACGTGCGACGTCGGCAATCCGACGTACAGCTGGACGACCTCCCGACCGGCACGTCCGCCCATGTTCCTCACGCTGACGGTCGCCGTCACGCCGGTGTCGTCGACGGAAAGCCGCAGGTCACCGTAGTCAAACTGGGTGTAGGACAGGCCGTGGCCGAACGGGAACGTCACGTCCAGGCGGCGGGCGTCGAACCCGCGGTACCCGACGAAGATCCGCTCGCCGTAGACCACGTGCTGGTGCTCTCCGGGCGAGGTGAGGTAGGCGGGCGAATCCTCCAGCCGCACCGGCACCGACTCGGCCAGCTTGCCGGACGGATTGACGATCCCGAACAGAACGTCGGCGATGGCCCCACCCCCGGCTTGGCCCAGAAGCGCACCGTCGAGGATCGCCGGTGCGACGTCGGTGACCGGAGCAAGGCGGACTACGCCGCCGTGGGACAGCACGACGACGGTGCGCGGCTGGGCGGCCACCACGTCGTTCAGCAGTTCCAGTTGTTCGGCGGGAAGCTCGATGTGCGTGCGGTCGAACCCTTCGGATTCCTGGTCGGCGGCGAGACCGAGGAACACCACCGCCGTGTCGGCAGCTCGGGCGGCCGCGACCGCGTCACGCCGCAGCTCGTCGGCATCACCGGAGCCATCGGTGGTGAAACCCGGCGAATAGGTCACCGACTTTGCGGCCCTGCGGATTTCATCGAGCGGAACGTCGACTCGCGTCGGATTGACGTGCGAGCTGCCGCCGCCCTGGAACCGAGGCGACTCGGCGAATTCGCCGATGACGGCGATGCCCGTGTCCGGTTCGAGAGGGAGCAGCTCGCCGTCGTTCTTGAGCAGCACGATGGTCCGTCCGGCGGCCTCCCTGGCGAGGGCGTGATGGCCGTCGACGTCCAGAGGCTGCCCCGCGTCCCGTGTCACCCTGTCGACGAGTCGGGTGACATTCCCGGCAGCCCGGTCGACGGCCGCGACGTCGAGGTCACCGGCCTTGACCGCCTCGACCACTTCGGCGTCGGTTTCGTCACCGGGAGAGGGCATTTCGAGGTCGAGGCCCGCGGCGACGGCCGCTACGCGGTCGGTGACAGCACCCCAGTCGCTCACCACGACACCGTCGAAGCCCCACTCGTCGCGCAGCACCGTGGTCAGCAGCCACCGGTTCTGAGCGGCGTGAACGCCGTTGATCCGGTTGTACGAGCACATCACCGTCCACGGCTGCGCGTCTTCCACGACTCGTTGGAACGCGCGCAGATAGATCTCGCGCAGCGTGCGCGCGTCGACGTCGGAGCTGGATCGCATCCGGTCGTTCTCGGTGTTGTTGGCCGCGAAGTGCTTCAGCGATGCACCCACGCCTCGGCTCTGCAAGCCTTTAACCCACGCCGCCCCAAGCACTCCCGACACCAGCGGATCCTCGGAGTAGTACTCGAAGTTCCGTCCGCAGCGCGGGTCGCGCTTGATGTTGACGCCAGGGCCGAGCAGCACGTGCACTCCGGTTGACCGGCACTCGTCACCGAGTGCCGCGCCGACCCGCTCGACGATGTCCGGGTCCCAGCTCTGACCGAGCGCCACTGCAGGCGGAAAGCAGGTGGCGGGTCTACTGCCGGAGATGCCGAGGTGATCGGCGGCACCGTCCTGCAGGCGCACGCCGTGCGGGCCGTCGGTCAGCGTGATCGCCGGCACGGATCCGATGGCCTTGGTGCTCCAGAACCCGGCGCCGCTACCGAGCGCGGCGCGCTGTTCGAGGGTGAGCTCGTCGATGTTGGTCACCACCCCTGCTTACTCCGGCGCGCTGGGCTGACGCCACCGCGGAACGTCCGCATCCCGCATGACTTGGCTATTTGACGGGCCACAGAGACCTATGTCACTCGCCCCGAGTGAGGTACTCGGCAAGAATGGTGATCCGCTGCCACAAAAGAGCTTTGGGCGTATCCCACATGCCGAGCGCGCTCATGCATTCATCGAGTCGGCTCGGGTCGTCCCGCAAGTATGCGACGGCCGAGTGCAGCGAGCGTACGGTGCTGTCTCCGTAGGCGCGGTCCGTTTTGGCAACCGCTTCGTCGAGGATGCTCGGCGTGGGCTGCATCATGGCGAGGTCGATGAGATCGCGGCTGAATACCGACCTGTCCGCCCAACGGTCTGCGTTCGCGAGGAGCTTGCTGGACGCGGTGTCCAGTCGGGTCAGAGTCGCCACGCCGCACACTTGATCGTCCCCGCCGGGTGTGTCCAGGGAGATGCGGCCTTCGTGGATGATCTCGAATTTGATCGGCTCTCCGTCGATTTCGAGAAGAGTGCGGATGCCGTACTGGTCGGCGCGCACCTCTCTCAGCTGGGTCAGCGGATGGTGTGTCAGAGCATTGATTCCATCGGGGCCGATGACGAGCTGTCGGAGTTGCCGGTAGCCGTCTATGTCGGAGACCAGGAAGTCGATGTCCCGGGACTCTCTGTATTCGCCATACCGGAGGACGATCGCCGTTCCACCGCCGAAGTAGCAGCGAAAACTGATGAGGAGGTTGGCGTCGAGTGCCTGCACCACTGTTGCGACCCGCCGGTGGTGAGGCCGGTTAAACAACGAGCCTCCCGCGGCTCAGGGTGTCCGCCAGTCGCTGCACGAATTCTTTCTCCACTGGATCCATCGCTGCCGTATCGACGTGGCGCCAATTGCGTTCGTAGAGCTGCAGCGCCTCGGCCTCGGTGACTTCGGTGTCCGCATCGAGCTGCCACGCGATTTGCCGGAGTTGCGGGTAGTCGCCGATCCGGATTTGGTCAGCCCTGGGTGGAGTGTCCTTGCCGGTGTCGCGTTGGGAGGCCACCGCGCCGTCGCACACCGCCAGTCTCAACCCAAGCGCGGCGGCAACATTCATATATGCGCCCATGGTCACGGCCGGTACGCCTCGCTCGATTCGGTGCAGGGTTACCCGCGAGATCCCGGCCGCCTCGGCGGTCGCCACCATGCTGACCCCCAACTGTTGGCGACGCGTGCGGATTCGGCGTCCCAACGCGTCCAGATCCGTGTGCGCGGGGCCGCTGAGCGCAGGAGGGCCAGCTGGCATAGTGTTTCTCATTCTATACAAGGATGGGTGCATTCGCCGCGTTGATTTCGGCGACGAGCCTTAACGGTGAAGCGTGCAAACGACCGCCACGGCGGCGTTGTGCGCATCGACCCATGCCCGGGCGACCGACTGGGGGCTCAGGCCGTTTCCAGGATTCGCTTGGGATGCATCCCGTCGACCATCCCCATGAACGGCGGATGGATGCTGTAGCCGAGCATGCGCCGGATGTTCTCGGAGACGGCGCGAACCGTCGCCGGCGGCGTGGACAGGGTGAACGCTTCCTGCTGCCGCAGCCACGGCTGGCAGTACTGCGCTGTGACCGCGAGCCGCCGTTCGTCGGCGGTGCGGTTGGGGCCGCCGCCATGCCAGAGGGTGCCCAGGAAGAACACCACCGAGCCGGCGGGCATGACGACGCTGACAGTTTCGTCGGCGTCCGTGGGCTTGCGGTCGTCCCACTGGTGGCTGCCGGGGACGACGACCGTCGCTCCGTTGTCCTCCGTGAAGTCCGTGATCGCCCAGATGGTGGCCGCACTCAGCGCAGCCCGAGGCCTTGGCAGCGGGTACATCCCGTCGTCGTGGTGCAGGAACTGCGCGGCCTCTCCGGGTCCGATGTTGATGGTCTGCAGCTGGGACAGCAGATAGTTGGGCATCAGCAGACGGTCCAGGAGCGCCAGCACCCTGGGATGGTCGACGAGGCGATCGCAGACGCGCGTCTTGGTGAGCACACTGTAGAGACGCTGAGTCTGGTGCCCCTCGAACACATTTCGGCCGGCCGGGCCGAGCAGGGGGTCGACGGCGGCGGCGATCTCCTCGCACACCTCGGCTGCAATCAAGTTCTCCACGACGACGTAGCCGTCCCGCTCGAGCGCCGCGAGGTCGGACTCGACCAGTTCGCGATCGACCTCGGTGACCGACGTGCCAGCGGTCGATCGGTACCGACCGGCGATGTCGCCGGACAAGTCTTCGACCTTCTCGACGCGGCCAAGCAGCTTCTCGGACATGACATTCCACCCTTCAGGAGGTTCGCAGCGCGACCGCACCGGACACGAACGACCACAGTTGATCGACTACGTCGGCAGCGGGCGGGCGCGGATCGCGGGTCAGACACACCGCGACGACCGCGTTGGTGCCGCCCAGAGTCGCCGCGGCCAGATACTCGGGGTCGCGGTCGTCGGGGATTACGCCGTCGCGTTGCCCCTGGGCCATGTTGCGGGCGCCGACCTTGCTCATCTCCTGCAGCCAGCGTCCGCGTGCAGTCGCCAGCTCGCCTTCACCGAGCCCGGCCAGGATCACGGGCGCCACCGGTTCGCCGTAGAGAAAGTGCACCCAGTCGGTGATGCGCTGACGTTCCCGTCCCGCCCACGTCGGCTCGTCGTAGTCACGCAGGGCGATCGTGTCGTAGAACCGTTGATAGAACGCGTCGACCACCGCTACGAGCAGGCCGGTCCGCGTGCCGAAGTACCGGTAGGGCAGGCCGGCGCTGACACCGGCCCGGCGCGCGACGGCAGCCACCTCGAACGACCCGGTCTGCGCGAGTTCCTGCGTCGCGGCTTCGACGAGCCGCTCGCGGGCTTGGGCGCCCCTCGTCGTCATCGCCGGCGTCGTCATACCAAGGACTCTAAGTTGAGTTCAACTCATTTACAAGAGGCAGCGCGCAGAGAGCAGGGCGCGGTCCCTGGCTACAACGCCGGGATGCGGTCCCCGAACAACCGGACCGCATTCTCCGACGCGACCTGCCGTCGCACGGCCTCGTCCATCGGGTACTCGGCGAGGAAGTCCGCGCCCGCCTTGTTGTCGTCCATCGGGTAGTCGACGGAGAACATCACCCGCTCCACACCCATCACCTCGAGCGTGCAGGCGAATGCCGGCGGGCAGAAGTTGCCGCTGGTGGTCACGTGGAAGTTGGAACGCAGGTACTCCGACGGCAGCTTCTCGAGCTTGCTATGGCCCGCCGACGTGTCGCCACCCAGCCCGTAATACCTGTCGATCCGATACGCGGCGAATGGCAGCATCTCGCCGAGGTGACCGATGATCATCTGCAGCCGAGGGAACCGGTCGAACAGACCCGAGTAGATGAGCCGCAGCACGTGCGTCCCGGTCTCCGCCGCAAAGCCCCATGACGCGAGGTGCAGGCCATCGCCCACGTACGGCTTGAACCAGGCGTCCATCACGGCGGGATGCGGCGTCGTCGGATGCAGATAGATCGGCGCACCCAGCTCCTCGGCGCACGCGAAGAGATCGCCATACGCCGGATCATCCAGGTAGCGACCTTGGCAGTGCCCGTTGATCAGGCCGCCGACCAGGTCGAGTTCGCTGACGGCCCTGCGGAATTCGGTGGCCGCGGCGTCCGGGTCCTGCGTGGCGAGTGTCGCGAATCCGCCCAGCCTGTCGGGTTTTCCGCGCACCGTCTCCGCGAGGTCGTCGTTCGCGCGGCGTGCGAGGTCGATCGCCAGCGCCACGTCGGTCTCGTCCTGCACGCCAGGATCGAACAGCGACAGGATCTGGAAGTCGATGCCCGCGGCGTCCATCTGCTCCAGGCGCAGGTCGCCGCGGTCATACAACCGTGCGTAGGCGGTGGTGTTGTTCTCCCGCAACCAGCTACCGACGACGTTGTCGGCGCTCGCCGGATCCCACGCGTAATGCTCTTCCAACGCGATCAACGACACGGCTTCTCCCATCGGTGGACCGCTAGAACCTAACGTGTGGGATCGCCGGGCGCCCCGATTCCTCGGAATGTCGTTGCCCCCAAAAGACGTAGCCACTGGGTTCGACCACTTAGTGTGACGGTCATGGACGAGCGCTGCGACCACGACCACGCCCGAGGAGTGGACGCGATCTCGCGCCGAGCCATCCTGGTGGCCTCGTCGGGTGTCCTCGGCGCTGCCGCCCTGAGCAACGCAGCACGTAGCTCGGCAATGCCGTCGACGCCGCCTCAGGCTCCGGCCGCGATGCCCGACGATGCGTTGATCACCCTCGGGGTGCAGGCCGGACCTCCGCCGGTACCCAACATGACCGGGATCTCGTCGGCGCTGAAGATCGGCGGCGACCTCTACCAAATCGACTGCGGCCTGGGCTCGTTGAACGCCTTCACCAACGCGGGGCTGCGATTCGACGATCTGAAGAGCATGTTCATCACCCATCTGCACACCGACCACATCGTCGACTACTTCAGCTTCTTCCTCTCCGGCGGCTATACGGCGTCGAAGGGCAAGGCGCCGGTCACCGTGTACGGCCCTGGCCCCGCGGGCGGCCTACCGTCGAGCCAGGTCGGCAACCCGAATCCCGCGACGATCGACCCGGCGAACCCCACGCCGGGGCTCGCCGCCACCACCGCAGACCTGCAGCGGGCGTTCGCATACACGAACAACATCTTCATCCGCGACATGGGAACCGACGACATCGGACGGCTCGCCGAAGTCATCGAGATCGCCGTGCCGCCGGGCTCGGACTACCTCAACAGGTCACCGAGGATCGCGCCGTTCCCCGTCATGTCGGACGACAACGTGACCGTCACCGCGACGCTCGTCTCCCACTACGACGTGTACACGGCGTTCGGCTTCCGGTTCGACCTGAAGAAGTCGGGGGTGTCCGTGACGTTCTCGGGCGATACCACCAAGTCGGACAACCTCATTGCCCTCGCCCACGACACGGACGTCCTCGTACACGAAGCGCAATTCAGTCTCGACGACGCGTACTACGGCAATAGATTCCCGCCGAATTACCTGATCAACTCGCACACCTCGGCCGAGCAGGTCGGTGAAGTCGCCGCGGCGGCGAACGCCAAGCACGTGATCCTGAGCCACTACTCGCCGACCGATCTGCCGGATTCCCAATGGCTCGACGCCATCGGCAAGAGCTACTCGGGCAAGGTCACCGTCGCCAAGGATGGCCAGGTCTTCGCCCTCTGAGTCCTCTGGCGGGGCAGACACCCACGCCCTATGATGTCAGTGTCGAAAAGGACCACGGTCGGAAACAGGTAAGCCCGACCACTTCCCACGGGAAGTCTCCGTTTTCACCACGTCGGTGAAACCCACGGCAAGCAATCGGCGCAGCAGCGTCGGCGGCTTGACGTGGCGTCGTCTCGACCAAACCGTCCGGCTGTCCATCAGCTGCGCCCCAACCCAAGGGAGCGCGACCATGCCCACCATCAAGCCGAACACCCAGATCGTTACTCAGATCAATGTCTTCACCGTCCCCGACGGCGGCCAACAGGCCTTGATCGACTTTCTCATCGAGGCAGCAACATTCGCGAGCACCACGCCCGGATGGATCTCCGCCAGCATCCATCGAAGCGTCGACGGAACCCGCGTCGTGAACTACGCGCAGAGCGAGAGCCTCGAAGCGGCCCAGCGCATCATCGAACGGCTCCGAGATGGGGGTTGGCTGGAGCGCAACAAGTCGTTGGGGAAGGCCGAGCCGGGGTTGTATGAAGTGGTGTTCACCCTCGACCGCTGACCAGATCAGCGGCGAACCCTAGTCACCGGAGCCGGCACGCACCACGCGCACACCGGCGTCGCGGAAGGCCTTGACCTGCTCACGCGTGGCCGAATCGTCTGTCACCAGAGTCGTTTCCGGTGGGATGGGCGCCCACGCGTGGAAGGGACGACGACCCAACTTCTCTGCGTGGGCCAGCACGTAGACCACCTCCGCGCGCTCGATCATCAGCTCCTTGAGCCGCGTCTGCTCGAGCTCCGCTTCGCAGATCCCTAGTTCGGCGTTGACGGCGTCGGCGCCGAGGAACGCGCGATCAAAGGTCAGCCGTTGCAGCGTCGCTTCGGCGAGCGGGCCGATGAAACCCTGACTGAGGTGACGCAGCGTGCCGCCGATGCACTCGACCCTGACGTCGTCGGCATCGGCGAGCGCCTCCAGTGCGGTGAGCCCGGCGGTCACCACCGTCAGACCGGCGATGTCACCGAGGAACTGGCCCATGGCGCCGACGGTGGTGCCTGCGTCGAGCAGAATCGTCTCGCCGGGAAGCACCTGGCTTGCGGCCCATCGCGCGATGGTGCGCTTGGCGTCGTACCCCTCCACCGCCCGCTGCCGCAGCGATGCCTCGGACGGTCGGTCGAGTGCGATCGCGCCACCGTAGGTCCTGGCGATCAGCCCCTGGGAGGTCAGCTGGCTGAGGTCGCGGCGGATGGTGGAGGGCGTGACGCCGAACTGAACGGAGAGCTCCTCGACACTCGCCAGCCCGCTCGACCGTGCGAGTTGCACGATCTCGGACCGGCGGGCCTGCGATCCCCGTACGGGCATTGACCTCTCCTATTTGGCAACCGTTGCGCTGCTTGCCAATTCGGCAGCCTGACGAAGGGCTTCAACCATACTACCGGCCTCCGCGATGCCTTTGCCGGCAATATCGAAAGCCGTGCCGTGGTCCACCGAGGTGCGGATGACCGGCAACCCGACGGTGATGTTCACGCCGGCCTCGATTCCGAGCACCTTGACCGGGCCATGCCCCTGGTCGTGGTACATCGCGACGATCAGGTCGTAATCGCCGCGGCCGGCGAGGAAGAACGCGGTGTCGGCAGGCAACGGCCCGTGGACGTCGATGCCGTCGGCGGTGAGGATCTCGATCGCGGGGATGATCTTCTTCTCCTCTTCGCCGTACCCGAAGAGGCCGTTCTCGCCTGCGTGCGGGTTGATGCCGCAGACCCCGATCTTCGGCGCCGCGATTCCAGCGCGGACCAGTGCTTCGTGGCCGCGGCGGATGGTGCGCTCCACCAGGCCCGGCTCGATCCTGC
This sequence comes from Mycobacterium sp. URHB0044, assembly GCF_000620625.1. Taxonomy (GTDB): domain Bacteria; phylum Actinomycetota; class Actinomycetes; order Mycobacteriales; family Mycobacteriaceae; genus Mycobacterium. The sequence continues at coordinate 418,592 of NZ_JIAW01000001.1, read as the reverse complement.
TCACCGCGTCCAGCAGGCCGATGTGGGTGGTGACGTGGATGACCTTGAGTTTCGGCGTCGACAGCATCATCGACACCTCCTCGGTCCCGGTCAGGTCCGCCAGCAGCTCGGTGTGCCCGGGATAGATGTGGCCCGCCGCATGCAGGGCCTCCTTGTTCAGCGGCGCCGTGCAGATGGCTTGCACCTCGCCCCGCACCGCCAGCTCGCTGGCCACCCGGATGTACTCGTACGCCGCATGACCGGCGACTGGCGACAGCTCACCCCATGGCAGGTCCGCGGGCAGCAGATCGAGGTCGATGACGTTGATTCGCCCCGGCGCTTGTTCCGCGTCGGCGATCGACCGCACGGCGACGATGTCCGCGTCGACGCCGAGGATGTCGGCTGCCTGAACCAGCCGCTTCGCATCGCCGATGACGATCGGGACGCAGAAGCCGCGCACGGCGTCGTCGAGGAGCGCGGGCACGATGACCTCCGGGCCGACGCCTGCGCCGTCGCCCATGGTGACGGCGACGACGGGGAGTGCACCGGCATCGGTGAGTGCCGTCGATGTGGTGGACGAGCTCATGAATTGTCCTTCGGTCGTGGGGTGGACGGGCGGATTGCCTGCGAGCAGGTAGCCCGCGATCGCGGTCAGGCTGGTGGCGTCACCGAAACTGCCTGGGCGCGTGACGATGCTGCGGCCATCGGAGGCAAGGCACACGACGGCGCCGTGGTGCACTTCGCCGATCGGGTGCAACGTGGTCAGGCCAACCGCGTCGACGACGGCGCGGGCCGTCTCACCACCGGTGAGCACCAGGTCGGGTCGGTGGCGTCCCTGGCCGGCGGCGACGAAGCGGCCGAGCGCGGCCGACAGTGCGCGAGCGCGCGCGGGTGCGACGTTGCCGCGCAGCGTGATCAGCACGTGGCCCTGGTCGAGGGCGTGCGACAGCACTGCAGGGTCCGCTGTTTCGCTCAGCAGCGCATCGGCGTCGAGGACGAGGTGGTGGAAGCCGAGAGCAACCAGGCGTGAAGACTGTTCGGCTGCAATGGGTTCGGCGGTCCCGACCACGGTCAGAACATGACGCGACGGCGGCCGGTCTGCGCTCTCGGGAGTACCGGCGGGAAGGGTTCTGGCGACCGCGGCGGCGAGTGCTGCGGTGCCAACCAACTGCGCGTCCCGGATCGAGCGGCTCACGCGCACAACGGCATCGAGGTCGGCATCGGTGGTGGCGTCGCAAATGGCGATCTCGCCGTTGGCGACGGCCTTCGATACCGCATCGGCGAGGTCGCCGCCCGTCGGAATCATGGCCGTCGGCCGGTCACCGAACAGTTCCGCGATGGTGTGTGGAGGTAACGTCGGTTCCGCCGCCCAGGCCCGGGTGCGGTGGAGCGGAACGCCGTTGACGTGCAGGACACCACGTTCGACGACGCGGTCGAGCACCGGGAGTGCGGCCGCGACGATGACGGGACCCCGGTCCGCGAGCACGCCGACTTCGGCGCCGACCGCTCCGCGCAGCAGCGAATCGATCTTCTTGACCAGGATCGCGTCGGTGGGGAGGCCGGCGAGTGCGGAGCGCAGAATGCGTTGTGCATCAGGCGCGTTCAAAGCACGGGTGTTCAGATCGGTGACGGTGACACCAGCCTGATCCGCCGCGGTGTCGAGGTGCAGGGTCAGCGGGACCTGCCTGCCGAGGAACACGCTGGCGCTCTCCGCCGCGCCGGAGAGGTCGTCGGCCAGCACCATGACCGTCGGCGAGCTCGCCGCTCCGGGTCCAGTCATGGCGTCGCCTTCGGTCGAAGATGTGCGCGTTCTGCGCACTCCAGGCTAGCAGTCTTGCGCGTTCCGCGCAGAAACGTCATAGCGAGGCCCCCGCACACTGCACGAGCACCTGGCCGGTGATGCTGCGGCCGCCAGGCCCGAGCAGGAACGTGATCAGCGCTGCGACCTCCTCCGGAGCGATGAACCGGCCGAGCGGCGGCAGCTTCGGCGGGGTGCTTTGGCGCGCCGGGTCGGCGAGCATCGGGGTGTCCGTGGGTCCAGGAGCGACGACGTTGACGGTGATACCGCGGCCGACCAGTTCGAGCGCCCAGGACCGTGCCATGCCGGCCAACGCGGACTTCGTTGCCGCATACTGACTTTTGCCGGCATTGCCCGTCATCGTGCGGCTGCCGACCAGGACGACGCGGCCGCCGTCCTGCAGGTGCGGCGCCAGTGCATTGACCAGGACCTCGGCGGCGCCGACGTGAATCCTCCACATCTGCAGGCCGTCCTCGACGTTCAACCCGCCGAGTGGCGCCGCGAACTGCAGCCCGGCCGCATGCACGATCGCATCGACGTCGCCGATGGTCCTGGCCCGAGACTCCAGGGCCGCGAAGTCACCGAGGTCCGTCTCGAGCCATTCGAAGGCGGCGTTCGCAATGTCCGGGGCGCGCCTGCTGAGACCGATGACTCGCCAGCCGCCGCCGAGCAACGCGTGCACCGTGGCCGCCCCGATGCCCGAGCTGGCCCCGGTGACCACGACGGTCCGGGAGGCGGTGGTCACGGCGTGTCCGCCTCGATCCATTCGGCGGTGACCTCGACGTATTCGATGGCCTGACGGAACCGGGTGAAGGCGATGTGCAGCGCGTCACCGGCTGCGGTGATGGTCGGGTACGAGAACTCTCGGTTCAGGCCGTCCCGGGAGTTGTTCGACAGGCAGTAGCCGTCGCCGACCTCGATGTTGCGGCGGATCGGCCAGGTGAGTCCGGCGTCGTCGGAGAGCGCCAACGTCATGGGTGCGCGCGGTGCACCCCAGAAGGCCGTGCGCGCATCACCGTCGGAGGGTTCGTCGGCGACGGGAGCGGGAGCGGGGCCGTCGGCGAGACCGTCGTCGTCGATCTCGTCGTAGAGCGACAGGCGGCGGGCGGTGGCGTCCGCGACGCTGGACTCGTTGAACACCAGCGCCAGCCGGTCACCGGGCAGCACCGTGAACTGGATCGACGAATTGTTGTTGGGCAACTCCGTCGGCAGTGGCGTGGTCCACGTGTCGCCGTCGTCGGCGGACGTGCTGCGGTAGATCGAGTCGGCCCAGCGACTGCGGAAGAGCGCCACCAGCTTTCCGTCCGACAGGCGGCCGATGTTCATGTGCACGCAGCCGGTGCTGTCCGGTACGACGACCTCCCGCCACGTGCTGCCGCCGTCGTCGGAGATCATCACGCTGCTGTAGTCGCGGTCGCCCACCCAGCGCTGCCCCGGCACGCGCACGCAGTGAAAGATCGGCAGCAGCAGCCGTCCTGACGGCAGCGCCACGATCGGTTGGCGCACGAAGACGCCACCGTGCTCGGTCTCGGGAAGCATCGTGTGCGTCGATCCCCAAGTGCGGCCGCCGTCGTCGGAAACACGGCGCAGCACCCGCGCGGTGTCCTGATTGCCGGCGTGCTGCGACGTCCACAACAGCCAGATCTCGCCCGAATCGTGTACGTGCAGAACGGGATTCTGCTCCGAGCGGGTCGGGTCGTCGGACAGCTGCACGGGAGCAGACCAGGTTGATCCCTCCAGCCGCGACAACCAGACGCTGATGTCGGGCACGCCTTCCTGCGTGCCTGCGAACCAGACGCAGCCCAGCGTTCCGTCGGGCAGCACCGCCAGGTTGGCGGCGTGGTTCTGCACCTGCGGCGCAGGCAACAGCGCATCGCGCCGGCCCGGTTCGGTCGAGGGCCGCACCACGCCGTCGGCCCGGGTGGTGTCTGCGGGGGTTGCGCTCACGTGGTCAGCCCTTCAGGGAAACGGCGTCGAGATCGTAGGAGTTGGTCGGGCGCAAGGTGATTCCCTCGATGCGGGTGCGCCGGCCCAGAACGGCCTTGGGCACGAACGACCACATCATGGGACAGGTCTGCCAGATCCGGCGTTGCGCGTCGGCGAGTAGTGTGGCGCGCCGGGCCGGATCGGCTTCCTCGGATGCCTGGGTGATCACCGCGGTGATCTCGGGGAAGAGATAGCCGTGGTAGGTGTCGCGGGTCGCTTCCTTCTCCGCGGTGCCGGCATACATGCCCTGCATGATCGTCAGCGCCAACCCAGTCGGGCTGGGGAAGCCATTGCCGAGCACGTCCCAGTCGCCGGCCTTGCCCTGGCGCCACTGCGCGATGTCGCCGCCCGGTTCGAACTGCTGCAGCGTGGCCCGGACGCCGACGTCGGACAACATCTGCAGGACCGATTCCATGATGTCGGTGTCGGCGGCGAATTCGCCACTCTCCCAGATGATCTTGAGCTTGAGGTCACGAAGGCCCAATGCATTGAGTTCCGACTTCGCGCGGTCCGGGTCGTAGGTGTACTCACCGGTCTCGATGGCGCCGTCGAGACTGAGCGGGATCACGCCGCGGGAGGCGGTGGCCGAGCCCTGCATCACGTTGTCGATCAGTGACTTGCCGTCGATCGCGTAGGTCAGCGCACGCCGCACCCGCGCGTCGGCCATGGGGCTGTTCGGCGGCTTGCGGAAGTTGTAGAACAGCTGGTTGAGCCGTACCCCGTCGGCACGGTCCACCGCGACGCCGGACAGGCCGGCGATCTGGTCGGTCGAGTCGGGGGTGATGGAGTCGATCACGTCGATCTCGCCGCTGCGCAGCGCCACCACGCGGCTCGACTCGTCGGGCATGAAGCGCACCCGCACCGATTCGACGTGTGGTGCGGCGCCCCAATAGTTCTCGTTGCGATTCAGGGTGTAGGTGCCCGAACCGCGGTCGGCCTGGGTGACCACGTACGGCCCGGTGCCCACACCGGACTGCAGGTCCTCTGGCACGTTCGCCGCCGCCGGCGTGACGAGGATGTTGGACATCAGATAGTCGAGCACCGGGATCGGCCGCACGGTGTTCAGCCGGAAGCTGGTCTCGTCGATCTTCTCGACGGTGGGCCACTCGGGGAAGAAGCCGGCCACGAAGGAACCGTCGACCTGGCTGTACATCTTGAGTGCGGTGGCCACGTCCTCGACGCGCACCGGCGAGCCGTCGGAGTAGCGGATTCCCGGGCGCAGGTGCACGAACCACTGCGTGGGCGAGATGAGTCGGAACTGGTCGGCGAGGACCAGTTGGACCCGCAGATTCTGATCGATCGCGGTCAGCGCCTGACGGACGGCACGCTGCACGGTCACGGCGGCGTCGTACTGCAGCAGCTTGTTGTCGAGCGTCACCAGGGACCGGTTCAGCGCGAGGCTCACGGTGGTGGGACCGGGGCGACCCGTTGGCGTCGCGCAGCCGACCGCTGCCGACCCCACTGCCAGCCCGGCGCCCAACAGCAGGCTGGACCGCAGCAGCGTTCTGCGCGACAAGGGCTGGAGCAGAACAGGTTTGGTCATCTTCGACCTCCCGGGCAGTGGTTACGAGGCGACCGAACGATGGTCCGGAGTCGGCACCGTCTGTGATCGCTGACACACCGGACTGTACGCCCAAGTGCTCACAACACGCAATATCGGATTGCATCTTGCGCACAACACGCAAAAGTGCCATTGTGAGCTGAGTAACAAGACGCGCCGCGCCAGCCCACTCGAGCGCAGCGTTACCGAAAGGTCGACGATGACTCAGCAGCTCGCCGCGACGACACCGCTCCCCCAGTCGCCACCCGGTCCCGCACCGAGCGGCGGCCTCTCCCGGCTGGTCACCGCGGCCATGCCGCGCTACATCGCCAAGCGACTCGGCCAGAGCCTGCTCACGGTCTTCCTGACGCTGACCACCGTCTTCGTGCTGATCCGACTGGCGCCGGGCGATCCCGCATATTCCATGGCCGGGCCCCTCGCCACCACTGAGGACCTGGCCCGCATCCGCACCGACATGGGACTCGACCAGTCGGTGTTCATCCAGTACCTGCGCTACCTGCAGGGTCTGCTGCATCTCGATCTCGGCACGTCCTACTCGTTCCAGGCGCCGGCATTCGGTGTCGTGCTGGACCGGCTGCCATACACGATCACGTTGTCAGTGGCGGCGATCCTGCTCACCACCGCCGTGGCCGTGCCGCTGGGCGTGTGGATGGCACGCCGGGCCGACACCCGCAGGGAGCTCGCCGCCAACGCGGTCACCATCGCGGGCCAGTCGATGCCCGACTTCTGGACCGGCCTGATGCTGATCACGCTGTTCGCGGTGCTCATCCCCGTCTTCCCGCCCGCCGGGTTCACCACCTGGTCGAGTCTGGTGCTGCCGACCGTCACCATCGCGGTCCTGCAGATCGCGCTCATCTCGCGGATGGTGCGCCGGGAGATGGTCGGCGCGTTCAGCTCCCCGTACATCACGGTCGGGCGCTCCCGCGGCGTCTCCGAGCGCGAACTGATCTGGCGTTACTCGATGCGCAACTCCGCGATTCCCGTGCTGACCGCACTGGGCACCCGCTTCGCCTCGATGCTCAACGGCGTCGTGGTGGTCGAGGTGGTGTTCGCCTGGCCGGGCGTCGGGTCGCTGGTGGTGCGGGCGCTCGAAACCCGCGACTATCCGCTGATCCAGGCGACGGTGCTGGTGACCGCGGTGCTGGCAGTGCTGGTGCAGCTGCTCGTCGACCTCTGTTATCCGCTGCTGGACCCGCGGGTTCGGCTTGGGAAGGGAACAGCCAAGTGACCACCGTGATCGACGCCCCGGAACAGCCTCGCCCGTCCGCGGTCACACCCCGCGACATCGCGCGTGCCGGCGCCACGCGCCGCGTCCGCGACAGCAGGGTCAAGATCTGGGTCGGCAGCGTGCTGGCGCTCGCCGTGATCGCGCCGGTCGCGCTGGCCCGGGTGTTGCCGCTGCCGTCGCCGGACGCCACTCACCTCGGTCAGCGCCGGCTGCCCCCACTGACCGACGGGCACTTGTTCGGCACCGACCAGTTGGGGCGGGATCTGTTGGCCCGCGTGCTGTTCGGTGGCCAGGTCTCGCTGGCCATCGGTGTGCTCGCCGTCGTGGTGTCCGGCATCATCGGCCTCACCCTCGGCGCCATCGCCGGCTATCGCGGCGGCTGGGCCGACACCATCGTCAGCCGCCTGCTCGAGGCGCAGCTGTCGCTGCCGCTGCTGATGATGCTGCTTCTGGTGGTCGCGTTGTTCGGGCCGTCGATTCCGGTGATCACGTTCGTCATCGCGATCGCCCAGTGGCCCGAGATCGCCAGGCTCACCCGATCCCTCACCCTGGTGGAACGGGAGAAGCCCTACGTCGCCGCGGCTCACGTGCTGGGTCTTGGCCGCACCGGAATCCTGTTGCGCCACATCGTGCCCAACATCATCAAGCAGGTCTCACTGGTCGTCCTGCTGCTGTTGGCGCAAGCGGTGCTGCTGGAGAGCGCGTTGAGCTACCTGGGTGCCGGGCCGCAACGACCCTTCGCCACCTGGGGTCGGATCATCTCCGACGGCCAGGACTACGTCACCACCTCGTGGTGGCTGGTCACGCTGCCGGGTTTGGTGATCGCCATGCTGGTCGTCGGGGTCAACCTGCTCGGCGACGGTCTGCGCGACCGCACCGGCCGATCGAAAGCCGGTCTGCTGAGCCGATTCTCGCTGCGGAAGAAGGAGATCTGAGATGGGCACCCTGTTGCGCGTCGACGAACTGCAGATCGAACTGATCACCGCGGGCGGCGTCGTCCGCGCCGTGGACGGGGTCTCGTTCGGCATCAATGCCGGCGAAACCGTCACCATCATCGGCGAATCCGGCTCAGGCAAGTCGACCACCGCCATGGGCATCCTCGGCCTGCTACCCGACGACCTGGCGGTGCTGTCGGGTGCGGCGCGATTCCAGGACATCGACATCCTCGGCAAGCCCAAGGCGCTGCAGAAGGTGCGCGGCAAGCACGTCGCGCTGATCCCGCAGGACCCGATGACCGCCCTGAGCCCCGTACACACCGTCGGGTCGCAGCTGCGCGACGCCATCCGGCACAGCGGTGTCACCGGCCGCACCAAGCAGAACGCCCGCGCCGTGGAACTGCTTGAGCAGGTGAAGATTCCGCGTCCCACCGAGCAGCTGTCGAAGTATCCGCACCAGCTGTCCGGCGGCATGCTGCAGCGCGTCCTGATCGCCGCCGTGTTGGCGGCCGGGCCCGAGCTGATCATCGCCGACGAGCCGACCAGCGCGCTCGACGTCACCGTGCAGGCCAGCATCCTCGACCTGCTGCTGGAACTTCAGGAACGCACCGGCGTGGGGATCCTGCTGATCACCCACGACCTCGGCGTCGCGCGGCTGATGTCGGACCGCATCTTCGTGATGAAGTCCGGTCGCTTCGTCGAGAGCGGCAACGCCGAAGAGCTGCTGCGCACCCCGCAGAGCGCGTACACCAAGCGACTGCTCGACGCCGTGCCGCGGCTCGACGGTCACACCACGATGGGAGTCCCGGCATGACCGCACCGTTGCTCGCGGTAGACGACCTCGTCGTCGAGTACCCGGCCGGCCGCGGTGTGTTCCGCGCGCTCGACGCCATCAGCTTCACCGTCGAGAAGGGTTCGACGCTGGCGGTGGTCGGCGAATCCGGCTGCGGGAAGTCGACGCTGGCCAAGTCGATCGTCCGGCTGCTCACCCCAACCTCGGGGACCATCAAGATCGACGGCGTCGACATCGCGGGCATGTCGGAGAAGTCGTTGCGCCCCTTCCGGTCCCGGATCCAGATGGTCTTCCAGGACCCCTACGGGTCGTTGGATCCCCACCTGAGCGCTGTCGACATCGTCGGCGAACCACTGCGGCTGCAAGGGGTGCGCAAGCGCGGCGACCGTGAGGCCAAGGCCGCCGCCCTGATCGACAGGGTCGGCCTGCCGAAGAGCGCGCTGCACCGCCGCCCCGCCGAGTTCTCCGGCGGCCAGCGCCAGCGCATCGGCATCGCCCGCGCCTTGGCCAGCGGGCCGGAGCTGCTGGTGTGCGACGAGGCGACCAGCGCGCTGGACGTCTCCGTCCAGGCGCAGGTGCTCGACTTGCTTCGCGAGATCAAGCGCGACACCGGTTTGACCTACGTGTTCATCTCCCACAACCTCGGTGTGGTGCGCGAGATCAGCGACACCATCATCGTGATGTGCGACGGGCGGATCGTCGAACGCGGCACCACCGCGGACGTGCTCGCGAAACCCGCAGAGCCCTACACACAAGCGCTGCGGGCGGCCGCGCTCGACCCCACCACCATGGTCGGCATCAAGCCGCGCAACGTCGTATCGCGGCTCGGCGCCACGCCCGGCGTCCTGGCTACCGATTCCCGAGGAGTTGCGTAGTGGCCGAGCTGGACTTGACCTCACTGGTTCTGGGCACCATGACGTTCGGCGACACCGTCGACGCCGACGTGGCCGCCACCATGGTCGACACCGCGCTCGCGGCGGGAATCACGCACATCGACACCGCCAACGGTTACGCAGGCGGAGCCTCCGAGCGGATGCTGGCAGACCTGCTGCGCGGCAGGCGCGACCGGATCACCTTGGCCACCAAGGCCGGAATGCCGCACCCCGACGCCGGCGAGCACGCGCCGCTGTCGGCCGCCGGGTTGCGTGCCAGCGTCGAGGGCAGCCTGGCCCGCCTGGGCACCGACCACGTCGACCTGTTCTATCTGCACCAGCCCGACCGCGCGACACCGCTCGCCGAGACCCTGTCCACGGTGGCCGATCTGGTGGCCGAGGGCAAGATCGGCGCATTGGGGGTGTCCAACTACGCGGCCTGGCAGATCGGTGAGATCAACCATCTCGCCGACGAGGTCGGCGCCCCACGGCCGATCGTCGCCCAGCAGCTCTACAACCTGCTCGCTCGCCGGATCGAGGAGGAGTACGTCGAGTTCGCGGCCGTCACGGGGCTGATCACGATGGTCTACAACCCGCTCGGAGGCGGATTGCTGACCGGACGGCACTCGTTCGACGAGTCGCCCGCCGACGGCCGGTTCGGCACCTCGCGGTTGGCGAAGATGTACAAGGAAAGGTACTGGAACACCGCCATTTTCGAGGCCATCCAGCAGCTGACGCTGATCGCCGAGAAGGCGGGACTTCCGCTCACCGAGCTCGCGCTGCGGTGGCTGGTCGCCAAGCCCGCGGCGGGCCCCATCCTGCTGGGCGGCTCGAAGGTCGAGCACCTGCAGGCCAACATCGCGGCCATCGGCAAGGGTGCCCTCGACGAGGATTTGGTGCAAGCATGCGATGACGTCGGCGCCGCCCTGCGCGGTCCGATGCCGAACTACAACCGATAGGACACTTTGTGATGAGCGCGACGTCATGAGCGCGACCGAATTCGCCGCCCGCCTGCGCAGGCGCGAACGCATCCTGGGCTACTGGTCGGTGATGGACTGCCCGGTCGCCACCGAATGGCTGGCCCACGTCGGCTGGGATTACATCGCACTGGACCTGCAGCACGGCATCATCGGCTACTCCGGCATGGTCGCAGGCCTCACCGCCATCGACTCCGCCGGTGGTCCGGTCGGGCTGGTGCGCGTGGAGGCCAACAATGCGACGCCCATCGGACGGGCACTGGACGCGGGCGCCGCCGGGGTGATCGTGCCGCTGATCAACACCGCCGCCGAGGCCGCCGAGGCGGTCGCCGCGGCGACGTACCCACCGAACGGCATCCGGTCGTACGGACCCATGCGGGCGCAGCTGCGGATCGGGCCGCTACCCGCGCACGCCGACCGGGACACCGTGGTGCTGGCCATGATCGAGACGCCGCAGGGGCTGGCCAACGTCGAGGAGATCGCTGCGGTCCCCGGACTCGACGGCGTCTACGTCGGGCCGTCCGACCTGCGCATCGCGGTGGGCGGCGCGCACTCCCAGGATCCCGCCGTCGACGACGTCTTCGAAGCTGCGCTGACCCGAGTCCGGGAGGTCGCGGAGGCGGCAGGGATCGCCGCGGGCATCCACACCCCGGACGGTGCAACCGCGGCGCGCAGACTCGGCGAGGGATACACCTTCGCGACGGTCGCCTCCGACCTGGTGCATCTCAAGCTGGCCTCGGCGGCGCACCTCAAGGCCGCACAGTAGGCGCAGATCACTGGGCGGTGTAGCCGCCGTCGACCGTGATGGTGGTGCCCGTGACGTAGCGTGAGTCGTCCGACACCAGATAGGCGACCGCGGCCGCCACGTCGTCGGGTATTGCCAATCGGCCCAAGGGAATCCGGGACACGACGTCGCGCTCGGTCTGACCGGCGTCCGGCGTGCCGGCCAGCCAGGCCTCGTAGAGTGGCGTTCTCGTCATCCCGGGGGCGACGTCGTTCACCCGGATCTGTCGGGGTGCGAGTTCGACGGCCGCCGACCGGGTGAGCGAGTGCACGGCTCCCTTGGACGCCGCGTAGACCGCCATGGTCGGCACACCGACGAGCGCCAGGCGCGACGTGACGTTGACGAGCGAACCGCCGGCTTCGGGCATCGCCCTCGCGGCCGCCTGGATCATCGCGATGGTGCCGAACGCGTTGACCTCGAACACTTCTCGAATGCGTGCCATCGGCGTCGTAGTCAAGTCATCGGTGTGATCGAGTGCCGCGTTGTTGACCAGGGCATCGACGGCGCCGAACGCCGTCACGCACGCGCCGATCACGGCGTCGGGAGCGTCTGCATCGGTGATGTCGGCCGCCAGGAACCGGACCCGCTCCCCCAACGATTCGGCTAGCCCGCGCCCACGGCCGGCGTCTCGGCCGGTCGCCAGAACGCAGGCGCCCTCGGCGTGCAGTCGGATGGCGGTGGCCGTGCCGATGCCCGACGTCGCGCCGGTGACCACGACGGACTTGCCGGCGAGACGCTCAGCCACGGCACGGAGGCGTTGTCACGGGACCTTGCGGCCGATCTCCGCAGCGGCCGCAATGATCTGCGCCCCAGCGTGTTCGAGGTTCTCTGGCGTCAGCCGGTGAGTGAGGAAGCTGATGCTCAGCGCGTAGCGGGACGGACTCCCATCGGCGGTGGGGATCGCGGCGGCCACGCAGGTGAGCTCCTCGGCGGCCTCCTCACGGTCGACGGCGAAGCCCCTTTCCCGGATCTCCTTGATCTCGGCGGCCATCTTCTTCATCGTCGTGATCGTGTGCGGGGTCAACTCCGGAAGCCCCGCCGAGGCCACGATGTCGCGCCAGACGCTGTCGGGCATGGACGCCAAGAGCGCCTTCCCCAGCGCCGAGGCGTGCCACGGATCCGACTGCCCGACGTCGCTGACCTTCTTCACCGCACGACGGCCCTCGACGACTTCGACGATGACCACCGTGCGTTCCTTGTGCGCGGCGAAGTTCACCGTCTCGTTGAACTCGAGCATCAGGCGCTCCATGGTGGGCAGGATCGCCTCGGACGGGACCTGTCCGGAGAAGGCGCGTTGACCGAGCCGGAAGATCTCCCAGCCGAGGCGGTACTGGGTCGCGTTGAACCGCTCGATGTACCCCAGCGAGACGAGACTGTTCAGGTACCGCAATACCGTCGCCTCGTTGAGCGCTGTGCGCCTTGCTATTTCGGTGAGATTCCCGGATTCGGCTTCGGCGACGGCGTTGAGGATTCGGGCGGTGCGCTCGACACCGATCAGATTCGAACCCTTGTCGGGTCGTGCCTCGGTTTTCACCCAGTGAAGGTTACCAGTACCCAGTGATGGCTCCGTCCAGCCACGTCTACCGGTTGACAGACGGTCGACGCTGTCTTAGTTTTCATTCAGCGAAGTTGAATATCAGTGAATGAAATACGCGACAACGGTCCCGGGTCGGAACCGTTCCAACGAAGGAGACGCGATGTCCACCGCAGCCGACGCCCGTTCATCGAAGGTCGACGGGGCCAGCATCCTGGCGTCGCAGGGGCTCTTGCCCAGCGACGACTACAGCCTCGCCCCGTCCACCAAGGCGTTCGACGATGGCGGCAAGTACCGGTTGGAAATCTCTGGCGTGGAGCGGCTTTCGACGCTCGAGGCGTTGCTGGACGAGTCGGACAAGCAGGGCGTCTTCATCCATCGCATCATCGCGTTCGGCGGCGGCACGACCCTGCTGAGCACCGGCGAACTCGGCGACGTGGCCGTTCTCGCCGCGGAGAACGGCATCGAGCTGATCGCCGTTCCAGGTCCACGGACCGGATGGGACCTCGGACGGCAGGCCCTGAGCACCGAGGGGCAGGCGGGTGGCCGACGGGTGCGCGGCCTCGACAACGTCCGGTACCTGCTCGACGACTACCTGCGGATCTTCTCGACGGGCATCCGGGGCGCGCTCGTGTGGGACGAGGGTGTCCTCGACATCTTGAACAAGGCCCGCGACGCCGGGCAGATCCCCGCCGACGTCAAGTTCAAGATCTCGGTCTACGCGGGCCATGCCAATCCTGCGTCGATCAAGATCCTGCAGGATCTGGGCGCCGACAGCGTGAATCCGGTCGGCGACCTGAGCCGCCCGATGCTCGCCGCCATCCGACGGTCGGTCGATCTTCCCCTCGACGTCTGGGCCGAGACCTTCGAGTCCTTCGGCGGGATGAACCGGTTGTGGGAGGCGGGCGACATCGCCCGCGTCGCCGGCCCCGTCTACTTCAAGATCGAGCCCGGCGAGTCCGAGGCGGTCATGTACAACGGCTGGGTTCGGCCCGAGTTCCACGAAGAACTCATCCGGCACAAGGTGCGCCACGCGGCCATCCTCAACGAACTGGCACTGAGCAGTTCCCCGGATGTGACGGTGTCACCGCGGCCACGGTTCGCCGCACGGGCCCTCACCAACTGACCTGCTCAACGGATCCGGCACTCGAGATGAGGGGGTGAAACAGCCGCTCACCCCAGCCCCAGTTCGCACCCTCTTGCCGAGCAGGAGAACGAAAGGTTGGCCCAGAACGCATCGTTAACGCCCATTTCACGAGAGATGAACGACTATGGAGAACGTCACTCAGTCCCTGCAGCCACCGCGGCGGCCCATCTCGGTGCCGCCACCCGCACCCGCCGGCGCACCGCCCGGCGGGCGGCGAAACCACGGGCTCAAGCAGAACAGCCTCGGCGTGCCGAGCATCTTCTTCTACATCATTGCCGCGGCATCGCCGCTGACGGTCGTGGTGGCGCTGTATCCGATCATCATCGGAGCGGGCAACGGAATCGGCATGCCCGGCGCGTTCGTCATCGCCGCCGTCGTGCTGATGATCTTCGCGGTCGGGTACGTCGCGATGAGCCGCCACGTCACCAACGCCGGTGCCTTCTATGCATACGTGACGCTCGGACTCGGCCGGATCACCGGCCTCGGGTCGGCCTCTCTCGCGATCTTCGCCTACAACGCGATTCAGGCCGGCCTCTACGGCGGGTTCGGCTACTACGCCTCCGAACTGCTCAACCCGATGCTGGGCGTCGACATCCCGTGGTGGGCCTACGCATTCGTCGGCCTCCTGCTGTGTCTGGGCCTCGGCGTCCAGGGCGTGCACTCCGGGGCGAAGGTGCTCGGCGTGTTCATGACGCTGGAAGTCACGATGATCACGGTGCTCAGCGTCTTCAGCCTGTTCGGCGACGCCGTCCCGGTGTCGCAGTTCTCGCTGGAGCCGTTCAGTCCCAGTGTCGTACTGGGTGGCGCGCTCGGCGTGGCGCTGATGTTCGCGCACGCCTCGTTCATCGGCTTCGAGGGATCGGCGATCTACGGCGAGGAAGCGCGGGACCCTGCCCGGACTATCCCCCGGGCGACGTATCTGTCGATCGCCTTCATGGGCGTGCTGTACGCGGTGTCGGGCTGGCTCATCATGAACGCGCTCGGCTTGGACAAGGTCGTCGGGATCGCCAATGAAACCGGCGGCAACTTCATCTTCGTCGCAAGCGACACGATCATCGGGCACAACATCTCGCTGATCTTCCAAATCCTGATCGTCACAGCGACGTTCGCGGCCATCGTCACCTTCCACAACAACGTGTCGCGGTACCTGTTCTCGCTCGGCCGCCAGACCCTGGTGTGGAAACCGCTCGGCTGGACGCTGCCGAGCAGACAGACACCGTGGGTGGCCTCGGTCGTGCAGAGCCTGATGGTCGGTGTCGTCATCGCGCTGTTCGCCCTCTTCGACCAGGATCCCTTCGCGACGTTGTTCACGTGGGCGACGGGCATCGGGACCATCGGCGTGATCCTGTCGCAACTCGTCGCCGGGATCGCGATCTTCGTCTTCTTCCGACGGTCGGACGTCGACAAGCGCACGTGGAACACCGTGGTCGCGCCGATCCTCGCGATCATCGGCCTCGGCGCCTTCTTCGTGCTGACGCTGAACAGCCTGGACGTGCTGTTGGGCGTGCACGGCGCGACGGCGGTGCTGATGCTCTCGCTGGTGTTCATCGCGCTGCTGGCCGGCATGGCGTACGGCGTCTACCTGCGCTTCGCCGCCCCAGCGAAGTACGCGCTCGTCGGCCACGCCCTCAACGAACGAGAGCTGGCCGAGCCGGCGCCCGAAGCGGTGTAGGCCAGCCTCGCAGAAACCCAGCACGTGTACGGACCGTTAGGTACGTTTGTACGCATCGATACGTACAAACGTTCCTAACGGAAGGTGAGCGATGCCAGCCGCTCCGCGACGCGCACGTCGTCACGATCCCGACAGAAAGGAGCGCATCGTGGAATCCGCGCTCGAGGTTCTTGCCCGCGACGGTGTCGCCGGCATTACCCACCGCGCGATCGGCGAAGTCGCCGACGTCCCCCTCGGTTCGATCACCTATCACTTCGCGACGCTCGACGACATCGTCCAACTCGCGTTCCAGACGCACGTCGACAAGTTGGCCAGCCGCTTCGAGGCTCGCCTGGCGTCGTGCGACCAGGAGGGAGATCTGATCGAATGCATCGTCTTGGCGATCACCGACGACCTCGCCGCGCATCCGAACGAGCTGGCCGTTACGTACGAGCTATACGGCGACGCGGTGCGCAGGGCCGACAACAAACGCATCACCCAGGAATGGATGGAGCGCGCAGAAGACGCCCTGGCTCAACACTTCGACCGCGCCACCGCACGCCTGATCGACGTCGTGATCGAAGGCCTCATGGTGCACATGTCCATTGCGCAACAACCAATTTCGAAGGACGCCGTGCGCGCGCTTCTGACCACGGCCGCCAACGCCGGCAACACCGTTCATTGAAATAGCCCCTCAAACACCACCAAGGAGTCACCATGACCTTCCACCGAAAGATGTTCATCGACGGCAGCTGGACCGACGCGTCCGACGGTGCCGTCGACCAGGTCCCCGCCCCGGCCACCGGAGAGACCTTCGCCGAAATCGCCCACGGCACAGCCGCGGACGTCGACCGCGCGGTGGCCGCCGCCGACGCCGCCTTCCCGGACTGGGCCAGGACACCGGTGGGCGAGCGGGCCCGCGCCTTCCTCAAGCTCGCCGACCGGATCGAGGACGATCAGCGCACCCTCGCCGAGATCGAATCCCGGAACGTCGGCAAGCCCATCGGCCTCGCGCTCGAGGAGATGGAGCTGATCCCCGACCATCTCCGGTTCTTCGCAGGCGGCGCCCGCACCATGGAGGGACGTGCGGCGGGAGAGTTCGTTAGGGGCAAGACCAGCATCATCCGGCGCGACCCGCTCGGCGTCGTCGGCTCGGTCGCACCGTGGAACTACCCGCTGTTGATGGCGATCTGGAAGATCGCACCGGCCCTGCTGACGGGAAACACGCTGGTGCTCAAGCCTTCCGAGCACACCCCCTTCTCCGTGCTGCGGCTCGCCGAACTCGCGCAGGACCTGTTCCCCGCCGGCGTGTTCAACGTCGTCACCGGCGACGGCGAGGACGTCGGTGCCCGACTCGTCTCCCATCCCAGGGTGCGGATGTCATCGCTGACCGGCTCGGTCGACACCGGGCGCGCGCTGATGCGGGCGTCGGCCGACTCCAACCTCAAGCGGCTGCACCTCGAGCTCGGCGGGAAGGCGCCGGTCCTGGTGTACTCCGACGCCGACGTGTCGCTGGCCGTCGGCAAGATCATGGAGGGCGCCTTCTGCAATTCCGGCCAGGACTGCATGGCCGCGTCCCGGCTCTACGTCCACGACGCCGTGCACGACGATCTGGTGTCGGGTCTCGAAAAGGCCGTCAAGGAGCTCAATCTCGGCGACATCGCCGACGAGAACACGACGATGGGGCCGGTCATCACGGCCGCGCATCGGGATCGCGTGGAGGGCTTCGTCGCCCGCGCGAAGGCAACGGGGCACACCGAGCTGATCCAAGGCGACAACCCCGGCACCGGTTTCTACACCGCGCCCACGGTGGTCGTCGGGGCGAGGCAGGGCGACGAGATCGTCGGCACCGAGGTGTTCGGACCGGTCACCTCCGTGACGCGGTTCGGTGACAACGACGACGTCATCGCCTGGGCCAACGACACCGAATACGGGCTCGCCGCATCGGTGTTCACCAACGACATCTCCCGCGCGATGACCGCATCGAGCGACCTGCAGTTCGGCACGGTATGGGTCAACGACCATCTCCCCGTCACGCCGGAGATGCCCCACGGTGGCTTCAAGCAGTCCGGCAACGGCAAGGACATGTCGGTGTACGCGCTCGAGGAGTACACCGAGATCAAGCACGTGATGATCAACCGCGAAAGCGCCTGACATGACCATCAGCGCGGTGAACATGTTCCGCCTCCGTCCCGGCGTCACCGCCGCGGAGTTCGAGAGGTTCTCCGTCGAACTCGACCGGCCGACGTGCCTGGCCTTCGACGTCGTGCAGGGCTTCGAGGTCTTCCTCGTCGACCGGGACGGCGCTGCGGGCGTCGACGTCATCGAGATCATGACCGTCACGTCGTGGCCGGAATGGGAGCGTGTGCGCGACGGGGCGCCCGAGCTCAAGGCCGTCGTCGAGCGATTCGACGAACTGGTCGAACCAGAAAGCGTCTCGACGCTCTTCACCCGCAATTCGCCACTACCGCAGGAGATCTGACATGCCCGACTACGACGCCATCGTGATCGGTGCCGGCCACAACGGCCTGGTCACCGCGAACTATCTGGCCCGCGCGGGTAAACGCGTGCTGGTCCTCGAGGCCCGCGCGGTCGTCGGCGGCGCCTGCGTGACGGAGGAGTTGATCCCCGGCACCAAGTGGTCGTCGTGCGCCTTCATCGCCGGGCTTCTGCGACCGGAGATCATCGAAGAACTCGAGCTGAAGCGGTTCGGGCTGGACCTCTACCAAGGTGATGCCCTGTCGTTCAGCCTGTTCCGCGACGGCACCTCGTTCACGATGTGGAAGGAAACCGACCGCACGCTTCGCGAGATCGAGAAGCTCAACAAGAACGATGCTCAGGCCTTCCTCGACTTCGGTGTCCGCCTGCAGCGCTTCGCCGGTCTCGTCACCCCGTACCTGCTCACCGCTCCCCCGCAGCGCTCCGAGGTCCTCGCCGCGTTCGAGGCGGCGGGTGAACAAACGCTGTTCGACGAATTCACGCTGCTGTCCGTGCGCGACCTGCTCGACCGGTACTTCGAGGACGAGCGGCTCAAGAGCATGCTCACGTTCTTCGGGATGGTGTCGATCTTCGGCGGCCCGTCGTCGCCAGGAACGGCCTACACATACGGCCATCACTCGTGGGGCGAGTTCAACGGCAACTTCGGGCAATTCGGCCTGGCCCGCGGCGGCATGGGCGCGATCACCGAGGCGTTGGCCGCAGGGGCCCGGCACTACGGCGCGACGATCCGCACGTCGACTCCCGTCGACAAGGTGGTCGTGGAGCGCGGCGTCGCGACCGGCGTCCGTCTCGGCGACGGCTCCGTCGTCACCGCCGCGCAGGTCTTCTCCAACGCCGACCCCAAGCGCTCCCTGCTCCAGCTGATCGAACCCGGGGTGCTGCCAGCCAGGCTCGTCCACGACGTCGAGAACATCGACACCCGCGGCTCGATGGCGAGGATTCACCTCCTGATCGACGAACTGCCGCAATACCTTCCGTTCCCCGACGCGTCAGTTGGGCCGCAACACCACGGGCATCAGCTGCTGGGACCCAGCCGGGAGGCCTTCGAGGAGGCGTTCGAGGCGCAACGGCGCGGCACCTTTCCGAGCACCTTCGTCATCGAGGCCGTCACGCAGTCGGTCACCGACGACTCGCTGGCGCCGGCAGGGCTGCACACCATGACGCTGGGGATTCAGCAGCTTCCGTCGGAGCTCACCGGCACCACGTGGGCGGCGGAGAAGGAGAAGTGGGCCGACCTCGTTCTCGAGGACTTGTTCACCTACGCCCCCAACCTGCGCGACCACATCCTCGACCGGGTCATCATCACGCCGGACGATCTGCACAACGAGTACCTGATCACCGACGGCAACATCTTCCACGGCAGCATGATGCTGGACCAGCTCTTCGGGGCACGCCCCATCCCGGAGTTGGCGAATTACCGCACGCCGGTGCGCAATTACTACCTCTGCGGATCCGGCACCCATCCCGGCGGCGGCGTGATGGGAGCCAACGGGCACAACGCCGCGAAGGCCGCGCTCGACGACGCCGCGGGCATCTCGGTACCCCAGGCGACCGCAGCTGGGCGGAAGCCGCCCTGGCAGCAGCAGTTGGTCGGCGCGATGATGTCCACCAGGCCTGGTCGCTGGCTGGGTTACAAGGCGGCTCGCCAGCCGGCGCTGCGCAAGGTCACCGCGTACGCCGCGCGCGTCCGATGACACCGCAGCCGGGCGGTTTGAGGAGCGCCAAGTGGTTCGCGGGCAGCAGTGTGCCCGGCTTCGTGCACCGCTCGGCGATGCGCGCCTCCGGCTTCTCCCGCATGGCATTCGAAGGCAGGCCGATCGTCGGGATCTGCAATTCGTGGTCGGAAGTCGTCAACTGCAACATGCACTTTCGCGGCCTGGCCGACTCGGTGCGCCGCGGAGTGTTGGCCGCAGGCGGGTTTCCGCTGGAGTTCCCCACCATCTCGCTCGGTGAGCAACTGATGAAGCCGACCACCATGTTGTTTCGCAATCTCATGGCGATGGACGTCGAGGAGTCCATCCGCGCGTATCCCTTCGACGCCGTCGTGCTGCTGGGCGGCTGCGACAAGACGGTGCCCGCTCAGCTCATGGGCGCCGCCAGCGCCGACGTGCCCGCGATCGTGTTGACCGGTGGACCGGCCTCACCGGCCGTCTTCAACGGAAAACAGCTCGGCGTCGGAACCGATCTGTGGGAGTACATCGACGACGTCAGGGCCGGCCGGATGTCCATGGCCGACTACGAACGGCTGGAGGCCGCAGCCGGACCGTCCCGTGGGCACTGCCCCGAGATGGGGACCGCCTCCACGATGGCCACCCTGGTCGAAGGCCTCGGCATGACGCTGCCGGGCACGGCGGCGATACCCGCGATGGACTCGCGTCGCCTCCAGGTCGCCGAGGAGTGCGGCGCGCGGGCGGTCGGACTGGCCACCGAGCAGCTGCGGCCATCACAGGTGCTGACCCGCGAGGCCTTCGACAATGCGATCACGTTGATGCTGGCGGTCGGCGGGTCGACCAACGCGATCGTGCACCTGCTGGCCATCGCCGGCCGCGTGGGAGTTCCGTTGTCGTTGGATCGGTTTCACGAACTGTCGGCGCGCACACCGTTGGTCGTCAACGTGCGTCCGGCGGGCGAGCATCTCGTCGAGCAGGTGTTCCACGCGGGTGGCATCCCGGCGGTGATGAAGTCCGTCGAGGCGCTGCTGCACACCGATGCCATCACCGTCACGGGAAAGACGGTCGCGGACAACCTGCCCACCACGGCGGCCACCGACACGTCCGTCATCGCCCCGCTGAGCGCGCCGTTCCAGCCGTCGCAGGGCCTCGCGGTGGTGCGCGGCAACCTCGCCCCGAACGGCGCGGTGATCAAGTGCAGCGCGGCCAGCCCGGAACTGCTGGTCCATCAGGGGCCCGCGGTCGTCTTCGAGGACATCAAGGATCTGATGCAGCGCTTCGACGATCCCGACCTCGAGGTGACGGCGGATTCCGTTCTGGTGCTGCGGTCCGCCGGTCCGCGCGGCGCCCCGGGCATGCCGGAGTGGGGACAGCTTCCGATTCCCAGCAAGCTGCTCAAGCAGGGCGTGAAGGACATGGTGCGCATCTCCGACGCCCGGATGAGTGGGACGGCCTACGGGACCTGCGTTCTGCACGTCAGCCCGGAGTCCGCGGCCGGTGGTCCGCTAGGCCTGGTGCGCGACGGTGACGTCATCGCACTCGACGCGCATGCGGGAAAGCTCGACGTATTGCTCACCGACGCCGAGATGTCCTCGCGGCGAGCGGAACTGGAGGCCCGACCGTCCAAGCCTCCGGTGCGCGGCTACGCCGCCCTGTACGTCGAGCGGGTGCTGCAGGCCGACCAAGGGTGTGACTTCGACTTCCTGGTGGGACGCTCGCAGCGCCCCGCCGACGAACCGGACGCGATCTTCGACGGCTGGGTCGGCGGCTGGTGACCACGGCCGTCGGTCACGCCAGTAGCGGTTGCACACGCGAGCCGATCACCTCGATGAAGGGCTCCAAATCCGTCCCGGCAGGGGGTTGAAAGACGACGGTGTCGGCACCCGCTGCGATCCAGCGACGGGCGCCGTCGGCGATCTGTTCCGGTGTTCCGTGCACGATCAAGTCGTCCGACGGATCCAGGCCGTCCGTCTTCATTTCGTCTTGGGTTCTGCGGTAGGCGTCGTCGTCCAGGGCACACGGGAGGTAGACCACCACCTCGTGCCGACGGCTGGTGTCCGAGCCCGCGCCGCCGCGGACGTGCGACATGGCGCTACGCAGCGCGTCGGGCGAAGTGCGGGAGGTGATCACCGTGCCGGCCGCCAACTCACCGCTGAGTGCGAGCGTCTTGGGTCCGGTCGCGGCGAGCAGCACGCCCACGTCGGTGGTCGGCGGCCAGTCGAGCCGCACGTCCGTCAGCGTGACGTACCGGCCGTCGCAGGTGACGGATTCCCCACGCAGCAGCGCCGACAGTGCGGTGGTGTACTCCCGCAGCAGCGTCATCGGTGAGCCGACCTTGGCGCCGACCTGGCCCATCCAGTCCTGGACGCCGTGGCCGACACCGATGCGCGGCCGACCGGGATACGTGCGGTCGAGCGTCGCGATCTCCATCGCGGTCAACGCGACGTTGCGCAGCGGCACCGGTAACACGCCGACGCCGACGACGAGCCGGCTGCTGTTGGCGAGCGCGATGGCGGCTGCGGAGATGCCGCCGTTGAAGAAGCAGTCCTCCCAGAGCCACAACTCGTTTAGACCGACGTCGTCGGCGATCCGCGCGGCGGCGGCGACCGCCTCCGGCGGGTTCTCGGGGCGGAACACACAGCCCACGCGGACCTGCTGCGGGGAGGTGGCGGCGTCAGTCATCGGCTCGCGCAACGTCGTTCGATCGCATTGAAACGACGATACAAGGCGCCGCGGCCGGGCGAACGTGCCGATTCGTACGCCGCGGCGGCGTGTCGCGTACGACACCGCACAGTCGAGACGCGTTTCTTCAGACCACAGCCGTGTCAGACGAGCCCCAGCCCCTTCAGGTCGACTAGGTACTTGCGGATCAGGTCCTTGTCGACGTGCGGAATGTCCTGGGCAACACCGATCTTGGCGTCCTGCACCGCTGCCCGGAAACCCTCGGTCGGGGCGATCGCACCGAGTATCGGCCGCTCGGGCACCCGGTAGGCGTCGAGCAGGGCCAGGGCAGAGCGTTGTCGCTGCTGCTCGGGCAAACTACGCAGCGCACGCTCGAACCGCGATATCCACTCGGAGTGGTCGTCGATGCGGGTGATCGAGGCACCTTCTTCGATGAGCCAGTCGACGATGACGTCCAGCGAGACTCCGTCGTCGTGGGGGTTCATCACGTCGTAGGACACGAAGCCGTCGAGGCCGGCGGCGCCGATGGTGGTGATGGCCTCGGCGACGAAGTCGGCTGGCAGGCCGTCGTAGTGCGCACGCGGCCGCTCGCTTGATCCGTCGTCGGCATAGAACGTGCGAGGGGCGATCCCCGTAGACAGCAGGCTGATCAGCATGCGGGTGAATGCATCCGGGACGTTGAGCTGGCCGGCGAACGTGCTGTGCGCCAGGATCATGTCGGCGCGGAACACGCTGACCGGCAGCCGGCACAGGTCGTGTGCCTCCCGCAGGAGCACTTCTCCGGCCCACTTGCTGTTGCCGTAGCCGTTGGCGTAGCCGTCGTCGATCGGCCGGACTGCGCTGACTTCCCGGACGTCGCCGTCCTCGACGAAGTCGGGCACACCCATCGCCACGGAGACGGTGGACAGGTAGGTCACCGGCTTCATGCGCTCGCTGATCGCCAAGCGGATCACCTCGGCGGTGCCGACGACGTTGGGCCCGAACAACTGTCCATAGGGCAACAGGTGATTGACCAGTGCCGCCGGATGCACGACGAGGTCGACGTCGCGCGCCAGGCGGCGCCACGTCGCGTCGTCGAGCCCGAGGTTCGGCTCGCCGATGTCGCCGGGCACCACCTCCAGGTGCTTGGCGGCCAACTCCCGGAATTCGTCCAACATCGCGGGGTCGGAGCCGAACACCTGCTCCAGCCGGCGCTTCGCGGAATCGGCGTCCTCGCCGCGCAGCAGCGTGATCAAGCGGCCGCCGGTCGTCGAAACCCGCCGCAGCCACTCGAGTGTCAGGAATCGGCCGAGGTAGCCGTTCGCACCCGTCAACAGCACGGTCTGAACCTGACCCTTGGTAGCGGGCAGGACGCGAGCCGCCTTCAGCGTCGCTTCGTCGATGAACTTGTCCAGGGTCAGATCCGCCGCCGCAAGCGAAGTGGCGCCTGCGCCGTGCACGCTCGTGGCGGTCGGCCGCTGGCCACCCGATGCGCGCTCGGACTCGACGTAGGCGGCCAGCGCGGCAAGGTCGGACGACGGCCCGATGATCACGCCCACCGGCACCTCGACGCCGAGCACCTCGGCGAGCAGATTGGAGAAGCTCAACGCCGACAGCGAGTCTCCGCCGAGGTCGGTGAAGTGCACGTCGGCGGCGGGCGCCGCACCGGGCAGGCCCAGCAGCGCCTGCGCGGCTTGGATCACCGTCTCGACGACCGGTTGACTGTCCGCCGCTTCGCGAAGCGCCCGCAGTTCGTCGGATCGGGCCTGCGCCAGGTCGACGTAGAGCTGCTCGAGCCGTGCACCGTAGAACTCCTTGAGCTTGGGCCGCAACAGCTTTCCGACGCCGGAGAGCAGACCGTTGGGTGTGGTGAACGGGTCGGTCTCGATGAGGAAGTCGGCGGGAACTTCATAGGATTGCAGCTCCGCCACGCGCGCGGTGGCCTGCAACGAGTCGCGTAGCGCCGCCTTCAGATCGTCGCGATCCGGGTAGCGCGAGAGCGCCTCGTCGGTCGGCACGATGACCGCGAGCAGCGAGGAGCGCTCACTGTTGCCGTAGACGAAGATCTGCCGGACCAGCGGTGCACCGGCGTAGACGGCCTCGAGGTTGGCCACCGCGACGAATTCGCCTTGAGCCAACTTCAACACGTTGTTGCGGCGGTCCACGTACACCAGGTGGTCCGGACCGACTTCGGCCATCACGTCGCCCGTGCGGTAGTACCCCTCGGCGTCGAACACTTCGGCCGTGACGTCGGGGCGCTTGTAGTAGCCGGGTGTGGCCATTGCCGTCTTGACCAGCAGTTCGCCGCGGGGATGGGGCCGGTCGGTGGTGAAGTAGTTCAACTCGGGCACGTCGACCAGCTTGTAGTCGATCACCGGCGGCCGCGAGATCACCCCGCCGCTGGACACCCCGCCGACCTCGGTGAGCCCGTAGAGGTCGGAAAGCGGTGCCTCGATGCAGGTTTCGATGAACGTGCGCATCTCCGTGGCCAGCGGGGCGGTGCTGACGAACCCGCCAAGCACTCGGCCGCCCAACAGATCGTCGCGCAGCTCGGCCTTCGCGATCGCGTCGGCCGCCACCGGCCCCTCCCCCTCGGCGCGCAACCGGTCCACCCGCGTCTGGTACTGCTGGAACAGCATGTCGACGATCCGGGGGACCACCGCCAGTTGCGTGGGGCGGACCAACTGCCAGTCCTCGAACAAGGTGGAAAGGTCGCTCTCCGGAACGAAATAGCTGGTGCCGCCGGCTTGAAACGTCGACATCAACGCGATGCGCCCGCCGAGGTGGTTCAGCGGCATGAAGTTGACGTTGAGCACCGGGGCGTCGATGTCTTCGAGGATGTCGCTGGTCCACAGCATGCTCAACATGCGCTCGGTCCACATGGCGCCCTTGGGCAGGCCGGTGCTACCGGAGGTGTAGAGGATCATGGCCAGGCGCTCGTCGTCGTCGCCGTCGAAGCCGGGCGGGACCGGCAGGGCGCGTCCGCGCGCGATGACCTCGGGCAGGGTCTCGACGGCTATCGATGTTGCTGACAGCCGAATGCGGGCCTGTTCCAGGGCTTCTCGCTGGGCATCGACGTCCGCGTCGTAGTCGAACACCGTCAGGCGGCGAACCGACGGGCTGCCCAGCGCGCACTCGACTGCCAGATCCAGATACGCCGCGCTGACCGCCAGCACCCGCGGTTCGGTCTCCGCGAAGATGGGCTGCAGCCGTGACACTGGCGAATTGTGTTGCAGCGGAACGGCAACCAGGCCCAAATAGTTGGAGACGAGGTCGACGGTCAGGTAGTCGGCGCTGGCGAAGCCGATCGTTGCGACGAAATCACCGGGGCGCACCGGCTCGTCGTCGCCGGCCCAGGCCGCGGCGATCGCCGTGAGATTGGACCAGACGTCGCCGTAGGTGATGGTGTCGAACGCGGGAAGCAACCGCTGCTCGGCGCGCCTGGTCGCCGGATCCCGCTCCACCGACGTGGCTCGGGTGCCCAGCGCGGGCCGCTCCGCGTAACCCTGCAGGAAGGTGCGAAGCACCTCGGCGAGCCGAAGACCGGGGCGACGCGCAGCTTCGAGGACGGTTGGCGACGGCTCGTGGGCCTGCACTTGCGGATCGTTGGCGTAGAGGTCTGCCAAGCGTTCGAGCCGGGCGTCACCACGGATCTCGGTGGTCAATTAGGTGCCTTTCGTCATGGGCTGCGGCGCGATGCCGAACAGCGCGAGGGTGTTCTTGATGCCTTCTTCGAGGACATCGTCGGCGAGCTGCCGGTCGGCAAGCGCCCGAGAGAGTTGAACCGTGCCGGCCATCATGGCGAAGGCGGCGAGGACCCGAGGGCGCGCCGACTTGGGATCCTCCGGCGCGAGCCGTGCCGCGAGCTCGTCGGCGGAACTGAGAAAGCCGTCGGTGAACGTCTCTTTGATCGAGGTCTGAGCCCGGCCGATCTCGTCGAGCAGTGCAGCAGAGGGGCAACCGTCCTGGGGTGCGTCACGGTGCCCGGCGGAGAGGTACCAACGCACGAATTGCTCGACGCCGCGTTCACCAGGGGGAAACGCGCGCAGGCGCTCGGTCTGAGCGCGCAACTGATCGCCGACCGCGGTGGCGATGAGGTCGTCCTTGGAGGCGAAATGGGCGTAGAAGGCCCCGTTGGTCAGGCCTGCGTCGGCCATGAGCGTGGCGATGCCCGAGCCATCGATGCCGTCGCTTTTGAACCGACGGCCCGCCGACGCGACGATCCGCCGCCTCGTCGCGTCCTTGTGCTCCTTGCCGTACCTCGCCACACGTGCCTCCGCTGCGCCGACCGATTGCCCTTGGTCCGTCGATCCTATAGTCTTACGATCGTAATTTAATATTACGATCGTACGTCAATCGACTCTGGAGCTCAACATGACGGCAACAAAGCCGGTCGCAATCGTCACCGGCGCCTATTCGGGCCTCGGCAAGTTCACGGCCGAGGCCCTGGTCAAGGCCGGTTACGTCGTCGTCGGGACGAGCCGAAGCACGGATGGGCTGGCCCGCCGCGAAGGCGTGACGTTCTTCGACCTCGACGTGACGAGTGACGACTCGGTCGCCCAGCTGATCGAGCGGGTGCTGGCCCAGTTCGGGCGGATCGACGTCCTGGTCAACAACGCAGGGATGGGTGGCTCGGGGGCCACCGAGGAGAACTCGATCGCGCAGTCCCAGCGACTCTTCGACATCAACGTCTTCGGCGTCATGCGCATGACCAGAGCCGTCCTGCCACACATGCGCGCCAGGAGAAGCGGCCGCATCATCAACATCTCGTCGATCTTCGGGTTCATGCCCGCGCCCTTCATGGCCGCCTATAGCGCGACGAAACACGCGGTCGAGGGTTACTCCGAGTCCGTCGACCACGAGGTCCGCGAATATGGCATCCGGGTGCTCATCGTCGAGCCCGGGGGTACCAAGACCGGGTTCGACGACAACACCGCGGCGCCCGACGGCCCATTGGAGGTCTATGCCCGGCAGCGCGAGACCACCAGCCAAGTGGTGGCGGACGAGGTGAACGGCGGCGACGATCCGGCCACCGTGGCGAAGGCGATCGTCGCCGCGGCCACGGATGCCAAACCCAAGTTGCGGTACCCCGGCAGCCCGCGGGCACGTCAGCTCAGCACGATGCGTCGCTTCGTCCCCGCGCGGGCCTTCGACAAAGCGCTTCGGAAGATCAACAAGTTCGCCGCCTGAGGGCCACCCCCGTTCGGGTGTACCGCGGCGGAAACGGCCCTGTCAGGCTGAGGTTCCCAACGACGGGAGAGAAGGTGCCTCGTGTATGACGTGACCGTCCAACGCAATGTCGCCGCCACCATGCGCGACGGTACGGTGCTGCGCGCCGACGTATACCGTCCGACGGAGGATGGGCCGTGGCCCGTGCTGTTGACTCGACTCCCCTACGGCAAGCACTTGCCTGGCTTCCTGCGGACGCTGATCGACCCGCTCGGTATGGCCAGCGGCGGCTATCTCGTGGTCGTCCAGGACACGCGAGGCCGCTTCGCCTCCGAGGGCAACTGGGAGCCGTGGACGTTCGAGGCGGACGACGGCTACGACAGCGTGCGTTGGGCCGCGGCTCTGCCCGGCTCGAACGGCGTCGTCGGGATGTTCGGCGCGAGCTACTTCGGCAACACCCAGTGGATGGCCGCACTGTCGAAACCGCC
The DNA here is from genome assembly GCF_000620625.1 of Mycobacterium sp. URHB0044. Classification (GTDB taxonomy): domain Bacteria; phylum Actinomycetota; class Actinomycetes; order Mycobacteriales; family Mycobacteriaceae; genus Mycobacterium. Next base: position 390,860 of record NZ_JIAW01000001.1, on the reverse strand, counting down.
CGAGCTGAAGGCTATTTCGCCGGTAGTTACGTGGTCGGACCCGGATGATGGCTTGTTCTCCCGCGGCGGGGTCCTCGAACTGGGCACGTCGGTGTATTGGTCGCTGTTGCAGGGCGCCCAGACTCTCGTGCGCCGACATTCCGACGATCCTGCAGCGCTCGGCGGGGCCATCTTCTCGCTGATCGCAGACATCGACGGCGTAGCCAGGTCTGGGTACTCGGAACTTCCCGCCGAGCATCACCCTGCGTATGCCCGACACGACATCGCCGAACTGGGTTTCGAACGCTCGCAGCGGGAACCGGAGTGGAGTGCTTCGTGCCGGGTGGCGGGACGTCACGCGGAAGTGGACCTGCCGAGTCTGCAAATCGGCGGCTGGTACGACCTCTTCTGCCAGGGGACGCTGGACAACTTCACGGGCATGCACGCGGCTGGGCGCCCCGCGACGCTGATCATGGGTCCGTGGGCACACACGAACACCAGCGGGTACCTCGGTGACGTCAACTTCGGGCTGGCATCGAGCGCCGAGATCCTCGGCTTCCGCGGTTCACTGACCGACATTCAAACCGCTTGGTTCCGACACCATCTTGTTCCGGCGGCCGATGAGAACGCTTCTGCCCCGGCGACATTGCCCCCGGTGCTGCTGTTCGTCATGGGCACCAACCAGTGGCGCGAGGAACGGGAATGGCCGTTGTCGCGCGCGATGGAGACTGACCTGTTTCTGCGAGCGGATGGCCAGCTCACAGCCGAACCACCAGCGGCCGAAGAGGCTGTCGACACCTACCGATATGACCCGACTGACCCCGTCATCACCATTGGCGGAGCCCTGTTGATGTCCAACGAGTTCCCGCCCGGCCCCCTTGACCAAGCTGCCGTCGAGTCACGGCCAGACGTGCTCGTCTACACCACCGAGCCGATGACGGAAGACCTCGAGGTCACCGGGCGTATCCGTGCCGTGCTCCACGCAGCGACCGACGCCCCGAGCACCGACTGGGTCGTCCGCGTCTGCGACGTGGACCCCGGGGGGACGTCGCGCAACGTCGTCGACGGGATCGTGCGCAGCGACGCGCAGCCGGACGAGTTCACCGCCCAAGACGTCGACTTGTGGTCCACGAGTTATGTATTCCGGACCGGGCACCGCATTCGAGTGCAGGTGACGTCGAGCAACTTTCCGCGCTGGGCCCGCAATTTCAACACCGGCGAGGCGGTCGAAGACGGCACCCGTGCCCGCACGGCGCAGCAGCAGATCGCCCACGATGCGGCGCGGCCGTCGCGCATCATCTTGCCGGTGATTCCGAATGGATCTGCGTGACACGACCGTCCCTGGTGCTATGGCCGAGATCGACACCTGGGTCGTGGATTGACTGAATGACGTCCCATCGGCAGCCGTGACGTCGAAATGGGCGCTAGGCATCAAACGAGACCAACGGCCGCGGATGTCTGCGCCGCGATCGGTGGGCGGCGATCACCAAGGCCGCCTCGGCGTTCGAGCAGCGCGCCCAGTCGCAACAGGGTCGCTTCGTCGAACCACTTCGAAACGAGCTGGATGCCGATCGGCAACGCTTCGGAGCTGAAGCCGTACGGAACTGAAATCGCTGGCAGCCCAGTCAGATTGAATGGGGACGTCGCGTCCGCTACGTGAGTCCAGGGTGTGGCGACACCGTTGACCATGACGTCGGGCTGGCCGTGTGGCATTGCGGTGACCGGGGTGACGGGGCACAGCAGCACGTCGTATTTCTGGAAGTAGCCGGCGAACGCCGACCGTAGCGCCTCCATCGCCGTCCTCGCCGCCAGAAGATCCTGGGCGGTGGGCTCGTCGACGGCGATGAGACCCGCGCTGGTGAAGAACAACTCGTCTTCGCGACCTGCGACCAGCGACCTGACGTACGGAATCAGCTCGCCGTAAACGAAGGTCAATAGGACCGCCTGGGCTTCGGCGCCGTTGAGGAAGGGCAGATTCACTTGCTCGACCTCGCAGCCGAGGTCGGCCAACTGCGCGGCCGCGGCCACGACGGCGGCGGTGACCTCGGGATCCACCGGTGCAAAAGCGTCGTCGGAAACCCAGCCCACCCGGAGGGTCCGGCCGGCGACGGGTGCGGCCGGAGGTTCGGTGTCCTTGGCGTGAATGGCGTAGCCGTCGACACCGTCGGGTCCGCTGAGGATGGAGTAGCCGAGCGCAACGTCGCGCACCGTGCGCGCCATCGGTCCGACGTGCCACCACGCCGAAGTCACCGTTGGGAAGTGTCCGGTGTAGGGGATGCGGCCGTGGGTGGCCTTGAGCGCGGCGACACCGGTGAACGACGCTGGGCCTCGTACCGAAATCGCAACGTCGCTGCCGATGCTGATGGGAGTCATTCCGGCTGCGAGCGCCGCCGAATCACCGCCCGAGGATCCGCCGGGTGTTCGGTCGAGATTCCACGGGTTGTTCGTGCGGCCGGTGACCAGGTTGTCGGTCTCGGTCGATGCCGAGAATTCCGGCAGGTTCGTCTTTGCGAGCGGGATGCCGCCAGCCCCCTTGAAGCGCGCCACCGCGGTGGCGTCGCGGTCGGGAATGAAACCGGCGAAGAGCTTCGAGCCTCGTTGGGTGGGGATGCCCGCGGTGTTCAGTGAGTCCTTGATGCTGAACGGAACTCCGTGCAGAGGACCGAGTTCGGCACCGGCGGCGACCGCCCGGTCGGCCGTATCGGCATCCCGCAAAGCCTCTTCGCCGAGCAGGGTGACGATCGCGTTGATCTCCGGATTGACGGCCGCGATGCGGTCCAGATGTTCCTGCACGACTTCGCGCGACGAGACCTGTTTCGTGGCGATCAATTCGGCCAGTGCGGTGGCGTCCTGATAATGCAGCGGTTCCGAGTTCATGGCTTCCCTTCGATGCCTACCTGCTACGTGGTAGGTACCCTACCTGCCACATGGTAGGGAATCTACCGGGCACTAGGTAGGTTAGGATTGCCGCAGGTCAAACGCGCAGAACGGGAGCAATGACGGTGACGAGCGAGGCTGGCAATACGCGGGAAAGAATCTTGGCCACCGCCAGACTGGTCGCGCAGGCGCGCGGCTACGGCGGGTTGAGCTTCCGGGATCTCGCACGTGAGGTGGGCATCAAGGCCGCCAGCGTCTATCACTACTTCCCCACCAAGGCGGAACTCGGGGTCGCACTGGCGCGGCGCTATTGGGAGGACTCGGCCGCCGCACTCGAGGCACTGTTGGCCGAATCCTCTGATCCCACCGTCGCGCTCCGCCGATACCCAGAGACGTTCCGCATGGCGCTGTCGAACGACAATCGCCTCTGCCTGGCCAGCTTGATGGCCGCCGAATCGGACTACCTACCGGAGCCAGTGAGGAAGGAAATCCAGACCTTCACCGATGTCAACGTCGCTTGGCTGGCCAAGGTCATGGTCGCTGCGTCGCTGGTGGATCCGGAGAGCGCCGAACCGCGGGCTCGCGCCATCTTCGCCGCAGTCGCCGGCGCTCAGCTACTTGCGCGAAGCCGCACCGAAACCGCACTGTACGACGCCGTGATCGACAGCTACCGCGCGGCGGGCTTGCTACCGGCATAACGGGTACGGGGCGCAAAAGTCAGCTCGCCCCTTCTTTGCTGAGCTGGCGTTATGCTCGTCTCATCGCAGGAAGCCGGTGATGGACAGCGACCCACTCCAGACGCAGCGTGACGAAGGCTCTGCCGTCGTCTCGGAGTTGAGCGCTGCCGGGTTCGATGATGCCGAAGAGATCGGCCGGGGCGGTTTCGGCATCGTCTTTCGGTGCACACAAGCAGCACTCAGCCGCGAGGTCGCGGTCAAGGTGCTCACCGCCGAACCAGACCAGAACCGGGAGCGCTTCCTGCGGGAGCAACGCGCGATGGGCGTGCTCACCGGTCACCCGAACATCGTCGGCGTGCTGCACGTCGGCGAAACCGAGAGCGGCCATCCGTATCTGGTCATGCAGTACCACCGCCCCGGTTCGCTGGACGCACGGATCCACGACGTTGGTGCCCTGCCGGTGGACGAGGTACTTCGACTCGGCGTGAAATTGGCAGGCGCATTGGAGACGGCGCATCGCGCGGGGATCCTGCATCGGGACATCAAGCCGGCCAACATCTTGTACACCGAATTCGGCGAGCCGGCCCTGAGTGATTTCGGAATCGCCCACATCACAGGCGGATTCAAGACCGCGACGGGCGTCTTCACCGGTTCGCCAGCGTTCACCGCTCCCGAGATCCTCAGCGGTGATCCGCCCAGCCAGGCTTCCGACGTGTACGGGCTCGGCGCCACCCTGTTCGCCGCCCTGACCGGTCACGCGGCATTCGAGCGCCGCAGCGGCGAGCAGGTGATCGCCCAGTTCTTGCGGATTGCCAGCGAGTCGGCGCCGAACCTTCGCGAAGGCGGAGTCCCCGACGACGTCGCGGACATCGTCGACATGGCGATGACGCGCGACCCCCGTGACCGGCCGTCCGTCGTCGAACTGTGCGAGCAGATTCAGCGCGTCCAAGCCCGGCATGGTTTCCCCGTCGACGAGATGGCGTTGCGCAGCGAACGCACGAACCGACCGCCACGGCAAGCGACGCACACCTCGGGCAGCGGGCGGACACTTGGGAACATTCCGCTGGAGATGACCAGCTTCGTCGGTCGCCGCAACGAGTTGGCGGAGGTCAAGAAGTCGCTGTCGGCCGCCCGTCTCGTCACCTTGACCGGCATCGGCGGGGTGGGCAAGACCCGCCTGGCGCTGCGGGTTGCAAGCGACGTGCGGACGGACTTCCGCGACGGTGTCTGGTTCGTCGAGTTGGGCGAACTGCGCGATGGGTCGATGGTGGTCGACGCGGTGACGGCGACTCTCGGCGTCCGCGATCAATCAGCGAGACCACCGCTCGAGGTGTTGATCGAGTTCTTGAGCAACCGCAGACCGCTACTCGTACTCGACAATTGCGAGCAAGTGGTCGACGAAGCGGCGAAGCTCGCCGAAGCGCTGCTGCGGGCCGCACCGGAGTTGCACATCCTGGCGACCAGTCGAGAGGCGCTCGGCATCGGCGGCGAAACCGTCCTCCCGATATCGCCGCTGTCGTGTCTTGAGGCCAACTCCGAGTACCCAAGTCTTGGGCCCTGCAACGACGCGGTGGCATTGTTTGCCGAACGTGCTACCGCCGCAGTGCCCGGCTTCGAGCTCACCGCCGACAACATGGCGACCATCGCCCAGATCTGTTCGCGCGTAGATGGTTTGCCGTTGGCGATCGAGTTGGCGGCGGCACGCTTGCGGGCGATGTCACCAACTCAGATCCTGGACCGGTTGTCCGACCGCTTTGCGCTCTTGACCCGCGGCAGTCGAGGTGCGCCGACTCGCCAACAGACGCTGGCGTGGAGCATCGGGTGGAGCCATGACTTGTGCACTCCCGACGAGCAACAAGTGTGGGGACGGCTCTCCGTCTTCTCCGGAAGCTTCGAACTCGCAGCGGCCGAAGACATTTGTGGTCATGACGTGCCGGCCGAGACGTTCGACGATCTGGTGTCGTCCCTCGTCGACAAGTCGATCCTGCTGCGGACGGAAGTTCGCGGTGAAGTCCGACTGCGGTTGCTCGACACCGTGCGCGACTACGGCCGTGAGCGACTCGAGCAGACCGACGAATACCCACGACTGCGGCGACGGCACCTCGATTGGTACCGCCAGTTGGCGCACGACGCCGAGGCCGGATGGTTCAGCGCCGACCAAGTCCAGTGGCTCGACCGAGTGCAGCGCGAGCTTCCGAATCTGCGGGAGGCACTGGACTTCAGCATCCTCGAAGGCAGCCCGGATGCACTCGAGTTCGCCGCCGACCTCTATCAATTCTGGTTCTTGCGTGGACCGTACAGTGAGGCGCGTCGCTGGCTCGACCGCGCGCTGGCAGCAGCACCGGATGAGCCGACGACGGCTCGCGCTCGCGCGATCTACGGCGCGTGCATGATCGCGAGCACCCAAGGCGACTTACCGGCGGCAACTGCTCTTGTCGCGGCGGGACGAGCACTGGTGCAGCGGACGCCCGACCCGATCGCCCGCGCCGCCGTGGCCATCGGCGACGGATTCACCGCGCTCGCCATCGGCCAACTCGACCATGCGTGCGCCTGCCTGCAGGAAGCCGCCGATGAACACGTCAAGCCGACGATGCGCGGCGGTGCGTTGGTAATGCTCGGCTGGGCAAGGGAATTGCATGGCGAACCGACGACGGCCATGGCCTGTTACGAAGCAGCGCTCGCGCTTTCGGAGTCCCATGGCGAATCGATGTACCGGATGATTGCACTGTTGTCGATGGGGACCGTCAAATGGCGCCACGGCGAGGCCGACGATGCGATACGGCTGGTCCGGCAGAGCCTTCAGCTGGCTCAACTGGTGAACGATCGACGCACGGCCGCATACTGCTTCGAGTCGCTGGCCTGGATCGCCGGCGATGCCGGCCGCCCACGGATCGCGGCGGTGCTGCTCGGAGCCGCAGCCGGACTCGCCAAAGCGGTTGGAAGTACCAGCTTTCCGTTCGCGCATATGTCCGTTCACCACGACCAATGCGAAGACGCGGCTCGACACGCCCTTGGCTTAAAAGAATTCGATATCGCCCGTCAGGAGGGCTATTCGCTCAATTTCAACGACGCGATCGAGTTTGGGCTCGAGGCCGACCTCGATGGTGGTGCGACGCGTAGCCCGTAATCGATGACTAGGTCCAGACCGCCCGGATCCGGCCGGTGCGGAAGTCCGAGGGCCTGCCAATCAGCCGAGTACCGATTTGCGAATCTTCGTGGTCTTCTCTCGTTCCCGTGTGCAGGATCGATGACAATCTCGCGGCGACGTCGGCGGTCGCGTTCTCGCTGTCCGTCCGGAAGGTGTGGTGGTCTTGCGGGGCGCCAGTCATGCCCCGCCGGGCGACCCTGCTAGACTATTACGTCTAGACCCCATCGTCAGATCCGGGCAAAGTTCCGACAGCTCGGTCATACGACCATGACCGGAGGTCACGGTGAAGACATTGCAAATAAAGGCCTTTGGGAAGCCGACCGTGGCTCCGGAACTGATCGAGTCGGACCCTCCCGAACCCAAAGCCGGACAGGTGGTCGTTGCACTCGAGGCCGCGCCCATCGATCCGTCGGACCTGCTTCTCATCAGAGGCTGGTATGGACATCGCCCGGCCCTGCCCGCCGCTCTCGGCACCGAAGGCGTCGGTCGAATCGTGGCCGTGGGCAGTGCCGTCGATCCCGTCCGCGTGGGCGAGCGGGTCCTGATCCTTCCCACTCTGCAGCACGGAACCTGGCAGGACCAGATCGCGGTCGACGAAGGCGATGCGATCCCAGTCGATCCGGGGGCCGACCCCCTCCAGCTGGCGATGCTCGGTGTCAACCCGCTCACGGCCGATCTTCTGCTCCGTAGTTTTGTGGATCTCCCGCCGGGCGCGTGGGTCGGACAGACGGGCGCCAACTCGGCCGTCGGCCGCTACGTCATTGCCCTCGCCAAACGGGCCGGCGTCCGCACGCTCAACGTGGTGCGCCGCCCTGAGGTCGCGGCCGAGCTGCTGAAATCAGGCGCCGACGCCGTGGTCGTCAGTGGGCCGGACCTCGATGAGCAGCTGAAGAAGGCGCTCGGCGATGAGCGGCTGTCGCTGCTGCTCGACCCGATCGCCGGAGAATTGATCGCCGAACTCGCCCCTTGGGTTGCCCACGGGGGCACCCTCGTCAGCTATGGCGGGATGAGCGGGGGCCCGCTCGTCGTCGCACCCCCCGACATAATCTTCCGTGATCTGACCGTCCGGGGCTTCTGGCAGAAGCACTGGATGGACGCGACTCCCCGCGACGAGATCGCTGCCGCGTACACCCCCCTCGCCGCCCTGGTCGCCGACGGCACCCTGCGAGCTCCCGTGGCGGCCACCTACCCGCTCGAGCAGTATCGGGACGCGCTAGTACACGCCATCAACGCCGAGGGTGCCGGAAAGGTGCTCTTCACCTGGTGAAGGTGAAGTCAGCCGGCGATCTGTAGAGGGATCCCAGATCGGCCTACACGTTCGTCTGCTGATGAGCCCAAACTCGTCACGGTAGTACCCTGGTGAGCCGCAAACGAATCCGCCGACATCACCGAGGCGATGGTGTACCTCTGCGGTCGATCGGGCCGCTACATCACCGGCATCACCTTGCCAGTCGACGCTGGGCCACCAGGAGGGCGTTGCACTGAATTTCAACGATGCGCTGGAACCCGGGCTGGGAGCCAAGTTCGACGACGGGGATGGATGAGTCAGGCTGACAGTTGGAAGGCCTGCTGCAACTCGGCCACGGCATCGCCGGCGCCGTCGAACCTTATCCGTCGCATCGCCGCCTGACGTCGCGCTGCCGTAGGCGCCAGCCGCGCCGTGATCAGATCGGCTGCGGTTGCCTCTACGGTCACTGCAAGTGCATCACGCCCTGCCGCCAGTTCGCCTCGGTCGATTGAGAAGTCGAAGGTTCGCTCGTCGACTCTGACGCGGTATGAGGCGCGGATGTCGGCGGCGCGTGACGGGTCGAAGCCCATGAGCAATCCAACGAGGAATCCACCCAGTGGCGTGCGGACAGCGTTGTCGGCGTCGAATTGATCGATCCCGAAGTTCGCAATGGCCTGGAGAACAGGAGTGAACTTGCACCAACCTGCGTCGCTGAGTTCGTACACGGTGCGTGCAATGGGCGGGGGCATGTCGGTGCGTTGGATGAGGCCTGCCTCTTCCAACGCACGAAGTCTCTCCGCCAGCAGGTTGGTGGCAATCCCCGGCAACTCTGCGCGCAGGTCGCTGTATCGGCGGGATCCGCCCACCAGCTCACGCAGAATCAACAGAGTCCATCGCTCACCGAGGATGTCCAGGCCCAAGGCGACGGGACAGTTCTGATTGTAGGTCTTGCGAACAGCCACAGCTGGAATCATACGCTCTCCACCATATCAACACTGTTTCTATCTTAGTGCTTGATAAACATGTCGACAGGACCGCCGCAATCTTTGGCCGAAGGCCTATGTCCGACGTGATACATGGATGTCGCCGCGTCTTGCCGCCTCCGTGCTGCCACGACTGCCGGGCAACATGATTCTGCATCAACTAGTTGCTTTTCTTGTCTACGTCTTGGATTATCAGTACGTCAGCACTCCTCGGCCGACGGTGCACCTGAGGATCGCTGACCATGTCGTCGGGACGGCGCGAAGGTCGCCGCGGCACTCGGTCCACGTGCTCGCGAGGGCGCGCTCCAATCCGATCCGTTCAAGAGAGGCACTTTCTCGTGGCTAAGCAGAACAAGCTCGAAGAGCATCCGAATGTGATCGCGGTGCGGCAGCGGGACGCCGACGTAAAGCCTGCCAAGCCACTGGACGAGTCCTGGTTGCGCCAACTGTGTCTCGACGCCGGCGCCGACGACGTGGGGTTCGTGCACGTCGATCGGCCCGAGATCGAAGACCAAAGGGCTGATCTCAACGCAGCGCTGCCGGGCGTCAAGGTATTGGTCAGCTATGTGTGCCGGATGAACCGGGAGAACATCCGCACTCCGGCACGTTCGGTGGCCAACCTGGAGTTCCACCACACCGGCGACCATTCCGATGACGTCGGCCGAAGCATAGCCGCCAAGCTCGAAGCGGTCGGTGTGCGCGCCATCAGTCCAGCAATGGGATTTCCCATGGAAATGAACAACTTTCCCCGGAAATCATGGGTAGTCAGTCACAAGCCGGTCGCGGTGGCGGCCGGGCTGGGAAAGATGGGCATACACCGCAACATCATTCACCCGAAGTTCGGTAACTTCATTCTGCTGGGCACGGTGCTGATCGATGCGGAGGTCAGCGACTACTCGCAACCGATCAGCTACAACCCTTGCCTCGAATGCAAACTGTGCGTGACCGCCTGCCCCACTGGTGCGATCGCCTCGGACGGGCACTTCGACTTCTCCGCCTGCTACAGCCACAACTACCGCGAATTCATGGGTGGCTTCACCGACTTCGTCGAGGACGTCGCCGACAGCAAGGACTCCATCGACTTCCGCTCGAAAGTCACCGCGAGCGAATCGGCGTCCATGTGGCAAAGCTTGTCCTTCGGCGCCAACTACAAGGCTGCGTATTGCATGTCGGTCTGTCCGGCCGGTGAGGACGTGCTCGGACCCTGGCTCGACGATAAGAAGTCACACCTCGCCGACGTGGTGCGTCCCCTGCAGGCGAAAGTGGAACCCGTCTACGTCATCGAAGGTTCCGACGCCGAAGAGTTCGTGACCAAGCGCTATCCCCACAAAACCGTCAGGCACGTCGGACAGACCTTGCGAGCCACGAGTATCGACGGCCTTGTCGAAGGCCTGCCGATCATCTTCCAACGTGAGCAAGCGAAAGACGTCTCCGTGATGTACCACTTCACCTTCACCGGATCCGAGAAGCGGAGGATCACCGTGACCATCCGCGACCGAGAACTCGATGTGGCCGAGGGACACCACGGCAAGCCCGACATCCATGTCACCGCAGACTCGGACACCTGGATACGTTTCCTGAACAAGCAGGCTTCCATGCCATGGGCACTCGTGACTCGACGCATAAAGATCAAGGGTTCACCATTGCTCTTGCGCATTTTCGCGCGCTGCTTCCCCACGTAACTCTGCGTGGCAGAACACTTCCCCGAGCTGACCCCAACGAGAAGAGCCGAACATGAACATGTTCTTCGTGGACACCGAACACGACCTCGTCTTAGACAGGAAGTCGGTCGTCGCCGAGGACGTCGTGATGCTGACGTTGCGCGATCCACTGGGCCGGCCGGCACCCAAATGGCACCCCGGCGCCCACATCGACCTGATGCTGGGCGACGACTTGGTAAGGCAGTACTCATTGTGTGGAGACCCTACCGATCGGTCCAGCCTGCAGGTTTCGGTGCTGCGCGCACCGAACAGCCGCGGTGGATCACGCCATGTGCACGACGACTTGGTCGAAGGCCAAAGGATCCACGTTCGAGGTCCGCGCAACAACTTCGAATTCGTAAGCGAGAAGCGCTATCTGTTCATCGCAGGTGGGATCGGGATCACCCCGATCCTGCCGATGGTGGCGGCTGCTCACGCGCAAGGCGCCGACTGGCGCCTTGTCTACGGGGGTCGCACACGGTCATCGATGGCGTTCCGCGATGAGCTGCAGAGCACCTACGGAAAGCGGGTGCAGATACGTCCGCAGGATGAGTACGGACACCTGGATCTGAAGTCACTGCTCGGTCGCCCGAAGCGGCGGACAGCGGTGTACTGCTGCGGCCCGGAACCGTTGCTCAATGCGGTCGAGTCCGCCAGCACGAAGTGGCCGGCAGGAGCGCTGCACCTGGAGCGCTTCGCGCCGAAGAGGATCGAGGGCGCCGACGCAGACCAGACGTTCGAGGTCGAACTTGCGCTCTCCGGCGAGACGGTGACCGTGACCCCGGACATGTCGATCCTCGACGCCATCGAAGACGTTGGGGTGCCGATGATGTCATCGTGCGAAGAGGGCGTCTGCGGCACGTGCGAGGTCGCAGTGTTGTCGGGACAGATCGACCATCGCGACTCCGTCCTCAACGGCACGGAACGCGCCGCCGGCAACAAGATGCTGATCTGTGTCTCCCGCGCTCGCGGTGACCGCCTAGTCCTCGACCTTTAGTCGGGCTCTCGGAATTTCACGCGAGGATCTCGGCGATCGTCTCGAATTGCGCAGCCGGTCCGCTGATGAGGGCGGTCGTGATGACTGATTCCTTCCACGACACGGCCTCGCCCTTGACCTTGTCGAGTGGCCCCACCAGGGCAACGTCTTCGACCAGTGCAGTGGGCACCGCTGCGATCGCATCCTCTCGATGGCCGTCGAGGTAGAGCTGCTGAATCTTGGCGCACTCGCCTTCATAGCCCATTCGGGCGAAGACTTCGTAGTGGAAGTTCGCCCCCTTCGCCCCCATCCCCCCGATGTACAGGGCCAGCATGGGCCGCAAAAGGTCGGCGCCCGCGTCGACGTCGTCGGCAACTATCACCGGCACCATCGACACCACCTCGAACGTATCCAGACCCTGGTGCCTACTCCCCGATCGGCCGAATCCCTCAGCGAGCGCCGCGCGGTAGAAGCCATCGCTCTTCGGCGAGAACCAAAATGGCAGCCAGCCATCGGCGATTTCCGCGGCCAAGGCGACGTTCTTTGGGCCTTCTGCTGCGAGCATCACCGGAATGTCCTGGCGTAGCGGATGAACCGTCGACTTGAGTGCCTTGCCTAGCCCCGTGCCACCGCGATGAGGCAGCGGGTAGTACTGTCCGCCGGCGACAACCGGCTCTTCGCGCGCGATGACCTGGCGCACGATTTCGATGTACTCGCGAGTTCGGGCGAGCGGCTTCGAATACGGTTGCCCGTACCAACCCTCTACCACCTGCGGCCCCGATGCTCCGAGCCCGAGAATGAAGCGGCCACCGCTCAGGTGGTCCATGGTGATCGCCGCCATCGCCGTGGCAGTGGGGGTGCGGGCCGACATCTGCATGATCGAAGTACCGAGTCGCAAGGTGGCGGTGGACGCTCCCCACCACGCCAATGGACTCAAGGCATCCGAGCCGTACGCCTCGGCCGTCCATACCGAGTCGAAGCCCAGTCGCTCGGCTTCTGCGATCTGATCCAGCACGCCGTTGGGTGGACCGGCCGACCAATAGCCCGTATTGAGTCCGATCTTCACGAAATTCTCCTCACCGTTGGTCTCCTGCAGTCCAGTCGCCCATGTCGGGGAATTTCAGTGGGCCGGCCCTGTCGTACTGATGCCGCCGTCGACGGGGATGACCGCGCCGGTCATGTACGTGGTGGCCCGCGAGGACAGGTAAATGACCGCTGCAGCAATGTCTTCCGGTGTCCCAACGCGACCGACACGCGTCATCGCGCGCACTTCGTCTCCGTGGTCACGCAGGGTCGCCTCCATCATCTTCGAGGGGAAGGGTCCAGGAGCAATCGCGTTGACGAGGATCGTCGGAGCCAGCTCTGCGGCGAGGTGAGTGGTGAGGTGGTGCACCGCCGCCTTCGACGCGGAGTATGCGTAGTTGTTGAAGATGGGAACAATGATGCCGTCGATGGAACCGATGTTGATCACACGCGCCGGATCGTCTGGGGTGGACGCCTTCTCGAGCAGCGGAAGGGCGAACCTCGTTACGTTGAAGACTCCCTTGACGTTGAGGTCCATCACGCGGTCCCAGCCGGACTCGGGATACTCCCCGATCGGTGCACCCCAGCTGACTCCCGCGTTGTTGACCAGGATGTCGATCGAATCCGTCTGTGCCTCAACCTCCTCGACGAAGAGCCGGCATTCGGATTCCTGGCTCAGATCGCGCGCGAATGCGTGCACCTTGCCGAGCTTTCCAAGTTCCTGCGCTGCCTGCTCACAGGCGTCTGCCTTGCGTGACGTGATGAAGACCTCAGCGGCGCCGGCCTCCAGCAGACCGTGGGCGATCATGTACCCGATGCCACGGGTTCCGCCAGTGACGATCGCCTTCTTACCGCGAACTGAAAATAGCTCCTGCATGTTCAACTCTCTATCTAGTATGGGTTTTCGCTATCGGGTTAGGACGTTGACGGGTGAAAGTGCCTCACGCTTTGGGGCCGCCGGCGACGTAGAGAATCTGACCGGACACGAAGGACGCTTCCTCGGAAGTGAAGAAGGCGATTGCGGCCGCGATATCTTGGGGCTGGCCAACTCGGCGAACCGGGATGTCGGCGGCGAAGGTTTCCTTGAGCTGATCGAACGACACGCCCATGCGCGTTGCCGTAGCCGCCGTCATCTCAGACTCGATGAATCCGGGCGCCACCGCATTGACCGTGACACCGTAGGGACCCAGCTCGATCGCCAAGGTCTTGGTGATCCCCTGCACGCCTGCCTTGGCCGCCGCGTAGTTCATTTGACCGAAGTTCCCGAGCGCCGAGACGCTGGAGAGATTGACGATCCGGCCCCAGCCGGCTTCGCGCATGTGCGGCTGGACAGCTCGACTGAACAGGAAGTTCCCGCGAAGGTGGACAGCGGTCACCGCATCCCAATCGTCTACCGACATCTTCCGCAACACGTTGTCGCGCGTGATGCCGGCGTTGTTGACCAGGATCGTCGGACCTCCCAACTGGTCCGCGATCGCCGCAGTCGCATCGGTGACGGAATGTTCGTCGCTGACGTCGGCCGCTACCGCAACAGCGGTGCCGCCCTTGTCCTCGATTGCAGTGGCAACCGACTTACACGCTTGCTGGTCGAGGTCGACGATCGCCACGGCGTGGCCGTCTGCCGCGAGCCGTGTCGCGACTGCGGCGCCGATGCCGCGTGCTGCGCCCGTCACAATGGCGACGCGCTGGGTGTTGGCTTCAGACATGCGTAGTTTCTTCCATTAGTTGCGTCTGACGATCGACGCAATCGCGGACCGTATCCGGTGCAGCACGGGAGGCGCCGCGATGCTTAGACTAAATCGTCTAGACCGGATCGTCAAGCCCGGAAGTCGCTACGAGCAACGGTCGACGTGGCTACCGCCTACTGTCGCATCCCGGAGAAAATCCAAGCGCTGCAACCGATCACACCTAAGCGCTCGGTTCGACGACGATCTTGATCGTTGTCGCCACCGCGGCCAAGGTGTGCTTATCCCGTGTGGAGAGGGCGATCACGAGCGAACCCTGGATCAGAGAAAGCACTGCATCAGCGAGATCCTCGGCAGTTCGGTCTTGCCGGACGTCGCCGTCGGCCTGACCTGCCGCCAACAGATCGACGATGCCGCCCTTCCAAGCCTGCAACTGAGTGTCCAGCTGTTCGCGGAATGAGTCGGAGGCGGCGGCCACCTCCGTGGAGAACTTGCCCACGAGGCACGCCCGCTCGTAACCGGATTTGACGAAGATCTGCGATATCTCTTTGAAGTACCCGACCAGCTTTGCGGATGTACTCAAGTTCTTCTTGACCGCCCACTTGTTGAAGAGGTCGATCTGAAACTGCATGTAGCGGTCGAGAACCGCCTGACCGAAGACGTCCTTCGAGCCGAAGTGGTGATAAAACGATCCCTTGGGCACCCCGGCAGACGCAAGAATGGCGTCAACGGTAGTGCCGTGAAACCCCTGCGCGTAGAACAACTTCGTGCCATGCCGGAGCAGACGCTCCTTGTGCGGTAAGGCTTCTACGTCTTGACTGTTCATCTCTCGACCTCAAATGCTGGTGAAGGAAGGATTCGCACCTACACCGCTGTAGTTCCGAAATCCCTCACATCGTAGGTTTGACGATCAAGTCTAGACCGGTTCGCCTACCGCCGGCGACCCGACGGGCCGAAGCTGTCCCTGGCGCTAGGCGTCCTGGCGCTTCTTTCGTTTGAACGCGGTGACAGCCGACATCACCAACGCCGAGGGATTGACGTGGTCGGGATAGAGCTCTTGCATACGCCGGACCAGTTCCCGCGAGTCGGCGCTAGCGCCGAAGAACTCGATGAACTTCGTCAGGTAGTGGCGGGTTTCACCGATGCATGCCGCGTCGTCGCCCAGCGTCGGTGACTTATGACCGGCGATCACCGTCGTCGGGTTGAGTGCGGCGATCTGGTCGACGCTGGCCACCCACTTCGGCCAGTCGGCGGGACCACTGGCCGCCAGGAAGGGATTGACTCCGTTGTAGATCGCGTCGCCGGCGATCACCGCGCCAATGGATGGAATGTGCACGATCGACGTCGGAGAGATGTCGGCCTGCTCGAGGTCGATGACTCGGAGTTCATCGTCGTCCAGCTGCAGGGTCCCAGAATCGAGGGGCTCAGGTACGACAGTGCTGTCGAGGCCATGGCTGCCGCAAAGCTCGACGGCGAACTTCCTTTCCGTACTGTGGTTTCCGGCAATGTATGCGGCCACCAACGGAGTCGCCACCGCCCGTGCGTCGGGAAACTCCGCTAACAGCATGTCGAGTCCGAAGTAGTGGTCGAAGTGGCCGTGCGTGATGAAAATCGTCGTCAGAGTCTTGCCCGATGCCTCGATGCGACGAATCACCTCGCGCACGTCGGATTCCCTGTACTGAGTGTCCACCAGTATCGCTTGGGTGTCCCCGATGATGAGCGTCGAGGTGGTGGGCGAGAAGATCCCGCCATTCCCCAGCTCTAGCGCTTCGGAGGTGAAAACGTCCAGGGCGATGTCGGTCATCCGGTGCTTCCTAACTCGATGGGTCCGCAGCGGGGCGATAGAAGCGCAAACGTCTCAGCGCGTTCACTGCACGTCGCTTTAGACTAAAACGTCTAGACGGAGGCGTCAAGTAGGGGTGAGTCGCGCGGCCCTGGCACTCGTGTACCACCGTCAGGCGTGTTTGTTCTATTCGAGACATCAGCCTGGTTCGTACCGTCATTGGAGGCCAACCCCAAGGAGAGGACCGCAGATGTCGGGCACTACAGCCGAAGTACAGGCAGGACAGAATCAGGCGACCGGTGGCGTCGTCACCGAGGTCCAGGGTCATGTGTTACTGATCGGACTCAACCGACCAGAGAAGCGGAACGCCTTGACGCCGGAGATGTTCGCCGAACTTTCGGCCATCTACTCGCGCTACGACAAGGACGACAATCTGCGTTGCGCCGTGTTGTACGGGGAGGGCGCCGTGTACAGCGCGGGCGCCGACTTGACGCGACTTCATGAATTGACGGAGAGCGGCGGCTTGAATTACGGCCCAGACGAGTACGACCCGTTCGGAACCGAGGGCGCCCGCCTATCCAAGCCGCTGATCACCGCCGTTCACGGCATGTGCTTCGCGGGCGGACTCGAGTTGGCGTTGTGCGGCGACATGATCATCGCCGCCGAGGGCACCTTCATCGGGCAGCCTGAGGTTGCTCGCGGCCTGTTTGCATTCGGAGGTGGCGCCGCTCGCTGGAGTGATCGGGTCGGCTGGGGGAATGCCATGCGCTATCTGCTCACCGGAGACATGCTCAATGAGCAGGAGGCGCTGCGGATCGGGTTGATTCAGGAAGTAGTTCCGGCCGACCGGCTCAAGGAGCGCGCGATCGAACTGGCGACGATGATCGCCGGTGCCGCACCGATCGGCGTAAGCCACACCCTCGCCGTCGCCCGCCGCGTCCACGACGAGGGACTACAAGCCGGCTTGAACGCGATCGGGCCTTTGCGTACCCACATCCTGGGCACACAGGATGCGGCCGAAGGACTGGCGTCGTTCAAGGAGAAGCGCACTGGCAACTACGTGGGTCGCTGACCTTCCCAAACCCTTCTGCCAACAACACTTATCGATTCATCACCAGAGGATTCAAAATGCGTGAAGCCGTCATCGTCTCAACCGCCCGCACCCCGATCGGGAAGGCCTATCGTGGCGCCTTCAACGACACCCACCCCGCCACGATGGGTGGACATGCCGTCAAGCATGCGATCGAAAAGGCGGGGATTGAGCCGGCCGAGGTGCAAGACATCGTCATGGGAGTGGCCATGCCGCACGGCTCGGGCGGAGGAAACATTGCCCGACACATCGCGCTCCGAGCCGAAATCCCGGTCACCACACCGGGTCTCACCGTGAGCCAGTTCTGCGCTTCGGGACTGGAAGCCATCGCCGTCGGTGCTTACAAGGTGCTCAACGAGGGACTCAATGTCGTTGCGGCTGGCGGCGTCGAAACCATCAGCCAGGGCCAGATACCGGGGGTCGACCCGATGGTCACGGAGCCATGGGTACTGCAGCACAAGCCCGACTACTACATGCACATGCTTCAGACCGCCGAGGTGGTGTACGACAGGTACGGCGTCAGCCGAGAGTCACAGGACGCCTACTCGCTGCAAAGCCAGCAGCGCACCGCCCTGGCGCAGTCCAAAGGACTCTTCGATCAAGAGATCGTGCCGATGGAGTCGATCAAACGCGTCGTCGACAAGCAGACTGGCGCAGAGTCTTTCGAGACCGTCACCCTGACCCAGGATGAAGGGAACCGCCCGAGCACTACGCTCGAAGGACTTCAGTCGCTCAAGCCAGTCGCTCGTCCCGATGGCTGCGTCACCGCCGGCAACGCCAGTCAACTCTCGGACGGGGCGTCTGCCGTCATCGTAATGAGCGGCGAAGAGGCCGAACGTCAAGGGATGCAACCCCTCGGGTACTTCCGCGGCTTCGCCAGCGTCGGTCTTGAGCCTGACGAGATGGGCATCGGTCCCATCTTCGCGGTTCCTGCCCTGTTGGATCGATTCGGTCTCAGCATCGATGACATCGGACTGTGGGAACTCAACGAGGCGTTCGCCGTGCAGGTGGTGTACTGCCGCGACAAGCTAGGAATCGACGACGAGGTCCTCAACGTCAACGGCGGCGCGATTTCGATCGGCCATCCCTACGGAATGAGCGGCGCGCGTATGGCCGGGCACGCTTTGATCGAAGGCAAGCGGCGCGGGGCGAAGTATGTCGTCGTCACCATGTGCGCTGCAACCGGTATGGGCGGCGCCGGACTCTTCGAGATCGCCTGACTTCACGGCTCGTTCTCGGGCCCGGTTGTCTTTGTTTCGAGTTAGCGGTTTAGAGAAGGAGTTTTCATGACTACCACTGATAAGGCCAAAACCGTTTCGGCGGCGCGGGTGGGTAACGGCGCGGTTAGCGTGGCGGGCGGCGATCACGCGGAGTCGGTCGCTGCCGGTGAGCTCGGGGAGGTGTTTGCGCGTCAGCGTGCCGCGTTCGACCGCAACCCTGCGCCGTCATTGCAGATGCGCAGGGCCACGTTGCTCAAGTTGCAGAATTTGATCGAACAGAATCGCACCATTCTGGCCGAAGCCGCCAACAAGGACTTCGGCACCAGGTCGGGGTTCGAGACCGAGATGTCGGAGATCGTGGGCACGATCAGCATCATTCGCTACATGCGGCGCCGGCTCCGGTCATGGATGTCGGCGCGCAGGCGGTCGGTCTCGATCTGGTACATGCCGGCCAAGAACCGCGTCGAGCCGGGACCGCTGGGGGTCGTCGGTGTGGTCTCCCCGTGGAACTTCCCGCTGCACCTGGCGTTGATTCCTGCGGCGACCGCGCTGGCCGCGGGCAACCGGGTGATGCTCAAGGTCAGTGAGTTCACCCCGCACACGTCGGCGGTGCTCAAGCGCCTCATCGAGGAGAACTTCAGCCCGGAGCTGTTCTACGTCACCGACGGCGGCGGTGAGGTGGCCTCGCAGTTCACCACGCTGCCGTTCGACCACTTGTTGTTCACCGGATCGACCCCGGTGGGCAAGATCGTGGCCAAGGCTGCCGCCGAGAACCTCACCCCCGTGACCCTGGAACTGGGCGGTAAGAGCCCCGTCATCGTCGACGGTAACTACCCGCTTGAGCGCGCGGCCGCCAACGTCGCGTGGGCCAAGCTCTACAACGGCGGTCAAGTGTGCGTCTCACCGGACTATGTCCTGGTGCCGCGCGGACGCGAGAAGGAGTTCGCCGTCGCCGCGCGACAGGCAGCCCGCGCGCTGTACCCGAAGGCTGCCGGAAACCCGCAGTACACCGCGATACTCAACCAACGCCACTACGACCGCATCACCGGTTACGTGACCGAAGCCCAGGCACTCGGCGCGGAGATCATCACCGCCGAGGATCCCGAGTTGGGCAGGGAACGCCGGCAGCTTCCGCTGACCATGATCATCAACCCACCGGCCGACTCCACGGTGATGAAAGACGAGATCTTCGGGCCGGTCCTACCGATCATCGGATACGACAGCGACGACGCCGCAGTCGATTTCGTGAACTCCCGATCGACACCGCTGGCGATGTATCTGCTCAGCGACGGGAAGCGCCGCCAACAGAAATGGTTGACCCGCATTCCCAGCGGCAGCGCCGTGGTCAACGACCTGATGGTCGGCTACCTGCAAAACGATCTGCCCTTCGGGGGACTCGGCGGATCAGGACACGGCGCCTACCACGGGCGCGAAGGGTTCGACGCGATGTCGCATCTGCGCCCAGTCATGTACCAACGCCACATCTTTGGACGCACCGGTGGTCAAATGCTGTATCCGCCCTACGGCACCATCGCTGACGTATTGCTCAAACTCATGCGCCGGATCTAACAACACTTAAGGACACCTACATGAGCACGTGGACCCTGGACCAATTGAGTGGTGCAGTCGGTACGCATCTGGGTTACAGCGACTGGCACACCATCACCCAGGAGCAGATCAATCAGTTCGCTGACGCCACTGGTGACCACCAGTGGATACACACCGATCCGCAAAGAGCCGCCGATGGGCCGTTCGGAGCCACGATCGCTCACGGGTATCTGGTGTTATCGCACATCCCGCTATTTCTCAGCGAAGCGTTTGAGATATCTGGATTGACGATGGCAGTCAACTACGGCAGCAACAAGGTTCGGTACTCAGCACCGGTTCCCGTTGGGTCGAAACTCCGCGGTGGAGTGGAACTCATCGACTTCACGCAACGGCCGAACGGACCAATGATTGTCCTGCGGGTGACCATAGAGCGCGACGGGAGCGACAAGCCGGCGTGCGTGGCTGAAGTGGTATCGCTGGCAGTGCCATGACGAAGTTGCCGCCGGCGGTTGATGTCACCGGCGTGTTCACTGCGGGCCGCCCTGTGATTCCACGGGTGGACGTTGGCACCGCTCGTGTACGAATGTTGACGCCATCGAGCAAATGTCGAGACCCGTGGATCGCAGGTCTGCCACAGTGGTCTTGGTCAACGGGTCCGACGGCGGGTGGAGGCGGCTTCGCGCAAGGGAGCGTTGTCCGCTAAGTTGTAACTGGAACTCCGTATCCCGCACCCGAGAATGACGTCGCAGATGGGCGCGAGACCCCAATTTGGTTGGGGAGGAGGTGGCGACAGATTCGTTCTGTCCATTCCACCTTGGGAGTTGTCATGTTCACCGACGCAGAGATCGCTTACTTGCTTGCTCAGCCGCTAGGCCGGATCGCCACTATGCAGGCGGGAGCGCGCCTCCAAGTTAGCCCGGTCTGCTACACCTTCGACCCTCAGACCGGTTGCTTTGAAATAGCCGGTATCGACATGGCCAGCAGCCAAAAGTTCCGGAATGTGTCCAATAACGGGCGTGTGGCGTTCGTCGTCGATGATCTTGTCTCGACCGTTCCGTGGCGTGTGCGCTGCGTAGAAATCCGCGGTCATGCTGAAGCGATCAGGGCATCTGCCCAGCCAGGCGACAGACGCGACGGGTCAGTTATTCGTATCCATACCGAACAGATCATCAGTTTCGGGATCGACGATGACCGCGACCCGCACGACCTCGCCGTCCACAACCGCAGAGTTCACGGCGTTTGACTGCAACCTGTTGCCAAACCGTCGGACCTGCTCTGCACGCACATGGCCAGTCGGCCGTCGGCGGTCCTCGAATCGAGGACGGTGGATTCGTGGTGTTGTTAGGGCAGATCGTTTTGATACGCCGGCGCCGTCATGTCAGCTGTGCCTCCGTGTCGTCGGTGGTCGCGGTGATCGCTTCTTCGACGGGTCCGGCGGCCAGGGCGCCCAGCGTGAGCTCAGAGGATGCGTCTGCCGGGATGTAGTTCGGCAGATCGGTAGGTACGCCCTGCTGCCAGGGGAACCCACCCAGTGCGTGCCTAACCTTGTAGGAGATGCGGCCGTGCAGCTTCTGGTAATGCCAGAGGCCCTGGACTATTCCCGCCGCCGGTTGCGTCCAGAAGCCGGTGGGAATGGGGTGAATGGGCTCCTGCGGGCCGATTTCCACTTCGGCGCAGGCGATTGCGTTGTAGTCCTCGGGACCCAAGTGCGCGAGGATGGTGCCCGAGGCGTCGACGATCTGCGAGTCGCCACTGAACATGGTCGACCAACCGACACCGGGCAGCATCGGTGTGTCCGACTCGACCGGTCCCACATGCTGTGCGACCGCGACCGGAGCGCCGACCATCCGCGCCATCGTGGTCAGCGCTGCACCACACGCCAAGGCGTTGTACTGATGGTCGCGTGCCATCCAGTCACGCATCACCGGCCATGTCGGGCCTCCCCACCAACACGACCCGCCCAGGACGACGTCGACCTTGTTGCGTAACCGCCTCGCGGTACGCGAGCGCCCCCACTCGAATCCCATTGCCATGCCGACGTTTCCGAAGGAGGTGGAGGTCAGTCCATGGTCCGTGCCCGCTGTGTAGAAGTTGGTTTCCCACATCGACGGCTCGTCCTTGTCGTGCAGGTGGGTCGTGCCGTCGGGTTCAGCCAAGACGTAGGTGTGTCGAGCGTGTTGCCCCCGCACCGACAGAAATCCCCCGCCGACCGTGCAGTGCAGTTCTTGAGCCAGCCGTACGATCATCTGATACGGAGCACCGTCGACGGGTTGGGGAACTCGCCGCAACGATCGATGGAAGACGTTGGGTGAAGTCATCGCCTCGGGCAGCAAGATCACGTCCGGCGAGTGCATTACCGACGCTTCCCGGACCAACGATGCGCAAAGACGAAGGTTCATCTCCACTGCGCCAACGGCGAGATGTGGTTGGACGACGGCAATCCGCAGCATCTTGCGCTGTGCTGTCTTGCCGTTGGGCGATGTGGTCATCGTGGCTCCAGACTCGCGAGATCGTCATGCTTAATGCTGGCAGCAGTGAGTAAGCCCACCGCTTCGTTGAAGGCTGGAACCGGCCGAGAAGAACCTTTTCCGTGGTAACCCCAAGTCCGCGGTGCATTCGTCGTGACGACGGTGTGGCGTTGCAGCGCAACCGCATCGGACCAGCCGTCACGCCAACGGCGCGCGTTGCCGGCACGCGCACGCCCACGCAGCGCGATTTCGGCCTTATCCCTAAGGAACGAGAATTTCAGCTTGAGCTCTGCTGCACTGAACCGTAGGGTCCCCGCACGGTCCTCGCGTGAGCGGATCAGCGATTTGGCCGACCATCGAGCAAGCCGCCGGAACGAGAAGAGACGTTCCAACGAGAGAGTCCGTGTGTACGCGTTGCCGAACTCACTGTTGAACGACGGGCTGGTTTCCAATTCCCGCCACAGCTCGGCCTCTGGGGCGGCGAGGGAATGGGTACGGGTGTACCGGCCCGCGAGGTACAGGCTAGGCAAGACACCGCGATCACGCTCGCGCTCGTAGGACCGCAACGCCTTGTCGATGCTGCTGTCATCCTTGTCGAGGACGGGCCCCAGTTTGTCGCCCAGTACGGTCGCCCACAGCACCGCGTCGTGCATGCCGTGGGCGATCACCGGATCCTTGAAGTGCCCAGCGTCACCCACCAGTGCCCACCCCGGCCCCGAGGAAATTCTGAAGTAACTGGATAGGTCCTCGGTATACCGTTGCTTGGTCTGCACATTCACTCCCTGCACCAGCTCGCGCAGCCTCGGCAGCATGGCCAGCTTGGTCGCCCACATGCTGTCGGGATCGGACCGGAACTTGGCGATGTCGGCCCGAGGGGGCATCAAGAGCACCAGCGCACCGTCATTACAGGGGAAGTGAAAGCCGATCGTGTCGCCCACCCGGGTCATCAGCCACGAGTCACGCACCGGCCGCGGGTCGTCGACGTAGTACCAGACCATCCCGCGCTGATTCGGCCAAATGCGGTACGGCTCAGCCGAACCTACCCAGCCCGCCACCGTCGAACGCCTGCCGTCCGCGCCGATCACCGCACGCGCCCGGATCAGAACCTCATCACCCGAGGCGCTCTTGGTCCACACTCCTGACAAGCGACCACCGGCCCAGAAGGGCCGCACCGCCTTGGTGCCCTCTCGGACGTCGACTCCGCTTTCTCGCGCGGTGTCCACGAGTGCGGCGTCGAAGTCGGGCCGCCGGACGTTGAACCCGTAGTCGATTCCCTCGGGCGTCTGATAGTGGCATTCGGGCTCATAGTCTTCGGCGTACATCCGGAAGCCATGCAGCGGCGGAGCCCCGGTCGCCAGAATGCGGTCGAGTGCCCCCAGACGCCGAACCGTCGCGACGACCGTTGGTGTCATGAGGTGTGTCGACAACGTGTCCGAGGGGAAGTTCGCCCGGTCGAGCGCAATCACCTTCCGGCCGTGCTGGGCCAGTGTTATCGCCGTACTTGCGCCGGCCGGTCTGCACCCGACAACGACGACGTCGGCATCCTCGATGCGCATATTTGAACCTCTCTTCGACGATGATGCCGATGCTATGACCGCTGTGAGCCACGCAACATCCTCCTACCGCCGGATCCATGTCCTTCGAAGAACGGTTTTCCTAGACCAAAGTCCTCCCTAGGTTTGTCATAGAGGTAAACCAAAGAACTAGGAGGGCATCAGAGTGCTCAACACTGCCCAGATCCTTTCGGGCGCAGTAGCCGTCAACTCCGAACGGATCGCACTCAGGAGCGGCGATCTCACGCTGACGGTTGGGAGCCTCGACAGTCTCGCCAAGAAGTGCGCCCGCCTGTTCGCGGGCGAGGGCGTCGGCCCCGGCCATCGGGTTGCCGTCGTGATGCCGAACGTGCCGCACTTCGCCGCGGTCTACTTCGGCGCCTTGCGCACCGGCGCCACGGTTGTTCCGCTGTCTCCGTTGATGACTGCAGTGGAGTTCGAGTACATCTTCCGAGACTGCACACCAACGGTTGTCGTTGCATGGAACGGCTTTCACGAAGCGGCGGCCAAGGCCGCTGAGGCCTGCGGCGTCCGATTGGTGTACTCGGCCGGGCCGCCGAGTGGGCCGGACACCGGGCTGCCCGACCTCGTCGCCAGCGTTGAGGCTGGGACGGGCAGTGCGGAGGTGGTGTGTACCGACGCGTCCGATATTGCGGTGATCATCTATACATCGGGCACCACCGGCGCCCCGAAGGGCGCGGCTCTGACCCACGACAACCTGGTGTGGAATGCGCGCCTCTTCAGTGACGCGGTTGAACTGACACCCGGTGACGTCTCACTGGCGGCGTTGCCGTTCTTCCACTCCTTCGGTCAGAGCTGCATCATGAACGCGGGCCTGCAATCCGGCGCCGAGCTGGTGCTTCAACCTCGTTTCGATGCCGCCGAAGCCTTGGACCTCGTCGAGCGTCACCGGATTACGGTGCTCATGGGAGTTCCGAGCATGCTCGCGGCATTGTTGGCGGAGCAAAGATCCCGGCGAAGGGACGTGTCCTCGCTCCGATGGCTGGCTTCGGGCGGCAGCGGGCTGGCATCCGGCCTCCAGGAGGACCTCGAGCAAGAGCTGCTAGTACCAGTCCTTCAGGGCTATGGGCTATCGGAGACCTCACCCATAACGCATGTGTGCCGACCTCGTCAGCCGAGGAAGGGCACAGTTGGTCCCCCACTATGGGGCATCGAGCATCGAGTCGTCGACGACGAAGGCCTGACTTTGCCCGTGGGCGCCGTGGGGGAACTCCTCGTGCGAGGACACGGTGTGATGTCGGGATACTTCGGACGTCCGGAGGCGACCGATGCCGTGATCGACTCCGAGGGCTGGTTCTCCACGGGCGATCTGTGCTCGATCGACCAGGATGGCTACTTGAGGATCGTTGATCGAAAGAAGGAACTCATCATTCGCAACGGGCACAATGTGTATCCGTCCGATATCGAGGCCGTCTTGAGCGAACATCCGGCGGTGGCACTGTCCGCCGTGATCGGCGTACCCAACGACAAAGTCGGGGAGGAGGTTGCCGCAGTCATCATGCTGAAGCCCGGCGCTGAGGCGACGAACGAGGAGATCACCCAGTTCGTCAAGGAGCGGGTCGCGAGCTACAGCTACCCCCGGATCGTGCGGATCGTCGGCGAGCTGCCGCTGGGCCCGACAGGAAAGGTGCTCAAACGAGCCATCGACCTGTCCTCCTTCAGCCGCACCCGCCAGTCTTAAAGGGCCGGCCCCGGAAAGAGATTCGTGGGCCCCGGTGGTAGCACCGATTTGGGTGGCACCGCAGTCCCACCGATTGGCACACCCGTTCTAGCGTTTCGGGTTCCTCATCCCTAGCGTGAAATCTATTCAGCGGGGACTGATTTACGACAGGTGTGTACGACCTTGGAAATCAACAGCACCACTGTAAGCGGAGCTCCATTCCGTATATGACTCTCATCGGTGAGACCACCCACGACGAAGTGGGGAAGCCCATGTCCACGGCCGTCGAGACACTCGAGGGCCTGCGCCACGGCTTGCTCGGGCTGCGTTCGAACGCCTCTCCGACGAAGCTCCTCAAGCAGGGAGCCGTCGAGCTCGTGCGGTGCTGCGGGTTCAGCCGGGTGGTGATCTCTCGCGTCGTCGGGTCACAGCTCATCCCGATAGCGTGGCATGCCGGCGAAGATCCGGAGGACTTCGACCGGCGGCTGGATTCCTGGCGAGAAGACCCACCCGTGGTGACCCATAGCTTCCACGAGGGTGAAGTCTTGCGCCGCCGCCTGCCCGTCTTGACCCACGATGCTCTCACCGATCCTCTGACCTACAAGCCCATCATGATTGCGCTCGACTGTCGCGCCTATGTGGCCGCGCCAATCACGGTCGCCGGGCGTGCGGTGGCCATCATCCATGCCGATCGGCAAGGTGGCGATCTCGACCGCGCCGATCGTGCTGTCCTCGCCATGTTCGCCGATGTTCTCGCGATGGCGCTCGAACGCAGTGAACTCACTGAGCGCATCCGCGTGCACGAGACGAAGATGCGCAAGTTGCTCAGTGCCGGAATCGGGCTGTTCGATGACCTCATCGAGGACACCGTCGACTTCACGCGACCCTTGGAGCCTGCTCGAACTGGACACCAAGAAGCAGGTCGGCTCGACGCGCCAGCTCAAGGTGGCCCGCTCTCGCTCTTGACCCGCCGTGAGTTGGAAGTGCTCGACATGATCGCCGCTGGAGCCACCAATGTCGCCATCGGCGAGGCGCTCTTCATCACGGAGGTCACGGTGAAATCGCACGTCCAACACATTCTCCGGAAGCTGCGGGCAGCCAACCGTGCCGAAGCAGCGGCGCGTTACGTTCGCACCTGACGCCCTGCCGGCCAACTCAGCCCCAAAACGCCACCACCACAATGGATTTTACGGCTACGTCGCCCACCCCAGATGGCCAGCCTGGAAGGACTGTCATGCAATCAGTACTGCTGTCGAGGCGTGACATCGACTTCCTACTCTTCGAATGGTTGGGCGTCGACGAACTGACCAAACAGGAGCGCTTCGCCGAGCACTCACGCGAAACGTTTGACGCGTTACTCGACCTGTGCGAAGACCTTGCGACACGCCACTTCGCGACACACAACACGAAGAGCGACGCCAATGAGCCGAGCTTCGACGGACAAACGGTGACGATGATCCCCGAGGTGAAGGAGGCGTGGACCGCGTTCGCCCAAGCCGACCTCCTCGGGTTCGCGATGGACGAGCGGGTTGGCGGGTCACAACTGCCCACCGTCGTCGCCCAAGCCGCGCTCGCGTGGTTTTCAGCTGCCAACGTGAGCACCGCGGGCTACTTGATCCTCACGATGGCAAGTGCCAACCTGCTCAACCGGTTCGGCACCGACGATCAAGTCGACACGTTCGTCAAGCCAATGCTGTCGGGCCGATTCTCCGGCACCATGGCGCTCTCGGAGACGCAGGCAGGCTCATCGCTCGCGGACGTCGTAACCCGTGCTGAACGCCAGCCTGACGGTACTTACCGGCTCTTCGGGTCCAAGATGTGGATCTCCGGCGCAGAGCACGAGCTCACCGAGAACATCGTCAACCTGGTTCTGGCGAAGATTCCCGGCGCTCCGGCCGGCACGAAGGGCATTTCCTTGTTCATCGTGCCGAAGTACCTGATCAATGGCGACGGCACGATCGGTGAGCGCAACGACGTCGCGTTGGTGGGCCTGAACCACAAGATGGGTCAACGCGGGCTCACCAACACCGTACTGAACATCGGCGACGGCGCCTTCACACCCAGCGAAAAGCCCGGCGCAGTCGGCTATCTCGTGGGTGAACCCCACCGCGGCATCACCTACATGTTCACGATGATGAACGAGGCACGCCTCGGCGTCGGAATGGCCGCCGTCTCGCTCGGGTACACGGGCTACCTCAAGTCGCTGCGATATGCCCGCGAGCGTCTGCAGGGACGTCCGCCAACGGCCAAGGACCCATCGACACCCCAGGTGCCGATCATCGAGCACGCCGACGTGAAACGGATGTTGTTGGCTCAGAAGGCCTACGTCGAGGGCGGAATGGCGCTCCTGCTGTACTGCGCCAACTTGATCGACATCCAGCACAGTTCGGATTCGGCGGATGAACGCATGAATGCCGAATTGCTGCTCGACATCTTGACGCCCATAGCCAAGAGCTGGCCGTCCCAGTGGTGCCTCGAGGCCAACAGCTTGGCCATCCAGGTGCATGGCGGGTACGGCTATTCCCGCGAGTACGACGTAGAGCAGCACTATCGCGACAATCGACTCAACCCGATCCACGAAGGCACACATGGTATCCAGAGTCTGGATCTATTGGGCCGCAAGGTTCGACATCACGGAGGCGCCGGACTGGCGGCGCTCGGCATCGCGATCGAGAAGACCCTCGCAGACGCCGCTGCCCTGGGTGGTGAAGCCTCCGAGCAGGCGCAGCAACTCGACAACGCATGGGAGCGCCTCATCGGGGTGACCCACGAGCTGCTCGGCTCCGGTGACCTCGACGTTGCGATGGCCAACAGCGTGGTCTACCTGGAGGCTTTCGGCCACACTGTCGTCGCGTGGATCTGGCTTCAGCAAGTCGTTGCCGCCCATGGCTGCGTCGGCGACTTCTACGATGGCAAACGCCAGACATCGCGTTATTTCTTTCGGTACGAACTTACCAAGGCGTCAACGCAATTAGATCTGCTAGCCAGTCTTGATGACACCACGGTCGGGATGCGCGACAGATGGTTCTGACCTCCCGCACGTGTTCGCCGAGTCGTGCAACAGACACGCAAAGACAAATCCTTGTCGCCTTGAGACAAGTAATGACGGTTGGATCCGAGGAAACTACAGCAAAGTCGGGCCGTAGCGACACCGCCCGTCCAGATGTAGAAGCGGTACCGGCAGGAGGCAGGCTGTGACACCAGCTCAATCAACCTTGCCCCGGACCGACCGAGCGGCATTGGAAGAGCAGGACTTCCATTGGCGAGCGGCCGTTCGTGACCGGATCTTCGGCACGGACCTGCGGCGCAAGGAGTGGGCCGGAGGCTTCGGCTCCTTCACGATCCGCGACCTCGGGGATCTGCTCATCACCGATTGGGAAGGCCCCCCGATGGAGGGCGTTCGACGCAAGAGTTACACGCGTCGCGACGATGACGCCTTGCTGGTCTTCACCGTCTCCGCAGGTACACATATCTTCGAGTTCGCGGACCAGGCCGTGGCGCTGCGCCCCGGGGCAGTTCTGATCACCAGCACTCGCGCAACGGGCAGCTTCGTCATCCCCGATCGCCTGACGAAACGAACCATCAAAGTGCCCATGACTGCCCTTTCCCCGTTCGACACCGGAAGCCGCCTGCCCGAGTACCTGCTCATGGGCACCGCCGAAAACCCGCTAGCGGCGATTCTGCAGGACTTTCTCATCGGCATCGACGGCCAATCCGGCCGGATGTCCGCCGTAGAGATCGAGGCCGCGCGCAACGCGCTACTGACCTTGATCGCCGGGATGCTGCGGGCCAGTGAGCGCCCCGATGCGGGCGAGGGTGAGCTCCTGCCGCTGCTGCGGCGACAGCTGGAGACGTGGATCGTGGACCACCTCTCAGCCGGCGCCGTCAAGGTCCAGGATCTGGCTGCAGCACACAACGTTGCGCCCAGAACCGTTCACCGCGCATTCGAAGCAACCGGCGACACCGTCGGATCCATCGTCCGAAAGCACCGCCTGGCCGCCGCCAGAGCCGATCTCGTCAACACGAACCTCTCGATCGCCGCGATCGCGCACCGCTGGGGATTCTGCGATGCCAGCCACCTCGGTCGAGAATTCCGGCGACACTTGTCATTGTCGCCAGGTGACTACCGCGAGGCCCACGGAACACACGTCAGTTTGAACATCGCCACTGCCTGAACGGTGACATGCGGCATCCGACGACGAGCCGCGATTCGCTGAAACAATCTGCGCACCAATGCATGCTGGCTGGGATCACGACCCGGCAACGCTATCAGCCGCCCCGAACTTCTTGACGGTATGGTCTAGACGCTTTAGTCTAATTGCTTGAGCGTACTGGTTCCCAACAGCAGGAGATGTAATGAGTCGTGTGGATCTTGATCTGATTGACTACGTGGCGATTGTTACCACGGTCAACCCGCCAGCCGAACTCTTCGATGAGGCTCAGATCACGGGCTTGCGAGACGCGGTGCAAAAGGCCACCGCGGACGGTGCCCGAGCGATGGTCATCAAGAGTGACGCGCCGCTGTTCTCCGGAGGCGCAGACGTCTCGCTGTTCCACGGGAAGACGCAGCAAGAAGGACGGGACTCGCTGTCCGGTGCAATGGAGTTGATTGCCGAGCTAGAGGACGCCCCATTCCCGATCATCGCCGCGGTCAACGGGATGTGCTTTGCGGCCGGTCTGGAACTGGCGCTGGCCTGTGACTTCATCTACGCCTCGGACGACACGGTCTTCTCACAGGTTGAGGCCATGATCGGCGCGACGACATTCCTTGGCGGCGCCTACCGGTTGGCCGAGCGCTGTGGGCCGGCGATTGCGCGCGAGATCGTTTACACCACCGACCATTACAGCGCTGAGCAGTTCGCTCAATGGAACATCGTCAATCGCGTGGTGCCCCTTGCTGAGCTGCACAGCACCGCCGTGACAGTCGCCAAGAAGATCGCAAAGGGACCGACGATGGCGCACCTCCAGACCAAGCGCATCATTCGGCACGCGCTTACCCATAACTCGCGCGCGACAGACCCATTTGTGCTCGAGGAGGCCACCAGCGTGTTCGAAACCCGCGACATGCAATACGCCGTCGGTCTGCTACTCGAGCAGGGAGCGCGCAAGTTCATCAAGAACCACGACGAGGTGTCTTTCGAAGGACGTTGACGGCGTTGGTCCGGTGCCGCGTCGATCGCATTGAGGGACTTTCCCGCGTGATCGACGCGTACCGGGCCACCCGCCATCGGGGAGAGCCGAATGGTGGCGGGCACGCCACGTTGGCTACTTCAGGAAACGTGCGATCGCTTCCTTGGCTTCCACTGAATGGGTGCGCTGCCGGAACAGCTCAGACTCCTCATCGATTGCCTGTAGAACGTCGGGTTTGTCGCGGTGGAGCAAGCGCTTGGTGATCCGCACCGATTCGGCGGGCAACGCCTGCAGCGACATCGCGGAATCGCGTGCTGCGGATAGCGCCTGTCCATCGGCAACGAGATGGCTTATCAGGCCGGCGCTTTCGGCACGGTCGGCATCGAACTTATCTCCCAGCATCAACAGCTCCGTGGCGGTCTTGATGCCGGCGAAGCGCGGTAGCAACAGGGTTGAGGCGCCTTCCGGGCTCAGACCGAGTTTCACGAAGGGCAGCGCGAACACGGTCGAGCGACCCGCGAAGGCCAGGTCGCAATGCAGAAGCATGCTCGCACCGATGCCAACCGCAAATCCCTCGACCGCCGCGACGATGGGTTTCTCCGCCTCGACGAGGGCGCGCAGCAGGGTGAACGGTGCAACTGAGTCGGGATGATCCCGGAAGTCGGCGAGGTCGTTGCCACTCGTGAAGACGCCACCGCGCCCGGTGATCACCACGACGCGTACGTCCGGATCATGGTCGGCATCCGAAACCGCCTCGGCCAGTGCCTCATACATGCGAATGTCGAAGGCGTTGCGCTTTTCGGTTCTGTCGATCGTCAGAACACGGACGCCGGGTTCAACGGTCTCTGAGGTTACAGGCATCTGATCCGTCCGGAAGGTGAGGCGGTCAAGGTGAATGAGGTCGGTCATGCCCGGCCGGGCGACCATGCTAGACTAACTAGTCTAGACTAGCTCGTCAAACGTAGCTGGTGGCCCATAGCGACGCGCCAGCACCCTAGGCCTCGATTGAGACCGACAACCTATGGAGTCAACCGTCATGTCCTCAAACACCGTTTCCAGCATCTTCGTCATCGGCGGTACGGGCGCTCAAGGAATGCCCATCGTCCGTGATCTCGTTGCCGACGGGAAGTACTCGGTTCGAGTGCTTACCCGTGACACCACGTCGTGGCGAGCCAAGGCACTCGTCGAACTCGGTAACGTCACCCTTGTCGAGGGTTCGTTCGCCGATGACGATGTCCTGCGCGAGGGGTTCCGCAGCTGCGATGGAGCGTTCGTCAACATCGACGGGTTCAACACCGGCGAGAAGACCGAAACCTACTGGGCCATCCGCAGCTACGAGATCGCCCTCGAAGAGGGCATCAAGTTCTTCGTCTACGGAAATCTCGACTACGCGCTCAAGAAGTCGGGCTATGTCTCGCGGTTCCGCACCGGCCACTACGACGGCAAGGGCCGCATGGCCGAATGGATCCTGTCGCAGAACCAATCCAACGCCGACAGGATGGGTGCGGCGATCTTCACAACGGGCCCCTACATCGAAATGACTGTCTCACCTCGGACGCCCATGACGCCCGCGATCGAGGACGGCGTTGTTACCTGGCGGGTTCCCCTCGGGCAGGGAGCCGTCCCGCACGTGGCCCTGGACGATTGCGGCTACTACGTACGGTGGCTCTTCGATCATCCCCGCCTCGCCAATGGCATGAACCTCGAAACCGCGATCGCCGACATCAGTTACACCGAGCTTGCATCGGCATTCGAAACGGTGACCGGTCATCGCGCCCGATTCATCGACACCGATCTCGAGGACTACTGGAACGGTCCGCTCGCACGGCTCGCGAGCAAGCCGGCCGGTTACAATGCAGACCCGAATGACAAGAGCACTATGACCTTTCGGGAGAACTTCACCGGGTTCTGGAACATGTGGAAGGCCCGGTTCATCACCCGCGACTATGCCCTGCTCGACGAGATCCACCCGAACAGGATCAGTAGCGCCGAGGAATGGCTCAGACGCGAAGACAAACTCGGACGAGAGCTCGGCAAGGGCAGTCTGTGGGAGCGGCTACAGCCGGAGAACTGGACTGCGGACTCACCAATCCTCAAGGACAGCGCGGATTTGAGGGCCGGCAAGCTCTGACAGCACCGGGGAATGCCGTGTCCGATCGATCCTAGTCATTGGCGCGATTGTCCTAGTGTCCTGCGACACAGCAAGTTACGGTCGAAACACGTCACTGTTCCGCTTGATCGTCGGCGCGTACGGCGACTTGGTCAGGGCTAGCTCTAACACTCAGGAGCATCGTGACGTTTCCGTATCTGCCGTGGTCCCCTGAGCGGGACCGGTTGGCGACGGCGGTGCGCGATGACGCGGTCACATTGACCTACGGCGAGCTGGACGACTGGTCGGCAGCCGTAGCAAGCCAACTTGCCGCTCAGGGCTTCGGCGAAGGCGACGTGTTGGCGGTGATGCTGCCCAACCGCGTCGAATTGTTGGTGGCGATACTGGCCGCATGGCGGCTCGGCGGCATCGCCACGCCCGTCAATTCAGAGTTCACCGCCGCTGAAGCGGAGTTTCAGATCAACGATTGCGACGCCCATCTCGTGATCAACGAGTCACCGGACGCACCTAGCGCCGGCCGCCCCGCCATTCATGTCGACGAACTCCTCAAGCCGGGGCCCGGGCCTCAGGCCGTTGAGTCGGCAGGCGATCACGTCGCGTTGCTGATCTACACCAGCGGGTCAACCGGGAAGCCCAAGGGAGTGATGCTGGATCACGCCAACATCGACGCGATGACAACCGCCATTGCCGAGCACATGGAACTGACGGCGCAGGATCACAGCCTGGTGATTCTGCCGCTGTTCCACGTCAACGCACTGATGCTCAGCACTTTCAGCCCGTTTCGCGTTGGCGCTCGTACGAGCATCGTTGGCAGATTCTCGGTGAGCCGATTCTTCGAGCAAGTGGAGAAATTGCGACCGACGTACTTCTCGTCGGTGCCGTCCATTCTTTCGATGCTGGTGGCGTTGCCCGACCACGTCGAACCGGACACGACGTCACTTCGCTTTGCCGCCTGCGGTGCGGCTCCCCTGTCCGAGGAGTTGATGACTCGAGCGCAGGAACGCTTCGGGATCGTCATCGTCGAAGGCTACGGCCTTACCGAAGCCACCTGCGCCTCAGCCGCGAACCCGATTCATGGCCCAAGAAAGCTCGGCACGGTGGGGCCTGCAATGAGCGGGCAGCGCATCGAGATCATCTCTCCTACAGGCGGATTCCTACCGCCAGGCGAGCGCGGTGAAGTGGTCATCTCCGGCCCCACCCTCATGCGCGGCTATCTCGGCTGCCCCGAGGCCACTGCCGAGACCATCGCGAAAGGCTGGCTACGCACCGGCGATGTCGGAATCCTGGACGAGGATGGATATCTACGCATCGTCGGGCGAATCAAGGACATGATCATCCGTGGCGGCGAGAACATCTACCCAAGGGAGATCGAAGCGGTACTGACCGCTTTCGACGGTGTCCTGGAAGCCGCAGTCGTGGGATACCCCCACGAGGTTCTTGGCGAGATCGCGGTTGCCTATGTGCAGGCCTACCCGGACGCTGCGCTCGACGTCGACAGCATTGCTGCCCACTGCCGTCGCAACCTGGCAAAAGTGAAAGTCCCAGAGTCCATCACGATTGTCGACGAACTTCCCAAGAACCCAGTCGGAAAGCCGGACAAGCCCGCGCTGCGCCGGATGGCCGCCAGCTCGTTCACATGATCACTGACATGGCGAAGTCTGCTCCCGCCATCGAGCTGCCATCCATTCGAGCAGTGGCCGCGAGCTGGGGCGCGGAGAAGCAACAAGCCATTGCCGACGAGATGCTGCACGACGTCGGCATGGGGATCTCGTCGATAATCGACAACGAACAGCTCATGTGCCTAGGCAGGGGAACATGTCTGGCCATCGTGGAACTCACGCTGGCGATGATTGAACACGCGATTCCGGCCGATCGGGCCGAGCCGCCTGTCGTTGCGATTGAACATGCGCGCCTGCTGGCCGATCGTGGGCTTCCCCTCGAAGCACTGTTGCGAGCGTACCGGCTGGGCCACGCCTGCTTCGCGCGCCGAGTGGCCGATGCAATGATGGAGTTGACACAAGATCCAGCTGAATTGGTTCGCGGCGTAAGGGAAACCGAGCGGTTCCTGTTCGCGTTCGTTGACGTCATCTCCTCCAAGGTCGGTGCCGCCTATATCGACCAGCGTCAACGAGTCACCACCCGTGCCGCGTCAATGCGCCGTGACGTGGTGCGGGCGCTGCTCGATGGCCACGACATCGACATCACGCGCGCCGAGCGGTCGTTGGGACACAGCCTAAGTGGACCGCAGTTGGCATTCATATGCTGGGGTGACGGCGATAGCGCAGCGCTGCAGCAGGCCGCCGCCGCCATGCAGGAGGTGCTCAGCGCACCACGGCCGGTGCTTCTCCCGTCAGACGATTGTGTGCTTTCCGGATGGTTCGACGTAACGCGTGGGATGCGGGCAGGCGTCGAGGCACTCGCCAAAGCGACCGGTGCCGCCGCACCCGCCGCGCACATCGCGCTGGGTCCAGTCCTACCTGGTCTGAACGGATTTCAAAGAAGTCGCGCTGGTGCTCAGCGCGTCAAACGGATCGTTGACATGACCGCAAGACACCCGCCAACAATGACAGAGTGGACCAACATCGCCCTGGTCGACGCGCTCAGTGCCGACCTCGATGCGGCCCGCGAACTCGTTCGCACCGAGCTCAGGGCGCTCAATCGCCCCGGTGACCACAACGCGCTGCTTCGCCAGACCGCGCAGGCATTCGTGTTGTCGGGCTTCAGCTATGCCGCGGTCGCCAGCAGTTTGCACATCCATCGCAACACCGCTCTACAGCGGGTGAAGAAGGCCGAGGCCTTGCGCGGAAAGCCCTTCACCGAGCGGCCGGCCGAGCTGCTTGCCGCATTGATGCTTGTCGATGCGATAGGAGCGACGCTACTGGATCACTGACCGGCAGTGTGCGCTGTGCACATAGCTGTGTGCGGGCACCACCTGTTGCAGCAACAAGCACGAACGTACCTTTGCTGACATGGCCATCGTCACATTACAGGGGCCTATGAGCTCCCGCTCACAGCGCCAATAACGTTCCACCGCAAATTCATTGAGGAGGGGTCGACATGTCCGTCGCAGTCGATAGCCGCCACGAAACTGCTCGTGATCCGCGCCCGCTCATCGTCGGACTGGGCGGCACTCTCAGCGAAGCTTCTTCAAGCGAGCGTGCTCTGCGCCAAGCCTTGGCCGCGGCCGAGCAGCAGGGAGCGCGAACGGAGTTGTTCGCAGCCGAGGCGCTCGATCTGCCGATGTACACGGTCGACCGCTCGAAGAGAACCTCTGCGGCAATTGCTTTGGTCGACGCTTTGGCGCGGGCGGACGGCCTCATCATCGCCACTCCTGGGTACCACGGCGGGATCTCGGGGCTGGTGAAGAATGCGCTCGACTACATCGAGGATCTTCGCGGCGATGCACGGCCTTACCTGGACGGCCGCGCGGTGGGGTGCATCGTGTGCGCCTACGGGTGGCAGGCGACCACC
The DNA here is from genome assembly GCF_000620625.1 of Mycobacterium sp. URHB0044. Taxonomy (GTDB): domain Bacteria; phylum Actinomycetota; class Actinomycetes; order Mycobacteriales; family Mycobacteriaceae; genus Mycobacterium. Next base: position 354,530 of record NZ_JIAW01000001.1, on the reverse strand, counting down.
ACCACGTTGGTGTCTCTGCGTTCCACCGTGCATGCACTTCGCGGCTGGCCGACGCCGCTGGGAGTTGCGATCAATTCCGCCCAGACGACATTCGATGACGCCGGTCGTGTGCTCGATGACCAATGCAGCCAGCAGTTGACGATGCTCAGCAGGCAGGTTCTCGATTTCGTCGGGGCACGACGGTGAACGCCTTGGCTGCCGATGTTGAACGGGCGATTGCAGCGATCGGCTCTGGAGAGATGGTCATTGTCGTCGATTCGGCCGACCGGGAGAATGAAGGCGACCTGGTGATGGCGGCACAATTCGCCAGTGCGCGCCACGTGCATTTCATGGCATCCGAGGGCCGTGGGTTGGTATGCGTTCCGATGACGGCGGGCCGGTTGGCCACACTGCGGATCGACCCCATGGTGGCCCGCAACACCGACCCTGCCGGTACCGCGTTTCACGTGAGTGTCGACGTCCTCGCGGACACTACGACCGGTATCTCGGCCAGTGATCGGGCTTCTACGATTCGTGCACTGGCCGACCCACATTCGCGTCCGGAGGATTTCTCACGTCCCGGCCACATATTCCCGCTGGCCGCGCGAGCTGGAGGCGTGCTCGAGCGTCCCGGGCACACCGAAGCCGCCATCGACTTGGTGACCTTGGCCGGCCTCGAGCCCGTCGCGGTCATCTGTGAGATCGCCGACAGTGATGGGGAAATGGCCAGGATGCCGGCCTTGGTCGACTTCGCCGAACGCCACCAGATCCCGATGATCACCATCGCGCAGTTGGCCGCCTACCGCCGGCGCACCGAACGGCTGATCGAACGGGTAGGGCAAGCTCGTCTACCGCTCCCCCAAGGAGAATTTACAGCCGTCGGATACCGGGACAGGACGAACGGTTGTGAACACATCGCGCTCATTCATGGCGACCCGACAACGGCCGGGCACGTCCCCGTGCATGTACACACCGAATGCCTCGCTGGTGACGTCTTTGGTTCCATGACATGCAACTGTGGCACCCACTTGCAACACGCTCTCGACCTCATAGTCGGCGACGGGGTTGGCGCCATCATCTACCGCCGTGACAACTACGTCAGCCGCCACGGCCTCCAATGTCCCTCGCCGAGACGGCAACTCGACGACATCGACGTCCAGATCCTGCGGGACCTCAACATCAACTCCGGTACCACACAGTTAGTCACAGCCCCTCGCGCTTCGCTGTCCAACGCCCTTGCCTCTCTCGGCAATGTTCCAGATCGCCAGCGGACGTTGTTCCATCCAGTTTTCGCATCAGGCCGACGACGCCCAAGAAAGGTACAACTATGACAACCCTCGATGAGACGAGACTGGCTGCTGCCACGTCAGTTTTGCAGCAGCCGAACCGGATCGACGCTGATAGCCATCCAACTGATCGCGACGCCAAACGGTTCGCGCACATCGGAGCGCTGGTCGACCGCGCGGCTGGGACCGGGGCGCGGCCGTACTACGACTCCGTGGTGATCGCCGGTGCGGGCCTGACCGCCTCGGTGATGGCGGCGCGATTGGCGCGTAGTGAACGGTTCCATGGCAAGGTCGTGTTGGCAGGGCCGCGTTCCGAGGAGTCTCGTCGACTCAAGGACGGGGCGACGTTGCGGGGCCACGGCGCCGATTACATCTGCTATGCGTTGGGCGTGCCGCAGTGCGCATTCGTGGATTCGTTGTACGGCGATATCGTCGATGGCCGCGGAGTGGGGACGCGGCTTCTGGTGAACATGTCGAAGAAGGGTCGCAGCGGGGCTTTCGAATTCGGCCGTACCTTCCCCGTCATGGGCGGATACCCAGGGACTTCGCGTCCGTTGTTCTACGGTGTACGCAACAGCCGTGTGCAGGCCGCAATGCACGAGTTCATGAACCGCGCAGGTGTGATCGAAGTGCCCGAGGCAATCAACTCGTTGGACGAGGCTCATGCTCTGGCACCGGGCAAGCGGCCTTTGATCGTCAACGCCAGCCATAACGCGGGCCTGCTGCGGGGCCAAGGGCCCAAGGTCGATTGGGCCACGGTCGCGGTTCAAGCACCATTGGTAGTGCGGCCCGGTGGTTTTCGAAACATCGCGTCCAATGCCGCGCTCTTCACCGGTGTTCGACGCGCCGGCCGGATCGTCGTCGGACTGTTCAACCCCTATGGTGATCCGTTGTCACCGCAAGCGACGTTCTACGGGATCATGGTCGGCGAGGTTCGTCCAGGGTCCGGATTCGACAAGCAGCGCGAGGTCGACACCATGACCGACGAACTCTATGGCATCGCCGATGGGCTGGGGATGGACGTTCATGACCCCGACGAGACGCTGTTCTCGGGATTGATTCCAGGCTCTCCGTGGAAAGCACCCCAGTCGGCCCCTGGCACATTGGAACTACAAATGATCTCCCACCAAGGTGTTTCGGCGACCTTCTCCGACGGGATGACCTCGGGCGCGGCGGCTGCGGTGGCGGCCGCCGAGGCCGTGATCAGGGGTACCGATCCCGATCGCGCGGCTCGACGTGCAGTACGTGAAATCACGCGTGACCGGCGAATCTACAACTTCGAACGGACCAAACTCGCGTTGGCGTGGGATATCGGTATTCGTGTTCTGCCAGAGGCTGTTTCAGCATACCCATACTCGTTCCACAGCCGGACCAACTGGTGCAGTGCGGGCTGACCGCGTTGTATCGAGGCAACGGTGATTCGGCGCCGGGGTCATGTCGGCCGGATCGGCTCCAACATTCGGTGCGGTCGCTGCAGCGCTTTGCTGGTCGCGTCGTCCCGACTGACCCTGGCGCGTCGCGGCGGCGACGTGGTCACGTCCGCCGGATCCGGAGCGTCTCCGCACCGCGCGCATACCGCTTGGGGGTCGATCGGCCCGCCACACTCGGCGTGGACGAAGGACCGCCGCTGCTGGGCCGTCTGGTAGTGCTCGGCGCCCCACTGGGCGAGGGCGCACATTACCGGCCACAGGTCTCGACCCATCGAAGTGAGGACGTACTCGTCGCGGCCGCCGGGCACTGACACCGCAGTGTCGAGTAACCCTTGCTCGACGAGGAGGGCCAGGCGTTGGGACAGAACCGCTTTGGGGATGCCGAGGTGGGTATGGAAGTCGGTGAACCTTCGAACACCGTAGAACGCGTCGCGCACGATGAGCAGCGTCCAGCGTTCACCGACGACTTCCAGCGACCTGGCGATCGAGCAGTTCTCCTCGGGGTAGTCACGCGGTAGGGCCATGCCCCATTCTGACACTTGCAGGTTCGGTCAACGAACTCTACGGTGAAGTTGCTGCAGTTCATTGAACGAACCAAATAATGGCGGAGGCCGGCGTGAGCAGTTCGGAAGTACACACAGCGTCACACGTCATGAACCGGATCGACGTCTCCACCGGAGTGCCGTTCGACGACTTCACATCACGGTTCGAGCACGCCGCCCCGGCGTTCGACGCGCAGTTCTTCCAGCAGCTCATCGAGACCGGCGGCTCCTGGGCAGATGTCCAGTCGGCGGTCGATCGGATGGCCCCGCACCAGCTGATCCGATACGCGACCATCGAGGCGACCGCGATGATGGCGTTGGCCGGCCATACCACCAAGGTGGTCGAGTACCTGCTGGGCAACCATGTCATCGCCGAGAGCATGTTCCGCCATGACCCACGCGCCCTGCTGTACGCCCCGCTGCGAGTGCTGATCTTCAGCGACGCCCAGGGCGACGCGGTCTTCAGTCTCGATCAGCCCAGCACGGCGTTCGGGAGTCTCGGCATCGACGAGGTGACCCGGGTCGGCGTCGGACTCGATGACAAGGTGGCGGCGCTGCTGCAGTTCCTCGGGGTCGACGCCTCGTTCCCTCTACCCGTCTGATGCGGACACTGATCGTCGGGGCCGGCAAGCGACCCGGGAACGCTTTCGATGGCTTTTATGGATTGGGTGAACAGGTCTCGATCAAGAGCCCATGTGGACGAGAGTCAAGGCTTGAGCACCGCAAGTACATCGTCGATCGCAGCGGCGGCAGGGTCAGTCATATCGAGACCATCGAACGTCTGCCAGATGTAGGAGGCCGTCCCACTCTCCCGCAGCGGATGCAAATCGGCCAAGTCCGGGTCATCCCGGAAGCTGTTGAACGCCTCTTCGGACTCCCATTCGACGAGAAACAGAACCTGCCGTGGCGCAAGGTCACCGGCCACGTTGTCTCGGAAACGGCCAAACGCCACCATTCGACCACCATATGGCGGAGCCGCTGAGGGCAAACGGCTGAAATACGCGAGATACTTCTCCACGTCGACCACATCGAACATGTTCAGCGCGAAGAATTTCTTCTCTTGCGAACGATCACCCATGTACTTTTCCCTTTCAGCGCCGCGACAACTGACGAGCAGCCGTCGTCGACTCTCATGTGACTGAACACATTCGACGGTAGGCAATGAGACAACCGCTGCCCTAGGACGAAGGTGACGCTCGATGGGATTAGGGTGCCAACCATTCGGTCCTGCGACCAGGGTTAGCGCGCTAAGGCAGTTGCACCTCTATCGCGCTGTCAACCATCCACCACCCGTTAGAACCGTGGCTTGTCGGAATCTGCCTGTCCAGCAGCCAGTGCACGGAGTCTGCGTACTTGCGCCGCGCTTTCCAATGTGCGCTGCTGCTCGAGATCCAAGTTCTCGGCTGACTGCAAGAGCCGCTTGGTTTCTCGAACGGCGTCCGTATCGGACTGCAGCACGGAACGAACCAAAGCATCGACCTCGCTGGTGAGTTCTCCGACCGGCACCCCGCTCTGCGCAATACCCAGCGTGACGGCTTCAGTTGCGTCGATGTTGCGCGCGCGAACACAGAGTTCGAGCGCGCGCGCATACCCTACTTGTCTCACCAAGGGGCGGAGTCCGGTGAGGTCGGGGACGAGGCCGAGCGCAGGCTCCTTCATACAGAAGGTGACATCGTCGGCCACGACCCTGATGTCACAGGCGAGGGCGAGCTGGAAACCGCCCCCGACGGCGTGCCCCTGCACCGCGGCGATGGAGACGAAGTTCGGGTCTCGCAGGAACGTGAATCCCTGCTGGTACTCCCCGATCAGGCGGGCGGCGGCGAGGTCCGTGCTATCGAGAAGTCCGCGAACGGTTTCCACTTCGACGCCATCACTGAGCATGGACCGATCCAGTCCGGCCGAGAAGGACGGTCCTTCGGCGCGAACGACGACGATGCGGACTTCATCGGGCATCGACCGCCCGAGAGCGGCCAGCGCGCGCCACATCGCGGGGGTCTGAGTATTACGGCGTTCGGGCGCACAGAGCACGATCTCGGCGACTGGCCCATCTACTGAGAAGGCCAACCCCGCCGAACGTAACTCATCGCTGGTCGGTGCCGTCGTCGATCCGTCGCGTGTTCCAGACATCGTCGTTCTCCTAGTTCGGCGGGATCAGCATGCTCTGCCACGTTTGGTCTGCCGGGTTCTGCGCCAGATTTGCCTGCGCATAAACCTTTCCGTCCGGCCCAATGTAGGACCCGGTGGCGGGGTCGTATTCGGCCACCGCCAGCGGGGGTGGCACGACGGCAGCCGCCGGCGGGGGCGGCGACTCGGGCGGCAGTTCAGGGATCTCCTGCCCCGACAATGTGGCGTTCGGATCGCCCTTCCAGTTGGTGCCGTCGTTGAGCGGGACGTACGGCTCGCCGCTTTCGCACATCTTGACCGTCGGAGCGCGTTTACCCGGCACTGTCGCACACGGGGTATTGCGCGCCCCGCGGACGGCCTGCAGGTCGGAGTCCTGTGGGACCCGGCAGTACACGTCACCACCTGGAGCATCGGGGTAGTCCTGCGGAGCGGCCGGACGGCGTTGTTGGGCAGGCAGATACCCGGTGGTGCATGGCGGCGGCAGGTTCACGTTGAGGTTGAAATTCATGTGGGTGCCCTTGTAGTCCTGCGTGGTGCCGTGACTGGAGAGAGAGGCGCCCTGCAACTCCGAAGTCGCTTGCGGAAAGAGGACGAGGATCTGTTCGATGTTGGGCTGGTATGCGACCGCGACGTCGCCAAGACTTACGAGATTGGCCATCAGGATCGGCAGGGTGGGTCGCAACCTGTCGAACAGTCGTCGAGCTTCGTCGGTCGCCGGTCCACCCTTCGTCAGGACATCGGCCACCGCGTCGTCGTGGGCACGCAGTTGATCGGTGACGGTCGCCAGATGCGCAGACCACGCCGAGATCGCGCCGGCTGTATCGGCTTGAGAATCCAGCACTGGTGCGGATTGATCGATCAACGCGGTGATCGCATCGAGATTCTTGCGGGCGTTGCTGACCACCACCGTGGACCCCTGTACGAAGCGTGCGAGCTCCGGTCCCAAACCACCGACGGCAGTGTAACTTTCGTCGACCACCGTCTTGAGGTTGTCCCGAGGAATGACCCGCAATCCCGAGTTGAGAGATTCCACGACACCATTGATGTCCGGCGGCACCCACGCTCGACCGACCGGTATGACGTCACCGCTCTTCAAGGCCGCCGACGTGCCGTTGCGGGGCAAGAGCGCCATGTACTGCTCGCCGAGCGATGACACGCTGTGCACTCGTGCGTCGAGGTCCGACGGGATCGCGACGTCCGAGCGCAGCGACAACACCGCGTCGACCCCGGTGTCGGTCAGCTTTACCTCGGCGATCCGCCCGACCTCGGTACCGCGGTAGGTGACGTTTGCGCCGGAGTACAGCCCGGATGCGCGTGGTAGCTCGACCGTCACGCTGTACCGGCCGACGCCGAACATCTCCGGGAGCCGGATGTACCCGATCCCCAGCACCACACCCGCCACCAGGGTGACCACCGCATAAACCACCAGCTGGGTCCTGATCCGCCTGTCGAGGTGCATGGCTAGGGTCCCTGGTCGAGGTGGTACGGGATGATCAGCGGATTGCCTGCGGTGTACGGGCTGGGGGTTTGGCCGATCGTGCGCCCCCACTGCAGTTCGAGCTTGGTGAGATCGCCTTCGAACCTGGTCCCGGTGAACAAGGAGGAGTCGATGCGGCTCAGCGTGAGATCCACGACCATTGTCAGATTGGCGTAATCACCGCGCATCCAGTTGGCCAGCGTCTCCTTCGGCCACGGGAAGGTGGGCAGCAAGCTCAGCGAACGTGTCAATGCCGGGCCGGCATCTGCGAGCGATTTCAAAACTGGGCCAAGATCTTTGAGCTCGGTCACCAAGTTCTCCTTCGACTGATCGACCATGTCGGCGGTCAGCGCGCTGAATCGTCCGAACGCGTCAAGTGCGTCGATCAGGTGGGTGCGTTGCTCGGAAAGCACGTCCAATGCGTCCGGAATCGTGCGCAACGCGTTGTCCAGCACCGGCTTGTCGGCGGCGAACTGACCGACAAGGCCGTTCACGCTCTCGCTGGCAGCGATGATCTCGGCTGTCTGCGCATTGAGGTGCCCGATGAACTCGTCGACCTGGCCGATCACGCTGCGCAAGTCGGCCTCGCGCCCGGCGAACGCGGTGTTGAAAGCCGTGGTGATTTCCTGCACTTGGCCCAACCCGCCCCCGTTCAGCAAGAGCGACAGGGCGCCGAGGGTCTGCTCGGTGTTCGGGTAGGCGCCGCCGGACGCCAGCGGGATCAGCGATCCGGCGTGCAGGTTGCCTTCCGGTGCAACGTCGCTCGGCGGGGCGAGTTCGACGTGCGTGGAGCCGAGCAGACTGGTCTGGCCCACCGTGGCGACGGCGTTGGCCGGCAGTTGCACATCGCCGTTGACGGTCATCGTGATCAGCGCGTGCCACCCCTCGTGTTCGATCTTGCTCACGGTGCCCACATTCACGTCGCCGACCCTGACCCGCGAATTCTCTTGCAGAGTAGACACATCCGGTAGCTGCGCCTTGACCTGAAACGAGCCCGCCCCACTGCCCTCCGTACCGGGCATCGCCAGCGAGTTCAGACCGCGCCACTCGCAACCGGACGACACCGCCGCCAACGCCAGCATGACCAGGGCAGCAAGGCTCATACGACGACGCTTCACGGACCCGTCCCCACGGGCACCATGAGACCCGGCAGGCCATTGGCGGGATCGGTTGCCGGCGGTACGTAGTCCGGTCGCATCCAGTCCTCGCTGTACGTGATCTCGTTGGGCCTGGCCTGAGCACCGACGAAGAGGTTGAGTCCGACCGGCGGAAAGTTCATCTGGCGGTTCTTGACGATGGGCGCCAGGTACTGTACGCACAGCTTCGACGACTGCTCTGCACCCAGTCGTGATGCTGCCTGCACTGCCCCGCAAAGGAATTCGAGCGGGTTGGCGAAGTTGTTGATCACCGGCATGGTGCTCAGCGACGCCTGCGCGGGCTGGTAGATGTTGGACAGACCTTGCAGCGATCCCGGGGCCAGGTGCAGGACCTGCTTGACGTCATCGAGCCTGTCGACGAGCACCTGCGATACCGAGGTCAGCTTGTCGGACGTCACGCCGAGTGTCTCTCGATTGTCGGCCACGAACGTCTTCACGTCACCGACCGCGGAGTTCAGATCATCCAGCGCCTGGCCAACCTCGTGGGGGTCATTGGCCAGCAGCCCACTTACCGACGCCAAGTTGCGGTTCAACTGTGCCATCAGGTCGCTGCTGGACTGCAGCGCCGACACCAGGGTGGACACGTTCCTCACCGAGGAGAACAGGTCGTCGTTGTGGTCGCCCAACACCGAAAACGCCTGCGACATCTTGATGACGGTGTCGCGAATGCTGGCGCCCCTTCCGCGCAGGTTGTCCGCCGAGGTGTTGATCAACGCCCCCAACGTGCTGTCCCCGCCCGGTGTGGTGGGCTGCAGCATCTTGGTGAGCTTCTCCAACTGGACGCGCAGCTCATCCCACTCGACCGGTACGGCCGTTCGGTCCTCGGGGATTACCGACCCTTCCGCCATGACCGCGCCGCCGGTGTAGACGGGGGTGAGTTGGATGGCGCGCGCGGTCACCAGTTGTGGGGCCAGGATCACCGCCTCGGCGTCCGCAGGCACCTTGTACTTGTCGTTGACCCAGAACGTGACCTTGGCGCGTGTGGGCTGGGGTTCGATGCCGTCGATCGCACCGACTCGCACCCCGAGGATCCGCACCTCGTCGCCGGGGAAGATGCCGTTGCTGTTGTCGAAGTAGGCCACCATGTGTGTCTTGCCCACCGAGTTCCACAGCGATCGGGAGACCACCGCGATGCCACCGGTCAGCAGCACTACCAGGGCGATGACCACCCCGATCCTGGTCGTGCGGTTCACGGCGCCTGCTCCCCGATCGGTGGCACTTCGCCGGGTGCGGGTACGACGGTAGGCGTCGGGATGGGTTCGGGGGCAGCCGAATCCGCAGGAGGTCCCGGCGGCGGGTCACCGGGCGGCGGTGCCGGAAGGGGTTCGCGGTACGGGTAGCGGGGGTCGCCGGGGTTACCGGTGATGGCGTCGGGCAACGTCAGGTGCGGTTCACCGCCCTGCCCGGTGCGTGGGTACGGCACCGGCAGAGCAGGGATGCCGGGCTGGCCGGTGGGCGGGTCGGTCAACTGTGATGGTGGCAGCACGTTGGGGTCCAACCCGAGGTCGGAGAACGCCGCGTCGACGAAGGGCTGCACGAACTGCCCAGGCAACAGGTTGGTGATGTAGGACTTGATGAACGGTCCCGAAGCCGTCGTCTCACCGATGTGCAACACGTAGTTGCCAAGAAGTTTGAGCGCCTTCTGAACTTGCTCCTTCCGACCGTCCACGATCGTCAGCACGCCGTTGAGTTTGTCAAGGGCCGGCCGCAGGGTCGTGCGGTTGTCGGCGATGAAACCCGACAGCTGCGTCGCCAACGCCGAGATGCTGTGAGCGAGCTCGTCCAACGCGCCACTCTGCGTTCGAAGTTGGGCAAGCAGCGCGTCGGTGTTCTTGATCAGGCCGACCACCTGATCGGCGCGTCCTGCCAATACGGTGGTCGCCTTGTTGGCGTTGGCGAGCAACGAGCGGAGCTCGGCGTCGCGCTTGTCGAGGGTTTCCGACAGGCGCGCCACTCCGTCGACCGCGACCTTCAGGTCCGGCGGGGTGTCTTGGAACGTTTGAGCCAGCGTGGCCAGCGAGTCCGACACCTGGTTGGTGTTGAGGCCCTCGACCGTGGTCGAAAGATCGCCAAGTGCGTCGGGAAGCTCATAGGCCGGCGTGCTTCGCTCGACTGGAATGGGCCCGGTCAGTGTCCCATCGCCACGAGAGGTGATGCTGAGGATCTTGGCTCCGAGCACGCTCTTGGTCTTGATGGCCGCTTCAGTCCGGTCGCCGAGGCGAACGTCCTTGTCCACCTTGAACGTCACCAGCACCCGCGACCCGTCCAGGTCGATCGAGGCGACGTCGCCCACCCGAAACCCCGACACCAGCACTGCTGCGCCGGTTTGCAGGCCACCGGCCTCGGCGAAGTACGCCGAGTACTCGCTGTCGGGGTTGAGGAGTGGCAGCTTGTCGTACTGCAACGCCGCGGCCACCGTTGCGGCGGTGACGGCCACGCCGGCGACACCGATGATCACGCGACTGCGCTCGGCGAACGGCTTCATCGCGGCGCACACCGACCTGAGGTCTGTCCGGCTATTTTGGTGTACACCGGCTGGCCGCCCTTTCCGTTGAACTTGAACACCAGATCGCAGAGATAGAAGCCGAGGAAGTCGCCGTATATCGCCTGCCTTCCGAGGATTTGGTAGGCGTCGGGCAGTGTGTTGAGCAGGTCGTCGAAGTACTCGTGATCGGCCACCACGATCCCCGCGGCCCGGTCGGTTTCGGCGACGACCTTCTGGGCCGGCGGACGGGCCTGCTGTAGCAGGTCGGCGACCGTGCCCGCGGCGGCGTTGGTATGGGCCACCGAATCACTGATGTCGGTCTTGCGGTCGGCGAGCCCTTGTACTAGCTCCGACAGCGATGTGACGGCTTTGTCCAACTGAGTGGTTTGATCGCCCAGCGATCCCAGTACGACATCCAGATTGCTGATGACCTGCCCGATCAACTCGTCACGATCAGCCAGTGTGCTTGTCACAGCCGCTGTTTGGGCGAGAAACGAGTTCACCGTCGTACCCTGGCCCTGGAAAGCCGCAATCAGTTGCCCGCTCAGCGCATTGACCTGCTCAGGATCCAGTGCCCGAAAGAGCGGGCGGAACCCCCCGATCAACGAGTCGAGATCCAAGGCGGGCAGCGTCCGATCGGTGGGAATCGTCTCTCCGGGTTTCAGCATTTTCACCCCGCCGGCGCCCTCCTCCAAGGACAGGTAGCGGCCACCGAAGACATCGGCCCACCGAACGGCGGCTCTGGTCCCCTCGGTGAGGGTCACCGAGTCGGCGGCGGAGAACTCGACCGACACAACGGAACTGTCTTCGATGGAGACACTCTTGACCTGTCCGACCTCCACCCCTGCGATCCGCACGAAGTCGTCCTTGGCCAGTCCCGACACATCTGTGAACGTCGCGCGGTACGTCCTTTCGTCTTGAAATCGCATCTGCGCGAAGATCAGCATCATCGCGAAGAAGCCCAACGCGCACACCAGAGTGAAGATCACCAGGCGCCCTACCGCTCCAGCCAGATTGTCCTTCATGGCTGTTCGCCTCCCGGCGCGGCGTCGGAGCCGGGGGGAGCCGGTGGTGTCGGCAGCCCGGGGTAGAGCGGCGTGCCGTCCGGTTCGTACAGCGGGGCCCCGTACGGCGGAGCCCCCGGATAGGGCACCGGCCCGATGGCCGGCGGTCCTTCGCCGCGCACGCTCGTTGGCTCTGGCACCCCGCGGGTCACAGGTAGGAAGTTGACCCACCAGGGATGCCCGATCCCCGGGTTGGGCCGGATGTCTGTGCCTGTGCCCCACCCTGTGTTCGTAACGAGTTGTCGCACAGGGAAGTTCTTGGTCGCGTCCGGAAGTGATCCGCAACTCGGCTTGCCGCCCGGGCCACCTTTCGCGGCGATGATCGGTAGGTTGTCCGGATATCGGTATGGGTCGTCGCCGAGCATGATGCCCGAATCCATGACCCAGGTGCGCCCGTTGCCGCCCATCTGTTCATAGCCACCGTTGTCCAGGAACCACTTCGCGCCCACCAGCATGCACGTGTAGACCGGGTCGTACTTCAACAGCAGATTGGTTGTCGGCGCCGCGGTGTTGACCGCCCGCACCACGTTGTCCTTGCTCGACGCCAGCACGTCACTGCCCGCCTGAGCCAGTCCGGTGGTGCTCAGCAGCAAGACCTCCAGATCTCTTGCTTGGTTCGTCACAGTGGTGCTGGTGGTGCTGGCCGAGCTGAGGATGGCCAGAATGTCCTGTGCCGCTGCGCCGTAGGCGTCACCGAACCCCTTGACGGAACGCCAGTCCTGCGCAAGGGTGTCACTTCGCGGATTGAGGGTCAGCAGAACTTGATTGGCGTCGGTGGTGGCCCGTCCGATCTGCTCGCCCCGACCCCCCACTCCTTCGGCTAGAGCACTCAACGTGGCATTCAGCTTGGCCGGGTCGATCTGCTTGATGATCCCGACCAAGTTCTCGAATACCGTGTTGACCTCGGTGCTGACGTTGGCTGACCGCAATACCGCGCCCGCCTTCAGCCGCTCGGGGCTGGGGTCGGGCGGCGGTATGAGTTCCACGTACTTGACGCCGAACACCGTCGTCGCCTTGATCTCGGCCACCACATTGGCTGGGATGCTGCCCATCTGGTCGGGAAAGAGCTCCAACGTCAGGCTCACCGGTCCGGATGTGCGTTTCAGCGAAGCGACCCGTCCGACCTCTACCCCGCGCATCTTGACCCGCGCACCGGGCTCCATGACCAGACCCGATCTGTCCGACGTCAGCGTGACTCGGTCATAGGAATTGAACGAACCGGCATACATCGCCGAGCAGACCATGACCAGGGCAACCACGGTGACGATCAGAAGGACTGTCCACCACCCTGGGTGGAGTTGGCGTGATCTGCGAACCGAGTCCATACCGCTACCCGGTCACGTGGAAGTTGCTGGATTGCCCGTAGAGGGCCAGCGATACGAACACGACGACGAAGCACGAACTGATCAGCGAGGTACGTACCGCACGCCCAACCGCCTCCCCTACGCCGGCAGGGCCGCCCGACGCCGTGAATCCGTAATAGGTGTGTACCAGCATGATTACGATCGTCATGCTGATCGCCATGACGAACGACCAGAGGATGTCGGTGGGGATCAGGAACGTGTTGAAGTAGTGGTCGTACACGCCAGTCGACTGGCCGTAGATCGCCGTCGTTGCCACCCGGGCGGACAGAAACGCCATCAGCACCGCAACGCAATACAACGGGATCACGACAAGTACTCCCGCCAGGACCCGCGTCGCCGACAAGTATGCGATCGAACGAATCCCCATGACCTCCAACGCATCGATTTCCTCGTTGATCCGCATGGCGCCCAGCTGTGCGGTCGCTCCCGCGCCGATGGTGGCGGACATGCCGAACGCAGCAGTCAACGGCGCGACGAGCCGCACATTGAACAGCGCAGAGCCGAAGCCGGTCAGCGCCTCGACTCCGACATCAGCGAACTGGTTGTACCCCAGTATTCCCGGCAGCGCGCCGGTGGCGATGTTCAGGAATGCGACGATGCCGATCGTTCCGCCCATTACCACCAAAGCACCGGTACCCAGACTCATTTGAGCTACCAGGCGCAGAGTCTCGACCCGATATCGGAGGGTTGCGTCGGCAAGCGATCCCATTGTGGTGAAGTAGAACTGGGCCTGGGTACCGACGCGGTTCCACCCACTCACCCAGCGCCGCAGCACCCGACGCACACGCGGCGCGCGCCTACTGGGGACGGCGATGCTCACAACGTCACCTTGAGGCCCACCGCGGTCGCGATGACGTTGATGACGAACAGTGCCATGAACGAGTACACGACCGTCTCGTTGACGGCATTGCCCACGCCGGCCGGCCCGCCTCCCACCGAAATGCCTTTGTAGCAAGCGATCAGCCCTGCCGACAGGCCGAACAACGCCGATTTGACGACGGAAACCACCACGTCGGTCGGCCCGACGAGCACGGTCAGGCTCGCCACGAATGCTCCGGCAGTGACGTGCTGGGCGAGCACGGAGAACAGGAGGGCACCGGTCAGCCCCACCAGGATCACCACCGACGTCAACGACAAGGCCACCACGGTGGCTGCGAGGACCCGCGGCACCACCAACGCTTGAATCGGATTGATGCCCAGCACGCGTAGAGCGTCGAGTTCCTCACGAATCGTGCGGGAGCCCAAGTCCGCACACATTGCGGTAGCGCCGGCACCGGCCACCACCAAGACCGTCACCATCGGGCCGACCTGCGTCACGGTTCCAAGAGCGGCTCCGGCACCGGTGTAGTCGGCGGCCCCGAACTCCATGAACATGGCGTTGAAGGTGAACACCATCAGTACCGAAAAGGGGATTGCCAGCATCAACGTCGGCAGAATCGACACTCGCGCCACAAACCACGTCTGCAACAGGAACTCTCGCCATGCGAACGGCCGCCGCGGGATCAAGACCAGTGTGTCGAGCGCCGTCGCGTAGAAGCCTCCCACGGCGGCAAATGGCTTGGCGACCACGCCCGCCGCCCCGCCGAACACGCTTCGATCTTCAACGGCCACAAGCCTGCTCCTGTCGAAACTGCGAACCGAGCCCGATCACAGTGCCACCCCATACGGGATGGGCCTGTCTTCGTTGGCCCACTGCCGTTCCATCTCGGAATTGGGCGGGGGCGGTACGAGTCCCTGGACGTGCCAGAGGTCCGTCGGGGTCTCGTTGATGTGGACGGCCCAGTCGAAGCCCCGCTCCTTGACGAAGGGTGCCAGCGTCTCTTCGATCGCCGCCATGCACGCTGCGCGTACCTCCGGGGTGTGCATCTGCCGGGCGATGTGGTCGATCCTGATTCGCACGAGGTTGTTCGTCGGCGGTCCACCGACGAATACCGAGTTGGTGCTGTTCTCGTGGAAGATGACGACGACATAGAACTTGGGCAGGCCCGCATAGTCCACGTAGATCGAGGTGATCGCCTCGGACAACTTCGCCTTGTCCCCGTCGCTGTACGCGTGCTCGGGGGCGAAGATCTCCCAGTAAGTCATTGGCCATCCCCCATAATTGACGCGAACGTAGCCACGATTTTCGGGGCGAAGACTTCGCTGGACATGAACCAAGCCCTCCTGTTGTGGTCTCGGCGACAACGGTAGGAAGGTGTGCGCGTCGTCTCATAGAACCGTCGCGCCACGTCCCGGTACAGGAGTGCCGCGGTATGCGCGGCGAGCGGCAATTCGCCTGCGCGCCCCATGTAGTCAGACACCCAGCGACGATGAACCGATACCGCTATGCCAAACCCTGTGCGTAGCAAGTCATCTCAACGACGACTGAGAGTGACCGCCCCGAATCGGGGTCGGGCAAATCCCGCGCCATTAACCAGGGCATCGTCGAAGTTGTGTTCGCCAAACCATCAATCGCTGGGATTGGCAGCAGCGCTACGAAGCTGCGAAGGCGACGTATCGAACCATCTGTGCACCGCACGTCCGAGGCTCGATTGTTCACGCAGCCCCACCCGCGACGCGATCTGCGAGAACGACAGGTCGGTCTTGGTTATCAGATTCAAGGTCTGCGTCTGCCGAACCTCATCGATGATCTCGTGGAACGTTCTGCCCTCTCTGGACAGGAGTCGCTGCAGGCTACGCGGATGGAGATTCAACAGACGCGCAACCTTGGCCAGATCGGGGCTCTCGTAGGCAAGGTTGTCGGCGACGATCTCTGCCACTACTTCGGAGACCGGTAATTGCTTGTGACCGAAGTGTGTCTCCAGGTAGTCGATCGCAATGTCCCGAAGCAACTCGCTGCCTCCGGTGACGGGCTCCGCGAGCAACCGACGCGGTATTCGGAGAACGGCGCTCGCGGCACCGAACCTCACCTGCGCCCCGAAGAAGTCCCTGTAGACGGCCTCGGATGCCAGCCGAGGATGAGGAAGTTGCACCGATCGCAGCCCGTACGGCCCGCCACCGTTTATCAGAACCATGACGCGATGCACGATCCCGATGCCGTAGTCGGTGGTTTGAGGCGAGGCGTTCGGCGTCGACAGCTGGAAGCGAAGCCCGATCACCTCCGCATCTCCTGACGGATCGTCGATCGGCTCGAGGGACATGGCCGGGCTGTGAACGAACAAATAGCGTTTCGCACAGTCGACGGCCTCGCCGATCGTTTGAGAGTTTTCCATTGCAATCGCAACAGGACCCAAGAAGTGCAGCTCCTGCTGTGCCGCCATACGCAAACCGAAGTCGGGGACCCCGAGTTCAGAAGCAGCGTCCTCGAGGAGGCGCTCGAGGAGCCGAACAGTGACAAACGTGTCACGCCGGGCGATCTCGTCCTCGTCCAAGCCGGTTGCGGCAAGAAGTTCTGGGCCAGGGCCACCCAAGGCGCTTACGAGAGCGGCAAACCCTCGGAGCGTAGTCGCCCGGATGGGCACCTCGGTGTCTCGCAAGACAAATCCTTGTCGTCTGAGGACAAGTAATGACTGATGTATCCGGGCAAACTACAGCATCTGAGACCCCGTCGAGGCCGACTCGCAAAGCCGGCCGATGCGACGACGCCCAGCCAGATCAGGAGCAGCACTCGGGAGGCGGCAGTCCGTGACACCAGCGCAAACGACCTTGCCCACTCGTGAGGGAGCGCCGCCCGAAGAGCAGGACTTTCATTGGCGGGCCGCCGTTCTTGACCGCATTGCCGGTATGGACGTGCGGCGCAAGGAATGGGTGTCGAACTTTGGCTCCTTCAGGATCCGCGACCTCGGCGACCTGCTCATCACCGATTGGGAGTGTCCCCAGATCGAGGGAGTTCGGGGCAACAATTTCGTGCGTCGCGACGATGATGCATTGCTGCTCTTCACAGCCTCCGCAGGCGAACAAATCATCGAATGCGTCGACCGGACCGTCGTGCTTCGACCCGGAGCGGTTCTCATCACCAGTACCCGCGTCCCGTGGCGATTCGTGATCCCGCATCACCTGACGAAACAAACGATCAAAGTGCCCATGGCAGCGCTTTCCTCCTTCGACACGGGGAGCCATGTACCCAGTTGCCTCCTCATGGAGACGGCGCAGAGCCCACTCGCCGGGATCTTCCAGGATTTCCTCATCGGCATCGACCATCAATACGGCCGCATGTCATCGACGGAGATCGAGGCGGCTCGCACCGCCCTACTCACCCTGATCGCCGGGATGATCCGCGCAAGTGAGTACTCGGATCTGGGCGACGGCGACCTCCAGCCGCTGCTGCGGCGACAGCTGGAGACCTGGATCGTGGACCACCTCTCAGCCGGCGCCGTCAAGGTCCAGGATCTGGCTGCGGCACACAACGTTGCGCCCAGAACCGTTCACCGCGCATTCGAAGCAACCGGCGACACCGTCGGATCCATCGTCCGAAAGCACCGCCTGGCCGCCGCCAGAGCCGATCTCGTCAACACGAACCTCTCGATCGCCGCGATCGCGCACCGCTGGGGATTCTGCGATGCCAGCCACCTCGGTCGAGAATTCCGGCGACACTTGTCGTCGTCGCCGGGCGACTACCGCGAAGCCCACGGGACTCGCCCCAACCTGAAGATGGTCAGGGCTTGAATGGTGTTGCGCGGCAGCCGATGACGGTCCCCGGCTGCGTCTCATCGGTATCCCACACCGAATACCTCTGAGTATCGTTGACTATACTCACCTGATGACCATCGTGCTGGTACATGGAGTCCCCGAGACGTCTTCGGTGTGGGACCTGCTCGTCCCTCATCTGTCGCGCGGCCCGATCATGCGGTTGACTCCCCCCGGCTTTGGTGCCCCGGTTCCAGTCGGCTTCGGTGCGACCGTCCGCGAATATCTGGACTGGCTGATCGGCGAGCTGCAGCCAATCGTGGCTGCCGACGGGCCCGTCGACCTCGTGGGACATGACTGGGGCGGCGTGCAAGCCCTGAACGTCGCCATGACGCGCCCGGATTTATTGCGCACCTGGGTTTCCGATGTTCCCGGGCTGCTCGACCAGGACTATGCCTGGCACGCGCGGGCGCAGACGTGGCAACAGGAGGGCGACGGCGAGGAACTACTTGCAGGTTGGCTGGCGGTCGGACCCGAGGCGTTCGCAGCGCAGCTGAGCGCGGTAGGGATGGACCCACGGGTAGCGCAGCACGTCGCAGTCGGGTTCGACGAGGTGATGGCCGATTCGATCCTGCGGCTCTACCGGTCGGCCGTCCAGCCGGCGATGGTGAAGCTTGGCGCGGATCTGGAGAAGGCCGCCGCGGTTCCCGGGCTGGCGTTGATACCCACCGAGGACCACATGGCCGGTCCCGTCGGCGATGCGCAGAGGGCAGCCGCCCGCAGTGGAGCCCGCATCGAGGTCCTCCATGGTCTCGGGCACTGGTGGATGACGCAGGACCCGGCGCGCGGCGCGGCCGCGCTGAACCACTTCTGGGAGAAGGTGTGATCACAAGGGCCCGCGTTGGCAAGCCTGACCGCAGCCCGACGGGCGGCTAACACCCGGCACTTGCGCGCGAGTCGGCGCCTGTAGCTACCGCTTGGCGCTTGGATACCACCGCCGGGCGCATGTGTTCTATTTCACAGTAGACGTTGGCCCCTACCGTGGGCTTGTGTCGCCGCAGTACGCGCGAAACGACGAAGTCCTTAGCAGGGACTGATTGAGGTGCACCGATGTGGATTGTCATCACCAATGACGGCCGACGACTGGCCGACATCCGCTCGGAGGCCGACGCGCGCCGTGCGGTCCACAGTTTGGGCGTGACGCAAAAGCGCGGCCCGTACTCCTGGGACGTTGTGGACCACCTCGGGAATCGGTTCGTCGCAGAGGTCAGGCGGCGAGGGCGAAGCTGATGCAATTCTGCCCCCACGCGACTGCCCCAGTCCTGACCGACCGCCACCGTGAGACGACAGAGCCTCGGTGACCGCAGTGCAAAACGAACGAGAAACGTACCTGGCGTGGGCACTCATCGAGGCCGCCAAGCCACACATGAGCGTCGGTGAACGCAATTTCGTGTTTGTGACCGTCGGCGCTGGCGACACGTTCGCAGCGATCCGCAGCCTCGTCAATCTTCTTGCTGCCAAGCGCATCCCGTTGCGTCCACAGGTCGTGCAGCTGTGTAGAACATGGCTCGATGGCTACACTGCCCACGACGAGCACGAACACCTTCGTGGCATTATCGAAGGCTTCTTGATGCCGCATGCCATTCAAGCCCATACAGCGCTCCGGCGACTGCCTGCGCGCCCGAAACACCTTCCGCTGCCGGTTGTTTCGCGCAACTAGCTGACGAATTACTAATTCGCCACCGGTCGGTATCCGGCAGACCCAGGTCGAGCAGCTTGCCTGAGAATGCGCACATCGAGCCGGCGGTGGAATAAACTTGTCGTCATACTTGATTTTCTTGTCTAGACTGTAGATGCGCCGTCGGTGCCCGAGAGGATGACCATGCCACGTGATGAGTTTCCAGACGCCACGTACACCACCACGTGGAGCAACGGCCGAGGCGAGGTTCGGTTCTTCACTCGGGCCGATGGCTCCCGGCTGCGCTACTACACCGCAGGCGCTGGTCCGGTCTTGGTCCTTACCCACACCGTTCGCACCCAACTGGACTACTTCCAGCGTGTGATTCCGCTGCTGTGGGACCACTACACGATCTATGCGGTGGACCTTCCAGGGATGGGATGGTCCGACATCGTCCCGGGGGCGTCTTACGAGGAGTCGGATCTGCGCTCCGCGCTGGTTGAATTCGTCGGTGGAATGGATCTTCAGAAGGCAACGCTTGCAGGTGAATCCCTCGGGGCAGCGCTCGCATTGTCCGCATCGATAGACCTGAAGGACCGGGTGAGTCGAGTCGTAGCGTTCAACAGCTACGACTACCCCAGCGGTCTCGAGCGCGGCAACTGGCTCGCCCGGTTCATCGTCTCCAGTGTGCGGATGCCTGGATTAGGGTCCGTGTTCGCCACGATCGAGCCACGGCCCATCATGCGGACAGTGATGCAAGGTGGCTACGTCGACAAGGCCAAGTTGCCCGAGGACTTCCTGGACGAACTGTTGAGAAGCGGTCGTCGCAAGGGATACTCGAAAGTGGCCCGCGGAATCTACCGCAGCCTCAAGAGCTTCAACCGGGCCCGCGGCCGGTATCCCCAAGCCTCCGCGCCAGTCACCCTGGTGTACAGCGAACGTGACTGGTCTCGGCCCACCGAGCGAGATCAAGTCGCCAGTGCATTGACGAACGTTCAACGGATCACTCTGCCGGAAACCGGTCACTTCTCCTCGATGGAGCGCCCCGATGACGTGGCGCGGATCTTGCTGGACGCCATGTCCGGGCGGCAGCCCGAGATTCATGGCAACGATCACCGAATCCCGTTGGGCGAGTGACATGACTCGGGCATCACGTACTTGATGGGCAACAACGTGATCGCGGAAACCATGCTCCGTCACCATCCCGGCATCATGCTGGATGCCCCACTGCGCATCGCGATCTACGAAGACGCCTCCGGCCGCGTCCACCTCAGCATGGATCAACCGTCGAGCAAATTGGCTCCGTTCGGCGACGCCCACATCGCCGAAGTCGGCGCCCAGCTGGACGCCAAAGTCGCTGAGCTGCTTCGACTCATGTCGCTGCCGGTGCCGCCCGAGCTGACCGCCAACTAGAACGCAACTCGGCCTAGAGCTTGCCCGTCCTCAAATCCGCACTGCCCTTGAGGATTGAGGAGTCCAGGCTCCAGTTCTCCGGTTGGACCCGCTCCCACAGGCTGCCCTTGCCGAGCTCTCTTCCCAGCTTGTCTTCTCGTCTGAACCACTCCTCGGCGCTCTTTATCCTGTTCGGGTGGATCTCGTCGAGCAGGGCATAGTCGCGGCTGATGAACCGCGCTTTCCACATGTTCCAGAACCCGGTGAAGTTGTCTCGGAAGCTCATGGTGCTCTTGTCATTGGGGTCGGCGTTGTAGCCTGCCGGCTGGTCCGCCACCCCGTTGAGTGAACCACCCCAATAGGTCTCGAGATCCGTGTCGATGTACTGGGCGCGACGTCCCGTCACCTTTTCGAATGCCGCTGCGACGTCGGTGTAGGTCATGTCGGCGATCGCGGTTTCGAGGTTCATGCCATTGGCGAGGCGGGGATGGTCGAAGAGCCAGCGAACGTAGAAGCCGCAATCGTCCAACGCCACGTGCGGAACCGCCCCTTGGCCCAAGGGAACTCGCCACGTGACCACACCGTCCTCGACGCTTGGGGTCATGGGCGTCAGCGGCGAGATGGCCATTTCGATGTAGGGTCCCGACGTGAAGATCGCCGCACCCATCCTGTTCCCGTTGGATTGGTTCTGCGACAAGATCCATTCGGCCATGCGGCCCTTGCCGTCGTAGTGGCCAGTGCGGAAAGTGGAGTCATAGCCTGATTTCTTGAGCGCGTAATCGAGGTTTCCGTAGACGAAGAACTTGATGCCCTCCTCGAGAGCGATCTCGTAGCTGCGGATGGCCCAATAGGTTTCGGTCTTCTCGCCGGTGTTGAACCCGTCGATGTTGACGAAGGCCCCGTCGCATCCACGGAACCCCTCGCGCAGGACGTCGTCATCCGCGAACGAACCTTCGACGATGGAGACGTTTCCGAGCGCGAGCAGGGCCTTGGCCCGAGACGAGGTGGCGTCACGGGTGAGGACTCGAACCGAGTACTTACCGTCGGCGACGAGGTCACGCACGATCGGCATGCCTTGAGCGCCGGTACCGCCGATGACGAAGATGGTGGACATGGTCTCTACAGACATCGCGGTCAACTCCAGAGGCTGGTGGCCGCGACGACCTCGGTCGCGGCATGCATTTTGAGTAGCTGCCAGCTGGCTCGCAAGCAGTTACTGAACCGATCGGTCCCAAAACCGATATTGGATCAATCGGTTCAGTAAGTCAAGTTTCCCGGTAGCATTGCCGTTGTGGGCCGGGTGAAGCAGTTCGACGACGTGACCGTGGTACGCGCCGCTCGCGACCTGTTTTGGCAGCGCGGCTACGCCTCAACCTCCTTGGCGGACCTGGAGGCGGCGACTGGACTCAGCCGTTCCAGCCTGTACCTGACCTACGGCAGCAAGCGAAGCCTGTTCGACCGCACGCTTCGGAACTACCTGGACGAAATGATCTGGCCGCTGCTTGCGCCCATGGAGGCCGCCGGAGCCGGCCGCGAGGAGATCGTCGGCTACTTCTTGGCCCAAGCCGCCAACCTTGCGGGTCCGCCGCAGTCCATCCTCACCCACGGCTGCCTGATGGCCAACACCTCAACGGAGCTGAATGCGCTCGACGCCGAGGCCGCCCAGGTCGTAGTTGAGTACCGTAACCGCGTGCGGGGGGCCATCTTCCACGCGTTGGGCGGGATGGCCGAAAGCGTCCACGACCGCGAAGCCAAAGCCGACATCCTGACTGCCACCCAAATCGGCGTCATGATCACTGCGCGGGTCAACCCGACCGCGGCAGCGAAGCTGGCCGAGACGATCGCGGCCGACGTCAAGAGTTGGTGAATCCAGCGAGCGCTCGGCTCAGTGAGGCGATGACTCCGGCAACACCGATGCCCCCAAGACGTCGCAACACGAGCAGGGCGGCGTGCAGTTCGGCGACCTTGCTCGTCGTGGGCCGGCCCATGCGCTCTTCGGCTCGATGCACCCTTTGCAGGACCGTGTTCTTGTGAATTCCCAAGGTGCGCGCCGCGGTCGTCAGACTCCCTTGCGCGTCGAGAACAGCCAAAAGGGTGGCGCGCTCGCTGCGCTCCTTCGCGTCGTCCCGTGCGAGATCGCCGAGCTGAGCGGCAACGAAGGCCCTCGCCGCATCCATGTCGCGTGAAATGGCATCCACCAACGCAACATCGCTGAACTCGGTGACGGACGGCGCCGTGCGCCCTGACAGTTCGATGACCCGGCGCGCGCGCAGAGCCTCGAGGTGGGAGGTGCGAAAGCCGGCAGCCCCCGGATGCGGCGAGCCCACCGCGATGTGAACGTTCTTGCGTTCACCGGGAAACTCCGTCGCCAGGTCCGTGAGTGAAGTCCGCACGTCCCCCGTGATCGATGCCCACCCCCACACTGCGAGTGGCCCCTCCGCCACGACGAGTGAATGACTCACCCCCAGATGCCGACCAACCTGCCTGGCGACTCCCTCGAGGTCGACGCCACGGTCTGCGGCCCAGCACACAAAACCGATCTGGCGACCGGTGAGCCGGTGACTGAGCACTCGTTCGGCCCGAGCGAGGTCGACGCGTTCGCTGGCGAGCAGCGCCCGCACGACGTCGTCGCGCTCGGCTCTTGCCTGGTTTTGGCGTCGGTCGAGCTCGGCGACGTACTCGGCTGCCACCAGACTGGAGATGCGGTCGATGTATCGAAACCCGTACCGCTCGAGATCGACGAAGGTTCTCAGCGCCGCAGCGGGGTCGTCGATCCTGTCACTGAGCCAGTCGGAAAGCTTCTCGGTGAAGTACTCATGACCCAACCGGTAGAACCGCAACATCACATCGACGCTGTGCCCTCGCGATGCCATTGCCCGCGCGTGTTCGAGCGCAGTCACAGGCGCCTGGGCAGCCGCGACGTCAATCCCATGACGGAACATCGAAAGTACCGCCTCGAGATTCGACGAACACGACCCCAGGGTCAGGCCGCGAAGCTCGGCATCTCCGCCGACCTCCGGGATCCGCTCGACGATGTACATCTGCATGTCCTCGGCCAAGCTGGACACATTCGCCAGCAGAGACGCAGCGAAACCCCTTCCCACGTCCGCGCCGCGGGCCGGCTCTTGCGCGTCCATGTCTGCACACTAACGACGACCACACCGGTAGACCTGACCATTCACCATTGCGCAACGTGCTGGCAGCCTCGGTAGTGGCGGAGTTCTTGCCTCAGGGGCGGGAGGCCGACCGAGTTGGATGTGCCGGCAGCACACGGAAGAGGGCTGCGAGGGCCTTGTTGACCGACACCGGTCCTTCGTACGTTGGCATCTCATCCCGAAGCGTGGAGGACTCCGATGTCGACGACGACTGAACACTCCCAACCCCCGGCAGCTGCCTCACCACATGCCTTGCCTGATCCCGGCGAACAGGTTCCTACGTTGTCCTGGCCGATCGTCGCCATCTTCATATTCGCGCTTGCGCTCTTCGGCGCATCGACGTGGGCTGCCCTCACCGACGCGCTGCCCGCGATCGCCACCATCGCCGCGAGCGCGGCAGCGATCTTCGTCCTGTTCACGGTCCTGCACGACGCGTCGCATTACTCGATCAGCTCACATCGGTGGGTCAACGTTGCCTTCGGCCGCGTGGCGATGTTCTTCGTCTCACCGCTGATCTCCTTCAAGTCGTTCGCGTTCATCCACATCGAGCATCACCGCAACACCAACGATGGCGACGCCGATCCCGACCACTTCGTCAGCGCCGCGCCCTGGTGGCAGCTGCCCATCCGCTTCCCGGCAATGGATCTGCCCTATATCGGTCTCTTGGTGCGCAACGTCCGTCGGCGCCCTCGTGGCGAGCTTGTCGAGACGACAGCGTTGATGACCCTTTCGGTGGCGGTGATCGTGGCGACCGCGTTCACCGGAGATCTGTGGACGCTCGCGCTGATCTACCTGATTCCCGAGCGGGTCGCCATGTTCGTGCTGGCGTGGTGGTTCGACTGGCTACCCCACCACGACCTGGAAGACACCCAACGCGAGAACCGCTACCGCGCGACGCGCAACCGCGTCGGCTCGGAGTGGATCCTGACTCCCCTGCTGTTGTCGCAGAACTATCACCTGGTCCACCACCTACACCCGTCCATCCCGTTCTACCGCTACGTCGCGGCCTGGCGACGCAACGAGGCGGCCTACCTCGAACGTGATTCGGCGATCAGCACCGTCTTCGGGCAGCAACTCGACGCCCCGCAGTACCGCGAGTGGAAACGTCTCAACGGCAAACTCGCTGCGCTGCTGCCAGTTCGAATGCCGCGTTGCTCCGCCGCGCGCCATGCCAGTACCTACCCGATCCCCGTCAAGAGCGTCGAGGCCTTGACTCCGGGCAGCGTCAAGGTCACCTTCGACGTCCCCGATCACCTCAACGGCGAGTTCGAGTTCCAAGCGGGCCAACACCTGACGGTCAAACACCGCATCGGCGGGAAGGAAGTGCGACGAAACTACTCGATTTGCACGTCGGCCACATCGGGGGATCTGGCGATTGGCGTGCGGCACATCGACGGTGGCGTCTTCTCGACCTTCGCGGTCGAAACACTGCGAGCCGGCGACGTCTTGGAGCTGATGACGCCAACGGGTAGCTTCGGCGCACCCCTTGACCCGCTCGCTCGGCGCGACTATGTCGCGGTGGCGGCCGGGAGCGGCATCACGCCCATCCTGTCGATCATGCGCACCACCATGGAGATCGAGACCGAGAGCCGATTCACCCTCTTCTACGGCAACCGCACCGCAGAGTCGACCATGTTCGCCACCGAACTCGACGAGCTCGAAGCTCGATACGCCGACCGGTTGCGCATCTTCCACATCCGCTCGGCCGAGGCGCACCACCCTGCCTCGCTGCGTGGCCGCATCGACCTGGCGATGGTTGAACGGCTGCTCGCCGGTGACTCCACCTCGATCGACCGGTGGTACCTGTGCGGCCCAGCCGATCTCGTCACGACGATGCGCGACGGGCTCGCGTCTGGCGGGGTTCCGGCGGAGCGGATCCATCTCGAATTATTCGGCGGGACCAAGCAATCCGCGCACGCCGATGACTACCCCAAGGCCGAAGTGACCATCACGCTGTCCGGCGCGGATCACACCGTCGAACTCTCGGCGGGTGAGACCGTGCTCGAATCGGCACTCAAAAACGACATCGACGCGCCGTACGCCTGTCTGGGCGGCGCATGTGGCACGTGCAAGGCCAAGGTCACAATCGGAGCGGTATCGATGGAACAGAACTTTGCACTCAACGCAGCCGAGCTAGAGGCGGGCTTCGTCCTGACGTGTCAATCCCATCCCACCACGCCGGCGGTCGCAGTCGATTACGACGGCTGAGCCGACGCGTTTGCATTGATCGAGTACTGCCAGGGGGACTGCGTCGCGATGAGTTTTGCCCTCTGGGGCAGTCTGATCTCCATGGGCACACTCATCTATGGCTTCAACGTGTCGGTGGACGGGTACATCGCCGACGCGCGAGGCAGCATCGACTGGTCCGAGCCGAGCGAAGAACTACATCAGTACTGGAACGACTACGAGCGGGAGACCGCGCTGTCCTTCTACGGTCGGCGGCTCTACGAACTGATGTCCGCGTACTGGCCGACCGCTGACAAGGATCCGGACGCCACCCCCATAATCGTCGACTACGCCCGCGTCTGGTGCGACATGCCGAAGGTCGTGTTCTCACGCACCCTGGAGTCCGTCGACTTCAATTCCCGCCTGGAACGCGGCGACCCCGTCGAGGTGGTGACGAAGTTGAAAGCCGAGACGGACGGCAGGCTGGAGGTGGCCGGTGCGACGCTGGCCGCACCGATCGTGCAGGCCGGACTGGTGGACGAATACCGGATCGTGGTCGCGCCCATCGCCGTGGGCGGCGGCATCCCGTTCTTCCCATCCCTGCCCTCATGGATCTCGCTGCGACTGTTGGAGAACCGCACCTTTTCGTGTGGCACGGTCCTGCTGCGCTACGCGGCGAAACACGACTGATCGGGCGTACGAAAGTACCGACTACCCAAAGAGTTCCGCGGCCGCGGCCGTCCGCACCGCATCGGTGATGCGGGTCACCACCGTGCTGTCGAGTTTCCAGCACTGCCAGAACAGCGGCACGTCCAAATGCACCTCGGAGATCCGCACGAATGATCCGTCGGCCAGCTGCGGGGCGGCCAAACTCACCGGGTACATGCCCCAACCCAAACCCGCCCGCACGGCGGCCCCAAAACCCTCCGCCGTGGGCACGTAGTGGACGGGCCGAACGATGTCGCGCCGAAATGCCCTACGCACCAACTGGTCCTGCAGCGCATCGTCGCGATTCCACGCCAGCGATGGCGCTGAAGACGCCGCCGAGGCGATGAAACCGTCGGGGAAATGGCGGTCGACGAACGACCCGCTCGCGACGGGCACGTAGCGCATCACGCCAAGCGGAAGCACGCGGCAGCCGGCGACAGGTGCGCGTTCAGTGGTCACCGCGCCCATCGCGACGCCCTCGCGCAGTAGCCGCGCCGAGTGGTCCTGGTCCTCGATCCGGATGTCGAACAGGATGTCGTCGAGCGAGCCGAGTACGGCGGTGAACCAGGTGGCCATCGAATCCGCGTTGACGGCGACGGCAATGCGCGTGGCTTGCCCGGCACCACCACCCATCTCGGCAAGTGCCTCGGACTCGAGCAGCGCGGTCTGTGCCGCCAGCCGAAGCAGTGGCACACCGACAGCCGTTGCAGTACACGGCTTCCCGCGGATCACCAGCACCTGCCCGGCGCGCTGTTCGAGCGCCTTGATGCGCTGGCTGATCGCCGACGGGGTGACGTGCAGCCGCTCGGCGGCCGCATCGAAGCTGCCGAGCTCCACCACCGCTGCAAACGCGGCTAGCTGCTGACCGTCCAACTCCACATTAGTGATGGTAATGGATGCTGGATCATCATTAGTGCATCTGCATCAAAGGCAACAGCCCCTGGGGCCCGCGCAAATGACGGGTATACCGGTCGGTGTACATCGTGAAAGCCAGATGCTACGGTCGCTCCAGTAGTAAACCAATCGGTATATAAAGGAAGCGATCATGGCAGACACCCTGCGCATCTCCCCCGACGCCGGCCGCGGCGGCATCTTCCAACGCTTCGTCCCCGAAGCCCTCGCCTTCCGGGAGGCGTGACACATGGCCGCCTCCAAGAAGACTGCCCTGCTGGATTCGGCGATAGCCACGGCGGTTACCCGGTACGCCAGCAAGGCGAACACTTGGTTCTATCGCCGCACCGGCGGACGAGTCGGCGGCAACTTGCGACTCGGCGCCGGATTCCGCAAACCGGCACCGACACTGCTGCTCGAACACCAGGGCCGCAAGTCTGGCAAGACCTTCGTCTCACCGCTGATCTACATCGCCGACGGCAACGACGTGATCGTCGTTGCGTCAGCTGGAGGACGGACGGAGAACCCGCAGTGGTACCGAAACCTGCTGGCACATCCCGATGTCTACGTCCAGATCGGCCCCGACCACCGGGCCGTTCGAGCCGTCGTCGCCAACGCAAGCGAACGGGCGCGGCTCTGGCCACGCCTGGTGGACGCCTACGCCGACTACGACTCGTATCAAAGTGGGACCGAGCGGGAGATCCCCGTGATCATCTTGCAGCCGCGCTATCGCTTCTCGAGCGTGGCGAGGGCGCGCTGAACCTTCGCGTCTCCCGCGAGTTTCGCGTCGGAGAGCGGCCCCGCCACGCCTCGAAGCGCGGCGACCGGCTTCCAGCGACCGGGAACCATGATGGAGGCTTTTCTGCGTTCCAGCCCGTCGACGATCGCGTCGGCCGCCGTAGTCGGTTGGATCCGCTTCAGGATGAACTTCGGCATCGCCGACAGCAGAGCCGATAGGTGGGGATCGGCGTCGATGCCCTGCCGGATCATGTCGGTCTCGATCAGCGAGAAGTACGCCGTCATGGCCGACGCTCCGTGGCTTGCCAGCTCGACGCGAAGGCCACGACCGAGCTGCTCGACCGCAGCCTTGCTCATCGCGTAGGGAATGGCACCCGCCCCGTTGAGGTAGGCGAACACCGAACTGATCAGCACGATCTGGCCACGGCAGCTGATCACCGACTCCAGCGTCGCAGCCACGGTATTGACGACTCCCGCGACGTTGACCGACATGACACCCGCCACTTGGTCGGGGGTGAGCGTGCGGAACGTGCCCCCACGGCCGAGAACACCGGCGTTGGCGATCGCGACGTCGACCCGACCGAACTCCTCGTGTGTTCGAGCCACCGCCTCATGGAGGGAATCCAGCTGGGTGACATCGCATTTCAGCGCCAACGCTTTGCCGCGTGGGAGCGTCGCCACTACCCCTTGCGCTGCGGCTGGATCGACGTCCGCCAGAACGACTCGGGCTCCGCGTCGGGTCAGTGCGGTGGCGGTTGCGGCGCCAAGGCCGCGACCGCCACCGGTGATGAAGACGACCTTGTCGGCGAGCGAATAGTTAGAGGCCACGTTTGCGCCCGATCGATACGGTGCCGTTGCGTCGCAGCATGGCGATCGTGGTGGCAATCCGTCCGCGACCGAGGTCGGGTGCGAGGCCCGCGCCGACGCGATGCAATTGGTCGGTGTGCCAGGAAATTTCGAGAATCCCGTCGACCGACTTGAGGTCCATGAACCGGCCCAGGACGCGCCGCATTCCGGCCCGCACGTGATGCGAGGGCAGAGACTCGGCGCGCCCGGCGAGAATGACGTCGGCGGCGTCGGTCGTGGTCGCAGCGGGCCGGCCCAGGCCGACGACGTCGCACTCGCCGCTGTCCACCGCGTCGTTCATGGCGACCCGGGACCGGAACCCGCCGGTGACTGCGAGCGGAATGTCACCGGCCACGCTGCGCACGGTGCGGGCATACTCCAAGAAGTAGGCCTCTCGTGCGCGGGTGCTGTCGGCGGCCTTGCCCATCATGGCGGGTTGTTCGTAACTGCCGCCGCTGACCTCGATCAGGTCGACGCCCTCGTTCGCCAACGCCGCGACCACTGCGCGGGATTCCTCTTCGGTGAATCCGCCCCGCTGGAAGTCGGCCGAGTTGAGTTTGATGCCCACGGCAAAGCTCGGTGACACTCTGGCGCGGATGCGCCGCACGACTTCGAGGACGAAGCGCATCCGCCGCTGCGGGTCGCCGCCCCACTCGTCGTCGCGCTGGTTGGACAACGGCGACAAGAACTGCGCGACCAGGTATCCGTGCGCGCCGTGGATCTGCACACCGTCGAAGCCCGCCGTCTCACACACCAACGCGGCGGTGGCGAAACGCTCGATGATGTCTTCGATCTCATCGGATGTCAGCTCCCGAGGGGTGGCCGCACCGGGGAAGTTCAGCGGCACGGGGCTGGGTGCCACCGGAGTATGCCCGATGTCGAGCGGATTGGACTGGCGCCCCGGGTGATTGAGCTGCACCCAAATCGGAACACCGGCGTCCTTCGTGGCCTTGGCCCAGCGGGATAGGGCGTCCAGGTTGCGTTCGTCCTCGATCACGACGTTGCCCGGCTCGCCGAGTTGCGTGTGATCGACCATGACGTTGCCCGTGACGATCAGCCCGTACCCGCCTTCGCTCCAGCTGGCGTAGAGCCGCTCGAGCCGCCGGTCGGGCGAGTTCTGCTTGTCGGCGAGCCCTTCGTTCAAGGCCGCCTTCATGATTCGGTTGGGCAACACCTGCCCACACGGCAGGGTCAGCGGGTCGTGCAGGGAAGTCATGAAGATGTTCCTCTCGGGTGTGCTGTGCGCAGCGGAGCCTTGTCCGTCTTGCCGACGGCGTTCTTGGGGATGGCGTCCATCACGGTGATCGACGTGGGGCGTTTGTAGCCGGCGAGCTTGCGCGCGCACAGTGCTTGCAGCGCTTCGGGATCGATGGTTCGGCCGTCTCGAGGTGCCACGTAGGCGGCGACTGTCTCGCCCCATTTGTCGTCGGGCACGCCGATCACGGCCGCCTCCAGCACAGCGGAGTCCTCGGTGAGGACGTCCTCGATTTCCTTGGGGTAGATGTTCTCCCCGCCGCGGATGATCATGTCCTTGGACCGGCCCACCAATGTCAGGTAGCCGTCGGCGTCGAGGTGGCCGACGTCGCCGGTGTGCAACCAGCCCCCGATGATGACGCGCGCGGTTTCATCGGGGCGGCCCAGATAGCCGCGCATGACGTTGGGGCCGGCGATGATCACCTCACCATCGACGCCGGTCGGTACATCGGCACCGCCTTCGTCGACGATGCGGATGCGCTGACCCGGGAACGCGACCCCCACCGTGCCGGTCCGGCGTTCGCCGGCGACCGGGTTGATGGTGGACGCACACGTTGCCTCCGAAAGACCGTAGCCCTCGATGAGGGGGAATCCGTACCGAGCCTCGAAGCGGCGCAACAATTCCGCGGAGGCAGGAGCCGCACCACAGATGCCGAACCGCACCGACGACATGTCGGGGCGAAAGTCGTCCGGCGACGCAGCGAGCAGGGTGTAGATCGTGGGCACCGCAGAGAAGAACGTCGGTCGGTGGTGCTCGACCGTGTCGAAGAACGTCTGCGGATCGAACCGCTCGGCGATGACGACACTCGCGCCGGCCAGCAGCGGCATCAGCACGCTGACCACGATGCCGTTGACGTGGAACAGCGGCAGGATCAGCAGCGACCGATCCGCACGCCCGATACCGAGCGCTTGGCATCCCATGTCGGCCATCGCATCGAGGTTGGCGTGATCGAGCATCACGCCCTTCGGCACGCCGGTGGTACCGCTGGTGAAGATCAACAGCGCCAGCGTCGACGGACCGACGTGCGGTGACAAGTCGGCCTCGAGACCTTGTTGACGCAAGTCACTCACGGTCAGGGTGTGCACGATGCCGGGACCGGGCGCGCCGTCCTCGGCGACGAGTACCTGCGCGCTCGCCGCCTCGAGCTGCCGGACGACCTCGGCCTCGGTGAGGCTCGGGTTGACCGGCGTGACCGTGGCACCCAACCGCCACGACGCGAACATCACCACCACGAACTCGACCCGGTTGCGCAACTTGATCGCAACGACGTCGCCGGGACCGATGCCAAGCTCGTGGAGCTGACCGGCCACGGCCCGCACCCGCCGCAACAGGACAGCGTTGGTCAACGACGCGGTCGCATCGGATACTGCAAGCCCATCGGGGTTCGCCTCGGCGCGCGCGTCCGGTAGTGAAGCAAGTGTCATCGCGCTGCCCCCACCGGCTGCAGTTGACGGCTGAGGAACTCGACTTGATCGCGCACCAACGCCTCGAATGGCTCGCCGAGATAGAAGTCGAAGTGACCGGCGTCGTAGCGTTTGATCTCGCCACGGGGGGCGGTGCGCGCGTATCGCAAGGTTTGGGCAGGAGGCGTCACGCTGTCGGTATTGCTGACACAGAACAGGATTGGGAACTCGATCTTCCTTGCCGCCCGTCCGGGCCGGTACGTCGTCCCCGTGGGAGCGAATCGCGCCGCGACCTCGTTCCGGAACGTCGACTCCGGCGGCACCAGCGCCTCGTAGCCAGGAAGGGCGTCCGGCGCATTCATCAGGGCCACGGAGCCAGGGGGCCCGGCGAGTGGAATCATCACCGGAGGCCTGCGCAGGACCATGGAAGCGAGGTCCTTCGCGACGACGGGCAAGGTCTTCAGCGATCCAGCGGGGCCCAGCGCCAGCGCGGAGGCAACCCCGTCGGTGAACGGGCACTGTGCCACCGCTGCCTTCAGCTCGGGATGACGGGACGCCACGGTGATGGCATGGCCGCCACCGAAGGAGCTGCCCCAGACGCCAATTCGGGTGCCGTCGACATCGGGGCGATGCTTCACCCAGTCGATGGCCGCGTCCCAGTCGGCGAGCTGCCGCTTGATTGACAGGAGCTGGCGCGGATGCCCGCCACTGTCGCCGAAGTGGCGGTACGTGAAGGCCAGGGCCGCGATGCCAGCCTGCGCGAACCGTTCGGCGAAGGCGTCCAGGCGCATCTCGCGGATGCCGCCGAGGCCGTGGCCGAGGATCACCACGGGCGGCGCCGTGACACCGGTGGGTAGGTAAAGCCAGGCAGCACAGCGGTCTTCGCCAGAAGTAAACGTGACGTCGAAACGGGTGAAGGGTGGCGCGGTGCTCACTTCTTCAGCGCCCCGTTGGTGCTACCGACCCTAGGCACCCGGCCCGCTTCGAGCGCCTGCGCGTAGGTGTCCGGGCGGTACAGGGGAAGCTCTCCGGTGGCGTCGGTATCCGAAAGGTATTGACGCATCAGCTCTTGACCGGCCTGGGACTGGTCCGCTGGGAAGAACTCGGTCCGCTCGACGTGCAAACCGTCGGCCAGCGCCATCGAACCACCGAAGTACACCGCCCTCTTGATGCCTTCGACCGATCCCTTGGTCCGCTTGCCGAAGTACTCGGCCAGCTCCGTCGCCCGCACAACCACCTCGTCAGGCGCTACCACGTCGTCGACGGCGCCGTTGGCCAGCGCCTGCGCGGGTGTAAACGGCTTGCCCTCGAGGATCGCGACCAACGACTTGTGGGTGCCGATCAGCCGCGTGAGTCGTTGGGTGCCGCCGCCCCCCGGCATGATGCCAAGCAGAACTTCCGGCTGGCCGATGAAGAAGTCACCGTCGGCCATGACGCGCAGATCGCATGCCCAAGCGAATTCGGCTCCCAGGCCCAGGGCGGAACCGTTCAGTGCCGCAACGAAGATCACGCCGCTGGCGTTCATCTTCAAGAAGGTCTCATGCAAGCGGTCGAGCTGACCCGCTCCGCTCAGTGGTGTTTTGTCCACCACAGGTCCCGGGATACCGGCGCGGTCGATACCCCTGGCCACCCGCAGAGCGGCCGCGGCGCCCCGTCGGCCCAGCTTTGGCTTCACGGCCCCGGCTTCCTGCAGCCAGCGCACGTCGGCATGGCTGACGAACCGCCCGGGGCGCGCGCCGGTGAACACGACGGCATGGACGCTTGAGTTGCGGCCGACGCGGTCCACCAATTCGTCGAGCTCATTGGCGATTTCGAAGCCGAACAGGCTGTGCGGGCCACCGTCGACCCGCACGATCAAGGTGGTTCCGCGATCCTCGATGTCGAGGTGATGTGTCATGGCTGCCGCCTTCGTGGAGTTCGTGAGTGGACTATGCGATAACGAAGTTATGCGGATACTATAACCAAGTTATCCCACCTGTGGCAAGGGTCACGTAGAGCGGAGTCACCGAGAACATGGCGTCGGACACGTCGGGACACTCGACACTCGACGGCGTGCCGGACCGGCTCGTTCAGGCCGCCATCGACCTCCTGGCGGAGCTGGGTCCGTCGGCAATCAAGGCGCGTTCGGTGGCGTCGGCCGCAGGACTCTCGACGATGGCCGTCTACCACCACTTCGGGGGGATCCCCGAGCTCACCCGCGCTGTCATCGACCGCGGATTCGACCACTTGAGTTCGGCGTTTTCCCAACTGCCCACGACGGATGACCCGATCGCGGATCTGGCCCTCCAGGCAGTGGTGTGCCTTCGGGTCGCCCGCGAGAACCCGCACCTCTACGACTTGATGTTCGGACTATCGACCCGTGCGACGTACCGACCGCTGACCGATCCGGACGTCCGAATGAGTGGAGGTGCACCGGCCTTCCAATGTGTCTTCACTCATGTCGCGCTGGCGTGCGCACGGCTGGTGAGCTCCGGACGGATCAGGCCGCAAGATCCCGACGTGGTGGCCGCTCAGTTGTGGAGTTTCGTGCACGGCTTCATCACCCTCGAACTCGGTGATCACTTCGTGCAATTCCCGGACACCGTCAGGCAGGTATTGCTGCCCCTCGGCGTGAATCTCTCGGTCGGACTAGGTGATACACGGGAGCGCGCCGAGGCCTCGCACGAAACCGCCGCGCGCCTCTACGAGACGATGACCTCAGGCGCGCAGTGACGTGAAGGCTCACGCGGAGCCCTTGGTCACCTGCTGTATCGCATCGATCGCCGCGGCATGAGAGGCGTTGGCGGCGTTCGGTTCACCGCCGAGTCCGACGAAGATGTTGACCATCATCGGCTGTAGAACCTGCCGGACGGGATCCGAGAACTGGACGAAGTGATCACCCAGTTCGAGCGTGATGAATCCGTGGACGGCGCTCCAGAATTGGGGGGCGATGGTTTCGGCATGTTCGTCGCTGCGGATGCGGCCACTGCTCACCAACTGGGTGCATGCCTCGACCAGGCTCGCGTAGATCGTTTGGAATTCCCCCGAACGTCCGCTCGGGACGGAGCGTGCGGTCTGTTGCGGCCGATAACTCCCGCGCGTCGACAATCCGAACATCAGGTCGTAGAGGTGGGGATTGTCCTGCGCGAATCTGCGATGCGCCAACGCCATCGCGAACAACGCGGTCACCGGGTCGTCGCTTGACGGTGCGTCGAGGAACGCGCGACCCAGGTCCTGGAACCCCTTGTCGACGACGGCTTGCAGGAGTTCGGGCAGTCCGCCGAGGTGGTAGTACACCGCCATCGTCGAAACCTGAGCGGCCTCGGCGACCGATCGGGCCTTTATCTCCGACGGGCCCTTCTCGGCGAGCAACGCCGTGGCCGCCTCGACCAATCGCTCCACGACCTGCTCCGGCGCCAGCCGTGCCACGGCCTCCTTGCGGGGTTTCGGCATGCGCCGCGCACCTCCCAGCTAGACGGCCCAGAACTCGTAAAACGAGGTTACAAGCACCGTCGCGAGGCCGTCCAATGGCACTCCGTGCCGAACCGCCGCTCCTTTCAGAACCAGCTAGCTTGGGCCTCGACGGTTGTGCGGTCAAGGCGGGCCAGCAGATCGAACTGAGGGCCGACCTTCGGTAGCTCGTAGGCGTAGAAATACTGCGCTGCCGCGCGCTTTCCGTCGTAGAAGTCGCCGTGATGGTCACTGGCGGCGATCAGCTGCTCGAGCCAGATCCATGCCATCACGACGTGCCCGGCCGCTTCGAGGTAGATCGTCGAGTTGGCCAGGGTGGTGGCGACATCGCCTGCTCCCCAGAGGGTTGCGGTGACGTCGACCAACCGCTGCACGGCGAGGCGCAAGTCGTTCGCGTACGCCGCGGTGTCGTCGGACTCCAGTGCCTTGTCGATGGTCTGGTTGATCCGCTCGGCAAGTAGGGTCAACCCGGCGCCGTCCTGCATCACGACCTTGCGGCCGAGCAGGTCGAGGCCGTGAATGCCGTGCGTGCCCTCGTGGATCGCGTTGAGCCGGTTGTCGCGGTAGTACTGCTCGACGTCGAATTCCTTGGTGTACCCGTACCCACCGTGTACCTGGATGGCCAGGCTGTTGGCCTCCACGCACCACTGCGAGGGCCAGCTCTTGGCGATCGGGGTGAGGACCTCCAGCAGCAGATGCGCGCGGTCGCGGTCGGCGCCCGTGGTGGTGCGCTCCTCGTCGACGAGCGTCGCGCAGTACAGCCCGAGCGCCAACGCGCCCTCCACATACGACTTCTGCGCCAACAGCATTCGCTTGACGTCGGCGTGCTCGATCAGCGCCACTGGCGGACGGCTCGGATCCTTGGCATCGACCGGCCGGCCCTGAGTGCGTTCCTTGGCGTAGGCAAGCGACGCCAGGTAACCGGCGTACCCGATCGCCATCGCCTGCATGCCCACCTGGTTTCGAGCCTCGTTCATCATGTGGAACATGTAGGCCAGGCCCTTGTGCTCCTCACCGACGAGGTAGCCGACGGCGCCGGGTTCGTCGGCGGCCGTGAAGCTGCCGTCGCCGAAGTTCAGCAACGCGTTGGTGGTGCCGTGGTTGCCCATCTTGTGGTTCAGGCTGACCAGGGCCACGTCGTTGCGAGTGCCGTCGGGCAGGATCTTCGGGACGATGAACAGCGAGATGCCCTTCACGCCCGGGCCGCCGCCTGGCGTCTTCGCGAGCACGAGGTGCACGATGTTCTCGGTCAGCTCGTGGTCGCCGCCGGTGATCCACATCTTCGTGCCCGTCACGCGGTAGGTCCCGTCGTCCGCGGTGACGGCCTTGGTCGTGATGTCCGCCAACGACGAGCCGGCGTCCGGTTCGGACAGGCACATGGTGCCGAAGTAGCGCCCCTCGAGCATCGGGCGTACCCAGGTGTCGATCTGTTCCTCGGTGCCATATTCGGCGAGCAGGTTGGCGTTGCCGATGGTCAGGTTCACATACGCCGTCGTGCTCGGGTTGGCCGCACGGAAGAACGACAGCGACGCCTGCGCCATCACCATCGGCAGCTGCATTCCGCCGATCTCCTCGTCGAAGGAGCCCGCCATCAGGCCGGCTTCGGTGAACGTGTCCAGCGCGCTCTTGACCTCGTCGATGATTACGACCTTGCCGTCGGGCCCGATCGTCGGCTGGTTCTGGTCACTCTTCTTGTTGTGTGGCGCAAAGCGTTTCGTCGCGATATCGGCCGAAAGGTCCAGCACGGCGTCGAACGTGTCCCGGGAGTGTTCGGCGAAGTGGTCGTGCTTGGTCAACGCGACGACGTCAAGCCACTCATAGAGCAGAAAGTCGACATCGCGGCGCGAGAGGAACTCAGCCATGTCGGTAAAGGCCTTCCGATTCGATATTAGCGATCGCTCATTTTATGAGCGCTCGCTAATAATGCACTTCGCGTCGGTAGGTGTCAAACTCGTGTAGGATCACCGACCGTCATGACCATCGATCGAGGCGCAGATTCCGCGGCGGCGGAGCGCATGCGGCGGGCCGCGATCGACGCGTTCGCGGAGTCGGGCTACGGCGGCACCTCGACGCGGCAGATCGCCAAACGCCTCAACATGAGCGCGACGGCCATGTACCCGCACTACCGCTCCAAAGAGGAACTCCTCTACGCCATCGCCCTCGAAGGCCACGGCAGCCTGCTGGCCGCGCTGAACGAGGCCGACTCCCCCACGGCGAGCTTCACCGATCGGTTGCGCGCGGTGGTGGCCGCGTTCGCCTCCTGGCACGCCGAGAACCACAAGCAGGCCCGCGTGGTGCAGTACGAACTGCATGGCTTGACGCCTGCCCACTACCGCAAGATTGCGCCGTTGCGTCATCAGGTGACCGACGTCATCACCGAAATCGTCGCCGGCGGTGTCGCCGCCGCCGAGTTCCACGTGGACACCGTCGACGAGGTCGTGATGGCCATCTCGTCGCTCTGCGTCGACGTCTGCCGGTGGTTTCCATCCAAACAACATCGCGACGCACACAAGCTCGGCGAGGTCTACGCGAGAATCGCCGAACGACTGGTGAGCTGAGCTCGAACGCGACGACCAAAACCGGCGAGGGTGGGGTAACTTCGTTATAGAGTCGGACCATGGAGTGGACCGGCGCGCGCTACGCGGACAAGCCGACTGCGGAAGTGCAAACATGGATCGACGCGCCACCAGATCGGGTGTGGCGCC
This sequence comes from Mycobacterium sp. URHB0044, assembly GCF_000620625.1. GTDB lineage: Bacteria > Actinomycetota > Actinomycetes > Mycobacteriales > Mycobacteriaceae > Mycobacterium. Next base: position 316,669 of record NZ_JIAW01000001.1, on the reverse strand, counting down.
TGGTCGCCGACATCTCTTTGATGCCCGAGCTCAGTGACGAGCTGCAGTCGGTCGAATGGGTCTGCGACGAGGGATCGCCCTCGGTTGGCGCGACGTTCCGCGGCCACAGCAAGCACGATGCCCTTGGCGAATGGTCCACCCTCTGCCACATCGTCGAATGCGAGCCGAATCGCGTATTTGCCTGGGCGGTAGAAGATCCCGACGAGCCGACCGCGACATGGCGGTTCACCCTCGTACCTGAACGCGGCGGAACCTCTCTTACTCAGTGGATGCAGATGGGCCCCGCCCGCTCCGGTCTCAGCTTTGCGATCGACGCGATGCCCGACAAGGAGCAGAAGATCGTCTTCGTCCGGATGCGCGAGTTCGAGCAGTCGATGACCCGCGTGGTGGCACAGATCAAGGCGATGGCCGAGGACCAATGATGCGCGTCGCAACCACGGTGGAAGCCAGCCAGCAGCCTTGGCAAGAAACCTGCGAGTTCGTCGTCGAGGCAGAGAAACTCGGCCTCGACATCTGCTGGGTCGCCGAAGCGTGGGGGTCCGACGCCCCGTCAGTTCTCGGCTTCCTCGCGGCTCGGACCGACCGACTGTTGCTGGGATCGGGAATCTTTCAGGTCGGCATCCGCACCCCGGTCGCGATTGCGATGACCGCCCTCACGCTGGCCCGAATCTCCGACGGGCGGTTTCTGCTCGGACTCGGCTCGTCGGGCCCCCAGGTCATCGAAGGTCTGCACGGCCAGCCCTTCGCCGCCCCGCTGACACGAATGCGGGAAACCATCGATGTCATCCGCCAAGCGTTCGCCGGAGACAAGATCGATTACAGCGGCAGCCAATTCACGATTCCCCGCCCCGGCGGCCACGGCCGTCCGATGCGCTTGTCACTTCCCCCCAATCGCGACATCCCCATCTACATCGCGTCGATGTCGCCCAAGATGCTGGAACTCACCGGCCAAGAGGCCGATGGCTGGCTTGGGACCAGCTTCGTGCCGGAGGGCTCCGATGCGTACTTCGCACACCTCGACGCCGGCCTGGCTGGCTCCGGCCGTACCCGCAGGGATCTCGACGTCTGCCAGGGCGCGGAAGTGGCGATCCTCCGCGACGACGACGCAGTCGCCGCGCACGTCGAAATACGCAAGAAGGAACTGGCTTTCAGCCTTGGTGGGATGGGATCGTCGGGCGTCAACTTCTACAACAACGCCTACAGCCGGCAAGGCTGGGCCGACGTCGCCGCCGAGATCCGCGAGCGCTGGCAAGCCGGTGATCGCGACGGCGCGAGTGCGCTCGTCACCGACGAGATGGTGCTCGGCACGACGCTGATCGGCACGGAGGCGATGGTTCGTGACCGCCTGCGGGTGTGGCGCGACGCCGGGGTGGACACCGTCCGGCTGTATCCGGCAGGTGACTCCACCCACGAGAAACTCGACACGCTGGCACGCGCCATCGAATTCGTTCGCGCCATTGGGTGAGTCGCTACCCGAGGAACTCCAGCGCCTGTGGGACGAACTTCTCGTGCCACTGAAAGACGCCACCGTGGCCGGAATCCGGGTAGATCCGCAGCGAGGCGTTCGGTAGACGGTGGGCAAGGTCGAACGAAGCCCTCGTCGGGAGCATCCGGTCGTCTTCACCGTTGGCGACGAGTACGGGATGGTCGATCGCGTCCAGGTCCATCGGGGCTTGCGCGCCCCAGCGGTGAATCGCGAGCAACTGCGCGGCAACTCCGCGTGGCGAGGTGGGATTGACGCGGTCCTGCGAGCGTTCCGCGAGCCGGCCCATGTAGGCCGTCGCCGCCGCCTTGCCGTTGGCCGTCCTGGTGAAGAAGAGGTACGGCTTGGGGTCGCTGTGGGTGAGCAGCCCGTGCGCCATGTCGCAGAGGAGCCGCCTCGAGAACTTGCCGACGCCATCGCCGCCGGCGGGGCCCGTGCCAGCGAGGATGAGCCTGCGGACCAGTGCGGGCCGCTTCGTCACGATGGCCTGCGCGATGAAGCCGCCCAGCGAGAAACCCATGAGGTCGACTTGCTCGAGGCCTAGTGCGTCGATGACGGCGATCGCGTCGTCGGCCATGGCCGAAACCGTTGTGGGCGTGCGGCCTTTGGTGCCGCCGACACCACGGTTGTCGAACGTGATCACGCGCCGCTCTGATGCGATCCCGTCGATGACGCGGGGGTCCCAGTCATCGATGACGGCCGTGAAGTGATGCAGGAAGATCACGGGCACCCCGGTGTTCGGCCCGAACTCGCGGTAGGCGAACCGTGTGCCGCCGACCTCGACGCCCTTCGTGGGCGACGTGTTCGCACTTCTGATTTCGGTGTGCTGACTCATAGCGTGACGACGACCTTTCCGGCCTTGACCTTGCCGCTCTCGACGTAGGCGAGCGCCTCGAGGGTCTGGTCGAACGGGAACGTTCTGTCGAGAATCGGGCGCAGGTCGCCGGAGTCGTACAGGGCGGCGAGCCTGCGGAGCTGCGAACCACTGGCCTTCATGAAGAAGAACGAGTACCGCACCCCGCGCTTCTTGGCCGCCCCGCGGACCTTGCGGCTCAGGAACGACAGCACGAATTCGAAGGGCTTGGGCGCGCGGAGCTGTTTGGCGAAGCCGGCATCCGGTGGGCCGGCGACGCCGATCGCCAGGCCGCCGGGCTTGAGGACCGTCAGGGACTTCATCAGGTTCTCCCCGCCGAGCGAGTCCAGCACGACGTCGTAACCCGAGAGGACCTGCGAGAAGTCCTGCTTCTTGAAGTCGATCACGACGTCCGCTCCGAGGTCGCGGACGAGCTGCTCGGTCTCGGCGGTCGTCGTGGTCGCCACGTGAGCGCCGAGGTACTTGGCGAGCTGAATCACGGTGGACCCCAGCCCTCCGGCGCCCGCGTGTACGAGGACCTTCTGCCCTGGCTTGACCTGAGCCTTCTCGACGAGGATCTGCCAGGCGGCCAACGCGACCAGCGGCACGGCGGCCGCCTCCTGCAGCGTGAGTGACGCCGGTTTGAGTGCCACGTCGTTCTGATCGATCGCGATGTACTCGGCGAAGGTTCCGATCCGCAGATCGCGGGGGCGCGCATACACTTCGTCACCGACCTTGAAGTCGCGGACGGTCGCACCGGCCTGGGTCACCACACCGGCGACGTCGTGACCAATCACGAAGGGCGGCTTGTACTTCAGCAGTTGCTTGAACTCGCCGTTGCGGACCATCTTGTCCAGTGGGTTGATGCTGGCCGCGCTCACCTTGACCAGGACGTCGTTGCTGCCAACCTTCGGTTCGGGAACCTCGGTGGCTTGGATGGTGTCCTTGCCGTACTGCGTGACGACGAATGCCTTCATGTCCGTTCACTTTCATCTTCAGATCGAGCGGAGGCATGGGCGGTGGTTCGGCGTCGAGCGCCGGCCCAGCCATCCCTCCATGGCCATAACTTCGTTATAGACAACTGTAACTTCGTTATGGCTATTCCGCAATGGGCCCCGGGGTTCGTCGACGAGCTGTGCGGAGCGCTATCGAGCAGCGGTTTCGATCGCCGCAGGGCTGGGCGCCGAGGTTGATGGGCGTTGCGCAACCGGCACGATCTGGTCATGCCTTCCCAATGCCGCGACCTCGCGCTCGAGGGTCGGCGTCACCTGAGCCGCGAAGCGCCGCATCCACGGCCATGCCACCGGTGAGTTCAAAGCAGCCTTCGCCCAGTTGGCCACCACGACGGCGCGCGGCACGTACACGCGGCTGCGCCGGCGCGCCAGGCCGTTGACGATCGCCTCGGCCGCGCGGTCCACGCTCGTCGTCACGTTGCCGGGGTATGGCAGCCGCGCCCGCAGGCCCTGGAATGAGGGGATGTCCGCCTCGGCGCCGCGGACGAGGTCGGTGTCGATCCACGAAGGGTGGACGAGCCCGACCGTGATGCCGAGGTGCGCCACTTCCTGGCGGTAGGCCAGGGCGAGCATTTCGACGCCGGCCTTGCTGGCGGCATAGGAGGCCAGCCCGGCGATCGGCGTGAAGGAGATCGCCGAGGCGATGACCATCGCATGACCCCGGCTGCGCTCCAGGTGAGGCGTCGCGTACTTCAGGGTGCGGAAGACGCCGTTGAGGTTGATGTCCAGGACACGCTCGAACGACGCCTCGTCGGCCTGCCGCACGGTTCCGTAGGCGGCGACACCGGCGTTGGCGACGACGAAGTCGATGCCCCCCATGACCTTTGCGCAATCGTCGATCGCCGCTCGCAACGAGGCGCCGTCGCGCACGTCGGCCTCTCGCCACGATGCGCCTGCGCCCAGGTCATCGGCGAGGGCGCGCAACCGATCGGGCTCGAGTCCGATGAGGGCCACGCGGGCACCTCTCGCGGCGGCAAGGCGCGCCACCTTCTCCCCGATGCCGCGTGCGGCTCCGGTGATGACCAGCTTTCGACCCGACAAGTTACGACGCATGAGACGAATATAACTTCGTTATAGACGAAGTGCAATAGCGCACAGCCGGTTCAGCGTGTAGTCGACCCATTGGGTCAGCCGGCGTTCGGCGTAAGCAGGAACTTCTCCCCCGTCGCCTGCTTCACGTAGGAGTTGAACGCGTCGGGGTGCAGCATGCCCGCCAACGACACCTCCTGGGTGTACGAGCTCGCGAACGTCGTGGTGAGTTCTGCCGCTACCCGGGAGCGGAGCCGGACCAACGTCTCCAGACCGGCGCTCGCGAGGAAGGACGAAACCAGCCACCCGCCGACACCCCACGCCAACCCGAAACCCTTACCGAGGGTGACCGGGCGGGGGTCGAGGCCGCCGTAGATGTAGACCTGCTTGTGGACGGACGAGCCGTATGGCGAGTAGTCCAGTTCCGTCGTCGCCTGGGTCGCCCGCTCCATGGCGCTGAGGATCTGATTCGCGAGTGGCCCGCCGCCCGTCGCGTCGAAGGCCAGCGTGGCCGACGTCGCCTTGATGGCCTCGGTGAGGTCGGTCGCGAACGACGATGACGACGAGTTGCAGACGTGCACCGCTCCGAGCGATCTCAGGAGTTCCTCCTGCTCCGGCTTGCGGACGATGTTGACGAGCGGCACACCATCCTTGAGGCAGACCTTGACGAGCATCTGACCGAGGTTCGACGCGGCCGCGGTGTGCACCAGACCCGAATGACCTTCGCGGCGCATGGTTTCCACCATGCCGAGAGCCGTCATCGGATTCACGAACGACGAGGCTCCATCCTTGGCCGAGGCACCGTCGGGCAACACCAGACACGAGGCAGCGTCCACCAGTCGGTACTGCGTGTACATGCCGCCGCCGACGACGCCAACGGTCTTGCCGATCAAGGCCTGTGCCGCGGGCGACGAGCCAGCGGCCACGATCGTGCCCGCCCCTTCGTTGCCGACGGGCAGCGATACGTCGACTCGCGAAGCCAATCCGCGCTGAGTGCCCTCGATCAGCGGTGCGGTAACGACCGGGCGCTCGGGCGTGCCCGCGACCGTCGCGGAGTCCATGTCCGCGGTGGCGACGAGCACTCCCAGATCGGAGGGATTGATCGGTGACGCCTCGATGCGCACCAGCACCTCATTGGCGGCCGGGGTCGGAACCGGGACGTCGTGCAAGGACAGTTCGAGTTGTCCCTGCGATGTCACCAGCGAACGCAATTCCAGTCCACTATCGGGTAGATCGACGGCCATGGTGGTTTCCTCAATGTCGTTGTGGGTTCAGAAACTGCTGTGTGCGCGAATCAGCCCATGCTCGCCACATGCGAGCGGTACCGCGGCGGGACGCGGAAACCGCCGAGGATTTCGGTGAGCAGTGCTGCGAATTCGACGGTGGTGCGGTCTCCCCCGGCAGGGCCCATCGCCTGGATGCCGATCGGCAGGCCGGCGGCATTTGTGGTGATGGGCATCGTGGTCGCCGGAGCGCCGGCGATGTTGGCTACAGCGCTCCACTTGGTCTGATCCCAATACGAGTGGGCGACGCCATCGACGTCGATGACGCGACCGAAGCGGTCGTGGTCCTTGCCGTGGTGACCTGGTGCGGCGGTGGGTGTGACGGGCAGCAGCAGCACGTCGAATTCCTTGAAGAATCCGACCCAGCGCTGTGCGATCTCCCGTCGCGCCGCATCGCGGAACAACCAGGCCCGGTGGCTTTGGATCGTCCCGCGCAGAGCGGCGGACGCGTCACCGCGCGGGCTCATCAGCGACCGCAGGGCAAGCGCGCCCGCGAACTGCGGACTCATCGTGGACCGGTCGACCGAGAATGCGGCCATCACCAAGCTCAGGAACAGGTCGTGTGAGGTCGTGAGATCTACAGGGAGACTCGCGGGTTGCTCGACGACCGAAGCGCCGGCGTCGCGCAACGCGGTGACGGCGTCGTGGATGGCTCGGTGGGTGTCCCTGTCGACGGGTCCGGCGGGGTCGTCAACCCATACCGCGACCCGGAAGTCCTTGAGTGCCGTCGCGCGTGGCGGGGCAAGCGTGTAGGTGAATCCGCCGTCGGGGTTCAGGGGGCCGACGGTGGCTTCCAGCGCGGGGATGATGTCGCGGGCGCCACGCGCCTGCACACCGGCACAGGCCATGTCAGGCTCACCCCACCGCCCGGGATCGCCAGGGCCGCCGGGGATGTGGCCGGCGAGCGGAACCGACTGCCACGTCGACTTGTGGCCGTAGAGACCACAGAAGTGCGACGGAATACGAGTGGAGCCGCCGATTTCGGAGCCGTAGTCGAAGCTCGCCAGGCCCGCTGCGGTCGCGGCGGCACCGCCTCCGGCCGATCCGCCGGAGGTCCGCGACAGGTCCCACGGGTTGTTCGTCCGGCCGAACACGGGATTACTGGCTTGGACGTCGGCATTGCCCGTTGGCATGTTGGTCTTGCCGAGGATGATCGCGCCGGCCCGGCGCAACCGGGCGACGGCCTCAGCATCCTGCGTCGGCACGTAGTCGGCGAGGTCGGGCCGACCGCAGACCGTGCGCATCCCCGCCGTTTCGTAGCTGTCCTTGATCGTGATCGGCAGCCCATGCAGCGGGCCGAGCGCATCCCCCCGGGCGCGGGCGGCATCGGCTTCTGCGGCCGCGCGGCGCGCGGCGTCCGGGTCGACGGTGACGATCGCGTTGAGCGGCGTGTTGTGTTCCTCGATGCGGGACACATAGAGGTCGACCAGTTCGGCGCTGGACACCTCCTTGGCGTCCAGCGCGGCCAGTTGGTCGGTAGACGGCAACCAAGCGAAGTCATCGGGGGTTGAGGAGGGCACGGCCATCCCTTTCTCGTGGATCAATAACGCGGGTATACCGTTCGGTATACTTGACTACTTCGGACCATAGTAGACCGACTGGTATATTGCAAGGTATGCGCGTACGCGATCGACTCACGTCAGCCACGGCCACGTTGATGCAGCGCCACGGAGTGGCGGGCACCGGCATTGCCGAAATCTTGGCGGCAAGCGGCGTGACTCGGCGGTCGATCTATCTCAATTTCCCCGGCGGCAAGGCCGAACTGGTTGCCGCGGCCACGCGTTCGGCGGGAGACGAGATGACGACCATGTTGCGGGACTTCGTCGCGCAACCGGATCCGATCGCGGCGTTCACGCGCATGTGGAACGAAGTCCTCCTCAGTACTGACTTCGAAGGCGGCTGTCCGATCGTGGCAGCAGCATCCGGTCGCGATGAATCTCCCGAGGCCGCCAGGACGGCCGCCGAGGTATTCGCGGAATGGGCTCAGCTGCTTGCCGAGAGGCTGACCGACGATGGCGTGAAACCTGCTGCAGCCCAGTCACTGTCGACGACGATCGTCGCCTCGCTCGAAGGCGCCGTCATTCTCTCCCGCGCTGCGCGCTCCACCGAGCCACTCGAGCAGGTCTCCCATCACCTCGATGAACTCATCGCCGCCCACCGTCCGACTCAACGAGGTCGGCGCACGCGCAATTGAACCTCGGGCGGCGGGCGCGTGACTCAACAGCGCGGCCTTGGTGCCCATCCGCCAGCTAGAGAGTCATGCCGGAAGTACACCGATAGGTTTACACGCCGCGCAGAGGCGTGTATCGTCGGCTTTCACGGGTAAACCGATCGGTTTATCTGGAGTGGCGACGTCGCGTTGAGGTGGCGGTCGACCTGGCAAGCAGCCTCGTTCTACCTGTAGATCGATCGGCTTAGCGATGGGAGCAAATCATGGTCAAGAGACAACCCGTAGTGCTAGTCACGGGAGCCTCCTCCGGCATCGGCTCGGCTGCGGCCGCGGCGTTCGCCGCCAAGGGCTACGAAGTATTCGGCACCGGCCGCAACATCGGTCGGATCCAACCGACCGCCGGTGTGGAGTTCGTCCAGCTCGACGTCACCGACGACGACTCGGTAGCGAAGGCGGTTCAGACGGTGATCGACCGCGCCGGCCGGATCGACGTGCTGGTCAACAACGCAGGAGCACTTCTACTCGGTGGCGCCGAAGAGACGTCGGCTGCGCAGGCACAAGACTTGTTCGACACGAACTTCTTCGGCGTCGTTCGCATGACCAACGCCGTCCTACCACACATGCGCGCACAGGGCGGCGGACGCATCGTCAACGTGGGTTCGGTCGTCGGCTTCGTGCCGACTCCGTACAGCGTCTTCTATTCCTCGTCCAAATATGCACTCGAGGGCTACTCCCAAGGACTCGATCACGAATTGCGGGAGTTCGGTATCCGCGTCACGCTCGTCGAACCCGGTTACACCAACACCGCGATCGACTCCGCAGTATGGATGGGTGATACGCCAATCCCTGCGTATGCGGCTCGTCGGGCGCAGGCTCACCAAGAGATGACCGAAAGCATTGCCAGCGCAGACTCTCCCGAAACCGTCGCGGCTGTGATCGTCAGAGCGGCGTCAGCGAGTTCGCCCAAGCTGCGGTACCCGGCTGGCGGCTTCGCGCGCGTGATGACGCGCGTTGTTCGATATGCCCCTGCGAGCCTCTTGGACAGCGCGATTCGTCGCGCCACCAAGCTGAACAAGGCTGCCGTTACTCCAGGCACCACCACTGCGAACACTGCTCGCTAGGCCAGCCAGCGCGGTTGGAGGACCATCACCGGTCATCCACGCCACCAACGCCGGAACCGAACGGCAACCCGTCGCACCCCACAACCCGTCGCGGTCGATCTCGGCGACGATCTGCACGAGCTGACCGTCGATCGCGTTGCGCTGACCGATCAACTCCGACACCTCGTCCAACAACACATCAATAGGCTTGGGAGCGTTCACCTCAGGAGCGAAAGACTCTGCCGGCGAAGACATAACACCAGCAAAGCAGAAGCCACCGACAAAAAACGGACGCCCAAACCACGCGCGATCCACCCCGCGACTGAGCGGCCGAACGGGCGGCAGAGAGGCGGCCAACAAGGATCTGTTGTTATTCCTCCAAGGCCTGTAATGAGGCCGGCGGCAAGAGTTACATTGTCGAGGCGAGCCATCGCAGGGAAGCGGGCACGCCATGGCAGATCACGATGCTCGGACCGAACACGCCGAAACCGAGCCACGCCCTGCGGCGGCACGTTCGTGACCACCGAGCACTTCGCCCTGCAGGGAGCGCGCTCGTCGATGGTCGCAGAGGCGACTGGTCGAGCAACGATGTTCATCGGCGCGGTCAGCGGGGGCTTGGTCGCTCTAGGCTTGATCGCCACTGCCGCCGGCGTCACCACGGCGTTCTACGCCTTTGCCCTCATCCTGTCCCCCACACTGGCCTTCGTGGGTCTGGCGACGTTCAACCGGACGCTGCAATCCGGTGTCGAGGACTTGGCCTACGCAATCCGAATCGCGCGGCTGCGCGGCTACTACTTTCAGCACGCGCCGGAACTCGTCGACTACCTGTTCAGCGTCCCGCCAGAGGAACGGCTGCGGTTGCAGGGAATTGGGGGTGGGCGCTGGCAGATGTTCCTGACCATCTCGGCAATGATCGGGCTTGTCACGGCCGTACTGGCCGGCTCAGCGGCCGGGTTGCTGGCAGCCATCATCTCGGATCGCTCGCTCCCCGCGGCGCTCACCGCCGGTGTGTTGATGGCCATCGTCGTGTTCGCCGCACTGCTCCGCTTCCAGGTCACGACCTGGAAGCGGGCGGGGGCGGTGCTGCGCGACGACGTGTGAGCGACGGCCGCTGGAGCGTGCTATCCCACCTGCTCAATGCGTGGCCTTGCCCAGATGGGTTTCGAACCAACGAGCTGCGGCGGCGGTGACGCGATCCCGGGAAAGGTGCGGCCAGTACACCGCATAGTGTCCCCCGGAAATCATCACGAGCTCCTTGGGCTCAAGCGCCGCCTCGTAGGCTTCCAGTGCGAGCGAAGGCGGAGTGGTCTGGTCGTCGCTCGCGACGACCATCAGCAAGGGTGTCGGGCTGATGCGGCGCATGAACGGACGCACGTCATATGCCAGCGTCCGTCCCGTCGATCTGACGGTCACGCTGTTGATCCATCCATCGGCGGGGCCTTGCGGACCACCCACGAGGTACTCGTAGTCCGCACGATCCTCGAACAGGACGGGATGGTCAGCCGGATCGGTTGGCATCCGCACCAGCGGCACCCGGCCTGGCTCCTCACCGTTGAGCCTTCCCTGCCTGTCCAGGTTCACGCTGTGGTTGATCGCGGCGAGCCCGCCGTGGCCGCTTCCCAGTACGAATTGTTCGTAGCCGGAGATGAACGGCACCTGGCTCACGACGGCTTTCACCCGGCGGTCCATGGCGGCCACGACGAGCACGCTTGCCCCGCTGAAGCTTGAGCCCCACAAGCCGATTCGGTCACTGTCGAGCGCTGGATGCCGCTCCACGAAGGACAGGGCCATCTGCATGTCTCGGTCTTGCGCGACCGGGTCGATGTCTTGGCGCGGCTCCCCGTCGCTGCTGGCACACGTCCGCTGGTCGTACAGCAGCACTCCGAATCCCCGAGCGACGAAGGCGTCAGCGACGGTTTCGAGGCGGGTGATCGACGAGGTGAATCCGGGACTCATCACGATCGTCGGATGCGGCCCCTCGGAGTCCGGGGTCTTCACCCAGCCACGCAACGTGACGCCGCTGTCGGCCCGAAACTCGATGTCTACCTTCACCGATGTGGCTACAGCTTGTTCGTTGAGACTCATTTCTTCATTCCTCCGTTGTCGAGAGCATCGATAGAACTATTCGGTTCCAGCGGGTTTCGGGTAGGGCCGTCATGTGGACAGGTCAACGAGAACCTTGCCGGTGATTCCGGATTCCACTGCGCTGTGGGCATCCGCTATGCGCTCAAGCCGATAGTGGTGAATGGGCAACCCCTTGGCTACACCCACGCCGATCACTCCGGCTGCGAGTGCCCTGTCGATGGATGCGACGGCGTTGTCGAGAGCGGCGTCGGTCATCGTGTAAAGCAACACGAATTGCCAAGTGACGCTTCGAGTCATCTGGGATCGGACCGGCATGACCACCTCGTCCCCACCGTTGTTGGCGTAGACGACGACCAGCCCGTGCGGCGCGAGGACCGCGAGGTCCAGGCCGACGTTCGTGGACGGCGAGACCTCGACGACGATGTCCACCCCACCCGGTACGAGCCGCCGTATCTCGGCGGCAGCGTCCTGCGTGCGGTAGTTCACGACCATGCGGGCACCGGCGGCCCTCGCGAGGCGGGCCTTGGCGTCGCTGCTGACGGTCGTGACCACGCTCGCTCCGGCCCACGTTGCCAGCTGGATCGCCGCATTGCCGACGGCACCAGCTCCCCCGGCGACGAGCACAGTGACCCCTGCGAGCACCCCCGGTCCAAGCCGAGTCGGCCCTCCGGCTTGGAGTGTCAGCGCGTGATGCGCGGTGATGAAGGGAACCCCGAGGCTCGCGCCCAACTCGAGCGACGCCGTGTCGGGGAGGGGGCGGACGTGTCGGGCCGGAACCGTGGCGTACTCCTGCGCGGTCCCCTCCAAGCGCTTGAAGGCGACGAGCCACAACCACACCCTGTCCCCGGGCGCGAGGTGCTCGACGCCCGGGCCGACGGCGTCCACGATTCCGGCACCGTCGAGGTGCGGAACCTGAACCTGCCCTTCGGGGATCGGCATGTGGATGCCGCCGGTGCGGGTCTTCCAGTCGGTCGGGTTGACGCCCGAGTAGTGGATCTTTACCCGAACCTCGCCAGGGCCCGGATCGCGTGTGTGTCGGTCGACGATGCGGAGCACTTCGCGACCTCCGGTGACTGCGTAACCGGCGGCTCTGTTCAATCGAGACATGCACCCTGATCCCTTCGGCCGGGCCAATGTGGGCGTGGGGTCAATTTAGGCCGCCGACGCCTGACGCCGCTCGTGCAGAAACGCCAATCGCCCTCTGCGCGCTTGTGACGAGGTAACAATCGCCCGTTGGGGACAGTCACTCGGTGTCGGAACGCCGTATCCTTGATATTGCTTTCCCCACAAGGCAATTGGAAGCGATTGAGCCGACGAACTACTTTGGTGTAAACCGACCAGTTCACATCCGGATTGTGATGGGCTAGCTTTTTGGTACACCGATCGGTATGGTTCGTTGCAGTACCTCACCATGACCTGAAGTTCGACACGAGAGAAGAGAAACATGCCTTCCGTATTGGTTACCGGCGCCGGCAGGGGCATCGGTCTAGCGATCACCGAACACATGAGCCAACGAGGGTGGGACGTCTACGCCACCGCTCGATCCGACAGCGCCCTGAATAGCCTCGATCGGTTGTCCAATGTCCATCCGATTGCCCTCGACATTGCCGACAGGGCCTCTATTGCAAAGCTTTCCGACCAACTACCTTCCGCGTTGAACGGCGTCGTCAACAGTGCCGGCATCATCGTGAACGGACCAGTCGAAGGACTGTCCCTCGACGACTTGTCCCGCCAGCTCGACGTGAACGTGACGGCGCAGATCGGCGTGACACAGGCCGTCCTTCCCAAGATTCGTGAGGCCCGTGGACGCATCGTGTTCATGTCGTCGCTCAGTGGGTTGATCACCACCCCTGGCACCGGTGCCTACTGCGCATCGAAGTACGCCGTCGAGTCCTTGGCCGACGCGCTGCGCATGGAACTGCGCCCGTGGAAGATCCCCGTCTCACTCATCGAGCCGGGGCCGATCCGCACCGACATGTGGGGCGACATGCTCGACGAGCACGATCGCATGGTTGCGAAACTGACCGACGAGCACCGGGCTCTGTACGCATCACACCTCGCAGGGTCGCGAAAGCTACTGGGCCGCCTGCAGAAACTCGCCGCCGACCCCAAGAAGGTCACCAAGGCCGTCGACCATGCATTGACGTCGAAGCGACCCAAGCGTCGCTACATTCTCGATGCCGCCAGCCGTGCGCAGAAGGCTCTGGTCGCCATCTCGCCCACCGCGATCAATGACGCTGTCCTGGCGGCGGCCACCACGTCGAAGTGAGCAACAGCTCAGGGACCTAGTCGCCGACTGCCAGGTCGATGAGCGTTTGGGCAGCCTTGCGGGCGTGCGTCCACGGCGACGGGTCGTCGAGTGAAGTGGACAGCGAAGCCGCGCCTTCGTAGAGCACGGCGAGCTGGTTGCCCAGCAGCTTCGGGTTGCTTGCCCCGGCCTGTCTGGCGATTTTCACGAGGCCGTTGATGTAGTTCTGCTTGTGTTCTTGGACGATGCCGTGAATCTCGGGCATGGCGTCGGCCGCCTCGACGGCCGCGTTGTGAAACGGGCAACCGCGCATCTGGCCGTCCGGCGATGGAGTGCTGAACAGGGAGAGTAGACGCGCGCGGGGTGTTCGATTGTCGGCGTCAGGTCCGGGTTGGATCGGGTCACCGACGGCCTGCTGAATTGTCCGCAGATACTCTTCCACCACGGCCGTCTTACTCGGGAAGTGCTGGTAAAGGGTTCGTTTGGAAACCGATGCCTCACTGGCCAACCGTTCGACCCCTGTGGCGTTGATCCCCTCGCGATAGAACAAGTCCATGGCAGCCTGCATGATCCGTGGGCGTGCACCACGGCCGCCACGGCCGTCTCCCCCGGTCGTCGGCTTTGCCTGACGTTGCGTAGTCATACGTGAAGCATACCGATAGGTGTACCTAACCCACAAAGCGTGCTCGCGCAAGGCGTGCCGGGCGATTGGGACCTGGTATTGCGGGTTGGGGACGATCCGTGACGCTGGGTTTGTTCAGGCCTTGATGCGAAGCACGCGTTTGCCGGTTACCCGCCGGGTGCCGACGTCGCGGTAGGCCTGCCGGACATGGTCGGTGGTGAATTGATACACCTCGGCGATGGGCACCTTGATGTCCCCGCCGGCGACCAGGTCGGCCAGGGCAGACCACACGTGCGGAGTGTCGGCCTGCTCCTGAGCATCGGAGTGCACGCCGAAGCGGCGGACCGCGTCGAAGTCGATCAGGGTGTTGATGCGATGAGGTTGAACTCCCAGATCGACTGCCATGGCGACGTTACCGGCGCCGAAGGTGTCGATGAAGCCGTCGATGCCACCCGGGGCAAGCGCGCGAAGCTGACGTGCGAGGTCCGGTCCGTACTGCACCGGACGGATGCCCAACGCGGCCAGCCCCTCGAAATTGGCTGCACTGCACGTTCCTATTACATCTGCACCCCGCAGTCGGGCGAGCTGGCCGGCATAGATACCGACTCCACCGGCCGCCGCGGATACCACGACAGTCTCGCCTGCCTGCGGATCTACCGCGGTCACCGACGCCCATGCGGTGGCGCCAGCTCCGGCGATGGTGGCGGCGGCTTCCCAAGTCAGACCGCTGGGCTTGAGGGTGACGCGCTGCGCTCCCAGTGCGACGTACTCTGCCTGTGCTCGGCGGGGAGCAAATCCGAGCACCTCATCACCGATCTTCAGATGTGTTTCGCCCCCGCCTAATTCGACGATCCGCCCGGCGAAGTCATTCCCCTGACCTTCAGGAAAGTGTGCCGGCCACCTGTCCGCGTAGTGTCCTTCGCGAATGCCGATCTCACCGGGGTTGGTGGCCGTGGCGACTACCTCGACCAGGACCTCCTCGGGTACTGGCACCGGGCGGGCAACGTCAGTGACCTCAAGCACTTCCGGGCCGCCGTAGCGGGTGAATCTGACTGCTTTCATGACAGCTGCCCAGCCTGCCCCGGGCTCTGGGAGAACATGTAGTTGCAGATGCGCCAACCCGCGGACGTGTTGCGGAGCACGAACAATTCGCGGAAATAGCTGGGGATGCGCGCGCCTTCGGCCACGGTCGTGACCATGACGGGCTGCTCGCTACGCACCACGGCGAATCCGTCGTGCACCTCAGCCGATTTCACTTTCAGCCTGACCTCCATGCTGATCTCGGTAAAGGTGTTCGTGTAGAAGGTGTCGATCGCCTGTGACCCGCGCAGGCTCGGCAAATTCTCGGGAATGATCTCGGCGTCCTCGGCATACAAGGACAGGATCGCGTCCTGGTCCTGAGCCACGAGCGCGCGCCCGTAGGCGTCGACCACGGCGACGGCGTCGGCGGTGTTGGTGTCGTTCGTCACGAGATGCTCCAGTCGGTATGCCCGCCGGCGGCGGGTCAGAAATTTGGTGGACATGGAAACCTTTTCAGATATTGGTTTCCATGTCAACCAACTGAGGTAGAGTGATAGCTGTGACGGACTGGCTCGATGAGGACGAACAGCGCGCCTGGCGCGGCTTCGTGAACATGTGGCTGCACCTCAACGGGGCGTTCGGCGAGGACTTCGCCGCGGCGGGGTTATCCCAGCCGGATCACGTGCTGCTCGTACCGCTGTCGGAGACCCCTGATGGTCGGATGCGCGCCCGCGACCTGGCCCGAGAAGTCGGCTGGGACAAGAGCCGACTGTCCAAGCACGTCGGCCGCATGCAGCGCCGCGGCCTAGTGCGAGCGGAAGGCTGCCCCACCGACGCGCGCGGCTCGGTCGTCGTGCTCACCGACGACGGGCGGGCCGCGATCGAACGGGCCGCGCCCCAACATGTGGCGACCGTGCGCAAGCTGTTCATCGACAAGCTATCCGCCGCGGATCTGCGCGCCCTGACCCGCATCTCAAGGAAAGTCCTCGACAACTAGGGATCCGGGCAAGTCAGCGGTCGGGGCGGTTGAGTCCGTCGAGGATGAGGTCGCCGAGTTCGGCGAACGCGTCTCCGGCAGACAGGCCGGTGGTGCGCAGGAGCTCGCCGGACTGGACGGCGTCGATGGCCACCGCGACGACTTGAGCGGCAAAGGGACCGTTGATATTTCGAAACGCGCCGGCCGTCACACCGTCGTCGATCATCTCGTGGACGCGGCGGGCGGCGGCTTCTGAGTTGCGGCGGTAGATCCGGGCCGTGGGTTCGTAGCTGACCATGTCGTCGTAGAACGCTGGGGAATGGCGGCGCATCGCATTACCCACCCCGGCCAGGTAGGTCCGAATGCGCTGTGCTGGGTCAGACTCGGCAGCGACAGCTTGTTCGATCTCCTCTGCCGCGGTGCTGAAGAAGTGCCGGGTGACGGTCTGAACCAGCTGGTCCTTCGTTCCTCCGACGCCGTAGAGGGTGGCCTTCGAGCAGCCGAGCCGCTGGGCCAACTGATCCATGGTGATCGAGGTGAAGCCTTCGGCCAGCACGATGTCACTGGCCTGAACCAGCAGTTCCTCCAGGCGGGCGGTGTCGACGTTGCGTCGGCGCGGACTGCTCCGCGGGGGCCGCCCTCGCGCCGCGGAGATCGCCATGGCCTCGAGTCTCGCACGAGCGAGCAGGCCCTTGAGATACGAAACACTGTCGGGTACGTTACATATGTCATTCGTACCCGACGACGTACCCAACGAGGGGATCTCATGGCCAGGGGCTCAAAGGTCGAGCTGCGCATCAGTGAGCTCGTCGATATCTTTTCCGCGCCCGACGCCGATCCGGCCTGGTTGCTGTGCGACCGGCACCCCGCGGAGTCGATTGCATTCACCCTGGTGGAGCCGGACGGATCGTGGTCCGATCTGACCTACGGCGAGCTGCGGAAGCGTTCCGAGCGGTTCGCCGGCGTCCTGACCGGCCTTGGCGTGGGCCGAGGCGACCGGGTGGCAACCCTGATGGGCAAGAGCGCCGATCTGGTGACGGTGCTGCTGGGAATCTGGCGCGTGGGCGCCGTCTACGTGCCGCTGTTCACGGCTTTCGCGGCTGACGCGGTGCGCTCACGCATGCAAGGTGCCGGAGTGAAGCTCGTCGTTGCCGACGCCGCACAGACCGCCAAGGTCCCCGACGGCGCCTGGAAGCTCCTGGTGGCCGGCGACGCCTCAGCCGAACCCGTGTCCTCGTTCGGCGTCGCAATGTCTGCGGCGTCTCCGTTCACGGCGAGCACCGCCATCGGGGGCGACACAGCGTTCGTGCACATGTTCACTTCCGGCACGACTGGAGCGCCGAAGGGCGTCGTGCACCCGCTGCGGTACGTGGCGGGGTGGCAGGCCTACCTCGAGTTCGGTCTCGGTGTCCGCGCCGATTCGGTGTACTGGTGCGGCGCGGACCCTGGTTGGGCTTACGGGCTCTACGCGGCGATCGTCGCGCCGATGGCGCTGGGCCTGCGCAGCGTCCTGCAGCGCGGCGGGTTCGACGCCGCCGCGACCTGGTCGACCATGACCACACTGGGGGTCACCGACTTCACCGCCGCACCAACGGTGTTCCGGGCGCTGCGCACCAGCGACATCCCCGTCCCGGATGGGTTGCGTCTGCAGCGGCTGTCCAGCGCGGGCGAGCCGTTGACCGCCGAAGTCAACGAATGGGCGCAGCCGACAATGGGTTTGACGGTGCACGACCACTACGGGCAGACCGAACTCGGGATGACGATCGGCTACCCACATCACCCCGATGTAGCGGTCCCGGTGGGGGCGCAATCCATGGGCGTCGCCTTCCCCGGCTGGACGGTCACCGTGCTGAAGGAAGGAACCAGCATCCCCGCCGAGGGCGGCGAACCCGGACTACTCGCGATTGACCTGGCCGCCAGCCCGCTGATGACGTTCACCGGCTACGCCGGCGGCCGCTCCAGCACTGATCGGTTCACCTCCGACGGCACGTTCTACCTGACAGGCGACCTCGCCGTCAGGTCGGCCGAGGGCACCCTGCGGTTTTCCTCGCGCGACGACGACGTGATCATCATGGCCGGATATCGGATCGGCCCCTTCGACGTCGAATCGGTCCTCGCCCAACATGATGCGGTCGCCGAATGCGCCGTCGTCGCCGCACCCGACCCGGTGCGTGGCGAGGTGATCGAGGCGTTCGTCGTCCTGCGTACCGGCGCCACTGCTTCCAACGACCTCGAACGGGAGCTGCAGGACCACGTCCGCACCCGCTACGCCGCCCACGCCTACCCACGCAAGGTGCACGTGGTGACCAGCCTGCCCAAGACACCCAGCGGCAAGATTCAGCGCGCCGAACTGCGCCGCCAGCTGCGCGACGCCGCGACCCAGGCCGCACCATGAGCGCCCAGACGGCAGAGGTGCTGCGCGTCGAGCAGCACGGCGCGGTCCGCACATTCCTGCTCAACCGGCCTCGACAACGCAACGCGCTCAACGCCGAACTGGTCGACGCACTGAGCGCCGCACTGACCGACGCCGAACACGACCCCGCCACCCAGGCGATACTGATCACCGGTGCCGGGCCCAGCTTCTGCGCCGGCGCCGACCTGCGCCACCTCCTGTCCCTGCACGACGCCGGCCAGACTCCCGTGCCGTTTCTGCGCACGGTGTCCACGCTGACCCGCCGACTCGAAACCAGCCCACTTCCGATCGTCGCGGCGCTGCACGGCCATGCCGTTGCCGGCGGCCTGGAGATCGCTCTAGCGTGCGACGTCGTCATCGCCGAGACCGGCACGTTGATCGGCGACGGGCACGTCCGCAACCACCTCGTCCCCGGCGCAGGGGCCAGCGTTCGGATGCGGGTGAGGCTCGGTGACGCCCTCGGCCGCTGGCTCGCCCTGACCGGCGAGCTGCTCCCCGCGGAGAGATTTCTCGCCGCAGGATGGTTACACGCCGTCGTCGACTCCGGGCACGGCGCGTCCGAGGGCCGGCGACTCGCCGAGATCCTCGGCGCGGCAGCCAATCCCGCGCAATCGGCGTACAAACTCCTGCTCGCCGACCTCGACGAAACGCCGCCCCTCGAAGCCGGCCTGGATCGTGAGCTCGACGCCTTCGACCGGCATTGGGCCCATCACGACGTGCCACATGCGCTGCGCAACTTCTTGATTCGACCGGCAGCCGGCTAACCACCCTCTGAAAGGCAACCCTCATGAACCGCTACGACGGACACGTCGTCCTGGTCACCGGCGCCGGCCAAGGCCTCGGCCGCGCCATGGCGCACCGCTTCGCGGCAGAAGGCGCCGCGGTGATGATCGGCGAGATCAACCCGACCACCGGTAACGAACTCGCCGCCGAATTGACCGCCGAACACGGCATCACCGCCCAGGCCCACGCACTCGACGTCACCCGCTCCGAGGACGTCGACGACTGGATCCGGCACGTCCATGTCGAGTACGGCCGCATCGACGCGCTGGTCAACAATGCCGGCATCATCCGCGACAACCGCATCACCGACATCAGCGACGCCGACTGGCACGCCGTCATCGATACCAGCCTGTCGGCCAGCTTCTTCACCATTCGCGCCGTGCTGCCGATCATGCGGGAGCGCCGCTACGGCCGCATCCTGTCCTTCTCCTCGATGAGCTGGCGGGGCAACTACGGACAAGCGAATTACGTTGCGGCCAAAGCCGGCATCGTCGGCCTCACCCGCACCGTCGCGCTCGAGGGAGCCCGCCACGGCATCACGGCCAATGCAATCGCACCTGGGCTGATCGAGACGCCGATGCTGGCATCCATGAACGGGCCTGCTCGCGACAAGCTCGTAGCCAAGGTCCCGCTCGGCCACACCGGCAGTCCAACCGACATCGCCGAAGCCGCCGCGTACCTCTGCTCGCCCGCAGCCGGTTACGTCACGGGCGTCGTCCTCGACGTCGACGGCGGCCTCGGTATCGGATCCTCGATACGCTGAGGTGCCGCGCCGCTCAGGCGGTCGCAGGAATGACCGGCAGCACGATGTGCGACGCACGCGAGCCGTCGTGGAAGATGCGCTGCTGGGCCGGGCGGAACGTCGTCGCCGTCTGCGGGGGCTCTCCGGTGTTGAGATTGCGGTCCCAGCGAGGGAAGTTGCTCGAAGTGACGTGGATCCGGATGCGGTGTCCCGCACGGAACAGGTTGCTCGTGGACCAGAGATCGATCTCGTACTCGCCGATCGTGCCCGGCTCGCCGTTGATGCGAAGGATGCCATCGGTGATATTGCGTGAAATACCTTGTGCATCAACGTCGCACAGCCGGACGACCCAGTCGGTGGAGGGCGCGTCGGTGGCCGCGAACAGCGTGGCTCGGACGCGTCCGGTCACCTCGACATCCTGCGCCAGCGGTTCGCTGGTGTAGACCAAGACGTCCGGGCGCTGCTCGGCGGTGGCCTGGTCGAACGGTCCCGCGGGAAATTCGGTGGCCATGACCAGGTTTCCTCCGCGAGTGAGGACGGGATCGGCGGGGTCATAGACGTAGGTGTCGTATTGCTCATTGGTCCCAGGTGCGTCGAGGCTCAGGGCTTCCTTGGCGCGCAGGTACCACGGGGTGTCCACCGCCCGGGCGGGCGGCCATTCGTTCTCGTCGCGCCACGTGTTGGCGCCCATCACGAAGATCTTGACCGGCGGCTCATCCATGAGGCCGGTGTCCTGTTCGCGCAACCAGTGATCGAACCACCGCGTCTCGAGATCGGTCAGCGAGTACTGGCCCCCGACCAACGCCGGGGAGGAGGCCAATCCGAAGTTGAGCTCGCCTATCGGGGACGGCAACTCGCTCAACACGTGCGACCACGGGCCGACGACGAGCTTCGTCGGCACACCGCGTTCTGCCATGGCCACGTGATTGTCGAGAGCCCCTTGCAGGAAGACGTCATACCAGCCGGATACGTTCAGGCTCGGCGCCGTAACCGCGTCGTGACGGCCGGCGACTCGCGAGAAACCAGAAGTGTCAGGATCATCGAGCGCGCGCTGCGTGCCGATGTCGGGGCCACCGTAACGATCGATCAGGGGCAGGCGACCCGCGGGCAATTCCCAATAGGTGCGCTCCGCCAGGCCGTCGAAGTCGGCGAGCAAGCCACCCAGTGCCTGGAGCAACTCCACGCCAGCCAGCCGCTTGGGGAGTTCGCCAAGGCCGGTGAACAGCGTCCACCACGCGTTGAGCCCGAGCTCGATCGCTCCCCCGCGCATGAACAGGCCGTCGTTTGGGTCCGACCACGTGTTCTGCGGAACGATCGCGCGCAATTCCGGTGGTCCGTCGACCGCCGCACTCCACGACGTGTTGCCGGTGTAGCTGACGCCGAACATCCCGACCGCACCACTGCTGCCGGGGAGCGTGGCAGCCCATCGCACCGTGTCGTGACCGTCGCTCTGCTCGTAGGTCCAGGGACTCCACTCCCCGTCCGAGGCGAACCGACCGCGGGTGTCCTGCTGCACCACGATGTAGCCGCGAGACACCGCGAGCAGGGTGTCCAAGGGGAGGACGCCTATGAGCCCGCGTTTGCCATAGGGAATGCGCTGCAGCAAAACCGGAAACGGACCCGCACCGGCCGGACGATAGACGTCTGCTCGCAGGATGGTGCCGTCCCGCATCGGAACCGGAACATCGAAGTCGATCTCCACATCGGCCACGGCAGTCTCTCCCTTGAGATAGGTGACTCACGGCATCAGCGGTTCGTTGAATCGCTGGGGCCCGCTCGACCAGACGACATCGCGTCGTCGGACCGTCATGGGTACGTTAACAGGTACGCTCGTACCCTGCAACGTCCTGTCGCCGGCGGAATCAAGAGGCTCGTTGCATCGATGGGCGTCAGCCGACGTGCCAGAGTCCGGTCGCCAGATCGAGTGTCTCCTCAGCCAGTGCTTGATCGGATCGTGCGAGCGAGCGCATCCATTCGACGGGCGCTCCGTCGGCATCGTGCAGACGCAGGACCACCATCAAGACCGGGCTGCCGACGCTGACTTCGAGGTGGTGGGCCGTCACCGGGGTGGCGCTGGTGGCAAGTACTTCCCGTCGCATGGTGGCAAGGTCGATGCCCTGGTTTCGGAGCATGGCGACCATGTGCTTGCTCTTGAGATCGGCCAACGTGTGTTGTTCACCGATCGCGGGCGGTTGTACGTGATGGGTTACCACGACTGTCTTTCGCCCGACGCTGATGGACCGCACGGCCTGCCACAGCAGCGCGCCGGGTTCGAGCCCGAAGAAGCGACACGCTTCCGCCGGGGCAATGTCGATACCCCGATTGATCAATTTGTGTTTCATCGCGATGGGTGAATCCTCGGGCGGCGGAAACATATTCAGGGTGCGGCCGCCTGGCCGCTCAGGGGCGATGAAGTTGGCCTTGCTGCGCCGGCCCCGTCCCCGCTCGACCAGACCCTCCCGGGCTAGCCTGTCTAGCGCCGCACGCGACGTGATGGCGCTGACCCCGAAGCGGTCTGCCAGTTCGCGCTCTCCTGGGAAGCCGTCGCGGCCGATCCACAGCCCATCGAGGATCTCGGCACGCAGTTGGCGATAGATCTGGACTTGCATGGGAATGTCGGCATCGAGAATCTCGGCACCGGTATCGACCTGCGAGGAGAAGGGGATCGTCGACATGACCTCATCCTCGCAGGCCGGGTGAAGTGCGGGTCTCACTCGTCAGCAGTCCCTACGTGTGGTCGCCGACCCATGCGTCGATCAGATCAGCCAACTCCGGCCGCGCTTCGGGTCGATCGGTGAAGTAGTGGTTGCCCTTGATCGTGTGGCGAGTCTTGTCCGGCGAGCCCAGTGAACTGAAGATCAGGTCGGTGTCGCTAGTGAAGACACCGGTGTCGCCGGATGCATCGATCACCAGCGCGGGGGTGGTGATCTTTGGCCCTTGAACCTGGATGCGGAACTGTGAGTCGTCGATACTCCACATCGATAGCCAGGTGCGCAGGGTGCTGACACATCCCAGCGCGAACGTCCCGTAATTGGCCCGCTTGGGATCTCCGATCCAGCATTCGGGCGTGTTGCGATCGGAGGGCTCGATGGCGCCGTCGACGAACCGCAGATCTGCCCACAACCTGGGCACAGTGAACAGACGATCGAAGGCGGGGCTCGATGGAGTGGACAACCGGTCGAGCTCGGCGCGAGCCCATGCACTGATCTTGCGGTTGCGCTCCAGTTGCGCTGCCCGATATAGGGATTGGAATTTGCGGCTATAGCTTGGGCCGTTGCGTTCGTCGTACATGTCGAGGTCGGGATTCACCGCCAAGGGATCGTTCTCGTCGGTGACGGACGGGTCGATGAAGGCGACGTTGAGGTCTGGCCGACCGGGGTGTGAGGCCACGGAGATGTAGAGGTCGCCGGCCGCCAGATCTTGGGCGGCAGCGCACGGGGGTGTGTTCGGGGCGGGACGCAGGTGCGGTTGCAGCGCTTGGGCCTGGTAGGCGGCCATGAGCGCGCCGCCGCCGGAGTTGCCGATCAGCACTACCCGCTCGACGCCGGCCTGCTCGCGTAGCCAGTTCACGCCGGCGCCGATCTCCGCGACGGCGTGGTCGAGGAGGAAGTGTTGTTCGTTGCCCCGGAATCTGGTGTTCCAGCCCAGGAACCCGTAGCCCCGTTCGGCCAGCAGCGGGCCCAGATAGTGCTCGGTGAAGTCGAGGTTCACGTGGGTGGCGATGAAGGCCGTGGTGGGACGCTTACCCGACGGGGCGACGTAGACCCCCTGCAGCGGATGTGCGCCGAAGGCGGTGGTGGGGAAACCGGTCGGCGAATCGAGGGTGACGAATTGACGATCGAGGGGCGGGCTGGGCATGACGGTGTACTTCCTATCGCGAAACGACGTGTGCAGGACGGCCATTGGGTTGTGCCGCTGACTCTTTGAGGTAGTCGTGGACGAGCGTGACCGGTGCGAGGGTGAGGTCGGTGAGGATGTGGCTCGCCGAAAGGACTTCGAGCACGGGGAGATCCGCCAACGGTGCGAGCGCATGTTGGAACAGCTGAAGCCGGGCGGGGCCGATCCATGCCTCCTTGACGGTCAGATCGGTGATCTGCGTGCGGATGAGATCGGCCACGCGTGGCCGATAGTCGTAGCCCGCAACGAGCTTGACCATGAAACTGGGTACCGTGATCTGGGCGGCTGCTTCGGCGGGATCCATCCGGTGGTGCTTGTAGCCCATCGTCGCGGTCGCCACCCGCAGTGAGCCGATGTCGAGGGTGCCGACCAGCGCACCGTGATCGACGTAGAGTCGTGGCGACCCGACAGTCTTGGGGTAGGCCGAGAGTTCGCGGCCGGCGGCGATGGCCGGGAAGTTGTCGAGGTACATGGCGTGCAGGTACTCCCCCCGCTCGCCGTCGAAGGTGACCTGCGGGGCTACGCCGGCCTCGGTGTAGGGGCCGAACCCGCCCACGTCCCCCATGTGCATGACCTCGAACCGGACGATCGGCTCGTTGACGATCAGCGGCTCGGGCACCGCCGCCCGTAGGACGTCGGGGTCGGTGCGGTAGAAGATGTTGAGGTACTCGCGGTTGTAGAACCTGTTGGCTGCCAATGGGTATGGTGGACTGCCCAGCGGGGTCGACAGGTGGTTCAGCACGTGGTGGGCCAGCATGGTCAGGCCCCGCGCCAACTGGATAGGTAGTCCGGCTCATCGCAGGCCAGTGCGCCTTCACCGACGGCGAGTGGGCGGAAGGTGTCGACCATGACGGCGTGCAGGGACTTGATGTCGACGAGGCCGCGGTTGTACGCCTTGACGGATCCCTCGAGTTCGCCGGTGTGGGGGCCGTGAATGAATCCCGCGGGATGCCACGTGACGGCGCCTTCGGTGATGCCGTGCCCGCCGCGTCCTCCTGGTGCCGCTAGCGGGTGGAACATCAATTCGTCGGAGTCGACGTTGGCATGGTTGTAGGGAACGATGACGGCGTCTGGGTGGTATTCGACCTTGTGCGGGACGAACGCGCAGACCACGAAGTGCGGACCTTCGAATGCCTGGAAGGTTGGTGGCGGCTGGTGGATGCGGCCGGTGATCGGCTCGAAGTCCGCGACGTTGAAGGCGTGTGGGTACAGGCTGCCGTCCCAGCCGACGACGTCGAACGGGTGGTTGGCATAGGTGTATCGGGTTCCGCCCGCACGGTGTCGGACCAGGACGTCGACATTCTGGTCCTCGACGATGTGCGGTTCGGTGGGCGCGCGCATGTCACGTTCGCAGTACGGCGCATGTTCGAGGAACTGCCCGCGTTCGGAGACATAGCGTTTCGGTGCGCGGATGGTGCCGGTGGACTCGACGATCAACAGCCGCAGCGGCTCATCGCCGGTGGGCACCCATCGGTGCGTGGCCGAGGTCGGCATGACGACGAAGTCGCCGGTACCGACCTCGAGCACACCGAAGACCGTCTCACAGCGCGCTGATCCGGATTCGACGTAGTACAACTCGTCACCGATCGCGTTGCGATACAGGGGGCTCGGCTTGTCGGCGGCGACATAGGAGACGCGAACGTCGGGGTTGACTGCCAGTAGGCGCCGGCCGGTGACCGGATCGCCACCCGCGTCGAGCTTGTGGGTCTGCAACAGCCGCGGCATCAGCGGGTAGTTCGGCTGGGTCTGCTCGGTCAGGTCCCAGGGGTGCACGGCGACGACGTCACAGGGTGAGTTGTGGTGATAGAGCAGCGCGGAATCGGAGGAAAACCCTTCGATTCCCATCAACTCCTCGCGGAACAGGCCGCCGTCGGGTTTGCGGAATTGGGTGTGGCGCTTGCGCGGGATGTCTCCCACGGCGCGGTAATGGGGCATGTCGTCTCCGTGGTCAGATGCGGGCGTCAAGCCAGGACGTCACGATGTCGCCGGCCTTCTCCCGCGGGTTGTAGTCGATCGGCGAGGTCGGTAGCAGGAACAGGTAGTGGTGTGCGTATTCGAGTTCGACGAATGTCTTGTCGCCTGAGGGGATGCGGGAGAAGATCTCCTGCTGTTCTTCGGGGTAGGCGTCGGTGTCCCCGAGTGGGGCCAGCACGAGTGTGGGCACCGTGATGTGTTCGGCGGCATGCGTCCACTCCGCTTGTGCAGAGAGCCCGCTCCACGTCGACAGCCACGCGCGCGCGGTGACCAACCGTCCCAGCGCGTGCGGACCGTACGATCCGCGCAACGGGTGGCCGGCCGAGAAGATCGACCCGGGCATCCGGTGATTGGGGTGGATGGTCGGGTCGAGATGCGCGGGGTTCGCGACGGTCCCGTAGACGCTCAGGTAG
Organism: Mycobacterium sp. URHB0044; assembly: GCF_000620625.1. Taxonomy (GTDB): domain Bacteria; phylum Actinomycetota; class Actinomycetes; order Mycobacteriales; family Mycobacteriaceae; genus Mycobacterium. The sequence goes on along the minus strand of NZ_JIAW01000001.1, from coordinate 290,565 downwards.
GGGGTCATCAGGGCACGCCGTGCCGTGGGCGTGCCCAACTCGTCGATGTCTGCGGCGGCGCGTGCCGCCTCGTAGTCGGCGATCATGGTCCGGGCGATGACATCGATGCGATGGGTGCGGGCGCGCTGTGCGTTCCAGTATTTGGCCAGCCAGTCGCGGTCGTAGCGGCTGGGTTCCGGGAAGGGTCGGTAGCCGTTGGCCGGATTGAACATGTCCAGCTCTGGGTCGATGGCCAGCGGGTTGGATTCGTCGACGATGGCCGGGTCGAGCATGGCGCGCATGATCATGCCTTCGCCGGCGTGCGGCGCGAGGGCGATGTAGAAGTCGGCCGCGGGCATCTCCTCGTCGGCGAAGCCCGTCGGCGTACCGTACGGCGCGAACTCGATTCGATCCTGCGGCGCCAGGGACGCCTGCCACTGGTAGTAGGACAACAGTGACGTGCCGCCGCTGCTGCCAATCAGCACGACGTTCTTGAAGCCGCGGTCTTTGAGCATCCGGATTCCCGCGGCGGTATCGCGCAGGACTTCCTCGTGCACCATGTCGGTGTCGTTGTTGAGTGCCCGGCTGGTCTGACCCCACACGGCATAGCCGGCATTCAGTAGATACGGGCTCAGGTACTGGCGGCTCTGGTTCTCCCGCGGATGCATGAACACCGCAACGGTTTCCGGCTGCGGGCCGGGCGGCAAGTGCAACAGCCCCCACGAGAACGCGCGGTCGGACGCGGTGATGTCGATGAACTCGCGTTGGGTGCCGGCGGGTAGCTGATCCATTCGGTAGGCGTTGATGCTGCCGCGCACAGCGCGTTCCGAATCCACGAAGAGCTGCGGTTGCGGAATGGACGCGGTGCGCGGTTTCGGCGCCGTCGTTGCGTGGGTCATGGTGTTCTCCGAATTCGATCGACGAAGCCGGCGGACACCTTGATGTCGTCCGATCCCGGCTAAATCACATATTCACATACGAAGTATTGCTTGTCAACGAATTTGTGGCTACCGTGAGCGACGCCCCGACCCCGGTGGCACGCAAGAGGAGATTTCAATGTCCAGTCATCGCATCGGGCTGCTGGTGCCAAGCTCCAACACCACGATGGAAACCGAGGTTCCCGAAGTGCTGAGGCGCGTCGGCGCGGCCACCGGAGAGCAATTCACCTTTCATTCGGCTCGCATGCGAATGAAGACCGTCGAGCCCAGCCAGCTCGCGGCGATGAACGCCGACGCCGATCGCGCGACAGCCGAGCTGGCCGACGCCGCCGTCGACGTGATGGCCTACGCCTGTCTCGTCGCGATCATGTCTGCCGGTCCCAGTGCGCACCGCGAGATCGAGTCCCGGCTGACCTGCATCGCAGCCGAGACGGACGACCCCATCGACGTCGTGTCCAGCGCGGGCGCACTCGTCGAAGGCCTGCATCAGCTCGGCGTGAAGAAGACCGCGATCATCACGCCATACGTCAAATCGCTCACCGCACAGGTCGTCGACTACATCGAGGCCGAAGGCATCGAAGTGCAGGACGCGATCAGCCTCGAAGTCGACGACAACCTCGCGGTGGGACGGCTTGACCCCACCCAACTCCCCGGCATCGCGCGCGATCTCGACACGCGCGGGGTGGATGCGGTGGTGCTGTCGGCGTGCGTCCAAATGCCCTCGCTGCCTGCGCTTCCCGCCGCTGAGAAGGTTCTCGGGCTGCCAGTCATCACCGCGGCGACGGCAACGTCGTGGAAGATCCTGCAGATCCTCGGACTGAGAGCGCTGGCTGACGGAGCAGGCGCGCTATTCCGCGGCAATTCACCAATCAAGGAGTCGTGACTCGTGTTCATCACCACAGTGGTCATCGGTGGTGCATTGGCCGCCGTTTACCTCGCGGCCGGATTGCTCAAGGCAATCGCGGCTCCTCGGACTGTCGCGCAGACTGCTGAGTTGAAGATCGCACCGGGCTCATACCGGCTCATCGGCGTTGTTGAACTTTTCGGCGGAGCCGGTGTCGTCATCGGACTCTGGCTGCCTTGGCTGGGGATTGCCGCCGGAGTCGGCCTGGGCCTCATGATGATTGGCGCCATCGCCGCGCACCTGCGGGTGGGTCAATCACCGAAGCAGGCGGTCCCCGCGTTGGTGGGCGCCGCGCTGGCCGTCAGCTACGTCGTTCTTCGGGTTCTCAGCGCCTGATGGTCAGCGACTGAGCGGCATGCGCCTGCCCGGAATCGACGTGCAGCGGCGGCCGCCGTATAGGACTGTTGGCGCCGCATCCTTGGTGCTGGTAATGGTTGCCGCTGCGTTGGTGTGGTTACAGTTCCGTGGCGTGCTGGCTTCGACGACGCGGGTGACACTGCTGACTAGCCGGGCAGGCTTGATGATGGATCCGGGATCCAAGGTCACCTATAACGGCGTGCAGATCGGCCGAGTTGCCGCCGTCGACCAGATCAGTGACGGCACGGTACGCGGAGCCAGGCTGACCCTCGCTGTGGATCCTAGATACCTCGAGTTGATTCCCGTGAACGTCGATGCTCACATCACCGCTTCGACCATCTTCGGTGCAAAGTACGTGTCGTTGTCTGCACCGACGGCGCCTGCGCCCCAGCGGCTCAAAGACCTCGACGTGATCGATGTGTCCTCCGTGACCACCGAAGTGGACACCCTGTTCGAGACGATCACCTCGATCTCGGAAAAGGTCGATCCGGTAAAGCTGAATCAGACCTTGTCCGCAACGGCGCAAGCACTCGACGGGCTAGGCCACCACTTCGGGCAGTCGATCCTCGACGGCAACGACATCCTCGCCGAGCTCAATCCTCAAATGCCCCAGATCCGGTACGACATCCATCGTTTGGCCGACGTGGACGATGAGTACGCGAAAGCGGCACCAGACCTGTTCGCCGGCCTTCAGAACGCGGTCAGCACCGCACGAACGCTCAATGACCAACGCGGAAACCTTGATCACGCGCTGATGGCCGCGATCGGTTTCGGCGCCACCGCCGGCGACCTTGTCGAGCGCAGTGGTCCCTACCTGGTCCGTGGCGCCGCTGACTCGGTAGCCACCTCGGGCCTGCTCGACGAGTACAGCCCGGAAATCTTCTGCACCATCCGCAACTACCACGACGTCGCACCGAAAGTAGCTGCCGCTTCCGGTGGTAACGGTTACTCGGGGATCGCCCGCGTCGAGTTGGTTGGGGCGGGAAACCCCTACGTCTACCCGGACAACCTGCCGCGGATCAACGCGCGCGGCGGCCCAGAAGGCCGGCCCGGCTGCTGGCAACCGGTCACGCGCGACCTCTGGCCGGCGCCGTATCTGGTGATGGACACCGGCGCCAGCATCGCGCCCTACAACCATCTCGGACTCGGTCAACCCATCCTGATCGACTACGTGTGGGGACGCCAAGTCGGAGAGAACACCATCAACCCATGAAGGACCCCACCGTGACTCGAACACCGGCCTCGCCCAACGTGTACATCCGCGAGGGTGGGTCGGGATCCCCCACACTGTTGCTGTTGCACGGGCTCGGCGCTACGGGCGACGTATGGACGGGCGTCACGGCACTATTGGAACAGCGATGGCCGGGCAGTTGGATGGTGCCAGACCTCCCTGGCCATGGCCGGTCGGGACGCCTTGACCGCTACACCTATTCGACGATGGCGCACGCGATCGCCGATGCGTTGGATGTTCGGGAACCGCTCTGCATCATGGGGCACTCCCTTGGCGGCGTACTGGCCATGATGCTCGCATCAGATGAGTTCGGTGTCGACGTACGTTCGGTGTGCGCACTCAGTGTCAAACCCGATGAGTGGCCTGAGGAAGCGATGTCCGCCGCGGTCGCCATCGCCGCCATGCCACACCCATCGTTCGCCACCAAATCCGAAGCGATCGATCACGTCCTGAGTTCACTCGGTGAAGTCGACGACCTGACAGCGTGGCCCGCCGAAGCACGGAATTGGTGGGCCTCCTGCGTGCTTGAAAACGAAGGCGGGTGGGCGCCGGCGATGGATCAAGGCGTTTACGCCGTGGGGCCGCACGAGATGGACGAACTCTTGGCGCGATGTCGCGCGGACCTTCTACTTGCCGCAGGAACGATGGATCCGCTCTGCCCTCCCAACGCACTGCGATCACTGCATCCGAACGTGGTGCTCCTCGACGGGGAAGGGCACTCCCCCCATGTTCGGGATGCCAACACGATGTGGCCCCTGCTTCAGCACTTTCTCGACGGCTCGTGCAAGTGACGGCCGGTCAGAACACGGTGGACGCGGCGGCGTGGGTGCGTGAGCACTATGCGACCGGCACTGATGCACTCAGCGTGGAAGGGTTCGTGCGCGACTTGGCCGATGACGTGCGAATGGTCAGCCCTGCAGGCGAACTAAGCGGACTTGCCGCCGTCCGCGCCAGCGCGCGGGCGCTCTTCTCCGTGCTCAGCGCACTGCGGCATGAAATCCACACCGTCGCAACGCCTTCACCCAGCACGATAGTCGTCGACGCCACCGTCACCTATTGGTTTCTATCGGGTCATCAGACGTCGTTGCCGGCGGTGACGACGTTTCAGATGCGGGACGGGCAGGTGGCAATCATTCACTTGGACATGGACATGACCGCCCTACGACCGGCCACATGAAGAATGACGTGTCACCCGGCGCTTGGTGCGTGAACTCGCGACCGTTCCGAGTCGGCTGGCGCAGTCCGTTCGGCATCGGCGAGGAAGGCCAGAACGCTGGCGGCGAATTCGTCCGGGCACTCGATCTGCGGCATGTGACCGACGCCCGGGAACAACCGAGTCTGTGCATGCGGGATGAGTCGACTGGCCGCGTCGAGGTGGTGGGCGGGCAGGATGCGGTCGCGGTCGCCCCACAGGATCAGCGTGGGCCGGACGTGACGCGTGGCCGCGTTGATCAGCTCGGCACGCCATTCGGCCTTGATGCCGCGTCGGGTGCCAAGGTGGCGGGCAATCTCGAGCGTGACGATGCCGGGGTCGGGTTGGCCGGCGATGGCCAACGCGTGTTCGATTCGCCCCTTGCTCGCCAAGGTTCGGTCGACGTAGAGGAGGCGTTCGGTGAGGGATGCGCCGCCGCGCGTGGTGCGTCGAGTCATGAGCTCGCCGACGGTGGGAATTGCCATCAGCCGCAACGGGATCGCGACGTCGGCGCCGAAGCCCGCGCCGTTGCTCAGCACCAGACTTGCCACCCGGTCCGGATCGAGACTCAGCAGTTGCAGCGCCACCGCGCCGCCCAGAGAGTTACCGATCACGTGCAGCGGGCGCCGTTCGCCCAGAACGTCGAGGGTGTCGAGTGCGCCGCGCGCGAGCACCTCGAGCGTGGTCGGTTCGGCCGTGCGGGCCGAGAATCCGAAGCCCGGCAGATCGAGCGCGATGATCCGATGGGCTCCGGACAGGCGCGGGTATTGAAGCACCCAGTCCTCGAGGCTGCGGCCGATTCCGTGCAACAGCAGGACCGGCGGGCTCGCCGGGTCGCCTTCGACACGGACGCGGGTGCGTCGGCCGTTGACCGAGACGATGACGGGGGCGCTCACCGGGCGGCCACTTCGAGCGGGGTCACCGTCGAGTTGACCGCGGACTCGGTGAAGCTCAGCACGGCGTCGTCGACCGGGCCGCGCCGCAACACCGAGCGATCCAGCGCGTACTTCGTGTGCGCGACCCACGGGGCAGCCGGGCCTTGGCGCGGCAGCATGTGCACTGCGCGAGCGAGATATCCCGATTCCATGTCGAGCAGGGGCCGCGTGTCAGCGGTCCCCGACTCGCTGACGGGGGTCACGGTCGCATAGCCGTGCCGGTCCATGTGGGCTAGCAGGCGGCACAGGTGGTCGGCAACCAGGTCAACCTTGAGAGTCCACGAATTGTTCGTGTACCCAAGGAGATACGCGAAGTTGGGCACTCCGCTGACCATCATCGACTTGTATGCCACCCGATCGTGAACGTCGACTTTTTGTCCATCGACGTGCAGGTCGATCTTTCCGAAGGGGACGACGTTCAGTCCCGTTGCGGTGACGATGATGTCGGCGTCGAGTTCATTGCCCGACTCGAGCAAGATTCCCCGCTCGGTGAACCGCACGATGCGGTCGGTGACGACCGACGCCGCGCCCCGGGAGATGGCGTTGAACATGTCGGAATCGGGCACCATGCACAGCCGCTGATCCCATGGGTCGTAGGCCGGTTTGAAGTGCGTGTCGACGGCATACCCCTCGGGCAGTGCGCGTGCGTTGACCCACCGGATCACCTTCCGCATCAAACCGGGGTAGCGCTTGCTGAGCGTGTAGATCAGATGCTGACGATTGACGTTGATCTTCCGCGTGATTGCGTATGCCACGGTGTCGGGCAGTAGTCGGCGCAGCCTGTTGGCAAGCGCGTCCTGGCGGGGTATCGGCAGGACATAGGACGGTGATCGCTGCAGCATCGTGACGTGCCTGGCGGTGTCGGCCATCGCCGGCAGCATGGTCACCGCCGTGGCGCCACTGCCGATGATGACGACCTCCTTGCCGGCATGGTCGAGGTCCTCGGGCCACTGTTGGGGGTGGACGATGTCGCCCCGGAAGTCTTCTCGGCCGTCGAAGTGGGGGGTGTATCCGCCGTCGTAGTCGTAATAGCCTGCAGCGGACACCAGCATGGCGCAGGTGACGTCGAACTGCTTACCGTCGCCGGCGCGCTCGAGCGTGACGGTCCAGCGCGCCTGCTCGCTCGAGAAGTCAGCGCGAAGCACCTTGTGGCCAAGATGGATGCGGCGATCGAGGTCGTACTCCGCAATGGTCTCGTTCAGGTAGCCGAGGATCTCGTGGGCGTCGGCAATCGCGTTGTCCCTCGCCCACGGTTTGAATTCGAAGCCGAAGGTGTGCAGGTCGGCGTCGGACCGGATGCCCGGGTAGCGGAACAGGTCCCAAGTGCCCCCGATCGCGTTGCGTCTGTCGACGATGGCGAACGTCCGGCCGGGCTGCTTCATGACCAGGTGACAGCCCAGCCCGATACCGGAGATGCCGGCACCGACGATCAGCACGTCAACGTGATCGAATGTCGTTGGGACGGAGCGCAATTTGCTCACTTCGGAATCCTGTTCCTCATCGGGTTGGCCGGCTACTACGGTGGACGCGCGAGACGACGTGTGGAACGATCGACATGTCGCCCACTGTGTCCGTGGGCACAATTTAGGGCGCCGATGAGGCCGCCCGCTCGTGCAGAAACGCCAATCTGGCGCCCCCCGCTTGTTACGCGGTCACAATCGGCCGTAGATTCGCCAGCATGGAGGTCGAGTGGCCACCGGTGCGCGAACCCGGCGCACAGCGCGTGTGGCGCGATGTGTTGCAGCCCATCGCCGCAGAGATGCGCCGTTCTGTCGCCGAACTCACCGCGCGAACGGTGTCTCACATTCAGGCCGAGGCGCCCGAGCTGTTGCCGGATGCCCAGATCGTCGAAGAGGCCCGTAACGGCACCGAGGAGAGCCTCACTCAGCTGGCACAGCTCATCGAACTCAGTGCAGACCCGAGACGGCTCGAGCCGCCGCCGTCAACCCTTGCCTTCATCCGCTCCGCGGTGTGGCGGCAAGTCCCGCTCGCCGACAACATGCGGTTCTATCGGTTGGCCCAGGAGCAGGTGTGGCAATGGTTCTTCGCACGTATCACCGAGACTTGTCCCGACCCGGGAGACCTGGCGACCGCGCTGGAGTTGACCACCCGATTCTTGTTCGCCTTCGTTGACGGTGCGACGGTCCGCGTCGACGAGGCCTACGAGATCGAGCGCGAGACCTGGTTACGAGGTGCCGCCGCAGCGCGAGCCGACGCGATCGACGACATTCTCGCCGATCGTGAGCACGACGGGCAGGCGGCATCGAAACGGTTGCGCTACGACGTGGGCCGCCACCACCTCGGCGTCATCGCCTGGGTTGACCATGTGCCCGCAACGGGTGATGCCCTAGCGCTGCTCAACGAGTCGCTGTCTCGTGTGGCCCGATCGTTCGCCGCGGAGAGCAGCCTCACCCAACCTACTGGGTCGCTGGTGGTTGCGGCTTGGTTCAGCAGTCCCCGCGCCTTCCCGACGGATGAAGTGGCGATCGTCGAAAGTGGCTGGGAGTCAAACTCTTTGCCCGACGGGCTCAGTATCGCGGTGGGTGAGCCCGGCCACGGTCTCGCGGGTTTTCGCCGCACTCACATTCAGGCCGGCCACGCGCGAAGGGTGGCATCGTTGGTCGCGCCCCACGGTGGGCCCGTCACTCGGTATCGAGACGTCGCGGTGGCGGCGCTCTGCACAGCGGACGGCAATCACGCCGCGGCCTTCGTCGGCAGTGTCTTGGGGCAGTTGGCCGCCGACGACGACGTCACATTTCGGCTGGCGACGACGCTCGCCACCTACCTACGCGAAAATCGAAGCCGCACCAGGACCGCCGCGCTGCTCGGCGTCCATCCCAACACCGTCAGCTACCGAGTCCGCCAAGCCGAGGAACTGTTAGGCCGTGACCTCGCCGGCGATCTTCTCGATCTCCAGGTGGCACTGGAACTCTTGCCCGCGCTGCGAAGACTCGAGTAGCCCCCGACCACACCGATTGGTTTACATCACCACGCAGAGTCATGTAGCGTCGTCGATCAACAGTACACCGATCGGTTTATTAGGAGTAATCGTGACGCAGCAACATGGTGGCAGTCGGCGAGGATTGCAGCGGACACTAGCGGTGCTCGCGGCGGTACCGATGGCCAGCGCGATCGGGGAAATCGTCCGTGGTGCACAGGGAGTTCCCGGCGGTTCGCCGGCTGTGGTGCCGACAGTGGACAGCTCGCTGCGCTATGCCAACGTGTTCAAACTGGCGGTCGGACCGGTCATGTGGTCTCAGCTCGCCCGCGTCGAGCAGTCGTCGACCGTGACTCTCGCATTGTCGACGATCTTCGTCGGCGGCCTCGTTCGAGTTCGGTCATGGCAACAGAGCGGGCGCCCGCATCCCATCACGGTGTCGGCGATTGTGCTCGAAACCGTTGGAGTTCCGATCCTGCTTGCCTGGAAGCGGCGCCTCTCTACGAACGCGGCTTGACGGCGGCCTGATCGATCAGCGCCTCGGCCGTCGCCCGAGCCCTCGCCCACGGCGCCGGGTCGTTCAGCGACGTGGACAGTCCGGCCGCCCCCTCGTAGAGCAGCGCGATCTGGTTGCCGAGCATGTCCGGGTCCGCCGCCCCGGCCGCTCGGGCCAGTTCGGTGAGGCCAACGATGTAGTCCCGCTTGTGCAGGTGGACGATATCCTCCACTCCGGGCATCACCCCAGCAGCTTCGACGGCGGCATTGTGGAATGGGCAGCCCCGCATCCTGCCGCCGTCGGCATCGGTGAGTTCGAACAGGGCAAGCAACTGCGCCCGGGGCGTGGCATCCGGCGTCTGCGCCGACGTTTCCTCACCCTCCCCCTGCTGCCGCAGCTGGCGCAGGTATTCCTCAACGAGGGCGGTCTTGCTCGGAAAGTGTTGATACAACGTCCGTTTGGACACGGACGCCCGATCGGCGATCAAGTCAACGCCTGTCGCGTTGATGCCCTCGAAGTAGAACAGCTGTGCCGCCGCAGCCAAGATTCGTCGACGCGCGCCCCGGCCTCCGCGGGTAGTCGATTCCTTCTCGGTGAGCGACGTCATAGTTCGAGTATACCGAACGGTTTACAAATAGGCGAGCGGCGTGCTAGCGTCATCGACAGAAGTACACCAATCGGTTTACCGCAAAGGAAGCGATCATGGCAGACAAACGAGTCACCCGGAACGACCCCGTCACTCACGTGCACCCAGCGTCCAGTCATTGGGGCGGCACCTCGTACAAGAACGCGCCGACCAAGTCGGTCTCGGTGGGCGGGACCCGCTTCGCCTACCGCGAGCTGGGCATCGATTCCGGTGTCCCGGTCATCTTCCTCAACCACTTGGCCGCCAACCTCGACAACTGGGACCCCCGCGTCGTCGACGGCATCGCCGCCAAACACCGCGTCATCACCTTCGACAACCGGGGCGTGGGCGCCTCTGAAGGCAAGACCCCCGACACCGTCGAAGCCATGGCACGAGACGCCATCGCCTTCATCAAGGCACTGGGCTTCCCCCAGGTCGACCTGCTCGGCTTCTCGCTAGGCGGCATGGTCACCCAGGCCATTGCCCAACAAGCCCCCACCCTGATCCGCAAGATCATCCTCGCCGGCACCGGACCCGCCGGAGGCGAAGGCATCGTCAACGTCACCAAGATCACCTACCTCGACACCGTGCACGCCCTCACCACGTTCAAGGACCCCAAGGAACTGCTGTTCTTCACCCGCACCCCGCACGGCAAGACCGAAGCCAAGGCGTTCATCAAGCGCTTGAAGGAACGCACCGCCGACCGCGACAAGGCTATCGCCATCCGCGCCTTCCGCACCCAACTCACCGCGATCCACAGCTGGGGCCTGGCCAAGCCCGCCGACCTCTCCGTCATTCAGCACCCCGTGCTGGTCGCCAACGGCGATGACGACCGCATGGTCCCCACCAGCAACAGCTACGACCTGGCGCGCCGGTTGCCGAACGCCACCCTGCGCATCTATCCCGACGCCGGACACGGCGGCATCTTCCAATTCCACGACCGCTTCGTCCCCGAGGCCCTCGCGTTCCTGGGATCGGTGAACGCATGACGTCGCTCGCCGGTCAGACGGTTCTGGTCACAGGCGCCAACCGCGGCATGGGGCGCGAATACGTCGCGCAGCTTCTCGACCGCGGAGTGGCGAAAGTGTATGCGGCTGCTCGTAATCCGCACACGATCGACGTGGTGGACCCGCGGGTGGTTCCGGTGCGGCTCGACGTCACCGATGCGGCTTCCGTCGCCGAAGTGGCTGCGGCCGCGTCCGACACGAGCGTGCTCATCAACAACGCGGGCATCGCCCGCGGCGCCTCGGTCCTATCACCGGACGCCACCAAGCTCCGCGAGGAGATGGAGACGAACCTGTTCGGTCCGCTGGCGATGGCCTCCGCCTTCGCCGATCGGATTGCCGAGCGGTCGGGGGCGATCGTCAACGTCTCGTCGGTGCTCGCGTGGTTACCCGTCGGCGCCAGCTACGGGGTCACGAAGGCCGCGATGTGGAGTGCGACGGATTCCATGCGCACCGAGCTCGCGTCGCGTGGCGTGCAGGTGGTCGGTGTCTACGTCGGCCTCGTCGACACCGACATGGCGTCGTTCGCGGATAGCCCCAAGTCCGACCCCGCCGACGTGGTTCGTCAAGTACTCGACGGCATCGAGTCCGGCGCCGACGAGGTGCTGGCCGACGAGATGAGCCGCGACGCGCGTGCCCGGATGAACAAGCCGATTCACGAGCGCTTCAGCGCGTGACGAAGACGGGACGATCATGAAGGCATTCGCGATCGATCGCTACAAGAGCAAGGACGGCGGTCGCTTCGTCGACATGCCGCAGCCTGCGGTCGGGGACGACGACGTCCTCGTTCAGGTGCATGCGGCCGGCGTGAATCTGCTCGACGCCAAGATCGCGTCGGGCGAGTTCAAACTCATGCTGCCGTACCGGTTCCCGCTCATTCTCGGCAACGACGTGGCCGGAGTCGTTGTTCAGGTCGGCCCCCGCGTACGGGGGTTCAAACCGGGCGATGAGGTCTACGCGCGGCCGGACAAGGACAGGATCGGCACCTTCGCGGAGTTCATCGCCATGCACGAACGCGACGTGGCGATCAAGCCGGTCCGACTCAGCATGGAGGAAGCGGCGTCCATTCCGCTGGTCGGTCTGACCGCGTGGCAGGCGCTCGTCGAGATGGCGGATCTGCAACCCGGACAGAAGGTCTTCATCCAGGCTGGCACCGGCGGTGTCGGCACGTTCGCCATCCAACTGGCGAAACACCTCGGCGCGACGGTGGCTACGACGGCGAGCTCCGCCAACTTCGAATTGGTGAAATCCCTTGGCGCGGACGTCATGATCGACTACAAGAAGGAAGACTTCGAGACCATGCTGCACGGCTACGACGTCGTGCTGCACAGCCAGGATTCCGAGACCCTCGACAAGTCGCTGCGCGTGCTCAAACCGGGCGGGATGCTCATCTCGATCTCCGGGCCACCCGACCCGGCCTTCGCGAAGGAACTCGGCTTGCCGTGGTACGTCAAGCAGATCATCCGCGTCTTGAGCTTCGGTGCGAGGCGAAAGGCCAAGCGGCTCAAGGCGGGTTTTCGGTTCCTCTTCATGAGGGCGGAGGGCGCTCAGCTGAGCGAGATCACGTCGCTCATCGATCGGGGCGTGATTCGTCCGGTCATGGACAGGGTGTTTTCGTTCGATGAGACCAAGGCGGCGGTGGACTACGTCGAAGCGGGACGCACCAAGGGCAAGGTCGTCGTCAAGGTGAGGTAAGCCGGCGCGCTGCCACGATCTGCGTGCTGGTTGCGCACCTATGAGCCACCTGTCACCCGCCGCCATGAGGCCAGATCGCCCCACTCATCGGGTTCGTCGGCCGGGTAGCGATCGTAGGCCGCGTAACTGGCGTCAACCTCTGTCGATCGATGACGGGCAAGTAATGCCCCGAGCGCCTCATCAATCAGGGCCGCATCGGTGCTCCCTGGACGCACGTTGCGCGCACGGTTCAGCAGCTGAGCATCAACCGTCGTGCTCAGACGTATGCGATCCACTTCGTCATTATGCGCTGGTCACCGGCCCTGTAGCAGGATGTAGCACATTTCGCTACAGTGGGGTTCATGGCCAAGACGATCGCACAGCGCGACCTACGCAACGAGAACGCGAAGGTGATCGACGCAGTCACTGGCGGCGAGACGTTCATCGTCACACGCAACGGCGAGCCGGTCGCCGAGCTTCGCCCGCTGCGTGCAGGCAGGCGCACCTTCATCACACGCGACGAAGTCGCGGGGTTGGCGACCGCCGCGGTGCGCATTGATCATCGGCGCTTCCGTGACGACCTCGACCGACTGATCGATCAAGGGCTGTAGGCGATGGCGGGCCTCCTGGACACGTCGGTGGTGATCGACTGGCACGACCCCGGGGTGATTGCCGCGTTACCCGACGAAATGGCCATCTCTGCCATCACGGCGGCCGAACTCGCGGCCGGTCCATTGCTCGCCTCGACGCCGCTCGAGGCGGCCAAACGCCAGGCCCGGCTTCAGGAGGTCGAGTCGAGGCTCGAGCCGATCCCGTTCGACGGTGCCGCTGTGCGCAGCTACGGACTCGTCGTTGCGGCCGTGGTGCGCCGAGGACGAAGACCGCGAAGCAGATTCGCCGATCTGTTGATCGCCGCAACGGCGCACGCAAACCAACTGGATCTCTACAGCCGCAATGCCGACGACTTCGCCGGCCTCGAGGAATTGATCCAAGTCGTGAGCGTCTAACACGGATGCCTAAGCCGCGTCATCGCCGCCAGAACAAGTGGTGGATCACACCGCTGGGGCTGGGCACGACGTCATGGTGGAACCGGTCGTTCAGCTCGTCGGGTGACTCCCAGAGTCGCGACCCCGAACCGAGTTCGACGTTCGGTGAGACTGCCACGTGCAGGGTGTCGACGAGGTCGGCGTCGAGGAACTCGCGAATGATGGTGGCCCCGCCGCCGAGGCGAACGTCCTTGCCCTGCGCAGCTTCCCGGGCTTGCTCGAGGACGGTGGCCGGGTCACCGTCGACGAAGTGGAATGTCGTGTCGGACAGGCTGAACGACGGACGCTCATGGTGCGTCATCACGAACACCGGGGTGTGGAACGGCGGCTCGTCACCCCACCAGCCCTTCCATTCGTCGTCGCGCCACGGGCCGCGCAGGGGGCTGAACTTGTTGCGCCCCATGATCTCGGCGCCGATGTTGTTGGCGAAGTCGCGGGTGAGGTAGTCGTCGAGGCCACGGCTGCCGCCAGGGTCGGTGCGGTTGGGCCAGCTGGCCGTGGCGCCCGCCCACGCGAACATGTCACCGGGGTCGGCGTGGCCGAAGGGCCGCTCGAAGCTCTGGTTCTCCCCCGCACCGAAACCGTCCCGCGAGACGTTGAAGTTCTGGACTTTGAGCAGCTGGGTCACGCGGGTTCCTCCGGGTTCGTCGACGGTCGATGAATTGGACCGCGCCGGCAGGCGGAACTCATCGCGGACGTGTCCGGCCCACCCAGCACCATGCCGTTTGCGGTCCTATGGGCGTTTTCTACACCAGGGCTGCGAGTTCCGGCCATGAGCCGGTATGCACGACCATGGCGTCGAAAATGCGCATAGGCCCGAAAAGGTCTATAGCGCGATGTGACGGCTGCGGCAGCCGGCCCTCTCGACCAGTCGGCGTCGACCTCCGTGACTTCATACAGGGTCCAATGCCACCAGGCTAGGGCGGCGTGGGACGCATCCGTCGTCACTACGATCAACCTGTATGAAACAGTCCCCCGCTGCGGAACTGCGACGCCGTGACCAGCTCAGCGACTTCCTGCGCACACGCCGTGCGCGGTTGACGCCTGCTGACGTCGGGATGGCAGCGGGCGGCCGGCGCCGAACCCCCGGCTTGCGGCGCGAGGAGGTCGCCGCACTGGCAGGGGTCGGGGTGTCGTGGTACACCTGGCTCGAGCAGGGCCGCGACATCACGGTCTCCACCGCGGTGCTCGACGCAATCTCCACGGCGCTGCGCATGAGCGAGCCGGAGCGTATCCATCTGTACATGCTGTCCGGCCTCAACCCTCCGCCACCCGGCGGACACCGCGGCTCCTCGGTGACGCCGGAGTTGCTGAATCTGATCGACGCGTGGCTACCGCGCCCGGCGATGCTGCAGGATCGGCATTGGAATCTGCTTGCGATCAACGACGCGACACGAAACGTGTTCGGCTACACCGACGCCGACCACAACTGCCTCATCTCGTTCTTCACCAATGCGCGCTACCGCTCCATGTATGCGCACTGGACGTCAGTCGCACCGGGCGTCGTCGCAGCCTTTCGAGCCGACGCGGCACGGTATCCCGACGACCCGGAGTTTGCGCGCGTCGTCGACGATCTCAGTGCCATCAGCCCCGACTTCGTGACACTGTGGGGGCGTCACGACGTTGGCCCCCACGTGCAGGCGGTGAAGGCCGTGCAACACCCCGACGCCGGAGACCTCGTGTTCGACAAGACGACGCTGGCCCTCGCGGATCGCCCCGACTGGCAGCTGGTCATGTACAACCCCCGCCCGGGTTCGGGTACGCAGGAGCGGATCGAGCGGCTGAACATGACCACGACTGCGGCCACGTCTACTCCTGGAACTTCTTGATGAGGGCTGCCAACTCGTCGAGGTAACGCAGCGCATCTGCCTCCTGCGCACCGGCATCGCGGAAGAACACACAGTGATCGATCCCGCCTTCGGCCAGGATGGCGAGCTCGCGCTCGCCCAGTGGGGCGACGGTGCGCAACTGCTCGGTGCCGAGAAAGCCTCGTTGGTCGGCTCCGATCAACGTGACGGGGATCCGTCCGCGGCCCTGCATGGCGGCCCGTTGACGAAGCTCCGCCACTCGAGTCACCAGATCCTCCGGACGGCCGACGAGATTCGGAGCCCAGCCGTCGCCGTACTCGAGCACCCGATCGAGGACCGTAGGGCCATTGCCACCGATCAGAACGGGGACGTGTGGCCGCTGGATCGGCTTCGGCCAGGAGTAGATGGGATCGAAGTCCACGAATTCGCCGTGGAATTCGGCTTGCTCGCTGGTCCAGATCTCCTTCATCGCAAGTACCCGTTCACGCATCAACGCCAGTCGGGTCTTCGGCTCGGTACCGTGGTTGCGCATCTCCTCGTGGATCCAGCCGGCGCCCACACCGAGCTGGAATCGACCTCCCGAAATGTTGTCGAGGCTCGCTGCCTCCTTCGCAAGGGTTATCGGGTCCCGTTGGACGACAAGCGCGATGCCCGTGCCCAGGACTAGCCGCGTGGTGACGGCCGCGGCCGCAGCCAGCGCTACGAACGGATCGAGGGAGCGGTAGTAGTCCCGCACTGGAAGGTCACTTTCCGGAGGGGTAGGCCCGTTCACCGGCATATGCGTGTGCTCGGCGACGAACAGTGAATCGAACCCGCGTTCCTCCAAGGCCTGCGCCAACGCGGTGGCTGGAAGGCCCTCGTCCGTGATGAACGTGCTGACTCCGAACTTCATCGCCGCCCCCGCCGGTGCCGCCTTCCAGCGTCGCGAGCATTGCTTTGCGTCATGCACTCAGCGTGCCGATCGCTGGGCGCCACCAACAGTGCGCAGTCATCATGGGACCGCCACCACCACGGTCCGCCAGCCTTGGTCTCGGAACTTGCGCCGACGCGTTTCAAATTCGGCGCACGAAGATCTACACTCTTAGTAAGGTGACTAACTCACGCCGCGACGCTGCTGCCCGGCCCGGTAAGCGAGACCGATTGGTCAGCGCAGCCTATGAACTGGTGTATCGCCAGGGCGTCGTACGAACCACGCTGGCGGACATCGCCGAGGCGGCCGACGTACCGCCGGGCAACGTGTACTACTACTTCAAGACCAAGGACGACATCGTCGAAGCAGTGGTGGACGCACACGTCCGGCAGATCGCATCCACGCTCGAGGAGCTCGAGCGTCGGCATCGCACCCCAAAGGCTCGGCTCAAGGGGCTGATTCGGTTCCTGGCGCACCATGCAGACTCGACCGCCCGCTACGGCTGCCCACATGGAACGCTGGCATCGGAGCTGGGCAAGCGAGACGTGGCAGTCGACCCGCTCGCGGCCAGCTTGATGCAGGTCCAGCTCGACTGGGCCGAGCGGCAGTTCACTTCCATCGGCCGACGGGACGCCCGCGACCTGGCCGTCGAGCTGCTGATCGCCTACCAAGGCAGCGCGGTCCTCGCCAACGCGCTGGGACGACCCGAACTGATGACGCGGCAAACCCGACGGCTCGAGAAATGGCTCGACGCACTCGACGCGTGAACAGGCCTGATCCACAGCACCTTTGACCAAGGAAAGAGGAAAGCACATGACCGACCTATCCGCCTTCAGCGAGGTCGCCGCCGCCGACCAGGGGCTGTGCGTATTCACCACGTTGCGCGGCGACGGCAGCGTGCAGGCGTCGGTGCTCAACGCCGGCGTGCTGCCTCATCCCCTAACGGGTGAGCAGGTGGTAGGACTCGTCGCTGCCGGACGCTCTCGCAAGCTGGACAACCTGCGCGCCGACCCGCGGGCCACGATCGTCGCCCGGGCGGGTTGGCAGTGGGCCGCCGTCGAAGGAACAGCGCAGTTGATCGGGCTCGACGACCCCCACCCCGAGGTCGCCGACGAGCGACTGCGCCTGTTGCTCCGCGAGATCTTCACTGCCGCAGGCGGAACCCACGACGACTGGGACACCTACGACCGGGTGATGCGCGAGGAGCGCAGGGCCGCCGTCCTCATCACACCCACCCGCACCTACTCCAACCCGGCGTGACCACCTCGTCTTCATGACGCGTGACGACGTGCTCGACCACTGCGGAGGCCTCCCCGCAGCCGTCGAGGACTATCCGTTCGGCGACGGCCTCGCCGTCTTCAAGGTCGGCGGCAAGATATTCGCGCTCATTCCACTCGCAGCCGACCCGCCCAGTGTCAGCCTCAAGTGCGACCCGGACCTCGCGCTCCATCTGCGTGACCGGCACCAAGCCGTTCGCCCCGGATACCACCTGAACAAGCGCCACTGGAACACCGTCGACCTGGACGGGTCGATCGACGACGACGAGTGCCGCGAGATGATCGACCACTCCTACGACCTCGTCGTCGGACGGCTGACGAGGGCGAAACGCGCCGAACTCTTCGGCTCGTAGGACCGTTTGCCACAGACGCGCGGGGGTATTTCCTCAAAGGGTGCGACTACTCAAGGAGGAAACATGGAAAGTCGTGCGAAGGCGCTGGGCCACGCCATTCACCCGATGCTGATTCCGTTCCCGCTCGGTTTGCTGGCCACCGCGGTGGTCTTCGACGTCATCTACCTGATCACCGACAAGCCCGGGTTCGCCATGGCTGCCGCGTACGCGATCGCGGCAGGCATCATCGGCGGCCTGATCGCCGCCCCGTTCGGCTGGATCGACTGGTTCAAGATCCCGCCCAATTCCCGGGCCAAGCGCATCGGTCTGGTGCACGGGCTCGGCAACATCGTCGTGGTCGTGCTGTTCGCGATCAGCTGGCTGCTGCGCGCCAACAACTTCGGGTGGGAGCCGAACGCCTGGGCGCTGGTCTGCAGTTTCGCCGCGGTGGTACTGGCTGTCGGTACCGCCTGGATGGGCGGCGAGCTGGTGGAACGCCTCGGTATCGGCGTCGACGAAGGAGCCAACGTCGACGCGCCGAGCTCACTGACCAACAAGCACGTGAGCGCCTGAAGCTTCCGCTTTGGCGAACTATGCGCAGCGCAGCCGGTTCACGTAGCCGCGCAGCTGAACCGGGTCCGTGCACGCGGTGGCGTCGTAGACCTCGAGCCATTCGTGCAGCCGCGCGATGATGTGGCCGGGCACCACACAGGCCCCGTGGAAAGCACCTCGAACCATGTCGTCGATAGCCATGTCGCATTCGCCGGCGCCCAACTCGAGGGCGATCACCCTCTGATCGCTCCACGGCAGATGGGGGCAGGTGCATTGCGCCAGCTCGTCCGCCAGCGCCGAGACATCACGATGATCCATGCCTTCAAACCGTAGGCATCGATGCTGAGAAGCCTCTGAACGACAGGTGATTTCGAGTTGAAGAGGGTTACCCATAGGCGCGGATGATCTGACCCGTTCCCGTTCCTTCGACGCATCCGACGTAGTGGTCGACGAGCACGGTCATGGGCACCGCCCGCAACCCCGGAAATAGGTGACCGAACTCATCGGCGGAATCCTCGACCATCGTCGGGCTCACCGCGTTGACGCGGTAGCGGCCCTGCAGTTCCATCGCCGCGGACAGGACGAAGCTGTGCAGCGCACCGCTGACCACGCCACCGGAGGTGACGCCCTTCGCCGCCTGGTCGGCGAAGACGCCCGACGTCAGCGTGAACGATCCACCAACGTTGACGTAGTGCTGGCCGATCAACACCACGTTCGCCTGGCCGAAGAACTTGCCGCGCATGTTGGCGAGCAACTGCTCTTCGGTGAGCGTGTCGAATACGTCGAGCGGCCCCGACGCGGCGATCCCGACCACCGCGTCGATGTCGGGCGTTTGTTCGAACATCGAACGGATCGAATCAGCGGAGGTGATGTCGACCCGAACGTCGCCCGAATTCCTCCCGGCGACGATGATGTCGTGCTCGCCAGCCAGTGCCGGCGCGAGTCGTCGTCCAATGGTTCCGGCTCCGCCGACCAGCAGGACTCGCATGGGTCGTTTCCTTCCGTCGATACAAATCTGTCTGACAGCTAGGCAGCCTGTGCTATACACGGAGTGGAGCTTGGTCAATGCCGCCGACCGGGCCGGCACTTTCGAGGAGGTCCCCGTGTCCGTCGTCGTGCTGACCACCGGTGGCACGATCGCCAGCGCCCGTGGCCTCGGTGACCGCATTGCCCCGATCAACCCCGGGCATCACGCGTTGCATTCCATCGTCGATTCCGACGCAGTGATCCGCGACGTCATGGCCGTCGATTCCTCGGCGATGTCCCTGCCGCGGATGGTCACCATCCGCGACGCAGTCACCGAAGCGTTCGACGATCCTCGAGTCGAGGGCGTCGTCGTGCTGCACGGCACGGACACGCTCGAGGAAACCGCTATGTTCCTCGACCTGTTTCATTCGGATCCCCGCCCCATCGTCGTCACCGGCGCCCAGCGTCCCGTCGACCATCCCGACCCCGACGGCCCGCACAACGTGCAGGCCGCCATCGCGACCGCGCGCCGGACCGACGCCCGCGACCGCGGCGTGCTCATCGTCTTCGGCAATCGGGTACTTCCGGCACGGGGAACGCGGAAGGCACACACCACTCGGCTCGACGGCTTCGAGCACTATCTACCGACCCCGGAGACCTCCCGGGCAATCCTGCGCTGGCATCCGGACGTCGCCCAGATCCGCGTCGACACGATCGCGCTGTATCCCGGCGCCGACCGCCTCCACATCGACGCGAGCATCGCCGCCGGTGCACGTGGAATCGTTCTGGACGCCATGGGATCCGGCAATGCCAACCCGAACGTCCTGGCGGCAGTCCGGCAATGCATGCACGAGGGCATCGCCGTCGTGGTCACCAGTCGCGTACCCCACGGTGTCGTCGAGCCGATCTACGGCGGCCATGGTGGCGGTCACGATCTGGCCGCGGCCGGTGCGGTCGTTTCGTCGTGGCTACGCGCCGAGCAAGCGCGAATCATGTTGATCGCCTTGCTCGCCGGCGGTGCCGATCATCGACGGATGCTCAGCGCATACGCCGATGTCGTCGGCATCGGTGATCAGCGTTCGGTCTGCAGCCTGCCCTAGAGGCGGAGCCCTGTTGACAGTCTGTGAACGCCACGGGCACTGTTGTGGCTGTGAACCTGCCTGATAGGTGGACAGATCGTCCCGGCTTGATCCAGCGGCGCAACGCCGCCGAGTCGGTATTCGAGGATCTGTGCACGGCCATCGAAAACGGCGACCTGCCGGTCGGGTTCAAACTTCCGCCCGAGGCCGCACTCGCCGAGCGCTACGGGGTGAGCCGCTCGGTGATCCGGGAGGCCCTGCGCTCCTGCCAGACCCTGGGACTGACGGCGACCAAGACCGGCTCGGGCACCGTCGTCGTTTCGTCGCACCCGTCGTCGCCGCGGTACGGCAAGTTCTCGGCCCGTGACCTCGTCGAGGCCCGGCCGTACATCGAGGTGCCCGCCGCCGGGTGGGCGGCACGTAGGCGCACCGACGCTCAGCTGGCCAACCTCACCCGCATCAACGACGAAATGCAGGCCGAAACCGATCCCGCGCGGTGGGTTCAACTCGACAGCCAGTTTCACCTCGGCATCGCCCAGGCCTCCGGGAACGAGGTCTTCGCAACCGTCGTCGCCGCCATCCGGGACGCGCTCACCGAGCAGTCCCGCATGCTCAACGCCAGCATCTCCCAGCGCCGCGCATCGTCCAACGTCGAACACGGCAAGATTCTCGACGCCATCGCGTCGGGCGACTTCGCCGATGCCAGCGACTGCATGCGCCAGCACCTCGACAAGGTCGAAGACGCCGTCACGAAGCTTTCGGGGCAGTCCACCAGGTCCTGACCGGTCCCCCTTGCGTGTGACCGCGATCAAGTCTTGACTCATTGAGTGACGAGTGACACACTCTCCGGTATAGCTGTCTGACAGCCAGGCAGCCAGTCCGCTTCTACCAACTTCTTCAGACGACGACGGGAACTCGATGGCCACGCTGCCCAGTACTTCCGATCCGACCCCACCCACGGCCGCCAGCGACCGTCTCACTCGCGAAGACGAGGGCTATCACAAGGGCCTCAAACCGCGGCAGCTGCAGATGATCGCGATCGGCGGCGCCATCGGGACCGGCCTGTTCCTCGGCGCAGGCGGCCGGCTCGCGTCCGCCGGGCCCGGCTTGTTCCTCGTCTACGGGGTCTGCGGCATCTTCGTGTTCCTCATCCTGCGGGCACTGGGCGAGCTGGTGCTGCACCGTCCGTCGTCGGGCTCATTCGTGTCGTATGCCCGCGAATTCTTCGGCGAGAAGGCAGCTTTCGCGGTCGGCTGGCTGTACTTCCTGAACTGGGCCATGACCTCGATCGTCGACACCACCGCGATCGCCACCTACTTCCACTTCTGGAAGGCGTTCAACGTCGTCCCGCAGTGGACACTCGCGCTGATCGCGTTGGTATTGGTGTTGTCGGTCAACATGATCTCGGTGAAGTGGTTCGGCGAGATGGAGTTCTGGGCGGCACTGATCAAGGTCGTTGCCCTGATGACGTTCCTGGTCGCCGGGACGATCTTCCTGGCCGGTCGTTACAAGATCGAGGGCCAGAGCACGGGATTGAGCATCTGGAACCAGCACGGCGGGTTGTTCCCGACCGGCGCGCTGCCACTGCTGATCGTGACGTCGGGAGTGGTATTCGCCTATGCCGCTGTCGAACTGGTCGGCACCGCGGCGGGTGAGACCGCCGAGCCGGAGAAGATCATGCCCCGGGCGATCAACTCGGTGGTCGCCCGGATCGCGATCTTCTACATCGGGTCCGTCGCCCTGCTGGCGCTGCTGCTGCCCTACACCGCCTACCACGCAGGCGAGAGCCCGTTCGTCACGTTCTTCTCCAAGATCGGCTTCAACGGCGCAGGCGACATCATGAACATCGTGGTCCTCACCGCCGCGTTCTCCAGCTTGAATGCCGGGCTGTATTCGACGGGGCGGATCCTTCGATCGATGGCGATGAACGGCAGCGCACCGAAGTTCACCGCCCGGATGTCGAAGAACGGTGTGCCGTACGGCGGAATTCTGCTGACGTGCTTGATCTGCCTGTTCGGCGTCGCGCTCAACGCATTTCAGCCGGGTGAGGCCTTCGAGATCGTGCTGAACATGGCGGCGCTGGGCATCATCGCCTCGTGGGGGACGATCGTCCTGTGCCAACTGCGGCTCGTCAAGATGAGCAAGGCGGGGCTCATGCAGCGACCGAAGTTCCGGATGCCCTTCACGCCCTACAGCAGCTACCTCACGCTGGCGTTCCTGGTCGCCGTGCTCGTACTGATGGCGTTCGACGCACCGGTCGGCACCTGGACGGTCGGAACGCTGGTGATCGTCATCCCGATGTTGATCGGCGGTTGGTACCTGGTGCGTGGCCGCGTGCTGGCGCTAGCGCACGAGCGCATGGGTTACACCGGCGAGTTCCCCGTCGTCGCCAACAGGCCCATCGACCCCGACAACATGCCAGGATGACGAACTACGTGAACACCCGCATCGAGCACGACCTGCTGGGGACCAAAGAACTACCTGCGCAAGCGTATTGGGGAGTGCACACCGCCCGCGCGGTCGAGAACTTCCCGATCACCGGTACCACGATCGGACGGTATTCGGACCTGATCGGCGCCCTCGCGGTGGTGAAGCAAGCCGCCGCGCGAACGAACGCGGACCTCGGCTTGCTCACCGCCGCGCAGGCTCAGGCGATCGAGGCGGCGTGCGAGGAGATCTGCGCCGGAGGTCTCGCCGACCAGTTCGTCGTCGACGTCATCCAGGGCGGCGCGGGCACGTCGACCAACATGAACGCCAACGAGGTCATCTGCAACCGGGCCCTCCAGATCATGGGCCACGATCCCGGCGAGTATCAGTACCTACACCCCGCCGATCACGTCAACATGGGTCAGTCCACCAACGACGTGTATCCGACCGCGCTGCGGCTGGCCACCATCACCGCGTGCGACGGGCTCGACGCCGCCCTGGGCGGACTGGTGGCGGCGTTCGAGGAAAAGGCGGTGGAATTCGAGCGGATCGTGAAGATCGGCCGCACGCAGCTTCAGGACGCCGTGCCGATGACGCTCGGTCAGGAAATGCTCGGCTACGCAGTCACTCTCGGCGAAGACCGCCTGCGCCTCGCCGAATCGACGGCACTGCTGCACGAGATCAACATGGGCGCCACGGCCATCGGCACCAGGCTCAACGCCCCGGCCGGCTACGTCGACGCGGTATGCCAGCACCTTCGCCTGATCACCGGCCGCCCCTTGACGACGTCGGTCAACCTCATCGAGGCGACGCAGGACACCGGCGCTTTCGTGCACGTGTCCGGCGTGCTCAAACGGATCGCGATCAAGCTGTCGAAGATCTGCAATGACTTGCGGCTGCTGTCATCTGGGCCGCGCGCCGGTCTGAACGAGATCAATCTTCCTGCGATGCAAGCGGGTTCGAGCATCATGCCGGGAAAGGTCAATCCGGTCATCCCCGAGGTGGTCACCCAGGTGTGCTACGCCGTGATCGGCAACGACCTGACGATCACCATGGCCGCAGAAGCGGGACAGCTGCAGCTCAACGCCTTCGAACCGATCATTGCGCGTTCCCTGTTCGACAGCGTCGCGCAGCTCACCGCGGCCAGCGGTGTGCTGGCCACCCGCTGCGTCAACGGCATCACCCCGAACGTCGAGGTCATGGCAGGCCACGTCGACGCATCCATCGGTCTCGCCACCGCGCTCAACCCATTCCTGGGGTATGCCAAGTCTTCCGAGATCGCCAGGGAGGCGCTGGCGACCGACCGCAACGTCGCCGACATTGCAATCGAGCGTGGTTACCTCTCCGAGGTGCAGTTGCGGCATATCCTGACTCCGGAACGCCTGGCCAACCTCTCTGTCGAAGTCGCCCCCGACTTCGCCGGTGTTGGCGACCACGCCGTCACGGAAACCGTTCGCAGAGAGGTGCTTCGATGAGTCGCAACCGATACGCCGCCAGGCCGCCGCTATACGGCATGGTGATGGTGTTCCTCGCCATGACCATCGTCGCGGTCACCGCCTACCTACACATCGGGTGGTGGTCGATCGTCGGGTATGCCGTGTCCGCAGTGATCGCCGTCGCGGGTTTCGCGCTGGCGTTCCGCGACTTGTCCTGAGCGACAACTCCCGACGCTCCGCGTCAGTTCGGGTCGGCAGGCCGCCAGGTTCGCATTGCCGTTTCGAGCTGTTCGTCGTCGAGCGCCTCGGCCTCTATCGGTCGCCGATCGTCTCGGCACCGCATGCCCTCGAGGAGCAGCGCAACGTACCGACGCCAGAGTTCGGCATCGACGTGACCGGCGTACTCGCTGACGGTCCCTGCGAGCAACCCCAGAATCGGCATGTCGGTGGCCGATATCTCCGGTCGTAGATAGCCGTCCTGCTGCGCTCGTTCGACGAGTTTGGACAGGGCTGGGACGAGTCGATCTCGCGCGGCGTCCACCCGATTGCCACCACATGTCTTGCAGAAGGCAACTTCCCGCATTCCGCGGTCGGTCGCCGTCATCTCACACAGTCGCGTGACGAACTGTTCGAAACCGTTCCATGAATCTGGCTCGCAGAGTGCTGATTCCGCCATGTCGGCGATTTGATTGATCGCGTCTTCGAAGATGGCCTCGAACAGTTCCTCCTTCGTGGGGAACCGTCGATACACCGTTCCCACACCGAGGCCGGCATGATGCGCGACGTCATTGAGCGTTGCTTCCAGACCGCGGGCGGCGAACAGGTCGCGGGCAGCCTCGATCACCCGTTGTCGATTACGTTCGGCGTCGCTCCGCAGTGGGCGACGGACCGTCTCACAGTCACGCATGTGGGCGAGTGTAGTGGCCGTCACACGTCAATTATATGGATTGACCCTATCCACTTTATTGGTTAGGTTCCCTAGAGACCTTTCCCGGCGCCGACGCCCAAGGGTCGCCTCCAACGCCGAAAGGGCTCCGACCAAGTGACCAAAGTGATTGGCCGCGTGTGGCTGCCCATACTGATCGTGGTGGCGGTTGCGGTAGGCGGCGTGGCCGTCGCCCAGCTGCGGTCCGTCTTCGGGTCGAACCCGGTCGTGGTGACACCCATCGGTTCGGACAGCGCGGCCGACTTCAACCCCAAGGTCGTGACGTACGAGGTGTCCGGCTCGGGCGGTACGGCCGTCATCAACTACCTGGACCTTGAGGGCAAGCCGCAGCGCGTCGCAAGCACGGCGTTGCCGTGGAGCTTGACGTTGACGACCACGTCGCCGTCCGCGTCGCCCAACATTTTGGCGCAAGGGGACGGCGACACCATCAGCTGCCGGATCTCCGTCGATCAGGAGATCAAGGACGAAAGGACCCGTACGGGCGTGAATGCCGAAACCTTCTGCTTGGTGAAATCGGCATGAGCGCACCCGTGGACGACACCCCCACTGACGCCATGCCGACGGCCCGCCATAGCGCGCGCCCGCGGATCCCACGCTTCATCCGGACGTTCGCGGTGCCGATCATCCTGGTGTGGATCGCGATCATCGCCATCCTCAACACCGTCGTGCCGCAGCTCGAAGAAGTCGGCAAGCTGCGCGCGGTGTCGATGAGTCCCAACGATGCACCGTCGATGATCGCGACCAAACGCGTCGGCGAAGTGTTCAAGGAGTACAAGACCAGTAGCTCGGTCATGATCGTGCTCGAAGGCGACGAGCCATTGGGCGCCGACGCACATCACTTCTACGACCAGATCGTTCAGAAGCTGCGGGCCGACACCACACACGTTCAGCACGTCCAGGACTTCTGGGGCGACTCGTTCACCGCTGCCGGCGCCCAAAGCGTCGACGGCAAGGCTGCCTACGTCCAGGTCTACATCGCGGGCGATCAAGGAGAGACGATCGCCAACGAGTCGGTGGACGCGGTGCGCCACATCGCCGCCGACACTCCCGCTCCA
This sequence comes from Mycobacterium sp. URHB0044, assembly GCF_000620625.1. Lineage (GTDB taxonomy): Bacteria > Actinomycetota > Actinomycetes > Mycobacteriales > Mycobacteriaceae > Mycobacterium. Next base: position 264,458 of record NZ_JIAW01000001.1, on the reverse strand, counting down.
GCAGGCGTGAAGGCGTACGTGGCGGGCCCGGCAGCGACGTCCACCGACCAGAACGAGGTCGGCGACAAGAGCATGCAGCTGATCGAACTGGTGACCTTCGGCGTCATCATCATCATGCTGCTGCTCGTCTACCGGTCGATCATCACGACGCTCATCGTGATCGTGATGGTGGTGCTGGAGCTCTCCGGCGCTCGCGGCCTGGTGGCGTTCCTCGGCTACCACGACGTCTTCGGTCTGACCACGTTCGCCACGAACCTGTTGGTTACCTTGGCCATTGCCGCGGCCACCGACTACGCGATCTTCCTGATCGGTCGATATCAGGAGGCCCGAAGGCTTGGTGAGGACCGAGAATCGGCCTACTACACCATGTTCCACGGAACGGCGCACGTCGTGCTCGCGTCGGGGCTGACCATCGCCGGCGCGACCCTCTGCCTGCACTTCACCCGGCTGCCCTACTTCCAGTCCATGGGCATTCCGCTGTCGATCGGCATGGTGCTCGTCGTCGCGGCCGCCCTAACCCTTGGCCCCGCGGTCATTTCGGTGTTCAGTCGGTTCAGGCGCGTGCTGGAACCCCGACGCATGAAGCAAGCCAGGGGTTGGCGCCGGGTCGGTACCGCGACGGTCCGCTGGCCGGGCTTGATCCTGGTTGGCGCCATCGCCGTGTCCCTGGTGGGCCTGCTGACACTTCCCGGCTACCACACCACCTACAACGACCGCATCTATCTACCCGGCGACGTGCCGGCGAACGTTGGCTACGCGGCCGCGGACCGGCACTTCTCCCCGGCGAAGATGAATCCGGATCTGATGATGATCGAGACCGATCACGACCTGCGCAATCCGGCGGACTTCCTCGTCATCGACAAGATCGCCAAGGCTCTCGTGCGCGTGCACGGCATCGCTCAGGTCCAGACGATCACCCGGCCCGAGGGCAAGCCGATCGAGCACTCGACGATTCCGTACTCGATCAGCCAGAACAGCACTGGCCAGATCATGAACAACGACTACTTGCAGATGACGATGGCGAACACACTCAAACAGGCCGACGCCATGCAGGTGACCATCGACTCGATGACGATCATGCAGGGCATCACGCAGCAGATGGCCAACGTCACCCAAGCCATGGTCGACAAGATGAAGAAGACGTCGATCGACGTCGCCGAAGTACGGGACAACATCGCGAACTTCGACGACTTCTTCCGGCCGTTGCGCAATTACTTCTACTGGGAACCGCACTGTTTCGACATTCCGGTGTGCTGGTCGATGCGGTCGGTGTTCGACACCCTCGACGGCATCAGCACCATGTCGGACGACATCCAGGACCTGGTGCCCGACATGCAACGCCTGGCCGACCTGATGCCGCAGATGGTCGCCATCATGCCGACGATGATCCAGTCGATGAAGGATCAGAAGCAGATGATGCTGAACCAGTATCAGTCGCAGAAGGCGCAGCAGGATCTGACGATGGCCTCGCAGGACAACGCCACCGCGATGGGCGAGGCCTTCGACGACGCCAAGAACGACGATTCGTTCTACCTGCCGCCGGAAGCCTTCGAGAACGCCGACTTCAAGCGGGGCATCAAGCTGTTCCTGTCGCCTGACGGACATGCGGTGCGGTTCACCATCATTCACCAAGGTGATCCGTTGACGCAGGAAGGTACGTCTCGCATCGAGCCGCTCAAGACGGCGGCGGAAGACGCGATCAAGGGCACACCGCTCGAGGGCTCCTCGATCTATCTCGGTGGTAGCGCCGCCATGTACAAGGACATGCAACAGGGCGCCAACTACGACCTGCTCATCGCCGCAGTGGCCGCGCTCATCTTGATCTTCATCATCATGGTGGTTCTCACCCGGGCCGTCGTGGCTGCCGCAGTCATCGTCGGCACCGTCGTGTTGTCCCTGGCCGCATCCTTCGGGCTGTCCGTAATGCTGTGGCAGCACATCGTGGGGATCCCGTTGCACTGGATGGTGCTGCCGATGTCCGTCATCATCCTTCTGGCCGTCGGCGCCGACTACAACCTGCTGCTGGTGTCACGCATGAAGGAGGAGATCTACGCGGGACTCCACACCGGCATCATCCGGGCCATGGTCGGTACCGGATCCGTGGTCACCTCAGCAGGATTGGTGTTCGCCTTCACCATGATGTCCATGTCGGTCAGCAGTTTGATCGTCATCGGACAAGTCGGTACGACCATCGGCCTGGGCTTGCTCTTCGACACGCTCGTCGTCCGGTCGTTGATGACGCCGTCGATCGCCGCGCTGCTGGGCAAGTGGTTCTGGTGGCCAAGGCACGTCCGGCCTCGCCCGGTGCCGGCCCCGTGGCCCAAGCCGATCCAGTCCCGACCAGAGGAAGCAGCAGTCTGATGAGACGTCTTGCGGCGGCGATGATCGCCAGTGCGGCAATGGTTTTGGGTGCGTCTGGTATCGCGCACGCCGACCCGGACACCGACTTCACCAATCAACTGCACGTCTACGGCATCTACGGGCAGAAGGACTACAACGCCTGGATCGCCAAGATCGCCTGTAAGCGGCTGTACACCAACGTCGACCACGACGCCTTTCAGTCGGCGAAGTTCATCTCCGCGCAGTTGCAGACGGGCAGCACGACCGAGCAGTCCTGGCAGTTTCTCGGTGCGGCCATCGACTACTACTGTCCCGAGCAGCGCGTGGTCCTCGATAGGGCCGCAGCAACCCCACATACCTAGCCACGCAACCAACGGCTCGTTCAGGCGCGGCACCGGTGCTGGAGGGTCTTTCGTTGCGCGAGTGTGCATCTGACGAGAGAATCGGGGCTCAAATCTCGTCAGGTGCACAGTCGTGGCGTCGGCCGACGCCACCGGTGACCTTCTCGAGTGCAAGCGGCTTGTTCAGGCGCGATCGTAGATCGCTGCGTCATCGATGTTGACACGCGAACGGTCAGGCAGCGCAAGGCAACACAACACGGTGATGACCGCGGCCAATACGATGTAGCCCGAGATCGCATACGACGTCCCTGTCTCGTGCAGCAGCCACGTCGCTATGAGGGGAGCCGGTCCGCCCGCGAAGACCGACGCCAATTGGTAGCCGAGACCGGCGCCGCCATACCGCAAATGCGTCGGGAAGCTCTCGCCGATCAAAGCGGCCTGCGGGCCGTACATCATCGAGTGCACGATCATCGACAACACGACCGCGATGAAGATGGGTACCTGCCCGCCATGCGTCAGCACCGCGAAGTACGGAAACGCGAACAGACCGGCGATGACAGCGCCCGCGAGGTAGACCCGTTTTCTGCCCACTGAATCCGAGAGATGGGAGAAGAACGGGATCGTCGCGAGCTCGACGATTGCGCCGACCAGAACCGCGGTCAGCACGAATGTCTTGCTGTAGTGGTGGCGTTGCACGACGAAGGTCAACACGAACGTAGTGAACAGATAGAACGGCATCTGTTCGACGAAGCGCAGTCCGGCCGAGAGCAGGATTTCCCGCCAGTGACGGCGGATCACGTCTGCGACCGGGGCGCTCGCCGTCTTGCCTTGCTCCAGCACCCTGCTGAACATCGGAGTCTCGAGAATCTTCAGCCGGATCACCAGGCCGATGGCGACGAGTATCAGGCTGGCCAGGAAGGGCACCCGCCAACCCCAGGAGTCGAAGGTTTCGTCCGACATCGTCGCGGACAGCAGCGTCATGCCGCCGGTGCCCAGCACCAACCCCACGGGCACGCCGACCTGGGCGAAACTGCCGAGCAGACCGCGCCTCTTCTGGTCGCCCCATTCCATCGTGAGCAGCACCGAGCCGCTCCACTCGCCGCCGACCGCAATCCCCTGCAGCACACGCAACGTTACGAGCAGCAGCGGCGCGGCGACGCCGATGGTTGCGGTCCCGGGCAGGATGCCGATGACTGCGGACGAGACGCCCATGACCAGCAGCGTGATGATCAGCGTGGTCTTGCGGCCGATCCGGTCGCCCCAGTGCCCGAAGATGGCCGCGCCGATCGGTCGTGCCGCGAAGCCCACGAAGTAAGTCGCGAATGACTGCATCGCGCCTGCGTACGTGCTGGAGGCTGGGAAGAACAGGTGTGGAAAGACCAGCGCGGCGGCCGTGTTGTAGAGGAAGAAGTCGTACCACTCGATCGTCGTGCCGATCGAGCTCGCCAGCGCTGCACGCCGTACCTGTACGCGCTGCGATCCCGGCTCAAGTTGCTCCGTGCCCGTGACCCCACTGTCTCCAGTGACCATGAGCCGACCTCCTGTGACCGACGCCGGTTCATAGGGTTAGCCCCAGCGGCCGGTTTCAAACCTGAAGGCGAACTTGGGTTGGCGGACCCCACGACGAGGGGCCTGGGAAATCGCCATCAACACGCGGCTTGGACGCCTCGACGGCGCCGCATTGCTGTCCGCATGGAGCGACATCCTTGGCGGCATGAACACCACGGAGATGCGGATCGAATCGCCCGATGCGATTCTCGCCGGACAGCTGCCCTGGAACCACAAGGATCCCCGACCGCGTTATCGTCGCGCAGGCCCTACGCCGCGGCTTCACCGTCGCCACCCGTGACAGCAGGGTCCTCGACGCCGGCCCCGCTCCGACTCTCAAGGCTTGACGCGGTTGATTCCGGTCGTGCGAAATCGGCTGCGATACATACTTGGCGAGACGGCGAGATTGCGGCGGAAGGTGCGTCGCATCGTGTCCGCCGAACCAAACCCGGCCCGTCGCGCGACGGCTTCCTGACTCTGATCTCCCGCCGCGAGAAGCACTTTCGCGGCCTCCAGTCGTGCTTGTTCGACGAACCGGGCCGGCGTCATTCCGACCTGCACCCGGAACATGCGCACCAGATGCCGCTCGCTCACCGCCGCACGACCCGCCATGGCCGCGATCGAGTGATCCGCCCCCGGATCGCACACGACGGAGTCCAGGATCTCGCGAAGCCCCTTCGTGACCGGCAGTGCTGATTCGGTCCACACACTGAACTGCGCCTGCCCGCCAGGGCGTTGGAGGAAGACGACCATCCACCGCGCCACGCGTCGAGCCATGTCCGGTCCGTAATCACTTTCCACGAGCGCAAGCGCCAGGTCGACCCCGGCGCTGATCCCGGCACCGGTGATGAACCGGCCGTCTTGAACGAACAGTGAGTCGGCCTCGACCACGACCTTCGGATAGGTGCGAGCAAGTTCCTGGCAATGCGCCCAATGCGTGGTCGCACGACGGCCGTCCAGAAGTCCGAGGGCCGCGAGCACGAAGGCTCCCGTGCAGACCGACGCGACTCTGCGCGCCCGCGGCGCCAGCTCCCGCACCATCGTCAATGCCGGTTCGACGGCATCGGGCGTCTGTTCTTCGGGAATGTCGTGTTCGCCCGGGGTGAAGTTGAAGTCGGCGGGCACGCCACCGGGCACGACCAGGGTGTCGATCCGATCGGGTACCTCGGCGAGTGACACGTCGACGTTGAGGGCCACGAACGCCGTCGTCGCGACCGCCTCACCGGTTGGTGAAGCCAAGAGCACCTCGTAATGCGCCCCGAAGTCGTTCGCTCGGGCGAATATCTCGAGCGGCGCGGCGACGTCCTGCAACGTCACCTTGTCGTACAGCGCGAAGACGACGGTCCTGGGCGCATTCGAACGATTGGCACCGGCGGTCCGGCGCACCGTGCGCTTGTCCGGCCGATGCAGTCGTCGTTTGTCTTGCGTGGAGTGGTCTGACACGTCTCCACCACCTTTCGTGGCACCCGGTCGAGGACGCTACGCGTACGGCCCGGCATGCGACCCATGGTTGCACCCGGCTCGTGATCCCGCTTGCCGCCTCGTCCGGCGTCCGATCATGGCCATCGCGACCCGCACCCTCTTCGCCGTCATCGCAAGCCAGCTAGCGGGTGTCACAGTTGTTGCCACAGAATTGGATTCGCGCCATCTCCGTCAACGGACCCGCGAACCAAGCGGCTACCGAAGTCCGGAACTGTCTGATTCCTGTCCGGTCCTGATGGTTGAGGAAATGGCCGCGTAACGCGGGTGAAACCTCGCGACGTGAATCTGATTGCACCGTAGAAACCGCCGCGGCACCGAGCGAAACCCGTTGCGCTACCGGCGAACTCTAGTTCTCGATCAGGAAGGAAGGTTCAATGGATTCTCGATCAGCCCTGACGCTGAGTATCGGCGTCCTTGGCGGGGTGGCGGTCGCCGTGACCGCAACGATCATCACCGTGCCCATCTGGGTGGTGTTCTTGGCCTGGGCATCGTTCTTCTTCGTCGGCGGCGGCGTGGCCGGCTGGTCGCGGTCCGTGGCGTCCAATCTCGTCGGCGTGGCGATCGCCTCCGCCAGCCTCTATGCGGCTCACCTGATGGGCGGCAGCCTCTTGGTGACCGCCATCGCCGTAGGCGTCGGCAGTGCGGTGATGGTGCAGGCGTCGTGGGCGTCGCTGCTGTCGACCACACCCGCCGTCGTCGTCGGGTTCGCCTCCACGGTGTCGACGGTGGCGGGAACCGCGAACGACATCACGGTCACGACCATCTCCCATCCCGGCCTGGTCGCTGCGGTGGCCTGTGTACTCGGCGCCTCGTTCGGATTGCTCTCCGAGTACGCGGCCACTGCGATGACCACGAAATCCGCTGCAGCAAGCGCGGAGACAACGACCCCGGAAGGAAGCCCGGCCTGATGAAACTGCAGCACTACCTTGGGGGTCTCGAGGGCCTGCCCGAACCGTTGACGCTCGAACAGCGAGTCTTCGTCGAGGAGTGGGAGAAACGCATCTTCGGCATCCACGTCGCCATGATGGGTTTGTCCAACCACCTCGGTTCGGCACTGCCGGAGTACCCCATCGACGACGTGCCCACGGCATTGAAGGACGAATGGACATGGGCGAGCCTGCGCACCGGCGCTGAGGCGATGAATCCATTCGACTACTTCAAGTTTCGGTACTACGAGAAATGGCTGGGTGGGATCACCCAGTTCTTCATCGACAAGGGGTACGTCACCGAGGAGGAACTCGCCGACCGGATCGCCGACGGCACATCGACGGCCGGCGGTACGGGCGAGGCTGCGATCGATGACCAGGTGATCTCGTATCTGCGTTCCGGCGACAGCCCCCGCCGCGATGTCGCACACCCGAAGTTCGCGGTCGGCTCGCACGTCCGGATCGCAGATGTGCCCGCCGACGCGCACAGCCGGCTGCCCGGCTACCTGCGCGGCCGCGTCGGCACGGTGGAACGGGTCTTCGAAGGCGACTATGCCTACTTCTGCCACACCGGCGACGGCATCGGCGACCCGATGCCGATCTACATCGTCGAGTTCGAGCCGGCACAACTCTGGGGCCCGCGCGCCGAGGACGGCCCGCTGACGCTGTACGCCGAACTTTTCGAGGCCTATCTGGAACCGACCGAGGAGCAGTCATGACCGAACAGTTCGCCTACCCACCAGACCGTGAAGAGGCCAGCGCGGCGAAGGTCGCCGCGCTGGAGTCGCTGCTGATCGAGAAGGGTGTCATCACACCGCTGACGGTTGACAAGGTGCTCGCCTACTTCGAGACCGAGATGACACCGCTCAACGGCAAGAAGATCGTGGTGAAGGCCTGGACGGATCCCGAGTTCGCCGCCAAGATCGTCGTCGACACTCCTGCGGCCATCGCGGAACTCGACCTGCCCGACTGCATGGCGGGCGCCGAAGGCGAGCACCTGCAGGCGGTGGCCAATTCACCCGGCGTCCACAACCTGGTGATCTGCACACTGTGCTCATGCTTCCCCTGGCCCGTGCTCGGATTGCCGCCGTACTGGTACAAGGATCCGGTCTTTCGATCACGCGCCGCCCGCGAACCGCGCAAGGTACTCGCCGAAGTCGGGCTCGACCTACCAGCCGATACGGAGATCAAGGTGTGGGACTCCAGCGGTCACTCGCGGTGGTTCGTCATTCCTGAACGGCCCTCCGGCACCGAAGATTTCACCGACGAGATGCTGATGGACCTGGTGACCACCGAGTCGATGATCGGCGTCGCGCCGGCAGGGCCGACGTCATGAGGCTGCACGAAACCTGCACCACCGACCAGGCGGCACCACAGTTCGAACACGAATGGCAGCGCAGGGCATTCGGTTTGGCGCTGGCACTGTCGGAGTTCCGCCACTACGAGTGGAGCGAGTTTCAGCAGAGCCTCATCGCGACGATCGGCGACTGGGAGGGCACGCCCGAATCCGAACGCGGCGAATGGGAGTACTTCGACCATTGGGTCGCAGCGCTCGAAACGCTCGTCGACCGTCACCAACTACTCACCGCTCCCGTGCTCATCGACGCCAACGACCACGCCGTCGCGCACGACCACGACCACTAGCCCGGTCCCCACTACCGAAAGCAGAGGAATACCAGATGACCCACATCAATCCCGCCCTCGATCTGCCCCGCGTCAACCTGCCGGCGGTGGCAGCCTCCCTCGCCACCCCGGCCAAGCTGGCGGCACTGACGATGCTCGCGCTGATCGTCTACTACTTCGTGGGCTTCGACCAAGGCGCGGTGTCGGTGTTTGGTTCCGACACCCACATCCACGAGTTCCTCCACGACGGCCGCCACCTTCTCGGCTTCCCATGCCATTGAGCACCAAGCTGCCCGCAGCAACGCGATACGTACTGCCCGGCACGGTGGCCGGCATCGTCGGTTTCGCGTTCAGCCGCTTGCTCATTGCGCCCCTGACCGATCGCGCGGTGGAGTACGAGGCCGACCGCGAGCATGCCGAGGCGCAGCTTCTCGGTGGTGACCACGACCACGGTCACGAGTTGTTCAGTAGGGCGGTTCAGGAGAACTTCGGCGCTGCGGTCGCAGTCATCGCGTTCGGCATCGCCATGGGAGTTTTGTTCGCGGTCACCTTCACCGTCGTGCGTGCGGTTCTGACCCGGCGCGGGGTCAGAGCCGATCCCACCGGTCTGGCCCTGTTGGTCGCCGCGGGGATGTTTGTCGCCCTCGCGTTGATGCCGGCACTGAAGTACCCGGCGAACCCGCCCGGTGTCGGGTTGCACGACACCACAGCAGTACGAAGTTCGGCATTCCTGGCCATCACGGTGATCTCAGTGGTGACGGCAAGCGTGGCGTTGGCAGCCGGGCTGGCCTGGTCACGCCGGTGGGGTCGTTGGCCGGCCAGTCTGCTGGCCGTCGGCGGCTACCTCGCGGTGATGCTTGGCGCGATGGCAGTCCTGCCGAACGTCCATGAAGTTCCTGGACCGCTGGCGGGGCGCGATGGCCTGGTGCTCGACGGCTTTCCAGCCGAGGTGCTGGCCGAATTCAGGGTCTACTCGCTTTTGGCGCAGGCGCTGATGTGGCTGGTCATCGGCATCGTATTCGCTTGCGTTGTGGCGCAACGGAAGACGACCGTAGGCGGCCGCTTCGTACGCGCCGACCTCCCCGTCTAACGTTTCAGACGTCGAGCGATGAAGACGTCGCTACGCGGTCGTATTCCTCGCGGGCCGCGGCTACGTCGGCGCTGTGCGCGAAGGCCCAATCGGCCACTTGAGCCAGGGTGCGTTGCAGGCTTCGGCCGAGGTCGGTCAGTTCGTAGTCGACGCGAGGTGGGACGACGGGTTGGACGGTACGACTGATCAAGCCGTCGCGTTCCAGCGCCCGCAGTGTGCGGGTCAGCATCCGCTGTGAGACGAAGTCGATCGAGCGCTTCAACTCCATGAACCGCATCGGCCGCTCACCCAGCAGCGTGATGACCAACACCGACCACTTGTCGCCGATTCGATCCAAGACGTCGCGCACCGGGCAGGCCCCGAGGACTGTGGGTGGCATCACGGCAAGCCACTCGCTCAAGGGCGGTACCTGCGCGGTTACCGCGGTGTGCCTGACGGACGCCAAAGTGCCTTCTTGCATGCTCGCTCCTGGTTCCCCACGATGTGGTCAGTATCAAACAGTAACCGAACCACGCAATGGAGAAGAGCCCAATGGCAATCATCGGGATAACCGGCGCCTCGGGCGCATTGGGCCGACGCACCGCGCAGCTGGTTCTGCAGACGCATCCGCCGGAGAAGGTCGTGCTGTTCAGCCGCACCCCAGACTCGCTGGCCGATCTCACCGCACTCGGTGCGACGGCGCGACAGGCCGACTTCGACCAACCGGACTCGCTCATCGAGTCGTTCCGCGGGATCGACGTGCTGCTGCTCGTTTCCACCGATGCGGTCGGGCGTCGCGGCCCGCAGCAGCAAGCGGCGATCACCGCGGCCGCGGCCGCCGGTGTCGGGCGCATCGCCTACACCTCCACGGCCAACGCCGACAAGACGTTCCCTGCCCGGCTGCGCCCGCTGACCGACGATCACGCCGCCACCGAGAAGGCGTTGCGCACGGCCGGACCATCGTGGACGATCCTGCGCAATTCGCTCTACCTCGAAGCCATCTCCGGCGGGTGGGCGCAGGCTGCCGCTAGCGGAAAACTCGTCACCAACAACGGTTCTGGCCGTCACGCACCGATCGCGCGAGACGACTGCGCCGGTGCGGCGGCCGCGGTTCTGCTGGGTGACGGTCACGACGAGAAGGTCTACGAGATCGCCGGCGAGCGCCTGCTCGACGACGCCGCCGTCGCCGCGGCGTTGGCCAGCCACCACGGCCGGTCCGTCGACGTGGTCTCCGTACCCGACGTCGACTACGAGAACGGACTTCTCGCGGCCGGACTGCCCGCGGAACTCGCCAGCCTCCTGACCGGTTTCGGCGAGACCATTCGTGCCGGTCTCATGCAGGTTCCGCTGGGCGACACCGAGAAACTGATCGGACGGGCTCCGACGAGTATCGAGGCCTTCCTCGCGGCCGGTTCAGCCGTACGCGACGGGTAGATCCTTGACGCCGTTGAGCCAGCCGTGCCGCAGTCGGGCGGGGTCGCCGGTGCGCTGGATGCCCGGCGCGAGATCGGCGATCGCCTCGAAGATCACCCGAATCTCGGCCCGCGCCAGGCTGGCACCGATGCAGTAGTGCGCGCCGTGGCCCCCGAAGGCCAAGTGCGGGTTGGGATCACGGGTGATGTCGAAGGTGAACGGGTCGTCGAAGACGTCCTCGTCGTGGTTCGCGCTGGCGTAGAACAGTCCGACCCGTTGGCCGGCCCGGATCTGCACGCCGCCCAACTCGACGTCCTCCAACGCGGTGCGCTGAAACGACGTCACCGGCGTGGCCCACCGGATCAGTTCGTCGATTGTGGTCGAAGGACGTTCGTTCTTCCACAGGTCCCACTGGTCCGGGTTGTCGAAGAACGCGTTCATGCCGTGGGTGATGGCATTGCGGGTGGTCTCGTTGCCTGCGACGGCCAGGGCGATGACGAAGAAGCCGAACTCGTCGTCGGTGAGCCCGCGACCGTCCTTGTCGGCGTGAACGAGCTTGGTGACGATGTCGTCGCGCGGGTTCTCCTTGCGATCGGCGGACAGGCCCATCGAGTACATCAGGACCTCGACGGTGGCGGCCGCGGGATCACCCGCGTAGCCCGGATCCGTCGAGGCGGTCATCTGATTCGTCCACTCGAACAACTGCTTCCGGTCCTCGGCCGGAATTCCGAGCATGTCGGCGATGACCTCGAGAGGCAGCTGCGACGCGATCTGGTCGACGAAGTTGCCACTGCCCGTCACGACGGCTTCGCGGACGATCCGGCGCGCGCGTTCCTCGAGGATGTCGTGCAGCGCACCGATGACCCGTGGCGTGAATCCGCGGCTGATGATCGACCGAGTCTGGGTGTGCTCGGGCGCATCCTGGTTGATGATCACGACGCGCGTCATCTCCACCGTATCCAGTGTGACGCTCTCCGGATTGCGGATGATCGCCCCATTTTCGCGGCTGGAGAAGACTCGGTTGTTCTTCGAAACCGCCGCAACGTCAGCGTGTTTGGTCACAGCCCAGTACCCACCGCCGGCCTCGGCGGACATTCCTGCGCGGGCCGGCTCGGTCTGCTCCACCCAGTGGATCGGCGACGTGCTCCGCAGTGCGGCGAACTGCTCGTGCGGTACGCCGACCAGGTTGATGTCCGGGTCGGTCAAGTCGAAACCGTTGGGCAGGATGTCGCTGGTCATTTCACTCCTGGATTCGCCATTGAACCGGACAGCGGAAGACGTGACGGGTGAGCCGCTCGTGTACAGCAACTCGAGATGCTGACAATAACACTCAACACAACAGTGACAATGATATTGACAGAGAGTCTCATCTTCTGAAGACTGGTCCCGGACGCGGAGCCGTGACCGTGGCGAGAGGTGGCAAGCGAATGATCCTCGACAACTTCGCGGTCACGGACAAGGTCGCCATAGTCACTGGGGCGGGCCAGGGCATCGGGCGCAGCATTGCAATCGGGCTGGCCGAGGCAGGTGCCGACGTCGTCATCGCAGCGCGCACGACGTCAGACCTCGACGACGTCGCCGCGCGCATCGAGGAGACTGGCAGAAGGGCCTTGCCGGTCCCGACCGACGTGATGGAGTCCGATCACCTCGAACACCTGGTGGCCGAGACCTTGCGCGTGTTCGGCCGGCTCGACATCCTGATCAACAACGCCGGAGGTACGGCACCGCGACCGGCGATGATGACCTCGGAACGCTTCTTCCATTCCGCGGTCCACTTCAATGCCATCGCGCCTTTCCTCCTGACGAAGATCGCAGCGCAGGCGATGGTGGACACCACGGGAAGTGGCAGCGTCGTCAACATCTCCTCGCGCGCGGGCGACATGGCACTGACCTCGTTCGTCGCCCACGGAGTCGGGAAGGCCGCCCTGACGCACATGACCAAGAACCTTGCCGCGGAGTTCGCGCCAAGAGTGCGCATCAACGCCATCGGTACCGGCGCCGTCGACACGCGTGCCCTCGCGACCGTCATGCAAGATGAGCAGATGCACCGTGACCTCCTGGCCCGCACCCCCATGGGCCGCGCTGGCAGGCCCGAGGACATCGCCTGCGCTGCCCTGTATCTGGCCTCGCCCGCGTCGGCCTGGGTCACCGGCACGATCATGAACGTGGACGGAGGGTCCAGCGTCCCTGCCATTGAGATTCCGGCTCCCCCTCTCGAGCCGAGTGCAACGAGGTGAGCATGCCCATCACACAGAAGGAAGCCGATCAAACCGAGGGCAACGCATCGATTCCGCTACGCGAACGGCAGCGCATTGCGCTGCGCGCTGAAATTCAGCAAGCCGCCCTACGCTTGTTCGCCGCACAGGGTTTCGACAACGTCACCACGGAAGCGATCGCGGACGAGGTCGGCATTTCGCCGAGTACCTTCTTCCGGCACGTGCCGAGCAAGGAACACCTCCTGCTCGGAGCGACCCAGCGCGGGCGGGCACAAATCGTCGCCAACTTCCGCGCCCGCCCGGCGGACGAGGACGTCGCGGATTCCATCGCAGCGGCCATCCTCGCGCGCACCTCGCAGTTCGTGAACGACGACGAGACACTGGAACTGTGGCGGCGTGCAATGGCCTCGGCGCCCGCAGAGTTGCGGCGAGCCTCCCTGCTCAACCGCGCGGACTGCGACGAACTCATCGGCGCGGTCGCATCGCGCTTGGGCAACGCCGATCCCGCGGCTGACATGCGAGCCGGTGTACTGGTCCGCGCTGCGGTGGCCGCGGTTGAATACACCTACGAGTGGTGGCTCACCTACGGTCAGAGTGAATCCCTGCACGCCCTCACCGAACAGGCGCTCCAGCTGGTGACCCGCGGCGACGACGGGCCCATCCCCCCTCCGCGACGTCGGCGGCGACGATGAGCGTGATCACGACCGCCAGGCCCCTCGCCCGGCGTCCAATCGACTATCTCCTGTTGCCTGCCTTCGTGCTTGGCATCATCAACGCCGTCGCGCTGAGTCTGCCGGAGGGGCTGGGAGTGGCCATCGCGCCCGACAGCCCGTGGCCGGTGTTGCGTTGGTTGCACACCTGGGCCGTCGAGCAGGAGCCTCAGCATTTGGTCATGCCGCCTGCGTTGCAGGCGTCACTCCTCTACGACACCTTCGTACAGCTGCCGCTGCTCGTCGTGCTCACGGTCGCACTCTGGAAACTCAAGTCGTGGCCGTGGCTGGACGCCGTGGCCTTGGTCTATGCCGTCAGCGCGGTGATGAATATGTACTTCTACTTCATGCAGACGTTCCTCGGACCCGACAGCCCGCCGCACCTGTGGCTCTACCTGCCGATGAACCTGCCGTGGGCGATCGTGCCGATACTCGTGGCGTATCGCTTCTGGCCGTACGCAGCGATTTCTCAGGCCCGCCGAACGCCGCGGTAGAACCCGCGTCGGACGACCCACGGCAGCAGCACCCGGTTGATGACCCACGCCGGAATCTGGATCGTGCGACCGTCGGACGCGAAGAACAGCAGACCGTCGTCCTGGACGCCGAGCACGGACCCCCACCGGAAGCCGGCAGCGCGGTAGTCCTTGAGCGGGCCGCCCGCCAGGTAAGCGCGAATGTTCCTGGCCAGCAAGCCATCAGCGCGGTTGCGGGCGGAGGAACGCAACGGATCGGTGGCGGCAACGTCGCCGATGGCGAAAACCTCTGGGCAGGATAGTGTTTGGAGGGTGGGACCGACCTTCACGAAGCCGTGCTCGTCGAGGAGCGAGTCGGGCAGCCAGCCGGTGTTGGGTCGCACCCGGCCGATGGCCCACACGACGGCGTCGGCCTCGCTTGCGGGTTGCCCGGTACTCCACTGCACCTGCTGGTGGGTGATTTCGTCGCACGCGAAGCCGTCCGGCACCACCGCGCGGTGCCCGGGATGGAGACCGATGCCGAGGTCGACGAGGCGGCGGCGCACCTGCTCCCAGGCGCGTGGATGGTGCTGCGGCAAGGCGCGCTCGCCGGGATAGTAGAGGTCGATCATCTTGTGCGGCCATCTGATCCGTAGATTGGCGGCGGCGCTGACTGCTGCGGCTCCGCCACCGATGACGATCACCGACCTTGCGTCGGCAACGGTCTGGTGATGGATTTGGATCGCGGCATCGATCTCCTCCCGTGACTGCAAGGCGGGGGTGCGCCAGAATCCGTTCGTCACACCGGTCGACACCACCAGCACGTCGTACGCCTCGGCCGCGACGCTGCCGTCGGCCAGGCGGACGGTGACCTCGCGCGCTTCCAGGTCGAGGCCAGTCAGCGTCCCATGCACGCGGCGCACGCGATCGAGCCGCCGGTAGCGTTCGAAGGCGACTCGGTTGTCACGCGCCCAGTCGTCCGGTCTCGCCAACCGCACGCCCAGTTCCTGGCCGGTCACCAGTTCGGGCTTCGCGGAGACGCCGACCACGTTGGCATGACGGGAGAGGTGGATCGCGGTGAGGAGCCCGACGTCACCCAAGCCTGCGACGAGAACCGTTGGCATTCCAGCGTTCACGCGTCAGCGACTCGGACGCAACCGCGGCACCGGGACGTCCATCGCGGGCTGCTCGCAGCCGCCGTCGACGTGCAGCAGCTTGCCGGTGACCCAGGATGACGCAGGGGACGCCAAATAGAGCGCGGCACAGGCGATGTCCCTCGGCGTTCCCGGCCGCCCCATCGGGGTGTTGGCTTCGAACTGGGCGCGCAACTCGTCGTTGGTGAGAACGACTTCGAGACCCTGGGTCGCAACGCCGCCGACGACGATCGCGTTCACCCGGACAAAGGGTGCGAACTCCCCGGCAAGGTTGCGCGTCATCTGATTGAGCGCGGCCTTCCCCGCGCCGTACGCGACGAACGCGCTCAGCACCATGTCGGAGGACCGCGAGGAGATGTTGACGATCGCTCCGCTGCCCGCGGTGTCCACCATCGCCTGAGCCGCAAGCTGACTCATGAGGAACGGCGCGGTGACGTTGAACTTCATCGCCATGTCGAAGAACCGCTCCGAGGTCGCCATCGCGGGCCGTGGACCCGTACCGCCTGCGTTGTTGACGAGGACGTCGAGACGGCCGAATCGATCGACCGCAGAGTCGATGAGCCGGCGCCGTTGCTCTTCCACGAGGACGTCCGTGACCACGGCGAGAGCACTACCGCCAGCCTCCTCGACGCACGCGACCACGTCGTCGAGGTCGGCCTGGGTACGCGCGCCGATCACGACGGTGGCCCCCGCCTCGGCCAGCCCGAGCGCAATCCCGCGACCGATACCCTGACCGGCGCCGGTGATGACCGCGACGCGTCCGTCGAGCCGAAAGTCGTCGAGGATCACTTCGTCCGGCCCAGCCCGAATTGCGGCGCCGCGCGGCCGGCCAATAACGGCAGATCGAGATAGGTCTTGATGCCCGGTTCGGCGGCGACGACGTAGGGGATCGCGCTGACGCAGTGGTTGGCCGTGACCACGATGCCGGGGTTGCGCACTAGCCCCTCTTCGATGGTTTCGGGTTGTAGGCCCTTGAACGTGAGCTTTACGTCGGGTTCACCGCTGATCTCGACCTCGAACCGCTCCCCCTCGGGCCCGAAACTCCAGGCGGGGTCGAAGTGCTCCTCCCCCATGAACCAGTTGACGCTTGCGGTGACGACCGGTGTTCCGTCGACGAGCGCGCGCCAGTGGAACTTTCGCGCGGCGACTTGGCCCGGCTCGATGACGCCGACCGGCGTATCGATCGGCACGGTGGCGACGGCAACCTCCTGCACCGTCTCGAGCTCGGGATCGACGTCGAAACCCATCTCCGTGACGATCATGCGAACCGACGCCTTGAAGCCCGCGGCCAGCAGGTCGACGATCGGTCCGGCCATCGCCGCCTCCGGCGTCACGCCGAACCCCATGATGTGGCGGACGACGTCGGGTGCGTTGTACGTGCGGATGTCGCTGAACTCCTCCGAACGCACATGCGTGACCCCCGAGGTCAGAGCGGAGACCATCAGTGGGAACCGCTCAGTGATGCCACCCGGGTGAATGCCGGTGCCGTGCAACGTACTTCCACCCTCGGCGCAAGCGTCGAGGATGGCCTTGCAGTTCTCCAGGTCGGGATAGACCCAACCGACGGGCGTGACGACGCTCTTGCCCGACCGAAGGAGCGCGACCACCTCGTCCTCGTTCGGCAGCAGCGGGCTGTAGACCACGCAGTCAGCGTCGAGGGCGAGGATGTCGTCCATGCTGGTCGTCGCGGTCACCCCGACCGGGTCGAGGCCGACGAGTTCGCCGACGTCCTTGCCGTGCTTGCTCTCCGAGTGCACCCATGCGCCCACCAACTCGAGGTCGGGATGCGCCAGCACCCCCTCGATCGCCGCCTTGCCAACGCCACCCGTCGCCCACTGCACCACTCGAATCGCCATGGGAGTCATTCAAGCCGCGATTGAGAGTCACTGTCAAGATTAGAGTGACTACCATTCAAGGTGAGCGCCCTCATCCGCCGAGGATGATGCTCGCGGCCTTCTCGCCGATCATGATCGCCGGGGCGTTGGTGTTGCCGCCGGTGATCGACGGCATGATCGAGGCGTCCGCCACCCGAAGCCCTTCGACGCCACGCACCTTCAGGCTCGGGTCCACGACGGACAGTTCGTCGACGCCCATCCGGCAGGTGCCGACACCGTGGTAGACCGAGTTCACCCGGTTGAGCATCGCCCGCCGCAGCTCGCTGCCCTGCAGGTCGACGCCGGGATGGATCTCTTCCAGCACGGAGCCGGCGAAGGCGTCGTGCGCCATGATCTCGCGGATCATGGCCGTGCCCTCGACGAGCAGCTCGAAGTCGACGTCGTCGGTCAGATAGCCGTAGTCGATGAGCGGCGACGCGGTCGGGTCGGCCGAAGCCAGGCGCAGCGTGCCGCGGCTCTTCGGGTAGATCAAGGTCGCGAAGACCGTCATCGCAGTGCGCGGGTCCACGTCGTGCATGATCGGCTCGTCCTGGTTCGGCGAGACGTAAGCCCACGGCAGCATGTGCAGCTGAAGATCCGGAATGCCGTTCGTGGCCTGCGAGGTCTGCACGAAGCCAACCGACTCGAAGACGGAATTGGCCAGGAACGTCGTCCCGGGCCGGAGGACCTCCCTGGCAATGCCACGGGCGAAGAAGCCCGCGCTGCCCCTCATCTTGGTCGAGGTGGTGTGGAACGTCATCGCATGGAACAGATGATCGTGCAGGTTGTCGCCGACCGGCAGATCCGCGATGACCTGGATGCCATGGTCGCGCAGGTGCTGGGCGTGCCCGACACCCGAGAGCATCAGTAGCTGCGCCGAGCCGACGAAGCCCGCCGAGAGGATGACCTCCTTGCCCGCGCGGATCGTTCGCCTGGAACCGTTCTTGTCGGTCACCTCGACGCCGACGGCCCGGCCGTTGTCGATGTTGACCTTGTTCACCATCACCCGGCTTTGCAGGCTCAACGTGGCCGGGGCGAGGTGATGGACGTAGCCGCGCGATGCGCTGTACCGGAGGCCGTCGGCGGCGTTCTGCTGCATCCGGGAGATGCCCTCCTGGCGCTCCCCGTTTGTAGTCCTCGTTGATCGGCACACCCAGCGCGGCGGCGGTGGCCTCGAGGAATCGCCAGGTTCCCTCTTGCGGAAACTTGTTACGGGTGATGCGAATTGGACCGCCTGCTCCGCGGTAGGCGTCCTCGCCACCCTCGTAGTCCTCCATGCGCTTGTACGCCGCGTTGACCGAATCGGCGTCCCAGCCCTCGTTGCCCTCGGCGGCCCAGGCGTCGAAGTTGGCGCGGTTGCCACGCACGTAGACCATGCCGTTGATCGAGCTCGAGCCGCCGACGATCTTGCCGCGCGGGGCCGGCATCTTGCGGTCGAGGAGGTGCTTCTGCGGGGTCGAGTAGAAGCCCCAGTCGACGGTCTTCTTGAGCTGCGGCACGGCGTGCATCGGGCCGATCATGCCGGGCTTCTTGATCAGGAACTTCTCGTCGCTCTTGCCCGCTTCGAGCAGGATGACGGAGTGACCGGCTTGGGCGAGCCGCCCGGCGACCGCACTACCGGAGCTTCCCGATCCGACGACGACGTAGTCGGCCTCGCTCGCCCGTTGTCTTGCCATGGCTTCTCCCCGTTCATCCGATCGCGCGTGTCTGGGCCCAGCGATAGTCGGCCTTGCCGGACGGCGATCGTTCGACGCGAGCGCAGCGCACGATCGCCTTCGGCACCTTGTAGCGAGCGACGTGACGGCCGCACTCCGCCAAGAGGTCTTCATCGCTGACGCTGACGCCCTCGGCGATCTGCACGACGGCGACTGCCTCGCTACCCCACCGCTCGGACGGCCGGCCCACCACCACGACGTCGCGCACCGCGGGATGTGCGGCGATCGCGCGTTCGACCTCCTCGACGAAGATCTTCTCGCCACCGGAGTTGATGGTGACGCTGTCTCGACCGAGCAGGACGATCCGACCGTCCTCGAGCAGTTCGGCCCGGTCGCCGGGGATCGCGTAGCGGACGCCGTCGATGACGGGGAAGGTGCGGGCGGTCTTGTCCGGGTCTCCGAGGTAGCCGATGGGCACGCGGCCGCGCTGGGCCAGCCAGCCGCTGCCTTCCCCCGGTCCCATTGTGCGCGTGAACTGTTCGTCGACGACGGTCGTGGTGGGTACCGGGGTGAACGTCGCGGTGTCGGCCTCCATCCCCTTGATGGACATCGTGCTCATCTGAAGGCCGGTTTCGGATGCCCCTGCAACGTCGGTCACGACGATGTGCGGCACTGCGTCGAGTAGTTGCGCACGCACCCCGGGCGTCAGTGGCGCGCTGCCGTTGTTGATGGCGGTAAGTCCGGACAGGTCGTAGGTGCCGCGCCGGATCTCGTCGAGCAGCGGGCGGGCGACCGCGTCACCGACGATGGGGATGCTGATGACCTTCTCGCGTATCGCGAGTGTCAGGGCATCGGCCGGGTCGAAGTGCTCGACGTTGTCGAGGAGTACGACCTTTCCGCCGAGGGTGATCATGTGGAAGGCCGACCACTGTGCGGCCCCGTGCATGAACGGCGGGACCATGAGCATCGATACGCCGCCCTTGGCGTTCACGGCCGATGCCGCGATCTCGGCGTAGGACGTCATCGGGTTTGACGTGCCGTACGGGGTGCCACCCATGGACGTGATGAACACGTCGTCCTGGCGCCACAGCACGCCCTTGGGCATCCCGGTCGTGCCCCCGGTGTAGAGAATGAACAGGTCGTCACCAGTCGGCGTGGGCATGCCTGCCGCGGGGGCGGTTGTACCGACGATCGCGTCGTAATCAACTGCGCCAGAAAGCAACTCGTTGCCGCTGTCGTCGGAGACCTGGATGAGGACGCCGAGTTCGGGAAGACGGTCGCGGATCGCGGCCACCCACGGTGCGAATTCTGCGTGATAGACCAGTGCCTTCGTCTGCGCATCGCGGAGTAGGTAGAGCAACTCCACCTCGACGTAGCGGTAGTTGACGTTGAACGGTGCGACCCGTGCACGGAAGCCGGCCACCATGGATTCGAGGTACTGGTTGCAATTTCGCAGGTATAGCCCGACGTGGTCCTGTCCTGAGAGGTGACCGGCCAGGCCGGCGCGCTCGGTGTGGCAGCCGAGGCCGCGCTGCACCAGGTAGTGCGCCACGCCGTCGACGCGGGTGTTCATTTCGCGGTAGGTGAACCTGCGGTCACGCCAGACCAGTACATCTTGGTCGGGGACGGCGCGGGCGACCGTGTCGACGACGGCGGACAGGTTGAACCCTGCGTCGGAGGCCATGCCGGTCAGGGTTTTTCGAGGCGTGGTGGGGTGATGTTGCGGTCGGGGTGCGGTCCTGGGACGGACATCCCTGCACCCGGCATCCAGGCAGACTCCACTACCAGCTCACCGACCTCGGCGATGTTCATCAGATCCAGCTCGTAGTCGAACAGGCCGTCGCCTGCGTAGTGGAGCAGGGAGAACGCCGGGGCTTGATAGTGGGACCCGTCCGCGCGGGTCCCGGGCAGGCGATTCCACCAGTAGGTGACGAGGCGGTCGCCGTCGACCATCGTCCACTCTTCGGGGAAGCTCCACCCCTCGAATCCGGTCATCGAGTGGTCGAGGTATCGGGTGATCACGTCGCGGCCTTCCACCCGACCCCAGGCCGGGTCGATGAAGACCGCGTCCTCGGTGAACCACTGGCCGATCGTCGACCACGGCGCGTCTCCCGCCACGCATCGTTCGCGTTGTGCGACGTAGCGGCGATACGACTCCAGGGCTTCGGCTTCGCGCTCGTTGAGTTCTGACATCGTTGTCTCCCTTGGGTTTCGTGCATCAAGGCACTATGCGAAGAACGATCCGCCGCCGTCCACTGACAGCGTGCAGCCGGTGATGAACGAGGCGTCCGGTCCGGCGAGGAAGACGGCGGCTCGTCCCACGTCGGCCTCGACGTCGCCGGAACGCGGAATCGACAACTGCCGATAGACGGCTTCGAGCCGGCCGGGCTGGCCAGCAAGGTCCGCTTCGGCGCTGGGGCTGAGCGCGAACGGTGCGAGGGCATTGACCGTGATGCCATGGCGTCCCCATTCACGAGCCGCCGCGCGAGTCAGGCCGCCGACAGCGGCTTTGGCCGCCACATAGGCGCCGTAGCCCACCATCGACTGATTCTCGGTTCCCGACCGCAGATTGATGACTCGCCCACCGCCCTTGAGGTACGGGAAGCACGCCCGCATGAACCAGAACGAGGCGAATGGTCCACTGGCAAAGGAAATCAGGAACTGCTCGTCATCGACGTCTTGCAGTGGAATGCCAACTGCGGCGTCGACGGCGTTGTTCACCAGGATGTCCACCGTGCCGGTGGCCTCGACGATTGCGGCGACACAGGTGTTCGCCTCGTCCGAGCTGCTGACGTCGCAGATGCGGCAGAGCGCTTGGCCGCCCAGTGCCTCGATGAGAGCGGTTGTCTCTGCGCCCGTTTCGCCGTTGCGGTCGACGACGGCGACGATGGCGCCCTCTTTTGCCATTGCCAGGGCGATGCCACGGCCGACGCCCTGCCCGGCGCCCGTGACGAGAGCCACCTTGCCGTCGAGAATGCCCACACTCAGAACGTACCCATTGTGACAGTCACTATCAAGATCCGAGTCCCGGTCATTTATCTAGACCCTTTCAATGGACGGTCGTTGGCAGGCGCGCCGTCGCCAGGCGGCGACGTCTAGAACGCGCGAATTACTGCCGAGCCCTCAGATTGTTCCGGAAGAAGTTGGCCAGCGTGTCGAACGGGATGAGGTCGACGCGGTCGTAGAGGTCGACGTGACCGGCACCGGGGACGATCACCAGTTGCTTGGGCTCGGCGGCAAGCTGATACGCCTCTTCGCTGAACTCTCGCGAGTGGGCCTGGTCGCCGGCGATGAACAGCATCGGACGCGGAGAGATCGTCTCGATGTCCTCGAAGGGATAGAAGTTCATGAATCGCACGTTGCTGCTCAGCGTGGGGTGCGTCGACGTGTCCGGGCTATGCCCCCTCGCCGTGCGGTAGAAGTCGTAGAATTCGCGGTCGATCGGGGTTGACTGATCGGTGAGTTCTTCGGGCGTACCTCCGGTGAATTCCGTTTCACCACCGGCGAATTCGACGTCCCGCTGCTGCGCGGCCCGGGCCAGGACTTCTCGACGCTGTTCGGGGGTGACCGAATGACGCAGCCCGTTGCGGGTGACACCGCCCATGTCGTACATGCTGACGGTGGCCACGGCCTTGATGCGCGGATCGATCTTGGCGGCACTGACGACGAAGCTGCCACTGCCGCAGACGCCGAGCGCGCCGATCCGCTCGGTGTCGACGAACGACTGGGTGCGTAGGTAATCCACGGCGGCACTGAAGTCTTCGGTGTAGACATCGGGTGCCACCAAGTTGCGTGGTTGACCCTCGCTCTCACCCCAGAAGGACAGGTCCAGGGACATGGTGACGAATCCCTGCTCGGCCAGCTTGGTGGCGTACAGGTTGGCGCTCTGCTCCTTGACCGCACCCATGGGATGTCCCACCACCATCGCCGCGTTCTTGGCGTTGCGGTCCATGTCGTTGGGGACGAACAGGTTTCCGGTCACATTCATCTGATACTGATTCTTGAACGTCACCTTCTGCACGGTGACACGGTCACTGGTGTAGAAGTTGTCGGCTCCGCGGGACGTATCGCCGGTGGGCAAGTTCGCCGCGGGCTGCGTCGAGGTGGGCGCGGATGACGAGTCCCGTTCAGAGGGTGCGCATCCCGCCGTGGCCAGGACGCCAAGGACTGCTGCGCCGCTGGCCAGCTTCAACAAGCCGTGGCGCCGGCGGTTATCGAGTGTCGTATTCATGATGGGATCTCCTTTTGGTCGCGGCGGTCCCACGTTGTGTGGATTCGCCATGCAATTGATAGGGTTAGGGCGTCGAATGGGTTGGCGCGCAATATGCGTGGGTCCGCTCGTACCGACGGTCATCGTTGAGGTCTCTGGGTGCGGCGCGCTGGCTGCGACTGCGGTGCGCGAATGCGAGTGCTGCGAGAGGCGCCAGTGTGAGCATCGCGACGACCGTGCCGACGATGGGCGGCCCGAGTTCGCGTAGCGGAGAGGCCAGGGCGCCTCCGGCGATCCAGGATCCGACGGCCGTGCCGAGGTTGAACGCCGAGGTGCTCAGCGCCGAGGCAAGGGTCGGGGCTCGGTTGGCGAAGCGGACCGCCAGGGCGATCAGGATGGGGTTGACTGTCATGGACGTCAGCCCCAGCACGGCGATGAGGATGACCGTCGGCAAGGTGTGCTGAGACAGCAGGCAGATGGCGAGCAGGGTGGCGGCGGTGGCACCCGCCGCGATGATCGTGGTGGCGTACGGGCGGGTGTCGCCGAGTCTGCCGCCGAGAAAGGAACCCGCGAGGGCCCCGACGCCGAACCCCACCAGCGCCAGAGGGACGAGATTGGCAGGCAGCCCGGCGCGGTTCGTCAATAGCGGCGCGATGAAACTGTAGGTGGCGAGTGTGCCGCCCATGATCATGGTGGCCGACGCCAGCACGAGCCACACCCGCCCAGAACGCAGGCTGGCGAGCTCGGACCGCACCGAAGGCGGCGACTGCGCGGGGTCGTCCCGTGGGACGTACCGCACGACGAGGACGATGGCGACGACGGCCAGAACAGCAAGCACCCAGAAGGGCCCGCGCCACCCGATCAGCTGACCGGCGGATGCGCCGAGCGGGACGCCGATGACGTTGGCGAGCATGCCGCCGCCCAGCACGACCCCGACGGCGCGTGAACTCGCTGCCGGGCCGGAGACACGGCTCGCGACGACGGCGGCGACCGCCCAGAACGCGCCGGTGGCCAAAGCAGTGACGAACCGGGCGATGAGTAACACGGTGAAGCCCGAGCCGAGTGCAACCACGACGTGCCCGACGACGAACACGCTCAGTGCCAAGGCCAGCGTCGTCCGGCGGGGCAGGCTCAAGGTCAGGATCGCCATGCCGGGCGTTCCCACGATCATCCCGACCGCGAAGACGGTGATGAGCAGACCCGCCCGCGCTGGTGTGACGTCGAGGTCGTTGGCGATCTCGGGGAGCAGGCCGGCAATGATGAATTCCGTCGTGCCCATCAGGAAGGTGCCGATCGCCAGGACGTAGGTGACGAATGGCAGCCGAGTGGTCGGGCGGGTGTCCATGTCTTCGAGGAAACACCGGCGCAAACGGTGCTGGGAGTCCCTGACGATGGGTGTATCGACAGTGCATCCCACGGGGAGCAAAGCCCTCGTACCGTGACTGGCATGGACAACCGCGCCGAGGTTCGCGAATTCCTGATGTCGCGGCGAGCCAAGATCACGCCGCAGCAGGCCGGCGTACCCGTGTTCGGCAACCGACGGGTACCTGGACTGCGCCGCGGTGAAGTGGCATCACTCGCCGGAGTCAGCATCGAGTACTACAGCAAGCTCGAACGCGGCAGCCTGGCCGGTGTCTCGGCCTCGATCCTCGACGCGATCGCCAGAGCCCTACAACTCGACGACGCCGAACGCGCCCACCTGTTCCACCTCGCGCACGCCGCCGACGGCACCAGCGCCGGCATGCGCCCCCGACGTCGGCCGGCGAAGAAGTGGACTCCGCGGCCCAGCTTGCAGTGGGCCCTCGACAAGTTCAACGCACCCGCGATCATCCGCAATGGACGGATGGACCTGTTGGCCGTCAACCACCTCGGTAGGGGCATGCATGCGGCGCTGTACGACAGCGATCCCAGCAGGCCCCCGAACTTCGCCAGGTTCACCTTCCTGCACGAGGATTCGCGCACCTTCTATCCGCACTGGGATGAGGCGGCGGACATCTGCGTGGCCATTCTGCGTACCGAGGCCGGCCGTGACCCGCACGACGACCTGCTTCAGGATCTCGTCGGCGAACTGTCCACCCGCAGCATCGACTTCCGCCGTCGGTGGGGGGCCCACGACGTCCGGACACACGGAGCCGGGGCGAAGACGTTTCACCACGACGTCGTCGGCGACCTCGAACTGTTCTACGAGAGCGTCGACATGATCTCCGATCCGGGGCTGACCCTGACGCTGTACGTCGCCGAACCCGCCTCCCCGACGGCGCACGCACTCGACCTGCTGGCGTCCTGGACCGCGAATCAAGCGGCGGAAACGGCCGAACAGCCCCTGACATGAGCGGACAGCGGATGTACACGGCGCGGTGGCTGGCCGGTCTCGTACACACCGCATCCGTCGCGCTGCTCTTGATGGCATGCGCTGCGGGCGAAAGCAGCCAACCCAGCTCGCCCGCCAAGACGTCAGGCGGTTCGACCGCGGCCACCGGGACGCCCTTTCGCGTCGTCATCGGTGACGTCGTGCTGACGGGTCGTCTGTTCGACAACGCCACGGCCGACGACCTCGCCTCAATGCTGCCGCTGACCTTGACCTTCCGCGACCTGAACGGCAAGGAGAAGACGTCTCCACTGCCTCGCAAGTTGTCGACTGCCGGTATGCCGGCAGGCAATGATGCCCGCTCGGGCCACCTTGGATACTGGGCGCCCGACGGAGACTTGGTGCTGTACTACGGCGACGTCGGCTACTGGACGGGCATCATGCGCATCGGTGAGATCGACGGCGACATGCAGGCCCTGGTCCAACGGTCCGGCGACTTCACCGCGACCGTGGAACTGGCTCGGTAAGCACACGAATAACCGTGGTGCCCTGCATATCTGGCGCACCCCCAACAGAAAGGATGCACATGCCAACGATGGAGATCTCCCGCAGCGACGCACGCCCGGCCGTTGCCGGACCGGGTACTACCTTCACCGGCGAGGTGAGCGTCAAACCGCTCTTCGACCCCTACGATGTCCGTCAATTCGGGTCGGCCGAAGTGTCGTTCAGCCCGTGCGCGCGAACGGCCTGGCACACCCACCCCGCCGGGCAGACGCTCGTCGTCACGTCGGGAAGCGGATGGATACAGCAGTGGGACGGGGTGAAGCAACCCATCAACCCCGGGGACGTGATCTGGACACCACCGGGAGTCAAGCATTGGCACGGGGCCACGGACAGCGCCGCGATGACGCACATCGCCATTCAAGGCACCGTCGATGGCAACGCCGTCGAGTGGCTGGAACACGTCACCGATGAGGACTACCGCCGCTAAATCCTAGGTGTCCGTGGTGGTTCGGTGCGCCTCGTGCCGGTGGCCTCGAACGCCGCGGCCAGTGCCAGGAGCGCGTTGTCGGCGTATGCGCGGCCAGCGAACGTGATACCGGCAGGCATGCCGATGTCGGCCATGGTGCCCATCGGCACGCTGACCGTCGGGATCCCGAGGTGCCTGGGCACGAGGTTGCCGTTGGCGACCCACACCCCGTTGCGCCAGCCAAGGTCGGCCGACGCTTCAGTGACGTCCATGTCGGCGGGGCCCACGTCGGCGACGGTGGGAAAGAGCACCGCATCGAGCCCAAGCTCGTCCATCCATTCCTCGAAGTCGAGGTGCCGGGTCTGCTCGAGTCCGCGCAAACCTTCTGCGAGATGGGGTATTTCGACCAGGGCCCCGATGGGATGCTCGCGAATGAATGCCGGGTAGGCGGTGATGTCGTCGCCGAAGCCCGCGGCGCGGTCGGGCAGTGCGCCGGGCGGATCCACCCAGATCAAGCTGCCGTCGACGGCGGCGAGCCGGTTCAGCGCCGGGTCGTCGTTGGCTCGCAGGAAGTCGTCCCACGACCAGGCCGCGAGGTCCATGATCTCGCGGTCCAGGAACTCCGCGCTGACCAGTCCGCGCGTGCGGATCGTCGGGGCGCCGGGGCGATCACCTTCGTAGTTGGACACCACGGGGAAGTCGACCAGCACGACTTCGGCACCGGCGGCTTCGAGGTCGGCCGTCGCCGCCCAGAACAGGTCCAGCATCGATGGCCGGGTCTCGATGCGCTGGCCGGTGGCCCCGCCGATGCCCGGATGCTCGGCGGTCCCGGCGTCGGGATCGGCGTTGACGTACATCCTCGGCACGCCGAATCGCCTTCCCGACAAGGCATTTGCGGTCTCTGCCAGCGCGGGATAGGAGTGCGGGCGCACGGTGGAGGCCTTGGGGACGTCAATCCACGGCTGCACGCGCCAGAAGTCCCCGCGGGTCTGCGGATCGTCGGCAACGATGACGTCGAGCACCTCGAACATGTCGGCCATGGTGCGGGTGTGCGGGACGACGACGTCCATCGTGGGAACGAGCGGCCAGTTGCCTCGGACCGAGATCACCCCGCGCGACGGGGTGTAGGCGCACAGGCCGTTGTTCGCGGCCGGGGCTCGCCCGCTCGACCAGGTCTCCTCACCGAGCCCGAAGGCGGCGAAGCTCGCGGCGGTCGCCGTCCCCGATCCGTTCGAGGAACCCGAACCGAACGCCGACGTCAGATAGTCGGCGTTGTAGGGACTTTCCGCGCGGCCGTACAGACCACGCTGCATGCCGCCGTTGGCCATCGGGGGCATGTTCGTCAGACCGATGAGGATCGCACCGCCGGCACGTAGCCGTTCAATGGCGAACGCGTCGCGCTGCGCGACGAGGTGCTCGAATGCGTGTGAACCCGCGGCTGCGGTCAAGCCCGCGGCGAGGAAGCTGTCCTTGGCCGTGTAGGGAATCCCGTCGAGAGGGCCGAGCGGGCGTCCCCGGGACCGCCGTTCGTCGGACGCCAGTGCCTCGTCTCGCGCACGCGGGTTCATCACCACCACGGCATTCAACTGCGGGCCATGCCGATCGAAGGCATCGATACGGGCGAGGTAGGCGTCGACGAGGCCGACGCTCGTCACCAGTCCCGCTTCCAGTGCTCCCCGCAGTTCCGCGATCCCCGCCTCGACGACATCGAACCGACTCAAGGGACACCCTTCCTTTCCTGCCGCCCGCCAAGACCCAGCGGCGACGCCGTCATGACTCTGCCAGCATCTGGTGTTTGAGACCGCTCGGAGCGGGCATGTGTCGACCTGCCCTCCGACGGAAAGCGATACATGCCCACAGTCAACGACCCCGTTCCGCCACAAGATCTGTCCGGCATCGTCGGGCATCGGTTCATCTACACCTACGCCAACGGTTGGCAGTACGAGATGTACGTCAAGAACGAGCGCACGATCGACTACCGCATCCACTCCGGACACGTCGGCGGGCGTTGGGTCAAGGGCCAAGAGGTCGACCTCGTTCAACTGGACGACGACAGCTTCAAGGTGTCCTGGACCGAGCCCACCGGCACGTCGGTGGCCGTCAACGTGATGCCGGCCAAGCGCCGGCTGCACGGCGTGATCTTCTTCCCGCAGTGGATCCGCGAACACGGTGAGCGCACGGTGTGCTTCCAGAACGACCACCTCGACGAGATGCAGGCCTACCGCGACGAAGGCCCGACCTATCCGATCTACGTCGTCCCGGAGTTCGCCTACATCACGCTCTTCGAACACGTCGGTGCCGACGACGAATCGGTCATCGACGTGGCACCCGGCGAGCTACCGCCGGGCTGGGCCGACCGAACGAACTGAGGTCGGGACTAGCCGCGCGGTCCGCCGCCGTGCAGGAGCGTGTCGATGACGAGCGTGGCCAGGGCGTCGAGGTCTTCTGAATCCTGCTTTGCGCCAGGCCTGTTCAGCGCTTCGGTCATCAGGGCGTAGTACACCTGTCGCATCCACTCCAGGTCGGTGGTCGGCGCGATGAGCCCCTCGCGTTGCGCGCGGGCCATGAGGTCGATGGTGTGGGCATCGATGTCGGCCCAGAGCGCGGCCGCCGCTTCGCTGAGGGAAGCGTTGTGGCTGAGGGTGAATCGCCACGCGCTCTTGACCCGCAGCACGTTCGCGGTGACCCGGTACATTGCGACGAGCGCGGGTGCGGAATTGGGCCGGGCCTCTTCGATGGCGTCCAGCAGCTGCTGCATCGCGGAGACGGATAGCGCCTCTAGCAGCGCCTGCCGGTTCGCGAACCGGCGATGCACCGTGATCCGGGTCAGCCCGGCCGCCTCGGCGATCTGCTCCATCGAGGCGCCTGCGTCGTCGGCCAGTACACGCTCGGCCGCTTCCAGGATGGCGCGCACACTTCGCTCGGCATCTGCACGCAGTGCTCGAGCCATGGCGCCTCCTCACGTCTGTGGACCACCTTCCATAAAGGTTACGCCACCGTTACTAATACCGCGGAAATAGATTCGGATATGTCACGGTTGATGAGCTAAGTGATACACATATGTATCCGCGCCGACGCCGAGCGGCGCCGCGCAACCCACTCAGTAAGGAGCTCATGATTACCGCGAAACGACCGATAGCCCTCGTAACCGGCGCGTCCTCCGGCATTGGAAAGACGGCCGCGACCGCCCTGGTCCAGGCAGGATTCGAGGTGATCGGAACCAGCCGCAACACCGCACGCGTGACGCCCGTCAACGGTGTGACCTTCCTCGACCTCGACGTCGCCAGCGACGAGTCGGTCACCGCCGCTGTCGGGCAGGTGATCCAACGCTTCGGGCGCATCGACGTGCTGGTCAACAACGCCGGCATCGGGTCGGCAGGCGCCGCCGAGGAGAACTCCATTGCCGCGGCACAAAACGTCTTCGGCATCAACGTCTTCGGCGTCATCCGCATGACGAACGCCGTCTTGCCGCACATGCGCGCCCAGGGAAGCGGACGCATCATCAACATCTCGTCGGTCCTCGGGTTGATACCTCAGCCCTACATGGCGACATACGTCGCCTCCAAGCACGCAGTCGAGGGCTACACGGAATCCGTCGACCACGAGGTCCGCCAGTACGGCGTGCGGGCCCTGCTCGTCGAACCCGCATATACAAATACGGCTTTCGAAGCCAACAGCGTCCGCGCAGACATGCCCCTGAACGTCTACGCCAAGCAGCGTGAGGTCTTCGAGCAGAACATGGTGGACCAGATCAAGGGCGGCGACGACCCAGCCCTCGTGGCCAAGGCGATCGTCGCCGCGTCGACCGATTCCAAGCCGAAGATGCGCTATCCCGTCGGCATGGCACGGCGCGTCAGCATCATGCGCCGCTTGGTCCCGTGGCGCATTTTCGACCGCCAGGTGCGCAAGCTCAACCGACTGCCCGCCTGAACGCCGAGGTCGTCCCGATGTGAGGGATGTGGTCGTGGCGTCGATGATTTGCAGCTCCGCGCCCGGTCAACACATCAGACGACATTCCGGGCCAAAGCAATAGGAGTGAATGATGGGAGC
This sequence comes from Mycobacterium sp. URHB0044, assembly GCF_000620625.1. Classification (GTDB taxonomy): domain Bacteria; phylum Actinomycetota; class Actinomycetes; order Mycobacteriales; family Mycobacteriaceae; genus Mycobacterium. The sequence goes on along the minus strand of NZ_JIAW01000001.1, from coordinate 234,117 downwards.
GACGCCGTCACACAGTGGCCACCTGCCGATCAACGGCTTGAACCTCTACTACGAGGTGCACGGTGAGCTCGGTACGTCGAAAACGCTCCCGTTGCTGCTCATCCCTGGTGCGTTCATGGCCACCGGCTCGATGGCGTCGTGGGTGTCCGCCTTCGTGGGCGAGCGTGCTGTGATCGTCTTCGATCAACAGGGGCACGGCCGCACCCCGGATACCTCACGTGCGATGTCGTACGAGCAGTTCGCCGACGATGCGGCGGAGTTGTTGCGCGCCTTGATGGTTGAGCGCGCGGACGTGATGGGTTACTCGCAGGGCGGCGGCGTCGCGCTGCAGCTCGCAATCCGTCACCCAACACTCGTCGACAAGCTGGTCTCACTGTCCGCCACCTACCGCAAGGACGGCTGGTACCCGTCGGTGTTCGACGCCATCGGAGGTCTCAGCGCCGACGCGTTCGCCGGTACACCCGTCGAGAAGGCGTTCAAGGAGCACACCGCGGACGCCAAGGCGTTCGACACCTATGTCGAGAAGATGAAGGTGTTGAACATCGACGACCAGAACATCAGCGACGACGAGATGCGCTCGATCACCGCGAAGACGATGGTGATCGTCGGAGATGCGGATGGCGTGAAGCCCGAGCATGCGCTGGCGATGTTCGCGCTGCGCGGTGGCGGCGACGAGGAAGCGGCAGCTACGGGGATGCTGCAGGGGGTTCCAGCCGCCCGCCTCATGATCCTGCCGGCGACGTCGCACATCGGCATTTCTGGGCAGTCGGCAGTACTGGTGCCGATGGTGACTGCTTTTCTCGACGACGTGCCGCCGTCAACGCCGGACCTGTTCTGAGAGCGTTTCGAAGCGTGTCGTGGAACGGTTCAGGACACCGTCAACGTCCGCAACCGCGGCCAGATCGCGTCCCACGGCTGTCGTTGCCCCGTCAGCAGATATGCGTGCATTTCGTCGCCGACGTCACCGACGGTGCGTACGTCCTTGAAGTACGGCCGTAGCTCGTCGGGATCGCGTCCAACGTAAAGCACCGCGTCATGGTCGGGAGGTGGTGGCGGGAAGTACCCGTAGCTGCGGTTGGCGCTGTAGGCGTGCGGCAGTTGGTAGCGCCCAGAGTAGCCGTCGAGATAGGCGGCGATGATGTAGGAATCGCCGAAAACCACAGTGCGGTCACGTCTTCCCTGGGGCAGCGCGTGATACGCAGCTGCGGTTCGTTGGGCGATCTGCTCGCCGACATCGGAACGCACGATCGACACCGAGAGGATCAGCGTCCCGACGGCCACCGCCACGCTCAGGGCCAAGCCGGGCCAGACGAACCACCGCAGCCTGCTCGGGCCGGTCTGTCGGCGCCGCTGCAACCCAAGCGCACCTGCTGCGGCCAACGGTGCGTAGAGGCCCGCGAGGTAGTACGGGCGACCGGCGGTGGCCACGAACACCGCATACAGCATCACGAACGCGACGCCGATGAAGCGGTAGTCACGCAGTTCGTCGTTGCGGAATAGTCGCCAGAGGCCGTACAACACCAAGGCTGCTCCGAGCACGCCCGCGGATGCGATCAGCTGCACCGCGATGCCGGGGCGCCCACCGTAGAGAGCCTCGGCTTCGCCTGCGACGACCGGCACCATACGCACTTGCGGCCATCCATGCCGCTGTTGCCACACCAGCGTCGGCGCCGCGATCACCACGGCGACGCCCGCGCCCGCCCACAGCATCGGCCTCCGCAGCAATTCGCGCGGCCCAACAGCGGCAATCGCAACCGCCAGCACGGCACACAGCAACAGCGCCTGAAACTTGTTCAATGCCGCGATACCGGCAATGGCGCCGAGCGCGAGCAGCAGACGGTCGTCGCGCACCCGAACCCACCGCATCAGCAACCAGATCATTAACAGCCACTGGGCGGGCTCCAGAGTGTAGGGCGTCAGCCAGTGGCCGAACAGCGTGGTCCAGATTCCCGTCGCCTGCGCTACAGCGGTCAATCCCTGTGCACACCGGTCACATCCGAGTTCACGGGCGATGACGCCGGCAAGCACGACGCCTCCGGCAGTCGAGAGCACGGCGGAGATGCGCAGCACGACCAGCGAACCCGGTGCGACTGCGTCGGCCAACGAGGCCAGCGCCGGCGCCATGGGTGGTTGATCGGCCGATCCCCAGTCGAGGTGAAAGCGGCCGATGGCCAGCATGTAAACCTCGTCGAACCAGTAGCCGTCCACCAAGACGCCTGCGACACAATGCAATACGGCGGTAACCGCAGCAATGGGCAATACTGCGCCAGCGGCGAACGGTGAGATGCGCTGGCTACCAGAGGTGGTCCGCAGGCTCGTCACGCCCGACCACGTTACTTCGACACGTCAGATCCGGTACTGGAGGTTCTCAATTCCAATCGTCCGCGGGAGACGTCAGTCAACAAATCACTCGTCGGGGTTAGCCAGGTTCGCGCGCAGTCGCCGGTCGGGCTCAAAGGTTACGTGGCCAACCGGCCTATCTCAGAGATGTCGTCCGCCGAGTGATCGCCAAGCACCACGACCTGTGGACGTCGAGAGTCGTCTCGCACGCCATCCAAGCCCGCTGGGATCCCCAGCCGGCATCATCCTGGCTGAGCTTTTTTGATTCCTGGCTCGTCCGAAGGCAAATCGATCCATTCGAGCGCCCATCCGTTCAACTGCAGGAGGACCTCGCCCAACGCGGTCCCCATGTCGCTGAGCCGGTACTCGACTCGGACCGGTGTCGTCGGATGCACTATCCGGGTGACGAGACCCCCGGACTCCAGCTCCTTGAGACGCTTGGACAGGGTGCTGTCGGTGATTCCTGGGATGGCCGCGGACATATCGCTAAAGCGCATGGGTCCTGCCACGAGCGTTCGTAGCACGGTGACCGTCCAGCGTTGATCCAGCAAGCGCATACCTGCGGCGAAGTAGGGGCAATACGGCTCTATCGCGACTTCCTCGCCGTCCTTCGACTTCCCCACGTTCCATCACATCCCTTCGTACGAAACGACGGCCGACCGAAGCCCGTTGTCGACTAGCATACCACTAGTTGCTAGTAATTCACTAGTGAGGTACGTTCGTGTTCGCCGTTGGCGTCCGCCATCGACAAGGCACCTCGTGCGATCGCCCCCGAGACCGATCGACTCCAAACACTCGACCGGTAGGCGAGAAGGAGAGCTCTCTTGCCCGACAACGACTCTGACGTGTTCAAGTCATCCATTCCGCTGAAGATGTTGATCGCTGGGCGCATCGTCGTCGCCGCAACTCACCTCTTCACGCCAACGCTCGTGGCCCGCATCTTCGGTTTGAGGACAGCGGGCACTCCGGCGGTCGCCTACGGACGGATGTTCGGTATCCGCAACGCCGCCCTCGCACTTGGACTGACAAAGCTCGACAGCTTCCCTTCCCCAGCGGATTTCCTCCGACTCAACATCCTGATGGATGCGGTCGACGCCGCAGCATGGATCGCGGCTGGTCGACGGAAGGAAGTAACCGGCTTGACGACGGTGATGGCCCCAGGAGTGGCGTTGTCGGCCGTCGCCGCCGGTACGTCCGCACTCTTACTCGGGCGGACGGATCGCTGAGACAACGAGAGGCGACGACCGTGCGTGAAGAGAACACCAATTTCAAACACACCACAGATAGGGAAGGGCCTGACAATGCCGAATACAAATGACAACAAGACGCTTCGGAAGTTCCGCAGAGAACGGCTCATGGGCCGCTACCTGCTCAACCCGGCGGTTAAGGGGTTGAGCAAGCTGGGGGTGCGCACTGCCATGGCCACCGAACTGGAAACCATCGGTCGCAAGACCGGCAAGGCGCGGCGAGTACCCGTGTCGGTGCAGTTCGACAGCACCGGGGCGTGGCTGATCAGCCAACACGGCACCCGCTCCGGATGGGGTAGCAACATCGTCGACAACCCGAAGATCCGTGTGCGACAGGGCAGCCAGTGGCGCTCCGGAACTGCGACGTTGCGGCCCGATGACGACGTCGTTGCCAGGGGTCGCAAGTTTGGCAGGCTCGGGTACAAGATGACGCAAGCACTCGAAACCACGCCCATATCGGTACGGATTGAGTTCACCGACTAGCTGCACTGCTCGCACCAGACTGCTCGACCAACTGGTGCACGGTGACGACCGTGTGCCGGTATCAGATTCCCTCATGGAGCGCATATGGGGGCGGGCGTAGGAACGGTTTTGCAATTGACGCGTCCGCGCGACACGAAAGCTGAAGCCAGATGCACCAATTCACCGGCTGAGTCGCGGTCATCACCGGAGCCGGGTCCGGCATGGCAGAGCCCTCGCGCTGAATGTCGCGGCGAAAGGCGCACGTCTTGCGCTCTCGACATCGACGTCGTCGCCCACTACGGCGTGGGGCATCAGGTCTACAACAGCGCAGGCATCACTCACAACGGCGACGTGGAGATATCCGATTTCAAGGACATCGGGTTCATATAACGACGTGCGTACACCCGGGCGGTATCAAGACCGCCTTCGTGCGCAACGCCACCGCCGCCGACGGCCAGGGTGCCCAGGGCATCGCCGAGTAGCGGACCTACTGCAAGCACATGCCCGGCATGGCGCTAGTCGAGGTCTACGCGAATGGTGAGCGGCTTGATGCCCATCGCGCGCACGATGGAGCTGTTCATTCGCGGCAGCTGCTTGAGCCGCGAGACAGTGTCGTCGTCTGGCAACAAGACGGCGGTTCCCCCATGCCAGCGCCCCCTGATGCGTACGCGAATCGCTTCGTTGGCCTTGATGTTTCGCACGTAGGCGGACTCGCCATCGCCGGCGACCATCCAGAACTGACGATCGACCACCTTACCGCCGACCGGTGTGCGTCGAGGTAGGCCGGATTTTCGGCCGGTGGTCTCGAGCACTACCTGAGTGGGTAGGCGCACGGTGATCGGGTTGAGGACGTGCCGTCGAATCCAATCGATGCGGCGCTTGCGCTGGATGCTCGTGGGGGGCATGGGAACCAGTTTTGTCGGAACTACTAGTCTTGTCAAACGTGGACCCCGATACTGATGGCATGAAGGCACGTCAGCACACCGGGCGTCGTCGTAATGAAGCGGCGCGACAAGCAATCCTGGATTCCGCAGTGGATCAACTGCAGTCGAACGACACTTCCGCCATCAGTGTTGATTCGATAGCCCAGGGAGCCGGCGTGAGCAAACAGACGATCTACCGGTGGTGGCCATCGAAGGGCGCGGTGCTGCTGGACGCGCTTGTCAGCGTTGCGGAGGTGATCTCGCCGACTCCCGACACGGGCGACCTTGAAAAGGATCTGCGGATCTTTCTCACCGACACGTTCAAGGGTGCCGGACGCGGGCGTGCCGTGATGCTCGGCGTGCTGCGTGAGGCTCTTGCCGACGCGGATGCGATGACTTTGTTGGGCGAGTTCTCCGCGAGCCGCCGCGCGGCGGTGACGCAGATCTTCGCGCAGGCTCGTCAACGCGGGGAGATGATCGACAAGACAGCGGAGACCTTGGCGATCGATCAATTATTCGGCCTGCTCTGGTACCGACAAATCTTCGGCAACGCTGCTGTCGACAAGCGCGCAGCCACCTTGCTCGCCCGCGCCGCGGTTGTCCAGCTTCGCGCGTAATACCTTGGAGTCCCCAGTGATCGCAAGGATGGCTTAGGGGTTGATGGTGCGCTCTCCGACCTGGCGTCCCCATACGTACTCTGTCATTGATGGCTGGCCGAGGCCCAAGTGGTTGTACGGTGCGATGGACGCGCCGGTGTCCACGACCAGATACGGCATTGGCCACAGGTCACGGGTGACGGGCTGCCAGCAGCCGGGTCGGCCCTCGGGACCGCCCCGGGCGTTCACGCGGGGAAGATTGTCGGGATAGACATAGGGGTTTCCGGCGCCCACGAGTTCGGTGTGGGCGATGCCCGAGTAGCCATTACCTCCGCCAGCCGCAGCGGATTTGGGCTCGACGTCGTGGTAGTTGCGGATGGTGCAGAATATTTCCGGGCTGTACTCGTCGAGTAATTGGCTGGTGGGCAGGAAGTCACTCGCGCCTCGCGCAATGTACAGCCCTGCGCGCGCGATCGGTTCCTTACTGGTGTTACTGAAACCCAGTGTTGCGACCAGTGCCGCGTCTAGATTGCGCTCCTGATCTGTCAGTGTGCCGGCGGTGGTGGCTGCGTCGTCCAGGCCGTCGAAGAGATCGGGCGCCGCCCGCGTGTAGACCTCGCTGAGGTCGGCGAGTCGCTGGATGTCGCTGCGGATCTGCGGCATCTGGGGATTGACGTCGGCAAGAATGTCGTTGCCGTTGACGATCGAGCGCCCGAACCGATCACCGAAACCGTCGAGCGCCTCGCTGACCGAGGTGAGCGTCTGGTTCAGCTTGACCGGATCAACCTTCTCAGCGATGGACACCATCGTGTCGAACAGCGAGTTGAACTCGGTGGTGACCGAGCTGACATCGATCACGTCAGATGGTTCGAGCCGTTCCGGCACAGGGTCCTTCGGGATGGAGAAGGTCACGAACTTGTTCCCAAACAACGTCGAGGCGGCGATATCGACGTTGACGTTGGCTGGCATCAGACTCAAATAGCGCGGCTCGACGTCAAGGGTCAGCTTGGCCCTCGGCTTGCCGGATACGTCGATTGCCTCAACCTTGACGACACGGCCGACGTGGACTCCGTTGAGCGTGACCTGCGAGCCAGCCACCAGCGATAGCCCTCCGCGGGCGCTGATGAGTGTCAATCGGGCGCTGGGCGTCAGATCGCCTCGAAACTGCAGACCGAGCAGGACGAGGCATCCGACGACCAACACCATCGTCACCGCACCGTAGGCGGTGTATCGGCGGCTTGGTGGCCGCGTCGTCCCCGGACTGCTCATGCCGGTAAGCCGCACCAATGAGCGCTACGTGAAGGCCGGCGGAGCGATCGATCCGCTTCATCGAGGACGGGCATGCCGGCAACTATTACATGCGACTTGCGCGCAAGCAACGAGACGTACGTTGCGGTAGGTGATAGGCAGCGGGTGGGCGCACAGTGCGGACCAACAAGCTCTATGCAGTTCATCGCCTTGGACGGCCGATCGGTCCACTCGGCGAGCATCCTTTGCGCTCCAGGTCTAGATGACGTACCTTGCTTACAAGCAAGCAAGTCGGCCTTTGAAGGTCTGCCGCTTGAGTGAGTAACCCTTCGTGGGTTCGGCAACCGCAGCTACAGGCCGAAAGGAGACGCCGGAAGTGGCAAGGATGGTTTTCGTCAACGGCGTCGGTATGACGGGGCGGCTGCGCTACCAGGTACAGCGGGTGCCGGAGACATGAACCACGGTGAGATACGTTCGCGTCTGCGCTCGGTTCTAAACGGCCGCCCCGACATGACAAACCAAGTCCAGGCAGAACATTCGGAGCTCCAGACCGCTCGCGGCTATCAGGGTGCGCTGTTCGAGGAGGCCGCCGAGCTGGCGCTGCAGCTGTCGGGGGACGACGGCATTGCAGACGCGCGAATGGTGGTCTGGGCCTTCGCTATTCGTTGCAATGCCATCGATATTCAGTTGGACGCGCCCGGCGAACACCACTTCGGTCTGCCCCGCGACCGACATGCCTAGTCAGCTCGTCGTGCCGGTCAACGAGCGTCGTGATCTTCCGCGCCACCCACGAAAGGATTCTCGCTATGCCGCAGGCTGCCCCGCCCACCGCCTTCTCCTACTTCCGCAACATTGACACCGATCGCGGTCGCAAGCTCAAACGACGTCTGGAACACATCGCGGGCGCCGACATGTCCCTCCCCGAGAACGTCATCCACGGGTACGGGGCCGCGATGAACGAGGGTGACGTGCTGTCGGACGCGTACATCAACGCCGCGTTCTCCGGGCCGGATCGCAAGCGGGCGCGCGAATTCGTCGAGCAAGCGCTCAACGACGGGATCGACAGCGTGACCGACGCACCCGTGGAGCTGGCGGCTCTGTTCAAGGACTTGGACACTGAACCCGACTGGCTCGACTGGGATCTCGTGGAGCACGGGGCGGAAGTGTTCCGCCGCTACGGCCACGGGCTTTACGAGTTCTTCGGCATGATCACGTTCAACGGCTACCGCACGCCGACCGTCGCCAAGCCACTGATCCTCACCGGCGCCTATACCGGCGGAAGCGCCTTCGGCCGATTTCTGGAAACCAGTCGGTTTTGTGTCGACGTCTCCGAGCCCGGGGCGCTTCGCGCTGGCGGCATCGGCCGCCGCTCGGCGGTCATGGTCCGCATTCTGCATTCCATCATCCGCCGCACCCTGTTGCCGCATCCCGAATGGGACAGCGCGTGGCTGGGCATGCCGCTGAGCCAGGCTGACTCGTTCTCGACCTTGCTGGCGAGCTCGTTCGTTCCGGGACAGACGCTGAAACTGCTCGGCTACCGCCCCACCGACCACGACATCCTCGCGATGATGCACCAATGGCGGTACATCGGTCATCTCATGGGTGTCCAACCGGCCTGGTATCCGGAAACCGTGGCGGACGGTTTCCGGGCGCAGTTGCTCATCCTGTTGTCCGCCGACAAAGAGGACAGCGCGGACTTCCGTCACCTCACCCAGTCATTCATGAGCAACTACCAGCCCAAGCAGGACTCACACGGACTACGCCGACTGGCTGGTGAGCTGAACTACCGGGTGAAGTTGGGGCTGGCCGCGTACTACGTTCCCACCGACACCTATCGGGCCGCCGGCCTTCCCGACCCAGGTCTGTGGCGCTACATCCCGTTGGCCAGCTTCGTGCCGAACTACCTCCGCGAGACCGCGCGGCGGCGGATTCCCGGCGTCGCCGGGTTGATCGATCGCCGCCGGCGAGCCGCCCGTGAGCGGTGGCTGCACGAGCACCTCGACGGCGGTGAAGCGAAGTTCGCGCCCGTGGAAAAACTCACCCGATGACTTCTTCGACCGCGGACGTCGTACAGTAGCTTCGCCTACTTGCGGGCAAGCAGTTTGTCGCGTCTCACCCGAAGCCGGAAGGGTATGCCAGTGTTCGTGGCCGATGCTCGAGAAGAGCGGCGCCGTCGCGGCACGAAAGCGGTCGCCCCGTCCGTTGACCCGGGCGACAAGCGCGAACAGATCTTGCAGGCTGCGCAGAAGTTGTTCGCGGAGCAAGGATTTCGTGAAACCAATCTGAATGACGTCGCCGAGCAGCTGGGTTTTCGTCGTCAGGCCGTGTATCACTACTTCAAGTCCAAAGACGACATTCTCTACGAGTTGATCTGGCGTGCCGGCCAGGCGGTCAAGGAAGGCTCGGACGCGATGTTCGGCGCCGATTTGGCGCCCGACGTCTCCCTGCCCGAGGTCATTCGCAACCACGTCCGCCAACTCTTGTCCAACGTCGATGTCTTCCGTATTCAATTCGCCGAGCTGGGCAAGCTCAGCGGGCCGCGCGCTGATCAGTTGCGTGCCGAGCAGACCGACTACATTCGGAGGGTCGCCGATATCCTCTCGGCCGGCCAGAAAGCCGGCTTGTTCCGGGAAGTTCCGGTGATCCCTCACGCGCTGCTGATCATTGGCATGTGCAGTTGGACGACGGAGTGGTACAGCGAAGCCCGGTCGCAGCTGACCATCGACGAGGTTGCCGAGTACGCGGTGCAGCTCACGATGTCCGGAATCGCCAAGCGCTAGGCGGCATTATTCAACCTCCTACCCTTGTCCTGGCTGCGGTCATCGTTGCGTTGGTGAACGATGTATGCCCCGAAGGTCGCATTAGCGATACTTAACAGACATCAGAATCATTAGCTGTACTGCGGCTCTGCCCACCCATAGCGTCGAACCCATGAACTCGCCCCTCCTCGTCGGATTCCTCGCGTCCTTCACCCTGATCGCCGCCATCGGCGCGCAGAACGCCTTCGTCCTGCGCCAGGGCATCCGCCGCGAGCACGTCCTACCCGTGGTGGCCATGTGCACGCTCTCCGACATCGTGCTGATCTCGGCAGGCATCTTCGGTTTCGGAGCGCTGGTAGCCGCGCATCCCAGCGCGATCGACGTCGCGAAGTTCGGCGGCGCCGCGTTCCTCGTGGGCTACGGCCTACTGGCGGCGCGACGCGCATGGCGGCCGTCGTCCCTGAATCCGTCGGATGCCGCGCCGACACGGCTGGGCGCGGTACTCCTGACGGGCGCAGCACTGACCTTCCTCAACCCACACGTCTACCTCGACACCGTCGTGCTGCTCGGCGCCCTGGCCAACCAGCAGCAGGGTGGCCGCTGGCTGTTCGGCGTCGGTGCGGTGACGGCCAGCGCGGTGTGGTTCGTCGGCCTCGGGTTCGGTGCTCGACGGCTGGCCGGGCTGTTCGCCACGCCACTGACCTGGCGGATCCTCGACGGCGTCATCGCCGTCACGATGATCGGCCTCGGGGCCTCGCTGGCGGTGACCTAGACCCCCTACGGCCCGAGAATGACAGACACCCCGCCGCCGTAGCAGAGGTATCCGCAGCCGTACCCGAACGCATACGGGTAGGCGGGCCTGGCCGGCGGCCTGGCGTGCGTGCCCCGGATGTCACCCTGCGCGCAGACGGTCGTTGCGCTCGAGTTGTTGCAGTCGGCGAGGGCCGCGGGCGCGGTCATCAATCCGGCCCATCCGAGGACGGCTAGAAGACCTGGTAGCGCTAGGCGCACGAGAATTCCCATGACCACTCCTTCGGTGCCCCTCAAGCATGCACCCGCACGAGACATCATGACCCCATGAACAACGAGAAGTCGGTCTTCATTACCGGCGCCGCCGCGGGAATCGGGCGGGCGACCGCGCTGACCTTCGCCAGGAACGGCTACACCGTGGGGGCATACGACATCGACGAGGTCGGCCTGAAGTCGTTGGCGGCGGAATCGGAGCAGCTCGGAAGGGTAATTACCGGTCATCTCGACGTCACCGACGCCGACGAGATGGCGCAGCGCGTCGCCGAGTTCGTGGAGGCCGCCGGCGGTCGGTTGGACGTGATGATCAACAACGCGGGCATCCTGCTCGCCGGGCGCTTCGAGGACATCGCGGTCACGGCGCACCACAAGGAGATCGACATCAACGCGAAGGGCGTCGTCAACGGCCTGCACGCCGCGTTCCCCTACCTGAAGTCCACGCCCCGCTCCGTGGTGGTGAACCTGTCGTCCGCGTCGGCGATCTACGGACAGGCCGAGCTCGCGAACTACAGCGCGACGAAGTTCTTCGTGCGGGCCATCACCGAGGCGCTTGACATCGAGTGGAACAGGTACGGCATCCGCGTCGTCGCGATGTGGCCGTTGTACGTGCAGACCGCGATGACCGATGACATCAAGACCGGGACGACGGACTCGCTGGGCATCCGCCTGACCGCGCAGGACGTCGCCGACGACATCTTCAAGGCCGTCGACCCGTCGCGGCCGCGCCGGCTGCTGCACCAGGTGCACTTCCCGGTCGGTACGCAAGCCAAGGCCATGGCGACGGCCGCCAGGTTCTCCCCGGCGTGGCTGACCCGGTTGGCGAACAAGCGACTCGCCCACTCCTGACACTGGCAGTTCGCCGAGTAGCAACCCAACGTTCAACGGCGCCAACCGCTTACGCCCCGCCGGCTGCGGGACCATGAACACGTGGCCGACTTCTCGCTGCTCGACGTACCCCGCGAGACGCCGCCCGCCGATGCGGACGCCTTCCTGCGCGCGGCGATCGCGTGGCACTTCGGCGCCGACACCGGGTCGCCGTTCTGGTTGCGTGCCGCAAAGGACCTCGGCTTCGACCCCGTGACCGACGTCCGCACGTTCGACGATCTGCGGCTGTTCCCGAACCTGACTGACCAATTGCGAAGCGTGCCAGTCGAAGACCTCGTCCCCCGCGGCTACGGATCGCCGCTGCCGATGCCGCGGATCTACGAATCCGGCGGCACGACAGGTGCCCCTAAGCGCACGGCGCAACTGCCCGACTGGCTCGAACAGGTCACCCGCTGGCAAGTCGAGGACTTCACCGCCGGCGGCTTCGTACCGGGCCACGGCCTGCTGTGCATGATGCCCAGTGGTCCGCACGGTGTCGGCCACTTCGACCGCGAGGTCGCCGAGCGGCTGGGCTCGACCTTCCACCCGATCGACCTCGATCCGCGCTGGGTCAAGAAGCTCACCGCCCGCGGCGCGACTACCGAGGTGGACGCCTACGTCGATCACCTCCTCGAGCAGGCACGCTTCATCCTCGAAACCCAGTTGGTCGCCAACCTGCACACGACCCCTCCGCTCTTGGAGGCAATGGCCCGCGACGACCACGTGGTCGCGCTTGTCAACGAGCGGATCCGATACGTGTTGCTCAGCGGCGCGCACGTCGACCTGGATACGCTCGACGTGCTCCGTGACGTGTTCCCGGACACCACCTTTGGCACCGTGTTCGGCAGCACGATGATCCTGTCGCAGGCCGCCACCCGCGTCACCGACGACCAGTCCTTCGTCTTCGACCCGAGAACTCCGTACGTGGTGTTCTGGGTGATCGACCCGGCCACGGGCGCTCGGGTGCCGTACGGCGAGCGCGGCCAGGTCGTGATGAACCACGTCAGCAAGGGCATGTTCGTTCCGAACAATCTGGAGCGCGACACCGCGATTCGGGTACCGGGACCCGCCGGGCACGTCGGAGACTCGATCAGCGACGTCGCACCGGTCGCGGTGTTCGGCGGCGAGCCCGTCATCGAGGGCGTGTACTGATCGTGGACATCGTCGCGCTCGACGCCCTCGGTCCCGATGGCGAATACCGCACGCGCAAACGCGAACTCATCCGTGACACGGCGGGAACTCCGGTCGCCGAGATGAGCCTGGTGCCGCGACTCTTCGTCACCCGCGCGATCGGTGCGCAACGCATGGTGCCACCGCTGCCGCTGCCCGAACGAGAGGGGCGGTTGGCCGACGCCGCCGGCATCTTCGTCACGTCGTCGATCGCCGGCCTGACCCTCGACGACTTCGTCGCACTCACGTGCCGGGTGTCGGGGCTGCCGATGGCCGTGGCCCGGGCTGGCGCCCAGGTGGTCGCGGACTCCCTGGCCACCACGTTCGACGCAGTCCGGCCGGCCCGCCCGACCGGCGCCGCCCTGGACTGGCGGCAGCTACCCAGCCGGATCGGTGGCGCGGTGTGGGCGCGGCGCGGCGAGGTGCTGGCCGTCCACGCCCCCGGCAATGCCCCCGGTGTGCACGGCCTGTGGCCGCAGGCCCTCGCCCTGGGTTATCGGGTGGCCGTTCGGCCGTCACGTCGTGAGCCGTTCACCGCCCACCGGCTCGTCATGGCGTTGCGCGAAGCGGGATTTCGCGACGAAGACGCGTTGTTCCTGCCCACCGACCACGACACCGCCGACGAACTCGTCCGCGCCGCAGACCTCGCCCTGGTGTACGGCGGGCAGGACGTGGCCGACCGCTACGCCGACGATCCGACGGTGCTGATCAATGGGCCGGGCCGCACGAAGATCCTGATCACCGCCGAGCAGGACTGGCGCGAACACCTCGACGTGATCATCGACTCGGTCGCCGCGTTGGGCGGCATGGCCTGCGTCAACGCCACCGCCGTGCTCTACGAGGGCGACGCCGAACCGCTCGCCCACGCGATCGCCGAACGGCTGTCGGCGCAGACACCGCTACCCCACACCGACGAAAAGGCGGTCCTTCCAACCACTCCCGTGCCGACCGCCCAGGCACTTGCGAAATATCTCGCCGAGACGGCTGGTGGGTCGGTGCCGGTGCTCGGGGCCGACCAGGTGGTCGCCGACCTCGGCGACGGCTACGCCGCACTGCGCCCGGCCGTGCACCTGCTGCGACGGCCCGACCCGCACGTCATCAACGTCGAACTGCCGTTTCCCTGCGTCTGGGTGTCGAGCTGGGTACGCGATGACGGCCTGGTCCCGCTGCGAAACTCTCTGGTGGTCAACGCAATCACCATCGACGACGACATCGTGGAGCGACTGCTTGCCGAGCCGACCGTCACCAACGTCTTCCGCGGTCCGATCCCCACTCACCATGCGGCGCCGCACATTCCGCACGACGGCTACCTTGCGGACTTCCTGATGCGCACCAAGGGCTTCATCCAGGCCGGCGGCGCCACGGAGTGACCTGGGCCACGCCGGCGTCGGTTTAGCTTCCCGCCGCAGCCGGGTAGCCGAACCACTGGTGCAGCCCGCGCCGACAAAATCCGCACAGCCGAAACGGGGAAACACCATGACCAAAACACAGACGACCAAAACACAGACGACCAAGACACAGACGACGACGCTGGTCGCGCAGTTGCGCGCCGCTCTCGAACTGACCAACACCGAGATCCAGGTTGCGCAGACCCGCATTGCGCAGGCCAGGACGGACGCCGTCCGCCGTGAACTCACTGAGAACGCTGCCAACGCCCGCGAGCGCGCGGAGGCCATCGAGTCGGCCATCCGCCAGCTGGGCGGGCTTCCCGACGTGATCGGGCCGTTCATCGGCCGGGCCGCGGCGGCAGTGAAGGCACTGACCGAGCAGGCTCAGCCGTTCGACGAGGCGCTGCTCGGGGACCTGGCGCTCGAACACCAACTCCTCGACCGTGCCCGCTACATCAAGGCTCTCGCCGTTTCCGCCGGTGAGGGCGACGTCGAGAAGCTCGCGACCCGGTTGATCGACGCGCACTCGGCGACCGTGACCTGGTTGACGACCGTGCTGGCCGAGGACGCGCTCGGCGGTCCGGCCGCACTGCGACGCACGCCGCTGCAGGCAGCGGCAGGAACCGCGATCAAGCTGGTCAACGTGCCGGCGTCGTGGTCCGCACGTCGAATCGACCGGGCCGTCGACACGGTCCGCTCGGCGCCGCCGGCGCTCAGCGAGCTGCTCAGCCGCGGCGCGCATGCCGGCGAAGTGGCCGTCAAGACGCTCACGTCGTCACGAGACGCCGCGTTGGAGGCGGCCGAGGCGACGTCGCGGGACCAGGGCGCGAATGACGCCGCCGACGCTATCCACTCCGTGCGTAGCGGTACCGGTGTTCTGAACGTCACCGAGCTCCCGATCGCCGACTACGACGACCTGAACGTCTCCGAAGCGGTCGCGGCGGTCAAGGAACTCGCCGCTCCTGCCGACGTCCGCGCGATCATCGCGTACGAGGAGGCCCACAAGAACCGCCACGGCATCGTGTCCGCCGCTCAAACCCGCATTGCGGCCATTGCGCAGGAAGTCGTCGGCGTCAGCTGATATCGCAACACGGGGTTCACGCGCGCTTGATCGGCTCGCCAACTGCGAGTCGATCAAGCCGTGTGAACTGGCCGGGTTCTGAACGACGCGATCGCAACGGAGGAACCTGATGCCAGACCAAGAGACCATCGTCGAAGAAGCCGACGCAGCCGCGGAGGTCATCGAGCTCGAGCCGACCGACATGACCGCAGAGGTCGTCCGCACCGAGGACGACTCGGACGAGCCCGAATCGACGCGCGGCATCGTCATCCGCCACGTTCTGGAACGGCAGCTCGTCGCCGGCCAGGGCTTGAGCACACAACTGGTCGACGCCGCCACCGACGTATCCGTCGCCGTCGCGCACGCTCCGGCCACGGTCATCAGCGAGATTCGCGGCGGCGCAACGCTGCCCACGGCGTTCACGCGCACGGGGACCTCGGTTCGCGACGTCGTGACCGAGGCTGGCGGCCGGGTGCGCACCGCGGTCGGTGAATACGTCGGCCAGCAGGCCACGCTGCCGAATGCCGTCGTCGTCGGCGCCGCCGATGTCGCTGAGACCGTCGCGCGCGCTCAGGGCGCCGTGACGGCCTCGGCGTTCAACGCGGCATTCGCGGTCGCGACGGTCGCCACGCAGGGCGGCGACGTGCGCGACACCTTCGGCCGGGAACGCCGCGACGTCGGTGCCGTGGCGAAAGAGGCCCGCGAGCGCGTCGGCGAGGCCGTGAGCCGCGCCCGCGAGGAGATCCGGAGCGGCATCAAGGACGTCGACGACGAGGTCTGACCGCCGAAACCTCGACTGCCACAGGCGTCCCGGGGCGCAAGTGGGATTCCGATTGCCCACCTTTGCGCGACTTTTTCGTGATTGGCGTCCGCGACCGCGAAAAAGTCGCGCGGAGGTGGGCAATCTCGGTGGTGACCCGGGCGGGTGACCGCGGCGACTCCAGTGTCTCCAGCGTCCAGAGGGGCTGCCGTGACTCGGCCTCGCCCCGGTCTTGTTCGGCAGCTTCACCATCGGTTAGCGGTTACGCTCGCCGCGTGCGCTCAACGTGGTCCCGGCGAAGTTTCCTGGCGATGACCGCGGGCCTGGCGGTTACGGCCGTGGCCTGCAGTCCGGACAAGCCCGGCGAGGTAGCCAAGGACGGCTCCGTCACCATCAAGCACGCCTTCGGCGAGACGAAGATCGCCGGGCCACCCAAGCGGGTCGTCAGCGCGGGATACACCGATCAGGACGACCTGCTGGCAGTCGGCGTCGTTCCGGTTGCCGTGACGAGCTGGTTCGGCGACCAACCATTCGGCGTATGGCCTTGGGCGCAGCCACAACTCGGCTCCGCGCAGCCCGTGGTGCTGGATCTGTCCAACGGCCTGCAGATCGACCAGATCGCCACACTCAAACCGGATCTCATCGTCGCCACCAACGCCGGCCTGGACGCCGACAGCTACGCCAAACTGTCGGCGATCGCCCCGACCGTCGCGCAATCCGGCCAGAACGCCTTCTTCGAACCCTGGAAGGAGCAGGCCGCCGTCATCGGCCAAGCCGTGTTCAAGGACGCCGAGATGCGCAAGCTCATCTCCGACCTCGACGACAAGTTCGTCAACGCAGGCAAGAACAACCCCTCGTTCACCGGCACGAAGGTCTTCGTGGTGCGCGGCGCGTTGACCGGCGATGCGGCCGAGATCACCGCAGCCGGATGGCGCACCGAGTTCCTCACGCAGATGGGGTTCGTCATCGGGGACGGCATCGCCAGTTACGTCAAGGGCGACCACGCCCTGGTCCCGCGTGACCGAGCGGTGTCGGTGCTGAACCAAGCCGACGTGCTGATCTGGACCACCGAAAGCGACGAGGAGCAGGCGGCACTGCTGGCCGACCCGACGTTCGCGCAGTTGAAGGCGACGAAGACGAATCGCAACGTACTCACCGGCAAGGACCTGGCCGGCGCCATCACGTTCGCCACCGTGCTGTCCTACGCCATGGTGGCCGACCGTCTGCCGCCGATGATCGCCAAGGTCCTCGCCTGACAAGATGACCGGGTGACAGAACTCGACGACACCCGAGAAGAACATGCCAGCTTCGCTCGGGTCGGATCCACCTACTACCCGATCCTCGTCGCGGTCTTCACCGCACTGGTGATCATCTCCAACGTGACTGCCACCAAGGGCGTCGCGTTCGGCCCGATCATCACCGACGGTGGGTTCATCGTCTTTCCGCTGACGTACGTGATCGGCGACGTGCTGTCCGAGGTGTACGGGTTCAAGGCCGCCCGCCGCGCGATCTTCCTTGGCTTCTCGATGAACGTGCTCGCCGCCGCCGCGTTCTGGGTGACGATCTACCTTCCCGCGGCCGACTTCTACGAGAACCAGGCGGCGTTCGAGAACGTCGTGCACGCCTACACGCAGCTGATCGTCGCCGGGCTCGCCGGTTTCATCGTGGGCCAGACGATCAATGCGTGGGTCGTGGTGGCGATCAAGGAGCGCACCAAGGAGAAGCATCTGTGGGCCCGACTGGTCGGCTCGACGTTCGCCGGCCAACTCGGTGACACGCTGGTGTTCTGCACCATCGCGGCAAGCGCCATCGGCATCACCACGTTCAAGGACTTGGCCGTCTACACCGCGTTGGGCTGGTTCTACAAGACCGCCGTCGAAGTGGTGATGTTGCCCATCACCTACCGGGTCATCGCGGCCATCAAGCGCCGCGAACCCACCTATCAACCTGCCGTATGAGCCTTTGCTAAGGCTCCTCTGGCGAGGTACTAAGGCCGCGGATAATGCTCCCTACTCGTGGGTAGCTTATGCACATGACCATGACAGCCGAATTGATGGTTATCGGTTCAGTCCGTGACTACGGTGACCAGGCGCTGCTGCTCGAGTTCGAAAGCACTGCCGAAGTTCTGGCGTGGAACGACGCGCTGCGTGACGCGGACCTGCTCGGCGTCCTCGACGTCGTACCCGCGTCGCGAACCGTGCTGCTCAAGCTCGCCGGTCCCCGCTACCGGGAACCGATCCGGCAGCGGCTCGGCAAACTGCGCATCGACCACGTCGCCGTCGACGAGATCACCGCACCGATCGACCGGCGCGCCGACGTGGAGATCGACGTGGTCTACGACGGCCCAGACCTCGACGAGGTCGCCCGGCTCTCCGGACTCACCCCCGACGAGGTGGTGGCCGCCCACACCTCCACCCCGCTGCGCGTCGGATTCGGTGGCTTCGCACCGGGTTTCGCATACCTCATCGGCGGTGACGAGCGCCTCAACGTCCCGCGTCGGGCCGAGCCGCGGACCCGCGTGCCGGTCGGGGCGGTTGGCTTGGCCGGCGAGTTCAGCGGTATCTATCCGCGGGAATCACCCGGCGGCTGGCAGCTCATCGGGCACACCGACGCCGTGCTCTGGGACCTCGACCGCGACCCACCGGCGCTGCTCACCCCCGGTTTGACCGTCCGCTTCCGGGCGATCGGGTAGGAGGCCAGTCATGAGTCCAACCCTGGAAATCATGCGGACCGGCCCGCTGGCCCTCGTCGAGGACCTCGGCAGGCCGGGCCTGGCGCACATGGGCGTCACCCGTTCGGGTGCCGCCGACCGTCGCGCGCACACGCTGGCCAACCGACTGGTCGCCAACCCCGACGACCGCGCCACCGTCGAGGTGACGTTCGGCGGCTTCTCCGCCAGGGTCCGGGGCGGCGACGTCGCGATCGCCGTGACGGGTGCCGACACCGATCCGTCCGTCAACGGAGTTCCGTTCGGCACCAACAGCATTCACTACGCCCACGACGGACAGGTGATCTCGCTGGGCGCACCGCACTCCGGGCTGCGCAGCTACCTGGCCGTCCGCGGTGGCATCGACGTCGAACCGGTGCTCGGGTCGCGCAGCTACGACGTAATGTCGGCGATCGGCCCGCAGCCCCTGCAACCCGGCGACGTCCTGCACGTCGGCGACCACACCGCCGACTTCCCCGAACTGGAACAGGCGCCGGTCGCCGCCATCGCACAGGGCGGCCTGCTCGAACTGATGGTGGTCCCCGGCCCGCGCGACGACTGGTTCACCGACCCCGACGCGCTGGTGCACACCATCTGGGTCGCGACCGACCGCAGCGACCGGGTGGGCATGCGCCTGGAGGGCAGGCCGCTGCAGCACCGGTGGCCCGACCGCCAGCTGCCCAGCGAGGGCGCCACCCGCGGCGCAATCCAGGTGCCGCCGAACGGGTTACCGGTGATCCTTGGCCCCGATCATCCGGTGACGGGCGGATATCCCGTCATCGGCGTGGTGGCCGACGAGGACATCGACAAGCTGGCCCAGATCCGACCGGGTCAGTACGTGCGGCTGCACTGGTCGCGGCCACGCCGCCCGATTGTGGAGTGAGCGCGACGCGCATCGGCTCCGCCTGGTAGGAACGACGTGTGCACACCCAGGTCCACACCGCACGCCTGGTTCACACCTCCGATCTCGACGGCGAGACCCGTGAGGGCGCCCGCCGGATGGTCATCGACGCGTTCGGCGGCAGCGAGTTCGACTTCACCGACGCCGATTGGGAGCACGCTCTCGGCGGCATGCACGCCCTGATCTGCTATCACGGCGCATTGGTGGCGCACGGCGCGGTGGTGCAGCGCAGGATGATCTACGAGGACACCGCGCTGCGGTGCGGCTACCTCGAAGCCGTCGCGGTGCGGGAGGACTGGCGCGGTCAGGGCCTGGCGATCGCCGTGATGGATGCCCTCGAGCAGGTGCTGCGCGGCGCGTACCAAATCGGCGCGCTCAGCTCGACGGAAGCGGGCAGGAACCTGTACGTCTCGCGCGGCTGGTTGCAGTGGCAGGGCACGACGTCGGTGCTGGCGCCGGCGGGCATCACCCCTACCCCCGAGGACGACGAGTCGACGTTCGTCCTGCCGATCGACCTACCGGACGGCATCACCCTCGACACCTCCGCCGAGATCACGTGCGACTGGCGCAACGGCGAGGTGTGGTGACCTCCCGGTTCACGACCGGTCGCTGATCCCCAACCGGTCGGCGAGCACGAGGAAGGCGACGGCGAAGTCGTTGTCGGCCGTGGCCTCACGAAGCCGCGACCAGTCGATCCGCTCACGCACCGCGCGGAACGCCGGCAGAAGCGGCTGGAAGTCGCAGTGATGTTCGTTGAGCGACAACAGCTTCTGCGTCACCACGAACATCGGTGGCAACACCGGCATCGCGATCGCGAGCACGTCGTGCACCTCGGCGGCGTCGAGC
Organism: Mycobacterium sp. URHB0044; assembly: GCF_000620625.1. Taxonomy (GTDB): domain Bacteria; phylum Actinomycetota; class Actinomycetes; order Mycobacteriales; family Mycobacteriaceae; genus Mycobacterium. Next base: position 213,820 of record NZ_JIAW01000001.1, on the reverse strand, counting down.
ATCGCCGCGTCGACCGGCACCCCGTTGTGCCGGTGCAGAACGTCGACGAGCGCGCCGTCCAGATACGCCTTGAACAGCCAGTCCTCGACGGGCCGTTCGATCGTGAACCCGGCGTCGGCGAGGGTGGTCACCGCCAGTTCCACGTCCGACTCCGCGACGGCGAGGTCGACGTCGTGGACGGGCTCGGGCGCACCGTGCACCCACAGCGCGTAGCTGCCGCCGAGAGCGAACCGCGGTCCGTTGGCCTTGAGGGCGGAGGCCGCGCGCCGCAGCGCCTCACGCAGCCCATCAACGGGGTGGAGGTGATCAGGTGCTAGGGCGTCGCTCATCGTGGGTACCTGGTACCCATGCGGATGGCCACGTTCAACATCTTGCACGCCCACAAGGTCGACGACGGCGTCGACATCGACCGTTTCCGCCAGGTAATCGCCGATCTCGACGTCGACCTGCTTGCGCTGCAGGAAGTCGATTGCGACCAGCCCAGGTCGGGGATGGCGGATCTGACGGCCGTCGCCGCCGACGCCATGCAGGCGACCAGTCACCGCTTCGTCGCCGCCATCGCCGGCACCCCGGGCGCCACGTGGATGGCGGCAACGGGAACCGAGGCCCCAGGCACCGGTGGCTACGGCGTCGCGCTGCTCTCGCGCCACCCGGCGACCAGCTGGCAGGTGGTCCGATTGCCGCGGATTCCGACGAGGTTTCCGATGTACCTGCCAGGGCCGAAACGGGTGCTGATCGTCGACGAGGAACCGCGGGCGGCGGTCATCGGTCGCTTCGACACGCCGCTCGGCGTGCTCACGGTGGCCAACACGCATCTGTCGTTCGTGCCGGGCTGGAACCGACGCCAACTCCTGCGGCTGGTCCGCGACCTGCGTGGCCTGCCCGGCCCGCGCGTGTTGACGGGTGACCTGAACATGAACCCGGCGTCGGTGCGCCGCTGGTCGCGGCTGCGCTCACTCGTTTCTGCCCCCACCTTCCCCGCCGATTCGCCGGAGCGTCAGCTGGACTACGTGCTGACCGACGACCCCGGTCTCGTCGCGGTGCGCTCGAGCACACCCACGATGCCCATTTCGGATCACCGGCCGCTCGTCGTGGAGCTGGATCGCGCAGGCCGCTGAGGGTTCGACCGGTAGCTCACACGTCGGTCGCGGTGTGCGTGAGCCGAATTTCACCAATGAGTCATGCCCTCCCAGCCGCGACACGCTTCGGCAATGGCCGGGTAACCGCTCGGAAACATCGGGTGCCTTCACTGGAGGCATGGCTCAGCCCGACTGGGCACCGCTCACCGGCTTCCGTGTGGCGGTGACCTCCGCACGACGCTCCGAAGAACTGAGCGCCCTGCTGCAACGGCGTGGCGCGTCCGTGACCTGCGCCGCGGCGATAGCCATGGTGCCGCTGCCCGACGACGACGAGCTGCACGAGCACACCAAGGCACTGATCGCCGACCCGCCGGACGTGGTGATCGCCACCACCGGCATCGGTCTGCGCGGCTGGATGGCTGCCGCCGACGGCTGGGGGCTGGCCGGCGAGCTGACCAACGCGCTGGGCAAGGCGCGCGTCGTCTCCCGTGGGCCCAAGGCCACCGGTGCGCTGCGCGCGGCCGGGCTGCCCGAGGAGTGGTCGCCAGACTCGGAGTCTTCCCGCGAGGTGGTGCACTACCTGGTCGAAGGTGGCATTCAGGGGTTGCGGATCGCGGTGCAACTGCACGGCGCCACCGACGAATGGGACCCCTTCCCCGAGTTCCTCGACGAGTTGCGGGCGGCGGGCGCCGAGGTGGTCCCCATCCGGGTCTACCGCTGGCATCCCGCGCCGCGCGACGGCGCCTTCGACCAGTTGGTGGCAGGCATCGCGGACCACAAGTTCGACGCCGTCAGTTTCACGTCCGCACCCGCCGTCGCCGCCATGCTGATGCGCGCCGCCGAACTCGGCATCGAGGACGAGGTGCTGTCCGCGCTGCGGACCGACGTGCATGCCATGTGTGTCGGACCGGTGACGGCGCGGCCCCTCGTGCGCCTCGGCGTGCCGACGTCGGCTCCGGAGCGGATGCGGCTCGGCGCGCTGGCCCGCCACATCACCGACGAACTGCCGCTGCTGCAGTCGCGGACCGTGAAGGTGGCCGGTCACGTGCTGGAGATCCGCGGCACCTGCGTGCTGGTCGACGGCGTGGTCAAGGAACTCTCGCCGGCGGCCATGGCGACCATCCGCGCGCTGGCCCACCGGCCGGGCATCGTGGTGTCCCGCCACGACCTCCTCAGCGCACTCCCGGGCTGCGGCACCGACACGCATGCCGTCGAGACCGCCGTGCTGCGCTTGCGAACGGCGTTGGGCGACAAGCAGATCGTCTCGACCGTGGTGAAGCGCGGCTACCGGCTTGCCGTCGACGAGTTCCCGGTGGGCGCGTGAACCCCATCCTCGTCGCGCACGGCACGCGCAAGACGCATGGCGTGACGATGATCGGCGATCTCGCCGACCGCGTCAGCGGCAGTCTCGGCGTCCGGGTGCGCACCGCGTTCGTCGACGTGCTCGGCCCGTCGCCGAGCGACGTGCTGCGCTCGCTGGACGGCCCGGCAGTCGTGGTGCCTGCCTTCCTCGCTGGTGGGTACCACGTGCGCGCCGACATCCCGGCACACGTCGCGGCAAGCGGACATCCCGACGTCGTCGTGACGGACCCGCTGGGGCCGTCGGCACAGGTCGTTCGGGTGATGACGGACCGCATGATCGAGTCCGGCTGGCGGCCTTCGGATTCCGTCGTGATGGCCGCCGCCGGTACGTCCGATCTGGGCGCGCAGCGCGACCTGCGCGTGACCGCGGCACTGCTGTCCGCGGCGATCGGCAAGCGCGTCGAACTGGCCTTCGCCGCCACCGGCGAACCCCGCGTCGCCGACGCCGTCGCCGAACTCCGGGCACGCGGCGCAGGCCGCGTCGTCGTCGCGTCGTACCTGTTGGCGGACGGCCTGTTTCAGGACCGTCTGCGGGCGTCGGGCGCCGACGTGGTGACCGAACCCCTCGGTATTCATCCCGGCATCGTCCGGCTGATCACAAACCGGTTTCGCCGGGCCAGGCTTCCGCTGGCCGCCTGACATACTCGCTGTCGTGGCGAAGGCGCTCGACACCTACCGGTACCTGCGCGGCGGCATCCCGGTCATGCTGGTCATGCTCGGCGTGGCGCTGTCCATCGAACGTGCCAACGCGACGTGCTGGCAGACCTCGATCAGCGCGTACTACTTCACCGCTGCGCGCGGCGTGTTCGTCGGCGCAGTGTGCGCGATTGGCACGTTGCTCATCGTCTACAAGGGCAGCAAGGACACCGAGGACGTCCTGCTCAACCTGGCGGGGATCCTGGCGTTCGTCGTCGCGTTCGTGCCGACCTCCCGGCCGGTGCTGCTGTGCGGCGACGCCCCCGTGGACGCCGGAGCCGTGTCCCGTGGCGCGGTGCTCGGCAACGTGTGGGCGTTGGTCGTCGCACTCGTGGTCGCGCGCGTCGCGTCGTGGTGGATGTACCGCCGCACCGGGACGGGCCGGGATCGCAGTCCGCTCGCCGAGGTCGCGGTGTGGGTGCAGCGGGCCGTGCTGGCGGTCGGCCTCGTCACGCTGATCGTGGTTCCCGACTGGTTCGTCGCCAACGCGCACGGCGTGGCCGCGGTGACGATGTTCGTCGCCTTCATCGGCACCGTGCTGATCAACGCGTTCCTGGCGGGCAGGCAGGACGACGACAAGTGTCCGCATCGGAAGGCGTATCACCGGTTCTACCAAGCGATTTCGCTGGCGATGGTGCTGACCCTGGTCGCGGCGGTGGTGTCGCACCTGGTGCTCAGCGGGTTCAACCACACGGTGCTCGTCGTCGAAGTGGCGTTGATCGTCGAGTTCGGTGCCTACTGGCTGGTGCAGACCGTCGAACTCTGGAACACCGCGACCCGCGACGAACTCGTCGGCGCCGACTGCGGGCCGCGGGAGGAACGGCTCATGCGCGCGCTGTAGGGCGCGATCGACAGTTCGCACCGCCTAGCCCCCTCCGGCACCGGGGATGATGGACAACGGAATTGCCCAGCTATCAGCGACATTTCGAAACGGGCCTCGTGTCGGCTGCGACGTGGCACGCCGCGATGGCCAAAAGTCGCGGATAGCTGGGCAAAAACCTGCCCACCTACCCCAGCGACACCTGAGTTCCCGGCGTGAAGCGGCGCTCGAGTTGCCGGTGTGGAGCAACGCGCGAGTTCCCGGCGTGACGGCCGCCCGGCGACGCGGCGTGGGACTATACGGCCACCTGCACGTCGCCGTCGGCGGTCAGCCGGGTCCGGTAGACGGGCAGCCTCACCGCGGGGTCGTCGAGGCACTGGCCGTCGTCGAAGGCGAAGGCCTGCTTCTTGATCGGCGTCTGCACGCAGACCCGACCGGACCGGTCACCGACGATGCCGCGCGACATCACGGCGGCACCCGAGAAGGGGTCGATGTTGTCGACGGCGTGCAGCGAGCCGTCGTCGAGGCGGAAGAGCGCCACCTGCGTGCCGTTGGCCAGCAGCACGCCGACACCGCGGCACGGCTTCAGCCGGTCGTAGGCACAAGCCGTCGTCCACTCCGTGTCGCCCTGCAGGTCGACGGTGTCGAGATGGTCATTGAGAAGGGTCACGTGGTCTCCTGAAGCGGACGGAACTTGGGCATGCCGATCGGTACCTTGCGCCCGGAGCGCTCGGTGAAGGCGACGGTGGGGTCAGCGGTCTCGGGGGCATTCACGAATGACACGAAGTGCGAGAGCTTTTCGGGATCGTCGAGCACTCCCTTCCATTCGCACGCGTAACCCTCGACGTGGCGGGCCACCGCTTCCTCGAACTCGGCGGCCAGCCCGAGCGAGTCGTTGCAGATGACGTCACGCAGGTGCGTGATACCACCCTCGAGGGCTTCGACCCACGGCGCGGTGCGCTGCAACCGGTCCGCGGTGCGGATGTAGAACATCAGGAACCGGTCGATGTAGCTGACCAGCGTCGCATCGTCGAGATCGCTGGCCAGCAGTTCCGCGTGGCGGGGCGTCATGCCGCCGTTACCACCGACGTAGAGGTTCCAGCCGGTTTCGGTGGCGATGACGCCGACGTCCTTGCCGCGGGCCTCCGCGCATTCGCGGGCGCAGCCCGACACCCCCATCTTGATCTTGTGCGGGGCGCGCAGCCCGCGATAGCGCAGTTCGAGGTCGATGGCCATCTGCACCGAATCCTGTTGGCCGTAGCGGCACCAGTCGCTACCCACGCAGCTCTTCACGGTCCGCAGCGCCTTGCCGTAGGCGTGGCCGGACTCCATGCCGCCGTCGACCAGGCGCTGCCAGATCTCCGGAAGCTGGTCGACCCTCGCGCCGAACATGTCGATCCGCTGGCCGCCGGTGATCTTCGTGTACAGCCCGAAGTCCCGGGCGATCTCACCGATCAGGATCAGCTGCTCGGGAGTGATGTCGCCGCCGGGCACCCGCGGCACCACCGAGTAGCTGCCGTTCTTCTGGATGTTGGCCAGGAAGTGGTCGTTGGAATCCTGCAGGGAAGCCTGCTCGCCATCGAGGATGTGCTCGCTGCTCGTCGAGGCCAGGATCGACGCGACGACGGGTTTGCAGATGTCGCAACCACGCCCGGTGCCGAACTTCTCGACCAGACCCGAGAACGTGCGGATCGACGTGGCCGAGATGATCTCGAACAGTTCGGCCCGCGACTGGCTGAAGTGCTCGCACAGCGACTTCGACTGCTCGACACCCTCGGCCTCGAGGAGCTGCTTCAGCAGCGGCACGCACGACCCGCACGACGTGCCCGCCTTGGTGCAACTCTTCAAGGCGGGCACGTCCGCGCATCCTCCGGCGATCGCGTCGGTGAGATCGCCCTTGGTCACGTTGTTGCAAGAACAAATCTGTGCGGCGGCCGGCAACGCGCCGACGCCGAGTTGTGCACCGCCGGAACCGCTTCCGCTGGGCGCGATGATGGCGAGCGGGTCGCCGGGCAGCCGTTCGCCGACCATCGGCCGCAGCACGCCGTACGCCGAGGCGTCGCCCACCAGGATGCCGCCGAGCAGTGTCGAGGCGTCATCCGAGAGCACCAGCTTGGCGTAGGTCTGCTTGACCGCGTCGTTGATCACGACCTCGAGGGAGTCGGGCGTGGTGCCCATCGCGTCGCCGAAGCTTGCGACGTCGACGCCGAGGAGCTTGAGCTTGGTCGACAGGTCGGCCTCGGGGAACTCCGCGACGCCGCCGAGCAACCGGTCGGCGACGACCTCCGCGCTGGTGTAGCCGGGGCCCACCAGCCCGTAGCAGCGACCGTCGATCGCGGCCACCTCACCGATCGCGAACACGTTGGGATCCACGGTGGCGCAGGACAAGTCGGTCAGCACGCCACCACGGTCGGCCAGCGGGAGTCCGGCCGAACGGGCCAGCTCGTCGCGCGGTCGCACGCCGGCCGCGAACACCACCACGCCTGCGTCGATCAGGGTGCCGTCACCGAGCAGGACGCGCACCGCGTCGTCCCCGAGCCGTTCGATCGAGTCGGTACCGACGTCGAGATGCACCGAGATACCGAGTTCACCGACGATCCGGGACAGCAGCGCCCCACCGGGCTCGTCCAGCTGCTGATTCATCAGGCGCGGTGCGCGCTCCACGATGTGCGCCTGTAAGCCGAACTGACGCAACGCATTCGCGGCCTCCAGGCCGAGCAGGCCGCCGCCGATCACCACGCCGGCGGTCGTTCCCGCCGCCAGGGCACGCGTCGCGTAGGCGCGGATTTCGTCGAGATCGTCCATCGTGCGGTAGACGTGGCAGTTCGGCAGGTCGTGTCCGGGAATCGGCGGCACGAAGGCATACGAGCCGGTAGCCAGCACCAGCGCGTCGTACGAGATGCGTCGCCCGAGCGCCGTCGTCACGTGCTTCGCGGACCGGTCGATGCGGGTGGCGCGGTCGCGCAGGAACAGTTCGACGTGCTCGTCGCCCGCGTAGTCGTTGCCGGGCAGGGCGAGCAGGTTGCGGTCCCAGTGGTCGGTGTAGCTGGTGAGGCCGACGCGGTCGTAGGCGGCGTCGGCCTCTTCGGCAAGGACCACCACCCGCCAGCCGCCGGCCTCGTCGCGTGACCGCAGGGCCTCGACGAACCGGTGTCCGACCATGCCGTGTCCGACCAGGACGACGGTCTTCGCAGAATGCATGGTCAGAACGGTAGGGAGCCGATATTGCCGTCATGTCGCGTCGTGTGAAGCGCCCATCACGGTGTGCTCACGTCCGCTCGGGAGTGCGTGTGAGCAGCCTCAGACGTGGCCCGCATTCGTCGGGGTCGTCGTGCCGTAGGGGTTGGACGTCGTCGTCGAGGTGGTCGCGGATTCGGGGTCATCGGATCCAGGGTCGTCATCGGTCGACGGGACGGTCGCCGGCGGCCCGGTGTCCTCGCTGGTCTGGACGCTCGGGACCGTGTAACTGGTGCTCGTCGAGGTGGATTTGGTCGCAGACGTACTGGCATAGGTCGGGGCCGGTGGCGCGTCGCCAGGCAACAGCGACGAGCCACCCGACACCCGAATCACCGCGAACACCAGCAGTCCCAGCAGGGCGACCGCGGCCACGCCCGCAGCCCAGACCACGCCAGGATGGTCGTGCCAGTCCGGCTGCCGGTCCTCGTCGATCACCGGCGGATGGTAGACCGACGATTCGAACGACTGGGAAACGCGCCGTTAGCTCCAGCGCGCCAGGAGTTCGTTCGCCCTGGCCGACAGCGCCCGTTGGAAGAACGGGCCGAAGCTGATGCGGCCGACGCCGAGCGGGCCGAACGATGCCGGGTCGTCCTTTTCGGGAAACGCGATCGCATTGACCGGCAACGGCAGCTCGGCGGTCAGGCGCTGCAACGTCTCCGGGGTATGGAATCCCACCGGATAGAGGCTGTCCGCGCCGGCCTCGGCGGCCAGCTTCAACCGGGCCACCGCACGCTCGACGCGGTCGGCCTCGTCGCCGTCCTGACGCAGGAACAGATCGGTGCGGGCGTTGATCACCACGTGGACGCCCGCGGCGCCTGCGGCCGCCCGGAGCTCGCCGACCAGAGCGGCGTGCTCCTCAGGGCTGCGCAGCCGCTTGTCCTCCTTGTGCACGGTGTCCTCGATGTTGAGGCCCACCGCGCCCGCCGCGAGCAGACCGTCGATCAGGCGCTGCGGCGGTTCGCCGTAGCCGGATTCGATGTCGACCGAGATCGGCACGTCGACGGCAGCGGTGATCTGGGCGACGCGGTCAGTCAGGTCGTCGAACGCCATCCCCTCGCCGTCCTCCTTCCCGACCGAGTCGGCGACGGGATGACTGCCGACGGTGAGCGCGGCAAACCCGGCGTCGACGGCGAGCTTCGCCGACCACGCGTCCCACACCGTCGGCAGGATCACCGGGTCGCCGGGCACGTGCAGGGCCAGTAACGCCTCGGCCCGTTCCTCTAGAACCTGCTTGGACAACTCCTCAACCTCCACTCTTGAACGTGACCTGTGTCACGCTGAACTGGTGATGTGGCTAGCATCGATTGTCGTACTGTGATTCCTGACACCCTTCAGCCCAAGGAGGTCGATCTTCTTGTCCACCACTACCGAACTCGCCCAGCTACACGAATTGATCGGTGGCTTACGGCGCTGCGTGACCTCTCTCGCTTCACGCTACGGCGACACCGCTGCGATGCGTCGCATCGTCAATGATGCCGAGCGCATTCTCAACGACATCGATCGGCTCGACATCGACGCCGAGGAACTCGAAGTCACCAGGGGGACTGCACACCACCACCACGTGGGTGAGAAGATCGCGATCCCGGACACGCAGTACGACACCACCTTCTGGGGCGAAGTCGACGACGGGGGCATCGCGGGCTAACGCCGCGACCGACGTCCCGGGACAACCACCATCTAAAGGGGAACAGTGAGCGCACCCACCGCCGACCGCAAAGCGACCGGCGTCTTCTCACCGAGCCGTGCCCAGATCCCGCAGCGCACGCTGCGCACAGACCGATGGTGGCAGTCGCCGCTGATCGTCGACCTCGGCTTCGCCGCCTTCGTCATCTACGCGACGGTGCGGGCGTTCCTGCAGAACAACTACTACGTCGCCGCATACCACTACCTGACGCCGTTCTACTCGCCATGTATCAGCAAGGGCTGCACACCGGAGGCCAGCCACTTCTGGCCGCAGATCCTGCCCGACGTGTGGTGGCTGCCGTTCGCGGCGGCGTCGCTGCCGTTCCTGCTGCTGTTCCGGTTGACCTGCTACTACTACCGCGGCGCCTACTACCGCTCGGTGTGGCAGGCGCCGACCGCCTGCGCGGTGGCCGAGCCGCACGCGAAGTACACCGGTGAGACGCGTTTCCCGCTGATCATCCAGAACACGCATCGGTACTTCTTCTACATCGCCGGAATCATCTCGGTGATCAACACCTACGACGCGATCGTGGCGTTCCATTCGCCGAGCGGCTTCGGATTCGGTTTGGGCAACGTCATTCTCGTCGTGAACGTGGTGATGCTCTGGGTGTACACGTTGTCCTGCCACTCCTGCCGCCACGTCGTCGGCGGCAAGCTCAAGCACTTCTCGAAACATCCGGTGCGGTACTGGTTCTGGACTCAGGTAAGCAAGCTCAACACCCGGCACAAGCTGTACGCCTGGATCACCCTCGGCACCCTGATGCTCACCGACTTCTACATCATGCTGGTGGCCAGCGGCACCATCTCAGACCTGAGATTCATTGGCTGACAAGGTTATTCACATTCCTATTTTCCAAACGACGGGTGAGTTAGATGGCTGAGCTGGAACGGCACGAATACGACGTGGTCGTGATCGGTGCCGGCGGCGCAGGGTTGCGAGCGGTAATCGAGGCACGTGAACGGGGTCTGCGCGTCGCGGTGGTGACCAAGTCCCTGTTCGGGAAGGCGCACACGGTGATGGCGGAGGGCGGCTGCGCCGCCGCCATGAAGAACGCCAACTCCAAGGACACCTGGCAGATCCACTTCGCCGACACCATGCGGGGCGGAAAGTTCCTCAACAACTGGCGGATGGCCGAACTGCACGCGCAGGAGGCTCCTGATCGGGTGTGGGAGCTGGAGACCTACGGCGCGCTCTTCGACCGCACCAAGGACGGCCGGATCAGTCAGCGCAACTTCGGCGGGCACACCTACCCGCGGCTCGCGCACGTCGGCGACCGCACCGGCCTGGAGATCATCCGGACCATGCAGCAGAAGATCGTCTCGCTGCAGCAGGAGGACAAGGCCGAACTCGGCGACTACGAGGCCCGGATCCGGGTCTTCCACGAGTGCAGCATCACCGAGCTGATCAAGGACGGCGACAGGATCGCCGGTGCCTTCGGCTACTGGCGCGAAACCGGCAACTTCATCCTGTTCGACGCGCCCGCCGTGGTGTTGGCGACCGGCGGCATCGGCAAGTCGTTCAAGGTGTCGTCGAACTCGTGGGAGTACACCGGCGACGGGCACGCCCTGGCCCTGCGCGCAGGCGCCTCGCTGATCAACATGGAGTTCATCCAGTTCCACCCGACCGGCATGGTCTGGCCGCTGTCCGTGAAGGGCATCCTCGTCACCGAGGGCGTCCGCGGCGACGGTGGGGTGCTGAAGAACTCCGAGGGCAAGCGGTTCATGTTCGACTACATCCCCTCGGTCTTCAAGGGCCAGTACGCCGAGACCGAGGAGGAAGCCGACCAGTGGCTGAAGGACAACGACTCCGCACGCCGCACGCCTGACCTGCTCCCCCGCGACGAGGTGGCCCGCGCCATCAACTCCGAGGTCAAGGCCGGCCGCGGCTCGCCGCACGGCGGCGTCTACCTCGACATCGCCTCCCGCATCCCGGTCGAGGAGATCAAGCGCCGGCTGCCGTCGATGTACCACCAGTTCATGGAGCTGGCCGAGGTCGACATCACCAAGGACGAGATGGAGGTCGGTCCCACCTGCCACTACGTCATGGGTGGCATCGAGGTCGATCCCGACACCGGTGCCGCGACCACACCGGGACTGTTCGCGGCGGGCGAGTGCTCGGGCGGCATGCACGGCTCCAACCGGCTGGGTGGCAACTCACTGTCGGACCTCTTGGTGTTCGGCAGGCGCGCCGGGATGGGCGCCTCCGACTACGTGGTCGGCCTGGCCGATCGGCCCAAGGTCCTGGAGTCGGCCGTCGAGGCGGCGACCAAGATGGCGCTGTCCCCGTACGACGAACATCCCCACCCGGAGAACCCGTACACGCTGCACGCCGAACTCCAGCAGACCATGAACGACCTGGTCGGCATCATCCGCAAGGAAGACGAGATCCAGGCGGCGCTCGACAAGCTCAACGAGCTGAAGGAGCGCATCCACAACGTCACCGTCGAGGGCACTCGGCTGTTCAACCCCGGCTGGCACCTGGCCGTCGACATGCGCAACATGCTGCTGGTCAGCGAGTGCGTGGCGAAGGCTGCTCTGCAGCGCACGGAGAGTCGGGGCGGCCACACCCGCGACGACTACCCCGAGATGGACGCCAACTGGCGCAACACGCTGTTGGTGTGCCGTGCTCCCGGCGGCGACGAGGTCGTACCCGAGGTGACGGTCACGCCCGAGCAGCAGACGCCGATGCGCGAGGACCTTCTCGGCTGTTTCGAGCTGTCCGAACTCGAGAAGTACTACACCGACGCCGAACTGGCCGATCACCCGGAACGGAGCAGCTGAGATGGCTAGCTATCAAGCGAGCATGCGGGTCTGGCGCGGTGACGACACCGGCGGCGGACTGCAGGACTACACCGTCGAGGTGAACGAGGGCGAGGTCGTCCTCGACATCATCCACCGGATCCAGGCCACCCAGGCCGGCGACCTGGCCGTGCGATGGAACTGCAAGGCAGGCAAGTGCGGCTCCTGCTCGGCGGAGATCAACGGCCGCCCGCGGCTGCTCTGCATGACGCGGATGTCGACGTTCGCCGAGAACGAGACCGTCACGGTGACGCCGCTGCGCGCGTTCCCCGTCATGCGCGACCTGGTCACCGACGTCAGCTTCAACTACACCAAGGCCCGCGAGATCCCCTCGTTCGCACCGCCCAAGGATCTGCAGCCGGGTGATTACCGGATGCAGCAGGTCGACGTGGAGCGGTCGCAGGAGTTCCGCAAGTGCATCGAGTGCTTCCTGTGCCAGAACACCTGCCACGTGGTGCGCGACCACGAGGAGAACAAGGAGGCGTTCGCCGGTCCGCGCTACCTCATGCGCGTCGCCGAGTTGGACATGCATCCGCTGGACACGCTGGACCGCAAGGACATGGCGCAGGAGGAATTCGGCCTCGGCCTGTGCAACATCACCAAGTGCTGCACCGAGGTCTGCCCTGAGAACATCAAGATCACCGACAATGCGTTGATCCCGATGAAGGAGCGCGTCGCCGACCGCAAGTACGACCCGATCGTCTGGCTCGGAAACAAGCTCTTTCGACGGTAGCGGCGCTGGGCGCTCTGGTCGGCGTATCCTCGGGGAAGCAGCCGATCAACGACGAAGGGCGGCCCATGAAACCTGGAGAAACCAAGAGCGTCAACGACATTCGCACCGCTATCCGGGAACTCTCCGCACGCGCCGAACTCGCCCACAAGGAGGGCAGGCCGGACGACGCGGCCGAGATCGAGCGACGCATCGACGGCTATCGCGAGGAACTGGGCCAACGCCCCTGATGCCGCGCGGCTAATCGCCCAGACGGCGGAACGCGCTGCGGTGGAAGACGATGGGCGCGACGTCGTCGTGCACGGTGATCTCGCTGACCCGTAGGACGACGATCGTGTGATCGCCCGCCGGCACCAGCTGTTCGATGGCGCTCTCCAGCCAGACGCTGGTGCCGTCGATGAAGACCGCGCCGCTTTCCCGCGAGACCGTCTCGAGCCCGGCGAACCTGTCGCCGGTCTTCGCGGCGAGGGTCTTCACGGCCGCATCGTGCGACTCACCGAGCACGCTGATACCCAGTGCGGGCAGGTCCTTGAGCTTCGGCCACGTGGTCGAGGTGTTCTGCACGCAGAACGAGACCAACGGCGGATCCAGCGAGACGGGGACGAACGTGCTCGCCGCGAGCCCGACGCGCGTGCCGTCGACCTCTGCCGCGATTGCGATGACGCCCGAGGGAAAGTGGCCAAACGCCTCGCGCAGCGATGCGGGCGTGAGATTTGTGCTCGTCATGACGCAGTCCATCTTCACACGTAACGGTGTGCGGTTGCCACGTTCGGAATCGTCGTGAATTCAAGCCCGGGCGGGCCGGTAACGTGAGCCCATCATGTGGATCACGCTCCTGGTGATGGCGGTGGCAGTCAGCCTCGAGCCGTTCCGGATCGGCATGACGGTCGTGATGATCAATCGGCCCCGGCCGCTGCGCCAGCTGCTCGCCTTCCTCGCAGGCGGTTTCGCGATGGGGCTCACAGTGGGCATGGTCGTGCTCTTTGCGCTGCGGCCGGCGCTGGACTCAGCGCACTTCACCGTTCCGAGGGCTCAGGTCGTGGCCGGCGCTTTGGTACTGGTGACGGCTGCGGTCGTGGCCGCCAGCGCGCTACGGGGTAAACGCGCCGACGAGGCGCCTACCCGAGCGGACCGCATCACCGGACCGCTCGCGACGCGCACGCGGCGATTGATCGACGGTCAGTCGCTGTGGACGGCGAGCGCGGTCGGCCTCGGCATCGCGCTGCCGTCGGTCGACTACCTCGCCGCGCTGGCCGTCATCGTCGCCTCCGGCGCCCCGGCGTCGACACAGGTCGGCGCACTGCTGCTGTTCCATGTGGTGGCCTTCGGGCTGGTGGAGCTGCCGCTGTTCGCCTATCTGGTGGCTCCAGCCCGCACCCGTCGAACCCTCTCGGCACTGCACGACTGGTTGCGATCACGCGGCCGCCTCGAAATCGCCGCACTGCTGGCCGCGGTCGGGTGCGTGCTGCTCGGCGTGGGGCTCGTCGGACTCTAGGTACGACCTCAGGCGTCCAAACGCGTGAACTGGTCCTGGCGGTACTGCTCGACACAGGCCGCGCGCCGAATCTTGCCGCTCGTCGTCGTCGGAATCGATCCCGGCGGCACCAGGACGAGATCTCCGACGCTCAAGCCGTGCGCGTTGGAGATCGCCGAGGTGACGTCGCTCTTGATACCGGCGAGCCAGCGCGTCGCCTCCTCGTCGGAATCACCGCGCTTCTTGAGCTCGATGATCGTGACGAGATTCTCGGTACTGTCCACCGGCACCGCTATCGCCGCGACCCGCCCACCCGTGATCTCTTGGACGGTCACCTCGATGTCCTCGGGATAGTGATTGCGTCCACGAATGATGAGCAGATCCTTGATGCGGCCGACGATGAACAGCTCACCACCGGAGATGAAGCCCAAGTCACCGGTTCTCAGCCAGGGCCCGGCAGACGTCCCCGGCGACGGGTCCGCCAGCACTGCACCGAAGCACTGCTGCTCCTCCGGTGGCCTACCCCAGTAGCCCGACGCGACGTTGTCGCCGTTGACCCAGATCTCACCGACCAGGTCCGGTGGGCACTCGCGGTTCGTGTCGGGATCGACGATGCGCACGCTAGGTGCATGCGGCACTTTGTAATTCACCAACGCCGTGGCACTGCCTGCCACACTCGGCTGAACGCGTCCCGCGGACAGCTCGTCGGGGTCGAAGCGCACCGCAGGCGATGATTCAGTCCAGGTGCCTGCCGCCACGAAGACGGTGGCCTCGGCCAAGCCGTAGCACGGGCGCATCATCCGGTCGCGAAAGTTGAAGTGGGAGAAGCGGTCGACGAAGCGGTCCAAGGTGGCAGGCTCGACACGTTCGGCACCGCTGATGATGCCAAGCACCCCGCCGAGGTCGAGTCCGGCCAGGTCGGCGTCGGTCGTCTTGCGGGCGGCCAGTTCGAACGCGAAGTTGGGTGCCGCCGAGAAGGATCGGTTGTTCTGGGCGAGCGCGCGCATCCACCGTGCCGGCTTCTCCAGGAACGCCACCGGGCTGGTCAGATCACCGCGGAAGCCGCCAAGGATCGGGGCGCAGATGCCCAGCACCAAACCCATGTCGTGGTAGAAGGGCAACCACGACACGATCGTCATGTCCGATGTGGTGACGCCGAAGTCCGCGAAGATGCCGCGCATCAATTGCTCGAAGTTCGACTGCAGGTTGCGATGCGACAGCATCACACCGGTCGGCAGCCGGGTGGATCCCGAGCTGTACTGCAGGTACGCCGTGGTGGGGAAATCCGTTGTCTCGATGCTGAATCCGAGGTCGACGTCGAGGTCCAACGCATCGACTTCGACGATCTTGGGCACACTCGTCAGGCGCGCTTGATCGACGTAATCGCCGACGTCGCCGGCCACCGCGGAGGTGGTGAGCACGACCGAGGGCGACGTGTCGGTGAAGACCGCACTCACCCGGTCGTGATTCGAACCGCGGTGCGGCAACGGCAGCGGCACCGCGATCAGCCCGGCCTGCATGGCTCCGAGGAAGGCCAGCACGTAGTCGAGGCTCTGTGGCGCCAGAATCACCGCACGCCCGCCGACCGAGGCATTGGTGCTGAGCTCACGCGCGAGACTCATTGTGCGGCGCGACAATTGCGCCCACGTGATGCTCTCGCTGACTCCCGCCGGGCTCTGGCCGTAGTCGGTGAAGGTGAACGCCACGTCGTTGGGGCGCAGGCTGGCACGTCCGTGCAGCATCGAGAGAATGGTTGACTGGGGCTTACCCAGATCTGCAGGCGTCACGTCACGTCCGTATTGACTCGTCGAATCCGTCGGTTCGGATTTCGTTATGGGTGTGCGCCGCTGGACAACATCGACGTGACCCCGTTGACGAGCGTCGAGATGGGGTCGCCTCCGCCGCCGAACGTCGCATCGTTGGCCGGAGCGGTCACCTCCAGGGGGTCGAAGCCGTGTACCGGGTCCACCTGCACCGGGGCGGTCGCCGGATCGTCGTTTCGCGAATAGCCCGCGTTCACCCTGGGCATCAGTATCGCGTCCAGCTGATTCAGCGTGCCCTCGTCGTACCCGAGGTACTTGAAGGGCAACACCAGCGGAAGGTGCTGCTCGGGAACCAAGTACGTCGTCGTCGTGGCACCCTTCGAGTTCACCGTCGTTCTAATGTTCTGCGGCGGAACGTTAGTCGGGTTGGTGAACGCAATCGCAGTGTGACCGGTGGCCAGGCCCGCGATCGAGTTGGCAAGGGCGAACAGGTTGTCCGGCCGGTCGGGGAAGTCCGCGATGCTGTCGTAGGCCGAGATGAACTGGTCGGTGTGGTACTGGCTTTCCACCGGAGGGGGGACGCGGTAGTCCATCGCGGGCACGACGCTGCCGACGGGGAACATCTGGGTCAGGAAGCTCTCGCCGAAGGGATGGATGGCGATCGGGTCGCCGAACGTCGCGAAGCTCAGTTGATCGGGCGCCGGAGCGGTCGGATCGTTGGCCATCTGCGCCTTCACGGCGTTGAGCACCAGCGCCCCCTCGGACAATCCGATCGCAGTCCCGTGGCCACCGGTGCGGATCGCCGTTTCCAGATTGCCCTCGCCCTCGTCGACCGACTCGCCGATGCTGGGGCCGTCGAGCCCGATGCCGGGATAGATCTCCTCACCCACGCGGCCGATGCCGGGGAACAACCGCTCCAGGACGTGGCCTTGGACCTGTCCTGCGGGATAGTCGACCTTGACCCGATTCATCCCCGGGAACCAGTCGGCGCCGGTGCGCCGGATGTACTCGTCGTATGGGATGCCGAGCACGTGAGCGCCACCGAGCGCGTACGCGGTCCCGGGGTCCGACGGCGCGGGGTTGGGCGCGCCGGGGACCACTGGACCCGGCCGCGGGGAGTCATCCGCTGTCGCGCTCCCGACACCGAAACACCCTGTGCCAGTAAGGGTTACCAGCACCGTGAGTCCCGCGAGGAGTCTTCTCATCGCCACTCCTGACCGCTCGGCTTGTCTAGTTTCACATACATGACGGGCCATCGCTAACTCGGCTGACCGGCAGGTTCGACCGGTGGCCGCGACGGCGTGCGCCGCATGCTCGCCTGCGACGGCCACCAGTTCGCCCGCCCCACCAACGCCGCGATGGCAGGCACCGTGATGGTCCGCACCACGAAGGTATCCAGCAGAATTCCCACACCGATCACGAAGCCGCCTTGGGCCACGATGCCGATGCTGGAGAAGAGCAGACCGCCCATCGACGCAGCGAAGATCAGACCCGCAGCGGTGATGACACCGCCCGTCGACCCCAAGGTACGGATGATGCCGTAACGAATGCTGTGCGGAGACTCGTCCCGCATTCGCGACGCGAAGAGCATGTTGTAGTCGGCGCCCACGGCCACCAACACCACGAAGGCCAGCGGAGGCACGCTCCAATGCAGCTGTTCGCCGAGTAGGAACTGGAAGGTGAGCACGCCGATGCCGATGGCCGCGAAGTACGAGATCACCACGGAACCGACGAGATACAGCGGCGCGATCACCGAACGCAGCAGGATCATTAGGGTCAGCAGGACGACGATGAGGGTCGCGGTGATGATGAATCGGATGTCGTGCTGGTAGTAGTCGCGGGTGTCGCGCAGCGCGGCGGGGAAGCCGCCCATCGATATCGTCGCGTCGGCCAGCGCGGTGTTCGGCTGGGCACCCCTTGCGACGTCACTGATCCGATTGACCTGATCCATCGCCTCGGAGCTGAACGGGTTGAGCTTGGTCTGCACCAAATACCGCACCGAGTGGCCGTCCGGGGAGATGAACGCCTTGGCGGCCTTCTTGAAGTCCGGCAGATTCAGCACCTCGGCTGGAATGTTGAACCCCGCCTGGGAGGGGTCCGCGGCGTTGTTCTTCATCGTCAGCAGAAATGCCGATGCCTCGTCGAGTCCGGACGCCACCAGCTTGATCTGATCGATGAGTTGATCGACCCCGCCGGCCACTTGCTGGCTTCCGCTGGCGAGGCGGTCGGCGTTCTGCCTCAGCTGGGTCAGGCCAGCCTGCGGACCACCGGGCTTGTCCAGGCCCATGGCGTTGACCGCCTTGGCGACGTTGTTGAGCGTCCCATTGAGCTTGTTGACCGTCGCATTGAGCGTCTGCTTGTCACCGAAGCCCTGAAGCTGGCCGGCCAGGTCGTTGATCTGGTTGAGGTTTCCGCTGTTGCTCGGGTCGACCAGTTTCCGAAACTGCGTGCGGGTGTCGCTGCAAGAGGGATTGGCGTCGCAGATCGCGTTGCCGTCCAGCGCAAGCAGAACCGGGCCAATCCAGGCGAAGAAGTTCTTGGTGGCGGTGAAGTTCACGCCCATGGAGTTGCCGAGCGCGTTGATGCTGTCGACGAGCTTGGCGGCGGTATCGACGTCGCGCACCAGCTTGTCGCCACCGTATTGGGTCCGCATCGAGCTGAACTCGGTGACCAGACTCTGGATGCTCGGCACGATCTTGTTGATCTGCCCACGCACGTCAACGAGGCTGTCTGCCAGCGTGTTGGCCCCGGCCGCCAGTCGGTTGAGGTCGCCGGTGCGCTGGCCGATCTGGGTCGAGCCGTCGGCCAGCCGGGTGCCGACGAGGCCCGCCTGATACGTGGCCCGGAATTCCGGCGGCACGTCGCCGAGGGGTCGGGTGATGCCGCTGACCCTGGCGACGTCCGGCAGCTGGGCGATGCGCGACGCCATCTGCTCCAGGTCCGCCAGCGCCTGCGGGGTGCGCAGGTCACGCGGCGACTGGACGAGCACGTATTCGGGGATGGACTGGCTGATGGGGAAGTGGCGTTCCAGCGCGGCGTACCCGACCGAGCTCGGTGCCGACGACGCGACGGCCTTGCGGTCGTCGTAGTTGTAGTGCGCGAAGATCGCGCAGCTGGCCAGTAGGCCCAACACCAGCACGCTGGCCACCAGATGCGCGACCGGCCTGCGCACGATGCGGATGCCGGACCGTCGCCAGAACCGAGCCGTCAGCTCGCGCCGTGGCTTGACCCAGCCGCGCGGCCCTGCGAGCACCAGGATTGCGGGCAGCAGCGTCACGCCGGCGAGGTAGGCCACCCCGATCCCGATCGCCGACGACACCCCGACCGTCTTGAACACGCCCATTTTGGCGAAGCTCAGCAGGAGGAAGGTGATCCCCACCGTGGTCGCCGATGCGGTGATCACCTTCCCGATCGAGACCATCGCGGACTTGACCGCCTCGTCGAAGCCCGCGCCCGACCGTAGATAGTCGTGATATCGGCTGATCAGGAAGACCGCGTAGTCGGTCCCCGCGCCGGCCAGGATCGCGCTCAGGAACACGATGGATTGATTCGAGACGCCCGAGCCGGTCAGCTCGGAGTAGCCCGCCACCACCGCCTGTGCGATCACCAGTGATGCCCCGATCGTCACCAGGGGCAGCAGCATCGTCAGCGGGCTGCGATAGACGAGCAACAGCACCGCGAGGACCAGGATGGCGATCGCCAACTCGATGGGCAGGCGGTCCTGTTGTCCTGCCACGGTGAGGTCCGCGACGGTGGCCGCGGGGCCGGTGACGTGGACCGTGAGTGCACCGCCGGTCGGGACGTTGTGTTCGACGATGTCGGCAACGCGGTTGAACGCCTCATAGGCCCGCGGCGTGCCCAGCTCACCCTCGAGGCTGACCGGCAATACCCAGGTCGTCTTGTCCTCGCTGGTCAGGAACTGTCGCAGTTGTGGCGTGTTGACGAAGTCCTGCACCGACACGACGTCGGTGACGTCGTCGCGCAGCGCGTCCACCAGCTTGCGGTAGGCAGCCTCGTCGGCGGGCTTGAGCCCGGTTTCGTCGATGAGCGCGATGACGAGGAGGTTGTCCGAACCCGGTTCCTGAAACGCCTCGGTCATCTTCATGGCGGTGACGCTCGACGGCGCATCGCTCGGCAGGATGGCGAGCGGATGCTTCTCGGACATCTCACCCAGCGACGGCAGCGCCAGCGGTAGGGCGATCGCCAGCGCGAGCCAGACCCCAATCACCGCCAGGGGCCACCGCACCACGAGATCGGCTAGCCGTCGCATGTCGCCCTCACCCTCGCCCCGAAGTCGCGTCCCCGCGATGAATCACAGCCATCGAAATGCTCGCCGCTACGCGACGCGCCCCCAGTGTCCGCTGTCGGCGACCCGTACGGCCACCGACTGCATCGCCTCCATGTAGCGGGTCGCCGATTTCTTGGCCACCGGATTGTCGGGATGCATGATCGCCATCACCGTGCCCTCGCCGTACCGGAAGATGTACATCGTCAACTGATACGAGAACCGGTCGTCGGGATAGATGCCGATGTTTTCCGCAAGCCCCATGTCGGCCGCCGCGAGGACGGCGTTGAGCGGAGCGGCGCCACCGTGCAAGAAGTTCACCACCGGAAAGTTCGGCCGCGGCCAGTTCAACCACGGAGCCAACTCCAGCACCCGGTAATACGGCACTCTCGCCATGTCCAGACCCGAATCGAAGGAGGCCTGGGCCGCGTATGCCGCGTCGTTGAAGGAGGTGGCCGCTATTGGGACGACGAGCGGAATGAGGCCGGTGAACCAACCCTGCGTCATGAAGTTGTCGCTGGCCGTCCGCGAATCCCTCGGCGTCAGCCCGTAATACGTGAGGGCACCGGTGAACTCGTGCTCCACCAGGCCGAGGCACGCGAACAAACCGCCGACGAAGCGCGCTCCCGCCGCCGTGCAAGCGGCCTCGAACCGTTCCGTTTGTGCGGGGTTCAGCAGGATCTCGGTGGTCATGTCACTGCTGGTCGACGCCGAGGGGTCACCCAGCGGAAGCGGGAACTCGGGAAAGCCATCACCGTTTTCCTCGGCGAAGTCGATCCAGGCCCGCACGCGTGGCGAATCAGCAGTCAATTCACGCGTGTATTCGCGCTCACGAATGCAGAAGTCATCGAAACTGCCGGCGTCGGGCAATGCGAGTGTTTGACCGCCCGCGCTCATCGCCGAATACATTCCGTTGGCTTCCATCATCGTTGTACCGATCAATGTCGCGTCCCCGTGGACGTGATCAATTGCGGCGAAGAAGGAGAAGTGACTTTCGTGCTGGATGATCCCGAAGGTGAAACAGCCCCACTCCAGCGGATTCGGGATGTTCACGACATGAGCACGTATTTGGTCGGCGGTCATGTGGCCGTGATCGACCGGTGCGAATTCGATGAGCGCCGGATCGCTGATGGCATGCCTGACGAACTCGCCGTCGTCGGTGCGTTCGAACCAACTGCGGAAGGTGTCGTGGCGACGTAGGTACGCGTTGACGGCGTGGTCCATGGCTGCGATGTCACACTGGCCCGCCACGTCACAGCTGGCGATGATCTGACGCGAAAAGTTGAGGCCGGCGTCCGTCCGCTCGCTGTAGTTGCGCAGGTGCTGGCCCTGCATGTAACTGACAGGTACCGGGCTCACCGGCGCTTGGCTGACGTTTGCCTGCGAGGCTGCCGTCGGGTGCCACGACGTCACCGCGCCGGGGGTCAGCGCCCACTCTTCGAGTGCACCGATCGTGATCTTCCCGATCCGCAAGACTTGGTCCTCTCCTGGACTCCCGGCTACCGTCGCTACGGTCCGGCGTCACTAGTGGCTCAACATACCTTCGGTTTCGACTGCGGTCCCCGGGCACAGGGGCGCACCCTGGGACGGACGCCGCGCATGCCACAGGTGAACATGCAATAGTTTCGTCGGCGCCTATTGGGCCCGTCAGATCTCTCCACGAGCAAATCTGACAGCCGAGTGAGTTAATCTTACTCCCGAGTAAGTTAACCATATCGCCAGCAACGGAGGACAACGTATGGGACCCGCCGAACTTCCGATCGACCCGGGCCCTCGTTTCGCCATCGTCGGCTACGCAGCGCGTTTTCCAGGTGCGCAGGACGCCGACGCGTACTGGGACGTTCTGCGCGAGGGTCGGGACGCGATATCGGACGTGCCCAAGGACCGCTGGGATGCCGACGAATTCTTCGACCCGGAACCCGGTG
The DNA here is from genome assembly GCF_000620625.1 of Mycobacterium sp. URHB0044. Lineage (GTDB taxonomy): Bacteria > Actinomycetota > Actinomycetes > Mycobacteriales > Mycobacteriaceae > Mycobacterium. The sequence continues at coordinate 191,967 of NZ_JIAW01000001.1, read as the reverse complement.
TACCCGGCAAGATCGTGACCCGACGCGCGGGCTTCGTCGACGACGTGACCGGGTTCGACGCGCCGTTCTTCGGCATGTCGACGCGCGAGGTCAGGTCGATGGACCCGCAGCATCGACTGTTGCTGGAGACGGCGTGGCGAGCGGTGGAACATTCCGGCACCGCCCCGTCGGCCCTGGCCAATACCAACACCGGTGTCTTCGTGGGTTTGGCCACCCACGACTACCTGGGCATGGAATCGGACGAGCTGACTCACCCCGAGATCGAGGCCTACATGGCCATCGGGACGTCGAACGCGGCGGCAGCCGGCCGGATTAGCTACCGGCTTGGTCTGCAGGGCCCAGCGGTCGCGGTCGACACGGCGTGCAGCTCGTCGCTGGTGGCCATCCATCAGGCGTGCCAGGCACTGCAGTTGGGCGAATGCAATCTCGCGCTGGCGGGCGGTGCGAACGTCCTGCTTTCCCCGGCGACCATGATCACTTTCTCCAGCGCGCACATGCTCGCGCCCGACGGCCGGTGCAAGACGTTCGATGCGGCCGCCGACGGCTACGTCCGCGGCGAGGGATGCGGCGTCATCGTCATCAAGCGCCTCGAGGACGCGATTGCCGACGGCGACCGGATTCGGGCCGTCATCCGCGGCAGCGCAATCAATCAGGACGGCGCCTCGGGTGGACTGACGGTTCCGAACGGCGTTGCCCAGCAAAGGGTTATCGCGGACGCGTTGAAGCGCGCCAACCTGGAGCCCAGCGACGTCGGGTACCTGGAAGCACATGGCACGGGGACGTCGCTCGGCGACCCGATCGAGGCGCAGGCCGCGGGCGCTGCGCTCGGTATCGGACGCGAGCCCGGCAGGCCACTGTTGATCGGCTCGGCGAAGACGAACATCGGGCACCTGGAGGCGGCCGCGGGGATCGCGGGCGTCATCAAGGTCATCCTGTCGCTCGAGCACGAGACTTTGCCCAAGCACCTCCACTTCGAGAACCCGTCGCCCCACATTCCGTGGGATCGGCTCGCTGTGGAGGTGGTGAAGGAAACCATCCCCTGGGCGCGCAACGGCCGCCCGCGGATCGCGGGCGTCAGCTCGTTCGGGTTCGCAGGGACCAACGCCCACGTCATCCTCGAGGAAGCGCCGGTAGCACCCTCGCCTGCAGAGCCGCAGCCGGAGCAGGGTCGGTACAGCCTGCTTCCCCTCTCGGCGCGGACGCCCGCCGCGTTGACGCAGATCGCCGATCGCTACCGCACCTGGCTGAACGCCCACCCGGAGGCCACGTTGGCCGACGTGTGCTTCACCGCGGGCACGGCGCGAGCCCATCTCGAGCACCGGGCCGGCCTGGTGGTCGATTCGAGGGAATCCGCAATCGACCTACTCGGCGCGCTCGCCGACGACCGCCCCGCGCCCGGTTTGGTTCGGGGCGAATCTCATGACACCCCCAAGACCGCGTGGCTCTTCACCGGTCAGGGCAGCCAGTACCCGGGCATGGCCAGGGAGTTGTACGACACCGAGCCGGTGTTCGCCGAGACGCTGGATCGGTGCGCGGCAGTGGTCGCCGACGTTCTCGAAAAGCCGTTGCTGGACGTCATTTTCGCGATTGACGGTGCGGCAGGCGAAGAGACGCTGCGGCAGACCACCTACGCGCAGCCGGCCCTGTTCGCGGTGGAGCTGGGGCTGGCCCGGCTCTGGCAGTCGTGGGGATTCGAGCCCGACGTGGTCGTGGGTCACAGCGTCGGCCAGTACTCGGCTGCCTGCGTCGCGGGCGTCTTCAGGCTCGAGGACGGCGCGCTGCTGATGGCCGAACGCGGTCGGCTCTTCGGCAGCCTGCCCGCGGGTGGCCGGATGGTGGCGGTCTCCGCCGCCGCCGAGCGCGTCGAGAGCCTGACCGACGAGTTCCCGACGTTGTCGGTCGCCGCCTACAACGGTGCGAACACCGTATTGTCCGGGCCTGCAGCAGATCTGGAGAAGGCCGTCGCCGGGCTGGCGGCCGACGGCGTCCGATGCGACTGGCTGGACACCAGCCACGCGTTCCACTCGGCGCTGCTGGATCCGATCCTCGACGAGTTCGAGACGTATGCGGACCGGTTCACCTTCAATACGCCACAACGCATTCTGATCGACAACCGCACCGGCGCCGCGCTCGGTTGGACCGTGAAACTCGACGGCGCCTATTGGCGCCGCCACGCGCGTCAACCGGTGGAATTCGCCAAGAGCGTCCGCACCCTGGCCGAGCTGAATTGCAAGGTGCTGCTCGAGATCGGCCCGCGGCCGGTGCTCACCGCAGCTGCCATGCGCGCATGGCCAGACCCGGCCACGGCACCCCGCGCGATCGCGTCCCTGCGCCCAACGGCCGGCGACCAGCGACAGATCACCGAGGCCGTCGCCGACGCGTACGTGCTGGGCCACCTGCCCGAATTCGCCGCCTTCCGGCAGGCGCACGCGCGCAAGCTCGACCTACCCACCTATCCGTTCGAGCACCGCCAGTACTCGTTCCGCGACAACCGCGAAGCCACAGGCCAGCCGGAGCAGGCGGGTCCGCGCACCCAGGCGATCCGTCTTCTCGAGGCCGGTCGGATCGAAGAACTCGCGGCCCTGCTCGACGGTTCGAGCGGCGACGACCAGACCTTCAATGTGCTGACCAAGCTTGCGGCACAACACAACCAGCAACGCACGACGCAATCGATCGAGACCGACCGCTACGAGATCCGCTGGGAGAAGTCCCCCACCTCGGCTGCGCATGCGGGCGGCGGATCCACCTGGATTCTGATCGGTGACGATTCCCCGGCGATTCGGCCGCTGGTCGACACACTGACCGCGCGGGGACAGCAGCACCGGATCATCGGGTTGCCGCAGTCCGACACCGACGCCGAACAGCTCGCCGACACGTTGCGCGCTGCAGCAGCGGGCGATTCGACGCTACGCATCGTGCACGTCGCGGCACTCGACTCCGATCCGGACTCCAAGACCGGGATGCGGTCACTGCTGCGGATGCAACATCGAATCCTTGGCGGAACCCGGCGCCTGTTCCGCGCCGCGATCGCGGCCGAACTGCGTAGCCACATCTGGGTGGTGACCCGGGGCGCACAGCGAGTAACCGAAACCGATGCCGTCGCACCGGATCAGAGTTGCCTGTGGGGATTCGGGCGCGCCGCAGCGCTGGAGCTGCCCAACGTATGGGGCGGACTGGTGGATCTGGGCGAGGCATCCGACCAGGAATGGGCTCGGCTCGTCGACCGGATCGATGCGCCGCACAGCTCGACCGTGCGGGAAGACCAAGTCGCACTGCGTGATCAAGACGTCTACGTTCCCCGGCTGGTTCGCCGGACCGGGCAGCCCAGCAGCACGCCACTGGAATTGCGTTCGGATGCAACGTACTTGGTGACCGGCGGGCTGGGCTCAATCGGGCTTGAGATCGCCGGATATCTGGCCGCGCACGGCGCCAAGCATCTGGTACTGACCAGCCGACGCGACCCCAGCGATGCCGTTCGACAGCGCATCGACGCGCTGCACGAACAGCACGGCTGCGAGTTCCGGATCGTCGCCGCCGACGTCGCCGATGCCCACGACGTCGCGCGCCTGCTGGCCGGAGTGCGGGCCGACATGGCGCCCCTGGCCGGCATCGTCCACGCCGCAGGCGAGCTCGGGACCACCCCGCTGAGCAACCTCGACGATGCTGAAATCGACCGTGTCTTCGCCGGCAAGGTCTGGGGCGCCTGGCATTTGAGCGAGGCCGCCGCCGAGATGACGCTCGACTTCTTCATCAGCACCTCGTCGATCGCGTCGGTGTGGGGCGGCTTCGGTCAAACCGCCTACGGCGCGGCCAACGCCTTCCTCGACGGGCTGGCCTGGCGCCTGCGCGAGCAAGGCATCCCCGGGATCAGCGTCAACTTCGGCCCCTGGTCGGCGGGCATGGCCGACGCGGAGTCGCGGGCGCGACTGGATCGGCGCGGGGTCGCAACGTTGTCACCTGCCGACGCATTGGCGGGCCTGGCCGACGTCGCGGCGTCTTCGGCGCAGGGAGTCGTTGCCCGGATCGACTGGGCCCGTTTCCTGCCGCTCTACCAGCAGGCCGGCAGGCGGGCATTCCTGGCCGAATTGGAGCGCGAGGTGCCTGCCGAGGCGACCGCGACGGCGCCGGTCACGACGGCATCGGGGAAGACCCCGTTCGTCGAGCTGCTCACCAACGCCCCAGTGCAGCAACGCAAGAAGCTCGTCACGAACTATCTGCGCGACGCGGTGGCAGAGGTGACCCGGGTGGACTCCGCGGAGATCCGCGAGGACGCCGGCTTCTTCGACCTCGGCATGGATTCGCTGATGGCCGTCGAGTTGCGGCGCCGCCTCGAACAGGCCGTTGCCAAGGAGATACCCGTCACCCTGGTGATGGACCACCCCCGGCTATCCGATGCGGCCGACTACCTGCTGGGCGAGGTGCTCGGCCTCAGCGGGCAGGCGACCGTCACACCAGAGGCATCGGTGGTGCGGACGCGCACGGACGAACCGATCGCAATCGTCGCCGTGTCGTGCCGTTTTCCCGGCGCGCCCGATCCGGAGGCCTTCTGGGACTTGCTGTCCGGTGGTGTGGACGCGATCCGGGAGGTCCCCGAGGACCGTTTCGACATCGACGAGTTCTACGACCCGGACCCGGAAACCCCCGGCAAGACCTACACCCGTTTCGGCGGATTCCTGGACGCCGTCGACGGATTCGATCCCGAGTTCTTCGGCATCTCGCCGCGCGAGGCGGTCTGGATCGAACCGCAGCAGCGGCTGATGCTCGAAATGGCCTGGGAGGGCCTGGAACGCGCCGGGTACGCGCCGGCCACCCTGCGCGGCAGCCGAACCGGCATCTTCACGGGGGTTGCGGCCAACGAGTACGCGCATCTGCTGTCGTCGGAGTCGGTCGACAAGATCGAGCCGTACTTCATCACCGGCAATGCGCTCAACGCCATCTCCGGTCGCGTTGCCTTCGCGCTCGGACTCGAGGGGCCGGCAGTCGCGGTGGATACCGCATGCAGCTCGGCCCTGGTGGCCGTCCATCAGGCCTGCCAGGCATTGCATTCCGGTGACTGCGACCTGGCGTTGGCAGGCGGCGTGAACGTCTTGCTGAGCCCCGTCACGACCATTGCCGCCTCCCGCGCGAGGATGCTGTCCCCGGCAGGCAGGTGCAAGACGTTCGACGCTTCCGCCGACGGCTACGTGCGCAGTGAGGGCGCCGGGATTCTGGTGCTCAAGCGGCTGAGCGACGCAGAGCGCGACGGCGACCGGATCTGTGCCGTCATCTCCGGCAGTGGCGTCAACCAGGACGGCGCGTCCAGCGGTCTGACGGTGCCCAATGGTGGTGCACAGCAACGACTCATCGGTGGCGTGCTCGCGCGGGCCGGCCTGGTGGGCGGCGACGTCGACTACCTCGAAGCACACGGGACGGGGACCCCGCTGGGCGATCCGATCGAGGTGCAGGCCGCCGCGGCTGCCTACGGTGCCTCGCGCGACGCGGACCGGCCGTTGCTCATGGGTTCGGTGAAGACCAACATCGGTCACCTCGAGTCGGCATCGGGCGTGGCCGGTCTGATCAAGGTGGTGCTGTCGCTGCAGCACGAGGTGCTGCCGCAGACCCTGCACTTCGACACGCCGTCCCCGCACATTCCGTGGGACACGCTGCCCGTGCGGGTCGTGGACGAGGCGACGCCCTGGCAGGCGAACGGCAGGCCACGGCGCGCAGGCGTGAGTTCCTTCGGATTCACCGGAACGAACGCGCACGTCCTCATCGAGGAGACGCCGACGCGACCCGCCGTGGAAGTCTCGGGCGACATCACGGAGACCCCTGAGGCAGACGCGCCCGAACAGGCCTTCAACGTGCTGGCACTGTCCGCGCGGTCGCCGGAAGCACTGGTGGCGGTGGCGCAGCGGTACGAAGCCTGGTTGGCCGCCCACCCCGAGGCCGACGTCGCCGACGTGTGCCTCACCGCAGGCGAGGGTCGTTCTCACTTCGAGCATCGCGCGGCGCTGGTCGTCGACTCGGTCGAGACCGCGCGCGACGGACTGGCCGAGCTGGCCGAGGGCCGGTTGCGACCCGGCGTCGTCCGCGGCGAGCACACGCACCAGCCGACGACGGCGTGGCTGTTCACCGGTCAGGGCAGTCAGTATCCGGGGATGGCGCGTGAATTGTTCGACGCCGAACCGGTTTTCGCCGAGACCGTGACGCGTTGCGCGGACGCGGTCAGTGACCTACTGCCCCGCCCGTTGCTGGAAGTACTGTTCGCGACCGATCGTGAAGCGGGACAGGCCTTGCGGCACACGTCATTTGCGCAGCCCGCACTGTTCGCCGTCGAGATGGGCCTGGCCCGGCTGTGGCAGTCGTGGGGCATCCAACCCGACGTCGTCCTTGGCCACAGCGTGGGCCAGTACGCGGCGGCATGCGTGGCCGGCGTGTTCAGCATCGAAGACGGCGCACGACTGATGGCCGAGCGTGGCCGGCTGTTCGGCAGCCTGCCCGAGGGTGGGCGAATGGTGGCGGTGTTCGCCGACGCCAATCACGTCGAGGAAGTCGCAAGCGAATTCCCGCGCGTCTCGGTCGGCGCCTACAACGGACCCAACACCGTGCTCTCGGGCCCGGCTGAGGATCTGGACCAGATCGTCGCCAGATTCGGTGACGAGGCGATCCGCTGCACCTGGCTGGAGACCAGCCACGCCTTCCATTCGGAGCTGCTGGATCCTGTGCTCGGTGAATTCGAGTCGTACGCAGCGCAGTTGCAGTTCGCCGCCCCGACGCTGCCGCTGGTCTGCAATCGCACCGGCGCTGTGCTCACGGGTCAAACCCCGATCGATGCCCAGTACTGGCGTCGGCATTCCCGCCAGCCCGTGCAATTCGCCGAGAGCGTGCGCACCGTGGCGGCGCTGGGATGCTCGGTGTTGATGGAGATCGGTCCACAGCCGGTGCTGACCGGTGCCGCGGTACAGATCTGGCCGGAACACCTGGCAGCGCCGCGGGCGATCGTGTCATTGCGCAAGGGCGTCGGCGACCGGCGTCAGATCGCCGACGCGCTGGCCGCGGCCTACGTCGGCGGCCACCGGCCCGATTTCGCCGCCGGCCTGGCGCGTCAACCCCGGCGCAGACTCGAATTGCCCACGTATCCGTTCCAGCGGCGTCGCTTCTGGCCCAAGACGTCCGGCATGGCCATGGAAGGAGGGGCCGGCTCGGCGGTGTCCGGAATCCTGGGCAGTGCGAAGGATCTCGCCTCCGGTGACTCGGTCTACACCAGCAGGTTGTCCGTCAAATCGCAGCCGTGGCTTTCCGACCACGTCATCTATGGCACCGTCGTCGTTCCCGGAGCGACGTACGCGGCGATGGCGTTGGCCGCGATCGGCGCACCGGCCCGGGTGACCGACGTCTTCTTCTACGAGCCGATCATCCTGCCCGAGAAGAGTTCTCGCGAAGTACAGCTGACGTTGCATCCGCTCGAGGACGGCACGGGGTCGAGTTTCACGGTGCACAGCCGCCCGTACGGCGAACCCGGCGCCGAATGGTCGCTGAACGCCGAGGGCACCGTCATGGCCGGCGTTTCCGAGGACGAGCCCGAGAGGGTGGATCCCGTCGACGCGGCAATCGAGCGGTGCAACCGCATGCGTCCGCAGGACTTGTTCGAGACCTTCGCCGACATGGAGCTGGCGTGGGGGCCGACCTGGTCCGGTTCCCTGAAGTCGCTGTGGCTCGGTGAAGGCGAAGCGGTCGGCGACATCGTGGTCGGCGAAGAGCTCGCCGAACATCTCGCAACCGAGCCCATGCACCCGGTTCTGATGGATCTGTGCACCGGCGTTGCCTTCCCGGCGTTCCCGGCACTCCTCGCGGCCGAACAGGGCGTAAGCGATCTGTTCCTGCCGTTGCGGTACGGGCAGGTGACGCTGCGGGAGAAGATGCCGCGGCGGTTCTACTGCCGCGCGACGTGGCACGCAGCCGCCCTCGACAACGAGACGCAGGTCTTCGATCTCGACTTCGTCGACCGGGATGGCCGCCTACTGGGCGGGATTCGCGAGTTCACGGTGAAACGCGCACCGCGCGAGGCCTTGTTGCGCGGACTCGGTGGCGATGCCACCCGGCTGCTCTACACCCTCGGCTGGCACGAGGTACCACCGCCCGCGACGAGCGATGTTGCCGAGGACGCCGGCAACGGCACCTGGCTGATCGCCGGGTTCGACGAACTGGCCGCCAACGTGCCCGGCTGCATTCCGTTCGACCGGAGCACCGATTCGGAGTCCTTGGGACAGGTGTTGGCGCAGGCGCACGAGAGCGGTGTGCCGTTCGCCGGCATCGTCTGGCGCGGCACCGCGCCGAGCCGAGCCGAATCGAGTGTCGACGTCGCCGCGCGGCTCGAGACCGAGCTCGCCAACCTGCTCAGTGCGGTGCACACCGTGCAGGGCGGTTCACGAAACGGTGACGTGAGGCTGCCCGGCGGACTGTGGATCGTCACCGAGCACGCCGTGGCGTGCGAATCCGGCGAACCGGTCGACCCGGTGCAGGCGGCGCTGTGGGGATTCGGTCGCACCACGATCAACGAGGAACCGGCGCTGCACTGCAAGCTGGTCGATTGCGACGGGTCCGACGAAGCAGTGCAGATCCTGGCCAATCTGCGGACCACTCCCGTCGACGAGCCGGAACTCGCTCTGCGACAAGGAAAGCTGCTGGCGTCGCGGTTGCTGCCGTGGGCGCGCAGCGGTCACCTCACGGTGCCGCGCTCGGCCGACTTCGTCCTGGCCCCCACCGAACGTGGAGCGATCGACAACCTGCGTCTGACCGAGACGAACGTGCCGGCACCGGACGAGGGTTACGTGCAGGTCCGGGTCGAAGCCGCGGGCCTGAACTTCCGGGACGTGCTCAACGTGCTCGGCCTCTACCCGGGTGATCCCGGACCGATCGGCGGGGACTTCGCCGGCATCGTCACCCAGTTGGGAAGCGGCGTAACCGGACTCGAGGTCGGCCAGCGCGTCTACGGCTTCATGCAGGGCGCGTTCTCCAGCCGGTTCAACGTGCCGGCCCAGCTGGTGGCGCCGGTGCCCGAAGGGCTTGGCCCGGTCGCGGCGGCCACCATTCCGGCCGCAGCGCTCACGGTGCGGCTCGCGTTCGACTGGGCGCAGCTGCAGCCCGGTGATCGGGTGCTGATTCACGCCGCCAGCGGCGGCGTCGGGTTGGCCGCGATCCAGATGGCTCAGCAGCAGGGCGCCACCGTGTTCGCGACCGCCAGCACCTTCAAGCGCGCGACGCTGCGCAAGATGGGCGTCAAGTACGTCTACGACTCGCGCACAACGGATTTCGCCGACGAGATCCTCGCCGACACCGACGGCGCTGGGGTCGACGTGGTGCTCAACAGCCTGACGAACGAGGGATTCCTCGAGGCGACCGTGCGGGCGACCGCCCAGAATGGCCGTTTCGCCGAGATCGCCAAGCGGGACATCTGGACGCCCGAGCAGATGGCGGCGGTCCGTCCCGACATCGCCTACGAGATCGTCGCGCTGGACGTCACCACGCTGCAGCGCCCCGATGAGATCAAGCGCTTGCTGACCGAGGTGTCGGACGGCATGGCGCGCGGCGAGTGGACACCACTGCCCGCCGAGATCTATCCGATCACGGAGGCGCGGGCCGCGTTCCGCCGGATGCAGCAGGCGCGGCACATCGGAAAGATCGTGCTGCAGACGCCCAACCCGCTGCAGCCGCGTGCCGATCGGAGCTATCTGATCACCGGTGGACTCGGTGCGATCGGACTGCACACGGCGGCGTACTTGGCCCAACTCGGAGCCGGCGACATCGTGTTGACCAGCCGGCGGGCGCCCGACGCGGACGCCCAACGGGCGATCGAGGACATCACCGAGCGGTACCGGTGCCGCATCCATACCTTTGCGGCCGACGTCGGCGACGAGTCCGCGGTCAACGAGCTGCTGGAGCGAATCCGCACCGAGCTGCCGCCGCTCGCGGGAGTGGTGCACTTGGCCGGTGTGCTCGACGATGGGCTGCTGGCGCAGCAGAACCTGGAGCGGTTCCGAACGACGTTGGCGCCCAAGGCCTATGGCGCCTGCCATCTCGACCGGCTGACGAGGGACGACGAGCTGGACTTCTTCATCGTGTCCTCGTCGGTGTCCAGCCTGTTCGGTTCGCCAGGCCAGTCCAACTACGCGACGGCCAACGCATTGCTCGACGGCCTGGTCGCGCAGCGAAGGGCGCAGGGCCTGCCCGCCACCGGCGTGAACTTCGGCCCGTGGGGTCAGGGTGGCATGGCCTCTTCCGAGGCCGCGCGCGCCAACATCGGCGCGCAGGGCCTGATTCCGCTGGAACCCTCGGCAGCGCTTGGCGCACTCGCCGAGGCCGTCGCCAACGGAACCGCCCAGGCCACCGTCATCAAGGCCAACTGGCAGCGGGCGGCCAAGGTGCTGGGCAGTTCGCGTCCACCGATGCTCGACCTGGTGTTGCCGAGTGCCGTCGGGGAGGTGACCGGCGACAGTGAGCTGCTTCGCCAACTGCAGGAGATCCCGGTGGCGCAGCGCGCAGGCTTCGTGACCGAGTTCCTGCAGCGCGAGGTGCAGAACTTCCTGCGGCTCGCTTCGCCGCCGGCCGCCACCAACCGGTTCCTGGACCTGGGTACGGACTCACTGATGGCGATCGAACTGCGCAACCGGTTGCACAGTCAGTTCGGCGGCGCGTTCACGATCAACGCGACCGCGGTGTTCGACTACCCGACCATCGGAGGGCTTGCGGAGTATCTGGTCGGTCAGCTGCCCGATGCGGAATCCTCGCCGACTGACGACTGACCGACACCTCGAAGCTGCTGTCAGATCGTACTTATCGCGCAAATCGCGATCTGTCAGCAGTCTCGGCGAAATCAATCAGCCCAGCGAGTCGCCTCGACTTCGGCGGGCAGCGGCGTGTGCAGCGGCACGTCGAGCCCGTCGTAGATGCCGGGCTTCTGGGTGGCCAGCCACTCGATCGCGCCGAGCAGCCGGTTGGCGGCGGTGGTGTTGCCGCCGTCGGCCCTGGTGCCGCCCGGCACGTCGGCCCGGCTGACGATGGTGAGCTGCGGATCGCCGTCCACAATGACGCGGTGGTCGCCGACGCCTTCGTCGGGCAGCGGCCAGTGCGGCGCGCACGACGGGTCGATGCGGGTGATGTGTTCGACGACGATGCGCTCCTTGCCGCCCGCCCAGCCGATCACCTTGAGGAAGAACGCGCCCTGGGTGCCCGCCTCGAAGTGGCCCATGACGTTGTCGACCGATGCCTCCAGCGGCAAGCGCTCGACGACCTCGGTGATCTCGTCGATCTCCAGTCCGAGGCCGCGTCCGATGAGCCGAATGTTGCCGCCCCACACCATGGTTGGGATGGACGGCAGCAGCATCATCGGCACCTCCTCCATCGATCCGCCGAACCCGCACGACACCCGGACCGCATGCGGCTGGTCGTAGGTGGAGTAGTCGAAGATCTCCTGGCACCGGATGGTCCGGATGCGGGTGCACAGTCCCGCGGCCATCACGGCCAGCGCGTCGTTGGCCCAGCCCGGGTCCACGCCGCTGACCAACAGCGTGGCGCCGCCCTCCTCCGCCGCGGCGGAAAGGCGGTCGACCCATTCCCGCGGCGCCGAGCGCGGGTCGTACAGCGAGTACAGCGAGGGGGTCACGACGTGGACGCCCGCGCGTAGGCAGCGCTCGATGTCGTTCACCGCCTCGTCAGGCCGGATGTCACCGGAGGCCATGTACGCGACGGCGTCGCAGACCGCGAGTGCGGCGTCGACGTCGGTGGTGGCGGAGACCCCGGTCGGTGCGGCCAACCCGGCGAACGTCGCAGCGTCGGCGCCCTCCTTGGCCGGCGAGGAGGTGATCACGGCGGCCAGCTGCAGACCGGGGAACCCCGTCGCCGACCGGATCGCCGTCGACCCCATATTGCCTGTTCCCCACACCGCTACGCGCCGCATTCGACACACCCTAACGGCCGTGCTGGAGGCTCTAGTGGCGGATCTCACATCCCGCCGAAACGGCAGGTCAGACATGCACGTAGGCGCCTGGCCAGGCCCAATCAACCACCGGGTTGGTTAGCTGGTAGAAATTTGCTCGCAGGGGCTTTGCGTTGAAGTTACTGAACGGTATAGTTGGCCGCAGTTACTGGTGGGTAACTTATCGTGAGTACCCAACCGAAGACGGAATCTCATCGAGGAGAATCGTGAGCCACTACAAGAGCAACGTCCGTGACCAGGTGTTCAACCTGTTCGAGGTATTCGGTATCGACAAGGCGCTCGGCGAAGGTCAGTTCAGCGACCTGGACGTCGACACCGCCCGCGAGATGCTCGAGGAAATGAGCCGGCTGGCCGCAGGTCCCATCGCCGAATCATTCGCCGAGGGTGACCGCAACCCCCCGACCTTCGACCCCAACACCTTCTCGGTGACGCTGCCCGAGGCCTTCAAGAAGTCCGTGCGCGCCGTGCTCGACGCCGGCTGGGACCGGGTCGGTCTCGACGAGGCGCTCGGCGGTACGCCGACGCCAAAGGCCTTGATGTGGGCGCTCAACGAGCACATCCTCGGCGCCAACCCGGCGGTCTGGATGTACGCAGGCGGTGCCGGTTTCGCGAACATCTTCTACCACCTCGCCACCGAGGAGCAGAAGAAGTGGGCCGTGCTGGCCGCCGAGCGTGGCTGGGGCTCCACCATGGTGCTGACCGAGCCCGACGCGGGCTCCGACGTCGGCGCCGGCCGCACCAAAGCCGTCAAGCAGGAGGACGGCTCCTGGCACATCGAGGGCGTGAAGCGCTTCATCACCTCCGGTGACTCCGGAGATCTGTTCGAGAACATCTTCCACCTGGTGCTGGCCCGCCCCGAGGGCGCAGGCCCCGGCACCAAGGGTCTTTCGCTGTTCTTCGTGCCCAAGTTCCTGTTCGACTTCGAGACCGGCGAGCCCGGCGAGCGCAACGGCGTGTACGTCACCAACGTCGAGCACAAGATGGGCCTCAAGGTCTCCGCGACCTGCGAGCTGTCGCTCGGCCAGCACGACAAGCCCGCCGTCGGCTGGTTGGTCGGCGAGGTGCACGAGGGCATTGCCCAGATGTTCGACGTCATCGAGCAGGCCCGGATGATGGTGGGCACCAAGGCAATCGCCACCCTGTCGACCGGCTACCTCAACGCGCTTGAGTACGCCAAGGAGCGCGTCCAGGGTGCCGACCTGACCCAGATGACGGACAAGACCGCGCCGCGTGTGACCATCACGCACCACCCGGACGTTCGTCGCAGCCTGCTGACCCAGAAGTCCTACGCCGAGGGTCTGCGTGCGCTGTACATCTACACCGCGACGTTCCAGGATCCCGAGGTGGCCAAGGCCGTCTACGGCATCGACGCCGACCTGGCCGTCAAGGTCAACGACCTGCTGCTGCCCATCGTCAAGGGCGTCGGGTCCGAGCAGGCCTACGCCAAGCTCACCGAGAGCCTGCAGACCTTCGGCGGCTCGGGCTTCCTGCAGGACTACCCGATCGAGCAGTACATCCGCGACGCGAAGATCGACTCGCTCTACGAGGGCACCACGGCCATCCAGGCGCAGGACTTCTTCTTCCGGAAGATCGTGCGCGACAAGGGCGTTGCCCTCGGCTACGTTGCGAATGAGATCGAGCAGTTCATCAAGAACGAGTCCGGCAACGGGCGTCTGAAGGCCGAGCGCGAGCTGCTGGCGACCGCGCTCGCGGACGTGCAGGGCATGGCGGCGACGCTGACCGGCTACCTGATGTCGGCGCAGGAGGACGCGGCGAACATCTACAAGGTGGGTCTCGGCTCGGTGCGCTTCCTGATGAGCGTCGGCGACCTGGTGCTCGGCTGGCTCCTGCTGAAGCAGTCGGCCGTCGCCATCGAAGCGCTCGACAACGGTGCAGCCGGTGACGATCGCAACTTCTACGACGGCAAGATCGCGACGGCGTCGTTCTTCGCGAAGAACTTCCTGCCGCTGCTGACCAGCACCCGCCTGGTGATCGACACCATCGACAACGAGGTGATGGAGCTCGACGAGGCTGCCTTCTAAGCCGTCGCGACACTTCACACACGCAAAGGGCCTCCGGGAAACCGGGGGCCCTTTGCGTTGTCAGGCAAACTGGACCGGTGAACAATGCCCCGCGCGTCGTTCTGGTGTTCGCGCTGGTGGCAACGACCCTGCTGACGTCCGTGCTGGGCATCACCGACCCTGCCGCACCGCGCTCGTACCCGACGTTGTTTCTGATCTGGAATCTGGCGCTGGCCTGGATTCCCGTCTTCTTCGCGGCCGGGTTCGCCGCAGTCCGTCGACGGGTGTGGCTGCTGCCGCTGGGCCTGGGCTGGCTGGCGTTCCTGCCGAACTCGCCGTATCTGGTCACCGATCTGGTGCACCTCGGCGAGGGCGTCGAGCTCTGGCGGCACGTCCTGCAGTACGGGTTCGCGGCGTGGACCGGCATCATGCTCGGCGTGGTGTCGTTGCGGCTGATCCATCAGCGCATCGAACGGGAGTGGGGTTCGGTGTTGGGGTGGCTGGCCGTCGTCGTGTCGATCGGGCTGTGTTCGATCGGAGTCATCATCGGGCGGTTCCAGCGGTGGAATTCGTGGGACCTGGTGACGCGGCCCGACGCGGTCGTGGCGTCGACGTTCGAATGGGTGCGGTCCCCGTTCGCCTACGTGCAGTCGACCGGGGTGGCTGTGGCCGTGGCGACGTTCTTCGGCCTGGCATACCTGACCGTCTGGTCGCTGTCCGGCCTCGTCACACAAAAAAGGCGGGTTCGGGAGGACAATTGAGGGCGTCTCTTTACATCAAACGCGCGGCCGGCTCTTCACCTCATTGCACCGGCTCTTTGGATTAGTCACTCCCGAACCCGTCGTGCAGACGATGTTACGCCGATGATGGCCCTCGGGAAAGGGGCGATTCGAAGTCTTCTTCGTCTGTGCCGCATCAGGAATTGAGGTAGGTCACCACCGCCAGGACGCGGCGGTGGTGCGCCTGTGACGGTGGCAGTTCGAGCTTGGCGAAGATGCTGGAGACGTGCTTCTCCACCGCCCGCTCGGTGACCGAGAGCTGACTCGCCAGCGCGCTGTTGGAGTGACCCGCGGCCATCAACGCCAGGACTTCGCGCTCACGCGGCGTGAGCCGGTCGAGGGTGTTCGCACCCCGCTGGGAGCCCATCAGCTGCCGCACCACCTCGGGATCGAGTGCCGTTCCGCCGGCGGCCACGCGGTTGAGCGCATCGATGAACTCGTGGATGTCGGCCACCCGGTCCTTGAGGAGATAGCCGACTCCCGACGGTCGGCCCGCCAGTAGTTCAGCGGCATAACGCTTTTCGATCCATTGCGAGAAGACGAGCACGCCGACGTCGGGATGGGTATGGCGCAGGCGCACGGCGGCGACGAGCCCCTCATCGGTGAACGTCGGCGGCATGCGGATGTCGATGATCGCCACGTCGGGCCGATGCGCGTCGACGGCATCGAGGAGGTCGTCGGCGTTGCCCACCTTGGCGACCACGTCGTGGTCCCGTTCGACCAGCAACTGCGCCAATCCATCGCGGAGGATGACGCTGTCCTCGGCGACGACGAGGCGCATCACTCCGCCTGCCCGGTCGGCATGACGACCGTCACCGTCGTGGGACCGCCCGCCGGACTGTCCACGGTCAGTTGACCGTCCACGGTCTCGACGCGATCGCGCAGGCCGGTCAGCCCGGATCCGCCGCCAAGCTCGGCACCGCCGGTGCCGTTGTCGACGACGACGATCCGCAGCGATTCGGCGTCCGAGCGAATGGTCACCGAGGCCTGGGCGGCGCCGGAGTGCCGGGACACGTTGGCCAGCAGCTCCGCGATGCAGAAGTAGGCGAGCGTCTCGATGCCCAGCGACGGGCGCGCCGCGATGTCGGTCGACACCTCGACCGGGATCGGGTTGCGCGCGGCCAACGTCTGGACCGCGGCATCCAGGCCCAAATCCAGTGCGGGGGGCCGGATTCCACGCACCACCTCACGCAGCTCGGCCAGCGCGTCCTTGGTGTTGGCCAACGCGTTCGACACCAGCGCGCGCGCCCCGGCGGTCTCGGTGTCGTCGGTGAGGTGCTCCTCCGCGCGCACCAGTGCCATCGCCACCGTGATCAGGCGCGCCTGAGTGCCGTCGTGCAGCTCGCGTTCCACCCTGCGCAGGGTCGCAGCGGAGTCCTCGACGGCGGCGGCTCTGGTGCGTTCCAGCTGTGTCACCCGGCGCGACTGGCCGCTGGGACCGAGCAGCGCGGTGGCCAGCCGGGTGTGGACGCGGGCGATGCCGATCATGACCCAGCCCAGCAGGTACAGCGCCACCAGGCCACCGACCGCCAACGCGAGGTAGGCGCCCAGCGAGTCGATCGGCTCGCCGAGGGTGACGAACGGCTCATCCATCACCAGCCACGCCACTGGCGAGATGACCAACGCGCCGGCCATCGCCACGCCAACGAGCACCCAGTAGCCGACGACGAGCATCACCAACGCCTGCAGTGCAAGGAAGCCGAGCGCCCGCCAGCCGACCGCGTCGGTCAGCGCCGCCCGCAGCGTCAGCCACCAGCCGGTGGGACGCCCGAACGGCGGCGGCGTCTCGATCGTGGTGCCGGCCAGCCGGGCCAACGACCGGTACAGCCGGCTCCAGGCGCGGCCACTGAGCACCACCAACGCCAGCAGCGGGACGCCGATCAGGGTGACCATCAGCAGGCCCGTGGCGAGTACGACGGCGAACAGGTACGCCATCACGACCGCCGCCAGCAGCGTCACCGCAACGACGTAGCCGTAGGCCCGCCAGGCCTGCGCACGGATGGGCGTCGACAACAGCCGCGGCCAGTCGGTCCGGCCGTCGGTGGCGGTGTCGGCTTCGGTGATCGTCGGGGTCATGGCACTAGTCATGGCGACCATAGTGGAACCGGATCGGCCGCCGAGCCATGGTGCTGCCCGACCAGTCGGGGTGTGGCCAGCACCCGTGCAACGGGCCTACGCGTCCAGCTGGCGCAGCACCGCGCGAGTGCGGGCACGCCCCTCGGACGACGCGTCGAAGGTGGCCGCCACGTACTCGTCGACGCCCGCCGCGCGCAGCTCGTCGAGGCGCTGCCGCACGGTGTTCTCGTCGCCGATGATCGCGGCGTCCTCGGGACCGGCGTACCCCTCGCGATCGAGCATCGCCCGATACGACGGCAGCACTCCGTACATCTTGAACTGCTCGGCGGCCTGCTTGCGCGCGCCGTCCACGTCGTCGGTGACGCTCACGGGTAGGCACGCCACCACCCGCACCGCCGTCTCGTCACGCCCGGCATCGGCCGCCGCCTGGCGCAACGTCGGAACGACGTGGTCGGCCAAGGTCTTCGGTCCCGTCATCCAGGTGACGGTCCCCGCCGTGCGTCGGCCTGCGATCTTCAACAGCTGCGGGCCCAGCGCTGCGACGTACACGTCCGGCCGCGGTGCGCCGGGGACCATCAACGCACCCCGCGTCGTCACCGTCTCGCCCTGCGCTTCGGCTGGCTCACCCGCCAGCAGCGGCAGCAGGCCGTCGAGGAACTCGTTGAGCCGTCGCACCGGCTTGTCCCACGGGATGCCCCACATGCCCTCGGTGACGGCCTGGTGCGTCATGCCAAGCCCGAGCAGGAACCTGCCACCCGAGAGCAGGCTCAGTGCGAGTGCCTGCTGCGCCAGCTTCATCGGGTGCTGATTCTGGATCGGGACGACGCCGCTGCCCACCTCGATGGTGTCGACTTCGCGGAAGGCCACGGCGAGAATGGTGAGAAGGTCTGGCTCGTAAGGCAATTGGCTCATCCACAACCGCCCGAAGCCCTCGTCGCGCAGCTGCGCGAGATTCGCCACACATGCGTCGATCGGCGATTCCTTGCCCGCGCCGCTGAGCTGCCCGAACATACTGACCTGCATGACCCTCACGCTCCTATGCGGTTACGACGTCTGCCCCGTCAGTATCGAACCATGACAGTCGTGGCTGCCCGACTGGGGAACTTCGGGCCGAACTGGTTCGCGTCGGTGATGGGCACCGGCATCGTCGCGACGGCCGGAGCGACCCTACCGATCCACGTCCCAGGGCTGCACGTGTTCTCGAGGATCGTCTGGCTCGTCGCGGCGGTGCTGCTGGTCGTCCTCCTCGTCGCGGTGACGGTGCAGTGGTTCCGGCATCCGACGGTGGCCCGCAGCTATGCCCACAACCCGCAGATGGCCCACTTCTACGGGGCGGCGCCGATGGCACTGCTCACGGTCGGGACGGGCGCGATCCTGGTCGGCAGGGACTTCATCGGCATGCGGCTGGCCGTGGACCTCGATTGGGTGCTGTGGACGGCCGGGACCGTAGGCGGCCTGTTCACGGCGATGACCATTCCGTACCTGATGTTCACCCAGCTGAACGTCGGGCCCGACGCCGCGTTCGGCGGGTGGCTGATGCCGGTCGTGCCACCGATGGTGTCGGCAGCCGCGGGCGCGCTGCTCATCCCGCACATGCAGCCCGGCACGGGACGCACCACGATGCTCTACGGCTGCTACGCGATGTTCGGGTTGTCGTTGATCGCGGCGCTGATCATCATCTCGATGATCTGGAGCAGGCTGGCGCACTACGGCACCTCCGGCACGGCAAGGGTGCCGACCCTGTGGATCGTGCTCGGCCCACTCGGTCAGGGCATGACCGCCGCCGGGCTGCTCGGGACGCAGGCCGCGCTGGCGGTGCCACCGGATCTGGCGGCAGGCATGGGGATCTTCGCGATCCTGTTCGGCATCCCGGTGTGGGGGTTCAGCGTGTTGTGGATCTCGCTGGCCACTGCGTTGACGGTCCGCACGATGCGGCGGGGCATGCCGTTCGCGCTGACGTGGTGGAGCCTGACGTTTCCGGTCGGCACGTTCGTCACCGGGACAACGCAGCTGGCCATCCATACGGGCCTGCCGGCATTCCGGGTCGCGGCCGTCATCGCCTACGCGGGGCTGCTGGGCACATGGGGGCTGGTCGCGGTTCGCACCGCGAGGGGAAGCCTGGCAGGCAGCCTGTTCCAGCCGCCCGCGACGTCGGCTCCGATCACGGCGAAGAAGGATCAACCCGCCGCGGGCTAGCGCTCAAAAGTTAGTGCCCCGTGTTGCCGTCGGGTCGGGGGGTCAGACGGCAACACGGAGCTACAGGTTCTATCGACGGCCCCCGCCGGGGCGTTACACCCGTCGCCGAGAAATTTTTCTAGGCCTCCAGAATCGCCGTGACACCCTGTCCACCTGCGGCGCAGATGGAGATCAGGCCGCGCACCGGCTGGCCGGTCTGCTGCTTCTTCTCCGCGAGCTGCTTGGCCAGCTGCGCCACGATCCGGCCGCCGGTCGCGGCGAACGGGTGGCCGGCCGCCAACGACGAACCGTTGACGTTGAGCTTGGACCTGTCGATGGATCCGAGGGCGCTGTCCAGGCCGAGCCGCTCCTTGCAGTACTCCTCGGACTCCCAGGCGGCCAGCGTCGCCAGCACCACCGACGCGAACGCCTCGTGGATCTCGTAGTAGTCGAAGTCCTGCAGCGTCAGGCCGTTGCGGGCGAGCAGGCGCGGCACCGCGTAGGTGGGCGCCATCAGCAGTCCGTCGTTGCCGTTGACATAGTCCACCGCGGCGGTCTCGCCGTCGACGAAGTACGCCAGCACGGGCAGCGAGTGGTCGGCTGCCCACTCGTCGCTGGACAGCAGGACGATCGAGGCGCCATCGGTCAGCGGCGTCGAATTGCCCGCCGTCATCGTGGCGTCGCCGTTCTTGACACCGAACACGGGCTTGAGCTTGGCCAGCTTCTCGGCCGACGAGTCGGCGCGCAGGTTGTTGTCGCGGTAGACCCCGAGGAACGGGGTGACGAGGTCGTCGAAGAACCCGCGGTCGTAGGCGGCGGCCATGTTGCGGTGGCTCGCGGCCGCCAGCTCGTCCTGGTCGACGCGCTTGACGCGCATCTGCTTGGCCGTGATGGCGGCGTGCTCCCCCATCGACAGCCCGGTGCGGGGCTCGCCGTTGGTGGGGATTTCGACGCCGAGCGCCGCGGGCAGCTTGCCGACGAGCTTGAGCCGGTCGACGTTCGACTTGGCGCGCCGCAGACCCAGGAGCACTTTGCGCAGGTCGTCGCCGAACGCGATCGGTGCGTCGGACGTGGTGTCCACGCCACCAGCGGCACCCGAGTCGTACTGGCCGAGGGCGATGCCGTTGGCCACCGCGATGGTCGCCTGCAGACCCGTCCCGCAGGCCTGCTGCAGGTCGTAGGCCGGCGTGTACGGCGACAGCGCGCTGCCGAGCACGCACTCGCGCATGAGGTTGAAGTCGCGGCTGTGCTTGAGCACCGCGCCACCGACCACCGCACCGAGCCGCTCGCCGTCGAGGTGGAACCGGTCGATCAGCCCGCCCAGAGCGGCGGTGAACATGTCCTGGTTGGACGCGTGCGCGTAGGCGCCGTCCGACCGTGCGAACGGAATCCGGTTGCCGCCGAGGATGGCGACCCGGCGGGCAGTCTTGTTGTCGGCCACTTCATACCTCCATGCATGGCAGGGGGACGTCAGGGGTAATGAGAGTCATACTACCCACCGTTCTTACTCTGGAGTAAGTTCGGTAGGCAATACGACAATGTCCACAGCCCGTTTACCCGTTTTTCGAAAGGCAGTGCAGTGGCTACCGACCTGCTCTCGCAAGTCCTCAACTCCGGCCCCGGATCCTTCCTGGCCAAGCAACTCGGCGTTCCCCAGCCGCAAGAGTTGCGCCGCTACCGGGCGGGCGAACCGCCGCTGGCCGGGTCCCTGTTGATCGGTGGCGATGGGCGCGTCGCCGAACCGTTGCGCGCCGCGCTGGCCGAGGACTACGACCTGGTCGGCGACAACATCGGCGGCCGGTGGGCCGACTCGTTCGGCGGGCTGCTCTTCGACGCCACCGGCATCACCACCCCCGAGGGACTCAAGGCGCTGCACGACTTCTTCACCCCGCTGCTGCGCAACCTTACGGCCTGCGCGCGGATCGTCGTCGTCGGCACCACGCCGGACGAGGCGGGCAGCGTCGACGAGCGAATCGCCCAGCGCGCGCTCGAGGGCTTCACCCGCTCGCTCGGCAAGGAGTTGCAGCGTGGCTCCACCATCGGGCTGGTGTACCTGTCCCCCGACGCGAAGCCCGCCGCGACCGGTCTGGAGTCCACCGTGCGGTTCCTGCTGTCGGCCAAGTCGGCGTACGTCGACGCGCAGGTGTTCTACGTCGGCGCCGCCGATTCGGTGCCGCCCGCGGACTGGGACAAGCCACTGGACGGCAAGGTCGCGCTGGTGACCGGCGCGGCCCGCGGCATCGGCGCCGAGATCGCCAAGGTGTTCGCCCGCGACGGCGCACGGGTCGTGCTCATCGACGTCGAGCAGGCCGCCGAGGCGCTCGCCGAGACCGCGACCAAGGTCGGTGGCACCGCGCTGACCCTCGACGTCACCGCCGACGATGCGGTCGATCGCATCGTCGAGCACCTCACCGAGCACTACGGCGGCAAGGCCGACATTCTGGTCAACAACGCGGGCATCACCCGCGACAAGCTGCTGGCCAACATGGACGACGCACGCTGGAATTCGGTCGTCGCCGTGAATCTGCTTGCGCCGCAACGCCTGGCGCAGGGACTGGTGGAGAAGGGCATCCTCGGCGACGGCGGCCGCGTCGTCGGCTTGTCGTCGATGGCGGGCATCGCGGGCAACCGCGGCCAGACCAACTACGCCACCACCAAGGCGGGCATGATCGGCATGACGCAGGCACTCGCGCCGGTGTTCGCCGAGAAGGGCGTCACCATCAACGCCGTCGCACCCGGCTTCATCGAGACCAAGATGACCGAAGCCATCCCGCTTGGCACGCGCGAGGCGGGCCGGCGGCTCAACTCGCTGTTCCAGGGCGGTCAGCCCGTCGACGTCGCCGAGGCCATCGCCTACTTCGCCAGCCCCGCGTCCAATGCGGTGACCGGCAACACGATCCGGGTCTGCGGCCAGGCCCTGCTGGGAGCCTAGGCATATGGTGAGCACCGTGGCGAAGGGCGGCGAGGGACAACCGAACGGACTGCTGAACCTGGTGCGGGCGGCAGCCGGGGCCCTGCCGTTCATTCCGCGTGGCGACGGTCTGCCCAACCGCACGGTGACCGTCGAGGAGCTGGCCATCGACCCGGCCAACGTCGCCGCCTACGCCGCGGTCACCGGGTTGCGGTTCGGCGACGCGGTACCGCTGACGTATCCGTTCGCGCTGACGTTCCCGACCATGATGTCACTGGTCGCCGGGTTCGACTTCCCGTTCGCCGCAATGGGTTCGGTGCACGTGGAGAATCACATCACGCAGTACCGCCCGATCGCGGTCAGCGACGTCGTCGGGGTCGCGGTGCATGCCGAGAATCTGCGTGAGCACCGGCGCGGCTTGCTGGTCGACCTGGTCACCGACGTCAAGGTCGGCAACGACACGGCGTGGCACCAGGTGACGACGTTCCTGCATCAGCAGAAGACCAGCCTGTCCGACGAGCCCAAACCGGAGCAGAAGAAGCAGGCGAAGCTGCCGCCGCCGAACGCGGTGCTGCGCATCACGCCGGGCCAGATCCGGCACTACGCCTCGGTCGGAGGGGATCACAATCCGATCCACACCAATTCGATCGGCGCCAAGCTGTTCGGCTTCCCGCGCGTGATCGCGCACGGAATGTTCACTGCCGCAGCCGTTCTGGCCAACATCGAGGGTCAGTTGCCCGATGCGGTGAAGTACTCGGTGCGGTTCGGCAAGCCGGTGGTGCTGCCGGCGCGGGCAGGTCTCTACGTCGAGCGGACCGCCGACGGTTGGGAGTTGGCGCTGCGCAACCTGTCGAAGGGCTACCCGCACCTGACGGGGACGGTCACCGCGCTGTAGCTCGGCGAACGGGGTGCTTCTGGCGTCGGTTGGCGCGTCCCGATCAGGCGTCGGGAGGGGTGCCGTTTGCGGTGCTATGGCCGATTTCCACGCCAGGGTAGTGATCGACGGGCAGTCCTCGGAGATCGCAGCCGTGGGGTGGAAAACGCGCATAGGACCGTGGTGGCCTACTACCGACGAACCCCCGCCCTCGCCGCCACCCCCTTCGTCTCGCCGAGTTGTCTCGTCGAGTGTGCGGTGTCGTACGCGACACGCCGGTTTCGCGTACGAATCCGCACAGTCGCGGCGGTGGGGTGATCGTCACGACGTTCCCGGGTAGACCAGATCGGGGTCGACGTTCTGCGCCTCGTACAGCCTCTTGTAGAGGCCACCTTCGGCGAGCAGCTCGCGATGGCTACCCGACTGGGCGATGCGGCCGTGCTCGAGGACGAGTATCCGATCCGCAACCGCCGCAATGAAATCCATGTCATGGCTGATGACCATGCACGTGCGATCCCTGGCATAACCGCGGATCACGCCCGTCAGCCTGGCGCGCTGGTCGGCGTCGAGGTTTTCGGTCGGCTCGTCGAGCAGCAAGACCTCGGGTCTGCGCAGCAGGCAGCGTGCGAGCGCGATGAGGCGCTTCTGCCCGCCGGAGGGCACCTGGACGTCCACCACGGTGTCGTATCCGTCGTGCATCCTCACCGGATCGGTGATGACGGTGTGGATGTGCGCCCACTCGCACGCCTCCTCGACGTCCGCGTCGCTGGCGTCGGGCCGCGCCAACCGGACGTTCTCCCGGATGGTGTCCTTGGTGAAGAACGGGAACTGGGCGAGCTTCGACACCTGGTCGCGCAGCGAGGCGATGGTGACCGCGGTGACGTCGTGGCCGTCGAGCAGGATCCGGCCCCGCTGCGGGTCGAGGAACCGCAGCACGAGGTTGAACACCGTCGACTTGCCCGACCCGATGCCGCCGACCAAGGCCACCGTCTCGCCTTCGACGATCGAGAACGTCAACCCGTCGAGAACGGGCTGCTCCTGCGTGTAACCGAACGTCACGTCTTCGAAGACGAGGTTGCCGTGTACGTCGCCGAGCGCGACGGCGTCCGCAGGCTCGCGGACCGACGGTCGGGTGTCGAGCAACTCGTAGGTCGATGCGGCGTTCGGCGCCACCGAGTGATACGTGGTGTAGGCGCCCATCACCCGCTGCGCCGCGCCGAACATCGTCGGCACCATGCCCGCGAACACCAGGAGACCGGCGAACGTCAGGCCGAAGGCCGAGCTGAACCCGATGCCCACCAGCAGCACGACGACGGTGCTGAGCGCGACGAACACCTGGGATCCGTTGGCGGTCGCCTGCATCCACACCACGGACGTCGCGTCACTCTTCGCGGCGTTCTCTGAAACCTCTCGAAATCGACTGCTGCGCAACGGCTGTGCGTTGAGCAGCTGAATTTCGGCGATCCCGTTCACCGTCTGCTCGAGCTCGGCGGCCATCGCACGGTCGGCGTTCATCACCCGCCGCACCGCCGCCTGGACGTGGCCGCCCGCGAATCTCAGCGTGATCAAGGCCAGCGGCGTGAGGACCAAGGCGGCGACCGTCATCTGCCAGGAGATCATCAACAGGTAGGCGACGGCCACGGTCAGCACGACAGCGTCGATGAGTGGGGGCAGCAGACAGTCGGTCAAAAGTCGTTGTACGCCAGCGGATTCGGCGGTCACACGTTGAATGAGCTCCCCCGTGCGCGACCCGGCGAAGAAGTCCAGCGACAGCGACTGCATGTGGTCGTGGACGCGTTGCCGGATGTCCACCACGAGGAGCCGGTCGACCTTCGCACTGACCCATCCGTTGACGAAGTACATCAGCTGAGTCAGCAGAAGTGCACCGGCCCAGGTCATCAGAAGCACCCCGAAGGACACCGGACCCGCCAGTGCGCGCAGCAGACCGTCGTCGCGGGCGACCAGCGGTCCGTGCAAATCCCAGACGCCGCTGAGATTTCCGCTTCTGCCCGCGTCGGCGACGACCTGCATCATCGGCCCGAACGCAGCAGCCGAGACGTACGGCAACGCCGACGCGACGACACCGAGCAGCAGCGAGACCCCGATGAGACCCCGCACCGCGCGGAGCATGGACAGGCTGCGCCAGATCAGCCGTGGGGGTGGCGGCGGTTCGGTCTCGCTCATGGGCACCAGCTTCGCCGCACTCAGCGGCCAGCGTGCGGTTTCGTACGCAACGCGCCGTGCGGTCGTACGAATCCGCACGTTCGCGGTCGATCAGGTGGCAGGCGCCTCGGTCGGTTGATCCGACGGCCGGCCCTTCAAGCCGCGCCAGAACAGGTTGATCATCAACTCCGCCGCCTCGTGCACGTCGGCGTCGCCCGTACTCACCCGGTTGGCGACGGCTTCGCCCGCACCCACCAGCGCGACGGCCATCATGTCGAAGTCGGTGTCCGGCTCGGGGTGTCGCGTACCCGAGAGCAGCAGCCTGCCGACGAGCTCGATGATCCGCTCGCGACCCTCCCGCACCGTGTGCGCGAACGCCTGCGAGCTGGTGGCCTGCGTGTAGAGCACGATCCACGACGCCCGGTTCTCGTCGATGTAGCTGAGGAACGACACCACCGCGGTGCGGAGCAACTCCTTCGCCGGTTGGGTGAAGTCGATGTCGGCGCGCACCACGTCGACGAAGCGGGTGAGCTCACGGTCCAGGCACGCGCCGAACAGCTCCTCCTTGGAGCCGTAGTACAGGTACAGCATCGGTTTCGAGATCTCGGCCTGCGCGGCGATCGCGTCCATCGAGGTCTCGTGATAGCCGTTCACGGAGAACATCTGGACAGCGGCGTCGAGCATTTGCTGCTCACGAACGGCACGCGGCAGCCGCTTGGTTCCACCAGCCATCAGGTCAGACTAGGCAATCGCCGACCGGTCGGCGTCCAGAGTCCTGCTTTACGGCAGCAGCTCCTCGCGCCGTTGCTCCTCCCAGAGCGCCATCCTGGTGCGCGCCGGTTCCCCGACCGCATCCATCACCAGCGGGACGAGCAGCTCGGTGAGCAGGAATCCGGCCGCCATGCTCTGGTAGGCGGTGGCCACGGTGCTCGACGCGGTCAGCACCACCTCGGCGTCCGGCGCGACCGGGCAGGCCAAGTCGTCGGTGATGAGCAGGACAGTCGCGCCGGCGCGGTGCACGCGCTGCGCGAGGTCGGCTGCACTGCGCTGATAGCGCTCGTAGTCGAAGAGGACGACGACGTCGGTGCGGGACATCTCGAGCGTCGCACCGAGATCGCGGCCGCTGGGGTCCAGCAGCACCCGCACCCCCGGCCGCAGCTGCTCGAGGTGAGCCGCCAGGTGCACGGCCAGCAGGTGCGAGAACCGGCCCCCATGCAGGTACAGCGTCCGGCTGGTGTCGGCCATCAGGGCCACCGCGGCCTCCAGCGCCGAGGCCGGCAACAGAGCCAGCGTCTCCTCGGTCTTGCGGTTCTGGGCCCGCCCCTGCTGCAGCACCCGTTCGAGCAGGCTCCCGGCAGGCGGCGCATCGGCCAGCCGCGTGATGGGGCCGTTCGATCTGGCGGACAGCTCCGCGCGCAGCGCGACCTGCAGATCGGTGAAGCCGTCGTAGCCCAGCGACTGGGCGAACCGCAGCACGGTCGGCGGGCTCACCTCGGCGCGTTCGGCGAGCCTGGCGGCACTGGTGAGGCCTGCGCTGGGGTAGTCGGCCAGCAGCGCGCGGCCCACTCTCCGCTCCGCCTTGCTCAGCGTCGGCAGGGCGGCGGTTGCGCGCTTCTCCACGGTCGCCACCGGCTCATCGGCCACGGACGTCAACCTGCCACGACGGGAAGCGATGTCATCGACAAGTCCCGCAACGAGATCGTGGTGACGCTCTCCGGCGGCAGCGGCTGCCAGCCGAGGTCGCCGAAACCGGTCGACCCGATCACCACGGTGGCGTCATCGGGCCGGGCCCAGCGCAACCCGAAGTAGTCCTCCAGGTGCTCGCTCGGCAGGTCGGCGGCGGTTATCTCCGCGATGTCCTCGGCGACCAACTGGCTGCTGGCGGCCGCGTGCACGGCGACGAGCTGCTCTTCACCGAGCAGCAGGGCGTTGAGGCTCGCGGCGGGATAGAGCTGCCGCAGCTGCGCCACGGCGCGGCGGACGGCCTCGGCCAGATCGGGCGCGGTGCGACGGTGCTGACGGATCACACCGAAGTACCGCTCACTGTCCGTGGTACCGCGCAGCGACGCGGCGATGCCCGGGTCGAGTAGCTCGTCGAGGGGCTCCGTCGGCTTGATGGAACCGTTGTGCGCCATGGCAATCCGGTCCTCGATGAAGGGATGGGAGTTCTGCGGTTGCACCGCAAGGCCGCTGGTGGCCCAGCGCAGATGAACCAAGCTGGCCACCGACCGCCGATCCGTGGCCGCGGTGAACGCGGGGTCGTCCAAGGCGCTGCCCGCCGACACCTCGACGCGGGGATTCTGCGCCTGATGATCGACGTGGGCGACTCCCCAGCCGTCGCCATGGATCTTGGTCAGCGCGACGAAATCCTTCAAAACCCCAGTTCCGACGGCATCAGCCACGGAAATGGGTACTGCGGAGACCACACCCAATAGCCGGCACACGAGTGCATCCTCCGATCTCGGATTTTATGAATCAATCCTAACCCGCCGAATTTAAAGTTTTTGAAACATATATGACATAGCTTTCTCGCAGGCGAGAAAATCGAAGGAGGTGGCATGCCGAAGTCGATCGACGATCGCATCGCGGAACTGCGCGCCGAGGGCGTCGAACTGGTGGCTGGTTCGGTGACCGATCTGGCCGGCGTCACCCGGGCGAAGTACGTGCCGCTGCGAAGGCTCGGCGACTTCCAGCGCTCCGGTATGGGCGTCTCGCCGTCCTGGAGCGTCTTCTGCGTCGACAGCGGCATCGCCTTCACCCCGACGCTCGGGGTCGCCGGCGACCTGCGGATCCGCATCGATCCCGCCGACGTCCGGCTCATCGAGCCCGGAATAGCCTGGGCGCCAGGCAACTTGGACGACCAGCACGGCGCTGCAACCCCGTTGTGCCTGCGTTCGCTCCTCGCGCGCACCGAACAGGCGGCGGCCGAACGGGGTCTGACCGTCCGCCTCGGCGCCGAACTCGAGTGCACGATGCTGGCGCCCGACGCCAACCCGGCGTCGACCGAACCGTGGTCGCCCTACGGCGTGCGCACCTCGCTGGACCGCTCGGCGTTTCTGGTCGACCTGGCCGTCACCGCCGAGCGTGCCGGGCTGAGCATCGAGCAGATTCACACCGAGTACGGCCACGACCAACTCGAGGTCTCCCTCGCCCCGGACAGCGCCGTGGCCGTCGCCGACGCCGTGATCCTGGCGCGGATCGTGATCGGGAGGGCGGCGGCTCGGCACGGCCTGAAGATCTCGTTCTCGCCCGTGCCGTTCGAGGGCGCGGCGGGCAACGGAGCTCACCTGCACCTGTCGCTGGCCGACGACCGGGGGCCGCTGTTCTCCGGCGGCGACGGTCCGTACGGCATCCGCCCGACAGGCGGGTCCGCGATGGCGGGGGTCATCGACGCCCTGCCGGATCTGCTCGGCGTGTACGCCGGATCGGCGCTGTCGGCCCTACGGCTCAAGCCGGGCAACTGGGCAGGCGCCGCCGCGGCCTGGGGACTGGAGCACCGCGAGGCCGCCGTCCGGTTCATCGCCGCGACGCCGGGAAGCCCGCACGGAGCCAACGCCGAACTCAAGCTCATCGACCCGAGCGCCAACCCGTACCTGGCCGCGACGGCGTTCCTCGGCAGCGCGCTGCTCGGCATCGACCGGGCGCTGGACCTGCCCCCCGAGCTACCCGCAACGCCTGCCGACGCCGACCCCGCCCCGATCCCGTTGCCGACGGGGCAGCGCGCCGCGATCGACGCATTGGAGAGCTCCGCGACCGCAGCTGAGTTGCTCACGCCCGAGGTCGTCGAAGCACTCGTCGCGGTACGCCGGTACGAGACAACCACTTTCGGTGATCTCTCGCCGGCCGAGACCACCCAGGCGCTGCGCCTCGCCTGGAGCTGTTGAACCCCACCCATTGAAGGAGACATCGATGACTGCGAGCACGTCGCCGGCCAGCCCGTCGGAGGGAGTCGACCAACTTCCGCACCGCCGCCTGCCGTTCTGGGTGGCACTGGCTCTGTCCGTCGCCCTGGTCGGCCCGACGCTGGCGATGTCCGGCAACGGGCAGGGCCTCATCGGCACGGTCGGCAAGGCCATCCCGCTGGTGTTCGTGATCGGCCTCGTCGGGGTGTCGCTGGTCGGCTACAGCTTCGTGCGACTGACCCGCCACCTCAATCACGCCGGGTCGGCGTACGGGTTGGTCGGCGGAACCATCGGGCCGCGGGTCGGATTCTTCTCCGGCTTCGCGATGCTCGGTGCCTACGTCGGTTTCTCGATCGGCACGCTGGCCCTGACCGCAGCCTTCGTCAACGCCTTCGTCGCGCAACTCCAGCCCGGCAACGACGATCCCTATCAGCTGCCGTGGCTGGCCGTCGTGGCGGTGGGTGCGGCGATCTCGTTCCTGCTGTCCGGCCGCGACGTTCGGCTCCTTGGCAAGATCCTGCTCGCCATCGAGGGCATCGGCATCCTGTCCATGGTGGTGCTCGTCGCGGTGATCTTCGCCAAGGGCGGCGCACCGACCACCGGCGTGGACTTCAGCGTCTTCACCTTCGACGGCGTCTCCTCCTCCGCAGTGATCAGCGGCGTCGTCGCGGCGTTCCTGTCCTGGGCGGGATTCGAGGCGTGCGCATCGATGGGCGAGGAGACCGACAACCCCGGCCGCAACATTCCCCGCGCCCTGGCAGGAACTCTGATCCTCACCGGCGTGCTCTTCGTCGTGGTGATGTTCGCCCAGGTGATCGGCTTCGGCACCGACGCAGCAGGCCTCGACGCATTTGCTAGTTCGGGTAACACGTTGGGCGACTTGGGCAGTAGCTACATCGGCCAGTGGTTCAGCCTCCTGATCATCTTCACGGCGATCGTGTCGGCGTTCGGCTGCCACCTGGCGACGTCGGCGACCTCGGGACGCATGCTCTACGCGTTCGGCCGCGACGGTTTCGGCCCGAAGGCGTTGGCGCAGATCCACGAAGCCACCGGCGGCCCGCGGTTCGCCACCTGGTTGGTGGTCGGCGTCGCGCTGGTGGTCGACCTGATCTGCGGCGCCATCGGATGGCCCGACATGGGTACCGGCAATCCGGCGATCGACACCTACTTCCTGTTCGCCGTGGCGGGCTCGGTATGCCTGATGGTGTGCTATCTGCTGGTCGAGATCGCCGCGGCGTGGTTCGTCGGTGCCCCGAAGTTCGTCGACGTGCACGGCGGCAAGGGCAAGGTCCCCGGCCTAGTGCTGCCGCTGCTGGGCGCCGTGGTGATCCTGGTGGTGCTGTGGTTCAACGTCAAGGATGCCGAAACCTGGTCCGCTGCACCGTTGCTCGGCCTGTACTGGTGCGCGGCCGGATTGGTGATCGCCATCGCCGCGTCCGGCATCGCCAAGCGCGTCGGCGAGTCCCTGACGCACGAGCTCGAGTCGACGCCACCCGTGGAGTCGGGTGCTCAATGAGCACGCTCTACGCGCGCGACGAAGCGGCCATCGCAGGCATCGAGAAGCTGCGCTTCTTTCCGCTGGAAGTCGTGTCGGGCCACGGCTCGACCCTGGTCACGCCCGACGGCCGCGAACTGCTGGACCTGTCGGCGACGTGGACGGCGAGCGGGCTTGGCCATGGCCATCCAGCCATCGTCGAGGCGGTGAGCCGAGCCGTGCGTACCGCGCCAGGATCGGGCGGATTGTCGGCAGTCCATCCCGATTCGGTGGGCCTCGCCGAGGATCTGCTGGCGTTGGTGCCGGGCGGCGGCGAGCGCCGCGTCTACCTCGGCCACGCCGGTTCGGATGCCAACGACGTTGCCCTGCGGGCGTGCAGGCACGCCACCGGTCGCCGCACGGTGGTGGCGTTCGAGCACAGCTATCACGGCGGTGTCGGCGTCGCCATGGGCGTTTCGGGCGTCCACGTCGATGCCGGCGCCCCGCCCGACGCCGACGTGGTATTCCTGCCCTACCCCAACCCCTTTCGGCCGGCCAGCGATGACGTCGACGCGGACGTCGTCGACTGCCTCGACCTCGCCGAGCAACATCTGGCGACCGGTGCCATCGCCTGCCTGATCGTCGAACCGATCCTGTCCGACGGCGGCCTGGTGGTGCCGCCGAACGGCTTCCTCGCGCAACTGCACGCCGTGTGCCGCCGCCACGGCGTGCCGATGATCTGCGACGAGGTCAAGATGGGGCTGGGTAGACCCGGCACCCTGCACGCGTTCGAGCACGACGGCGTGGTGCCCGAGATCGTCACGTTCGGCAAGGTACTTGGCGGCGGACTGCCGCTGTCGGCAGCCGTCGGGCCTGCGGAGTTGCTCGACGAACCGCCAGCCGCGGCCCTCCTGACCACTGCCGGGAACCCCGTGTGCACGGCGGCCGGCCGCGCCGTGCTGGCCACCATCGTCGGCGACCACCTGGTCGAGCGCGCCGCGAAAGTCGGTGCGGTACTGCAGGATGCCTTGCGTTCCGTCGACTCCGACCGAATCGGCGAGGTGCGCGGCCGTGGGTTGGCGATCGGCCTCGAGCTCGTCGACCCCGCAACCGGGGACCGTGATCCGCGGCTCGCCGCGCAGGTCGTCTACCGCGCATGGGAGCTGGGCGCGGTGGTGTACTACGTGGGCGGCAACGTTCTGGAGATCACGCCACCGCTGGTGCTGACCGAAGCAGAAGCAGCCAGGGCGGCAGAGATTCTCGGCTCGGCGATCGCCGACGCGGCCGCCGGGAAGGTCGACGACGAGGAGGTTGCGCGGTATGCCGGATGGTGAACTCGCCGACGTGTTCTCCGGCGTCGACGTGCCCGACGCGCTCGCCGATCACCTGCGCTCCATCCAACTGATCGATCACCACGTACACGGAACGTTCGACC
Source organism: Mycobacterium sp. URHB0044 (assembly GCF_000620625.1). Classification (GTDB taxonomy): domain Bacteria; phylum Actinomycetota; class Actinomycetes; order Mycobacteriales; family Mycobacteriaceae; genus Mycobacterium. Next base: position 160,183 of record NZ_JIAW01000001.1, on the reverse strand, counting down.
AGCCCATCGACCGGGCGGGCTTCGAGGCGTCGATCAACGAGGGCTCGACCGACCCGGTGCCCGCGTTCATGAGTCAGTTCGATTCACCGCTGGGCTTATCGATCCGGCGTTGGTGCGCACCGGTTCTGGGGCTGGAGGCGCACGCGGACGCCGACACCTACTGGAAGCGTCGCAGCGAGTTCACGCCGGAGGAGTTGGACCAGTTGCTGCTGCCGGCGGCGGGCGTCGCGCGCTGGGTCGTCGACACCGGGTTCAAGGGCGACGTCATCACCACGCCCGAGCGGCTCACCGAGCTCAGCGGCGTCCCCTCCTCCGAGATTCTCCGGCTGGAACGGCTCGCCGAAGACCTGCTCGAGTCGGGCACCACCCCGGAGTCCTTCCCCGACGCCTTCCGGTCGGCCCTGGTCCACGCGGCGGACTCGCCGGACATCGTGGGCACCAAGACGATTGCCGCCTACCGCACCGGCTTCGGCGTCGACTGGACCCGGCCGACCGACGCCGACGTCGTCGCCCACGCCCGCGAATTGGTAGGCCGGCCGCTACCGCTGCGCGTCGACAGCCCGGTGCTGATCGCGTTCGGCGTGCACGAGGCAGCCGCGCACGGCCTGCCGATCCAGGTGCACGTTGGCTTCGGCGACCGGGATCTGGACCTACACCGCACCGATCCTATGCTGCTGCTTCCGCTGCTGCGGACGATGATTCCCGTGCCCCTACTGCTGTTGCACTGCTACCCCTTTCACCGGCAGGCCGGCTATCTGGCGCAGGCGTTCGATCACGTGCACTTCGACGTGGGGCTGGCCATCAACTACCTGGGGGCACGTTCGACGGCGCTGGTCGCCGAGGCGATGGAGACCGCACCGTTCGCCAAGCAGCTGTATTCGTCGGACGCCTTCGGCCCACCCGAGCTGCACCTGCTCGGTTCGGTGTTGTGGCGGCGCGCCATGGGAGTGGTCCTCGGCGGCTGGGTACGCGCGGGTGACTGCGCCGAGCAGGACGCCATCAGGATCGTCGACATGATCGGCGTGCACAACGCCGAACGGGTGTATGGGCTGTGATGCACACTGCTGCACCGCTCTTCGACGCGCTGCGCCACTTCGTCGAGCGGAAGCAGGCGCCGTTCTACAGTCCCGGCCACAAGGGCGGCCGCACCCTCGACCCGTGGTTTCGTGACCACATCGCGGCGGTCGACCTCAACAACCTGCCCGATACCGACACTCTGCACTGCCCCGAGGGGCCGATCCTCGAAGCCGAGCGCCTGATCGCCGACGCCTGGGGCGTCGGGCAGAGCTTCATCCTGGTACAGGGATCGACGAGTGGCAATGTCGCCGTTGCCCTTTCAGCGCTGCGCCCCGACGAGCCGGTGCTGGTGGCGCGCAACGCCCACAAGTCGGTGCTGGCCGGTCTGGTCCAGGTCGGTGCCCGTCCGGTCTGGCTCGAACCTCGGTGGGACGAACGCTTCGGCGTCGCACACGGTTTGGACACCGCGGTGGTCGAGCGGGGGTTCGGCGAGTCCGGCGCCAAGGCACTGTGGGTGCTGCACCCGACGTACTACGGCACCACCGGCGACATCACGGCGCTCTCCGAGGCGTGCCGCCGGCACGACGCCCGGCTCCTCGTGGACGGCGCGCACTCGCCGCACTTCGCCTTCCATCCCGACCTGCCGACTCCCGGCGAGAAGGCCGGCGCCGCGGCGACCGTGCAGTCGGTACACAAGATCTTGTCGGGCCTCAGCCAGGCAGCCGTGCTGCACGTCGACCCGGCGGTGCTCGATCCCGCATCGGTACGAAGGGCCCTGCAGCTGGTCCAGACCACCAGCCCGCACTTCGCGATCATGGCGTCGATCGACCTCGCCCGGCGCGAGATGATGCTCGACGGCCGCGACATGCTAGAGACGACACTCGAGCGCGCCCGACGGGCGGCCGATCGGCTCGCCGCCATCCCTGGCCTTCGGGTCTTGCGTTCCGAGCATCTCACCGGCTCGGGAACCGGCCTGCACCAGCTCGACGAGACCAAACTGCTCGTCGGGACCGCCGACCTCGCAGCCGATGCTCGCGACGTCGTCGAGCGGCTCAACCGGGTGCACGGTGTCCAGCCGGAGCTGAGCGGCACCGGCCACGTGCTGTGCATCACCACGATCGGCAACACCGACGACGACATGGAGCGGCTGGTCGCGGGATTCGAGGAAGTCGCGAGCCACGTCGGCCGACGGCCCGTCGGGACGACGACGGGCTTGATCGCCGATCTGCTCGCGGTGCGCCCCGAACCGGTGCTCACGCCGCGCGAGGCCTTCTTCGCGGTCGACGAGGCGGTGCCGCTGTCGCGGGCGTCCGGCCGGGTTGCCGCGGAGGCCATCACGCCCTACCCGCCCGGCATCCCACTGGTGATGCCCGGTGAACGGCTCGGCACCGCCGTCATCGACCTACTGAAGGCACTGCGGGCGGCGGGCACGCCGATCAGCGCATCGGACCCGACGATGGACCTCGTCAAGGTCGTGCGCTGAGGATCAGCCTCCGCAGCTCGACCCCTTTGCGGCGGCGACCCGCTGCACCGACGCGTCGACCGTCGACATGTTGAGTTCGCCTGCGGCCACTGCCTTTTCGAGGCGGTCCAGAACGGCGGGCACCTCATCGGTGGTGATCCACAGGCCGACGTCCGCGCCTGCCTGAAGGGCGCGCAACACTGCCTCGCCAACGCCGTAACGCTCGTTGATCGCGGCCATGCTGGACAGGTCGTCGGTGAACACCAGCCCGCCGAACGGCGGTCCGCCGTAACCACCCGACCGCAGCAGTGCGTACGCCGCCGGACTGAGACTGGCCGGGTCGGTGCCGGTGAGGCCCGGCACCTCCATGTGTCCGACCATCACGGCGACGGGACCTTCCGTCGTCAGCGTGCGGTACGGCACCAGGTCGTCGTTCTGCAGATCGGCCAGGGGCGGCGTCGTCACCGCACCGGTGTGCGAGTCGCCCGAGCCGTGGCCGTGCCCGGGGAAGTGCTTGAGCACGGGCAGGAGGCCGGCGTCGCGCAGACCGCGGGCATACGCGCCGGCGTACTGCGTCACCGCGGCCGGGTCCGCGCCGAAGGAACGGTCGCCGATGACGGTGTCGTCGGGGTCCGAGGTGACGTCGGCGACGGGCGCGAAGTCGACCGTGATGCCAAGGCCCCGCATCTGGTGGCCCCGCTCGAGCGCGATCGAGTACACCTCGTCGGGGGTCTTCGTCGCCGCTAGCACCCGCGGCGAGGGCTGCGCCCCGATCAGGCTCGCCAGCCGGGACACCCGGCCGCCTTCCTCGTCGACGCTGACCGCGAGCGGCAGCGGCGCGGCCGAAGCGGCGATGCCGGCGAGCGACCCGTCGGTCAGCATCGACAGATCCGTCCAGCTGCCGATCATGATGCCGCCAACGTGCTGACTGGCGACGATCGCGCGAGCATCGTCGGCTCCGGTGACCCCGACCATGAGTAATTGGGCCAGCTTGTCGCGGACGGGCAGAGTCGCGATGTCGCACACCTGCGGCGCCGCGGCGGGCGATGGTGTCGCGGGGGACGAGTCGGTCGATGGCGTCGACGCAGAGGGCCCAGCGGCGGTCGAGCAGGCCACCAGCAGCCCGGACAACACCGTCATGGCACACAGAGCGCGGGGCATGGGCATGACTCCCGAGACTAGCGGGGACGGTCGGCGAGCTGCCGGGGTGATCTTCGGCAGCGGACTCCTCGCTTCATTGAGCGCCTCACAGTGCGGCGGCCGTCGTACGCTCGTGGCGATGTTCGACAAGTCCGAGATCCGCTTCCTGCCACTGGGCGCCCGCCGCCTGGCGTACGAGGTGCGCGGGGACGGCCCACCCCTCGTCGCTCCCGCCTGGTGGGTCAGTCATCTCGAGCTCGACTGGCAGAGCCCGAGCGTGCGGCGATTCTGGGAAGGGATCGCGCAGGACTACACGCTGATCCGCTACGACCGGCTCGGCGTCGGCATGTCGGACCGCACCGTGGACGCCTCCGATCTGACGCTCGAGGGCGAGGTCGCGACATTGCGTGCGCTGCTCGACGAACTCGAGCTCGATCGCGTATCACTCGTCGGTGGCTCGTCTGGGAGCTGCACGGCCATCGCCTTTGCCGCGGCGTTCCCCGAGCGCGTCGAGCGCCTCGTGCTGTACGGCTCGTACCCCCGGGGCGATGCGCTGACACCTCCCGGCGTGGCAGACGCGATCGTGACGGCGGTGCAAGCTCATTGGGGGCTCGGCTCGCGCCTGCTCGGTGACATCTTCCTCAGCGGTGCCGACGCCGCGGAACACGAACGCTTCTCGCGGTTGCAACGCGAGTCCGCCAGCGCGGAGACCGCCGCGGCGCTGTTGCGCCTCGTCTACCTCCTCGACGTCCGCTCCTGTTTTCCCCACATCCGCCAGCCCGCCACGGTCGTGCACCGTCGCGACGACCGTGCCGTGCCGTACGAACTCGGGCGTGAGGTCGCGGCCGCGATCCCGGGCGCGACATTCATTCCGCTGCAAGGCACCTCGCACTTCCCTTGGCACGGTGACGTCGATTCCGTCGTCCGTGCATGCCGCCGAGGCCTGGCACCGCAGCAGCCGGCTGGGTTCGAGACGGGCGCGTCCGAATCCGTTGTGCTGTCAGGTCGGGAACGCGAGATCCTCGCCTGCGTTGCACGTGGTCTCGGCGACCGCGAGATCGCACAGCAACTCCAGCTGAGCGCGCATACCGTCCACCGCCACGTCGCGAACATTCGCCGCAAGCTCGGTAGCCCGTCCCGGACGGCGGCCGTCGCCGAAGCCGCGCGTCTCGGATTCTTGTGAGATAGCCGAAACCGGCCATCGCCAGAAGATGGCCGGGTTGAGCGATGCGCGCGTCACCCGCTCGCTCGTAGGTTCGTGGCGTGACCGAGACCGCGCGCGACGAACCATGCACCGAACCAACAGCCGAATCGGCGTACGCGACGTGGCTACGGATGATGGCCGTGCTGTACGACCCGTTTCTGTGGCTGAGCGAGATCGCAGGCATGCGGCGCAGGCGGCACACGTTGGTGCGCGAGGCTCGTGGGCGCGTCGTCGAAATCGGCGCAGGCACTGGGCTGAACGTCGCGCACTATTCCGACGCCGTCGAGGACATCGTGCTCACCGAGCCGGAGCCCGGCATGCGCCGCAAACTCGCTCGACGCCTCGAACGGCACGGCCTGGCCGCGGTCGTGTCCGACGCGCCCGCGGAGCGTTTGCCCTTCGCCGATGGGTCCGTGGACACCGTCGTCGCGACCCTCGTCCTGTGCACCGTCGACGACCCTGAACGTGCGCTTCGCGAGATCGCACGCATCCTGCGCCCCGACGGGCAGCTGCTGTTCATCGAACACGTCCGGGCGAGCTCCCGGTTCCTCGCCGCCTGTCAGAAGGCGCTCGTCCGACCCTGGCGCGGCTTTGCCGGCGGATGCGTGTGCAACCGGCCGACGCTCGAGCTGATGCGCGCCTGTGGTTTCACCGTTGAGGCCGACGACGAGGTGTGGCGCGGGATGCCGGCGATCGTCCATCCGCTCGCAGTGGGCCGGGCGACTCGGTGACCTAGGCATGGACATCGACAAGTACGCACTCATCGCATCGGTTGTTGAAAACCTCGCGAACACTGCGTTTCTCGCGGCTTTCGGCCTGTGGATGCTGCTGATCGCCTACGGGACGATCGTAAAGAACAAATGGGGCATCAACTTCTACGGCGTCGTGTGCCCGGACTGCGGAGTCGAGATGAGTCGGGTGCGGATGCCGAACTCGTTCAAGCAGGTGATCTGGGGTGGCCATACCTGCCCAAACTGCCAGTGCGAGATGGACAAATGGGGCCGACGCGATGGCACGACGGCGATGAGGAAGGGCTCCGCAACTTCAGATGTACAGACTCGAATTTAGGTACGCCAACGGCCGTTCGGCGTCCTTCGACGAGCAGCGGACACTGCGGATCGGCCGCAGCCACGACAACGACATCATCCTGGACAGTCCGAGTGTCTCGCGTCGGCATGCCGAACTGCGGCCGACGGCGACCGGATGGGATCTCCACGACATCGGCAGCGCCGGTGGCACCTGGATCAACGATCAGCGTGTCTCGCGCGTCTCGCTCGGCGTGGCGACGACGGTGCGCTTCGGCGCCGTACGCGACGGCGTTGCGGCTTACATCACCGTCGACCTACCTCGTGTCTCAGCGGACGGACCGCCCGATCTTGGACGCACCGTCCTGCTCTCCGATCAGCAGCACACCTACATCTACGGCGACGGTCAATCCTCCACGGGCCCCGGCATCGACGAGCTGTTGATTCGCACCCGGGACGGCGACAAGCGGTTCGGCGCGGACACCCCGGTGCGAATCGGCCGCGACGCGCGGTCGGATGTGGTCGTCGACGAGGCTGCCGTGTCGCGCCAGCACGCGAACGTTGGCCGCCGATCCGACGGCTGGTGGTTCGTCGACCATTCCAACTCGGGTTCGTTCATCGATGGCGAACGCGTCAAGGAGAAGAAGATCACCGAGCAGACGGTGGTGCAGCTCGGCCACCCGGACGCCGGGTATCAGCTCGTGCTGGTGCCGGTGGCCGACGTCGCCTCGGCGCAGAGGGCGATCGTCGGCAAGAGGCGGCGCAGGACGGCCACCCGCTGGGCAGCCGCCGGCGCAGTGGTGGCGGTGGTGGCCGGCGGTGTCGCGACGACCGTGCTGTTGACGGGCGGAAGTGCGCACGAGAACGCCCTGAGCACAGCCAATTTGGAGCGGGCGAAGCGGGCCAGCGTGCAGATCGTCGCGTTGGACGCGGACGGCATCCCCGAGTGGACGGGTTCGGGGACGGTCATCGATTCCGCCGGCCTGATCCTGACCAATGCGCACGTGGCGAAGCCGACGGCGAAGGGCCTGGCGGGCGGCGACATACCCGATCACGATCCATCGGTTTTGCAGGTGGCATTCGCCAAAGACGACAACACACCGGCGGTGACCAAATACCGTGCCACACCGCTAGTTTCAGACGGCTACCTCGATCTGTCGGTGATCAAGATCGACGCCAACGCCGACGGTACGCCGCTGAGCGCCGGCAAGCCGACCCTGCCGGAGCCCGTGCCGATCGGGAACAGCGACGCGTTGCAGACCGGCGACCACATCACGGCCCTCGGATACCCGGCGCTGACCGGTGACCAGCACGTCGGCGGTCCGCGGACGGTCACCAGCGGTGACGTGTCCGCCTTCAAGCGTGATTACGGCACGAACACCGAACGGTTCTGGATCGACACGACCGAGCGGATCGCGCACGGCAACTCCGGCGGCGCCTCGATCAACACCGCCGGGGAATTGATCGCCGTCAACACCCGGTTCCGCAAGGGACAGGAGAACGAACCGGCCGCGTCGTATCTGGTCAGGCCGATCGCGCTCGCCGCCGACGTCATCAAGATCGCCCGCGACGGCGGCGACCCAACCTATGTGTCGCCCTACCTCGCCAAGATCCAGCATCTGCCCGATGAAGTGAGCGCGAAGTCGGCCGGATGGAGCATGGTTGGGACCGAGAAGGGTGACCCTTCCGAGTGCGGGCCGACGCGCAATGAAGACAACCTCAACCAACTGACTGGCGTCCAGTCCGGCGACGTCGTCTACGCAAAGTTCTCGGTCACCGGCATCCCCGATGACACGCCGTTCGCAGTCGGCTTCTTCGACCCGACGACGAACGACATCATCGATTCACTTGACTCCGTGTGGATTTACGGTAAGTCCTCGAGGTGCATCAGCCCGGCCTTCCAGATTCCGGCGGGCATCAGCCAGGTCGTCGCAGTTATCGACATCGGCTATCAAGACGACTTGCAGGTGACCAATGCCGTCGACTTCAGTTGAGCTGTCCGGCAACGTCACCACGGCCACCGACCCGGTGGGGCGGGCGTGGGGCTGACTCCCGGTGGCGTCTTCGGCGGGTATCTGATCGAGCGTCGGCTGGGCGTAGGTGGCATGGGCGCGGTGTACGCGGCGCGACATCCGCGGCTGCCACGGCGCGTTGCCTTGAAGGTCCTTGGCGAGCACCTGAGTTCCGACCCCGAATTCCGGGCGCGGTTCGAGCGCGAGGCCGAACTGGCCGCGCGGGTTGACCACCCCAACGTGGTGTCGGTGTACGACCGCGGCAGCGAAGGGGATCGCCTGTGGATCGCCATGCAATACGTCGATGGTGTCGATGCAGAGCGGTTGACCAAGCGGGGTAGGTCGGTACTTCCGTCAAGCCGGGCAGTCTTCATTCTCGCCGAGGCGGCGAAGGGCCTCGACAGCGCCCATCGGCGCGGTCTGTTGCATCGGGACGTGAAACCGTCGAATATCCTGGTCGCCGAGGACTCCGATGAGGGCGACCACGTTCTCGTAACGGATTTCGGCATCGCACGGGCGCTGGACCAGACGTCGGCCCTGACGAACGCGGGCTCAATAGCGGCGACGTTGCCGTTCGCATCACCGGAGCAGATCGCCGGGCGGGAACTCGATCACCGCAGCGACGTCTATTCGCTGGGATGCACCTTGTACGTGATGTTGAGCGGTTCCGTTCCATTTCCCAGGGATTCGCAAATCGCGGTGATGCACGCGCATTTGGCTGACCCGCCGCCCCAGGTGACCTTGGCGAATCCGTCGTTGCCGATGGAGATGGACGACGTGATCGCACGGGCCATGGCCAAAGACCCAGACCACCGGTATCGGTCGTGCCGCGAACTCGCATTCGCGGCTCAGACGGCGCTGTCACGAATCGGAGGTGAGGAAGGGCCGGGGCGGGCGGCGACCGGCGACCGGGACTCTTCGCCCTCGTATCCGAATACACCGAATACCCTTGCTTCCCACACAAACCCGCGGTCTCGTCCAGATCATGCGGCGAATGCCGCCGACACCGTGTTTCCTGCTTCCGCGCATGCACGTCGGATGCCGAGGAGGACGCGTGCCGTGATCTTGGGCGCAGCAGTCCTGGCCGGCGCGATCGGGCTCGTGGTTGCCGGGCGTCTGGTGTTCGGGGGTGCGCGGTCGGATCCCAGTCCTGCCGCCGCGACGTCAACCGCATCTGCTGAGCCAACCGAGACCCATACCGGCCCGTGGCAGGCCTACGACTTCGTGGCCACTGCCCTGCCGGATCTGGTGCCCGACACCCCTTCGGGCACTTCCTATCTGAACGGCAGTTGTCAGGCGATCAATGCCCGCTTCGAACCCGTCGACCAGCTTGGTACGCCAGTTCCCGTCGCACGAATACTGTGCACGCCTGCCGAAACCGTACAGCCCAGCTACGTCGACAACTACGTCCTCATCTGTAGTAGTGACCGCACTCCCCAAACGCTCGCAGGTGTCGCCGATGGGCTCACTGCCGTGCGCAACGAATCGTGGTCGCGCGCAGGCGAGTCAGGCCAGACCGTTTACGGCGATCACGGCGGCGCCGGAGCACTAGCCGTCAGCTTCGACAGCCCGTCGCGAAACTTCTGCTTGATCGTCGTCAACGGACGCAACGGCACCCGCGGACAAGACGTTCATGACCATTGGTTTCGGGACGCTCCGCTGTGAGGTCCGCCGGTGCACGGTGCCGACGACACGAGTCTCGACTAAAGGGAGCAACGAAATGTACGGACCGATATCGCGGCTTGCCGTTGCGGCTGGCCTCTCGGCAGTGCTGCTGTCGGCCTGCGGCCACGACGTCGGGGGGACGGCCTCGCCTCCGGCTACGCCGTCGAAACCGGCGGCGGTTGATCTGTCGACGCTCGACACCGGCACGTATTTGACGTTGCCCCGCAAGCTCGGTCAGGTCGCCTCCGAAGGCGAGGGTCGGATGGCGGAGGCGATCCGGATGGCCGAGGCGATTGCCGATCCGATGAGCGTCGACCCGACTTTGGCCGTACAGACCTTCTTTGGGCCACTCGTCACCCCGTCGGACGTCGCGTCGAACATCTCGCTGACCGGTCAGGCCGTCGTGGCACCCGTCCTGTCCAAGTACGGAATGATCGCTGGGCGCCTGCTCATGGTGAACAACACCGACATCGCCCCATCGGACTCGCAGCGGCCAGAAGAAGACGTGAAGACGGTGATGATAATGCTGCTGCGGTTTCCGGATACCGCGGCGGCCAAGAACGCCGCGGTTGAGATGGATGCGGCGGACTTCGCGGTCAGCCCCGAGAACGTTCCGGTGCCGGTAACGAAATATCCTACGGCACACGGGCATTGGCGAACGAACTATGCATCGCTGGCGTCCACACTTGCACACGACGACTTCGTCATTCATGTGCTGGTCACCAATCCGACCCCGAATCTGGAGACGCTGACGGGAATGGTGGAGAAGACGTTCGACCAGGAGATCCCGGTGCTGGACCGCTTTCAGCCCACCCCGGTTGGACGGATCGCGAAGCTTCCCAAGGATCCGGACGGGGTTCTCGGCCGGTTGGTCGACCTCACCCCTGGGACAGATCCAGCACTGTCGGCCGCCGTCGCCAGCTATGGACCCAACGGTGCCCGACAGGTTCAGAACGAACGCGAGAGAAAGAACAGGACGTATGAGAATGCCGGAGTCGACCAGGTGGGAGTGTGGATCGACCCGACCCTGGGCGGCTCGACGCTACTACGCGCGCGTGATCGCGACGCCGCGACGCAGTTGACGGCTGAGGAGGTAGCCACGGATTCGGACATCGACCATCCCGTCGACGGTGTGCCAGGCCTTGCGGACTCGAAGTGCTTCGCAATGACGCCCGAGTCCTGGAAGGACACGCCGGGCCTCAAGTTCGAGTGCTACGTGCGGTACGACCGATATGTCGCGGGCACGTACAGCAGCGATGAGGCGGACGCCCGACAACGCGCCGCCGCGCAGTACGCACTGCTGGTGACGCCGTAGGTGGCAAACGTGCGTTTCCGCGCGCCCGCGTGTGGAGGGGCACACACGTCGCCGTGCTAGTTTGGCCCGATGGACCGCTTCGTCTTGCCCGCCGCCGCGAGCATCGTGGTCGGCCTGTTGCTCGGTGCAGCCGCCATCTTCGGGTTGACGCTGATGGTTCAGCAGGACACGAAGCCTCCCGTCCAGGCCGGTGACCCAGGCTCGTCGGTGCTCAACAGGGTCGAGTACGGCGACAGAGGTTAGCTCCGGGGCCGTGCCGATGGCGCGGCGCTGGCTGTGGGTGGTCGCTGCGGCGGCATTGGCCCTGACGTTCTCGCAGTCTCCCGGACGGATCTCTCCCGACACCAAGCTCGACCTCACCGCCAACCCGCTGCGCTTCCTGGCGCGCGCGGCGAACCTGTGGAACAGCGATCTGCCGTTCGGTCAGGCGCAGAATCAGGCCTACGGCTACCTCTTCCCGCACGGCGCCTTCTTCCTCGCCGGTGACGTGCTCGGTGTCCCCGGCTGGGTGACGCAGCGGCTGTGGTGGGCGCTGCTGCTCGTCGTCGGGTTCTGGGGCGTGCTGCGCGTCGCGGAAGCGCTCGGCATCGGCAGCCCCTCGTCCCGGGTGATCGCCGGGGTGGCGTTCGCGTTGTCGCCGCGGGTGTTGACCACGGTCGGCGCCATCTCGTCGGAGACCCTGCCGATGATGCTCGCCCCCTGGGTGCTGCTGCCGGTGATCCTGGCTTTACGAGGTCAGGGCTCCGTGCGGGTGCTGGCCGCGCGGTCTGCCGGGGCCGTCGCCCTGATGGGCGCGGTGAATGCCGTCGCCACGCTGACCGGCTGTCTGGCCGCCCTGGTCTGGTGGGCGGCGCACCGGCCGAACAAGCTCTGGTGGCGGTTCACCGCGTGGTGGGCACTGTGCGCGGTGCTCGCGGTGACGTGGTGGGTGGTCGCGCTCGTCATGCTCGGCCGGATCAGCCCGCCGTTCCTGGACTTCATCGAATCGTCCGGGGTGACGACGCAGTGGCTGTCGCTGACCGAGGTGCTGCGGGGCACCTACAGTTGGACGCCGTTCGTGGCGCCGACGGCGACGGCGGGTTCCTCCCTGGTGACGGGCTCGGTTGCCGTGCTGGCCACGACGCTGGTGGCCGCGGCAGGTCTCGTTGGCCTGGCGCTGCGGACCATGCCCGCGCGGTGTCGGTTGATCGCGATGCTGCTGCTCGGTCTGGCGTTGCTGGCGGTGGGCTACCCCGGTGGACTCGGGTCGCCGGTGGCCCACCAGGTGCAGGCCTTCCTGGACGCGGCGGGCACGCCTGTGCGCAACGTGCACAAGCTCGAGCCACTGATCCGGCTGCCGCTCGTGCTCGGACTGGCCCATCTGCTCGGCCGCATCCCGTTGCCGGGCACCGTGTCCCGAAGAGAGTGGGTGCTCGCGTTCGCCCATCCCGAACGCGACAAGCGGGTGGCCGTCGGCATCGTCGTGCTGGTCGCGCTCGCCGCGGGAACAGCCCTGGCCTGGACCGGAAGGCTCACCCCGCCCGGCACTTTCACGGCGATCCCGCAGTACTGGCACGACACAGCGGACTGGCTCGACGAACACAACGGGTCGGACGGGCAAGCTGCGGGGCGGGTCCTGGTGGTACCCGGAGCCCCGTTCGCCACCCAGACGTGGGGCAACAGTCACGACGAACCGCTGCAGGTGCTCGGCGACAGCCCGTGGGGGGTGCGCGACTCGATTCCCCTGACGCCGCCGCAGACCATCCGGGCGCTGGACTCGGTGCAACGCCTGTTCGCTGCGGGGCGGCCGTCCGCCGGGTTGGCCGACACTCTTGCGCGACAAGGGATTTCGTACGTCGTGGTGCGCAATGACCTGGATCCGGAAACGTCGCGTTCGGCGCGACCAATTCTGGTGCACCGCACCATGAATCTCTCACCCGGACTGGCGAAGGTCGCTCAGTTCGGTGAGTCGGTGGGCCCCGGGACGCTGCGGGGATTCATCACCGACAGTGGGCTTCGCCCCCTCTACCCGGCCGTGGAGATCTATCGCGTGGACGCGGGACCGACGTCCATTCCCACCCGCCCGTACGTCGCCGACACCGATGCGATGGCCCGCGTCGACGGCGGCCCCGAGGCGCTGCTGCGACTCGACGAGCGCCGACGCTTGCTCGGGCAGCCGCCGCTCGGACCGATGCTGCTCACCTCCGACGCGGAACGCGCGGGGCTGCCCGCACCGATCGTCACCGTCACCGACACCCCGGTGGCGCGGGAGACCGACTATGGGCGCGTCGACGATCACTCGTCGGCGATCCGCGCTCCCAACGACATTCGGCACACCTTCAACCGGGTGATGGATTACCCGGCCGGTGGCGCCGACACCGTCTACGGTCAGTGGCCCGGCGGCCGGCTCTCGGTGTCCAGCTCGGCGGCGGACTCGACGGCGCTGCCCAACGTCGCGACGGCGCTCGGTCCCGCCGCGGCGATCGACGGTGACACGTCGACCAGTTGGGTCTCCAACGCCCTGCAGGCGGCCGTCGGTCAGTGGTTGCAGGTCGACTTCGACCACCCCATCAACAATGCGACGGTCACCATCACCCCCAGCGCCACCGCGGTCGGGGCACAGGTCCGTCGCATCGAGGTGGCCACCGCCAACGGCACCAGCACGCTGCGGTTCGACGAGCCCGGCAAGGCGCTCACGGCCGCCCTGCCCTACGGCGAGACTCCCTGGGTCCGGTTCACGGCGGTCGGGACCAACGACGGCTCGCCGGGCGTGCAGTTCGGCATCACCGACTTCTCCGTCACCCAATACGACGCGTCCGGGTACGCGCAGCCGGTGAGCTTGCGGCACACCGTCGTGGTGCCGGGGCCGCCGTCCGGTTCGGCTGTGGCGCAATGGGATCTGGGCTCCGAGCTGCTCGGCCGCCCGGGATGTGCGGACGGCCCCACCGGGGTGCTGTGCGCGGCGGCGATGGCGTCGTCACCGGAGGAGCCGGTCAACCTGAGCCGCACGCTGACCGTGCCGAAGACCACCGACGTGACGCCGACGGTGTGGCTGCGCGCGCGGCAGGGGCCCAACCTCGCCGACCTCATCGCGGCGCCAGGCGCCACGCGCTCAGTAGGCGATGCCGACCCGATCGACGTGCTCGGCTCGGCGTACGCCGCCGCCGACGGCGACCCGCGCACCGCGTGGACCGCGCCGCAGAACGTGGTCCAGCACCGCACGGCGCCCAACCTTCAACTGCACCTGCCCGCGCCGACCAACGTCGCGGCCCTGCGCCTGACGCCGAGCACGTCGGCACTGCCCGCCCACCCGACCATGGTGGCCATCGATCTGGGTGACGGGCCGCAGGTTCGTGCTCTGGACCCCGACGGTCGAACGCAGACCGTGCCGCTGCACCCCCGCGTGACGGACACCGTCACGTTGTCGATTCTCGACTGGGACGACGTAATCGACCGCACCTCACTGGGTTTCGACCAGGTTAAGCCGCCGGGCCTTGCCGAGGTCACCGCGCTGGACGGCCGCGGAGTACCCATTGCTCCCGCAGACCCGGCCCGCAACCGCGCCCGCACCATCCAGTTGCCGTGCGGAAGCGGGCCGATCATCGGTGTCGCCGGGCAATTCGTGCAGACGTCGGTCACCACGACCGTCGGCGCCCTACTTGACGGCCAACCGATTCCCGCGAAATCCTGTCAGCCAGGACCGATCTCGCTGCCCGCCGGGGAGCAGGAGCTGCTCATCAGTCCGGGCCGCGCATTCGTGGTCGACGGCGTGCAGTTGGCCGGCCCGCTCGCCGCGCAATTGCGGGGCGCCGCCGCGACGCCGGTGCACACCGGCCGATGGACGGCCGATCACCGCGAGGTCGACGTGACCGCGTCGCCCACGTCGCGCGTGTTGGTGGTGCCCGAGAGCATCAATCCCGGCTGGGTGGCGCACGCGGGCGACGGCGCCGCGTTGACGCCCGTGACGGTCAACGGGTGGCAGCAGGGCTGGATCATCCCGGCGGGCACGTCCGGCACGATCACCCTGGACTTCCCCGCGAACACCCCGTACCGCATCGGGTTGTTCGGCGGCCTGGCGCTGCTGCCGCTGCTCGCACTGTTGGCCTTGCTGCCCGTCCGTCGGACACCGAGAACGGATCAACCACCCAGGACGTGGCAGCCGGGCGTGGTGGTCGCGGGCCTTGGCGTCCTCTTGATCGGTTTCATCGTCTCCGGCCCGGCCGGAGCCGTCGTGGTGGGCGCATGTCTGGCGCTGCGCCGACTGCTGCCGCCCAAGTGGACGGAACGCGTGACGATCGGCGCCACCGCGGGTGGGTTGATCCTGGCCGGCGCGGTGCTCAGCCAGTACCCGTGGCGGTCGGTCGACGGCTACCTCGGGCACTCCTGGGGACTGCAGTTGTTGGCGTTGATCAGCGTCGGCATGGTGGCGGCGTCGGCGGTACCGGTGAGGGAACGCCGCCGAGAGTGAAGAAGATTGCGAAGAATCGGCGAAAGTTGAGCAATACCTTCACATTCGGCGGAAAGGGTCCGTAGCCTCGCACAGTTCGCCAATGCGCGCGATCACGGCGTCGGTCTTTGGGTCCACCCACGCCGGCTGGTCGTCGATGATCTGCGGGACCAAGATGCGGCGGTCCACGATGGGCCATTCCACGAACTCATACCCCGTTAGTTCGTACTGCACGTCGTCGGCCATCCACACCGTCGCCTGTGCCGGGGTCGTGTCCAGGCGATACTCAAGACACCGCTGATAGGCGCCGACGTCGGCGTCACCGGCCACCGCGAAGCCCACGCACACGGACCCGTCGTCGGCCGAAATCCACCACATCACGTTTGAGAAGCCGATGGACCGACCGTGCCGGCCACAGCCAAGGTCGCGCGTGACGGCGCGAGTGGCCGACGCCCACTCGGCGGGAAGGTCATTCGGCGGGTCATCCCCGACGGGGAACTGCCAGCACAGTTCCGGAGCATCCCATGACATTCGTCGACCGTCTCACAGGGAGTCCACCGACGTCGACAGGATTTAGCGACACCCAAGGCCCGACGATCCTTCCAACGTGCCGCCGAGAGTGCGGAAGATTGCGAAGAATCAGCGAAAGTTGGCCAACAACTTCACGTTCGGCGGTGAGGGGTGCGCCGACGTCACCGCGCGACGATGGGCTCCGGCGAATCGGTCACCGAACTGTCCAGCGGCGGCGGAGATGCCTCGCCGCGTCGCGCCTGCCGGTACTCCCAGCGCCGCAACGCTTCCCGGCACGGCGACTCCACCAGCGCGTAACTCACCGCCGCGATCGCGAAGCCGAAGATCACCGTCAACACCAACACCACCGGCATGTGCCCGTTGAACGGGAACTCGCCGATCACCGGGAACACCATGGCCAGCGCTGCGAGATGCCAGACGAACAGGCCGTAGGACCACCGGCCCAGCGTCACCATCGTGGCGCTGGCGAGGATGCGGTGACTCGTGTCGGGGCGGTCCAGCGCCAAGGGCGCCAGCAGCGCGGCGGCCACCACCGCACCCATCGCCGTCTTCACGACGAACTGGCCCAGGTTTCCCGGAATGAGGCCCTCCGGGCCGGCGAGCGGCGACGCGGCCACACCGAAGGCAGCCGCGGCGATCAACGCCATCAACACGCGGCGACGCGCCAATCGGTGCGCCCACCCCACCGGGCTGACCGTCAGCTCCGCCAGCACCATGCCCGCGGCGAACCAGGAGAAGAAGGCCGGTGGCCAGGTCAGCGAGTTCACGCCGAACGGCACGTCGAACGGGATCAGCCCCCAGCCAAAGCTGGCCAGCGCCAACGCCACGATCACCGGGATGCGCGCTCGCACCGGCAGCCTGCGCGCCAGCAAGGCCAGAAACGGCAACGCCAGATAGAACGTGACCTCGACCGACAGGCTCCACATCTGGGTGAGGCCCGCCGTCAACGTCAACGGCACGTAGATCTGGGTCAGCGACAGGTTGGCCAGCCACACCACCAGATCGGCGTTGGCGTCGGGCAACAGTGTGAGGATCACCACGACGGCCACCAGATAGCCCGGCATGATGCGCACGATCCTGGATCGCAGGTAGTGCCCCGTCGCGGGGACGTGACGCAGTCCACGCGCGGCAGCGGCATGTCCGCGCCACAACAGAAATCCCGACAGCGCGAAGAACACCGCAACGGCGAGGTCGAACCGGCCGAGCAGCCGACCGGTGGCCCAGGTGGTGTGCCCCGTCTGGAAGGCGACGTGGGTGATGACGACGCCCACCGCCGCACAGGCGCGCATACCCTCGACGGCAGGAAGGAAGCCACGCTCCTGCCCGCCGGTCTCGATGCCCACGGCGCCCAGTCTGCCGGATGCCGCTGCGGCACGCGTCGCCCCTAACCTGAGACTGTTAGGGTCGACAGGGTTTGCCTCCACTGCCTGGTCGGGGCATGTGGCGGCATCTGACATCGAATGGTGTCGTCGCCACGAAGACGAGGAGGCACGGTTTGAACCGCGCTGTGGCGCTGCGTATCGCAGCGTGCGGGCTCATGGGATTGGGCGCCGCCCTCCTGATTGCCGCGCTTCTACTGTCCACCTACACCAAGGGCAAGATCGCCAAGATTCCACTCAACCTGGACACGACGCTGGTCAGCGACGGCACGGGCGTCGCATTCGACCCGGCATCGCTGCTGCAGGAGAAGTTCGTCGTCAGCAAGAACGTGCCGGTCTCGCTGCAGCAGCAGCTCAGTGTCGAGGCGCCGTCCAATGCGGATGTCGTCACCCTGCAGGTGGGTAGCACGCTGAAGCGCACCGACAAGCAACAGGACAACGGCCTGCTGCTGGCGCTCGTCGACACCGTCACGCTCGACCGCAAGACCGCCATGGCCGTGTCCAGCGACACCAACCCGGGTGGCGCGGTGCAGAAGCCACGCAGCATCGAAGACTCCAGCCCGCCGACCAACGTCGCACTGCCGCACGAGGGGCTGTCCTACCGCTTCCCGTTCGACACGGAGAAGAAGACCTATCCGTACTTCGACCCGATCGCGCAGAAGCCGTTCGACGCGAACTACGAGGCCGAAGAGGACGTCAACGGCCTCACCACGTACCGGTTCACGCAGCACATCGGTTACGACGGCAGCGGCGACGACGCCAAGCTCGTCGACCCGGTGAAGTACGCGTCGCTGTACGACAACGACGAGGACAGCCAGGTCACCGCCCGCGCCGAGTTGTGGGGCCTGCCGGGTGACCCGGCCGAGCCGATCACGATGACGCGCTACTACGCGGCGCAGCGCACGTTCTGGGTGGACCCCGTCTCGGGCACCATCGTGAAGGCCAAGGAGCACGGCTTTCACTACTACGCCCGCGACGCGCTCAAGCCGGAGGTGACGTTCGCCGACTACAACGTCACCTCGACCGAGCAGACCGTCGAGTCGCAGGTGGCCAGCGCCCGCGACGAGCGGGACGAGGTGGCGCTGTGGGGCCGCATCCTGCCGATCACGTTCACCGGGCTGGGCCTGGTCTTCCTGGTGGGTGGGGTGCTGCTGGGATCGTTCACGTTGCGCGCCGAGTCGGCACTGATCGATCCGGGGCTCGACGATGCCGACCACGGTTTCTTCTCCAGACGCGGCGCCGACGACTCCGGTCCGATGCCGGCCGCCGAGGCGCAGACCGAGAAGCTGCCCACCCAGAGACCATCAGACCTGCCTCCGGACAGACCGGTCTGACACCGGCTCTGATTCGACGCCCGGCCGTCCGCTGGGCGGTGCCCGCGTACGCGCTGGCGCTGGCGTTGTTGGTGACGGCACCGCTGCTGGCGCCGGGATACCTGCTGCTGCGCGACGCGGTGTCGACGCCGCGCTCGTATCTGTCCGATGCGGCGCTGGGATTGTCCGAGGCTGCGCCGCGCGCGCTGCCGCAGGACTTCGCCGTCGCGGTGGCGTCCCACGTGGTCGACGGTGGAGTGGTGGTCAAGGCGCTGCTCATCGCGGGGCTGTGGCTGGCGGGCTGGGGTGCGGCCCGGTTGGCCGCCGTCGTTCTGCCCGATGCGGGTCTGTCCGGCCAGTTCGTCGCCGCCACGCTGGCCGTGTGGAATCCGTACGTCGCCGAACGGTTGTTGCAGGGGCACTGGAGCCTGCTGGTCGGCTATGGCTGTCTGCCGTGGATGGCGGTGGCGATTCTGCGGCTGCGCGGGATCGGTGGCGCCTGGTGGCAGGCGGTGTTCTGGATGGCTTTGGCCGGCTTGACCCCGACTGGGTTGATGCTCGCCGCGACCGTCGCGTTGACGTGCTGCCTGGCACCGGGACTCGGCCGGACGCGGTGGGCTTGCGCGGCGGTCAGCTTGGGCGCGGCGGTGGTGGCCGCGCTGCCCTGGCTCGTCGCGTCGATGGTGGCCGGCTCGCTGTCGTCGTCGCAGGCGTCGGGTGTGAGTGCGTTCGCCGCGCGCGCCGAACCGGGGCTCGGCACGTTGTTCAGCCTGGCCGGGCTGGGCGGCATCTGGAACGCGCAGGCCGTACCATCCTCGCGCACAACGCTTTTCGCCGTGGTGGCCACCGTGGTGTTGCTCGCCGTCGTGGCCGTTGGCCTGCCGACTGCGCTGCGCCGCTCCCCCGCGGTGCCAATGCTCGCCCTGGCGGCCGTCGCCGTCGTCGTGCCTGCGTTGATGGCGACCGGACCCGGCCTGGCCGTCGTCGAGGCGACCGTGCGGACGCTGCCCGGCCTCGGGGTGCTGCGGGACGCACAGAAATGGGTGGCGCTGGCGATGCCCGGCTATGCGCTCGCCGGCGCTGCTGCGGTCGTCACGATGCGTCACCGAGTGCCCGCCGCCGCCACCGCCGCCGCCTGCTGCCTGGCATTGCTGGCGGTCCTGCCGGATTTGGCCTGGGGCGTGGGGGGCAAGGTCACCTCGGTCCGGTACCCGCCGAGTTGGGCGGAGGCGGCCGCGCTCATCAACGCCGACCCCCGCCCCGTGGTGATGCTTCCGCCGGACAGCTTGCGCGAGTTCGCCTGGGCCGGACCGGCGCCCGTGCTCGATCCGCTGCCGCGCTGGGTGTCGGCCGACGTGCTGACCACGGGTGACCTGGTGATCGGCGGCAAGGTGGTCCCCGGCGAGGGCGAGCGGGCCCGCTCGGTGCAGCAGTTGGTGAGTTCCGGCGCCAACGCCGACGACGTGGCGCGCGCGGGTGTCGGCTGGGTGGTCGTGGAGTCGGCGGGCGCGACGCTGCCCCTACCCGTGGCGTATCGCGGTGACGACCTGACGGTGTACCGGGTGGGTGGCGATCATCCGGCGGCAGCGCACCGCGAGGTGCTGATCGCCGCGCACCTGGTGTGGCTGGCGGCGTTGATCACCAGCGCGATCGGCTCGGTCGTCACCCGTCGGCGTGCTGGTTAGACGATGCCGCTGACCATCCGGCCGGCGAGCACGGCGGTCAGCACGTCGTGCATCGCGTCGGCGCTTTGGCCCCAAGAGAATTCGCCACTGCGCACCTGAGCCTTGGCGCCGAGCTGCTCGCGCAGCACGTCGTCGGCCAGCAGCCGCTCCAGGCCGGCCACCAACTCGGCGCGGTCGTCGACCAGCAGCCCGGTGACGCCGTCGACGATCGAATCGGTGAGCCCGCCGGAGGACCGGTAGCCGATGGTCGGCACGGCGTGCTGGGCCGCCTCCGTCACCGCGAGACCCCAGCCCTCCTTGCACGACGGCATCAGGTGCACCCAACTACGCTGCAGCAGTTGATGTTTCGCGTATTCGTCGACGTGTCCGTGGAACGTCACCGCATCGGAGATGCCGAGGCCGGCGGCATGGGCGACCAGACGGTCTTCCCACCAGCCGCCGCCGACGACGTCGAGGTGCAGGCCGGGCACCTTGGGCGACAGCAGGGCAACGGCGTCCAGCGCGTCCTCGATTTGCTTGTGCGGCACCAGTCTCGACAGCACGACGACGCGCGGTGTCGCAGACCTCGGCAGCTCGAGGGTGTCCGCGGGCGCCTCGTCGAGCCCGTTGCGCACCACCGCGACGTGATCGGGGTTCACCCCGAGGTCGGCCAGGTCGCGCGCCGACGGCAGCGACACCGTCACGTACTGGTTGCGGCGGTGCAGCCACGGCGAGAGCGTCGACTCGACGAACCAGCCCACGCGGCTGAAGACCCGGCCAGCCACGGGCCACAGCTCGCGGTGGCAGTGGTGCACCAGCACGGCGGTTCGGCGACCGAACGCCAGCCGGGCCAGGAACGGCAGCCCGTTCTGGGTGTCGACCACCACGTCCGGACGTCGCCTGCCCAGCGGCCCGATGCCGACGCGGGCACCGAGCAGCGCCAGCCCCGCCCAGAGATAGACGGTGTAGGGCCCGCCTGCGCGGCTGATCGTCACGCCGTCGACGACTTCGCGTCGCAGCGCCCCCGGATAGCGAGCGGTCCGCAGGGTGACGTTCACGCCGCGAGCGGCCAGCTGGGCGCCGATCCGTTGCAGGTAGGTTTCGCTGCCCCCACCCTGCGGGTGACCGGTGTCGCGCCAACACAGCAGCAACACGGAGCGGATCGGGGGGCCAGACATCGCCGACCAGCCTAACCGCTGGCTAGGGTGGCCGGCGTGGACGGCTGCTCGCACACGCGCTCGTCGGCCGTGCCCGCCGGCAACGACTTCGCGCGCCGCGCCACCCTGGCTCGGTCGGTTCGGCTGCTCGGCGAGTTCCGGTTCGAGCAACGCGACCCGGCGCGGTTCTACGGCGCCCTGGCCGACGACACCGTCTCGCTCGTCAGCTCGTTGTGGACCACATTCCAGGCCACCTCGACCACCGGTCGCACCCTGCTCGACGTCGGCGGTGGCCCCGGCTACTTCGCGACGGCGTTCACCGAGGCCGGGTTGACCTACGTGGGCGTCGAACCGGACCCGAAGGAGATGCATTCCGGCCCGGCCGGGGAGCCGGGCGCGGGCGTCTTCGTCCGGGCCTCCGGGACGGCGCTTCCGTTCGCCGACGACAGCGTCGACATCTGCCTGTCGTCGAACGTCGCCGAGCACGTCGCGCAGCCCTGGCGCCTCGGCAGCGAAATGCTGCGCGTCACCAAACCGGGCGGGCTGGTGGTGCTGTCGTACACCGTGTGGCTGGGCCCGTTCGGCGGGCACGAGATGGGGTTGACGCATTACTTCGGCGGGGCGCGCGCCGCCGACCGGTACACCCGCAAGCATGGCCACCGGCCGAAGAACGACTACGGATCGTCGTTGTTCGCGGTGTCCGCCGCCGACGGCTTGGACTGGGCGGCCAGCACCGGCGCGCTAGTCGCCGCATTCCCCCGCTACCACCCACGATGGGCCTGGTGGATGACGCGCGTCCCGGTGCTGCGGGAGTTTCTGGTCAGCAATCTGGTGCTGGTGTTGCAGCCGCACTGAACCAGTGAACTGCAACAGGTTCTCGTTTTGGGATTCGATGGGTAATGTGACCCTCATGACACAGAGCACTGCCTTCAAGACCGAGTGGGACAAGCTGTTCATCGGCGGCAAGTGGGTCGAGCCGGCCACGTCCGAGGTCATCGAAGTGCATTCGCCGGCCACCGGCGAACTGGTCGGCAAGGTGCCGCTGGCATCGGAGGCCGACGTCAACGCGGCCTGCGCCGCCGCCCGCAAGGCGTTCGACGAGGGCCCGTGGCCGCACATGTCGCCCGCAGAGCGTGCCGCCGTGCTTGGCGCCGCCGTCAAGCTGATGGAGGAGCGCGGCGACGAGCTGAAGTTCCTGCTGGCCGCCGAGACGGGGCAGCCGCCCACGATCGTCGACATGATGCAGTACGGCGCCGCGATGTCGTCGTTCAACTACTACGTCGGCGCCGCGGACAAGTTCACCTGGCAGGACATCCGCGACGGTGTCTACGGCCAGACGCTGGTGCTCAAGGAGCCGATCGGCGTCGTCGGCGCCGTCACCGCGTGGAACGTGCCGTTCTTTCTGGCCGCCAACAAGCTCGGCCCCGCGCTGTTGGCCGGCTGCACCGTGGTGCTGAAGCCCGCCGCGGAGACGCCGCTGTCGGTGTTCGCGATGGCCGAGATGTTCGCCGAGGCCGGACTGCCCGAGGGCGTGCTGTCGATCGTGCCCGGCGGTGCCGAGACCGGGCGCGCGCTGACCGCCAATCCGGAGTTGGACAAGTTCACCTTCACCGGCAGCTCGGGGGTCGGCAAGGAGGTCGCCAAGATCGCGGCCGAGAAGCTGAAGGCCTGCACGCTGGAGCTCGGCGGCAAGTCCGCGGCCATCATCCTCGAGGACGCCGACCTCGATTCGACGCTGCCGATGCTGGTGTTCTCCGGCCTGATGAACTGTGGGCAGGCCTGCGTGGGTCAGACCCGGATCCTGGCGCCGCGGTCGCGCTACGACGAGGTCGTTGAGAAGCTGTCCGCCGCCGTCGCCGCCATGCCGATCGGGCTGCCCGACGACGCTGGCGCCATGATCGGGCCGCTGATCTCCGAGAAGCAGCGCGAACGCGTCGAAGGCTACATCCGCAAGGGCGTCGAGGAGGGTGCGCGGATCGTCACCGGCGGCGGCCGTCCCGAGGGGTTGGACAGCGGCTGGTTCGTGCAGCCCACCGTCTTTGCCGACGTCGACAACTCGATGACCATCGCCCAGGAGGAAATCTTCGGCCCGGTGCTTGCCGTGATTCCCTTCGACACCGAGGACGACGCGGTGCGCATCGCGAACGACTCGGCGTACGGGCTCGCAGGCAGCGTGTACACCACCGACTTCCCGAAGGCGCTCGAGATCGCGAAGAAGATCCGCACCGGCACCTATGCGGTGAACATGTACGCCTTCGATCCGGGTGCGCCGTTCGGTGGCTACAAGAATTCCGGCATCGGCCGCGAGAACGGGCCGGAGGGCATCGAGCAGTACACCGAGGCCAAGAGCGTGCTGCTGCCGTTCGGCTACACGCCGTAGGGGTCAGCTGCGGCTCGCCGTGACGATCCAGGCCCGCGAGTCGAAGTAGACGCCGTCGCCGGTGTCGTGGGCGTCGAGCATCGCGCGTAGCCGCGCGCGTGCGTCTTCGGCGGCCGCGGCGTCGAGGTCGGCGATCAGGTCCTTGAATTTCAGCAGCCGGTACACGGCGTCGAAGGCGGTCGCCCCGTCCGCGCCGTAGTAGACGGGCTCGTGCACGTCGGTGAAGTTGGCGTCCGTGAAGCCGGCCGCCGTCAGGATGCCCTCCGTGACGGTCGGGTCGGCGAGTGCGAACGCGTTGGGGCCGCCGGTGGGAGCCCCTGCCGCAGTGAGGGTTTCGCGGATCGCGGTGGCCCACTCGTTGCGGTCGCGCTCTTGCCAAACCAACATCACCAGGCGCGCCTGCGGCCGCAGTGCGCGGCCGATGTTGGTGAATGCTGCGACCGGGTCGGCGAAGAACATCGTTCCGAACCTGCTGATGCACAGCTCGAAACGCGCCGGCGGAAACGGATGATCCTGGGCGTCGGCCTGCTCGAAGGTGACGTTGGTCAATCCGTCGGCGGCACTGAGCCGACGGGCTTGTTCGAGCATCGCCGCGGAGACGTCGACACCCAAGGCGCTGCCTTCGACCGCGGCACGGGCGGCTTCACGCGTCGATAGTCCTGTACCACAGCCGATGTCGAGCACGTGGTCGCGAGGGCCGACGCGGGCGGCGGCGCGGAAGAGTTCGTTGTGCAGGCGCAGCTCTGCGTCGTAGTCGAACACGTCGGCCATCAGATCGGCCCTCCTAGAAGGACTCCTCGGCAAGGTCCATGGCAGACAGGTCAACCGAGTCGGTGATTTTGCGTTCGGCGGCCAGGCGCGGTAACACGTTGCGGACGAAGAACTTCGCCGCCCCGATCTTGCCTTCGTAGAACGCGCGATCCCGGTCGGAAGGGCCCGCATCGAGCGCGCCGAGCGCGACCTCGGCGTTGCGCAGGAGCAACCAGCCGATCACCACGTCACCGACGGCCAGCAGGAACGGGACCGACTGCAGGCCCAGCTTGTACAACTGTCGCGGATTCTCCTGCGATGCCATCAGGTAGCCGGTCATCGTGGCCAGCATCCCCTGCAGATCGGCCAGCGCATCGGCCAGCGACTTGCGGCAATCCGCGAGTTCCGGTCGCGCGGAATCGCTTTCGAGGAACGCTTGGATCTGCCCTGCAACGTGCCCCAGTGCGCCACCGTGGTCGCGCGCGATCTTGCGGAAGAAGAAGTCCTGCGCCTGGATCGCCGTGGTGCCCTCGTAGAGCGAGTCGATCTTGGCGTCGCGGATGTACTGCTCGACGGGATAGTCCTGCAGGAACCCCGATCCGCCGAACGTCTGCAGCGATTCCGTGAGGCACTGGTAGGCCCGCTCGGAGCCAACACCCTTCACGATCGGCAGCAGCAGGTCGTTCACGCGTCCGGCCATCCCGGCGTCGGCACCCGACACGATCGCCGCGGCAGCGACGTCCTGGTGCGCCGCGGTGTACAGATACAGCGCGCGCAGCCCCTCTGCGTACGACTTCTGCACCAGCAATGCGCGACGCACGTCGGGGTGGTGCAGGATCGTGACCCGAGGGGCCGCCTTGTCGGTCATCTGGGTCATGTCGGCGCCCTGGATGCGGGTCTTGGCATAGTCGAGGGCGTTCAGGTATCCGGTCGACAGCGTGGCGATGGCCTTGGTACCCACCATCATTCGCGCGTACTCGATGATCTTGAACATCTGGACGATGCCGTTGTGGGCATCACCGACCAGCCACCCGACGGCAGGTGTGCCGTGTTGGCCGAGCGTCAGCTCGCACGTTGCCGAAACCTTCAGCCCCATCTTGTGTTCGAGCCCGGTGACGAACACGCCGTTGCGCTCGCCGGGTTCGCCAGTCTCGGCGTCGGGCAGGAACTTCGGGACGAGGAACAGGCTCAGGCCCTTGGTACCGGGCCCGGCGCCCTCCGGCCGCGCCAGCACCATGTGCAGGATGTTCTCGAACAGATCGTCGGAGTCGCCGTTGGTGATGAAGCGCTTCACGCCGTCGAGATGCCATGTGCCGTCCGGCTGTTGGATGGCCTTGGTGCGGCCTGCTCCGACATCGGAGCCGGCGTCGGGCTCGGTGAGCACCATGGTGGCGCCCCAGTTCCTGTCGATGGCCATGGCGGCCCAGTGCTTCTGCTGTTCGTTGCCGACGTGGTAGAGGATGTCGGCGAGGATCGGACCGGCGAGGTACATGAACGCCGCCGGTTGAGCGCCGAGCGGAAGCTCGTTGATCGCCCACGTCACCATGGCGGGTGCTGGGACGCCGCCGATGTCCTCGGACAGGCCGATCCGGAACCACTCCCCCTGCTGCCAGGCGCGGAACGACTTCTTGAACGGTTCGGGGAGCGTGACGGTGTGCGTGTTCGGGTCGAACGTCGGCGGGTGGCGGTCGGACTCGGCGAACGCCTCCGCGAGCGGCCCCTCGGCCAGCCGGGCGGCCTCGTCGAGCATCTGTCGCACCGAGTCGGGGTCGAGATCCCCGAACTCGCCGGTCGCCAGAACCTTCTCCAAGTCGAGCACCTCGTAGAGGTTGAACTCGAGATCACGCACGTTGCTCTTGTAGTGCCCCACGCCTCGCGCCTTTCACTCAGCGAATAGCGCTTCCGAGCCTAATCCGACTCCGGGCTGACAGCCCGGAAATCGCACCGACCTGCCCTGGTCGACCCGCCGCGCCGAACTATGCGGGCAGGCATAGTTCCGCAGTCGTACCCTGTGCCGCTGCTCACCTGCCGCAGCTTCTACCAGCACTGACGAGCGGCCTCGTGTGACCGGGAATACATCCACTGCACCGATGTGTTGTGAGTTTTAAGCCTGAACCCATAGACAGGAGCCGCCATGTGGATCGTCGAGGTCAACGTGCTGGGCCGCAGATTCACCTACCGCGCTCGCGACCATCGCGGACTCCGGTTCAGCGTCCGCAGGGTGCCGGCGCGCCTGGCGCAACGGGTGCATGCGCGGGCCACGGCCTGATGCCGGCCATCGCCACCAAGACAACCAAGACCACCAACAAGCGGGGCGCCACCAGACGCCAGATGCTGCTGACCGCCGCCGAGGTGCTGCGCGAGCGCGGGGCCGCGGGCGTCACGATCGACGAGGTGCTCACCCGCAGCGGCGCGCCCCGCGGATCGGTGTACTACCACTTTCCCGAAGGCAGAACCCAACTGCTCACCGAGGCCCTCCGGTTCGCCGGTGACGCCATCACGGCCATCATGGACGACGAGGTGGAACACGGCGGGATTCCCTTGGTGCGCAAGTTCGTCGAGTTCTGGGAGCGCACGCTGGCGGGCAGCGACTTCACCGCCGGATGTCCCGTGGTCGCCGCCGCGATCGGCTCGGCCGACGACGATCCCGCGCTGACCGCCGTCGCCGGAGAGATCTTCGACCGCTGGCGCGCGGCACTCACCCGCGCGTTCGTGGCCGATGGGTTCGATCAGGCCGACGCGGGCTCGCTGGCGGTGACCTGCATCGCCGCCCTGGAGGGCGCGGTAGTGCTCTGCCGGTCCACCCGTGGCGGCGATCCGCTGCATGACGTCGCCCAGCAGCTCGAATTCCTGATCAAGTCAAGGGAATTCGTGCGCCGCTACGGTCTTCCCGGCGCCGAGCGTTAAGCGACCATCCACCGGGCGCAGACGAACTCACCATTGATCCCGGACTCCTGCACACGCCATTCCGATCGAACCGGCAGCACGCGCGCACCAGAGCCCAGCGTGCACGGCGCGTAGCTGACGATCATCTCGTCGATCAGGCCCGCCGTCACGAACTGTGCAGCCACCTGGCCGCCGCCGACCACCCAGACGTCCCGTCCCGCCGCGGCCGACACCAGCTTGGCGTGCAGTTCGGTGACGTCGCCGTCGAACGTCTGCACCGGATGCCCCGCCTCGATGATCTCCGGCCGGCTGGTCAGCACCCACGACGGTTGCTCGTACATCCAGTCACCCGGGTGGTTCTTCACGATCCAGAGGTAGGTAGCCGAGCCCATCACCAGCGCGCCAACGGATTTCGCGAAGGCGTCGTACCCGAATGGCCCATCCGGGTCGATGTTTCGAGACGTCAGCCAGTCCAGGCTGTCGGCCTCGTCGACGATGAACCCGTCCAGGCTCGATGCGGTGTAGTACACGGTTGCCATTTCAGTTTCCTCTCATCCAGTCCAATGGATCGCCCATCTTGGTGCGGATGCCGTGCCGGGCCAACATCTTTCGGGCAAGCTCGCGTCGGTGCGCTGCGTATGTCAGCACGTGCGCGACGATGCCGTAGAGCTGGAACGACTCCGGCGGATCGCACAGCGCGTCGATCACCGTGTCCGCCAGCCGGCCCTGCGCGGCATAGTCGACGACCATGGCGGTCCACCGCGTCGCGATGTCGTCGTGATCGGCGGCGAGCCGATCCGGCGGCCGCACTGCTGGCCGGGTGGGCAGATCCCGGCCCTCGATGCTGGCCAGCCACACTTCCTTGGACCACACGATGGCGTCGAGCACCGCACCGACGCTCGGTTCCTCACCGTCCCAGTCGAGAATCACCTGGCCCGGCGAAAGCCGTTCGACCCATTGCTCTTCCGTCAGACTCATCGCACGCGAAATGAGGTAGGCGGTGTCGGCGACGTCGTGCGCCATCATCAACCGTGAGACGTCGGGTTGCTCGGCGTCGCCGTCGGCGTCCAGCCACAACGACTGCGGCGGATGGAAGTGCACGCCGTTGGGCGCCGGCAGGCGGAACCCGACCTCGGCGGCCTGTGAGGGTGGGACGCCGAAGGTCCGCCGGAACGCACGGGAGAACACCTCGGGCGAGGACCACCCCTCGTCGATGGCGACGGCCGCGACGCCCTCACCGCGTTGCAGTCGCCACGCCGCGCGTTCGAGCATCACCCTCCTGCGCAGCGCCGCGGGTGGTTCTCCGGTGAGCCGGCTGACCTCGCGGGAGAAGTGGAATTCCGAGGCGTAACTGCTACGCGCCATTCCGGCGACGCTCGAGTTGTCACCGTCGACGACCGCGTCGAGCAGTTCCCGCAACCGATCACGCCGCGGCCCAGGAGAAGTCGGTTGAGCACTCACGGTTGCCGAGTATTCTCCTGCGCCAACTCCGACGACATGACTTTTCCTGCTGCGTCCCGCCCCGAGACGCGGACAGTAGACTCAGCAGCCCAGTGAGCGAATTCGACGGGCTGTGCGCCAACGACGCCGAACTGGCCGAACTACGGTCGGCCGTCCGGGACTTCCTCGACGCAGACCGAAAGCAGTTCGGGTGGAAACCCGCCGTCGACTGCTGGCTGTCGCGGTGGGACGCCGACTTCAGCGTCCGCCTCGCCGACGCCGGATTCGTCGGGCTGACCATCCCCGCCGAATATGGCGGCCGGGGACTGGGATACCTGCATCGCTATGTCGTCACCGAGGAACTTCTCGTCCAGGGCGCCCCCGTGGCCGCGCACTGGATCGCCGACCGGCAGGTGGCACCCGCGTTGCTGACCTACGGCACCGAAGACCAACGCCGTCGTCTGCTGCCGCGGATCGCGGCGGGCCGGTTGTATTCGGCGATCGGGATGAGCGAGCACGGTGCGGGCTCCGACCTCGCCGCCGTGACCACCAGAGCCACCCGCACCGACGGCGGCTGGGTGCTGAACGGAACGAAGGTGTGGACCAGCGGTGCGCACCTCGCGCATCAGGTCGTGGTCCTCGCCAGGACCAGCCCGCTCGATCCGGCCCATCGCCACGCCGGCTTCAGCCAGTTCATCGTGCCGACCGACGCGGCAGGGGTGACCGTCAGCCCGATAGTCCTGATGGACGGCGAGCACCACTTCAACGAGGTGCTGTACGACGACGTCGCACTGTCCGATGCCGACGTGCTCGGTGAGATCGGCGCCGGTTGGCACCAGGTGACCGCCGAGCTGGGCTTCGAGCGCAGCGGCCCCGAGCGGATCCTGTCCACCGCCACGCTGCTCTTCGACGTCATCGGTGCCCTCGCCCGGCAGGGCGGGACCGAGGACGCGACCGCCGCGCAGATCGGTGACCTGGTGGGTCGGATGATCTCGCTGCGCCAACTGTCGGTGTCCGTGGCGCGGGCGCTGACCGCCGGCGAGGATGCCGCCACCCGCGCCGCCCTCGTGAAGGATCTCGGCACCCGGTTCGAGCAGGAGTCCGTCGACGTGGCGGCCGACCTGATCGACCGCGTCGATGGCACCTCTCCTGCCGCCGCGCCGCTGCGCGCGATGCTGGCCACCGCGCGCGTGCACGCGCCGCTGTTCACGCTGCGGGGCGGTACCAACGAGGTGCTGCGGGGCGTGGTGGCCAAGAGCCGGGAAACGCCGCGCAGCGCACCGCGCGACGAGATCGGCCAGCTCGTCGACGACGTCGGTCGGCGCTCATTCGATGCCCGGCTCGGACGCCGCGGCCTCCCCGACGAATTCGACGCGCAGCTGTGGCGCACGCTCGAGGACACCGGCCTCAGCAGGCTGACCACGGCCCAAGGCGCGACACTGAGCGAGTCGGCGGTGGTCCTTGGCGGGCTCGCACGCTGGGCGGCGGCCGTGCCGGTGGCCGAAACCGACGTCCTCGCAGCGTGGTTGGCGCAGCAGGCGGGCCTGGACGTGCCCGAGGACGGTCCGATGTCGGTCGCGATCGCCGAGGTCCAACGGATCGGCGGCAGGATCACCGGTACCGCGGTGGACGTGCCGTGGCCCCGATCCGGTCCGGTGCTGCTGGCCGCTCTTGGCGACGACGCCATCTTCGTCACCGTCCTCGACGGCGCCGAGATCACCGATTCGCACAACTTGGCGGGTGAGCCCCGCGGGTCGATCGGCTTCGACGTGCCGGAGTCCGACGCCGTGCGGCTACCGCGGACGGTCGGCGACGAGTTGATGCGGCGCGGCGCCTGGGCGCGATGCGCGCAGATCATGGGCGCCTTCACCGCAGCCGCCGACCTCACGGCCGGGCACGTCGCCGAGCGGATTCAGTTCGGGCGTCCGCTGGCCAAGTTCCAGGCCGTCCAGCACGCGTTGGCGGGGATGCTCGGTGAGATCGAACGAGCCGGGGCCGCAACGGATCTGGCAACCGCCGCGGCCGAAGAACTCGGGTTCGGCAGCCCGAGCGCGGAGTACGCGGTGACGGCGGCCAAGGTGGCGGTGGGGCGCGCGGTCAGTCCCGTCACCACCATCGCGCACCAATTGCACGGTGCCATCGGTGTGACGATCGAGCATCCGCTGTGGCTGGCCACCATGCGCGCCCGCAGCTGGTCCGACGAGTTCGGCACGACGGGGTCTTACGCGAGAAGGCTTGGCCGGATGGTTCTTTCGGGTGAGCCCTGGGATCTGGTGGTCGGCGCCCGTAGCTAGCTGTCCAGTACCGCCGCGATGCGCCGCTCGACGACGGCCCGGTCACCGAGGTCGGCCACGTCGATCCCGAACCGGTCGGCCAGGGCGTCGAGTACCTGCCCGGCGGTGTCGAAGCGTTTCCGCTCGGTGTGTCCTTCCCGGTGAATGGCCAGGTTCCGGCCGCGCAGGTTCCAGCGTTCGTCATCGGTGACCAGCGCCACCGTCAGCCCCGTGACGAAGAACGACGCGGGATGCGTTGACACATACCAGCTTCCGACCTCGAGGTCGATCCGCGGCCGCGGCTCGGTGGTAAACAGGTAGAGCCGTTGCCACTCACCGCGAACCTGCGCCTCCAGCGTCAGCCCATCCTCACCGGCGACCAACCGGTACGGCTCGTGGCGCGTTCGTTGGACGGGGCCCGGTTCCAGACGCAGCGGCGACGACGCGGTCTGGCCGCCGAATCCGACGTCCACCAGGAACCGACCGTCGGTTCCCGGCACCGTCACCGACAGCACGTTGTGCGTCTGTGCGGGCAACGGCGCGTCCGGCTCTCGCATCCAGACCACCCGACCGGCAAGTCGATCGACGCCGTATCCCAGCGCCTCCAACACGTACCCCATCAGCCCGTTGTGCTCGTAGCAGTAGCCGCCGCGGCGCCGGTGGACGAGCTTGGCGGTCAACGCTCCAGGGCCGAGGTCGGCGACCGGCACACCGAGCAGCGGATCGAGGTTCTCGAAGGGGATCGACCGGTTGTGGGCGGCCACGAGGCCGTGCAGCGTGTCGAGCGTCGGGTCCGTCGATCGCCCGTATCCCACGCGGTCGAGATACCCGGCCAGATCCAAACCCGTTGCGACGCTCGTCATGACTCCATCGTGCGGCCTCGGCCCCAGTGGTAGTCGAATATCACGTTCTGCCTGTGATTTGGGCAACTGCACAACACGGGGCAGCAAGGCAAAATTGCCACATGCTGAAATTAACGCGCACGGCATTAGTTGCCGCTGCGGCGTCGCTGATGATCGCCAGCCCCGCGATCGCCTCGGCCACCCCGACCGACGGCGCCGTCATGCCGCTGCAGAGCAAGTGGCGGGCCTGCGACTTCACCCTGGAGAAGTGGGTGAACGCCGTCGGCGACGGCCGGGGCATCGCCCACCTCGGCACCTCCGGATCGAGCGTCGTAACCACCGTCGAGATGGCGACCGCCGAGCCCAACATGCGCTACGACGTGCGGATCATTCAGACCCCGCGACCGTCCATCGGCTGCGCGCCCGGCGCCCCCGGCGTCATCACCGGCAGTCTTCAGACCGACGCCGTGGGTGCTGGCAGCACCACGATCCAGGGTCCCGTCGCCCCGGGAGCCACCGGCGCGTGGGTGATCGTCGAGCGACCGGCGGCCAACTCCCAGACGCCCGCGGAGTTCTACACCTCCGGGTTCGTCGCCGCGATCTAGTCACGCGCCCCGGGCCGCCGACTGTGCGGTGTCGTACGCGACGCGCCGTTCCGGCGTCAAAATCCGCACGGTCACCGTGTGCGCGGCGGCCATCCGACACAAAGGCGCTGGCCAGGCCGGGTACTCGGTCGACGGGTCCCGGGAATTGACCGCCCCGGTACGATCAAAACTAGAACACGTTCCAATTCGTCAAGGGGGACTCGTGAACGCCACCGACGCCGAACCGTCAGAGATCACCAAGTGGGATCCCGGCCTCACCGAACGGGTGATGGGTTTCATCCGGCCGCTGATCAAGGGCTATCACCGCGCTGAGGTGCGGGGACTCGACGACTTCCCGCCCGGTGGCGTCCTGGTCGTGGCCAACCACTCGGGTGGGTTGTTCGCGATGGACGTGCCGGTGTTCGCCACCGACTTCTACGACAAGTTCGGCTACGACCGGCCGGTGTACACGCTCGGCTTCGACCTGATCTTCACCGGTCCCACCTCCGACTTCTTCAAGAAGACCGGCTTCATCCCGGCCAGCCACCGCAATGCCGACGAAGCGCTGCACTCCGGCGGCGTGGTCATCGTCTTCCCCGGCGGCGACTACGACGTCTACCGGCCGACGACGGAACGCAACAAGATCGACTTCGACGGCCGCACCGGCTACGTCCGCGCGGCGCTCAACGCCGGCGTGCCGATCGTGCCCGCCGTCTCGATCGGTGGCCAGGAGAGCCAGCTTTACCTGTCCCGCGGCACCTGGCTGGCCAAGACCCTGCGCCTGGACAAGCTGCTGCGCGCCAAGATCCTGCCGGTGTCCTTCGGATTTCCCTTCGGCTTGTCGGCCGTCCTCCCGGTGAACGTGCCCCTGCCCACGAAGATCGTCACGCAGGTGCTGCCGAAGATCGACATCGTCGCGGAATTCGGCGAGGACCCCGACATCGACGAGGTCGACGCCCACGTCCGGCACGTCATGCAGCGGGCCCTCGACGAACTGGCCAAGGAACGCCGACTCCCCGTGCTTGGCTGACCAGTGGCGCTGACCGACCGAATCACCGGCACGCTCGGCCTGGTGTCCACCATGGCGAGAGCTGGCGTGCTCGCACCGCTGCGGCCCGACAAGTACCTCCGCATCGCTGCGGCGATGGCGCGCGAAAACATGAGCATCACTTCGGGTTTCGCGGGCGCGGCGCAGCGGTCCCCCGACCGGCCCGGGCTGATCGACGAACTCGGCACGCTGACGTGGCGGCAGATCGACCAGCGCAGTGACGCATTGGCAGCCGCGCTGCAGGGCCTGCCCGGCGGCCAGCCCACCGTCGTCGCGATCATGGCCCGCAACCACCGCGGCTTCGTCGAGTCGCTGATCGCGGCCAACCGGATCGGTGCCGACGTCCTGCTGCTGAACACGTCGTTCGCCGGCCCCGCCCTGGCCGAAGTCGTGGAGCGGGAGTCGGCCGATCAGCGCCTCGCGGTCATCTACGACGAGGAATTCACCCCGACCGTCGAGCGGGCGCTGGCCGACAAGCCCGGCACGGCGCGCATCGTCGCGTGGACGGACGGCGCCGCAGGAAAAGGTCTCACCGTCGAGGGCCTGATCGACGCGTGGGCCGGTAACCAACCGAAACGCGCCACCGCCAAGAGCAAGGTCATCCTGCTGACGTCGGGCACCACCGGATCTCCCAAGGGCGCCAAGCACTCTGGCGGTGGTCCCGAAACGCTCAAGGCGATTCTCGACCGCACCCCATGGCACGCCGGGGAGGTGACGGTCATCGTGGCGCCGATGTTCCATGCGTGGGGCTTCTCGCAACTGGCGTTCGCCGCGTCGATGTCGTGCACCATCGTCACGCGGCGCAAGTTCGACCCCGAAGCCACCCTCGCGCTGGTCGACGAGCATCAGGCCACCGGCCTGTGCGTCGTCCCGGTGATGTTCGACCGGATCATGGACCTGCCCGACGAGGTCCGCGCCCGCTACAGCGGCCGGTCGCTGCGGTTCGCCGCGGCGTCGGGCTCGAGGATGCGCCCCGACGTCGTCACCAGGTTCATGGATCAGTTCGGCGACGTGATCTACAACAACTACAACGCCACCGAGGCCGGCATGATCGCCACCGCGACGCCCGCCGACCTGCGCGCCGCGCCCGACACCGCGGGCAGGCCCGCCGAGGGCACCGACATCCGCATCCTCGACGCCGAGCGCAGGGAGCTGCCGACCGGCGAGGTGGGCACCATCTACGTCCGCAACTCGACGCAGTTCGACGGCTATACCTCGGGAGCCACCAAGGACTTTCACGGCGATTACATGTCGTCCGGCGACGTCGGTTACCTCGACGAAGCGGGCCGGTTGTTCGTCGTGGGCCGTGACGACGAGATGATCGTGTCCGGCGGCGAGAACGTCTATCCGATCGAGGTGGAGAAGACGCTGGCCGCTCATCCCGAGGTCGCCGAGGCCGCGGTGATGGGCGTCGACGACGAGGACTACGGCCAGCGCCTGGCGGCGTTCGTCGTGCTCGCACCCGGCGCGGCGGCGACACCGGACACCCTCAAGGCCCACGTCCGCGAGAACCTCGCGAACTACAAGGTGCCGCGGCAGGTCGTCGTGCTCGACGAATTGCCCCGCGGCAACACTGGCAAGATTGGTCGTCGTGAACTCAAGGCACTCCTCGACGCGGACGGCGATGAGGCGTAGACGGCGTTTCCCGCTGCTGCGCGCGATCGCCGAACTGGTCAACGCCGCCAACGCAGTGCGTCCGCTGGGCCGCGAAGGCTACGTCACCCTGCCGGTGTTCGCGTTCGGCTGGCCGACCGCCGAGGCCGCCCCGGTGGTGGCGGGTGCGTCGATGCTGGACGCCGCCCGCCGTGGCCTGCGCGGCGACTTCAAGGGGCCCCGCGGCCGCATCGCCCTGGCGCTGACGGTGCTGGCGTGGGGTCTGCTCGGGTTCGTCTACCGCCGTGCCGCGAAGTCGCAGCATTACTTCGAGGCTCCGCTGCGGGAGACACTCGGCGAGAACTACGACGCTGTCGCCGCACAGGAACGCCGACGACGCCGCGGCGGGGTGATCCGCACGTCGTGGATCAGGCGCCGGTACGTGCAGAAGACGAGCGTCGTGCACTACGGACCGCACCGGGCCAACGTCGCCGACGTGTGGCGGCGCGCCGACCTGCCGCGCGACGGCCGCGCGCCCGTGCTGCTGCAGGTGCCCGGTGGGGCATGGGCGATCGGGATGCGACGACCGCAGGGCTATCCGATGATGAGCGAACTGGCCGAACGAGGCTGGGTGTGCGTGTCGATGGCGTACCGGGTCAGCCCGCGCAACACCTGGCCCGCCCACATCGTGGACGTGAAGCGGGCGCTGGCCTGGGTCAAGGAAAACATCGCCGAGTACGGCGGCGATCCCGACTTCGTGGCGATCACCGGCGGCTCGGCGGGCGGCCACCTGGCCGCATTGGCCGCGCTGACGCCCAACGAGCCGCAGTGGCAGCCCGGTTTCGAGGACGCCGACACGTCGGTGGTGGCGGCTGTGCCCATCTACGGGCGCTATGACTGGTTCACCCGCAACGGGTCGGGTCGTCCGGAGTTCATTGCGGTCCTGCAGCGCTTCATCGTCAAGAAGCGCTACGCGCAGAACCTGCAGGACTACCTGGACGCGTCGCCGATCACCAAGGTTCGCCCGGACGCTCCACCGTTCTTCGTGCTGCACGGCACCGACGACTCCATCATCCCGGTCCAGGAGGGCCGCGCCTTCGCCGAGGCGCTGAAGGACAAGTCGGACAATCCGGTCGCCTACGCGGAGATTCCGCACGCCCAGCACGCCTTCGACTTCTTCGGCTCGCCGCACGGCCACTACACCGCCGCGGCGGTGGCCCGCTTCCTGGACTGGGTGAAGGCGACCCGCGGCTGAGCGTCGACGTCGGCATGTCAGGCTGATGCGCGATGAGGGGGATCGTGTCCAAGCGAAGCAGTCACGGATCGACCGACGAGGCCGACGGGGGCCCGGCCGGGAACGGCTCGGGCGTCGAGCCTGCCGTCGCGCCGAAGGTGCGTCGGACGTTCGCGTTACTGGAGCGCCTTGCTCCCGCACTTGGCGCGCGGTGGGCCGTCGAACTGTGGTGCACTCCGCCCGCCGTCGAGATGAGTCTGCGCATGCCGCCCGGCGTCGCGGCGGGCGCACCCGTCGAGGCGCACTGGAACGGCCACCGGGTCGCCGGTGAGTCGTGGGGCGACGGTCCGCCGGTCTACCTGGTGCACGGCTGGGGCGGCTGTCGCGCACACCTGGCGGTCTTCGTCAAACCGCTCGTCGAGAGCGGGCATCGGGTCATCGCGTTCGACCTGCCAAGCCACAATGATTCCGACGCAGGCGAACTCGCGCCGGGACGCACCACGATCGCCGAATGTGCCGAAGCGGTTCGGGCGATGATCCGCACACACGGGCCGGCCCGCGCCGTCGTCGCCCACTCCCTCGGCGCGAAGGCCGCCGCGTTGGCCATGGCGCGCGGTGCTCGGGTCGAACGTCTGGTGTTCTTGGCACCCATGGCGGGCTTCTCGTTGTACCTGGACCTCTTCGCCGATCGCCACGGCTTCGGGCCCCGCATCCGGACCGGGCTGCACCGTCGCCTCGACCGACGGCTGGGAATGCCGTTGTTGGACACCGACATCGCCGCGGTGGCCGCTCACACGGGCGGTCCTCCACTGCTCGTCGTCCATGATCCCGACGATCCCGACAGCCCCTACGAAGCGAGCAAGCACATCGTCGACGTGTGGCCCGGCGCGCGACTGGTCACCACGCGCGGGCTGGGACGCCTCGCGCACTACCGCATCCTCCGGCACCGGCCCGCCATCAACGCCGGCATCGAGTTCATCGGCGATGGGTGCGCGGGGTAGACGTTTAGTAGCCGGTGCTGCTGGCGAGCGCGTCGACCGCCGCGTCGATGCTGGGCACGACGCTCTCCCCGAACTGCGCGGCGATCTGGCCGAGCGCCCTGGCGATGTGTGGTCCGACTGCGGCCGCGTCGAGGGTTTCCTCGGCCAGGACGACGCCGTGTACGACGTGCGCGGCGCGCAGCCGACCGTCGCGGGCGACTTCGTAACGCCAGTCGGCGATTTGGATGCGTTCGGGTGCGGATTTGAAGAAGCCACGCTGCGCGGGCGTGTGGATGACACCCGGTAGGGCGGCGAACACGTTCACCACGAGTGCGACACCGCCGGGCCCCGACAATGCCGTGCCGACGGTGCGGGCGACCCGCTCGTGATCGAGGCCCGGCATCAGCCACTCATCGGAAGGACGAACGACGGCGCGATCGTGTCGGTGTGGCCGGTGGGACGCACGGCGGTCCCGGCAGCGTAGAACTCGACGGTGTGCAACCCCCAGGTGTAGTTGGAGATCGCGAGGTTCACGCCGACGACTCCGTTGGCGCCGTCGCGTTGCGCCTCGGCCTGCATCCGCGACATCGCCAGTTCGCGCGCCTCGTAGTTCCCCTGTGTCCATTGCGGCATCTCGGTGTTCTGCCCGATCTGACGCAGCGTCTGGAGGAATCCCTGCACGGCGATGTGGAACACGCAGTTGCCCATGACGAACGCGACCGGGGTGTATCCGGAACGCAGCAAGGTGACCATGTCCTGGCCGGTGAGATGACTGGAGAACGCCTGCCCGGAGGGACGACGGTACGCGCCGGGCTTCGCCGTGTACTTCACTGCCGTGCCGATGGCGATGAACTCCAGGTGTTCGCCGGACTCACCCTGGTTGCGCCAATCCAGGCGTACTCCGACGATTCCGTCGGCGTTGAGTGCGTCGGCCTCGGCCTGCATGCGACCCATCGCGT
The DNA here is from genome assembly GCF_000620625.1 of Mycobacterium sp. URHB0044. Taxonomy (GTDB): domain Bacteria; phylum Actinomycetota; class Actinomycetes; order Mycobacteriales; family Mycobacteriaceae; genus Mycobacterium. Next base: position 121,904 of record NZ_JIAW01000001.1, on the reverse strand, counting down.
TCCAGCGCGCCCGATAGGTCGCCTCGGTCAGCACGGGCAGTTCCATCTGCTGCTTGAGACCGCTGAACTGATACCCGACGTGATAGACCGAGACGCCCATCACCAGTTCGATCGGCTCGAACCCGGCACCGTGCAGCAGCGCGAACTCGTTGATCGACAAGTCGGAGGTGAACACCTGGCCGGCGTGCGAGAGCCGTTCGCCCGCGACCGGATCGAGCTGACTGGGCTGCATGGAGCACCTACTCTCTGCGGGTTTGGGCACAGAGTAGAGAACGAACCTGGGATTTCGGCGCTATGGCGTGTGCGGCCCTCTTCGCGTCGTGCGCGACGTGCCGGCCTCGCTCAGGCCATCACGTTGTCGACCACGGTGAGCGTCTCGGAAAGCCCTGCGGCCCGCCGGATTTCGATGAACGCCTCCACCATGGCATCGGTCAGCTCGTGCGGATCCTCGAGCGTGGCGCCGTCGGAGAGCACCGAGATGTTCAGCTGGTCGACGTAGCTCCACACGGTGATGTTCAGTCCGCTGCCCGTGGTGAGCGGCCCCACCGAGTAGATCTCGGTCACCAGCGCGCCGCCGACCCGACCGTGCTCGCGCGGACCCGGCACGTTGGAGATCGGAAGGTTGAGCACCTTGTTCTGCCCGTCCTTGTTGGCCAGCCATCGGAACAGCGCCTCGGCGCCCGCCGGTGGGAAGTACGCCGACCACCGGCTCACCAGTTCCGGGCCGATCAGGTGATGGCCCTCCTTGGCCAACACCGCGGCGTCGTGCGCGGCCTGGACCCGCTGCAACGGATCCTCGACCTCCACCGGCAGCGCCACCAACACGCCGGTGAAGTAGTTGCCGGAGATGCGGTCCGGTGAGAAGTCGAAACTCACTGGCACGGAAGCCAACAACGGATGGTCGGCGTGGCCGTCGTAACGCAGCAACAGCTTGCGCAGCGCACCGGCCGACATCGCGAGCACCATGTCGTTGATGGTGGCGCCCAGCTGCTTGCCGGTCTCCTTGACGTCGGCGAGCGGCAGCGTGGCCGTCGCGAACTTCCGCGTTCCGTCGACCATGTGGTTCATGAACGTCGGCGGCGGGGTGAACGGCCGGGTCAGCTCGGGCGACAATTTGCGTGAGCTCTTCCGGACCCGGCCGACGCCCTGCGCGGTGTAGCGCAGCACGCTCGGCAACCGCCCCAGCTGGCGCAGGTGGTCGGCGAACGCCGTGCGCACCAACTCCGGGCGGGTTGGCGCGGGATCGATTGCGTACCCGTCCCGGTCGGTCTGCGGCCCCGACGAGAGATCCATGCCGCGCGCCATCAGGTTGGCCGACGCCACCCCGTCGGCCAGTGCGTGGTGAATCTTGCCGAGCACCGCGATCTTGCCGTCGGCGAGGCCCTCGATGAAGTACATCTCCCACAGCGGCCTACTGCGGTCCAGTGGCGTGCTGGCGATCTTGCCGACCGCCTCGTCCAGCTCACGCCGACCGCCCGGGCTGTCCACCCGGTAGGGCCGCACGTGGTAGTCGAGATCGACCTCGCAGTTCTCCCGCCACATCGGGTGGTGGAACTTGAAGGGGATGTCGACCAGTTCGTAGCAGAACGGCTCGAGTTTGTAGAGCCGCCCGTGGATGACCTTGCGAAACTCGTCGATGCCGAACGACCGGCCCTTGAGGTCGTCGAGCGCGATCACCGCGAGCTTCAAGGTGTGCATGTGTACGGTCGGCGTTTCGCTGTACAGCAGCACAGCGTCCCAACCGCGAAGCCTCTTCACGTCAACCTCCCTGCCCGGAAGGCTATATAACCTGCTTCTGTCCGACCATCGCCTGGTTTCGACGAACTTCGTTGAGGAACAAGCCGATTGCCATGGCCATCGACCCGGTGCGGGCGCCGTCGGTCATGTCGAAGGCATGTCCGGCGCCCGGCAGCTCGACGTAGCCGACGAGGGCCCGCGACACCGACCGCAGCTTCTCGACGAAGTCGCGTGCCTGCTGCACGGGGATGACCGTGTCACCGCTGCCGTGGATGACGAGGAACGGTGGCGCATCGGCGTGCGTGCGCGCGATGGGCGAGGCGTCACGGAAGATCTCGGGATGCCTGGCGATGGTGTGCTTGACGACGACGCGCTCCAGGAAGTCGACGAAGCGGGCCCGCTCGGCAGTGGAGCGGTCCTCCCAGTCGTAGCGGCCGTAGATCCCGATGACCGCGTCGACGGCGGTGTCGGAGCCCTCGGGCAGATCGCGCTGCATTTCGGGATCGTTTCCGGTCAGCCCGGCGAGAGCCGCGAGGTGACCGCCTGCCGACGTGCCGGCCAGCGCGACGAAGTCGCGGTCGCCACCGAACTTGTCCACGTTGGCGCGCGCCCAGGCGACGGCCGTCTTCACGTCGGTGATGTGCTGGGGCCAGCGGTGATTCGGCGCCACCCGGTAGTCGATGGATAGGCACACCCAGCCCATCTCGGCCAGGTGCGACATCAACGCGTAGCCCTGCAGCATGCGGCTGCCGTGCACCCATGCACCGCCGGGAACGAACAGCAGCACCGGCGCCGGATGGCTCGGCAGTTCCTTGGGTCGCCACACGTCCAGCACCTGTGACGGGTGGTCGCCGTAGCGCACGGAGGACTTGTGCACGTTCTTGCGGTGCTCGAACGCCTTCCACACCGGTGGCGTGCGGTCCGGCGCGGGCCACGCGAACTCGAGATCCTTGGCGGACAGGACACCTCGCAGCGCGGCCTCGGTCACGGCGTTCGTCGCGTCGCGCTCGAGCTTGCGTACCTCGCCGATGCCCGGCGTGAACCAGGACTTCACCGCGGCAGAGAGGAAGTCCGGCGCATGACGAACACCCCAGATGCCCATGGCCGTAGCGCCGCCGAGCGGCTCGAGGTGCTTGCCGATCACGGGCAACGACGCCGAGGCGACGCTCATCGCCAGCATGTAGTCAGCGGGTCCCGCCTTCATCAGCCAACGCATACGCGTGGTCCAGCTTGGTCCGGGGTACCGGGTCTCCGGTCGAGCCGCCATTTCGCGACTGTACCCCGCAGATTCGGCGTTAAACGACAACTATCCGAAGTTGTCTACCGACGGCACTTTGCGCATCTGTGTGACCTGTATCACAGACACGGACGAGACTTGCCAGTGGTTAAGTCGATCGGTGGGCAAATCTGCGTTAGCGATCACCGATGACCACCGCGACCTCGCCGACGCGGCGAACGGCCTGCTCAGCAGGCTGAATAGCCGCGCCGCCGCCCGGGCCACGCTCGACGCGGCGGGCGCCGCTCACCCGGCCGGCCTGTGGTCGGCCGCCGCCGACCTCGGCTGGCAGGGCTTGGCCATCGCCGAGGAATACGGCGGATCGGGGTTCGGCGTGTCCGAGTTGGCGGTGGTGTTGGAAGCGCAGGGCCGCGAGTTGTGCCCCGGACCCTTCCTTCCCACCGTGGCAGCCGCGGTGGTGATCGACCGCTGTGCACCCAATGATGTTGCGGTGCAACTACTTCCCGGCATCGGCGACGGCAGTGTGGTAGCCGCCCTCGGCCTGTCGGGCAACGTCACCGTCGGCTCGGACGGGCTCGTCACGGGTGAGAGTCCGGCCGTTCTGGGTGCTCCCGACGCGGGCGTGCTGGTGGTCGTGGCCGGCGACGACGTCGTCGTGCTTGACGCGGCCGCCGACGGGGTGACGGTGACCGCCCTGGAATCGATGGACACCACGCGCAGCATCGGTTCGGTGGCGCTGCACGACGTCGCCGTCGACCAGGAACGCGTGCTGCGCGGCGCGGCACGGCGCGCCAGGACCGTGTTCCGCATTCTGGCCTCCGCCGAGGCGGTCGGAATCAGTTGGGCCGCTTTGGAGATGGCGGTGGAGTATGCCAAGGTGCGCGAGCAGTTCGGCCGCACCATCGGCACCTTCCAGGCCGTCAAGCATCACGCGGCGAACATGCTCGTCAACGCCGAGCAGACCACCGCGGCAACCTGGGACGCCGCGCGGGCTGACGACCTGGACAGCGCCTGGTTCGCGGGCGCCGTCGCGGCGTCGCACGCCATCCGCACTCAAATCTTCAACGCGCAGTGCAACATTCAGCTGCACGGGGGCATCGGGTACACCTGGGAGCACGATGCGCACATGTACCTGCGCCGGGCCCGCACGCTCGCGGCGGTCATGAGCGACGGTGCCGACCCGCTGCTCGACGTCGTCGAGGGCCAGCGCAGCGGCCAGGCCCACGGCGCCTCGTTCACCCTGCCCGACGAAGCCGAGGAGTACCGCACCGCCGCCAGGGAGGCGGTCGCCACGTGGACGTCGCTTCCGCCGGAGGAGCGGCGCGACTTCCTCGTCGACTCCGGCTATCTGGTGCCGCACTGGCCCAAGCCGTGGGGTCGCGGCGCGGGCGTGCTGGAGCAGTTGGTGATCGAGGAGGAGTTTTCGGCTTCGGCGGGCAGGAGCGGAGCGACCCGGGGAGAGAAACGGGTAGATCGTCCCGACATGGGCATCACCGGGTGGGTGACGCTGACGATCGCCCAGGCGGGCAACGACGACCAGCGTGAGCGGTGGGTCGAGCCGGTGCTGCGCGGCCAGGTGATGTGGTGTCAGCTGTTCTCCGAACCGGGCGCGGGATCCGACGCCGCCGCGGTGCGTACGGCCGCCAAGAAGGTCGACGGCGGCTGGCGCGTCACCGGGCAGAAGGTGTGGACCAGCCTGGCGCAGATGTGTCAGTGGGGGCTGGCGACGGTGCGCACCGATCCCGACGCCCCGAAGCATGCCGGTGTGACGATGATGGCGATCGACATGTCCTCGCCAGGGGTGACGGTGAACCCGCTGCGGGGGATGACGGGTCACGCCCACTTCAACGAGGTGTTCTTCGACGACGTGTTCGTCCCCGACGGCGACGTGGTCGGCGACGTCAACCGCGGCTGGCTGGTCGCCCGCGCCACGTTGGGCAATGAGCGAATCTCGATCGGCGGAGGATCGTCGGCGCCGACCGGCTTCACCGCGGACGACCTCATCAAGCTGCTGGACAGCGCACCTGCCGACACCGCCACCAGCTACGTTCGTCGGGCCGGCGAGGTGATTGCCGAAGGCCACACCCTGCGGTTGCTGAATCTGCGCCGGGTGACGCGTGCGATCGCGGGCGCCGAACCGGGCCCGGAGGGAAACGTGACTAAACTTTTGCTCGCCGAGCAGTCGCAGCACCTCACCGAACTCGGTATGGACCTTGCCGGGCCTGCCGCCGTAGTGGGCCTCACGCCCCAGCTCTCGACGGCCTACCTGGGCAACCGTGCCATGACGATCGCGGGCGGCACGTCGGAGATCACCCGCAACACCATTGCTGAGCGGATTCTCGGGCTGCCGCGGGATCCGCTGCTGAAGTAACGGAGAGGCCACCGGAGAGGTAACGAAAGGGCCCGGACCAGGCGCGACGGCGGGGATTGTGCCAAGCTTCACTACCGTGGCTAGCAAACTCGGCTCGCCGTCAGAGCCGCCGTCGCCGAAAAATGGCGCGGAACCCGACCTCGCCTCGGTGCTTGCCGCACTGGAGCGTGAACGGTCGACGGCCGACGACGCGCACTGCTCGACCAGGGCGAGCCGACGCGGCTTCCTGACCCTGGTGCTGATCGGCCTGCTCCTCGGCGGCGTGATCCAGCTGGCGACGTCGACGCCCGACCCGGACCGGACCGCCAAGGGCGAGACCCGATCCGACGTGGTCTTCGGCAGCGCGAAGAGCGGCACGTGCCTCAATTGGCCCGTCGACGCACCGGACAAGCCGTCGTTCGTCTGGTGCACCGACGATCACATGTTCGAAGTGGCGAAGCCCGTCGACATGACCAACTTCGGCGAGCCGTGTCAGCTCGCGGTGCGCCAGTACCTGGGTGACCGGTACGACCCGAGCAGCAGATTCACCATCGCCGTCGTCTGGCCGGGTGACGCCGTGGGGGCGCCGCCGGGCCAGCGAAACCTGTTGTGCGGGCTGCAACTCGTCGGCCCCGGAGGCCGTCCGGTTCCGTTCAAGGGCAAGATCGCCGAGCTCGACCAGTCCAGGGTGTGGCCGGTCGGCACGTGCCTCGGCATCGACCAGGGCACCCGCCGATCGACAGACGTGCCCACGGAATGCTCGTCGCCGCACGCATTGGAGGTGACCGGTGCGGTGAACCTCGGCGAACGGTTCGCCGATGGCCTGCCCGCCGAGGCCGACCAGCACGCCTTCCTCACCGACGCGTGCACGCGCGCCGCCGACGCTTACCTCGCCCCGCGGACGGTGTCCTCCGCCGGCCTGGCCATCAGCTACGACACCGTCTCGGCGGAGAGCTGGTCTGCAGGCAGCCGGCAGGTGTCGTGCGGGGTGGGCGACCGTCGGGCGAACGGCTGGGCTCCGCTGGTGGGGAACCTCAGGGCGCCGCAGCCGGCCGATGTCCCTCCTGCCGCGCCACCACCCCCACCGCCGCCGCCTCAGACCACGTCGGACGAACCACCGCCGCCGGTCTATGAGGAGCCGCTTCTGCCGGTGGCTCCCGAAACGGCGGTCGTGGCGCCGACGACCACCAGCGCAGCGCCGACGACCACTGCGACGACGACGCCCCCGCTGGGGCCACCGCCGGGTCCGCCTCCAGGGGCAGAACCGACCACGACGCAGCCGCAGCCGGGGGTGTTCGAGATCCCGGGCATGGCGCCCATCACGTTGCCGTGGATGGTGCCGCCACCACCCGCACCGCCGCCGCCCGCGGCCTGACCGTCCACTGGCGACCACCCCTGCCGATTCGTGCGCGGGGACCGTCGCGGCGCGAACGTTTGCGCGCGCAATTAGCTCGGCTAAGGTCGGCTGGTGCCTGACTTTCACCCCGAACTGGAGCGCGCCGCCCGCTTCCTCCCCCGCACGCTGATCGGCCCGTACACGTTGCCCCTGATCCGGGGTGCGTCACGGCTGCTGGTTCGCGGTGGCGCCCCTGCCGGCGTCGAGGTGCTGACGCTCGCCTCGGGCGTCGACGTCCGCCTGCACCGACCGCCCGGCGCGACGGAAGCCGGGCCCGGCCTGTTGTGGATCCACGGCGGGGGCTACGTGATCGGCACCGCGTCACAGGACGACGTCGTGTGCAGCCGGTTTGCGCGGGACCTCGGCATCACCGTCGTCGCGGTCGACTACCGGCTGGCACCCGAACATCCGTATCCGACCCCGCTCGAGGACTGCTATTCGGCGCTGAGCTGGCTGGCCGGGCTGCCCGCCGTCGACCCCACGCAGGTGGCGATCGGCGGGGCCAGCGCGGGTGGTGGCCTTGCCGCCGCACTGGCGCTGCTGACGCGCGACCGCGGCGAGATCGACCTCGCGGCCCAACTGCTGGTCTATCCGATGCTCGACGACCGGTCCGGGACCGCAGAGGGTCTGCACGACCCGAACCATCGGCTGTGGACGCAGTCGTCCAACCGGTACGGCTGGTCGAGCTACCTCGGCGACGCCGATCCGAACGTGGCCGTACCCGCACGGCGCGACGACCTTGCCGGCCTACCCCCGGCATGGGTCGGCGTCGGCACCCTCGACCTGTTCCACGACGAGAACCTCGCCTACGCCGAGCGGCTCCAGGCGGCCGGAGTTCCATGCGAGGTCGAGGTGGTCCCCGGCGCGTTCCACGGCTTCGACGGCGTCGTGGCGAAGGCCGAGGTCTCCAAGTCGTTCCTCGCCAGTCAGATCGAGTTTCTGCGCAGCGCGCTCACGCTGAAGGAACGGCAGGACGCCTGAAGCCCCCGCCGCCGAGCGTGACCGTGACCCTGTCGGCGTTCTGCTCGTGCGGTTGCCCGAGCGGGATGGCGCTGGCCCGGTCCAGAACGTCGTAGGTGTCCGCATCGAGCCGCACGTCGAGCGCACCGAGGTAGCCGTCCAACTGCTCGACCGTGCGCGGACCGACGATGGGCACCACGCCGGTCGGTGAGCGCCGGGCGCGCTCGAGCAGCCACCCCACCGCCACCTGCCCTGGCGTGACGCCGAGCTCCGTGGCCGCGGCGAGCACCGCGTCGACGGTGGCAGCCTTGCGTGGCTCGTCCTCGCCGTGCACCAACGTCTTCAACTCGGTGAGTCGGCCTGCGGCACTGGTGCGGTACTTGCCGGTCAGCAGCCCTCCGCCGAGCGGCGACCACAACGCGGCGCCGATGCCGAGCGCCTCGGCCATCGGCAGGTTCTCGCGATCACCACTGCGTTCGACGAGGCTGTACTCGAACTGCACGCCGGCGATCGGCAGCTGGCCACCAAGTTCGGCGAGGGTGACGGCCCGCGCCGTCATCCATGCGGGAAAGTTGGAAAGACCGGCGTAGAGCACCTTGCCTTGGCGGGCGAGATCGTCGAAGGCGCGCACGATCTCGTCGATCGGGGTGACGAAGTCGGGGAAGTGCACCCACAACAAGTCGATGTAGTCGGTATCGAGACGGCGCAGGCTGGCCTCGACGGAGGAGAACATGGCACGGCGGCCGTTGCCGGTCTGTAGTACCCCACTACCGTCGGCGTTCCCGCCGATGGCGAATTTGGTGGCCAGGGTGAACTGGTCGCGGCGGCCGGCCAGGATGCGGCCGAGAAACTCCTCGGACTGCCCGGCCTGGTAGCTCGCGGCCGTATCGATGAACGTGCCACCCGCCTCGGCGAACCGGTCGACGATGGCCGCGCTGGCGGTCTCGTCGGCGCCATGGCCCCAGCCGGTGCCGAAGTTTCCGGCGCCCAGCGCCAGTGCCGACACGCGCAAGCCGTTGTTGCGGCCGAAGGTGAAGTGCTCCATGTGCATGAACAAGGCGAACACATCTGAGTTTATTTCGCAATACTCAGACCGTGGGCGTCACGCCCGCTCGAAGACCACGCTTCCCTCGACGATCGTGGCGGCCACCAGATCCGAATCCAGCTGGCGCAGAACGTCTTCGGGCGCCGCACTGGTTACGCACAGATTTCCCGGCTGGCCGGGTTCGATGGTGCGCGTGCTGGTCGGCTCGTCCGCCTCACCCAGGAACATCTGCAGCGCGGTGCGGGCGTCGACGCACTCGGCCGGCCCGAGAACCCTTCCCGAGGCGGTGGTGCGGTGCACCGCCGCCCGCATCGCCGCCCACGGGTCGGCGTCGCCGAACGGCATGTCGGTGGACAGCACGACCTTGACGCCCGCAGCCAGCAGCGAGGCAACCCGCCACAGCTGGGAGTGCTCGTCGGCCGGCACGTCGGCCAAGTACTGGTCACCGCGTTCGGCGACGAAGTTCGGCTGCGTCGCGACCGTCACGCCGAGCCGGGCCAGTTCGGCAAGGCAGTCGTCGGGCACCACGGCCGCATGCTCGATGCGGTCCCCGGGTCGGGTGCCCGCCGCGTCGAATGCGGCGATGGTGACGACGAGTTGGGCGGCGGTGACGCAGTGCAGGGCGACGGTGCCGCCCGCGTCGTGGCGGTGCCGGATCCAAGCGGCAAGCTCGTCGAGGTCGAGGCCATCGTCGTGCAGGATCCGCTTGCCGGGCGCCAGGCACGCGACCGCTTGTAGGAGCTCGCCGTGGCGGTGGGCCTCGGCGAACATCACCACGTCCTCGAGGCCGAGGTTCGGGGTGGCGTCCGTGACACCCGTGACGCCGTAGGACGCCAGCCGCCGACTGATCTCGGCCAGCCCGATGTGCCTGCGCTGCAAGCTGTTCGACCAGTTGGGGTCGGCGCTGCGCAGCCGTCCGTCGGGATGTTCTGGCAGCCCGACCCTGGCGAGGCCCACCGAGTTCAGCGTCCACAACACCCCACTTCGGTGTTGCACCCGCACGGGGACCTCAGGGGCCACCTCGTCCAGCGTCGCCCGGTCCAGCGGCCCGGCCACGGCTTCGTGGTATCCCACGGCCCTGATCCAGTCGTCCTCACCGATCTCCGCTCCGGCCAGCACGCGGGCGAGGTCGTCACGCCCGCGCACCTCCCGCGGTCCCACGGGCACCGACGTCAGCGCTGCTGCGGCGGAACGCAAATGGACGTGGTGGTCGTGTAGGCCGGGGATGACGGTGCCGCCCCCGGCGTCGAGCACCGACTCCCCCTTGGCCGGGGTGAGGCGTTCCGCGACGTCGACGATCCGTTGCTCGACGCGGATGTCGACGACGGGGCCCTCAAGGAGGCGTGCGCGCTGGATCAGCATGAGGCGAGTTGCCTTTCGGCGACGATTCGGTCCACCCGGGCGTTGTCGGCGCCTAGGTCGGCGGCGGGCAACGCCACGATGGGAGGGGTGGGTGGTGTGGCGACGCAATTGGTTTCGACCGGGTGCGCGGGTAGTGCCGCATAGTTCGCGGCGACGGCCGCCATGGCGACGTCGACGAGTTCACCGCCGCCGCGGGCCAGCGCCTCGACCACGGCGAGCGCGCCGTGCAGGCCGGTCAGTGGGTCGGCGATGGCGTCACCGCAGAACACCGGGCCCTCGTCGCTTCGGCCGACCAGTCCACCCGCCACCGCGGCGTCGTCACCGAACGCCACCAGATCGGCGCCGTCGCCTGAGCCGTGGCCGGTGATCCGTAGCCACACCCGCCCCTCGGCCGCAGGCACGTCGTCGGGGCCGAGGCCGCGGTGGGTCAGCGCTGCGGGTCGCGACGAGGTGATCACGACGTCGGCCACCGTGAGCAGGGTGCGTAGGCTCGCCGTGTCGTCGAAATCTGCTGCATACGAAAGCTTTCCGCCGTTCATCCAGTCGAAGAAGGACCTGCTGCCCGAGCGGGTGCCGTCCGGCCGCGTCGCGCTCTCGACCTTCACCACCATGGCGCCCGCCCAGCCCAGGATCTGTGCGCACAGCGGTCCCGCCCACATCGACGACATGTCGACCACCAGCAAGCCCGCCGGCGAACGAGGCGGTGCCGCGGCGCCGAGCCGGCGGACCGCCGGTTGCGCGGCGACGGCCTCGCCGAGCACCGCCGCGGGCAGCCCCAGCAGCCGGGCCCGTCCGACGGCCTCGTCGGCGGAGGTGGCGGCGGCCCAGCGTTCGACGGCACCCCACGGGTCATCGGGTGCGGTGGAGCTCTCCAGCAGGGCGGGCAGGGTGTCGACGTCGTCGGGCCGCGACAGCGTGAGGGCGCACCACCCACTGTGCGTGCGCAGCAGCCGGGTGGCGCCGCCCGCCGAGACGCGGCCACCGCGGGACAACCCGAGCTGGGCTGCGCGCCCGGCCAGTAGCGCGGCGGCGTCCAGTTGCACGCCGATATTCGAGCCGAGATCGGCGGCGACGCTGCGCGCATGGGTCAGCACGGCGGCGCGGGAGAAGTCCGGTGGACCATCGGGCAGACCGGTCAGGTACGCCAGTCCACTGGCACCCCAGTCCTGCGCTGCCGCGTCCACCGCACCCATTGTGGTCGCAGCCGCCCCGGTGCCGACACGGAATGGCGCCGGCAGAACAACCGTCAGAACAACAGGGCGGTGAATCTCCAGTCCAGCACCTGCCGGTCGGTTTCGTCGACCGCGTACACCAGGGAGCGCAGCGACAGAATCCCGCCGCGCCCACCGGGCAGGGCGGTCGCCTCGTCGACGTGGATCTCGCTGTACAGGGTGTCGCCCTCGTGCACCGGACCGGTGTGATCGCACGACTCCCAGCCGAGGACCGTCACCAGGTTCGGCAGGACGCGGGTCACCTGCGCCAGCGCCAGCCCGATGGTGTGCCCGCCGTACACCAGGCGCCGGCCGCCGACGCGAAAGTCGTGGTGCGTGGCGGCGACGTTGAGCGTGAGGCGGGCGAGTTCGGGCGCACCGGTGACCACGTCGGCCGTGCCGTGCAGCACAGCACCTGCGATGCTCGGGTCGAAGTGCGGCCCGGGCACCCGCGTGCGGAACGCGTCGGCGTCCCAGTGTTCGGTCGGATCGAGCGGGGCAGGCGCGTCGACGCCGATCGCCGACAGGTCGTCGTCGTGGCCGGTGTCCGGGGCGCCGTCACGCAGCGGCAGCATCGCGCAGCGGTGGAAGTCGAGCACCAGGCGGTCGGCCTGGTCGATGGTCGTCATGCGCAGCGCCGCCAGCCCGGTCGGCGCCCGGCCCGGTTTGGCCGAATTCTGTTTCAGCCCTACCACTTCCGTGCGGGTATAGAGCGTGTCGCCGATGACGGGAAAGTGATGGAACCGCAGCCCCCGGTAGAACAGATTGGCCTTGACCCGCTGCGTGGCCAGGGTGGTCTGCCCGATCGCGACGTCGCACACCAGCGCCGGGTGCGCCAGGGCTGACGGCGCTCCGGTGACGGCGTGGGTGAGCGTCTGGTCGAGAGGCAGGCGCATGCGGTCGCCGACGATCGACTGGTGCACGGCGGCGGCGCCCGGGCTCAGCGTCATCGACGGCGCCCAGTCGAATACCTGGCCGACGGACAACTCGTCGAAATGGGGGCCACCAGAGATATGGCCGGACAAAGTCACAGCTGCACATGCTGGCAGTATTGCGATGACCGTGTCAATATGGCCGTACAAATGGAAACCATCAATGACGAAGAAGCCATGCTCGTCGAGACCGTCCGGTCGTTCGTCGACCGCGACGTGCGTCCCACCGTGCGCGACGTCGAGCACGCCAACGAATACCCCGAGGCGTGGATCGAGCAGATGAAGCGGATCGGCATCTTCGGGCTGGCGGTGCCCGAGGAGTACGGTGGCGCGCCGGTGTCCACCCGCTGCTACGTGCTGGTGACGCAGGAGTTGGCCCGCGGGTGGATGAGTCTGGCCGGCGCGATGGGCGGACACACCGTCGTGGCGAAACTGATCGGCCTGTTCGGCACCGAGGAGCAGAAGCAGCGCTACCTGCCCGCGATGGCACCCGGAGAGATGCGCGCGACGATGGCGCTCACCGAACCCGGCGGCGGGTCGGACCTGCAGAACATGACCACGGTCGCGCGCCGTGATGGCGACGACCTCGTCATCAACGGCACCAAGACGTGGATCTCGAACGCGCGCCGGTCCGGATTGATCGCACTGCTGTGCAAGACCGATCCCGGCGCCGAACCCAAGCACCGCGGCATCTCCGTCGTCCTCGTCGAACACGGGCCGGGCCTCACCGTCTCCCGGGACCTACCCAAGCTGGGCTACAAGGGCGTCGAGAGCTGCGAGCTGTCGTTCGACGGCTACCGCATCCCGGCGTCCGCCATCCTCGGCGGCGAGCCCGGCAAGGGCTTCGGCCAGATGATGAAGGGCCTCGAGACCGGCCGCATCCAGGTGGCGTCGCGGGCACTCGGGGTGGCGACAGCGGCCCTGGACGATGCGCTGGCCTACGCCCAGCAGCGGGAGAGCTTCGGGCAGCCGATCTGGAAGCACCAAGCCGTCGGCCACTACCTGGCCGACATGGCCACCAAGCTGACCGCGGCACGTCAGCTGACCCTGCATGCCGCCGACTGCTACGACAGCGGACAGCGTGCCGACATGGAGGCAGGGATGGCCAAGCTGTTCGCCTCCGAGGTGGCCATGGAGATCGCCCTCAACGCCGTCCGCATCCACGGCGGCTACGGCTATTCCACCGAGTACGACGTGGAACGCTACTTCCGCGACGCGCCGCTGATGATCGTCGGCGAGGGAACCAACGAGATCCAACGCAACGTCATCGCCGCGCAGCTGGTGTCCCGCGGCGGTATCTGACCATGCGGTCGGCACCGGCGTATCAGACACTGCGCCAACAACTTCGCGACGAGATCGCCGCCGGCGTGTACGGCGAAGGCGTGCGGCTACCCACCGAATCCGAGCTCGTCGCCCGCCACGGCCTCTCCCGGCAGACGGTGCGCCGCGCCTTCCAGGACCTGGTGGCGGAGGGGTTGGTGTACCGGGTGCCCGGCCGGGGCACGTATGCCAGCGAGTCCGGGCGCAGGTACCTGCGTCAGCTCGGGTCGATCGAGGACCTGATGAGCCTGTCCGACGACACCACGATGGAGGTGCTGTCGGGCTTGCGCAGGCGGGTGGACGTCGACGCCGCCAGCCGGCTGCGGCTGGTCGAGGACGTCGTCTACACGGTGGTCTTCCGGCGGTGTCACGACGGCGTGCCGTTCGTACTGACCCGGGTGCACCTGCCCGAACCGGTCGCCCGGCCCATCCTCGACGCACCCGAGATGGCCGACGGCGCGGTGAGCACGAGCACCGTCATCGGCCTCACCCAACCGCACCTGAATGAACCCATCGTTGAAGCAGCGCAGTCGATTACGGTCGGCAATGCCGATCAGGTCGTGGCCGACGCGGTGGGTTGCGACCCCGGTCATCCGATGTTGCGGGTGGACCGGCTGTACGCCGACGCGACGGGGACGCCGGTCGAGCTGGCGGTCAGTCACTTCCTACCGGAGCAGTACACCTACCGGGTGACGCTGCGCCGCTCGGGTTAATCGGGGTACGACGACCAGGTCCGTACCGACGGCTCCAGACCGAGCGCAGCCAGCCAACGGGACTCGCCGGCCTGGATGATCTCCTCGGCCCGCTCGCCCAGCACCGCACCGAGATCGGCCTCGGCGCCGACGCCGAGTGCGGCCCGCAGATCGGCGGGCTTCACCGACACCCAGTACTCGTACTCCGACGTGCCCGACCAGCCTGCGGTGTCCACGCCGCTGAAGGTGAGCGCATCGTCGTCGTAGTCCAGCTCGACGGTCAACGTGTCGGTCTTCCAGAATCGTCGAGTCTGCACGCCTCGATCATGGCATCGGCCTGCGATCCGTGGAGTCTGACCGGCGGCCAGCACCGGCGAGACTCCACAAGTCACTCGGTGATGGCGTCGACCAGGCCCCAGTCCAGCGCGGTGGCCGGATCGATGGTGCGTCCCGACAACACCAGGTATGCCGTGCGCCAGCGGCCGACCCGCCGGGTGATGCTCACCGTCCCACCCGCGCCAGGAATCAGGCCGAGCGCCAGTTCCGGGAGACCGAGGGTCGCGCCGGGGCGGCACGTCACGTGGCCGCAGAACGCCGCCATCTCCAGCCCGCTGCCCAGCACCTGACCGTGCACCTCGGCCCGGCACGCCGGACCGAGCCGCGCGGTGATCTCGTCGAGCACCAACGCGGGGCTGTGCCGGGTGCGCGCGAGGTGCGCGGATGCAGGATCGGTGAACGTGCCGAACTCGGCGAGATCGCCTCCGCTGCAGAAGGACCTACCGTTGCCGGACAACACCATTCGTGTCACGGATGGGTCGAGCCTCGCTACCTCGAGCGCCTCGAGCAGCGCTGCGCGCGCGTCGGTCGAGAACGCGTTGTGGCGTTGCGGCCGGTTGAACCGCACCCGCAATTCGTCGCCATCCCGCTCGGCCTCGACGGGTTCGGGGATGACCGGTACGGTCGCCGGACCCCGCTCGACGAGCCACCTGCCGAACTCCGGCCCCGCCTGCAGCGTCGAGTAGGCCAGGGACTCCGTGATCACCCCGGCGAACGCCGGCGCGGTCACGTCCACTGCGCGCAACACGTCGTCGCACACCGCCGCCGCTTGCGGCCATCGCTCGACCCGCTCACCGATCTCGGCCACCGCCGCGGCGACCGACGGTACGCGAACCGTGCGACGGTCCTCGGACGCCCTCTCGACGAGCGTGAACGTTGCACGCTCCAGCCAGAACTCGGCAGTGGCGGCGCCGGGGTCACCAGTCGCGACCAACACGCCCAACGGCAGCGGACCGACCGGGTCCGCCAGGTCGACGACGTGCAGGGCCATCGGGTCAGCCGACCGGTTGGGAGTACTTCTCGATCAGGGTCTGCTTGTACAGCTTGCCGGTGTCAGTGCGCGGCAGTTGCACCTCGAACGCAAGCGAGCGCGGGCACTTGTAGTGCGCCAACCGGTCTCGCAGCCATGCCAACAGTTCCTCGGCGAACGCGTCGGTGGCATCAGCGGGATCGACGGTCTGCACCACGCCCTGCACGCGCTGGCCCATCTCGTCGTCGGGAATGCCGAATACCGCGGCGTCCATCACCTTCCGGTGGGTGACGAGCATGTTCTCCGCTTCCTGCGGGTAGATGTTCACGCCGCCGGAGATGATCATGTGGTGCCGCCGGTCGGTGAGGTACAGGAAGCCCTCCTCGTCGACGTAGCCGATGTCGCCGACGGTCATCCAGCCGCGGGGATCCTTGGCCGACGCGGTCTTCTCGGGATCGTTGAGGTATTCGAAGGTATGGCCACCTTCGAAGTAGATCTCGCCGGCCTCTCCTGGCGGGCATTCGTTGCCGTCCTCGCCGACGATGTGCAAGCCGCCCGTCATCGGCCTGCCGACCGACCCCGGGTGCGCCAGCCACTCCTCGGCGCTGATCAACGTCGATCCGTGCGCCTCGGACGAGGCGTAGTACTCGTCGACGATCGGCCCCCACCAGTCGATCATCTGCTTCTTGATGTCGATCGGACATGGTGCGGCGGCGTGGATGACACGTTCCAGGCTGGACACGTCGTACGAATTGCGTACGGCCTCAGGCAGTTTCAGCATCCGCGTGAACATGGCAGGCACGAACTGCCCGTGAGTCACGCCATGGCGCTGAATCGCGTCGAGACATCCCTCGGCGTCGAACTTCTCCATCACGACCGTCGTGATGCCGGCGGACTGCACGCTCATCGACCACACCGACGGCGCGGTGTGATAGAGCGGCGCGGGGCTCAGGTAGGTGGCACCGGGGTTCATCCAGACACTGACGAGCATCGACATCATGCCGGGCGCCTCGGCAGGCGGAACGTGGGGCAGCGGCCGCTTGATGCCCTTCGGGCGACCGGTGGTGCCCGACGAGTACTGCAGCAGATCGCCCTCCCACTCGTCGGCGATGGGCGTATCGGGTTGATCCGCAACGGCTTCCGGGTAGCGCTGCCAACCGGCGAGGTCGCCGTCGGCGATCAACAGGACGTCGGGAAGCCCCTTGGGCAGGTCGGCGGCGAGCTTCTCACACGTGCTGCGCAGCGCCGCGGAGCCGACGATCGCCGACGCTCCGCTGTTGTCGATGATGTACGCCGCCTCGGCTGAGGTGAGGTGCGTATTGATCGGCACGTAGTAGAGCCCACTGCGCCGCGCCGCCCACATGACGGCGTGCATGTGCTCGTTGTTCTCCATCAGGATCGCGACGACGTCGCCCTCCCGCAGGCCGCGAGCCCGGAAGTAGTGCGCCAGCCGGTTGGCCCTGGACTCCAGTTCGTCGAACGTGACGACGGTGCCCGTGGGGTACATGACGACGGCCGGCTTGCCGGTACCGACGTGGTCGCGGATCTGCATGTCCAGCACTCTACGATGCCCCGACTTGACAGGTGTCAAGAGGTCGGTCGAGTGCGCTACGAGGCCGGAATCCAACGCTCGTCCCGCACATGATCGAAGTCGAGTAGTCGACTACTCTAGGCAGCTTTCTCCGCCGGCGGGACAGTGAATCCCTTCCCCCGAGGAGACGGCCATGACCATCGGAATAGACCACCCCACCGTGCCGAGCGTCTTCGACGCCGGGTTGCCATCCATCGACTACCAGCTCGTCGATGATCCCGAGGAAGCGCACGCCATGTTCCGCGAGGCTCGGCGGCAGGCGCCGATCGCGCTCGGCCCACACGGGCCGGAGCTGCTCACCTACGATCTGGTCCGCTCCGTGCTGCGCGACCCCCGGTTCTGCGTCCCACCCGGATTCGGGCTTGGGGCGCAAGGGATTACGTCGGGTCCGCTCTGGGACCGGGTCGTCAAGAACCTGCTGAGCCTCGACGGTGCCGAACACCACCGGCTACGCCGCCTCGTCTCGAAGGCTTTCGCCCCTCGCGGTGCCGCGCGGCTGCGCACCACCATCGTCGAGGTCATCACCGAGCTGGTCGAACCGCTCACCGAGACCGGCCGTTGCGACATGGTGGCCGACGTGGCCCGTCAATACCCGATTCCGGTCATCTGCGCGCTGCTCGGCGCCCCACGCGAGGATTGGCAGCTCTTCTCCCAGTGGACCGACGACATCATGAAGACCTTCGGCTGGGACGCCCACAACGAGGTGCCGAACATCCTGCGCTCCTGGGACGCGCTCGACGCCTACCTCGACGAGATGATCGACGACCGGCGCCACAACCTCACCGACGACCTGATCTCGGAGTTGATCCGCGCCGAAGAGGACGGTGACCGCCTGACCCATGCCGAACTGCTGATGCTCGCCTCGGGTCTGTTGATGGCGGGCACCGACACCACCCGCAACCAGGTGGCCGCTTCGGTACAGGTCCTCTGCGACCGTCCCGACCAGTGGGCTCTGCTGGCCGAGCATCCGGAACTCGCCCCGAACGCGGTCGAGGAGACCATGCGCCACTCCCCGATCGGCGCGGTCACCATGCGCACCGCCATCGAGGACGTCGAAATGGGCGGCGTCAGCATCCCGGCGGGCACCCTGGTCATGGTGAACGCCGGCTCGGCCAACCGCGATCCCGAGGTCTACGACGACCCCGACCGGCTCGACATCACCCGCGAGGCCCCGCCCGCCATGCTGAGCTTCGGCGGCGGTGTGCACTACTGCCTCGGCTCGCACCTCGCCCGAGCCGAACTCACCGAGGCCCTGGCGATCATTCCGCGTCGCATGCCCAATGCGCGGCGCACCGGGCCCGCACCGTGGAAGCCGCTGACCGGGCTGAGCGGCCCGACGACGCTACCGATGGCGTTCGACGCCGGGCACTAGTCCGCGTCGGCCAACCGCTGCTTCAGCGCGTCGAACTCGTCCTTGATGCCGGTCGGCAGCTTCTCGCCGACGAACTCGAACCACTCCTCGATCAGGGGCAGTTCCTTGCGCCACTCCTCGGGGTTGACGGCCAGCGCCTCGTCGACGTCGGACGCGTCGACGTCCAGACCCGAGAGGTCCAGGTCAGCGGCCGTCGGGACGATGCCGATCGGGGTGGTCTTGCCGTCGGCCTGGTGCTCGATGCGCTCGATGGCCCACTTCAGCACGCGGCTGTTCTCGCCGAAGCCCGGCCACAGGAAGCGGCCGTCGTCGCCGCGGCGGAACCAGTTGACGAAGAACACCGCGGGCATCTTCGACTCGTCGGAGTTCTTGCCGACGTCGATCCAGTGCTGCATGTAGTCGCCGACGTTGTAGCCGATGAACGGCAGCATGGCCATCGGGTCGCGACGCACCGTGCCGACCTTGCCCTCGGCCGCGGCGGTCTGCTCGGAACCCAGCGTGGCACCGATGAAGACACCGTGCTGCCAGTCGCGGGCCTGCGTGATCAGCGGGACGGTCGTCTTGCGGCGGCCGCCGAACAGGATGGCCGAGATCGGCACACCCTGCGGATCGTCCCACTCGGGCGCGAGCGTCGGGCACTGCGAAATCGGGGTGCAGTAACGCGAATTGGGGTGCGCTGCCTTCTCCTTCGACTCGGGCGTCCAGTCGTTGCCCTTCCAGTCGATGAGGTGCTGCGGGTCGCCCTCGAGCCCCTCCCACCACACGTCACCGTCGTCGGTCTTGGCGACGTTGGTGAACACCGTGTTGCCCGCGGCGATGGTCTTCATCGCGTTCGGGTTGGAGTCCCAGTTGGTGCCCGGCGCGACGCCGAAGAAGCCGAACTCGGGGTTGACGGCGTAGAGCCTGCCGTCCTTGCCGAAGCGCATCCAGGCGATGTCGTCGCCGACGGTCTCGGCGCGCCAGCCGGGGATGGTCGGCTGCAGCATCGCGAGATTCGTCTTGCCGCACGCCGACGGGAACGCCGCGGCGATGAAGTACGCCTTGTTCTCCGGGGAGATCAGCTTGAGGATCAGCATGTGCTCGGCGAGCCAGCCCTCGTCGTGGGCCATCGCCGACGCGATGCGCAGCGAGTAGCACTTCTTGCCGAGCAGCGCGTTGCCGCCGTAACCGGATCCGTAGCTCCAGATCTCCCGGGTCTCGGGGAAGTGGGTGATGTACTTGGTGTCGTTGCACGGCCACGGCACGTCCTTCTGGCCCGGCTCCAGCGGGGCGCCGATGGAGTGCAGCGCCTTGACGAAGAAGCCGTCGTCGCCGAGCTTGTCCAGCGCGTCCTTGCCCATCCGGGTCATCGTGCGCATCGACACCACGACGTACTCGGAGTCGGTGATCTCGACGCCCAGCTTGGGATCCTCGGCGCCGAGCGGCCCCATGCAGAAGGGCACGACCCACAACGTCCGGCCCCGCATGGATCCGCGGTACAGGTCCGTCATGATGCCCCGCATCTCGGCGGGATCCATCCAATTGTTGGTCGGGCCCGCGTCGATCTCACGCTGCGAACAGATGTAGGTGCGTGACTCGACCCGCGCCACGTCGGACGGATCCGACAGCGCCAGGAAGGAATTCGGTTGTTTTTCGTCGTTCAGGCGCTGAAAGGTTCCGGCCTCGACGAGGTGCTCCGTCAGCCGCTCGTACTCCTCGTCGGAGCCGTCGGCGAACACCACCCTGTCCGGCTGCGTGAGCTCGGCAATCTCTTGAACCCAGGCCAATAGGCCCGCATGCTTGGTCGGTGCCGTATCCAGGCCCGGAATGGTCGCTGAGGTCATCGAATTCTCCTGCTGGCGGTCACGGTCATACCTTGGTAAAGGCACGGTCATACCTTTGATAGAGGTTAACGCGGGTGACATACCCGCGGAGAATCCGGATCATGTCCGATGCCTCACAAGAACGATTCAGATGCCGAATTTCGCCATTTCGCGTCATTTCCCTTCAATCCGTGCGGCGCATTCGCGCCCATTTCTGGGCCCGGCGTCCTGACGCCGTCCGCAAGCGCGATCTCTGCGTCGAGTAGCCGCCTGGCGACCATCTCCTCACCACCACTGCGCAGCGCGGCGGTGACGTCGCCCACCCATCTGTCCATCAGCGCCCTGTCGTGCAGGACGCCGCGCAGGGACACCACCCACGCCGTCAACAACACCCCGAGCAGGCCACCGGCGAGCAGCCCGGCGACCTCCGACCCGGGGCCGACCGCGGTGGCCAGCCTGCTGACCGTCAGCGCGACGCCGAGCCCGAAGCCGCCGCCGAGCACCACCATCAACTGGGTCTCCAGCCGGCGCGACGTCGATCGAGGGGACGGCAGGGACGGTGGCGCGACGTCCCCGCGAGGTGGCAGCGCCGGCAGTCCGTGGATGCCTGCGACGGTCCGGCCGATCGCCGTGTCCACCTCCGCGACGACGTCGGCCGCCGCGTCGCGCACGCGGTCCTGGAATTGCGTCGACTCGCCGCGGGCCAGTTCGGCGGCCTCTGCCCGAAGGTCGGCGCCGAGCCGCGCGCACCGGTGGCGCACGAAGTAGAGGAGCGCAAGGCGGGCCCGCTGGATTTCGCCCCGCGTCGCGACGACGCCCGCCGACCGTCGCCCGGTCAACCGACGATCGGGCCGTAAAACGTTGGCCTGCAGTTGATTTCCCCGGTTCGGCTGGGCGAGGCCTGCACGCAACGCGTCGACGAGGCCGGTCACGTCGGGGGCGCCGAGGTCTGGTGCGGCGGCGACGCCGATCCACGGCACCCGGCGGTAGCGCTCGTCCCGGCGGGCCAGCAGCGCGCGGTCGGCGGCCAGTACGTCACGCCAGCCGCGGTGCGCATCGATCTTGGCGACCACCGCGATCACCAGATCGGTGCGCGACGCCGCGCGGTCGATCAGCTCGACGTCGGACTCGACGAGGGGCGCTACGGCCGACGCGACGACGACCACCGCATCGGGCGTGCTCGCCCCGGGCCCGTCGACCACGTCGTGGTCGGGGAGGCGGTCGGCAAGGACGGCCGCGACGCTGGTGACGCCGGCCGACGGCGCCCCGACTACCGCGACGACGCGGCGCGGCGCCGTCACGCGCCCGCGTCGAGCAGTCGAAGCGATCCGCGGGTGATGTCGACACTGCAACTGTGGTGCAGCGCACCGACGGGACCGCGGCCATACCGCCGCCACTGCACGGCCCGTCGGACATGCGCCTCCGGGTGGTCGGCGGTGTCGACCCGGAGACCGTCGGCCTCCACCACATCGACCGCCGCGGACATCGCGGCCAGCACCACGGCGTCGGAGTGCAGCAGCCCGGACAACCGTTCGTCGTCCAATTGTATTGCCAGCGACCGTATTTCGGCCAACGCGGCGCGCAGCCGCCGGTACCTCACCTGTGCGGCGACGGCCGTCAGCCTGGCCAGCACGGCATCGACGTTGCTCAGTCGCCGCAGAAGCGCGGGCAGGCTGGCCGGATCGGCGCCACGGCCCAGCGCCAGCACGGCGTGCGCGATGCCGAACCGGTCCAGGCGCTCGAGCAGTCGCACCCGGACGTCGCCATCGAGGGGATGTTCGCCGCTGCGGAACGCGTCGACCGAGCCGAGGTCGGCGGGCGTGCCCACCAAGGTGCGCAGCGCGTCGACGAGGTCGTCGTCCAGTTCCGTCGTCGCGGCAAGCAGGCCGACCATGGCGACGGTGGGGATGCCCGTACTGACCTGCAGCTCGGCCGCCCTGCGGTGCGCGTTCGGCAGTGCCGCACCGGAGCGCGATCCGGTGAGGTCGGCCTTGTTCAACACGATGA
Source organism: Mycobacterium sp. URHB0044 (assembly GCF_000620625.1). Lineage (GTDB taxonomy): Bacteria > Actinomycetota > Actinomycetes > Mycobacteriales > Mycobacteriaceae > Mycobacterium. The sequence continues at coordinate 99,584 of NZ_JIAW01000001.1, read as the reverse complement.
GCGTCGGCACGCCGCAGGTCGCCCTGGCGCGCTCCTCGGGCTTGAGCGTTTCCGCGATCACCAGCACGTGGACGTCGGGGGCCGTGGAGGGCGCGGCGACGGCGACGCCCCGGTTGCGCAGTGCGGCGGCGACCGCGTGGCGACCCACTCCGGGCCGACCCAGCACCGCAACATCTACCGGGCGACGAAGATGCGCGATGATCGGCGACAACTCCGACCTGCGCGCGGTTTCAGCGAATTCCACCACGAGGTCGGCGAAAGCCGCCGCACCGTCAACTGATTGAGTCGGCATATCCCGGTTAACCCCCAAGCCATCGTCGCATCTGCGGGATGCCGCGCTGAGCGGAGATTTCGCCCGAGATTTCGCGGGAGCCGGACCCTACGGACGGAAGGCAACTGTTGGGTATCAATCTGCACCACGATGCGGGCACACCGCCGGTGATGAGCGACGATGGACCGATGCATGCCCAGCGTGAGGAGACCAGCCAAGAGGCCGGACCACCTACGCACCATCCATACCCCCGCATCACCAGCTTCCGGTCCAGGCGATCGGCACTCTCGAGCGGCCAGCAGGAGACCTGGGAACGGCGCTGGCCCGAGCTCGGCATGCAGGCCAGGGACTCGGACGGCGCGACGGCGGGCCCGTTGGACTTCGAATCGTGGTTCGGCCGCCAGGCGCCGGTGGTGCTGGAGATCGGCTGTGGCACCGGCGTCTCGACGCTGGCGATGGCTGCCGCCGAACCCCACGTCGACGTGGTCGCCGTCGAGGTCTACCGGCGGGGACTCGCGCAGCTGCTCAGCGGCATCGATCGGGCCGGGCTCACCAACGTGCGGCTGATTCGCGGTGACGGTGTCGACGTGCTCGAGCAGATGCTCGCGCCGGCGTCCCTGACCGGGGTGCGGGTGTACTTCCCGGATCCGTGGCCCAAGGCTCGCCACCACAAGCGCCGGCTGCTGCAGCCGTCGACGGTCGCCCTCATCGCCGACCGACTCAAACCCGGTGGAGTGCTGCACGCCGCCACCGACCACGCCGGCTACGCCGAGCAGATCGCCGAGGTCGGCGACGCCGAGCCACTCCTGCGCCGCGTGACCGTCGACGCCGACGAACTGCCGATCTCGACCAGTCGGCCGGTCACCAAGTACGAAGCGAAGGCACAGCAGGTCGGGAGCAGGGTCACCGAATTCCTATGGGAGAGAACGCGATGAGCGTGACCGAAGACATCCAGCTCGGAGCCGTGCCGGACGTGCCCGTGGTGATACCCGAGCGCGTGCTTCTGGTCTGGGACGCGCCCAACCTCGACATGGGTCTCGGCTCGATCCTCGGCGGACGTCCGACCGCGGCGCACCGACCCAGGTTCGACGCGCTTGGCCGCTGGCTACTGGCCCGCACCGCCGAACTGTCGGCCGCCCGCGCAGGCGAAACCCCTCCCGTCTCGCTCGAGCCGGAGGCCACGGTCTTCACCAACATCGCGTCGGGCAGCGCCGACGTCGTGCGCCCCTGGGTGGAGGCCTTGCGGAACGTCGGCTTCGCGGTGTTCGCGAAACCCAAGATCGATGACGACAGTGACGTCGACATCGACATGCTCAACCACATCGCGCTGCGCCGCAGCGAGGGTTTGGCCAGCCTGTTCGTCGCTTCGGCCGACGGACAGGCGTTCCGGCTCCCCCTCGAGGAAATCGCGCGCGACGGCATCGGCGTGCACGTTCTCGGATTTCGCGAACATGCGAGTTGGGCGCTAGCGTCGGATACCTTGGAGTTTGTCGACCTGGAGGACATCCCCGGTGTCTTCAGGGAGCCGCTCCCGCGAATCGGCCTTGATTCGCTGCCCGAGCAGGGCGCGTGGCTGCAGCCGTTCCGGCCGCTGTCGTCGCTACTGACCTCGCGCGTTAACAACTGAAGCAGCGCAGGCCGAAACAACTTGAAGAAGACTAGTTAGGAGCTCACGTGTTCGCCTGGTGGGGTCGAACGGTGTACCGATTCCGGTTCGCGGTAATCGGAGTCATGGTCGCACTGTGCGTCGGTGGCGGCGTGTACGGGATCAGTCTCGGCCAGCACGTGACCCAGAGCGGCTTCTACGACGAAGGCAGTCAGTCGGTCCACGCTTCCCTGGCCGCCGACGCCGCGTACGGCCGCGACACGTCGGGCCACATCATCGCCATCTACACCGCCCCCGAGGGCAAGACGGTCGACGATCCGGCATTCCAGAAGAAGGTCCTCGACAACCTTGCGAACGTCGAGAAGGAACACCCCGATCAGATCCTGCGGTCCATCGGCTACTTCAAGAGCCCCGAGCTGCTCAAGAACATGGCCGACGACGACAAGAAGCACGCGTTCATGTCGGTCCAGCTCAAGGGCGACAACGACGACTCGATTCTGAACAACTACAACAAGAACGTCGGCAACGACGGCACCACCGTCAAGGAAGCCCTGAACATCCCGGGCGTCGAGGTTCAGCAGGCCGGCCTGCAGCCGCTGGCCAGCGAGTTGACCGGCACCATCGGCGAGGATCAGAAGCGTGCCGAGGTAGCCGCCATCCCGCTGGTCTGCGTGGTGCTCTTCTTCGTGTTCGGCGGTGTCATCGCGGCCGCGCTACCGGGCATCATCGGCGGTCTGACCATCGCGGGTGCGCTCGGCGTCATGCGGTTGGCCGCGGAGTTCATCCCGGTGCACTTCTTCGCGCAGCCGGTGGTGACCCTGATGGGGCTCGGCATCGCCGTCGACTACGGCTTGTTCATGGTGAGCCGATTCCGAGAGGAACTCGCCGAGGGCTACGACACCGAGGCCGCCATCCGGCGCACCGTCATGACGTCCGGCCGCACCGTCATGTTCTCCGCGGTGATCCTCGTCGCTTCCTCGGTGCCGCTGCTGTTGTTCCCGCAGGGCTTCCTGAAGTCGATCACCTACGCGATCATCGCCTCGGTGATGATCGCGGCGATCCTCTCGGTCACCGTGCTCGCCGCCGCGCTCGCGATCCTCGGGCCGAGGGTCGACGCACTCGGCGTGAAGACGCTCGTCAAGTTCGCCGAACCCGATCCGATCGAATCCGACCCCGCGAACCCGAAGATCAACACCTTCGCCATCGCCTCCATCCCGCTCGGGCTGCTCTTCCCTCCCGTCGGCATCGCGCTCGGCCACATCGCCCGCAAGCGCATGAAGGAGACCGGCGAGCAGGGCGCCAACCTCGCCCTCATCGGCCAGGTCCTCGGCTACACCGCGCTGTACGGCGCCATGACCTACGGCATCATCGCGATGAAGGACGCCGACATCATCGGCAGCGCCATCTACTGGATGCTGCTCGGCATCGTCATCTTCCTGGTGATCGTCACGTTCGGCCTTGCCCTCGCCCGGTACGTGCCGCTGGCACGGACTCCCATCGTGTGGTGGCTGCACTGGCTGGCCGAGAAGACGCAGAAGACCAAGACTCGCGCCGAAGTCGAGAAGGGCTTCTGGGGCAAGCTCGTCAACCACGTGATGAAGCGGCCGATCGCGTTCGCGGCGCCGATCGTGATCTTCATGATCATCCTCATCATCCCGCTGGGACAGCTCGCGCTCGGCGGCATCAGCGAGAAGTACCTCCCCCCGGACAACTCGGTGCGCGTGGCGCAGGAGGAGTTCGACAAGACGTTCCCCGGGTTCCGCACCGAGCCGCTGACGATGGTCATCGAGAGCGACAACGGAGACCCGGTCACCGATCAACAGGTCGCCGACGTCCGCGGCAAGGCGATGACGATTCCCGGCTTCATCGAGACCAACAACGATCCGACCACCATGTGGAAGGAACGGTCCTACCTCGACGGAGCGTCCAAGGACCCGTCGGTTCGGGTGATCCAGAACGGCCTGCTGGTGCGCAACGACGCAGCGCAGAAGATTGCGGAGTTGCGCGCGATCGCGCCACCGCGGGGTCTGACGGTGTCGGTGGGTGGTACGCCCGCCCTCGAGCAGGACTCGATCCACAGCTTGTTCGACAAGCTGCCCTTGATGGTGGTGTTGCTGATCACCACGACGACCATCCTGATGTTCCTGGCGTTCGGGTCGGTGGTGTTGCCGATCAAGGCCGCGTTGATGAGTGCGCTGACCCTTGGTTCGACGATGGGCATCCTTACGTGGATGTTCGTCGACGGGCACGGGGCCGGGCTGATGAACTACACGCCGCAGCCCCTGATGGCGCCCATGATCGGCCTGATCATCGCGGTGATCTGGGGGTTGTCGACCGACTACGAGGTCTTCCTGGTGTCCCGCATGGTGGAGGCCCGCGAACGCGGCATGTCCACCGCCGAGGCCATCCGCATCGGCACCGCGACCACGGGCCGGTTGATCACCGGCGCCGCGCTGGTGTTGGCCGTCGTCGCCGGCGCGTTCGTGTTCTCCGACCTGGTGATGATGAAGTACCTGGCCTTCGGTCTGCTGATCGCGCTGCTGCTCGACGCCACCATCGTCCGAATGTTCCTGGTGCCCGCGATCATGAAGCTGCTCGGCGACGACTGCTGGTGGGCGCCGCGCTGGATGAAGCGCCTTCAGGAACGCCTCGGCCTCGGTGAGACCGAACTGCCCGACGAACGCAAGCGTCCGACCGTGCGCGAGCCGGAGGAAGCCCTCGTCGGGGCCGGCGCCGCCGTTCCGCCGGCGCGGCCACTGCCGCCACACGACCCGGGACATCCCGGCGGACCAGGACCAAGAGGTCCCGGCAGGCCACCGGCACCGCCGCGCGCGGTCCAGCCGTCGGCGGTCGGAACCACCCGGATCCCCACCGCGGCCGCTCCGCAGACCGAGGCGCCGACCACCCGGTTCACGGCACCCAAGGATGCTTCGCCCGCCAATGCGGCCGCGCCCACGACGCGCACGCCAAGGGTCAACCCGAACCGCGCTGCCACGCCGCCCGCCGCGCCCGTCACGCCACCGCCCCCGTCACGTGGCGCGCGCCGCGCCGAGCCGCGGGGATCGGCACCCAACCGTGAGATCGAGTCCTGGCTCGGCGAACTGCGCGGCGGCAACGGCGGAACCGCTGCGCCGTCGGCGGATCCGACGCGCGCGATGCCCGAGCAACGGACGCGCAAACCGCAGCCGCCGGTCGGCAACGAGCCGACCACGGCGATCCCGGCCCAGCGGCCACAGGACGCCGATGCCACCGAGAAGATCGACACCCGCGAGGCCGCCGACGAACCCAAGCGTCGTGGCGGCGGGATGAGCGCGGCGGATCTGCTGCGTCGCGAGGGCCGGCTCTAACCGTCCGGCGGAAGGTCGTCCGGTTCGCCCTTGATCGGCGGGCCCACCTGGGCTTCCAGGACGGCCTCCTCCGCGCCAGGATCCGCGGCCAGCAGCACGCGCATCGCGCTGTTGATGAACGCCACCGTCGGCACCGCCAGCAGGGCTCCGATGATGCCTGCCGACACGCCACCGGTCGCGATCGCCAGCACGACGGCCAGTGGATGCACCGACACCGCGCGACCCATGACCAGCGGTTGCAGCACGTGCGCCTCGAGCTGCTGCACGGCGATGATCAGGCCCAGCGTGATCAATGCGAACACCCAGCCCTTGGCGATCAGCGCGACGATCACGGCGAGGACGCCGGTGATGACGGCACCAACCAGCGGGATGAACGCACCGAGGAACACCAGCGACGCCAGCGGCAGCGCCAGCGGAATGCCCATGATGACCAGACCGATGCCGATGCCGACGGCGTCGACGAGCGCCACCAGGAACGTCGCGCGGACGTAGCCGATCAGCGAATGGAAGCCGGCCCGGCCCGCATCGCGGACGCGGTCGCGGACGGTCGAGGGGAAGATCTTCGTGACGTAGCCGAAGATGTGGCGGCCGCCGTGCAGCAGGAAGATGAGGGTAAAGAACACCAGCAGTGCGCCGGTGACGATCTCGGTGACGGTGCCAGCCGTGGACAGCGCGCCGCTGGTGAGCTTGGCCTGGTTGTTCTTCAGCGCGTCGATGGCCGCGTCGGTGGCGCTGTTGATCTGCTCGCTGCTGAAGTGCGAGAAGACGCCGGTGGTCAGCCACGCCCGGACGCCGGTGATGCTGCGGGTCACCTGGTCGACGAGCGCGGGCGCGCCTTCGATGAATTGGCTGACGACGAACGCCAGGATGCCGCCGACCACCACGAAGCCGCTGAGCAGCACCACGAACACCGCGGCGCCACGCGGCATCCCGCGCCGGTCGAGCAGATCCACGACGGGCATCAGCAACGCCGCGATCATGGTCGCCAGCGCCACGGGCACGACGATCACCTCGAGGTGCTTGACCACCCACAGCAGCGCGACCAGTGCGCCAAGGATGATCAGCAGGCGCCACGACCACGCCGCGGCCTTCCTGACGACGGGGTGCACCGCCGCGTCGGCGGCCGGATCGATGGACACCCGATCACTGGACCCCGCGGCAACCGACAACCCGTCTGACATGCCGGTAGCGTAACGACTCGGCGCGCCCGCTCCCGGGACGCTGATTCGCTGGTGCGCCGCCGTTACCCTGAATGGCGTGTCGCACGATGCGCCCTGCGGCGACGCCAACCGCCCGGAGGGCCGCCAGCGCGGAAAATACTGGTGGCTGCGCTGGGTGGTCATCGGCGTCGCTGTCATCGTGCTGGCCGTCGAGGTGGTGCTGGTCTGGGATCAGCTCGCCAAGGCGTGGAAGAGCCTGCTGTCGGCGAACTGGTGGTGGGTGCTCGCGGCGGTCTTCGCCGCGCTGGCGTCGATGCACAGCTTCGCGCAGATCCAGCGGACCCTGCTGAAGTCCGCTGGCGTGCACGTCAAGCAGTGGCGGTCGGAGGCCGCGTTCTACGCGGGCAATGCGCTGTCCACCACGATGCCCGGCGGTCCGGTCCTGTCGGCCACGTTCGTCTATCGGCAACAACGGATTTGGGGCGCGTCGCCGGTGGTGGCGTCGTGGCAGCTGGTCATGTCGGGCGTGCTGCAGGCGGTGGGCCTGGCGCTGCTCGGCCTCGGCGGCGCGTTCCTGCTCGGGGCGAGCAAGAATCCGCTGTCGCTGATCTTCACGCTCGGCGGCTTCGTCGCACTGCTGCTGCTTGCGCAGTCGGTGGCGTCCAACCCCCAGCAGATCGACGGCATCGGGGTCCGCGTGCTGTCGTGGGTCAACTCCGTGCGCGGCAAGCCGGCGGACACCGGCCTGGACAAGTGGCGCGAGATGCTGCAGCAGCTGGAGTCGGTGAGCCTGAGCCGCCGAGCGCTGAGCGTCGCGTTCAGCTGGTCGCTGTTCAACTGGGTCGCCGACGTGGCGTGTCTGGCGTTCGCGGCGTACGCCGCCGGTGGCAAGCCGTCACTCGCCGGCCTGACGGTGGCCTACGCGGCGGCGCGCGCGGTGGGGTCGATTCCGCTGATGCCCGGCGGCCTGCTCGTCGTCGAGGCGGTGCTGGTGCCCGGTCTGGTGACCAGCGGCATGACGCTGGCCTCGGCGATCTCGGCGATGCTGATCTATCGCCTGGTCAGCTGGATCTTCATCTCCGGAATCGGTTGGGTGGTCTTCTTCTTCGTGTTCCGCACGGAGAAGGACCTCGATCCCGACGCGACGATCGACCCGGCCGCGGGCGACGAGCCCGCCGAATTCAGCCCCGACCCGGAGGCCATCTACGCCCCGGAGAGCCGGACGCCCGAGCAGGCCGAGCCCGAAGCCAGACGCGAGCCCGAATCCGAGCCATAGGATCAACGCGTGCCCCCAAGCGTCCGCGGCCTCGTCGCGATCATGGCCAGTGCGGTCTTGGTGGGAGCCTGTTCGTCCTCGACGCAGACGCCGTCGCCGTCCACCGAGTCGTCCCCGGCCCCTTCGACGAACGCCGCACCCGTGGTCCCGACCCCGATGCTGGCCGACGTGATCGCGGCACCGATTCCGGTGCCCGCCACCGACGGCAAGGTACATCTCGCCTACGAGCTCAAGCTGACCAACGCGCTCGGCCAGGACATGACCCTGGCATCGGTGACCGTCAAGGCCGGCGACAGGACGCTACTGTCATTGACCGGTGACCGGTTGGCGTACTGGACACGGATCCTCGGCAACAAGGAGCCGACCACGAAGGTGGGACCGGCGCAGAGCGTCATCGTCTGGCTGGACGTCGTCATCGACGGCGCTACCGGTGCCACACCCGCTGTGCCACAAGAACTCTCGCACACCGTTGTGGTCGACCTGTCCAAGCCGGCGCCACCGCTGCTGCCCGCGCGGATGACGGCCGACGTCGCGCCGGTGACGGTGTCGACGCACGAACCGCCGGTCATCGCCCCTCCGCTGGATGGACCCCGCTGGTTGGACGCCAACAGCTGCTGCGACATGACCGCACACCGGATGGCGCTGAACCCGTTGAACGGTCAGTTGTGGGCCGCGGAGCGCTTCGCGATCGACTACGTGCAGTTGGGCCCCGACGGCACCCTCTACCACGGCGACGTCGCGAAGCCCGAGAGCTACCCGTACTTCGGCGACGACATCCACGCCGTCGCCGACGGCCCCGTGGTGTCCGTGTTGGATGGGCTACCCGAGCAGGTGCCCGGTCAGAGTCCGACGGGTCTGCCACTCGAACAGTACGGCGGCAACCACGTCGTCCAGGACATCGGAGACGGCAACTATGCGTTCTACGCCCACATGAAGACCGGCACCGTCAAGGTGAAGCCGGGCGACCGGCTGACCTCCGGTCAGGTGATCGGCAATCTCGGCAACTCCGGCAACACCGACGCACCGCATCTGCACTTCCACGTGATGAGCGGCCCGGATCCGTTGATGGCCAACGGTGTTCCGTTCCTGCTCAAGTCGTTCACGCTCGACGGCCGGCTGCAGTCGATCGACGCACTCGGCGACATGCTCGACGGAGGCAAGCCGGCCGCCCTGGTTCCCGGCTTCACCGCCCGGGACGAAACCAACGTCAGCCCATTGGTTTACGACCTGATGACCTATGGCACCGGATAACGCCGGGTCGCGGCCCGCCGCGGCATTGCTCGCCGACGTCGCGTGCGTCCTGCTGTTCGCGACCGTCGGGCGGCGCAGCCACGCAGAGGGCATCACCATCGCCGGCGTCGCCGAGACGGCGTGGCCGTTCCTCGCTGGGACCGCGGTCGGCTGGCTCGCGATACGCGGCTGGCGCAGACCCACGACGCTGGCACCGACCGGGCTCGTCGTCTGGGTCTGCACCGTCGCGGTCGGAATGCTGTTGCGCAAGGCGACGTCCGCGGGTACCGCGGTCAGCTTCGTGGTTGTCGCTTCCCTAGTGACCGCCATCCTGCTACTCGGCTGGCGCGCCGTCGCAATGGCCCTGGCTCGGCGCTGACCGACTCGCCGTCGTCCCGATCCTCTTCCGGCTCAGGGGAACTCGTCACGGTCAGCGTCGCACGCAGCCCGCCGAGCGGCCCGTCGGACAGTTCGATGGTCCCGCCGTGCAGCGCGGCCTGCTGGGCGACGAGGGCCAGCCCAAGGCCCGAACCGCCTGGCGCCGCCGTACTGCCCCTGGCGAACCGGCCCAGGACCAACTCGTGCTCGTCGGCGGGCAACCCGCGACCGTTGTCGTCGACGATGATCGTCAGCACGTCACCGGATCGCGACGCCGTCAAGACGATTCGCGTCGCCTCACCGTGCGCCACGGCATTGCGCACCAGGTTGTCCACCGCCAGTCGCAGGCCACCCGGCCAGCCCCAGAAGGTGCCGATGTCATCGGCTTCCACGACGATCTCGACATCGCTTCCCGCACGGGCATTCTCGCGGGCCACACGGTCGAGCATGTCCGTCACGTCGATCAGCTCGCGGTCCTCGACCTGGGCGAGCTGTCCAGAGGCCAACTGGCCCAGCGCGGTGATGATGGCCTCGACGCGGCGCTGCGAGCGCAGCAGGTCCGCCACCACCTCTTCGCGTTCCTCGGGAGGCAGGTCGTGGATCCGCAGGGTGTCGAGATCGGCGCGCATGGCAGTCAGCGGGGTACGCAACTCGTGGGCGGCGTTGGCGGCGAAGTCCTGTGCCGCCTGCAGCGAGTTCGTGGTGGCCTGCTGGGCGGCCGCCAGGCGGTCGAGCATCCCGGCCATCGCGTCGGACAGCTCCTCGGCTTCCCGCGCGCCCGTCACCGCCTCCATCGTGTCGGTGCCCTTGCCCAGCCGCATGGTCTGCGCGGTCAAGCGGCGCAACGGCCGGATCGCCGGACCGGCAAGCAGCCAGCCCAGGCCCGCGGCGATGAGCACCGTCGCGACGCCGACGGCCGTGTACAGCGGAATGCGCGCGCGGCTCAACAGGATGCTGTCGGCGCGGATGCCGACGGACATGACCACGCCACCCTGCTGATCCAGCTTGACCGTGCGCACCCGGTACTCGACGTCGTTGACGCGGACGTTCTCCGTGCCCGGATCCAGCTGCGGCAGTTGCAGGCCGCGCTGGAACACCACCTGGCCCGTCGACGGTGACCGGCCCGTGGTGAGCACCCCTCGGCTCGGATCACTGAGCTGCTCGGGGTACATGCTGGCGTCGACGATCGAGTCGAGCCGCCGATCCAGTTGCACGGCATCGTTGTTCGCCAATACCACCGACGTCAGGATGGTGAACACCGCGACGACCGCTGCCGCCGCCGCTGCGGCGGCCAGAGCGACCCTGGTACGCAGCGAGGCCGAGCGGCCGAATCGAGGGAGCCGCACTTACGGATCGTCGCGCAGCACGTAGCCGATCCCGCGCACGGTGTGGATCACCCGCGGATGACCGTCCCGCTCGAGCTTGCGCCGCAGGTAGCTGATGAACACGTCGGCAACGTTGGTGTCGACTTCGAAGTCGTAGCCCCACACCAATTCGAGCAGCCGCTGCCGGGACAACACCACGCCGCTGTTCTCCGCCAGCACGGCCAGCAGATCGAATTCACGCTTGGTCAACTCGACCCGTTCACCGTCGACGAAGACCAGGCGGCGAGACGTGTCGATGGTCAACGGCCCGACCGTCATGGTGTCCGACGGCTGATCGGAATGACTCGACCGGCGCAGCAGCGCATGCAGCCGCGCCACCAACTCGCCAAGGTCGAACGGCTTGGTCAGATAGTCGTCCGCCCCCGCCTCGAGGCCGGCGATGCGATCGTTGACCGTGTCCCGCGCGGACAGCACGCAGATCGGAATGTCGTTGCCCAGCGCGCGTAGTGCCGTCACCACGGCCACGCCGTCGAGTTCGGGCATCTGCACGTCCAACACCAACGCATCGTGGGTTTCGTTGGACAGCAGCCGCAGCGCTTCCTTGCCTGTCGCGGCGACCCGCACGTCGAAACCCGAGTGGCGCAGCCCACGCGCCACCGAGGTCCTGACGTCCGGATCGTCGTCGACCATCAGCACCATGCGGCCCGCGCCCTCGTGCCCCGGCACGTCTCGCCCGAGATCTTCCTCGTTACTGGTATTTGCCCCCTGCCGAACCGGCACGGGGACTAAGGCAGATCAGGCGCCGGTGCCGAACCGCAGCGATTCTTCAGATCGACCAACGGCTGGCGGATGCCCGTCAGATCGGTCTTCACGACCGGGTTGCCGTCGAGGTAGGTCCGCACCTGGGCCCGGACCTCGTCGCGGGGCAGGCCTTCGAGGCTGGTGAAGAACCAGTTCACGTCCGGGTGGGTGAAGAGGTACGCCGACGTGGCCGCAGACACGCCCGACGCGACACCGGCCAGGTCGGCAGCGGAGCAGTTGGGCGGGTTCAGGGCCGGATCGTCGGCCATGGCGGACGGGATCGCGCCGAACAGCATCGCGCCGGTGACTGCGCCGGCGCCCATGGCGCCAGCAACCGCGCGCCGCCCTGTACGCATCGAGACCAACATGGTCGAGCTCCTTCTTCGAAAGCGGAGAGGTGGCAACCACGAGCGGTTACCGACACCGAAAAGCTAAGCAGAATCGGACACGACTTTCTTGCCTTGCGCCCAAGTCGTCACGAGAAACCCTGAAGATCCAGTTCAGGGTCGTACCGCCGGCGGTGTCGTACGCCGGGCTCGGCTACCTGGTGGTGGCCGCGGAGGGTCCGGGAAGGGGTCCGGTGCCCGGGCCGACGGTCGACGCGGGCGACGGCTGCGCCGGCAGCACGGTGCCTGGCACGGCGACCGTCTGCGCCGTGGCCGGACCCGTTGGCAAACTCGCCGGCGACGCGGCACCGGGCAGCGAACCCGCCTGCGAACCGGCGCCCTGCAACAGACCCATCAGCTGCGGGAGGGTCAACGGCAGCCTGCACTTCGTGGACAAGTTGACGAGCGGCTGCTGCAGCTGCTGCATGTCCTTGCTGGCCTGCGGGTTGGCGTCGAAGTACGCCTTGAGGGCCACCAACGACTGTGCGCCACCCTGCTGCTGGGAGATGGTGGTCATCGCGGCGTTCGTCTGCGGGTGCGAGTCGAGGTAGGTGCCCATCGACGTGGCTACCGAGCCAACGGTCTTCGCGACCTCACTGGCGGCGCAGGGATCGGACGCGGCCGTCGCCGATGGCGACGCGGCGCCGAGCGCGGCAACCACCACACCACCGGCTGCGGTTACAGCGAACACCGTGCCGAGTCCGCGTCGCGCGGTCCCGAAGGTCTCGAAGGCCCAAGTCACGGTTGACTCCTCACGATTCACAGGCGGCCGATGTGCGCAAAATGGCTTGCCATCGGCGGCGATCCAGTCCCGACCCGGAAACAGCCGAACGCCATCTTGCCATCACCGCGGCGCGGGGGCGCAATTCGTCCAGCAAATACGCAGGTCAACCGAAGAGGGATGCCAGGGGGATCCAGAGGGGCGGGCCGCACCGGCGATCGGCACTGCGACCTCGGCCTCGCGCGGGGCGCGGACCTTACCTCGTGCTGTTATAGCGTTACGCTACGAAACGCCGGGGAGAAGGCAGGGGTTCGTCATCCAGCAGTTCATGATGCGGTTGAGCAGCAACCTGCGCAGATTCCGCTGGGCCGTCTTCGTGGCGTGGCTGCTCCTCCTCGCGCCCTCGGTGTTTCTGGCGTTGAACCAGTCGGGCAACCTCACCGGCGGCGGCTTCGAGGTCGCGGGTTCGCAGTCGCTGCACGTGCAGTACGAGCTCGAGGATCACTACCCCGACCAGAGTGCCTCGCCGCTCGCGCTCGTCGCCGCCCCGCGGGCGGACGCCTCGTTCCAGGACATGAACGACGCCGTCGCGCAGTTGGAGCGCATCGCCGCGGAGGTCCCGAGCGTCAAGGTCGTGCCCAACCCGCAGCAGCCGCCACCGCAACCCGACCGGCCCTACGTCGTCAGCTTGGCGCTGGACTTCAACAACTCCGGTGCCGTGGACGTCGCGAAACAGTTGCGCGCCAAGGTCGGCACCAACGGTGACCAGCCGGGCCAAATCAAGGACGGCGAGGTCAAGCTCTACGTCATCGGCCAGGGCGCGCTCGGCGCCGCCGCCAGCGAGGCGACGAAGCACGACATCACGCAGGCCGAGAAGTGGAACCTGCCGATCGTCCTGATCGTCCTGCTGGCCGTGTTCGGATCCCTTGCCGCGGCGGCGATGCCGCTCGTGCTCGGCATCTGCACCGTCGTGGTGACCATGGGCGTGGTGTATCTGCTGTCGATGTACACGCAGATGTCGGTGTTCGTCACGTCGACGGTCTCCATGTTCGGCATCGCGCTCGCCGTCGACTACTCCCTATTCATCCTGATGCGATTCCGGGAGGAACTACGGTCCGGCCGCGATCCGGCCCAGGCGGCGGACGCGGCGATGGCGACCTCCGGGCTCGCGGTCCTGCTGTCCGGGTTGACCGTGATCGCCTCGATGACGGGCATCTACCTGATCAACACCCCGGTGCTGGCGTCGATGGCCACCGGAGCCATCCTGGCCGTCGCGGTGGCGGTGCTGACGTCGACCACGCTCACCCCCGCCGTGCTGGCCACCTTCGGCAGGGCGGCGGCCAAGCGGTCGTCGTGGCTGCACTTCTCCCGGCGACCCGATACGACGCAGTCCCGGTTCTGGACCCGCTGGGTGGGTTCCGTGATGCGCAGGCCGTGGCTGTCGGCGCTCGCCGCGACGGCCTTCCTGCTCACCCTCACCGCGCCTGCGTTCGACATGACCCTCGGCAACAGCCTGCAGCGGCAGTTCGAGCCGACCCACGAGATCCGCGGTGGCGTCAACGCCGCCGCCGAGGCGCTCGGGCCGGGCGCACTCGGGCCGGTGCGCGTGTTGGTCACCTTCCCCACGCTGACGGCCAACGAGCCCCAGAACACGACCGCCCTCGAGGACGTCCGGCAGGAGATGACGCAGGCGCCGAACGTCATCTCGGTGTCGCCGCCGGTGTTCAGCGACGACAACCACAGTGCGTTGTTCTCCGCGGTGCTGTCGGTCGACCCCGAGGACATGGGCGCGCGGACGAGCATCGACTGGATGCGCCAGCACCTGTCCGGGCCGCCCGGCGAGCAGGTGAGCATCGACGTCGGCGGGCCCACCGCGCTGATCAAGGACTTCGACGACCGGGTGGCCGCCACCCAGCCCGCCGTGTTCGGGTTCGTCGCGCTGATCGCGTTCGTGATGCTGCTGATCTCGATCAGGTCGGTGTTCCTGGCCCTCAAGGGCGTGTTGATGACCGTGCTGTCAGTGGGCGCGGCATACGGCAGTCTCGTGGTGGTGTTCCAATGGGGCTGGCTGGAAGCGCTTGGCTTCCAACGACTTTCGTCGCTCGATAGCACCATCCCGCCACTCGTCCTTGCGATGACCTTCGGGTTGTCGATGGACTATGAGATCTTCCTGCTGACCCGCATCCGGGAGCGGTTCCTGCAGACCAACAACACCCGCGACGCGGTCGCCTACGGCGTCAGCACCAGCGCCCGCACCATCACCAGCGCGGCGCTGATCATGATCGCCGTGTTCGTCGGCTTCGCCTTCGCAGGCATGCCGCTGGTCGCGCAGCTCGGCGTGGCGTGCGCGGTGGCGATCGCCGTGGACGCCACCGTGGTGCGACTGGTCCTGGTGCCCGCGCTGATGGCGATGTTCGCGCAGTGGAACTGGTGGCTGCCGCGCTGGCTCGACCGCATCCTGCCGTCCGTGGACTTCGAGAAGCCCCTGCCGAAGGTGGACATCGGCGACCTCGTCATCATTCCCGACGACATCTCGGCCCTGGGCCCGTCGGGCTCCGACATCCGGATGGTGGTCAAGTCGGCCGCCAAGCTCAAGAACCTCGCCCCGCAGACGATCACCGTGGCCGATCCGCTCGCGTTCAGCGGGTGCGGCCCGGTGGCGCAATTGGTCGGCGCCCGCCCCAAGGGCGGCGACGGGCCGCCGGGCGCGCGGCAGACGTCGGGCCGGTTCCACCGCACGAACGGCGCGGGTGTCACCAAGTCAGTCACCACCCGGGCCGTCCACCCGGTGACCATGTGGCGCGGACGGCTTTCGGTGGCACTCGACGCACTGGCCACCGAGGCCGCCGACACCGACCGGCCGGTGGTGGAACGTCGGACCCCGATGGAGACCACCAACGTGCAGCTGCCGACCGGCGACAGGTTGCAGATCCCGACGGGCGCCGAGACGTTGCGGTTGAAGAGCTACCTCATCATGTGCCGCAATTCCGCCAAGGACTTCGCAGAGTTTGCCGATCTCGTCGACTCCATGGAAACTCAGACCGCGGCAGTGGTGCTCGCCCGGATGGACCGGTATTACTGTGGTCAGCACCCGAGAAGTCAGTGGGTGGCCACACAGTTGGTGCGCCGACTGGCCGATCCCCATCCCTCGGACGTGGACGACGCCTGGATCTCGGGCTCGGACGCCGATGCCGAATGGGAGCAGGTCAGGCGGCGTTGCCTGTCAGTTGCGGTAGCGATGCTGGAGGAGGCGAGGTGACGTTGGCTGCCGACGCGCGTCGCGACAATGGCCGCCCGGCTGCCCCCGCGGCCACGGCGCCACGCCGCCCGCAGGCCGACAGTCGGCCCGTCGAATTCTGGCCCACGTCGGCAATTCGGTCTGCGCTGGAGAACGACGACCTCACGGTCTGGCAACGCATCGTCGTCGCGATCAAGCGCGACCCGTATGGCCGCACTGCCCGCCAGGTCGAGGAAGTGCTGGAGACGGCGCAGCCCTACGGAGTTTCCAAGGCGATGACCGAGGTGTTGATCCGCAGCCGCGAACACCTCGAGGCCAATGAATGCGCCGAGGTGGCTCGCCACGTCCGCCTTCTGCTGGACCGCTCCGGCCTCGGCCAGCACGAATTCGCCTCCCGCATCGGGGTGCCCACCGACCGGTTCGGCGCCTACGTCGAAGGCACGGCCACGCCGTCGGCATCGCTGATGATTCGGATGCGCAGGCTCTCCGACCGGTTCGCCAAGATGCGCAGCGAGCGTGCCGGCAGGCCGGGCTGACGCTCGACGTCCATGCGCACCACGTTCGTCCTCATCCCCGGCGCCGGGGGCAGCGCGTGGTACTGGCATCGCGTCGTCCCGCTGTTGGACGCCGCAGGCACGGACGCCATCGCCGTGGACCTACCCGCGGCTGACGACTCCGCCGACCTCACCAGGTACGCCGACGTCGTGGTGTCGGCGATCTCGGGCATCGAGGGTCCACTGGTGCTGGTCGGACAGTCGATGGGCGCCTTCACCGCGCCGATGGTCGCCGAGCGGATGCCCGCGGCCATGATCGTGCTGGTCAATCCGATGGTGCCGACTGCGGGCGAGTCGCCAGGGCAATGGTGGGACGCGACGGGGCAGGGCGAGGCGATGGCCGAGCACTTCCGTCGAATCGGCTTGGGCGACAAGGACTTCGACCCGGCCGAGGATTTCTTCCACGACGTACCCGAACAGGTCCGCGACGAGGCGTTCAGTCAGCCGGAGCCCCGTCAGTCCGACACCCCGTTCGGCCAGACGTGGCCGCTGAGCGGGTGGCCGAACGTGCCCACCCACGTGGTGGTAGGCAGCGACGACCGGTTCTTTCCACTGGAGTTCCAGCGCCGACTGGTCCGCGACCGCCTCGGCCTGGACGTCGACGTCCTTCCCGGCGGCCACCTCATGGCGCTGAGCCGGCCTCGCGAATTGGCCGAACGGCTGCTGTCGTACCTGCCTTAACGATCCCGGCGAGCACAACCCTGGGCTTGCGCCCCTCGCGGACCTACGCTGCACATCCGTGACCGACCGAACCTACGGGCTGGCGACCCGGGCGATCCACGCCGGGCAACGGCCCGACGCCGGCACCGGCGCCCGCGTGGTCCCGATCTACGCCAACGCGGCGTTCGTGTTCAGCGACACCGATGACGCGGCCAATCTCTTCGCGCTGCAGAAGTACGGCAACGTCTACAGCCGGATCGCGAATCCGACGGTGGCCGCGCTGGAGGAGTGCATCGCCAGCCTGGAGGGCGGGCTCGGCGCGGTGGCCACGGCGAGCGGACTGGCGGCGCAGTTCGCGGTGTTCGCCGCACTGGCGGGCGCCGGTGACCACATCGTCGCCGCGGGCAGTCTGTACGGCGGCACCGTCACCCAGTTGGACGTGTCGCTGCGGCGCTTCGGCGTCGACACCACGTTCGTCACGGGCACCGATCCGGCCGACTACGCGGCAGCGGTCACCGACCGGACGCGGCTGATCTTCACCGAGGTGATCGCGAACCCGTCCGGCGAGATCGCCGATCTGGCAGGCCTGGCCGCGGTGGCTCGCGCCGCAGGCGTGCCGCTCGTCGTCGACTCCACCGTCTCGACGCCTGCCCTGTGCCGACCCATCGAACACGGCGCCGACATCGTCGTGCACTCGGCGACGAAGTTCCTCGGCGGCCACGGCACCACGCTGGGCGGCGTGGTGGTCGACTCGGGTCAATTCGATTGGGGCTCTGGACGATTCCCGCAGATGACCGAACCGGTGGCCGCGTACGGCGGGCTGAGCTGGTGGGGAAACTTCGGCGAGTACGGCTTCCTCACCAAGGTGCGCAGCGAGCAGCTCCGCGACTTCGGTGCCAGCCTCGCCCCGCAATCGGCGTTCCAGTTGTTGCAGGGCGTGCAGACGCTGCCGCAGCGGATGGCCGCGCACGTCGCCAACGCCAGGCGGGTGGCGCAGTGGCTGGCCGACGACCCGCGCGTCGAGTACGTGCGCTGGGCCGGGTTGCCTGCCCATCCCCACCACGACCGGGCAGCCACCTACCTCCCCGACGGGCCCGGCGCGGTGTTCGCGTTCGGTGTCCGCGGCGGGCGCGAGGCCGGCGCCCGCTTCATCAACTCGGTCCGGCTGGCGAGCCATCTCGCCAACATCGGTGACGTCCGCACGCTGGTCATCCATCCCGCCAGTACGACGCACCGGCAGCTCACCGACGACCAGCTGCGCGCCGCAGGCGTGGGCCCGGAGTTGGTGCGCATCAGCGTCGGCATCGAGGACGTCGACGACATCCTGTGGGACCTCGATCAGGCATTGAGCGTGGCGGCGAAGGATGACTGACCGCACCTGGGTCGGACCCGACGCCCTGGCGCGCCAACGGATCCTGCGCGACACGCGCACCGTGGCGATCGTCGGCGCCTCGGCGAACCCCGCGCGGGCAAGCTATTTCGTGTGGACGTACCTCAAGTCCACCAGTGACTACGAGGTGTACCTGGTCAACCCGACCATCACCGAGGTCGACGGCACACCGGTGTACCCCACCGTGGCGGCGCTGCCGGTGGTTCCCGATCTGGTCGACGTGTTCCGTCGCCACGACGACCTGCCGTCGGTGCTCGACGACACCGTCGCCGTCGGGGCGAAGACGATCTGGCTGCAGCTGGGGCTGTGGCACGAGCAGGTGGCCAGCGACGGCGAGGCCGCGGGGTTGCAGGTGGTGATGGACCGGTGCCTGAAGATCGAGCACGCCCGCTTCCACGGCGGGCTGCACCTGGCCGGGTTCAACACCGGCGTGATCGACTCGCGCCGAACCTAGCGCGCGTTGATCGGCGTCACGTCGAGCACCAGCCACTTGCCGCTGTCCTTGGTCAGGGTGATCCGCAGCGCCAGCACCGCGACGTCCTGCGGCTTGCCCGGCGCGTTCTGGGTACCGCGCATCACCACCGCCACGCTGGCCGCGGCGGGCCCGAGGGCCTCCACCCCGGCCGAGATGGTGCTGGCCTGACCCGAGATGTTCTTGCTGCCCAATTCCTTTGCGACCGCGGCGAATTCGCTGCGATAGGCGTCCGCGCGCTCCGGCGTCATCAAGCCGGTGGCCCGGTCGATCGAGGCGTTCGGATCCTGCGGGGTGAAGGTCGCCGACGCTTCGGCGACGCTGCTGGCGATGCCGACCACCTCGGCCGTGTCGTCGTGCATGGCGCGGTCGGGCACCGTCCACCGGGTGTAGCCGACCACGACCGCGGCGACCAGCGCCACCGTCGCCAGCCCCGCGAGCGCCAACCGCAGTCCTGGTCCCTCGTCGTCGGTGCCCACGGTCACGCCGTCCCTGCGGTACAGCACCAGGTTGACGATCATGCCCTGCACGACCAGCAGGCACAGCACCGAGCAGACCGAGACCCACCACACCGGCCAGGCAAGCGCGACACCGACGTAGACCAGTCCCGCGATCGCGGCCAACGGCGCCAGGACGTCGAACGCGAGGACACGCAACCGGTTCCTCATCGGATGGTCTCCAACTGCGAGATCAGCAGCTTGCCGTCGACGTCGGAAACACCGAGACGCAGATTCCAGCGGACCGGCTGCGGCTGCGCACCCGTGTTCTGACTCACTGAAGTGGCGACGACGAGCACGGTGTCGGTGCGCGACGCCACCGTAGACAGCTCGGGCTGCGGGGCCTGCGCCCCGGGGCCCGGCAGCTGGTGGTGCAGCGACTCGATGGACACCGAGTCCACCTGGCCTGCCGTCTCCGACTTGAGCTTCAGCACCAGCTGTTTGAACGGCTCGACCGTCGACTCGAAGTCGGCGTTGAGTTGACCCACCGTCCCGTCGTGCAGCTTGCGCAGGCTGGTGTCGACGGTGCCGGCGTTCATGTTGATCAGCACGTTGGTCCAGTCGGCGGCGGCCTGCAGCACGCTGGTCTGGTAGCGGCGTTCGTCGAGCTCACTGCGGTGGCCCGACCAGATCATCAGCCCCAGTACGACGGCGACCACCGACACCAGGCCCAGCACGGCCGAGCCGATGCCGTAGCCGGTGAAGACGCTGCCACCGCGGTAGGTGCGCGCCGCGTCGGGCTCCTCAGGCATGGGCGTGAGGCTACCTGGCGCTATTCAGCCCCTCGTTCGCGTCACGGCAGCACGTCGATCACGCCGTGTCCGACGAAGGCGACGTCGCCGCCGACCGTCACCCCTTCGACGGCCTCGGCACTGCCGTCCGCGCGCACGCGCAGCTGGCTCGGGCGGCCGGTGAACCGGCCCTGGTTCACGATGAAGGAGTCGCCGCCGCGGACCAGCCCGTGGCGCAGCCGGTAGGCGCCGATCGTGCCCGCGGCGCTACCCGTCGCCACGTCCTCGATGATGCCGTCGTTGTTCCAATGTCGAACTTCGACGGCCGATTCGTCGAGCAGCACCGCGAACTGGGCGCCGACGCCTGCCAGCAGCTCCGTGATGTCGCGTGAGATCCGTGCCCGTACCAACGCGCCGGGCCGGACCGGCACGATCAGGTAGCGCAGTCCCGTGCTCACGACTTCCATGGGTAGGTCTTGAGCGAGATCGTGCGGCGCGAGATCGAAGGCAGCCGCCACTGCGTCACCGTCGGTCGCCGTGCCGAGGAATTCCGGCGTGCCCTGGTCCAAGGCTCCCGAGTAACCCGTCGGCGTGGCCTCCGTCGTGACATGGACCGTCTTGGCGGCGAGGTCGAACCGCCAGCTCTGCGCGCCGACCGCTCCCGAGCGTTGATGCAGCACCGCCGCCGCCCCGATGATCGGGTGTCCGGCGAACGGCAATTCCTCGAACAGATCGAAGATCCTCGCGCTCACCGTGCGGGGCTGATCCGTCGGCCGGATGAAGATGGCTTCGAAGTGCCGCATTTCCTGGGCGATGCGCAGCATCTGCTCGGCAGTCAGGTCTCCGACGTCGGGAAACACGGGCACGCTGTTGCCGCCGAACGGGGAGCGAGTGAAGACGTCGACGTGACTGTAGGCGAGATTCGCGGGGTTCTCCGTCACGCCCCGGACACTATGCCCGGCCGACGCGTCAATGTGCACTCTGGTGACCGATGGCAGGATGGTCGGGTGACGCTAGAAGCCATTCGTTCCGGTATCGACCTCAGCTACGTCGACCCCGCTGCCCGCCCGCAGGACGATCTGTTCGGCCACGTCAACGGTCGCTGGCTGAAGGACTACGACATTCCCGCCGACCGCGCGACCGACGGCGCGTTCCGGCTGCTCGCCGACCGCGCCGAGGAACAGGTGCGCGACCTGATCACGGAAGCGGCGGATCTTGCCGCCCCGGCCGGGACGGACGAGCAGCGGATCGGCGATCTGTACGCCAGCTTCATGGACACCGAAACCGTCGCCCGCATCGGCCTGCGTCCACTGCTCGACGAGCTCGCGGTCATCGACGGCGCCACGACGCCGGACGCGTTGGCGCAGGTGCTCGGCGGCCTGCAGCGCACCGGCGTCGGCGGCGGCACCGGCGTGTACGTCGACACCGACTCCAAGGACTCGACGCGCTACCTGTTGCACCTGTCGCAGTCCGGTATCGGCCTGCCCGACGAGTCCTACTACCGCGACCCGCAGCACGCCGAGATCCTGGCCGCCTATCCCGGTCACATCGCCCGCATGTTCACGCTGGTGCTCGGCGACGAATACGTCGGGGAGTGGGAAGACACCGCAGCACGGATCGTCGCCCTGGAGACCAAGATCGCCGCCGCGCACTGGGACGTCGTCAAGCGTCGCGACGCCGATCTGACCTACAACCTGCGCACCTTCGCCGACCTGCCCACCGAGGCGCCCGGCTTCGACTGGACTGGGTGGCTCACCGCACTGGGCACCTCACCGGAGGTCGTCTCCGAGGTGGTCGTGCGCCAGCCCGACGTACTGACGTCGTTCGCCGCGCTGTGGGTGGGCGAGGACCTCGACGACTGGAAGTGGTGGCTGCGCTGGCGTTTGATCAATTCGCGCTCGGCGATGCTGACCGACGAACTGGTCGCCGAGAACTTCGACTTCTACGGTCGCACCCTGTCCGGCACCGAGCAGATCCGCGACCGGTGGAAGCGCGGCGTCTCCCTGGTGGAGGGGCTGATGGGCGACACGGTCGGCAAGCTCTACGTCGAGCGCCACTTCCCGCCCGACGCCAAGGCGCGGATGGACGAACTGGTGGCCAACCTGCGCGAGGCCTACCGGGTCAGCATCAGCGACCTGGACTGGATGACGCCCGAGACGCGCGAACGCGCGCTGGCCAAGTTGGACAAGTTCACCCCGAAGATCGGTTACCCGGTTCGGTGGCGGGACTATTCGGCGCTCGTCATCGAACGCGACGACCTGTACGGCAACTACCGGCGCGGCATCATCGTCGAGCACGACCGCGACCTGGCCAAGCTCGGCAGCCCGGTGGACCGCGACGAATGGTTCATGACGCCGCAGACCGTGAACGCGTACTACAACCCGGGGATGAATGAAATCGTCTTTCCCGCAGCCATTCTGCAGCCGCCGTTCTTCGACGCCGAGGCCGACGACGCGGCCAACTACGGCGGCATCGGTGCGGTGATCGGGCACGAGATCGGGCACGGATTCGACGACCAGGGCGCCAAGTATGACGGTGACGGAAACCTCGTCGACTGGTGGACCGACAGCGACCGCGCCGAATTCGGCGCCCGCACAAAGGCTTTGATCGAACAGTACGAGGGCTTCGTCCCCCGCGGCCTGGGCGAGGACAAGCACGTCAACGGCGCGTTCACCGTCGGGGAGAACATCGGCGACCTCGGCGGTCTGTCGATCGCGCTGCTGGCGTACCAGCTGTCGCTGAAGGGGAAGGAAGCCCCGGTGATCGACGGGCTGACCGGCGTGCAGCGGGTGTTCTTCGGTTGGGCCCAGGTGTGGCGCACCAAGTCTCGCGACGCCGAGGCCGTCCGGCGGTTGGCCATCGACCCGCACTCGCCGCCGGAATTCCGGTGCAACGGCGTGGTCCGCAACATCGACGCGTACTACGACGCATTCGACGTGCACGAGTCCGACGAGCTGTACCTCGAGCCTCAGCGCAGGGTGCGGATCTGGAGCTGACGCGCCGGTGACCGAGAAACGCGGGCGCGTGTGGCGGGCAGGCAAGCCGCAGGACGACTTCGAGTTCGCCTCCATCTCGGACTACCTGGTCGAGAAGGACACCCTGGTGTGGGCCGACATCTACGACCCGGACCACGCCGCCCTCGCCGACCTGGCGCAGGAGCTCGGACTCAACGCCCTCGCGGTGGAGGACGCGGTCGCTGACGCCGAGCGCACCAAGGCGTCGGTCTACAAGACGCACACGTTCTTCACGGTCTACGCCGTCGAGCCCGCCGAAGACGCTGACGACGGCCAATCGAGCCTGTCCACACACCGCATCTCGGGCTTCGTCCTGCCGCAGGGGCTCGTCACCGTGCGGCTGTCGCCCTACTTCAATATCGACACCGTCTCCCAACGCTTCGACGAACTAGGCGGCCAGGAATACGGGGTCGGCGCTCTCGTCCACGGCCTCCTCGACGTCGTGGTCGACGGCCACTTCACGGCGGTGCAGTGCCTCGACGACGCCATCGAGTCGCTCGAGGACGACCTGTTCGCCGACACCGCCCCGAAGACGGGCCTGCAACGGCGCACCTTCCGGCTGCGCAAGGATCTCGTCGAGCTGCGCCGGGTGGTCCTGCCGATGCGTGAGGTGGTCAGCGCGATACAACATCGTCGTCTCGACGCCAAGACCGCGCCGGAACTCGATCCGCTGTACGTGGACCTCTACGACCACGTGCTGCGCGCCTCGGAGTGGACGGAGTCGTTGCGCGACATGGTCACGACGGTGTTCGAGACCAACCTGAGCCTGCAGGACGCCCGGCTCAACACCGTGATGAAGAAGCTGACCGGCTGGGCGGCCATCATCGCCGTGCCGACAGCGGTCACCGGCTTCTACGGCCAGAACGTGGTGTACCCCGGCATCGAGACGGTCACCGGGTTCATCACCAGCACCGCGATCATCGTGCTACTCGTCGCGGTGCTCTACGTCAGCTTCAAACGCCGAGACTGGTTGTAGCGCAGCGGATCAAACCTGCCAGTCCTGAGCGCCGTCGGGTTGGTTGTAGGTGCCGACGGAGTTCTTCACGACGATGGGATCGCCGCTGCCGAAGTTGTCGTAGAACCACTGCGCGTTGGCGGGCGCGAGATTGATGCAGCCGTGGCTGACGTTTCGCTTGCCCTGATCAGCCACCGACCACGGCGCGCTGTGCACGAAGTTGCCGCTGTTGTCGATCCGCACGGCGTTCTGCACCGTCAGCTTGTAGCCCTCGGCGGCGGTGCTCGGCACGCCGTACGTCGCGGAATCCATGACGATGGTGGGGAACTTCTCCAGCACGTAGTACGTGCCGTTCGGGGTTGCGTGGCTGGGCTTGCCCATCGACACCGGGAATGTCTTCTCCACCTTGCCGTTTCGAACGACGGTCATCTGGTGGGTGGCGTCGTCGACCGTGGCGACCAGCGACTCACCGGTGCGGAACGTCGACTTCGTGCCACCGGCGTCGATGAACACGTTGGTGTTGGCGGGCCAGAAGTTGATCGGGCGCCACCTCAGCTGGGTGTCGCTGGCCCAGTAGAACTTGCCGGGCACAGGCGGCACCGACGAGATGTGGACGGCGTCCTGGGCCAACTGTCGGTTGGCGATCGGCCGCGCGAAGTTGATGTAGATCGGCCTGGCCACCCCGACCATCGACCCGTTGGACGGGTTGAAGGTCGGCGGCGCGAATACCGGCTGACCCGTGTAGGGCGTCGGGTCCTGGCCCGCGGGCGTGCCCTCGGGGATGACCGTCGGCTGGGCGGGGACGGCCAGCGGATCGACGGGCGGCGGCGCCAGCGGGTCGCCCGGGGGCGGAGGCGGCGGGTCCCACGGCATGGGCGGCAGTTGGAAGGGCGGCGGCGGCACCTCCGGCGGCGGCGGTGGGGCCGGCTGCTCCACGGGTGGTGCGTCGATGCCCGCGGGGTCGGGATTGACCTCCGGATCAGCCCACGCAGATGGGCCGTTCAGGGCCAACCCACCGATGAGTCCGGCCGCGAAGATCGCGGTGATCAGTCTCTTTACATTCCGCTGCGGCATGCGCCACCTCCAATACAAAACTCCATCAAGTGTGGCACAGCGCGAAGGGCACCCATCGCCGACGACGGGTGTCCGGACCCGACCTCCGTACCGGGAAACGGCACTGACCTGGTGAGTTGATCGCGGGGACGAACAAGAGTGTTACTTCGGGCTCAATGCCGAGGAAGGGTTCTCCGGGTCCCCGCGTTGGTCAGTTGGTACCTACGTCGATTGAGAGGGACTGCCGTGGTCGCGATACCCGAGGGGTATGAACATCTGCTCGAACGCCCGCTGTACGCCCACCTGGCCACCACTCGCCCGGATGGCACGGTCCAGGTGAACCCGATGTGGTTCGACTGGGACGGCGAGGTGCTGCGGTTCACCCACACCACCAAGCGGCAGAAGTACCGCAACGTCACAGCGCACCCGCAGGTCGCCCTGTCGATCGTCGATCCCGACAACCCGTACCGGTACCTCGAGGTGCGGGGCAACGTCGAGCGCATCGACCCCGACCCAGCGGGCGACTTCTACTTGCATCTCAACGACCGCTACAGCGGCCCGTCCACGGAGCCGCCGCCCGACCACCCCGACCGGGTGGTGTTCGTGGTGCGGCCGACGGCGGTCAGCAAGCAGTAAGTCAGGACTTGACCAGTCGGGCGATGGCGGCCGAGGCCTCGGCGAGCTTCTTGTCGGCCTCGTCGCCACCCTCGGCGACTGCATGGGTGACGCAGTGGCCGAGGTGCTCGTCGAGCAGTCCGAGTGCGACGGACTGCAACGCGCTGTTGACCGCGCTGATCTGCGTCAGGACGTCGATGCAGTACTTGTCGTCCTCGATCATCTTCGCGATGCCGCGGACCTGACCCTCGATGCGCCGCAGTCGCTTCGCGTAGTTGTCCTTGTTGGTCGAATAGCCGTGCTTGGCGGCGTCATCCGTCATGTGTCACCGTTCCCATCTGCTGCATCTGAGTGATCTCGGCTTCCTGCGCGGTCACGATCTGCTGCGCCACGCTCTTCGCGTCGGCGTTCACGCCGTTGGCGATCTCCGCCTTGGCCATCTCGATCGCGCCCTGGTGGTGCCCGATCATCGAGGACAGCCACAGCGTGTCGAATTCGTTCCCGCGCAGTGTCTCGAGCGTCTTCATGGTCGCCTCGTCGACCATTCCCTGCATCGGTGCGCCGTGTCCGGCGTGCGGGTCCGGCGTGGGCTCATCCCCCGAGCCACCTTCCTTCCACTGCACCAGCAACACCTTCATGGTCTCGATCTCGGGCCCTTGGGCGGCCGCGATACCGGCCGCGAGCTTGATCAGCGCGGGATCGGTGGACCGGTCCGGCACCATGTTCGACAACTGCACCGCCTGTTGGTGGTGCGGGATCATGTTGGTGGCGAACGCGATGTCGTCGGCATTGAAGTCGGCCGGGTGCTGCGCCGCGCTGGATTCGGTGCCCGACGGATGCTCGGTGTGGTCCTCGTTCGCCGGGCTACTACACGACGGCAGGACCAATGCGGTGGCCGCAACGGCAAGTGCCGCGATGAACGACTTCATGCCTCCAGCTTACCTAGTACCCCACCGGGGTATCCCAATTCGTTTGGTCGCGTAGCAGCGCGAAGGCATACTTGACCTCATGTCTTCAGCCCCCTCAGGACAAGAGCACGACATCAAGCCGCGCAGCCGCGACGTCACGGACGGCCTGGAGAAGACTGCGGCCCGCGGCATGCTCCGGGCGGTCGGCATGGGTGACGACGACTGGGCCAAACCGCAGATCGGTGTCGGCTCGTCGTGGAACGAGATCACGCCATGCAACATGTCGCTGCAGCGGCTGGCCCAGTCCGTCAAGGGCGGCGTGCACTCTGCGGGCGGCTACCCGCTCGAGTTCGGCACCATCTCGGTCTCCGACGGCATCTCCATGGGCCACGAGGGCATGCACTTCTCCCTGGTCTCCCGAGAGGTGATCGCCGACAGCGTCGAGACCGTGGTGCAGGCCGAGCGCCTGGACGGGACCGTGCTGCTGGCCGGCTGCGACAAGTCGATCCCCGGCATGCTCATGGCTGCGGCCCGGCTCAACCTGGCCTCGGTGTTCTTCTACAACGGCTCGATCATGCCGGGCGTCGCCAAGATGACCGACGGTTCCGAGCGGGAAGTCACCATCATCGACGCCTTCGAGGCGGTCGGGGCATGTGCACGCGGGTTGATGTCGCGTGAGGACGTCGACATCATCGAGCGCGCCATCTGCCCCGGCGAAGGCGCGTGTGGCGGCATGTACACCGCCAACACCATGGCGTCGGCGGCCGAAGCGCTCGGTATGTCGTTGCCGGGCAGTGCATCTCCCGTGGCCATCGACAAGCGGCGCGACGACTATGCCCGCAAGTCCGGCGAAGCGGTGGTGGAGATGCTGCGCCGCGGCATCACCACCAGCGACATCCTCACCAAGGAGGCGTTCGAGAACGCCATTGCCGTCGTGATGGCCTTCGGTGGGTCGACGAACGCCGTGTTGCACCTGCTGGCCATCGCTTGGGAAGCCAACGTCAAGCTGACGCTGGCGGACTTCACGCGCGTCGGGCAGAAGGTGCCACACCTGGCCGACGTGAAGCCCTTCGGCCGCCACGTCATGAAGCACGTCGACGAGATCGGCGGCGTGCCCGTCGTGATGAAGGCACTGCTGGATGCCGGTCTGCTGCACGGGGATTGCCTCACCGTCACCGGCCAGACGATGGCCGAGAACCTCGCCCACATCGAACCGCCGGACCCCGATGGCAAGGTGCTGCGGGCGATGAACAACCCGATTCACCCGACGGGCGGCATCACGATCCTGCACGGGTCGTTGGCTCCCGAGGGCGCCGTCGTGAAGTCGGCGGGTTTCGACTCCGACGTGTTCGAGGGCACCGCAAGGGTTTTCGAGCGGGAGCGGGCAGCGCTGGATGCGCTCGAGGACGGCACCATCACGCACGGCGACGTCGTCGTCATTCGCTACGAGGGACCCAAGGGCGGTCCAGGCATGCGCGAGATGCTGGCCATCACCGGCGCGATCAAGGGTGCGGGTCTCGGCAAGGACGTGCTCCTGATGACGGACGGCCGGTTCTCCGGTGGGACGACGGGGCTTTGCGTCGGGCACATCGCGCCAGAGGCCGTGGACGGCGGGCCGATCGCCTTCGTGCGCGACGGCGACCGCATTCGGCTCGACGTCGCCAAGGGCACGCTCGACCTGCTTGTCGACAAGGACGAATTCGAGTCGCGCAAGGTCGGTTTCGAGCCGCTGCCCCCGGTGTACAAGTCGGGTGTCCTGGCCAAGTACACCAAGCTGGTCGGCTCCGCGGCCGTCGGAGCCGTCTGCAGCTAGTTGTTGGTTGGTGGCGGTTTCGGTTGGTACGGGCTGTACCACCACCAGTCGGCGCGTTCGCCGGTCGGTCCCTTGCAGGGTGGGACGTCGGGCTGGGGTGTCGTCGGCGGGCGGGCGAGTGATCCCGCCCTCATGGGTCGACCACGTTGGTCGGTGACGACGAGATCCTGGGCGGGTCCGGTGATGGTGATGACGCCGCGATGATGGGCCCGATGGTGATGCGGGCAGACCAGCCGTCCTCCCAATGGATTAGGTGGTGAGCGTGTAAACCACGCGTCGCGCGGACGATCTCGCGGACGATCTCCACGATGCGGCCGTCGATCGCGTTGCGCTGGCCGGTCAACTCCGACAACTCGTCGAAGAACGCGTCCAGACGCTCAACCGGGCTCACCTCAGGAACCAAAGACGCTGCCGGCGAAGGCATAACACCATCAAAGCAGAGGGGTACGACAGAAAAGCGGTCATCGCGTGACCTGCGAGGAGGTCGGTCATTGCTGCGACAAAGTGTCGTGCACGGGCGCCCTCACGAGCATCTAGGGCTTTCCGACGCCGCGCAGGATGCCTTGGATGTGGCTGTTGAGTTCGGCGGCGTCGGCGAACATCGGCACGTTGCGGGCGAAGCCGTTGAAGACACCGTCGAGAAAGGTCAGGGTGACCAACGTTTGTTGTTCGAGTAGCACCGGGTCGTCGGCCGCGGCGGGATCGGCAGCGATGACCGCTTTGGCTCGCGTGTAAAACTCCCAGCCAATCGCCTTGACACGCTCGTCCAAGTCGGGGTGGCGGACCGCGTGAAATGTCAACTCGACTCGTGCCTTGTTCAGCAGCGCACCGGACCCCTCTGAGTACAGCATCACCATGTTGGCTAGCCCATGCGTGCCCGGGCGCTCGGGCGCCGAGCCAGTACTTTCGGTCCAGGCGATCATGTCGCACAGGTAGCGATCTGCGACGCGGTCGAAGACCCCGCGCAGCAGGGCATCACGGGTACGAAAGTATCCCGATGTGGTGCCCTCAGCGAGGCCGACCTGTTTGTCGACGGCGCGGTGCGTGAGTGCGCGAATCCCGCCGCTGGCGATGAGTTCGATGGCGGCGTCACATAACTCGCGACGGCGCCGCACGGGATCATATTGACGTCGGGCAACGATGCAACGAAGTGTATACAACCGCGTCCCTCAACGAACGCGCCACACCGATTTTCTTCTATTTTTGTAGTGAATCTTCTACGTCAGTAGTAAGGTCCGCTTTCATGTTTGCCAAAGCCGGCCGGCGGTGGGGTAACCGTGACACGGTCGCTGGCCGCTTGGATCCGCGGGACTACCGGCTGTTCGTGTGGGCGATGGTGACGGTGATGCTGCTGTCCAATGCTGGGCCAGCGTCGGCCGACGTGCCCCCCGGATTCAACATGGCCACCGACGTGTGGCCGACTGCCGTGGCGCCGGCGACATGCCGCCCGAGTGATCGGATCGAAACCGGGCTGCAGGGCGAGGTAACCTCCGAGGACCGGCAATCCGGGCGCAGCGCCTTGGGCTACAACTGCAATATCGACCTGGTCGGCCAGTTACAGGGCCAGGGCGCCAGTTTCGTCAGCGCCTCCTACAAGAACTGTGCCTACGTCGCTTCGACCCGGAACAACGGGCTCGGGGTGCGGGTCATCGACGCCACCGATCCTGCCCATCCGAAGTTGACCGCGATACTCAACGACGCGGCGATGTTTGACGGCACTTGGGAGTCGTTGAAAGTCCACGAAGGACGTGGGCTGCTCGCAGGAACCGGGGCTGGTTTCGGGCTCGGTGTCGGCTATATCGCGCTATACGACATCGCCAGCGATTGCGCCCATCCCCGGTTGCTCAATACCGAACGCGGATCGCTGCCGGGGTTGCGGATCCCGATGCTCACACACGAGGGCAATTTCTCTCCCGACGGCAACACGTACTGGGCCACGGGGCAACTGTGGGCCAGTGCCGTTGATGTAAGTGACCCGAGCAATCCTCACGTCGTGTGGAGCGCGCCTGCCGGCTTTGCAGCCCATGGCATGGATTTCACGCCCGACGGCGACACATTGTTCATGTCCACCATCAACGGCATCAACGTGCTCGACTCCACAGCCGTGCAGGATCGAGCCGAGCCGGGAACAATGCACCAGCTGCTCCCTATGCGCGGCAATGTGCACTGGGCTGACGGGCTGGCCAACCAGCACAGCATCTATGTCACCTACCGCGGGGTGCCGCATCTGTTCAACGTGCAGGAGGCGGGTTCGGGTGGGGTGCGACTCTTCGACGCCTCCGACTTGTCAAACTTGACGTTGCGCAACAGCATCAAACTGGAAATTGACCTGCCCACGCATCAGGACCGCGCATTCACCAGTGCCTCGAACAACGGCTTCTTCTCCTACGATCCGCACTACTGTTCGGTCGACAGGCACGACGACCCGCAGGCGCTGGCCTGTGGTTGGCAACAGTCCGGCGTCCGCGTCTTCAATGTTCGCAACCCCGACGACATCCGCGAAATCGCCTACTACAACCCACACGCGGCAGTCGGACGCGACGCGGACCTCACGAACTCCGCACACATCGCGTTCACCCGTCTGGCAGGTGCCCAGCCCGTCCTCTCGGCACTCTTTCCCGTTGCGCGAGCGATCCTCGATGGGGACATCCAGGGCCCCGACGCCCAAATCCCCGGTCGACGGTTCCGAGGCGGACCCGACCTCACCGCCGACTGGTGCATGTCACCGCCGGAGTTCCGCGGCAACCTGCTCTACGTCACCTGCTCGGACAACGGCTTTCAGGTGCTACGTCTGGATCCGTCTATCTATCCGCCCACATGAGCCGCGCTCGCTGGCTGATCACCAGGATCGGCGCACTGCTGGCGGTCGTCACCGTCGTCGCAATCGTCACGATCCACCACAACAGCGCTCCCGCGGCGCAACCCGTGCTCTACGACGTCGATATCGGTTTCGCGCAAGACATGTCGGTGCATCATCAGCAGGCGGTGACGCTGGCCGACATGCTCGCTTCTGACGTCGATCACCACGTGCGAGCGCTCGCCGATCAGATCCGGACCAAACAGATCTACGAAATCGGTCAGATGGCCGGCTGGCTGCAGGCCGCCGACGCCCCGCCGGTCGCCGCCCATCCGATGGCCTGGATGACCAATTCTGGCGGTGAGGGCGACAGAGCGCTTCACCACGGCGAGCACGGGCAAGCGATGCCGATTCCGGGCATGAAGTCCGATGTGATGCTCATGCCGGGAATGGCCTCGCAGGCCGACCTCGTTCGACTTCAAGGTTCGAAGGGAACAGACAACGAGATCCTGTTCCTGCAGTTGATGTTCCGTCACCACCAGGGCGGAATCGACATGGCGATGTACGCGTTCAATCACACGACGACACAGTTCGTGCGGCAAGCAGCGCTGGCGATGGCGCGCGACCAAGGCGAAGAGTGCGCTCTCATGACATCGAACATGTCGCGGCTCAACGCATCACCACTGACCTATCCATGACCCAATCCCACTCGGCAGTGCCGATGATCATCACTGACCCGATGAACCGGCGCGGCGACGACCTGCACCACCGCGGAGGAAGGGGGACTTCGACATGGAGACTGCACTTGGCATCCGTCTGATGGCCGTGGTGACCTTGACGATGCTAGCCGCGGCGATCGCTCCGGTCGCGTATGCCGACAACCTCCGAATGAACAACGGTGCGGTGGCCCATATCTATGCACTGCAGCAACTTTCGGGTTGTCCGACCGAGTTGCGGGTCAGCCCGCAGTTGCGCCAGGCCGCGCAATGGCACGCTCTCGACCTACTGAACAACCCGGTCCTCCACGGCGACACCGGTTCAGACGGCAGTACCCCACAAGACCGTGCGGTGGCGGCTGGGTATCAGGGGCAGGTCGCCGAGACGATGTCCATCAACCCTGCCTCCATGGCAAATTCAGCCTTGGCAGCCAACGGCATCGACATCATCAATCAATGGCAATCGAACCCGGCCTACCTCGCTATCATGACCAACTGTGCCAACACCCAGATCGGCGTGTGGTCAGAAAACAGTCTCGACCGCGTGATCATCGTGGCCGTGTACGGGCCTGGCGGCCAGTGAGCACCATGACGCTCACCCACGATGTGAAAGCATCAACTCGATCTGCCGAGTCCTCACCGACAACGGCTCGTGCTACCAGTGGCCCCGGGCTGGACGTACGGTTGGGGTATGACGCTGGCCTTCCTGCTCACCTCGCTGATCGTCGTCGCGACGCCGGGCTCCGGCGCGCTCTACACCGTGGCGACCGGGCTGGCGCACGGGACGCGCG
Organism: Mycobacterium sp. URHB0044; assembly: GCF_000620625.1. Taxonomy (GTDB): domain Bacteria; phylum Actinomycetota; class Actinomycetes; order Mycobacteriales; family Mycobacteriaceae; genus Mycobacterium. The sequence continues at coordinate 66,879 of NZ_JIAW01000001.1, read as the reverse complement.
CGAGCGTGTTCGCCTCGGCGGGATGCACCCTCGGCATCGTGCCCGCCATGCTGGCGGCGGTGACGGGCCTGGCGGCAATCATGCACAGCAGCGCGATCGCGTTTCAGACCATCAAGTGGGCCGGCGTGGCCTACCTGCTGTTCTTGGCCTGGATGGCGTGGCGCGACAAGTCCGAACTGATCGCCAGCACAACGGATTCCGTTCGACCGGGACCGTGGCGCATCACCTGGACGGCGGTCGCGGTCAACGTGCTGAACCCGAAGCTGACGCTGTTCTTCTTCGCGTTCCTGCCGCAGTTCATCGACCCGGCGCGACCGGCCGTCGGTCAGATGTTGTACCTCAGCGCCGTCTTCATGGCGATGACGTTCGTCGTCTTCACGGTCTACGGGGCGTTCGCGGCAGGCGTCCGCAGCCACGTCATCCGGAGGCCACGGGTCGTCACGTGGATGCGGCGCACGTTCGCGGCCTCATACGTGGCGCTGGCCGCTCGGATGGCGGCGACGGCCCGCTGACCGTCGACTAGACCGACGGTGGGGTGTCGGCCAGGTGCTCGCCGAAGAAGGCCAGAATCCGACGCCAGGCGTCCTCCGAATCGTGCTCCGAGTACGTGAAGCCGGCCCTGCGCACGATCGTGCCCAGTGGGCCCACCGTGGGTAATTCGTTCATGAAGGAGTGCCCGACCTCGGGATACTCCTTGACGTCGTGTGCGACGCCACCCTCGGTCAGGAGCGTTTCGAGTTCGGCCGCCGCGCCGGGCAGCATCCAGTCCTTGGCGCCGTACGTCGCGACCATCGGGCAGGACTGCCTCAGAGTGTCGGGATCCTTGGGCCAGGTGCCGTAATTCGGTGCGGCAGCGTCGAATACGCCACGTGGCGCGAGCAGCAGACAGAACCCACCGCCCATGCAGAACCCGATCACGCCGACCTTCCCGGTACACCGCGGATCGTCGGCGAGGTGATCGCGGGCAGCGACGATGTCGTCCACCGCGCGTCCTGCACCGTTCGACAACGACCGCATGGTGCTGACGACGCAGCGCGGCCGCTGCAGCACCGAGCCGCGACGATAGAGCGCCGGCGTCAGCGCCAGGTAGCCGGAGCGGGCGAAGCGGTCGGTGATCCGTCTGACGTCGGCCGTCATCCCAAGGGCATCGTGGACGACGACGACGCCAGGCGACGGCCCCTGCCCCGGCGGTGCGGCGAGGTATCCGGGCAGCACTCCGCTGGGCGTCGGATAGGTGATGTCGGGCAAAGTCGGTTCCTCGGGGTTTGACGGCTGCTATGTCACCAGGGCGACGGCGAAACCGTCCCAGCCCTTGGTGCCGACGGTTTGGATGGCGGCGGCGTCCAGCCGCGGATGCTCGCCCATCATCTCGAGCATCTCGCGCACGGCCAGGGCCTGCGCGTCGTCGGAAGCCGGGTGCAGGACGCGCCCGAAGCGGGTCACGTTGTCCACCACGATGATCGAGCCGGGCGCGCCGAGCTTGATCGCCCATTCGACGTAGGCGACGTTGTTCTCCTTGTCCGCGTCGATGAACACCAGATCGAACGGCTCACCGCCGGCCAGTGTCGGCAGCGTGTCGAGCGCGGCACCGACGATCACCTCGACGCGATCAGCCAGCCCCGCGCGTTCGAGGTTGGCGCGGGCGATCTCGGCGTGGCGGGGGTCGAATTCGAGTGAGACCACCCGGCCGCCGGGCCCGACGCCGCGGGCGAGGTTGATGGTGCTGTAGCCGGCCAGGGTGCCGATCTCGAGTACACGGGACGCGCGGGTGGCCTTGGCCAGCACGGCGAGCAGCCGGCCGTGTTGCGCCGAGACCTCGATCGGCGGCAGACCGGCAGCCCGCCCCGAATCCCGCGCCGCGATCAGCGCGTCGTCCTCGGTGTGCAGGACGGCGTTGAACATCTCGTCGACGTCCCGTGGATCGATGTCAGTCACGCCTTCACGTTAGCCGCTACCGCACGCCCTCCTTCGCGTAGACCACACGCAGCACGTGAGCCACCTCGGGACCCATCACCGTGCCTGCCAACTCGCAGAACGCCGCGACGAACTGGGGTCCGTGCGGTGGTTCGACCTGGCACAGGTGGTGGGCGATTTCATGCAGCACCACCAGTTCCCGTAGCGCCCACGTGGTGTGACCGGGCGAGCGAAGCGACGGGGAATGATCGTATTCGGGCACGGCGATGGTGGCGATGCGTCCGTCGTGCTCGTAGTGCGCGGCGGTGGCGCCGCGGCGTGCGCGCACGGTCAGCGCTCCGGCGTCCGGCCACCGTTCCCGCACCGACGGCAGGCGCAGGACGTCGTCGACGTAGCGCTGTACGGATTCGACCGACGCAAACCGAGCCTCCGGCGGCAGGGTGACGTTGGCGCCGAAGAACTCGACGGTGCCGTTGCCGTGCTCGTGCACGCGGTCGAAGAGCGTCCGCACGAATTGCTCTGCGGCGTAGACCTTTGCGCGTTGCCCGTCACGCGCCACGGCGTGCCGTCACCCGTCCAATGCTCCGCGCGAACCGGCCAGCTCCGTGCTCGGCCCCAGCCTGGCCCGTTTCCCTGCGCGGTCACCGGCGCGTCGGGCCGCCGACGAGTAGCCCGCCGAAGCGCTATTGGCACGCCACGTGCCCCGCGCCTGGGACGCCTCCCGATAGAAGCTCTTCAGTTCGATGTCCTTGTTGCGCAACACGATGTCCGTTCCGGGTTGCTGCTGGCGGCCGGTGGTGGCCTCCCGCTTGACCTCCTCCCGGGCATCGGCAAGCCGCTGGCCCACCCGCGCGCCGTACGCCAGTTGGAAGTTCAGCCTCGCGGTGATGGTCGGGGTGGGCCGGTGTGAGCCCGACGCGATGTAGGTCTCGGAGGCCTTCACCATCTGCATCACCAGGCTGGCGTACAGCGCGTGCGTCGCGTCGATGTCCTCGGCGAACCCGTAGGCGTAGACGAACGTCGAGTTCGACGCGACGTCGCACTTCACGTCGTTGGCGGCGCCGATCACCACGAACAGCTGCACGTAGGTGCGCAGCCCCTTGGTGCCCGCCTCGCCGATCGTGATGGTGCGTTGCACGGGCACCTGCGCCGCCGTGCGCGTCGCCGCGTGCGCGCGGGCCACCGCGAGATCGATCGAGGTGGTCGTGGCCAGCCGTTGCGCGGCCGCCATGAACGCATCGGCTTCGTGGGTGTTGTCGGTGCTCTCGGCCTGGCGCAGCAGCGCGGCAATGCGCGCCAGCATCTTGTCGTCACTCATGCGCGGATCCGCTCCGCTTCTCGCTTGTACGTCATGCGGTCAACCTAGGGAACCAGTACGACTTTCCCTCGGGCGTGACCGGTCTGCAGATACCGGTGCGCCTCGGGTGCCTCCTCGAGAGGCAGCGTCTTGTCCACCGTCACCTCCAGCTTGCCGTCGGCCGCCAGCGCGATGACCTCTGACCGGGACGCGTCGCGGATCTCCTGGCCACCGTCGGCGCCGGTCAGCACGGCGATGCCCAGCTCCGCCGCCCGGCCGAAACCCGCGATGGTCGCGATTCGGCCGCGGTCGGCGACCAGTTCGACCGACGTGTCCAGGGCCTCGTCGGTGCCCACAAGATCCAGTGCGGCGTCGACCGCGCCGATGGCACGCACCCGGTCGGCCAACCCCGCGCCGTAGGTCACCGGCTCGGCGCCGTATTTGCGCAGCTGATCGTGCCGCGCGGGGCTTGCGGTGGCGATCACCTTCGCGCCACGCGCGACCGCGAGTTGCACCGCCATCAGCCCCACACCGCCGCTCGCGCCGTGGACGAGCACGGTGTCGCCAGTCCCCACATCCGTCTTCGTCAACAGGTGCCATGCCGTGCCGCCGGCCAGCAGCAGCCCTGCGGCCTCCGCGAAACTCAGCGACGCGGGCTTGTGTCCCACGTCGGAGGCCTGCGCGAGCACCCGCTCGGCGTAACCGCCGCGGATGTTGGTGACGATCACCTCGTCACCGACTGTCAGTGCCCCGGTGTATCCGGCCTCGCCGGGCGCGACCTCGACGACGACGCCGGCCGCCTCGAGCCCGATCGGCATCGGCAGGGCTGAGGGGTCCTTGCCCATCTCCCCGCTGTAGAGCTTGTAGTCGATCGGGTTCGTGCCCGCCGCACGGACGTCGACGAGCACCTGACCCGGCCCGGGTTCGGGCAGCTCGATGTCTTGCAGCGCAAGGACTTCCGGGCCGCCATAACCTTCCGCGAAAACAGCTCTCGTCATGGGACGAAGCATAGCCACTACTTGCCCACGAAGCCGTCCAGCGCGGTCACCAGCTGCGGCGACAGCGGGTCCTTGTTGGCGTAGTTGGCCACGTTGTCGGTCGGGTCGTCGCGCAGCACGTGGTTGACGCCCTTGAGCTCGACGACCGTCAGCGCGGCGTGACCGAGCGCGGCGATCAGCGGTTTCTCGGCGGCGCAATTGGCCTGCCCGTCAGAGTCGGAACACGTCAGGAGCACGGGGACGCCCGCGGGGACCTGGGCGGCCAGGGCCAAAGGGTCGATCGCGTCGGCTTCCACCACGGCCTTGACGTTGCCGGGGTTGAGGATGGCGCCGAGCCCCTCGGGGAGCTTCGCCGGGGCGGTGCCCTTGGTTCGCGCTTCGTCGACTGCGGCGTTCCAGGCGGCGAGGACGTCGTCGGCCTGTTGTTGCGTCTTCGCACCGGAAGTCCGCGCGGAGTCGACGTCCGCGCGCACCCGGCCGGTGATGATGTCGAGGTAGCGGCCGGACAGCGGTTGAAACAGGCCCAGCGAGTGGATCTTCGGCGCGTCGGGCGCGGTGTCGGCCGCCAGCGACATCGCGTGCACCGTGCCCTCCCCCAGCGCGTACACCGAGATCCGCGACTTGTCAGTGCCCGACTGTTCGGCCAGGAAGCGGACGGCCGCCTTGGCGCCCGCGGTGTAGACGGCGCTACCGACGTCGGCCGGGTGCGACGCGTACGGGCCCAACCCGGTCTTGCCGGTGCCCACCTTGTCGTAGCGCAGGCTGGCCACGCCCTTGCCGGACAGGTATTCCGCCAGCTGGCGCATGTTGCCGACGGGACCCGCCACCGCGTTGTCGCCGTTGCGGTCGGTGTTGCCGCTCTCGGAGATGAGCAGCGCCGCCGGGCCGGGCGCCGCGTCGTGGAGGTGGCGGTAGCTGCCGTGGATGGTCAGACCGTCGGCGACGAACGTGACCTCGGCGTCCACCCAGCCGTGCTCCGTGCCCGTCCCGCCGGTCTCGGACGGAGCCGGTGACGTCGACGACGAGCAGCCCGCGATCGTCAGCACCGCGGCAAGCGCCCAGACAAGTTGCCGTCCAACGACTTTCACAGTTTGGCCCCGATCCACGACACCACGTCGTCGAGCACCACGGCGCGCTCCGGCTCGTTGAACACTTCGTGATACAGCTCGGGGTAGACCTTCAAGTGGGCGTCGATCTGCCCGACGCACTCCAGCAGCTTGTGGCTGCCGGCGACGGGGATCAACGCGTCCTGCTCGCCGTGCACCACCAGCAGCGGGGCCTTCAACGACGCGGCGCGCTGCGGCATCGTCTCGCCCACCTTGAGCAGCGCCTTCGCGATCCCGGCGGGCAGCTTGCCGTGATGCACCATGGGGTCGGCCATGTAGGCGGCCACCACTTCGGGGTCACGGGAGATCTTGTCGGTCGGCAGATCCTCGACCGGCAGGCCAGGGAGCAAGCTGCCGACCAGCTTCGCGACGCCGATCATCACCGACGAGACCGCGTCCTGGGCGTACACCGCGGGACCGGACAGCACCATGGCCGCGTAATCACCCGGGTGCTCGACGCCGTAGGCGAACACGATGCCGCCGCCCATGCTGTGTCCCAGCACGACGCGCTTCAGCTCGGGGTGCGCGGCGGTGGCGATGCCGACGAGGTGGTGAAAGTCGCCGGTGTACTCGGAGATGTCCTTGAGGTAGACGCGCTTGCCGCCGGACCGGCCGTGGCCGCGGTGGTCCAGGGCGTAGGTGATGAGCCCTGCCTCGCCGAAGCGCTGCGCGACGTGGTCGTAGCGACGGGCGTGCTCGCCGTAGCCGTGGGCCAGGATCACGACACCGGTCGGTTCAGTGTCGGGAGTCCACACGTCGTAGACGATGCGGACGCCGCCAACACCGTCGAAGCTGCGCTCGCTGCGGGTCGTGGTCACCCACGGAGACTATCGGTCGGGCCTGAAGGACGTCGTTCGCCGTTGCGTGCCGGTTGTCGGTGTCCGTGGGTACCCTCGTGAGCGTGAGCGTCCTCGCGGAAGATCCAGTCGGTTTCGAGTCCAAAGACGCCTTTCTCGCCGATGCCCAGAGGTATCGACGAGAGCTCCTCGCGCACTGCTACCGGATGACCGGGTCGCTGCACGACGCCGAGGACCTGGTCCAGGAGACCTACCTGCGGGCGTGGAAGTCCTACGAGGGTTTTCAGGGCAGATCGTCGGTGCGGACCTGGCTGTACCGCATCGCCACGAATACCAGTCTGACCTCGCTCGAGGGCCGCCAACGCCGGCCGCTGCCGTCGGGTCTCGGCCAGGCGGCGTCCGACCCGCGCGGCGAGATCAACGAGCACCAAGAGGTGCCCTGGCTCGAGCCACTGCCCGAGTCACCGCACGAGACGGCAGCCGATCCGTCGGTGATCGTCGGCTCCCGCGAGTCGGTGCGGCTGGCGTTCATCGCGGCGCTGCAGCACCTGCCCGCCCGCCAGCGCGCGGTGCTGGTCATGCGGGACGTGCTGCAGTGGAAGGCCTCCGAGGTCGGCGAAGCAATCGGAACGTCCACCACAGCCGTCAACAGCCTGCTGCAGCGCGCCCGCGCGCAACTCGAGGCCGTCGGTCCCAAGGAGGACGACGCCATTGCCGCGCCGGAGGACCCGGAGGCGCAGGACCTGCTCGGCCGGTACATCGCCGCCTTCGAGGCCTATGACATGGACAAGCTCGTCGAGCTGTTCACCGCGGAGGCGGTGTTCGAGATGCCTCCGTTCGACGGCTGGTATCAGGGGCCCGAGAACATCGTCGCGCTCTCCAAGACGCACTGCCCCGCCGAAGGCCCTGGCGACATGCGCTTCCTGAAGACCATCGCCAACGATCAGCCCGCCGCTGCGCTCTACATGCTCAACCGGGAGACCGGGGTGCACGAGGAGTTCCAGCTGCACGTGCTGGAGATTTCAGACGGCGGGGTGTCGCACGTCGTCGCGTTCCACGCCGGCGACGGAATGTTCGAGAAGTTCGGGTTGCCCGCCTCGCTCTAACCCTCGGGAATCACCGGCACCGTGATGCTCGAAGGGTGTGCGGCGTCGTGCAGGATCGTTTGCGTCGCGGGCACGGTCGTCGTGCTCTGCCCGAACGGTTCGCCGGTGTTGGGATTGGGGGCGAACTGTGGATAGTCGCTACTCGAGATCTCGAGTCGGATGCGGTCTCCGGCCCGGTACTCGTAACTGGTCGGCCAGACCTGGATCCGGTAGGCGTAAGGCCGGTTGGGCGTGGCCTGTGCCGGGTTCGACAGCGAGTCACGGAAGGACGTCCGCAGGATCCCGTTGTTGAGGTTGATGACCTGACCGTCTGGCCTCACTACCGTCAGCTTGGCGGTGAAGTCGGTGTCGGGAGCCGATGACGCCGCCCACAGGTTCACCGTGGTGGGCCCGGTTACCTCGGTGTCGTGTTCCAACGGAGCGCTGGTGTAGACGAGCACGTCGGAACGCTGCTCGACGGGGGTCTGATCGTAGGGACCCTGGGGTCCGGACTGCGCGCCGCAGCAGGAGTGCCCACCGAGGCTCGGCGCGGGGAAGCGCGGGTCATAGGTGTACACGTCGGGTGCATCGGCCGCCGGAGGGGCCTCGACCAGTTCGCCTTTGCGATCGGTGATGCCACCCGGCCCCGACAGGTAGTACGTCGTCGGCTTCGCCTGCGGCAGTGGCCAACCGGTCGCCGTCTTCCAGACATTGGCGCCCATCAGGAAGTAGTCCACCCTTGGCGTGCCTGCCCAGTCCTTGCCGTCGGCAGTCTTGTTCGAGCCCTTGAGGAAGTGGTCGTACCAGTCCAGCATCAGGCCGTTGATCGGGCTGTTCGCGACAGCGCCGATGGCCTTGAGCATCGCCGCCGGTTTCGATTCTGGCCTGCCCCAGTCGACGTGATCCCAGGGACCGATCACCAGGCGCTGGTTGTCGCGGGCGGTGGCGTTCGCGCCGTGGGCAACCATGCCCGAGAAGTTCTCGACCCCGCCTGCCAGGAAGGCGTCGTACCAGCCCTCGAAGTGCAGCACCGGTACCGCGACCGACTGATAGCGGTCGCGGATGCTGAACTGCCGCCAGAAGTCGTCGCGCGTCGAGTGCCTGATCCAGTCGAAGTACCACGGCGCGACCGCAGGGTTGTCCGGCTGCATCGGCGGTAGGTCCTTGAACGGACGGAAGTCCATCCATCTGGTGAGATCGCTGCCGGCGGCGGCGAGTTCGTGGACGGTGGCTTGATCGTTGCGATTCTGCGCGGCGGTCGTGGCGATCGACTCGATGGCCCATGGCAGCAGGAATGCGAGGCGGAACTGGCCACCCTCGTACGTCCACCCGTCGTAGTAGTCCGACGCGGTGTTCGCCGGAACGATCGTGACGAGATGCGGGGGTGCGGTGACGGCGGCAAGCCATTGTGTGGCACCGACGTAGGAGGAGCCGTACATGCCGACCTTGCCGTTCGATCCAGGCAACGCGGCCGCCCATTCGACGGAATCGTAGCCGTCGTTCTGATCGTGGGTGAACTCACTGAACGTGCCCGACGACGTGCCCTGTCCCCGAATGTCTTGCACCACAACGAGGTAACAGTGCGAAGCGAACCAATCCGGTGACTGGTAGCGGGAACCGGACTGCGCGCCGGTCTTCCCGTACTGGGTGCGCATCAGGATCACCGGAACGCTGTCCTGGCTCTGCGGCCGGTAGACGTCGGCGCGCAGGACCGTGCCGTCGCGCATGGTCGCGGGGACGTCCTGCTGCTTGGTCACGGCACACGGCCCACGGCCCGGATCAAGAGTCCACGGCCCCGCGCCGGATTGTTTGCCGTCGTCGCCTGCGCACCCGCCGAGGAGCATGACCACCACGGAGGCGATGGCCGCGACCCGCATCGCGACGGAGGGCACGCGATCACGCTAGCGCGGTCGGCCAGACGCGGGAACGGCCGCGCTGTCGGATGACATCCTCTGACCACCTATCGCCGCTGCTAGAAGGCCCGTTGGTTGCGCTTTCTGAAACGTGTTCTATGATCGCCGCCATGAAGACCAAGGGTGCTCTGGTGTGGGAGCTCAATGCGGGGTTCAAGGTCGACGAGATCGATCTGGGTGATCCCGTCGCCGACGAGGTCCAGATCAGGATGCACGCGGCGGGCATGTGCCACTCCGACTATCACGTGACGACGGGCGCGACGCCGATCGGCCTTCCCGCTCTCGGCGGCCACGAGGGCGCCGGCGTGGTGACCAAGGTCGGCAAGAACGTCACGGGCATCGAGGAGGGCGACCACGTCATCCTCGCCTTCATCCCGGCGTGCGGTCAGTGTCCGCCGTGTTTGAAGGGCTTCCGGTCGCTGTGTGATCGCGGCGCGGTGCTGCTTGGCGGCAAGGCCATCGCCGACGGGACGTCGCGCGTGCACGCCGGGTCGCAAGAGGTCTCCCCGATGAACCTGCTCGGCACCTTCGCGCCGTACATGACGGTGCACAAGGACTCCGTCGTCAAGATCGACGCGGACGTGCCGTTCGAAACGGCCGCCATCATGGGCTGCGCGGTGCCGACGGGCTTCGGCTCGGCCACCAACGTCGCCGAGGTCCTGCCTGGCGAGACCGTCGTGATCGTGGGCGTCGGCGGCATCGGCATGAGCGCGCTGCAGGGCGCGGTGATCTCGGGTGCACGCAACGTGATCGCGATCGATCCGAACGAGTGGAAGCGCGACCAGGCGAGCAAGTTCGGCGCCACGCACGCCTACCCGTCGATGGCCGAGGCCATCGCCCCGATCATCGACCTGACTCACGGCGTGATGGCGGACAAGGTCATCATCACGGTCGGCGAGATGCGCGGCGAGTACGTCGAAGAGGCGCTGACGCTGACCGCCAAGACCGGAACCTGCGTCGTTACGGGCATGGGGTCGCTGATGGACGTCGACGTCAAGCTCAACCTGTTCCTGTTCACGATGTTGCAGAAGACGTTGAAGGGCAACATCTTCGGCGGTGGCAGCTCGCACGTCGAGACTCCGAAGCTGGTGGGCCTGTACAAGTCGGGGCTGCTGAAGATCGACGAGATGGTGACCAACACCTACTCGTTGGAGAACATCAACGACGGCTACCAGGACATGCTCGACGGCAAGAACATCCGCGGCGTGATCACGTTCGACGAAAAGGACTGGTAACCCCTACTTCGGTGGCATCCGGATGCCACCGTCCACGCGGACGACCTCGGCGTTCATGTAGGAGTTGGTGATCAGCTCGACGACCATCGAGGCCAACTCCTCCGGCTTGCCGAGGCGGTGTGGGAACAACACGGACTCACCAAGCTTGGCCTTGAACGCCTCCGATGCTTCCCCTTCGCCGTAGATCGGGGTGTCGATGAGACCGGGGGCGACGGTGTTGACGCGGATGCCGACCGCCGACAGGTCGCGAGCGACCGGCAGCGTCAGGCCGACGACGCCGCCCTTTGACGACGAGTAGGCGGCCTGCCCGATCTGACCGTCGAAGGCAGCGACGCTGGTCATGTTGACGATCGCGCCGCGTTCACCGGTATCGGTCGGATCGAACCGGCTCATCGCGGTGGCGGCGATGCGGATGCAGTCGAAGGTGCCGACCAGGTTGATCGCGAGCACCTTCTTGTAGGCGTCGAGGTTGTGCGCCGAGGCGAAGTCGCCGTCCTTGCCGATGGTGCGCTGGGCCCAGCCGATGCCTGCCGAGTTCACCAGCGCCCGCAGCGGTCCGAGATCGACCGCGGTGTTGACGGCGTCCTCGATCTGCTCGGTGTTGGTGACGTCGACCGTGACGAACACGCCACCGATCTCCTTGGCGAGTGCCTCGCCGCGTTCGGCCTGAAGGTCTGCGACGACGACGCGTGCGCCCCTGTCGGCCAACTGACGTGCCGAGGCCGCTCCGATGCCGGATGCCCCACCTGTGACGATTGCGCTGGCTCCATTGATGTCCACGTGGACAGATTAAGCAGGCGCCTGCCCCAGCCGTGTGAGGACCTCCGATGTCCATCCATCCAGCGCGCGCAACTGGGCCGCGCTCATCCCGTCGAACACCATCGCTCGGACCAGTTCGGCGTGCCCGGGAGCGGCCGACGCCAGCGCCGCCCGGCCCTCGTCGGTGAGGTCGACGGTGGCCGCCCGCCGGTCGTCGGCGGCACCGGTGCGTTCGACGAGCCCGCGCACGCGCATCCGGCTCAACTGATGCGACAGCCGGCTCTGCTCCCACCCGAGCCGCTCGCCAAGCTCCGATATCCGACAGCCGGGCCGTTCGTCGAGCGCGACCAGCACGTCGTAGTCGGACAGCGATAGGCCACAGTCGGCCTGCAGCTGACGGCCCATCGCCGCTTGTAGTCGTGCCGTCATCGTCAGGTGGTTGCGCCACACCCGTTGCTCGTCATCGGTCAGCCACACGGAATACATGACACATCATCTATGTTGTCCTGTCCAGTGCCGGCCACCTAGGCTGGCGGAGACCTCCCGAGGAGTGATCGGAATGACCAGCACTGAAACCGTCGACGTCCGGCGTGCGGCAGACCGCGCCGCCACGAAGATCTCGTGGCTCGACTCCAAGCACTCGTTCTCGTTCGGCGGGAACTACGACCCCGCCAACACCCACCACGGTCTGCTCCTGGTGAACAACGACGACATCGTCAAGCCGGGTAAGGGGTTTGATACCCACCCGCACCGCGACATGGAGATCGTCACGTGGGTGCTGCGCGGGTCGCTGTTGCACCAGGACTCCACTGGCCACTCCGGCGTCATCTACCCGGGCCTCGCGCAACGCATGTCCGCAGGCCGCGGCATCCTGCACTCCGAGAAGAACGACTCCTGGACGCTGACCGGTGACGAAACCCACCAGGAGCCAGTGCATTTCGTGCAGATGTGGGTGGTCCCCGACGAGTCCGGCATCACACCGGGCTACCAGCAGCTGGAGATCGACGACGAGCTGCTTCGCGGCAAGTTGGTGACCATCGCCTCGGGCATGCCGGAGCACGCTGACGACGCCGCGATCACCATCCAGAACCGCTTCGCCGCCCTGCGGGGTGCGCGACTGCAGCCCGGCGACAGCGTCGAGCTGCCGCATGCCCCATACCTCCACTTGTTCGTGCCCCGTGGCGAGGTCACCCTCGAAGGGGCGGGCCCGCTGTCCGAGGGCGACGCCGTCAGGTTCACCGCGTCCGGCGGTCAGCGGGTCACCGCGACGGCACCCGCGGAGATCCTGGTCTGGGAAATGCATGCGGGCTTGGCCGCGGCGTAGTCGGCTCCGGCCGGCCGTGGCCACCGGCCTGGTCGGCATCCTCGTTCTGGCAGGGTGCTCGTCGGATCCTGGGTCCGCCGAGGGCACCCCGCCGGAGTCCACCACGCGCCCACCCGCCGATGTCGGCCTGGAAGAGGTCACCGTCACGGTGACCGACGACCTCGCGGCACCGCCGTTCGATGAACCGCGAAAGGCGTTGGTGCCCAAGGGTTGGACGTTGTCGGTGTGGGCAAGGGTGCCGCAGCCGAGGCTCGCGGCGTGGGCTCCCGACGGCAATCTGCTGGTGTCGATACCGCGGACCGGCCAGGTGATTCGGCTGCAGCCAACGGGCGCGGGACCCCGCGAAAATCTGCTGCTGGAGGGCTTGGACCAGCCGCACGGGCTCGCGTTCGCCGGGTCGGCGCTCTACGTCGCCGAGAGCGACCAGTTGGATGCGTACGACTACGCGGATGGGACAGCTACCAACCGGCGCACCATCGCCACCGGGCTGCCGGACGCGCGCAGCGCCGACCTGGGAGGCGCCTACGCCCACGCCTTGAAGAGCGTCGCCGTGGGACCCGATGGCGCGGTGTACTTCTCGATCGGCTCGACCGGGAACGTCTCGGCCGAGGACCGCACCGCGAATCCACCCCGTGCCAGCGTCATGCGGGTGCCGCCCGGTGGTGGCCCGGCTCAACCCTTCGCCACGGGGGTCCGCAACGGCACCGGTCTGGCGTTCGCCCCCGACGGTTCGCTGTGGACGGCGGTCAACAACCGCGACAACGTGCCGGTGCCCGACCAGGGTCCTTCGTACGGCCAAGTCGTCCCCGACTACGTCGACGACCATCCCCCGGAATCCCTCGCGAAGCTGACCCCCGGACGCGAATTGGGTTGGCCCTACTGCAATCCCGACGGCGGTCCGGCCAACCTGCCCTTCGTCCGCGACGTGCAGACCAACGCCGACGGCAGCAAGCTCGACTGCGCCGCGCTGCCGCCCGTCGAGCAGAGTCTCGCTGCACACGCCGCACCGCTCGGGATGAGCTTCGTCGACGGCACACTGCCGGAGCCGTATTCGCACGGTGCCCTGATCGGCGTGCACGGGTCGTGGAACCGGCAGCCGCCGCAGGCGCCCGAAGTGGCGTTCTTCCCTTGGCGCGACGGCGGTCTCGGCAACCAGCAGACCCTGGTCGGTGGGTTCCAGGCCGCAGACGGCTCGCGGTGGGGCCGTCCTGTCGCGGCAGTCGCAGGTCCCGACGGCGCCGTGTACGTCACCGACGACTACGCCGACGCCATCTACCGGTTGGCGCCGCCTGGGCGCTGAGCTTCGCTCGCGAACGTTTCCTCTGCCCGACCGCTCCCCTTCGCGCACGTTTGGCAAAGGCGCTAGCCCGCAACGCAATTCGCTCGATATCCGATCGTGATCCAGCTGTGACGAAAGTTGACAGTGTGTTTGCTGTGATTATTGTTATCTGAGCCGTAGCGATTTGCCGAAGGGACGACAGTGCTGAAGACAGCCGCAAAGTTCCGTCGGTTCGTCGCCGGTGTGACGACGCTGTCGGTCTGCGCGGCCCTGGCAACGACGGCGGGAGCGCCGACCGCCCGCGCAGCCGATGGCCGCGAACTCCTGGCGAATGCGATCGCCGGGACGCGCGGTTCGTACCTGGTGTACAACTTCGGCGGTGGCAATGCCGCGCCGATGCTCAACGCCAGCGGCAGTTGGTACGAGATGAGTAGCGGCGGCCACCTGATGATCATCAAGGCCGCGTCGCAACGGCTAACTCCCCGACTCCTCGTCGACTCACACTCCGGCTACCAAGCGCGCTGCGAACGGGATCCGCGGGCCCGCACCAGCGAGGGACTGTGGCAGGCGTCGGAGACGTTCACGCCACTGCAGGCGTGGAAGGCGCTCGGCTCACCGACCATCGCCATCAACGCCAACTTCTTCGACATCCGCGGGCAGAAGGGTGGCTCCTGGAAGTCGACGGGCTGCAGCTCACCGCTGGGCGCCTACGTCGACAACACCCGCGGGCAGGGTCGAGCCAACGCCGCCGTCACCGGCACCATCCCCTACGCGGGCAAGCAGGGCCTGTCCGGCGGAGACGAAGTGTGGACGGCACTGACGACCATGATCCTTCCGGTCGGCGGTGCGCCGTTCGTCGTGCCGCCACGAGCACCCGACGACTACGACGCCGCGTCCGCCGTGATCGGCGACCTCGTGGACAAGGGCATGCGGTTCGTCGCGGTCAGCGGCCTCGGACTGCTGGCGCCGGGCGACACCGGGCAGATGAACGACGGCGGCCCCAGTGCCGCCCGCACGGCGATCGGTTACGCCAAGGGCAAGGACGAGATGTACGTCTTCCAGGGCGGCAGCTACACCCCGGATCAGGTCCAAGACCTGTTCCGCGGGCTGGGCAGCGACAGCGCCGTGCTACTCGATGGCGGCGGTTCCTCCGCGATCGTGCTGCGTCGCGACACCGGGGGCATGTGGGCAGGAGCCGGCGTACCGAGGGGCTCCTGCGACACCTACCAGGTGCTGTGCGACTCGCGCGAACGCGCGCTGCCCAGCTGGCTGGCGTTCCTCTAGACCGTCAGGCGGCGTTGCTCGAGGAGTCGGCCGCAGAGTCGGCCGAACCTGCGCCCCCGTCCTTCTTCCCGGTGTCGGCACCCGACTTCACCTCCGGCTTCGCGTCGGTCGGCGACTTGGCGGTCACGCCGTCACGGACGACGTTGAGCGAGGGCTTGGCGTGCTTCGGCGTCTTCACGGTCGTGGTGCCGCCGTCCGTCGAATCGTCCTGATCCGGCTTGGCGTGCTTGGGCGTGGTCGACCCCGACGCGGCCGGCGCGGCTTCGTCGTCCGGCTTGGCGTGCTTCGGACCGGTTGAGTCCTCGGTCTTGGGCTCCTCGGTCTTGGGCTCCTCGGTCTTCGGCTTCTCGACCGTCGGTTCCTCCGCGGCCGGCGCCTCCTCGGCAGGCTTCTCCGCCGCCGGCTGTTCGGCCTTCGGCTCCTCAGCCTTGGGCTCCTCAGCCTTGGGCTCTTCGGCCTTCGGCTCGGTGGTCGCATCCTTGGCTTCGTCTGCCGCGGGGGCCGAATCCGCCGTCGCCGCATCCTTGTTCGCCGACAACGCCACCATCCGGCTGGTCGCGGACGGGATCGACGATGCGGTCAGCGCTGCCGGGGTCTGCTGCGCGGCGTGCGGAGTCAGTGGACCGAGGAGTCCACCGAGCAGGTTGTTCAACAAACTCGTCAGTCCGCCAAGCGGATCCGCGGCCGACGGGGTTCCACCGGGTGTCTGGGCGGCTCCGGGGAGAATGCCACCGAGTCCACCACCCAGCAGTGCGTGGAGCAGATTGGCAAGCACGTTGGGAGTACTGGGCGTCGGGTTGGCGCTGAAGAACTCCTTGGTGAATCCGCCAACGAGCTGATTGATGACGTCGCCGGGCACCTTGCCGAAGTCAAGGTCGGGGAACGACAGGAACGGAGTCTCGGTGCCTGCGTTGGTGAAGTCGCGGGTGTACGTGCCGTCGGGGTTTCGGGTCGTGTTGGCGTAGCCGACGTTCACCAGGGTGTTGATCGCCGGAGCGAGTGCGTTCGCCAGCTTCATCGGAATGGCCGCCAGCGGGCCCAGGCCCACCAGGTTGAGCAGGTCCGATGCCAGGTACAGCGGTTCCAGACTCGGCGACGTTGCCGAGTGCAACGTCAGATACACGTTGAGCGCCAACGGGTTTCCCGTGCGCACCGATTCGTCGACCAGATCGCTGACCTGACCGAGGACCTGGTCCCCGATTCCGTCGAGGCTCAGCCCGCGAAGCATGTAGGTGGGCATCAGGGCGGCACCGAGGTTGTTGCCCAGCGTGAACGGATTCGGCCAGGACGCGAAGTCCGACAGCGGTTGGTACTCGTAGGTCGCGTCGACCAGGATCGGCAGGAGGTTCGCCGCACCGAGGGTTACTCCGGTACCGAGTATCGGGACCCCGAGGCCGTCGCTGGTCGCCTGGGTGTGGGGGTTCACGGTGTTGATGCCGAACAGCGCCGCCAGCGGCCCGAAGCGGGCAAACATGCCACCGTCTGGACGCGCCGGGTTGTTGATCAGCACCATGGGCAGGATGGTCAGGCTGCCCAGCAGCGGATCAAGGCCCGCGTACTGGGACCCACCCGGCTGAAACTTGAGCTGTTCCAACACCTTTTCGTAGGACATCGCCGCGGCGAAGGCGCCCATCCCGATCCCGATGGTGACGGGAGCCCGGACGTCGATGACGTCGGGGATCCCACTCGTCAGCCCGTTGATGAGGCTCTGGAGCTGACCCGTAAGCAGTCCGAGAGGATCGAGCAGCGGGTTCGCGACCAGCCGGTCGAGCACCTCGTTGAGGACGCCGTTGACGCCAAGCTTCGCGTAGTCGGTTCCGTTGATCTCGTTGGCCACCGAATTCGGCAGCGCGGGCAGCCAGCCCAGGTCGAGGCCGAACATCTTGAGCGCGGCGAACGTGGCGCCTGGCGTGATGACGTTCAGCCCGGGGACGTCCAGACCCGAGAGGTTGAGCGGATCGGACAGGTCCAGGCCCAGCAGGGCGAGGAGACCGGTCAGCGTTCCGTCCGTGATCTCGTCGACGCCGAGCAGGTCGAGGATCTGGGTCAGCAGGGCTAGGTTCCCGCCCGACAACGAGTCCAGCACCGGACCCAGCACCGGGATGTCCAGGGACAGGCTGGCCAGGATTCCCGGCAGCAGGTTCGCGGGCAGATCCGCGAGCAGCGTGGTCAGCAGGCTCTTCGGATCCAAGCCGGCGGCCTGCGCGAGCGCGGACAGGTTGATGCCGTTGACGACGGCCCTGATGATCGGGTCGGCGAGACCCTGGCCGAAGTCATAGACGGCGTTGCCCAGACCACCGGTGAGGTCGGGAACCTGATTGGAGTTCGGCAGCAGCCGGATCGCGGCGGCGAGGTCGACGGGATCGGTGCTCACCCGCGCGGCGCTCGGCGTCGGCGTCGGCGTGACGACTCCGACCGTCATGGCGCTCGCCGTCGCTGCGGCGGCGCTCAGCAACGCGATTCGCCTAGCCCGTTTACCGATCGTGCGGTGTTTGCCCGCCATCTGCAGTGACCTTTCCCCGATCAAACAGCTTGATCACAGGACGTTAACACTTGCGTAAGTGGTTTAAGTAGTAATTGCTGAGCGAAAGAGGCGTCGTACCGGTGCCGGAGTTCGGTTGCCGAAATCGGCTTCTAGGCAACGACCCTCGGCCGTCTGCAATCTTCGCAAAGCAATGGAACCGGGGGCTGGCATTCGCGGTCGAATCATGTGCGCGCATCGCCGTCGACACCTCATTTGCCGTCGTTGGGTTCAACGCGCGGTATTGCCTGGTCCATCGATCACGTGTTACCTAGGCGTCAATAGCTATTGCCGACCGCGCGGCCGCGGCGACCTGAGCCGCATAACCGCCACCGAACAGCACCACGTGCGCCAGCAACGGATACAACTGATGCAGGCCCACTCGCCCACGCCAGCCGGGCCGCAACGGTCGTTGCTGCTGATAGCCGTCGAGCACCGAGTCCAGATGTGGGCACCCGAACAGGGCCAGCATCGCCAGGTCGGTTTCGCGGTGCCCGCCGTGCGCGGCTGGATCGATCAGGACGACGCCGCCGGGCGTCCACATGACGTTGCCGCTCCACAGGTCGCCGTGCAGACGCGACGGCAGGTCGTCGTCGTCGAAGTCGCCCCTGGCGCAGCGTTCCGCCACTCGCGCCACGTCACGTCTCACCTCGGCAGGCAACGCGGCTGCGGCGAGTTCGGCCATCGGCGCGAGCCGCTCCGCCGCGTAGAAGCGGCCCCACGTCGGGTGCGGCCGCAGCGACATGGGCAGCGGGTGATGCAGCGGACCGAAGAAGCCCGCTCCGGTCCAGCCGTCGGGAGCGGACCCGAATGCATCGGCGCCCGCACCGTGCGTGCGGGCCAGTCCGGCACCGAATTCATGGGCTGTTGCCCGGTCGGGCGCCGCGAAGGTCAGCCGCTGCAGGGTGAGGCTCGTTTCGTCGTGACCGACGACGTGGGCGCAGGCCGCGCCGTCCTCGACCGTCGCAAGCCACCGCAGTCCGGCAGCTTCGCAGGCGAAGAAGCCCGGCGGAGCCGAGGGATTGTGCTTGACGAAGACGTCCACCTCGGGCTACGCCTGGCCGGCGGGCGTCCGGGCCGGCGCGAACCCGAAGATCGCGGCGCTCACGGCGATCACGGCTGCGGCGAGCGCGATCACCGGTGCCACCGCGAATCTCGTCATCGTGGCGCCGATGACGGCGCCCGCGAGCATCGTCGCCACCACCCCGTAGCGGAGCTTCTCCCGGTGCCCGGTGCCGCCCGCGAGTCTGCTGTCGAAGCCGATGCCGACGATCGTCGACGTGAGGACGGTGGTGCTGAGTTCCTGGATGCCGAACTGTCGGGCCGTCGCGTTCTGGCTGCCGAAGGTCACGGCGAGGCCAGCGATGATGAACAGCTTCCCGTTGTCGTGGTACGCCAGAACGCCGGTCCCGGCCAGAATCGACAGTGTCACCAACACCACGACCTCGGTGCCGAGCGCGACCGTCAGCCACCGGCGTACGTGGGTGTCGAGGTGACGCGCCCACCTCCCGCCGAGCACCGTCCCTGCAACGAAGCTGATGAACGCCACGACGGCGGCGGACATGTCGACACCGGAGCGCTCGACGAACCAGAAGCCGAGGAAGATGACGTTGCCCGTCATGTTGGCCACGAAGACGTGGCCGAGCACCAGCACGCTGACTGCGTCGACGAGGCCCGTGGCGAACGTCAACAGCAACAACGCGGTGACCGTCATCCGGTGCGAGACAGGCGATACGACGGACACCGCGGGTCTACAGCTTCGGCGTCAGGTCCAGTGAGGTGACTGCCGTCATCTTCGTGATCAGCCACTGCCTGTTCCGCAGTTCCATCGTCAGACGATAGGACAGATACCGCATCGACGGAATGCCCTTCGTCACCGGACTGGTGGCCACCGAGTTCGTGTACACGATCGCGGAGGCCTCCGTCGGGGTCAGTGACTCCACCGCCGCCCCGAGCACCTGCGTGTTGTTGGTGACCTTGGCCTGCTTGTTGGTTTCGATGATGGCGTCGATGAACCGGCGGTACTCCACGGCGAAGTCACCGGTCAGAAACTTGCCCGCGCGGTCGGGCAGCGAGTCCATGTCCTCAGGCGTATAGGTCCACAGCGTCGTGATGGCGGTGGCCGCCGTCTCGGCCACCTCGAACTTGGTGTGGACTTCTGCCCGATCAGCCAGGTAGGGCTGCAGCGTTGCCCCGGCGAACGCCGCGGCTCCGACGAACAGGACGCCTGCGACGACCGCCGCCACCTTCAGTGCACGACCGGCCGTCCGGTGCGGTACCAGGACTGGCTCAGGCTCATCGGGCTCTTCACCCGTGTCGTCATCGGGTTCGTACGGTCCGGATTCCGTTGTTGGGGAAGCGGTTTCGTCATCAGACGCGTCGTCGCCCGCGGGCTTCTCGACCTCGGCGGGCTCGTCGGCAACGCTGACTTCGGCAGGCTCTTCGGCAGGCGCTGCAGGAGCCGATCGCCGCCACGGGAACCGGCGGCGGCGAGGGGCTGGCTCGGCCTCGGCCTCGGCCTCGGCCTCGGCCTCGGGGTCGGGTTCGGGCGCTGCGACCTCCGGTTCCGAATCGGGTTCAGCGGCGCCGTCTTCCGACGCGGCCTCCTCGCCCTCCTCGCGCAGCTTCGCTCGCGGCATCCGGTGCCGGGTGCGTCCCGCCTTGCCTTGCGGCACGGGAGCGGCGGCGGTCAGATCACCTGAATCAGCTGGCTGATCTTCCACTGCTGTCCCTCCTCGATCGTCGTGACCACCCATCGGTTGCCGCTCTCGATGGCCTTTCCGTCCGCGCCGGTGGTGCTGATCTTCGTTGCCACCAGCACGTCGGCACTGCCGTTGTCGTTCCAGCGCTGCACGCCGGCCGCGACGACGGTGCCGGTGGTCGGTTCGGCGCGCGCCACCTGGATGACGATTTCGTTCATCTTCTCCTTGAAGGACTTGGCGAAGTCGCCTGTGCCCTGCGCCAGCACCCGGTCCGCATAGTCGTTGGCGTGGAACGGATCCAACGTCGTATAGGTCGTCATGAATCCGCTCACGTAGTCGAGTGCGGACGCATCTCGGGTCTGGGTGCGGTCATAGCTCTGGTGACCGACCACCATGAAGATGCTCGCTGCGAGCGCGGCCGCGGCGAGCAGGAAGGCGAGCGTGCTCGCGAGCGGAAGCCCCCACCGCAGCGGCCTTTTCGGCGCGGCCGTGAAGTAGTCGCGGTCGGCCGCGTCGACCTGGCGGCGCGGGCTCATCGGGCGGACTCGTTCGTCTGTGGCCTCTTCAGGACGGTGAGATTGGAGACGCGCCAATGGCCGTCACCGGACCGCTCGAAGTCCGCCCGGACGGTCGCGGTGATGAACTTCAGATTGTTGGGGTCCGCTCCGCGCTGACCCTGCAGAGCCACCAGCATCGCGGCCTGCTCTGGCGCCGCGGAAAGCACGGCACTGCTCACGGCCCAGTATTCGTTGGCGGTGACGCCCGCCTTCTGGACGGCCTGCTGTTGCGCGACGAGCTGCGGCCGGTACCCGTCGGTGGCCAGTGACTGCGCCCTCGCGAAGTCGTCCTTGAGCGTCGGCGTGCCGTAGGTCAGGATCTGCTCGACGATCCGAGGGCCCTGTTCGGCGATCTCGGTGCGTGTCTTCTCGACGGCCCGCTCGTGCCGGTAGACCGTCTGATAGCCCAGGCCGGCTCCTGCGGCACAGAGCAGTGCGGCCACCAGGAACACGATGCCCGCGGTCCGGCGCACGTTGCCCTGCGCCGGCGCGATCGCCCTGGCCTCGGTGCGCAACAGGAAGTCGGCGAAGGTGCGGTTGCGCCGGTCCCACAACGGCCACAGCCACCCGACGAAGAGGCTGGCCGTGTCCAGCAGATGGGCGACGTCGCGCAACAGCAGTCGGGCGGTGCCCGCGGTGTCGCCGGATCGCGTCGCGATGCGGATGCCGAACAGCGCGCGGCCAAGACTCCACCCCGTCATCGACGGCAGCAGCCAGCGGTTCACGATCGTGGCGAGACCCGCCACCGCCGCGGTCGCCGTGAACACCCACCACAGCCAGCCCCACACCGGCGCCGTCGCCGCGAGCAACACCATCGTGGCAATGACGGCCACGCCCGGCAGCAGATCCACCGCGAGCGCGCCGGCACGCGCCGGCCAGGAGGCGTACCGGATGGTCTCCTCGCCGGTCGCCTGCGACTCGTCGGTCCGATCGAGCACCGCCGTCACGAGGTGACCTGGTCCAGCTTGGCGACCTTGTACGTCCCATCTGCCGGCGCCATCTGCACCCGCAGCCGGTAGCCCTGCTCCTGGTTTGGCGCCTGCGCGTTGGTCACCTTGACCCGAACGGCCACCAATACGTCGACCGAATCGTCGGGGTTGTGCCGTTCAACGGCTGCCCGGAGATCGGAGACCTGCACGTTCACGTCCGCGACCTGATACGCGTCGACGAGCATCCCCGCGAAGACATTGGCCTGCACGGCGAAGTCACCCGTCGAGCATTCGAGGATCTTCGACTGGCTCGCCGTCATCGCCGCGATGTCCGGAGCCTGCGTCGCCGCCACGCACTCCTTCGCCCGCGCGAGTGCCAGCGCATCGTCGCGGGCAATCGCCTCACTCTCGTCGTGGGAACGCAGGGCCAGGTAGCCGCCGACGGCGACGCCCGCCGTCAGGAGCACCAACACGGCACAGATCGCGACGAACCAGCCCCGGCCCAGGTGTTCGGGGCGCCGCACGGCGGCACCCTCGTCGTCCAGGGCTTCCGGCTCGGTGTTCTCGTCCTGCTCTGTCACGACTGCCGCGGCTGATTCGTCCTGCGCTCCGGTGTCGTGTCGGATTGGTTCTCCGGTGGGGTTCAGCTGGCTGGTGCCAGCATCTCCTTCCATCCGTCGTCTCCTGGGTTGCTTGAGTTGGTCACGGAATACCTGACCCCGTCGGGTCCAACGACCTCACCGCTGGACGGGCTGTAGATGGCCGCCGGACCTGATGCCGGAGTGTAGATGCACGGGTTGGGCTGCTGGCCACTGCAGCTGACCGAGCCCTGGCCGGGCGCGGTCAGTGGGTCGCTCGCCGGCGGCGGGGTCCCGGGCAGTTGATCGGCGGGCAGCGGGTTCTGTCCGTTGTTGATCGACGGCGCCGGAACCACGTAGCCCGGTTTCACCGGCTGGTCACACCGCGCGGCGGGGGCCGGGCAGGTGACGATCTGATTCGGGTCGCCGTACCACGGGTTGGTGCCGAGCGGAACGTACGGCTCGTTGCTGTGGCACTCCCGCGGCGTCGCGGCCCGCTTCCCGGGCACGTCGGCACACGGGTAGTTGCGAGCGCCGCGAACGACGTTGCCCTGGAAGTCCTTCGGGATCTTGCAGTAGGTGCCCGACGGCAGCGGCGCCATGCTGGTGTCGGCAGGCGCCCGCCACTCCGACGCGGGCAGGAACCCCGTCAGACATGGCGGTGGCTGGCCGATCGACAGGCCGAAGTGCAGCAGGCCCTCACCGTCGAAGATCGTGGCGGCCTGAGCGATCGTCGCGCCCTGCGGCAGGATCACCAGCGCCTGCTCCAGGCCCTTGTTGTAGCGCTTGAGCATGTCGGCGACGATGGCCAGATTCGCCAGCGTCTGAGGCAACGACTCCCGCACCCCGCCGAACACCGCGTTCAACTGGTCGGCCGTCGGCGCCGCCTGCTGCAGACCGCTGCGCAACGCCTGGTCCTGCTCAGCAGTCTGTGAGGTGATCGTGTTCAGGTTCGCCGACCACCGGGAGATGGCGTCACCCGAGTCGACCTGGCTGTTCAGGATCGGCGTCGAATTGTTGATGATGTCGTTGACCGGGCCGAGGTTGTCCTTGAAGTCGCTGGCGATCGCCGTCGTCGAATCGACGAGGCGCTGCAACGCCGGACCCAGTCCGCCGACGGCCTCCGACGTCTCGGTCAGCAGTGAGTCGATCTTCTCCTTGGGCAGCACTGCCAGGCCCTTGTTCGCAGCGTCCAGGGCTGGACCCACCTCACTGGGCACCGAGCTCTTGGTGATCGTGGTGCCGTCCGGGAGGTACTGCCCCGGATTGCCCTCGGACACCAGGTCCAGGTACTGCTCGCCGATGGCCGACACCGAGTGCACGTTCGCGCTGGCGTCCGCCGGGATCTTGAACTGGCTGTCGATGCTCATCTCGGCGCGCGCGCCACGCTCGGTGGGATAGACGTCCGTCACCTTGCCGATGGTGGTGCCGCGGTAGGTGACGTTGGCCGTCGCGTACAAGCCACCCGACCTGGGCAGGTCCGCGTACAGCTTGTACTGCCCAATACCCAACAGGCTGGGCACCCGCAGGTAGTACCAGCCCAGGGCGATCAGGGCGATGAAGGTCAGGATGGTGAACAGGATCAGCTGAATCTTGATGAACCGGGTCAGCACAGCTCACTCACCCCTCTCGACCAGCGGTCCGTTGGGCGCGTTGTGCGGGTTCGGCGTGAACCGGACATCCGGGATCATCGTCTCCGGATCCCGGCCCCAGGCCTGCTCGAGTGCACGCAGCATGCCCGACACGCCGGTTCCCGACAGGATCCCGTTGTCGACCGCCGACAGCGTCAGATCCACGTTCAGCGAAACGTTGATGTAGTCACCGCGGACCACCTTCGGCACGTTCTCGATGCTGAACGGCGCCGTGAAGAGCAGCTTCAGCGCACCAATCAGGTACGGCGCGGACTTGCCCAATTGGACGAGCGGGCGCTGCAGGTTCTGCAGGTTGGTGTGGATGTCCGGATTCGCTTGTGACAGCGCATCATCCGTCGCCTTGCTGACCCGACCCAGCGCGGTGACCGCGTCGGCGAACAGGTCGCGCGTGTCGGCGAAGTGCTGGATCAGCGGCGGGAACTCGGTGAGCACCCGATCCAGGGTGTCGTTGCGCTGCGCGACGATCGACAGCAGCCTGTTGGTGGAATCGATCGCCCGCGTGATGTCCTGCCGTTGGGCGTTCAACTCCGCGGTGAAGGTGTCCAACCGGCCCAGGAACTCGCGGATCTGATCGCCCCGGCCGGACAGGATGTTGTTGATCTCGGTCTGGATGGTCTCCAGGTTCGGGATGCCGCCCCCGGTGAGGATGGTGCCGATGCTGGCCAGCACCCGCTCCGTCGTGGGGAAGGCCGACGAGTTCTGCAGCGGAATGGTGTCCCCGCTCTTCAACTGACCCGACGGGTTCGGCGGCGGATCCAGCTGCACGTGCTGCGAACCCAGCAGCGAGGTCTGGCCGATCTTCGCCAGGGTGTTGGCGGGCAGCTTCACGTCGGGCTGGATGTCCAGCGTCAACGTCGCGACCCAGTTCTTCAACTCGATCGCGCGCACGCTGCCGACGAAGACGTCGGCGACGCGCACGCGGCTGTTCACGTTGAGCGCCAACGTATCCGGCATCTGCACGTAGATCGTCATCTTGTCGGCGCCGGTACCCGGACCGCCGGGCAGCGGGACGTTCGCGATGCCCTTCCAACCGCACGACGTCAGCACGACCGCGAGCATGACCACTGCGGTCGCGCGCTTCGCCAGACGTCCGATGCCCGAGCGGCTCGTGTTGATGCTCATCATTACCCGGCCCCCACTTCAGCTGGCAGCGGTGGCCCAGGAGGTGCGGGCGCCGGTGCCGGTCCCGCGGCCGGAGGTGCGATGGCGCCCAACGGATCCCCGGCGATGACGCCAGGCGCGGGTGCCGGAGGCGGTCCCGGCTGCGGGTACCACGGCGGAGGCAGCGGGCTGCTTTCGTTGTACGCGTCGGGCGGGCCGGACTGGTGTGGTCCTCCGAAGGTGGGCGGCGCGGGCGGGATCGGAGCGTCGGGCCCACCCATCAACTCCGACAACGATTCCGGCGTCAGCATGTTCTGGGTGAACGGCTGCACGTCGACACCTTGCATGCCTGGTGCGACGACCCAGCCAGGCTCGTGGTTGCCGAACGAGAACAACGTGTCGCGCGACCAGATGCCCGGCACGGTGGTGTCCTTGTAGCCGGGGGGCGGCTGCAGGCGCGGCTCGGAGTACGCGACCTGCTTCGGCAGCGTCATCGCCGTGCTGATCTGGTTCAGGCCGAACGGCAGGTAGTTGAACTTGATCGCGTCCAGGATCGGCGCCAGGTATTGCGCGCAAAGCTCCGCGGAGTCCTGATAACCCAGCCGGCTACCTGCCTGAATCGAGCTGCACAGGAACTGCATTGGGTTGGCGAAGTTGTTGATCACCGGGAGGCCGACGATGCCACCCGCGTTGGGCGACGAGATGTTGACGATGTTGGCGGCCAGGTTGGGGAACACGTGCAGGCCGGTCTCGAGGCCGTCACGCGGCTCGGGCTGCAGGATCGCGTTCGTCACCTCGGCGAGGTTGTTCACGTCCTTGGTCAGCACCTGGGAGTTCTGATCGAGGAAGCCCCGTGTGGTGGTCAGCAGCTGATCGAGATCCTTCAGCGCCGTCGCCACTTCGCGGTCGGTGTTGGTGAACGAGTTGGTGAACTGCGCGAGGTCGTCGTTGAGCGCGACGAACTGCTGGTCACTCTTGTAGAGCGCGTTGACGAACAGCGCCAGGCTCTTCACCACGCCGAAGAAGTCGCCGCGGCCCTGGTTGAGCGTGGTCAGCGCCTCGGACAGGCTGTTGAGCGTGGTGTTGATCTCCTTGCCCTTGCCGGCGAGACCGTCGGCGAAGGACTCGATGACGTCACCGAACGGACCCTTCGGCTGCTGCGGCGTCGGACCGAGGTCGGTGAGGATCCGGTTGATCGAGTCGCGCAGCTCGTCGTACTCGACCGGGATCTGGGTGCGGTCGATCGGGATGACGGCGTCGTCCTCCAGTTCGGGGCCGCCGGTGTAGGGCGGCGCCAGCTGGATGGTGCGCGACGCGACGAGGCTCGGGTTCAGCACCGACGCCGTGACGTTGGCAGGCACCTTGTACTTCGACTGGTAGGTGAAGGTCACCTTCATCTTGTCGCCGGCGGGCTCGATGGAGTCGATGCTGCCGACCCGCACGCCCATGATCTGAACCTTGTCGCCCGGATACAGCGCCAGGGTCTCGGGGAAGTAGGCGACGACGGTGTTGGTGGTCAGCTTCTTGTACAGCTGCCAGCTGACGAACGCGGCGACCAGTCCCAGGATCACCACGATCGTCCCGACGATCACCGAGGCGCGGCTCATCGCCGGTAGCCGCAAGTTGCGGACGTTGAAGATGGTCGACATCTCGCCCCTATCCCTGTGATCCGGGTGGAAGGAACGGCGGGTTGCCTGGCAGCGGCGGCGAATCGGCAGGCGGCAGTTGCGGACCCGGCCCCGGCGGTGGGGGCGGACCGGTCAGTGCGGGCGGCAACGGCGAGGTGCCGTCACCCTGCAGCGATCCGGGCGCGATGTACGGATCGGACGGGCCCGGCGTGGCAGGAACGGTCCTGGCACCGGGCGGCCCTGGAGCGAACGGTGGCGGTGGAATGCCCGGGACGAACGAGGGCAGCTCACCCGGGAACGCGGCACTGGGCACGCCCGGCGCCGGTACCGCCGCAGCGGGATTCGGCGGAAGGCTTTGCACGTCTGGGGGACCGTAGTTGCTGCCGTACGGGTTGTTGCCGAACGGACCGGCGTCGAGGCCGGCACACGGCAGCGGGTTGGCCGAGGTGGGCAGACCGTCGGCGGGTGGCGTGTACGAGCACGGTGAACCCGCGACGACGGCGGGCCCGGGATGCTCGGGGGTGCCCTCCAGCGGCGTCGGGGCAGCGGGCGGCGCACCGTTCGGGAAGCGCTGGCCGTTCGGATCTGGGAACCGGAACGCCGGAAGGCCGGAGTTGCGCCAGAACTCCTCGGGATCGATGCCACGCTTCTTGAAGGCGGCGTCGACCCATGGCTGCAGAATCCAGTAGGGCACCAGGTTGACCAGCATGACCTTGAAGTAGGGGCCGGAGGCCAGCGCCTCGGCCAGCGATGCGGTGAACTTGCTCAGCGTCGACAGCACGTCGATCAGGTCGTACTTGCGCGCCACCAGGATGTCGCTGATGGTGCTCAGCTGGTTGAGCACGTGGTTCAGGTTCGGGTTGTCGTCGATGAAACCGCGGACCTGCTGGGAGAACTGCCCGACGCGTTCCAGCAGCTGGCTGACCGCATACGTGCGCTCGTTGACGGCGGCCAACAGCGTCTGCGCATTGACCAGCAGGGAGTTGATCTGCTCGCTGCGGCTCCCGAGCACACCCGCGATCTTGTTGGCGTTGGCGAGCAGCTTCTTGATGTCCTCGTCGCGCTTGCCGATCGTGTCGGAGAAGCGGGCGACACCGTCCAGCGCGGCGCTCAAGTGCGGCGACGTCTGAGAGATGGTCTCCGACAACACGTTCAGGGACTCCTTGACCGTGTTGGTGTCCCAGCCGGATGCCGCCTTGGTGAGGTCGAAGAACGCGTCGTAGATCTGGTAGGGCGTGGTGGTCTGGCCCAGCGGCAGAACCCCGTTGGCGCCCAACGTCTTCGAGCCGCGCGGCTCGATCTCGAGGTTCTTGCGACCAAGGATCGTGTCGGTACGGATGTTGGCACGGCTCTCGGTGCCGATCTTGGTACCGCCGAGTGTGTACCCGATGACCACCTTGTCGCCCTCGATCTCCATGCTGCTGACCTGGCCGACGTCGACACCCGCGATGCGCACCTTGTCCCCGGGATTGAGCCCGCCGGTGTCGGTGAACTGCGCGTAGAACTTCGGCGTCGCAAAGATCATCGGCACGCTGGCGAAGCTCTGCCCAACGCCGATCACGAGCACCAGGACGAGGATGCCCATCATGCCGTTGCGGATCCGGCCCGATCCTTCCAACGTTCTCATTGCGGCGTGCACCTTCCGGAGGGCTGCGACCACACCTTGACCGTGCGGACGGGACCGCCGGGCTGCAAGCCGTTGAGCTTGAGCGTGACGTCGCATGCGTAGAAGTTGAAGAAGTCGCCGTAGACGCCGCCCGCGCGCCCGATGATCTTCAACGCCGTTGGCAGCCTGACGAGGATGTCGTTGAGCTGATCCTTCTGATCGATCAGCGGCTGCTGGATCACCTCGAGCTGGGTGATGGTCTTCTGCAGTAGCGGACGGTTCTCGCCGAGCAGGTCGGCCACCGAACCCGCGGCATCGCTGATGTCGGCGACGGACGTCGCGATCGGATCGGCGCGGTTCTTCAACCCCGTGATGAGCTTCTCGAAGTTCTGCACGGTTTCGTCGAACTGCTGCTGATGCCTGACCGTCGTGTCCAGCACGGTGTTGAGGTTCTTCACCACCTCGCCGATGGCCTGGTCGCGATCCGCCAACGCCGACGTCAGCTGCGCGGTCTGGTCCAGGATGTCGTTGATGGTGCCGCCCTGGCCCTGGAAGATCGTGATGATCGACTGGGCGATGTTGTTGACCTTGTCCGGGTCCAGCGCCCGGAACAGCGGCCGGAAGCCGCCGATCAGGGCGTCCAGGTCGAGTGCGGGTTGGGTGTGCTCGATGGGAATCGTTCCGCCGGCGGGCAGCCGCTTCTGATCGTCGCCGCGCTTGAGTTCGAGGTACCGGTCACCGATCAGGTTGAGGTAGCGGACCGACGCGGTGGTGCCCTGGAACAGCGGCAGGTCCCGGTCGACGGCGAAGTTCACCTTGACCGCCGTGCCGCCCTCGATGAGCTTGACGTCCTCGACCTTGCCGACCTCGACTCCGGAGGCCCGGACGAACTGTCCGGCCCGCAGACCGCTGGCATTGTGGAACACCGCCGAATACGACGTGGTGCGGTCGAACCGCAGCTGGCCGAACACCACGATGATGATCGCAGTGAACATGAGCAGCACCAGGGCGAAGGCGCCGAGCTTGATCGCTGTTCCGGTAATCCTCATGGGTTGATCGTGTTCTCCCCGATTTGGCGTCCCCAGACGTATTCGATGGCGATGGGCTGGCCGAGGCCGAGGTGGTTGTAAGGAGCGATGCTGGCGCCGGTGTCCATCACCAGGTAGGGCTGCGGCCAGAGGTCACGCGTGACGGGCTGCCAGCACCCCGGCCTGCCCTCGGGTCCACCCTTGGCGTTCACCCGCGGCAGGTTGTCGGGGTAGACGTACGGGTTGCCCGCACCGAGCACCTCGGAGTGGGTGCGCAGGGAGTAGCCGTTGCCGCCGAGCGAGGAGGCGATCTTGGGCTCGACGTCGTGGTAGTTGCGGATGGTGCAGAACAGCTCAGGGCTGTACTCGTCGAGCAGGGCCGTGGTCGGGACCAGGTCGGCGGCGCCGCGAACGAGGTACGGGCCGCTCTTCTCGAAGACCTCGCCACCGGTGTTGCCGAAGCCGACCGACGCCATCAGGGCGGCGTCGATGTTGCCCTGTTGTTCGTTGAGCGTGCGCGCCGTGGTGACCGCGTGCTCCAACGCGTCGAACAGGTCGGGCGAGGCGTTCGCATAGACGTCGGCGAGGTCGGCCAGCCTCTGGTTGTCCTGACGGATGCGCGGCATCTGCGGGTTGACGTCGGCCAGGATCGTGTTGCCGTTCTCGATCGACTGGCCGAACCGCTCACCCAGCCCGTCGAGGGCCTGCGCGGTGGCGGTCAGAGTCTGGTTCAGCTTGACGGGGTCAACCTTCTCGGCGACCGACACCACGGTCTCGAACAGCGTGTTGAATTCCGTGGTCACCCCGGAGACGTCGATGACGTCATTGGTCGTGATCCGTTGCGCCGCAGGGTTCTTCGGCGACGAGAACGCCACGTACTTGTTGCCGAACACCGTCGTCGCCTTGATCTGGGCGTCCACGTTCTGCGGGATCAGATGGACGAACTTCTTGTCGACGTCGAGGATCACCTTGGCCTTGACCTGGTCACCGACGTCGACCGCGTCGATGCTGGCGACCCTGCCGATCTCGACGCCGTTGTAGGTGACCTTCGAACCCGGGTCCATCGACAGACCCGACCGCGACGAGATCAGCGTCAGCCGGTCGGGCTCGGCGAAGCCGCCCCGAAACTGGATCCACACCAGCGCCGTGACGCCGGCCGTGACGAGCAGCAGAACCAGCCCCGCGAGCTTGAACGGCGGGGTCTTGGGTGAGTTGACCGGCGACTGCACTTGGCCTGGGCGGGTCATCGGCTACACCGTCAGGTTGAAGTTTGCATTGGTGCCGTAGAGCGCCAACGAAGCGAACAGGACCACCAGGACGATCGCGATCAGCGATGCGCGCATCGACCGGCCGACGGCCTCGCCGACGCCGACCGGACCGCCGCTGGCGTAGAAGCCGTAGTAGCAGTGGTTCAGCATGACGATGACGGAGATGATGATCGCCTGCACGAACGACCACGCCACGTCGTCGGGGCGCAGGAACGTCCGGAAGTAGTGCTCGTAGGTGCCCGTCGACTGGCCGTAGAACAGCGTCGTGGTGATCTGTGCCGACAGGAACGACATGATGATCGCCATCGCGTAGAGCGGGATGATCACCACGAAGCCCGCCATCAGGCGGGTGGACACCAGGTACGAGATCGACTTGATGCCCATGACCTCGAGGGCGTCGATCTCCTCGCTGATGCGCATGGCGCCCAACTCGGCCGTCGCGCCGGCGCCGACGGTGGCGGCAAGTGCCTGGCCGGCGACGACCGGTGCGGCGATACGCACGTTGACCAGCGCGGCGAAGAATCCGGTGAACGCCTCGACGCCGATGTTGCCCAGCGAGGCGAAGCCCTGGATGGCGATCAGCGAGCCACCCGAGAGGGTGACGAAGCCGACGATCGCGACGGTGCCACCGATCACGGCCATGGCGCCGGTGCCCATGCCGATCTCGGCGATCAGCCGCAGCATCTCCCTGCGGTAGAAGCGCAGGGCGTGACCGATGGAGCCGACGGCGGTGACGATGAACCACGCGACGTGGCCCACGCTGTCGAGGAACCGGGCGGGTGTACCGGCGAGCCGCTCCCCGCTGGCGGTGGCCCTTGGGAAGCGGGAGCGCAGGACGGCAGACGTCGACATGTCAGCGCCCCGTTCCGAACCGGACGCCGATGGTCGTCATCACGACGTTCACCGCGAACAGCGCGATGACGCAGAGCACCAGGGTCTCGTTGACGGCGGTGCCGACGCCCTTGGCGCCACCGGAGACGGTCAGGCCGCGGTAGCAGCCGACCAGCCCGGCGATCAAGCCGAAGGTCAATGCCTTGACGATCGAGATGAGCACCTCGGGTAGGCCGGTGACCAACGTCAGCGTTGACACGTAGGCGCCCGCGGAGATGTTCTGGACGTAGACGCCGAAGACGAAGCCGCCGACCAGGCCGATGGTGATGACCGCGCCGTTGAGAAGCAGCGCGACGAAGGTGGATGCGACCACGCGGGGAACGACGAGCCGGTGGATCGGGTCGATGCCGAGTACTTCGAGGGCGTCGATCTCCTCGCGGATGGTCCTGGCTCCGATGTCGGCACAGATGGCGGTGGACCCGGCTCCAGCAACCACGAGCACCGTTACCAGAGGACCGAGCTGGGTGACCGCACCGAGGGCCGCGCCGGCCCCAGAGATGTCGGCGGCGCCGAACTCCGCGAGCAGGATGTTGAGCGTGAAGATGATGAGGACGGTCAGCGGAATCGCCACGGCGATGGTGGGCAGGAACGCGACCCTCATCAGGAACCAGCCCTGGAGGATGAACTCTCGCCACTGGAACGGCCGCCGGAACAACGCCTTTCCGGTGAGCACGCACATCTTGACGAAGCCACCGACGGCTTCGAACCCTGGCCGGACCTGGTCGCGCACGTAGTCGAACAGGCCGGGGTTTTGCGACGTCACGGTGACTGCTTCCCGGGTTGCTGCGCTGGAGCAGCGCTTGCGCGGACTGGCTTACGCGGCGGCTCGACGAGCCAGCCACGGTCACTGCGGCGCAACGGCTGAACCTGTCGCACGCACCCTCCTTGCCACTGCTCCGTACGCGTGATCCGGGTCTCCCTACTGGTGGGTAGTAAGTCGGACCACAGGACTGTACCCGATCCATTCGGGGCGAGGCGACGCATCCGCAGGATTGGCGGTCCAACCGTTAGCAAACCCATTTTCCCTGGTCAGCCTGTCGCCGTGCTGGCAGAAACCGTTGACGCAGAAGAACTTTCGCCGGCGTCAACGGAAGTCGCTGCGCCGAAGCGCGTCCTCAGTTCCGTCTTCAACACTTTGCCGGCGGGGTTGCGGGGCAGTGCGTCGACGACCTCGAGCACCTTCGGATGCTTGTACCGCGCGAGCCGTTCGGTGAGGAACTCGCCGAGGTCGTTCAGGCTCAGTTTTCCCGCTCCGGCCGCGCCAAGGGCGACGACGGCCACCGGGATCTCGCCCCACTTCTCGTCGGGCCGGCCGATCACCGCCACCTCCGCGATCGCGGGGTGGCCGGCGAGGACGTTCTCCACCTCGGCGCAGTAGATGTTCTCACCGCCGGAGATGATCATGTCCTTCTTGCGGTCGACCACCCAGACGTAACCCTCGTCGTCCTGGCGGACAAGATCGCCGGAGTGGAACCAGCCGCCCGCGAACGCCTCGGCGGTGGCCTTGGGGTTGTTCCAGTAACCAGCCATCAAAGTCGGTGCGCGGTAAACGATTTCGCCGACCTGGCCGACCGGCACGTCGTTCATGTCCTCGTCGACCACCCGTGCGGCAACCGTCGGGATGACCTTGCCGACCGATCCGAGCTTCCTGATGGCGTCCTGGCTGAGCAACATGCAGGTCACCGGCGACATCTCGGTCTGACCGAAGGCGGCGAAGATCTGGGTGCCGGGGAACGTCTCGGCCATGTCGCGCAGCACGGTGTCGGACGCAGGCGCCGCACCCCAGGACAGCACGCGCAAGCGGAGTGTTCGCGGATTGGCCTTCTGCGCGGCACACACCGCCTGCCATTGGGCAGGTACCAGGAAGATCGCGGATACGCCCTCGGCCTCGAGCACGTCCAGCAACGCTCCAGGGTCGAACGCGCCGAGTGGATAGAGCACGGTCGGCAGGCCGAGCAGCAGGCCGCTGATCATGTTTCCGATGCCGGCGATGTGGAACAGCGGAACGCCGACGAAGCCGACGTCGCCGTTGATGTCGGGGGCGATCGTGAAGAGGTTGGTCATCGCCTGCCCGGCGATGTTGTTGTGGGTGAGCACCGCGCCCTTGGGGCGGCCAGTAGTCCCCGACGTGTACATGATCAGCGCAGGCGAGTCGTTGGGGATGTCCACCGGTGGCGGCGGGTCACCCTCCTCGCCGAGCAGGTCGTCGTAGCCCAGTAGACCGTCGTCGGTCGCGCCGCCGGCGACGATGACGGTGGCCAGCGTCGGATCGAGATCGCGGACCGCCGTTGCCACGGCGGCGAGCACCGGTTCGGTGACGACCACGCGGGCCTCGCAGTCACCGACGAGGAAGGCGATCTCGGGTGGCGTCATCCTGAAGTTGACCGGCACCGCGATGGCACCGATGAGGTTGGCCGCCAGGAACGTCTCGATGAACTCGGTGCGGTTGAGCATCAGGATCAGCACCCGGTCGCCGAAGCCGACGCCGCGCCGGGCCAGGGCGCCGGCCAGCGCGGTCACCCGGCGATCCAGCTCGCCCCACGTGGTGGTGTTGCCGAGGAACCGCAGCGCCGTCGCCTCGGGCTGCATCAACGCGTGGCGGGCCAGCTGGTTGGTCCAGTTCTGTCGCCGGGCCAGGTAGGGCTGTTCGACGGGCTGCGCAGAACCTGCAGGCAGTGCGGTCAACGGCTGATGCTCCCTGATGTCACGGGCGCAGGTTGCGCGGCGTTGATATTTGATCAAACATGGTGTTGCCCCGGTCACACTATGGCCTCGGCGGCCGTGGGACAAGCCCGCGGCACAGGTACCGACGACGGGGATCACGACGCCGTGAACGCACCCACCACACCGCGGGTTCGGCGCGGACAGCTGTCGGACGAGGTGGCCGCGTATCTGCGCGCAGGCATCATGTCCGGCACCCTGCGGCCCGGCACGTTCATCCGGCTCGACGACACGGCGGCCGAACTCGGGGTCAGCATCACACCGGTGCGCGAGGCGCTACGAACCTTGCGCGGTGAGGGCATGGTTCAGCTCGAACCGCACCGCGGCCACGTGGTCTCGCCCTTCACCCGCGGCGACATCGAGGACATCTTCTGGTTGCAGGCGGCCATCGCCAGCCAGCTCGCCAGATCGGCCGCCGAGCGCATCACCGACGCCGAGATCGACGAACTCGAGCGGCTCGCCGAGGCGGTGGCCGACGCCGTCGAGCGGCAGGACACCGTGGAGGTGGTCGACGCCGAGTTCGCCTACCACCGGGCGTTCAACCGGTCGTCGGGCCGCACCAAGCTGTCGTGGTTCCTGCTGCACGCAGCCAGGTATCTGCCGCCGGACATCTTCGCCAAGGATCCGCAGTGGGGCCGCACGGCGGTGGCCACCCGGCGCCAGCTGATCGCCGCGCTGCGCCGCCACGACGTCGACGAGGTGGTCCGGCTGACGAGCGCGCAGTTCACCGATGGCGCCCGACGGCTCACCGCGCGGCTCGACGAGCTGGGGCTGTGGACCTGAGCTCTTAGGCGCCGGAGTTTTGCCCCGAGGCGAGCTGTTCGGCGCGACCCTTCAGGTTGTCGGCGAGGTGCTCCAGCGCGTCGTTGACCATCTTCTTCACCATCGGCTTGGGCACCGGCATCGTCGTCTCGACGTCCAGGTCCACTGTCAGCAGCGTGGTCTCGCCCATCGCGACGACGGAGAAGAGCTGTTCCTGCTTCGAGAAGAGATCGCCCTGCTGCATCACGGTCTGGATCTGGTTCTCGCCCGGGTAGTAGACGGCCTGGATGTAGGTGATGTCGAAACCCGACACGGACGCGTCGAGGCGCAACTGGCTGGGCCTGCCGTCGTCGTAGCGCGCCAGCACCCAGACGCCCTTCACCTCTTCGTTCCACTGCGGATAGGACTCGAAGTCCCCGACGATCGCCATGATGGATTCGGCTGAGGCGGAAACCTCGAC
This sequence comes from Mycobacterium sp. URHB0044, assembly GCF_000620625.1. Lineage (GTDB taxonomy): Bacteria > Actinomycetota > Actinomycetes > Mycobacteriales > Mycobacteriaceae > Mycobacterium. The sequence goes on along the minus strand of NZ_JIAW01000001.1, from coordinate 31,484 downwards.
GGTCTTGCTTACGATCGGCACCGGGCGAGCATATCGACCGCCGCATGCGGCCTACTCGACGACCGCTGGCTCCAGCAGCGAGCGGATGGGCGCGGGCACGGGAACCGGTCTGCGGGTCGACCTGTCGACGTAGACATGCACCCAGTGGCCGACGGCGGCAACGGGTGCGGCCGCGTCCTTGGGGCCCGTCTCCCAGATCGCCAACCGGTATGTGACGCTGCTGGTTCCCAGCCGGGTCACGGCGAGCCCCACGACGAGCGGATCGGGGAACTTCAGCTCGGCGTAGAAGCGGCAGCCGGACTCGGCGACCACGCCAAGCCACGGCGCGGTGACGGGGTCGACGTCGGCGCTGGTGTTGATCCAGGCGTTGATCGCCGTGTCGAACAACTCGTAGTAGACGGCGTTGTTGAGGTGGCCGAACATGTCGTTGTCGGTCCAGCGGGTCAGCACCGGCCAGTGCACCGGAAAGTCGCGACTGGTGAGCGCCCGCTCATCACTACTCATGCAGCCGAGTCTCTCAGGCAGGCTGGTGGACATGAGAATCCGCGGAGCCGTCCTCGAACGAATCGGCGCACCCCGCCGCTACGCCGAGTCGCGACCGATCACGGTCGCCGACCTCGACCTCGCACCGCCGGGCGATACCGAGCTGCTGGTCCGCATCGAAGCTGCGGGACTGTGCCACTCCGACCTGTCGGTGGTCGACGGCAACCGCGTCCGGCCGGTGCCGATGCTGCTCGGCCACGAGGCGGCAGGCATCGTCGAACAGGTGGGCGCCGACGTGACCGACGTCGCCGTCGGGCAGCGCGTCGTCATGACCTTCCTGCCGCGCTGCGGCGACTGCAGTGCCTGCGCCACCGACGGTCTCGCGCCGTGCGTGGCGGGCAGTGCCGCCAACGGCGCAGGCACGCTGCTCGCCGGCGGCACGCGCCTGACCCGTGACGGCACGCCGGTACTGCATCACCTTGGCGTCTCGGCGTTCGCCACTCACGCCGTCGTCGACCGCCGGTCGATCGTGCCCGTCGACGCAGACGTGCCGCCGGTGGTGGCGTCGCTGCTGGGATGCGCCGTGCTCACGGGCGGTGGCGCGGTGCTCAACGCCGGACAGCCCAAGCCCGGTTCCACCGTGGCGGTGGTCGGCATGGGCGGGGTCGGCATGGCGGCGATGATCACCGCACTGGCGCACGACGACGTCCGCGTGATCGCCGTCGACCAGGTGCCCGACAAGCTGGACCGGGCGCTCGCCATGGGCGCGCATGCCGCGTACGCGCCGGACGCGGTCGGTGACGAGAAGGCCGCCGTCGTGATCGAAGCCGCCGGCCATCCGTCGGCCCTGGAGACCGCGATCGGCATGACCGCGCCCGGCGGGCGGACCGTCACCGTCGGACTGCCTCGGCCCGACGCCCGAATCAGCGTGTCGCCGTTGGGATTCGTCGCCGAGGGTAGGTCGCTGATCGGGAGCTACCTGGGTTCCGCTGTGCCGGCGAGGGACATTCCGCGGTTCGTGGAGCTGTGGCGCTCGGGCCGGCTTCCGGTGGAGTCGCTGGTGAGCTCCACGATCGACCTAGAAGAGATCAACGCCGGCATGGACCAGCTCGCCGATGGAGAGGCCGTCCGGCAGATCATCACTTTCACCTAACCTCGATTACTTGTATGATGAGTTAACTACCCGTCATACAAGTCATGGAGTCTCGATGTCCGACCGCATTCGCCACCTCAAGCTCTCCCACGTCGTACTGCCGCTCGAGACGCCCGTCTCCGACGCGAAAGTGCTGACGGGACGGCAGAAACCGCTGACCGAGACGGTGCTGCTGTTCGTCGAAGTCACCACCGAGCAGGGACTCGAGGGCATGGGGTTCAGCTACTCCAAGCGCGCGGGTGGACCGGCTCAGTACACCCACCTCTCCGAGATCGCGGACGTCGCCATCGGACAGGACCCGTCCGACATCGACCGCATCTACCAGTCCCTGCTCTGGGCAGGCGCGTCGGTCGGACGCTCCGGCGTCGCGACGCAGGCGATCGCCGCGCTCGACGTCGCGTTGTGGGACCTCAAGGCCCGCCGCGCCGACCTGCCCCTGGCCAAACTGATTGGCGCCCACCGCGATTCGTGCCGCGTCTACAACACGTCCGGCGGCTTCCTGCAGGCCTCGATCGCCGAGATCAAGGAGAAGGCGACGGCATCGCTCGAATCCGGCATCGGGGCCATCAAGATCAAAGTGGGACAACCGGATTGGAAGACCGACCTCGAGCGGGTGGCCGCGATGCGGGAGCATCTCGGCGAGACGCCGCTCATGGTCGACGCCAACCAGCAGTGGGATCGCGCTCGTGCGCGGCGGATGTGCCGCGAGCTCGAGGCGTTCGATCTGGTGTGGATCGAGGAGCCCCTCGACGCGTGGGACGCCGACGGCCATGCCGACCTCAGCCGCGCCTTCGACACCCCGATCGCGACCGGCGAGATGCTTACCTCGGTGCCCGAGCACATGGCGCTGATCGACGCCGGCTACCGCGGAATCGTGCAGCCGGACGCACCGCGGATCGGCGGCATCACGCCGTTCCTGCGCTTCGCGACGCTCGCCTCCCACGCCGGGTTGGCACTGGCGCCGCACTACGCGATGGAGATTCACCTGCATCTGGCCGCGGCGTACCCCACTGAGCCGTGGGTCGAGCACTTCGAGTGGCTCAATCCGCTCTTCGAGGAGCGCATCGAGATCCGCGGCGGCCGGATGTTCGTCCCCGACCGGCCCGGCCTTGGCTTCACCCTCAGCGAGCGGATGCGGGCGCTGACCAAGGAGTCCGCGGACTTCGGCGGTCGGCCATGATGTGGCGATGACGACGTCGCTCGCGCAGCGGGTGGTCGCCGGCGTGAAGGACAAGATCCTCGCCGGCGACCTGCCGCCCGGCCACAAACTGCCATCGGAGACCGAGCTCGTCGAGGAGTTCGGCGTCTCCCGCACCGTCGTGCGGGAGGCGGTGACGCGGTTGCGGGCCGAGGGCATGGTCGAGACGTTCCAGGGCCGAGGCTCGTTCGTGCTCGCAATGCCGGAGTCGACGTCGTTCACCGTCGAGTCGGCGGCCATCCGGACCCACCACGACGTACTGGACATGATCGACTTCCGGATCGGGATCGAGTGCGAGGCAGCAGCACTCGCGGCGGCGCGGGTGGATGCGGCCAGCGCCGAAGCGGTGCAGGCGGCGATGGATGCGTTCGTCGCCGCCGCCCCGGAGGAGGCGGTCGAGGCCGACTTCCGGTTCCATCGAGCCGTCGCGGCCGCTAGCGGCAACCGCTTCTATCTCGACCTGCTCGAGTCACTCGGCCCGATGATGATCATGTTGCCGCGAACTCGTCTCGGCGACGCCTACTCGCTCACCGACTCCGGGCACGTCGACCGGGTCCGGCGGGAGCACGCCGACGTCGCGGCCGCCGTCGCCGCCGGTGACGTCGACACCGCCAGAGCCGCCATGCGAGTCCACCTCGGCAACACCCGTAGGCGGCTCGACGTCGGCCGTGCTTGACGGTGCGGACTCGGTCTTGCGGCGGGCGAGCAGGTGTCGGATCACCGGCAGCAGCGCCAGGACGACGAAGACGGCCAGGATGGTTCCGGAGATCGGCCGGGTGAAGAAGCCCGTGGGATCGCCGCCGAAGATGAGCAGCGACCTGCGCGTACTCGATTCGATGATGGACCCCAGCACGAACGCCAAAACCATTGGGCCAGGGTCAAATCCGGCCTTCTTCATGAGGTAACCGAGGATGCCGAACGCGATCATCACGAAGATGTCGAAGACGGAGTTGTTGATCGTGTAGACGCCGAGGATCGTGATCAGCGCGGTGATCGGCGCCAGGATCGCCGGACGCACCCGCAGAATCCGCACGAACAGACCGACCAGCGGGATGCTGAGGATCAGCAGCATCAGGTTGCCGATGTACATCGAGTTGATGACGCCCCAGAAGACGTCCGGGTGCTCGTTGACCAGTTGCGGTCCCGGCGAGACGCCGAGAATAAGCAACGCGCCGAACAGCATTGCCATCGTGGCGTTGGCCGGCAGGCCGATCGTCAGCAGCGGGATGAACGACGACGTGGCCGCCGCGTTGTTGGCGGTCTCGGGGGCCGCGACGCCCTCGACGGCGCCACGACCGAACCGCTCGGGCGTCTTGGACCGGCGCTTCTCCATGGCGTAGGCCACGATCGACGACAGGACCGCGCCGCCACCTGGCAGGACTCCGAGCAGGAAGCCGATGACCGAACCGCGGCCGATGGCTCCCGACGACTGCTTCAGGTCCTTGCGCGACGGCCACACGTTGCCCACCTTGGCCGGAACGTGCCGCTTGCCGTGTCGCTGCTCGAGGTTGTACAGGATCTCCCCGACACCGAAGAGGCCCATGGCCACCACGACGAAGTCGATGCCGTCGGCGAGTTGCAGGCTCTCGAAGGTGAAACGCGAAGCGCCGCTGAAGGTGTCGCGGCCCACGGTGGCCAGCAGCAGCCCGACCGCCCCGGCGATCAGCGCCTTGAGCTTGTTGCCGCTGCCGATCGTGGCGACGAGCAGCACGCCGAGCAACGCCAGGGCGGCGTACTCGGGCGGCCCGAAGTCCAGGGCGATGCTCGCCACCACCGGGGCCAGCAACGTCAGCCCGATGATCGAAATGGTCGCGCCGACAAAGGAACCGATCGCGGCGATGCCGAGGGCGGTTCCCGCCTTGCCCTGTTTCGCCAGGGCGAAGCCGTCGAAGACGGTGACCACCGACGACGCCTCGCCGGGCAGGCGCAGCAGTACCGAGGTGATGGTGCCGCCGTACTGGGCGCCGTAGTAGATGCCTGCGAGCATGATGATCGCCGACACCGGGTCGATGGTGTAGGTGATCGGCAGCAGGATCGCGATGGTGGCCGCCGGGCCCAGCCCGGGCAGCACGCCGATGACCATGCCGATCAGCACGCCGACCAGGCAGTAGAGCAGGTTCTTCGGCTCGACGACGAGCGCGAAACCGTCCAGAAATGCGTTGAGATCCATGGCTTTTCGAGTCGATTCAGAATGAGATCAGGTGCGGAAGCGGAATCCGCAGCCCGTACAGGAACAGGAGGTAGAAGGTCGCCGTCGTCAGCACGCTGATGATGAGCGTGTTGCGCCAGCTCTCGCCGCCGAGGAAGCGCAACCAGATCACGCAGAGGGCGAGGGCGGGGATCTCGAAGCCGGTCACCGGCAGCAGCAGTCCGAACGCGACGAAGGTGATCGCGCCGATCACCGGCAGCGCGCTGCTGCGTGTGAACGCCTCGCTGTCGCCCAGCCGGCGGCCGACCACCAGCAGGATCGCCGACAAGGCGGCGATCACCACGCTGACGATGAACGGCCACAGGCCGGGGCCGGGCTTGTTCAGCGATCCGAGCCCGTAGCCGTATGCGAATACCGCGCCACCGAGGCCGATCGCGAGCCCCACCAACGCGCCAACCGTCTGATAGGCGGGCCCGCCCGCGGGCGGGCGCTCCTCCTCCAATTCGTGGGCGACCTCGGCCTCGATCTCGGCCAAGATGTCGTGGGTGTGGGCGGGCGATTCCTTCATGGGTCAGCCCTCGTTGTGCAGGTTGATGCCGTACTGCTTGACGAGGTCGGCATACCGCTTCTGATCGGTCTGCAGCTGGGCGAGCACCTGATCGCCGGGCTCCTCCATGGGCGTGAGGCTGTTCTGCTTGTTGAACGCCTTGTAGCCCTCGGTCGCGAACGTCGCCTTCATGCCTTCGACGAGCTTGTCCTTGACGTCCTGCGGCGTGCCCTTCGGCACCGTCATGAACCGGTACTGCGCCACCTCGACGTCGAGACCCTGCTGCTTGGCGGTCGGGACCTCGGGCAGGTACTCGATGCGCTCGGGACCGAACACGGTCAGCGGAGTGAGCTTGCCGGACTGGATGTTCTCGATCGCCTCGCCGACCTGCAGTGAGGCGACGTCGATCTGGTTGCCCAAGACCGCGGCCAGGGCGGGGGCGCCACCGTCGAACGGGACGGGCTGGGATTGCACGTCGCTCGACTTGAACAGCAGCGCGGCGGCCAGCTGGGCACCGGTGCCGACGCCCGTGGTGCCATACCGGACCACCCGGGGGGACTTCTCGATGTCGGCCAGCGACTTGAAGCCGCTGGCGGGATTGGTCACCAGCACGTAGTCGTCGCGGGACACTCCGTAGACGACGTCGAAGTCGTCGATCTTCGTGACCTCGTCGGGGCTGACGGCCAGCGGCGTGATGGCGAACAGCGACGCGTTCTGGATGGCGATGACGGACCCGTCCGGCTTGGCCTTGGCCACCTCCGCTGCGGCAAGCGCGCCGTTCGCGCCCTCCCGGTTGATGACGGGGAACGATGCGCCGAGCTTGTCGCTCAGGCCCTTCGAGATGGCGCGGCTGATGAGGTCGCTGGAGCCGCCGGGAGACGCGCCGACGTACATCTCGACCGTGCCCGACGGGTAGCCCGCACCGGAGCCACCGCCCGTGCTGGTCTCGACCCCGCCACAGGCGGTGAGGACGAGGCCGGCGACGGCGGCGACCGCGAGGACACGGGGACGGCGAAGTCCGGCGAAGGTCACCATGGCAATTCACTCCTGTGTGAGTTTGGCGTAGCGGTTGCAGCGGCTGTGGCCGCCGTCACCAACGTAAGGAGCGATTGCGATACCTGTCCAACGCCTTTACAGCATCGCTTGATGCTTTTTCTGTATGGATCCCGGCGGTTGGCTAGAACCAGTCGTCGCGCATCTCAAGCGTCGTTCGGTCCAGACTTTCCAGCAGGTCGAGTTGCGCTGCGGTCCTTGGCAATTCGTAGGTGAAGAAGAAGCGCGCTGCCTGCCGCTTGCCGTCATAGAAGTCCCCCGACCGTCCCGCGGTGGCCGCGAACTGCTCCAGCCACATCCACGCGACCATGACGTGCCCGAACGCCTCGAGGTAGATCACGCTGTTGGCCAGCGCGGCTTCGACGTCACCCGAGCCGAACATCCCCGACGTGACGGCGACGAGCCGTTCCCACGACGTCCGCAACCGCGCGGCCAGCTCGGCGACCTCGCCACCCGCCGCCGTCGCCTCCGCCACCGAGCGGGCCACCGCCTTGTCGAGCTCGGCGAGACTGGCACCGCCGCGCTGAGTGACCTTGCGGCCAAGCAGATCCAGGCTTTGGATACCGTGGGTGCCCTCGTGGATGGCGTTGAGCCGGTTGTCCCGGTAGTGCTGCTCGACGTCGTACTCGCGGGTGTAGCCGTAGCCCCCGTGCACCTGGATGGCCAGATCGTTGGCCGCCAGACACCACTGCGAGGGCCAGCTCTTGGCCACCGGGGTCAGGATGTCGAGCAGCAGCGTCGCGGACTCGGTTTCCTCGGCCGACTCCGGCGAGTGCTGCACGTCGATCAGCCGCGCGCAATACAGGGCCAGCGCCATGCCGCCCTCGACGTAGGCCTTCTGCGCCAACAGCATCCGCTTGACGTCGGGATGCTCGACGATCGGGATCTGCGGCGCCGACGGATCCTTCGCGGTCACCGGCCGGCCCTGTGGGCGTTCCCGCGCGTATTGCAGGGACTTGAGATAGCCGGTGTAGCCCAGCGACACGGCGCCCATGCCAACGCCCAGGCGGGCCTCGTTCATCATGTTGAACATGTAGGCCAGCCCGCGGTGCGGCTCGCCGACGAGGTATCCGACCGCACCCGACTCCCCGCCGGGGCTGAAGGTGCCGTCACCGAAGTTGAGCACGGTGTTGGTGATGCCCCGCTGGCCCATCTTGTGGTTCAGCCCGGCCAGCGCGACGTCGTTGCGCTCGCCAACCGACCCGTCGGCGTCGACCAGGAACTTCGGCACGACGAACAGCGAGATGCCCTTCGTGCCCGGCGGACCGCCGGGGATCTTGGCGAGCACCAGGTTGACGATGTTCTCCGACATCTCGTGCTCGGCGCCCGAGATCCACATCTTCGAACCGAACAGCCGGTAGGTGCCGTCGTCCCGCGGTTCGGCGCGGGTCGTGATGTCGGCCAGCGACGAGCCCGCCTGGGTCTCCGACAGCGCCATCGTCCCGGTGAACCGGCCCGCGAGCATCGGCTTGACGAAGGTGTCGACCTGCTCCACGCTGCCGAACTGCGCCAGCAGGTTGGCATTGGCGATCGTGAGCATGAGGTAGCCCGACGTGCTGATGTTGGCCGCACAGATCCACGCGAAACCTGCCTGGGCCACGGACATCGGCAGCTGGCTTCCGCCGAGGCGTTCGTCGGCCGCCATGCCGAGCAGATCGGCATGCGCGAACGCGTCGAGCGCCTCCTTTACCTCGGGGATGACGGTGACCGTGGTGCCGTCGAACGTCGGCTCCTGCGCGTCGCTCTTCTTGTTGTGCGGCGCGAAGTACCGGGTTGCCAACTGCTCGCACAGGTCGAGCACACCGTCGAAGGTCTCGCGGGAGTGCTCGGCGAACCGTTCCCTCTTGGTCAGCTCGTCGACGCGCAGCCATTCGTACAGCAGGAAGTCGAGGTCGCGCCTCGACAGGATGGTGGACTTCATCAGGCCATCCTGCTCCTGCGCGGATACCCCGCGGTCAGCGCCAGGTGTCCTCGACGTCCTGTTCGTACCGCTCGAACGCTGTGATGAGCCCGGTGAGCACTTCGGCGGTGGTCTCGAAGAGGGTCTGCCCCTTCGGATCTCCGATCGCCCCCACCTCGTCGCGGGCATGCGTCACCACGTCGCTCATCATGTTCTTCAGCCTGGTGGAGTGGTTCCGCGGATCGTCTTCGGGAAACTCCTGTGGATCGGTCATTGCTCGCCTCCCTTGCCGCTCGTCGTCGTCTGTGTACTACCCGGCCTGGGTACTACCCGCTGCGCAGCAAATTCCACGTTTCAACGGGAGGCGCCAGGGTAGATCGCGACCGTGACCACCGACCCCGTCAACTCGCCGCTCCCCGTGATCGACACGCTGGACGAGCTGGCCGCGCTCATCGAGCGGGTGCCCGACGTCTACCTCCGCTACTCCGAGGGACCGGAGAAGGACAGCGACGAATCAGCGAGCTGTGATTACGAATCCCACGTGCTGATGCCGGGCCTGTCGGTGGCGGCGATCGCGCCGGAACCGTGGTGGCCGAGGGCCGCCAGTGACTGGATCGCCCGGCGCATCCGGCAGTACGCCCAGCTGGGTCACGCCCAGGGTCGGTTCGCCTGGCTGCTGTCGGGCCGGGTGGTGGGGCACGGACCCGACCACGAGCCGCTCGTCACCGACGTCCAGCCGATCGCGCGGCTCAGTGACCGTCTGCTGAGGGAAGCCGCCGCGGTCTATCGGGCCCGGTTCGACGTCGGCCGCGACTCCCGCACCGCCGACCGCAGCACCGCGGTTCAGGCGGGTGGGGCGGCCTGAGCCGTCGACGGCGTGTCTCCGAGTGGCGACTCGATCCGGACCACCTCGTCCTTGATCAGGCCGCGCAGCAGTGCGGTGCTGAACTCGACGGCGATCTCCGGGGCGGTGCGCCTGCCGTGTGGCCGCAGCCAGCGGTAGGAACCCAGCGTCATCCCGATGTAGCCGAGGGCCAGGACGTGCGAGTCGCAGTCGTAGAACTCGCCGCTGGCGATGCCGCGGTCGATGACGTCGCGGACGTGCTCGTAGACGGTGGTCTCCGCCTTGCGGATGTAGGCGACCTGCTCTTCGGTGAACCACTCGGTGATGTACGGGCCCTCTTGGAAGTACACGGCGGCGCGCTCGATGTTGCCGGCGATGCCGACCAGCAGCCTGCGGGTGAAGTGGTAAATCGTCTCGCGTGCGGTCGCGGTGGGGTCGTCGTGCAGGGCGTCGACGGTGAAGTCGGCCGCACTCTTGTAGATGTCGTAGAGGATCAGCGACTTGCTCGCGTAGTAGTGGTACACGGTCGCCTTGTTCAGGCCCACGGCGTCGGCCACGTCGTCCATCCGGGTGCCGTGATATCCCCGCGCGGCGAAGAGCTTCGTGGCTACCGAAAGCAGCTCCTCGCGCCGGGTCGACCCGTTGGACTGTGGCTCGGTGGACATGGCGACTCACTATATGCAGGCCGGGACTCCGCCCGGGTACCAATCAACTGGTTGGCCAGTCTAGGCATTCGGTCCCATCGGGTATCGAGCGCGGGGTGCCTGGGGATAGACTTCGATCAACGTCACTTCGCTGGGAGGTACTGATGGATCCGAATCCGGATTACGACGCGAGTGACGAGATCGAATACTTCTTCAACTGGTTCCCGTGGGCGCTGCGCGGCGTCTACCCACCACCGGCGTATCCGCCGGTCTAGGCCTGAATCAGGCCACGCCTCGATCAGGCTGCGGCCGCCCTGACGGCCCGGCCCACCTCTGCGCGCAACCGGGTGTACTCCGGCGACAACCGCAGTTCCTCCGCGTCGACGCCCGTGCGGGGTAGGTCGACGGGTAGGTCCAACGCCACTTGACCCGGCCGCCTGGTCAGCACCACTATGCGTGAGCCCAGGAACGCCGCCTCGTCCGCGCTGTGCGTGACGAACACCGTCGTGCGACCGGACTCGGCGCTCACCTGCCGGACGTCCTCCTGCAGCCGTTCCCGGGTCAGGGCGTCCAGCGCGGCGAACGGCTCGTCGAGAAGGAACAGCGGGGTCTCGGCCGCCAGCGCTCGGGCGATCGCCACGCGCTGCTGCTGACCGCCGCTGATCTCCCAGATCTTCCGGTCGGCGGTGCCGTCGAGACCGACGCGTGCCAGCAACTCATCGCGGCGCTCGGCGCGACGTTCCCGTGGCACCTTGGCGTACTTCAGCGCCAATTCGACATTGCCGCCGACGGTGCGCCACGGGAACAGCCGCGGCTGCTGGAAGACCACACCCGCCGTCACGCCGGGCGTCGGAGGCGACCCCTCCACCGCAACCGTTCCCTCGCTTGGGGTTTCGAATCCGGCGATGAGCCGAAGCAGCGTGCTCTTGCCGCAGCCCGAGGCGCCCACGAGCACCAGGAACGAGCCGGGGTCGACCGTGATGTCGACGGGCCCGAGTGCGGTGACTTGATCCTTGCCCGAGCCGTAGCGGTGCGAGACGCTCTTGATCCGCAGGCCGCTGCGAGTGTCGGGCTCGGTAGCGGTGTCACTGGGCGAGCGCACCTGGCAATCCCTTCACGTAGATCGCGTCCTGGAAGGTCTTCAGCGGTGCGGCGGAGGGGATCTGGCTCTGCTGGGCCAGGAACTCCGATGCGGACTGCAGGTTCTTGGCGATGTTGCCGACCGCACCGTCGGTACCCAGCCACTCCGGCGACGTCAGCTGCTCGGGTGTCAGGTACACGCCCTGTTTGAGCTGTCCCGCAACGACATCGGGGGCCAGGCCGATCTCGGCCGCGATCGCCTTGGCGGCGGCATCCGGGTCGTCCTTGATGGTGGTGAGTGCGCGGGCTTCCTGCTGGCGCCACTTGTCGACGACGTCGGGATGCGCGGCGGCGAACTCGTTGGACACCGCAGCGAGATCCAGCGTCGGCTTGCCGTCCTTGGCCAGTTGGCGGCTGGTGATCAAGTCCTTGCCCGTCTTGCGCAGATCGTCCAGCGTCGGCAGCCAGGTGTAGGCCGCGTCGATGTCGCCGCGATCCCACGCCGCCAGGATCGCCTGCGGCTGCAGGTCGATCAGCGAAACGTCCTTGGGCGTCAAGTTGTTCTGCGCGAGTGCGGCCAGCAGGCTGTAATGCGCCGTCGACGCGAACGGCGTGGCGATCCGCTTGCCCTTGAGGTCGGCAATCGTGTTGATGCCCGTGCCGTTTCGGGCGATCAGTGCTTCGTTGTCGCCTGCGACGTCGAGCACGAACGCGACGCTGTAGGGGATGTTCAGCGGTGCAGACAACCCGCGGGCCACCGGGCTGGAGCCGAGCGCACCGAAGTCGAGTTCCTTGGCGATGAACGCGGTGTTGATGTCGGCGCCGGAGTCGAACTTGATCCACTTGATGTTGTAGTCGGGCAGTGCCTCTTCGAGCCACTTGTTGTTCTTGACGATCAGGTCGCCGCTGGGGAACGTCTGGTAGCCGAGGCGGAGGGTGGGCTTGGCGGAGTCCTGCCCGGAGTGGTCCACCGCGCAACCGGACAGCGCGAGCGCCGAGACGGCAACCGCCGCCACTAGGGCCTTGAATCTCAAATCTTTCCTCTCCATGGGACCGCGCGGCGTTCCACGGCGCGAAGTAGACCGTCGATGATCAGACCCGAGAACCCGATGGCGAAGATGCCGACGAGCACGACGGGGGTGTTGTTGTAATTGCTTGCGTCCTTGACCAATCCGCCGATTCCGGGGATGCCGTTGAACAGTTCGGCGGCGACCACCGACGAGTAGGCCATGCCGACCGCAAGGCGGATGCCGGTGAACGTCTCGGGAAGCGCCGAGGGCACGACGACGTCGCGGATCACCTGTGCCCGGGTGGCGCCGAGCGCGCGGGCCGCCTCGGTCAGTCCGACCGGTGCCGCGACGACGGCGGCCGTCGTCGCCACTGCCGCGGGCGGAAGCGCCGCGAGCGCCAACAGCGTGATCTTCGGCGCCTCGTCGATCCCGAGCCAGATCACCAGCAGGAAGAAGTACGCCAGCGGTGGCAGCGCGCGCAGGAACGTCAACCAGGGTTCGAGGACACTGCGCACCCAGCCGATCGACCCCATCACCAGGCCGAGCAGGACACCGAGACCGACGCCGATGACGACGCCGACCAGCACGCGTCGCAACGTCATGTAGAGGTGCTCCCACAGCAGATAGCCCGCGTAACCGCGGACCCCGTCATGGGTGGCCGACACGTCGATGAAGGCCTGCCACACCGTGCTCGGGTAGGGCACGAAGGTCTGGTTCCAGATGCCTGCGGCAGCGGCGAGCTGCCAGACGATCCCGAAGACGACGACCGAAAGCAGCGGCAGCGCCGCACGGGTCAGCCGGCCGCGCCACCGACCTTCGGCGGGTGCGGGCTCTGCGGGCGAGAGGACCTGCGACTCATCGGGCGTGATATCGACGAAGACCGACACTATTCCTGCGACTTCCTGCGGCGGGGCTGATGCTGGACGGGGAGTGCGTCAGCGACGGCAGGAATCGGCGGGCGGTGTCGCGCTCATCTCGACATTGATACCGGGCGTGGGCCAACTGGCAAAGAGCTTCGATCACGCTGAATCTAATGGCGCGCGGCATCGCTTCGCCAGGTGGTGCGACGTACCCCGTATGGGCAGGTTCAAACATCGAATGCGGGCAGACCCGTGGAAGCGCCTTGGAAGACGCTGCGGCACTATCGAATTCAAGACCGGTACGGATAGCCGCCCGGAGCGCTCCACCAGCAGATTCCGAAATCTGCCTTTCAGGCTTCCTAGAAAGAGGGTAAGGTAGCGGTTGTCCACCCGGACTCACCGCCGTTTAGTGCAAAGCGGCCGTAACGCCGCACGGCGAGCGGGCACCGCTCCTCACATGACTTACTAAACGGTCCCTTCGCATATGCGGCGACGGCAGATTGCCGGTCCGTCCGATTGACGGATGACGATGTAGCGCGCCCTGCTGGGGCCGTCGCATTGCGACGCGGCGCTGCATCCTGGGCACCTCCGAGGGGGTTCCACGCATGCATGACGACTACTGGACGACGACCATCGAATGGGGATCACTCGACGCGGGGGTACGCCCGTGACGCTCGAAGCAATCGCACCCGAAGTGGCTGCACCAGAGGCGGTTCCGACCGAAGCGGTTCCGACCACCAAGCACACGGACGAATACGCCGACGTGGTCGAGATGTTCCACGTCCTCGTGACGCTGCCCGCCGAATCGCACGAATACGGGCGCCAGCGGGAACGCATCATCACGCGGTGCCTACCATTGGCCGATCACGTTGCGCGCCACTATGACCGGCGCGGCGAGAACATCGAGGACCTCACGCAGGTCGCCCGACTCGGCCTGATCAACGCCGTCAACCGGTTCGATCCCGACAAGAGCGCGAGCTTCCTCGCCTTCGCGGTCCCCACCATGATGGGTGAGGTTCGACGGTACTTCCGTGACCATGGCTGGTCGATGCACGTGCCACGGCGCCTCAGGGATCGACACGGGCAGATCACCAAGGCGACGGCACATTTGACGCAGACCCTCGGCCGCGCTCCGACCGCGGGCGAGTTGTCGGAGCTGCTCGACCTCGATCGCGAAGAGGTGGTCGAGAGCCTCGTCGCGGCGGCGTCGTACAACGTGCACTCGATCGACGCGCCCGTGGCGACCGGCGACGGGAAGCCGCAGATGCTGGCGGACACCATCGGCGACGTCGACCCCGAGTACGACCACATCACCGACATGGCCTCGGTGCGGCCGCTGCTGGCGGCCCTACCGGAGCGTGAGCGGACGGTGCTGTATCTGCGTTTCTTCGGCTCGATGACACAGAGCCAGATCGCCGAACGGATCGGCGTCTCGCAGATGCACGTGTCCAGGATTCTCGAGCGGACGCTGAGCAAGCTCAGGACTCAGCTGTAGACCCGGATCGTTTCTCGACTGGCCGCGCCTGCCCCTGACCGCAAGAGGGGCACGCGCGTGCTCGCGGCTCAAATGGGAGACTCATCCGATGATCATCGGGATACCGCGCGAGTCTCACGCGGGCGAGACGCGTGTCGCCGCCACGCCGCAGACCGTCGGACAACTCATCAAACTGGGCTACTCCGTCGTCGTCGAGTCCGGTGCCGGCGATGCCTCCAGCTTCTCCGATGCCGCCTACGTCGAGGCCGGCGCAGAGATCGGAGAGGCTCTTTCCGCCGACGTCGTACTCAAGGTCAACGCACCCAACGACGCCGAGATCGCCGAGCTGAAGGACCACGCCACCGTCATCGGCCTGATCTCGCCGGCGCTGAACCCGGAACTGGTCGAGAAGCTGTCCGCCCGACCGATCACGGTGCTGGCCATGGACGCCGTCCCGCGCATCTCACGCGCGCAGTCGCTGGACGTGCTGTCGTCGATGGCCAACATCGCCGGATACCGGGCCGTGGTCGAGTCCGCCCACGCCTTCGGCCGGTTCTTCACCGGCCAGGTGACCGCGGCGGGCAAGGTGCCACCGGCCAAGGTGCTCGTCGTCGGCGCGGGAGTGGCCGGGCTGGCCGCCATCGGCGCCGCAGGCGGCATGGGCGCCATCGTCAAGGCCACCGACCCGCGGCCGGAGGTCGCCGACCAGGTCAAGTCGCTCGGCGGGGAGTACCTCTACGTCGACCCGGAGGCAGCGGAGGTCTCGGCCACCGGCTACGCCAAGGAGATGGGCGAGGACTACAAGGCCCGCGAGGCGGCGCTGTACGCCGAGCAGGCGAGAGACGTCGACATCATCATCACCACCGCGCTGATCCCCGGCAGGCCCGCGCCCCGCATCATCACCGCGGAGATGGTCGCCTCGATGAAACCGGGCAGCGTGATCGTGGACATGGCCGCGGCCAACGGCGGCAACGTCGAGGGCACCGTCAAGGATCAGGCGATCGTCACCGACAACGGCGTCACGATCATCGGCTACACCGATTTGGCCGGACGACTACCTGCGACCGCCTCCCAGCTCTACGGCACCAACCTGGTCAACCTGCTCAAGCTGCTCACCCCCGAGAAGGACGGCCGGCTCACACTGAACTTCGATGACGTCGTGCAGCGGTCGGTGACCGTCGTGCGCGACGGCGAGACCACCTGGCCGCCGCCACCTGTCCAGGTGTCGGCCGCACCGGCCGCGGCCGCCGCCGCTCCCGTCGAGCCGAAGCCGGCCAAACAGCCGATGTCACCCAGCCGCCGGCTGGGCATCACGTTCGCCGCCGCCGCGGTGCTGTTCGCGCTCATCGCACTGTCCCCGGCCGCGCTGCAGGTACACCTGACGGTCTTCGCGCTGGCGATCGTGATCGGCTACTACGTGATCGGGCACGTGCACCACGCGTTGCACACCCCGCTGATGTCGGTGACCAATGCGATCTCGGGCATCATCGTCGTCGGCGCGCTGCTGCAGATCGGGCACGGCATCTACACCGGCGGGGCGGTCGTCACGGCGTTGGCCACGGTCGCGATCCTGCTCGCCAGCATCAACGTCTTCGGTGGCTTCGCGGTGACCCGCCGCATGTTGGCCATGTTCTCGCGCAGCTGACCCGCGCCCCTCTACCCAGGAACGGATCGCATGTTCACCTTAGAGACTGCCGCCACCGCGGCCTACGTCGTCGCGGCCCTGCTGTTCATCCTTGCCCTGGCCGGGTTGTCCAAGCACGAGACGTCGCGGTCCGGCAATACCTTCGGCATCGCAGGCATGGCGGTGGCGCTGATCGCCACCATCGCGCTCGCACTGTCCCGCCACATCGAACCGCTCGGGGTTGGCTTGCTGGCAGGCGCGATGGCGATCGGTGCCGCGATCGGCCTGTGGCGCGCCCGCGTCGTCGAGATGACCGGCATGCCCGAACTGATCGCGCTGCTGCACAGCTTCGTCGGCCTGGCCGCGGTGCTGGTGGGCTGGAACGGGTACCTGCACGTCGAAGGTGACCTCGGAGGTTCAGAGGCCGCGGCGCTCGACGGCCAGGGCCTGCTCGGCATCCACTCCGCCGAGGTCTTCATCGGCGTGTTCATCGGAGCCGTCACGTTCACCGGGTCGATCGTCGCCAACCTCAAACTCTCGGCGCGCATCAAGTCCACGCCGCTGATGCTGCCCGGCAAGAACTTCCTCAACGTCGGCGCACTGGTCGTGTTCTTCGCGCTGACGGTCTGGTTCGTCATCACGCCCAACCTGTGGCTGCTGGTCGCCGTCACCGTGCTGGCCCTGCTGCTCGGCTGGCACCTGGTCGCCTCGATCGGCGGCGGCGACATGCCGGTCGTGGTGTCGATGCTCAACAGCTACTCCGGCTGGGCCGCTGCGGCGTCGGGCTTCCTGCTGTCCAACGACCTACTCATCGTGACCGGCGCGCTCGTCGGCTCCTCCGGTGCGTACCTGTCCTACATCATGTGCAAGGCGATGAACCGGTCGTTCATCTCGGTCATCGCGGGTGGCTTCGGCATCGAGGCCGGCCCGGCGGACGACAAGGACTACGGCGAGCACCGCGAGATCACCGCCGACGGCGCCGCCGAACTGCTCAGCTCGGCGAGCTCCGTCATCATCACCCCCGGTTACGGCATGGCCGTCGCTCAGGCTCAGTACGGCGTCGCCGACCTGACCCGCAAGCTGCGCGAGCGCGGCGTCAACGTCCGCTTCGGCATCCACCCCGTCGCGGGCCGACTGCCCGGCCACATGAACGTGCTCCTGGCCGAGGCCAAGGTGCCCTACGACATCGTGCTGGAGATGGACGAGATCAACGACGACTTCGACGACACCGACGTCGTGCTGGTGATCGGCGCCAACGACACCGTCAACCCGGCGGCGTCGGAAGATCCCAGCAGCCCGATCGCCGGGATGCCCGTGCTGACGGTCTGGAATGCCAACAACGTCATCGTGTTCAAGCGGTCCATGGCCTCGGGCTACGCGGGCGTGCAGAACCCGCTGTTCTTCCGGGAGAACACCCAGATGCTCTTCGGTGACGCCAAGGACCGGGTCGACGCCATCAACGCCGCACTGTCGGAGACGGTTCACACCGGAAACTAGGATGTCCAACCATGCCGGTTGACCGCCTTCTGCCCTCTGACGAAGCCCACGACCTCATCGCGCTCACCCGCGACGTCGCCGACAAGCTGCTCGATCCGATCGTCGACGACCACGAGAAGTCGGAGACCTATCCCGAGGGTGTCTTCGCGCAGTTGGGCGCAGCCGGGCTGTTGAGCCTGCCGCAGCCCGAGGAGTGGGGTGGCGCAGGCCAGCCGTTCGAGGTGTACCTGCAGGTGCTCGAGGAGATCGCCGCCCGCTGGGCCGCGGTGGCCGTGGCCGTCAGCGTGCACAGCCTGTCGTCGCACCCGCTGCTGGCGTTCGGCACCGAGGAGCAGAAACGGCGGTGGTTGCCGGGCATGCTGTCGGGTGACCAGATCGGCGCGTACAGCCTGTCCGAGCCGCAGGCCGGTTCCGACGCGGCCGCGTTGCGATGCTCGGCCAAGCCCGCCGACGGTGGCTACGTGCTGAACGGGTCGAAGTCCTGGATCACCCACGGTGGGGTGGCGGACTTCTACACGCTGTTCGCGCGGACTGGCGAGGGGTCGCGCGGCATTTCGTGCTTTCTGATTCCCGGTGATCTCGAGGGCCTGTCGTTCGGCAAGCCCGAGGAGAAGATGGGGCTCGCGGCCGTCCCGACCACGTCGGCGTTCTACGACAACGCGCGCGTGGAGGCGGACCGCCGCATCGGCGCGGAGGGCCAAGGCCTGCAGATCGCGTTCAGTGCGCTGGACTCGGGGCGGCTGGGCATCGCCGCCGTTGCCGTGGGCATCGCGCAGGCCGCACTGGACGACGCGCGCCGCTACGCCAACGAGCGAACGACGTTCGGGCGCAAGATCATCGACCATCAGGGCCTGGGCTTCCTGCTGGCCGACATGGCGGCAGCCGTGGTGAGCGCCAGGGCCACGTATCTCGACGCGGCGCGCCGCCGCGACGCCGGGCGGCCGTATTCGACGCAAGCCAGCGTGGCCAAGCTGGTGGCCACGGACGCCGCGATGAAGGTGACCACCGACGCGGTGCAGGTGTTCGGCGGTGCGGGGTACACGCGCGACTACCGCGTCGAGCGGTACATGCGTGAAGCGAAGATCACGCAGATCTTCGAGGGCACCAACCAGATTCAACGTCTGGTCATCGCGCGCGGCCTGACCGACTAGGACTCCCGGGCCGCACGCGCTGACGACTGTGCGGATCCGTACGCCGCGGCGGCGTGTTGCGTACGACACCGCACGTTCGACGGCGGAGGGTCGGGGCTTAGATCGCCATCCGTTGGTCGTCGGTGCCCTGCCAGGCGTCGACGGCGTCCTGCAGCGGCATGCCCAGCGCGGTGCAGACGCCGATCACCGTGCCGAAGCTCGGGCTGGGGATTCTTCCGACCTCGATCTTGCGCAGCGTCTCGGGTGAGATGCCGGCATCGCGCGCGACGGCCTCGGGGTCGCGACCGGCGCGGGCGGCCCTGATCAGCGCGCCGAGGCGCTGTCCGGCCTTAACCTGCTCGGGACTCAGAGGTACGCGCACCATGCCGGTCAGCATAGCCGGTATTCAAATACCGCGGCTGGTACTGTCGAGACGGTATAACAATACCGATGCTGAACGGAGATCCGACGTGATCGAACTCAAGACCGCCGACGAGATCGACAAGATGGCGGTGACGGGTGAGTTCGTCGCGGACACGCTGGCGACGCTGTCGGCCGAGGCGCAGCCGGGCGTGAACCTGATGCAGCTCGAGCACCATGCCCGCGAGCTGGTCGCCGACCGCGGCGCCGAGTCCTGCTACTGGGACTACGCGCCGTCCTTCGGCCGCGGACCATTCCGCAACGTCATCTGCCTGTCCGTGAATGACGCTGTGCTACATGGCATGCCACGCGACTACGTACTACGTGACGGTGACGTGCTGAGCCTCGACTTCGCGGTGTCGATCAACGGGTGGGTGGCCGATTCGGCGGTCACGGTCATCGTGGGCGACGCCGTGAACCCCGCGGACAGGGACCTCATCGAGTCGACGCGGAGGGCGCTCGACGCCGGTATCGCCGCGGCCGTGCCGGGAGGCCGGCTCGGTGACGTCTCCGCTGCCATCGGCGCCGTCGCCGCGGCAGCGGGATACCGCGTCAACGCCGAGTTCGGTGGCCATGGGCTGGGCCGGACCATGCACGAGGACCCGCACGTCTCCAATCGCGGACGACCGGGGCGTGGACTGCTGTTGCGCGCCGGGATGACGCTCGCGCTCGAACCGTGGTGGGCGCGCGGCAGCGATCGGCTGGCGATCGACGCGGACGGCTGGACGCTGCGCTCGGCGGACGGGTCGAACACCGCGCACTCCGAGCACACGATCGCGATCACCGAACACGGTCCGCGCATCCTCACCAGATCATCGGTCGACCAAGCCGTCGCATGAGGGGCCGGTGGTTAAGCTCCCCGGCATGCACCTCGACGAACTGCGCTGGTTCGTCGTGCTGGCCGAGACCGAGCACGTCACGGAGGCGGCCGCCGAGTTGGGCATTCCGCAGCCGACCCTGTCGCGGGCGCTGGCGCGGTTCGAGGCCGAGGTCGGTGTCGCGCTGTTCGACCGGGTCAACCGTCGGCTGCGGTTGAACGCCTACGGCGCCATCGTGGCGGAGCACGCGCGTCGCGCGACGGCCGAGATGCGCTCGGCCGACGAGCGCATTGCGGCGCTGCGCGATCCCGATACGGGCACGGTCCGGTTGGCGTTCCTGCACTCGCTGGCCAGCTGGTTCGTTCCGGACCTGTTGCGCCGCTTCCGTTTACAGGCGCCGCAGGTCCGCTTCGACTTGTTTCAGGGAGCGGCGCACGAGCTCACCAGCCGCGTCCTTGAGGGGCACATGGACCTGGCCATCACGTCGCCTCGACCCGCCGGTGCGGGGTACGCGTGGCACGGCCTGTACTCCGAACGACTGTGCTTGGCGGTACCGCGGGGACATCGGCTGGCGAAGCGCTCCCGCTTGCGGTTGGCCGACGTCGCCGGGGAGCCGTTCATCATGCTCAGCATCCAGTCGGGGCTGCGCCAACTCACCGACGAGCTGTGCGCGGTGGCAGGGATCCAACCGCAGGTCGTGTTCGAAGCCACCGAGATTCCCACGCTCGAAGGGCTCGTCGCGGCAGGCTTCGGCGTCGCGGTCGTGCCCGTGCCTCGCCCGGAACGTGCGGAGCCGATGGCCGCTTACGTACCGCTGTCCGACGCGGGCGCCAAGCGGCAGGTCGGCGTGGCGCTGGCGGCCGGACGCGAGCTGCCCGCGGCGGCGGCGCGGTTCGTCGAATTCGTGAAGGATGCGGCTCTGAACTGATCATGCGCCACACGCATGATCGCGCTCGATTTCATGCATTGGACACACCATCCCGGGTCGATCGACACTCGACCGGTGACGATCGACGCCCGGCCCGATGCCGACACCTGGGTGGGGCATCAGCGTGGCTCTTCCGAGTATCGCCGGCTGCTGGCGGCATTGTTCTGTGCGGGTGTGGCGACCTTCGCCCAGCTCTACTCACCGCAGTCGGTGCTGCCGCTGATCGCCGCGGACCTGAAGACGGGAGCGGCCGACGCGGCGCTGATCATCTCCGCCGCGACGGCCGGTCTCGCCGCAGGCGTCATCCCGTGGTCGTTGGTCGCGGACCGGATCGGCCGGGTACGGGCGATGTCGATCTCGGTCACCGCGGCGACCGCGATGGGTCTGCTCGTACCGTTCGCGCCGGATTACGGGCTGCTGCTGGCCGGTCGATTCGTGGAGGGCGTCCTGATCGGCGGGGCACCGGCGATCGCCATCGCCTACCTGTCGGAGGAGATCCACCCCCGCCATGCGGCGCGCGCGGCGGGCATGTACGTCGCGGGTACCAGCGTCGGCGGACTGCTGGGGCGGCTCGTCGCCGGTCCCATCGGCGAGGTCGCCGGATGGCGGATCGGCGTGCTCAGCGTGGCGGCCCTCTGCGGCGTCGGAGCACTCGGCTTCATCCGGCTTGCGCCTGCACCCCGCGGGTACGACCCGACGGTCGAATCCGCGCTCCCCGGTGGCCTGCTGCACCGCCTGGCCGCCAATCTGCGCTCCCCGCGCCAGCTGACGCTGTTCGCGCAGGCCTTCCTGCTGATGGGCGGATTCGTCGCGCTGTACAACTTCCTGGGCTTCCGGCTGATGGCTGCACCGTTCCATCTGCCCCAGACCGTCGTGAGCCTGGTGTTCCTCGCGTACCTCGCCGGCACCTGGGCATCGTCGCGGACGGGGGCGCTGGCCACCAGGTTCGGCCGCAAGCGCGTGCTGCTGGCATCGATCGCCGTCATGATCGTCGGTGTGTCGATCACGTTGAGCGACAACGTGTTCACGGTCCTGGCCGGTTTGGTCGTCTCGACGGCTGGATTCTTCGGTGCGCACGCGATCGCGTCCGGCTGGACCGGTCGGGAAGCCACCGTCGGCAAGGCGCAGGCGTCGTCGCTCTACAACCTCTTCTATTACGGCGGGTCGAGCGTCATCGGCTGGTTCGGCGGCGTCGCGTTCGACGTCGCGGGCTGGACCGCCGTGGCGGTCACGATCGTCGTGCTCGCCTGCGTCGCGGCCGCGGCGGCTCTGGTCGTGCTGCGCCGCGACTGAGGGGACCGGCGGGCTCCGTCATTCCCGTCCGCGCGCGTCGGGCTTCGCGATCACGCTCAGGGCGGGGTTGAGCACGAAGCGGGCCCGGTTGCCACCGGCCTTCTGCGCTTCGGACATGGCGGCCTTCGCAATTGTCATCACTTCGTCGACGACGTCGTCGGGCGGGAGGTGCATCAGCGGGCGCAGCGGCGTGCTGACCACCCCGATACTGATCGTCAGGCGGGACGGGGTGTTGGTCACCGCGGCGCTGATTCGGTCGACGAGCGGGGACGCGTCGGGGGTGGTGAAGGTGTCGGCGATGACGAATTCCGCCTCGGAGACGTGGGCGACGACGGCGTCGTGGCGCACGCTGCGTCGCAGTGCGCTGCCGACCGCGACCCTGGCTCGATTGCCGCCTCGTTCACCGGACATGCTGGTGACCAGCGAGAACCCGTCGATGGTGACGAGGATGAGCACCAGGTAGCGGTCGTCGTCGCGCTGACGCGCGGCCAGCAGCGTGGCGGTGCGTTCGTAGAACGAGTCGCGGTCCAGCAGTCCCGTGAGGGGTTCGAGCCGACCGGACTCCCGGTCACCGGCGACGAGCCGTACGCCCATCCGGCACGCGAAGGCGGCGAAGACGTTGACGATCGCGACGAGCACCACGCTGCTGATCGCCAGCGCCGTGTCCAAGGCGGCGAGTCGGATCGCGAGGACCGCCAACGTCGCCACGGCGATGGTCCAGGTGAAGGCCAGCAGCCGCAGGCCGTGGAAGCAGGCGATGTACGCGGCGAGCACCGCGAAGGACGTGGCGCCCAGCAGACCGGCCACCGGACTCGTGGTGATCAGGCAGGCGACGGCGATGCACACCGTACCCACGACGACGCATGTCACGGACTCGGCCTTGGTGGGCCAGCGATAGCGCATCCAGCGCAGCGCCATCGCCACACAGCAGGCCGAGACGGCGACCGCGAGTATCCGGCCCGTCAGGTTGCGCGGGCCGAGCGGACTGACCAACGCGATCAACGGGATCACACCGAGGCCGGCGATGATGCCGGCAATCACCCGGCACGTACTGGCTTGCATGCCGCGGCCCGCGAGGATCGCCGTCAGCCAGTAGTAGTGGTCATGGCGGGGCCTCCACCGCTGCGACGTCACAGCCGGTCATGACGGCGACAGCTGCACGAATGCCTCATCACCGACCCCCTCGTCACCAACACCCTCGTACCGAATCTATCAACGTCGGAGCGCCACGTCAGGGTGACTACCAAGTATCCAGCCTGCGCACCGTGCAGTCCACACAACGAAACGGGGCACACCCATGTCCGGGCCCAGCGGCGTGAACCTCCGCCGGTTGGGTATCGGCACTGTGAGCCCGTACAACACAGCCGGAAAGGCGCGCAGCAATGACTCAACTCGTATCCGACATGATCGTCGACCGCCTTCGGGACTGGGGTGTGACGCGGTTGTTCGGCTACGCCGGCGACGGCATCGATCCGCTCCTGGGCGCGCTGCGGCGGGCCGGCGGAGATCCCGAGTACGTCGGGACCCGACACGAGGAGATGGCGGCGTTCATGGCCTGCGGGCACGCCAAGTTCACCGGCGAGGTCGGCGTGTGCGTCGCCACTCAGGGACCGGGAGGCATCCATCTGCTGGCCGGCCTCTATGACGCCAAGTTGGATCGGCGCCCCGTGGTGGCGATCATCGGCCAGGTCGTCTCGACGGCGCTGGGCAGCGGCTATCTGCAGGAAGTCGACCTGCACACCCTGTTCAAGGACGTGTGCGGGCAGTACGTCCAGACGGTGATGTCGGCGGAGCAGTTGCCCATGGCACTCGACAACGCGATGCGGACGGCACTGTCGACGTCGACTCCGACGTGCCTGATCGTGCCGCACGACGTCCAGCAGGCAGAGATGCCGGACGCGCTGCCGCACAGCCACGGCATCGTGCCGTCGGCGACGGCGTTCGGCCAACCGTTCGTCACCGCACCCCCCGACGCCGTGGCCGAGGCCGCCGCCGTGCTGAACGAGGGACGCCGCGTTGCCGTGCTCGTGGGGCGCGGCGCCGCCGGTGCCGACAGTGAGATCACCGCCGTCGTCGAGACGCTCGGCGCCGGTGTGACCGCGTCACTGCTCGGCAAGCCCGTGCTCGACGAGGGCGCGCCTTGGCACACCGGGGTGATGGGACACCTCGGCACCACGGCAAGCGCCGAGCTGATGGGCGAATGCGACACCTTGCTGATCGTGGGGTGCAACGACCCGTGGACGGAGTTCTATCCGCAGCCCGGGCAGGCTCGGGCGGTTCAGATCGACGTGCAGCCGCGGGTGATCGGCAGCAAGTACCCGGTGGACGTCGCGGTGATCGGTGACGCCCAGGACGCGCTCGCCGCGCTGCTTCCGCTGTTGCAGCGCACCGAGGACCGCAGCTGGCATGACCGGGTGCGCCGGTCCGTGCAGCGTTGGCGAGACGTCGCAGCCGCCCGCGTCGACGCCGAATGTGCCGACGCCAACCCACAATTCGTGATCAACGAGCTGTCGGCCCACCTGTCAGCCGACACCCGGTTGGCCGTCGACGTCGGTTCGTCCACCTACTGGTATGCACGCCATCTGCGCCTCCCACGCGGAGTGGACGCGCACGTGTCGGGGTACCTCGCGGCGATGGGATGCGCAATGCCGTATGCGCTCGCCGCCAAACTGGACGCACCCGACCGGCCCGTCGTCGCGCTGGTGGGCGACGGGGCGATGCAGATGAGCGGGTTGCTGGAGTTGGTCACGGTGGCCGACCGGTGGCGGCAATGGCCGGATCCGAGGTTCATCGTGTTGGTGCTGCACAACCGCGATCTCGCGGAGGTGTCGTGGGAGCAGCGGGAGATGGAGGGTGATCCGCGATTCGCCGCGTCACAAGCCGTCCCGGCCTTCCCCTACGCCGACTACGCCGAATTGCTGGGACTGCGCGGAATCCGGGTGACCACGTCAGCGGAGTCGTCGGACGCGTGGCGCACGGCATTCGCCGCCGACTGCCCGGTGCTCATCGAAGCCGTCGTCGACCCCGCGGTGCCGCTCCTTCCCCCGAACATGCCGGATGATAAGGCAGACAAGGTGTTTGAAGCCATCGATGGTGAAGCGGACGGTGCCGCGGCCCGCGAACAGATGGCACGGCAACGCGTCACCGAACAGCGCGTCTAGATCACCGCCGTCGCCGGCGCCTTCGAATCAGCAGCCCGATCACCACGACACCTGCCACCGCGGCCGCCATGAGCGCACTTCGGTTGGAACGGGCCTGTGCGACGACGGCGGCCTTCGTGTGATCGACCTGTTGCTGAGCCCGCGCCTTGACGTCGACCTTGTCCGAGAGCGCGCTGATGGTTTCGCCGAGCTCGGCGCGGGTCTGCTCGATGTCCTTTTGCAGATCCTCGACGCCGGCGTTGGGGTCGGGTTCCGGCCGGGCGTGGCTACCTGTCATGGCGGGCATCCTTGATCTCCTGCACGTCGAGCTTGACGCTTTCCGTGGTCTTCGGGGCGGCGGGGGTCACCTGTTCGACCTGCTTCTTCGCGACGAGGATCGCAACACCCGCCGCGGCAAACAGCACCACCGCAACGACGGCCGCGGCCAGCCACACCGGAAGCACCAGCGCCAGCGCGGCGACCGCGGCGGCGACCGCCGTCGCCAAGCCGAGGAAGCCGAGCACGCCAGCGGCGCCGCCGAGGCCCGCACCCATCCCGGCGTGGCGGGCCGATTGCTCGAACTCCTTCTGTGCCAATCGAATCTCGTCACGCACCAGTCGCGAGGTTTGCGTCGACAGCTGGCCGAGCAACTCGCCTAGCGAAGCGTCGGTCGCGGTGTCGGGCGGTCTGGTCATGGACGTCCTCCTTGCCCGTCTCGTCTCATGGGAATACCGCTTCGGCGTACCCGCGCGGCCTTGCCCGAAACCCTCTCCCGACCGTGGTCAGAAGGCCGCGACGAAGTCCGAGGTGTAGAACTCGGCCGGAATCTGCGAGTACTCGTCGGGGCGCTGGATCAGCACCCACGCACCCGTGGCGTCATCGAGGATCCGATCGCGAAGCTCGATGCGGCCGGCCCCCAACTCGTCGGTCTGAAGCAGGCCGCTTACCGCGCCGGGACTCGAACCGTCGCAACCAGCCGCAGCGGACCGCGGGAACTGGATGAGAACGACCTCGTAGCCGGTATTCGGCCGTGCGGTCGCCAGGTCCACTTCGGCGAGCACGGTATCGGAATCCGGTGTCCTGATGTAGGCGACGGCCCTTCCCGTGCCGTCGGCCGGCACGTACGTGTTGGTACTGAAGTCACAACGTTTCAGCACCGTGGCCAACGCAACCACCACCACCCGGCCGGTGTCCGGCGCGGCCACGACGGGCGCGGCCGTCCCCACGAGCCCGGCAACCACGCACGCCGTCACGGCGAACGGGGCGGCCGCACCTCGCGAATGGCCTCGCGAACAACGAAGCGGCACGGGCCGATTGCGCCCGCGGGAATGGGCCGAAGCGTCAGCCGCCGCCGGTGCCATTTCCACCACCGGTCCCACCACCCGACTGTCCGCCGCCGTCATTGCCGCCACCGGTCGGCGGCTCCGAACTGCTCGGCGAGGGTGCGGGCACGCTGTTGCCGCCCCGAACGGTCTGGCTGGGACCGGACTGCGGCGGGGCACCCGTGTCGACCGGTGACGTCTCGACCGACCCGGTCGGCATCGTCGTCACCGCAGGGCTGGTCGCAGGGCTTGGGCTGCCACTCTGCGGGGTCGTACTGACGGCAGGGGCCTTGTCGCCGTCCTCGCCGCACGCCACGGCGAGCGGGACCATGCCGATCGTGGCTGCGATTCCTGCGGCGGCTGCCGCACGGCGCACGGTGTCACGTTGAAAGTGCATCTGGTCCTCCCACCCTCGTTGGCCCCCGATCCGGCGCGCGTACCCACGGCACGGTGCGCCAAACCTGATGTGGGAGAGGTCAGCGGCCGGTTTTCGCGCCGCAGCGCGCGGGTAGCCGGAGGCAGCGGCGTGCAGCCCATGCGCCGACATCGATTCGCACACCTACGGAGGTATCTGCCGTGGCCGAGAAGCCCATCAACACGTCTGCCGACGTCGTCAGCTATCTGAAGGACCAGCACGAGGCCATCAAGGCGCTGTTCATCGAAACCCTGGACGCCAAGAACGCCGACGAGCAGAGCGAGGCCTTCACGCGGTTGCGGAAGCTGCTCGCCGTCCACGAGACCGCAGAGGAAATGATGGTGCACCCGCGGGTGCGGAGGAAGACCGAGGGCGGCGCCCAGATCGCCGACGCTCGGTTGACCGAGGAACGCGACGCGAAGGTCGCCCTGAGCGAACTCGAGAAGATCCCCTGCGGCACAGCCGACTTCAGCAAGGCGCTGATTCACCTCCAGGCCGCCGTGGTAGAGCACGCCGAGCGGGAGGAGACCGAGGAGTTCACCCTGCTCGAGGAGCAACTGGACGACTCCGAACTCGACAAGTTGGCATCGGCCGTTCAGATGGCCGAGCGGATCGCGCCCACCCATCCCCACGCAGGAGTGGAATCTGCGTTCGTCAACTTCGCCGTCGGGCCGTTCGCCTCGATGCTCGATCGCGCGCGTGACGCACTCCGCAGCGGCGCGGCGTGACACCGTCGCAACCCGAGCCGGCCCCCACGAACATTCGTTGGGGCCGGTTTGGATTTTGGATGGTTTCACCGCGACGAAGCGGGTACCTCCGCCAACATGCCAAATCCAATCGATCTACAAAAGTCCCTGTCCGGCGCGAACTACCCCGCCACCAAGTCGGACCTGTTGGAGTGCGCCAAGTCGAACGGCGCCGACCAGAACCTCATCGAGGACCTCAAGCAGCTCCCCGACGAGGAGTACAGCGGTCCGGATCAAGTGCAGAAGGCCATGTTCTAAAGGCGATGTTCTAGAAGGGAACCTCGATGCCCACCTCCCGCAAGCGCGACCAGACCGCCCCTCCCACTGTCAGCGCGACCGGCGTTGCGGAAAGCGTTGACGGGCAACGCGATCCGCGTGCCCAGTCGGGCCGCTACCTGACCACCGCACAGGGGGTGCGGCTGCCCGACACCGACCATTCGCTGAAGGCAGGTCCGCGCGGACCCTCCTTGATGGAGGACTTCCACCTGCGCGAGAAGATCACGCACTTCGATCACGAGCGCATCCCGGAGCGGGTGGTGCACGCGCGGGGGGCCGCCGCACACGGCGTGTTCGAGGCCTATGGCAACGCCGCCAGCGTCACCCGGGCCGCCTTCCTGGCCGAGAAGGGGAAGCAGACGGAGGTGTTCTGCCGGTTCTCCACGGTGCTCGGCTCGCGCGGATCGGCCGACACCGTGCGAGACACCCGCGGCTTCGCGGTGAAGTTCTACACCGACGAGGGAAACTTCGACCTCGTCGGAAACAACATCCCGGTGTTCTTCATCCAGGACGGTATCAAGTTCCCCGACATCATCCACGCGGGCAAGCCGCATCCGGACCGCGAGATACCGCAGGCCCAGTCGGCGCACGACACCTTCTGGGACTTCGTCTCCCTGCACACCGAGGCCACCCACCACGTGTTCTGGAACATGAGCGATCGGGGCATCCCACGCTCCTTCCGGACGATGGAAGGCTTTGGCGTGCACACGTTCCGGCTGGTCGACGCCAACGGCAACACCAGCCTGGCGAAGTTCCACTGGAAGCCCATCGCCGGCGTGCACTCGCTGGTGTGGGAGGAAGCCCAGATCGCAGCGGGTGTCGACCCGGACTTCCACCGGCGCGACATGGCCGACGGCATCGAGGCGGGCGCTCCCCTGGAGTACGAACTGGGCATCCAGGTCATGCCGGACGACGGAACCGACAGCTTCGAGGGCATCGACCTGCTCGACCCGACGAAGATCGTCCCCGAAGAGTTGGTGCCGGTGCAACGGATCGGCAAGCTGTCGCTGAACCGCAATCCGACCAACTTCTTCGCCGAGACCGAGCAGGTGGCGTTCCACACCGGCAACCTGGTTCCCGGCATCGAGCCGACCAACGACCCGCTGATGCAGGCCCGGCTGTTCTCCTACCTCGACACCCAACTCACGCGGCTGGGCGGGCCGAACTTCACCCAGCTGCCCATCAACCGGCCCCACTGCCCGGTCAACGACATGCTGCGCGACGGCATGCACCAGACCGCGATCCACACCGGCGTGGCGCCGTACCGGCCGAACAGCCTCGACGGTGCCGACCCGCTCGTCGCCGAGGCCGACGAAGGAGGGTACGTGCCGACCCCGCGGCCCGTTGACGGTCCGGTGGTGCGGGCGCAGCCCGCGTCGTTCGACGATCACTTCAGCCAGGCCGCGATGTTCTACCGCAGCCTCAGCGAGGTCGAGAAGGCGCACATCGCCGAGGCGTTCACCTTCGAACTGGGCAAGTGCTACGAGAAGGCCGTCAAGGAACGCGAACTCGAAGTGCTGGCCAACGTCGACGCCGATTTGTGTCAGCAGGTCGCCGACGGTCTGGGACTGCCTGCGCCGCAGGGGAACCCGCCCACCAATGTGGTCACTTCTCCGGCGTTGTCACAGCTGGTCACGGAACCGGGCCCCATCGCCGGGCGCAAGGTCGCGGTCATCGCCGATGCGGGGTCCGACCTGGCAGGCATCGCGGTGCTGACGAAGCAACTCGCGCGTCAGGGCGCGACGGCGTTGGTCACCGCACCCGTTGGGGGCACGTTGAAGTCTGGTCGACGTTCGCTGGTCATCGAACGCACCTTCGCCACGGCGCGGTCCATCGAATTCGACGCGGCCGTCGTCGCCGCGGGGACGTCGATCACCAATGACGTCCAACTGGTGGTGATGCTGCAGGAGCTGTTCCGGCACTTCAAACCGCTGGGGGCGTGGGGCGACGGTGTCGCACTGCTCGAGGCGGCAGGTATCAACCGGGCCGCCGCGGGTGTGCTCGTCGGCGACGAATCCGACAAGGCGTTCGGTGAAGGACTGATCACGGCGCTTGGCCTGCACCGGGTTTGGGAACGTGCCGATACCGCGATCGCCTCGGTGATGACGCCTACCAAGGCCCCGGCGAAGGGGGCCGCGGCGGCCAAGTCCACGCTGCGGAAGAAGACGGGACGGCGGGCCCGCAGCGGCTAAGTCGGAGCGTGTGCCATGCGGATAGTCGTCACGGGAGCGAGCGGCAACGTCGGAACCGCTCTGCTGCGCCAGCTGGCCGAATCCGGGAACGGGCACGAGGTGATCGGCGTCGTGCGACGTCCGCCGGAACGGACCGGGGTGTACGGCTCGGTGACGTGGCGGGGGCTGGACATTGCCGACGCCGACGCGCGGGATCGCTTGCGGCGCATCTTCGACGGCGCCGACGCGGTGGTACATCTGGCGTGGGGCTTCCAGCCCACCCGCAACACGAGGTACCTGACGAGCGTGGGTGTGGGTGGCACGTCCGCCGTGGTAGACGCGGCGCATGACGCAGCCGTGGGCCAGGTGGTCCACATGTCGTCGGTCGGGACGTATGCGGCCGGTCGGTACGGCCAACGGGTCGACGAGTCGTGGCCGGCGACGGGAATCGCGACGTCGCCGTACAGCCGTGACAAGTCGGCCGCGGAGGCGCTGCTCGATGCCTACGAGAGTGCGCACGGAAGTGCGGCCATCCCGATCGCGCGGATGCGTCCGGGGTTCATCCTGCAGAAGATCGCGGCCAGCGGACTGATGCGCTACGCGCTGCCGGGTTACGTGCCGATGCGGGTGGTGCCGCTGGTCCCGCTCCTGCCGCTCGACCGCCGGTTGTGCATTCCGGTCGTGCACGCCGATGACGTCGCCGGCGCCTTCGTCCGGGTGATCGAACGCCGCGCCCGGGGGCCGTTCAACGTAGCGGCGGAACCGCCGGTCAGCCGGGATGACGTCGGGGAAGTGCTTGGCGCCAAGCCCATTCACGTGCCATCCGCAGTGTTGGGTGGGTTGGCCGACGTGGCCTGGCGGCTGCGACTGCAGCCGGTCGACCGGGGCTGGCTCGACATGGCGTTCAGCGTCCCGCTGCTCGACTGCGGCCGGGCGCGCGCCGAGCTGGACTGGTCGCCCACATGGTCGTCGACCGAGGCGTTGGCCGACGTCATCACCGGCATCGGAGAGCACGCCCACTACGGCAGCCCGCCGCTTCGCCGGCGGTCGCTGCTCGATCGCTTGCGCCGCGACTTCACCGCAGGACCCATCACCACGCGGCAACGACCCTGATCTGCCGGGGCCGCGGCGGGCCCCGGCGTCACGCCGCCTTGCCGTCCGGCGGGTCTGGGCCGCCGGCGGCCTGAGTCCTGTTGTCGTCGTTGATGGTTGACTCGTCGGGGGCTGGCGGGTCGTGCGGACTGCAGGTCTGATCGGGTGCTGACGGTTCGTAGGCTGCCCACGCGTCGATCCAGTCCTGTGCGGTGAT